>NZ_BBRD01000006.1 GCF_000975095.1 Demequina aestuarii
GGCAAGGCGGCGAAGGCAGGCAAGACGGCCAGAACCGCGCGCAAGGTCGCGCCGGCGGTGAAGCGCAGGGGCTGCAACAGCTTTGAGCAGGGCACCGAGGTGCTGTTGGCTGATGGGACGTCGGCGCCCATCGAACAGGTTGTCGTGGGCGACATGGTGCTCGCCACCGACCCTCTCACCGGTGAGACAGTCGCGAAGCCGGTGACGGACCTGATTCGGCATCTCGATGACGAGATGTGGGTGGACGTCACGGTGGCAACCGAGGCGGGCGTTGACACGGTGCGTGCCACCGCGGAGCACCCGTTCTGGGTGGCCAGCGGCGGTGACGTCCTGGTGCCCAGCGGGGTGCTGGTCGCGCCCAGGGGACGATGGGTCAACGCGGCAGACCTCACCGAAGGCAACCTGCTCACCACCGCTGCAGGATCCACAGGCACGGTGCTTGAGGTCCGCCCCTATGAGGCGACACGATGGGCGTACAACTTCACCGTCGCCGACCTCCACACGTACTATGTCGGTGATGAACCCCTACTCGTCCACAACGCGAGTTGC
>NZ_BBRD01000005.1 GCF_000975095.1 Demequina aestuarii
GCACCTGAGCCGAGTCCGCCGCCGCCTGAGCAACAGTGGAGATGTTCGCCGCGATGTCACTGGAACCCGTCGCAGCCTCCGCCACCCCACGGCTCATCTCACCGGTCGTGGCAGTCTGCTCCTCGACCGCCGAGGCGATCGTCATCTGGAAGTCGTTGATCTGCTTCACGATCTCCGAGATCTCATTGATCGCATCGACAGCGCCACCGGTGTCCTCCTGGATGGCCGCCACCCGACGCGCCACCTCCTCGGTCGCCTTCGCGGTCTCCTGAGCAAGATCCTTGACCTCACCGGCCACCACTGCGAAGCCCTTGCCCGCCTCACCAGCACGAGCAGCCTCGATCGTCGCGTTCAACGCCAACAGGTTGGTCTGCTCCGCGATCCCCGTGATGACCTTGATGACATTGCCGATCTCCTGGCTCGACGTGCCCAGCTTGGAGACCTGCTCGTTCGTCGTCTCCGCCACCGACGTCGCATGAGCCGCCACCCGTGCCGCCTCGTTGGCGTTGTGAGAGATCTCCTTGATCGAGGCGCCCATCTGCTCCGCACCAGACGCCACCGCCTGCACCGACCGGTTCACCTCATCAGCAGCATTCGCCACCACACCAGCCTGAGTCGACGTCTCCTGCGAACCCGCAGACACCTGAGCATTCGCCGCCGACAACTCCTCCGCAGCAGCAGCAACCGTCTGAGCAGACGACACCACACCCGACATCGTCTCCCGCAACGACACCTGCGCCCTCGACAACGACAACGCCATGTCACCCA
>NZ_BBRD01000004.1 GCF_000975095.1 Demequina aestuarii
GCTCGTCGTTCGAGTGCACATCGGCTTCCACCGTGAGGTCGCCTTCGGCGAGCGCGTCCAGCGAGCGGCTGACGGCTCCGGCCGAGGCCTTCATCTTGCGCGCGACCAGCCATCCGAGCAGACCGGCCACCACGACTCCCGTCGCCGCCAGCGCGACGACCACGGTCCGGATGGTCTGCGATGTCGAGGCGTTGGCGGCCTGCTGCTCCTGCAGCACCGCGTCGACGTCCTCGGTGAGCTGAGCGACAGCCCCCACGAGGTTGGTGCCCGCCTCGCGGGTGGTGCTCTCGCGCACCACCTTGAGAGCGTCCAGGTCATCGGCCAGAGCGGCCGGCAGGAAGTCACTGAGCATGGCGTCCTTGTACGCCGCCCACTGCGCCCTCACCGTTCCGAGCTGCTCGGGGACGTACCCGAAGGTGGTGGAGTAGGACTCCTCGAACGCCGTGAGCGACTCCTCGAAGGTCGCGTAGTTGCCCTCGAGCTTGACGAACTGCTCGGGGCGGTCGGCGACCGGGTAGGACGCGACAGTGCCCGCGGCCTGTCGCGCGGACCACAGGTCGTTCTGCAAAGACAGCACCGCGGTGCTCATCGCCGAATGATCGCCGACCACCTCCGCCGTGTTCGTCTCGCTCTTGTTCAGCTGGACGTACGCGGTTGCTCCGACGACGACCAGGATGACGAGCGCTCCACCCACCGCTGCGAAAATCTGGGCCGTCAACGACACGCGCACGCGCGATCGCTTGGCTCCACCTTCAGACATCACCATTGCTTCGCTTCTCCTCATGATTGGGGCGCACCGCATCGGCCCCCGCGGGGACCGATGCGGTGCGAGACGGTTGTCAATACCTGAATGCTTCGACGCTGCTGCGCAGGTTGGCCGACATCTCTGCGAGCTCGTTGACCGAGGCACCGATCTGGTCCA
>NZ_BBRD01000003.1 GCF_000975095.1 Demequina aestuarii
AGCGAGCCTGGCCGCCGTGCCGATGAGCTTGCCGCCAGGCACCAGACCGATCGCGGCTGCCGCGGCCGCCTTGTAGTTGCCGGTCGCCAGATGCGCGGCCGTGGCCACACCCGCCGCGACCATGCCGATCGGGCCGGGAATGAACGAGGCCACCTCCGCGACCTTCGCCACGACCTTCGCGGCCTTGGCAGCCTTCTTCAGCCACCCCCAGGCACGCCCATCAAGGTCGTACTTGTTGACCGGATCCTGCGGATACGCATATGCCGTGGTGTTGCCGCCAGGCACCGGATCCACCGACGTGAATAGACCGGTGACCGGGTTGTACAGCCGCACCCCCATCAACAACATGCCGGTGGCCGCATCGGTCGCACGTTCATTCGCGCCCAACCAGCCATACGTGACCGCACCCGTATCAGGCTGAACGGTCAGGACCCGCCCGTACTCGTCGAAGTCAGCGAACGCGCCCACCTCGACCACCGCGCCGGACTCGTCAAGCGTCAAACCGGTCGCGACATCACCGTGCAGGTCGGCGATCTGCAGCGTGACCACACCGTCGGTGATCTCAAGTCCCAGATCGCCACCCAGCGACGAGCCGTACCACGACAGGCTCGTGCCCGCGCTATCGGTGCGCGTCACCCACGCCGGATTGTCGGTCGCATCCCCATAGTGGCGAGACAGCGTGACCGTTCCCGACGCCGACGTCGACACCGCATCGGTACGCCTTCCGAGCGTGTCGACACCGAACACCGTGGACGTGCCATCCTGCGAGAGCGACCGCACCAGATCGTTGTCGAAGTAGGCGATGCCCAGATCGCCAGCGGCGGCTCCCATCGGGGAGTCGATCGCCGGCACCAGCGTCTGCCGGCCCAACGCGTCATAGACGTAGGACGCCACACCGTTCGCGCCCGTGTGGACCCGGTCGGCATCGTCATAGTTCCACGCATCGGTGAACGAGGTGCCCGAGCCGCAAGCGCCATCCGTGCCGGACACAGTCGTCGACCGCGCCAGACGATTGCCCCGCACATCGAAGTCGTAGGCGCGCGTCACACACGGTGTCGCCGTGCCATCGGTCATGTCCTCGTCGAGAAGTTCGCCGAGCAAGGCAGTGCGGTCGTCGACCTTGACGAGCCGATCGGCGCGGTCGTACACATAGCTGCGACCGAACTCCGTCACGAGATCCGCACCCTGGCCCGTCGTCGGCGTCGTCTCCGACGCCACTCGGCCGTACAGGTCGTTGACCTGAGTCCACGCAATCAGCGGGACCTCGCCGCCATCTCCGTCGTCGGAGACGTAGGCGAGCGACTCCGCCTCGCCCGTGAGCGAGTAGGTGTTGACCTGCGTCAAACCGCCGGGCATCTGCTGGCGAAGCATCTCGCCCGCGGCACCATACGCCGCAGTGAAGGTCCCGGCACCCGCGACGGTCATCGTCGTCGCAAGCCCGCGGTGCTCCTCGCGTCCCAGCGCGTCGGTGCCGTCGTAGGTGTAGGTGACGGTGCGGTGTGGGTCGGTCACCGTGTGCAAACGGCCGGCCGCATCGAACCCGTGGGAGGTCACCGCTCCATCACGGTCGGTGTAGGACGTGTTGCGCCCCCACAGGTCGCTTGCGTTGGACACACGAGAGGTCTCGCTGCCGGCACTGTCGAGCTCCACCGTCGCCAGCGGCAGGCCGGTCGCAGCGTCGTACTCGATGCGCGTGTCAGCAAGCGGCGTGGAGTCCGCGAGCCCCGTCACGACGAGCGACGTGCGCGACGTGCGGCCATCGTCCAGGTAGGTGGTGGTCGACGTGCGTGTGACCTGTCCCAGCGACTCCACCACGGTGGTGGGCTCCAGCAACATCGAGTAGCCCGTGGTGCGGTTCTCGGGGAGAGTCGGTCTCGCCTCGCCAGAACGCGTCACGCAAGGAAGGCCCGCCCACTGCGGTACGTTCCCGCACGCCTCGTCATTGGGGTTCGCGCCAACCGTGTAGTAGACAACGATGTCCGTGCCGGCATCGCTGCCGCTGGCGCCAGGCGCACGCGACTCCACCACCCGACCGAGCGCGTCGTACCGGGTCTTGGAGACGATGTTGTCGGCAGCATCAGGCATCACCAGTGTCGTGGTCGTCTCCGCGCCGAGCATCCACCCAGACGTGTCCCCGGTCGCAGACACGCCGTCGACTGGGTCGTAACCCGCCTTCGACTCCGACAGCAACGGCTCACCTGTGGCAAGCGGCTCCGACAGCTCCCAGTGCCCTGACGACTCGGCTGCCTTGAACTCGCGCGTCGTCGTGACCAGGCTGAACGGCTGCCCAGACTTCGGGTTGATCCCGCCGTTGGGCGCACCCTCGTCGTAGGTGAACTGGGTATGGATGCGGGCGAGACCGTTGCCCGCGTCGTCGCTCGCGGGAGCCCACGTGTCGGTCACCAGCGTTCCGGCGGGGACGATCACGGTGCCCGCGGCAATGGTGCCGCCTTCCCATGTCAGGTTCGCATCGGCGACGATGTCGTCGTTGTAGCGGGTGATCGTCGCGACCGCGTTGACGATCTCCTCGGCTGCAGGCTGACCGTCGTTGAGGGAGGACTGTTCGAGAAGGTACTCCGTCGCAGCGGTGTCGAGGCTCCGCACCACACGATCGCCGTCATCGAACTCGGTGGCTGTGTACAGCCATTCGCCAGCACCGAACTCTGCGGTGTTGAGCGTGTAACCCTCGACGTCGGTGAAGGTGAGGTTCGCGTTCTTCCACGCGGCGGCGTCCACGGCCGATGCGCTGTTGGTCCCTGGGTCCTCGCCCGGACCAAAAGTCGCGAATCCCAGAGCAGGGGTACGAGCCTGACCCCACGCCTGAACGGCCCCGATGGCGTCCGGAACCCCGGACGGGGCGGCGGTCATGTCGATGCCGTAGATGTAGCGCGACATGGTCACCTGCGGCGCGCCTTGGGTTGCGCCGTCACGGCTTACGTGCAGGAGCGATCCCGACCCCTGGGGCGAGGTGTCGTATTGCATGCGCCACGCAGCGAGGCCTCCTGGCTTGACGGCTGTGAGGAACGGCACACCCGCTTGCGAGGCGTCCGAGTATCCGTATGTCGTCTCGAGCCCTGACCGCGGGTCGAGGACGATCTCGAGTCGGCCAGAGGCGTCGTACTTGTAGCGAGCCACTTCCAACGAGCCCATCGACTCGGTGGCAGGATCCCACGCGCGGTACGTGGCCGAGGCCACACGGCCTGCGAAAGCCTTCGTGCCCGCATCCGTCGAGGTGTAGTACGCGATGTCGAGGGCGCGGCAACCGGCCGACAGCGTCGGGGAGCACGCGACACCATCGGGAACGGGCGCAAGAATCCGCGTGATGCGACCAGACCCGTCTCGCGTGAACGTCGTCGCACCCGCCTGACCGGGCTCCACGACGGACTCTTGGACCCACTTTCCAGCACCCAGGTGGGCCCACGTGGTAGTGACACCGTCGTCCTCGATGAGCGATAGGCGGGCGGCCGTGCCCGATCCGGTGAGCTTCAGCCGATAGCCAAGCGCCGCGGTATCGGCATCGAGCGCCACGTACTCGCCCGCCTGCTGCGGTTCGGTGGTCCCGTCGGCCTGCCGGTAGAGCAGGTATGAGCCGTCGACATCCTCAAGGATGAGGAGTCCGTTGTCTGCTGTCGCATCGACGACCGCGAGGCCCGCTGCTCCCACATCGGAGCCCTCGAAGCTCGGTGCCCAGCCCGGACCAAAGACCGAGTCCTCCCGTCCGCCTGCGAAGGTGCTGTAGGTGCGGGAGATTGACAACGTACCGGTGTACCCCGGAACGGCGAGGTCCGTCATCGACGTGTTGAACTCGCCCGTCCACATCGCGACCTGGCCCGGGCCAGCCGAGGCGACCGGGAAGTTGTCGCCGAACGCGTGAGGCACACGCAGCACAGTGGCGTGCGTCGACTCGTCGTTGCGCCAGGTGCAAAGAGTGTCGCTCGTGTAGGTGTAGGTGAAGCACGCCTGGACATCCATGAGGAACGGCACTCGCTCCTTGCCGGCCGAAGTGGCAGCGTGCGACGCGTCCCACAGGTAATTCACCGCAGGGTTCACGCCCGCCGCTACCTCAGCAGGCGCATTAGCCGTGATACGCGTCCAACCCGCGGATGAACCAGTGGCGTCGGAGTAGCCAGCGCCGTTGGGAGTGCCACTCGCCCTCCAGTACAGGTTGCGCTTGACGGCGCCATTGCCGCCCGGTGGCGCACTCGCGACGATCTTCGCGTGGTCGGTGGTCTTGTAACCGGGCGCAGGCGCAGAGATCCCCACCGTGCCGATGCCGTACTCAAACACCACCCATGCACTCGTGTTGTTGGCGCGGTCGATCGCTCGAGCCTCCACCTTGTGGCCGCCACTGGTGCGGGGAAGACCGCTGATGGTCGCGCTACCCGACGAGGCAGTGGCCGACTTCACCGCGCCGCCGTCGATCTTGTACTCGAACTTCACCGCGTCCGTGCCTGCAAGGGTGGCGCTCACCGACGACGGCGCAGTGGCTCTCCACTGACCGTTGGAGAATTGCGGCGACGTGATGGGGGCTATGCCTGGCGCGGCCGTGTCAACGAACACGGTCCAGGTTGGCGATGACGACGACTTCGACGTAATCGAGCCGTCGTTCGCGGCCACCGAGACCGAATAGGCCTTGCCTTGAGCCAGCGCGGCGGGCGTGTAGGACGACGCGGAACCCGATGCCACGGCCTTCCCTGCGGCACCTGGCACCGTCGTGGTGGAGCCTGTCTTGATCGTGAACAGACCCTTCACGCTTCCCCCGTCGGGGTCCGAGACGACGGCACTGAAGGTGGGGGTCGTGTCGTTGGTGTAGAACGTCGCGCCTGCCGCCGGCGCGTTGCCGGCAACCCTCACGCTCGACGGCGTGTTCGGGTAACTGTTGTACGTCACTGAGATAACAGGCTTGTTGGACGAAGCGTTACCGGAGTTGAAGCGCTTCCAACCCGCGTTGTCAGTTTCGGAAGCGGCCCTGATGCCGAGCCCCCTCGACGTCGCGGTACCCGTCGACCATGCCTGCGCCATGGAGGTGATGTCGGCGCTCACGTAACCATCGGCGCACGATGACGAGTACCCCTTCGTCGCCGTCGGCGACGCATACTTGGTGCTCAACGACGGCATGTTCGTCCATCGTGTCGATGTCGACGTCGTCGAGGTGGACCACACCTCCCACCCCTTCGCCGTGCACGACCAGGAATGGTGGTTGTAGAGCTTGAGGGTCGCGGCAGTGACCTTCTTGCCCCGAATCGGCGACACATTCACGTTGAGGAACGACCGGAACTTGTCCGCGCCAGAGTTGGCCGTGCCGATCAGCAGTTCGGTCTGGCCCGAACGATCAGACAACCACGCATCCGACACGTACGTGTCGAACGACACAGTCAGGTTCGCCGACGGATCAATCACCACCGGGAAGTCCGCCGACTCGTCGAACGGAACGTCTGCCGTGTCGATCGCAATCTCAGCAGCATCACCGCTCACCGACACGTCCGCGGGCACGTCGACAATCGTCGGCAGTTCGTTCAGATCAGCAACCACCTCAGGCTCAGCCGTCGCCTCTGGGTCATCGTTGTCGACTGGCGCGGGCGCCATCTGGGAGACCGGCTCCACGTGGAGCGCATCCGAAGACGCGTCCCAGGCCGATACGTCCGATACCTGCGCGACACTCTGCCCGTCGTCGTCTCGCACGACCAGCCCGTCACCGGAGCGCACCAGGTCGGAGTCTGGAGCGGAGAACTCGAGCGCCAACTCCTCGGCGTCCTCCAGTGCCTCGGCATCCTTGGCGACGAAGAACTGCTCATAGCCGGTCGCGGTGACCTGGAACACCAGATCGATGCCGGGTTCGGCATCGACATAGCGAATCGCGTCGTCGGCGACGATCGGCTCAGGAAGGGCTCCGTCCCACCACAACGAGAATGGCTCGCCAGACGCGTCCTCACCGGTGACCACCTCAGTGCGACCATCGGAGGCGCCGCTGAACTGCAACCCCGCGACATGCGCCTTCGGCGCGAACCCGCCCGCACCATTCGGCACCAGGTCACTGTCGGCACGCACCCAGCCTTCGTCTGTCGCGGGGTCCGCACCAGTCGGCACCCACTCCGGACCGGTTGAGATATCCGTCCGCCACTGGCCATCAGGCAGGGCGAACGTCTGCGACGCCTCTGTGCGCTGCGACAGATCCTCGACCAACGCCCCGCGAATTCGGGCCAGCACGGACGCCGAGATAGCATCGGGCGACGTCGCGCCTTCCCACTCAAACTCCTCGGAGGCGTCGGCGACGACGTCCGCATCTGCGGCCGCTGCAGGACCGGCCTCGACACCGGCATACAGCATCAACGTCGACGCGGCCGCAACGGCCGCGAACCGGCCCGTCACACATTGAAAATCCATCGAGCGCCACAAGGCAGCAGAGAACGCCACAGCGAAACCCCCAAAAGCAAGAAACCACGGATAGTGCGGAGCTGAGAAGACCTCAACCGCCACCCCGTAGCCGCCAACACCGGCAACATCCCGCTCGTGGGTTGAGCAATTTCTACCGGCACCTAGACCCAACGCGCAAGAACCTCGCCGTGACGGATTCATCACACCGCCGTAACGAAATCTGGCGCCTGGCCCGGCACGCGCTCAGACACGCAGCCGCTCAAGTCGATGCCCCATTCAGACGCTCTTGAGGCCATAGACTGGCGGCGGGAATTGCATGGACCAGCCCCACAGCAGTGGGTGTATCAACCGAGGTAGGCGAGTTATGCGCGCTACCCACTCGTGGCTGGCGAACCGAAGTCCCGATCGCGAGCCTGAAGCCGAAGTTCGAGTCAATCCAGATCTCGTCATCGCCTTCCGCCGAAGGGCGCCATCAGCGCTCTTGCGCGACACCCGGATTGGCCGCGACTCACCACACTCCTGCGTCCGAGTCCCAGGCGAGATCAAGCCCAGGGGAGGCCGCGAAGACCGTACGCAGAGCGTGGGAAAGCTGGGGCCCTGGCGCGGGCGCGTCGCGACCGCCTCCCGCAGCGAAAGAGAAGGAACCTGACATGGCCATACCCAGTCAGCGGGGCTGACCGAAACCCGAGCCGAGTTGGGTGTACTCCAGGAACCTCTCGACAAGGCGCGGACTTGCCTGCGGAACCATCTCACCTTGGGTGAGAACCTCGACTACAGCGCCGCCCTCGACCACCACGAACGCAGACTCGACGGGTTCGCCGAAGCCGATTTCCACGGTTGCGCGTCGACGCTCCACATAGACATCATTCGCCACGAATAGCTGCACGCGGCCGCCATCGGGCCTCGTCCACGACGCACAGTAGTCGCCCAGGTCACCGTCCACGCGGACGGCGGGCCTGACGCCCGACCGGACACCCACCTCATCGGCGAACTCAAGCATCCACGCGCGGACGCCGGCAGCGACGGCGGACTCCATCCCCCGTCGGTCTCGACGCCACCGATTCACGAAGCCACCTCACTCCTCAGCAGCACAAGCGGAATCAGTTCTGGATGGTCCGGGGTCAACCGCCCTTCGAGCCACGTGGTTTCGTGCCCGGCGAAGCCGCACCACGGAGCGCGCGCTACGACACGGACTCATGCCTCTCGGGACGGATAGATTCGTTGCGCGAATCTCTTCAGGTCTTCTACGAGACTTCTGCGAAAGACCACACGTTGGCCGCCGCACTGGACTGCCAATCTCGGCGAGAAGGATCTCGGGCGCTCGACCTCTCCGCCTTCGACGACATAGCAGGTGGCTAACTCGGCCATCGAGTCGAGCAACTGGCGTACCTCCGAGTCGTCGACATCCTCAGCGAAGACCGTATATGCGAATCCATCATCCACAGCGACCTCGAACCATCTCTCCCCGGGTGAGTTCACGACGGCCGTGCGTCTCCCGGGCACGTCGCCACCGAGTCGCGCGTAGGCCACATCGCCTCGGAGTCCCGACTCGAGGATGTCGAAACGTTCCCCGAGCGTGTCGAGGTACTGGACTGCGTCGGCGGCCTTCACGTTGCCCAACTCCCCCAGAGTCGCCGCGAGGTCCCCGTGGCGTTGTTTGTGATTCCTCCCTTGGCACGCTCCATGTGAACGTGGTAACGCTGAATACGCTGGCGCCAGGGCGAGAGCGTGGCCCAATGCTTGCGCTCCGGCCCGAGCGACACCCGCCACTTCTGATCGGGAGTCTTTCCGACACGAACGAAGTTGTTCTTCTGGAGGCTACAGCTCGCATTGTGGACGAGCAGGGGCTTCTCACCGACATAGTAGGTGTGGAGGTCGGCGACGGTGAAGTTGTACGCCCATCGTGTCGCCCCATAGGGGCGGACCTCAAGCACCGTGCCCGTGGATCCTGCAGCGGTCGCGAGCGTGTCGCCTTCGGTGAGGTCTGCCGCGTTGACCCATCGTCCCCTGGGCGCGACCGGCACCCCGTCGGGCACCATGACGTTACGGTCGCTGGCTACCCAGAACGGGTGCTCCGCGGTGGCACGCAGAGCGTCAATGCCCGACTCGGTCGCCACGATGACGTCGACCCACGTCTCGTGGTCGAGATGCAGGCTCAGCTCCGTCAGAGGCTTCGCGACGGTTTCACCGGTGAGCGGGTCGGTGGCGAGCACCACGTCCACCACGGTGCCCGCTGTGGCCAACACGGTGAGGAACCTCCGGCTCACGTCGTCTTGCGCGGCCACCACTTCGCCCACCTAGGGGACGGGTATCGGCGCACGACGAGGGGCATTCCGAAGTGCCCTGCGAACCACTCGAGGCGATCAGCGATGTCCGCGGGCCACACCTCGGCATTGACCTGCTCGACCGCGCGAGACTCGGCCGTCGGGCCAAGCTCGGCCGCCACCGCGACCCTCCAAGCGGCAGTCGCGTGATCTGCTCCAGCGAAGCCACGGTTCGGGGAACCCGCTGCGCGAACAGCGCCTCAAAGAGGTCGCGCGAGTCCTTCCACGCGACCACTTCCGGAAGCAGAACCCTCTCGAAGTCGTCGCAAGATACTTCTGGCCAACCCGGCGCCGATGGCCTGTAACGGGCCAGGTCTCGATGAACGGCCTGCCAGGTCGAGAGATAGACCAATGCCTGCTCCCGCTGGGACGAGACTCCCACCGCCACCTCGATGTCCACCTCATCGGGAAGGCTCTCCTGCGACGGACGATGAACGTAGGCGTTGATCCACAGGTCGCCCGCGATCCGGCCGTAGCCACCGTGTTCGTCGGCGACGAACTTGTGCGGGCCGACCGCGCTACCA
Organism: Demequina aestuarii; assembly: GCF_000975095.1. Taxonomy (GTDB): domain Bacteria; phylum Actinomycetota; class Actinomycetes; order Actinomycetales; family Demequinaceae; genus Demequina; species Demequina aestuarii. The sequence goes on from NZ_BBRD01000003.1 coordinate 9,224, forward strand.
AGGCACTGTTGCACACGAGAGTAGGAACCAGTCCCGGCACTTGAATGCTTCGTCACAGCAACCTCACCCGTACCTTGAGAACTTAACCCGACCGTACCGGGTCTTTCGATATGCCCAGAGCTCGCTCTCTGCGGCGCGCGAGCGCCGCCTTCTTGCGCTTCAAGTGCGAGCACAGTACTCCGTGTCGCCCAAGGCGCACCGAACGTACCTTCACCGAGTCGCCAATCGCGCGGCAATCGCGGCGGGAGACTCGTTGCGATCGCGGGAGTCGAGCTGAAGCTGGAAAGGCCCATCTGCCCGGTCGAAGAGCGCCGCATACGTGTAGCCGTCGCGCGCAATACAGTCTGCGACGAGGGGCGAGTCACCCGAGACAACGACTTCGCTTCCATCTGCGATGGTGAGTCGGACGTCCAGCCATTGGTCGTGGGGGGGTACCGTCCGAGGGTCGCACCGCAATCGCGGCCGTGCGGGCGCTCGTCGCCAAGTCTCGGTAGTGCGGATGTTGCGCATTCTCGAGGAGCGTGACCACAAGTCTCCGCACCTGTGCCGGGGCGGCTTCCCAGCCGTGCGACGCATCGGCGCCAGCCATCTCTGCCTCCTCCATCGCATCACCACGGCGGGAAGTAGGTGCCAACATGAGTCCGGCTCGAAAAACCCCGTGCGCTTCGCCACGTGACCGGCACTCCTCCCATCACGGGGACACCACGGCCGATCACCTGCGTCTCCGATCGCGCGCGACGTGCGCAGCGCCCGACCCGATCACTGAGCGCTATCGCCACCTCCATACGCTGCACGCTCAAGCATTTGCTCTAGTGTCCACACTCCCCGGCCAATGGCATCGTTCTCATCGACCAACTCTGCGAAACCCGGATCGAGATTGTGAACGCGGTCAAGCCTATATATCAGGTCGGCGGGGTTATCGATATCGAGCACCGCCCGATAGACGCCGCGCTGAAACACCGACCAGGCCTCAGGCCCAAGCCTCCAGGCGAACTCCGCCAGCGCGGCGATGGCGTCTCGATCAAGCATCGCCGCATCGCGGAACGATTCGTCATCTTGCTGTGTCATCGCCTAGCGCCTTCCAGGCCCACGAGGGATCACCGTCGTGACCAGCCGAGTGCCCCCGCGAACGGAAACTCTCACGCTTGCACCACGGTACTGCGTCGTCCCGAGATTCCTACCGGTGCCTGGCATGAGCGCAACCGGATTGCGTACCGCATCCCGCACGGCCATCATCGGAATGTAGCCCTTGTCACCACGTGATCCAGACATGCGCTGCTTCGCATGCTTCGACAACCTGAGATC
>NZ_BBRD01000002.1 GCF_000975095.1 Demequina aestuarii
GGCGAGCCTGGCCGCCGTGCCGACCTCCCTTCGCCGCTGGAGGCGTCAGTGAGACTCGGCGAGCGCCGTCACGAAGGCGCGCCTCCCCGCACGCGTCGCCCTCTTGCGCGCCAGGGCTCTGCCGCCGCCAATCCATCGGAAAAGCCGTCGCCCAAGCTCGCTCTCGCATCGGCGACCACAACGTCTTGTGCCACGGTCTGCCACCACGCCTCACGCGCAACCGCCTCCGCGAACTCATCGTCAAACCACCGCCACGCGACCGGATCCGGGGTCGCCCCTAGCGCCAGTGGCACGTCGGAGAACTCTGTGCAGAGCGTGTCGTACCCTCCGTCGGCTGAGGTCGGCCGATACCAGAACACCCGGTCAGGTCCACGTTCGACCGTGACCTCAACATCCCAGCCGACGAGCTCACCGGCTGCGACGACGCCGCGGGCTACAACTGGCCCGTGACCGATCATCGGTGGGCACCGAGGTGGTAGTTGTTCACACCACGACCTTTCGGCGCTCACCAGCACCGGTCGCGGAGCAGAGTCCAGGTTGCAGGCGGCTGAGGTCTAGCGCCCACCCGAGCCGCCCGTTGGAATCCCGTCAAGCGCCTCGATGACTGCAGCGCCGAGTGCGGAGGTCCCTGCAGGACACTCCGGCTCGAACTCCACGAACCCCGAGCGTGCGCCATCGTTGCGCCACACCACTCCGGAGCCGCCAACGTGATCACGCCGCGGCACCCGCGTCCACCGCCTCCCAGACAACCGAAACACCAACAGTGTTGCCTCGACAACACCGCCGTCGGACGCGACGACCAGGTCGCGAAGCTCTATGAGCGCGCGCCGTCCATCCGAGACTCGACTCGCCGCCACTGCTGGATCGCGTCCACGCACCCGACTGCAACTGACGTCATCGATCCCGCGCGCCGAAAGTGACTGACGCACGTCGTCCTCGACCCAGCGCAGCAAGTCATCAAGTGACTCTTCATCCATGATGCGCGTCATTTGTCTCGACCTCGATAGAGAGTGATGTGGCCGCGCCAATACCCCTCCGATCCGGTCACACGATTCATCGGAATCGCCGGGAAGGACACTCGGAAGACAGGCCCCCGGGACTGCTGAGGGTTGAGGTGACTCCTGACTTGTTACTAGTGACGTGAGCCCCGCTGCATGGTGTCATCTGCTCTAGGGGCTCGCCTGTTGCGCTGTATATCGGCTCACGATGCTGCGTGTGGCGCCAGCCACGACAATCAAGCCGAGCAGCGCATAGCAGACGCGCACCCACAGTGGAAGCGGGGCGAATGCCAGTCCTAGTACGAGCGCGGAGATGGCGTAGAGGGCCAAGTCCAAACCTAGCGATGGGGTCTGTCGTCGCAGTGACCCCACGACCATGAGGGCGACCGCGGCCAGCAGAGAGAGGTATGTGGTCATCATCTGCAATTGTACGTATTCTTCTTGACCTGAGTCGGATACCAGTAGCCCGGGCTGAACGCGTACTCGCGGAGGAACTTGTAGCCGAAGCAGTTGCCGTTCTCGTAATAGCGGCCAGTGATAAGGCCGTATACGCCGAGCCATGCCGCGATGACGGCAGCGGCGGGTGCGGCTACGCCACCCGAGAACGCGGAGACGACCCCGGCGGCGATGGCCGAGAGCGCGGCGCCGTCCCTGATGTTCCTGGTCGTCGCGCGGTTGAGGCGAACGGTGCACGTGATGATTCCGCAGTCCGCCTGAACCTTGGGATCCGCGACGACAGGGAACTCAATGTCGCCGCTCAGATCGAGTGGCTGAATTACGGCGTCGCCCTCGACGACGTAGCGCGTCGGGACTGGCTGTCCTGACGCGTCGTAGGCCCAAGGCTGCTCAATCACTCCAAGTACCACGGAGATCTCCTCGGAGCCTGCCGTGAGATGTACGCTCCCGTCTTGCTGTAGCTCGGGTGACACCCCAGGAATCGTGTATGCATATTCGTCGGGCGCAGACGAGTCATTCAGGACTGTGTGGATGTGCGCAGATCCGCCGTCAGTCTGTACTGCCACATCGACGATGACCTCGCCGTCGGAACTCTGTGGCACTGCCACTGTCCCCGCTACAGTCTCGACTTCGAGTCCCGCAGCAGTGAGGTCTCGCGTCACTGCTAGCGGAGCGGAGGGGCTGACGTCGTTGATCGCTTGGGCAATCTTGTCGACGTCTGGCTTGCCGCCATCCGCCTGAGCGATTGTTCCCCCAGAGACAACAAGAAGCGCAGCGATTGCCGCACTCGTGCCCGATTGAGTGGTTCTAGTCCACACATTGACCCCCTGGTCATGTGTCTATTCTGAGTTGATCCGCAGAAGCTACGCTCTCCTGCTTGGGGTTGCCCGGGACGTAGGTCGCGAGGGGTTCAGCGTGGGTGGCGCCAAAAGGCCTCGAGTCGGTCTGGCGTGTAAGGCGCTGCAGTGCGGCACGGCGACGGGAGGGTCTGGCACGCCGTGAGGTGACAGGGGTGACCTGACCGGTGCGTCTCGAGTATGCGTCGTCCGGTACAGTCGCGAGGTCTCCACAGACCCCCGTGACCCCCGTGACCCCCTCACACAGCATGCCCGTTCTGTCCAGTTTGTCCGTTCACGGGGGCGGAAGCGGTCGCGCAACTCGAGAGCGAGGTGCGGGCACGGATTCGTTCACGTGGCGTCGACCCGCTGCGTGATAGCAAGGGCGTGCGCGCATCGGTCGATGAGGCGCTCGCCGCGTGGGAGGAGCGCGCTTTTGAGGGCGTCGTGCCGCCCGTTGAGGATCCGGAGCCGGCGACCCGGGCCGTGCTCGCGAACGTCGCCGGGCTCGGGCCGCCTCAGCAGTACCTCGATGACCCAGCGGTCGAGGAGATCTGGATCAACGAGCCTTGTCGCTATCGCCGTCATGGGTATCACCGGTTGGTGGATGCCGGTGCGTTGGTATATCGACGCACTACGCCGTCGAGGCCGAGGGCGAGCCCGCCACTCCCGAGCCGCACAAGATCGCCGAATGGGGGTGGTTCCGCTGGGACAACCTCCCGCAGCCGGTCTTCGCCCCGATCCGCGCGCTCCGCGCCACTGGCTGGTCTCCGTCACCATAGGTCCAAGAGACCTGGCAGCAGTCTGCGGGGCTCACTCGTCATATGCACAGGAACGGGCAAGCGCCCGGCAAGAAGGGGGCCCCGTGCCGAACGACATTCTCGACAACAGCGCCCTCGTCATCGCGGCGGCGGCGGTCGCTGCAGTCGCGCTCGCGTTCGCAGGGTTCATCGGCGCGCGGCATGGTCGCGGCACCCGATCAGTGCTGTGGACCGCGCTCGTGCTCTGGCTGCTGGTGATCGCCGTCGCCACCCTCGGCTCCACGGTCTCATCCCACTACACGGGCCCGCGCGGGCTGAGCCTGGTCCCCGGACAGGAGATCGAACGCGGGCTTGCCAATGAGCGCGGCTCGCACCCGTGGCTCAACCTGGTGGGCAACGTGGCGCTCTTCGTGCCTTTCGGCTTCCTCGCTGCTTGCCTGGTGAGGGCGCCATTCATTGGCCGCGTGGCGACCGCATTCATCTTTGGCCTGATGCTGTCAGCGTCGATCGAGATCGCGCAGTACGTGCTGGGCCGGGTGGCCGACATCGACGACGTGATTCTGAACACGAGCGGCGCGCTCGCCGGGGGCGTCGTGGGCGCGCTGGTGGCGGTGGTCGCGCTGCAATCGCGCAGGGTGAGAGCCGACTGACCCGGTGCGACTCCGACGGCGCGGCGCTATTCTCAGCGGTGGTGGGCTGCTGACGGCAGTCCGTGCTGGTGGAGGAGCCACCTGGCGATCACCCCTGAAGGGCAACGATGTTCCAGACCCGCTCTCTGGTCGGCTCGGCTGACGCTCTCGCCGCCCACCTCGATGGCACCATCGCACGCGGCAGCGTCTCGGCCTCGATCGAACACTCCGGCGAGCTCAGCGTCGGCGACGCTCGTGTGGTCCTGCGGACGTACGAGCGCTACAGCATCACCGGCAGCAACCGGGTCACGCTCTCCGTCACCATCCTCGCTGTGGGCGACCGCCTTGAGGTCGCGCTCACCACCTCCGGCGGCAGCGAGGCCGTGTTCTTCAAGCTCAACACCTTCGGCGAGAGCGCCTTCATGGACAAGGCCGTCGACGCGATCGACGCCTTCGCCTGAGAGAGCCCATGCCCACCGGTGCTCTGCGGGCGCTCGTGCATGTGCCCCCCATCCGCCCGGCCTGACCGTAAACCCCCATCCTTCGGCGAAGTTCGAGAACCGCTCACTAGTGAGCCCGTACGGGGCGACCTCGACAGGCCGTCAGAAACGCGAAGAGACTCGCCCCCACCACCAGGGGAACTGGTGGCGAGAGGCGAGCCTCGAGAGCGGGCGTCAGGCCTTGGCGGTCGAGCTTCGCGACTTCTTCGCGCGCAGCCACCAGTAGATGGCGGTCACCGCGAACAGGATGAGGCCGATGAGGGCGAGCCAGAGCAGCGCCTCGACCACGAAGCCGATGACGGCGATGGCAGCGAACGCGATGAGCAGGACCACGATGAGTGTCTTCATGCCTCGTATCAACGTCGTCACTCCGGAGCCCATTCCGCCCGCGCTCGGGAGACGCTGACGAGCACACCTCGCACAGGAGTAATCTCTGGAGAAGACAGCGGCCGTCGTCACCTCCCCCCGGTGCCGACGGCCGTTGTCGCGCCTGGCCCACTCACCCGAAGGTGAACGAGTACGCCTCCACCCCCTCGGAGAGCGTGACGTCGAGCACGTGCTGCCCCTCGGTCACCGCCTCCACCAGGCCATACGATCGCGGCGTGCCGTCCACCTCGATGGTGCGCATCTCACCACCATCGAGACTCACCGTGACCGAACCGGAGCCTGCGAGCACCATCCGCACCTGCGAGGCATGGAAGTTCAGCCTCACCCTCGCATCGGCCGATGCGGGGGTCGCGTACTGCGTCTCCAGCACCCAGTCGCCGGAGAGCGCGAACGAGTCGTCGGGCTGCGCATCCGGGAACGCGTACGCGCCCTCGCCCGGTGCGTAGCGGCCTTCGCCGCCGTAGTTGACGTCCTTCGAGGTGCCCAGGAAGGTCTCCTGCGTGGTCGACCCGACATCGGGCGTGACGTCCGCGACGTCCGTGTCCCCGGGGAGCTGGACGTCGGGGTTCGCGTCGCGCAGCAGCTCGCGGATGAGCCCCTCGGTCGCCTCGTAGTTGCCCTCTCCGAGGGCGATGTGACGCACCGTGCCCTCGGCATCGATCAGGTAGTGGGCGGGCCAATAGCGGTTGCGATAGTTGGTCCAGGTCGACAGGTTGTTGTCGATCGCCACCGGGTAGGTGATGCCGAAGTCCTCGGCGCCGGCGCGCACGTTGCCCGGGTCCTTCTCGAACGCGTACTCGGGAGAGTGGACGCCGATGACGTTCAGGCCCAGGTCCCCATAGGCCTCGTGCCACGCGACCGTGTGGGGAATCGAACGCTGGCAGTTGATGCACGAGTAGGCCCAGAAGTCGACGAGCACCACCTCTCCGCGCAGGTCCTCGAGTTCGATGGCGTCGTTGCCCGGGGTGTTGAACCACTCCTCGATTCCCCTGATGCTGGGGGCCGTGCCGCAGCTCTCGAGCTCGGTCGCGCCGTTGGTGCACTGGTCGAGGTCCTTGTTCTCTTGCGTGACCAGCCCGCCCAGGTCGAGAGCTCTCTGCGCGGACTCGTTGTCGGTGAGGTCGGTCTGGATGCCGGCCGTGTAGTCCGGCACCAGGCGCTGCAAGGTCTGCGGAAGGTTGAAGGCGAGGCCGATCGCGAGCGCGATCATTGCGACGCCCGCGGCGATGCGCAGGCCGCGTTCACGACGTCGGAACGCCTTCACGCGCTCCGCGACGCGGCGTCCGGCGAGAGCGAAGAACAGCAGCGGGACCGCGACGCCGATCGCGAAGGAGATGGTGAGCAGCACGGTGCCCCAGCCGATCTGGCCGGTGGAGCCGGCGACGATGATCGCCGCGAGCACCGGGCCGGCGCAGGGCACGAACACCGCACCGAGAGCGAGGCCCACCCCGAAACCGCCCCGGTTGTTCTCGACCCGTCGCTGTGGCACCCACGTGAACGCGCGCTCGAGCAGGTGCTCGAACCGCGGCACGATGAGCCCGAGCCCGATCGCCACCAGCACCGCCATCGCGACCCACCGAATGATGTCCTGCGGCAGGTTCAGCGCACCGAGGATCAGCGAGCCCACCAGGGTGACGAGAGTGAAGCTCGTCACGAGCCCCGCGATCACCAGGAACGGGCGCCAGCGCGAGACCGTGCTGGCTGTCGCATCGGCCGGCCGTGTCTTGACCGCCGCAGCCCCGGTGCGCGCGACGCCGCCAGGACCGATGGCGTCGATCTGCGGAATGCTCGATCCCTGCGAGGTCCGCGCCGACTGCGCTCCGCCCGTGAGGAAGATGACCGGCAGCACCGGCAGGATGCACGGCGAGATGCCGGTGATGAGGCCGCCGAGCAGCCCGATGATGACAAGTTCCATGTCCGTGACCTTCCTAGTCGTCGCGGCAGGTTCGCTCGCGACGGGTCACCGGATTGGACGGCCGATGCGGTCGCCAAGGTCTCCCGACATCGCACCAATCCGCCCGGCGGGGCCGCGCGAACCCGGGGTGTCGCCGCATCAGTGGCGGGCGCTCCCCAGGGGCGCTGAACCCATGGCCCGGACGCTCGGGCTCAGGACAACGGAGGCAGTCATGCTCACAACCAAGACGAAGTTCTCGACCGGGCTCGCGCTCGCGGTGGCCAGCACGTTCGTGCTGTCCGCCTGTTCCGCGTCCGACGACGACGCGATGGACCCGGCGATGTCGGAGACCCCCGCGATGACCGAGGAGTCGCCCGAGCCCGCGATGTCAGAGGACGCCATGGCGATGGACCCGGCCGCGAACCTCGTGGGCCCGGCCTGCATGGCGTACGCGGAAGAGGTGCCCGACGGCGCCGGGTCGATCCAGGGCATGTCCCAGGACCCGGTCGCGGTTGCGGCTTCCAACAACCCGATGCTCACCACGCTGGTCTCGGCAGTGAGCGGGGAGCTGAACCCCGACGTGAACCTCGTGGACACGCTGAACGGTGACGAGTTCACCGTGTTCGCTCCCGTCGACGACGCCTTTGCGAAGATCGACGACGAGACCATCGGCGTGCTCCAGGAGGACGCTGACCTGCTGTCCTCGATTCTCACGTACCACGTCATCCCCGGCCAGATCGAGCCGATGGACATTGCGGGCACTCACACCACCGTGAACGGCGCCGAGCTCGAGGTCATGGGCGAGGGCGACGACTTCACGGTCAACGGCGAGTCCGCGGTGCTGTGCGGCGGCGTCCAGACCGCGAACGCCACCGTCTACCTGATCGACACGGTGCTGATGCCGTAGTCGTCTTCACAGACCTCTCTCCCTGAGGACGCGGCCGCCGACACCCCCGGGTGTCGGCGGCCGTGGTCGTTTCTGCGGGCGGAGGGCCGTTCCGGTTGCCGTGCTCGCCGCGCTGCAGGACACTCATGCCGTGGACGGGGCGCCACCGGCGCACCCGACACGTCGGTGGCCGGACACGAGGAGGCGCCATGGCGCACGGCGACATCACCCACATCGACATCCCGGTCTCGGACCTGGGGGCCGCGACGGAGTTCTACGGGACGCTGTTCGGCTGGCAGATCGCCGAGCCGCCCGGCTTCGAGGGCTACCCGATGTGGACCAACCCCAATGGAGCCGGCGGCGGCGGGCTTGCACCCAGGTCGGACGACTTCACTCAGCCGCGCTCCTACGTCGAGGTCGACTCGATCGACGAGACCCTGGCGCTGGCGGTCCAGCACGGCGGCACGGTGGTGGTCGAGAAGATGCCCATCGACGCGACCAGCTGGTGGGCCGCATTCGCGGACCCGGATGGCAACGAGATGGCGCTGTACGAGGGCACCACACAGATGGGCTGACGGGAGGCCGGCGCGCACGGGCCGTGGGTCCCGGGCGGTCCGACGGGCTGGGACACTAGCGTGGAGCCTGCCTTCACCTAAGGAGCCCGCATGCGCCAGCCCGCCACGATCCGGGGCTCGCTCACCCCCCGCACCGCGTGGATCGTGTTCGCGGCTGCGGCGTTCATCTACTTCGTCGCAGTGGTGCAGCGCACGGCGCTCGGTGTCGCCGGCGTGGAAGCGCTCGACCGGTTCGGCGTCGAGGCGCTCGGGCTGTCCGCGCTCTCGGTGGTGCAGATCACCGTCTACGCGTCGCTCCAGCTGCCCGCCGGTGCGCTGCTCGACCGCCTGGGCCCCAAGCGCATGCTGCTGGCCGGCTCGCTCATCATGGGCGTGGGTCAGCTGCTCCTCGCCTTCACGGACCACCTGGGCTGGGCCCTCGTGGCCCGGGTGCTGATCGGCGCGGGCGACGCCCCCGTGTTCGTGGCCGCGACCCGTCTGGTGTCCGAGTGGTTCCCGCCGCGGCGCGCTCCGCTCATGGTGCAGATCACCGGAACGCTCGGCCAGGTGGGACAGCTCGCGAGCGCGATCCCCGTCGCGTGGCTGCTGCACGAGCACGGGTGGACGCCCACGTTCACGGCACTCGCCGCGCTCGGCCTGTTCGCCGGAGCGATGTCGCTGTGGCAGGTGCGGATGCCCCCCGACGACCACGCGCACCACTCCGTGCCCTCCGCCACCGGCGCGTCGGGCGAGGTGTCACCTGCCGCACCCGCGCATCGGCCGTCTGCCGGCGATGGTTCCGCGAGCGCCGCACCTCCGCTGCGCATGCGCGATGCGATCCGCCCGCCGGGCGTGAAGCTCGGATTCTGGACGCACTGGACGGGACTGTTCTCGGCCAACACGGTCGCGCTGCTGTGGGGCGTCCCGTTCTTCGTGCAGGGCCAGGGGCTGTCGACGGCACAGGCGAGCGGACTGCTCACGCTGCTCGTCATGACCAACATCGCCGCCGCGCCCGTGATCGGCACGCTCACCGCACGGCATCCCCTGCGACGGTCGTGGCTGATCCTCGGCGGCGCGACGGCCATCGCGATCGCATGGGCCGCGATCCTGCTGCCGTCGACACCCCGCCCTCTGTGGCAGTTGGCCGCGCTGATCGTGGTGCTGGGCCTGGGCGGCCCGGTGTCGCTCGTGGGCATGGACTACGCGCGCACGTTCGGCATCCGCGGACGGCTCGGCACCGCCACCGGGTTCGTGAACATCGGCGGATTCGCGGCCACCGTGCTCTCCGTGGCGCTCGTGGGCGCCGCGCTGCAGATCGTCGCGCCCGGCACGTCCGACTACTCGCTCGGCGACTACCGCATCGCGCTGTCCACCATGACGGTGCCGTGGGCGATCGGCGTGACAGGCATCCTCTACTCGCGCCGCCGCACCCGTGCGGAGATGGCCGATGCGGGCGTCACCGTCCCGCGCATGCGAGAGGTCCTGCGGGAGGGCCGCCGGCTCTGACGGCTTGCCCAACTCCCAGCGGGCTCCCAGGTCTCTCCCAGCATCGGCCCGTTGACTGAAGGCATGATCTCTCCGAAGCCCTTCCGCATCGCCGCCGGCATCGCCGGAGCGCTGCTGCTCGCCTCGTGCACCACTCCCACCGATGGAGACCCCGCGACCGCGCCGCCGTCCAGCAGCGCGACCCCGACGGACATGCCGGCCGTGTGGGACTCCTCGGTGCTGCACACCATCGAGGTCGACTACGACGCGGGCGACTACGAGTCACTCATCAGCGCCTACCTGCAGTCGGGCGAGAAGGTGTGGATCTCCGCGACCGTGACCATTGACGGCGAGACATTCGAGAATGTCGGGCTCAAGCTCAAGGGCAACTCGTCGCTGCGCGGGCTGGACGAGGAGCAGGCGGAGAGCCCCGAAGATCTGCCATGGATCATCAGCCTCGACAAGTACGTCGACGGTCAGACGCTCGACGGCGCGAGCGAGTTCGCGGTGCGATCCAACAGTGCGGAGGCGTCTCTCAACGAGGCGCTCGCCCTCGACGTGCTCGACGGCACCGGGCTCGCGGCGGAGCAGGCGATCGCGGTGTCCTTCACCGCCGGTGACTCCGACCCTGCGCTGAGGCTCGTGGTCGAGAATCCCGACGAGGCGTGGATGGAGCGCGAGCTCGGGGTCGGCTACCTTTACAAGGCCGAGTCGACCGGCGACTGGTCCTACCGGGGCGACGATCCCGACGAGTACGCCACGTCGTTCGACCAGAAAGGCGGCGACGACGACCTCACGCCCCTGATCGCGTTCCTGGCGTTCATCAACGACTCCGACGACGAGGACTTCGCCGCGTCACTGCCGGAGTGGCTGGACATCGACGCCTTCGCCACGTATCTGGCGTTCCAGGACCTGGTGCAGAACACGGACGACATCGACGGCCCCGGCAACAACGCCTACCTCTACTGGGATCCGGAGACGGAGCGCATGACGGTGGTGAACTGGGACCTCAACCTCGCCTACGGCTCGGCACCTGGCGGCGGCATGGGCGGGTTCGGCGACCGGCCCGATGCGGGCGCGGGGGGCGGCATGCCTGAGGGCGAGCGTCCCGAGGGGTTCGCACCCGGCGAGGTCCCCGAGGGCTTCGATCCCCCCGACGTGCCGGAGGGGTTCGAGCCGGGCGACCTACCCGACGGCTTCGACCCCTCCGAGCTGCCCGCCGACCGCTCGGACGGCGGCTTCCGCGGGATGGGGGGGATGGGCGGCGGGACGGTGCTCGTCGAGCGGTTCCTCGAGGTACCGGAGTTCGCGGCACTCTACGAGGACGCGGTCGCCGACCTGGAGGCCCAGTGGTACGAGTCAGGAGACGCGGCCGCTCTGCTCGAGGAGTGGACGGACCTGCTGACCGCGGAGGCCTCTCACCTCGTCGATCCCGCAACGGTCGAATCCGAGGAGGCCGAGCTGCTGACCCGTCTCACGACTGGCGACGAGCAGTAGCACCGGGCACGCGCATCGGGCGTAGCGTGGAGGCATGACTACCATTCCCACCCGCACACTCAACGACGGCCACGAGATCCCTGCGATCGGGTTCGGCACCTACCCGCTCAAGGGAGACGAGGGCTACCAGGCGGTGCGCTCGGCGCTCGATTCCGGCTACCGCCTGCTCGACAGCGCGGTGAACTATGAGAACGAGGCCGAAGTGGGGCGCGCGGCCCGCGACTGGCTCGAGGACAACGGCGTGGAACGCGACGCCCTCACCATCCAGACCAAGCTGCCTGGCCGTCACCACGACTATCACCTGGCCATCGCGTCCGTCGAGGAGTCACTGGAGCGCATGGGCCTGCAGCGCATCGACGTGCTGCTCATCCACTGGCCCAACCCCCTCACCGACAAGTACCGCGATGCGTGGCGTGCGCTGGTGGACCTGCGTGCCAGCGGCGTGGTGCGCTCGATCGGTGTCTCCAACTTCACCGCGCAGCACCTGGCGGACATCGTCGACGAGTCGGGCGTGACGCCCGCGATCAACCAGATCGAGCTGCACCCGTACTTCATCCAGGAGCAGATGCGCGCCGAGCACCAGGCACGCGGCATCCTCACGCAGTCATGGAGCCCGCTCGGCAAGCGCCAGGCGCCGTTCGAGGAGCAGCCCGTCGCGCAGGCCGCCGAGGCCCACGAGGTCTCTCCCGCCCAGGTGATCCTGCGCTGGCAGGTGCAGCTGGGCAACGTGCCGCTCCCGAAGTCGGCCACCCCGGAGCGCCAGGCGTCCAACCTCGACGTGTTCGGCTTCGCACTCACCGAGGCCGAGATGGCGGCCATCTCCGGCCTCACCCGCGAGGACGGTCGGCTGTTCGACGGCGACCCGAACACTCACGAAGAGATGTAGCGAGGTGGGCCCCGCTGTCGATCAGGCCGGCGGCCCGTCCTGCTCGGCCTCCATCTGGGCCACGAACTCGGCCTTGCTCGACTGCCATCCGTCCTCGTTCATCCCAGTGCGCCAGTAGCCGGAGATCGAGACGCGCTCCTTCGGCACCCCCCGCTCACGGAACAGGTGGCGACGCAGCGGCTTGATCATGTCCGCGTTGCCGTGCACGAACGCCTCGACATCGCCCTCTGGCCACTCCGCAGACTGAACCGCGTAGGTGAGCGCCTCCCCGTATGCCATGCCCAGCTCGTCGCGGTGGACCCACGTCACCTCGGTGCGGTCCGTCACCGGCAGCACCTGACGATCTGCGGCCGATGCGACCTCGAGGTAGACGCGCGCGACGGCCTGAGCGGGCATGGCGTCGAGGGCGGCGGCGATCGCGGGCATCGCAGATTCGTCCCCCACGAGCACGTGCACGTCGGCGTCGGGCCGCGGCGCCCACTTGCCACCTGGCCCGACGAACCGGAGCTCGTCGCCCGGCTGGGCTTGTGCCGCCCACGGGCCCGCCAACCCCTCGTCGCCATGGACGACGAAGTCGATCGCCATCTGGAGCGACTCCTGGTCCAGCCAGCGGATCGTGTACGTGCGCTTGACGTCGCCGAACCTCAGCTTGACGTAGTGATCCGTGAACTCGAGCGGGGGAAGCTCGGCGAGGTCAGGGCCGCCGACCACCACGCGGATCATCGCCGGCGACAGCCTCTCCGTGCGCAGCACCGTGACGGTGCGCAGTGGCCTCTTGTCTCCCATGGCCTCATGGTAAGCACGGCCGACGTACACCAGGGACGGATCACCCGAGTGCGCGGGGGTGCGCCTGAGGGGCCGCCACGCGACTCCGCTTGGTTGGTCCGCTGGCGCGGTACGGCAGCCGGCCGATGCGCGGACAGGTGCGTCGTGCGCGAGCGGGTGGGAGCGGCTCCGTGTGGGCGGGTCAGGTCCGTGGTCCCAGCAGTGCGTCCGCCGTCGCACCCCACTGGTCCATCAGGTCGAAGTTCTCGGGGTCCCGCAAGAAGTGGACCTGCAGCCCGTCCATCGCCGCGAAGACGCGGCGGGCACGGTCGTGGTCCTGATCGCCGAGCCACCTCGCGAGCTGGGCGGCCAGCCGGTCCGCGCGGTCGCGGAAGTACTCGTGGCCGGGGTGAGCGGGGTCCAGAGCGTCGGCGCCGACCATCGCGAAGAGCTGTGCCGCGCGCGGCCGGGCCGCGATGTTGGCGACGATCGCGTCGAGGACCGTCCGCGCATCGGCCGCAGGCGGCAGGGAGGCCTCGAACTCCGCACTGTCGCGTTCGTCGCGGCGACGCACCAACGCGACCAGCAGGGTGGGCAGATCGGGGAAGTAGTGCATGACGCCGGGCGCCGACATGTCGCAACGACGCGCCACCTCCGCCATGGAGAGCCTGCGGTGGCCCTCGGCGTCGATGATCGCGAGCGCGGTGTCCAGGATGCGCTCGCGGCGCACCTCGGGAGCGAGCCTCTCGGCCATGGCCCCTCCTCCCGTGCTTGTCCCGGCCACCGTCGGGGCCTACCATGGACCTTATCTAACGCCCTTAGATAAGGGCAATGACCTCGCGGCTCTGCCGCGGAAGGAGCACCCATGAACGCCCCCGCCGCATCGGCCGCGTCGCCCGCCCAGGCGCCCGGAGTCACCGTCCAAGCCGCTGGGATCGTCGCGGCCCTGCCGCGCTCCGAGAGGATTCGGCTGGTGTCCGGCGCTGACTTCTGGAACACCGAGGCCGCAGAGGCGGAGGGCGTGTCCGCGTTCATGCTGACCGACGGCCCCCACGGGCTGCGCAAGCAGAACGGCGCCGGCGACCACGCCGGCCTGCACGACTCGGTGCCCGCGACGTGCTTCCCCACGGCGTCCGCGCTCGGATCCACGTGGGACGTGCCGCTGCTCGAGGAGGTGGGCACCGCACTCGGGCGCGAGTCTCGCTACGAAGAGGTGGGCGTGCTGCTCGGCCCGGGCCTCAACATCAAGCGCCACCCCGCGGGAGGACGGAACTTCGAGTATCTCTCCGAGGACCCGCTGCTGTCCGGACGCATGGCGGCCGCGCTGGTGCGCGGCATCCAGTCCGAGGGCGTAGGCGCGTGCCTCAAGCACTACGCCGCGAACAACCAGGAGTCCGACCGCATGCGGGTGGACACCATCATCGACGAACGCACGCTGCGCGAGATCTACCTCACCGGCTTCGAGATCGCGGTGCGCGAATCCCAGCCGTGGACCGTGATGTGCGCCTACAACCTCATCAACGGCGAGCACGCAGGTGAGTCCCGGATGCTCCTCACCGAGGTGCTGCGCGACGAGTGGGGATTCGACGGTCTCGTGATGACGGACTGGATCGCCACTCACGACCGTGCTGCGGGCATCCACGCGGGACTCGACCTCGAGATGCCCTCCAGCTCCGGTGCGTGGGACGCACGCGTCGAGGCCGCGATCGAGGCGGGCGAGCTCGCGGAGGCCGATCTCGACATCGCCTGCGGCCGCGTGGTCGCTCTCGCGCTCAAGGTGGCGGCCGAGCGCGCCTCGCGCCTGCCCGCCGACCCGGTCACCATGCACGACGATCACCACGCGCTCGCGCGCCGCGTCGCCGCTGCCGCCACCACTCTCCTCACGAACGACGGCACGCTGCCGCTGGCGCCCCGCGGACGCATCGCGCTCGTCGGGGCGTTCGCCGAGTCGCCCCGTCACCAGGGTGGAGGCAGCTCGCTCGTCAACTCCACGCGCATGGACACCGCGCTTGAGACCATGCGGGCCCGCCTCGGCGGAGCCGGCGAGGTCGTGTACGCGCCGGGCTATGACGCCGCCACCGGGGACGCGACCGATGCCCAGATCGCTCACGCGCTCGCGGCGGCCGAGGACGCCGACGCCGTGGTGCTGATGGTCGGGCTGCCCACGTCCTTCGAGTCCGAGGGCTACGACCGTTCGCACCTGGACCTGCCCGCCTCCCATGAGCGCCTCATCCAGGCCCTCACCGCCCGTCACCACCGCGTGGTGGTGGCGCTGTCTCACGGAGCCCCCGTGCACATGCCCTGGGCCGACGCCCCTCAGGCGATCGTCACCGGCCATCTGGGCGGGCAGGCCGCGGGCAGCGCCATCGTCGACGTGCTGTTCGGCGATGCCGAGCCAGGCGGTCGGCTGGCGGAGTCCTACCCGGTCCACGTGCGCGAGCTGCCCTCCGACCACCACTTCGCGAATGCGCCCACGCAGGTCCAGTACCGCGAGGGACTGTATGTGGGCTATCGGTTCCACGACACGTTCGGGGTGCCGGCGCGATTCCCGTTCGGCCACGGCCTGAGCTACGCGTCCTTCGAGGTCGGCGAGCCCAAGGTCACCGGACGCGGCACGGCCCGCACCGTCACCGTGCCGGTCACCAACACCGGCGAACGCGCGGGGTCGACGGTGGTCCAGGTGTACGTGCACGACCGTGAGTCAACGCTGCACCGGCCCGCGCAGGAGCTCAAGGGCTTCGCGAAGGTGCATCTCGAGCCGGGCGAGACTGCCGATGCCGTCGTCACGCTCGACGAGCGCTCGTTCGCCGTCTACGACGTCACCGGTGCGGCCTGGAAGGTCGAGGCCGGCGAGTACGAACTGCGCATTGGGCTGTCGTCCACGCGGATCCTCGCCACCAAGTCTCTGCGCCTCACCTCCGGCGACGCGGTGGCGCCCGCCCCAGGCACCGCATCGGCCATCGCCACCGACAAGGAGTTCGCAACGATGCTGGGCCGCCTCGTTCCCGAGCCCCGGCCGCTGTTCCCCTTCCACTACGACTCCACGATCGACGACCTGAGGACCACCTGGCTCGGCCGCAGGTTCGCGGGTGCACTGAGCGGGATCATGGCGAAGGCGCTGCCGACGGACGCGGACATGCCGGACGAAGTGCGCGAGACCATGACGTCGTTCCTGGTGAACATGCCGCTGCGGGCGCTCGCGATGATGTCGGAGGGTCGCCTGTCATTCGCGTCTCTCGACCGGCTGATCCGCCTGCTCAACGCAACCGCGCTGTCGACCAGGCGCGCGGCGCGGCGCTAGCCCCGGCCCTCGCTCCGTGGGGCCGGGCCACGCGCCTATGCTCGGCAGATGAGCCCCTCCCGCTGGTCGCTGCGCGCCCGCATCAATGGCGAAGACCACAGCGTCACGCCCAAGGAACTGCTGTTCGATGTGGTGTACGTCTTCGCGTTCATCCAGGTGACCGACTGGATCGCCAAGGAGTTCACGTGGCGCGCGACGGCCGAGGGCCTCACGGTGCTCGCGATCCTGTGGTGGGTGTGGATCTCCTGGGCGTGGCTCGGCAACGTCATGCGGGCCGACAAGGGGCTCCCCCTCGCCGGCTTCGTCGTGTCGATGGTCGCGGTGTTCGGCCTCACCATCACCATCCCGGACCTCTGGGACGCGGAAGGTGGCGGCCTCGCACCGCTGGCGTTCGCAGGGTTCTACGTGCTGATCCGCGTGATCCATGCCGCAGTGTTCTTCTGGGGCGCGCGAGGCGATGCCCGAACCCGCCGCCAGATCCTGCTGTCCACTGCCGCGTGGATCCCCGCGGCGGGACTGCTGATGGTTGGTGCACTGGCCGAGCCACAGGAGCGGCTGTATTGGTGGATCGGCACGGTCGCACTGGACATCGTCGCGACGTGGGTGCTGTCGGTGAAGGGGCCGGGATGGAAGGTGCATTCGGGTGAGCACTTCGCCGAGCGGTTCGACCTGGTGGTGATCCTCGCGATCGGCGAGTCCGTGCTGGCGGTGGGTATCACCGCCGCGGGCATCGACCTCAATCCGGAGTTGATGGCCATCGCGCTGCTGGGCGTGCTCATCGCGATCGCGCTGTGGTGGCCCTACTTCAAGGACGTGGGACCGACCCTCGAGAACGCCCTCAAGGAGGCCGACGCCGAGCACCGCAACGACCTCGCGCGCGACGCGTACACCTACCTTCACCTGCCGCTGATCATGGGAATCCTGCTGGTCTCCGCCGGGAACAAGGGAGCGGTGACCGCGATCGAATTGGAGCAGCCCTCGGGCGACTCGGCGCTGCTCATGGCCGGAGGCGCGGCGCTGGTCGCGCTCACGTGCGCGCTGCTCATGCGCCTGGCGGGCGGCACATCACGGTGGCTCGTCGCATCGGCGGTGTTCTTCGCGCTGGCGATGCTATGGATGCCGCGGATCGACCCGACGATCGCCACCCTGGTCACCATCGTGGTGCTCTCCGCCGTGGGCTGGCTCACCCCCGCCACGCGCAACCGGAAGTCCGTGGCCATCGCCGCCAATGAGGAGAACTAGCCCGGATTCGCGCGCAGCCGGCCCGCGCATCGGCCGTCCCTCTGGCGCGCGCAGGGAATGACGCGCGGCCGATGCGTGTATGAGTGGGCATATGGCTGACAACTATCGGGAGGGCTCCCTCTCCCTGCGCGGCGCGGTGGCGATGGGCACCGGCGTCATGGTCGGCGCCGGCATCTTCGCCCTCACCGGCCAGGTCGCGGCGCTCGCGGGACCGCTGTTCCCGCTCGCCTTCCTCACCGCCGCCGGCGTCGCAGGACTGGGTGCCTACACCTACGTCAAGATGACGCGCGCGAACCCGTCCGCCGGCGGGATCGCGATGATCCTCACGCAGGCGTACGGCCGCTCCGCCGTGGCTGCGGGGTCAGCGATGCTGATGGCACTGTCGATGGTGCTCAATCAGGCCCTGGTGGCGCGCACGTTCGGCACGTACCTCACTGTTCCGTTCGGGGACAGGGCCGGCTGGATCATCCCCGTGCTGGCCGTCGCAGTGATCGCCGGCGCCGTGGCCGTGAACCTCGCACGCAACGAGACGATCGGCTGGATGCAGACGATTGGCGCGGTCGTGAAGATCGCGGGAATCGGCGTGCTCGCGATCGCCGCCCTGGCCGCATCCGGCTGGTCCTACGAGGCTGGCTCGGAAGGGCTCTCGGCGGGGACCTCGCTCGGCGGGTTCGTCGCCGCCACGGGACTCGGGGTGCTCGCCTACAAGGGCTTCACGACCATCACCAACTCGGGGGGTGAGCTCAAGAACCCCTCGCGCAACGTGGGCCGCGCGATCATCATCTCGCTGGTGCTGTGCGCCGTGGTCTATGTGCTGGTGGCGATCGGCGCGGGATCCTCACTCAGCGTGGACCAGATCGTCGAGGCGCAGGACTACTCGCTGGCCGAGGCCGCGCGCCCCGCGCTGGGCCAGTGGGGGGTGTGGGCCACCGTGGTGGTCGCCGTGGTCGCGTGCGTCACCGGAATCATCTCCTCGATGTTCGCGGTGTCGCGGATGCTGACCATGGTCACCGACATGCGCATGATCCCCCACCGTCACTTCGGGATGCCCGGCGACGTGCGCCACCACATGCTGGTCTACCTGGGCGTGGTCGCGGCGGTGCTCGCCGTCGCTCTCGACATGGGGCAGATCGCCGCCGTGGGCATCGTCTTCTATCTCGTGATGGACATGGTGATCCACTGGGGCGTGCTGCGCCGCCTGCGCCACGACGTGGACGCGAAGGCCTGGGTGGTCGTCAGCGCACTCATCGCCGATGCCGTGGTGCTGGCCGCCTTCGCCGTGGTGCGCGGGCAGGAGGCGCCGTGGGTGATCGTGGGCGCCTTCGCGGGAGTGGGCCTCATCTACGCGCTCGAGGCCTGGTACCTGCGGACTCATCCGGACGAGGACCACGAGACCTCGTCGTCCGACGAGTCCGGGCGCGGATAGCATCTCCGCATGACAACGGCCGTGCGCATATGGCGAGCGCTGACGCCGGTCGCGATCCTGGCGGCCATCGCCGCGAACCTGACCACCGAGATCCGCAGCGGCGACTTCGTGTTCGTCGACTACTTCGGCTACTTCACCAATCAGACCAACCTCATCGCGGCCACCGTGCTGATCGCGGCCCTGCGCTCCACCGCACGCGCCCGGCCGCTGTGGCTCGAGCTGGCCCGCGCATCGGCCGTCGTGTATCTGCTGATCGTGGTGATCGTCTACTGGATCCTGCTGTGGCCCACCATCGACGATGTCGCAAACCCGTGGGCCAACGCGATCATTCACGCGGTGAGCGGCGTGGTGCTGCTGGTCGACTGGCTGCTTGAGGGGCCTCGCGATCCCATCTCACTCCGGTGGGCATGGGCTCCCGCGCTGTACCCCCTGGTGTGGTTGAGCGTCGTGATGGTGCGTGGCGCGACGGACGGGTGGGTGCCGTACCCGTTCCTCGACCCGCAGGACGGCTACGGTCCGGTCGTGGTGGTGCTGGTGGGGATCGTCGCCGCAGGAGTGATCGCAGGTTCCGCCCTCTTCCACGTGACGCGGTGGCGAGTGATCACTCCGACCGGATCGTCGGTCTAGCAGGAGGGGCGCTACGGTGGACGTGGAAGGGAGAGCGCGCCGTCGAGCCCCCGGCGCGACCACGATGAGCACACCCCCCACTGTCGACCATCGCCCCATGACCGCGAAGACCCTCGCCACCTGGGTCTTCTGGCCCTCCGCGATCATCATTCTCGGCTTCGCCCTCTTCGCCATCGTCGCTCCCGGCGCGGCAGAGAGCGCATTCGACACCATCCAGAGCGAGATCATCGGCGCGTTCGGCTGGTACTACGTGCTCATCGCCGCGTTCTTCGTCGCGTTCGCTCTCTTCATCGGCTTCAGCAAGTACGGCGGCATCGTCCTCGGAAGGGACGGCGACAAGCCACAGTTCTCGATGTTCTCGTGGTTCGCGCTGCTGTTCGCCGCTGGCATGGGAATCGGCCTCGTGTTCTTTGGCGTCTCGGAGCCGCTCTCACACTTCGCGTCGCCGCGACCCGGCGTCACTGGTGCGCCCGAGTCCATCGCTCAGTCCGCGATGTCCCAGACGTTCCTGCACTGGGGCGTCCACGCGTGGTCGATCTACATCGTGGTGGGCATCGCGATCGCGTACGCCGTGCACCGCAAGGGACGCCCCGTCTCGATTCGCTACGCGCTCGAGCCGCTGCTGGGCAAGCGCATCCACGGCGCATGGGGCAACGTGATCGACGTCACCGCCGTGGTGGGCACGCTGTTCGGCGTCGCGACCTCGTTGGGCCTGGGCGTCCAGCAGATCTCCTCCGGACTGGGCACCACGGGTATCGCCGAGCCGAGCACCGCCACCCAGATCGTGCTGATCATCGTGATCACCATCATCACCATCTTCTCGCTGGTCACCGGGCTCGAGCGCGGCATGAAGTGGCTGTCGAACATCAACCTCGCCCTGGCCGGGGCGCTGCTGCTCTACGTGCTGTCGACTGGGCCCACGGTCTTTCTCCTGAGGGAGTTCGTCCAATCCATCGGCGCGTACATCCAGTCCTTCATCGGCCTGAGCTTCAACGTGTCCGCCTTCCAGGGCGACGCCGGCGCCACGTGGCAGGCGGACTGGACCACGTTCTACTGGGGCTGGTGGATCTCGTGGGCACCGTTCGTCGGGGTGTTCATCGCGCGCGTCTCGAAGGGTCGCACGGTGCGCGAGTTCGTGTGGGGCGTCCTGCTCGTGCCCGCGTTCGTGACCTTCCTGTGGTTCTCCGTGCTGGGAGGCTCCGCGCTGTACGACCAGCTGTACGGAGACGGACGGTTCATCGCCGCGGACGGCACCATCGATTCCACCGGCTCGCTGTTCCAGCTCCTGGAAGGGCTTCCCGGCGGCGGCGTGGCTGCATTCGGCGCGATCATCCTGATCGCCGTGTTCTTCATCACCAGTTCCGACTCCGGCTCGCTGGTGCTGTCGATGCTCACCTCCGGCGGCAACGACAGCCCCAAGCGCTGGCTGCGCGTGTTCTGGGCCACCACCACGGCGATCGTCGCGATCGCTCTCCTGGTCGCAGGCGGCCTCAACGCGCTGCAGACAGCCGCGATCATCACGGCGCTGCCGTTCTCCTTCGTCATGGTCGCCATGTGCGCCGCGACGCTCAAGGCCTTCAGGCGAGAGCATCGGAACTACCTGAGCGCCAACCGAGCGGAGTTCGCAGAGCACATCACGGAGAGGGTCGGGGAGTCGTACGGGCTCGCTGCGGCCACCGACGAGGTGGACCCGGAGGGCTCCCGCACCCACCTGCCTCACGCGCCGCATCGGCCTCATTGGCGCGGGCGCCGCAAGCCGCGTGGGGGCGGCGAGACCGGTGCGACGGACCCGGACTACGAGCGTCATCAGACGGACCACATCGTGCGGCCCCTGCCCGAGGACGGCGAGGAGCGTTGACACGGCACGGGATCAGTCCGTGATGAGCGCGAACCTCACCGTGTCGCCGGGCCTCGCCTGAGCGGCGGCGGCGAGTCCCGAGGCGTCGACCACGCCGACCACCGGGTAGCCGCCGGTGGTCGGGTGATCCGCCAGGAACACCACCGGCTCACCCGACGGCGGGACCTGGACAGCGCCCAGCACCATGCCCTCGCTCGGGATCTCGCCCTCGATCGCGCGGTCGAGCGGCGTCCCGGCGAGACGCAGCCCGACCCGGTTCGAGTCCACCGACACCGTGTACGGCGATGACGGCAGTGCCGCGCGTGCACCCGCGGTGAACCAGTCGTCGCGCGGCCCGAGCCTGATGGACAGGATCAGGGAGTCCCGTACGGGTGGGGCGTCGTCGTGGCCGGTTCCCCGACCAGACACCGCGCGTGCGCGCCGCGCCTCGTCACGCAGCGCTGCGAACTCCTGATCCACCACGGGCGCACTGGCGCCGACCGGCACCTGCTCCCCCACCGCAAGCGGTGACGGGCCCAGCGCCGAGAGTGTGTCCGTGGAGCGACTGCCGAGCACCGGCTCGATCGCGATTCCGCCCCTCACGGCGACATAGCTCCGGACGCCTCGCGCGGGTGAACCGAGCTCGAGCGTCTGCCCTGTGGCGAGCCGAACCGGGGATGCGAACGGCGCCGGCGCCATCCCGCCGAGCACCGGGCCGATGAAGACCGAACATGGGGCGCCAGTGACGGCCACCAGCACGGGCCCGGTGGCGCGCAGTGTGCAGCCCGTCGCCGTCGTCTCCAGCACTGCGGCACCGGCAGGGTTGCCCACGAGCCGGTTCGCGAGTGCAGCGGCAGGTGCGTCGAGAGCCCCGGCACGCGGCACCCCCAGATGCGCGAACCCCGGCCTGCCCTGATCCTGAACGGTGGTGAGAGCGCCGGCGTCCAACACCTCCAGGGCCGGGCTCACGGCGACACTCCTTCGTCCTCGACCACCCGCACCCGCGTGCCGGGCGTCAGCAAGGCGGGAGGCTCTCGGCTGTCGTCCCAGAGCACGACGCCGACGGCCGTGCCCAGCAGCTGCCATCCTCCCGGCGAACTCCGCGGATACAGTCCCGCAT
This sequence comes from Demequina aestuarii, assembly GCF_000975095.1. Taxonomy (GTDB): domain Bacteria; phylum Actinomycetota; class Actinomycetes; order Actinomycetales; family Demequinaceae; genus Demequina; species Demequina aestuarii. The sequence continues at coordinate 22,088 of NZ_BBRD01000002.1, forward strand.
ACTCTCCTGCGAGCCCGAACGCATTGGCGGGGACCCGGGTGCGCGGAGTGGTCCGGCGCGGCACGGCGCGCCCCTCGGGCAGGCCCGACAGATAGGCGAAGCCGGGCGAGAAGCCGCAGAACGCCACCTGAAACTCTGCTTCCACGACGGTGGCGACCACTTCCGGCACGGTCATGTCCCACAGTGTCGCGACGGCGTCGAGGTCGGGACCGTCGAACGCGACCGGAACCTCGACCATCGCTGCGGCGCGGTCCTGGGGCAGCGACAGCGTCCACGAGGACAGCTCGTGGATGAGGCGCTGCACGTCATCGACGGCCAGCACCGAGTGAACGCCTTCGAGCCCGATGCGGTCGAGCAGCAGGGTGCGCGCCGCGGGCACCACCTCCCCCACGTGCACCGCCGTCGTGCGCTCGGACGGCCCGCCCCACCGCGCCCGCACCTCCGCGTCGAGGGCCGTCACCCAGGCGGAGTCGCTGAACTCGACCAGCAGCGCATCGGCGCCGACGCGCCGCACCGCGGAGACCACATCGCCGGCCCGCACTGCCTCAGCCATCGATCGAGCACCGTCGCTGCACTAGTGCTCGGTGGTTCCGGCGAAGGCCCGCAGCTCGACGCCGGCGTCGATCAGCGCTCGGCGCACGTCGGCCGCGAGCGCCGCGGCTCCCGGGGTGTCTCCGTGGACGCACAGAGACCTGGCGACGACGGTCAGCGACGAGCCGTCGTGTGCGGAGATGGGCGTACCGCCGGCGATCGCGAGCGCGCGCTCCACGACCTGCCTGGGGTCCTTGACTACGGCCCGGTGCTCGGCGCGCGGCACGAGCGTTCCGTTCGGCGTGTAGGCCCTGTCGGCGAAAGCCTCGGTGACCGTGGTCAATCCGGCCGCCTCGGCCGCATCGAGCAGTGGGGAGCCGGGCAGGCCCAGCACGGCGAGGTCACGGCCCGTGGCCTCGCACGCGATCAGCACTCCGTCGACGACGGCCGCGGCCTGCCGCGAATCGTGCGACACACGGTGGTAGAGAGCACCGTGGGGCTTCACGTAGGTCACGCCGGGCCCGGCCGCCGAGGCGAAGACCTCGAGTGCGCCGATCTGGTACGCGACCTCGGCAGACAGTTCGTCAGGCGGCACGTCCATCGCTCGGCGGCCGAAGCCGGCGAGATCCTGGTACGAGACCTGGGCACCGATCGCGACGCCCCGCTGCGCGGCACGCGTGCACACCCGCCGCATCGTCACCGGATCGCCGCCGTGGAAGCCGCATGCGACATTCGCACTGGTCACGGACTCGAGCAACGCGTCATCGTCCGTCAGAGACCAGCGCCCGAACCCTTCGCCCAGGTCCGCGTTCAGGTCGATCACAGTTCCGTCGCTCACGCTCTCAACGTATCGCGGGTCGAGCGCTCACACCATGCCCGCCATCGCCGCCTAGTGCCGGAGCAGCAGGCAGACGTCGACACTGCCTTCGAGCCCGACGGGGCCCTCCACCGTGTCATCGGCGTAGTCCTCGTACCAGCACTCCCACACGTCGGGACGAGAGCCGTCTCCGAGCGTCACCGCGAAGTCGAGGCCCTGGGCATCGCCCCATTCCATGAGCTCGTGCGTCAGTCCGCCGATCCAGGCGTACGGGCCGCGCTGCGTCGCCACGGCGTACCGGCCGGCCTCGAGCCGGCCCACCACGTAGCGGTCGCGCACCCGCGGGACGTTGGACACCGCCTGGCCCACCTCCACGGTGAAGGGGTCCTCCGTCGACACCGAGCGGTAGCGGAACATCCCGGCGCCAATCGCCTCAGCGCCGCGTTGATCGAGGTATGCCTCGAGCTCGGTGATCGCCGGGCCCACACGCGCGGGCAGATCCGCCATGGTGGTGTGCACCGGCAGCGCGATGTAGTCGACGGCCTCGCGCCACTCGACCCTGAACTCAGCCATGACGCCAGGCTAGACCCGCACCATGGCCGAGACCAGGGGTCCTGTGTCAGATAACTAGCTCGAGCGGTACTCCGGGTTCGGGTGGCCAAAGTGCTCGCCGGAACTCCAGGCCTCCACCGAGTTGCCACCTTCAGGGAAGCCCCCGCCCGCCTTGAGCCACGCCGCCATGTGCATGAGGTTCCACGCCATGAAGGTGGTGTTCTTCTGCGTGAACTCCGTCTCCGGCCCGCCGCTGCCCTCGTCCAAGTAGGACGGGCCGGGCCCGATGGCGCCCAGCCACGCGGCGTCCGCGTTCGGCGGGATCGCGTAGCCGAGGTGCTGCAGCGAGTAGATGAGGTTCATCGAGATGTGCTTGGCGCCATCCTCGTTGCCGGTGACGATCACACCGCCCGTACGACCGTAGAACAGAGACTGACCGCGGTCGTTGGTCTCACCCGAGAGCCCGTAGAGCCGCTCGATCAGGCGGGTCGCGACCGAGGACTTCTCGCCCAGCCAGATCGGCGTGCCGATCACCAGGATGTCGGCGGCGAGGATGCGCTCGGAGAGCTCAGGCCAGTCGTCTGCGTCCTGATTGCCGCCCGGGACGTCCTCGCGCATGTCGGGGTTCACCCCGGGGGCGACGTCGAAGTCGACCAGGCGAATCTGATCCACCTCCACGCCCTGCTTCTCCATGATGGCGATCGCGTCCTCCATCAGGCCCTGGGTGTGGCTGAGCGCGGGGCTCGGCTTCAGGGTGGTGTTGACGAAGACGGCCTTGAGGCCGGTGAAGTCGTGCGTTGTCGTGTCTGGCATGGGTGACACCTCCTGCAAGGTGACACGCGCATCGGCCGGCTTCTATTCCGTGTCAGACGTCGACAACCCTGGCCCCGCGGCGCTGCTGGACCTCCCACGCGTTCTTCTCGCGGGTCGCAAGCATCACGACGACGCCCCAGAACCCGAGATCGTCCACGAGGCCTACGGGGCCGAAGAACAGTTCCGGGATGAGGTCGACGGGCACCAGCGTGTAGATCACCGCGGCGATCGCAGTGAGCCACGTCACCGGCGAGAGCTTGTGCTCGCCGCGGCGAACAGCATTGAGGAACTTCCACCACATGAGCGCGCCTCCTGAGGGGTCTGTCTCTACGGTAACCCCGCGATGCCACGTACACAGGACTCGGATGAAAAGAGTCAGCACACCTCCCGCGGACGGGTGTGAAGGAGGGCACGCTCGTTCGATCCGAGTCTCGTGCACACCGGCCGATGCACAGGCCCCGTTCGCACTAGGCGGCGAGGCGGTAGTGGACAGCTTTGGGCGCGCGGGTCATCAGCCAGGCGAAACCCGCCACAATGAGAGGGGGCATGACCAATCCAATAGCGAGCACATCCCAAGCGAAGACCCCTGGCGATGCGCTCCCCATCGCCCGGACTACGTCGAGGACAGCTGCGCAGGCGAGACCTGCCCCCACCGCGAAGCCCACCAGAATCCCTCCCTGCCACGCCGCGACGGAGCGCGCCAGGCGCGGCGACGCTCCGAGCGATGAGAGCGTGACGTCGTCCCGCCGCGCGTCCGCACGAGCCAGGCCCAGCGCAAGCCCGGCTGCCGCACCGGCGACGAGGAGCGTCGCCATCAGCGAGCCGAACGTGATGACCCCCAGGCTCCAGTCGATCGGGCGCGCGACGTACGCGTGAAACTCACCCTCACGCATCAGGGCCGCCTCGAGCTGATCCTCCTCGAGTTCCGTGAACCCTTCCTCCCGTTGCAGGAACAGCGTGCCGGGGACGACCTCCGCGTCTACCGACTGTGCGGCCTCGAGCGACAGAATCACCGGATAGGTCGACACCCACGTCTCGGGCTCGGCGACGATCGCGGGTACGTCAACCGCCTCGCTGGGCTCTCCCTCGCCCAGGTACGCCCCTCCCCCGGCGTCCCATGACTCCAGGTGCACGGAACCCTCGGAGCCGGCTGCCGCGTCAGGTCCCACCAGCAACGGGTCGACGACAACCGCCCCACCGGAGGCGAGCATCTCGCGCTCTGCCTGGTTCGCTGGCCTTCCCAGGATGTACTCGAGCTCCGCTGGACCGCCGACTGCGAGTCCGTACACTTCCGAGCCGAACTGCTCCGCACAGCGCGGATCCGCGGCCATCTCCCGCTTGGTCATGGACCCCATCTCGTACATCTCGGTGTCCGGGTCCCACGCCGGGCAGAGGCTCGCGTCGGGACGCCGAGCGATGGAGACGCGCACAGTCTCGGCATCCGCATAGGTGTCCTGCACACGATCGATCGCGATCGCCTCGATCCCTGGGAACGGCTCCCGGGCGCGGGCGGTCAGAGCGCCCGCGTCACCCACCAGTGGCGTGTCGAGGCCGTCGACGTACTGCCAGGTGTAGAGCGGCACGTAGGCATCGCCGAACTGCGCTTGCCCGTACTCGTCGGATTCGTACACCTCGACCATGCGCACCTCGTTCAACGCCACGTTGCCTGCGATCAGCACCGTCACACTGATCGCTGCGACCACCGGAACGGTGCGTCCCGTGTGACGCGCGGCGTCGCGTGAGGCGAGACGGGCGCCCAGGCTCACGCTGCCGAGAACCCTGGCAGCGAGCCGCAGAGCCACCGGTGTGAGGGCGATCAGCCCGGCGAACAGCAGCACCACACCAACGAGCGTCACTTGCTCAGCGAGTGAGTCCGCCGAATACGCCTCGGACTCGGCGGACTCCCACGCGACCTCGCGCAGGTGAGCCGCATAGGCCAAGGTCGCTGCGGCTCCCGCGACCAGCATCCCCCCGACTGCCGCTGGCCAGCGGCGCGGCCGCGACGGCTTGCGAGACCCGCGCAGGGCGGCCATCACGTCGCGACGGGCCGATGCGATGGCCGGGACCAGTGCAGCCAAGGCGCCGGCCGCGGTCGTGAAGGCAACGATGGCGACCACGTGCCACCACACCACCTGGAGGCCCCAGACCTGCGTGTTCACGTCGCCCCATGTGTCCAGCACCCAGAGCCACCCCGCTCCGACCGCCAGGCCCACGGGCACGCCGACCAGCCCGCCTGCGAAGCCCAGCAGCGCGCCGTTCCAGATCCCCACCCCCACGAGCGCTCCTCGCCCGGCCCCCGTCGCCGCGAGCAGGGCGAGGCGCTCTTGGCGACGGCGCATCGATACGGCGAAGGCCGCGCCGGCGAGCAACACCACCTCGAGCAGCCCCAATCCCGCCCCCACAATCGCGGCGCCACCCTCGCCTTCCGCCGCTGGCCACAGCGCGCGCGAGGCGTCCAGGTACTCCTGTGGGGGGTCCTCGGCAACAGAGCGCGAGTACACGGCGACGCCGTCGTTGTTGAGGTCACGGACCGCGTTCCAGTCGAGCGCCAGATCCGGTAGATAGGTGGTCTGACCCGTCGCCGACGCGCCGTCCTGGAGCCCGGGCTCGAGAGCGGCGAGACTACCGAAGACAACTCCCTCTTCAGCGCGCAGAGGCGCCGAGACCACACCCGAGACTGTTCGCTCGCCGCCGCCGCGACCCACGCTCAACACGTCTCCCACGTCGAGCCCCCAGCGCGACGCGAGCTCGGTCGACACCATGACCTGGTCATCATCCGGAGCAGACCCGCGCACCACGTCGTACATCCCCACGAAGGCCGGGTCCCACGCCGGGCCCACCACGGCGTCGAAGGCACCCGCCGCGTCGGCCGCATCAAAGGTGAGGTACACGTCTGCCTGGGACAACGTCAGCGTTCGCGTCTGTTCAGGCAGCAGCCCGCTCACCTCGCGATCCTGGGCGGCCCCCTCTACTGCCAGCACGTTGCCGGGCGCTTCCTGCGCGCCCTGTCCAGGATCGTTGACCTGCATCATGTACGGATCATCGGTGTGCTGCGTCACACGCGCGCCGGCCGGACCCACCACTTGCACCCAGGCTTCGTTGGACCCGAGCTGCTGCGTGATGCGCTGAGCGTCCGTGGGCTCCTGGCCAGCGCTGACAACGCTGACGCCCATCAGCACCACCGCGGGCAGCGCAACCAACAGTGCCACCAGAACACCCTGACGGGGATCCCTCCGCAGGTCGCGCCACGCGATGCGCGCAGCAGTTGCGGCCCGCCGCGCGGGGGCGAGTGGCCTCATCGGGGCTCGCCGGTGAGCAACTGTTCGGGGCGAGCGGCACGCGCCTCCTCCAGGATGGTGCCGTCCGCAAGGTGGACGATGCGGTCGGCCCACGCCGCGTGGCGCGCGTCGTGGGTGACGAGCACCACGGCGGATCCCTGGTCCGCCATGCTGCGCAGCACACTGAGCACCCGGTCGCCCGTGACGGAGTCCAGTGCACCCGTGGGCTCATCCGCGAGCACCAGGCGGCGCTGGCCCACCATCGCCCGAGCGATGGCCACGCGCTGGCGTTGCCCGCCAGACAGGTCGTCGGGGAAGTCCTTTCCGCGCTCTCGCATCCCCACCGCGGCGAGCGCACGCCGCGCCTCGGAGCGCGCGGTCGCCCGCGACGCGCCATCGAGGTCGAGCGGGAGGGCGACGTTTTCAATCACCGTCAGCGCCGGAATGAGGTTGAAGTCTTGGAACACGAATCCCACGAGCTCACGTCTCACGCGAGCACGGCCACGGGCGCTCGCGCCTTCGATGGGGACCCCGGCAACCGTGACCTCGCCCGCATCCGGCGTCACCATGGCGCCCGCGATCGAGAGCAGCGTCGACTTGCCCGAGCCAGACGTACCCATCACCGCGACCATTTCGCCCGCCGCGACGTCGAGGCTCACGCGCCGCAGCGCGTGCACCCGACCGTCACCGTCGCCGTATGCCTTGGAGACGTCGCGCATGCTCAGCACGATCTCTGGGTCTGCTCCAGATCCGTCCCCCACTGTCTGCGCGCTCACTTCCTCGACTCCGCAGCGACGTGTCCATCGGCCAGACTGAAGGTCGTCGCGGCACGTGCATCGGCCCCAGGCTCGATATCGCCGTTCGCGAGCCTCGCTGCCGTGTGGTCGAGCCAGCGCACCTCCGCCTCGGCGCGGAAGATCATCGCGTCCGCGACCAACGCCCAAGCGCTGTCGCGGTCGCCGCTCGCATGGCGCGCACGAGTGAGATCCTGCATCCGGGACAGCACGGCCGCTCGCTGGACCTGAATCACCCGGGCGGTGTCGACCTCCGGCATGGATACTGCGAGGGCGATCTTGAGTGCCGCATCGTCCCTGCTGGGCGATCCGAGTTCGACCGGTGTCGTCCACCACGTGGCGGCTTCTTGGTGCCCCGCGTCAGTGAGCCCGTAGTGCACCTGACGGGCGTCGTCGGCCTCCGAGCGGCTCACGAGGCCGTCGCGCTCGAGCCGGTCGAGGGTGGTGTAGACCTGGCCGATGTTCAGCGGCCACACGCCGCCGGTCGCCTCCTCGAACGCGGCCCGCAACTGGTAGCCGTAGCGGTCGCCATCCGCGAGGAGGGCGAGAAGGGCCTGTTTGACGCTCATGAAGTCATCTCCATACTCGGTATGTATACGGAGTATGGTGGGTGCGCCGCTTCGCGTCAAGCAGCGTTCAGCGGTGTGTCGCGTGCACAGCGAACGGATCAACGGAGACATCAGCGGGCCCGCAGGTGGGGAACACCGCAGCGGCGCTCAGGTCATCCGGCCCGTCTGTTCGCGGCGTACCGGCCGATGCGCGGGCTGGCGTGCGCGCACGGGCCTCGCCCCCCCCCCCAGATAGTGCTGGTGGCCACGGAAGGGAGCGGGGTGCGCGCTGCGTTGTCCTAGAGGTCACGGAGACACCATGGCCAGAAGCACAACGCAGCGCACGGTCGGGCCCCAGAAGGGGTCAGGAGGACGACGCAGTGCGCGCCGACCGGCTGCGGGCTAGACGACCTCGCGCAGCAGCCCCGAGTGCACGTCGAACACGAAGCCTCGCACCTGCGTGACGTCGACCAGGAACGGGTTGTTGCGCAGGCGCGCGATCGACTGGCGCAGGTCCGCGTCGAGGTCCTTGAAGGACTCGGGCGACCAGGTGGGCTTGAGGCCCGTCTCGTCGAGGAGCTCGTTGCGCAGCTCGTCGTCGGTGAACGTGAGCGCACCGCAGTCCGTGTGGTGAATGAGGATGATCTCGCGCGTGCCGAGCTTGCGCTGCGAGATCACGAGCGAGCGGATCATGTCGTCCGTGATGACGCCGCCGGCGTTTCGCATCACGTGCGCGTCACCCACCTCGAGTCCGAGCATCGCGAAGGTGTCGAGGCGGGAGTCCATGCACGCCACCACGGCGAGCTTGCGGCGTGGGGGCAGGGGGCGGTCGGGAAGGTAGGCCTCCGCGTAGCGCGCGTTGTTCTCGATCAGCTCGTCGGCGATGCTCATGTGCTCTCCTGGTCCCGGGGTGGACGTTCACCGGATATTCTGCCCGATCCGGGACGCAAGGCCGGTGCACGAGTGCTGGCGACGCGTACCCTGGAGTCACCGAGGCCGTACTGCTCTGGCCGATGTGTGCCGTGCCGGTGTTGTGCGGCCTCGGCCCTCACGCGCCACGTGTGACGATGGACGCATGTCACGCATCTTCATCACCGGATCCTCCCAGGGCATCGGCGCCGAGTGCGCCCGCCAACTCCTCGCTCTTGGCCACGAGGTGGTGGTGCACGCCCGTGACGACGCCAGGGCAGCAGCCGCGCTCGACGCCAATCCAAGCGTCGCGGCTGTTCTCACCGGCGACCTGGCGAGCATCGAGCAGACGACCGCGCTCGCCGCAGCTGCGAACGAGCAGGGGCCCTACGACGTGATCATTCACAACGCGGGGCTCGGCGGCGACGCCCCCGAGCGCGTCACCACCGCAGACGGCCTCGAGCGCATCTACCAGGTCAACGTGGTGGCCCCCTACCTTCTGACTGCCCTCATGCCGGTCGCGAAGCGCATGATCTACCTGACGTCCGGGCTCGAGGCGGATGGCCACTGGAACCCGTACGACCTCCAGGGCTCGACGCGCGAGTGGAACGGCATGCAGGCCTACTCGGATTCCAAGCTGCACCTGTCAATGCTCGCGTTCGAGATTGCGGCGCTCAACCCGGACTGCGCCGTGAACGTCGTCGATCCCGGCTGGATCCGCACCCGCATGGGCGGATCCGAGGCGTGGGACCCCGTCGAGCTCGGCGCCGAGACCCAAGTGTGGCTCGCTGACTCCGACGAGCCGGAGGCGACGGCCACTGGCCGCTACCTCAAGCGCCGCGAGGAACTCGAGCCGAACCCCGCAGTCCGGGACGCCGAGGCACGAGACGCCCTGGTCTACGAGCTCATCAAGGCGACAGGCGTGGTGCTTCCCTAGGGAGCCACCACGCGCATCGGCCCTCCACCTCGGTGAGAGGCGAAGGGCCGATGCGGTGTCAGGGTTGTCGCGGAGCTAGCGGGCTCCCGCGCGGCGCTTGTTCCACACGTCGAAGGCGACTGCGAGCAGCAGCACGATGCCCTTGACGACCTGCTGGATGGACTGCTCGACGCCCATCAGCTGCATGCCGTTGGTCATGACGGCCATGATGAGACCACCGACGATCGCGCCGGTCACTCGGCCCACGCCTCCGGTGACAGCGGCGCCACCGATGAACGATGCGGCGATCGCGTCAAGTTCGAACAGGTTTCCGGCTGCCGGCTGGGCGCCGTTGGTGCGGGACGAGAAGATCACGCCAGCGACACCGGCGAGCACGCCCATGTTGAGCATGATGCCGAAGTTGACCCACTTGACCTTGACTCCGGAGAGCGTCGCGGCGGTGAGGTTGCCGCCGATCGCGTAGACGTGGCGGCCGAACACCGTGCGGGTGGTGACCAGCGTGTAGACGATGACCAGCACTGCCAGGATGATCAGCACGTTCGGCAGACCGCGGTAGTTGGCGAGCTGCCATGCGAACCACATCACGGCGGCGGCGACGGCCACCAGCTTGGTGATGAACAGCGGCATGGCGCCGACCGTCTGCTGGTACGCGATCGCCGCACGACGGGCACGGATCTGGGTGACGACATACCCCGCGACGGCGACGCCGAAGATCACGAGCGTGAAGATGTCGTAGCCGGGGCCGCCGAGGAGTCCGTTCTGGAAGCCGGTCGCGATGTTGGAGTAGGACTCCGGGAACGGCGAGAGCGAGATGTTCTCGAGCACGCGGAACGTGAGGCCTCGGAACAGCAGCATGCCCGCCAGGGTGGTGATGAAGGCCGGGATGCCGACGAACGCCACCCAGAAGCCCTGCCACGCTCCAGCGATGACGCCGACGCCGATGCCCGCAAGCACACCTACGTACCAAGGCATGCCCTCTCGGATCACCAGTACCGCCGAGACGGCTCCGGCGAGCGCAGCGACCGAACCCACGGACAGGTCGATGTGCCCGCCGATGATGACGATCACCATGCCGATGGCGAGCACCAGGATGTACGAGTACTGGAGGACGATGTTGGTGAGGTTGATGGGGCTGATCAGCGTGCCGTCTGTCAGGGCTGTGAACAGCACCATGATCAGGATGAGCGCGATGAAGATCCCGCTCTGACGCAGGTTGCGAGTGAACAACTCGCGGATGTTGGCGATACCGGTCATCGGTCGTTCTCCTCAGCGCCGACGACTGCGTCGGCCTTGGCGTCTCGTTCCTGGGTCATGAGTGTCATCAGTCCTTCCGGGGTCGCATCCGCGACGTCGGTGACGCCCGTGATGCGGCCGAAGGCCAGTGTGTAGATGCGGTCGCAGGTGCCGAGCAGCTCGGGCAGTTCGGACGAGATCACGATCACGCCCTTGCCCTCGGCGGCCAGCTTGTTGACGATCGTGTAGATCTCGTACTTGGCGCCCACGTCGATGCCTCGTGTGGGCTCGTCGAGGATCACGACATCGGCGTCGGTGTACATCCATTTGCTCAGCACGACCTTCTGCTGGTTGCCGCCTGACAGGTTGCCCGCGACCTGGAGCACCGACGGCGTCTTGATGTTCATCGAGTCGCGGTACTCCTCCGCGACCTTCAGCTCCTCGTTGCCGTTGACGAACCCCCGCGTGGTGAGCTTGAAGAGGCCTGCGGCGGAGATGTTGCGGCGAATGTCCTCGATGAGGTTGAGCCCGTACTTCTTGCGGTCCTCGGTGGCGTAGGCGATGCCGTTGTGGATGGCTTCCGAGACGGTGCGAGTCTGGATCTGCTCGCCGCTCTTGTACACCTCGCCCGAGGCGTTCCGCCCATAGGTACGACCGAAGATGCTCATCGCGAGCTCGGTGCGGCCGGCACCCATGAGCCCCGCGATGCCGACGACTTCGCCGGCGCGCACGTTGAAACTCGCGCCATCGACGACGACGCGTCCCGGCTGGGTGGGGTGATGCACGGTCCAGTTCTCGACGCGGAACAGTTCGTCGCCGATGGTGTGGTCGATGCGCTCCGGGTAGCGGTGTTCGAGGTCACGACCCACCATGCCGCGAATGATGCGGTCCTGGGTCGCGTCCTTCTCCGACATGTCGATGGTCTCGATGGTCTCGCCATCGCGGATGATCGTGGTGCGGTCGGCGATGGCCTCGATCTCGCCCAACTTGTGGGAGATCATGATCGAGGTGATGCCGCGCTTCTTGAGCGTGCGCAGCAGCTCGAGCAGGTGAGCCGAGTCTGAGTCGTTGAGCGCCGCAGTGGGCTCATCGAGGATCAGAAGGCGCACGTCCTTGGACAGCGCCTTGGCGATCTCGATGAGCTGCTGCTTGCCGACGCCGAGCTGGCCGACGGGCGTGACGGGGTTCTCATGGAGCCCCACCTGATCCATGAGCTCCTTGGCCTCGTGGTTCGCGCGGTTCCAGTCGATGAGGCCCATCCTGTTGCGGCGCTCGTTGCCGAGGAAGATGTTCTCCGCCACCGTGAGGTGGGGAACGAGGGCGAGCTCCTGGTGAATGATCACCACGCCGGAGCGCTCCGAGTCGTTGATGCTGTGGAAGCGGGCCTCTTCACCGTCGTAGATGATGTCGCCGTCGTATTGGCCATACGGGTACACCCCGGACAGCACCTTCATGAGCGTCGACTTGCCGGCACCGTTCTCACCGCAGATGGCGTGGATCTCACCCTCTTCGACGTGGAGTTCCACGTCGGACAGGGCTTTCACGCCCGGGAATGTCTTGGAGATCTTGCGCATCTCCAGAATGTTGCGAGCCATCGGTTGTCTCCAGTCCTGGCGCGGGTGGCCGTGGTGCCGGCCCCCTCCGGAGAAGGGGCCGGCGCCACGGGTCAAGCGGGAGTGCCGACGTTACTCGGCCACGCCCGAAGCGATCTCGTCCGCAGTCCAGTAGCCCGAGTCGACGAGCAGGGACTCGATGTTGTCCTCGTAGATGATGTCGGACTCGAGGAGGAACGACGGCACGACCTTGACGTTGTTGTCGTACGTCTCGGTGTCATTTGCCTCGGGCTCTTCGCCCTTCAGCAGGGAATCGGTGGCCACGACGGCCTGATCCGCCAGCTTGCGCGTGTCCTTGAAGATGGTCGAGAACTGCACGCCATCAGCGATGAGCTTCACCGAAGCGATCTCGGCGTCCTGACCGGTGACGATGGGCAGACCCTCGTCGATCGACGGGCCGTAGCCAGCGTTCTGCAGGGCCGTGATGATGCCGCGCGAGAGGCCGTCGTAGGGGGACAGCACACCGTGGAGCTCTGCGTCACCGCCGGTGTAGGTCGACGTGAGCAGGTCCTCCATGCGCTTCTGCGCGGTCTCCTGCTGCCAGCGCAGGATGTTGGTCTGCTCGATGTCGGTCTGACCAGAAGGAACGGTCAGAGTGCCGTCCGTCATGTAGGGCTCGAGCGTGTCCATCGCGCCTGCATAGAAGAAGTGCGCGTTGTTGTCGTCCAGCGAACCGGCGAACAGCTCGATGTTGAACGGGCCGGTGGCTTCACCCTCGGAACCGTCCTGGTTGAGCAGACCCAGGCCCACGAGGAGCGAGGTCGCCTGCTGAACGCCCACGTTGTAGTTGTCGAACGTGACGTAGAAGTCGACGTTCGGCGAGTCCAGGATCAAGCGGTCGTACGAGACGACCGGGATTCCAGAGGCGGCTGCCGCCTCGAGCTGGGGCGCGATCGCCGTACCATCGATGGCCGCGATGACGAGCGCCTCGACGCCATTCGTGATCATCTGGTCGATCTGCTGCGACTGCGTGGCGATGTCGTCGTTGGCGAACTGAAGATCCACCTCGTATCCGAGGTCGGTCAGTCCGGACTCGACGGCCTCGCCATCAGCGATCCAGCGCTCAGAAGTCTGAGTAGGCATCGCGACGCCGACCAGGCCGCCTTCCGAGACCTCGCCGCCGCCGGCGGTGGAACCATCGGTGGGGTCTTCGGTGCTGCCCGCACCACCACCGCTGCATGCAGCCAGCGTGAACGCCATGGCGGCGCCTGCGGCTGCGGCAAAGAACTTCTTAGCCTTCATATCTCCTCCTTGAGATCCGGCCCGCAACACTGCGCAACCGTCGTGCTCCTCATTATGTTCACGTTCACATGAGGGAGTCAATTGTCTCAGGTCACGATTGAGTCACTATCGACGGCGGTCGACACGTGATCCTTACCAGGGGTGATAACGACGGGGAGCGGGCAGGGAACTAGGGCCGCACCTGCGCGGTCGTGTCCCGAACCACCAGCTCTGGCTCCAACTGCCGCGTGGCGGACGTGTCCGTGCCCCCCAGCCTCGCGACCATCAGATCGACCGCAAGCCGGCCCACCGCCGCGAAGTCCTGGCGCACCGTGGTGAGCGGCGGGAGGCTGTGGCGGGCCTCGGAGGTGTCATCGAACCCCACCACCGAGACATCGCGCGGCACCGTCCTGCCCGCATCGGCGAGCGCGTGGATCACTCCGAACGCCATCTGGTCGTTGGCGCAGAACACCGCGGTGGCACGCGGGTCGAGGCGCGCTCCCGCCGCGTAGCCCGAGTCCGCTGTCCAGTCGCCCTCGAGCATGTCCAGCCGCGCCAAGCGCTGCTCGGCCACGACGTTGAGGTACTCATCGCGACGCAGTTGGGACTCGGTGTACGTGGGCGGTCCGGTCACATGCTGGATGCGGGTGTGCCCGAGCGAGATGAGGTGACCCAGCGCCAGCCGAACGCCCGCGCGTTGGTCGATCGATGCCGCCTCTCCTCGCGGCTCGCCGCCGGTGAGGAGGTGGATCACGGGGACCGGAATGCGCGCCGCCCTCACCGCATCGGCGATCGCCTGCTGCTGTGCGACGAGCGCGATGCCGTCGACGCCGCGCCCCACGAGGAACTCCACCGCCTCAGTCACGCTCTCGCTGGTGGCGTCGGCGCTGGTCATGAGCGTGTGGAGGCCCACCGCACGCGCCGAGCCCTCGATCGAATGGAGCGTGGACAGTGGGCCGATGTCGGGGACCCGCGGGCCGATCATGCCGATGGTCTGCGTGCGCCCCGTCACCAGCGCACGGGCGGAGAGGTTGCGCCGATACCCCAGTTCCACGATCGCGGCCTGGACCCGCTCGCGAGTCGCCGGACGAATGCCTGGAAAGTCGTTGAGGACGCGCGACACGGTCTGGTGGGACACGCCCGCGCGCGCGGCGACGTCGTGCATGCTCGGCCCGCGCGCACTGCTCACCATGGCTCCCCCACGAGGTCACTGTAGTCGCAGCGCGCGTCCTGGAACCTGGCGGATGCACGCGCCGGTGCGCGGCGATGCCCGCGCCATCCGTCGAGACGGCGAGCGCGGGCATCGCTCCTGGTGGTCGCCTCAGTCGTGCGTGACACGCTCCACGCGCCTCGCTCGACCAGCAACGATCAGCGCGCCACCGAGGGCGAGGGCGATCGCCGCCGCTGCGGCCCACCGGCTGGCCACGTCGCCGTGTGCACCGGTGGATGACAATTGGTCGGCGCCGGAGCCACCATCGGCGCCGCCGACGCCCGAGCCATCCGCGGCGGCGAGAATCGACAGCGGTGATGCCGCAGCGATCCCAGTCGCCGCGTCGATCACGACGATCTGGTGCTCGCCCACCGGGGCGTCGGTCGGGATCGTCACGGTGGTGGAGAACGCCCCCGTCGCATCGGCCTGAACAGTCGCGAGGAGCATCGGCTCGGAATGCAGTTCGATGACGATGTCGCCACCGGGCATGAATCCGCTGCCCGCCAAGACAAGAGTCCCGCCCTGCTGGATCTCGCCCGCCGCGAGGTCGACCGCAGGCGCGACGCCGTCGGGAGCGATCACCCGGACCGGTCCCGCCTGCACGGCCGTAGTCGCGTAGCCAGCGGCCGATGCGGTCACCCGCACCGTCAGCTCCGCACCGGTCGCATCCAGCGGCACCTCGACGGCCGGGGCGTCCCCGCCGATGACCTCTCCGTCGAGTCGCCACTGATATGTCAGCGTGGCGCCCGCAGGGTCGGCCTCGGCCGATGCGGTCGCGGTGCCACCTGCCCGGGCACCGGTCACCGAGACGCCGGAGAGTCCGACCGAGCGGTCGAACGTGACCTCGTAGACACGCGAGGTGCCGTCACCGGCCGTGACGGTCACGCGCGCCACCGAAGCGGCGTTCGTCGCCTGCTCGATCGCGACAGCGGAGTATCCAGAAGCCGCCTCGGCCGTCACCGTCGGCAGCTGCGCGCCGGCGACTGCGACGGAGTACGAGGTGTCCTCCGGTGAGAAGCCGTCCACCGCGTCGCCTCCCACCGAGAGCGAGGCGAGCGCGGGCTCGCTCCAGCCCTCCGGCGCCGCGACCACGACCGCGTCGCTGCGGACCGTGACTGCATCGAATCCGCCTGCCTCGACCGCAACCTCGAGCGCGAGCTCCGCGCCGATCATGTCGGTGGTGGGGGTGAAATCGAACCCGGTTGCCTCCGCCACCGGGGCGCCGTCGAGGTACCACTGGTACGAGGCGACGTCGGGCTCCGGAGACGAGGTCACCGTGGGCTCGACGAGCGCATCGGCCGTCGCCCCGTCAGCGAGCGTCACCGTGAGATTGATCGTGCGCGTGATCGTCACCGTGACGGTGCGCGAGGTCTCGCCGTCGGCGGCGATCACCCCGACCGTCGCGACAGAACCAGTGCCGGCAGTCGCCTGGTCGATCGTCACCGTCGCACCCTCGTCGAGAGCGACCGCGGACACCAGCGGGTACGCCTCGCCGGGTGAATCCACCGTGTACTCCGTGGTGTCGGGGTCGAATCCGTCCACCTCCGTGCCGCCCACGCGCAGCGTGGCGAGGCGGGCCTCCGCCGCGACCGACGGCGCGAGCGCGTAGACCTCCACCTCCGAGACCGTCAGGTGAGTGTTCTCGAACGCATCGAGCACCACGCGCACGGCATCGCCGCGCACGGGCTCGAACGACTCGTCGATGACCGGCGCCCCTGCGGACGTGTCGTTGCTGAGGGCGATCGCCTCGAGCCCCGGCACCGCCGTCCAGTCGCCGTCCGCGTTGCGGTACTCGATCGCAGTCGACTCGGCCCAGCTCGAGGCGCCACCGTCCGCATAGAAGCGAATCGCGACGCGGTCGATCTCGTGCATCTGGTCGTACACGTACGTGAGGGTGTCCTGCGTGGGCTTGTTGCTGCCCACCCAGTTGGACCAGCCCTTGTCGTTGGTGACCTGGTTCCTGGTGTTGTCGACTGAGTAGCTGCCCTCCGTCGAGGTGGCCGACGCCGTGGTGCCGTCGCCGGGGTTGATGTTGGTGGCATCGGCCGCCGTGACGATCACGGTGAGCGTCGCGGGAATCTCGCCATCGCCGGACTCCGCGGTGCCCGGCACCGTGACGGTTCCCACGGCGGCGAACGCGTCGCTCGCGATGCCGGACCAGTACCAGGTGACGGGGATGTCGAGCGACTGCTCGGACGCTCCCACTCTCGCCGGCACCGTGACCGGTGCGGCCGCCTGGACTGCATCGAGGCTGGCTCCGGCGTACGTGGTGAGCGATCGGGGGTCGGTGACGGAGAAGCCGCCCACGTCCACCGCGGCGGTGACGTCGAACGAGGCACCGAACACGTCCGTCGCGGTGCCGGACACCTCGACCCTGCCCTCGACGTCCCATGCCGAGTCAGCGTGCTCATCCCACGTCACGGGCACGCTGGCCATGGTGCCCCAGCTGTACCGAGGGCTCACCGTCGCGGGCAGCACGGGCGCCACGCCGGCGTCGGTCTGCAGGGCGATCGTCACGGGTTCCACCGCGAGGTCACGCGTGATCCAGCGCTGGTTGGCACCGCCTGAGGACGTCCACCACCCGACGGTGGAACCCGCTGAGGTCGCTTGCCCGCCCACATCGAGCGCTTGGGCGAGCGCCTCGTTGACCAGCGAGAATGTCGCGCCGTCGAGAGTGTTGACGATCCACCTGGTCTCGGGGTTCGCCGCCGCATCGGCGACGCTCACCTCCCGCAGTTCGGTGTCGGACTCCGACGCCGCCATCACGCGGCCGTCGCCATCGGTCAGCACGACCCTGGTGATGTCATCGCGCCCGGTCGGAGGCACCTCGTGCACGGTCCACGCCTGCCCAGGCGCCTGAGCGGTGGTGGCGGCCTCATCGTTGATGCGGAGCCGGCCGCTCGTGGAGTCCAGCATGAGGCCGCTCTGCACTCCCTGCAGTTGGTAGGTGTGCCCGTCGACCAGGCCGGGCGCCTCGTCTGCCACGCCGGAGACCCCCTCGATCACGATCGACGCGATCGACTGCGCCGGGACCGTCACGGTGACGGACGCGGAGTTCGCGTTCACGGCCACCGGGGCCTGCTCGACAAGCGCGTTGCCGGTCGGGTCGCTCTCCGAGTCGGCCTCGGTCGTGACGTACGCCGTCGCCGTCGCGCCATTCGCGACCGCGCCGAACTGCGACAGGTCGATGGTGACCGCCCGGTCCTCCGTGGCGGAGTTGGAATGCACCAGGGTCAGCGCGTCCGAGCCGCCGTCCAGGGCGGCCGTCGTGGCGGCATGGTCCGTGGGGATGATCGAGTCACCGTCACCGATGAACTGCGTGAAGTGACGCATCGCATTGAACTTCGAGTTCACCTGGACGCCGCACGGCTCGACCGCGGTCGAGTCACCGCCGGCGTCGGCCACCCGGCGCTCGGACTTCCACACCGTCTCGCCGCCCTCGTCGAACGGCACGCAGTCGAGGTCGATGAAGACCGATCCCCAGTTGAGGTTCTCTCCCTGCGGCTCCATGTTGTAGAGGTCCTCGACAGGCTGCCAGAGCACCCACGCATCGGCCTCCAACTCGCGGAGGTCGTCGTGGATCCGGCCGGCGAGGCCCAGACCATTCTCGATGGCGGAAGGGTTCCATCCGGAGACCCAGCTGCCCTCGACCTCGCTCATCCACAGCGGCTTGTCGGCCTGGCTTGCGAGGTCACGGACCTGGAGACGACCGCCGGTGCCGTAGGTGTGGACGTTCATCTGTGCGACGTTGGCACGCGTCTGAGCGTCGTACCCGGCCCAGTCCTGGATGAAGATGCCGGGGTTGGTCTCGTCGGGGGCGGAGATGCCCGCGTTCGTGGTGGTGCCCTCATCGAGCACGGCGGCCAAGGCGTCGATCAGGTCCGCCTGGCGCTGCGGTCCCACGTGCATCCCCTCTTGGCGACCCCCCACGGGCACGCCCCCGCTGAGGGTGGTGCCCCAGTACGGCGTGTTGGGCTCGTTCAAAGGATTGATGGTGTCGAACTCGATGCCGTGCGCGTTCTCGACCAACGCGGCGGCGGTGGCGAAGTAGCGAGCGAAGTCGTCGATCGATTCGGGCCGCAGCTGCTCTGCCGAGGCGTTGAAGCCACCCGACACGTAGCCCGACTCCGTCATGAAGTACGGCGCAGAATTGGCGAATGCCTCCCAGTGCGTGATCTGACTGTCCTGCTCGAGGCGGTCGATCCACCACCGCTGCGTCTCGTCGGCGCTCGGGTCGTAGTGGTCGGGATTCGAGGGGTCGAATGCGGCGCGCATGTCGTCGCGTGAGGCGTAGTCGGTGGCGACGCCTCCGTAGGTGCCCGCCGAGCCGTCGGCGTCCTCGGCCCACCAGCCGTCCACCGCGCCGCCCGGGCGAAGATAGTCCTCCACGTCAGAGGCGTTCTCGCCGCCGACGTTGTAGCGGGCGATGTTGAGGTCGAGCCCCTGCTCGCCGAACACCGCTTGATAGAGCGACTCCCGGAGATCATCGGGATACCCGCCCGTCGCGTTGGCGAACCACACGAGGCTGGTGCCCCAACCCTGGAAGTCGGTGTTCGCGTAGCGAGGGTTCGGGGTGATGGTGAGGGACGTCGCGGCGTCGGCGGATGGCGCCGCGGCGACCACCCCTGCCGTCGCGCCGAAACCGATCGCTCCCAGCGCCGCAAGGGCGGGAACGCGCGTCCAGGGTCGAGACATCTTCGTCATCGTGTCCTCTTCATTGAGTCGTATCGATGGGGCCCACACAGCTGTCGGTGCCGTCGGATGTTGACGTCACCATGCCGGGCATGAACCTAGCATGTTTACGTCACCATGCCAATGGCAAACTGCTGGAGACGGACGCGCGAACCGTCAGGTCGACGGCACCCCGACGCGCAACCACGCCCACGACACGGGGGGCAGCGTCACCTCGAGCACGCCGTCCCCCGAGGCCACCGGGAGCTCCTGCATGGCCACCGTGCCAGGGCTTTCGTGGGTGTTCACCGCAAGCCGGCCCTCGGCAGACGTGAGCACCTCGGCCTCGCGCGCGGCGAGGTCGGCGCGCGGCAGCGTGATCGTGACGGAGGCGGAGTCCTCCAGCGCTCGGTTCGCAAGGAACACACACCACTCGCCCCGATCATCCTCGTGCGTCACGACCGCGTCGACCGCGGGCGCTCCCGCGATCTCAGGGGCATCGACGTGCGTCTCGAGAACGTTCCCGCGGGCGTGGCTCGCGATGCGGGCGAAGGGCCAGAACGTGGCCTGACGCCACGCGTCGCCGCCCTCGGCCGTCATGATCGGCGCTATCACGTTGACCAGCTGCGCAAGGTTCGCGATCCGCACACGATCCGCGTTCCGGAGCATCGTGTGCAAGAAGGTCCCCACCACCACCGCGTCGGTCAGCGTGTAGACGTCCTCGATGACCTCCGGGTGCTCGAGCCACGGGCCGTGCTGCACCTCGCGCTGATGCTCGGGGTCGTTGAACCGGTCCTGGTTCCACACGTTCCACTCATCGATGGCGAGGGCCACCTGGTGCGAGTGCTGGCCTTCAGCGCGCACCTCGTCGATGATCGTGCTCACGTCCCTGATCGCTTGCTCCAGCCGCAGCGCTGAGGCAAGGAACGCCGACGGGTCCTGACGCTCCTGGACATACAAGTGCAGCGAGAGGTAGTCCACGTGCGCGTAGGCGTGCCGCAGCACGGTGCGTTCCCACTCGCCATACGTCGGCATGTCCGTTCCGGAGGAGCCTGCGAGCACCAGCTCGATGCTGGGATCGACGGCACGCATGCCCTTCGCAGTCTCGCGCGCGAGAGCGCCGTACTCCTCGGCGCTCTTGGCGCCGAGCTGCCAGGGGCCGTCCATCTCGTTTCCCAGGCACCAGAGGCGTATGCCGAAGGGCTCCTCCGCACCATTGCGGCGGCGTGCATCCGACAACGCCGTGCCAGAGGGGTGGTTGGAGTACTCCACCAGGCGCATCGCGTCCTCGACGCCACGGGTGCCCAGGTTCACGGCCTCCATGATCTCGACGCCCGCCTGTTCGGCCCATGTCACGAACTCGTGCAGGCCGACGATGTTGGGCTCGATCTCATGCCATGCGGTCTCGAGCCGGCGCGGGCGCTCCTCGACCGGACCGATGCCGTCCTCCCAGCGATAGCCCGAGACGAAGTTCCCGCCTGGGTAGCGCACCACGCTCACGCCGAGTTCTCGCACCAGGTCCAGCACGTCGCCGCGAAAGCCCTCAGCATTCGCCGTGGCATGCCCCGGCTCGAATATCCCCGTGTACACGCATCGCCCCATGTGCTCGACGAAGGAGCCGAACATCCGGGCAGGTACATCGCTGACCGTGACGCCCGGCACCGTCACCACCGCGTCGATCATGCCTGCCTCCTCAGCAGCACCGCATCGAACGGCGCGAGTTCGCACTGCTCGCCGTGAACACTGACGGAGCGGGGCTGCGAGGTGTGATTCGCCACGAAGGCGAACGGACCGCGCTCGACGGTCTCGACCCCGTGCTCGGGCTGCGGGAAGGCGGCAGTGATGCGCGCATCAGCGAGCCACCGCCCCACCAGGGCGTCCATGAGCTCCTCGTCTGGCTGCGTGCCGACATACCAACTCGCACCGTCGCCGTCCGCGCGGCGGGTGATCGCGGGCAGGCCGGCGGCGAAACCGTCCGCGAAGGACGCGACGACCGTGGCATCGCTGACGGCGATCACCTCCTGCCACTCGACCGCCTCACCGGCGATCTCTCCCTCCACCGCTGTGCGCGTGTCGGCGTTCGGCAGGGGCGCGAACTCCTCGACCGCGACGCCCAGTGCGCCTTGCAGCGCCGAGCCCGGTCCGCCGAGGTATCCCCCCAGATATGCGTGAAGCTGCGGATCAAGCACGCCCGACTGGTACGAGACCACCAGCGTGCCTCCACGAGAGGGCACCGCGGCGAGCTCGTCCAGCGCCTGCGCGGAGGCGACGTGCAGAAGCGGCGCCACCACCAGGTCGTACCCCCCAGCCGATGCGCCGGCGCGCAAGAAGTCGACGCTCACGCCGCGCCGCAGGAACCCCGCGTACCACGTGAGAACCGTCTCGACGTAGTCGCGCTGAGCCGGCACCGCCTGCTGCTCGAGCGACCACCAGCTGTCCCAGTCGAACATGATCGCGACACGGGCGGGCACCCGTGTACCGACGATGTCATCGAGGCCTGCGAGCTCGGCGCCCAAGGCCTGAACCTCGCGGTGGATTCTGGTGTGCTCCCCTGTATGCGGCAGCATCGCCGAGTGGAACTTCTCCGCACCGGCCTGAGACTGACGCCACTGGAAGTAGCAGATGCCATCCGCACCACGCGCGACCGCGTTGAGCGACTGAACCCGATTGAGCCCCACCGGCTTGGGGGCGTTCCGGTCACGCCAGTTCACTGCGGAGGTCGCTTGTTCCATGAGCAGCCACGGCTTGCCGCCGCCCAGGGATCTCATCAGATCGCGCGACGCGCTGAGACGCACGATGGCGCTCGAGTCGCTGGGGTCAGGGTACGAATCGTCGCTGACCGCATCCACATGCTGCGCCCACTGCCAGTAGTCGGCGCCTTTGAAGAAGCTCATGAAGTTCGTCGTGATCGGCAGGTGCGGCGAGTACTCGCGCAGAATCGTCGACTCCTCACGGTGCAACGACAGCAGCGCGTCGGAGCTGAACCGATCGAAGTCGAGCAGCTGCGTGGGGTTGAGGTGCGCTGGGGCGGCGGCAGGCACGCCGACCTCGCCGAAGTCCCCGTACGACTGCGACCAGAAGGCCGTGCCCCACGCGTCGTTGAGTGCGCCGATGGTGCCGTACTTCTCCGTCAGCCAGGCCCGGAACGCCTCCGCCGACTCTGCGTCGTAGGAGTGCGTGACATGGCAGCCATACTCATTGCCCACGTGCCACGCCTCGACCGCAGGATGCGCGCCATAGCGCGCCGCCATCTCCCTCACCAGGCGCATCGCGTAGGTGCGATAGGCCGAGGAACTGGGGCTGTACTGCTGACGTGAGCCGAAGCCAAGTGGCGTCCCGTCTTGGGTGACGGGAAGCGACTCGGGGTGCAGTCGCGCGAGCCACGCTGGCGGAGAGGCGGTCGCGGTGGCAAGAATCACTCGAATGCCACCCGCGTGAAGGCGAGTCAACACCTCATCGAGCCACGCGAAGTCGTACTCGCCAGGGCTCGGCTCGAGGCGGGCCCACGAGAACACCCCCACGGTCGCGGACGTGACGTGCGCCCCCCGCATCAGCCGCACATCGTCGTCCCAGACGTGCTCCGGCCACTGCTCCGGGTTGTAGTCGCCACCGAACCGAATGCTAGGCGAATCGAACATGGTGTCTCCCTCGTGGTGTGGGCATCACCATTCGGTGTGCCCCAGGATCAGGTCGTCGGCAAAGGTGAGGTGCGTCGCATCGGTGGGGTCGAGCGCGAGCACGGTGAACTCCGCGCGACCGTCGTGGAGTGCGGTGCCGGGCACGTAGAGCGACCGCTGCGGTCCGCGACCCCAGAACCGTCCGAGGCAGAAGTCCCCCACCCAGGCGATCCCCTTGCCCAGATGCGTCGCGTCGATCACCAGATCGCGTGCATGACCCACATCGACCGTGGCACGGAACACCGTGGGCCCGGGCCTCGCGGCTCCCGAGCCACCGGAGAACTGCGGAATCGCCTGGAGCGGCACAGGCGCCGACCGCCAGCCCTCAACGGCGCGTCCGTCGAGCCAGACTCCGCCGATGATGCCCTTGTGCTCGCCGATGCGCGGGCCGTAGTTCACGCGCCCCTGATCCTCCACCACGAGTTCCAGGTCACCACGACCGCGGGGGAGCTCGATCACGCGCTCGTGGGCATCGCGGCTCAGGATTCCCACCGGGGAGCCGTCGAGAAGCACGTGAACGCGGTCACGCACCTCTCCGAAGCCCAGCACGGCGGGCGCATCGGCGCCGTCCAGGGTGGTGCGGTGAACAGACAGGCCCCGGTAGTGCCCCATCTCGTCCATCGTGGGGAGCGCTGGGGTCGTGGTCCACCGATCGTTCGGCATCGCGTCCTGCAACGAGCCGATGCGCACCAGAGGCGCCGGCGGCGGCGCCGCACCCATCGGTTCAGGCAACGACGAGGGGTCGAGGTCCGGCACTGAGGCATGGCGCGCGATCACGTCACGGAATGCCCAGAACTTTGCCGTCGGCCTGCCCGCTTCATCGAGCGGCGCGTCGTAGTCATACGACGTGACGGTGGGCTGATAGACGCCCTTGTCGTTGGCGCCGGAGGTCAGGCCGAAGTTGGTGCCGCCGTGCACCATGTAGATGTTCACGGAGGCGCCGGCACCGAGCAGCGCATCGAGCTCGCGCGCGGAGTCCTGGGGGTCCGTGACGTGGTGATGGGCGCCCCAATGGTCGAACCAGCCGCACCAGAACTCTGAGCACATGAGCGGCCCCTCAGGCTGGGCCTCGCGGAGGGCCGCAAGGCGCTCCAGCGACCGGGATCCGAACGAGCCTGTTCGCAGCACTCCGGGCAGCCCGCCGTTGGCGAGCATGTCAGGCACGGGCTGGTCGACCGTCGTGAGCGGCACGGTGATTCCACTGCGCCGGTACACGTCGACGATGTGGGCCAGGTACTCGCTGTCGCTCCCATAGGCGCCGTACTCGTTCTCCACCTGCACCAGCACCACTGGTCCGCCCTCGTGAATCTGGAGCGGGGCGACGATCTCCATCACGCGCTCGAGGTACGTGGTGGCGGCGCTCAAGTACGTGGGCTCGGACGAGCGCGGCTGCACGCCGGGCTCGCGCGTGAGCCAACCAGGCAGGCCTCCCGCATCCCACTCCGCGCAGATGTACGGCCCGGGCCGCACGATCGCGTGCATCCCCTCCTCGTGGATCAGGTCGAGAAAGGCCCCGAGATCGAGAGCCCCTGTCGCGGAGAACTCACCGGGCTGAGGCTCGTGGTCGGCCCACGGCACGTACGTCTCGATGGTGTTGAGCCCCATCAGGCGCGCGGCGCGGATGCGGGCGGTCCACTGACCAGGGTGGACGCGAAAGTAGTGCAGGGCGCCAGAGATGATGCGGCGAGGCTGACCGTCAAGCAGGAAGTCCTGCTCGCCGATGGCGAAGTGGTGCGCGGGCACGGGGGCCTTCCTCCTTGGAAGAGTGAACGGAGCGGGGGCGGCTCCTCAGGAGCCGCCCCCGCCATGACTCACGGGATTACGGGTTGACGGTGAATCCCTGGTCGGAGCCGTACTGAATGTTCTGGTCCTGCCAGTTGAGGAGCCCCTCGTTGAGGTCAGCACCGGAGAGATACGCCTGACCGACGGTGTCGGGGTAGATGCTGTTGGCATATGCCTGCCACGGGAGGTACTGCCATCCGGGCAGCACCGAGTTGGTCGCGTCGACGAGCACCTCGTTGATGCGCTGGCCGCCGAAGTACTCCGACTCGTACGCCTGGAACTCCTCGGACTCGAGGTCAGCGACCGTCGCGGGGAACCCTCCAGAGGCGAGGAAGACCTCGACGGACTCGTCCGAAGCGTTGAGCCAGCGCAGGAACGCGGCGGCGAGCTCGGGGTCCTCGGACTGCGCCGTCACAGCCTGCGAGGAGCCGCCATTCTCTGCTGTGGCGGGCTCACCGTCGTAGGTGGGCATGGGCGCCACCGCCCAGTCGCCGGCTCCGCCGGGAGCGCTCGACTCGAGGACGCCAGGCATCCAGGCACCGATGGGCAGCGACGCAATCGTGCCGTCGGAGAGTGCCGTGAACCACTCGTCGCTCCACCCAGGGATGTCCGCGAGCAGATCCTCTTCGATCAGGGGGTTCCAGGTCTCGGCCCACCGCGTGGTGCCCTCGTCCTGCAGGTCGATCGTCACGTTCTCGCCGTCGATCTGGAACGGCAGGCCGCCTGCCTGCCACATCATCGACGTGCCGAATCCGGCGTCGCCGCCGTAGTCGTTCGTGATCCACACGTCATCACCCGACTCGCGGAGGGTGCGTCCGGCCTCGACGAACTCGTCCCACGTGGCGGGAACCTCAATGCCGTACTCGTCGAACACGCGCTTGTTGTAGAACAGCGCCATGGGCCCCGAGTCCTGCGGGAGGCCCCAGATGCCTTCGCTGAAGGACACTGCGCCCCACGTCGACGGCGTATACAGAGACTCGTACTCGCCGAAGCCGTACTCGGAGAGATCGAGCAGCGCACCCGGCAGCACGAACTGAGGCAGCGCCTGGTACTCGACCTGCACCACGTCCGGCACACCGGAACCGGCGGAGATGGCGTTCTGAAGGTCGAGGTTGTTGTCGGCAGCGCCGCCCGTGTCCACGACCTCGACGTTGACGTTGGGGTAGGCGTCCATGAACGCCTCCACCTGAGCTTCAGCAGAGGGGGTCCACGTCCAGTAGGTCAGGTCGCCGCCGCGCTCAAGCGCAGCATCCAGTGCGTCGTTCGTCTCCGCGCCTTCGCCGCCGTTGCCGGTCGACTCAGGGGTGGTCTCGGCGTCGCCGGAGCAGGCGGCGAGCGTGAGCGCGAGGCCCACGACCGCGGCGCCGGTCGCCATCGCCCGGCGGTGGTGTCGTGTGGTCATGATGAGGTGTCCTTCCACATCGTTGGGGGTTGGGTGGGGATGGTTCGTGCGTGGTGGTGTCGCAGCGTCCCCATCACTGCTTGACACTTCCCGCGCTCAGGCCTGACTGCCAGAAGCGTTGGAGGAGGAGGAACGCGATCACGATCGGGATGATCGTGAGCAGCGACCCGGTGATCACCAGGTGGAAGATCGGATCCGATCCCACACCTGTCGCCTGCAGGTTCCACTGCTGCAGGCCGATCGTGAGCGGGAAGAGTTGAGGGTCATTCAGCATGATCAGCGGCAGGAAGTAGTTGTTCCAGGTCGCGACGATGGCGAACAGGGCGACCGTGACGATGCCGGGAGCGAGCAGGCGCAAGGCGACCGTGAAGAAAGTGCGGAACTCGCCGGCTCCATCGACCCGCGCTGCTTCGAGCAGCTCAGTCGGCACCGCGTCGACCGCGTAGACCCAGATCAAGTAGAGGCCGAATGGCGAGATGAGCGAGGGGATGATGATGGCCCACATCGTGTTGGTGAGACCCAACTGGCTGAACATCAGGAACGTGGGCACCGCGAGCGCGGTGCCTGGCACCGCGATGGCGCCAAGCACGATCGCGAAGACTGCGCGCTTGCCAGGGAACGAGTACTTGGCGAGCCCGTAGCCCGCGAGGGTGGCGAGCAGTGTCGCGCCGCCGGCTCCCGCGATCACGTAGATCATGGTGTTCGCCAGCCACGTGAGGAAGATGCCGTCGCCGTACGTGAGCGTCTCGACGATGTTGTCCCAGAGTGCGAACTCGCTGCCGAACCACAGACCGAACGTGGTGCTGATATCGCCCTGCGTCTTGGTGGCGTTGATGAGCAGCCACACCAGGGGCAGGAAGGCGTAGATGAGGAACACGGCCATCACGATGCCCAGCGGTATCGAGCGGCGAGGGCGGAGGGCCGAGGGCGACCGGTCGAACGCGGGGGCAGCGCGCTTCATCGCGCACCTCCTCGAGTGCCGCGCAGTTGCACCACATAGGCGATCACGGCGGTGATGACGCCCATGATGATGGCGACGGTGGCGGCGTAGTTCACTTGTTGCCCCACGAAGCTCAGGTTGTAGGCGTACATGTTGGGCGTGTAGAACGTCGTGATCAGCGTGGGAACCAACGACTTCAAGATGTTCGGCTCGTTGAAGAGCTGGAAGCTGCCGATGATCGAGAAGATGGTCGCGATCACGAGTGCGCCGCGGAGCGCGGGGAGCTTGATGTTCCAGATGATGCGGAACTGGCCCGCCCCGTCGATGGCCGCAGCTTCGTAGACGTCGTGAGACACCGCCCGCAGCGCTGAGTAGAAGATCAGCATGTTGTATCCCATGAACTCCCACGTGACGATGTTGCCGATCGCGAACAGAATCCAGTCGCCGCTCAACGGCGTCATGAGGTCGAAGCCGACGGTGTCGTTCACGTCCCCTGCGAGTCCCAGCCGTTCGGAGTAGATGAATCCCCACATCAGCACCGCGACGACGCCGGGGACGGCGTAGGGCAAGAACAGCCCGATCCGGAACAACGAGCTTCCCGCGAGGCGCTTGGAGTCGATGGCGAGAGCGGCGATGAGGGCCAGGACCAGCATGATGGGGACCTGAACGGCGAGGAACGCTCCCACGCGCAGCGCGCCCTCCAGCAGCTTTTCGTCGGCGAAGGCCTGGGCGTAGTTGTCGAGGCCCACGAAGACGTTGCCGCCCACCAGTTGGTCCCGGAACAGACTCAGATAGACCGAGTACACCAGCGGGGCGATGAACGTCAGCGCGAAGACCACCATGAAGGGGACGACGAATCCGGCACCCGCCCAGCGCCGTCGTGCACGTGCACGGCGCCGCACGCGGTCCACCGGTGGTGGGGCGGTAGGTATGGACGACATCTTTGTCTGCAGTTCCGTTCCTCAAGAGGGCGATCCGAGGACCGCCATTCTCGATGTTGACGTTAACAACTGCTGGTGAGCGTAGCATGTTGACGTCATCATCTGTCAACAGGGGGTAGTCATGGTCGGGAGTGGAACAGGCGGCGCACGGGCTCTCCGCCGCTGCGCACGATTGCGAGCACGACGCGCGACATCGACGGCCGTCCCTAGACTCGCCCCATGAGCACCTTGCCTCCTGGCGCCAGCGCACCGCGCGTGCGAATCGCGCCCTCGCAGGCGGACGTGGCGAGACTCGCCGGGGTGTCCGGCCAGACGGTGTCCCGCGTGGCCAACGGATCGGAGTCGGTGCTTCCCGCCACGCGTCAGCGCGTGCTGGACGCCATGAACACCCTGGGATACTCGCCGAACTCTGCGGCTCGAGCGCTCCGCAACGGCACCTTCGACACGCTGGGCATCATCGTGCACAAGCTCGCCCGCACCGGAGAGTCGCGCACCGTGGACGCGATCGTCACGGCAGCACACCAAGCGCGCCACACGGTCACGCTGGTGGACGTCGAGTCACCATCCACCGACGAGGTGACGGCCGCGGCCACGCGACTGTCGCACCAGGCCATCGACGGCCTCATCATCATTCGCGCCGAGCTGGAGCGCACTGCAGACCTCGCGCTGCCGGCAGATCTCCCGGTCGTCGTGTCCGATTCACAGTTCATGGGCCAATTGCCGTCGGTCGGATCGGACCAGATCTCCGGAACGCGCCGCGCGGTCGAGCATCTGCTGTCGCTCGGCCACCAGACCGTGCACCTGCTCGCCGGCCCCCAGGACTCGGTCCCGGCGGGGACGCGGCGCCGGGCATGGGCGGATACCCTGGCGGCCCATGACCGTCCCATTCCAGCGCCGTTGCAGGGAGACTGGACAGCGGAGTCCGGCTACGCCGCCGGGCGAGCCGTGGCGGACGACCCGTCGATCACCGCCGTCTTCAGCTCCAATGACGAGATGGCCGCGGGCCTCTACCTTGCACTGCACGAGCAGGGAGTCAGGGTGCCTGATGACGTCTCGATCGTCGGATTCGACGACGTGCCCCTGGCGACGTACCTCTGGCCTCCGCTGACGACGGTGCGGCAGGACTTCGGAGCCATCGGCAAGGAACTGGTCGCCTCCCTGCTGACGCAGATGGCAGGCGAGGCGCCCGCGCGCGACGCGCTCACTCTCATCCCCACCGAGCTCATCGTGAGAAGGTCGACGGCGCCCCCGCGGCGTCGCCCCTGACTCGCGCCACCACCACCCCCACGACCGCGACACTACGAGGAGTACAGACATGCCCGCACAGGTCACCGCCACGGAGCACGCCTTCGCGCAGGGCTTCGGACGCCGCCCAGACGGGGCGTGGTCCGCACCCGGCCGCGTGAACCTCATCGGCGAGCACACCGACTACAACCACGGCTACGTGCTCCCTTTCGCGATCGATCGCCGCACGGTCGCCGCCGTCGGCCTCCGGGACGACCGCGTGCTGCGGGTGCGCTCGACCTTCACGGACGACGAGGTCTCGCTCACGATCGACGATCTCACGCCGCAGGCCATGGCCGGGTGGAGCGCCTACGTGCTCGGCGTCGCGTGGGCCCTGGCAGACGAGGGTCACGACCTCTCGACCGCGCCCGGTCTCGACATCCTCATCGACTCGCGCGTGCCGGTGGGCGCGGGGCTGTCGTCCTCGGCCGCCATCGAGTGCGCCGTCGCCGTGGCCTTCAACGACCTGTGGGAGCTGGACCTGTCGCCGCTCGCCCTCGCGCGCATCGGCCGCATCGCCGAGAACAAGGCCGTGGGCGCACCCACCGGGCTGCTGGATCAGGCAGCCTCGATGCTGGGTCGCGAGGACCACGCCGTCTTCCTCGACTGTGACTCCGAGGGGGCAGAGCCCGTGGCGCTCCACCTGCGCGAGGAGGGCCTCGAGATCCTCGTCATGGACTCTCGTGTGGAGCACGAGCACGCCACCGGCGGCTACCGCGATCGCCGCGACTCATGCGAGAAGGGCGCAGCCGCGATGGGGGTCGCCACCCTGCGCGAACTGTCGGAGGACGACCTGGCCCGCGCATCGGACGTCCTGGACGACGAGACCTACCGCCGGGTGCGCCACATCGTCACCGAGAACGCCCGGGTGGTCGCGACGGTCCGCACGCTCGACGAGGGCGGGCCGCGGGCGATCGGCGCTCTGCTGGACGCGTCTCAGGCCTCCATGCGGGACGACTTCGCGATCACCGTGCCCGAGATCGACCTGGCCTGCGCCACGGCCGTCGCCCACGGCGCCATCGGTGCGCGCATGACCGGGGGCGGGTTCGGCGGGTCGTCCATCGCCGTGGTTCCGGCCGATGCGCGGGCAAGCATCGAGGCCGCCGTCACCGCAGCGCTGGCGGCCGCAGGCATGCGGGAGCCCCACCTCTTCACCGTCACCCCGTCACAGGGCGCGCGCCGCGACGCCTGACCCACCGATCGAGACTGAAGGAGTCACCATGGCCTGGATGGTCACCGGAGGAGCCGGATACATCGGAGCGCACGTGGTGCGCGCCCTCGCCTCGGCAGGGATCGACCCCGTGGTGCTCGACGACCTGTCGAGCGGCTTCGAGCGATTCGTTCCGGCCGGCGTGCCGTTCGTGCGCGGGTCCGTGCTCGACACCGCGACCGTCACGGCGGCGCTGCGCGAGCACGACGTCCGCGGCGTCATCCACTGCGCCGGCTACAAGTACGCGGGCGAGTCCGTGAAGCACCCCGTTCACACGTACCGGCAGAACGTGGAGGGCACGGGCACGCTCCTCGACGCGATGGCCGATGCGGGCGTCACCCAGCTGGTCTTCTCCTCGTCGGCGGGCGTCTACGGCACCCCCTCTCAGCCCGTGGTCACCGAGGACACCGCGACCATGCCGGAGTCGCCCTACGGCGAGTCCAAGCTCGTCGCGGAATGGCTCATCCGCGACCAGGTGCGCGCCACCGCGGCCTCCGATGCACCACTGCGGGCGACCAGCCTGCGGTACTTCAACGTGGTGGGATCCGGCACCACCGAGGTGTACGACGCGTCGCCTCACAACCTGTTCCCCAAGGTGATCCGCGCCATCAAGGCGGGCCAGCCTCCCCTGATCTTCGGCGACGACTACGACACGGAGGACGGCACCTGCGTGCGCGACTACGTGCACGTCGAGGACCTCGCACACTCGCACGTTGCGGCGGCTCGGATGCTCGACGCGGGCAGGCCGCTCGCGCCCGTGTACAACCTGGGCTCGGGCGATGGCACGTCGGTGAGGGAGATCGTGGGAAGCCTGCTCGAGGCCGCTGGATCGGACCTCGACCCGGTGGTCAAGCGCCGGCGGCCTGGCGACCCCGCACGCATCGTCGCCACCGGAGAGCTCGCGGGCGACGACATCGAGTGGAAGATGTCTCACACCATCCACGAGATGGCGTCGAGCGCCTGGGCGGCGGCGCCCGCATCGGAGTGATGCTGCAGGTCTGAGGCGCGCGGACCGCGGGGTCCCCGCGCGGCCGCCGCGCACTCGCCCGCGAGCCCGCATACAGTGACCGCATGACGTGGTTGGTGACAGGCGGAGCGGGATACCTCGGCGCCCACGTGGCCCACGCGATGGTCGACGCGGGCCTCGACGTGGTGGCGCTCGACAACCTCTCGAGGGGGCGACGCGGGTTCCTTCCCGATACCGTCCCGCTCGGCTGGGTGTCGGTGACCGACCAGGATGACGTGCGCGACGTGATGGAGGAGAACGCCATCACAGGAGTGGTGCACCTCGCAGCGTTCACGGACGCCGGAGAGTCCGTCAAGCGCCCGCTTCACACCTGGCGGCAGAACCTCGACGGCACCCTGTCCGTGCTGGGCGCGATGCAGGACCTCGGCATCGACCGCATCGTGTTCTCCTCCACCGCGGCCGTGTACGGCACCCCTGACGTGGATCTCGTCACTGAGGAGACCCCCACCCATCCCGAGTCGCCCTACGGGTCCTCCACACTCGCCGCTGAGCGAGCCATCGTGGAGCAGGCGGCCGCGCGTCGCTCGGCAGGATCACCGCTGCGCCACACCGCCCTGCGCTACTTCAACGTCGTGGGCTCCAGCGTGCCGGGCGTGTACGACTCGTCACCCCACCACCTCTTCCCTCTGGTGATGGAGGCGCTGTCTCGCGGCGACGCGCCGCGCATCTTCGGCACGGACTACGACACTCCCGATGGCACGTGCGTCCGTGACTACGTGCACGTCGCGGACGTCGCCGCAGCGCACGTGGTCGCAGCCCAGGCCATGGATGCGGGCGAGGACCTGCGCTCCACCTACAACCTCGGCTCCGGCACGGGCACGTCGGTGCGCGAGATCGTGGGCGCGTGCATCGAGACTGCGGGCGCGGACGTCGCACCGGTGCTCACCGGACGGCGGCCTGGCGACCCGGCGCGCATCGTGGCCTCCGGCAGGCGCGCCTCACACGATCTCGACTGGAAGATGCGGCACACCGTGCACGAGATGGTCGCCTCAGCGTGGGAAGCGCACCCAGCCTCCGGTGGCGCCGCACTAGGCTGACGGCGTGACTGCGCCTTCGGCACCTGCCGACCCGCTCGAGCGCTATCTCGACGAGTTCGTGCCGGGCGATGACCTCGTCGCCTACCTCGATGGAAACTCGCTCGGGCGCCCTCTGCTCGCCACGGCGGAGACGGTGCCAGCGTTCGTGCGCGAGAGCTGGGGCGCGAGGCTCATCCGGGGCTGGGACGAGGGATGGCTGGCGCGCGCTGAAGAGCTCGGCAACCGCATCGGTGCGGTCTGCCTGGGCGCCGGGTCCGGTCAGACGGTCGTGGCCGACTCGACGACGGTGCTGATCTTCAAGCTGCTGCGGGCCGCCATCGACGCTCGGCCCGGCCGGGACGAACTCGTCATCATGCGCGACGAGTTCCCCACCGACCGGTTCATCGTGGAGCGTCTCGCAGACGACCACGACCTCACGATCCGCTGGATCGACGCGCCGGCCGATGCGGGGGCGACGCCCGAGCTCGTCCAGGAGCACCTGAGCGCGCGGACGATCGCGGCCCTCGTCAGCGGCGTCTCGTACCGCAGCGGCTGGTGGGCGGACATGGCCGCGGTGACCGCCGTGGTGCAGGCGGCCGGTGGCCTCATGATCTGGGACTGTTCGCACGCGGTCGGCTCGGTTCCTCTCGAGCTCGATGAGTGGGGCGTCGACATGGCAGTCGGGTGCTCGTACAAGTACCTGAACGGAGGGCCAGGAGCTCCGGCGTGGGCGTATGTCGCGGCGCGGCACCACGGCCAGCTCCGCAACCCCATTCCCGGCTGGCTCGGAGCCCGCGAGCCGTTCGCGATGGCCACCGAATACTCGCCGGCGCCCGGCATCCGGCGACTTGTGAGCGGAACCCCGCCCATCGTCGGCATGCTGCCGCTCGCCGACATGCTGTCGCTGATCGAGCGAGCAGGCATCGGAGCGATCAGGGCGAAGTCGGTCGCGCTCACCTCCTACGCGATCGCCCTCGTCGACGACCTGATCCCCGACGCACGTCTGGCCTCGCCCCGTGACCCCATGCGCCGCGGCGGCCACATCACTGTCGACCACCCGCATGCGCGCCGGGCCGTCGAGCAGCTGTGGGGGGAGGGAGTGATTCCCGACTTTCGCCATCCCAGCGGCGTGCGAGTCGGGCTCTCGCCGCTCAGCACCTCGTTCGCCGAGGTCGAGCGCGGGGTGCGTGCTCTCGCGAGCGCCCTTGTCTGAAGGTTCTCAGGAGTGCAGATTCAGGCCGAGTCCGCCGCGTCGGTGACGATCGCATCGGCCTGGATCTCGACCAGGTAGCGAGGGTGTGCGAGCCGGCTCACCTCGACCAGCGTGGCGGCCGGACGGACGTGCTCGAATACGGCCCGATGCGCGGCGGCCACCTTCTCCATGTCGCGGATGTCGGTCACGTAGGCGACGGTCCGCACCACGTCCGCGAGAGACGCGCCCACCTCGGCGAGCGCGCGCTCGATGGTGCGCAGCGCATCGGCTGCTTGAGCGTAGGCGTCGCCCACCAGGGCGTCGTCACGGGCGCACGTGCCGGCCACGGCGACATGCTGGCCCACCCGCACCGCACGGGAGTAGCCGTAGATCTCTTCGAAAGGCCCCTCGGAGCCGTGGATGACCCTCATGGGCACACTGTAGAGCCGACCGGCGGCCGTACGCTGGCCGCATGGAACCGTTCAGCATGACCAAGGACACCGCGGTGAAGGTCTTTCACCTCGAGGACAACGACGCGACCGTGGTGGTCACCACCACCGACACGGCCGCGCCGGAGCGCCCCCCGCACGTCGCGTACGAGCAGTGCGAGAACGAGGAGGAGTCGCAGGCGGTGGTCCAGAAGTTCGTCTTCGACCTGCAGCGCCAGGGATGGACGCTCGTCGACGTCGAGCAGGACGCCGAGTAGCGCTCAGCTCCAACCGAGCTCGTGCAGGCGGTCGTCGTCGATGCCGAAGTGGTGAGCGATCTCGTGCACGACAGTCACCGCCACTTCCTCGCGGACATGATCGGCGTCCTCGCACACACGCAGCGTCGGGTTGCGGAAGATGAAGATCCGGTCGGGGAGCTCGCCGAGGCCCCACTCGGAGCCGCGATCGGTGAGTGCGACCCCGTCGTACAGGCCCAGCAGATCGGGGTCGTCGCCCTCTGGCTCGTCCTCGACCAGGATGACCACGTTGTCGACCATGTCGAGCAGCCGTTCGGGGATCATGTCCAGAGCGTCGTCGACCGCGGACTCGAACTCCTCGCGCGACATCTCGACCATGCCGACCATTCTCGCTCAGCCCCGCTCGAGCATCGGCCGCCTTGAGCCGTCGGCCGAGGCGACTTGGCGATTCGCACCCGCCGGCCGTAGCATGGGCACCGTCCTTGACGCACGGCAGCATCGCGCGTCAGACGGCGCCCTCATCGTCTAGCGGCCTAGGACGCCGCCCTTTCACGGCGGTAGCACGGGTTCGAATCCCGTTGGGGGTACGACTCTCCCGTAAGGATGGTCTACACTTCATACGGTCCTCATGCTCGCATGAGGGTCACGAGGCCCTGTAGCGCAGTTGGTTAGCGCGCCGCCCTGTCACGGCGGAGGTCGCGGGTTCAAGTCCCGTCAGGGTCGCGAGCGGCAATGCCCCTTGTTCGCAAGGGGCATTGTGCTTAGGTTGGGGTGACGCCCCAAGGCTCTGTAGCTCAGTTGGTAGAGCGTTCGACTGAAAATCGAAAGGTCACCGGATCGACGCCGGTCGGAGCCACTTCCCGAAAGCCCTCGCCTCACGGCGGGGGCTTTCTGCATGTCCGGGCCGCTGCGACGGAAGGTCTGGGCCCGCTCGTGCGTTTGCGCTGGTGTGCCGATAGGCGGTGTACTAGGTGTCAAGCAATCAAAGGAGCACTCATGGCTGACTCGAAGCTCGGGAAAATGGTCATCAACGCGATCCTCGGCGCTGTCGCCGGCAAGTGGATCGCGACCATCAAGACCGAGGTTGAGGTCACCAAGGTCGAGATCAAGTACAAGAGCCGCCAGCTCGGCATCGGCGCAGCGTTCCTCGCGATCGCCGCCGCCCTCGGCTTCTTCATGCTGATGGTCCTCATCGCCGCGGCCGTCCTCGCCTTCGCGCTCATCCTCGAGCCCTGGGCCGCTGCGCTCGTGGTCGCCGGCATCCTGCTCGTGATCATCGTGATCTTCGGCGCGGCGGGCGCGAGCAAGATCAAGAAGAACAAGGACCTCATGCCCACCGCCTCGATCGAGCGGATCAAGAAGCAGTTGTAGGCTCTCCGCCGCGCCGGGCCACGCCCGCTGGCGTCAGACTGCGGAGCCCGTGAGTTCCTGGACGACCTCTGGACGAGGCCGTGGCCTGCGCTGCGCGAGCCACACCCCGGTCATCACCACGACCGCGCCCACGGGCTCGTACCAGTGCAGCTGCTCGCCCAGCACGAGGATGCCCAGCGCCGTCGCGATCACCGGGACCGCATAGGTCACTGATGCTGCGGTCGTCGCGCCCGCCGCCTTCACGATCTTCCAGAACCACACGTAGGCGAACGACGTGCCCGTGACGCCCAGCGCGACGAGCGACCACATGGCGGTAGAGCTGAGTTCGAACGCCGCCGGGCCGGGCGCCGGGGTCGCGAGCGCGACCGGCGCGATGATGAGCATGGACAGCGTGATCTGCACCGCTGACAACCCCACCGGCGACGCTTGAATGCGGTTCAGCAGCACGCGCGACAGCGTCGAGCCGATGCCGTAGCACGCGGTCGCTCCCAGCATGAAGGCGGCGCCCAGCGCCGGGAAGTCATCGATGCGCCACGCGCCCAACAGCACGGCGATGCCAAGTGCACCGATGACGAGGCCCACGAGCTGCGCGCGATGCACGCGCTCGGTCGGAATCAGCAGCGCGACGAACAGCGCGGTCCACAGCGGGGTGGTGGCGTTGAGCAGGCTCGCCAGGATCGACGTGACGTGCTGCTGGGCGAGGGGGATCAGGACGAATGGCAGACCGGACATGAAGACGCCGACCGCCAGCAGCGCGCCCGCCATCCGCCACGTCAGACGCGGCACGGCGCGCATGGTCACGGCCAGCACGATCAGTACCGCTGCCCCGCAGACGAGCCGACCCAGAGCGACCTGAATGGGCTGGAACTCGCCGAGCGCCACCTCGATGAACAGGAAGCTCGATCCCCACGCGGCGGAGACGCCGAGGAAGTACGGCAGCCAGGCCTTCAGAGGGACGTCAGCGGCGTGGCTCACCGGGCGACCGTCACTGAGGCGTCGGGCGAATGAGACGCGACCCGGAAGCCCTCGTGCTCGAGCATGGCCGCCTTGACCGACGTACCGCCGAAGCCGTAGTTTCCCAGCCGCCCGCCCGACTGGATCACCCGGTGGCACGGAACGAACGGCGCGATGCCATTGCGCGCGCAGGCCGTCCCCACCGCGCGCATCGCTCGCGGCCGGCCCGCCATCTGCGCCAGCTCCTGGTAGGAGACCACCTCGCCCCCCGGGACCGAGCGCAGCACTGCCCATACCTCCTGGAAGAAGGGGCCACCGGGCTGGTCCACTGCGACGGTGGTGACGGCATCCGCGTCACCGTCCAGCCACGCGGCCACGGCACTCTCGACGTGAGGCATCTCGCCGACCTCCCAGCCGCGCGCCGCGAGGGTGCCGGGCAGCGCCGCCGCGACGTCCCGCAGCGGCCGGAATCCCGCGGCGCGCACCACCGAGTCCTCAGGACTCACCACGACATGGAGCTCGCCGAAGGGCGTGTCGAAGCCAGCGGCGGCGAGGGGGTGGACGGTCATGGCGACAGGCTACGCCCGGACGGCTGGGCCAGTGCCAGCGCGAGTGGCACCGTCCGCGATGCAGCGGTGCCGGCGACCAGGACCACGTCGGCGTCCGGAGACGACAAACGGCCCCCGCCCCGGAGGGCGAGGGCCGCATCGATGTCGATCGCTACGGGCGGCGCTGCTCCTGCGCGTCTGCGAGGAGGGCGTGAACCTCGGCCTCGCGGAAGCGGCGGTGGCCCCCCAAGGTGCGAATAGAGGAGAGCTTGCCCACCTTCGCCCATCGCGTCACGGTCTTCGGGTCGACCCGAAAGATCGCGGCGACTTCGCTCGGCGTAAGCAACTTCTCCGGCTCTTGGACAGTGTCAGCCATCATCACTAACTTCCCTCAGTTCGAGAATTGGACCATCACGGGTCCTCCGTGACCCATGAGACATGCCTCGTTCTTAATTATGACGACGTTTGCGTAAGATTTCCTGTTCGCTCCACTCTGGGCGGACTCGCACCCATGTCCGTGAGCGTTGTAAAGTACGTGTCAGAACTCAAGCGGCAGGGCCCGCGATTCACGTGCGCCCGCGAAGACTCGCAGAAGGGACGGCGACATGGGGCGCGGCCGTCAGAAGGCAAAGGACGCGAAGATCGCGCGTCAGCTCAAGTACTCGAACCACGGTCTGGACCTGCGCGACCTCGAACGCGAACTGATCTCGGGGGCTCCCGAGCCCGCACCACCGACCGCGCCCGAGCCCGACGAGTCAGAGGACCCCTACGACAAGTGGGCGGACGACGACGAGCGCTGACCCGCGCCCTCATCACCCCACGCGCCCTGGAACGTCCGTAGCGTCGCACTCTCAGGCGCCGCGTCCGCATCGGCCCTGCCGTCCCCCGCGGACTTGGCCCGCCCCCTCCGCATCGGCCGATGCGCGTTCTCACGGCGGACCGTGCCCCCTCGACCAACGGACAGGCTCGTCTTGGACCGGGGCGCGCCTCCCCCGGTAATGATCCGCCGCAACGGGCAAACGAGCCTGTCGGTCGGTCACGACTGAACCATTGCGGCCGCCGCTGTCCATGACGCTCGGACCATCCGAGCCCGCACGCGGCACTTGAGCACCGCTCGCGCGGACGCCGCTCAGTTGATCCGCGTCCGGTGCTCACGGCAGCCAAGAACCCAGGCTGTGGACAACGCCCACCCGCGGTCCGGCTGCGCCACAGTAGCGACCATGGATCCGGTCGCGGCGTGCGAGCAACGGGGAGGCGTCGCCACGTACGCGGAGCTCGCCTCGTCGGGGGTGGCCCGCCGTGCGCTTGCGGCCGCTGTCGCGAGCGGCGACGTCTTCCGGATCGCCACGGGGGTCTACGCACTCCCCATCGCATCGCGGCTCGCGCGCGCGGAGGCCGTCCACCGTGGCACCCGCACCTGCATCACCGCGCTCGCCGCGCACGGGCTGCCTCATCGCACCGTCGACTCGCGGCTCCACCTGGCGATACCCGCATCGAGCAACCATGGCCGATCGTCGCGCGATCTGCGACTGCACTGGTACGCGGGCCCGATCACCGACGCGGG
This sequence comes from Demequina aestuarii, assembly GCF_000975095.1. GTDB lineage: Bacteria > Actinomycetota > Actinomycetes > Actinomycetales > Demequinaceae > Demequina > Demequina aestuarii. The sequence continues at coordinate 60,808 of NZ_BBRD01000002.1, forward strand.
CACCGTCCTCGGAGCCATCGACGTGGCGTGCCTGTGCCTTGCCGACATCGATCAGCTCGCCGCCATCGACGCCGCACTCAATCGCGGGCTCATCTCCCCACGCGACCTCGACCGGCTCACGGTCACGGCGTCGACCCGCGCCGCCTGGCTCCGACGCCACTGCGACGCCGAGTGCCAGTCGCCGCCCGAGACGTTCGTGCGCGTGGCCATGCGCGAAGTCGGACTCCCGGTGCGCACTCAGGTCCAGGTGTCCGGCGTGGGTCGCGTGGACTTCCTGGTGGACGATGCGGTGATCGTCGAGGTCGATGGCAAGACCTACCACATGAACGAGCGCGCGTTCTGGGAGGACCGACGGCGCGACCGGGTGGCGCAGGTCGGGGGGCTGATGGCGCTGAGGTTCACCCGTGAGGACGTCGAACGCGACCTCGACGGCGTCATCGCACTGGTCACGCGGGCCGTCACCACGGCGCGGAGGCGGCGCGGACTCGCACCGCTGGCGACGCGGGATGGTCCGCAGTGGACACCATGGGTGCGAGATCGCCGCGGGAGGCTCCAGTAGTGCCGTGCATGAGACTCGGACCATCCGAGTGGTGTGCGGGGCGCCGTGCCTGGTGGCCGATGCGCGGGCTCAGTTCGTCCGCGTCTCGTGCACGCGCCGGGGCGGCGGGTCGGGGTCAGACGTGGAGAGGAGCGCTCAGGCCCGGTAGGCGCCGCTGAGGAGCACTGCACCACCGTCGACGCCCTTGGCGCCGCGGACGGTGTCGGGGCCCGTCACGCGGCCGTCGTCCGCGACGATCTCGCCCAGGGCCCACGCGGGCACTCCGGCGGCGGCCGATGCGGCGACCAGGGAGTCGGCCTCGTCAGGGGCGACGATCGCCACCATCCCGACGCCCATGTTGAGTGTGGCCTCGAGGTCGTTCCACGGCACTGATCCGGCGGATTGCACCAGAGAGAACACTGCGGGCAGATCCCAGGCGTCGCGCGCGACCGTCGCGGCCATGCCGCGTGGGAGCACGCGTGCAACGTTGGCAGCGAGGCCACCACCGGTCACGTGCGAGAAGGCCCGCAGGCCGGGAGTCGATGCCGCGAGGTCCACGCACAGCTGCGCGTAGATGCGGGTGGGCTCGAGCAGCTCCTCGCCCACCGTGCGGCCCAGGTCGTCCATGTGGTCGTCGAGCGACCAGCCCGCGTGAGACGCGACCCGCCGCACCAGGGAGTAGCCGTTCGAATGCAGTCCGGAAGACGCCATCGCCACGACCACGTCGCCTTCACGCACGCGCTCGGCGCCCAGCAGCGCATCGGCCTCGACGACGCCGATGGCCGCGCCAGCGACGTCGTAGTCCTCGGGGTCCATGACGCCGGGGTGCTCGGCCGTCTCGCCGCCCACCAGCGCAGTGCCGGCCATCTCGCAGCCGAGAGCGATCCCGCGCACGATGTCGGCGATGCGCTCGGGCACGACCTTGCCGCAGGCGATGTAGTCCGTCATGACCAGGGGCGTCGCGCCGCACACCACGATGTCGTCCACGACCATGGCGACCAGGTCCTGGCCGATGGTGTCGTGCACGTCCATCTGCCGAGCGATGACGATCTTGGTGCCCACCCCGTCAGTGGACGACGCGAGCAACGGCCGACGGTAGTCCTTGAGCGCCGAGGCGTCGAACAGCCCGGCGAAACCGCCCACGCCGCCCAGCACCTCGGGTCCGTGGGTCCGCGCCACGGCCTCCTTCATGAGCTCGACGGCCTTGTCACCGGCCTCGGTGTCGACGCCGGACTCCGCGTACGTGAGCGGGGCCGATGCGGGCGCTGAGCGAGTCACGGAGCAACCTCCACGGGCTGAGGGGCGAGCAGGTGGCGGGCATCAGCGGGCGGCTCGATGGGGTACTCGCCCGTGAAGCAGGCCGTGCACAGCCGGTCGCGCGGCTGCTCGGTGGCCTCGATCATCGACTGTGACGAGATGTAGCCCAGGGAGTCGGCACCGAGCTGGTCGCGGATCTCGTCCACGGTGTGACCCACGGCGGCAAGCTCGTCCCGAGTGGCGAAGTCGATGCCGTAGAAGCACGGCCAGGTGACCGGCGGCGAAGAGATTCGCACGTGCACCTCCGCCGCGCCGGCCTCGCGCAGCATCTGCACGATGGCGCTCTGGGTGTTGCCGCGCACGATCGAGTCGTCGACCACCACGAGACGCTTGCCCGCGATCTGCTCGCGCAGCGGGTTGAGCTTGAGACGGATCCCGAGCTTCCGCAGTGTCTGGGACGGCTGGATGAAGGTGCGGCCCACGTAGGCGTTCTTCGTGAGGCCCTGGCCGAACGGGATGCCCGACTCCTGCGCGTACCCCACGGCGGCGGGCGTGCCCGACTCGGGCGTCGGCATCACCATGTCCGCCTCGACGGGGTGCTCGCGCGCCAGCCGGCGTCCCATCTCGACGCGCGCGGCGTGCACCGACCGCCCAGCGATCGAGGTGTCGGGACGCGCGAGGTACACGTACTCGAAGACGCATCCCTTGGGTCGCGCCTCGGCGAAGCGCTGCGAGTGCACGCCGTCGCCGTCGATGGTGAGAAACTCCCCCGGCTCGACCTCGCGCTCCCAGGTGGCGCCCACGATGTCGAGAGCGGCCGTCTCCGAGGCCACCACGTAGCCGCCCGAGGCGAGCCTGCCCAGCACGAGCGGGCGCACGCCCTGGGGGTCGCGGGCGGCGTAGAGCGTGGTCTCGTCCATGAACACCAGCGAGAACGCGCCGGCGAGGTGCGGCATGAGCTCAAGCGCGGCTTCTGCAAGCGTGTCGTAGCGGTCCCAGCCGAGCAGGGCGGTGACGATCGAGGTGTCGGTGAAGCCTGCCGCACGAATCGCGTCGTGACGTTCGCTGCCGAGCCTCTCCTCCACCAGTTCCAGCAGTTCGGGGGTGTTCGTCAGGTTGCCGTTGTGACCCAGCGCGACGGTGCCAGCGCGCGTGGGGCCGAGCGTGGGCTGAGCGTTCGCCCATACCGAGGCGCCGGTGGTCGAGTAGCGCGCGTGTCCAATGGCGAGGTGGCCCTGGAGCGCCTCGAGCGCCCGCTCGTCGAACACCTGCGACACCAGACCCATGTCCTTGTAGACCAGGATCTTGTCACCCATCGAGGTCGCGATTCCTGCCGACTCCTGGCCGCGGTGCTGCAGCGCGTAGAGGCCGAAGTACGTGAGCTTCGCGACCTCCTCCTCGGGTGCGTAGATTCCGAAGACGCCGCACGCGTCCTGCGGACCCTTCTCGCCTGGGAGCAGGTCGTGATTCAGCCGTCCGTCTCCACGGGGCATCAGCGTCGCTCCTCATCCGGGGTCGAGGGGGTGGCGTCGTCTCCGGCGGCCGATGCGGGGTCGGGGCCCACGGCAGAGTCGCCTGGGGAGGGCGGCGGCCAGGCCGCTGACGGCGCCGTCTTGAGATAGCGGGGGGTGTCGCGGTCGAGGCCGACGGCGATCAGGCCGGTCACCATGCCTCCGATGAGCGCGAAGCCGAGCCCCACCAGGATCGCGACCATGCCGCGGCCCACGCCGGTGGAGTTGGGAAGGAGTAGTCCGCACAGCGCTCCAGCGACGAAGCCTGCTGTCACGCCCGTGCCGATCACCCGGCGGAACCGCGGAGCGCGGCGCACGTGCGCGGGCGTCGACATTCGCCTCAGCTCGTCCTCCGAGGGCGTGTCCTCGGGCTCCGGGGGGCGGGGGGCGTCGCTCACGCCCCAAGTGTAGGCCGTGGCCGCCACGAACGGGTCACAGCGCGAGAAGGGGGCCGATGCGCGCGCATCGGCCCCCTCGTCGCGTACTGGAGCGATCAGCCCTTCGTGGATCCCGCGAGCAGGCCACGGACGAAGTAGCGCTGCAGCGAGAAGAACACGATGAGCGGGATGATCATCGAGATGAACGCCGCCGGCGGTACGAGGTACGCGTACTGGCCGTAGTCACCTGCGAGGTTCGAGATGGGGTACGTCAGCGGGTACGTGCTGTTGCTTCCGAACACCGCGGAGACGAGCAGGTCGTTCCACACCCACAGGAACTGGAAGATCGCGATGGACGCGATCGCCGGCAGCGACAGCGGAATGATGATGCGGAAGAACACCTGCGTGTGGCTCGCGCCATCGACGCGCGCGGCCTCGAGGACCTCGCGCGGGATATGGGACACGAAGTTGTGCAGCAGGAACACGCACAGCGGCAGCGCGAAGATCGTGTGTGCGATCCACACGCCCCCGAACTCTCCCGCCAGTCCGAGGTTCTCCGGTCCCAGGATGCGCAGCAGCGGAATGAGCGCGAGCTGCAGCGGCACCACCTGGAGAGCGAAGATGAGCACGAACAGGAAGTTCGAGCCGCGGAACGGGATCCAGGCGAACGCGTACGCCGCCATCAGGGCCAGGACCACCGGGAACACGACCGACGGGACCGTGACCACGATCGAGTTCATGACGTTCGCCAGCAGTGGCGGTGAACTCGCACTGTCTCCGAACGAGTCGAACAGCACGTAGTTGAAGTTCTCGAACGTGAGTTCACCGTCGGCCATGACGGACCACCAGGGATCGGTGCGATAGCGATCACCGGGAATCAGCGCGTTCATGAACAGCGCGATGGTGGGAATGGTCCAGACCATCGCGATGACGATCGCCGCAGCGGTGGCCCACGGCGATGTCAGATTCTCCTTGGCCTTCTTCGACCGAGACGTCGCCTTGCCCGCCCGGTCCTTGCCCTCCTTGAGCGGTTGCTGCACGGGAGGCTGCATGGACGTGCTCATCAGCGGGTCTCCTTCACCTTGTTGAGGGAGCGGACGTTGTAGATCACGATCGGCACCACGAACACGAACAGAATCACCGCGAGCGCCGCACCCAGGGACTCACGGCCCTCGACGAAGCTGAGCACGTACATGCGGTTGGCGACGATGTCAGTGGAGTTGCGTCCCTGAGTCACCGTGCGAACGATGTCGTAGACCTTCAGCGCCATGATCGTGATCGTGGTCAGCACCACCACGATGGTGCTGCGGATCGACGGGATGGTGATGGATCGGAACCTCTGCCACGCGTTGGCGCCGTCGAGCGACGCCGCCTCGTTGAGCTCCGCCGGAACGCCCTTGATCGCGGCGGAGAGGATCACCATCGCGAAACCGGTCTGGATCCACACCAGGATGATGATGAGCCAGAACGTGTTCAGCGGGTCGTCGGCCAGGAAGTTGTACGGGTCCAGCCCCACCAGCGAGCGGAGCGCATTCAACATTCCCGTCTGCTCGCCCACCTGCTGGTAGTCGTACATGATGTTGCCCCAGATGACCGAGGCGCCCACCAGCGAGATCGCCATGGGCATGAACACCAGGGACTTGAGGACCTTCTCGCCCTTGGCCTTGTCGATGAAGACCGCGTAGGCGAGACCGAACCCCGTGGACAGCAGCGGCACCAGGATCATCCACACGAAGGTGTTGAGGATCGTGCGCAGCGTGCTCGAGTCGGAGAGCGCGAAGCGATAGTTGTCGAGCCCCGCGAACTGCATCGACGTCGTGTAGATGCCGGTGTCGGGGTCCGGTGCATCCGTCACCGTGTTGAACGACAGCCAGGTCGTGTCGAGCGCCGGCCAGATCAATCCGACGCCCAGGAGGAACAGCACCGGAGCGATCAACACGACGAGCGTGATCTTCTCCCGGAACCTGCCCTTGATGAGATCCGCGCCGTACATCACGAGCACGACGATGATCAGGAAGACCACGATCGCCACCGCGCCGAACAGCAGATTCTCGCTTTGAGTCGCCCAGAAATCCCCGTCCAGTCCTGCCGCGGGGAGAATTCGTGGGCCTGACAGGAGCACCTCGGTCGACGTCATCGCCGACTCCTTTCAGATCGTGGAGAGGGTCCGGCTGGGCCCCGCGCACTGCGCGGGGCCCAGCCGTCTAGCTCACCTCTGCCGGATCACGGCCAGGCGTTCTCGATGTCCGTCAACACCGTGTCGAGCGGAGTGCCCGAGACGAAGTCGTTGATGCTCGTCCAGAAGGCCGAGGACCCCACCTCTGCGGGCATCAGGTCCGATGCGTCGAAGCGGAAGATCGTGTCCTCACCCTGGAGGATCTCGATCGACGCCTGTCCGATCGGACTCGATGCGTTCGCGGGGTCCAGACCCGTGTTCGCCGAGATCACGCCACCGATCGAGACGCGCTCGTTGGCCCAGGTGTCAGACGACAGGAACGCCTGAAGTGCCTGCGTGGGCTCCTCCTCGTTGAACGCCGCGACGAACTCGCCACCACCGGTGACCGCTGCCGGGTCATCAGCGTTGACGTTGGGCGTCAGGAATGCCCAGATGTCGCCGTCCTCGGCCACCTCGGTGCCCTCGGGCCACTGCGCCTCGTAGAACGAGGCCTGGTGGTGCAGCGAGCAGGTGCCGTTGAGGATCTCGAGTCCCGCCTCCTGGAACGCGGTGTCGACGATCGACGCGGAGTCACCGAGTCCACCGTTCACGTAGTCCGGGTTGAGCGCGATGTCGCCGAACGTCTCGAACGACTCGGTGATCTCGGGCGACGTGAAGTCCAGCTCGCCGGCGACCCACGCGTCGTAGGCCTCGGGGCCGTGCTGGCGCAGGACGAGGTCCTCGATCCAGTCCGTTCCCGGCCAGCCGGTCGCGGTGCCTGACTCGAATCCGATGCACCACGGCTTGTAGGTGTCATCTGCTCCACCTGCGGCGGCCATGGTCTCGGTGAGGGTCATGAGCTCGTCCCACGTCGTGGGGACCTCATAGCCGGCCTCCGCGAACTCCGTGGGCGAGTACCAGACCCAGCCCTTGACGGACGCCATCAGCGGCGCCGCATAGAACGTGGTGCCAACAGTGCCGTAGTTCTTCCAGTCCTCGGACCAGAACTCGTCGACGTTGGCCTCGACGGCCTCCGGCGCGGCGACGACTGAGCCGGTGCCCACCACGCGCTGCAGCAGTCCGGGCTGCGGGACGATCGCCAGGTCGGGTGCGTTGCCGCCCTCGACGCGAATGTTGATCTCGGTCTCGAACTCGTCGGAGCCGTTGTAGGTGACGTCGATTCCCGTGCAGTCCTCGAACGGGACGATCGACTCCACGAGCTGGTCGGCCTCGACAGCGGAGATGGTGCCGTAGAGCTCGACCTCCGCGCCCTCGTGGGTGCCGTAGGTCGCGTAGTCCTCGCAGCCGGCCATCATCTCGCCGCCGCTGTCGCCCCCGGCCGTGCCGCCGTCAGTGGGCTCGTCATCGCCGTCGGACGAACAGCCCGCCAGCACAAGGCCGGCGGCGGCGATCGCCGCGACCGGTCCGATGATCCTTCTTCTCATGCGCAACACTCCTCCTCGTTGAGTACAGCTCCGGCACGGTCTTCAAGAGACCCGCCGAAGCCAACCGCTGAATCGTGTCCGCGTGAGGCGCGAACATCGACGTAAGCGCTTGCGTTCTCACACTATGCAGGGATGTCGCTCGCGGCAAGCGCATCGGGGAAGGTCACCGAATCGTGACATTCCCCCACGTTTCGACATCGCCTCAGAGCGCGTCGATGGGCAGGTGCGCGGACAGGTCAGAACGCTCCCCTGACGCGTCGACCTCGCCGGCCGCGACCGCATCGGCCCACGAGACGCGCCCCGTGACGAGCCCGAGCCAGGCCTCTGGCCTCATCTCCACGACCGCCGGTGGAGTCCCGCGCCGATGGGACGGGCCTTCGATGCACTGCGTCGCCCCGAACGGCGGCACGCGGACCTCGAGGGCCTGGCCGGGAGCGCGCGAGGCAAGCTCCTCGAGGGTGAACCTCACGGCAGTGGCGACGGTGGTGCGGTCGACGGTGGGGGCGGCGTCCTGGGCGATCGCCGCACCGGGCTGGTGCAGGTCGCGCTCACGCGTCGACGCTCGCCAGTGGCGCAGGGCGGCACGCCCCGCCTGGGGATCGATCCGGCGTCGAGGAGTCTTCGGAGCAGGCATGCGTCCAGCGTGCCATGCCGCAGGCACCCGGAGGGGAGAGCCGATGCGCTTGCAGCCGGGAGTCCTACGCGAAGCGCGCGCGCACTGGCGCTTCCCACACGCGACGCAGCTCGGCCAGCGGCAGCGAGAACTGGTCCTGCACGTCCAGCACGGCATCGTCGCCGTCGTCGGTCACGCCCAGCCGGATCGCGGGCACGCCGCGAGCCTCGAGCATGGCCACCAGCCGAGCCTCCTCCTCGCGAGGCAGCGCCACGAGCACGCGGCCCTGGCTCTCGGAGAACAGGGCCTCGGCGGGCGTGACGCCGTCGCGCTCGACGATCTCGTCGAGGACGATGCGCGCGCCCACGTCGTAGCGCAGCGCGCCCTGAGCGACGGCTGCGGCAAGGCCGCCGTCCCCCACCTCGCGCGCGGCGTCGATGAGGCCGTCACGGGACGCGGACACCATCACCTCGCCCAGCACCTTCTCGGCCTCGATGTCGATGGTGGGCGGCAGCCCACCCAGGTGGCCGAGCGCCTCCGCGAAGCGCGAGCCGTCCAGCTCTGCGGCGGTGGTGCCCAGCAGGTAGAGCAGCTGGCCGCCCTTGCGCCATCCACTCGGGGTCGCGCGGTCCACGGTGTCGAAGATGCCGAGCATCCCCACGATCGCGGTGGGGTTGATCGAGCTGTCGATGCGCCCGGGCTCGCCGGTGCCGTTGTAGAGGCTCACGTTGCCGCCAGTGACGGGCACGCCGAGCTCGGCGCACACATCGGCCAGGCCGCGGATCGCCTCGACGAACTGCCACATGGCGTCCGGGTCCTCGGGCGAGCCGAAGTTGAGGCCGTCGGTGATCGCCGTGGGCGTCGCCCCGGCGATCGCGACCGCACGGTACGCCGCGACCACGGACTGACGCGCACCCTCGTACGGGTCGAGCTTGGTGAACCGGTCGTTCGACCGGGTCGCGATCGCGACGCCGCGGCCGGTGGCCTCGTCCACCCGCACCACGCCGACGGTGTCGGGGCGCGCGAGCGCGGTGTTGCCCTGCACGTAGCGGTCGTACTGGTCGGTGATCCAGCTGCGATCCGCCAGGTTGGGCGAGGACATCAGGGTCAGTACGGCGGCCCTGAGGTCATCCCCGGACGACGGCAACGCGAGCGCATCGGCCGCGTGGTCCGCCTGCAGTGCGTCCATCCAGGCCGGCCGCGCGTAGGGACGGTCGTACGTGGGGCCCTCGTGGGCGACGGTGCGCGGGTCCACGTCGACGATCCGCTGGCCGTGGTGGTCGATGGTGAGCCGACCGGAGTCGTTGACCTCTCCCACCACGGAGGATTCGATGTCCCACTTGGCGGCGATCTCCATGAACTGGGCGAGCTTGTCCGGCGTGACGACCGCCATCATGCGCTCCTGCGACTCGGACATGAGGATCTCGCCGGCGTTCAGCGACGGATCGCGCAGCAGCACGTCGTCGAGCCACACGTGCATGCCGCCAGAGCCGTTGCTGGCGAGTTCCGAGGTCGCGCACGAGATGCCCGCGGCGCCCAGGTCCTGGATGCCCTGCACCACGTCCGCGCGGAACAGCTCGAGGCAGCACTCGATGAGCACCTTCTCCATGAACGGGTCGCCCACCTGGACGCTGGGCCGCTTGGCGGGCACGCCGTCCTCGAAGGTCTCTGACGCAAGGATCGACGCCCCGCCGATGCCGTCGCCGCCGGTGCGGGCGCCGAACAGCACCACCTTGTTGCCCACGCCCTCGGCGGACGCGAGGTGGATGTCCTCGTGCTTCATCACACCGACGCACAGCGCGTTGACCAGGGGGTTGCCCTGGAAGCCAGAGTCGAACAGCGAGCCGCCGCCGATGTTCGGCAGCCCCAGCGAGTTGCCATACGAGCCCACCCCGCTGACGACGCCGTGCACCACGCGCGCCGTGTCGGGGTGGTCGATCTCGCCGAACCGAAGCTCATCCATGGCGGCGACGGGGCGCGCGCCCATCGCGAGGATGTCGCGCACGATGCCGCCCACGCCGGTCGCCGCGCCCTGATGGGGCTCGACGTACGACGGGTGATTGTGCGACTCCACCTTGAACGTCACGGCCCAGCCGTCGCCGATGTCGACCACGCCCGCGTTCTCGCCCATGCCGACCATCAGGCGTTCCTTCATCGCCTCGGTGGTCTTCTCGCCGAACTGCTTGAGGTGGATCTTCGAGGACTTGTAGCTGCAGTGCTCGGACCACATCACGGAGTACATGGCGAGCTCGGCGGCGGTGGGGCGGCGGCCCAGCAGCTCCACGATCTGCGCGTACTCGTCGGGCTTGAGGCCCAGCGCCGCGTACGGCATCTCCTGGTCAGGGTTCGCGGAGGCCTGCTCCACGGTGTCCAGGGCGTGATCGGGCTGGCGGACGGGGGCGTCGGTCATGAGATCCCTTGGTGCTGAGATGAGCGCTGCTGAGAGGCGGCCGGGGCGTATGCCCCCAGACTACCGGCGGGGCGTCGGATGCAGGGCGGCCACATCGACCCTCCCGCGCGAACTGCGAACCATTCTTCGGTGCGACACCCCGCAGAGTGCCCCGATACGGGGTCGGACGTTCGGCGTGTCGAGCGAAAGGTGGTTCGCTGTGAAGGAGGGCGGGGCGGGCGAGGAGGCCGATGCGGGGGCCGGGTCAGTCGAGCAGATCGGCCACGGCGGCGCGCGCGTCCCGCAGCAGCTCCGTGTGGTCGCGGTCGGGGGCGTCGACATGAAGGTGGTCGGCGCCCTCCCACTCGACGCCGTGGACTCCTGCGGTGGTGCCGATGGCCTCCCCGAGTTGCTCGAAGGCCTCCGCGCCCAGCAGCGGCTCCGCCAGGTGGGACACCCACAGCACGTGCGTGAAGCCGTCGCGCCGTGACGTGCCGATGTCCAGCAGCACTGCGGAAGGGCCGGAGGTGGGGCGATCCTCGCCGGACAGCGCGGCGCCGCGACGGCGTCCGGGAAGGTCCCGAGGAGCGGACGCGACGGCGGGCGTGAACGGACCCGCGTCGTGACCCAGCTCGTCAGCGAGGTGCTCAAGCGCCTCGCTGTCGCGAGAGTCGCCGTCCTGGGCGTCATTGCGGGACGTGGCCATGTCAGTTCCTTCGGCAGGGATGGACCTCTCTATGACACCTCAGTGTCCGTCAGATGGAAAGTCCACGTGCCGAATCAGACAGTCGGGGCGACGACTGGTCCCGGCCTAGGGTGAGCGCTATGGACTGGCCCCTCCTCGCGTTCGCGCTCGGCGTCGGCGCCCTCCTTCTCGCCGTCGTCGCCGCGGTGCTGGGGGGCCGCCTGCGCGGAGCCCGCGCGCGCATCGGCGCTCTCGAGGCAGAACTGAGCCGGGACACGGAGGCCGAGCGAGCGCTCGCGGCCGCCGACGAGCGCGCCCGCATCGCCCGCGAGATGCACGACGTGGTGGCTCACACCCTGTCGGTGGTGGTCGCGCAGGCCGACGGCGGACGATTCGCCGGCGCCCAGGATCCGGTCCTGTCCCAACGCGCACTCGAGACCATCGCGGACGTGGGGCGGTCCGCGCTCGCGGAGATGCGCGCGATGCTCGGCCTGCTCCGGGACACCGACTCCGAGGTGGCGCTCGGACCGCAGCCCAGCCTGCGCGACATTCCGACGCTCGTCGCCTCGGCCCGCGAGGACGGCCTCGACGTGAGCTACGTGACGACCGGGACGCCCCGTCCGCTCCCCATCGGCGCCGGACTGGCGATGTACCGCATCGTCCAGGAGGCGCTCACTAACGTGCGCAAGCACGCTGGGCCCTCCCCGAGCGTGTACGTCCAGCTCACCTGGGAGGCCGATGCGGCGGTGGTCGCGGTCGGCGACGACGGCCGCGGCGCGGCGGCGAGGCGCGATGGCAGCGGGCTGGGAATCGCCGGCATGCGCGAACGCGTGGGCGTGTTCGGAGGCTCGCTGACGGCCGGGCCGCGTGCCGGCGGCGGGTTCCTGGTGCGAGCGCGCCTGCCTCTCGCGCCACGGGGCGCTCCGGGCTCGCCCTCCCTCGAGGCCGCGGCCGACGCCTGACGTCACAGCGCCGGGCATACTTGCCGCTATGGACGCCACAGACGAACGCGAGATCCTCACCTGGCAAGGCTTCGGCGACGCGTCGCGGGAGATCGCGCAGATGGTCGTGGACTCTGGCTACGAGCCCGAGGTCGTGGTCGCCGTCGCACGCGGCGGGCTGCCCATCGGCGGCGCCCTGGCCTACGCGCTCGGCACCAAGGGCGTGGGAACGCTCAACGTCGAGTTCTACACCGGCATCGACGAGCGCCTGCCGGCACCGGTGCTGCTGCCGCCGCTGCTCGACACCGATGCGATGGCGGGCCTCAAGGTGCTGATCGCGGACGACGTCGCCGACACCGGCGAGACCCTGGCGCTCGTCAAGGCCCTCATGGAGCAGCACGCGGGCGAGGTGCGCACCGCGGTCCTCTACGCGAAGTCCCGCTCGATCATCGACCCGGACTACGTGTGGAGGCGCACGGATCAGTGGATCACCTTCCCGTGGTCGGCGCTCCCGCCGGTGACACCCGGGGCGGCTCACCCGGAGCGCGGATGACCATTCGCGTCGCGCTGGTCGACGACCAGCAGCTCATCCGCGCGGGCTTCCGGATGGTCGTGGACTCGCAGCCCGACCTCGAGGTGGTGGCGCAGGCAGGCGACGGTGCCGCCGCTGTTGCCGCGCTCACCGCCCTCGACCCGCCCGCCGACGTGGTGCTCATGGACATCCGCATGCCGGGCATGGACGGCATCGAGGCGTGCCGGGCCATCACCGATGCGCTGTGCACCCGCGTGATCATCCTCACCACCTTCGACGTCGACGAGTACGTGGTCGCGGCGATCAAGGCGGGGGCGAGCGGATTCCTCCTCAAGGACGCACCGCCCGAGGACCTGCTGGCGGCCATCCGCACGGTGCACGCGGGCGACGCGGTCATCGCGCCCTCGTCCACGCGCAGGCTGCTCACCACCATCGCCTCGGCCGTGCCCGACCCAGGCGCGACGACCACGCTGCCGGAGCTGACCGACCGCGAGCGCGAGGTGCTGGTGCTGATGGCGCGAGGTCGCTCCAACGGGGAGATCTGCGACGAGCTGTTCCTCGCCGAGCCTACGGTGAAGACGCACGTGGGGCGCGTTCTCGCCAAGCTGGGCGCGCGGGACCGCGTGCAGGCCGTGGTCATGGCATACGAGGCCGGGCTGGTGCACCCGCACTCCTGATGCCGCGGTGGGCAGTGGCAGTGCACGGCCGTGACCTCCGCGTCAGCCCACGTGGATACCTTGCCACCATGACATTCCACGCTGGCGACCGCGTCTTCGTCGACGAGTCGAAGACCCGTGGCTACTGGATCACCGCAACAGCGACCGCACCTGCCGTGATGCCCGAGAACGACAAACGTCTTCGTCAGCTGCTCAAGCCCGGCCAGCGCAGACTTCACTTCACCAAGGAGAGTCCGCAACGGCGGCGGGCGCTGCTCTCCGCGATGGTCGATCTCGACGCAAGGGTCGCGGTCTTCAGCATCAGCGGTGTGCGCGACACCTACGCACGGCCCGCCTGCTTGCGGGCGCTCGTCCAGCATGCAGTCCGCGACGACATCCAGGAAGTCGTCCTGGAGCGGGACGATTCGCTCTCCGTGCATGACCGCCGAGTCATCGCCGCGGCCATCCGGACACACCAGACTCGGACCGAGTTCCGGTATCGACACGCGTCTCCACATGAGTTCCCGCTGCTCTGGGTAAGCGACGCGGTGGCGTGGTCCTACGCCAAAGGTGGTGACTGGCGCCGACGCGCCGCGCCGTTGGTAGGCGACCGGCACTACCGTCTGTAGAAACACGTGAGCCTGGCTCGTCGACCGTCCGGACGACTGCCAGGCTCCGAGGGCTAGTGCCCGCCGTGACATCAATCTTATGCTGACCAGCCTGCCTTGCCAAGCGCATTCCGTGCCGTCGCTGTCATACCCTGGTATCGCCCACGTCGACACCAGGGGCCGATGTGCCAGGCAGAGCGCAGGCCGTAGCGTTCCCGGTATGACCTTGAACCAGGCCGGAAAGCCAGCCGCGGCATCGGCCCCCGTGACGCTCACCGCGCGCGGACTCACCAAGACCTACGGCGTGGGCGACGCCGCCGTTGCGGCCGTCGATCACGTCGACCTCGACATCCCGGGCGGCAAGCTCACCGCCGTGATGGGCCCCTCCGGCTCGGGCAAGACCACCCTGGTCCACCTGCTCGCGGGGCTCGACCGGCCGGACTCCGGCGAGGTGTGGGTGGGCGACGACGAGCTCACCGGGCTCTCCGACAAGAAGTTGGCGCGCGTGCGCGGTCGCGTGGTCGGTTTCGTGTTCCAAGGCTTCAACCTCATCCAGACCATGAGCGGGCGCGACAACATCGCGCTGCCGCTGAGACTGAACGGCCTGCCCCACGACGAATCGTGGATGGCGACGCTGGTGGAGATGCTCGGCATCGATCGCGAGCTCGACCGCAGGCCGTACGAGATGTCGGGTGGTCAGCAGCAGCGGGTAGCCATCGCCCGCGCGCTGATCACCCGGCCACGCGTGGTGCTCGCCGACGAGCCCACCGGCAACCTGGACACGCACGCGAGCGCCGAGATCCTCTCGCACCTGCGGGCGTCCTGCCGCGAACTGGGCCAGTCGGTGGTGATGGTCACTCACGACCCCGCCGCGGCGTCCTACGCGAGCCAGGTGCTGCTGTTCGCCGACGGTCGCGTGGAGGGTCACATCACGGACCCGACGCCCGAATCGGTCATGGCCGGGCTGGACGCGCTGGCGGGGGTCGAGCGATGAAGTGGTTGCCAGTAGGGCTGGTCGGTGCGGCCGCCGCGTGGATGGGGTGGGTGAGCGGACCACTCTTCGAGAACTGGAACGACCCTGGCGGATACGGCCTGAACTTCTGGGTGCTGCCGATGGGGTGGCTCGCCATTGTCTTCTACGCGCCCTTCTTCTTTGCCGTCGTGGGCGGCCCCGTGCTCGCGTTCCGCTCCCTCTGGCTGTCGACCCAGCGCGCGGAGATCGCGGCACGGATCGCATTGGGCCACAGTCGCCAGACACTCATCCGCGGTCATGTCAGCGACGGCGTTCGCGACGGACTCATCGCTGGTCTCGGCGGCGTGACACTCGGCGGGGCGCTCCGCCAGATCATGACCGGCTTCGTCGGGGTCCAGTTCGTGTCCAACACGCTCTGGGACTACACCGCGTTCGTGACCCTGGCAGTGGTGTGCTTCGCACTCGCGTACTGGGTCGCGGCTGCTTGGGCGACGCGGGGCTCGGTTCGCGCGGTCGCATCCGGACAGATCGCCGATGCGCCCGCGCCCAGACCCGCCCGCGGCGCCCGTCGCCCTCGGCGCCGCATCATTCTGGCGACGGCGGTGGCTCTCGCTGCAGCGGGGCTGAACCTGGTGGTCTGGGCGCCGGATGTCCTGTCAACCGACGACACGGACGGCGATGCGCGGGTGCTACTGGCGATCGCCGCCGGAATCCTGGTCAACGTCGGTGCCGGCCTCGCGCTCCCCGGCCTGCTCATGTATGCGGGAGCCCGGTCCAGCGTGCGGGCCACCCGCGCACTGGGTGCCGCCGTCGGTGGTGGCGCCGGCCCAGGCACGGCGCGCTCGCTCGCGGCCGATGCGGTGGCCAGGCCCACGCCGATGCGCACGGGAGCGGTGGCCGCGGTCGTCGTGGTGATGGGAGTCGCGGTCACGGCGACCGCGCTGTCCTTCGACCTTGAGCACGCCAATCGCATTGCCAACGACCTCGACCCGCACGCCACGGTCAGCACGATCGAACTCTCCGCCAGCGAACCGGCACAGTCGGTGCACTCCGGGTGGGCCGCACCACTGCCCCCGGAACTTCTCGACGACCTTCGCGCCGACTCGGACCTCACGGTGATCGAGGCGGGAGTGCTGACCACAGAGCCCCGCGAGCACGAGTCCTGGGGAGATGATGGGCTGCCGTTCATGGATGCCTCGCGGGACCTGCTGATCGCCGTCGATCCCGCAGCGCTGGACGCCGTGGTGCAGGACTCGGGGAAGGCGCTCTACCTCACCGACGGGACGGTGTGGCAGAACGGTGAGCTGGGTACGATCCCGTCCTCTGGGCCAGGTGGACTGCACATCGAGGTGAACGGCGTGCGGGGGGACGCCGACGCAGTCAATGGCCCCTCCCCCTGGACCGGGATCTCGCGCCCGTGGGCCGAGAGTCTATGGGGCACCGCCCCGACGTCCGCGGTGATGCTGTACCCCGCCGGTGAGGTGACCGTCGATGAGGCGCTCTCTGCCCACGATCTGGACGGACTCCATGCCTCCAGCGCAAACGCCTCCTTCAGGTGGAGCAGCAGCACCAGCCCGGGGCTGGTCACTGCCGTCACGGCTCCGTTCCTGGCTGTCGCCGTAGCCATCGTCGTCGGCCTTGCCTGGTCGGGGCAGCGACTGCGCGCTCGCGATCAGGCGACGCTGCTGGCACTCGGCGCTACCCCCTCCGCACTGCGCGGGGCAGCAGCTCTCGAATCGTTCCTGGTCACCGCAGTCGCGGGCGCCGTCGGCTGCCTCGGCGGAGCTCTCCTGGGGCCGCTCGCGGCTGCGGTCGCGTTCTCCTCGCCCATCAGGGCGGCCGGTCCCGGCCTCGTGCTGTGGAACATGGGCCACACGCTCACGATCATGCCGTGGGGCGTGCTCCTCGGGCTGGTGGTCGGCGCGGCAGTGATCGCTGCCGGTGGTGCCGCCCTCATCCGCGTGCGGCTCGATCGTCTGAGCCCCGCCCAACAACTCTCCGAAGCTCAGAAGGCGGGAACGCCATGACTACGCCCCTCTCACGTCACACGGACGAAAGAGCAGTCCGATGAGGGCCGTCGCCGCTGCGATCTCGGGGGCATACGCGCTCCTCATCATGACCGCCGCATTGCCGTGGGACGCGGCCGAGTGCGCGGACGCCACATGCGTCACGAGCGGCGCGGACGCGCAGTTCTTCCCCACGTGGTTCACCTTGACCGCGCTCGCTGTTCCTACACTTCTGCTCTTCGTCATCCTCCGCGGCGTGCTGGGCATGGTCTCTTCTCGGGACCCCGAGGAGGGAGCAGTGCTTGCGGCGCTCGGCCAGACGCGCTCCACCTCAATCAGAACTGCTGCCCTCTCCGGGCTACGGGACGGGGCCATCGCGGTCAGTGCAGCGTTCCTCATCGCGGCGGGGATACACGTCGCCATGCTCGTCGGCACTGATCTGAACCCCGTCACGACGAGCCCCGACATGTGGGCCAGTCGCGCGATCATGGGTGCGGCCGTACTTCTTGCCCTCGTGCTCGCGCACATCACGCGAGCCGCGCACCGACCACGAACTCCGGTGGAGGCCCTCGCGGCGGACCTGCGAGGCGAGCCAGCGCATCGGCCGTCCCTCAGAGTCCGCGCGCTGCTCACCGGCACCACCCTCGCACTCTCCGGCGGGATCATCGCGGGACTTGCCATCGCGGAGCGCGACGCCGGGGCGTGGGACGTGAGCTTCTACGTCACCAACACTGCCGGCATTGCGATGATGGTCGCGTGGCTCAGTGCCCTCACGCTCGGGCTGTGGGTCGCGGTTCCCTGGCTGCGTGGACGCCGCGGCGTTGTCCTCGACGCCGCGGCGCGTGCCGTCGGCCGGGACGGGCGCGTCGGCGCCGTGCTCGCCACATACGCAGGCGACCGCTCCCGCGCATCGGCCCGCATCGTCACCGTGCTGGCAGTGCTCGGATTTCTGATCGCATCCGTGCCGTCACAGGATCCCTACCCGGCCGTGAGCGACCGCCTCGTGAGCATCACGTCGGTGGAAGGCGACGTCGACGCGATCGCCCTGGCAGATCGGTACAGAGCCATCGAAGGGGTCGACCATGTCATTCCAGCCCAAGGAATCATGCTGGAATACGCCGAGCCCCACAGCTCCGTCTATGCAGTTGCGCCCAAGAGTCTGCGGAGTTGGGACGACCCGCTGGCCGATGCATTGGAACGGCACCCGACCTCGGTGGCGGCATCGCTATGGAACGGCCAAGCCCCGACGGACCTGGTCGAGCGCCAGGAGTTCAACGCCGAGGGAATCGTCCCGATCGAGGACTGTTGCGCTGCATTCGTCAATGCCGACTTCGTAGATCTCACCTCGCCTCAGCCCGCCTTCTTCATCTTCTCCGCTGAAGATGCCGACATCGCCGCCGTCACTCGGGCAATCGACGACGTGACCTGGCAGGTACCGGGCGCGACGGGGACGGGCTCCTCCACCCCTGGCGGCTACGTCGATTCCTCGATGCCGCTGTGGAACACCCTGGTGAACGCCGTGCTCTACGCCGCGGTCTTCATCCTCCCCCTGGTGTTGGTCGCCGTGGGCGCGGTGCGGCGCCGTCGTGACGACGATGGCACGCTGACCGCGCTCGGAGCTACCGCCCGCACCATGCGCGCGGCGGTCGCGATCGAGATGGCTGTGGTAAGCGCCTTCACCCTCGCAGGCGGCATGGCAGTGGGCGCCGCGATCCGTGTCCTGATGACGGCGCTTCAACAAGGGCGATTGTCGCTGCGGTCCGTCGAGGTGGACTCGGCATTGATGATGGGCCTGCTCTCGACTCCTTGGACGGCCATGGCCATCGTGGGAATCACCAGCGTGGCCGTCATGACCATCACGGCATACCTCACCGCGTGGGCGACCGGACGCCCCAGTGGAAGGCGACCCACGCCCGTAGATGCGCTCCGCACGAAGGCGAAGGAGGGCGTGCGATGACGTGGACACTCGTCAAGGAACAACTGCGTTCACGCCACAGCTACCTCGTGTGGTCCGTTGCCCTCATCGCGCTCGCCGCGGGGCTGGCGTCGTTCGCATGGGGGACGGTGCTGTCGGAGCAAGCGTTCCTGAGGCACTCCTTTGCGATGCGCGGCGGGGAGCGCGCGCACAGCACTCAGATCGCCATCGTCGACGGCGGGGAGGATCTCGCACGGGCCGAGCAGTGGGGGGTGCCGATGACTGCGGCGGAGTTTGACTCGCTCCTTGCAGACGCGAATGCCGAAGGCGCAGAGGCCGTCGCAGCACGCGAAGGCTGGGCCCTTAGCATGACCGGGATCCCCGGTCCGAATGGAGGAGTGCCGCAGACGGGGCTCGTGCTGAGTGGGGACGTGCGCTGGGACGTGATCCTGTCATCGGGAGAGCCTCCCGGAGCCGGCGACGTGGTCGTACAGGCCTCGGTCGCGGACTCACTCGGGGCAACGGTCGGCGACTCGGTGGAGATCGCCAGGGAGCCCATGGACAACAGCGGTATCGCCCCATCAGTGGGCACCCGTGTGATCACAGGCATCGCCTATAACGATGGCGGGGAATCTGGGCGCGGACACAACGGCGTCTTCTACCTGTCTGAGGCGGACCTCACGTTGGTGGCGGAGTCGATGCGCGAGGCCAACGACGGCGCGGGCACCGAACTGAACGCCCCGCTAACCGTGGCGCTCCGCTGGAACCACGACACGCCTTCCCTTGCCTCGGCAATCCCGGCCAGCGCTGCGTGGGATGAGGGTGGGTGGGGTGTCAACGCTGACGCTCAGATCGTGATCCTCGCACTCGTGGTCACAGGCGGAGTACTGGTGACCGCCTTCGCCGTGGGCCGCGCGCAGGCTCAGGAACGCGCGCGTTGGACGGCGACTGCCCGCGCGCTGGGGTCCACACGCGGACGCCTCGTTCGCGCCACGCTCATCGAGGGAATCGTCATCGGCGGCATCGGCGGCGCCGTGGGGATGGTGTGCGGGCTCGCGGCGGCGGCTGCGAGCCACTCTGCCGGACAGGCCACCCTGACCGCGCCTCCCCCGGTGGCGTTTACGGTGAGTAGCGCTCTAGCCATCACCGTCGTGCTCGGAGGCGTCATGCTCGGCCTCGTCATCGCGGGCGTTCCGGCGTTCCTGAGCGCTCGAGTGCCGCCCTCAGCCGCGCTCAAGGATGTCTCCACCATCGACGAGATGGAGGTGACGCGTCGTGTCCCGGTCACTCCCGTGGCGGTGCTGTTCGGACTCTCCTATGTCGGCGCACTCAGTGCGATGCCGGTCGACAACGATCAGCGCGCGCTAGCGATAGCGGTCGCAGCGATCGCCGGTGTCACGTCCGGTCTCGCGTTGATTGTCGAGATGTCCCGCCGAACCGCGAGGTGGCTCGGCCGGCTGCTCAGCGCCCGCGCCGAACCAGTAGCCATCCGTGCCGGGCTGGAGCTGTCGGGCCATCCGCGCCAGGCAGGCGCGTTGATCACCGTCCAGTGCGTTGCCTCTGTTGGCCTGACAGCCGCCATCTGTGCGTACACGGTCGGGTCAGCGTCGTTCGGCTGGCTTGCCTCCACGGCCAATGACGCGTCATTCGAACTGATCTTTCACAGCGCGAGTACGCAGTTTCACTGGGAGATGACGGTCGCCATCGCGATCATCGCACAGACGCTGTGCGCTTCGATCTTCGTGGGAACGCGGCGAATCGCACGCAAGGACGATGCCATCGCATCCGGCCTCGGCTTGGACGCGAGGTCCGAGCGGATGGCACGCGCCATTCGGTACGCGGCGCCGCAGATGATCGGGCTCGCGGCGGGATCAGCCCTTGCCCTCCCCCTGATCGGATCCCTGTTCTCTTCATACTCCGCCGGCGCCTTCGCGGGCGACGGGGGCCTGGGGTTCCTATGGAGCGTCGCGATCCTGCAAGCACTGCTGACGATCGTCATCGGCCTGGGAGTACTCGCGGGCGCGACTTCGCTACAGAGCATCACCCGGAGGAGCCGGGTCCGCCACCCGGAGCACGCGCGATAGCGACCTTGAAGTCGACCATGAACTCATGCTCGCCACAACGTCTGACGAGGGGATCGCTGCAGCCCTAGACTGACGCGCATCGGCCCCCGAGCGTGGGGCGCCGCCCCCGCACCCGCATCGGACGCCCCGCCGGTGCCGCCTCGGAAGGACCGCTCGTGAGCAACTACGCCGGAGACATCACCCCCCAGGAGGCCTGGGAGCTGCTGACCTCGAACCCGGATGCGCGCCTCGTCGACGTGCGGACCGAGGCCGAGTGGCGGTTCGTGGGCGTGCCCGACACGTCTTCGACCGACCACGAGACCCTGTTCATCGAGTGGGTGAGCTACCCCGACGGGCAGCGCAACTTCCGGTTCGTGGAGCAGCTCAAGGACGGCGGGTTCGAGCCCGGCTCCGAGGCGCCCGTGATCTTCCTGTGCCGCTCGGGTCAGCGCTCGATCGGCGCGGCGGTCGCGGCGACCGATGCGGGCATCGGCCCGTCCTACAACGTTCTCGAGGGCTTCGAGGGCGCGGTCGACGGCGACGGGCACCGTGGATGGCAGGGGTGGCGCGCGGCCGGGCTGCCCTGGCGTCAGGGCTAGTCGACCTCGTCCACGCCCGCGGCGACCGACGTTCGCGTGGGATGTCACGATTTGGTCACACGACTTGCATTGTTGCCATCGGCAACTTAGTGTCGTCGTCAACGAGGCGCTTCGAAGCGCTTCGACGAAGCAGTCCAGTGCGACGACGATGGAGTCAATGATGGCGACGATCGAGGATGTGGCCCGCGAGGCGGGCGTCAGCATCTCGACCGTTTCGTACGCCCTGAGCGGCAAGCGGGCCATCAGCGCCACGACCCGCCAGCGCGTCCAGGACGCCGCCACCAAGCTGAACTACCTCCCCCACGCTTCGGCGCGCATGCTGGCCGCCAACCGCTCGCACATCTTCGCGGTGACGGCACCGCTGCACCCCGACACCGACCACAGCGCCCACATGACGTTCGCCATGGAGGTCACCAAGGCCGCTCGCGAACGCGACTACGACACGCTGCTGCTGGTCCACAAGGACGCCCTCGAGGGCATGAAGCGCTCGGCCGCGACCAGCCTCGCCGACGGCATCATCGTGCTCGACGTCGACGCCCATGACGATCGCGCCGCGCTCGCACGTCAGCTCTCCTGCCCCACCGTGTTCATCGGCATCCCCGAGGACACCTCCGGCCTGGTGTGCGTTGACCTCGACTTCGAGGCCGCAGCGGCCATGTCGATCGACAGGCTCCTGGACGCCGGCCGCACGAGCATCGGCCTCATCTCGCACCCCGAGGAGACGCTGGTGCGCGAGTCCAACTTCCCGCTGCGGTTCCGCCACGGCTTCGAGCACCACGCCGCCCTGCGCGGCATCGACATCGCCGTCGCGAACCCGACCCACCACCGTGCTCACGAGGCCATCGCGGAGCTCCTCGAGCTCAAGCCCGACCTCGACGCGATCGTGCTCAACACGAACATCGATGTCGCCGGGTCGGTCACCGCCGCCCTCGCCGGCCTGGGCCGCTCGGTTCCGCGAGACGTCGCCGTGGTGGCCGCAGGCGTCACGTTCTCCACTCTTCGCTTCCCCGTGCCGTTCGACACCATCCCCCTCGACGCGCACGCCTCGTGCTCCGCGGCGGTCGATATGCTCGCCCGCATCGTGGAGAACGGTGAGTCCCCACCGGAGACCACCCTGATCCCGCCCACCTACATCGAGCTCGGCTCGGTCGCGCGCACCAGCGTGACCACGTCCGCGCCCGTCACGGCACCGGCCACATGACTCCCCCCACCCCGCGCTCGTGACGGCTGCGCTTCATCGAAGCGCTTCGACAGCGACGCGGGACCCGCACCACCACAACTGAATACGCACGACGACGATCACTGTCGAAGCGCTTCGCCAAACGAAGAAGCGCACAGGACGACCACCCCCGCGACGGGCCACCCCGGTCCCGAGCACCTACAAGGAGGTAGAGAAAAATGAGGAACCGATCACGGACCCTCGCGGCGCTGGCCACGGCCGGCGCCCTGACCCTCACGCTCACCGCGTGCTCATCCGATGACGACGGCGGGTCCGAGACCCCCGCCGACGGCGACTGGTCGGGCGAGACGCTGACCGTCATGCACTTCGAAGGCCAGGACTCGGCGATGGGCATCGCCTGGGACCGCGCCATCGAGATCTTCGAAGAGGAGACCGGCGCCAGCGTCGACCTCCAGCTCACGGCATTCGAGGACCTGCGCACCTCCGCCGAGCAGCTGTTCGACTCGGGTGACGCCCCCGACGTCGCCGAGTACAACAAGGGCAACGCCACGGCGGGTCAGCTCGCGGCGATCGGAGTGCTCGAGAACCTCGACGATGCCTATGAGGAGTACGGCTGGGGCGACAAGCTCGCCGACTCCGTCGCCACGACCGCGCAGTACAACGAGGACGGGATCATGGGCTCGGGCAGCTACTACGGCGTCCCGAACTACGGCGAGTTCACGTTCCTCTACTACAACGAGGACATGTTCGCCGAGTACGGCCTCGAGGTCCCCACGAGCATCGAAGAGGTCGAGGCCGCGGCCCAGACCTTCGCCGATGCGGGCGTCACTCCCTTTGCGGAGTCCGTCCAGGAGTACCCGCTGGGTCAGCTCTGGTACCAGCTCGCGCTCAGCCAGGGCGGCCGCGACTTCGTCAACGCCTACCAGCTCTACACGGAGCCGGTCGACTGGCAGGGTCCGGAGATCAGCTACGCGACCGAGACCATCGCGGAGTGGGTCGACAACGGCTTCATCTCCTCCGAGGTCACCGGCATGACCGCCGAGGACGCAGGCCTCGAGTTCATCAACGGCGACGTGCCGATGTTCTACTCGGGCTCCTGGTGGTACGGCCGCTTCCTGACCGAGGTGTCTGACTTCGAGATGGGCATCACCAACTGGCCGTCCACCGACCTCACCCCCGGATCCGGCGGCAACATGTGGGTCGTCCCGGTCGAGTCGGAGCAGCCCGAGCTCGCTCGCATGTTCATCGACATCACCATGCGTCCCGAGATCCAGGCACTGCTGGGCGACTCCGGCGGCCTGCCCGTCGCGGCCGACCCCGCGGACATCACCGACGAGAACGCCCAGGCGCTCATCGAGCTGTTCAACGAGGTCAACGAGCGCGACGGCCTGTCGTTCTACCCCGACTGGCCCACCCCCAACTTCTACGGCGACCTCAACGGTGTGCTGCAGGGGCTGGTGAACGGCGACTTCACGGCTGAGGAAGCTCAGGCCGAACTCGAGTCCTACTACGAGGACCACGTCGCGGACCTCCGCGACTAGCCCCTTCCACTCACAGGCGCGGCCCGGGCCTCACCGCCCGGGCCGCGCCGGAGAAGGACAATCATGACCTCGACGATGACGCCCAAGCGGCGCAAGCGCTCGGCCGAACCCGCCCGCATCCCCGAGCGCGGCGGCCGCAAGCTCGGCTACTGGCTCTACTTCCTGCCCGGCGCCCTCCTGGTGTCGGTCATCATCTTCTACCCGATCGTCCGCAACCTGCGGCTGAGCTTCTTCCACTGGCGCGGTGGCCGCGCCGAAGAGGAGTTCGCCGGGCTGGACAACTGGGCCGCGCTCTTCCAAGACCAGGAGTACCTGCAGTCATTCCAGAACATCATCCTGGTGATCGTCGCCATGGTGATCGTGCCCACCCTGCTGGGCCTGGTGATCGCGGCGCTGCTGTTCGACGTCATCGGCCGCCGGTTCGGCGGCAAGCTCTCCAGCTTCCTGCGCGCCACCTACTACCTGCCGCAGATCCTGCCGATCGCCGTCGCCGGCGTGCTGTTCGGCTGGCTGCTCAAGCCCAACTCCGACGGAGTGGTGAACCAGTTCCTCACGTTCATCACCGGCTCCGAGACCACCGTGAACTGGCTGGGCGGCTCCTACCCCACCGCCATGGGATCGGTCATGGTGCTGATGATCTGGATTCAGATCGGCTACCCCATCGTGATCTTCATGGCGGCCCTCCAGCGGGTCGACCCCGAGCTGTACGAGGCGGCCGAGCTCGATGGCGCGAACTGGTACGAGCGATTCCGCGCGATCACCCTCGCGCAGATCAAGCCCGAGGTGTTCGTCGTGTCCCTCACGACCACCATCGCGGCGATGAAGGTCTTCGCGCCCGTCTTCATCCTCACCCAGGGCGGTCCGAACAAGTCCACGTACGTGCCGTCCTTCTACGCGTACAACGAGTTCGTCAACGGCACCGACAAGGGCTACGCGGCCGCGATCGCCTCGTCGATCACGATCCTCGTGGCGATCGTCGCCGTGATCTTCATCCGCGTGCAGAACCGCTCCGAGCGAAAGGACGCGTGACCTCATGACCACCACGCCTGTCCAGAAGGACACCACCCGCGCATCGGCCGGAAGCGGTCAACCCCCCAGCGACGACCAGCTCGTCAAGGCCCGTGGCCGCCGCGGCGGCCGTCCCCGCACCGCGGCGGAGTGGATCCTCATGCTGCTCGGCGTCCTCGGCGCCGCCATCGTGGTGTTCCCGATCCTGCTGCTGCTGATCAACGCGTTCAAGTCGCCCGCCGACTACTCGACGTCGAGCCCGCTGGATCTCCCGCGGTCGTTCGACCTCACCGGAATCCAGACGTTCTGGGAGCAGAACGACTTCCTCCGCGCCCTGTGGAACTCGGTCTTCATCTCGACGATGGTCGCGCTGCTCGCGGTCGTCGTGTCGGTGCTGAACTCGTTCGCGATCGGCATCGGCCGGGTGCGCGGACGCACCTGGATCGTGCTGCTGTTCCTCATGGCCAACCTCGTGCCGCAAGAGATGCTGTTCGACCCGCTGTTCACCCTCTACGACGACCTGGGGCTGCTGTCCAACTCGTGGTCCGTGATCATCACCTTCGTGGTGATCCAGTCCGCATTCGGCACCTACCTGCTGTCGAGCCTGCTCGGCACCTTCCCCAAGGAGATCCTCGAGGCGGCCGCCGTCGACGGGGCGAGCCGGTGGCGCATCCTGCGCTCGATCATCGTGCCCGTGGTGCGGCCCACGCTCTCCGTCCTGATGGTGTTCTTCTTCATCTGGACGTGGAACGAGTTCCTGCTGCCGCTGGCCTTCCTCAACACGTCCGATTCGCTCACCGTCCCGCTCGTGCTCGAGCAGCTGAGCGGCGAGCGTCAGACGGACACCACCACGCTGATCGCCGGAACGCTGATCAGCATCATCCCGACCATCATCTTCTTCCTCATCTTCCAGCGCACGCTGACCCGAGGAATCACGGCAGGAGCAGTGAAGTAATGAAGTTCACCGACGGATTCTGGCACCTGCGTCCCGGTGTCACGGCGAATTACGCCCAGGAGGCGTACGACATCGCCCCCACCACCACGCCCGACGGCGACGGGATCGTGATCCACGCCCCGTCGCAGCGCATCGTCTCGCGCGGCAACGTGCTCAACCGGGCGCTGCTCACGGTCACGCTGTCCTCGCCGCTCGAGGGCGTGGTGCGGGTGCGCATCGAGCACCATCAGGGTGCCCACCGGTCACCGGGCTTCGCCCTCGCGACCGAGCCCGGCGCCGCCACGGTCACGACGGACGATGCGGGGGCCAGCCTGGTGACGGGCGGCCTGACCGCGCGCATCGGCAAGGGCGCCCCGTGGGACCTGTCCTTCTCGCGTGACGGGCGCCGGCTCACCGGCTCCGGGCACAAGTCCGTGGGCCACATGGCCCTCGCGGCCGATGCGCCGGTCGCCGCCGAGCCGGCCGGCATCTCGGGCTACTCGGAGAGCGGGCTCGCGCCCTCGCGCACCTACGTGCACGAGCAGCTCGACCTCGGCGTGGGCGAGCTCATCTACGGCCTCGGCGAGCGGTTCGGGGCGTTCGTGAAGAACGGCCAAGCGGTAGACATCTGGAACGCCGACGGCGGCACCAGTTCCGAGCTCTCGTACAAGAACGTCCCGTTCTACCTGTCCTCACGAGGCTACGGCGTGCTGGTCAACCAGCCCGAGCACGTGTCGTTCGAGGTCGGCTCCGAGGCGGTGGAGCGCGTGCAGTTCTCCACCGCCGGCGAGGCGCTGGAGTACCTGGTCTTCGACGGGCCCACGCCCCGCGACGTCATTGACCGCTACACCAAGCTGACCGGCCGTCCGCCCGTGGTGCCCGCATGGTCGTACGGCCTGTGGCTGTCGACGTCGTTCACCACGGACTACGACGAGGAGACCGTCAACTCGTTCGTGGACGGCATGCGCGAGCGCGACATCCCCCTGAGCGTCTTCCACTTCGACTGCTTCTGGATGCGCGAGTTCAACTGGACCGACCTCGAGTGGGACGCTCGCACGTTCCCCGATCCGGAGGGAATGCTCGCTCGCCTGCACGATGACAAGGACCTGCGCGTGTGCGTGTGGATCAACCCGTACATCGGCCAGCGCGGACGCATGTTCGCCGAGGCCATGGACGCGGGCTACCTCGTCAAGCGCGCCGACGGCACCGTGTGGCAGTGGGACATGTGGCAGGCAGGCATGGGGCTGGTGGACTTCACCA
This sequence comes from Demequina aestuarii, assembly GCF_000975095.1. Taxonomy (GTDB): domain Bacteria; phylum Actinomycetota; class Actinomycetes; order Actinomycetales; family Demequinaceae; genus Demequina; species Demequina aestuarii. The sequence goes on from NZ_BBRD01000002.1 coordinate 87,994, forward strand.
ACCCCGATGCGCGGGCCTGGTTCAAGGACCGGCTGCGCGAGATCATTCGGCAGGGCGTCGATGCGCTCAAGACCGACTTCGGCGAGCGCATCCCCACCGACGTGGTGTGGCACGACGGCTCCTCTCCCGAGACCATGCACAACCTCTACACGCAGCTGTACAACGAAGCGGTGTGGGAGGTGCTCGTCGAGGAGCGCGGCGAGGGCGAGGCCGTGCTGTTCTCGCGCTCCGCGACGGCCGGTGGGCAGACCATGCCCGTGCACTGGGGCGGCGACAACTCGTCGACCTACGTGTCGATGGCGGAGACGCTGCGCGGCGGGCTCTCCCTCGCCTCGTCCGGCTTCGGCTACTGGAGCCACGACATCGGCGGCTTCGAGGGCACTCCCGACCCCGGCGTCTTCAAGCGCTGGCTCGCGTTCGGCCTCCTGTCCTCGCACTCGCGCCTGCACGGCTCGACCTCGTACCGGGTGCCGTGGGCCTTCGACGACGAGGCGGTGTCGGTCACCAAGACGTTCGCCGAGCTCAAGAACTCGCTGATGCCCTACCTCTACACCGCGGGCGCCGATGCGGCGGCCAGCGGCGTCTCGGTGGCCCGCCCCATGTTCTTCGAGTTCCCGGATGACCCCGCGGTGGGGTACCTGGACCGTCAGTACATGCTCGGCAACGACCTGCTGATCGCGCCCGTGATGTCCCATGACGGCGTGGTGGACTTCTACCTGCCCGCCGGCACGTGGACGTCGCTGCTCACCGGCGAGCGGGTCGAGGGAGGCCGTTGGGTGCGTGAGACCCACGGCTTCGACTCCCTGCCGGTCTACGTACGCCCCGGGGCCGTCATCCCCCGGGGCGCCCGCTCCGACCGCCCGGACTACGACTTCCTGGACGGGCTCGTCCTGGACGTGTACCCCGAGGACGAGCAGATCGACACCTCCGTCGATGTCGTCACGGCCGAGGGTCGCCGGGTCACGTATCGTGTGACCGGATCGGGCGACTCCGCCACGGCGCCCGACGCGATCGTGCGCGTGCACCGCTGACGCGCGCTCGGCGCGGCTCCCGTTGAGCATCCCCCCTGCAGCTCCGGGAGCCGCGCCACTTCTTCTCGCGAGGCCCGCACCTCGGCCATCGTCGGCCGCACCTGCGGAGCGTCACCCGACCGTCACCTGACGGCCACCTCGATGTGGCCTGGTATCGATACGTTCGCTCGTGGTCCATCCACACGAGGAGAACATCGATGAAGAGTGTCCAGTTGGGGGCCGCGCTCGCGGCGTCCGCCGTCATCGCAGGCGCCACCCTGGTCGCGTCCGGCCCGGCGACCGCCGCCGAGGCGCCGACCGTCGTCATCAACGAGATCGAGTCCTCCGGCACCGGCGATGTGCTGGGCGGCGCGGACTGGGTCGAGCTGATCAACACGGGCGACACGACCGCCGACGTCTCCGGCCTCGTGTTCAAGGACGACGACGACGCGCACGCCTTCGCGATTCCCGACGGGACCAGCATCCCGGCCGGCGGCTTCTTGGTGCTCACCGAGTACGACGATGTGGACCACCCCGAGGGCGACTTCGACTTCGGCCTGGGAGGCTCCGACACCGCGCGGCTGTTCGCCGACGACGGCACCACGCTCCTCGACACCTTCACGCAGGCGGGCCACGCGGAGGCGACGTACGGCCGCTGCCCCGACGGCACGGGCGGATTCGTCGACACCGCGTCCGCCACCCCCGGCGCCGCCAACGACTGCCCCACGCCAGCGACGCCCGAGACTGCATTCCGCATCAACGAGGCCCAGTCCACGGGCGAGACGGCCGATTTCATCGAGGTCGTCAACACCGCCAGCGTCCCGGTCGACTTCGACGGCGTCGTGGTGATGGATGGCAAGGACGAGGACGCCTGGGTGGCGACCGGAATCGGCATGGTGCCCGCGGGCGGCTACGTCCACCTGATCTCTGACGTGCACTTCACGTTCGGCCTGGGCAAGGGCGACTCCGCGCGACTGTTCGCCCCCGGCACCGCGCTCACCGACATCGGCGGCCTCGCCACCGCCACGGATCCCTTCGACGCGACGTCGTGGCCCGCGGACCAGCACACCGCGCCGACGTGGGGTCGCTGCCCCGACGCGACCGGTGACTTCCGCATGACCGCAGCGGCGACGCCTGGCGACACCAACGACTGCGACGGCACGTCGCCCGAGGTCCCCGACGAGGAGCCCGCCGAGCTGTCGACGGGCCTCGCCATCAACGAGGTCGAGTCCAACGGCGATGACACCGACTGGTTCGAGGTCGCCAACCTGACCGACGCCCCGATCGACATCTCGGGATACGCAGTCAAGGACAACGACAGCACCCGCACCGATGTGGTGCCCGCCGGATCGGTGGTGCCGGCGAACGGACTGCTGGTGATCGACCAGGAGAGCGCGACGCATCCGGAGGGCTTCACCTTCGGCCTCGGCAACGGGGACGCGGCTCGCCTGTACGACCTCGAGGGGAGCCTGGTCGCCAAGCACACCTGGTCCGCCCACGCCCTCGTGACGTGGGCGCGCTGCCCCGATGGCACCGGCGACTGGCGCGACGCCACCACCTCCACCAAGGGCGAGCCCAACGACTGCTCGGCCCCGGTGCGCATCAACGAAGTCGAGTCCTCCGGCACCGACGCCATGCTCGGCGGCGCCGACTTCATCGAGCTGACCAACGTCTCCGCTGAGCCGCTCGACCTGACCGGCTTCACTGTGAAGGACGACAACGACGACCACGCCTACACGTTCCCTCCGGGCGCCGTTCTCGACGCGGGTGCGTTCGTGGTGGTGACCGATGACGAACTGGGCGCGGGCATTGGCGGCACCGACACCGCCCGTGTGTTCGACGCCGACGGCGTCCTCGTGGATTCGTTCACCCAGCCCGGTCACGCCGGCGTCACCTGGGGCCGCTGCCCCGACGGCACGGGCGACTTCGAGGACACCGCCGAGGCGACTCCCGGCAAGGCCAACATCTGCGCCGGCCTGGTCTACGCCTCGGCGTGGCCCGGCGGGTCCGAGGTCACCGTCCTCGATGAGGAGGGCTGGTTCTCCGGCGACCTGAGCGGCATCGACTACGCGTCCTCGGGCACCGACGAGTCCGGCACCCTGTGGGCGGTCCAGAACGGCGACGGACTGCTCTACAAGCTCGAGGCCGATGCGACCGGCGCCTGGGAGCCGAGCACCGGCTGGGAGACGGGACGCACGCTGCGCTTCCCGGACGGCACCGGCACGGTCGACGCCGAGGGCGTCACGGTGGTCGCGGGCGAACCGGGCGTGGTCTACGTCTCCGTCGAGCGCGACAACGACGAGGGTGGCATCAGCCGTCCCTCGGTGCTGCGCTACGAGACCGCAGGCAGCGGTGGACTGACGGCCACTCACGAGTGGAACCTCGCGGCCGACTTCGCCGGGCTGGGAGCCAACCAGGGGGTCGAGGGCGTCACGTGGATCCCTGACGCCGTGCTGGTGACGGGGGGCTTCATCGACGCCTCGACGGACGCCGTCTATGACCCGGCCGACTACCCGGGCCACGGAGGAGGCGCCTTCGCGATCGGCGTCGAGGGCACTCAGGAGGCGTACCTCTACGCGCTCGAGTCCGATGGCGACTTCACCCGCCTGGCCACACTCGACACCACCCCAGTCTCGTTCGACCTCGTCGCCGACGTGCAGTGGGACGCGGAGCGCGGCGTGCTCTGGGTCGCGTGCGACGAGGCCTGTGGTGGACGCATCGCCACGTACGGGCTGGTGGACGGCGCGTTCGTCGCCACCGCGCTGTACGAGCGGCCGGCGGGCATGGCCAACATCGCCAACGAGGGATTCGCCATCGCCGACGCCGCCATGTGCGTCGACGGGGCGGTCCCGACGTTCTATGTCGACGACAACGACACCGACGGCTTCTCGCTGCGGTCCGGCACTCTCGACATGGACTGCGCCGATGCGGGCGACGGGGACGGCAACGGCCCGGGTGACGGTGATTCGGTCGAGGAAGGCGACGGCGACCAGGCGCGCAAGTGCGCCGTCTCCGCCCCCGCATCGGCCGCCGCCGGTGCACGGGTGACCCTGCGCGTCGATCCCGACTGCACCGGCGCCATGGTGCGGGTCGTCATGTACTCCGAGCCGACGGTGCTGGGCACCTTCGCCGTGACCGCCGACGGCACCGTCGCCATCAGGATCCCCGCCGACCTCGCCGTCGGTGCGCACACCATCGAGGTGCAGCTCATGGACGGCACGGTGATCGGGTCGACCGGCATCACCGTCGCCGCAGCCGTCGGCGAACTGTCGCAGACCGGCGCGTCGGAGTGGGACACGCTGGCGCTGGTGGCAGCGCTGCTCGCCACCTTGGGAGGCGCGCTCGTGGTGGCGAGGCGCACGGCGGCCTAGCGCTTGCGCTGGAGACTCACCACCAGAGCTTGGTGATGGTGACCTCTCCGGTGTCCTGCGCCGGCCACGTGCACGAGAAGCCAGGCGGGACCCACGACCACCCGAACTCGACCGATGCACCGAGTGCCCCCGGGGGCGCGGCGGAGTCCTGACTGCAGGCCAGGTCCATCTGGCGCCATCCGAGCGCGGCGTACAGCAGGGAGGCGGTGGCGATCAGCGTCGCGGTGACGAGCACCACCGCGACGCGCACGAGCCAGCGCGTCCGGCTGGCAACCACATCTGAGGGCATCCGGACACTGTGCCGCACCCGTGCGGACGGCACAAATCGGACACGCCCGCATCGGCCAGGCGCCGCGCCCGGCCTCCGCTGCGAGCACCGTCGCGCCGCTACCCTGAACCCATGAATGCATCGGACCTCCCTCGTGACCTTCGCCCGGACACGCTCGCGCTCCACACGGGCATCCACCGCTCCGAGGCGAACGAGATGTCCGAGGGCCTGTACCTGACGCAGGGATACGCGTACGACTCGGCCGAGCAGGCGCGCGACGCGTTCGCCGGCGACATCGACATCTACATGTACTCGCGCTACGGCAACCCCACCGTGACCGCGTTCCAGGAGCGGCTTGCGGCGATCGAGGGCGCGGAGTCCTGCTTCGCGACGTCGACCGGCATGAGCGCAGTGTTCGTGTCGCTGGCGTCGATCCTCGGACAGGGCGACCGGCTGGTGGCGTCCCGAGCGCTGTTCGGGTCGACGCTGCAGGTGTTCGCGAACTTCTTCGACAAATGGGGCATCGTCATCGACTACGTCGACGCCCACGACAACGCGGACTGGGAGCGCGTGCTCGCCACTCCGGCGAAGGCCGTGTACATCGAGTCCCCCACCAATCCCATGCAGGACGTGGTGGACATCCCGTTCGTCGCCGCGCTCACCAAGCAGGCGGGCGCACTGTTCATCGTCGACAACGTCTTCGCCACGGCACTGGGCCAGAAGCCACTCGAGCTGGGCGCCGACGCGGTGGTCTACTCGGCGACCAAGCACATCGACGGCCAGGGTCGAGTGCTGGGCGGAGCGATCCTGGGCTCGGCCGAGTACGTCGACGGGCCCGTGAAGACCATGGTGCGCCAGATGGGCGCCACGATCTCCCCGTTCAACGCGTGGGTCCTCGTGAAGGCGCTCGAAACGCTGTCGGTACGAGTGGAGCGGCAGGCCGCGAGCGCGATCGAGTTGGCTCGCTGGCTCGAGGCCCACCCCTCAGTGGCCGTCGCGCGCTATCCCCTGCTGCCGTCCCACCCTCAGTACGCACGCGCCGCAAAGCAGATGACCATCGGCGGCACACTGGTGACGCTGGATCTCGCGATGGGCGACGGCGTCGACGTGGCGGGACCCGAATCGCAGGCTGCGGCGTTCCGGTTCATGAACGCCCTGCGGCTGTTCACGATCTCCAACAACCTCGGCGACGCGAAGTCGATCTCGACGCACCCCGCCACCACCACCCACAACAAGATGACCCCCGAGGCCCGCGCCTCCGTGGGCATCTCGGAGACCACCGTGCGGCTGTCGATCGGCCTTGAGGACGTCGAGGACCTGCGCGCGGACCTGGACCAGGCGCTCGCGCAGGTCTAGGCACGTCAACCACGCCATGAGCACCGGAGCGCGGCCCGCGGCCGATGCGGGGGCGAGCGGCGACGGCGGTCGCCGAGAGCGTCGTGAACGAGCCCTCGGGGCGAGGGGCGGCGCGCCCACCTGGCAGCCCGTGGCACCCACCACGGAGACGCTCGAGGTGCTGCGCAGGCGCCTGCCCCTGTCCATCCGGCTCATCGGCCGCAGCTCGGTGCCGGGTGCACTGCTGGTGCTGGCCGTCGCCGCCGTGTTCATCGGCATCGTGCCGCTCGCAGCCAAGCTGCAGCTCAATGCCTCCCAGGCCACGGGTGACGTGATCCAGGTGGGCAACGCCTTCGAGCTCACCGTAGCGAACGACTGGAGCGTCGAATCCCAGGACGGACGGGCCACGGTGCTGGCCAGCGGCAGCTCGCGGCTGGTGATCGTCCCGGCATACGAGGACTCGCGGTCAGTGACACAGGTGGTCGCGGCGGAGATCTCCTCGGTCGACGCGGACGGCACCGGGTCGTGGGTCGTCGGCGAGCCCACGACATTCGAGACCGACCTCGGCGATCAGGGCGCCACGGTCTCCGCGAGCAGCGAGACGAGTGCCACCCAGGTGTGGGCCGTGTCCCGCGACGGACTCACTACGGTGGCGGTGCTGTCGACCACGATCGAGAGCTGGACGTCGGCGCAGCCCCTGGTGCAGGACATGATCGACTCGATCGAGTTCTCCGCTGGGCAAGGCGCCACCCGCGAGGCGGAGGCTGGGCCGTGAACCCGCCCGAGCCGCAGCCGCTGACGGTCACGCTCTCAGCGCTGCCCCGCATGTCGCCGCGCACCGCGTCGTTCATCGACGTCCGGTCGTGGGTGTTCTGGGCGGGCGCCGCCCTCACGATCTTCGGCATCTGGCGCTGGACGCCACTGGTGGTCTCCGGGCTGAGCGGCAGCCCCACCACCGGGGTGCTCTCGGCGATCCTGTGGCTGATGTACGGCCTCGTGTTCCTCGTGCTGCTGTATCGGCTCGAGCTGTTCGAGCGCCGCTCCCCCGCGACCGTCTTCGGCGCCCTGCTCTGGGGAGCGCTCGCGGCTCCCGGCATGGGCGTCATCGCCGCGCCGGCGATGCATGACCTCGTGGCGGCGGCTATCGGGAGCGACAACCCGTGGGTGCCGTCGTTCGCGGCACCCCTGGTGGAGGAGCCGCTCAAGCTGCTCGGTGTGCTCGCCCTCGCACTGATCCCCGGGGCGCGCGTGCGATCCGCCGCAGACGGGCTCTTCTACGGCGCCGTGGTGGGACTGGGATTCCAGATGTCAGAGGGCTTCCTCTACACCGCCGCGTTCGGCGCCGAGTCCGGCACGACCACGGTGACGGCGATGTTCCTGCTCCGCGGGATCATCGGCGGGCTCTGGAGCCATGCGACCTTCGCCGCAGTGGCCGGCGCGGGGCTGGGGCACTTCTTCAACGCCACGGCAGACCTGAATCGCCGCGTCACGGTGCTGTGCGGCACCGTCGCGCTGTCGATCGCTCTCCACGGCTTCTTCGACGCACCCGTCCTGGGAACCAACCCCTTCGTGAACTCCGTGGTCAAGGGGCTGCCCGTCTTCCTGCTGTTCCTCGCGGTGCTCAGGTGGGCCCACCTGCGGGAGCGCCGCACCTTCGCGGGGCTCGCCGCGCACGTGGTTCCGGACAATCTGGTGTCCCCCGGGGACTTCTCCACGCTCGCGACGCGGCGCGCCCGCCGCCGGGCGCGGCGATGGGCCAAGAGGCGAGGGGGCTTCATCACGGCGCGCGCTCTCAAGCGCCTGCAAGGTGCTCAGCTGAGCCTGCTCACTGCGGTCCACGAGGACGGCTGGGGGTCGCCACGCACCGTGGAGCTGTCGCGGGATGTACGGATTCTCGCCGCCACGCTTGACCGGCGCCAGGCCGAGGCGGACTCGCGACGGTGACGGGAGAACGCGCGTCGCATCCCCCGGGTTCCGGCCACCCGCTGATGTCGTGGCGCGCCTTGACAAAGAGTGCCCCACCGTTGACGCTGACCCCCGTCAGACGACAGCGCCGTTAAGGGAATCCATGACCACACCCGACACTCCAGTCCACGCCACACCCAAGCCCCCGCACCCCTCTCTCGTGCACCTGAGCAACGGCGGAGTGGACCTGGTGCTCGCCTGCCACGATCACGCCCTGCCCGAGGTCCTCCATTGGGGCGGCCCGCTGCATGGCGCCGTCGACGATGCCCTGGCGACCGCATCGGCGCACGGCGTGGGCCCGAGCGCCCTCGATGAACCGTGGCCCCTCACCCTCGCCCCCACCGACACCGACGGCTGGGCCGGGCGGCCGGGCTTCGCTCTCCATCGCCACGGACTCGCGGTGCTGCCGCGCTGGGAGCGTATCGATGTCGACCACGATGCCCACCGCATCGACGTGCGCGCAGAGTCGTCGGACGTGGCGCTCATGATCAGCCTTCGCATCGACCTCGCGGGCGTGGTGTGGTGGCAGGCACGTATCGAGAATCTGGGCGATGACGACCTCGACGTCGCTGCACTCGAGGCCGCGCTGCCGGTGCCCGACGGCGTCGACGAGGTGCTCGACTTCTCCGGGCGCTGGACCCGTGAACGCGCGCCGCAACGCGCGCCGTTGCGCGAAGGCACCCGTGTGCGCGAGACGCGCAGGGGCCGCACCGGTCACGACAGCCCCATGGTGACGGTGCTCGGGCGCTCAGGGTTCGACGCGAGTCACGGCGAGGTCTGGGCCGTGCATGCCGCATGGAGCGCCGATGCCGTCTACCGCGTCGACGCGCTCCCGGAATCACCGCCGGTGCTGGGCGCCGGAGCCCTGCTGCGTCCAGGAGAGATCTCGCTGCCGCCGGGGGCGTCTCATTCCTCGCCTGAGGTCGCCTTCGTGTGGTCCTCGGAGGGACTGGACGGGCTCGCGACGCGACTCCACTGTGCGGTTCGGGCTCGGTCGCGGGCACCTCACCCGCGGCCGGTGACCCTCAACACGTGGGAAGCCGTCTACTTCCAGCACGACACCCAGCGACTCACGAAGCTCGCGGACGTCGCCTCCAGCGTCGGAGTCGAGCGCTTCGTGCTCGACGACGGGTGGTTCCGGGGACGACGATCCGATGCCTCGAGCCTGGGCGACTGGACCGTCGACGGCGACGTATGGCCCGATGGCCTCCACCCTCTGGTCGACCATGTGCGCGGGCTCGGAATGCAGTTCGGGCTCTGGTTCGAACCCGAGATGGTCAGCCCGGACTCCGACCTGGCGCGCAGCCGGCCGGAGTGGCTTCTCGGCCACCGAGGGGAGTCCGAGCGCACCTGGAGGGGACAGCACGCGCTCGACCTCGCCAACTCCGACGTGTCGCAATACCTGCTCGACTCGATCACTGCGCTTGTCGAGGAGTACTCGCTCGACTACATCAAGTGGGACCACAACCGCGACCTGCTCGTGTCGGTGCACGCTGGTCGCCACGGCACGGTCGCACAGACGGTCGCGGCGTATGGGTTGATCGATGCCTTGAGAGCACGCTTCCCCACGCTTGAGATCGAGTCCTGCGCCTCTGGCGGGGCGCGGGTCGACCTCGGGATCCTGTCTCGGACCGACCGCATCTGGCCCTCTGACACGAACGATCCCCTTGAGCGTCTCGAGATCCAGCGCTGGACCGAGCTGCTGGTGCCGCCGGAGATGATCGGAGCGCACGTGGGCCCCGACGTGGCGCACACCACTCAGCGGCACAGCGCCCTGAGTCTGCGGATCGCCACGGCACTCACTGGCGCCATGGGGATCGAGTGGGACCTGACCACGTGTTCCGATGAGGAACTCGACGAGCTTCGTGCCGGGATCTCCGCACACGTGCGACTGCGGCCCCTGCTCCACAGCGGCACCGTCGCGCACCCACCGACCGCGGAGCCGGGCCTCCGCCTCACCACCGTGACCAGCCATGACCGTCGCAGCGCGGTGGTCCGGCTGGTGCGCGTCGCGTCCGATGGCCGTTCCTTGCCCGCGATGCTGCGTGTCCCCGGACTCGAGCCTCACCGAACGTACGCCGTGCGCCCCGTCGAGGAGCTGCGGTCGCCCCGCTACCCGGACCTGAAGCCGCCGCCATGGCTGCGCGACGGAGCCGTGCGGCTCACCGGTTCGGCTCTCGCACACGTCGGCGTACGACCCCCCTCGCTCGATCCCGGACAGGCGTTCGTGATCGAGATCCATGCCGACGGGACGACATGACCCCATCTGCGGCACCGTCGCACGACACGTGAACGACGGCTGTCATCAGTCGGCGAACGAGCGCCTGTCACCGTGCTGGCGGACTCCGGGGCACCGGACGTGCTCGATTCGCGGAACGTCCCGGCGGGCTCGCAGCGCGGGAGACGTCGCCCGCGCATGACACGGGCCCCGCGACCTGGTGGTCGCGGGGCCCGTGCGTCGTGCGGTGAGACTCAGCCCTCGGTCAGGGGTCCGAGCGTCGCATCGTCTGCGTAGACCTCAGCAGCGTTCTCCTGCGTCACGATCTTCGGGTCGAGCAGGAACGCGGGCACCACCTTCACGCCGTTGTCGTACTGCTCGGTGTCGTTGACGGGGATCTCGCCACATGCGGCGAGCTCCTCGACGGAGGCGATGGTCTGGGCCACCAGCTCACGCGTGTCCTTGTAGATGGTCGAGTACTGCTCGCCGTCCACGATGGACTTGACGGACTCGACCTCGGAGTCCTGGCCAGTGATGACCGGGGTATCCTTCCCGGCCTGGTCCACCGACGTCAGCGCCGCGCGAGCGAGAGTGTCGTTGGGGGACAGGATGCCGTGCAGCTCGGTGTCGCCCGAGTACGAGCCGGACATGATGGTGTCCATGCGAGTCTGCGCGTTCTGCGCCTGCCATCCGGCAGTCGCCGCCTGCTCGAACGACGTCTGGCCCGAGACGACCGTCAGGGTGCCGTCATCGATCTTGGGCTGCAGCACGCTCATGGCGCCCTCGAAGAACGGCGTCGAGTTGGCGTCGTCGGAGGAGCCTGCGATCAGCTCGATGTTGTAGGGCCCCTCGCCCTTGCGCTCGGCGAGGCCCTGCAGGAGCGCCTCACCCTGGAGCACGCCCACGCGGAAGTTGTCGAACGCGATGTACGCGTCGACGGCCTCCGTGTTGAGGACCAGGCGGTCGTATGCGATGACCGATGCGCCCGTCTCCTTGGCACGCTCGAGCTGGGTGCCGAGCTGGGAGCCGTCGATGGCGCCGACGACGATGACCTGAGCGTCCTGCTCGATCATCGCAGCGATCTGGTTCTGCTGCTCCGTCACTCCGGAGTTGCCGAACTGCACGATGGGCTCGAAGCCGGCCTCGGTCAGCCCCTCGTTGAACAGCTGCTCAGCGAGCACCCAGTTCTCCGACGTCTTCTGGGGAAGCGCGACGCCGATGGCGGCGCCTTCTTCGATGCAGATCTCGCCTCCGGCTGCGCCGGCAGTCGACGTCGACGCGGGGTCCGCCTCGGTCTCGCCGCCGCGGTCCGACGAACAGCCGGCGAGCGCGATGACGCCGAACGCTGCGAGCGCCGCAGCGCCCCTCATGTTCACTCTCATGGTTCCTGCCTTTCGTTGTTCGCATTCCTCGTTGGATGCGAAGTCTCTGTTGCCGGGGTGCTCGAGGTCGCTGTCTCCAGCTCCTCCTGAGCGCCCACCGGCCCGGCCTGGGACGAGCCCCCGTCCGGGGTCGCCGCCGCGGCGGCGTCGTCGTCACGGAACGTGGGACGCCGACGCATCAGCAGAGCGATGACCGACGGCCGGCCCTGCTTCTTGTTGTAGACGTCGAAGGCGACCGCAGCGAGCAGCACGAGGCCCTTGATGATCTGGGTCTCGTCCGAGCCGGCACCCATGAGCTGAAGCCCGTTGTTGAGGGTGGCCATCACGAGGCCGCCGATGATCGATCCGGTCACGGTCCCGATGCCGCCGGTCACAGCCGCTCCGCCGATGAAGACAGCGGCGATCGCGTCGAGTTCCCACAGGGTGCCGTCGAACGGCCCGGAGGCTCGTGCACGGCCGATGAACATCATGCCCGCGAACGCGGCCAGCACGGACATGTTCGCCATGACGAAGAAGTACGTGCGCTTGGTCGAGACACCGGAGAGCGCGGCCGCTGCGCGGTTGCCACCCACCGCGTAGACGTGGCGACCGAACTTCGTGCGCTGCGTGATGACGTGGTAGATGATCACCAGGATCACGAGCACCACGCCAGGGACCGGGAACGACGTGCCTTCACGGCCCGTGCCGAACAGGTAGGTGGCGTACGAGATGAGCGCGATCAGCAGACCGGCGCGGATCGCGGCGATGGGCAGCGGGTCGGGCTCGAAGCCCACGCGGGCGGCCCGCACGCGCTTGCGCCACTCGCGCCACACCACGAAGGCGCCTGCGATGATGCCGAGCAGGAGCGTCGAGTTGTTGAAGCCAGTGTTCGGGCCCCACTCCCAGAGGTAGCCGCCGCCCAGGAACTGGAGCTCTTCCGGCACCGGGATCGAGTTCGAGTCGCCGATGTACTGGTTGAGGCCCCGGAAGATCATCATGCCGGCGAGGGTGGTGATGAAGCCCGGAATCCCCACATAGGCCACCCAATAGCCCTGCCACATGCCGATCACCGCTCCGACGGCGAGGCCCAGCAGGATGCCTGCCCACCACGGAATGCCCCAGTCGCGCAGCGCGAGCGCCACGATGATGCCGGTGACGGCGGCGACGGACCCGACCGACAGGTCGATATGGCCCACGACGATGACCATCACCATGCCGATCGCGAGGATCAGCACGTACGAGTTGCCGTTGATGAGGTTCATCATGTTGCTCGGCGTGAGCACTTTGCCGCCGGTGAGGACCTGGAACAGCATGATGAGGATGACGAGCGCGCCCAGCATCGAGAACTGCCGTGGGTCACCCCCGAACAGGCTCCGAATTGACTTCATCGTCTCTGCTTCTTTCTGTCGTGTATCCGGGTCGCCGCAGTCGTCAGGCGGCGGAACTGGTGGTGGTCATCAGACGCATGAGCTGCTCCTGGTCGGCCTCGCCTCGCGCGACCTCGCCAGTGATGCGGCCCTCGCAGACCGTGTAGATGCGATCGCACATGCCGAGCAGCTCCGGGAGCTCCGAGGAGATCAGCACCACGCCGCGACCGGCGTCGGCGAGCTTGTTGATCAGTGTGTAGATCTCGTACTTGGCGCCGACGTCGATGCCGCGGGTCGGCTCATCAAGGATGAGCAGTTCCGGCTCGGTGAACATCCACTTGCCCAGGACGACCTTCTGCTGGTTGCCGCCCGACAGCGTCGAGACGCCGCGGTTCACGTCGGGAGTCTTGATCCGTAGAGACTTGCGGTAGTGCTCGGCGGCCTTGTACTCGAGGGACTCGTCGAGCAGCAGGCCCGGGGTGATGCGGCTCAGGTCGGCGGAGACGATCGTGTCGCGGATCGAGTCGAGGAGGTTCAGTCCCAAGGTCTTCCGGTCTTCGGGCACATACGCCAAGCCCCTGGCGATGGCGGACTTGACCGTGGGCAGCGTGATCTCTTCGCCGTCGAGGGTGATCGTGCCGGCGCGATAGATCCCGAACGAGCGGCCGAACACGGACCGTGCGAGTTCCGTACGGCCTGCGCCCATCACACCCGCGAATCCGACGATCTCGCCGCGCCTCACCTGGAACGAGGAGCTCTTGGACATCAGTCGTCCGGGGATGGTCGGGTCCTCGACGGTCCAGTTCCTGACCTCGAAGAACACCTCGCCGATGTCGGGGGTGTGCTCGGGGTAGCGCGCTTCGAGCGAGCGCCCCACCATGCCCTTGATGATCCGGTCTTCGTCGAGCGGAGCATCGGCCACGTCCAGGCGCTCGATGGCCAAGCCGTCGCGAATGATGGTGACCGCATCCGCGATCTCTTCGATCTCGTTGAGCTTGTGGCTGATGATGATCGACGTCAGGCCGCGCTCACGGAGTCCGCGCAGCAGGTCGAGGAGGTTCTCGGAGTCGCTCTCGTTGAGCGCCGACGTGGGCTCGTCGAGGATCAGCAGCTTCACGTTCTTGGACAGCGCCTTCGCGATCTCGACGAGCTGCTGCTGGCCGACGCCCAGGTTCTTGATCTGAGTGCGGGGGTCGACCTCGAGGCCCACGCGAGCGAGCAGCTCCGTGGTGCGGCCGCGGGCCTCGTCCCAGTCGATCAGGCCGTGGGACACGATCTCGTTGCCCAGGAAGATGTTCTCGGTCACCGAGAGCTCGGGGATCAGCGCGAGCTCCTGGTGGATGATCACGATCCCGGCGTGCTCGGAGGCCTTGAGGCTCTTGAAGGTCTGAACCTCTCCGTCGAGGACGATGTCGCCCTCGTAGGTGCCGTGCGGGTACACGCCAGAGAGCACCTTCACGAGCGTGGACTTGCCTGCGCCGTTCTCGCCGCAGATCGCGTGAATCTCGCCGGCACGGACCGTCAGGTCCACGCCGTCGAGCGCCTTGACGCCGGGAAACACCTTGGTGATGTTCCGCATCTCAAGCTTGACGTGCGAGGTGCTCACGCTTACCCCCATTGGTCCGTGTTCGTCCTTCACCGACGGCCGTGTCGGCGCTATGCACGCTACGACCGGACTGCCGTTGGCGTCAACTTTCGAAGCCAACAGTTACCTGTTCGTGACCTGAGTCGAACACTGGAACCGGGCCGTTGAGCCGGATTGGTCCGTCTTCCCCGCACAAAGTGGGCAGCGATGCCCCCGTCCGCCCTCCTGCGGTCGGTCGAAGTCAACGCTTCTTTGGTTGTTTCTTTACTTCAGGTTCCAAACTCAAATCCAAGGGATTCGAGCGGTGCTTCGCTAGGATCGGGCAATGACGTCGACTCAGGGATCCACGGGTTCCCAGTCGTCCCTGCGCGAAGCCAACAGCGTTCGCATCCTCGATGCAGTGCGGCAGTTCGGCTCCATCACCCAGGTCGAGCTCTCCCATGCGACCGGGCTGTCCCCCGCAACCGTCTCCACCATCGTCAAGGACCTGCTGGCCGCCGGAACCGTCGAGACCCGCCACACCATCCGCAGCGGTCGCCGTGCACAGCTGGTGACGCTGGCGCATCGCGCCGGACTGCTCATCGGCCTGCACGTGGGGGAGCGTTCCCTCCGAGTCGCCATCTCCGACAGCGCCTTCGAGTTCCTCGATCAGCGCGAGATGCCGCTCCCCGTCGACCACCGGCACGACACCACCCTCGACCGCGCGGCCATGCTGATCAGCGAGCTCGTCGACGGCCTCGGCTCCGCACTCTCCGAGACCCTCGCTCTCGCGATCGCCGTGCCCGCTCCCGTGAACCCCGCGACGGGAGCGGTCGCCATCCCGGGAATCCTCCCCGGGTGGGAGGGGGTTCCGATCGGCGAGGTGCTGGGTCGGCGGCTCGGACGCCCGGTCGCCGTCGACAACGACGCCAACCTCGGCGCCTTGGGTGAGATGCGATTCGGCGCCGGTCGCGGCATGGGCTCGCTGCTATACGTCCGCGCGAGCTACGGAGTCGGCAGCGGCATCGTCCTGTCCAGAGAGCTCCACCGCGGTGTGCTCGGCATCGCCGGCGAGATCGGTCACACCTTGGTCGATCCTCACGGGCATATCTGCCGATGCGGCAGCCGCGGGTGCCTGAACACGGTGTGCGGGGCGCAAGCCCTCGTGGACTCGCTGCGCCATTCGCGCGGCACCGTCACCCTCACCGATGTTCTCGACCTCGCCGAGGCGGGAGACCCCGGATGCCAGCAGGTGGTGATCGATGCAGGCGGGGCCATCGGTTCCGTCGTGGCGAACACCGCCGTCTCGTTCAGCCCCGAGGTCATCATCGTGGGCGGAGAGCTGGCACGCGCCGGGAAGCTGTTCCTCGAGCCCATCCGCGAGTCCGTGCGGCGGCGCATCCCGCTGGCCCAGTCGCAGACGTTGGAGGTCCGTGCGGCGGAGCTCGGCCAACGCGCCGAGTTGTACGGCGCCCTGGCTCTCGCGGCGGACCTCGCGCACATCGAGAGCGTGGCATCATGACCACGGACCACAGCGCACGTGACCGATCGGAGGCCGGCATGACGTCCGCACCCCTGCTCCGAGTGCGTCATGTGTCGAAGAACTTCGGCGCCGTCCAGGCACTCGTCGACGTCGACCTCGACGTGCACGCGCATGAGGTCGTCGCGATCGTCGGCGACAACGCTGCTGGCAAGTCCACGCTGGCGCGCGTCATCTCAGGCTCGTATCAGCCCGACGGGGGCAGCGTCGAGATCGCGGGTGAGAACGTGCTGCCGCTCACCACCAAGAGTGCGCGGACTCACGGCATCGCGACGGTGTTCCAGGACCTGGCGCTCGCCGACAACCTGGACGTCACCGCGAACATCTTCCTGGGTCAGGAGCTGCCGTCGACGCGACGGCTGGACCATGGCCTCCTCGACGAGCAGCGCATGGAGTCGCTCGCCCGGGACTACCTGCGCCAGTTGAACTCGCGCATCGCGTCGCCGCGCACGCCGCTCGCCCAGCTCTCCGCTGGCCAACGTCAGTGCGTGGCCATCGCGCGCACGCTCGTGGGACAGCCCCGGATCATCGTGCTCGACGAACCCACATCGTCGCTCTCCGTCACTCAGACTGCGGAGGTGCTGAACCACATCTCCCGCCTGCGCTCCATGGGCCTGGGCGTCGTGCTCATCAGCCACTCGCTCGCCGACGTGCGCTCGGTCGCGGACCGCATCGAGGTGCTGCGGCACGGGCGCAACAATGGCTCCTTCAGCGCGACCGAGACCGGCTACGAGGACATCATTGCGGCCATCACGGGAGCGCCGTCCGCTCACCGCATTCCGCGCTGACGCCGGAGGCCGCGAGCGGCCAGCGGCTCACCGCGCACGGTAGCCCTGGAACGTCCGCAGCCGCAGCGAGTTGCCCACCACGAAGAGGCTCGACGCCCCCATCGCGCCAGCAGCGATCATGGGGTTGAGGATGCCCAGCGCCGCCAGCGGAATGGCCGCCACGTTGTACGCGAACGCCCAGAACAGGTTGCCTCGAATCGTGCCGAGCGTCCGCCGGGAGAGGGCGATCGCATCGGCCGCCGCGCGCAGGTCGCCCGTCACGATCGTGAGGTCAGACGCCTCCCGTGCCACATCCGTGCCGGTGCCCACCGCGATGCCCAGGTCAGCCTGGGCGAGCGCAGGGGCGTCGTTGATGCCGTCGCCCACCATCGCCACGCGAGTGGGACGACCGGAGCCGTCACCAGCCTGCAGGTCCCGCACCACGTCGGCCTTGTCGCCCGGCAGCACCTCGGCGATCACCCGGTCGATGCCGAGCGGCGTGGCGACCGCGAGCGCTGCGCGCTCGTTGTCGCCGGTGAGCAGCACCACGTCGAGCCCGAGCTCACGGAAGGCCGCGATGGCCTCCGCGCTCGTCGGTCTCACGGTGTCGCTCACCGCGATCACGGCCTCGGCGACGGCCGATGCGCGCGTCGCCAGCGTCCCCGTGCCAAGCCCTGCCTGAGCCGTGGGGACCCGTCCGGCGAAGATCGCCGTGCGGCCCTCGGCCTCCGCGTGGGAGGCCAGGGTCTCGAGGTCCTCGGGGACCTCGTCGAACATGCGCCGCGACCCCACGAGCACATCGGCGTTCGCGGCCCCGGCGCCAGTCGTGCCAAGAGTCGGAGCCTCGCCGGCCAGCCCCACGTGCTGCACGGTGGCGATGACTCCCTGGCCGGGGACGTTGCGGAAGCCCTTGATGCGAGCCCGGCCTGGCCGTGCAGCGGCGATCGCCTGCGCGACCGGGTGCTCGGAGCGAGCCTCGACCGAGGCGACCGCGTCCAGCAGCGCCCCCTCCGCATCGGCCCCATGCAGTGCGCGCACCCGCGGTGCGCTTGCCGAGACGAGCGCCATCGCGCCCTCGGTCACGGTGCCCGTCTTGTCGAGCACGATCACCTGGATGTCTCGGGTGTCCTCGAGCGCCTCTGGTCCGCGCACCAGCACGCCCAACTGGGCGCCGCGACCGGTGCCGACCATGATCCCCAACGGGGTCGCGAGACCGAGCGCGCACGGGCAGCTGATGATCAGCACCGCGACGGCGGCGGTGAAGGCACCGTTGACGTCGCCGGTGAGCACCCACCATGACGCGAGCGTGGCCAGCGCGATGAGGATCACGACGGGGACGAACACCCGCGAGATGCGGTCCGCGAGCCGCTGCACGCGGGCACGGCCGGACTGCGCGTCGTCCACCATCTGGGCGATCTGCGCGAGCATCGTCTCGGAGCCCACCTTGGTGGCCTCGACCGTGAGCGCGCCGTCGGTGGCGATCGTGCCGCCGATCACCTGCGACTCCTTGCCGGCGCCGGCCTCGACCCGCACCGGCACCGACTCGCCGGTCACCAGGCTCGCGTCGACCGCGGCCGTGCCCTCGACCACGGTGCCGTCGGTCGCGATGGTCTCGCCGGGGCGCACGACGAACCGCATGCCCACCTCGAGGTCGCCACGGGCGATGACGGTGCCGTCCTCGAGCCGCGCTGTCGAGCTCTGTCGTGAACTGAGGGCCCGGATCGCGTCGCCGGCGCGGGCCGTCGAGCGGGTCTCGAGCCACTTGCCCAGCAGGATCAGCGTCACGATGACGGCGCCGGTCTCGTAGTAGACGTGGCCGTCGCTGAGCGCGCCGAAGGCGTGCCCGATCAGCACCACGGTGGACCACGTCCAGGCGGCCACCGTGCCCATCGTCACCAGCGTGTCCATGTTGGTGGTGCCGTGACGGGCGGACATCACGGTGCTGCGGTGGAACGGCCATGCCGACCAGCCGATCACCGGCGTCGCAAGCGCGGCCGCGACCCACTCCCAGCCCGGGAACTGCCACGGCATCACCATGGAGATCGCGGTCAGCGGGATCGTCAGGATCGCCGCGACGGTGAAGCGGCGCCGGTAGTCGGCGATACGCGACGCGTCCGCCTGCATGTGAGCGGCGTGCTCGTCCATCTCGTCGTCGTGATCCACATGGGCATCCGTGCCGGCCCCGGCGGCCGATGCGCCACCGGGCTGGGTCGCGATCGTGTCGGTGCTTGGCTTGCCGGCGCGAGGGCGAGTGAGGACCTTGTATCCCAGTCCCTCGATCGAGCCCCGCATCTGCTGCTCGAGCTCGGCGAGGTCCACGCTGCCGTCCGGGCGCACGGTGGCGCGGCGGGTCGCGTAGTTCACCACCGCATCGTCCACACCGGGCAGCGTGGAGAGCCCGCCCTGGATCGACGCGGCGCAGCTCGAGCACGTCATGCCGTCCACGGCGAGGTTGATCGCCTCGACCTGCGGGACCTGCCCGCCGGTGCTCGAAGACGCGGTGTTCGCGGGTGTGGTCACGACGACGCCACCCGGTAGCCCGTGCTCTCCACGGCCTCCTCGAGGGCGAACTCCAGGTCGTCGGCGGGCACCGAGCCGTCCGGGCGCACCTGAACGATTCCGGTGGCGTGGTCGACCTCGGCGCCGGCCACGCCGTCGGTGCTCTCCAACGCCCCTCGCACCTTGCCTGCACAGCCGTTGCACGTCATCCCGGTGACGGTGAGTTCGATGATGTCGCTCATGGCGGTCTCCTCTCGTGAGGCCCTTCATGGCCCCGACTGAGACCACGGTAAACCTTCCAGTTGAGTGGAAGGTCAAGTCGATCCCCACCGACTCCGTGGACACGGGACTCGGAGCATCTCAGTCGCCTGCGGGCCGCTGAGCATCCGACGGCCCAGGTGGACTCGGATGGTCCGAGTCTGGTGCACGCCGGGTCGCTCGCCCCGCGCCCGATGCGCGGGTGGGGCTACGCCTCGACCGGGTCCGCGAGCGGGAGCGCGGCGAGGATCGCTTCGACCTGCGTCTTCGCGTCGCCGAACAGCATCGACGCGTTGTCGCGGAAGAACAGCGGGTTCTGGACGCCGGCGTAGCCCGTCGCCATCGAGCGCTTGAAGACCACGACCTGACGCGCGTGCCACACCTCCAGCACCGGCATGCCGGCGATGGGCGAGGACGGGTCCTCGAGAGCGGCGGGGTTCACGGTGTCATTGGCGCCGATCACCAGCACCACGTCCGTGTCTGCGAAGTCCGCGTTGATCTCGTCGAGCTCGAGCACGATGTCGTACGGCACGCGCGCCTCGGCGAGCAGGACGTTCATGTGACCCGGCAGGCGGCCCGCGACGGGGTGCACCGCGAAGCGCACCTCGGTGCCGCCCGCGCGCAGCCGGCGCACCAGCTCGGCCACGGGGTACTGCGCCTTGGCCACGGCCATGCCGTAGCCGGGGGCGATCACCACGGACTTCGCGGTCGCGAGCAGCGCAGCGGTCTCGGCGACGGTCATCTCAGTGTGAGTGAGGTTCGGGTCGACCTCAGCGGAAGCGGACGGCGCCGCGTCTCCCCCACCGAATCCGCCCAGGATGACCGCGATGAACGTGCGGTTCATCGCCTTGCACATGATGTAGCTGAGGATCGCGCCCGAGGACCCGACCAGCGCGCCCACCACGATGAGCAGCGTGTTGCCGAGCATGAAACCCGCGGCAGCCGCGGCCCAACCGGAGTACGAGTTGAGCATCGACACCACGACGGGCATGTCGCCGCCACCGATGGCGGCGACCAGGTGCGCGCCGATCGCGAGCGCGATCAGAGTCATGATCGCCAGCGGCCACACCGACGGCGCGGCGATGAACCACGCCATGAGGGCGGCACTCACGAGCAGGCCGGCCAGGTTGAGCGCGTGCCGGCCGGTCAGGGTCAGCGGCGCGGAGGACATCCGGGCGGAGAGCTTGAGGTACGCCACGATCGACCCGGTGAAGGTGATCGCGCCGATGAAGACGCCCAGGAACACCTCGACCTGGTGCATCGCGTCGTGCGGCTCGGTCAGGTACGAGTTGAAGCCGATGAGCACGGCCGCGGCACCCACGAAGGAGTGCAGGATCGCGATGAGCTCGGGCATCTGGGTCATCTCGACCGAGCGCGCGCGCCACGTCCCCACGAGCGCACCGATGAGAAGCACCGCGACGATGAGCACTGCGGTGACGCCCACGGGCCGCTCGGACCGCTCGAGTGCGAGGGCGATGGTCGCGAGGATGGCGATGGCCATGCCGACCATTCCCATGAGGTTGCCGCGGCGCGCGGTGGTCTGCTTGGACAGCCCCGCGAGGGACAGGATGAACAGCACGGCCGCGGCGACGTAGGCGACCTGGGCGATGGACAGCACAGTCATGGGCTTACGCCCCCTTCTGGAACATGCCGAGCATGCGATAGGTCACGAGGAATCCACCGAACACATTGATCGAGGCCACCGAGGCTGCCACGAAGGCCAGCGTGGTCACGACTGCGTTCGACGAGCCGAGCTGCAGCAGCGCACCCACGAGGATGATCCCGGAGATCGCGTTGGTCTGGCTCATCAGCGGCGTGTGGAGCGAGTGGCTCACGTTCGAGATCACGTAGTAGCCGATCACCACCGACAGCACGAACACGGTGAACATCGCCAGGAAGGCGGGCGACGAGAACGCGAGCGCGATCGCGAGGGCCGCCCCGCCGATGCCCGTCAGCAGTGCGCGGCGGGCCCTGGGGTCCGTAGCAGGCTTGGCCGCAGACGGCTCACTGGCGGCCGATGCGACGGCGGGCTCATTGGTATCCACCACGGCTTCTGCGGGCGCGGGGGCGGCGGAGACCTGCACCGCCGGCGGCGGCCACAGAACGTCGCCGTCGTGGGCCACGGTCATGCCGCGCACCACCACGTCCTCCAGGTCGAGCACAGGAGTGCCGTCCTTGGCGGGGGTGAGCAGCGCGAGCAGGTTGACGATGTTGGTGCCGAGCAGCTGCGACGAGTGCTGCGGCATGCGGCCGGGCAGGTCGGTCCACCCCAAGACGGTGACGCCGCCGTCCGTGACGACCCGCTCGCCAGGGACGGTGAGTTCGCAGTTGCCGCCACCCGACGCAGCGAGGTCGACGACGACGGAACCCGCGCGCATCCCCGCGACCGCATCGGCCGTGATGGTGGTCGGCGCCTGACCGCGCACGAGCGCGGTGGTGATGATGACGTCGGCTCCCGCGGCCTCGGTGGCGTAGAGCTCTTGGGTGAGGCGTTCTTGGGCTTCGGTGAGCGCGCTCGCGTAGCCGTCGGAAGAGACCTCCTGCTGCGCGGCGGGCAGCGACACGAACGTCGCCCCCATGGACTCGATCTGCTCTGCGGCTTCGGGGCGCACGTCGAAGGCCCGCACCTGGGCGCCGAGCGACACGGCGGCGCCGATCGCGGCGAGGCCCGCGACACCGCCGCCGATCACGAACACGGTCGCGGGCGGGGTCTTGCCTGCCGCGGTGACCTGGCCGGCGAACATGCCGCCGTAGGCCTCGGCGGCCTCGATGACCGCGCGGTAGCCGGCCACGTTGGACATGCTGGACAGCGCGTCGAGGGACTGGGCGCGGGAGATGCGGGGCACCGCATCGAGCGAGAGCGCCGTGATGCCGTGCTCCGCGTAGGTGGGCAGGCGGTCGGCCTGCGAGTGCGGCGCGAGGGAGGCGACCAGGATCGCGCCCTTCTTCATGAGCGACAGCTCGTCGTCGCCGGGGGCGTTCACCGCGGTGACGATGTCGCCTGACCAGGCGTCGGCGCGGTCGCAGATGCGCGCGCCCGAGGTGACGTACGCCTCGTCGGGCAGGTTCGCAGCGGCGCCTGCACCGGTCTGGACCGCGACGTCGTAGCCCAGGCGGACCAGCGCCGCCACGGTGCGAGGAGTGGCGGCGACCAGGCGTTCGCCCGGGCGGGGCTCCATGGGGACTGTGATGAGCATGCTCGGGCGCGCCCTCCGTCTCGAATCAGGGAAATGGCGGCCGTGCGGCGCAGGGTGCGCACCGCCGCCATCCGCTCTCAGACTAGGGCCACTGGCGGGCACGGACGCCGGGACCCTTGTCCCGGACATCGGGCCGCGTGCACGAGACGCGGATCGTTCGGGTCCCGCGCGCCCTGGCCCCACATACGCGCCGAACGCGGTACTCCGATGGTCCGCGTTTCGTGCACGCGAGAACCCGTCAGTGCGCGCCCACCACCTGGCAGCGGTTGGCGTCGGTGCACGCCGCGGGGTCCAGCACGTCGGCGCGCTGCGAGAGGGAGACGAGCTCGGCCCGCGCGGCCTGGAGCGAGGCGATCTGCGCGTCGATGTCCTCGAGGTGCCGGTTCAGCAGTGCGCGTGTGTGCTCGCAGGTGCCGTGACCCTCGGCCTTCATGTCGAGGATGGTGCGCGACTCCCGCAAGGTCAGGCCCGCAGCCTGCGCGTCCCGCACGAACTTCAGGCGCTTCACGGCGTCCGCGTCGTAGTCGCGGTAGCCGGAGCCCGTGCGGCCAGGGTCGGGCAGCAGCCCCACCGACTCGTAGTAGCGGACCGTCTTGGCGGTCACGCCGGCCTGCTGGGCAAGTTCGCCGATGCGCATGGTCACTCCTGTGGGTTGGCTACCTGCCTCAACGTTACAGCGCGCTGGAGGGTTCCATCGTGGCATTGCTCCTGCACTGACGATCGGATCCGTCATCAGTCGCGAACCTGCAGACGTGGCTTCTCGACGGACGATGCGCCGCTGGAGACGTTCTGTTCCTCCCGCAACTCTGCGGGTGCTTCACGGCCGTAGCGCCCGGGTGCCAAGGGCAGCGGCCCTGGCCCTCGCATCGGCCGCGTGCCGTCGCTAGCCTGGCCAGATGCGCACCGCACCACGCCGCCTTGGCCTGCTTGGAGGAATTACCTGGCACAGCTCGCTCGAGTTCGAGCGACTGCTGAACGAGGGCGTCAACGACCGCCTGGGCGGGTCGAGCGCCGCGGACCTGCTGGTGCGCTCCTACAACTTCCAGCAGATCGCCGATGCCCAGGCGGCCGGCGACTGGGACGGCCTGAGTGCGCGGTTCGCGGCCGATGCGGCGGCTCTCGAAGCGGCGGGAGCCGAGGCGGTCCTCATCTGCGCCAACACCATGCACAAAGTCGCCCCTGCGGTCGCGAGCGCGATCGAGGTGCCGCTGATTCACATGCTCGACGCGACGGCCGATGCGATCGAGGCCGCTGGCCTCGACACGGTCGCGCTGCTCGGCACCGGCTACACGATGCGCGACCCGTTCTATCGCGATCACATGGCGGCCCGCGGCATCACCACGGTGGTGCCGGAGGAGCCCGCGCTCGGCGAGCTCCACGAACTCATCTACGCGTCGCTCGCGCGAGGCATCGTGCCGGACGGCGCGCGCGCGTGGGCGACCGGCGTCTACGATCAGCTGCGCGAGCGCGGCGCCCAGGGAGTCATCTCCGGCTGCACCGAGATCCCGATGGTGCTCACCCAGGACGACGTGGGCGAGCCCTACTTCGACTCGATGGCGCTGCACGTCGAGGCGGCGCTGGAGTTCGCGCTGCGCGACTGAGCCCCACGCGGGACGGCGCTACCAGCCGATGCGATCGATCACCTCGGCGGCCACGTCTAGGCGGTCGCGGTCGCCTGCGTTATCGACCACCGCGTCGTCGAGATCCAGCTCCTCGAGCACGGCGTCCAGTTCGACGGTGCGTGCCGTCGCCCAGTCGCGCCAATAGCCCTCGGGCTCGCGCGCGGCCACGCGCTCCAGCCGTACGTCCTGTGGCGCGACCACGCGGACGATCGTGACCTCGGCCGCCCCAGCATCGGCGCTTGCGAAGGCGCGCTCGTAGCGGCCGCGGTCCGAGGCGTCCTCGACGACCCGCGGGATCACCATGAGCCCGTACCCGCGAGTGCGGAACACCCCCGCGACGGCCGAGAGCGAGTCGAAGAGCAGCTCCTGCTGGTACGGATCCGACTCGGGCACCGGCACCGCCTGGCACAGTGCATCGGCGTCGATGAAGCCGCAGTGCGCACCCTGCTCCCCCAACAGATCGTGCAACGCCGCCGCGACCGTGGTCTTGCCCGCGCCCACGGTGCCGTTGATCACCAGCACGCGGGTGGGCAGGGGCTTGGCATAGCAGCGCGATTCGGGCTCGTGGCTGTACTCCCCGTACGGCGCCATGGGAATCCAGCCCGCAGACTCGTACAACGCGATGGCCTCGGGCTGGCCCGTGCCGGTCTCCAGGATCAGCCGAGTGGCCCCGGCCTTGCGCGCGGCGGCCTCTGCCGCGCCGAGCATCACCCGCGAGTGGCCGTGGCCGCGATGTCCGGGCTCGACCCACAGGCGCTTGAGCTCCACGTCGCCCGGCGCGGTCTCGGCGTAGGGCGACCAGCGGGCCACGATGGACGCGACCGGGGCGCCGTCGTCGCGATAGCCCACCCACGAGCCGACGAGCGTGGGGAACACGGTCTCGAGCTCCAGGTCGGGCTCGTCGTAGCGCTCTGCGAGGTCGCGCTCCTGCGCCTTCCACAGCCGATGCGCGTCGGCATCATCGGCTGCGACGCTGCGGACGGTGATCATGACACGAGTCTAGGGAGCACGATGCTCGCTCCTAGAGACCCTGGCCCGCGTCCCACAGGCGTTCGGTGTCACCCGTCAGCAGCGCGTCGAGGTGCGCGGCCTGCGCGTCCGTCAAGGCGGCCACGTAGTCGATCACCCCACGGCCCACCGCACGGCGCCGCAGCTCCGTCTCGTCGATGTCCGGCAGCAGCCGGGGCTCGTCCCGCGCGACCGCGAGATAGTCCTGTGTGGAGAGCTCCACGAGGTCGAGCAGCCTGCGCGGCGCACGCCGAGCGTCGTAGGGATCGTCGAGCCATGTGGTGAAGCCGTCGACCAGGCGCTCCAGCACGCTTGCCTGACCGCGCTGATAGACGGCGAGGTCCGGGCGGTCGAGGATGAACCGTTCGTGCAGAAACTTCAGCACCGCGACCTCATGCCAGGCGGTGCGGTCGAGCGACACGTGGCCCGAGCGATGATCGGGCTCCTCGTGGACCTCCACGGAGGACTGCAGGTGGCGGATCCACTCGTCCGTGAAGCGTGCCAGCGCCCTGTCGGCACTCAAGGACCCGTCGAACGGCACCGTCAGCAGGCCCTCGACCACCTCTTCCGTGACCCTGGCGACCGCCTCGTCGAATGCATCGACATCCGCGATCCACGGGTCGCGCGCCTCGAGCCGGCGCCACAGCATCTCGAGCGAGTGCCCGGGGGCGCGGCTGACGCTGCGCAGCGCGTAGTCGTCGAGGGCACGCAGATCGGTCAGGTTGCGTCGCCACTCCCGGAACTCACCCGCGATCGTCGCCTGGTTGAGCAGCCCGGCACGGTAGAAGTCGTCCAGGTCGTGCAACGAGTAGGCGATGTCGTCCGCGATGTCCATCACCGAGCATTCGAGCGTCTGCTGACCGGGCGCGATCGCGGGGTAGGCGCTCAAGGCCTCGCGCGCATCGGCCGCGTCCACGACGTACATCGAGAACTTGTCGCTCGCCGCTCCGCGACGCGTGCCGCCCTCGCCCCGGCGCCACGGATACTTCTGCACCGCGGCCCGCACTGCGGAGGTGAGGTTGAGACCCACCCCTGAGACGTCGTGCTCATCGAGCCGCGTCAGAATCCGGTACGTCTGCGCGTTGCCCTCGAAGCCCTCGCGCAGCCGGAACCGATCGCGTGCCAGGCGGTCGAGGGCCCGCTCGCCCAGGTGCCCGAAGGGCGGGTGGCCCACATCGTGCGCGCTGGCCGCGGCCTGCACCACCACTGGGTCGCAGCCGCCGAGCTCCTGGACGAGCCGTCCCGTGGGCCCGGTGTCACGGTGGAGATTCATCGCGATGGCCCGCGCCACCGCTGCCACCTTCACCGAATGGATGAGGCGGTTGTGGACGGCCAGCCCCGCTCCCGACTGGGAGATCACCTGCGTCACGGCGGACAGCCGCGAGAAGTAGGGCGAGAATCGAACGCGCTCCAGGTCCACTCGGAAGTCCGGGTGGCGCTCGGCCAGTTGGAACTCATCGAGCACCTCGGGCGCTCGGCGGGCGGTGCGGGGATCGATCTCGCTCATGCGTCCATCCTGGTGCATTCACCCTCCGGCCGATGCGGGGGCTGACGGCGAGCGCGATGTCGCCGTTGCCACAGGCCGCCATACCGCGCCTTCCACGCCGCCCACGTCTGTGCCAGCATGGGGGCATCTCGGTGGCGCCGACACGAAGGATCGATGCGGACTCTCGCATCAGGAGGAGAGTGACATGAGCACGCGCCCCGGGGCCCGCCCCCTCCCGCGCCGGTTCAGGATCGCGAACTACTTCGCGCTCGTTCCCTTCGTTGCCGCCATGGTGTGGGTGATCGCGAACGGCGTCGACGACCCGCACTGGCCTCAGGGCCTCGTGTACCTGGCGTTAGCAGCCGCCTTGGCCAGCATGGCGCTTTCGTTCGCCGACGAGGCCTGGGCCCAGACGGGAGCGAAGGCAAGCCAGGGGCTGCTCTCGGCCCTCATGCTGCTCGCCTACGTCGACATGGTCCACGATGCTGCGCCCCCACTCTGGGTGCCTCTCGCCTTCTACGGCAGCCTGGCGGTCATCGGCGCAGCGACGCTGGCCGGCAAGGTCGCCGGCTACCGCGAGGCCAGGCTGGGCGACGCCTCATGACCGGGCGCCAGCTGCGCCGACAGGCCTTCACGATCTGGCTGACCGCCCGACCCCCGCGCTGGTACACGTGGGCGTTCTTCCCCCTGATCGCTCTGGGAATCGCGTTCCTCGCGGTGGTCATCACCCGCTACGAGGAGCCACCCTCCTGGTTCGGGCCGATCATGACGACCTTCATCTGGACGGTGGGCGCCGTGATCATCGCGGCGTTCGCCGACTCCTACCGCCGCATCGTGCGCGATCTCCGGCGCGACCAGGGCCACATGGAGAGCACCTAGCCCTCGCATCGGCCGCGTGGAATGACCGATGTGCACGTCACGTTGATCTCGGTGGATACTTGAGGCTTCAACTACGGAGGGCGACATGCTCAACATTGGATTCCTGAGCTTCGGATGGTGGTCCGGCGCACCTGGTTCGCGCGTGCGCAGCGCGAGTGAACTCATGCGCGACACGATCCGCCTGGCCGAGGCCGCTGAGGACGCCCGGATGGACGGCGCGTGGATCCGCATCCATCACTACGAGCAGAACACCTCGTCACCGTTCCCGCTGCTGGCCGCGATGGGCGCACGCACCTCGAGCGTCGAGCTCGGCACTGGCGTGATCAACATGCGCTACGAGAACCCGCTGTACATGGCGGAGGCCGCCGGAACCGCGGACCTCATCTCGGGCGGGCGGCTTCAGCTCGGCGTGAGCCGCGGCAGCCCCGAGCCCGCGGCCGACGGCCCGGGCACCTTTGGCTATCCGCTTCCCGTTGGCAAGCTACCGGTCGAGGACGCGGCCGAGCGCATCGCGCAGTTCCGCGACGCGATCTCGGGCACCGGGATCGCCGATCCTGGCGCCAATGCTCGCGTGCGTCCGGGCACCAAGCTGCCGATCACACCGCAGTCACCCGGGCTGACCGAGCGCATCTGGTACGGCGCCGGTGGTGAGGAGTCGGCGCGCAAGGTGGGCCAGTTGGGCATGAACCTCATGTCGTCGACCCTGGTCGAGGGCGGCACCGGCGAGCCGCTGGGAGTCATCCAGTCGCGCCAGATCGACGGCTTCCGTTCTGCATGGGCCGATGCGGGCCACGAAGGCGTGCCGCGCGTCTCCGTCTCCCGGTCGATCCAGCCCATCATCGACGACGAGACCGCGCTGTACTTCAGCCCCACCCTCGAGCGCGACAAGATGGGGGCGAACCGGGACCAGGTGGGGTCGATCGACAACTTCATCGCCACGTTCGGCAAGACGTACGTGGGTGACATGGACAAGCTCGAGCGCGAACTGCGGGACGACGAGGCCGTGATGAGCTCCGACACCCTGCTGGTGACCATCCCCAATCAGCTCGGCGCGGACTTCAACCACCGCACCTTCTTTGCGCTCAAGGAACTGCGCGACAGGCTCGCACCTCACCACACCGGCCCCCGCGAGGGCCTGCGAGGATTCGAGCGGCACTCGACGCGATGACCCCATGTGCGTGACGGCCATGCCACCCTCGGAGGCGTGACCACGCGCCTCTTGCTCATCAGCGACACCCACGTTCCCAAGAAGGCCCGCGCCCTGCAGCCGCAAGTGTGGGCGCTCATCGAACAGGCCGACATCGTGCTGCACGCGGGCGACTGGGTTGATGAGGCGCTGCTCGACGAGATCGACAGCCGGGCATCCCGCCTCGTGGGCGTCGCGGGCAACAACGATGGGCCCGCGCTGTGGCAGCGGCTGGGCGAGGTCGCGCGAGTGGAGATCGAGGGCGTGCGGTTCGCCATGATTCATGAGACTGGGGATGCTGCAAGGCGCGAGCGACGCTGCGATGCGCTGTTCGGGCCCGCCAGCGCCGCACCCGCCGACGTGCTCGTGTTCGGTCACTCGCACATCCCCTGGGACTCGACGACACCCGGCGGACTGCGTCTGCTGAACCCCGGCTCGCCCACCGACCGTCGCCGACAGCCCGTGGGAACCGTCATGACGGCCGTGGCCGACGACGGGGTGCTGCGCGATGTCGCCCTCGTGCCCACCCCGCGCTGATCGACTCGAGCGCCTCGGTGGCCCCGGCGGACTCGCCTGGCACTGTAGCTAGTCCACCTCCGCGGGCTCGCCCGCCTTCACTCCAACCGGCGGGTACAGCAGGCGGAACTCTTCGCACACCACCGGCATGCCCGGCTCGTATCCTCGCGGGTTTGCGGAGTGCTCGCGCCAGTAGCATTCGTGGACCTGCCGCCAGTGCGTCAGGGACCGGTCCCCCTCACCCTCGGCCGCCGCATGGGCGGCGTCCACCTCGTGGAAGGGCACGATGCGCACGCGGGCGGTCTCGATCAGGGCGCGCGGGACGGACCGGCCATCGAGGATGATGCTCAACTCGCCCTCGACCGGGACGGGCTCGCCCGTCGCCTCATGGTCCCACAGTGCCGATGCGGTGGCCGTCTTGACGCCCTGGATCACCAGGGCGAGCAGATCATCAGCGTGTGCCGGCGTGGCGCCGAACGCCCACGCCGCGGGTTGGGGCTCGGGCAGGTGCGGCATATCTGCGAGTCGCGCAGCCCAGAATGCGGCGAGCCGGGACGGGTCGGGGTCGCTGGCGCTCGTCATGGGATAAGGATCGCAGGCTCCCTCTTGACTCTCTGGACTTTGTGCTACAAACTACTTTGCATGTCGCCACTTGCAGATCACGAAGATCACCCCGGATCGGCCGACGAGATGGTCGCCCTCATGCGCGAGCAGCGCCGCGCCACCCGCGCCCAGCTCGACCGCCGCTTCACGATCCTGCTCGTCGTCTGGGCCCTCGCATGGTGCGTGGGGTTCTTCGCGCTGTGGAGCGCTGAGAATGTGGGCGGCAATCCCGCCTTCCGCATTCCTGAGCAGGTCGCATGGCCGCTGTTCGGCGGTCTTATGCTCGCCGGAATCGTGTGGTCGATCATGACGGGCGTGCTGGCGGGCAGGGACTTCCGTGGCAGCTCGCAGCTCGCCGGAATGCTCTACGGCTGGTCGTGGTCCGTGGCGATGACGGGTGCGGGCTTATTCACGTTCGGACTTCAGCGGGCGGGGCTGACCGGAGAGATGTCGGCGCTGCTGTACCCCGGCCTGTTCATCATCCTGGTCGGCACGCTCTATCTCACCGGCGCCGCACTCGAACGCTCGCCCGGCATGTTCGCGCTGGGCATCGTGATGATCGCCACCGTCGTCGTCGCCACCTGGGTCGGCTCCCCCACGCACTACCTGCTGTACGCCACGGTGGGGCCATCAGCGCTCGCCACCGTCGCCGTGCTGCAGGCTCGCGGAATCCTTCCGACCGTGTCCGAGGAGCTGGCGTGACCGACCTCGACCCCGTCATCCACGCGCCCGCACGCCTCATGATCATGACCACGCTCGATGAGGCGCTCGGCGACCGCGACGAGGTGACCTTTCCCGGCCTGCAGAAGCTGCTGGGCATGACCGCCGGCAACCTCACCACCCACCTCGCCAAGCTCGAGGCCGCCGGCTACGTCGAGACCACCAAGGCCTTCGTCGGCCGCAAGCCCACCACCTACGTGGCGCTCACGCCCGAGGGGCGTGGCGCGTTCCGCAGATACCGCAAGCACCTGCTCCAACTCCTGGGAGGGAACTCATGACGGCTCTGATGAGCACCCGCCGCCTCACCAAGACGTTCGGCGACGTCACCGCGCTTGCCGAGGTTGACCTCGACATCCATGCAGGCGAATGCGTCGGGCTGCTCGGCCCCAATGGCGCGGGCAAGACCACCCTGCTGACCATGGCTCAGGGGCTGCGCAGACCGACGTCGGGACACGTGCGGCTCTTCGGCGGCGACCCACTCGACGCTGCGTCGCGGACCGCCCTCGGCTCCACCCCGCAGGCCACGGCCCTGCCCGAGGCACTGCGGGTCGGCGAGGTGCTCGACTTCATCGCCGCCCACTACCCCACCCCAGCACCGCGAGACAGCATCGTGGAGGAGTTCGACCTCGGGCCGCTCGTCTCGAAGCAGTGCGGTTCGCTCTCGGGCGGCCAGCAGCGTCGCGTCGCCGTCGCGCTTGCCTTCGTCGGCAACCCCGACCTGGTGCTGCTCGACGAGCCCACGACCGGACTCGACGTGAACGCTCGACGGACGCTCTGGGACGCCGTTCGGGCGCGACATGCGGCCGGGTGCGCCGTCGTCGTCACGAGCCATCACCTCGAAGAGATCGAGCAGCTCGCCCGCCGAGTGGTCGTCATCGACCATGGCCGCGTGCGCGCCGACGACACCCTCGCGACGATCGTATCCAGCGTCGCTCGCCGGCGCGTGACGCTCACTGGAGTCGCGCCCGGCCAGGTTCGCAGTCTCGCCCCCGACGCGGCTGTCACGTCCGACGACGGCGTCGTCGAGGCGGTCGTCGAGGACGCCGACTCCCTCGTCAGAAGCCTCGTCGCAGCGAACCTTCCCTTCAGCAATCTCGAGGTCCGCGGCGCGACCCTCGAAGAAGCATTTCTCACCCTCACCACGGAGGCCGCATGATGTCCACCGCTCAGCTCGCTCTGGTCCACACCCGCTACAACCTGCTCGAGACCGCCCGAGTGCCGATCGCGGTCATAGGGTCGCTGGTGTTCCCCACCCTCGCCTTCTGCCTCTTCGTCCTTCCCCAGGGCGTGGTCACTCAGGACCCGGAGGCGGCGACAGCCGCAGTGGCATCCATGACGGTCTTCGCCTTCATGTCCGCAGGGCTGTTCGCCATCGGCATCGATCTAGCCGAGCAGCGCGCCAAGCCCTGGGTTCCCTACATGCGTACGCTTCCCGGCAAGCCCAGCGTTCGCATCGGCGGCCTGATCCTGGCTACGCTCGTGATCGCGTGCCTGGCCATGGTGCCGCTGCTGGTGGTAGGCGCGCTGTTCACAAGCGCCGACCCGGCGTTCTCGGACCTACTCGCGGCCGTCGGTCTCGTCGTCGTGACGTCAGTTCCGCCCATGCTCATCGGCGTGATCATCGGGACCGCATCGGGACCGAAGGCGGCGATCGCCATCACCCAGGTCGCAATGTTCCTGCTCGCGTTCGGCGGAGGCCTGTTCCTCCCCCCACCACTCTTCGCGCCCTGGCTGGATGCCGCGTCCTCCGTGCTACCCATCCGCCAGGCCCGAGAGATCGTGGTGGGTGCCGCGAATGGCCAAGGCGTGCCGCTCTGGGCGGTGCTGGGAATCGTCGCGTGGACGGCCGCACTCGGGGCGCTGGCGGTCTGGCTGCACCGCCGCGACGAGGGGCGCCGCTACCGCTAATTCGGCGGCTGCGGTCAGACCACCGGGACGCTTCCGAGCGACGGACCGGAAAGAACTCGGGGCCGCTTGGGGTCCGCGTTGTCGACCACCACGAGCGCCTTCTGTCGGGGCGCCACCTCGCGGCGGTAGATCAGCTGGCCGTCGAAGTAGCGGCGCTGCAACGGATCGTCCGGATCGTCCTCCAGCCCGTCGCGGGCGACCATGCGCGTGAACCGCACGGAGTAGGGGGCCTCGACCCACACGACGGCGTTCCACCACGCGGCCAGCGCGGGGTGCTGCATGAAGAGGCCGTCGGCGAGGAGCGTCACCTGGTCTCCCACCCCCACTGAGCGGGTGTCGGGCAGCAGCTCATCGGACTCCAGGTCGTGATGGCGCAGGGTGACCACGCGATCCCCGCCAGGGCCGAGCGGCTTCAACACCTTCTCGATGAACGCCTCGTGGTCGAACGAGTCCTCCCAGAATCCGCGCGGGCTCGTCCGTCCCTGGCGATACCGGTGGTCGCGCGGGTGATGAAAGTCGTCCATGCTCACTTCGACCACATCGCGGCCGCGGCAGCGGAGCTCGGCTCCGAGCTCTTTGCGCAGCGTGGTCTTGCCGGAGGCATCGGGCCCGTCGATCGCGATCAGCACCGGCGCGCCCTCGGAACGAGGGAGCGAATCGGCGACGGTGCCGATGACCTTCTGGCGGCGATCCATGGCTACCCGGTGGTGACCAGTTCCCGGATCGCGGAGGTGAAGAACGCGAGCCCGTCGGTGCCGCGCCGGCCGTTCAGGCGAGAATCGGGGCCGAACCCGGGCTCCACGGCGTGCTCGGGGTGAGGCATGAGCCCCACGACGTTGCCACGCCCATTCGTGATGCCGGCGATGTCCCGGCGGGAGCCGTTGGGGTTCCACCCCACGTACCGGAACGTCACGAGCCCCTCACCCTCGAGCTCGTCGAGAGTACGCTCGTCGGCCACGTACTGGCCGTCCTGGTTCTTGAGCGGAATGGTGATCTCCTGGCCCGCCTCGTAGTCGCCGGTCCAGGCGGTCGAGGCGTTCTCCACGCGCAGCACCTGATCGCGGCAGACGAAGTGCAGGTGCTCGTTCTTGATCATCGAGCCGGGCAGCAGGTGCACCTCGGTGAGGACCTGGAAGCCGTTGCAGATTCCGAGCACCGGCATGCCGCCGCGGGCCGCGTCGACCACGCGTTCCATGATGGGCGAGAACCGTGAGATCGCCCCGGCACGCAGGTAGTCGCCGTAGCTGAAGCCGCCCGGAAGCACCACGGCGTCGACGCCCTGCAGGTCCGCATCCGTGTGGAAGAGGTTGACGGCCTCGCCGTCGGCGAGGCGCACGGCGCGCGCGGCGTCGCGGTCATCGAGGGAACCCGGGAAGGTGACGACACCGATGCGGGCCATCAGTCGACGACCTCCACGGCCACCACGTCTTCGATCACGGGGTTGCTGAGCATCGTCGCGGCCGCGTCACGGGCCTGCGTGAGGACCTCGTCCGTGACGTCACCCTCGACCTGGAGCTCGAATCGCTTCCCCTGGCGCACCGACGCGAATCCCTCGAAGCCGAGGCGCGGCAGCGCGGCGCCGACGGCCTTGCCCTGAGGGTCGAGGATCTCGGGCTTGGGCATCACGTGAACGACGATCGTGGGCATAGAGGCATCCTAACGGGCGGCCGTGCGCGGCCACACCTGGTGAGCGGGCATCCCCGCACGGTCAGCCAGCGAGTTACGCTGCCGCGCCTTCGAGCGACCCCGTGAACTCCTCGCCGGTGCCACCGACCACCAGGCATGCGATCTGACGATCACCGAGGTCCCACGAGGCGGACGTGGGCGAAATAGCCGAGAAGTAGTACTCCGACTCCTCGTAGGCCACGCCGATGAAGCCCTCGAACTCCTCGTAGCAGGCGTCGTCGGCCTGGGTGACGATGTCGGCAGAGAACTCCTCGTCGGTCACGTTCTCCGTGTGGTACACCTCTCCGAAGTGCGGCTCTGCGCAGTCGATCACGGGCAGTTCGCCGACCTCCTGGTTGCCCTCGTCTGCGACGGACGGGTCGGAGATGCACTCTCCCACCGACAGCTGGAGCTCCTCGACGGTCGCGCCGCCCAGGAGAGAACAGCCCGACAGGGCCGAGACGGCGAGCGCCATGATGGCGATGGGCGCGAACGAGACACGCATGTGGATCCCCTCGAGAACGTTTCGATCAGCGGCGCGATCGTAGCATTACCAGGCGTGTCAGCACACCCACCAGTACTCGAGCCGGTCCAGTGTCAGCCACGTCTCGAGGTCGTCACTGTCAGCGCTCCAGTGCGCGAAGCCGCCCTCGTAGATGGTCAGCGTGCCGGTGTCGTCGCCCGGCCCCGGCTCCACCACTGCCCCGACCGCCACCGACGGCACGACGGCCGATGCGCGGGCGAAGCCGAGCGGCGCGGTCGCCATCGCTCGCGGCTCGCGGGGGAAGTCGTCGAGGTTGGACGGGGTGAAGGGATGCCACTGGTCACCCTCGAACGTGAGCACCTCGTTGCCGCATGCGGGGTAGTACTCGACGTCCGCCACCGTCTCGATCCACTCGCCCGGCACCCCGAGGTCGAGCTCACTGTCCCACTCCACGGGCCCCACGTTGCCACCGCCGCTCGCGCACCCACCCACCACCAGTGCTGCCGTGACGGACAGGGTCGCCCACGCGCGCATCGTCCTCATGCAGTCAGGACGCCCGGCAGCATGAAACCGTTGGGGCGCCGACTACGCTGGCATGCGCGTGCCTGACGCTGGCACGCCTCACGAAGGGGGCGCACTGTGCTGGAGCTCGCGCTTGACGCACCCGAACTGCTCGACTCGGCTCTTGAGACTCTCCGCACCGTCTTCGAGTACATCGGCACGGTGGCCTTCGCCATCTCGGGCGCGGTGGCCGCAGGACGCAAACGCATGGACCTCGTGGGCGCCGTCGTACTCGCGTGCATGGTCGCCGTGGGAGGCGGGACGCTCCGCGACGTCCTGCTCGACGTGCCCGTCTTCTGGATGGAGAGCCCCAGCTTCCTGCTCGTCGGCGCCGGGACGGGCCTCGCAGTCGCACTGCTCGCGCGATGGCACCCGCCCGACCGCCTGGGCCGGTACCGCATCGTTCAGATCTCCGACGCCGCGGGCCTCGCGGTGTTCGTCGTCGTCGGCACGGGAGTCGCGATCGACGCGGGCGCGAGCACCGTGACGGCCGCCGTCATGGGCATCCTCACGGGCGTGGGTGGCGGCATCATTCGCGACATGCTCGCGAACGACGTGCCGGACGTGCTGCGCAACGGCCAGTTCTACGCCACGGCGGCGTTGGCCGGGGCGACCGTCTACGCGCTGCTGATCGAGCTCGATGTCACGCGACTGGTGGTGATCTGGGTCCCCATCGTCGTGGTCCTGGCCGTCAGGCTGGCGTCACTCAAGTTCGGCTGGGGCGTGCCCACGATCGGGGGCAAACCGGTGGATCTCACCGCCCATGACGACGAGGACGCCGACGCCCGGCGCTAGTGCACTCGGCCTCCTAGGACGTGGCGAGGCGGTCGTAGGCCTCGAGGTACCGCTGGCGCGTGCGCTCGACGACATGGTCGGGCAGCGCGGGCGGCGGGGTGTTGCTCCCCTTGTCCCACCCGGACTCAGGCGACGTGAGCCAGTCGCGCACGAACTGCTTGTCGAAGCTGGGCTGCGCTCGGCCCGGCTCCCAGGTGTCCGCGGGCCAGAAGCGACTCGAGTCGGGGGTGAGCACCTCGTCGCCGAGCACGACCCTGCCGTCCGCGTCCCGGCCGAACTCCACCTTGGTGTCCGCGAGGATGATGCCCTTCGCCGCCGCGATCTCGTGGGCGCGGGTGTAGATCGCGAGGGTCAGGTCACGCAGCTTCTCCGCGTCGTCGCGGCCGATGCTCGCGATCACGGTCTCGAAGCTCACGTTCTCGTCATGCTCCCCCACCTGGGCCTTGGTGGCCGGCGTGAAGATCGGCGCCGGCAGGCGCGAGCCGTCCACGAGCCCCTCGGGCAACGCGATGCCGCACACGGTGCCGCTCTCGCGGTACTCGGCGAGGCCGGACCCGGTGAGGTACCCCCGAGCGACGCACTCCACGGGGAACATGTCGAGCCGTCGGCACACCATCGCGCGTCCCTCCACCTCGTCCGGCACCGGGGCC
Organism: Demequina aestuarii; assembly: GCF_000975095.1. Taxonomy (GTDB): domain Bacteria; phylum Actinomycetota; class Actinomycetes; order Actinomycetales; family Demequinaceae; genus Demequina; species Demequina aestuarii. Next base: position 124,797 of record NZ_BBRD01000002.1, read on the forward strand.
TCGACGGTGTGGTCGGGCACGATGTCGCCCATCTGGTCGAACCACCACAGGCTCAGCGACGTCAGCACACCGCCCTTGCCGGGGATCTCAGTGGGCAGCACCCAGTCGTAGGCGCTGATGCGGTCACTCGCCACCACCAGCACCACGTCACCGCGCGGGTGCGGCTCGACGGGCTCGTAGAGGTCGCGCACCTTTCCCGAGTAGACGTGACGCCAGCCCGCGAGCTCCGGAGCGGTCGGCGGCACCACGTGGCCGGGCATCAGGCGCCGGCCGCTTCGCCGACGGAGGCCGCGAGCGCGATGTCCGTGCGGTGGTGCGAGCCGGGAAGGCCGATGCGGTCGAGGGCGCCGTAGGCCGTCGCCCTGGCATCGGCGAGCGTGGCGCCCGTCCCCACGACGGAGAGCACACGGCCGCCCGAGGCGACCAGCGCACCGTTGTCGTCCCACGACGTGCCCGCGTGAAGCACGTGGGCACCGTCGACGTCATCGGCAGCCTCCGCGCCGGTGATGGGGTCGCCGCTGCGGACCTGCTCGGGGTAGCCGTGCGCGGCGAGCACCACCGTCACAGCGGCCTCGTCGCGCCACTCGAGCGGGGGGAGCTCGGCGAGCCGTCCCTCGGCGGCCGCGAGCAGCACCCCGCCGAGTGGGGTCGCGAGCCGCGCGAGCACGGACTGGGTCTCCGGGTCGCCGAACCTGGCGTTGAACTCGACCACCCGCATGCCGGCTGAGGTCATGGCGAGGCCGCAGTACAACACTCCCTGGAACGGGGTGCCACGGCGGGCCATCTCGTCGACGGTGGGCTGAGCGACGGTGCGGACCACGTCGTCGACCAGTCCCGGAGGGGCCCACGGCAGGGGTGAATACGCGCCCATGCCGCCGGTGTTGAGGCCCTCGTCGCCGTTGTACGCGCGCTTGAAGTCCTGAGCGGGCTGCAGCGGCACCACCGTGGAGCCGTCGCACAGGCAGAAGAGCGACACCTCGGGGCCATCGAGGAAGTCCTCGACCACGATCACGCCGCCCGCATCCAGGATCGCAGCGCCGTGCGCGGTGGCGGCGGTCAGATCCTCGGTGACCACGACACCCTTGCCCGCCGCCAGGCCGTCATCCTTGACCACGTAGGGGGCGCCGAAGTCTCCCAGCGCCGCGGCGAGCTCGGCGCTCGTGCGGCACACGCGCGGCTCCGCTGTGGGGACGTGCGCGGCGGCCATGATCTCCTTGGCGAACGCCTTCGAGCCCTCGAGCATCGCGGCCTCCGCCGAGGGGCCGAAGCATGGGATGCCCACCTCCCGCACCGCGTCGGCGACACCCGCCACGAGGGGCGCCTCAGGGCCGACGATGACGAGGTCCGCCCGCACATTCACCGCGAGCGTGGCGATCGCGTCGCCGTCGTTCGGGTCCTGCGAGTGCAGCGTCGCGAGCTGCCCGATGCCGGGGTTGCCCGGAACGGCATGCAGCTCCTCGACGTGCGGATCCAAGTGGAGGGAGCGGGCGAGCGCGTGCTCACGGGCTCCTGAGCCGACGATCAGTACCTTCACGCGAGCGAGTCTAGCGACGGGCGCCACCTTAGCCATCGATCACCCCGATGAACAGGCACGCCTCGTCGACGACGTGCGCCGAGACCGGGCCGGCACCGAGCGGGTCGGGGAACAGCCCTCCGTCGTGCTCGTCGAGGCGAACGTCGTCGCCGATCACGAGCACGCCGGTGACCACCACTGCCGCGATCCTCGCGCCGACCTTGCTCAGGGGGCGCCAGAGTAGCGAGCGCGTCCTGGGAGTGCCTGAGTGCCCACTACCGGCCGATGCGGGCCCTCAGGCACTCCCAGGACGCAAGCGTGGACTGGAGGCTACTCGTCGCGCGCGTGCAGCAGGTCGTGGTTGACGATGATCTCGTCGCGCCCCGGCCCCACCCCGATCGCGCTGATGCGGCAGTTCGACACCTTCTCCAGCGCGAGCACGTAGTCCTGGGCCGTCTGCGGCAGATCAGCGAAGTCGCGCGCGCCCGAGATGTCCTCGGTCCAGCCAGGCAGGTACTCGTAGACCGGCGTCGCGGCGGCGAACGCGGCCTGATCCTGCGGCAGCTCCTCGTAGCGCACGCCGTCCACGTCGTACGCGACGCACACGGGGATCTGCTCCAGGCCGGTCAGCACATCCAGCTTGGTGAGGACGAAGTCGGTCAGGCCGTTGATGCGGGCCGAGTAGCGCGCGATGACCGCGTCGTACCACCCGCATCGGCGCGGACGCCCTGTGGTGGTGCCGAACTCATGGCCCACCTGGGCCAGGTGCTCGCCATCCGCGTCGAACAGTTCGGTGGGCATCGGCCCCTCGCCCACTCGCGTCGTGTAGGCCTTGACGATGCCGATCACGGAGTCGATGCGCGTGGGCCCTACGCCGGAGCCGGTCGAGGCGCCGCCGGCCGTCGCGTTCGAGCTGGTGACGAAGGGGTACGTGCCGTGGTCGACGTCGAGCATGGTCGCCTGGCCGCCCTCGAACAGCACGGTCTCCCCGCGGTCGAGCGCCTGGTTCAGCACCAGCGAAGTGTCGGTGACCATGGGCGCAAGACGCTCGCGATACTGCAGCAGTTCGTCCGCGACCTCATCCACCGTGATCGCACGGCGGTTGTACACCTTCACGAGCAGGTGGTTCTTCTGCTCGAGCGCGCCCTCGATCTTGTCGCGCAGCAGCTGCTCGTCGAAGAGATCGCCCATGCGGATGCCGAGCCGGTTGATCTTGTCCGCGTATGCCGGGCCGATGCCGCGGCCCGTGGTGCCGATCTTGCGCTTGCCCAAGAAGCGCTCGGTGACGTTGTCGAGGGTGCGCGCGTACGGCGCGATGATGTGCGCGGCGTTCGAGATCAACAGCTTCGAGGGGTCGACGCCGCGCTCGATGAGGGCGTCGATCTCGCTGAACAGCACCGAGATGTCCACCACCACGCCGTTGCCGATCACGGGCGTCACGCCTGGCGTGAGGATGCCGGATGGCAGCAGATGCAGGGCGAACTTCTGGTCGCCGATCACCACCGTGTGACCGGCGTTGTTGCCGCCGTTGAACTTCACCACGTAGTCGACGCGACTTCCCAGCACGTCCGTGGCCTTGCCTTTGCCCTCGTCGCCCCACTGGGCTCCGACGATCACTACTCCGGGCACGTGGCCCTCCCCTCACCCCGGAACTCAGCCGGGGGCTTGGTACATCTCGAGACTTACGTAGTGAAGCCCCGGGCGTCTGACGACTCCCGGGGCTCCACCTGACGCGATTCGGTCAGATCTTCTTCCCGGCGGAGCCGAGCTGCTGGCACGCCTCGACCACACGGGCCGCCATGCCTGCCTCGGCGAGCTTGCCCCAGGCGCGCGGGTCGTAGGCCTTCTTGTTGCCCCAGTCGCCGTCGACCTTGAGGACGCCGTCGTAGTTCTTCATCATGTGGTCGACCACGGGACGCGTGTACGCGTACTGCGTGTCGGTGTCGATGTTCATCTTGATGACGCCGTGGCTGACGGCCTCGGAGATCTCCTCGGCCGTCGAGCCGGAGCCGCCGTGGAACACGAGGTCGAACGGCTTGTCCTTGCCGACCTTCGCGCCGACCTCGGCCTGGATCTTGCCCAGGAGCTCGGGGCGCAGCTTCACGGAGCCCGGCTTGTAGGAGCCGTGGACGTTGCCGAACGTGAGCGCCGTCAGGTAGCGCCCCTTCTCACCGGTGCCGAGAGCCTCGACGGTCTTGAGGCCGTCTTCGGTGGTCGTGTACAGCTTGTCGTTGATCTCTGCGGTGTGACCGTCCTCCTCGCCACCCACGACGCCGATCTCGACCTCGAGGATAGTCCTGGCAGCCTGCGAGAGCTCGAGGAGCTCCGCCGCGAGCGACAGGTTCTGGTCCATCGGAACCGGCGAGCCGTCCCACATGTGCGACTGGAAGATGGGCTCGAGGCCGTTCTTCACGCGCTCGGTCGACGCGGCCAGCAGGGGGCGCAGCCACGAGTCGACGTAGTCGGGGTGGCAGTGGTCCGTGTGGAGCGCGATGGTCACGCCGTACGAGTCGGCGACCTCGCGAGCGTACGCAGCGAGAGCAAGCGAGCCGATGACCTGGTCCTTGATGGTGGAGCCGGACGCATACTGGCCGCCACCCACCGAGACCTGGATGATGCCGTCGGACTCGGCCTCCGCGAAGCCCTGGATGGCCGCGGTGATCGTCGACGAGGACGTGATGTTGATGGCCGGGAACGCGTACGAGCCACTCTTGGCGGCGTCGAGCATTGCGTTGTAGGACTCTGGGTTGGCGAGTGCCATGCGTAACTCCTGAAGTTGTGCGGACTGAACCGCCATCCATTCTGTCAGATTTCAGGCCCGCACGACATGGGCCCGGGGTCCTGGGGGTCTTCAGGCCGCGGGCTCCGTGAGGATCACGCGCGCCGCGGGCAGTCCCAGCGTGAGCGGCGTGCCCGCAATGGCGAGGTCGACGGTGCCTGCGACCGAGCGCTGCGCCACCACCTCGACCACCGCGCCGATGTCGATCCCGACCTCTCGAAGGTGGCGCAGCAGCTCAGGGTCGTCGTCCGACACTCGCGCCACGCGCACGCGCTCTCCCTCAGCGACGGACGCCAGATCCGTCTGCTCTTCGGCGGGAAGCATGCCGTCAGCCGTGGGGATCGGGTCGCCGTGGGGATCGTGCGTAGGTTCCCCGAGGCGGATCGCGAGGCGTTCCACGAACTCGTCCGACACGGCGTGCTCCAGCACCTCCGCCTCGTCGTGCACCTCGTCCCACTCGTACCCGAGGTAGTCGACCAGGAACGTCTCGATGAGCCGATGCTTGCGCACCGTCGCGAGCGCGATGGTGCGGCCCGCATCGGTCAGATCGACGCTTCCGTAGCGCTCGTGCGTGAGCAGTCCCCGAGCCGTGAGCTTGCGGACGATCTCGGACACGGATGACGGAGACAGGCCGAGCCGTGCCGAGAGCGCGGAGACCGTGACGGGAGCGTCCGACCACTCGCCGGCGTTCCAGACGGCCTTGAGGTAGTCCTCAATAGTGGTCTCCGTGGCCATGGTTCCCTCTCCGTCAGCCTTCGCCCTCGAGCATAGTGACGGTGGCGGTGCGCGCTCAGCCGTGTCCCGCGTCCACGTCACCATGCTGACGTATCCACGTGTGCATCGCGATGGCGGCCGCCGCGCCTGCGTTGATCGACCGGGTCGACCCGTACTGGCCGATCGCGAGCGTCGCCTCCGCCGCCTCGCGCATCGGCCCGGAGAGCCCCGTCGACTCCTGGCCGAACACCAGCACGCATCCGCGCGGCAGCGCGGCGGTCTCGAGCGGAACCGAGCCCGGCAGGTTGTCGATGCCGATCACCGGCAGGTGCTCTGCCTCCGCCCACGCGACGAACTCCTCCACGCTGCCGTGGTGGCGCACGTGCTGATAGCGGTCGGTCACCATGGCGCCGCGGCGGTTCCAGCGCCGACGCCCGACGATGTGCACCTCCTTGGCGAGGAAGGCGTTCGCGGTGCGGACCACGGAACCGATGTTGAAGTCGTGCTGCCAGTTCTCGATCGCCACGTGGAACGGATGCCGCCGCTCATCGAGGTCCGCGACGATGGCGTCGTGCCGCCAGTATCGATAGGCGTCCACCACGTTGCGACGGTCGCCGTCGCGCAGCAGCTCGGGGTCGAACCTGGGGTCGGTCGGCCACGCGGGCTGTCCCCCGGGATAGGGGCCCACGCCGTGCTCGGGCGCAAGGTCCCCCGGCTGCTCGGTCACCTCGCCAGGCTAGTGGTCAGGAACCCAGGCGACGACGCCCTCGTCCTGGGTGCCCCACCGGTCCCACACGAACGGGGGGATCCCAGCGCGCACGGCCTCCAGGGTCTGAAGCGCCTGGCTGATCCAGCCGACCTCGAGCACCGGCACCATGCTCGCGGCGACGAGAGTGCCGTTCTCGATGGTGATGCAGCCCACGTCATCGGGGGCGTCGAGCAGGGCCGCGACCACCGCGGGGGTGAGAACGGCGTGCGCGTAGTCGGGGTCATCGGCGCCCACCCTCCACCGCTCGTTGAATGCATGCGACTCCACCATCACGTCGTGCACGCCGCTCTGGAGGGCCTCGGCTCCCAGAAAGGCCGCGAGGGCCCCATCCGGCGAGAGCGCGATCTGCGGAGTGATCTGCGGGAGCGGCACGGACGCCACCCGCCAGCGACGGACGTGCTCATCCGATCTGCCCGGCCGGAGAACCAGTTCCAGCGTGAACGCCACGAAGGCCCCTGCTGGGCGGGACCCCGTGACCACGTCGGACACGCGCTGAGCGTCCCCCATTCCGAAGGGCGGAGCCGTGATGCCCAAGAGCCGTGGGTCGCCGAGGGGCCGGTAGCTCCACCCCAGCGCGGCAGCGTCCCGCGCGAGGATCGCTCTCATGGAGGTCGAGTCAGAACTGGACGTCCGGCGCCTGGCGCGCTGCCGGGTCCTCGGTCTCGAAGTACTCCTCGCGGGTGAAGGAGAACATGCCGGCGACGACGTTGACGGGGAAGGTCTCGATCTTGGTGTTGAGAGCGCGGACGTTCGCGTTGTAGAACCGTCGCGCGGCAGCGACTCGGTCCTCCGTGTTGGTGAGCTCCTGCTGGAGCTGCATGAAGTTCTGGTCCGCCTTCAGGTCCGGGTACGCCTCCGCGACCGCGAACAATCGGCCGAGCGCCTGAGTCAGCACGTTCTCCTGCTGCGCCTGCTCTGCGGGCGTCGAGCCAGGAGCGGCGGCGACGGTACGCGCCTGCGTGACGGCCTCGAGGGTCTCGCGCTCGTGCTTCGCGTAGCCCTTGACCGTCTCGACGAGGTTGGGAATCAGATCGTGGCGGCGCTGCAGTTCGACGTCGATCTGACGCCAGGCCTCTTGGAGGAGATTCCTGAGCCTCACGAGGGCGTTGTACTGCGCGATCGCCCAGATCACGATGATGACGATGATCGCGCCTAAGGCCGCGAAGAACCACTCCATGCGAGACACCCCCGTGATCGGTGGCGGGACACCCCCGCCGGGCACGTCGAGCCTATCGACGTTGTCCGGCGGGCACTAGCCGCCCCGCGGCACGGACTCAGCGCTGCTGCTGCCAGTCCTCGATGCCGTCGCCGTCCGCGTCCACGCCGATGCCCGTGTATCGGCGAGACGTCAACGCACCGGGCTCGAGAGCCCAGGCCGGACCGGTCAGCGGTCGCGTGGCGGCGTCGCCGTGTCGCACGTGGTGACCCCGCTCCGTGTACTCGCGAATCACGTGCGCGGGGATCCGGCGAGCGATGCCCGACACCACGCTGAGCCGCCGCGCCAGCCCGTCTGCGCCCTGACGGCCGGCCTGCCACACGTAGACCGCGCCTCCCTCGATCCGCACCGGGAGCCCCTCCACGTCCGAGTAGAGAAGTCGCTCGATCATGCGCGGGTCAATCACTGCATGGCCGTACCTGACGTCATCGCACAGCACCCGCCAGCGCCGGTTGAACTCGTGAGACTCGACGTCGATGTCCCGTCCGCCGAGCAGCGTCGCGACGGTCGCGGGGAGGTCCTGAGGCACGATGTCGAGGCGAGGCAGGGCAATCGGGAGCTCGGCGAGGGTGACCTGGTACGCCTGCACCGTGGGCGGGGAGTCGCGGTCCGGCCGCACCTCGAACACCTGGGCGAAGGTCGCACACCGCTGCCCGTTGAACGTGCCGCGGACCACCGCCTCCTGCCGGCGGGAAGTGCCCTCCGCGAACGGGAAGGAAGCGAATCGGGAGTCGTACTCGAAGGCCCTCGCGAGGTACTCCCACCCGTGGGACGCGGCGAACTCCTGGTACTCGTCGTGCAGGTGACGCGCACGGACGACGTCGTAGATCGACCACATCGCGCCGCCCACCACGACGAGCGCGGCCAGGGCGAGGATCCAGGTGGCGGCATCGCCGACCAGGATCACTCCGCCGGCGATCATCGCGATGACGATCCCGGTCCAGCGCCCATGGAGGTGGCGGATCATGGCGACACCCTACTCGCGGCCAGCGGGCACGGGAAGGCGCCGAGAATCAGGACAGGCCGAGGTCCTCCAGGCCGAAGAGCGACAGGTACGGCAGGCCCTCTGCTTCGATGCGCTCTCGCGCCCCCGTGTCGCGGTCGACGATCACCGCGACCGCGGCGACGGTCGCTCCCGCCTCCCGGATCGCCTCGACGGCGGTCAGCACCGAGCCGCCTGTGGTCGAGGTGTCCTCGACGGCCACGACGGTGCGGCCAGCGATGTCGGGCCCCTCGATGCGGCGCTGAAGTCCGTGCGCCTTGTTCTCCTTGCGCACGACGAACGCGTCCAGGTCGAGGCCCCGCGAGGCTGCGGCGTGGAGCAGGGCGGTCGCGACTGGGTCGGCGCCCAGGGTGAGGCCACCGACGGCGTCGATGTCTGCCGGGCCGAACCCGGCCACCTCGAGATGATCGAGCAGCACGTGCCCGACGAGCGGCGCCGCACGGTGATGCAGAGTGATGCGACGCAGATCGACGTAATAGTCGGCCTCCTTGCCGGAGGCGAGCGTGATGTGGCCGTGCACCACGGCGAGGTCGGTGATGAGGTCGCGCAGCTGCTCGCGCGGAGTGCCAGTGGTCATGCGGTCAGGGTACCGGCGACGCTGGGGTGCGGCCGATGCGCCGGCAGGGTCGAGGGCGGCTCAGCCGCGGCGCAGCGAACCCGAGCGGCGAGTGGCGGACTTGGGAAGCATGCGCAGCAGCCCCACTCCGGCGGAGTAGCGCAGGCTCGGGGTGACCACGACGGCTTTGCGGCGCACGCCCGCGAGCGCGGCCTCGACCACCGCTTCCGACGTGATCCACGCCGCATCGGGGTACTCGCTCTTCATGTATTCGAGGTCCGGGCCGTCGTGGAACTCCGTGCGCACCAATCCGGGCACCACCGCCGTGGCGGACACTCCCGTGCCGTGCAGTTGACCGGCGAGCGCCTCGGTGAAGTCGCGCACCCAGCGCTTGTGCGCCGCATAGGTGCTGTTCGCCAGATGCGCGGCGACGGAGGAGACGTTGAGAATCGCGCCGTGGCCGCGTGCGGTCATGGCCTTCGCCGCGACCTGCGACAGTCGCAGCGGCGCCGTCACCATCACGTCCAGCGCCGCCTTCTCCTCGTCCCAGGCGGTGGACAGAATGCCGCGGCCGAGCCCATAGCCGGCGTTGTTGACGAGCAGGCTCACGGGGGCGTCCTCGTCGGCGAGCCGTGCGGCGACGGCCTCCAGTCCGTCCTCCGTGGCGAGGTCCGCGACGAGCACCTCGGCATGGACGCCGGCGGCGCCCCGGATGGTGTCGGCGAGCTCGGAGAGTCGGTCTCGGTCGCGAGCCACGAGAACGACGTCGTGTCGCGCCGTGGCCAGCTGCCAGGCGAACTCCTCGCCCAGCCCCCTGCTCGCGCCGGTGATCAGTGCGGTAGCCATGCCTCCCAGCGTACGCCGCACGCAGACCAGGGAATCGCGGTGCCGCGCCGTCCGCGCATCGGCCGCATCGCTCCCGGTAGCGTGGGGCCATGCGCCTCGCCACCTGGAATGTGAACTCCGTCCGCGCCCGTGCCGACCGCGTCGTGGACTGGCTTCAGCGCTCGGATACCGACGTGCTGGCGATGCAGGAGATCAAGTGCAAGCCCGCGCAGTTCCCGCTCGCGGCGTTCGAGGCCGCCGGCTATGAGGTCGCTCTCCACGGTCTCAACCAGTGGAACGGCGTGGCGATCGCTTCTCGCGTGGGCCTGTCCGATGTCGAGACGCAGTTTCCGGGCCAGCCCGCATTCGGCAAGCCGGGCGTCGAACCGCTGGTCGAGGCGCGAGCGATCGGCGCCACGGCAGGCGGCGTGCGTGTCTGGAGCCTGTACGTCCCCAACGGCCGCGGCCTCACCGACCCGCACTATGCGTACAAGCTGGAGTTCCTGAACGCGCTGCGCGAAGCCGCCGCCGAGTGGAAGGACCGACCGACCGCCCTCGCAGGTGACTGGAACGTCGCGCCGAGCTCCGAGGACATCTGGTCGGAGGAGGACGCGGACGCCGCGACCCACGTGTCGGAGGCCGCCCGCGAGGCCTTCTCCTCGTTCGCCGACGCCGGGTACGTCGAACTGTCACGGCGCTACCTGCCCGAACCGCACACCTACACCTTCTGGGACTATCAGCAGCTGCGGTTCCCGCGCGGCGAGGGCATGCGTATCGACTTCATCTACGGGTCGCAGCCGCTCGCAGATCTCACCACCGGCGTGTCGATCGTGCGCGACGAGCGCAAGGGCAAGGGCGCCTCCGATCACGTGCCGGTCGTCGCAGAGATCGACGCGCCGTGAGCGGCGACTTCGCACCGCCTCCAGGGCCCAGTCACGCCCCCGAGCCCACGTCCCCGCGGGGCGGAGCGCCCGCATCGGCCGATGCGCAGGGCAGCCCCCGCCCACGCAGCCTGCTGCGCTCGGGCAAGGGCGTGGCCGTCGCCGCCTGGATCGCGATCGGCGCGGGACTCGCACTCCTGGTCGGGATCTCGTGGTCGGCGGCGCTCGCATGGTCCGATCGCGAGCTCACCGCAGCCGAGATCGGCGCCACGGGCGACCTGCACCCGCTGCAGATGGTGCCGGGCATGTGCCTCGACGGGGTGGGAGATGATGGCGCGGTCGGCGGCGCCGCCGTCGTGCCGTGCGACGCGCCGCACGGGGCCGAAGTGTTCACATCCGTGACGTTCTCCGTCGCGAGGTTTCCCGGTCATGACCAGATCGAGGCAGAGGCGCTCACGCTGTGCGGAGACCGCATCGATGGCCTGGTGCCGGAAGGCTCGTCATGGGTCGCCTGGGCGCCGTCGGAGTCCTCCTGGGCGCGGGGCGACCGTGTCGCGTTATGCATCGCGGTGTTCGACTCTCCCCGCGACGAGCCGCTCAGCCCCGCAGGCATCGACGCTGTGGATGTCGACGAGCCCGTCAACGACGGTCAGGACGCCTGAGCGGTTCCGCACGGCCCGGTCACTCGGAGGTGCGCGCGCCTGATCACGCCGCCGTGATGCGGCCCGACAGCGGGGCGGGCTGGCGAGGGGCGGGCTGGCGAGCGGAGATCGCGGCGTGGACCGCGGTGTCACCCACGGCCGCCAGCCACTCGAGCAGGTTGGCAGGCGCGGCCGGGTTCCCCGCGATAGTCGCGCGGATCTCCGGATGGCAATAGGCGATGCTCGCCAGCTCTTGGGGACTCGCGCTGGGGTTCGCGGCGCGGGCCCGCAGGAGTCCGTGTGACCGCTCCTCGCGAGCGTCCCCTGGGTCGAGGGGCGGCACGAAGGCCGGAGAGCGACGCACGTGCCCCAACGACGGTGGCTCGCCGGGGAGCCGGCGGGATCGGGAGATCGCATCACGTGCCAACACGCCGAGGATGATGACCGGGACGACCGGCACGACCCACACCAGAGGCGGGTAGCGGACGTCCTCGATCCTGGCCAGGAGTGCGGCGGACCCGACGAACGCTGCGGCGCCGATGGCAAACGTCGCGCGTGACATCGAGGTGAGTTCCACCCCTGGTAGGAGCGAGGACGCCACGATGGCCAAGAACAGGAAAGCAGTGATGACTAGGACGAACTCCTCCGCCGACCAGTACATCGCTTTCCTCCCGGGCCGAGTGGCAGGAAGAGCGCAAACTCTCCCGACCTCGTCACCGAGCCTGGCATCGACGAACCGGCACCGGTATCCCCGTTTATGGGGGGTCAAGGTGAACATCAGGTAAACAACCACCGCGCGGCGACGGCGCCTCACGCCCCGACACGGCGCTATCGTGGGCACGTCGCACGGCAATGAGGGGAGCGTGAGATGGAGGCGCAGCGTCGCATCGCGCTCGTGGAGGACCACGCCCTCATCGCACGCGGCTTCTCCGATCTGGTGGCACAGGCTCCCGACCTCGACCTGGTCGCCGCCGTGGGTTCCGTCGCCGAGCTGTGCGGGATCGACCCGCCCCCCACGCTCGTCGTCCTCGATCTCAGACTCGCGGATGGCTCCCACCCCGCCGCCAACATCGCGACCATCCACGCGCTGGGCGCCTACGTCCTCATTCACACGGGCGGCGAGGATCGGGCTCTCGTGCAGGCCGCGGCGCGATCCGGTGCGCTCGGGCTCGTGCGCAAGTCCTCCGACCCCGAGACCCTGTTGACGGCGATCCGGCGCGCCGTCCGGGGCGAGGCGGTCTTCAACACGGATTGGGCCTCCGCGATCGACTCCGATGCGGATCTGGCGAACGCCAGACTCTCAGACCGCGAGCAGGCGGTGCTGAGCATGTACGCGTCCGGGGAGACCGCCGCGTCCGTCGCAGCCGAGCTCGGCATCACTCGCGACACCGTCACCGACTACGTCAAGTCCATCCGCCGCAAGTACGGCAGCGTGGGGCGAGAAGCGACGTCCCGCGTGGACCTGTACCGGCGTGCCGTCGAGGACGGCATCCTCGAGTGAACCCCGAGGCCCACTCCGCCCGGGAGCGCATGGAGCGCGTGGTCTACACCGCGTCCGGCGTCGGCGCGATCGTGTTCGGAGCGCTGCTGGCGTCCGGCCCCAGTGGATTCATCCAGCAGCGCACACAGCTCACGCCGTGGTTCTGGTCCGCGTCTCTGACGTTCGCCGTGCTGGTCCCGATGTCTCTCATCCTCGTCACCCGCGTCTCCGTGGCGGCGGCGCGAATCGTGGCCCGCACCGCGGTGATCGGGTTCGTGGCATCGCAGCTGCTCTGGGTCCCGGCCATGACGGTGCCCACCCTCGCGGATTCCGGCGATCCGTGGCTGCAGGGCATCAACGCCCTGCCGTCGACCCTGGCGGTGGTCGCCTGGCGCACTCGCTGGGCATGGTCGGTTCCCCTCATGCAGGGGCCGATCGTGGCGATCGTGCAGATCCAGGCAAGCTCGTCTCCCGCCCTCGACGCGGTGCTCAACGGCCTCGGCGCGACGCTGTTCTGCTCGATCCTCGCTGGCACCGCGAAGGCGGTGGTGCGCGCCGCCGACCTTCAGGACGACGCAGCCGAGCGCGCGCGTGCGCAGGCATCGATCGATGCGCGACGCCGCACGAGGGAGCGCGAGCTGGGACGCATCGACGCCATCGTCCACGACGACATCATGTCCGTGCTGGTCACCGCGTCCCGGCCCGACGCCCCACCCACGCTCGCCGTGCAGGCGAAGCGCGCCCTCGACGCCGTCACCGAAATCGCGTCTCCCGAGCGCGATGCGCCCACGGACTACACACCGAGCGAGGTCGTCGCGCTGCTGCGCGCCACGGCCAGCGAGGTGGTTCCCGAGCTCGACCTCGATTACGAGCTTCGCGGCGGCGCCAGCGTCCCCGGCGCGGCCGTCGCGGGGCTCGCGGAGGCGCTCGCGGAGGCGCTGCGCAACGCCACCAGGCACGCAGGAGAGGGTGCCACCATCCGCGCCACGGCGGCGGTGGACGATGACGCCGTGGTGGTCACGGTCGAGGACGACGGCCGCGGCTTCGATCCCCAGACCGTGCCCCCAGCACGGTTGGGAATCCGAGTGAGCATCGAGGACCGCATGTCCGCCGTCCCCGGCGGGGCGGCCTCGATCGCGTCGCGGCCAGGCAGCGGCACATGGGTCACTCTGATGTGGACGCGCCCATGACCGCCACCAAGCCGCAGACGCCACTCGAGCGCTCCGACGTCAGCAAGCTGCTGTTCCTCGACACCACACCGGCACGGTTTCTGGTGGTGCTGTTCGTCGTGTCGAACGCGGTGTTCACCGTCACGACCGCCCATGTCCTCGCTCACCCCAGTGCCGCGTACGTCGCGATGCTGATCGTGAGTGCCACGGCAGTGCTGCTGGTGCGCACGCACCCCGATCCGTTCCCCGCTCGCGACACCGCGGTCGTGATCGCGGCGGTGGTGATCTCGAGCGTGATGATGGCCTACGCGCTGCCCGATGAGGGGGACCTCGGACGAGCAACGTGGCACCTGGGCTCCAACACGTGGCTGCTGTTCTTCGTCGCCGTGCGACGCCGCGCATGGTTCGCATGGCTCGGCATGGCTCTCATGGCCGCCATCACCGCCGCCTGGGGCGCATCCGCGGGCCGCGGAGCCTTGACCGGCATCACCATGCTCGACACCCACATCGGCATCCTGCTGGTGGGCACGCTGTTCGCGCTCATCCTGCGCCGCACGTCGGCCCGGATCAATGCGCTCAACGAGAGGTCGGTGTCCTCCGCCGCCGACGCTGCGGCCACGGACGCGGCCCGGCAGGTGCGCCGCGCCCGCGTCACCGAGCTCGCGGAGGTGGCCGTGCCACTCCTCGAGCGGATCGCGGCGGGGAAGGCCGCCGATGATGACCTGCGGAAAGAGTTCTCGCTCACCGAGGCGCTGCTGCGCGACAGCGTGCGCGGCCGCTCGCTGGCCGTGCCCGCCGTGGTGGACGCCGCCACCCAGGCTCGCCGACGTGGGGTGGAGGTGACGATCCTCGATGACCGCGGCTCCGCCCCCAGCGACGGCGCATCGCTGAGCCGCCTCGTCGACGCGATCGTGATCAGCGTGACGCGCGCCCACGGCGGTCAGGTGACGGTCCGACTCCTGCCCGAGGGCAGGCCGACCGCCTTGACGATCGTGGCGGCGGATGGCGACGAGGTGGACCGAGTGACGCTCGCCGAGGATGGCTTCCCCATCGCGTCACTCGGCGGCGACGGGCGAGGGCACTGACTACCGCAGCGCCTTGGCCTTGAGCGCCTCGTACTCGGGCGGAGTGATCGCTCCGGCGTCGAGCAGCTCCTTGGCCGCACGGATCTGACCAGCAGGCCCTCCAGCCTCGTCGATCAGACCCTTGGTGTAGTCGACCTGCGCCTCGCGGATCGCGTGTGCCGCCGCGACGTCACGCTGCGCCATCCCCTTGCCACGCGCCAGCAGGTAGACGATGCTGCCGAGCACCGGCACCACCACGATGAAGATCAGCCAGCCGGCCTTTCCCCACCCGCTCAGGTCGTGATCGCGGAACACGTCCATGATGATCCTGATCACGATCACGAAGAACGTGATCATCACCATGATCCACAGGGTGAACAGCAAGATCGACACGAAGTTCTCGAAGAAATCCATGGCAGCCCCCTTGGCCGATGTCGGCGCCGGGACGGTCCGGCGGGCCGAGGTCAGCGCCGATGACTATACGGTAGCGACCAGCGACGATGCGCGCGCGGCGAGAATCGATCGCTACCCGAGCACGAGAGCTCGGAGCGTCGTCAGCGGCACCATGCCGTGGCGCAGCACCTGATCGTGGAACTCCCGGATGTCGAACTCCGATGCAGGTTCGGCCTCTCGCCTGATCGCCTGGATCTCGCGGCGCCCGATCATGTACGCGAGCGCCTGGCCGGGAAGTCCGATGTAGCGATCCACCTCTGCGGTGATCTGGTGAATGCTCAGCGGGCAGTGGGCGGCCATGTAGTCGATCGCCTCTTGGCGCGTCCACCGGAGCGCGTGCAGCCCCGTGTCGACCACCAGGCGGCAGGCGCGCAGCGAGTCCGCGGCCAGCATGCCCACGCGGGAGAGGTCCGACGTGTAGAGCCCCATCTCGTCGGCGAGCCGTTCGGTGTACAGGCCCCAGCCCTCGAGGTATGCCGTCACGTTCAGGTGTCGCAGCACGGGATGCAGCGTGGTGGACTCGGTGTGCAGCGCGAACTGCAGGTGGTGACCCGGAATCGACTCGTGGTAGGTGATCGCCTCGAGTTCGTAGGTCGACCACGCGCTTGGATCGGCCGCGTTGAAGAAGAACTCGCCCGGCTTGGAGCCATCGGCCGACGGCGCCGAGTAGAACGCCACGGGCCCCGAGGTGATGGCGACCGCGACGCATTCGGAGCGCGGGAGGTGCGCGAACCACTCCGGCGCGGCCTCGTTGGCGCGCTCGAGTGCGCGCGTGGCGTCCCGAACGATGTCCTCTCCCGAGCGGTAGTGCATCTCCTCATCGTCACGCAGGCGCGCGTAGATCTCCGCGTTGTCGGTGGTCCCGAGCAGCGGCCCGGCGAGCTCGCGATACTCCTCCTCGAGCGCGGTCACCACCTCGAGGCCCAGCTGGTGAACCTCGGCCGGTTCCAGCGGCAGAGTCGTGTGCGCCCACACCAGGTCGCGATAGTGCTCGAGGCCGCCCTCGAGATGGACCAGTCCGGGGTGGTCGTCGTCGCGACCGCGCTCGGCCAGCGCTCGCAGCGCCTCGACATAGCGGCGCAGCGCTGGCCGCACCTCCTCCTCGACGATGCCCGCCAGCCGACGCGACCAGCCATCCGGGTCGCTGGACTCGACGGGAGGCGCCTGAGCCGTCAGCGCGTCGCCCGCGGCCACCGGGGTGGCCATGTATGCGTCGAGCGCATCGGCCGATGCGCTGAGGTGGCGGGTGAGCGCCACGCGCCCATCGAGCGCCGCCGCCTGCAGCGCGGCTACCAGGTCGTCCACGAGAGGGGCGAGGCCGCTCATCTTGCGCAGGTACTGCTCACCGTGCTCGTCGGTGCGCAGCGGGAAGCGGCTGATGAAGACCATGGCGAGGGGGATGAGGCCCATCGCGGGGTTGACCGCCTGCAGTTCGGCATCCCACGTGAGCTGATGCGCCTTCGACCTCGCGGTGAAGGCGATCGAGTCCCGAAGAGCCAGCTGCATCGGGTCTCGCTCGTCGATCTCCAGCGCGTCGGCGCGGTCACCGAACTCGCGCAGTCGCTCCTGTCTGTCCGTCACCGCGTCGGGCGCCACGGCCTCCCAGTGCTCGAGCTGTTCCAGCGAGCAGTCCCAGAGGTGTCGGTTGATGTCAGTGGTCTGCCGGTACGCGTAGTACTCGTCTGCGAGGGTGAGGAGAGCGCTCATGCCGACGACTCTAATAGCGACGCGGGCCCGGTGCGTCAGGGCCACCAACGACGAAAGCTCCTGCCGCAGGAGCGGCAGGAGCTTGAGTCATGAAGCGCGCCCGGAGGGATTCGAACCCCCAACCTTCTGATCCGTAGTCAGATGCTCTATCCGTTGAGCTACGGGCGCACGGCCGCGCGGGCCGAGTCACGAGTATACAGCCTCGCCGAGCGCCGCCCGTCCGTGGGTGATCGCTCGTTCTCGTGGCGGAGACGGTGGGATTTGAACCCACGGATGGGTTACCCCATCACATCCTTAGCAGGGATGCACTTTCGGCCGCTCAGTCACGTCTCCCGATTGGTCCTGGACAGCGTACCGGTCGCACGGCACGTGGAGCAAAGCGGCCGATGCGGGAGGAGAGTCGGCCCCTACTCGTGGCTGAGCAGACGTTCAGCCAGGCTCTGCACGACCAGCGAAGCCGTGCCGGCACGAGTGACCAGCAGCACATCGCGGGTCATCTCAACTGCCAGCGGACGCTCGACGACACCGTCGTGCGCACGCGACTCACCGGTGCGCGGCACGCAGGCGATGGCGAGCCCTGCGTGCACCAGCGCAATCTGGGTGGCGTGGTCGGCCACGAAGTGACGCACATCGATGTCCACGCCGTGACGCCGCATCTCCTGATCGATTGCGCGGTGCGCGTCGGAGCCGGCCGCACAGGTCGCCCACCGCTCGCCGGCGAGTTCCCGCGGCTCGATGCTGCCCCGTGCAGCAAGTCGATGCGAAGCAGGGAGAGAGATCGTCACCGCCTCGCGGCTGAGTCGTCGAACCTGAACGGACGCCGGAAGAGACGTCGGTGCAGTGCTCCACGATTCGGCCAGGACGACATCGACACGGCCAGCCACCAGAGACGCCACGTGAGCCGAGGTCTCTCCGTCCTCGACGGTGACTCGCACCCGTGGGTACTCCTCTTCAAAGATGGGAAGTCGAGCACTCAGCACCGTTCGAATCACAGAGGCGATGGCGGCCACGCGGACCTCGCCGGTCAACGTCCCGCCTCGGTGCAGCTCGTTCTCAGCGCTCTGCATGAGCCCTCTCATGCGACGGGCATAGTCCGCGAGCAGCTTGCCCTCGTCGGTGAGGCGTATGCCACGGCCGGCCGGCACAACGATCGAGACGCCTGCCTCCGCCTCGATCCGGCGCAGCTGTTGCGATATCGCCGGGCCCGTCAGGTGCAGCACCACCGCAGCTTCGCCGACCGAGCCCGTGCGAGCGACGGCGTCGAGGACTCGCAGCCGGTCCCAGTTCATTCTCATCACACATACCTATCATTACTGGGTTGATCTGCGAACTAGTGTTGATCAATAGTCACCGCCTAGCATCGCCCGGTGCCTGCAATCGACCGCCCCGCCTCGACGCCTGGGCCCGCTGTCAGCGGGGTCGCCATCGTGATGGGCGCACTCTGCCTGTCGTTCACTGCGATCGTGGTGAAGGTGGCAGGCGTTGACGCCGCGACCACAGCCGTCCTGCGATGCGCGCTGGCGCTTGTGCCGCTGCTTCCACTTGCCCTTCGCGAACGCCGCCGTCGAGGCGCGCTGTCGGTCCGTGGCATGTGGTGGGCCCTCGCCGCTGGGGCGGCGCTCGGCCTCGACTACGCGGCATGGACGGCATCGATCTATCACGTGGGCGCCGGAATGAGCACGGTGCTGATCAACGTGCAGGTGATCGTCCTCCCTCTGCTGGCCTTCGCCGTCGACCGGGAGCAGGTGCCCCGCCGCTTCCTCGCCATGACTCCCGTCATGCTCGGGGGAATCGCACTAGTGGGCGGCGTGGCGGGCGGCCCCACGACGGTGACGAGCGTGACGGGCACCACTCTGGGCGTCGCCGCCGGCGTGGGATACGCGATCTATCTCTTCCTCACGCGACGCACATCGCGGGTCGAGCCTCGTCGGGCAATCCAACAACTCACCTGGGCCACCGTGGCCGCGACCGTCGCCGCCGCCGTCGTCGCTCCGCTGTCAGGTGGAGTCAGCGTCTCGGGAATCAGCCCTCGACAGTGGTGGCTGCTGGCGACGCTCGCGGGCGTGGGGCAAGTGCTGTCATGGCTGCTGATCCACTACGGGAGTGCTCGGCTGACAGCCGCGCGGACATCCGCGCTCCTGCTCACACAACCGATCCTCGCCGTCGCCCTTGCGGCAGTGATTCTGGGCGAACACCCCACAGCACTCCAGCTTGCAGGCGTGGTCCTCGTCCTCTGCTGCGTCGCGGTCGTGACCGACGTGTGGCGCACGAGGCGACCATGACTGCCGGACAGGAGTTCCATAAGCC
Source organism: Demequina aestuarii (assembly GCF_000975095.1). GTDB lineage: Bacteria > Actinomycetota > Actinomycetes > Actinomycetales > Demequinaceae > Demequina > Demequina aestuarii. The sequence continues at coordinate 143,874 of NZ_BBRD01000002.1, forward strand.
TGCTAGCCGACAGTGAGTGCCTGACAGGTGGAGCGGAGAGTGCGGGATTCGAACCCGCGGAGGCGGGTTACGCCTCAACAGTTTTCAAGACTGTCACCTTCGGCCGCTCGGTCAACTCTCCTCGGCGCGCGTTACGCGCCAGCGGTGCCATTGTGCCAGCCCTGAGGCAGTCCGGGTGAGACCACCGCCAGCTCGTACAGCTCGGCGGCCTGGGCGAACTCGGCGTCGTACGTCGCGACGGTGTCGATCGCGGGGTGAGCCACAGCGGCGCCCAGGTGGAGCGCAGCAAACGGCTTCAGCACTGCGGCCGCGTGCGTCGACACGGACACGTTCTCGTCAGAGAAACGGATCACCGGGATGGTGCGCCGCACCTGATCGACGATGTCGTAGGCGTGGCCCTTGGTCTCGCGCGGGAACAGCTCCGCGGCCTGACGCAGTTCGGTGAGCCCCAACTGGGTCATCGCGACGTCGTCGATGCGCGGCACCGCCCAGGCGTTCCATTCATCGAAGAACTTCACACCCGGCAGGAACCTGCAGAGCGCAGAGCCGTCGAGGTAGATCACAGCGTCCAGACTATCCCCGTGCCGCCTGCGCGGACTGCCAGCCGATGCGCACGCGCCGTTGCGCACGCATCGGCCGTCTGGGTGGGGACTACTTCGAGAGCTGGCGCATGGCGAGCTGGACCACCGCGATCAGCGCCTGCTTGGTCGCAGCCTTCTCGCGGGCATCCGTGTACATGATGGGTGTTCCCTCGGGGATGCCGAGCGCCTCACGGACATCCTCGAGCGTGTGCCGAGCGACGCCGTCGAAGCAGTTGACGCACACCACGAACGGCACGCCGCGGCCCTCGAAGTAGTCGACGGCCGGGAAGCACTGGTCGAGGCGCTCAGTGTCGACGAGCACCACGGCACCGATGGCACCGCGCACCAGGTCGTCCCACATGAACAGGAACCGGTCCTGGCCAGGAGTGCCGAACAGGTACAGCCACAGCGAGCCGGGCAGCGCGATGCGCCCGAAGTCCATGGCGACCGTGGTGGTCGTCTTGCGGTCGGTCACGCCTCCGGCATCGTCGATGCCGATGGACTTCTCCGTCATCGCCGCCTCAGTGTTGAGGGGGTCGATATCGGAGATGGAACCGATGAACGTGGTCTTGCCCACCGCGAAGCCGCCAGCGATGACGATCTTGACGACGGTGGGGGCGGTGGGAGACGCGGGGTTTGCGACCGCCGCGTCAGAGGGCTGCGATGCCATCAAGGACACTCTCCAGAAGGCTCAGGGATAGGCCACCGGACTCGTCGTGGGTCGACTTGTCATCGGCCGTTCCGCCGGTGTAGATCGTCAGATAGTTGTCTTCAGCAAGATCCGTCACCAGCACGCGGACCACTCCGAGCGGAAGCCGGGTGTGGGCCGAGAGCTCGGCGATGGATTGATATTGACCTGCAGCGAGCTGCAGGATCTTCTTCTTCTCGGGGGTCAGCCCCTTCAAAGTCTGTGGGTCGGAGCGGGCTTCGACGAGCGCCTCCATGGGGAGGGTCGTGCTCGCCGCGCTCACACGGCCGCCCGTGACGGCGTACGGACGGACCGCGTAGGTCTCCTCGTCGCCCAGCGGCGTCATCGAGTCTGTCATCGCGGCCGTCCCTCCTTAGGAACGCAGGTGACCGTCTGTCGGCAGGTTCTGGCGCATCTCGGTGATGAGCTGCGGCGTGAGGGCGTTCTCGGTGCGCGAGACGAGCAGGGTCATCTCGTAGCCGACCAGGCCGACGTCGCACGTCGAGTCTGCAGCGACCGCGAGCACCGAGCCGTTGGAGACGCTCATGAGGAACAGGAAGAGCTCGTCCATCTCGATGATCGACTGGCGCACCTCGCCTGCCTGGAGCTGACGTGCGGCGCCACGAGTGAGGCTCGCCATCCCGGACACGACGGCGGCGAGAGTGTCGCCTCCCGTGCGGTCGAGGTTCTTGGACATCGCCATGAGCAGTCCATCCGCGCTCACCACCAGCGTGTGTCGCGTCCCGGGGACTGTCTGGACGAAATTGTCCAGCAGCCATCCGAAGTTGGTGGCCTCGGTGCTGAGCTCGGTCACTGCGTCTCCTTGCATTGGCCGCTCCGGGGACGGAGCGAGTTCTCGATGGTGGGGATGGTACTCGCGAAGGCTCTCATGAGTCGGAGGCCTCCGCAGGCTCGGTCTGGCGCTCGAAGGCCGCAACGTCGTCGCGCGCCCTCTTCGTGCCCGAGTAGAAGGAACTGAAGCGACTGCGTACCGCATCGGCATCCCGGTCCGCGGGCGCCAGCGAGGCGTCCTCCTGGATCGGAGTGACCTCGACCGGGTCCGCATTGGTGGGACGGCGACGCTGCAGGCCCGCACGGGTCTTCTCGACCTTGGGCCGCTCCGCCGCGAGCGAGCTCAGCTCTGAGAACACCGCACTGGTGAGATCCGCGCCGCCCATGTCATCGCCGCCATTGTCAGGCTGGATCACCGGCTGGTAGGTGGTGGCGCCTTCGGGCTCGGCCGCCTGGAGAGCACTGGCTCCCGCAGCCTCCCATCCGGACGCCTTCGCGAGCTCGTCAGGGCTGTACGCCGTGGCGCTGGAGTCCGAGGGCGGCTCGGCCGAGTTCACGGTCTGAGACGCGTCCCAGGCGTTGGCCTCGGGGCTCGCTCCGACATCGGGCTGGAACGACTGCGGTGCGGCAGACGGGGGCTCAGCGGGGACGGTGGGCTCGGCTCGCTCCCACGGTGCGGGTGCCTCCGGCTGAGGCGCGGACTGCAGCCACGGTGCGGACGCGGACGGCTCCGGCTGGGCGGCCTCGGGAGCCGGCGAGGAGGCCTCGGGCGCGAACGATGTCGGCGCGGGCTCCCACGGGGCGGGGGCGGAAGCGCTGCTCGGCGCCTCGCTCTCGGGGGCCGATGCGGGTTCGGGGGCCGACTGCCACGACGACGGCTGCACCACGGGCTCCGTCATCGGCAGGTACCCGCCCGGTGCCGGGGTCGACGGCGCGCTGGACGCGGATCGAGCGGCGTCCGTGGCCGCCCACGGCGCAGCGGGAGCGCCAGCGCTCGCGGCCGTGCCCGGTTCCGCGGCGGAGTCGCCGCGGCGGCCCCTGCCGAACAGCCGTGAGAAGAATCCCGGGCGCTGCTCGGTCTCATCGTCGACGGCGCTCTGAATCAGCTCATCGAGGCTGGGGTTTCGCTCGGACTCGGACGCGGGCTCGCCGCCCCACGCCGCGGCGGGAGCGTCGCTCGGAACGGCGCCTTCGACGGGCGACGCGGCCTGCGGCTCTCGGGGCGCATCCGCCACAGGAGCGTCATGGTCGATGGGTGCCTGCGGGCTCGCCATGAATCCGGGAGCAAACGCCGCGTCCTCAGCAGGCGCGTCGCCCTGCGTGGGCTCCGCGAGCCACGGCTGATCGGCGGCGCTCGGGGCGGAGGGCGTGTCGTACGCGCCGGGCGCCTCGTACGGAGCGGGAGCGTCGTGCACGCCAGGGGCGTCGTAGGCGCCGGGGGCTTCGTGCGCCACGGGTGCGTCATACGGCGTGGGCGCGAACGGGTCAGCAGCGTCGGCGTGGTCCGTGCTCGGCGCGTCATAGGGGGACCCGGCGTGAGGAAGCTCGTCATCGACGAGCGAGACCTGCTCGACGCCACCATAGGGAGCGGGCTCGTACGACGGCGCGGGGGCCTGGTACTCATCCTCATCCGCCTCGAGAGACGGCACGACGAACGGTCCCGGGTCGACGGCCGGGGCCGGTGCACCAGCCTCCTCGGGCGCGTCGTCGTACTCGAACACCGGGGTGTCGACAGGAGTCGGCTCAGGGGTGGCGGCGGGGGACGGCGTGACATCCACCTTGGGCATGCGGAAGACGGGCAGCGACTCGGCCGCATTCGGCGCGGACGGAGCGTCCACGCTCGCGATGGTGTCGTGCGAGTCCGGGACGTCGGGCTCGAAGGCGGGTGCGGCGGCACTCTCGGCCTCGACGTCCGCCGGCCCTCGGTCGCGGCGTGAGAAGAACGCGGCGGCCCCTGCGGCGCCGGCGACCTCGGCCGTGTCGGCGTGAGGCGCGGAGTCGGCGGTGTGGCCCGCGTCGGGGGCGACGGCATGATCGGTCGCGAGCTCATCGGGCTCGAGCTCGGGGGCGGGCATCGGCTCGCGTTTGGGCAGCTCTGGCCCGAACGAGGCCTGGGGAGACGTAGCCGCCTCCTGCTCGGTCTCGCGACGAGAGCGGAAGCCGCGGAACATCGAGGAGCGCTGCTCCGGCGACTGCGGGGTGACCTCTGTCGGCGAGATGGCGGGCGTGAACCCGCCCGCCTGCTCCGCCTCGAGAGCAGACAGCTGGGCATCGGTCGCCCGGGCGGGCAGACCCACGATGGACGCCCGTTCCCGCTGGGCGTCCGCGGGCGACGGGGCCTCGCGGCGACGGCGTGCCGGGAGCCCCGACGCCGCAGCACCGCTCGTCAGGTCCTCGGGGTTGGTCGCCTCCGCCACGGGCGCGCTGGCCGCGTCGGCGGCGATGAGAGCGTCGATCGAGTCGCGCTCGGGCTCGCCGGTGCTCCCGCGTCCCGCGAGGCTGACGCCTTCCTCGACCGCCGTCGGCGTGTACGCGTCGACCCGTGCTCCCTCGCGCTCAGGAAGGCGCGTGGTCTCGGTGATCTCCTCCGCCTCGTCGTGGGTGACGAGGGCGGTCGGGGCGTGCAGATTCTGGTCGACGGCGGTGGACGACAGGTGGTGCGGCGCGGGGGCCTCCTCCTTCGCGAACAGTGCCCGCGGCATGGTGACCGTCGCGAGCGTGCCTGCGCCTTCCTCAGACTTCAGCTCCACTCGAGCACCCACGCGGCGCGCGATGCGCCCGACCACGAACAGTCCCAGTCGCTGGGCACCGAGGATCTCCGATGCCGCGGTGGAGGCGACGCGCGCGTTCGCGGCATCGAGTTCCTTCTCGGTCATGCCGATGCCGGAGTCCTCGATCTCCACCACGTACTCATCGCCGCGCTCGAAGGTGCGGACCACGACGGCGCTGCCGGGGTCGGAGAACACCGTCGCGTTCTCGAGCAGCTCCGCGAACAGGTGCGCCGCCGTCAGGGCGGAGTGGCCAAGCATGGCGGGGTCGGCGTCAAGTTCGAGCTGGACTCGCTCGTACAGCTCGATCTCGGACGATGCGGTGCGGACCACGTCGGACAGCGGCATGGGGCGACGCAGTCGGCGTCCGGTGTCGATGCCTGCGAGCACCAGCAGCGACTCGGAGTTCCGTCGCATTCGCGTCGCGAGGTGGTCGAGGGCGAACAGCTTGGTGAGAGTCTCCTGGTTGTCCTCGGAGCGCTCCATCTCGTCGATCGAGGACAGCTGACGGTTCAGCAGCACCTGGTCGCGGCGAGCGACATTGACGAACATCTCGGAGATCGAACCACGCAGCGCGGCCTGCTCGCCGGCGATCGCGAGGGTCGCTGCGTTGACGCCGTTGAACGCCTCGGCCAGTCGTCCCACCTCGTCGCGGGACTCCACGGGGATCTGCACCTCGGAGACGTCGACGGTCTCACCGGGGATCGCGACGCGCTCCACCAGTCGAGGCAGTTCCTGCCGCACCGCGGTGGCGGTCGTGGTCAGGCGTCGCAGCGGTCCGATGATGCGACGCGCGATCACGAGCGCGATCACGAGCGACACGATGATGACCGCGACGATCGCGACGATCGTGACGATCGTCGACAGCAGCGCATTCTGCGCGTTGCTCGAGGCACCGGACTCCACACGCGACCACATGTCCTCGCGGAGAGGCTCGTAGACACGGAGCTCATCCGCCACCACGCCGCTCCAGTCGGCCGTGCGAGCGGTGAACAGCGAGGAGTCCAGGCCAGTGAGCACCTGGGTACGAACGGAGGCGAACGTGGTCGCCTGGTCCGTGTCAGAGCCGAAGGGGGGGACCTCATCGGCCCCCGAGATGCCTGCGGACGCATCCTGCGCCTCCGCGAGCGCGATGTCAGTCGCGGTCGCCATGGTGCGCGCCTGCGCGGCCTCGCCAGGGAGGAACCGTCCCGCCCGGATGAGTCGCTGGAACACGACCTCTTCGTGCTTGACGTTCTCGACCAGGGTGTCGAGGTCACCGTACGCCTGCACGGTCGACACGAGTTCACGGTCGGCCATCGCGACGGCCACGTCGTCGGACGAGGACACGATGGTCTCGATGATGCCGGTGTAGAAAGCCGTCAGCGACACGGGGCCCGTCCCCAGCGACCGCGCGTCAGCGCGGATCTCGGGCATGGACGCGACCGCGTCCTCCCCTTCGAGGAGCGCTGCGACCACCTGAGTGTTCTCCTCGCTGCCGCCGAGCGCGGCGGCCGAACCGCGCAGTGCCTCGACGCCTGCGTCGACGCTGGCGGCTGCAGCCTCCATCGGCTCCACGTAGGCGAGGGGCTCGGTGAACAGGCTCGTCGCGAACTCGCTCTCGACATTGAGGCGGAACGCCAGCGCTGAGAGCAGCGTCGACAGGCCCAGGTCCTCGGAGAGCGACTCGTCGAGCGCGTTGACGCCTTCCACTGCGGCGGCATAGCCGGCCTGCATCGACGCGATCGCGTCCTCGGCGGGGAACACTGCCCAGCCGCCGGACTCCTCTGTCGCCGGGGCGATCTGGAGCGCGCGCTCGGCAGTCATGTACGAGGTGCCGTCGCGTCCGATCGCCGCGTTCAGCTGCGCGCGGATCGCCTCAGGGTCCTCGGCGCCCGATTCGGTGATGGCCGTGTCGAGGCTGGTGAGCGCGGTGTCGGTGAACCCGTACGCCTCGTTGAGCTTGCTCTCCGTGTCCTGCGCCACGTGGACGAAGTTCGCGGTCGCAGCACGCTCGTCCTGGAGGTCGGCTCTCAGGGTGCGGGCGCGGTCGAGCGTGTCGATGAGCGCTTCGGCATTGCGTGCCGAACTCAGGTCCTGCAGGGAGCCGAAACCGATGAACCCGGCCGCCAACACCAGCACCAGAATGGGCACCGCGACTACCGCGAGGAGTTTCCCGCGGATACCTAGCCTCTGGAGCATCTACTCTCTCCCTCATGAGCCGCCACGACTGTGGCTTCCGAACGCCGGACACGCTACACAGCGTGAGGACTCCACAGTTATCGGCCGCCCCGCCGAGAACCTGTAATCCTAGGACTCGCTATGGACAGAGACGCTACAGCGGCCCGACTATGACGTGAAGAAACGGGGGTAATGGTGTGAGAATCGCCACTTCGCACGGATTCGGCGGACCAGAGGTGCTCACGATCGGGGAGGCTCCCTCCCCGCAGGTGGGGACTCACGACATCCTGATCCAGGTGCGTGCCGCAGGCGTCAACCGAGCAGACCTCCTGCAGCGCGAAGGCCGCTACCCGTCACCCCCGGGCGCTCCGCCGTGGCCGGGGCTCGAGGTCGCCGGAGTGGTGGCCGAGATCGGGGACGCGGTCACTCGCTGGCAGGTCGGAGACGAGGTGTGCGCGCTGCTGCCGGGAGGAGGCTACGCGGACCAGGTCGCCGTCGACGCCGACCTCGCGCTCCCCGTCCCAGATGGACTGACCATGGTGGAGGCGGCCGGACTCGTCGAAGCCGCCTGCACCGTGTGGTCCAACCTTCACGAGGCCGATGCGCGGGCTGGCGAGCGCGTGCTCGTGCACGGCGGCTCTGGCGGAGTGGGCCACATCGCGATTCAGATCGCCGCGGCGCTGGACATGGAGGTGTGGGCGACCGCGGGCGGTCCGGAGCGAGCCGCGCGGTGCGCCGCTCTCGGCGCCCGTGCGATCGACTATCGCGCCGACGACTTCACGACGGTGATGACGAACGCCGGTGGCGCAGACGTGATCCTCGACGTCGTCGGCGGCGCGTACCTCGCGCGCAACCTCGAGGCGCTCGCGACAGGGGGCAGGCTCGTCGTGATCGGGATGCAGCGCGGCGCGCGCGCGGAGCTCGACCTGGGCCGACTGCTCATGATGCGGGCGCGCATCATCGGCACCACGCTCCGGTCGCGACCGCTCGCGGAGCGCCAGGCGATCGTCGCGGCAGTGCGAGAGCACGTGTGGCCCCTCGTGCCGGGCCAGGTGCGGCCGATCATCCACGTCACCGAGCCGCTCGAGAGCGCCGCCGACGCGCATCGGGCGCTCGACAGCGGTGACGTGTTCGGCAAGGTCGTGCTGACGACCGACCCCTGATACCCGACCGCGCTCGTCGATGGGCCGGCTGGCCCGGCGACGCCGGTGCGGATCGGGTCAGTGCAGGTTGCCCGCCGCAAGCGAGGCCGCGAGCGCCGGTGAGGCCGGCAGGCGCGGGATGAGGGTGGCCTGGAGGGCGTGGTAGATGTCCGCCTTGCCTTCCCACACCGTGCGCGATACGCGGTTGTCGGTCCCCAGCTCGTGCCACCACGAGCCGCCTTCCCGGTCCAGGTGGTGCTCGCCGACGTAGTCCCACCAGCGCTGGTACTGCTCCGCATAGGCGGGCAGGCGCGTCACCTGCCACAGGACGGCGGCCGCGCCGATCGCCTCGGCCGCGACCCAGTGCATGCGCTCACGGACCACGGGGCGGCCCTCCCAGTCCACGGTGTAGACGAAGCCGGTGGCGCCGTCGACGCTCCAGCCCTCGCGCACCCCTGCGTCGTAGAGGGCGCAGGCATCCTCGCGCATCCACTCCGGGTGGGCGAGCCCGGACTGTTGGAGCGACGCCGCCAGCTGCAGCGTGAGTCTCGCCCACTCGAACCAGTGACCGATGGTCGCGCCATAGGGCCGGAAGGGGTGCGCGGGCGAGTCCTCGTTGTACGACAGCACCGGCTCCCAGTGGGCGTCGAAGTGCTCGGGCAGGCGCCAGTCGTTGCCGCGGGCGTAGACGTGAACGGCGCGCTCGGCGATGCGCAGGGCGCGCTGCAGCAGTTCCTTGTCCCCGGTGACGTCCGCAGCAGCGAGGTATGCCTCGAGCGTGTGCATGTTCGCGTTGATGCCGCGGTAGTCCTCCTCGCCGGACCAATCCCGCGCGAAGGCCTCCCGGCTCATGCCGGCCTCGTCGTCCCAGAAGTGCTCGGTGTGGATCGCGATCGCCTCGTCGAGCAGCTCACGGGCCTCGGGGCGCCCGGCTGCCGTCGCCGATGCGGCGGCGAGGATCACGAACGCGTGGCCGTACGCCTCCTTCGCGGTATTGGTGGGGCCGTCCGGACCCACCGCGGCGAACCAGCCGCCGTGCTCGTGGTCGCGCAGCCGACCACGCAGCGCGTCGAGGCCGTGATCGACGAGCGCGGTCGCACCCGGTCTCCCCATGAGCGTCGCGAGCGCGAAACTGTGAGTCATGCGGCACGTGATCCATAGCTCCACGTCGTGGCTCTCGACGAGTTCGCCCGCCTCATCAAGCCAGCCGAACCCTCCACTGGGATCCGCGCTGCCGGCACCGAATTCCAGGAGGCGGTCGGCCTCCGCCTCGAGCCAACGATGGTGGGCAGGGGTTGTGAGCCACGTCATGACACGAGCCTAGGGGGTCGTGCAGTTCAGGAGGGAGTGCCGCGTCGGAGCGGGAGCGGTCCGCCTGGAATCGATGGCGGCTAGAGAACCGCGAGTCGGTCCGGGTCGATGAGTCGTTCCAGGAGCGGCAGGATGCCGTCCTCCTCGACCGAGCCCAACACCTCATTGGCGACATCGCGCACGTGTTCTGGCGCGGTCGCCATCGCAGCGGAGTGCCCGGCCCACCGGAGCATCTCAGTGTCGTTGTTGCCGTCGCCGGCCGCGACGGTGTGATCCGGGTAGACCCCCAGCTGCCGTCGCAGCGCCTCGAGCGCCGAGGCCTTCGACACGTTGGGCGGGGTCAGATCGAGCCACGCGGAGTACCCCACCGCGTACGTGACGTCGGAGAGCCCGATGCGGTGGACGAGGTCGTCGAAGTGGCTCACATCCACGCCGGGGGCGCGGATCACGACCCGGGTCGCCTCTCCGTGCGCCAGGTCGTCGAAGTCGTCGACCACCCGCTGGCGGCCCACGAGCTCGCCCATCGGGAACTCGCGGTTGACGCGGAAGCCGACGCCGAGGTCTTCGACCGCGAAGAAGGCGTCGGGCATCTCCTCCCGGATCAGCTCGAGAGCGGCGCGGGGGTCGAAGGTGACCGTCTCGACGATGTCATAGCCGCCAGGGCTCGCGGGATTGAGACGGATGGTCACGGCGCCGTTCGAGCACACCGCCCAGCCACGCCGGATGCCGAGCGCCTGCGCGACGGGCATGGTGCCGATGATGTTGCGCCCGGTCGCGAGGATCACGTGGTTGCGGCACATGCGCACCTGCTCCACCGCGCGGACCACGGCCGGAGTGATGTCGCCGCCCCAGTGCATCAGCGTGCCGTCGATGTCGAGCCCGACCAGTCGCCACGCGTCGTTGTCGAGAGGGGGTCGAAGCTGGTCGGGGGTCTGGCTCATGCGACGAGCCTACGACGGGCACCCAACGCCGAAGTGAACGCGCGCCCGCTCAGGCCCGAGCACGGCGCGGCCGATGCGCGGTTCGGGTCGGGCCGAGCGGCCGGGGTCAGGCGACGGGCTCCAGGCGCTTGAGGCCACCCAGATAGGGGCGCAGGATCTCGGGGACGTGAACGCTGCCATCGGCCTGCTGGTGGTTCTCGAGCAGCGCCACGATCCACCGCGTGGTGCCGATGGTGCCGTTGATGGTCGCGACGGGCGTGGTGCCGTTGTCCCCACGTTCGCGGATCGCGAGCCGGCGCGCCTGGTACGTCGTGCAGTTCGACGTGGACGTGACCTCCATCCAGCGCTCCTGGCTGGGGAGCCATGCCTCGCAGTCGAACTTGCGCGCCGCCGAGGACCCCAGGTCGCCGGCGGCGGTGTCGATCAGTCGGTACGGGAGCTCGAGAGCCTGCAGCATGCGCTCCTGGATCTCCAGGAATCGCGCGTGCTCCGCCGCGGCATCGGCCGCCGTGACGTAGCTGAACATCTCCACCTTGTGGAACTGGTGCACGCGGATGATGCCGCGGGTGTCGCGGCCGGCGGAGCCAGCCTCGCGGCGGTAGCACGCGCTCCAGCCGGCGTAGCGGAGCGGACCGCTGGACAGGTCGAGGATCTCGTCGGTGTGATAGCCCGCGAGCGCCACCTCAGAGGTTCCCGTGAGGTACAGGTCGTCGCGTTCGAGGTAGTAGATCTCGTCCGCGTGGGCCCCCAGGAATCCGGTGCCGGCCATGGTCTCAGGGCGCACCAGCGTGGGCGTGATCATGGGCGTGAAGCCCGCGTCCTGAGCGATCCCCATGGCGGCATTGAGGATCGCGAGCTCGAGCCGCGCGCCGACGCCGGTGAGGAAGTAGAAGCGGGCGCCGGAGACCTTCGCGCCGCGCTCCATGTCGATCGCGCGCAGCCTCTCGCCAATCGCGAGGTGATCCTGCACCTCGACGCCCTCGGCGCCGAAGTCGCGAGGCTCGCCCTCCTGGCGCAGCACCGTGAAGTCGTCCTCGCCGCCGCTGGGCACTCCGGGCTCGGGGATGTTGCCCAGTGACCGGGCGAGCTCGACGGCCCGGGCGGCGGCCGCATCGGCGCTCGCCTGAAGCTCCTTGACCTGGCCGGCAAGCTGCTTGGTGCGGACCAGCAGCTGCTGCTTCGCGTCGCCAGACGCCTGGGCGACCTCCTTGCCGAGCGCCTTCTGCTCGGCGCGGCGGGCCTCGAAGTCCGCGAGGGCGGCGCGGTGGGTCGCGTCCGCGTCGAGCACCTGGTCGACCACGGTCGGGTCCGCCCCGCGAGAACGCTGGGATTCCCTCACGACGTCGGGTTCGGCACGCAGCAGCTTGAGGTCGATCATGCCCGCGAGTCTAGCCGCGGGAGCGTAGGCTCAGCCCATGCTCGGCACCATCCTCGGGTCCGTGGCTCTGGGCATCAGCCTGGTCGCTCTCGTCATGGCGATCACCCTGGTCAGGAGCCTCGGCGCACGCGACCCCCTCGCAGTTCCCCGCATGTGGCGGCGCGTCCTGATGGTGCGCTCGACCATCCCGGGCAACTCGGGGCGCTTCACGGCCGACTCCCCCGACAAGCCCTCGATCGCCTTCATCGCGAATCCCACCAAGGAGGGCGTGCAGGAGATGCACGAGCGTGCGCTGCGCGCCTGCTCGATCCGCTACCTCCCACAGCCGATGTGGTTCCACACCACGGAGGAGGACCCGGGCTACGGCATGGCGAGGGACGCGATCGCGGCGGGCGCCGATGTGGTGGTCGCCGTGGGAGGCGACGGCACCGTGCGCGCGGTCGCCGAGGCCTGCGCCGGGACGAGCGCGACGATGGGCATCCTGCCGCTCGGCACCGGCAACCTGTTCGCCCGCAACCTCGACTTCCCCGTGGGTGACACTCCGGCACTGCTGCGGGCCGTCCTCGACGGGGACGATCTCACGGTGGACGTGGGCTACCTCGACATCGAGCGGGCGTTCTCCGGTCATGGCGAGGACGGCCGCTACCTGTTCCTGGTGATGGCGGGCGCGGGCATGGACGCGGAGATGGTCGCGAGCACCAACCCCACCCTCAAGCGACGTCTGGGCTGGCTGGCGTACTTCTTCGCCGCGCTGCGCCACCTCCACGACAAGCGCATGACGGCGTCGGTCTCGATCGACGGCGCCGAGCCCATCCAGAACGAGATGCGCACCGTCCTGGTCGCCAACGCGGGACGCCTGCCGGGCGGCCTTCAGCTGATCCCCGACGCCTCCATCACCGACGGACAGCTCGACATCGCCACGCTCGATGCGCGAGCCGGCATCGTCGGCTGGACGGACCTGTTCGGCTCAGTGATCGCCCAGGGAGCCGGTATCAAGCAGTCGGAGCTCCTGCGGGCATGGCGGGTCTCGCGCATCGACCACGCGCGGGGCGAGAAGGTGGAGATCGACATGGACGCCCCCTATCGCGTGCAGGTCGACGGAGAGTCGCTGGGACGGGCGAAGAGGGTGACGGCTTTCGTCGAGCACGGCGCGCTCACGGTGCGCGTGCCCATCGACGAGACACGCGGGGCCAGGGAACCGAAGGGCGCTCAGGAGGCCAAGGAGTTCATCGACGCCGTCGACGCGACGACCGGGGACCGCTAGGCGGCTCCGCTCGCTCGCCGCTCAGGCGTGGCGACCGAGCCTCAGTTCGTCCACCCACGCACGCGCAGAGGCGAAATCGGCGTCGGCCGTTCCCGTGGCGATGGGCGTGACCTCACGATGCACCGCCGGGTACGACCCCAGGTAGCGGACCACCGGGCAGGTGCGACGCAGCCCGATGAGAGCCTCCGCCATGCGCTGCTCCTCGATGTGGCCCAAGGCGTCGATGGAGAACGAGTACTCGCCCGGGCGATCGCCGATGGGCCGCGACTCGATGCGGGACAGATTGACCCCCCGCACCGCGAACTGCTCGAGCATCTCCAGCAGTGCGCCGGACCTGTCGGTGGGGAGGTGCACCACGAGCGTGGTCTTGTCGGCACCGGTGGGTGCCGGCGGCTCCTGGGGGCGGCCCACCCGCACGAACCGGGTGGCCGCATTGGCGTTGTCCGCGATCCTGTCCGCGAGCACCTCGAGGCCGAGCGCCGCACCGGTCCCCGGCGGTGCCAGAGCCGCATCGAATCCCACCTGGTCTGCGGGCACGGACGAGTCGGCAAGCAGGCGTGCGGCGGCCGCGTTCGACGACGAGGCGACGAAGGCCGCCTCGGGGAGGGTCGCATGCGCCCACCGACGCACCTGCGCCCAGCCGTGCGAGTGCGCGCTCACGCGCCTGATCCGCGAGACCCGCACGCCGGGGCGCACCAGCAGCTCGAACGCCACGGGCAGCACGGTCTCGCCCAGGATCACCAGCGGCGACCCCTCCGCGAGCGTGTCGAGCGTCGCGGTGACGCCGCCCTCGACGGTGTTCTCGATGGCCACGACCGCGTAGTCCGCCTCGCCGTCACGCACGGCGGCGATCGCCGTCGGCACGTCGATCACAGGCAGGTACCGAGCCTGATCGGCCGGGACCATCATGCGCAGTGCGGCCTCGGTGAAGGTTCCCTCGGGCCCCAGGTACGCGTAGCGAGGAGCGTCGCTCACTGGCTCTCCTCCGCGGACGTCGAGCGCGCATCGGGCGCACTGGCGGTGTCGTTCGCGGAGAGGGCGCGCGTCCGGCGCCGTCCCACGGCGTCACGCGTTCCTGCGAGCGAACCTCGGACACGGCGGGCGGTCACGGCCATCATGACGTCACGGTACTGGCTGGCTCGAGCGGGTGCCGACCGTCCGGTCGCAGCCTGCGCCTTGTGCCGCACCTCGCACTCGACCTCGGTCACGGTCAGACCCGCACGGAGCACGTCGATGGTCATGCCCACCTCGAGCCCGCCACCGTGGGCGAGCGGGATGGCGGCCTCGAGCGCCTCGCGTGTGAGGCAGCGGATGGGCCCGAGTGGCTCCGTGGGCACCCAGCCCGATGCGCGCTCGACGGCGCGTCTGGCCGCCTTCGCCGAGGCGCTCGGCGCCTTGCCCGGGGCCTCGGTCAGCGCGATAGCAAGGTCCGCGACGTGCTCTGTCACGGCGGGCACGAGCGGTGCGGCGCCGATCGCGTGCTGACCCAGTCCGCCGGGGAGGAGCAGGATCGCGCGAGCGTGCCGACCGGGCTCGTCGCGCATCGCGATCACGGAGGCGCCGGTCTCCACCGATGCCGTGCGGCCGCGGTGATGCGAGTGACGCACCACGACGGCGCCGGCCTTGCGGGCGAGCTCCTGAGTGTTGTCTCCCGAGGCGTCGTCCACCACGAGCACCAGGTCGACTCCGGGGATGGCGCGCGCGGCACGCACCGTCGCCGCGATGCGGCGCGCCTCGTTGTGGGCGACGATCAGCGCCGCGGCTCCGCGCAGATCCGCCGGCTCCTTGACGGAGCGGCGGCGCCGCGCAGTGGAGGTGAGAGGGCGCTTGCGAGCAGGAGCGGGCGCCCGCTCGGCGACCTCGCCGACCGGGCTCGTCTCAGCAGTCGCGTCCCCGTCGACCGCCGAGGGGGACGCGCTGTCCTTGCGCTTCGCGGCCACGCGCCAAGCCTAGCGCCCTACCCGGGTGGTTTTGTCAGACGTTTGCGGAACCGTAAACGTCTCGTGACCCTGCAGGGCGCACCTCCCCGATTGCCGGACGGCCCGCCATGGTGGGAGAGTGGGTCACATGCATGAGCGCGCCGGAACACCCGCCCAGTCCGAAGACCTCATCGACCCGTCAGCCCTGCTGTCGGCGTATTACGACCTGGTTCCTGATCCGTCAGAGCCGGAGCAGCTGGTCGTGTTCGGCACCTCGGGTCACCGCGGCAGCGCCTTCGACACCGCGTTCAATGAGGCGCACATCGTCGCCACCACCGCCGCTATCGTCGAGTACCGGCGCGCCCAGGGCACCGACGGCCCGCTGTTCCTCGGCATCGACACCCACGCCCTGTCGACGGCGGCGATGGAGACGGCGATCGAGGTGCTCGTCGCCGCCGAGGTCGAGGTGCGCGTCGACGCTCGCGGCCGGTACACGCCCACCCCTGCGGTGAGCCACGCGATCCTCACGAGCAACGGTGCCGTGTCCCCCGGTGGCCTGCGCACGTCCGGTCCCGGACTCGCCGACGGCATCGTCGTCACGCCCTCGCACAACCCGCCGCGCGACGGCGGATTCAAGTACAACCCGCCTCACGGAGGCCCGGCCGATGCGGAGGCGACGGGGTGGATCGCCCGCCGCGCCAACGAGTTCCTCGTCGACGGCAGGTGGCGGCAGATCCCGCGCGTGCGGTACGCCCTCGCCCGCACCGCTCCCCAGGTGAAGGGTCACGACTTCATGGCGAACTACGTTCGAGACCTGCCGAGCGTGATCGACCTCGAGGCCATCCGCTCCGGCGGCGTGCGCATCGGCGCGGACCCGCTCGGCGGCGCTGCGGTCGACTACTGGGGTGCGATCGCGGAGGAGCACCGGCTCGACCTCACGGTGGTCGACGAGACCGTGGACCCGGCCTGGCCGACCATGTACCTCGACTGGGACGGCAAGATCCGCATGGACTGCTCGTCGCCGTACGCGATGGCGGGCCTGCGGGGGCTCATGGACGACCCCGAGGCTCCGTACGACCTCGCCACCGGCAACGACGCGGACGCGGACCGGCACGGCATCGTCACGCGCGACGGCGGCCTCATGAACCCCAACCACTTCCTCGCGACCGCCATCGCGTATCTGTACGGCGGCGCGCGTCCCGACTGGCCCTCCGGCGCCCGGATCGGCAAGACGCTCGTGTCCTCGAGCCTCATCGACCGCGTCGGCAAGCAGCTGGGCCGCACCGTGGAGGAGGTGCCGGTGGGATTCAAGTGGTTCGTGCCCGGGCTGCTGAGCGGCGAGGTGGGCTTTGGCGGCGAGGAGTCCGCCGGCGCATCGTTCCTGCGCCGCGACGGTCGCGCATGGACCACGGACAAGGACGGGATCATCCTGTGCCTGCTCGCGTCCGAGATCGCGGGCGCCACTGGCAAGAGTCCGTCGCAGCGCCACCGCGAGATCACCAACGAGCTGGGCGAGAGCTGGTATGCCCGCGTCGACGCCCCCGCCACGAAGGCGGAGAAGGACACCCTCAAGGGGCTGTCGCCCGACCAGGTGGCGGCGACCAGTCTCGCGGGCCAGGACATCACGGCGAAGCTCACTGAGGCCCCCGGGAACGGCGCGGCCATCGGCGGCCTCAAGGTCACGACGGCCGACGCGTGGTTCGCCGCGCGCCCGTCCGGCACCGAGGACGTCTACAAGATCTACGCCGAGTCGTTCATCTCCGAGTCGCACCTGGGCGAGGTGCAGGCGGCGGCGCGCGAGGTGGTCGCGGAGGCACTCGAGGGCTAGCCCCGCGCCGTTCCCGTCGGCGGGGCGGACTCTCGATCCACCGGCCGTGGGTGGGGCGCGCACACCGCGCAGGACGGCCGCCAAGGTCCGGACGGGTTCGACTGGCTCTCGCCTGCCTCGCCGAGGCCGCGTCCGTGCGGTGTCGGCGGGTCGGTGCGGAGCGCTAGCGTGAGCCGCATGGCAACCCTCTCCGCCCCCACCGTGCTGTCGGCAGACGACGTGCGCGCCCTGCGCATGCGCGCGCTGCTGCTGGGCGGCGACCATCCCCACCAGTCAGTCGGTGAGGTCGTCACGTGGATGGGGGCCATGCAGGCGCAGGACCTCGCGAGCGGCATGTGGTCGCTCGGGATCCGGCTGCCGGGTCGCACCGAGGACGACATCACCCAGGCGCTCGAGAACCGCGAGGCACTGCGCACGTGGCCGATGCGCGGCACCGTCCACCTGGTGCCCTCGCGAGACGCCCGGTGGATGCTCGATCTCATGTCTGCCAGGCCGCTTGCCGGCGCCGCCGGACGGCGGGAGTATCTGGGGATCACGGAGGACACCGTCGAGCGCTCCAACGCCGCTCTCGAGGGCGCACTCCGAGGAGGGCGCCGCCTCTCGCGGTCGGAGTGCCTCCAGGCCGTGGCCGATGCGGGCATCGCGACCCCCGGCCAGGTGGGCTACCACCTGCTCTGGTACGCGTCACAGGTGGGCATCACCTGCGTCACCCCCAGCCGCGAGACGGCAGGCGGGGGCAAGGAGCAGACCTTCGCGCTGCTCGACGAGTGGGCGCCCGATCAGATCACGCTCGAGCACGACGAGGCTCTCGCCACGATCGCGCTGCGGTACTTCCGCGGCCGCGGCCCCGCCACCGTGAAGGACTTCTCCCGGTGGACCGGCCTGGGGGTCCGGGACTGTCGTGCCGGCATCGCCGCCGCGAAGAAGTCGCTGCGCATCGTGGAGACCGAGTCCGGGTCGATGATCGCGGCGGCCGAGGCCCTCGACGCTGGCGTGCCACCGTCGGCAGGCGGACACGTGGTGCCGCCCGGCTTCGACGAGTACATGCTCGGCTACGGGGACCGCGAGGCGATGCTCCGTCCCGAGGAGCTGCAGGCCGTCGTGCCCGGCCGCAACGGGGTCTTCCGCGCCACCCTGGTGCGCGAGGGCCGCGTCGTGGGCACATGGAAGCGCACGCTGCGCACCCGCACCTGCGTAGTGGAGGCCGCACCGCTGGAACCCCTGGACGCTCCGAGCCGGTCCGCGTTCGAGCGGGAGTTCGCGCGCTACGGCGAGTTCCTCGGTCGGGACGTGCAGGTCACGTGGGGCGAGTGATCAGCCGGTGAACTGGCTGATGGCCATGATCGCGATCGCGTCGATCCCCACCACACCGGCGAGAGCGAGCACGCCGAGCACCACCGCGGCGAGTCCCAGCCTGCCATTCGACGCCAGCCCTCGTCGCGCGGCTGTCCAGTTCACGCGCGCGATCGACGCCAATGCCCTCGATGCCGGGCAGTGGCGTCACTGGCGCCCCCTCACCTGGCGACGCCAGCGTAGCGACTAGCCCCAGACGAGACCCTGAGCGGGATCGTTCATCACGCGTCCCACGTCGGAGAGCAGGCGCGCGCCGAGGCCGCCGTCCACAAGACGGTGGTCGAAGCTGAGCGCCAACTGAGTGACCCAGCGGATCTGGATCTCGCCTTCGTGGACCCACGGCTGCTGCCGCACCGCGCCGAACGCCAGGATCGCGGCCTCGCCGGGATTGAGGATCGGCGTGCCGGTGTCGATGCCGAGAGCCCCCACGTTGGTGATCGTGATGGTGCCGTCCGACATCGAGCTGGGCGAGAGCTTGCCGGCGCGCGCCTCGGCCGTAAGGTGCTGCAGCTCGAGCGCGAGCTCGTGCAGCGGGAGGCGGTGGGCGTCCTTGATGTTGGGCACCACGAGTCCGCGAGGCGTGGACGCCGCGATGCCGAGGTTCACGTAGTGCTTGTAGACGATCTCCTGCGCGGCGTCGTCCCAGGAGGCATTGACCTCGGGGTGACGGCGCACCGCGAGCAGCAGCGCCTTGGCCACGATGAGCAGGGGGGTGACCCGCACATCGGCGAAGTCCTTGTCCTGCTTGAGCCGGCTCACCAGGTTCATGGTCTCCGTGACGTCGACCGTCTGGAACTCGGTCACATGCGGGGCGGTGAAGGCGGACTGCACCATGGCCTCGGCCGTGCGCTTGCGCACCGACTTCACGGGGACGCGCGTGGTGCGGCCATCCGACTGAGTGGTGCCGGCGGCGAGCCACGGCTGGTCGTCGCCCGGATAGGTGGCGAGAGTCTGCGCTGACGTGGCCTTGACCTGCTGCTCGACGTCCTCGCGCGTGACCATGCCGCCCGGGCCAGAGGGGGTGATGGTCGTGAGGTCCACGCCCAGGTCGCGTGCCAGCTTGCGGACCGGCGGCTTCGCGAGCACGGGGTAGTCGCCCAAGTCCTGGGCGCCGCCCACGGGTTCGACCGACTCGTCTTTGCGGGGCCTGCGATGAGCGGACCCGGCCTTCACGCCATAGCCGACCAGCACCGCACCGGAGCCCTCGTCGGAACTCTCTGCCGCCCCCGCATCGGCCGCATCGGGGGTACTGGTCTCAGGCGCGCCAGACCGCGAAGCGGTCGAGGCGGCGTCGACCGAGAGGTCCTCGCGAGCGGAGCGAGCAGACTGGACCGGTTCGGCCGATGGCGACTCGGACGCGGACTCATCCGCGGAGGGAGCCTCCGAAGGCGCCTCCCCATTCGGATCCACGTCCACCTCGAGGATGGCGACGCCGACCTCGACGGTCTCGCCCTCCTGCACCAGCAGCCGCGAGACCACGCCCTCGAACGGGCACGGCAGCTCGACCAGCGACTTGGCGGTCTCGATCTCGACGATGGGCTGGTTGACCTCGACGACGTCGCCGGGCGCCACCATCCAGGTGACGATGTCGGCCTCCGTCAGGCCCTCGCCTGCGTCCGGCATCGCGAACTGCTCAAAAGTCGGCATGCGGGGCTCCTCAGTGCGCCATCACTCGATCGACGGCGTCAAGCACGCGATCGAGGCTCGGCAGGTAGTCGTGCTCGAACTTGGCTCCAGGGTAGGGCGTGTGGAAGCCTCCCACGCGGAGCACGGGCGCGTGAAGGTGGAAGAAGGCCTGCTCCGTCACGCGCGCCGACAGCTCCGCGCCCGAGCCGAACGACGTGGGGGCCTCGTGGACCACCACCACTCGACCCGTGCGCTTGGCGGAGTTCACCACGGTGTCGGAGTCGAGGGGGGAGATGGACCGCAGGTCGATGACCTCGACGTCCGTGCCCTCCTCCCGCGCGACCTCGGCCGCCTGGAGCGCGAGCCGCACGGTCGGTCCGTACGCCACGAGCGTCACATCGGCGCCTTCGCGGGCCACTCGCGCCTTGGCCATCTCGGCGGTCGCGAGCGCCTCGCCCTCCGGCTGATCGAGCTGGGCGGCGACGCGTGACGTCTCGACGTCGCCCTTGTCCCAGTACCTCGCCTTGGGCTCGAAGAACATCACCGGGTCCGGGCACGCGATGGACTGCTGAATGAGGTCGTAGGCGTCCTGGGGCGTCGCGGGAGACACCAGGCGCAGGCCGGCGGTGTGCGCGAACAGCGCCTCGGGGCTCTCCGAGTGGTGCTCGACCGCGCCGATGCCGCCGGCGAAGGGCACGCGGATCACGATCGGCAGCGTGATGGTGCCCCGCGAGCGGTAGTGCATCTTCGCCAGCTGGGTGGTGATCTGGTCATACGCCGGGAAGATGAACCCGTCGAACTGGATCTCGATGACGCTGCGGTAGTCCCGCATCGCCATGCCGATCGCGGTGCCGACGATGCCGGACTCCGCGAGCGGCGAGTCCATGACCCGCGCGTCGCCGAAGTCCTTGTGGAGACCATCGGTCACGCGGAACACTCCGCCCAGCGCGCCGATGTCCTCACCCATGAGGAGCACCTTGGGGTCGCGCTCCATCGCCGCCCGCAGGCCTGCGTTGATGGCACCGGCCATCGTCATCCGCTCGGTCATCGGTGCGCCTTCCCCTCAGCCGCGGTCTCGCCGTCGGCGAACGATGCCTCGTAGCGCTCGAACCATGCGCGCTCCGCTTCGACGGTGGCGTGCGGAAGGGCGTACACATCGTCGAACATGGTGAGAAGCGGCTCGCGCTCCCACGACCGCACTGCGGTGCGGGCTCGCTCGCACAACGCCTTGGCCTCGGCTTCGACCTCGGCGCGGAACTCGTCCGACAGCTCGCCCCTGGCGGTCAGGTACGTCTCGAGGCGCGCGATGGGGTCGCGTTCCGCCCAATACGACTCCTGGGCCTTGGACCGGTAGCGCGAGGGGTCGTCGGACGTGGTGTGCGCGCCCATGCGGTACGTGAAGGCCTCGATGAAGACGGGGCCGCCGCCGGAACGCGCGTGGCGCACCGCCCACTGGGTCACGGCGTGGCACGCGATCACGTCGTTGCCGTCGACGCGGACGGTGGGGATGCCAAAGCCCTTGCCGCGGTCCGCGAGGGGAACCCGCGACTGCCGGGTGGCGGGCTCGGAGATCGCGAACTGATTGTTCTGCACAAAGAACACGACCGGCGCGTTGTAGACGGAGGCGAACGTCAGCGCCTCGCTCACGTCGCCCTGCGACGTGGCGCCATCACCGAAGTAGCAGACGGCGGCACCGTCCCGGTCAGGATCGCCGCTGGCGACCAGCCCGTCGCGGTCGAGGGCCATCGCGTAGCCCGTGGCGTGCAGAGCGTGGGAGCCGATGACGAGCGTGTAGAGGTGGAAGCTGTGGTCCTTGGGGTTCCACGCGCCGTGCTGAAGACCGCGGAAGATCTTCAGCACATCGACCAGGTCGACGTCGCGGGTCAGGGCCACGCCATGCTCGCGGTAGCTGGGGAACACGAAGTCGGGCTCGCGGAGCGCGTGGCCGGAGCCGATCTGCGCACCCTCCTGACCCAGGGACTGCACCCACAGACCGAGCTCGCCTTGACGCTGCAGGCTGGTGGCCTCCAGGTCGAAGGCACGCAGCACCGTCATATCGCGCCAGAAGGCGCGCAGGTCGTCCGCGCTCAGGTGCGCCGCATACGGAGAGAAGGTCTCGTTCTCGACCGCCTCGCCCGTGTGCGTGAGCAACTGGACGAGACCGTCAGAAGAGAGAGGTCCGACTGCGTCCACCGAGGCTCCCAAGGGTCGTGCGACGCGGGACACGACAGCGCCCCGCCTGGCTAACTTACGCAAGCGTAGGCTACGGTCGCGTAGGTTTCAACCGGTCAGTTCTTGGAGGCCTGGTACGCCGCGACCACTTCGTCCGGGTCGCCGTCCATCTTGAGGTTGCCGTGGTCGATCCAGATCACGCGGGAGCACGTGTCCAGGATGGACCGCATCGAGTGGCTCACCAGGAACACGGATCCGGCCTGCTGCCGCAACTCGCGGATGCGCTGCTCGCTCTTGGCCTTGAACTCCTTGTCGCCCACCGCGAGCGCCTCGTCGACCAACAGGATCTGGTGGTCGCGCGACACCGCGATCGAGAACCGCAGCCTCGCCGCCATGCCGGACGAGTACGTCTTCATGGGCAGATCGATGAACTCTTCGAGGCCGGAGAACTCGACGATCTCCTCGTACGCCTCGCGCGCCTCCGCGGGTGTGTGGCCCAGAGCGAGCGAGCCGATGATGACGTTGCGCGCGCCGGAGAGATCCGGGATCAGCGCCGCATTGACGCCCAGGAGCGCGGGTCGCGCCGAGGCATAGACCGAGCCCTTGCTGGGCGTGTGCAGGCCGGCGATGGCACGCATCAGGGTCGACTTGCCGGAGCCGTTGTGGCCCACGACGCCGATGCTCTCGCCCTCGTACGCCGTGAACGTCACGCCCTTGAGCGCGTGGACGATCCGCACGCCACGCTGTCGCCGCAGGAGCTGGCGATTGTTAGCCGCCGCCTTGCCGGACGCGAACGTCTTGTAGTTGACGTGGACGTCGTCCACCACGACGGTGGGGCGGTTCTTGTTGATGGTCACCGATGAGCCTGCGTCAGTCACGTCCGTACCTCTCCTCAGCGCGCCAGAAGTACACGACGCCGATCGCGAACGTCACGAATGCTGCTCCCGTCGCGACCCACCAGATCAGCGGCGACACCACGTTGCCCTCCACCATGTAGCCGCGCACCAGCGCGATGTAGTCGTGCACGGGGTTGAGCTGCGCGAGCCTCAGCAGCTCGGGATCGTCCTTGAGGACGAGCTCGAGCGAGTAGAAGATGCCGCTGGAGTAGAACAGCACCCGGGTGATGAGCGGGATGAACTGCGTCACGTCGCGCATGTGAACCGTCAGTCGTGCGGAGATGAGCGCGACGCCGAGGTTGAAGAGCGTCATGAGAGCCATGATCGGCACGATCATCAGCCAGCCCCAGGTGAGCGGCTCGCCGAAGAAGAGCAGGATCGCACCCATCACGATCAGCATGGGGACGAGCTCGACCACCTGCTGCAGCACGGAAGAGATCGGCAGCAGCATCCGCGGGAAGCTCAGGCTGCGGACCAGAGAGCTATTGCCAATGATCGCGCGGGCACCGGAGCCGAACGACTTGGAGAAGTACTCGAAGATGAAGACGCCGGACACGAGGAACGGGATGAAGTTCTCGGGCCTCGAGTCGCTGGGCATGATCACGCCGAAGATCAGCCCGAACAGCGCCGCATTGAGGATGGGCTTGAGCACGATCCAGCCCATGCCCAGCCGGTTGTCGCTCATCGACGCCTGGACCTTGTAGCGCGCCATCGTGAAGGCGAAGGCGCGACGCCGCCAGAGTTCGGCGACATACTCCGTGAACGGGGGCCGGGCGCCGACGCGCTCCAGGCCGTGCTCGCGCGCGTACGCATCGAGGTCAGTTGACGACACTCTTCTCCCAAGGAAAGGCACGCGGATCGCGCGCGGCGGCGCTCACGAGTGCGAACATAGGCGCAACCAAATTACCAGCCGCCCGCGATGTCACGTGCACGTCGGCCGCTCACAGGCTCGCGAGACCGGCCAAGAACGCGTCGTTCTCCTGGCGGGTGCCGATCGTCACGCGTATCCCCTCTCCCGCGAACGGTCGCACGAGGATCGCCGGCTCCAGGGCCGCGAGCGCCTGAGCGATGGCGGTGGTGCGCTCACCTGCAGGGAGCCACACGAAGTTGCCCTGCGCGTCTGGCACCTCCCAGCCGGACTCACGGAGCGCATCGGCCACGCGGGCGCGCTCGGCGACCACCGTCTCCACGCGCTCCATCAGCTCGTCGCGCGCGTCGAGCGACACGAGGGCCGCGACCTGGGCCGGGGCGGAGACGGAGAACGGCGTGACGCAGGACTTCACCGGGGCAATGAGCCCCTCGGCACCCGCGACGTAGCCCACCCGTAGTGCCGCCAGGCCGTACGCCTTGGAGAAGGTGCGCGCGATGAGCAGGTTCGGGTGGCGCCTCAGGGCCGCCAGCCCGTCCACCGCATCGGCATCGCGCACGAACTCCACGTATGCCTGGTCGAGCACCACCAGCACGCGCCGAGGCACCGCAGCCATGAGGCGCTCGAACTCCTCGAGCCGCACGGCCGGGCCGGTGGGGTTGTTCGGCGAGCACAGCACCAGCACCCGAGTCGCGTCAGTGACGGCGGCCGCCATCGCGTCCAGGTCGTGGCGCGCGTCGGCGGCGAGCGGTACCGTCACCGCCGTCGCGCCCGTGATCGCCGTGAGGATCGGGTACGCCTCGAAGCTCCGCCACGGGAAGATCACCTCGTCACCGGGGCCCGTGTAGGCCTGCAGCACGTGCTGCAGGGCGGCGACGGATCCGCCTCCGACCGCCACGGACGCCGCGTCGAGCCCCAGGTGAGCGCCGATGCGGTCATGCAGCTCGACCGCGAACATGTCGGGGTAGCGGTGCGCCGCCTCGCCTGCCGCGGCGATGGCCGCGGCCACCATCGGCAGAGGGCGGTACGGAGTCTCGTTGGACGAGAGCTTGACGGGCGGCAGTCGATCCGCGTCACCACGGGCTCCAGGGATGTACGTGGGGAGCGACGAGACGGCCGGCCGAGGGCGGGGGAGATCCATGTGACCAGCATGGCAGGTGTGCCAGACTCGTTGCCATGAATTTGTTAGCCCGGGTCGCAGCCACCGCGATCGCCGTCTGGATCACGTCGCTGCTGCCCCTGGATGTGGAGGTCTCCGGAGGAGAGGCCGAGTGGTGGACTCGCGCCCTCGTGTACCTGGGGATCGGCGCCGTGATCGTGCTGCTCAACCAGATCATCAAGCCCGTTCTGTCGGTACTCGCGCTGCCCATCACGATCCTCACCCTGGGCCTGTTCGCCCTGGTGATCAGTTGGTTCATCCTGTGGCTCACCGCGTGGATCTCCGAGCAGGTGGACTTCATGACGCTGTCCATCGGAGGCTTCTGGCAGACGCTGTTCGCGGCGCTGGTGATCAGCATCGTCACCGCGATCATGAGCGCCATCCTGGGAGCCCGCCGGGACTGACCCCCCGGCTCTCGGCCGTCCGAGGCCGCCGCTCGGGTGGCGGCGAGCCGACCCGCTCCGTGAAGGTGGGGGCGAACTCCCGGCTCGTGGCGGTGCCGCCACCCACGAATCGGGCGGCGCTCGCCCGCCACGCGGTCATCGAGGCGTGGCTCGACGCATCGGCCGCCTGACCCGCCGCGACGTACGAGGACACAGCGTGGGCACCGATCAGCCCCGTTCCCGCCCGCGCCACCGCCGGGTCGGCCGCCGCACGCAGGTCCGCGACGACGGTCGTGATGTGGGGCGCATCGGGAGTGGCCCGCCCGTCGAGCTGATGCACCACCTCCTGCTCGCTCGACAGGTGCAGGTACTGGACGTCGTCACGGTGAGGAATGCGGTCCGTGGGTGATCCGGCCGCCACCACGTGCGTCACCCAGAACTCATCGCTCGTGTCGGCGGCGAGGGTGGCGGCCACGATTCCTCCCTGGCTGTGGCCCACGAGCATCACCGGCTCGTGGGGCAGCACTCCCGCCGCCCGCATCGCGTCGCGTACGAACCGCGCGGTGTCGGTGTCACCACCGGTCACCGCCACCGCGTTGGTGCGGTTATCGAAGGGCGAGGCGGCGGTCACGGAGAAGTCCTGCGTGCCCGGGATCCGGACCACGTGGGAGCGGGAGCCGTCCGGATGCGCGATCGTCTCGACGGCGACCATTCCATCGCCGCCCACCTGCAACGGGTCGATCCCGGCGATCAGGTCCGCCACTCCCGTCGGGGCCGCGCGCCTGGACGTGCTGCCGATGCGCGGCACCGCTCCGGAGTAGACCGGCTCCTTCCCGATGCGCTCCAACAGACCCAGCACCGCGGCCAGCGAGCCCGCGGTCACCTCGTAGCCCGTCGGAGCGGGGTCGCGGGGAGCGTCGAACGCCTGAAGAAGCGGCCCGACTGACCTTCCGTTGAGGTAGCCGGTCGTGGGCGGAGGGCGATCCGGCAGCAGGGCCGCCGCCACCGCCTCCGCTCCGTCGGCGCTCATCGCCAGGCCCATCGCTCCGGCCCCCCACGCCAGGCCGGCCCGCTGCCCGGTGGCGGTCAGCGCGTCGCCGATGCGCCGGCTCCCACGAGCGGCGGCGCCCACGGCCATCGCGCTGACCGCCGCCAGCGCGCCGTACTGCACCCGCGCCGGGAACATGGCCGTCTGCACCAGGTCGCCTCCTGCGCGTCGCCACCATTCGCCGCGGCCGATGCGCTGGCGTGCGGCCGCCTCGGCCTCCTCATAGGCACGCGCCACGGCAGCCAGCCGCGCCGCAGCATCGGCGATCTCACCCGCGACCGCGACCGCGCCGCCCGTGCCGTGCAGGGCGTCGCCCACCCCCGCATCGGCGCTCACGAGGGCGCCCCGCAGGGACGGAACCGCATCAGGCAGCGCCCGCTCGAGCCAGTAGACAGCCATCCGCAGCTGGCGTGCCGCCTCGTCCACCTCCACCGCGGCGTGATCGAGCGTCGCGCTGGCGTACGCGATGTCCTCGGTGAGGGCGACGTGTCCACCCGCTCCGCCGCCGACGGCGATGGGTGGCGGCTCCGTCATGACTGGCCGTGCACCCAGGCGAGGGTGCGAGCGCGGTGCCAGTCATCGCGGCAGCCGTCGACCGTGACCATGAGCCGACGCACCCGCACCTCCACCTCCGCCAGCTCCGAGCGGTACTGCGCCGCCGCGACCGACACCCAGTCGACGTCACGCGCGTGAGCCAGAGACGCGAGCGCGCGGCTCAGAGCGGCGTAGGCCTCATCCAAGGGGTGAAGGGGCAGCAGGAGCGGGGGTGGCGGTGCGGTGCCTCCCCACGTGACGGCGAGCTTGGTCATGGCACGACGCTAGGGACGCGATCCGGGCCGCCGTCCCGCCGGCCGCCATGCGCTGTGGACAGCGGCCGGGCCCGCGCGGGTGTGCGCGTGGAACAATGGTGGCCGTGACCGCCTGGAACCCCTCATCCCTCGTGTCCCTCGCCGACGTGGAGCCCGCCATCGCGCTCGGCCCCCTCGACGGCCGCTACCGTCCCGTCGCGGCGCCGCTGGTCGACCACCTGTCGGAGCCGGCGCTCAACCGCGCGCGCCTGCACGTCGAGGTCGAGTGGTTCATCCACCTGTGCGAGACCGGCGCCGTGCCCGGCGCACGCGAGCTGACCGCCGACGAGACCACGCTGCTGCGCGCGATCCCGGCCGGTTTCGACGCCGCCGGAATCGCCGAGCACGCGGAGATCGAGAAGGTCACGGTCCACGACGTCAAGGCGGTCGAGTACTACATCAAGCGCCGGCTCGAGGGGACGTCACTCGAGCCGCTGAGCGAGCTCGTGCACTTCGCGTGCACCTCCGAGGACATCAACAACCTCTCGTACGCGCTCATGGTCAAGGGCGCCGTCGAGCAGGTGTGGACGCCCGCCGCCGCCGCGCTCGTCGAGGACATCGGGACCCTCGCGCGCCTGGCCAAGGCAGTGCCGATGCTGTCGCGCACCCACGGCCAGACCGCCACGCCCACCACGCTCGGCAAGGAGCTCGCGGTGCTGGCCCACCGCCTCCAGCGCCAGCTCGCGCGCATCGGCCGCCAGGAGTACCTGGGCAAGATCAACGGCGCGACCGGAACGTTCGGCGCGCACACCGCCGCGGTGCCCGGAACCGACTGGATCGCGGTGTCGCGCACGTTCGTCGAGGGCCTGGGGCTCACCTGGAACCCGCTCACGACTCAGATCGAGAGTCACGACTGGCAGGCCGAGCTCTACGCGGACGTCGCGCGGTTCGGGCGCGTGCTGCACAACCTCGCGACCGACGTGTGGACCTACATCTCCCTGGGCTACTTCGCGCAGGCCGCCGCGAAGGGGTCCATCGGCTCGAGCGCGATGCCGCACAAGATCAACCCCATCCGCTTCGAGAACGCCGAGGCCAACCTCGAGATCTCAGCGGCGCTGTTCGACACCCTCGGCGCCACGCTGGTGACCTCCCGCCTGCAGCGCGACCTCACCGACTCGACGTCGCAGCGCAACATCGGAGTCGCGTTCGGCCACTCGCTGCTCGCGATCGACAACGTGCGTCGCGGCCTCACCACCTTGTCGGTGAACGAGGCCGCGCTGGCCGCGGACCTGAACGCGTCGTGGGAGGTGCTCGCGGAGCCCATTCAGTCCGCCATGCGCGCGGCGGCAGTCGCGGGCGTGCCAGGCATGGACAACCCGTACGAGAGGCTCAAGGACCTCACGCGCGGTCAGGCCATCGACGCGGCGGCGATCCAGGAGTTCGTGGCCTCGCTGCCGCTGCCCGCCGACACCGCCGCCCGCCTGGCCGCGCTCACCCCGGGCTCCTACGTGGGGCTCGCCGAGCAGTTGGTGGACGAGTACCTGCGCTGAGCCCTCACCTCACTCTGCGCGCTGCAGGGACATGGGTGCAGGATTCGCGCCGAAACGTGCACTCATGTCCCTCCAGCAACTGCTCAGCGCCCATATCGAGCCGAACCGGGCACTCAGCACTTGGCCGGGCGCGCCGTGGCGAGGACTCTGCGCGCTAGCAGTCACTGAGTCCCGGGAATTGGCCCAGGTCAGCACTGAATGACTGCCAGGGCGCTAGCGCAGCTCTACCGCGTCGCCGACGGCGATCCTCCCTGGCGTGATCACGTCCAGATAGATGGCGACGCGCATGTCGCGCTGATCCCCCAAGGGCTTGAGCCACCGGGTGCGCGTCTCGACGCCGTCCTGCGCCAGATCAATGGTGCGGCAGCGTTCGATGCGCCCGGCGGGCCGGAGCACCACATCGCCGATGCGCACCTCGCCCGACCAGTCCTCCTCCTCGAACGGCTCCGAGGTCGCAACCACGATGTTGGGGCGCAGCCGGCGCGCGTCGGCGTCGGCGCCGAGTTCGCGAGCGCACCACTCGAGGGTCGCGGTGCCGATGAGCGACACGGCGCCATCGTCGAAGTGCGGCACGTCGTCTTCGGGGGCTACGGTCACTGCCGCGCCCAAGTCCACGCTCAGGGCACGGTCGAGCGCCGGGTCTCCCACCACCCAGGTGCCGCCAGGCCCACAGACCTCGACCCCCGCATCGGCCGTCCGGGCGCTGTAGGCGAAGACGCCGTCGCGCCGCACCAGCCGCGTGGTGTTCTTGCCCGAGGCGAGGCGGGCCTCCGCATCCCGCACGGCGTAGCCGCGGTCGCCCACCAGACCGCGGCCATCGAGCTCGACGGTCGCGAGCGCCTCGCCGCCCATCGACTTCACGGGGTAGCGGCGCAGCGCAGTCACGTCCATCTCGCCAGGCTACGGGTTCTCGATCTCCTGCCACCCGTAGATAGGGCCAGTGACGGTGCCGTCCGCCGCCATCTGCGCGCCCCCAGACACTCCGTACAGCTTCGCGTCCTTCAGATCGCCCGTGAACCCGTCGCATGGCAGCAGTTCGGCGTCGTCCAGCAGGAAGAATTCGAGCCCGCGGTGTGGGGGATCACCCTCGAGCCTCTGACCTGGCGTCTTCACCGTGACGCCCGACGGCAGCGCCCGAGACGTGGAATCGTCGATGACACCCACCACGACGCGGTCCTTGACGGCGACCAACGAGAGCGACGTGACGTCATATCTCTCGTCGAGAGTCCACGACTCGAAGGTCTCGATGAACCTCGGCGCACCCGGATCCTCAAGAACGATCTCCCCATGGTGCAGTCCCGGTTCGTCGAACAGAGCTCCAGCCGCTTCGAACCGCAGCACCGGCGCAGACGGCTTGCGTATCGACGTGTCGATCGAGTCCGAGTAGCCTGCCGAGACCTCCGCCCATGCCTCCTCGGGCGACATCCACTCCTGGTCCACGATCGCCCATTCGTCGGGCAGTCGCTCGTCCTCGGGCAGCACGTATCCGCACTGGTACGGGGACGATGCGGTGGCAGAATTGCCAGCCTCCAGGTCGTCCGCCTCTGCTTCCGACGCCGACATCGACGCCGAAGGCTCATGACCCCACGTATCCGTGTCGACACATACCCACGGCGATTCGGGCCAGTCGAGGGGGAAGTCACGTGCCCAAGCGCTCGCCGCCTCATCCCGGCCCACGCCTTCGTCGGTCTCCATCGACGCGGAGGCGGGGTCGGGTTGCGTGTCAGCAAGAGCGACGACGTTCTCGCCCGCGCTGTCCACCGTCAGCCACCGGCCGTCGCGAAGCTCGAACGTGTACGAGCCGTCGAGGTCTGAGGCGACAACGAGAGCCTCGTCCTCGGCGATCATCACGTGGAGCAAGTCCTCGGACACGGAGGAGGCCGCCAACTCCACCATCGCCATGACGTCTCCGGTGGAGTCGTCGAAGACTGCCGTGACGACCCCGTCGTCGAGCGACATTCTCTGCACCCCCACTCCGGGCACGTCACTGGACTGCCACTTGTCGTCGTCAGGCCCCCTCTTGCCGTAGGAGACGTCGTCAGCGCCGAGCGTGGGATCCACCCACATGGAGCCCGCGGGGCATGCGGTGCCTGGGCTCGCCGTCCCGGGCACGAGGCTCGGCTGCGCAGTGGTCACGCCCGGAAGCTGAGCCGCGCCGAACGCCATGCCGCCGAGCGACATCGCGGCAACGGACCCCACTCCCGCCGCCCGCACTCGCCGGCGCGTGCGCACTCGTCGGCGGGTGCTCGGCCGCAGCGCATCGGCCAGGACGTCACCGCTGATGCCACGCGCATCGTCCGCGACAGCCGCGGTCAGCAGATCTCGAAGGTCACTCATCATCGCGCTCCTTTCGGCGCTGGCGCCTCGATGGGCACCGAGGGGGTGTCGCTCCCGTCGGCGACGGTGTCGAGCTCGATCGCCAGGCGGGCCGATGCGTCGGACAGGTAGCGCTTGACGGTTCCCTCGGCGAGGCCGAGCCGCTCGGCGATCGCGGGCACAGTGAGGTCGTCGTAGAACCGCAGCACGATGCAGGCGCGCTCGCGGGGCGACAGCCTGACCAGCGCGGCACGGACATCGAGCACCACAGCGCGGTCCACGTGGTGCGGCTCCGGATCGCGCGTGCGGCGATGAGCCTGCGCCGCCGCATCGTGGCGCCGCAGGTGATCGATGAAGACGCTGGGGATCGTTCGCCGCACGTAGGCCTCGGCGCGGTTGACGTCATCGAAGGCCCTCCCACGCGAGAAGGCCCGCACCAACGCGTCCTGCATCACGTCCTGCGCCTCGGCGCCGTCCCCCGTGAGGAGGCGGGCGTAGGCCAGCAGTCGCGGCCCTCGTTCCCGGATCACCGCGTCGAGCACCGGTTCCCATCGCGCCACGTGCGCCTCCTGTCACGGACCCCTCGCGTTGTCGTCCACAGAACGCGCCTCGCCACCAGGATCGTTGGGGTGGCACCTCGGCGGGCACTCGGGCAGGCGATCGCTCGTTAGGGTGAGCGTGACCATGGACGACCACGCCGCCGCGCCCACCACCCCGACGACCCCGGCCCTCGCATCGGCCGTCGAGGTGCCCAGCCGCCGCCGGCTGCGCGCCGAGGTGCTGATCGTGCTCGGGCTGTCGCTCGGGTACTACGCGATCACTGCGGCGCTGCGGCTGGTCGAGCGCTACCTCGCGGAGCCGTCGATCGGCCAGCAGACGAGCCAGCTCAATCCGTCTCGCTCGCAGATCGACTACATCGACCTCATCCTGCAGGTGGTGCGCCAGTTCTACCTGCTCGTGCCAGTCGCGCTGGTGCTGTTCCTGCTGAGCGCGGGAGGCAAGAGTGCCCTGCGCAGGCTCGGCATCACGGGGCACGAGCACTCGGCGTGGAGAGACCTCGGCATGGGCCTCGTGCTCGCGGCGGCCATCGGCCTGCCTGGCCTGGTGCTCTACGCGGTGGGGCGTGCGATCGGCCAGACGGTGAGGATCGACACGTCCGGGCTGCCCGATGCGTGGTGGACGGCGACGATTCTGCTGTTCTCGGCGGCGGTCGCGGGGGTTCTCGAGGAGACGATCGCCGTGGGCTACCTCGTCACCCGGCTCCAGGACATGCGGTGGTCGGCGACCGGGGCCATCGTCGCATCGGCCCTGCTGCGCGGCGCGTACCACCTGTATCAGGGATGGCCGATGGCCCTCGGCAACGTCGTCATGGGCCTCGTGTTCGCGTGGTACTTCCACCGCACCGGCCGGCTGGGGCCGCTCATCATCGCCCACTGGACCCTCGACGCCGTGTCGTTCATCGGGCCCGAACTGGTGCCCGAGGAGTGGCTCGTGGAGCTCGGCGTCGCGTGATCGCGCGAGCCGACTCATAGACTCGCCTCATGGCCGCGGACACCTCGACGCAGGAGACCCCTGCGCCCCACCCGCTGGCCGGGATCACCATCCATGACGAGGCCGAGACCAGGGTCCATCGCGTCGCGGACCTCATCGCGGCGATCGGCACCGCCGTGGGCATCGTGCTGGTGCTGCTGCTCGGCGCCTACAGCCTCGAGACCACCCAGGGCTTCACCGAGGATGTGCGCGGGATCTCGCGGCTGCTGCAGCGGCTGCTGGTCGCTCCGGTCAACATCTTCTCCGCGATCGTCACGCTGATCGTGCCCGCGGCAGTGATCATCGATCTGGCCGCGCGGCGCGAGCCACGCCGCATCCTCGAGGTGCTGGGTGCGGCCGTGCTCGCGTTCATCGCAACCGTGTTCGCGGTCATCACCACCCAGCAGTTCGGCGCCGACGAGCTGGTCGCCAGCCTTTCGGTGTGGTCGGATGGCGAGTTCGTCATCCAGCTTCCCGCCTACCTGGCGGCCGTCTCCGCGATGCTGACCGCCGCCGGTCTGCGGACCACGCGCCGGGTGCTCTCGGTGTCGTGGACGCTGCTGTGGGTCGCGGCCGCCGTGGGCATCATCTCCGGCATCGTCACGCTGCCCGCCGCGATCACCGTCGTGCTCATCGGTCGGGTGACGGGTCTGGTGCTGCGCTGGGCGCTCGGCTCCACCGCCGATCGCGCGTATGGGGAGTCACTGGTCGACGGCATTCGCCGCGCCGGCTTCGAGCCACGCACACTGCTGAGGGCCGATGCGCGGGGCGCCTACGAGCCCGCCGACGTCGACGCGGTCTCGGCAGCCGTGGGCCGCACGCGCTCGGGCCGGGTCTACTCGCTCACCACGATCGAGGGGCACCACCTCATCGTCAACGCGCTTGACGGTGATCAGCACACGGCCGGATTCCTCGCGAAGCTGTGGGCCACCGTGCGATTCCGGGGCATCGACACGCGCGCCGAAGTGAGCCTGCGCCACACGGCCGAGTCCACCGCGCTCGCCTCCCACGCTGCACGCACCGCGGGAGTGCGCACCGCCCGCGTGCTCGGCATGAGCCAGGCGCGCGACACGATGATCACGGTGTATCAGCGGCCCGTGGCCTCGCACGCCTTGTGCGACATGGACCCCGAGGACGTCACCGACGAGATTCTTGACGCCATCTGGGGCGAGGTGACGCGCGCTCACGATGCGGGCATCGCTCATCGGGCCCTCAGCGCGCAGACCATTCTTGTGGGCGAGGACGAGGCGACCGGGGAGCCGATGGTGTGGCTCACCACGTGGGAGATGGGCGAGGTCGCGGCGGGACGGCTGTCGCGCCGGCTCGACGACGTCCAGGTGCTCGCGGCCACCGCAACCCTCGTGGGTTCCGGCCGCGCTGTCGCCGCGGCCTTCCGCGCTCTCGACGAGGACGTGCTCGAGCAGGTCGCGCCGCTGCTCCAGTCCATCGTGCTGCCGCGTGAGACCCGCCAGGAGGTCAAGGCGCAGCACAAGCTGCTTCAGCAGCTCCGCACGCTGATCGTGCAGCGCATCCCCCACGCCAGCACGGACCAGCAGAACATCGCGCGGTTCGGCTGGCGGACGGTGCTGACGGTCGCCGCGGCCGTAATCGCCGTCGGCATCGTGCTCGCGGGCTTCAACGCCCAAGAGGTGGTCGCGGCACTCCGTGAGTCGAACCCCTGGTGGATCGGCGGGGCGTTCCTGTGGTCGCTGCTCACGTTCGTGGGCGCCGCCATGGCCATGCTCGCTTTCTCACCCATTCGTTTGCCGTGGTTCCGCGTGGTGCTGGTGCAGGTCGCCGCGGCCTACATTGCGCTTGCCGTCCCCGCCGGAGTAGGCCCGGCGGCCCTCAACCTGCGCACCCTCACCAAGCGGCGTGTGGCGGGCCCGATCGCCGTCGCCACCGTGGCGCTGGTGCAGGTGAGCGCGATCGTGGTGACCGTGGTGGGCCTGCTGGTGCTGACCCTCATCACCGGCTCCGAGGGAACGCTCGCCGCGCTGCCCTCCACGGCGGTGCTGATCGGCGTGTTCTCGGTCGCAGTGGTGGTCACGCTCGCCCTGCTGGTGCCCGCGGTGCGGCGATGGGCCGCCGCCAAGCTGATGCCGCCGCTGCGCCAGACGTGGCCGCGCCTGGTGCAGGTACTGGGCCAGCCGGGACGGCTGCTCCTGGGCCTGGGCGGCAACTTCGTCCAGACCGCGGCCTACGTGGGTGCCTTCTATTGCACCCTGCAGGCCTTCGGCCAGGAGCTCGCCGTGATCGACGTCGCGGTGCTGTTCTTCCTGTCCAACGCGGCGGGCGCGATCGTGCCCACGCCCGGTGGTCTGGGCGCCGTAGAGTTCGCGCTTGGCGCCGGACTGTTCTCGGCCGGCATCCCGTGGTCTGTGGCCACCCCGGTCGTGGTCATCTACCGACTGATCACCTACTGGGCCCGGGTCCCCATGGGCTACGCAGCCTTCAAGTTCCTGCAGCGCAAGGGCGAGCTCTAGTGTCTGTAGGCAGACGGGCACGTTGCGACATTCGCTCCTCCATACGACACATCTGGGTCTGCCGCAGCAGCAGGTGACATCTGATCTGGCTTGCTCTTCGGGGCGGCCTGGAAGGTAGTTGCTGTGCCCAAGCCCTCTTCCCAAGAGTTCCGTGACGATGGGATCGCGGTGGCTCGCCGTCGCGAGCACGGCGTCACGATCAAGCAGATCGCGAGAGACTTCGGGATCTCGGAGGCCTGCTTGCAGAACTGGTGGCGTGCCGACGACGTGGCGGCGTGATCACCGTCGGACGTCTCGTCCGACCCGGCGCGAGTTCGCCACACGCGGCCATTGTGTCTCGCTGGCGCACGTGAGCCGGTGAGTGAGGCGTCTGTGGAAGCCGGGCCGACCACACCCTTGACGAAGTCCGAAGCGCCCAACCCCAGAAGAACCGAAGGCCCCTCCCGCAGGGAGGGGGCGAGGCGACGACCCCGCCCTGACACACCCGCAAAACCATGTCTGACGAACCGACACGCGACAATCGTGGCCGAACTGAACACCCACAGCTGGTGGGATGAAGGGGCCGCTTGGCGACCACTGGCGGAATGCACCAGAAGAGCACCTTGCCCGGATGCTGGAGACAACCGCACACCGTTGCGCATTGAGGTTGCGGCATAGATCGAGCGTGCCGACGACCGCCGATAGGGGCGGGTCGCCCTGGGGAAACTGATTCCCTCAGGGCCCCGACCATCGAACGCCAGCCTCGCCATCGAGGCCCCAATCTGCGCGCCACCTTTCGACGCCGCCGGCAGGACCCCTCCTTAACAGGCGCTTGTGTAGCTACAGAAGTAGCCAGAACTTGCCCGGTCATTCCAGTAGCCCGTCAACTGCGACTGTCCGGTCTTCTTGACGAAGGTCTTGTGGTATCCGCCCTCTCGAGGGTTCGCGAACAGAGCTGCATTGTAGGAGTTGCCGTTGTTGTAGACCGACGATGTGGTGTTGTCGACGCTCACGGCCGTCCCGGACTCCCACCAGTCCACGAACGCGAAGTCGGTGTGATAGTACTGAAACTCGAAGTTGAGCACACTAAATCCGTCGGTGAGGTAGTTCGAGTCCATCCACAGACACATCGCACCACTGCTGCAGTTCGACGGTGCTGCGGACGCGGGTGCCACCGCAAAGGCGGCCACCCCAATACCGGCGATTACTCCTGCGGCCATTCCGCGAATAGTCCAACGCTTCTTTGACATTGACTTCCCCCCTAGTTGGTTCATCGCAGTCGTTTGAATGCGATCCGGCGCAGTCGAAGTTGAATGCGCCACTTTGACCGTATCGTGTTGACGTGTGAACCGCATCCGGTATGTTGGCAATGCGAGCGTGCCGACGTTGATCAACGACTCAGGACGTTGGCCTTTGCTGCGACGCCTGGGATCGCCTCTCGTTGCCGCGAGAAGGCGTTCTACGTGAAAAGAGGCGTGTGAAGGGGTGCCAGTTGCGTGGATTCGATGACTCTGGTCCTGGGCCATCCAGCCGTCGCCAAGGTTGGAGGGTGGCCTTCAGCCTATTGTGCTGTGCGCTCGTCGGTTGCGGGCCGCAGCCCTCATCTGACCCAATGCCATCGGGTGCTGCGTCGCCTTCAGGTTTCGAGAAGCATGCTCTGCCACTCGACGACTACATGATCTCCCCGTTCGAGTGGGATCTCGCGAACTATGCGGAGAACCTGCTCGTCGAGCAATGCATGAACGGGCAAGGCTTCGATTGGCCGGTGCCTCGGCGCGATGTCAGTTCGCTCAAGCCCTCCGCTGTTCGATCCGATGGTGGTCGCAAACTCTTCGATGTCGACATTGCAGCCGCGTACGGCTACCGGTCACCCGACTGGCTGCCTCCCGATGTCGTTGCCGCGGAGCAAGAGTTCTCATCGCTGGTGCTGACTCCCGAGAAGCAAGCCGCAGTGGATCGATGCATCACCCAGGACGCGAGAGACGAACTTCCCTTGCCGGCGAACTACACCCAACTCGCCGTCGACCTGGCAAGCGAAGCCCTTGCCACTGCACTCGAAAGTACCGAGGTGGAGGACGCTGCGGCGGCGTGGCGTGAATGCATGGGGCCGCTGGGGATCCCAGATCTCCCGGAATCGCCCCTCGCCATGCCAACAGACGCGCTCATGGATGAATGGGGCATGGATCAGCCAGGCGCGCAGGCCAGCGCAGACCAGATCTCGATCGCGGTTGCGGATGCGGAGTGTCGTGCCAGCAGCGGGTACGACGCCACTTTGTACAACGCGGAGCTACGGCTCCAAACTGTGGCGCTCACCAACAACTCCGACGAGCTGGTAGCGGAGCAGGCGGAAGGCGACGCTTACGTAGCCCGTGCAATGTCCAAGCTCGCGGAGATCGGCGGCTAGCCCCGTATGCCCGCTCGTTGGAGACGAACCGCGCACAGCCGTGACGCCGCACGTCACGGACGCGTGACGGTTGTACTCTCTGTGCTCGGCATTCTCGCCGTGTTCGGTGCGGGTTGGCTCTTGGCAAGCATTGTCCAATCGCCGTCGCAACGCGCGGCAGCGGCGACAGCGCCCTCACCGCTTCCCGTGGTGGCTGAGGTTCAATACGGTGACCTTGCCGATGAGACGACGGCCGAAGCCGCCATCACGCGACAATCGTCAGTAACTCATGTGCTGCGCGGCCCCGCAGGCAGCGCGAACGCATTTGTCACCGCATTGTCTGTTGAGCCGGGCAGTTCGGTCGGTCCGATGGAGACGCTCGCCGCCGCCAACGACCGTCCGATCTTCGCGATCCGCGGAGCGGTGCCCGCCTACCGGGATCTCACTGAGGGGGATCACGGCTCAGATGTCATACAGCTGCAGGAGGCGTTGCGTCTCGCGGGGTACGTGATCCCCGACGGTGAGTGGGGAGACTTCGGCGCGGCCACGAGAAGTGCGGTGCTGCAAGCGTACGACGCGGCCCGCTTCTGGCCGATGACCCGCCGGGACGGCGGCGATGTCCCTACGCGACCCACGGACATCACCGCTGAGGACCTGATTGTTGTTCCATCGACCGAAATCCTCACGTTTGACCTGACGTTTCCGATCACCATCGACAGCACTCCCGCAATCGGGGACTCGCTGGACGGGGAGTCGTCGATCACGGCTTCAAGTGGTGACTTGGCAGCCGTCGCAACGTTGCCGGACGGGATGCTCGCCAGAGTGCAAGTGGGATCCGCTGGCGTCCTGGGGGCGTACACGCCGACACCGGTCGCCGTGGAGGTTGTCTCCATCGACGACGGAGATCCGGACAACGGCGTGGCCGGCTCGGTACTCCTTGAGGCAACGGATGGAGCCACGATCAGTGAAGACTGGTACGGCACCGAGGTGGTAGTTGCGATCACGATCGAGACAGTCGCATCGAACTCCCTGATCGTGCCGGTGCGTGCTATCTCCACCGACGCGATGGGGACCTCCACCGTACAAAGAGTGGCGACCTCCGGAGATCTCACAACCTCGGTCGAGGTCTCGGTGACAGGCGAGCTGAGTGGTCTGGCGGCCATTCAACCAGTGGCGGGCTCGCTTGAAGCGGGAGACCGCGTTGTCGTCGAGTAGTGCGGCACTACTGCAACTGCGCGATGCCCACGTCATCTACGACGGAGCCATGCCGGTGCATGCGCTTCGTGGCGTCAGCCTCGACGTGTTTCCGGGCGAACTCCTGGCTATCGAGGGCCCGTCCGGGGGCGGCAAGAGCACCCTCCTCAATGTCCTCGGCCTCTTGCAAACCACCACTGAAGGCACCTACGTCGTCGACGGCATCAACGCCACCTCTCTTCCCGACCCCGCTCGCACCCGGCTTCGGTCTCAGACCTGCTCGTTCGTCTTCCAGAGCTTTCATATGCTTGCCGGCCGCCCCGCGCGAGACGGGGTGTCGATCGCCTTGTCCTACTCGGGTCTGCCGTCCGACCAGGTTGCGTCGCGGGTCGAGAAGGCACTTGAGACAGTCGGCTTGGACGGTTTCGGGAATCAGAACGCGAGCACCTTGTCGGGCGGGCAACAACAGCGCGTCGCGATAGCCCGGGCACTTGCGACAGGAGCCCCCGTACTCATCGCGGACGAGCCCACCGGAAACCTTGACTCCGAGAACGCATCACAGGTTCTCTCCGCACTGTGCGAACTGCGGGACGCAGGTGTCGCCGTCGTGATCGCGACCCACGAAGCCTCAGTGGCGGACAAGGCGGATCGGCGCGTCCGAGTTCTTGATGGCGAGATCGTGGGCGATCCGGCACCTCCCGATGGAGTGCTCGCCGCCGCCGTCAGGAGTGAGAACGCGGCGCGGGAGCTGAAGCCAACGAGGCGCACCGCTCGGGACGTCGTCGCCGACGCAGTTGCATCGCTGAGGTCGCGGCCGTCTCGAACGGCGGGCCTCGTCAGCGCGGTCGCAGTCGCCGTCGGACTCGTCGTAGGAACCCTTGGGTTCGGAACCACGGCACGTGCTCAGGTGAGCGATGCCTTTGACGCACGTGCGAACCGATACGTCACTGTCGAGAAGGATGCCGTCGACCTCACCGTGCAGACTGACACCAGCGGCTGGAACTCTCCAGACCCTGTCGAGGCCGTCTCGGCGCTCACTCACATCGCTGGCGTCGACTCGGCAGCGATTCTCGTCGATGGAGACCAGACGCCCGTGGCGGCGCGCCCCGACAAGACGGCGATCTCACTCCCCGCATACCGAGCGGACGGCGACTTCCAAGAGGCCACCGACAGCGAGATCCAGTGGGCCGCTGGCTACGCCGGCGACGCGGGCCGCGTCGCGATCGTGGGTGTCAATGCGGCCTCGAACCTCGACTTGAGCCCGGTGGACAGTTGGCCGGTCATATGGCTCGATGGTTCGCCTTGCGTCGTCGTGGGGCTAATCGAGAGTTCACCGCGCGTGCCGCTGCTGACAGGCTCGATAGTCGTCCTCGAGGATGATGACTCGTCGACGGGGCTGGCTCTGGACACTCAAGCAGCAACGTTTCTCCTCACGGTAGGCCCGGGAGCCGCAAGCCAGGTGGCCTCGCAGGCGAGACTTGCGATCCACCCGCAAGACCCCGCCGCGCTTCGTGTGTCTGTTCCCCAGGATCCTCGGGATCTGCGCCAGGAGATCGAGGGAAGCGTCGCGACCTCGCTCGCCGTACTGTCACTCGTCGCGATCGCGGCAGCCGTGCTTGCCCTAGCGAATGCGATGAACTTGACGGTGTCGTGGCGTCGCAGCGAGTTCGGACTCCGGCGGGCGCTCGGTGCATCACCCGGCGACCTCTTCCGACTCGTTCTCGTCGAATCGACGCTCGTGGGGGTCGCCGGTGGCTTCCTCGGGATGCTCGCTGGTTATCTCGTGATTCTCTGCATCACAATCGCCAACCGATGGACACCTGTGGTTGAGCCGTCTCTCGTTCCGCTCGCCGTGGCAGGCGGAGTCTGCGTCGGAGCATTGGCTGGAGTAGTCGCCGCTCTCCAGGCCTCACGAATAGACCCCGCGCTTTCGCTCCGGATGTGAGCGCCGAACTCGACGGGCCCGACGGAACGTCTCGGTAGACCCGCATGCCGTGTCTCAGTCTGGCCCGAGTTCCGCAACGATGGTGCCCCACGGTGATCGGTGGTGGCTGGTGGGGGAGGGCGCGGACGTTGCCGTCGATCCCGGGCTCGGCGGTGGTCAGGTGCCCGGCGATGTTCACGGTGACGGTCAGGCCATCCTGGCCTTCGGCATCGAAGCGCGTGACCCACGTGTGGACGCGCCTGCGGCAGATCCCCATTGCGTTCGCACCGTGCGCTTCGGGTCATGCCCGACGGTGCCTGTCATCTCCCAGTCGCCTGCTGCGCTCAGCTCCTGCACGTCCGCGCCCGCCACGCTGCAGATAGTCATCCCGACCACTTCCGCGCGCCGCTCGCCTCCTGCGTTGTCCTCGTGCCCACGGCACCCTGACGCAGAAGGGCCCGGCCCCGCCGCCCATGGCAGCAGGACCGGGCCCGAGCAAACGGATCGCGCCCGATCAGCCGGTGACGCCCACGATCTCGTTCATCTCCACGCCGACCTCAGCGGACTTCCACACCTCGCCGCCCACGTAGTCGACCGCGTGGATGGCGCCGTTCGCCGGGTCGGTCACGTAGGCCATGCCTTCGAGCACGGTCAGCGCCGGGTGCGCGGTCTGCCACTCCTCGGGCACCGCCCACGCGTCGATCACGTCGATACTGCGCACCACCTCGCCGGTGGCCGGGTCGATGACGCGCAGGGCGCCGTCGGTTCCCAGGGCGAGCGCCTCGCCCTCCGCCCCGCGAGCGAGACCGCGCCACGTGTACTGCGCGTCGGCCCCATCGAACGGGTCGATCACGGTGATGGACTCGCTCTCCACGTCGATCAGCGTCGCCTGCGTGAGGCCGATGCCGCCCTCGGGGTCCGTCTTGTAGTCGCCGAGCACGATGTCGGAGCCATCGAACGAGAACGCGTTGCCGATGCGCCCAAAGGCGTCGGGCGCCGCGATCTTGTGCGCGTGGTCGCCATGGAACACGAGGGCGCCGTCGTGGCAGCCCGTCATCATGTACTCGTCGCCCGAGGCGCCGGTGAAGGCGGTCTCTCCGTGCAGGCCCGGGCACTGGTCGCTGGAGACGATGACCTGGTCATCGGCGTCCAGAATGGCGACGCTGCTCACGCCGTCGTCCTCCGTGCCCTCGGTGACGAGCATGCTGCCGTCGGCCGCCGCTGCTGCGACGCCGTGGTGCGCCGCGCCGGTGGCGTACTCACGCGACACGTGCACGTCGCCGTGCTCCACCATCTCGGTCCACTCGCCGGTCTCGACCACGGTCACGTCACCGGTGCCGTCATCGAACAGCGACGTCAGTCCGTCGTGGACCACCACGTGCGCCGGCAGCTCCGCTTCGACGAGCACCTCATGGAGGACGGGGTCCGCCGTGTAGTAGTGCGCGTGGTCCCCGTG
This sequence comes from Demequina aestuarii, assembly GCF_000975095.1. Lineage (GTDB taxonomy): Bacteria > Actinomycetota > Actinomycetes > Actinomycetales > Demequinaceae > Demequina > Demequina aestuarii. The sequence continues at coordinate 185,757 of NZ_BBRD01000002.1, forward strand.
CGCCTCGCTCCAGGTGCCGGCGTCCAGGACCGCCCAGCCTCCGTTGGTGGCGACGGCGACGTGCCTTCCGTCACCCGCGGCGTTGATGCGGTTGAAGCCATCGAGCTCGAGGTCCGCGACCAGTTCGAGGGTGGCGGCGTCGATGACCGCGACCCCGCCGTCGTAGGCCACGGTCAGTCGGGGCGTGGCGGAGGACTGCTGCGTGGCGGCGCCCTCGCCGTCGTGGTGGTCATCGTGCGCGCCCTGAGTCGCTCCCGGGGCGGCGCTGGAGCTGGCCGATGAGGTGGCATCGGACTCCGCCGCGCATGCGGACAGGAGCAGCGCGAGCGCGGCGCCCCCTGCCAACGTGGCCGCTCGCGCGGTGTGTGCTGTCGTGCTCATGGAGAACCTGGCCCCTGCGGGGGCCGACCTTTCGTGTGGGGGATCGTGGCCGGCGGCGACCGCCGGGAGAGCGCTGCGACGCGCCCATCGGTGACTCTAGCGTTAGTTGATAATGATTACCAATCGTATATGGGGTGAGGTGCGCACCCGTCCGCGGCCGCCGTCGCACCGAATCGACTGCAGGCGCGCTCCGCCGCCCTACACTCACCCCAAGAGGAGGGGCCATGCTCGACGCCACCGTCGCCGCCTACGTGCTGCTGCTTGGCGCGGTCGCCGCCTTCAACCCGTGCGGATTCGCCCTGCTCCCGGCCTACCTCACCGTCATCGTCACGGGCAGCGCCGATGCGGGCGTCACCCGCGCGGTCGCCCTCCGCCGCGCAGTCGGCTTCGGCCTCGCGATGACCCTGGGCTTCATGGTGGTGTTCACCGGATTCGGCCTGCTCTTCGGCGCCGTGAGTCTGGGGCTCCAAGGGTCGGTGCTGCCCTACGTCTCCTACGTGACCGTCGCAATCGGCGCCGTGCTTGTCTGGCTCGGCCTCGTCATGCTGCGCGGCGGTCAGCTGCGCGGTCCAGGCCTCCGCATCACCGGCCACGCGCCGCGTCGAGCGTTCTGGTCGCAGGTGGGCTACGGGGCATCGTTCGCGGTCGCATCCCTCAGCTGCACCATCGGGCTGTTCCTCGCGGTGGTCGCGCACGCGCTCGCCGCGACCGGCCCGGTCGCAGCCGTCGCTCCGTTCTTCATCTACGGCGCGGGGATGGGGGCGTCCGTGCTCGCGATCTCGATGGTGGCCGCCGTCGCGGGCTCCGCTGCAGCCTCTACGATGCGGCGTCACACTCCGCTCCTCATGCGCGTCGGTGGCGGGCTCATGGTGGTGGCCGGGCTCTACGTGCTCGTGTTCGGCCTTGCAGAGGTGCTGCTCCAGTACGGCATCGACACGCTGAACCCCGTGCTCACCACCACCGCTCAATGGCAGTCCGGGGTATCGGCGTGGATCGAGTCGTGGGGGACGGCCGTGCTCGTGATCTTCGTCGCGATCGTCGCTGCTGCGGCAGGGGCGATCCTGGTCGCGGCCCGGCGCGGGGGCACGAGCGGCCGCGCGCGGGTCAGCGTCGACGGCGAGGGGGACCGGCCGCCACGCGGTTCGGCTCCGGGTTTCACCGTCGCCGATCCCGCCACGCTCGAGTCCGTACGCCGCGCGAGTCGTGGCTGACCCGCGCACCCGCACGGCGTGACCATGTCTCGGCTCGCCCCGACAATGGCGGGGGAGCCGTCACTCAGACGCGGAAGCGACCCACCAGATCGTCGAGCTGCATCGCGTTGTGCGCGAGTTCGTCCGCCGAGGAGCGGATCTGCGTGATGCTGCCGACGGTGCTCTCCGCGCTCGTGGCGATGGAGCGCACGTTGTCAGCAATGGTGGTCGCCCCCACAGCAGCGTCCGCGACGTTGGTCGCCACCGCTTTCGTGGTGACGCTCTGCTCCTCGACAGCACCGGCGATGCTGCCCTGGTGGTCGTTGACCTGACCGATGACCTGCGAGGTGGTCGCAATCGCCGTGACCGCCACGTCGACGTCGGACTGGATCTGTGCGATCTGGGTCGTGATTCCCTCGGTCGCCTTGGCGGTCTCCTGCGCGAGCTCCTTGACCTCTCCCGCGACCACGGCGAAGCCCTTGCCCGCCTCGCCGGCTCGCGCAGCCTCAATGGTCGCATTCAGGGCCAAGAGGTTCGTCTGCTGGGCGATGGTGTTGATGAGAGCGACGACGCTCCCAATGGCGGCCGACGACTCGCCGAGACGGCTGATCATCGCATTCGCCTCATCGGTGTTGGTGACCGCGGTGCGTCCAGCGCTGCTCGCCTCTGCGGCGCTACGAGCGATCTCGTGAATCGACGCCCCCATCTGCTCGCTTGCTGCTGCCACGGTCTGCACGCTGGAGGAGACCTGCTCCGCAGTTGCCGCCGCGGTGGCGGCCTGCTGCGCCGCGTCCGAGGACTGCCGCGTCATCTCCGCCGTGACGACCGACAGTTCGTGGGCTGCGGACGACGAGGCCGACGCGGAGACGCCGATCTGGCGCACGAGCGCGGCGATGTTTCCGACGAACCGGTTGAACACCGTCGCCAGATCACCCACCTCATCCGCGCGCGAATCGTCGACCCGCTGGGTGAGGTCACCGTCCCCGTCGGCGATCTCGCGCATCCGCGCCGAGAGGGCGTTGATCGGTTGCGTGATGCTGCGGGTCACATAGGTGCCGAACAGCAGCACGACGACGACGGCGGCCAGCGTCCCGCCGATGATCACCGTCTTGGTGGTATCGGCCGCAGCGGCCGCCTCGACGGCGCGATCCTCGAGAAGCGCTTCCTCATCGGCACGGATCTCGTCGAGCAGAGCACGAATCTGGTCCATCACCACCTTTCCCGCATCTGACAGGACGATCGCTTGGGCCTGTGCGAACCCTTCGGCTTCACGGACGTCGATCGTCTGCTGCATCTCCTCGAACTTCGCAGCGATGAGCGGCTCGAGTGCGGTCAGCCGATCCTGTTGCGTGGCGTTGTCGCTGGTCAGCGAGCGGACACTCTCGAGGTGCTCGACGACAGAACTCTGCGCCTCCGTGTACGGCGCCAAGTATGAGTCGACCCCGGTGATGAGGTAGCCCCGCTGGCCGGTCTCCGCGTCCTTGAGAGACGAGAGGATGGCGTCTGTCTTCCCCAGCACCTCATGGGTGTGCTCCACCCAACCGCTGTTGGACACCAGCGCCTGTGTGTTGACGAAGGACACCAGCCCGACACCCGCCATGAGTATCAGCGCAACGGCGTAGCCCGCGACGACCCTGCGGCCGATCGTCCACCGCCATCCCCGTGCGCGCACTTTGACGACGCCGGAAACTGGAGACGCACCACTCATCACACTGCTCCTTGCTCAGATACCTCAACTGGAATACCCACTCCATCGGCTGGAGCGACGAGGTTCTGAGACTTCTGGACGTTGCACGAGCATGAGCGCGCGGCTGGCGAGCGACCCTAACTGTTCGCGAGGTCCTCTGCCCGCTCGAGGATGTCGTCCGCGCTCAGGCCCGATCCCGCACGAGTTCCGGTGCCATCATCGTTGACGAACAGGAACGCCGGCTGCTGGAGCACGCCGAACGCCTCCCAGATCGCGCCATCGACGTCCGCCACGTGCGTCGCGTCGCCGGTGCCTGTCCACTCCAGGAACTCCTCCATGGCGGGGAAGTCGTCGCTGCGTCCCGCGATGCCCACGAACTCGACCCCCTCGGGCATCTGCGCGATCGCGTCTGCGACATGCTCCTTGCCCTCGACCATGCAGGTGGGGCACCACGGCGCCCAGAACCACAGGATCACGTCGCGGCCGCGCAGCGTCTCTCCATCCAGGGTCCCCCCGGCGACAGTCGCCGCCTCGAAGGCGAAGGGGCTCTCCGGTTCGGCCGAGGAGCTCGCGACGGGGGACGAGGTGGCCGTCGACGTCCCAGTCTCGCGTGGTGCGACTCCACCCGGACTGCTTGCACACCCCGCGAGCAGCACTCCCAGGCCCACTGCTCCAATGCCCCATCGCGTCGCTGTCTTCATGACACCCTCCCCCGTTCCGTGTGGTTACTCTGCCGCGAGCTGCGCAGCCGCGTCGATGATGTCCTGCTTGCTCATTGATCCAGGAATCGTCTCGACTGAGCCATCATCACCGACCATCACGAGTGCAGGCTGGTACGAGACCCCGAAGTTCTGCCACAGGCTCCCGTCCTCGCTGAAGATGTGCGGAAAGCCGTCGAGTCGGTAGTCCTCGACGAAGGCCTGAGACGAGGCCGCATCGGCCTTGCCAGGCAGGCCGTAGATCGCGACGCCGTCTGGCAGCTCGGCCGCCGCCGCAGCGACGTCGGGCGCCTCCGCTTGGCACACCGGACACCAGGGGGCCCAGATCCAGATGAGCACATCCTGTCCCGCGAGTGACGTGCCGTCGAAGACCTCGCCATTCGCGAGCAGCGTCGCCTCGAACCGCAGCGCCTCAGGGACCTCGACCGACACGTCCGAGTCCGCCGCAGAATCCTCGGGCGTGGCGTCGGCTGCGGTGATCGCCGGCTCAGGGGCCGCAGAGGTCGTCGACGGGGGAGCCGGAGACGGCGACGTGATGTCGCTCGCGCCAGCAGCACATCCGGTGAGGAGCAACGCGGCCCATGCCGTGAGGGCGGCGCGCTTCGCCGTGCGAATTTGGGTCAAGGTCGCCTCCGTGTGCCGGCGTGATCGTCACTGCAGGCGCACGACGGTTCGCGCGCCTTGGCAGGCATTCGGAGCAGCCGATGCGGCGGTTGGGTCCGTGCGACCCGAACCGAGAGGCGGACCTACAGGTCGGGCGCCATGTCGGCGAAGTGCGCGTAGTCCTTCTTGAACGCGACGGCGATGGTGTCTGTGGGGCCGGCGCGGTGCTTGGCGACGATGAAGTCGGCCTCGCCGGGGCGGTTGTCGCGGTCGTAGGCGTCGTCACGATGGAGAAGAATCACGATGTCGGCGTCCTGCTCGATCGCGCCCGACTCGCGCATGTCCGAGAGCATCGGCTTCTTCTCCGTGCGCTGCTCAGCACCGCGGTTCAGCTGCGAGATCGCGATCACGGGGACCTCGATCTCCTTCGACAACAGCTTGAGGGCACGAGAGAACTCGGAGACCTCTTGCTGACGCGACTCGACCTTGCGGCCGGAGCTCATGAGCTGAAGGTAGTCGACGACCACCAGCTCGAGCCCGTGCTGCTGCTTGAGCCGGCGGCACTTGGCGCGGATCTCCATGAGCGACATGTTGGGGGAGTCGTCGATGTACAGCGGCGCCTTCGACACTTTGGCTGCTGTCTGGGCGAGGCGCTCCCAGTCGTTGGGCCCCATCGGACCCTTGGTGAGCTTCGAGAGCTTCACGCCGGCCTCTGCGGAGAGCATGCGCTTGGTGATCTCCTCGCGGCTCATTTCGAGCGAGAAGATCACCGACGGCTTGCCGTGCTTGATGGAGGCCGAGCGCGCGATGTCGAGACCGAGCGTCGACTTTCCGATCGCGGGACGGGCGGCCAGGACGATCATCTGGCCGGCCTGGAAGCCGCCGGTCAGCTCGTCGAGGTCGCGGAACCCCGTGGGGATGCCCAGCATCTGGCCGTCGCGGTTGGAGGACGCCTCGACCTGCTCGAGCGTCTGCTCCATGACGTCGCCGATGGCGAGGTAGTCCTCGGAGTTGCGCCTCTCGGTGACAGAGAAGATCTCCGCCTGCGCGCCGTCGACCACCATGTCGACCTCGGCGCCGTCGGAGTCGTAGCCCATGGCCGCGATCCGCGTGCCGGCCTCGACGAGCCTGCGCAGGATCGACTGCTCGCGCACCAGACGGGCGTAGTAGCCGGCGGAGGCCGCCGACGGCACCACGGCGATCAGCGTGTGGAGGTACTCGGCGCCGCCGATGCGTCCCAACTGGTTGGTGCGCTGAAGCTCGGCGCTCACCGTCAGGGCGTCGACCGGGTCGCCGGCGTTGTACAGCTTGACCGCGATATCGAAGATGGTCTCGTGGGCCGGCTTGTAGAAGTCGTCGCCACGGACGGACTCGATGACGTCCGCCATCGCGTCCTTGGACAGCAGCATGGAGCCGATCACGCTCTGCTCCGCCTCGACGTTCTGAGGCGGGAGACGGTCGTACGTGTTGCGCTCCGGGCCATAGGCCGCTTCGAGCTCATCAACCGACATGCGTTTGGGGTCTCCCTGTCACTGCTGATTCCGGGCCGCGTGTGTCGCGGCGTCATTGCTACGAGTGTCCCTCGTCGGTCTGACACGCCAAGATATGAGTCCCGGCGCGGCGGCACAACTCGCGCGCCGCGTGACCGGTGGACAACCCGTGGAGACACGCCGTATTCACAGTGGACGACCTGTGGACAAAGGGCGCGCGGCCCTGTGGAGGAACATGTGGATGAACGGTCCCGTATGTCCCCGACGTCGTCACTACCAGGGATTACGAGGGCACTATCGCTGGGGAAAAGAGTGGGAGAAAAGTCGTCGGCGTGTCGCACGTGGGCGTGTCGGAGTGACGTTTTCCACACCCGCGCGTCGTCCCTGGTGAACGGCCCCCTCCCCGCACCCCGCACCCCGATGCCGTCGGCCGCCGCCGACCATTCGTGCATCGACCCGTCGCGACCGAGCAGCGCGGCCCGGGAACGGCAAAGGCCCCGGTCGGCGGCCCCCAAGGGGCCGCCGACCGGGGCCGGCGCGGTGCTGACTGCTCAGCGCTGCGAACTACTTTGCTGCGACCACCTGGAGTTCGACGTTGGCGGTCACCTCGTCGTGCAGGGCGACCTGCACGGTGTAGGTGCCGGTCGTCTTGATCGCCTGGCCGATGTGGATGCGACGCTTGTCGACCTTGGCACGGTCGCCGATGGCATCCGCGACGTCGGCCGGGGTGACGCCGCCGAACAGACGACCGGAGTCGCCCGCCTTGGCCTCGACCTTGACGGGGTTCGCCTGCAGCGAGTCACGGGCCGCCTGGGCCTCCTCGACGCTGGCGATCTCCTTGTCGCGACGCGCCTTGCGCATCGAGTCGATCTGCTTCTCGGCGCCAGCGGACCACGGGGTGGCCAGCTTGCGGGGGACCAGGAAGTTGCGGGCGTAACCGTCCTTGACGTCGACGACGTCGCCGGCGATTCCGAGACCGGAGACCTCGTGGGTCAGAATGAGCTTTGCCATATCAGACCCCCGATCAGCGGCCGGAGCCGGCGTAGGGCAGCAGCGCCATCTCGCGTGCGACCTTGATCGCACGCGCGATCTCGCGCTGCTCCTGGGTCGACACGCCAGTGACGCGGCGCGAGCGGATCTTCCCGCGGTCGGAGATGAACTTGCGCAGCAAGGCGGTGTCCTTGTAGTCGACGGTGCTGACCTTGGCGGCCTTGAGCGGGTTCACCTTCTTGCGGGGCTTACGAATGTCGTGCTTGGGCATTGTGGTACTCCTGAAGTGGATCAGTGCTTTAGAACGGGGGCTCGTCAGACGCGGGGGCCGTGGCCCACGGGTCGTTCGAGGAGCCGCCTGCCGGCGCGGAGCCGCCACCGCCACCCGAGAATCCGCCCTGGCCGCCGGAGCCGCCAGAACCTCCTGAGCGCTGCGTGCGCGTCACCTTGGCGGTGGCGTAGCGCAGGCTCGGGCCGACCTCGTCGACCTGGATCTCGTTGACAGTGCGCTTCTCACCGTTTGCCTCCCACGATCGCGACACCAGGCGGCCGGTCACGATGACCCGCATGCCCTTCGTGAGGGATTCGGCCACGTTCTCCGCGGCCTCGCGCCACAGAGAGCAGCGCATGAACAGGGTTTCTCCGTCTTTGAACTCGTTCGTCTGTCGATCGAACGTGCGCGGGGTGGACGCCACCGTGAAGTTGGCGACGGCTGCGCCGGACTGGATGAATCGCAGTTCCGGGTCGCCCGTCAGATTTCCCACGATGGTGATCGGAGTCTCGCCTGCCATGTGAATCCCTTAAGTGTCGTGTCGTGTGCGGTTGCAGTCGGGAGAGTCGCTACTTGGCTTCGGGGCGCAGCAGCTTGGTGCGAAGAATCGACTCGTTGAGGCCGAGCTGACGCTCGAGCTCCTTGGCCGTGGCGGACTCCGAGGTGAAGTTGATCACCGCGTAGATGCCATCGTTCTTCTTCTTGATCGGGTAGGCCAGGCGACGACGGCCCCAGATGTCGAGCTTGTCGATCGTGCCGCTGTCTCCCGTGATCACCTTCAGGTACTTGTCGAGCGACGGCTGAACCGTCCGCTCGTCTACCTCTGGGTCGAGAATGACCATCATTTCGTACTGACGCATCGAATACCCACCTCCTCTGGACTAATGCGGCCACGGACGTTCCGTGGCAGGAGGGTTGATGCCTTGAGGCCCACTCGCCATGGAAGCGCGCGGGCCAGCGACAAGGATACCGTGCGTGGGGGTCGCAGGGGAATCGTGCGTCCGCAGGTAGCGTGGGTGCGGTGAGCAACAGACGGCCGATGCGCGTGGAGCAGGTCTCGAACGACCGCTTCCTGGAACTGGCGAAGGCCTCCGGCGAGCCAGTGCCGATCGAGCAGTCCCCGGCGTGGGACCCCTATGACGAGGCCGTGCCCGCGCGCGCCTTCTGGCGGCGGCTGGCCGTGGCCGATGGGGACGGGCCGGTGGCCGTGATCGCGCTCACCGAGTACACCGGCCGCGGGTTCCAGTACCTGTGGGCCAAGCATGGCCCCCTCTGGATCGGGGAGCAGACTCCCGACGCGGAGCGCGCGCTTCGCGAGGCGCTGTGCGGCTACATCGCGGCGGAGGCTCCCCACGTCGTGTTCGCCCGCCTCCACGCCCGTCACCCCGCCTCGGACCTCCACGAGCTGCTGCAGACCGTCACCTACGACCGCACCGTCGTGATCGACCTGACGCCCGAGGAGGACGACATCTTCGCGTCGTTCGCCAAGCGCCGTCGCACCGGCATCCGCAAGGCCCTGCGGGACGAGAGCTTCGACCTGACCGACGAGTCCGGCCTCAGCCGCGAGGCGTTCGGCGAGCTCTACCGGATCTACGAGGAGACCGCGGAGCGGGATGACTTCGGCATCTACGACGCCGACACGTACTACGCGATGGTCGCGGCGCTCGGAGAGCACGCGCGCGTGTTCGTCGCGCGCCGCACCGACGCGGGCACAGACGACGCTCCGGCCGAGCCGGGCCGCGCAGTCGCCTGGGTGATCGTCACCACCTACGACGGCAAGGCGACGAGCTACTACGCTGGCGCGAACCATGAGGCGCGCGGCACCAACGCGGTGATGCTTCTCCGCTGGCACGTGATGCGGGTGCTCAAGGCCGAGGGCATTCACAGCTACGACCTCATGGGCGTCGACTCCGCTCGCGCGCCGCAGCTGAAGAGCGTGGGCGACTTCAAGCGACAGTTCGCGGACGAGACAGAGGTGGACGGTGCGTGGGACGTGCCCGTCAAGCGGTGGCGCTACCGCGCCCTCGTGCTCGCGCTGCGAGTCAAGCGCCTGTTGCGCCGCTGACCCCGGTCGACACTGATCCCCAGCGAGCCAGCGCATCGGCCGTCGGCGGATCGCGCGCGCCGGCAGTCGCTGAGCGCCGAATCCGGCACGATGTCAGCGCTCAGTGACTGCCGCGACGCGCGGCTCGCCCGGCGACTGCTCGCCCGGCGACTAGGGCTCCGGAGTCGGCGTCGGCGCAGCCGTGGGCTCGGGCAGTCCCGTATCTGACGGCTCGGGCTCGGGCTCCGGCTCGGGCTTCTCCGGCTTCTCCGGCTTCTCGGGCTTGGGCTCCTTCGAGGGCTCCGGCTTCGGCTCCTCGGTCTCGGTCGGCGTGGGGCTCGGCTCCGGGGGAGGGGGCTCGCTGTTGGCGACCTCGCCCACATTGGCGCGCGGCGGGAAGTCCACGACCTCCATGGGCTCCAGGATCGGCTCCATCATCCAGGTCCACACGCGCGCCGGAATGGTGGACCCGGTGATCTGATCGAATCCCCCGAAGGGCGTGATCTGCTCAGCAGAGCCGTCCTCACCCACTTGATACAGGGAGACCGATCCGACGATCTGCGGCGAGAATCCCACGAACCACGCGGAGCGGTTCTCGTTGGACGTTCCGGTCTTGCCCGCGAGCGGCCGGCCGATCTGGTTGGCGAACTCGCCGGATCCATACCGCACGACCTGCTGCATCGCGTACGTGGTGTCGGCCATGACGTCCGCCGCGAACACCTGCTCGGACTCGACCTCATGCTCGTAGACCACGTCGCCGCCGGAGTCGGTCACGGTCTGCACCATGAAGGGCTCCGTCCGCACGCCGGCGTTGGCGATGGTCGCGTAGGCGTGCGCCATGTCGATGGCGTGAGGCGAGGCGGTGCCCAGCACATTGGACGCGTTCGGCTCGAGGCCCAGCGTCTCCTCGGGGAGCCCCGCCTTGATCGCGGTCTCCATCACCACCTGCGGCGTGACCTCGAGGCCCAACTGCACGTAGGCGGTGTTGACCGAACTCTGGGTCGCGCGCACCAGATCGATGTAGCCGTAGTCGACCCCACCGAAGTTGCGCACCGGACGGTCGAAGCCCTCGAACTCCATCTCGTTGTTGGAGAGGTACTCGGTCTCGAGGCTGATCCCCCGCTCGAGAGCGCCGATGAGCGCGAAGGGCTTGAACGTCGATCCGGCCTGGGCGACGTCCTGGGTCACGGCGTTGCGCTGGATCTCCAGGTAGTCGGGCCCGCCATACATCGACGTCACCGCACCGGTGGCGGCATCCATGGTCACGGCCGCGACCCGCAGGTTGTCGGCATGATCCTCGGGCATCTGCGCCACGGCCTCTTCGGCCGCCCGCTGGTGCTCGGGCACGATGGTGGTCGTGATCCGGTAGCCGAGCGACTCGATCTCCTCCTGCGAGGCTCCGGTGCGCTCGACGACCTCGTCCATGGCCTCCCGCAGGATGTAGCCCTGCGTCCCCGCGAACACGTCCGCGTTCTCGTACTCGATGGGCTCGGGGAACTGCGTGATGTCGTCCCGCTCGTCCTGGGTCAGGAACTTCGCGTCGACCATCCCGTCGAGCACGTAGTTCCAGCGCTGCTCGGCGCGCTCGGGGTCGACGCGGGGATCCCAGTTGCTGGGCGCCGGAATGATGCCCGCGAGCATGGCCGACTCGGACAGGGTCAGGTCCGCGGCGGGCTTGCCGTAGTACTGCTCGGCTGCGGCCTGAATGCCGTATGCGCCGCGGCCGAAGTAGATGGTGTTGAGGTAGTTGCCCAGCACCTCGTCCTTGGACTGCTGCTGGTCGATCTTGAGCGCCAGCAGCGTCTCTTCGATCTTGCCGGGAATCGACGTGGTGGTCTCACCCACGTAGTACCGCTCGACGTACTGCTGGGTGATTGACGAGCCGCCCTGCTGCTCGTTCAACACCACGGTGCGGAACAGCGCGCGGGACATGCCCACCACGTCGATGCCGGGGTTGGTGTAGAAGCTGCGGTCCTCTGCGGCGACGACCGCGTTGCGTGTGTGCTCCGGGATGTCCTCGAACGCGACGACCTCGCGGTTGGCGACGCCGAGGCGTCCCATCTCGGTCTCGCCGTCCGCGTAGTAGAAGGTCGAGGCCTGGGCCTGAGCGAAGTCGTCGGGCTCGGGCACCTCGAGGCTGACGTACTTGATGATCAGCGCGATGAGCCCGATCAGCGCGACCGCGAGGCCCGCGATCAATGCGCCGAAGCCGATACGGCGCAGCCAGAACTTCCAGCGAGGCTGATCCGCGCGGGAGGTGCGCTTGCCGCCGCCGCCCTTGCCTCCACCCTTGCCACCCTTCGCGGCGCTCTTCGGCTTGGCCTTCGACGCGCTGGATCTCGACGCGGCGGTGCCGCCGGCGCCGGTTCGCGGCTTGGCCGCGGAGCTCTGGCGCGCGGACGCATTGACGGCGCTCACCGAACTCCACGGCGGAATGCCATTGGCGGGAGCACCGGAGGAGTCGCGCCTCACGCCCGTGGAGGCGCGCGTCGGCTGCGCTCCGGTGGTGGAACGCGTGCTTCTGCGCTGCGGGGTCGTGCCCTGCGGCCTGCTCGAATCGGTCACTGTCTTCTCACCCTAGGGAGATCGGGGCGAGCCAAGGGGACGGCCCGCCGTGGCATCGGCGCTTGGGACGCGGCCGATGCGGTGGTCACGTCAGTAACGCGCGACGACGTCGAATCGTGGCGCGGCTGGCGCGCCCTCGCACAAGAACGCTAGCCGATGTATCGTGTCGATACAACCAAATGCTATGGTGAGCGTCTGCCACGGCCGTCGCCGCCCTGGCAGCACCCGCATCGGGCATCGAACGAGAGGAGGGCCCGTGGCCAAGACCGACGTCCTGTCGCTGGCAATCCTCGGCATGCTCTCCGAGCAGCCGCTGCACGGCTACCAGATCCGCAAGCGGCTCGGCAACGAGCTCGGACCGTTCCGTGCCCTCAGCTACGGCTCGCTCTACCCGTGCCTCAAGCGCATGGTCGGCGAAGGCCTCATCGCCACCGACGACCGTGACGACGCCGCGATCCGCGCCACCGCCTCCAAGCGCTCGCGCATCTCCTATCAGCTGACCGACGCAGGGCACGCTCGCCTGGCGGAAGAGCTGGCGAGCTCGGGCGCCTCGTCATGGGACGACGACGCCTTCGACGTGCGCTTCTCGATGTTCGAACGCACCGACTCCGTGACCCGCCTGCGCATCCTTGAGGGACGCCGATCGCGCCTCGCCGAGCGGCTCGAAGAGGTCTCCGAGGGCCTCCAGCGCGTGCGCGAACGTCACGACGCCTACACCACTGAGCTTCACCGCCACGGCCTCGAAAGGGTCGAGCGGGAGGTCGAATGGCTTGACCGGCTCATCGAGAACGAACGATCCGCGACCCGCGGAGACACCAACAACACCGCTTCCGCGGGCAACAACTAAGGAGAAATCATGGCTGCACTTCGCGTCGCCATCGTCGGCGTCGGAAACTGCGCGACGTCCCTCGTCCAGGGCGTGGAGTTCTACAAGGACCGCGTCGCAGGGGAGACCGTCCCCGGCCTCATGCACGTCCAGTTCGGCGACTACCACATCTCGGACATCGAGTTCGTGGCAGCGTTCGACGTCGACTCGCTGAAGGTCGGCAAGGAGCTCGTCGAGGCCACTCAGTCCTCCGAGAACAACACCATCAAGATCTGCGACGTCCCCAAGACGGACATCCAGGTGCAGCGCGGCCACACGCTCGACGGCCTCGGCAAGTACTACAGGGAGACCATCGTCGAATCCGACGACGCCCCCGTGGACATCGTGAAGGTGCTGCGCGAGACCAAGGCCGACGTCCTGGTCTGCTACCTGCCCGTGGGCTCAGAAGAGGCCGCCAAGTTCTACGCCCAGTGCGCCATCGACGCGAATGTCGCGTTCGTCAACGCTCTGCCCGTCTTCATCGCCTCCGACCCCGTGTGGGCCAAGAAGTTCGAGGACGCTGGCGTGCCGATCGTGGGCGACGACATCAAGTCCCAGGTGGGCGCCACCATCACGCACCGCGTCATGGCCCGCCTGTTCGAGGACCGCGGAGTCACGCTGGACCGCACGTACCAGCTGAACGTCGGCGGCAACATGGACTTCAAGAACATGCTCGAGCGCGACCGTCTCGAGTCCAAGAAGGTCTCGAAGACCCAGGCCGTGACCTCCAACCTCGAGGGCTCGCTCAAGGACCTCAAGGACTCGCGCGACGTGCACATCGGCCCGTCCGACTACGTGGCCTGGCTCGACGACCGCAAGTGGGCCTACGTGCGCCTCGAGGGCCGCGCGTTCGGCGAGGTGCCCCTCACACTCGAGTACAAGCTCGAGGTGTGGGACTCGCCCAACTCCGCCGGCATCATCATCGACGCGATCCGCGCCGCGAAGATCGCCAAGGACCGCGGCGTCGGCGGCCCGATCCTCTCGGCCTCGACGTATTTCATGAAGTCGCCGCCCGTGCAGATGGAAGACACCAAGGGCCGCGTCCAGCTCGAGGCCTTCATCGCCGGAGACGTCGAGCGGTAGAACTCGCGCGCTAGCCGCACGCAGAAGGCCCGGTCACCGCACGGTGACCGGGCCTTCTGCTGTGTCAGGTGGTGGCGTGGCTCACGCCACTGCGTTGACCGCGCTCACGCGGCCGCGCCATGTGCGCTCACGCGACCTCGCGCTCGATCGCGGCGGGGATGGGCGTCTCGCCGCTCACGGCCTCCCACTGCTTGCCGGCCGATGCGGGCTGGTCCAGGCAGTCGGCGAGCACGTGGGCCACGTCGGCACGCGGGATCTGGCCCTGGTCGACGGACTCGGACAGGGCGATCTTGCCGGTCGCCGCGCCGTCGGTGAGTCCGCCGGGGCGGATGATGGTCCACGACAGCCCGGAGTCGCGCAGTGCCGCATCGGCGTCGCGCTTCGCGTCGACGTAGGCCTTCCACACGGGCTCGGTGTCGTCGGGCACGGGGTTGTCCACGCCGAAGGCGGAGATCTGCACGAACCGCTCGATGCCAGCAGCCTTCGCGCCTGCGATCGACTTGAGCGATCCCTCGAGGTCGACGGTGCGCTTGCGATCGATGTCGCCGTCAGGGCCGCCGCCGGCCGCGAACACCACGGCGTCGCAGCCCTCGAAGGCCTGGGCGAAGTCCTCCTCGGACGCCGCCTCGATGTCGAGCATCCGTGGCTCGGTTCCCATGGCTGCGAGATCGAGCAGCTGCTGCTGCTTGCGAGCCAGGGGGACGACGGTCTTGCCCCGTCCCTTCAGGATCGGAATGAGGTGGAGGGCGATCTTGCCGTGGCCGCCCACAATGGCGATGCGCTGAGGTGTGTTGGTCATCCCCCCACCCTCCCTCTTTCACCGTCGCGATGCACGTTCGTTCGCGCTCAGTGGAAGTCGGAATCGAGCGCGCCGTCCCATGAATTACGCGAGTGGCTGGCAGACCTCGGTCACATATTCGTCCTCGCTGGCCGTCTCTTCGGTGACGAGGTAGCGATTGAACGCCTTGCTGGCGACCGTTCCGTCGTTCCTGACGACCAGGTTTTCGCTGGAGATACGCGCGTTCATGAGATCGTGAGCCCCGCTGATCTGCGCGTAGGGCCCATGCACTTGCGCGACGAGGCAGTCCCGCTCCGGCAGCTCAAGGATTTCCAACGGGGCCTCGACGCTGGTGCCTGGCGCCACTGGCAGGAAGATCGACAGGTCGACATCGCGTTCGGTGTACTCATCGTCGTGCTCGATGACGCCGCACGACCCGAGGGGAGTGAGGCCTTGGGCCGCGAGTGCGGGCGTCATCTGCTCCCACAGCTGACCTTCGTCGGAGTAGGTCGGAACGATGCCGCGTACCGCGACGACAGTCATCGCGGGGAATGTGACGCGGCTGAGGGTGATGGACATATGTGATTCTCCTTGGTCGAGCAAGCGGCTGATGAGGGAGAGCCGTCCCTGGGCAGTGCGCAGCTCCTCGGCGAGGCTGTCGCGCTGCAGTTGCAGTGCGTGAAGCCATGCCGGGGTGCCGCGGGCAGCGAGGAGGGCGCCAATGGCAGAGACGCCGAACCCGATGTCGCGCAGGTTCCGGATGTCGGCGGCGTCGGCGAGCTGGTGCGGCGAGTAGTGGCGGTATCCGGTCCACGGGTCGACATCAGCGGGCACCAGCACGGCATGGGCGTCGTAGTGCCGCAACATCCGTACCGACAGTCGGCTCAGCGAACTGAACTGACCTATCGTCATGAGGTGGGTGGTCTCGGCCATGAACACATGGTGGCGCCTCACACCATGTCAGGGTCAATCCTCGACGAGGAGTCCTCGCCGACAGCCACGGCAGCGACCACGCAGCGACAGAACCGGTCGGACGGGTCCGAACTGATCTAGTGGGCGGCGCGGCGTGAGGCCATCAGCACCACGCCGAGCGCCGCCATCATCCCGCCACCTGCGGCGCGCACACGTGCCACCCGCCGAGGAGATGAGGCGACCCAGCGACGCGCACCGGAGGCCGCGAGCGCCCACACGCTGTCGATGAGCAGCGCCATCAGCGCGAACACGACGCCAAGGACGAGGATCTGCGGCCACGCTGGACCGCGCGCGGCATCGACGAACTGGGGCAGGACGGCCACCATGAACACCAGCGTCTTGGGGTTCGTGACGCCCACGAGGAACGACTCAGAGAGCGCGCGCCGCGTGCTGAGGCGATCAAGGTCGCGAACCGCGTCACCCGGGGGCTCGGCTGCGGTCGGAAGCGCGAGGCCGTCGTGACGATGCCGGATCGCCTGGACCCCCAAGTACACGAGGTAGAGGCCGCCCGCGAGCTTCAGCACCGTGAAGGCCGTGGCAGACGCCGCGACGAGCGCGCCCACGCCGGCCGCCACCGCCACGGCGTGCACCACGAAGCCGCCGGCGTTGCCCGCTACCGAGAGCAGCGCGCCGCGGCGGCCGTGCTGGAGGGCACGCCCCACGATGAACAGCACGCTGGGCCCAGGGATCGCGACGAGCACGGATGCCACGGCAACGAAAGCGAGCAGCCTATCCCAGGCGATCATGCGCTCAGGCTAGTGCGCGCATCGGCCGTCTGGAAGGTCCCGGCAGTGCCGGTGCCAGCTCCTGCGGACGGCCGATGCGCGGTCAGCGACCTACTGCGTGGGCGCGGGGGGCTGGGGAGGCAGGTAGCCACCCGGTGCCTGGCCGGGCTGCGCCTGGCCGTACTGCGCCTGCCCATACCCGCCGTACTGACCGCGCTCTGCGGCCTTGGGGTCGGCGCCCCACCGGTTGGCGCCCTGCTGGGAGTCCATGAACGCCATGATCAACGGCACGATGCCCAGGCTCACGAGGTTCAACCACAGCCAGTGGCCGGACTGTCCCATGTCGTGCAGTCGGCGCGCCCACGCGGCGTAGACCGGAATGATCAGCGCGAGGTTCACCAGGATGACGATTCCCAGCACCACGAAGTAGACCGCGAGCCCGGCGCCGGACGGGTCGGGGTCGAGCTCGGACGTCGGGAGCACGGTCAGCGCCGTCACCATCGTGATGCCGAAGCTGACGGTCCCCACGAATATCGTGAAGAGGTAGAAGAGCCAGAACTCGGCGCGACGCGCTCTGCCCTCGAACGTCGCGTACTTGCTGAAACAGGTCTTGATTGCTGTGCCGAATCCCACGGTGAGTCCCCTCAACGGTCGAATAGATGTGTGCCGCCACCGGCGCCTGGTCGCGAGCGTAGCGGGTTCTCCCCGCGCGCGACGTGCCTGGACGGCCGGGCGATTCTGCGCCCAGGTGCGCCACGCTGCCGTGGCGCGGGCGCGATGGCCCCGCCCGCGCATCGGCCGCAAGGAAGGGCGCGCCGTGCCGCCCTCGCGTCTGGCCCTAGGCTGACGCCATGTCGTTCGCGCGCGATCTCTCCCGGCTGTGGCGCTCGGACGGGTTTCGCCGCCTGACGTATGTGCGGCTGCTCTCTCAGGGCGGCGACGGGATGTTCCAGGTGGGCATCGCGGCGGCCTTCTTCTTCGACCCCACGACGGCGGCGAGCCCCGGGGCCATTGCGGCGGGGTTCGCGGTGCTGCTGGCGCCGTTCACTCTGGTCGGGCCGTTCGTGGGGCCGCTCATCGATCGATGGCAGCGGCAGCGCATCCTGCTGGTGGGGAACATGGTGCGGCTGGCCCTGGTGGCCTCGCTGTGCGCGCTGCTGGTGGCGAACGCTCCGGTGTGGACGCTGTACCTCGTCGCTCTCCTCACCCTCTCGGTCAACCGGTTCCTGCTCGCGGCCATGTCCGCCGGCATCCCGCGCGTGGTCGCGACCGAGGACCTGCTCGCGGCCAACGCGATCCAGCCCACGCTCGGCACGGTCGCGGCCGCCATCGGAGGCGCCATCGGAGGGATCGTGACGTTCGTTGCGCCCCAAGCCTCGGACGCCAGCCTCGCGTTCGCCGCGCTGATGGCTGGCGGCATCGCATTCGGCCTCGCCTCGTGGGCGACACTGCTGCTGGGGCGCCGTTCGCTGGGTCCCGTGCACCCGCTCGAGCAGCTGCGGCTGCGGGCGCAGGTGCGCGAACTCGGCACGGAGCTCAGCACCGCCGTTCGCTACCTGCACGCACGCGTGACGCCGTTCCACGCGCTGCTGGTGATGGCGGCGCAGCGGCTGCTGTACGGGGTGATGTTCGTCGCGTCCATTCTGATCTCTCGCCACGTGCTCGGCGACCCTGACCGGCCCGAACAGGCGCTGGGGAACTTCACGCTCGTGATCGCCTTCGCCGCCGTCGGGTTCGGGGCCGCCGCGGTGCTGACCCCGGTGTTCGGGTCGCGCTTCACCCGTCACCAATGGATCGTGCTGTGCCTCGGGGTGGGCGCCGTGGGCCAGACCGCCCTGGCGCTCTCCATGGAGCCCTGGTCGCTCTTCACCGCCGCCGTGGTGGTGAGCTTCGCGGTGCAGGGTGCCAAGATCGCGGTCGACACGATCGTGCAGCGCGACACCGAGGACGAGGTGCGCGGTCGCGCCTTCACTCTCTACGACATGGCGTACAACGTGGCGTTCATCTCCAGCGCGGTGATCGGCGGCCTGGTGCTTCCGGACGACGGCTACTCGCGAGCCGTGATGGCCGTGCTGGTGGCGCTGTACGTGGCGACGGCGCTGGCGTTCGCCCGCGCGCCGCGCGAACCCGCGCCGGTCCCTGCGCGCTGACCCCCAGCCGTCGGCACCCCACACCCCGAGCCCAAAGTAGGAACCTGGCGACTCGTCTTTGCGACCTCCCGCACCCTGGAGGAACATGAAGACTCATCGCTCAGGTCGAACGCCGCTTCAGCACATCCAATGCCACTGCACGGCACCAATCCGGCCGGTTCATGACGTCCACAAACGAGAACCTCACTGTGAGGACGCCTCTCGTCGCGAGTAGCGCGTCTCTCCTGCGATCGCGCCGTTGGGCGGCCGCGTCGGAGTGGCTCCCGTCCCCGTCTACCTCGAAGGCGGTGCCCGACTTGGCGTGGAAGGCATCGATGCGAAACGACTGCCCGGCGACCCTGACACGATGCTGAAGAATCACGCTGGCGAATGCGTCACCCGTGAAGACCCTGGTGACGGCCCGCTCTTCGAGGTAGCTCTCGACGCCCTTGGCAGCCAGGCCGAGCATCCCCAGCAGGGCGCGACGCCCACGGGCACGAGGCAGGCGATCCAGGTGGGCGATGGCACGCTCCGCCGACACGCCGTTCGCACAGGCTCGGTAGACCAGGTCTGCCCGCGTCCGGTGTGGCTCGCGTGCAAACGCGTGGATCAACGCGTCCGCGGGCCCCACCAAGGTAAGGCCCGCGCCGGCATCGAATCGCTCGCACGGAACCGTCTGGCTGGTGACGTGCAGCCACGGCACGACGGATCGGTGGCAGCCCCGCGGCACCACGAGTCCAACCTCTTCGGCACCCTCTCCGAGCACGCCCCACTCGACCAGGGCGGCGCGCCCCGTCACGGCGGACCCCGCCGGTGCCCACCGTGATGCCGCACGGGCTCTCACCTGACGCGAGTCTGTGTGCATGGCGAGCGAGTAAAGGTCGGGAAGCACGCGGACCAACTCGCCACGGCCCAGGGCTCCCGTCAGGCGATTCCTGCTCATCACGCGTAGAAGCTCCGACCGGCTCCAGGGCCCGATGCCGTCAAGTAGCCGGTGCAGCTCTGAGTTCATGCGCTCCGGTCTAGCCCGTCATCGCGCCCAGCGGCGCCCGGGTCGACGCCGCCTGTGGAGGAGCATGTGACCCCATGAGTCCTGGACTTCCTACAGGAGTCGGTCGGTCCAGGAAACGAGTCCCGACGTTCCTACTTGGGAAGGGGAGGTGCGGGTGGGGTCGTCGGCGGGAGCGGGGTGGACAACGGCGGGGTGGACGGCACGGCGGCCGATGCGACGGCCATCAGTGCGTTCGTCGTCGCGCCCAGCGCGAGCACCAGTCCCGACAACGCGCCGAGCGAGTCGGCCGCGAGCGACGCCGCGGCGATCACGAAGACCAACAGCACGGGCGCAGCACCGAACGCGAGCATCAGCCAGGGGCGTGACCGCCGGTGCGGCGATGCGACACGGTGAGCGACGACGATCACCGCGATCGCGCACACCAGCCCGAAGAGACCCAGCGTGGGCATCGCGAAGCGGCCGACGACATCCGTCAAGAACCCGTCGCTGAAGCCTCCGTCAAGCGCGAAGCCGATGCCGAAGAACGCTGCGGCGGCCGAGGCCAGACCGCCCGGGACGGCCATCAGCCACGTCAGGGTCCGCAATGGATACCGCCGCGCGACATCGGCTCGAGCATCGGGGCGGGTCAGCCAGACCAGGCCGTACGCGAGCGCCACCAGTCCGGCGACCGCCGGCACGGCGAAGACGACCAGGAAGATCATCCGGCGTTCCTGTCCGCCCACCAGGCCAGCAGCTCCGATCGAGCCCGTTCCTCGTCGAGGGGTCCGTGCTCCATCCTCAGCTCGAGCATGTGGTGGTACGCCGCGCCCACGTCGCGCCCGGGGCCGATTCCGAGGATCTCCATGATCGCGTTGCCGTCGAGGTCGGGGCGGATCGAGTCCACCTCCTCGCGCTCACGCAGCTCGGCGATGCGCTGCTCGAGGTCGTCGTACGCGAAGGACAGACGGTCGGCCTTGCGCCGGTTGCGCGTCGTCACGTCCGCCCGGGTCAGCCGATGCAGGCGCTCCAGCTGGTCTCCGGCATCAGTGACATAGCGGCGCACCGCGGAATCTGACCAGCGTGCGTCGGCGTAGCCGTGGAACCTCAGGTGCAGCCCGACCAGGTGCGAGACCGCGCGAGTCGTGTCCTTGTCGAATCGCAGCGCCTTCATGCGCTTGGCCGTCATCTTGGCGCCCACCACCTCGTGGTGGTGAAAGCTCACGCCGCCCCCCGGCTCGAGCCGGCGCGTGGGGGGCTTGCCGATGTCATGCATCAGCGCCGCCAGGCGAAGCACCAGGTCGGGAGCCGGCACCGGTCCGTCAGCACCCGTCTCCAGCGCGATCGCCTGGTCGACCACCGTGAGCGTGTGCTCGTAGACGTCCTTGTGGTGGTGGTGCTCGTCGACCTCGAGCTGCAGCGCGGGCAGCTCGGGCAGCACGTGTGCCGCCAGGCCGGAGTCGACCAGCGCCCCGAGGCCCGCGCGTGGAGAGGCGCCCAGCATCAGCTTGGTCAGCTCCTCGCGCACGCGCTCGGCGGACACGATGCCGATGCGCTCGGCCAGTCGAGACATCGCGGCGAACGTCGCCGGCTCGATGTCGAAGCCGAGCTGCGACGCGAAGCGCGCGGCCCGCATCATGCGCAGCGGGTCGTCGCCGAAGGAGACGTCGGGCTCGATCGGGGTGCGCAGCAGCCCGCCACCCAGATCCTCGAGCCCGCCGTGCAGGTCGACGAGCTCGCGCGACGGCAGCCGCACCGCCATCGCGTTGACCGTGAAGTCGCGCCGCGCCAGGTCGCCCTCGAGCGAATCGCCGAAGGCCACCACCGGCTTGCGCGTCTCGCCGTCGTACTCGTCGGCGCGGAACGTCGTGATCTCCACCACGAGGTCGCGGCGTCGGCCGCCGATGGTGCCGAACTCTCGACCCATGTCCCACGTGGAGCGAGTCCACGTCCGCAGCAGCCGCTCCGTGTCATCCGGTCGTGCCGACGTGGCGAAGTCGAAATCGGAGGACGACCGGCCCAGGAACGCGTCCCTGACCGGTCCGCCCACCAGTGCGAACTCGTGGCCGGCCGCGTCGAATACCTCCGCCAGCTCGAGGATGGAGGCGGGCAGCGCCTCCCATAGGGACGCGGCACGGCGGCGCAGCACGTCCATGGGGGGCATGGGGATGGGGTCAGTCACGTGCACCAGCATCCCAGACACCGGCCCGGTGGCCCTCACCAAGCCCTCACCGCGCGGCCTGCTCCGGGTCCCGGCGCGCCTCGTTAGAGTTGGCGCATGCCCCATCCGTCCGATCCGCGCCCCGGAGCGACACCCCGCCCACCGGCGGGGCACTCGCTGCGCCAGCGGCGGGCCGGTCAGGCCAGGGGCGACGGCCATGTGCTGCGGGCGGCGCAGCTGCCCGTGTCGAACGAGACATCTGCGGGCGGCATCGCGGTGAAGGTCGAGGATGGTGTGGCTCTCGCCGCCTGCATCGGCCGCCGCAACCGCGCGGGTCGCCTCGAGTGGTGCCTGCCCAAGGGCCACATCGAGGGCGTCGAGACCCCGGAGGAGGCCGCGATCCGCGAGGTGGCGGAAGAGACCGGCATCGACGCCGAGGTGATCCAGCCCATCGGCGTCATCGACTACTGGTTCACGGGCGACGATCGCCGCGTGCACAAGGTCGTCCACCACTTCCTCCTCGAAGCAAAGGGCGGCATCATCACCACCGAGAACGATCCCGACCACGAGGCCGAGGTGGCCGACTGGATTCCTGTCGCCGACCTCGGCAGCCGTCTTGCGTTCCCCAACGAACGCAAGATGGCGCAGGTGGCGGCCCAGCTGCTGGCGATCCCGACGTGAGCCGTATCGTCGCCGCGCTCGCGGCGAGCCTCGTCCTGCTGACCGCCGCCGCACCCGCGGCGGTCAGCGCCGAGCTCCCTGAGCCCAGCGCCTCCCCGTCTGCGTCGGCCGATGCGCTGCCCCCGGAGACCATCGAGCCGACGGGCATGCTCACGGCACGGCTGGTGGATCTCGCCTCCCCGGCCCTGGACCCGTCGTCGCGCCTGACTGCGACCATCACGGCCACGAATCGGAGCTCGCTGCCCGTCGACGACGTGGTGGTGGAGCTCAGGCTCACCGAGCAGCCGCTCGGAGACCGCGAGGCGCTCGACGCCTTCCTCGCCGACCCCTCCACCTTCTCCTCGCGGCTCGCAGCGCAGCAACCCGAGCCGCCGGAGGAGACCGCCGCCGAGACCGCGGCATCCACTCCGGCGGACCTGCCGGGCGTCGTCGGGGCCGAGGACGACGTGGAGGCCGAGCCGGAGCCAGTGGGGGTCACGATCGCCGCAGGGACCTCGCGCACCGTCACCATCGGCGCGAGCCCGTCAGAACTCGGACTGCCCGCCGGGCGCTGGGGTGTCTACGGTGCCGTGCTCACCCTGCAGACGGCGAACGGTCCCATCGCGGTCGACGCCGTTCCGCTCACGTGGCAGGGCGCGGCGGTGCCCGAGCTCACGCTCACGACGCTCTCGACCGCGGCGGGCACCCAGAACCGGGTCGCCAACCAGCTCGGCGCCTCCAATGTCGCGGGGGTCACCACCGCGGTCGACCCCGCTCCTGTGACCAACGCGATGGCCTTCGACTCCGGGTTGGTGGTGCGCGAGTCGTGGCGCCTCGCGAGCGGATCTCCTGACCTCACCTCTCTCGCACACGCAGGCGAGACGACGCTCATGGATCTGGCCCTGTCGGTGCCCGCGGGCACCAATCTGGCGAGCATCGGGAGCGCGCCGTGGCTCGCGGTGCCTGCCGCGCTCGACGCAGCGAGCACGAACGCGGCTTCCGCCCTCGGCGCGGGTGCGGTCCTCGCCCTGCCGGAGGCAGAGGGCTTCGAGGATCTCGAGGAGCAGGCCGATGCGGCAGTCGCCCGGGCGGGCGACGCCTTGGTGCTGGTGCCCGATGCGAGCCTCAGCCGGGCGATCGCCCAATACCGGCCCGGGACCGAGGCGGCCCAGGCGCGTGTGATCGCCGAGTCCGCTCTGCTCGCCGACGAGGCCGACGGCGCGCCGGTGCTCGCGGTGCTCGACGACTCATGGCGCCCGGGCTCTTCCGCGCCTTCGGACGTCCTCGAGTCGCTCATGACCGCGCCGTGGGTGGACCCCCTCCCGGTCTCGGCGCTGCTCGAGACGGACGCTGACCCGGTGACGCTGCCCGCCACCTTGGGGACCGATGCCGACCTCGCCGTGAACGACGTGGCGGCGCTGGCCGCTGCACTCGTGGAGCTCACCACGCTCTCGTCTGCGACCACGTCTCCGTCCGCAGCCCTCGCCGATTGGGGAACCGACCTGCTCCAGGGCGCCGCAGTGAGGTACCGCAGCAATCCCGGACTGCGCGGTGCTGCGGTGAGTGCCGCTCTCGCGCGCGTCGATGCCACGCTGGCATCGCTGCGGATCGCCGAGAGCTCGGACCTGAACCTGCTGGCCGAGTCAGGGGAGATCCCCGTGACCATCGTCAATGGGCTCGATCACGACGTGGACGTGCGGGTCGACCTGACCAGCTTCTCGCCCAACCTCCAGGTGCTGGCGAGCCCCACGATCACCGTGCCCGCCGGGGCAGAAGGCGCCGCGCTCGTGCCGGTCGAGGCGGTGTCGAGCGCGAATGTACGGGTGGCGGTCGTGCTCCGCAGCACGGACGGCCTGCCGGCGAGCGACGCGCAGACGTTCGCGGTCCGCGTGCGTGCGGATTGGGGCAACGCCGCCACGGCCGTGTTCTCTGTCCTGCTGGTCCTGCTGCTCGTCGCCGGATTGGTGAGGACCGCCCGCCGCGGCCGACGGGACACGCGCGCCGAACCCGCGCCGGCTCCTACCACCGAACCCGATGGCGACACCGAGAACGTCCCCTTCGAGGACGGCGACGACGACGGTGAGGCCGCCGGCGATCTCGACAGCGATGAGCCCGACGAGGACGCCTCGCACACCTCCCCCGGGACCGGACGTGACTGAACCGCCCGAGAACGCATCGGCCGGATCGCCGGAACCCCGCCCGCGCACCTCGCTGCGCCGCTCCTCGGCCATCATGGCCTCCGGCACCGCCACGTCGCGAGTGCTCGGGCTGGTGCGCAGCATGCTGCTGGTCGCGGCCATCGGCCTGAACGCCGACGCGGCGAACGCGTACGACGCGGCGAACCGGCTGCCCAATGCGTTCTTTGCGATCCTCGCCGCGGGAGTGCTCAACGCCGCGCTGGTGCCACAGATCGTGAAGGCTCTTCATCGCGAGGGCGGGGAGCGCACTGTCGATCGGATCCTCACCATCGGCGGGGTCATCACGCTGGGCGCCACGATCGCGTTCACCGTCACGGCGCAGGTCTGGGTAGCGGCCTATACCGACAACTGGTCACCGGAGCTGCTCGCCCTCGCGACCGCCTTCGCGTACTGGTGCATCCCCCAACTGTTCTTCTACGGCCTGTACACGCTGCTGGGCCAGGTGCTCAACGCGAAGTCCCAGTTCGGGCCGTTCATGTGGGCTCCGGTGCTGAACAACATCGTGTCGATCGCGGGACTGCTCGCCTTCCTCGCGTTCTTTGGGCCGTTCGACGAAGCCAACCCGCTCGCACCCGAGGAGTGGACTCCCGGCGCGATCGCTCTCATCGGCGGCACCGCCACGCTGGGCATCATGGCGCAGGCGCTCATCCTCATCATTCCGCTGGTGCGAGGCGGCTACCGCTGGCACTGGCGATGGCGCGGCCCCAAGGGAGAGCTCACCGTCATCGGCCGCGTCGCCGCGTGGGCCCTTGCCGCCGTGGGCGTCGAGCAGGTGGGGGTGCTGCTCGTCATGCAGGTCGCGTCTGCGGCGGCGACGGCACCGGGCGCCGACGCCGGCGGTGAGATCGCGGGCAATGCCGCCTACACCCAGGCGCTGTCGCTCTACCTGGTGCCGCACTCGGTGATCACCCTCTCGCTGGTGACCGCGATGTACACCGCAATGGCGGGACATGCCGCACGAGGTGACATGGCCTCTCTTCGGGGAGACCTCTCGCGCGGTCTGAGAACTGCGGGAGTGCTCACCGTGTTCACCACCGCAGCGATGATCCTCTTCGCGCCGTACGTCGCGCGGGTGGCGCTGCCCACGGCGACCTCGGAGGAGGTCCAGTCAGTCGCCTGGGTCATGAGCGCGATGGTGATCGGACTCGTGCCGCTGGGCGCGACGGTGCTGTTCAAGCGCGTGTACTTCGTGCTCGAAGAGGCGCGCTCCATCTTCTTCATGCACATCCCGATGACGATCGCGTGGGTCGGGGTGGCCTGGGCGTTCCGGCTGTGGACCGAGCCGCGCTGGTGGACCGTCGGCGTGGGCCTCGGTCTCGCGGTGTCGAACCTCGTGGGCGTGGTGCTCCGCGCAGGTGGGCTGAGCAGGCGACTGGGGGGACTCGATGGCCGGCGCATCCTCGCGGTTCACTCCAAGGCGGCGATAGCCGCCGTGGGGGCGAGCGCGGTCGTGTGGGTGCTGCTGAGGTACGTCCCCCCCGCGACCCAGTTCTCGGGACTGGACGGAGTGCTGACGTCCCTGCTGGTGGTCCTGGCTGGCGGTGTGGTGATGCTCGCGCTGTACGCGGGCGGCCTGTGGCTGCTCCGTGTTCAGGAGGCCCGGGACGCCGCTCGTCCGCTCCTGCGCCGTCTCCGTCGCGGTTAGGATGGAATCTCCCCGCTAGGGGACAGGCGACACCGGGGAGATGAGACGTGGAGGCAGGAGCGACGCTGGGTCGCCGCTTCATTCTGCGTCGCCGTGAGCCCCACGATCTTCCGGGCGTGGACCGGTGGATCGCTCACGATGAACGCCGGGACGTCGAGGTCACCGTCGACGTCCTCGCGTCGCTCGCCCCCTCGGCCGTCCGCCGCGCCGCGGTGCGAGCCGCGCAGGTGAGGGATGTCCGATTCGCTCGGGTGATCGCGTCCGGTCGGGAGACGGTGGGCGACGAGCGGATCACGTACGTCGTCTCCGAACGCCCCGTCGGGCTGTCCATCGCCGAGGTCGCGGGCCACCGCATCGTGCCTCCGCGCCTCGCGTCGTCCATCATCGGCGAGGCGGCCCGCGCCCTCACGGTCGCCGCCGCCGCGGGCGTGCACCACGGATACCTGCGTGCCTCATCCATCACCGTGACGCCGGCGGGTCGGATCATCGTCTCCGGGCTCGACGCCGAAGGCGAGCTCGCGACGCAGGCTGGCCTCGGGCGAGGACATTCGGAGCACTCCGATGCGGTCGCGCTCGGGCGCCTCCACCTCGCTCTGCTCACCGGCATGGATCCCGATGCGGTCACGGCCGCAGACGTCCCAGAGACTCTTCCCTCTCCCGCACGCACCCTTGCGCTCGCCACGGTGGCGGGCACGGGTCCGCAGACGCTCGCCGAGATCGTCCGGGCCGCAGGTCCGGCCGATGCGGCGGCGCTGCGGTCATTGCGTGGAGCCATGCGCGGGATGCCTCGCGCGCCCAGCGCCGGAGCGACGGCCGCGCCGCCGACGGCCGCGCCAGCGGTCGCCGTCACCCACGACACGCTCGCCCACGCGGAACACGATGCCGCAGCCGCGATCGCCGCGGGACTCGCCGTCCCCGAGGTCGCGCAGGAGGTCCGCACCGACCACGTCGACCGGGCCGCCATGCTCGCGGAACAGGCGGAGGATGGCCGCGTCCCCGTGCCCCCAGAGGTCGCCGCGCAGTACTCGAAGCACACTCGGCGCGCGGCCGCCCGTCAGGCCGACGAGCCACTCGCGCTCGAGACGTGGCAGGAGATCGCGTCCGAACAGAACGCCGACGTCCCGCCCTCTGCCGCGCAGGCCCTGCTGGAGCGGCTCGAGCGCCGGTGGCCGGACTCGGCCGCGCTCGGCACGGCCTTGGAACGCGCCCGCCATCGTGCCCAGCGACCTGCTCCGCTCAATTCTGGTCCGGTGCTCGTCGGGGTCTTCCTCGCCATCACCGTGGTCGTCGCCATCGTCGCCCTGTCGATGCTGCTGTCGCCCTTCGAGCCCGACTTCGACCGGCGGAACAATCCACCCCCCAGCTACCCGGAGTTCACCTATACGCCGTCTCCCTCGCCTAGCGTGTCCGGGGACGGCTGACCGTCGCATCGGCCCACTGCGGATGAGGGAAGAACCACCGCCTACGATTCGTTATCAAGCCGGGTGCCGCACGCACCCGACCACTCAAGTGAAGGAAGCACCGTGAGCGACACTCGCACCGTCATCATCGTGGGCTCCGGCCCCGCCGGCTACACCGCCGCCATCTACGCCGCGCGCGCCGGCCTGCAGCCGCTGGTCATCGCGGGCTCGATCACCGCCGGTGGCGCTCTCATGAACACCACCGAGGTGGAGAACTTCCCCGGCTTCGTGGATGGCGTGCAGGGCCCTGAGCTCATGGAGACCCTGCAGGGCCAGGCAGAGCGATTCGGCGCAGAGGTGATGTTCGACGATGCTTCGGAGCTCCAGCTCGACGGTCCCATCAAGACCGTCAAGACTGCGCTTGGCAAGGAGTTCACGGCGAAGGCCGTCATCCTTGCGACCGGCTCCGCGTATCGCGAGTTGGGTCTGGACGACGAGAAGCGCCTGTCGGGCAAGGGTGTGAGCTGGTGCGCCACCTGCGACGGGTTCTTCTTCCGCGACCAGGAGGTGGTGGTCGTCGGCGGTGGCGACTCCGCGATGGAGGAGGCCACCTTCCTCACGCGGTTCGCCTCCAAGGTCACCGTCGTCCACCGGCGCGGCGAGCTGCGCGCCTCCAAGATCATGGCTGATCGCGCGATCAACGACCCCAAGATCGAGTTCGCCTGGCACTCAGAGGTGGCCGGGCTCGACGGTGACGCCAAGCTCTCCGGCGTGCGTCTGCGCGACGTCACCACAGGCGAGGAGCGAACGGTCCCCGCGACCGGGCTGTTCGTGGCGATCGGCCACGTTCCTCGCTCCGAGCTGGTCGCCGGCGTCGTCGACACCGATGCCGAGGGCTACGTGCAGGTCATCGGCCGCACCACGGCGACCAACGTCGAGGGAGTCTTCGCGTGTGGTGACCTCGTCGACAACCGTTACCGCCAGGCGATCACCGCAGCCGGATCGGGCTGCGCGGCCGCTCTCGACGCCCAGCACTACCTGGACGCACTCGCCGACCTGGAGTCGAGCGGTTCAGAGGTGCCCGCTGCCGTCGTGACCGAGGAGGCGCCCGCAGGGGCCGTACCCACGACGCCCATCGCCGCCACCGAGGACACGTTCCAGGACGAGGTCATCAAGTCTGACGTTCCTGTGATCGTGGACTTCTGGGCGGAGTGGTGCGGTCCCTGCCGTGCCGTCGCCCCGATCCTTGACGAGCTCGCGGAGGAGTACGCGGGCCGCATCAAGATCGTCAAGGTCGACACAGATGCCAACCCGCAGCTCGCCATGGCCTACGGCGTGACGTCGATCCCTACGATGAACGTCTTCAGGGGGGGCGAGCTCGTCCGGTCGGTCGTGGGCGCCAAGCCCAAGCCGGCCCTGAGCGCCCTGTTCGACGAGGTCATCGCCTAGGACTCCGTTGCTGGAGGGGCCGGTTCCGCGAGTGCGGAGCCGGCCCCTTCGTGCATCGGCCCGCTCGTGTGTATAGTGACCTATACGGATAGTTCGCTATACAAGGAGGAATCATGATCGTTCGTCGGATTCTCACAGGCGTCACCGGCGTGGCGGTCGCAGGCACGGTCGGTGTTCTCGCGTGGCTCCTCTCGCCCGTCGCCCCCCTCCTCTCCGGAATCGTGTTCGCCGCCACGGCACTCCCTTTCGGAGTGGCGCTGAGCTGGATCCTCATCATCGCGCCCAAGACGGTGCCGGAGTCGCCGCACGCGTCAGACTCGGTTGAGACCACCTGGCTGAACAGGGCCCTGGCCGGCACCGCCAACGATCTGGTGATCGTGGTCGGGCTCAGCCTCGCAGCCGTCTCCATCACCAGGGTGGAGCTGCCAACGGCGCTCGTGCTGCTGGCCATTCTGCTCATCGCCTTCACCTCCACCATGGCTCGCTATGCCCTCGCGCGTGGACGGGCAGTCCGGTCGTGAAGAACTCGGTGCGAGAGCGCCGTCAGCAGGAAGGCTGGTCGCAGGCTCACCTCGCGGACTTGGTGGGCGTCACCCGCCTCACCGTGATCTCCATCGAGAAGGGTCGGTTCGACCCGAGCCTGCCGCTGGCCTTCCGCCTCGCCTCCCTCTTCGCCGTCCCCATCGAGGAGCTCTTCGAACCGGAGGGCTGCGACGCGCCACCCGCGCCGCAGTAGCGGGGCTTCACCCGAGTCCACCCGTGGCCTTGGTGGCACCCCTCTGCGAGCACCGGCCCAGCCTCTTCGCGTGGACGCCCTGGCGCGTGGGAGACTTGCCCGCATGACTACACCCGACGGCCCCGGAACGCGACTGGACCCCTGGTTCGACTCGTATGCCGCCCGTGCCCACGCGATGCGCGCGTCGGAGATCCGGGCGCTGTTCTCCGTGGCCAACAGGCCCGAGGTGGTGTCACTGGCGGGCGGCATGCCGTACATCGGTGGGTTGCCGCTCGAGGAGATTGCCGAGATGACTCGGCGGCTGGTCCTCGAGCAGGGCGAGGTCGCGCTCCAGTACGGGTCCGGCCAGGGGGATGAGGGCCTGCGTGAGCACATCACCCAGGTGATGGCGCTCGAGGGCATCTCGGCGCATCCGGACGATGTGGTGGTCACCACCGGCTCGCAGCAGGCGCTGGACCTCGTCACCAAGATCTTCATCGATCCCGGCGACGTGGTGGTCGCGGAGGCACCGTCGTACGTGGGCGCTCTCGGCGTGTTCCGCGCGCAGGAGGCGGACGTGGTTCACGTCGCCATGGATGCGGACGGGCTGGTCCCGGAGGCGCTCGAGGCGACGCTCGTCCGGCTGCAGTCAGAGGGCCGGCGGGTCAAGTTCCTCTACACGGTGCCGAACTATCACAATCCGGGCGGGGTCACCTTGTCGCTGGAGCGCCGTCCCCTGATCCTCGAGATCTGCCGCCGCTTTGGCGTACTCGTGCTCGAAGACAACCCCTACGGGCTGCTGGGCTTCGATCGTGACCCTCTGCCTGCACTGCGTTCCATGAGCGAAGATGGCGTGATCTACCTGGGGTCATTCTCCAAGACGTTCGCTCCGGGCTACCGTGTCGGGTGGGCCGTCGCGCCCCACGCGGTCCGCGAGAAGTTGGTGCTCGCGTCCGAGGCTGCGATCCTCTGCCCCTCGAATGCGTCGCAGTTCGCGATCAAGGCGTACCTCGACCACGCCGACTGGCAGGGTCAGATCAAGAAGTTCCGCGAGCAGTACCGCGAGCGTCGCGATGCGATGATCTCCGCCCTCGAGGAGCACATTCCCGATGCGTCGTGGAACGTCCCCGACGGCGGCTTCTACGTGTGGGTGAAGCTCCCCCCGGGCCTCAATGCCAAGTCGATGCTTCCGCGCGCGGTCACCGAGCGCGTCGCCTATGTCCCCGGCACGGCGTTCTACTACGACGGCCAGGGCGCGGACCACATGCGGTTGTCCTATTGCTACCCCACGCCGGAACGCATCAAGGAGGGCGTGCGACGACTGTCCACCGTCGTCGACGCCGAGCTCGAGACCGTGCGCATCTTCGGCACCGACGAGGGCACGGGCGGCGACACCGTCGAGTTCCCCTCTCCCGACATCGCATGAACCCCTTCGCAACCGACCTCAGGAGGCTCCCATGGACGTGCTGATTCTGGCAGGAGGCCTGTCTCACGAACGCGACGTGTCGCTGCGGTCGGGCCGTCGAGTCGCCGAGATCCTCCGCGACCGCGGCATCAAGGTCCAGGTGCAGGACGTGGACACTCGTCTGCTCGGCACACTATCGTCCCTGGCAGATGGCGTGGTATGGCCCCTTCTCCATGGCTCCTCCGGTGAGGATGGATCGCTCCAGGCACTGCTCGAGCTGGCAGGCGCGCGCTATGTGGGGACTCGCTCGAAGGCCGCCCGCGTCGCATGGGTGAAGCCCGTCGCCAAGGCCGTGTACGGCCGAGAGGGGGTGCTCACCCCTGACTTCGTCACACTTCCGCAGTCGCTGTTCCGAGAAGTGGGCGCCGAACAGGTCATGGACGCCATCGTGGCGCGGTTCGGCCTGCCGCTCGTGGTCAAGCCCGCTCGAGGTGGCTCGGCGCTCGGAGTGTCGCTGGTGACGGATCGTGCTCAACTGTCCCGCGCGATGGTGCACTGCTTCGCGTACGGGGACAACGCGATGGTCGAGACCGCCGTGGCCGGCACGGAGGTCGCGGTCTCGGTCATCGGCACCGGGAGCGAGGCCACCGCCCTGCCTCCGGTTGAGATCGTCTGTGACGGTCCGTACGACTATGACGCCCGGTACAACGCTGGCCGGGTCCAGTACTTCACGCCGGCCAGGCTCGAGACGGCCGATGCCGCCCGCGTCACCGAGGCGGCCCTCACCGTCCATCGGGTCATGGGCCTTCGTGATCTGTCCCGCGTCGACATGATCCTGGACCACGAGGGCAATCCACAGGTGCTGGACGTCAACATCGCGCCAGGCATGACCGAGACGTCGTTGCTGCCCCAGGCAGCGGTCGCCGACCCGCGAGACATCGGTGAGATCTACGAGGACATCGTCCGCGCCGCGCTCGTCTGAGCGCAGCAGACCGGGCCTTGCTCCACCCCTGGTAAAGATGCCCTACGGGGCGTCTGCACCGCCCTGAAGAACACCCGGGTCCTTCGGGTCGAGCACGCCGACGATGCGGTTCAGGTCCTCCACCGACGCGAAGTCGATGGTGATCTTGCCGCGAGCCTTGCCCAGTTGAATCTTGACGCGCGTGTCGAAGCGGTCGCCCAAGCGCGAACCGAGCTCGTCGAGGGCAGCCGTGCGTCCTCCCGCTCGCACCTGGCCACGCGTGGGCTTCGGCTTCTCCACGCCCAGCGTCACGGCCTCCTCGGTCGCGCGGACCGACAGGCCCTCTGCCACGATGCGCTGAGCGAGGGTCTCCATCTGATCAGCACTCTCGAGCCCCAGCAGCGCACGGGCGTGACCTGCGCTGAGCACGCCGGCAGCCACGCGTCGCTGCACGAGCGGCGGGAGGCGCAGCAGGCGCAGCGTGTTGGTGATCTGCGGGCGTGAGCGACTGATGCGCTCGGCGAGCTGCTCATGGGTGATGCCGAAGTCGTCGAGCAGCTGCTGATAGGCGGCGGCCTCTTCGAGGGGGTTGAGCTGGCTGCGGTGAAGGTTCTCCACCAGCGCGTCGCGGAGCATCGCGGTGTCGACCGTGTCGCGCACGATCGCGGGGATGAGCTCGAGCCCGGCCTCGATGGTCGCCCGGAGGCGACGCTCTCCCATGATGAGTTCGTAGCCAGTGCCATCCGGGTGGGGTCGCACGACGATCGGCTGCAGGACGCCGATCTCCTTGATCGAGCCGATGAGTTCGGCCATCGCGTCTTCGTCGAAGACATCACGGGGCTGATGGGGGTTCGGAGTGACCGAGTGGGGATCGATGCTGGCGAACCTCGCACCTGGCACGGGGACCAGGTCAACGTCGTCACGAGTGCCGCTCGACTCAAAGAACACATCATGCGGGCGCTCACGCTGCGCGCGCCCGTTGCCGCTCGTCGGGACCGTGCCGTTCTCCGTGCCGGGCCCCTCTGTCGAAGAGGAACTGTCCTGATCGGTGCCGTCGGGCTCGCTCGGAATCAGGGCGCCGAGTCCTCGACCGAGGCCGCGCTTGGGCTTGCTCACTGGTGCTCTCCTCTATGCGTGGCGGTGCCCCGAGCCGCGATCTCCCGGGCCACTGCCGTGTAGGCGACGGCGCCGGTGGAATGGGGGTCGTGCGTGATGACGGTCTGACCAAAGCTGGGGGCCTCAGAAACGCGCACGCTGCGCGGAACGGTGTGCTCGAGTGTCTCGTCAGGAAAGTGGCTGCGAACCTCGGACGCGACCTCCCGCGCAAGGTTGGTGCGACCATCGAACATCGTGAGCACGATGGTCGACACCACGATGTCGCGGTTCAAGTGCTTCTTGACCATGTCCACCGTCTTGATGAGCTGCGTCAGACCCTCCAGCGCGTAGTACTCGCACTGGATGGGGATCAGCACTTCGTGAGCGACCACCATGGCGTTGAGAGTCAACAGTCCGAGGCTGGGCGGACAGTCAATGAACACGTAGTCGAGGCGCTTGCCTGGGCCGGCGAGGAGATCGTTCACCGCGCCGTGGAGACGAAACTCCCGTCGCACGATGGACACCATCTCGATGTCGGCGCCAGCCAAGTCGATAGTGGCCGGGACGCACCACAGGGTGGGCAGGTCCGGGCATCGCTGGGCGACGTTGGCCATGGGCTCGTCGTCGAGGAGGACCTCATAGATCGAGGGCGTGCCTGACCGGTGGTCCACGCCGAGCGCAGTCGAAGCGTTCCCCTGAGGATCGGCGTCGATCACGAGCACGTTCGCGCCACGCTTGGCTAGAGCCGCTGCGATGTTGACCGTCGAGGTCGTCTTGCCCACTCCGCCCTTCTGGTTCGAGACCGCGATGACACGGGTGTGCGCGGGGCGTGGAAAGTCGGACTTCTCCAGCTCACGGCGGAGGCGCTCTGTCGCGATCAGCTCGTTGGCCAGGGGGCTGCCTTCGTCATGGTCGAGCCCGCCGAACGCGTCGGTCGTTTCACGTGAAACAGTGGTGCTCTCCGCCGACGGCGCCGCCGGACGAGCCGGCAGCTCGGCGCCCAGGTCAGTGGCGCCAATCGTGGGCTCTGTCACTGTTGTCCTTCCGCTTGTTTCACGTGAAACAGTCTCCGCTGGAACTGCACTCGCACGACTCTACCGGTTCGTCGCGACCGGCGTCCCCTGTGGATGAACACGGGGGAGAACCTCGATTTCCCGTATGAACGGGGTGTGGATAACTATGGGGATAGCGCCGGCAGCGCCAGCCGGTCGATCGAGGCGGACCACGCCGCTCACCCGGTGCGCTGAAGCCGCACGACCGTGGTGGGAGCGAGGCCCGGCAGCGTCGGCGCCGATTCGACCGATCCCACGAAGCCGAACTTACGCAGCACATACTTTGCTCGCTCGAGTTCATCGGGCGCGCTCTGGCCCTTCAGCAGCGCCATCTCGCCACCATCCGCCAACAGCGGCGCACACCACTTGACGAGCTTGTCGATGGGGGCGACGGCACGCGCCGTGATCACGTCAGCTTCCACCACCTCCCGGACCTCCTCAGCCCTGCCGCGCACCACGGTGACATTGTCAATACCGCAGTGCTCGGCAGCCTCGAAGAGCCAGGTCGTGCGGCGCTCCATGGGCTCGACGAGCACCACCCGGCGTTCCGGCAGCATGGCGGCAATCACGAGCCCGGGAAGCCCAGCACCGGAACCGACGTCGACGATCGTCCCGTTGCCAAGGAATGGGGCCACGGCAGCCGAGTTGAGAATGTGCCGCTCCCAGAGTCGGGCCAACTCGCGTGGCCCGATCAGTCCGCGCAACACGCCTTGGTCGGCCAACATGAGGGCAAAGCTCTCAACCCGGGGGTAAGCGTCACCGAAGAATTCACGCACGCCATCGCTCCGATGGAGCGGGTCTTCCCCCAGGTCCCCACCGGCACCCTCGGGCCCTCCGTCGTTCGTCACGATCCCCACCAATGTTTCACGTGAAACGGGTCACGCCTTCGGCGAGACCACGACATGGCGGTCGGGGTCTTCACCCTCTGACTCGGAGCCAAGTCCAGCCTCGAGCACCACGTCGTGAACGACCTTGCGCTCGAAGGCGTTCATCGCGGGCATGGCGACGCTCTCGCCGGTCTCGCGGACCTTCGCGATCGTCTCCCGTGCCTGCTCCGCGAGGCGTTCGCGTCGGCCCGCACGGAAGTCGGCGATGTCGAGCATGAGGCGACTCATCTCGCCGGTCTCGGACTGCACCGCGAGGCGTGCCAGATCCTGCAACGCATCCAAGACTTCACCCTCGGGGCCGACCAGTCGCTTCAGGTCCTGGTGCGGCCCCTCCGAGACCACAGCCACCTTGGCGCGGCCCGCCTCAACAGAGATGTCGATGTCGCCATCCATGTCCAGGATGTCGAGCAGCTCCTCCAGGAAGTCTGCTGCTGCGTCGCCTTCCGCCTCGAGGCCGGAAACGTTCTTCGATTCAGTCATCGGTCGTCCTTCTTCTCTGCATCAGGTGCTGCGTCGTCGTCGCCCGTGCCTGCGGACTCATCGGCGGGGTCGCTGGGGGAGGACTGGCGTGGTGTGCCCTTCTTGCGCTGCGATCGGGGTGCACCCTTCTTGGGCTGCTGGCGCTGGCGGGGCTCCTTGGCCTCCTCGATAGCAGTGACGTCCTCGGACGTCCCCTCGATGACCACGCCCTTCTTTCGGGCCTTGGCCTCCCTGCGCGCCTTCAGCGCCTTCTCGGCCTCGGACCCGGGGGTGGGGTTGTTGCGGATCACATAGAACTGCTGACCCATGGTCCACAGGTTGGTCGTGGTCCAGTAGATCAGCACACCCACGGGGAAGTTGGGCCCGGTGATCACGAAGATGAACGGCAGCGCATACATGAGGATCTTCTGCTGCTGAGCCATGGGCCCCTCGAGCGCCGAGGCGGGCATGTTCTTGCGGGTCAGCTGACGCTGCGTGAGGAAGGTTGTGGCCACCATGGCGATGATCAGGACCGCGGAGACGACCTTGACTGCGGCGTTGTCCGATGTCAGGAACGTGTCAGAGAGCTGCGCACCGAAGATCGACGCGTCATGCGCCTCTGCGGCGAGCTCAGCCGTCAGGAGACCGATGGGCTTGGCTTCAGTGGCGCTCTCGATACGACCGTTCAGCACACGGAACAGCGCGAAGAAGATGGGCGCCTGCACCAGGATGGGCAGGCAGGACGCGAACGGATTCGTCTTGTGCTTGGAATACAGCTCCATGGTCTCGCGACTCATGGCCTCACGGGATGCCTGGTCCTTCTTGCCCTTGTACTTGTTCTGCACAGCCTTGAGCTCGGGTGCGATCACCTGCATGGCTCGCGACGCCTTGATCTGCTTCACGAACAGTGGGATCAGCAGGATGCGGATCGTGACCACGAGGCCCACGATCGACAGTGACCAAGCCCATCCAGAGTCAGACGCCATCCCGAGCTGCGTGAACACCCAGTGGAAGCCCACCATGATGTTGGCGACCACCCATTCGAGTGGATAGAGAAAGGAGAAGAAGCCGTCCACTGCGATCCTTACGTAGTGCTTGCCGACGCCGGTGCGTCT
This sequence comes from Demequina aestuarii, assembly GCF_000975095.1. Classification (GTDB taxonomy): domain Bacteria; phylum Actinomycetota; class Actinomycetes; order Actinomycetales; family Demequinaceae; genus Demequina; species Demequina aestuarii. Next base: position 222,439 of record NZ_BBRD01000002.1, read on the forward strand.
GAGGAAGTCTTGTGCGGTACCCGCGCGAAGAGCGGGGCGCCCTTCGCGGGCACATCGTCAACGCCTCCGTGACTCCAGGGGTTGCAGCGCAGCACTCGCCACGACGCGAGCACGAAGCCCCGCATCGCGCCATGCCGGCGCACCGCCTCGAGTCCGTAGTGGGAGCAGGAGGGGTAATACTTGCAGCGTGGGCCGAGCAGGGGAGACACCGTCAACTGGTATAGACGGATGATCCCCACGAGCAGCAGGCGCGGCACCGATGCCACTGCCCGCGCGACCCCCTCGAGCCTGCTCATAGTGCCGAGAGCTTTCGGGTGGCAGTTCCCACAGCGTCCGTCACGTCGGCGCGAAGACGCGCGAAGTCGACCTCGGCGGAGCGCGGGAGGGCACGGATCACCACGGCAGTGCCGTCGGGGAGAGTCGGCAGCACCTCACGCATGATGGCGCGCAAGCGCCGCTTCACGCGGTTGCGGATCACGGCACCTCCCACGGCTTTAGAAACAGCGAAACCGGCGATGCTCTGAGCATTGCCGGTTTGCCTCATGTGCACGACGACGGTGGCCCGACCGCTCCGGGTGCCCAGTCGCATCGCGGACCGAAAGTCCGCGGCGGCCGTCATCCGAGAGCGGGCCGGAAGCACCTTACGCCGACAGCTTGCCGCGGCCCTTACGGCGACGCGCGGTCAGAATCGATCGACCGGCACGCGTGCGCATGCGCAGACGGAAGCCGTGCGTCTTGGCGCGCTTGCGGTTGTTCGGCTGAAAAGTCCGCTTGCTCACGGGTCACTCCACGGGAATATTGGGTACGGGCAGAAAGCGCACTAACGTTACGCGTCAGCGAGCGCAGGGTCAAGTCGCCGCGCACGCATTGGATGCCCGGCCTGAACAGGATAGGCTCCACCAACACGGAGACCAACCCGGGCAGCGACACGCGCCGGCGAGGTAACGAATGGGTGACAGGCTCTCAACGTCCTGTGCACAACCATGTGGAGAAGCCGGAAGGAGAGTCGATGGCCACCCCACCCGGCGCCGAGTCCATGGATCAGGTCTGGGCTCGCACGATCGACTCTCTTCGCCAGAGCGACGCTGTGACAGCCCAACACCGCTCGTTCATCAGGCTCATCAAGCCACTCGCCATCGTCGAGGACAACGTCTTCCTCGCAGTGGCGGAAGACTTCACCAAGAACTACGTCGAGACGACCATCCGCGAGCTGCTCACCCGAGCCCTCTCGGACATGATCGGTCGCGAGGTTCGGATCGCCGTCACCGTGGACTCCTCGGTGAGTCCGCCGGAACCGAGCACCCCGGTGGACGACGACCCCCCGCAGCGGCGCTCCAGCGCTCCCGCGCGTCAAGAGCCGGAGCCGGCGTACGAGGATCCTCATCTCAACCCGCGCTACACCTTCGACACCTTCGTCATCGGTTCCTCCAACCGGTTCGCTCACGCGGCAGCCCTCGCCGTGGCGGAGTCCCCGGGCAAGACATACAACCCACTCTTCATCTATGGGGACTCGGGCCTGGGCAAGACGCACCTGCTGCACGCGATCGGTCACTACACCCGGCACCTCAAACCTCAGACGCGCGTGAGGTACGTGAACTCCGAGGAGTTCACCAACGACTTCATCAACTCGATTCGCGACGATCGATCGCTGAGCTTCAAGCGCAACTACCGCGAGGTCGACGTGCTGCTCATCGACGACATCCAGTTCCTGCAGGGCAAGGAGCAGACGCTCGAGGAGTTCTTCCACACCTTCAATGCGCTGCACAACGCAGGCAAGCACGTGGTGATCACGTCCGACGTCAGTCCCCGCAACCTCGACGGCATCGAGGAGCGCATGCGCACGCGCTTCGAGTGGGGCCTGATGACCGACGTGCAGCCCCCCGACCTCGAGACCCGCATCGCCATTCTTCGCAAGAAGGCCGCCGCCGACGACGTGCAGGCTCCCGGAGACGTTCTCGAATACATCGCCTCCAACATCACGAGCAACATCCGCGAGCTCGAGGGAGCACTCATCCGGGTCACTGCATTCGCAGCGCTGAACAAACAGCCGGTGGACCTCTCGCTCTCGCAGGTGGTGCTCAAGGATCTGATCTCCGACGACGACTCGGAGATCACCGCCTCGACCATCATCGGCATCACCGCCGACTACTTCGGCATCTCGATGGAGGAGCTCACCGGTACGAGTCGTAGCCGCGTCTACGTCACTGCGCGTCAGATCGCGATGTATCTGTGCCGCCAGCTCACGGACCTGTCGCTGCCCAAGATCGGCGAGAACTTCGGTGGCAAGGATCACACCACCGTGATGTACGCCGTCAAGAAGGTGGAAGACCAGATCGCTCAGCGCCGGCAGATGTACAACCAGGTCAACGAGATCCACGCGCGCATCAAGCAGCAGTCTCGCCGCTGACCGCTCCGCGGCACAGCTCCCGCCTCACCCCGTCACGTGACGGCTCCTGTCTCGCGCCGTATCACATCCTGCACACATGTGGATAACCCTGTGAGTAAAGGTGGAGACAGACCGGCGTCCACAGGGACAGAACTGTGAGTTTCGGGGACAGCCTGTGTACGAAGGATCGTCGTCCACCGCGACGAATGACAAGAAGCACCGCGTCTCCCGAGCCGATGCACATGGCAACACCCGGGTCTACCAGGGACGCCACACGTTGTCCCCAGTTTCCACGTCCCCTATGACTACTACTCACTCTTGTCATTACGCGTGCATGTGAAGGACCTTCATTTCCACAGCGACCTGTTCGCCCTCGTGTGCGTTCCGACCGCTTGCCGTGTCGTCGCCGTGGCGTAGTCTGTCCGTCAGTGACATCAAGGAGCACCTGAATGAAATTCACCGTCGATCGCGACGTGCTCGCCGACGCCGTCGCGTGGACCTCGCGCGCTCTTCCGGCGCGCCCGCCGGTCCCCGTTCTTGCCGGAGTGCGCATCACGGCCGATGCGACCGGTGAAGTGACGCTCGCCAGCTTCGACTACGAGGTCTCGGCTCGGGGCACGTTCGCCGCCGACGTCGATGACGCTGGAGAGGTGCTCGTGTCGGGGCGTCTCCTCAAGGAGATCGCCAACGCGCTGCCCCACAAGCCGGTCGACTTCGCCCTCGAGGGAACCAAGGTCTCGGTGACGTGTGGCGCCTCGCGATTCACGCTCGCGACGATGCCCGTCGACCAGTACCCCGCGCTTCCCGAGCTTCCCGCGCAGTCGGGGACGATCGACGGCAGCGACTTCCAGCGGGCAGTGGCCCAGGTGACGGTCGCCGCGTCCAGGGACGAGACCCTGCCGATCCTCACCGGAGTGAGAGTCGAGATCGAGGGATCCCACATCTCGCTGCTTGCCACCGATCGCTATCGCCTCGCGCTGCGGGAGATGTCCTGGAAGCCGTCAGCCTCTGACGCATCGGCCGTCGCCCTGGTGCGTGCTCGCACGCTGAACGACACCGCGAAGGCTCTGGGTGCCGGTGACGTCACCGTCGCCCTCAGCTCGGGCACTGGTGTCGATCTCATCGGCTTCGAGGCAGCGGGTCTCACCACCACGTCGCTGCTGATGGATGGCGACTACCCGCAGGTACGGCGCCTGTTCCCGGACGAGAGCCCCGTGACCGCGGTGGTCAAGACCACCGAGCTCATCGAGGCCACGCGCCGGGTGTCGCTCGTCGCAGAGCGCAACTCTTCGGTGCGTCTCGCCTTCGCCGAGGGGGAGGTCACACTCGACGCTGGACAGAGCGACGATGCCCAGGCATCCGAGGCGCTCGAATGCCAGCTCGAGGGTGAGGCCATCACGGTCGCCTTCAACCCGCAGTATCTTCTCGATGGCCTCGGCGCGCTGTCGACCGAGTACGTGCGCCTCGGCTTCACGCAGGACACCAAGCCCGTGGAGTTCGTGGGGCTCACCGCGCCCGGCGGAGAGCTCGCGTCTGACTTCCGCTACCTGCTGGTGCCCATTCGCATCCAGTCGTAGCGTGCGCGTCACCCACCTGCACCTGACTGACTTCCGTTCCTACGCGGAGCAGGAGATCGAGTTCGGCCCGCGTGTGACCACGCTGGTGGGACGCAACGGTCAGGGCAAGACCAACGTGGTGGAAGCCGTCCGGTACCTGTCGAACCTGTCCTCTCACCGGGTGGCGGCCGATGCCCCGATGGTCAGGCAGGGCGCGGAGCGTGCGGTGGTGCGGGCCAGGGTGGAGAAGTCCGGGCGGTCACTCGCCATCGAGGTCACCCTCAACCAAGGCCGCGCCAACTCGGCTCGGTTGGGGCGGTCCCACGCCAAGCCACGCGATCTGCTCGGAGTGCTGCGCACGGTGGTGTTCGCCCCCGAGGACCTTGCGCTCGTCAAGGGCGATCCCTCGGGCCGCCGCCTGTTCATGGACGAGCTGTGCGTGGCCCTCCAGCCGGCCATCGCGGGCGACCACTCCGACTACGATCGCGTGCTGCGCCAGCGATCGTCCATGCTCAAGACCGCGAAGAATGCTCGTGGCGATCTCACGATGCTCGACATCTGGGACGAGAAGTTGGCCGGGCTTGGCGGTCGCATCATGGCGGCGCGACTTCGGGCCGTGCGTCTCCTCGCTCCGCACGTCGCCGCGGCCTATGAGGCCGTCGCCCCCGGAGGCGGTGACTGCCGTGTCTCCTATGCGACGGGGCTTGCGGAGGCGGACGGCTATGCGGCCGATGCGTCGGCGGCAGACCTTGGCGCAGTGCTGCTCGCACGGCTTCAGGAGTTGAGGCCCAAGGAGATCGAGCGTGGTGTCACCATCGCGGGGCCTCACCGAGATGACCTCGACATCGCGCTGGGGACGATGCCGGCGAAGGGATATGCCAGTCACGGCGAGTCGTGGTCGTGCGCACTCGCACTCCGGCTCGGTTCGTATGAGCTCCTCACCAGGGACGGTGGACCGGATGCGGACGAGGACGGCGAGCCCGTGCTGATCCTCGACGACGTCTTCGCCGAGCTCGACACCGGCCGGCGGGCGGCCCTCGCCGCGCGTCTGACGGCGGCGAGCCAGGTCCTCATCACTGCTGCCGTCGCAGAGGATGTGCCGGAGGCGCTGCGCGGCGAGGTGCTGCGGGTCGTCGACGGCACTGTCGTCAAGGACGATTCCACAGCCACGAGCGAAGAAGCGGCGCAGCATGACTGATCGCCTGCCACCCGGGGACTCCGAGCAGACACGCAGCACCGATGAGTGGCGCGACGACATCGCGAACGACGAGGCCGACGACTCCGCGGAGCCTGCCGAGCCTTCACACTCTCCCCATGACTTGGCGAAGGCGGCGATGGAGCGCGCTCGCGCATCGGCCCGTCTTCGGGGCGCGTACCGTTCCAGTCCCAAGGCGGGAAGACGTCAGCGCGAAGAGAAGCGGCGCTCGTCGCGTCCGTTCTCCTCGGGACGGGATCCGGCGGCGATGTCGGAGGCTGTCGAGTCGCTGCTGCGACGCATGGGGTGGACCGAACAGATCGAGGTCTCTGGGGTCACGGCGAGATGGCGCGAGGTCGTGGGCGATCAGATCGCCGACCACTGCGAGCCGCTGACCTTCGAGGACGGCGTGCTGACGGTGAAGGCCACCTCCACGGCGTGGGCGACGCAGCTGGGGATCATGTCGGGACAGATCCGCCACCGCATCAATGAGGAGTTCGGCCGCGAGATCGTGCGTGAGCTCAAGGTGTCCGGACCCACCACGCGGTCGTGGACACGGGGACAGCGCACCGTCCGCGGACGGGGCCCACGCGACACCTACGGGTAGCCACCGGCCCGCCTCGAGGGGCACTCCGCGCCGCGTCGCTCAGATTGCGCAGTCACGACTTCCCCACAAGTGGCATCCACACGCGAAATTTCGGCCCTAGAACCGTCTAGAATGGTCACCAGTACGTCGCGGGCTGTCTCAGCCCGCGTGAACCGCTTGAAAGGCGAAATCTGTGGCCCAGAACGACGCGCCCGAGGCGCAGCCTGCGTACGGTGCTGCGAACATCACCGTCCTGGAGGGCCTCGAAGCGGTCCGCAAGCGCCCGGGCATGTACATCGGATCCACGGGCGAGCGCGGCCTTCACCACTTGGTCTACGAAGTCGTGGACAACTCGGTGGACGAGGCGCTCGCCGGACACTGCGACACCATCACCGTGACGCTCCTGCAGGACGGCGGCGTCCGTGTCACCGACAACGGCCGCGGCATCCCCGTCGATATCCACCCCACCGAGCACAAGCCCACCGTCGAGGTCGTCATGACGATCCTGCACGCGGGCGGCAAGTTCGGCGGCGGCGGCTATGCGGTCTCCGGTGGTCTGCACGGCGTGGGCATCTCCGTGGTGAACGCGCTGTCCGCCCGCGTGGAGACCGTCGTCAAGCGCCAGGGCAACGTGTGGACGCAGGTGTTCGCCGACGGCGGCAAGCCTCAGGGCACTCTCGAGAAGGGCGAGCTCACCGACGACACGGGCACCCAGCAGACGTTCTGGGCAGACCCCACGATCTTCGAGACCACGGTCTACGACTTCGAGACGCTGCGCGCACGCTTCCAGCAGATGGCCTTCCTCAACAAGGGCCTGACGATCTCGCTCACCGACGAGCGTCCTGAGCACATCGCCGCAGACTCGGACCCCGACGCGGACGAGCATCCCACGTCGCGGGTGGTGACCTACCGCTACGACGGTGGACTCGTCGACTACGTCACTCACCTCAACGACACCAAGAAGTCGGAGAGGGTGCACGCCGACGTCATCTCTCTCGAGGCCGAGGATGTCGAGAAGAAGATCGCGCTCGAGCTCGCGATGCAGTGGACCAACGGCTATTCGGAGTCGGTGTTCACGTACGCGAACACGATCGCGACCACCGAGGGCGGCGCTCACGAGGAGGGCTTCCGGGCGGCGTTGACGTCGCTCGTGAACCGGTATGCGCGCGAGAAGTCGCTCCTGAAGGACAAGGACGAGAACCTCACGGGCGACGACGTCCGCGAGGGCCTCACCGCCGTCCTCTCGGTCAAGCTCGGCGAGCCGCAGTTCGAGGGACAGACCAAGACCAAGCTCGGCAACACCGAGGCCAAGACGTTCGTCCAGAAGATCGTGGGTGAGAAGCTCACCGACTGGTTCGACGCGCACCCGCAGGATGCGAAGGAGATCATCCGCAAGGCGATGCAGGCCTCGCAGGCGCGCCTCGCGGCGCGCAAGGCACGCGAGGCCACTCGCCGCAAGGGCCTGCTCGAATCGGGCGGCATGCCGGGCAAGCTGCGGGACTGCTCGTCGAAGGACCCGAGCATCTCCGAGATCTTCCTGGTCGAGGGAGACTCGGCAGGCGGGTCCGCGGTGCGCGGACGCAACCCCGCGACCCAGGCGATCCTTCCGCTGCGCGGAAAGGTGCTGAACGTCGAGCGTGCGCGCCTCGACAAGGCCCTGGCGAACACCGAGATCCAGGCGCTGTTCACGGCCTTCGGCTCGGGAATCGGCGACGAGTTCGACCTCGACAAGTCGAGGTATCACAAGATCGTGCTGATGGCCGATGCCGATGTCGACGGCCAGCACATCCGGACGCTGCTGCTGACGGTGCTGTTCCGATACATGCGACCGCTCATCGAGGCCGGCTACGTGTATCTCGCACAGCCACCGCTGTACAAGCTCAAGTGGTCGAACTCGGATCACCAGTATGTGTTCACGGACCGCGAGCGGGACGCCTTCCTCAAGGAGGGCCTCGCCGCCGGCCACAAGATCCCCAAGGACAACGGCATCCAGCGGTACAAGGGTCTGGGTGAGATGGACTACTCGGAACTGTGGGAGACCACCATGAATCCCGAGACCCGCACGCTGCTCCAGATCACCATGGACGACGCCGCACTCGCGGACGAGACCTTCTCCATCCTGATGGGCGAAGACGTCGAGTCGCGACGCAACTTCATCCAGCGCAACGCGAAGGACGTGAGGTTCCTTGACATCTGAGATCCACAACCATGGCCGCATCGACAAGGTCGACCTCAATGTGGAGATGCAGCAGTCGTATCTCGACTACGCGATGTCCGTCATCGTGGGTCGCGCACTGCCGGATGTCCGAGATGGCTTGAAGCCCGTTCACCGTCGGGTGATCTACGCGATGTACGACGGCGGATATCGGCCCGACCGCGCGTTCTCCAAGTGCACCCGCATCATCGGCGAGGTGATGGGCAACTATCACCCGCACGGAGACAGCGCGGTCTACGACACCTTGGTCCGCATGGTCCAGGACTGGTCGCTGCGCTACCCGCTCGCGGACGGCCAGGGCAACTTCGGTTCGCCCGGAAACGATCCGGCGGCCGCGCACCGGTACACCGAGGCCCGCATGGCGCAGATCGCCATGGAGATGGTGCGCGACATCGACGAGGACACCGTCGACTTCCAGGACAACTACGACGGCCGTACGCAGGAGCCGGCGGTGCTGCCGGCGCGGTTCCCCAACCTCTTGGTCAACGGCTCCTCCGGCATCGCGGTGGGCATGGCCACGAACATCCCGCCTCACAACCTGCGTGAGGTCGCGGCAGGCGTGCAGTGGCACCTGGACAACCCGGACGCCACCAAGGAGCAGCTCCAGGACGCGCTGATCGCGCGGATCCAGGGCCCCGACTTCCCCACCGGCGCCGTCATCCTGGGTCGCCGCGGCATCGAGGAGGCCTACCGCACGGGCCGAGGCTCGATCACCATGCGATCCGTGGTCACCGTCGAGGAGCTCCAGGGCCGCCAGTGCCTCGTGGTCACCGAGCTGCCGTACCAGGTGAATCCGGACAACCTCGCGCTCAAGATCGCGGAGCTCGTCAAGGAGGGCAAGATCGCCGGCATCGCGGACATCCGCGATGAGACGTCGGGCCGCACCGGACAGCGACTGGTCGTGGTGCTCAAGCGCGACGCGGTCGCCAAGGTCGTGCTGAACAACCTCTACAAGCACACGCAGCTGCAGGACACCTTCGGCACGAACATGGTCGCCCTGGTGGACGGCGTCCCCCGCACGCTCAGCATCGACGCCTTCGTGCGTCACTGGGTCACGCATCAGATCGAGGTGATCCAGCGCCGCACGGCCTACCGTCTGGCGAAGGCCGAGCGCGAAGCACACGTGCTGCGCGGCTACGTCAAGGCGCTCGACATGCTCGACGAGGTCATTGCGCTGATCCGCCGCTCGCCGAACGTCGACGAGGCCCGCACGGGCCTGATGGAGCTGCTCGACGTCGACGAGGTGCAGGCCAACGCGATCCTCAACCTCCAGCTTCGCCGCCTGGCCGCTCTCGAGCGCCAGAAGATCGAGGCCGAGTACGAAAGCCTGATGGCTCAGATCAAGGACCTCACGGACATCCTTGGCTCCGAGCCTCGTCAGCGCGCCATCATCTCGGACGAACTGGCCGAGGTCGTCCGCAAGTACGGTGACGCGCGCCGCACGGAGATCAGCCCCTTCGACGGGTCCGTCGACATCGAGGACCTGATCGCCGAGGAAGAGGTGGTCGTCACGATCACCCGCAGCGGCTACGCCAAGCGCACGCGCTCGGACCAGTACCGGGCGCAGAAGCGAGGCGGCAAGGGCGTGCGCGGAGCGACGCTCCGCAGCGACGACATGGTCGACCAGTTCTTCGTCACGACCACGCACCACTGGCTGCTGTTCTTCACGAACCTGGGACGCGTGTACCGGGCCAAGGGCTACGAGCTTCCCGAGGGCGGCCGCGACTCCAAGGGTCAGCACGTCGCGAACCTGCTGGCCTTCCAGCCGGGAGAGCATGTCGCACAGGTGCTCGACCTCAAGTCCTACGAGGACAAGCCCTACCTGGTGCTCGCGACCAAGCGCGGCCTCGTCAAGAAGACGGACCTCACCGCCTACGACTCGAACCGCACGGGCGGCCTCATCGCCGTCAACCTGCGCGACGTCGAGTCGGAGGACGGCGAGATCCGCCCCGACGAGCTCGTGGCCGCACGTCTGGTGGGCCCGGACGACGACCTGATGCTCGTGTCCCGCAAGGGTCAGTCGGTGCGCTTCCACGCGACCGACGACGAGCTGCGTCCCATGGGTCGCGCCACCTCGGGCGTCAAGGGCATGAGCTTCCGCGGCGACGACGAGCTGCTGGCGATGGACGTCATCGACGCCTCCGTTCCCGATGCGCAGGACCTGGGCGTCTCGGACGAGTCCGACGAGGACGCCGCGGATGCTGCGGCCGATGCGGTCGAGGCTGCCGGCGGCCCGTTCTCCTTCGTCGTCACCGAGCATGGCTTCGCCAAGCGCACCGCCGTGTCGGCATGGACGCCCAAGCACCGCGGCGGCCTGGGGGTGAAGGTCGCGACCCTCACCGAGGAGCGCGGCGACCTCGTGGGTGCGCTGCTCGTCGACGACAACGACGAGGTGCTGGTGATCATGGAGTCCGGCAAGGTGGTCCGTTCCCGCGTGGACCAGGTCCCCGCGAAGGGCAAGAACACCATGGGCGTCACATTCGCGAAGCCCGCCAAGGGCGACGTGATCATCGGAGTGGCCCGCAACGTCGAGCGCAAGGTCGACGAGGAGATCGAGGAGGCCGAGGGCGACGCCCCCGTCGTCCTGACCGCCGACTCAGCCCCAGACGCCCCCACCCCCGCATCGGCCGAGTAGCACTCATCGCGAGGAACCAGACCCCCGTCTCCCACCTTGGCGTCCTCGCGGGCGCTGAGTGTCGGGATACGGGGGTTGGTGTTTTCTAGCGGACCGTCAGGGTCGGTCAGGCGGGCTCGACAGCGCCCCTGTCCGCCGGCGTGCGCACGAACAGCATGAGCACCATGCCGACCAGCACCACGGAGATCACGCCGAGCGTCCCCCAGATGGTGGCCCCGAAGATGGTGATGAACAGCGCCCACATCCCGGGCGCCAGGAACGATGCCGCGCGCCCGGTGGTCGCGTAGAGGCCGAACATCTCGGCCTCGCGACCGGCGGGCGACACCCGCGCGAGCAGCGACCTGGACGCGGCCTGCGCCGGCCCCACCATGCCGGACAGCAGCAGCCCGCACACCCAGAACACGATCGGGCCCACGCCATGGAGCACCACGATCACCCCGCCCGCAGCCACGATGACGCCCAGCGCCACCAGGATGACTCGCCGCGGACCCAGGCGGTCGTCGAACCTGCCCGCGATGATCGTCGACACGCCGGCCACCAGATTCGCGGCGATGCCGAACAGGATGACCTGACTGTCCGAGAAGCCGAAGGCCACGGCGGCGATGATCGCCCCGAAGGTGAAAACGCCTGCCAGCCCGTCGCGATAGACGGCCGATGCGAGCAGGAACCACAGCGTGGAACGCGCCTCGTTCCACAGGCGGCGGAGGTCCGCCACCAGGATCGCGTATCCCTTGACGATGCTGACGGTCGGTCGCGTGCGGACCTGCGTCTCGGGGACATAGCGGAACAGCGGCCAGGCGAAGAGGAGCGTCCACACCGCGCAGCCCACCGCGATCAGCCGGTACGCCATGCCGTTCGACGTGTCCATGCCGAACCATTCGAATGTGTCGAGCAGCACCACGATCACGAGGGCGACGATGCCGCCCATGTATCCCAGTCCCCACCCGAGGCCGGAGACGCGGCCCATGGTGCGGGGCGTCGAGACCTGGACCATCATCGCGTAGTAGTTCACGTTGGCGATCTCGGCCACGATCGATCCCAGGGCGATGAGCCCCACCCCCACCCAGAACGCCTCGGGCGTCGCCTCGACGAAGAAGAGCCCTCCCACGCAGGCGACGAGCACCAGGGTCATCACGCCCAGCCAGGACTTGCGCTTGCCGGACGCATCAGCGCGCTGGCCCAGCACGGGGGCCAGGAGAGCGACGAGGATTCCGGCGGCGGTGATGCCCCAGCCGAGACTCGACGCCAGGTCGTCGATCGCGGCCGAGTACGCAGCGTCGTCCTCGCCCAGCGCGGCGATGGCCGGATCGATGAAGCTGTCGGACGTCAAGTACAGCGCCGTGAAGACGAAGGTGATGATGACGGAGTTGAACGGCTGGGTCGCCCAGTCCCACAGCGCCCACGCCCACACCTGCTTGCGTGGAACGCGGTCGGAGTCGGGGAAGCCGGGCGCGTCCGCGATCGAGGGCAGCACGTCGTCGTTGCTCATGCGCTCAGTGTGCCCGGGCCCGATGAACGGACGGTGACGGGCGCGCCAGGACCCGCCTCGGTCTCCTTCATTCAGCGGGGCTAGCATCGAGGGATGGAACCTGGGAGCGCCCCCACCCGCGTGGAGTGGACAGATGGGCAGTGGCGCGACGATGTGCTGCCCGACTACGAGCAGGCCCCGCTCGGGCCCGCCACCCTCGTGCGCCGCATCGGCCTGCCCACCCGGACACGTGGCGTCGTGCTCCACGTCCACGGGTACAACGACTACTTCTTCACCACCCACGTCGCGGATGCGTTCACGCAGATGGGCCTCGCGTTCTACGCCGTGGACATGAGGCGCGCGGGCCGTTCGCTCTCGCCCGGGGACAAGCCTCACCACATCACCGACATCGCCGAGCTCGGCGAGGACATCACGGCAGCCTCGGCAGCGGCTCTGGCCGATGCGAGGGCTCGGACGGGTGAGGACCGCCTGCCCCTCGTCGTTCACGCCCATTCCACGGGAGGGCTCGCCGCGGCCATCTGGGCGTCCGACACTCCTCACCCCGATCTCGCGGCGCTGGTGCTGAACAGCCCCTTCTTCGGCCTGATGCTGCGACCGTGGGAGCGCTACGCGCTGGCCGCGACGCCGACCATCAGCCGACTGCATGCGGGCACGGTGCTCGCTCGGGTGCCATCGCCATACTCCGTGGCCCTGCGAGACAAGGGCGGCTGGATCTTCGATCCCCAGTGGAAGAAGCCGGGCGGAGAGCCTGCGACTGCGGGATGGCTGGCCGCGACCAGGGCCGCGCAGCGTCGTGTGGCGCGCGGTCTCGACATTCGCGTGCCGGTGCTCGTGGCCAGATCCGATTCGTCCGGCCCCGACCGCGACGACAATCCTCGCCACCAGAGCCAGGACGTGGTGGTCGACACCGCACTCATCGAGGCGTGGGCGCCGGGACTGGGGAGCGACGTCCGCGAGGCCGTAATCGAGGACGCGGTGCACGACCTCTCGCTCTCGGCCGAAGGTCCGCGACGCGCCTTCTTCGACGCGGTGGGCGACTTCGTGGATACAGTGCTGGAATGACGCCTCGACACCCGTACTTCGACAACGGCGGACGGCCGATCGCGCTTGCGCACCGCGGCTTCTCCCTGGAGGGCCTCGAGAACTCCATGAAGGCGTTCCAGGCGGCGGTGGACCTCGGGTACGGATACCTCGAGACCGATGCTCACGGCACGCGGGACGGCGTCGCAGTGGCGCTTCACGATGAGACCCTCGACCGCACCACGGATGCGACTGGCGTGGTGTCGGAGCGCGACTGGGACTCGGTGAAGGCCGCACGCATCGGCGGCGTGGAGCCGGTGCCGCGCCTTGAGGACGTGCTGGCCACGTGGCCGGACGTCCGCGTCAACATCGACGTCAAGGGCGAGTCCGGCATCGGCCCCGTGGCGGAGGCCATCGAGCGCACCCGCTCGCACGACCGCGTGTGCGTGGGATCGTTCTCGGCGGACCGCCGCCGCGCGACCCTCGCGCTGCTGTCGCGGCCGGTCGCGACCCCGGCGTCCGAACGCGAGGCCATCGCGTGGCTGCTCGGTACCTGGATCGGCGGCGACGCGCACGCGAGCCTGGGAGACGTCGACGCCTTGCAGATACCGTGGCGCAAGGGTCCGGTGCCGTTCCTCTTCAGGCGGCAGATCGAGGCTGCCCACGCCGCGGGTCGTGAGGTACACGTGTGGACGGTCAATCGTCGCGACCACATGGCGCACCTGCTCGACCTCGGCGTCGACGGCTTGGTCTCCGACCGCGCGGACATCCTCAAGGAGGTGCTGGTCGCGCGCGGCCAGTGGGCGTAGTGCCCGTTCCTCCTAGATGAACAGGGTGCTTCCCGACTCCTGAGACTCGCCCAGGAACGTCGCGACGCCGCCCAGCTCGACGCCGTCGATCAGGTCCGATGCCGCGATGCCCAGCAGGTCCATCGTCATGGTGCAGCCGATCAGCCGCGCGCCGCCGTCCTGGGCGGCCTGGATGAGCTCCTCCAGCGGCTGGACATCGTGACGCTTCATGACGCTCTTGATCATCGCGGTGCCCGCGCCCGCCATATGCATCTGCGACAGCGTGAGCTTGCTGGCGCCCCGCGGCATCATCACGCCGAACATCTTCTCCATGGCCTTCTTCTCCCTCCGCGGAGGGTCTTCTCGCCGCAGAGAGTTGAGGCCCCAGAACGTGAAGAACATCGACACGTCCTGGCCCATCGCGATCGCGCCATTGGCGATGATGAACGCCGCGATCAGCTTGTCCAGGTCGCCGGAGAAGACCACCATCGACATCTTGTCGGGACCCTGCGCACGGGTCGTGACGGGCGCGAATCCGCCCTTGCGGAAGGTGGCCACATAGCCGGCGCCCTGGGGCTCCAGGTCGACCAGCGTGTGGCCATTCTTGGATGCCCAGGCCGGCCCGTCCAGCGCGAAGCCGGGGTCGGACACGGTGACGCGGATCTCGTCCCCCGCATCGGCCGCCTTCATGGCCGCCGCGAGGCGCATGATGGGGCCGGGGCACGCGAGCCCGGTGCAGTCCAGGTCGGTGCGCGCACCGGTCGCGGTGGCGACGGCCGATGCGACGCTCACCTGCTCCGCGTAGTTCTCCATGGGCGGCTGCGCCTCATACGTGTCGCTCGTGCGGCCGTGCACGTGGGTGAAGGTGGTGGAGCCGCCGGAGAGGGTCGCGACGTCGGCGAACCCGCTCTGCACGAGGATGCGGTGGGCGAGGTAGGAGCGGAATCCCACGGCGCAGTAGAGGCGGAGGGGGGTGGCGCGGTCCCAGTCGGCCATCGCCTCCCGGAACGTGGCCAGCGGCACCGACTCGGCGCCAGGGATGTGCCAGACGTCGTACTCCTCCGGGGTCCGGACATCGATGAGCCGGGCGCCTTCAGTGGTGGCGGGATAGTCCTCGGCATACCAGAGCGTGAGATCGCCCTTCAGCACGTTCGCCGCCACGAAGCCGGCCATGTTGATCGGGTCCTTCGCGGATCCGAACGGGGGCGCGTACGCGAGTTCCTGCTGCTCGAGGTCGTGCACGGTGAGCCCGGCGCGGATGGCCATGGCGAGCAGGTCGAGCCGCTTGTCGACGCCGTCGAAGCCGCACGCCTGCGCGCCGAGGAGTCGGCCGTCGTCCGGGGAGAACAGCACCTTGAGGTGCATCATCGCGGTGCCGGGGTAGTAGCCGGCGTGGCCCGACGGGTGCACGTGCACCACACGGTGCTCGATGCCGGCGGCGTCGAGCTGGCGGCGGGTCGCACCCGTCCCGCCCGCGACCATGTCGAACACCTTGACGATGCTGGTGCCCTGCGTGGACAGATACTCGGTGTCGCGTCCGCAGATGTTCTCGGCCGCCACGCGCGCCTGCCGGTTCGCGGGCCCGGCGAGCGGGTTGAGGTGACTCCCGGGCAGCACGGGATGAGGAGTCTCGATCGCATCGCCCGCGGCCCAGATGTGGGGGTCGGAGGTGCGCATGTGGGTGTCGACTGCGATGCCGCCGTGAGTCCCCAGCTCCAGACCCGACTCGGCCGCGAGAGCGACGGCCGGACGTACACCTGCGGCCAGGATCACCAGGTCCGCCGCGATGGTGGTGCCCGAGTTGAGCTCGACGGAGACGCGATCCGTGCCGTCGGAGTCCGCGAGCGGGCGGAATGCGGCCGCTGCGGTCGACAGGTGCAGGCCGATGCCGCGTGCACGCAGGTGCTGCTCGACGGGTGCGGCGATGTCCGGATCGACCGGCGGCAGGATCTGGTCCGCGAGTTCGACCACGTCCACGTGGACGCCGCGATGATGAAGATTCTCGGCCATCTCGAGGCCGATGTATCCGGCTCCCACGACCACTGCGGTGACGACGCCGCGCCGCCCGGCCTTCTGCTCCGCGAGCGAAGCATCGAGCCGCGCCTTGATGCGATCCATGTCGCCGATGCGCCGCAGCACCTGGACCGACGGCAGGTCGATCCCCGGCAAGGGTGGGCGCACCGGCTCGGCTCCCATGCACAGCGCGAGGGCGTCGTAGCTCTCCGTGTACTCGCGGTCGGTGTCGACCTCGCGCACCGTGACGACGCGCGCGTCGCGATCGATGGCGACGACCTCGGTGGCGATCCTCACGTCGATCGCGAGCGACTCGCGCAGGCTCTCGGGCGTCTGCAGCAGCAGCCTGGAGCGCTCGCTGATGACCTCGCCCACGTGATACGGAAGCCCGCAGTTGGCGAACGACACGTGGTGCCCTCGCTCGAACACGACGATCTCGGCGGACTCGTCGAGGCGGCGCGCTCGCGCCGCAGTGGATGCTCCGGCGGCGACGCCGCCCACGACTACGAGCTTCACGGGATACCTCCAGGGGTATTGGTGCTGTCTCGAACGTACGCTCGCGCCGTGGAGTCCGCCTGGGCCGAAGGTCACGCATCGGCGTGCGGTGCCTGGACGCGCATCGGCCCGTGCACCGCGCTCGGACCACCTGAGCCGCCCGAGTGCGAGCCCCGTCTGAGGGGGTCTTCGCGGCTCGGTTCGTCCGAGTCTCGTGTACGCCACACCACCCCGCACGCTCGTCTTTTGACCGTGTCAAAGAAAGCCGCTAGCGTCGTGTCCATGCCCCTTGCCTCTCCGCTGGACCCCACCGCGATGCTGCGCGGCGCCGGTCTGCGTGTCACCGCCACTCGCGTGGCGGTCATCGAGGCACTGGAGCAGCTGCCCCATTCGGGAGTGGAGACGCTCGTGGCGCGCGTCGAGGCGGACCTGCCCACCACGTCGCGCCAGGCCGTCCACCACGTGCTCGGCGACCTGGCCGGCGCGGGGCTCGTCCGCCGCATCGAGCCGGCGGGACACCCCGGCCTGTATGAACTGCGCGTAGGCGACAACCATCACCACTTGGTGTGCCAGCGCTGCGGCACCGTCGCCGACGTCGACTGCGTCACCGGCCATGCGCCCTGCCTGACGCCGAGCGAGACCAAGGGCTTCGACCTCGCTCAGGCCGAAGTCACCTTCTGGGGTGTGTGTGCCGACTGCTCGACCTCGCCCGCCGGTCTCGCTCCGGCCACCCACGCTTGAAGACCTGTACCCGTCCACCGTCAATCAAGGAGACAACGACGTGACTGAGAAGTTCACCACCACCAACGCAGGGGCGCCCGTCGCCTCCGACGAGCACTCGCAGACCGTGGGCCAGGACGGCCCCATCTCGCTCACCGACCACTACCTGGTCGAGAAGCTCGCGCAGTTCAACCGCGAGCGTGTGCCGGAGCGGGTGGTCCACGCGAAGGGCGGCGGCGCCTACGGCACACTCACCGTCACCAACGACGTGTCGCAGTACACCCGCGCCTCGCTCTTCCAGCCGGGCGCGACCACGGACATGCTCGCGCGGTTCAGCACCGTCGCCGGCGAACAGGGCTCGCCCGACACCTGGCGCGACCCCCGTGGCTTCGCCCTGAAGTTCTACACGGACGAGGGCAACTACGACCTCGTGGGCAACAACACCCCGGTGTTCTTCATCAAGGACGGCATCAAGTTCCCGGACTTCATCCGTTCGCAGAAGCGCCTGCCGGGATCGCACCTGCGCGACAACGACATGCAGTGGGACTTCTGGACCCTGTCGCCCGAGTCCGCTCACCAGGTGACGTGGCTCATGGGCGACCGCGGGCTGCCGCGCTCGTGGCGCGAGATGAACGGCTACGGCTCGCACACGTACCAGTGGATCAACGCCGAGGGCGAGCGGTTCTGGGTCAAGTACCACTTCCACACCGAGCAGGGCGTGCACCACCTCACCGGGGACGAGGCCGCTCAGCTGGCCGGCTCGGACGCCGACCACCACATCCGCGACCTATACACCCACATCGAGGACGGCGACTTCCCGCGCTGGAAGCTGAGCGTGCAGGTGATGCCGTACGAGGATGCCAAGACCTACCGCTTCAACCCGTTCGACCTGACCAAGGTGTGGCCGCACGGCGACTACCCGCTGATCGAGGTCGGGTCCATGGAGCTCAACCGGAACCCCGAGAACTACTTCGGCGAGATCGAGCAGGCGGCGTTCGCACCGTCCAACTTCGTCCCCGGCATCGGCCCGTCGCCTGACAAGATGCTCATCGCGCGCATCTTCTCGTACGCCGATGCGCAGCGCTACCGGGTGGGCACCAACCATGCGCAGCTGCCGGTGAATGCTCCGAGGAACGTGCACCAGGATGCTCACTCGTATTCGAAGGAGGGCTCGATGCGCTACTCGTTCTCCTCTGCTGACACTCCGGTGTACGCGCCCAACTCGCGCGGCGGCGCCCACGCCGACCCGGCCCGCGCGGCCGAGTCCGGCGGCTGGGAGTCCGACGGTGAGATGGTGCGCACGGCCGCGGCCCTGCACGCCGAGGACGACGACTTCGGTCAGGCAGGCACCATGTACCGCGACGTGTTCAACGACGAGGAGAAGGCCCGCTTCCTCGAGCAGATCACCGGTCACGTGGGCGCCGTGATGTCCGACGACATCCGCGAGCGTGCGATCCAGTACTGGACGAACGTGGATGAGGGCCTCGGCGCGCAGCTGCGTGCGAACCTCGCGGGCGACGCTCCCGTGGAGGCAGGCGAGCCCGGCACCAAGTGGGCTCCCGCCGACGTCTGACAGGCACGATCCTGTGACACGACAGCCGGGCCGCTCTGCCTCACGATGGTGTGCAGCGCGGCCCGGCTTCGTCGTGTCGACGGCAGCATCGCTGGACGAACGGCCGGTGCGCGGGGAACCTCTCGTGCACCCCGGAGCGTTCCCGTACAGTGGGCCACGCACATCGAAGGGCGAGTGGGGCGATCCCCGCCACCGGTGTGCCACCGCCCTCCAGTACCCTGGACACCATGCCCGCGCGGCCGCGCGGTCGAGGAGGAGACGCACATGAACGCGGATAACCGCGCGAACCCCGGAACCGGGCCCAGTTCCAGCGCCTGGTCGGACGAGGCGTCAGGCGACGCCGCGCGCACGCCGACGCGCTCCTCGCTGCGCCCCATCACGAGCGAGCAGCCGGTCTCGGGCCAGCAGCCACGCTCGCCCTACGAGTCCCCGGCTGCCTCGCCGACGTCGGCTCAGCAGCCAGTGTCCAGCCAGCAGCCCACCTCGGCTCAGCAGCCCCTCTCGCGCCAGCATTCGGCAGGCGGCGTGTTCTCCCCGGTGAACGGTCCCGGCGCGGACGCTCCGGCGACCCGTGCCCCCTCCGCCCCGAGCAGCGCGCCCACCACGGGTCAGCACCCAGTGAGTGGCCAGCACCCCACCTCAGATGCTCACGCCACCACGACCGGCCACTCGTCCGCGTTCGCGGGCGCGGCGGCCGGCGTGGGCGCCTCCGCGTCGGCCGGATTCGGACGGTTCAAGGATTTCGCCGCGAGGGCCAAGGAGGATCTGACATCCGCTGACGACATCGCGGCCTCCGAGCGCAAGGGCGGCCCCCGCAAGGTTCGCGTGCTCGTCTCCCGCATCGATCCGTGGTCTGCGCTCAAGATCGGATTCCTGCTGTCGATCGCTCTCGGCATCATGATGGTGGTCGCCGTCTACGTGCTGTGGGGCGCGCTCGACAGCATGGGCTTCTTCACTCTCGCGAACGGGTGGGTGCTGGACCTCTTCACCGAGGACCAGGAGGTGGACCTGCTGCAGTTCTTCGCGCTCAACAAGTGGATGTCCGCCACCGTCCTGATGGCCGTGGTCAACGTGGTGCTGCTGACGGCGCTGTCGACGCTCAGCGCCTTCCTCTACAACACCATCTCCAAGGTGGTGGGCGGCATCTACGTCACCCTCACCGACGACTGACCCGAGCCCCGCGCGCCCGGCCGATGCCGGTTTGGTTGGCCGGATGCGCGTGGGGTATCGTAGGTCGCCGCGGCTGTGCCGCATCGGGCCCATAGCTCAGGCGGTTAGAGCGCTTCGCTGATAACGAAGAGGTCGGAGGTTCAAGTCCTCCTGGGCCCACCGAGGTGGACGTATGAAGAGAATGGTCATCATCGCCGCAGTGATCGCAGCGGTCGCCGTCGCCTACGGGTCTCTCGCCCGTGACGCGCGGCGTGACATCTGGGAGGATGTCCACCACGAGTTCTGATCTTCACGGTCAGGGCACGGGGCCTTAGCTCAATTGGTAGAGCGCCTGCTTTGCAAGCAGGAGGTCAGGGGTTCGATTCCCCTAGGCTCCACCATCGAAGGTTCGCCCCCGCTCGGGCACCCGGCCGATGCCGAGGATTCTGTGCACATGACACCCCCCATCCGCACCGCGACCGTCGCAGACGTCGACGCGGGGGCCCTGACCCTCGCCCGCGCCTTCGACCGCTACGCGTGGACGCGGTGGGCGATTCCGGATGAGGACTACGCGGCGCGTCTGGTCGAGATGCAGCGCCTCTACCTGGGGCACGCCCTTCAGCACGGCCGCGTCTTGGTGGAGCAGCACGTGCGTGCCGTGGCCGCGGTCCTCCCGCCCGACGCACCACCTCCCGCGCCGTCCACCCAGGACCGCATCGGCGCTCTGCACGGGGACCGGCTCGGCGCTCTCGCCGCCATCGCACTCCCGAACCCACCCGAGCGGGCATGGCTCCTCGCCACCGTGGGCGTGGCTCCGGCGCATCAGGGGGCCGGACTGGGAACCGCGCTCGTCGAGGCGGGCCTGCGCGTGGTCGACGAGCGGGGCGCGTCGATCGCCCTCGAGACCTCGGATGAGCGCAACGTCCGGCTCTACGAGCGCTGCGGGTTCGCCGTGGTCGCGACGACGAAGGTTCCCGGCGGCCCCGTGGTGCATTCGATGGTCCGCAGCCGCCGCTGACTCTCGCCGCCGGATGCGCGGAGTGATGTTGCCCACTCGGCCTGTGGTCCCGTCCCCCGTGCGTGTGATACTCGACAAATCGGGACCTTCCGGACGTCGTCGGCGTGTGCGTGCGTCTCGCTCGCAGTCAGGGGCCGCCATGGCCAGCACCTTCCTCACCCGTACGCCGTTGTTGGCCGCCGCGGTACTGGGGCTTGCCGCGACGCTGCTCCTCGGCACGGGCGGCCCGGCCTCGGCCGCCACGGTCCTCGACGGTCCCGTGAACCTGGGCACCGCCGCGACGTACGGCGTTCTCGCCACGAGCGAGATCACCAACACCGGTCCGTCGGTGGTCAACGGCGACCTCGGGCTCTCACCCGGGACGGCGATCACCGGCTTCGAAGGTGCGCCGGACGGTGTGGTCAACGGCACGGTGCACCAGACCGACGCGGAGGCGGCACAGGCCCAGGACGACGCGACCACGGCATATACCATCGCCGCATCGCTGTCCCCTACCCAGACCGGCGTCGGCGAACTGAACGGCCTCAGCCTGACCCCAGGGGTCTACACGGGCGGTGAGCTCGCACTTGCGGGCGCGGGCATCCTCACTCTCGAGGGCGCCGCCGACTCCGTCTGGGTGTTCCAGGCGTCGTCGACGCTCACCATCGGTGGGGCGAGCCAGATCGTCATCACCGGCGGCGCGAATGCGTGCAACGTCTTCTGGCAGGTCGGGAGTTCTGCCACGATCGAGGGAGCGGCCGCTTTCCAAGGGACCATCCTCGCCGCAGCGTCCGTGACCGCCGTGACGGGCGCCTCCGTCGAGGGCCGGCTGATCGCGCTCGATGGTGCGGTCACGCTCGACACGAACGACATCACGGCGCCGACCGGCTGCCCGGCGCCTGGCACCGTCTCCGAAGTCTTCGCCCCCACCATCACGTCAGGTGCACCGACGGACGCAACGGCCGGCACGCCCTACGAGTTCACCGTGACCGCAGAGGGCACCCCGACCCCCACGTTCACCCTCACCGGTGAGCTGCCCGCGGGGCTGACGTTCGACGAGGACACGGGCGTCATCTCGGGCACCCCCACCTCGCCGGGCACCACCACCTTCACCGTCACGGCGGCGAACGGCACCACGCCTGACGAGTCGGCCACGTACACGATCACCGTCGAGGCGCCCGCCCCCGAGGGAGCCGTCGCCGCCGCAGCGGCGTCGGACGCCGGAGTCGTCGAGGGTGCGGAGCTGGCGGCGACCGGACCGGTGACTCCCGGGCTCGTGCCCGTCGCGATCGCTCTGATCACTGGCGGCGTCGCGCTGGCAGTCATCAGTGAGCGGCGCCGCGTGCGCGTGACGGGGGTGCCCCGCTGACGGCGCAGGCCCAGCCCACCACGCTCGCGAGTGGCCTCAGCGACCGTGGGGCCCTGCCATGCGCTCCTGCGTCGTCGTGCCTGCTCCGGAGGGTCGATTCGGACAGAAGCGACTCTCACAATGCTGGCCTTGTGCTCTCGAATGCGAGAGTATGAACTGTGGGACGCAGTCCGGCGGACCGCAACAAAGCGGACGATGGCCGCACATTTGAATACCCGGGCCTCCCGGGGACACAGGTGTCGGCAGGCGGGTTTGGCCGTCACCATCGTCTCCTCAGCAAGGGAGAGATATATGAACAAGTGGAGCGTTCTTCAGAACAGCAAGGTCGTGCGTGTCGCGGCGAGCGCGAGCACCCTCGTCGCCGTCGCCGCCATCGTCGGCGCTGGCTATAAGTGGGTCTGAGACCAGACTCTGGCGAGGGCGATGCCGGGGCTCGCGCCTCGGCATCGTTCTCGCCGCTCGCCATCTACCTCGCGGTCGTCAGCACCGCCGGGTTGGGAAGCGTGATCGCAGCGCTCGCGCTGAGCCCGTGGGCGGCCTTGCTCACCGCCTTGCCGCTGGCCTCGGTAGCGTTCCTCGCCGTCGCGGCGATCGCAGGCGAGGTCAAGCCCATCCTGCTCGTCCTGGCGGGCTCGGAGACCAGGTCGCTGTCGACGTCGGCGCCGTTCGTGCTCGCGCTGATCGCCGTGGGAGGCCTCGGCCTCGCGATCGTGGTGCAGGTCGTCTCTAGCCTCGCCGACGACATCGTCAATCGCCGCGAGTTCAAGAAGTCGCTCTTCAACACGGCGCAGTACGCGCTGAGCGTTCTCGCCGCCGGCGTGGTCTACGGGCTCCTGACGGGCAAGGCCACCTTCGGCGTGCCCGAGTCAGTGACGCCTGGGCATGTCGGCGCGCTCCTCGTCGCCGGCGTGGCGATGGTCATCGTCAACTGGTTCCTTGTCGCCGCGGTGGTCGCGCTCGCCTCGGGCCAGCCCCTGACTCTCGTGCTGCGCACCGATGCGCGCAATTCCTTCCTCACGCACCTGGTGCTGCTGAGTGTGGGCGGCATCGCCGCAGACGTCGCCTCCGACGGCGTCGGCGTGCTGGCACTGCTCGCCGCCCCGGTGGTCGCGGCCCACCTCTTCGCCACCGTCGTCGCGCGCCATGCGTATGACGCGGCGCACGACTCCCTGACGGGCCTGGGCAACCGCGGCCAGCTCGACAGCGCCCTCACTCGGGCGTTGCGCGCCTCGCAGCACACCACCACGCAGGGCCCGGGTCTGGTGCTTCTGGACCTGGACCACTTCAAGGACTTCAACGACACCCTGGGCCACCCCGTGGGCGACACGATCCTGCGGGACGTGGCCGAGCGGCTGCGGAACGCCGTGCCGGATGGCGGGTCGGTGCACAGGCTCGGCGGGGACGAGTTCGCGGTGGTCGTCAACGGCGGCCTAGCGGACTCTCGGCGCGTGGCGCGCGATCTGCTGGCTGCGTTGGACGCGCCCATCCGCATCGAGAGCCTCGAGCTGCTGGTCCGCTCGAGCGCGGGTGTTGCGGTCGCTCCGATGCACGGCACCGACGCCGAGACCCTGATGAAGAACTCGGACATCGCCCTGTATCACGCGAAGCTGGAGCGGGACCGGATCAGCACCTACTCCCCGGAGTACGACGTCAACACCGTCGAACGCCTGCAGCTGCTCGCCGACCTGCGCTCTGCGCTCGACTCTCAGCAGCTGCGGGTGGTGTACCAGCCGCAGGTGGACCTCAACTCCCGGCGGACCGTGGCGGTCGAGGCGCTGGTGCGGTGGGATCACCCCACGCGCGGCACCATCGCGCCCGACGACTTCATCCCGCTGGCGGAGAACTCGGGACTGATCTTCCCCGTCACCCACTTCGTGCTCGACGCCGCGCTGGCCCAGCTTGCGAAGTGGCGAGAGGCCGGGCACCAGGTGCGCGTGGCCGTGAACCTGTCGGCCCGCCACCTCTCCGACGTGGGTCTGGCACAACAGATCTACGAGGCTCTCGCGCGTCACCAGATCCCGCCCTCTGCGCTGGTGCTCGAGATCACGGAGACCGGGATCCTGTCCGATACGGTGCGTGCCGACATGGTGATCCGCGCCGTGCGCGGCATCGGGGTCGAGATCGCGATCGATGACTACGGCACGGGAAATGCCTCGCTGAGCTACCTCAAGCGCCTGCAGATCGACGAGCTCAAGGTCGACCGGTCGTTCGTGAGCAACATCGGGTCCGACCACCATGACCTGATCATCGTGCGCTCGACCATCGCACTCGCGCTCGCGTTGGACCTGCGCGTGGTCGCGGAGGGAATCGAGGACGACGCGACGGCAGAGGCCCTCGCCCAATTGGGAGGCGTGATCGGTCAGGGCTACCACCTGGGCAGTCCCGCCTCCGTGGACGAGATCAGCCAGCGGCTCGACCTTGAGCGGCGCACGGCGCCCACCGCACGCGGCGCAGGTCGCTGACGATGCTCCTTCTCGCCGTCTGCGCACTCGTCGTCGTCTCGCCGCTCGTCGTCGGACGGTGGCCCGCGGGTCTGCTGCTGCACCGTTGGCGCTGGCCGGCGCTCGTGTGGGTGGCCCTGGCGCTGCAGGTGGTGATCATGCAGATCGACGCCCTGCACCGGATCGCCCCCGTGATGCACATCCTCACCTACGTGGCCGCAGGCGTGTTCCTGTGGCTCAACCGTGCCATGCCAGGCGCGCTCATCGTGGGCCTGGGAGCGCTGTCGAACGGCGTCACCATCGCGCTGAACGGAGGCGTGCTGCCGGCCCGGGCGGGCGCGGTCGAGGCAGCGGGCCTCGGCGCTGACGACGCGTTCGCGAACTCGGCGGTGGTCGAGGACCCCGTGCTGCCCTGGCTGGGTGACAACTTCGCGTGGCCCGATCCGCTGCCGCTGGCCAACACCTTCAGCGTGGGAGACGTGCTGATCGTGGTCGGCGTGATCGTCGCGGCCTGGGCGCGCACTCGCCGCATCGGCGCGGCATCGGTGCCGGCCCAGGAGCACACGGCGGGCTGAGCTCCTCTCCTCGTGGCAACTCGACTGCACGCTCGTGCGGCGCGTGCGCTCGTGCGGGCCGCCGGTCACGGCAGAATTGCCGTCGTGGACCTCTCTCGCGCCGGGGCGCCTCACGTCGCTTCTTCGCACCGCCAGGCTTCTGACGTCCCCACGCCCGATGCTCCTGCGCTCGCCGGGGGTCTCGACCTGCCGTACCTCGTGTACGGAACTCTGAGGCCAGGCGGCTCCAACGCAGCGCTCGTGGAGCGCCATGGCGGCGTGCACGCCGGGTCCCTGACCCTGGGCGGCTACGCGATGTACGAGGCACCCGCCGGCTACCCGTACATCGTGCCGCGCTCGACCGCGGGAGCCATCACGCTCGACGTCCTGGTCCCACCGGCCGGTGCGGGGGCGCAGGAGTCCCTCCGCGCGGATCTCGACACGCTCGAGGGCTTCGAAGTGGGCGGGCGGCTCAACCACTATGAGCGGGTGGCGGTGAGCTTTCCCGACCCCGCCACCGGCAGCGTGCGCTGGGGATGGCTGTACGTCGCTGGGCCGGGCGCGCTCATCGATGGGCTCGCACAGATCGAGTCGGGCGACTGGTTCGCCCGGTGAACCAGGGGGCTGCGAGGCGGCCCTGAGCTCTGCACAGACGCAGGAAGCCCCGGCCGCATTCGGCCGGGGCTTCCGTGACGGTGATGCGCAGCGGTGCTACTTGCTGGCGCCGCCCGGCTTCTTTGAGGCAGTCGAACCGGTCGACGACGGCTTCTTGGCAGCAGCCTTGGTGTTCTTCGCGGCGGCTGCCGCGGTGGCCTGAACCTTGGCGGTGGGCGTCTCTCCCGTGGAGTCGTCCTCCCACACGTCCTCGGCGTCGTCGATGGTGCTGGCGGCCGCCGCCGTCGCGCGATCGCGAGCTTCGTCGACAGATGCCCTCACGCGGTTGACCTCGGAGGTCGCCGACTCGCGCACCTTGTTGACGCTGGCCTCTGCCTGACCGGCGATCTTCTTGCTCTGCTCGACTGCGGTGTCGCGAAGGCGCTCAGCCGTGGGGCTTGCCTGCTCCTTGACCTTCTCGACGGTCGGGCCGGCCTGCTCCTTCACTGCGGTCGCGGCGGAGGCGGCTGCCTCGGCAGCCTTCTTCGCCGCGTCCACGGCCGCGTCGGTGGCCTTGTTGACGTTGTCGCGGAGCTGGCGCTTGAAGTCGCCGTCGCCTGCGAGCTCCCACTCCTCGTCCTCGCCGGCCCACGTGTCGCGGCCCGGGTCGCGACGCGCCCACACCACGACGGCTGCGGCGGCGGCGCCCACGAGAGCGATCGGGATGAGCACGCGGCCCCAGCTGCGCTTCTCGTCTTCATGCGCGGCGTTCTCCACGGCGTGGAGCGCGGCGGGGATCGCGGCGCTCACGACGGCTGCGTGGGCGACGTCGGCCCAGTGCGTCGCGGTGTCGCCGGCGCGGCGCACGTAGGGCTCAGCCTTGCGAGCGCCGGAGTGGTAGGCCTTCTTGGCGTAGGGCTTGGCCCACTCCTTGGCCTTGTGTGCCTGGGGCACGGCCCAGTCGACGGCCTTGTCATACTGCGGGGCGGCCCACTTCTGAGCCTCCTTCGCCGCCTTCTTGGCGGACTTCGATGCCTGCTCAGCCGCAACCTTCGCGTGCGCGGCGGCCTCCTGAGCCTGCGCGCGATACTGGTCCACGTCGAGATGATCGAGGGGATTCTTCTTGCGTGCCACGTGAGGTGCCTCCAATTAGCAGGGGGTGTCCTGATCCCCCATATTGTCACTTCCATATGAGTAACGCGAGCGGCATGCGAGAATAGTCCCCATGATCGCAACTCTTGAGACCACCGCAGGCGACATCCGCATCGAACTGATGCCGAACGACGCCCCCACCACCGTCAAGAACTTCGTTGGCCTCGCCACCGGCGAGAAGGAGTGGACGGACCCCGAGACGGGCAAGCCGAGCACCGAGCCGTTCTACAACGGGCTCATCTTCCACCGCATCATCGAAGGCTTCATGATTCAGGGCGGCTGCCCCGAGGGCACCGGCACCGGCGGTCCCGGCTACACGTTCGACGACGAGATCCACGCCAACAACCAGTTCTCCGAGCCCTACATGCTCGCCATGGCGAACGCCGGCAAGCGCACCAACCCCATCACGGGCAAGCCCTCCGGCACCAACGGCTCGCAGTTCTTCATCACCGTCGGCCAGACCCCGCACCTGAACCAGGCCCACACGATCTTCGGAAAGGTCGCAGACGACGAGTCGCGCGCGATCGTCGACAAGATCGCCGCGACGCCCACGGACGGGCGGGACCGCCCGCTCGAGGACGTCATGATCACGGCCGTGACCGTCTCCTAGAGGAACTCGCGTGACCCAGCCGCCTGGCGAATCGTCCGCACCCACCTGCCCTCGGCACCCGGACCGCGTCGCGTACGTGCGCTGCCAGCGCTGCGAGCGGCCGGCGTGCCCGGAGTGCCAGCGGCCGGCGGCGGTCGGCGTGCTGTGCGTGGACTGCCTCGCTCAGGCGAAGGCTCAGGCACGGCCGATGCGCTCGCGGCTGGGATTCACGGCGGCCTCGGGGCCGCCCCTGGTCACGTATGTGCTGATCGGGCTGAACATCGCGGTGTTCCTGCTCGCGCCGATGCTCATCGGCGACGGCTGGCAGGGCTACCTGGGGCTGTGGCCCGGGGCGAGCGAGTCGCTGATCGCTCAGTACGTGAACGTGGGCGACGAGTGGTATCGGTGGATCACCGCCGGGTTCGTCCAGTTCGGCTTCTTCCACATCGCGATGAACATGGTCGCGCTCTGGCAACTCGGCAATGCGCTCGAGCCGGCGATGGGACGCGTGCGCTTCGCCGCGCTGTACTTCGGTTCGCTCCTCGGCTCGTCAGCGGGCGTGATGCTGCTGGCGAACGAGGGCGTCCACGGCGGTGCATCGGGAGCGATCTTCGGCCTGCTCGCCGCCTACGGCATCGTGCTCAAGCGCCTGCGGCTGCCGTATCAGTCCGTGCTGGTGATCGCCGCGATCTTCATCGGTGGTCCGCTCGTGTCCGAGTTCATCCCTGCGCTGTCGTTCTTCGCCGGCCTGTCATGGCAGGGCCACCTCGGCGGAGCGGTGGTCGGCGCGATCATCATGCTGGTGATGTTCCGCGGCGTCGACAGCCGTGAGCGCGCCGCGCGCGCCGGTGCCCAGCCCGGCAACTGAGCGTCCGCCGCCCCGGGTCCCGCGCATCGGCCGGGCGCCGGCATCCCCCGTTCCACCCCCAGATGTGAATAACACCGGTGTAGTTGTCCCCAAGGTTGTCCACAGCGGGGGAAAACTACACCGGTGTCACTTCACGGCGAGGACGGGGTCGGTGCGCTACTTCCAGCGGGTGAGCAGCATCATCGCTGCGGCCATGAACGCGAAGCCCACCAGCAGGTTCCAGTCGCCGATGTCGAGCGGGTACTGAGCGCGCGAGATGTAGTACGTGATGATCCACGCCGGGCCGATGATCAGCAGCGTCACCGCCGTGGGCAGCAGCCACCGGGGGTTGTCGGTGTCGTCCGGCTTCCCCAGGTTGCGGGGGGCCTTGTAGACGTTCTTGTCGCGCTTCTTCGAGACGGCCACGGTGGTACTCCGATGCAGGGTTCGGCCCGCGGCGTGCGGGCATGAATGGGGTCCAGCGTACCTACGCACGGGCCAGACGTCAGCACCCCCACGCGCTCGCGTACGCTTGTCGCATCATGACGACCGATACCCGCGTCCGCGACCACGCGGACGTCCCCGCGCCGGCGCGGCCCCCGCAGCGTCGCCTCAGCGTGGTGGGGATCCTGGGCGAACTGTTCATCGCGGCGGGCGTGCTCATCGCGCTGTTCGTCGTGTGGCAGCTGTTCTACACGGACGTTCAGGGCGAGCGCGTGCAGCGCGAGGCCGTCGAGGAGACGGAGTGGGTGCAGCCGGCCATCGTCGCCGCCGACATCGTCGAGACCATCCCGGACGAGTTGAAGATGCGCGACACGGACCCGCCTGAGATGAGGTACCCCGACTTCGCCGAGAAGCTCGCGGCGCTGATGGTGCCGCGCTGGGGCGAGGACTACACGAAGATGATCTACGAAGGGGTCACCCGTGCGGACGTGCTCGACCCGCTCGGGATCGGCCACTACCCCGACACCGCGCTCCCCGGTCAGACCGGCAACTTCGCGATCTCCGCGCACCGGACCACCTACGGCAAGCCGTTCGTGGACATCGACCAGCTCGCTGTCGGCGACGCGCTGATCGTCCAGACCGGGGACGCCTGGTTCGTGTACACGGTCGAGTCCTGGGACATCGTGACGCCGCAGGACGTCCAGGTGATCGCACCGATGCCGGGCGAGCCCGGCGTCGAGGCAGACGACCGCTACATCACGCTCACCACCTGCCACCCCAAGTTCTCCGCTGCCGAGCGGTGGGTCGTGCACGGTCGCCTGGACTACTGGGCCCCGACCGGGAACGGCGTTCCCGAAGAGCTGCTGGTGGCAGCGCCATGATCTCGACCATGATCTGGAACGCGCTGCCGGGGCCGGCGGTGCTGCGCGTGCTGCTGCTCCTCCTCATGCTCGCCGCGGTGGTCTTCGTGCTGTTCGAGTATGTGTTCCCCTGGGCGTCCGAGTACTTTGCGATCCAAGAGACCACCGTGGAGGAGCCATGACCCGCATCCTTGTGATCGACAACTACGACTCGTTCGTCTACACGATCGTGGGCTACCTGCGCCAGATGGGCGCGGAGACCGTGGTGGTGCGCAACGACGCGGTGGCGGAGGCCGATGCGATCGCTGAGTATGACGGCGTGCTGGTGTCACCGGGTCCCGGCACTCCTGCGGAGGCGGGCGCCTCGAACGACGTCATCCGCGAGTGTGCGCGCACCCGCACCCCCATGCTGGGCATCTGCCTGGGCCACCAGGCCCTCGCCGAGGTCTACGGCGGGGTCGTCTCACACGCCCCCGAGCTGATGCACGGCAAGACCTCCCACGTCAGGCACGAGGGCGGTTCGGTGCTGCGCGGGCTCGCATCGCCGTTCACCGCCACGCGCTATCACTCGCTCGCAGTCGAGACCGACACGGTCTCGGATGAGCTCGAAGTGACGGCCCGGACGGACAACGGCATCATCATGGGCCTGCAGCACCGCGAGCTGCCACTGCACGGCGTGCAGTTCCACCCCGAGTCGGTGCTGACCGAGGGCGGCCATCGCCTGCTGGCGAACTGGCTCGAGGTGTGCGGGATGCCCGATGCGGAGGGGCGGTCAGCGGGCCTGTCCCCGCTCGTGCGTCAGTAGGCGGTCAGCGCCGCCGCTAGAGCCAGCCGTTCCACACGACGATCAGCAGCATCGTCACGAGGAACCCCACGGGCTGGTTGAGCCACAGGAAGGTCCGCCACCCGCGGTTCGCCTGTTCGCAGGTGACGTCGGTCACGTTCCAGAACCGGGCGGTCGACGCCGCGTACGCGAGCGGCAGCGCGGCCGCCAGGATGCCGGGCCACGGCATCGCGAGCAGCACGGCCGATGCGGCGACGTAGAGCACGGTGGCGAGGCGGGCGGTGGCGCGCGCGCCGAGCACGGTCGCGATCGAGCCGATGCCTCCTTCGCGGTCCGCGCGGACGTCCTGCACCGCGCCGAAGGCGTGGCTCGCCATTCCCCACGCGATGAACGCCGCCCACACGGGCCAGACGCCCGGGTCCGTGAGTGACACGCCGGCGAGCACCAACGCATACAGCAGCGGGCCCACGAAGTGCAGCGACGAGGTCAGGGAGTCGAGGAATGGGCGCTCCTTGAACCGCAGTCCCGGCGCCGAGTAGGCGACGACCCCGAACAGCACCAGCGCCAGCGTGATCGCCGCCGCGACGCCGCCCTGCAGCGCGAGCCAGATCGCCGGAGGCAGCGTGGTGAGCGCGCTCGTCCACAGGATGCCTCGGTGGATGCGGGCCGCCTCGGCCCGGTCGCGGATGACGTCGCCCTCGACGCCGCCCTTGCGCGGGTTCGCGAGGTCGGACTCGTAGTCGAAGACGTCGTTGACGCCGTACATCAGGAGGTTGTACGGGACGAGGAAGAACAGGGTGCCCACCACGAGCACCGCGTCGATCTCGCGCACCGCCATGAGAAAGGCGGCGGCGAACGGGAACGCGGTGTTCACCCAGCTGATGGGGCGCGAGGCCCTCACGATGGCCGCGATCACGGCTGCGGCTCCTGGGCATCGTGGTCCGCGGCGCCGGTGCTCGTGGCGCCCGCGCTCCCGTCTCGACGTCGCCCGAACAGGATCCACAGTGCCGGCACCAGCATGACCGAGCCGATCGCGTACGCGAGGTCTTCGATGGGGGCGATGGGCATGAGCACGCCGCTGATGAGCGACTCGTCGTAGGCCACGAGCCCCACTCCGACGATGATGTTGTCGAAGACCACCGTGAGCACGAGCAGCACCAGCGCGGTGAGCAGCAGTGGCGGTCGCTCGACGCGCCTGAGGACGGGCACGGTCGCGGCCGCGATGAGGGCGAGCGCGACCACGGACAGCACCACGTAGGTCACAGCTCCGCTCCGCCCTCGACGGCTCGGGAGCGGCGCGAGCGCGAGTACGCCCGCCACAGCAGCAGCGTCTGGTAGGTCAGCAGCGTGAGGAACGCGACCTCCTCGATGGGCACCTCGGGCGCGACCAGCACGCCCGTCATGTAGGGCGCGTCGCCGCGGAAGAAGATTCCAAGACCCACCCCCACGAGGTCCCACACAAGAAAGACCATGACGGCCGACGCCAGCGTGAGAAGAGTGCGGCGGGTCTCCACGAACAGGGCGAGGCGATACCGCCAGTCGAGCGTGCCGAGGCCCAGCAGGCTCACGGTGAGCGCACCCAGGTAGAGCCAGGAGGTCACGACCCCGCCTGCGGTGGCGATGCGGGACGCGGCGCGGAGGAGGCCCCGAGCGAGCGCGCGAGGTCGCCGAGCGGGCCCCGTCTGCGGGAACGCGCGAGGTAGCCGGCCGGGAGCGGGGTGTTCAACGGGTGGGCCGAGGTCTCCCCGAGCAGCCGCTTCGCCACGAGCTCTGCCGAGATGAGGCAGATCGGCACCCCGATGCCGGGCGCGGTCGACGCGCCCGCGTAGAGCAGGTGGGACACCTTGCTGGAGATGTTGCGGGGGCGGAACATGGCGGACTGCAGGAGGGTGTGCTCGAGCCCGAGCGCGCCACCCTTGAAGGCGGACAGTGACGCGGCGAAGTCCGAGGGCGTCAGGATCGCCTTGATCGAGGTGCGCGAACGCAGGTCGGGAACCCCAGCCCAGGCGCCCACCTGGTCGAGGTAGCGCGCCGCGTGCTGTTCCATCGCCTCCCGCGACTCCGGAGTCGCCCCGAGCGCGGGCTCGGCGGGGAACGGCACCAGCATCACGAGGTTCTCGTGCCCGGCCGGCGCCGTGGAGGGGTCGGTGGCCGTGGTGCGGGACACATAGACAGAGGCGGGATGAGGCACCTCGCCGCGCTCCATGATCGCTTGGAAGTTGGCGTCCCAGTCCTGGGTGAAGAACAGCGAGTGGTGCTTCAGCTCGGGAAGCTCGCCTTCGACGCCGGCCATCACGAGCAGCGCGCTGACGCCCGGCCGCACCTTGCGCCACGACTTCTCGGGGCGGGCGCGGTGCTCCTCCTCGAGGAGCTCAGTCTCGGTGTGGTGCATGTCCGCGGAGGACACCACCGCATCGGCCCGGAGCGTCTCGCCGTCCGCGAGGGTGACGCCCACGGCCCGGCCGTCCTCGACCACGATGCGGCGGACATCGGCGCCGGTGCGGATGGTCACTCCCTCGGCCACGGCTGCACGCTCGAGGGCCTCCACGACCGCGTAGAGACCGCCGCGCGGATAGCGGACGCCGTCGCGCAGGTCGAGATGGCTCATGAGCGAGAACAGCGACGGCACGCGATCGGGGGAGGATCCCAGGAACACGGCGTGGAAGCCGAGCAGCTGACGCAGGCGGGGATCCTGCACACGTCCCGCGATGCGAGATCCAAGGGAGCGCGTCAGCAGCGGGAGGAGCGACCCCAGGCGTGGGAGAAGGGAGCGATCAGCGACCGACAGCGGACGCTCGAAGGTCGTGTAGAGGAACCTGTCGAGAGCGAGCCGGTAGAGGTCTGTGGCCTCATCCACGTAGTCGGCGATCGCCTGGCCATCGCCCGGAGACATCTCGTCGAACCGGGCACGGTTCGTGTCTGACGACGCTGTGACCTCGAGCACGTCCGCCAGCGCGGCGCTGTCGCGCTCGAAGAACACCTGGTACCGCGGGTCGAGGTCGATGAGGTCGAGCTCGTCCTCGACGCGACGGCCGAGCAGCGCGAAGAAGTGCTCGAAGGCCTCGGGCATCAGATACCAGGACGGTCCGGTGTCGAACGTGAAGCCATCGACCTCGAGCCGGCCGGCGCGGCCGCCCACGCGATCGTGCCGCTCCACCAGCGTGACGTCCGCGCCGCCGCGCGCGAGCAGCGCGGCGCTCGCGAGACCGCTCACCCCACCGCCGATGACCACCACGTGACCGCTCATGAGTTGTCGCCTTTCACGCCGATGCCTGCAGGGAGTCCCGCCGGGGCGCGGTCCATGGACACGAGTTCCGCAGCGCCAGGTACAGCTTGGTGCCGTTCGCGACGCGGACGCGCGCGCCCGCGAGGGACGCGGCGGGGGTGGCCTCGATCTCATCGAGGAGCCGCGCGTAGATGTCGATCGTGGTGCGGACGGCTGCAGCAGAGCGCCGGGGCAGGCCGGCGAGGCACGCCTCGGCGGCGGCCACGTCCGCCCGACAGTCCGCGACCAGTTCCGCGACGCGGGCGTCCGTGAGGGTGGATGAGGTGACGCCCGGGAAGTAGGAGCGACCCAGGCGGTCCTCGTCCGCACCAAGATCGCGCAGGAAGTTCACCTTCTGATATGCGGCGCCCAGTCGGCGCGCGCCCTCGCGCATGTCCGCGTCGAGCGGCCGCGGCCCGGAGCCGGCGTTCGCGAAGACCGCGAGGCACATCTCGCCCACCACCTCGGCGGAGCCGAAGACGTACGACGCGAAGGACTCCTCGTCGTGTACCGCGCGCTCTAGGTCCATCCGCATGGACGCGAAGAACGGGTCGGTCTGCTCGCGGGTGATGCCGACTGCGGTCGCGGTGGCGCCGAACGCGTGCGCCACGAGGTTGGTCGAGTATCCGGAGGTCATGGCGCGCCACACCTCGGCCTCGAAGCCATCGAGCAGTTCGGCGGCGTCGGCGCCCTGATAGGTGTCGACGATCTCGTCCGCCACCCTCACCATCGCGTAGACCGACGCGATGTGGCGCCGCTGGGTGGGACTCAGCATGCGCGCGCCCATGCCGAACGACGTGGAGTAGCGGGAGATGACCTGGGCGGCGGCGGCGTGAGCCGCCTCGTCGTACAGCGCCATCGACGTCTCGTTGCTCTGATGCACCCGGCGGCGAGCAGAGGTCACGACGACCGCCCGTCGAGAGTGTCGACCAAGTCGACCAGGTACCCGCTCAGTGGTGCCGGCACTCGCTCACGGGCGATGCGGGCGGCGTCCCTCGCGTAGCGCCGAGAGAGGGCCGTGGTGCGTCCGCGCGCCCCCGTCTCGACCAGGATCTCCCGCACGCGATCCGCATCGGCGCTCGTGAGGTCCGGGTCTCCGACGTGGCGCTCCAGCACGGCGAGCTGATCCGCAGAGGCGGCCACGAAGCCCTGGCGCACCAGCTCTGTGCGCTTGCCCGCGCGCAGATCGGACAGGTTCGACTTGCCCGTCTCGCCCGGGTCGCCGAACACCCCCAGGTCGTCATCAGCCAACTGAAAGCTCAGTCCCAGACCGGTGCCGATGCGCTCGAGGTGGGACACCATCGTGGGGTCCGCCCCCGCGAGTTGGGCTCCCGCGAGCAGCGGCACGACGAACGAGTAGGTCGCGGTCTTGAGCTCCGCGACGCGGAGGGCGTCCGCCTCCGCGACGGGAGTCAGGTCGCCGTACATGTCGAGCAGCTCGCCCGCGATGGTGGCGCGCACCGCCCGGGTGATGAGGTCGAGGCACGCGATCCGATGGTGCGCGGGCAGGCTCGTGCGCGACACCAGGTCGTAGGCGCTCGACAGCGCCAGGTCTCCGCCCAGCAGTGCGGCCGAGAGCACATGGTCCTCGACCTGGTCGGCGGGAAGGTCGCGATCCGCGAGGTCCGCTCGACGGCAACCGGCAACGTTGGGGCGACCGCGCCTCACCTCGTCGTGATCCAGAATGTCGTCGTGCACGAGCATCGCGGTGTGGAGCATCTCCATCGCGGCAGCGACGGGAACCACGGCCTCGGCATCGTCGCCGCCCAGTCCCGCGTAGGCGGCGAGGGTCAGCGACGGGCGGAGGTTCTTGCCGCCGGAGAACTGCTCGCCGATGGATCGCCACAGCCGCGCGTAGTCGGGGCCCGCGACCGGGAGTTCCGCAGCGGCGGCGCGGACGTGTGCGCCGAGGGTCTCGTGGACGTGCGGAAGCCGCGCATCCACGAAGGAGCGCAGGCCGTCTGTGGTCAGCACCGGTGACATGATGACCCGGTCAACGTCGGGCAAAGCCCGCGACATTCCCGGAGAGTCGCGGCCGTGTCAGGCCTGCCTTCACCTGCGGTGCGGAGAGCCTCGGAGCGGCGCACGCGCGCATCGGCCGTGGTCATGGCTCATCGCCGATGCGCGCCATGGCTAAGCACCGCCCGTGGGCTCGGGCTCCGGCTCCGGTTCCGGTTCGGGGCCCTTGGAGAGCACCAGCCTCACCTGAGTGCCGGGGGCGACCTGGGTGCCGCCGTTCGGGTTCTGGGAGATGACGGACCCCGAGGGGATGTCGTCCGAGAACTGCTCGGCGTCGTACGCGAAGCTGAGGTCCTGCGTGCCGAGCTCGCGCTCCGCATCGGCCTTGGACCGCCCCGTGACATCGGGCACGGCGACGGTCGAGGGAGCGACCGCGACCTCGAGGTTCACGGTCGAGCGCTGGGGTACGCGCCCGGCGCCTGGGCTCTGCGACAGCACCGTGCCGGGTGCGACGGAATCATCCGGCACGTCGGTGGTGTCGGGGATGAGGCCCAGCTTGTTCAGCTGTGCTCTGGCGGCGTCCTCGTCCGCGCCCACGAGGTCGGGAAGCTCCACCATGCCGCTCGACAGGAACAGCTCGACGGTGGATCCGCCCGGGACCTCCGTGCTCTCGACCGGCTCGGTGCGGGTGACGCGGCCCTCTTCGAGGTCGGGGTCGTCGTCGTCGGGATCGCCGATGGTGACCACGAGACCGAGTTCCTCCAGCTGGCGCACGGCATCCTCTTCTCGCAGCCCGCGCACGCTCGGAATCTCCACGGCATCGGGGCCAGCGGACACCAGGACGGACACCGACGTGCCCTCCTCGACCTCGTCGTCGGCGGCGGGGTCGGTGCTGATGACGAGCCCCTCGTCGATCTCGGCCGACGGCTCGGTGGTCGTCTCGCCCACGAGGCCCACGTCGTCGAGTTCGGCCAACGCCTCCGCCTCAGTCATCCCCACCACGTCGGGGACGGCCACCATGATGACCTCGGGCTCGTCGTCGCGGTTGAACAGCAGGATGAGCAGGATGATCGCGATCAGCGCGGCCACGCCGAGCGACACCCACAGGATGATCTTGCGACGACGGGAGTCGTCCTCGTCGTCGAGCTCGCGCTCGTCGCTCACCGCGACGGTCGAGGACTGCGGCGGCGGGACCGACCCGGCGCCTCCGACGGAGGCCCACGCCGGCGACGCGTCGGCGGGCATGACCTGCGTCGCGTCGGTGGCGGGCCCGGACTGCTGTGCGGGCATCGCCTGAGTGGGCTGGTCCTCGATCTGCTCGGGGGTCATGCCGGCGGCGGCCGCCACGCCGGCCGCTCCGGCGCCGAACGCTGCAGATCCTACGGCGATGGCTCCCGTGGAGGGGCTGACCTGGCCGCCGCCCATGACGGCGCGCAGGTCGCCCAGGAACTCCTGAGCGGTCGCGTAGCGGTGATCGCGGTTCTTCGCGAGCGCGCGCAGCACCACCTGGTCGAGTGCGGTGGGCACGTCCGAGGCGAAGTCGGAGGGCTTGGGGGCCTCCTCGCGGACGTGCTGGTAGGCGACGGACACCGGGGAGTCGCCGATGAACGGCGGACGTCCGGTGAGCAGCTCGAACAGCAGGCAGCCGGCGGAGTAGAGGTCGGAGCGGGCATCCACGGTCTCCCCGCGCGCCTGCTCGGGCGACAGGTACTGCGCCGTTCCGACGACCGCCTGGGTCTGCGTCATGGTGTTGCCGGCGTCCGCGAGGGCGCGGGCGATGCCGAAGTCCATGACCTTGACCGCGCCGGTGGGGGTGAGCATCACGTTCGCGGGCTTGATGTCACGGTGCACCAGGCCGGCGTGGTGGGCGTAGTCGAGGGCGGTGAGCACCCCCGACGCGATCTCCACCGCCTCGTCGATGGGGGCCGCCACGTCGCCCTTGAGGATGTCGCGGACCGTGTGGCCCTCGACGTACTCCATCACGATGAAGGGCACCGCCTGCGGATTGCCGGTCGCGCCCGGAATGTGGTCCTCGCCCGTGTCGTACACGGCGACGATGGAGGGGTGGTTGAGTCCCGCCGCCGACTGCGCCTCGCGGCGGAATCGGGTCTGGAAGGACGGATCGCGCGCCAGGTCGGCGCGCAGGATCTTAATGGCGACCGTTCGGCCCAGGCGGGTGTCGTAGCCGATGTGAACCTCGGCCATGCCACCACGGCCGATGAGGTCGCCGACCTCGTATCGTCCCGCAAGCATGTTCGCGTCGTCGTTCATCAGTCGTTCAGTCTCCTACGTTCCGCAGCGCTGTCGGGTGCCATTGTCGCACTCATCCTTTCGAATCCCGCGTGGGCCGCATGTCGGGGCGGGGTCGATGCTCGGTGGGGGCGATGCTGGGCGGCATGGTCCGGGTGGCGCGGCCGCGCGTGCGCGTCCCGCCCGTGCCCGGCGATCGAGGGGAGGAGGCGCTCTCGGGATGGCCCCCGGGCGCGGCCGCGCGGACACCGTCTGCACCCGGACCGCGCGTCGACTCGCCGCGGTGAAGACGTGCGGACAGGAGCCGTTGTGCCAGCGCATCCGGAGTGCGAGGGCGCTTGCGCGGGTTCTTCTCCAGCACGTCGTGAATGATGCGTGCGAGGTCCTCGGACACGCTCCGGGGCAGCGCCGGGACCGGCTCGTTCACGTGGGCGATCGCGATGTCCACGGCCGATGCGGCGGTGAAGGGTCGTTTGCCGACGACGGCCTCGAACGCGATGATTCCCAGCGCGTAGACGTCCGATGCGGGGGTGGCGGGCTTGCCGAGCGCGAGCTCAGGGGCGAGGTACTGGGCCGTGCCCATCACCATGCCGGTCTGGGTGAGGGTGGTCTGGTCCACGCTGCGCGAGACTCCGAAGTCGGTGATCTTGACCGCGTCGCCCTCGGACACCAGCAGGTTGCCGGGCTTGATGTCGCGGTGCATCACGCCGGCGTCATGAGCGACCTGGAGGCCGCGGCAGGTCTCGATCAGGATGTGGGCGAGACGAGGCTCGTCGATGGTGATCTCACGCTCGAGGATCGACGACAGCGGCTCGCCCTCGACGAGCTCCATCACCAGGTACGCGGTGCCCTCCTGGTCGCCGTAGTCGAGCACCTGGGCGATGTTGGGGTGTGTGAGCCCGGCAGCGTTGCGCGCTTCGTTGGTGAACCTCTTGAGGAACGTCTCGTTCGCGGCCGCGGAGTCCTTGAGCACCTTCACGGCGATCGGGCGATCGAGCTCGGTGTCGGCGGCGCGCCACACCTCGCCCATGCCCCCTACGGCGAGAAGCGACCGCAGCACGTAGCGACCGCCGAGCGTGGTGCCCGCGTGAATGCTCACAGGTCTCCCTCCGCGTCGAGCTGGATCGCCCGCTCCATGATCGAGCGCGCGATCGGTGCCGCCACCGATCCTCCGGTCGCGCCCGAGCCGGTCTCTCCGCCCTCCTCGACGATGACGGCGACCGCGATCACCGGATCGTCTGCGGGAGCGAATGACACGAACCACGCGTGGGGAGGAGTGTCCTGGCCGGTCTGCGCGGTGCCCGTCTTGCCGGCGACCTCGACCCCGTCGATGCGCGCGGCGCGGCCGGTGCCGTCGGACACCGCGCCCACCATCATCTGCGTCAGATCGGAGGCGTCCTCCGCGCTCATCGACTGGCGGTACTCTTCCGGCT
Source organism: Demequina aestuarii (assembly GCF_000975095.1). Taxonomy (GTDB): domain Bacteria; phylum Actinomycetota; class Actinomycetes; order Actinomycetales; family Demequinaceae; genus Demequina; species Demequina aestuarii. The sequence goes on from NZ_BBRD01000002.1 coordinate 261,797, forward strand.
CGGTCTGCGAGACGACGGTGAGATCAGAGGCGCGCACGGTGTCCACCAGGTAGGGCTTCATCAGCACGCCGTCGTTGGCGATCGCGGAGGCCACCATCGCCATCTGCAGCGGGGTGGCGCGCACGTCGAACTGGCCGAGCGCGCTCATCGCGGTCTCGGACTCGTTGGGCGACTCGGGCAGGCGTGATGCCGTGACCGGCAGCGGGATCTCGAGGGGCTCGTCCCACCCGAAGTCGCGCGCCTTGCGCTCCAGGACGCCCCACCCGAGAGACATCCCCAGGTCAGCAAACGCCGTGTTGCAGCTGATGCGCAGAGCGTCCGACAGCGGCAGGTACTCGTCGCCCGCGCACTCGGCGTCGCCGAAGTTGCTGATGGTCCGGCTCGTGCCGGGCAGCGCGAGCTGCTGGGGGCCGTACAGCTCGGTGTCCGGCGTGTACCCGCCCTCGAGCGCCGCGGCGGCCACCACCAGCTTGAACGTGGATCCCGGGGGGTACGTATCGCCGGCGATGGCGCGGTTGATCAGCGGACCGTCCTCCCGCGCCAGCAGCTCGGCGTAGTTCTCGTTGACGGTGGCGGTGTCGTGGCCCGCGAGCACGGCGGGGTCATAGGTGGGACTGGTGACCATCGCGAGCACCTCTCCCGTGGCGGGATCGAGCGCGACCACGGCGCCGCGCTGACTGCCCAGCTGCTCCGCCGCGACCTCCTGCAGGCCCGCAGACAGAGTCGTCTCGACCGAGGCTCCCTGCTGCTGCTCGCCGGCGAACAGGTTCCCCAGGCGCGTCCAGAACAGCGCATCGGCGGAGCCGTTCAGCAGCGCGTTCTCCGTCTGCTCGAGACCGCTGCGGCCGTACACGATCGAGTAGAACCCCGTGGCAGCGGCATAGAGCGATCCCTGGGTGTAGCTGCGCTGGTAGTTGAAGGGGTCATCCACGGGCTGCGACCACACGACGGCCTCGCCGTCGACGACGATGGGGCCACGGAAGTTGCCGTACTCGCGGTACAGCGTGCGCACGTTGCGGGGGTCCTGGTTGAGATCGTCCGCGCCAATCACCTGGATGTAGGACGCGGCGCCCATGAGGGCGAGGAACAGCACGAGGACGACGACGGACAGCCTCCGGGCGGGTTCGTTCACTCGGCCACCTCCGCCGTGGTGCGACGCGCCTGGTCGGAGATGCGCAGCAGCAGTCCCACGATGATCCAGTTCGCCAGCATCGATGATCCGCCGTAGGCGAGCCACGGCGTGGTGAGTCCCGTGAGCGGGATCACCCTGGTCACGCCGCCCACCACGATGAACACCTGGAGCGCGAGAGCGAAGCCCAGTCCACCGGCGACGAGCTTGCCGAAGCCGTCCCGGACGCCGATCGACGTGCGGAATGCGCGCTGCACGAGGATCAGGTAGAGCGCGAGGATCGCCATCAGGCCCGTAAGGCCCATCTCCTCGCCGATCGACGCGATGATGAAGTCGGACTCCGCGTACGGCACCAGGTCCGGACGCCCCTCGCCGAGGCCGGTGCCGAACAGACCGCCGGACGCCATGCCGAACAGTCCGCGCACGAGCTGTTCGGAGGTGCCCGCCGAATAGAGGTCGGGGTCGAGCGCGTTGAGCCACGCGTCGTAGCGCGCGCGCACGTGCGGGAAGATCGTGCCCGCGAGCACCGCGCCGGCCCCGAACAGCGCGACGCCGGTGACGACCCAGCTGATGCGCTGGGTGGCCACGTAGAGCATTCCCAGGAAGATGCCGAAGAACAGCAGCGATGCGCCGAGATCGCGCTGGTAGACCATGAGCAGCAGCGCAGCGGCCCAGACCAGCAGCAGCGGCCCCATGTCGCGGGGGCGCGGGAACCGCAGCCCCAGGAACGTGGGCCCCGCCAGCGCGAGGGTGTCACGATTGGTCACGAGGTAGCCGGCGAAGAACACCACCATCGCGATCTTGGCGAACTCGCCCGGTTGCAGCGAGCGGCCGAACAGGTCGATCCAGATCCGGGCACCGTTGATGGTGACGCCCAACCCGGGCACGAGCGGAAGCAGATACAGCGCCAGCCCCACGACTCCTGCGGTATAGGTGAAACGCCGCAGCAGGCGGTGGTCGCGGATCACGAAGATCACGGCCATCGCGAGCAGCACGCCCGCGACGGTCCAGCCGATCTGCGTGTCGCCGAACGCGGTCTCACGTCCCCGGTATTGCGCGTAGCCGAAGTCGATCCGACGGATCATCGCGAGACCCACGCCGTTGATGGCGAGCACGGCAGGCAGCAGCACCGGGTCGGCCGACGGGGCGTAGCGCCGCAGCAGCAGGTGGCATCCGAGCATCAGCGCCGCCGCCGCCGCCGCATAGATGCCGAGCGTCCGGAGCTCGAGGAAGTCGGCGTGGTAGTCGACGAGAGCGCGAGCGAGAACGATGATCGCCCACGACACGCCTAACAGGGCGATCTCGGCGCGCCGCCCGGTGCGCACCTGCAGCTCGGAGACGGTAGCCACTCAGGCCCCGTTCTCCGGCGGCGCGACCTCACTGTGACGGGCCGATGCGGCGGAGGCGTCTGCGCTCGCGGCAGGGCTGGGGGAGGGGGTGGCGGTGGGACCGGGTGAGGGTCCGACGGAGATGCTGGGCGACGGCAGGGGATCCGGGGTCGGAAGGTTCGCCTCGAGCGCCTCGACGATCGCCCTGGCGCCGTCGAGGCTGTCGGCACGGATCGTGTCGTCGATGCGCTGCTGCTGGTAAGGCGCCAGGTCCTCGAGAGGGATGCCGGTGGTCTCCACGAGCGTCTGGAGGGCGACGATCGGGAGCTCTTGCGGGATGCCGCGGTAGATCGCGACCTCGTGGTCCGACGCGCCCACGTAGTACTGAGTCTGGGTCCACGCGTACGCGCCCCAGGCTCCGCCGATCACGACGAGAAGCGCGGCGAGGGGAAGCAGCCACGGGCGAGCGCGAGACCAGACTCGGGACGCTCGGGAAGGCTCCTCGTCGTCGTCGACCTCGTCCGGAGTCGACAGCCGCGCGGCCTTGCCCGCGGCGGAGCGTCCTGCGGCGGAGGGACGATGGCGATCGCGCGCTGCGGAACCCACGATCTGCGATGCTGTGGGCGGCCCCACGCCGTCGGGCGACGCGTCGATGTCGACCACGTCAGCGACGATGCAGGTCACGTTGTCGGGTGCTCCTGCGGAGAGCGCGAGCGACACCAGCGCGTCGGCGCAGTCCGCGGGGTCGGCGACCTCGACCAGAGTCTTGTGAAGAGTGTCGCGGCTCACGACGCCGGAGAGTCCATCGGAGCACAGCAGCCAGCGGTCTCCGGCGCGCGTCTCGCGCACGGAGATGTCCACGGGGACGTCGGCATCCACGTCCCCGAGCACGCGCAGCAGCATCGAGCGCTTGGGGTGGTGCTCGGCGTCCGCGGCGCTGAGGCGCCCCGTGTCGACCAGGTGCTGGACGAAGCTGTGGTCGGTGGTGACCTGATCGAGAGAGTCGTTCCGCAGCAGATACGCGCGCGAGTCTCCAATGTGCGCCATGCACAGGGTGGAGCCCGCCCGCAGCAGGGCGGTCACCGTGGTGCCGAGCCCCGACAGCTCAGGGTCATTGTGCGCGCGGTCCACGATCTCGGCATGGGCCTCGGCGATCGCGGCCTTCAGTTCGTCGAGGGCATCGTCCGGTCCGTGGGACTCGCCGTCGAGCCCGGCCAGGCGTCCCACCGCAATCGAGGAGGCGATGTCTCCGCCGGCGGCGCCGCCCATGCCGTCCGCGACCACGAGCAGGTGAGGCCCGGCGTAGGCCGAGTCCTGGTTGTTGGACCTGATGAGGCCTACGTCAGAGCGCGCGGCGAAGTGGAGACCGAGGAACACGTCAGCTCCTCAGCTCGAGCGTGGTGCTGCCGAGGCGCAGCTTGTCGCCTCGCTTGAAAGGCATGGGGTCGTCCACCCGCTGGTTGTCGAGGAACGTGCCATTGGTGGAGCCCAGGTCCTCGACGAGCCACCCGCCCGCCTCCGGGAACACGCGGCAATGCCGTGCGGAGCAGTAGTCGTCGTCGATGACGAGGGTGCACGTGGGGGAGCGGCCGATGAGGATGGGAGCGGAGCCAAGCGGAATCGTGGTGCCCTTGAGCGTGCCGGCCGTGACGGCCAGGTGAGCGACGGCGTCGTCCCGCGTGGAGATGGACCCCGTGCGCACACCCGTGTTCGACCTCGCCGGCGCGGCGACCTTGTCCGCCCTCGCATCGTCCCTCCGCCGCGCCGCCCTGCCCCGCCCGCGCGACGTGACGCGCGTGCCGTACAGGTCCGCGCGCAGGACGCCGATCGCGGCGAGCACCAGCGCCCACAGAAGGATGAGGAAGCCGAAGCGCAGCAGCGTGATCGAGAGTTCACTCATACGGTCACACGTCCTCGTCGACCGGGAGGCCGTCCCAGTACATGATCGTGGTGCGGCCCACGGTCACGGCGTTCCCGTCGACGAGGGTGACCTCGTTCACGCGCTGACCCTCCACGAGGGTGCCGTTGGTGGATCCCAGGTCCGTGAGAATCGTGCCCTGGTCGGTGACCTCGAAGCGGCAGTGCTGGCGCGACACTCCGGTGTCGTCGACCACGATGTCTGACTCCGAGCCGCGCCCGACGACTGTCATCTCGCCGGTGAGGTGGTATCTCTCGCCGTCGATGTCCAGCAGCGGGTAGCGGGAGTGGTGATCTCGTGCAGTCGCCGGCGCGACCGGTCCGCGCGTGGTGCGGCTGGTGACCGCCAGCCGCCCGGTCGACAGCGAATCGTCGCGCTCGAAGTCCACGCTGACCGCGCCCACGAAGCTGTAGCGCTGCCGTTCCGCATGGTCACGCAGCGCGTCCTCGAGCTCGTGAGCGAGAGCATCGGCGCCCCAGGCCTCGATGGTGTCGTGATCCGTGGCGCTGAGAGCGATCATGTACTCGTTGGGAGCGACGGTGCGATGACGGTCGACGGCGGCGGCGCGCGCGTCGCACTGGCGCCGCACGGCGCTCGCCAGCTCCACCGGCTTCACGCCGGACTTGAAGGTCTTCGCGAACGCACCGTGGACGGCGTTCTCGACGCCCTTCTCGAAGCGATCCAGGACTCCCATACCTCGAATCGTATAGGTCGTGCCTGTGCGGAGCCATCACCCCCCGCGGGGCGGGTCAGGTTGCGGCGGCCTCTGCGCTCAGGGGCGCCCGCAGCGGCCACTCCTCGTCGTCGAGCACTGCCTGTGCGGCCGCGCCCGTCGCGGGGTTGATCGCGACGGGCGCGAGCAGGTTGGCGGTGATGAGCCCATCCGCGGTCGGGTTCACGATGACGAGCAGGACGGGCTCGTCACCGGGATGCATCCCGATCCCGCCGCGCACGTCCTCTGAGATCCGGGGGGCGTACGACGGGAAGTACGGCCGCGGTGAGACCGCGAACAGCCGGGTCTCGACATGGTCCGTGGCGCGCAGGGTGAACATCAGGCCCAGCGCATCGAGAGCCGCCACGTCGAAGCGGGTGAGGGCGGACATCCCGGGAGGCGGCTCGACGAACGTCAGCTGCTGAGGCAGGGCGCAGGTGGACGTCTGCTGCGGGTCGATCATGATCGAGACGCTCATCGCAGGAAGTCCATGAGAGTCGGCTGCAGCACTCGAGCAGTCGCGCCCAGTGCCCCCTGGTACGCGACCTCCTGCATCTGAAGCTCCAGGATGGTGTGCGCCAGGTCGATGTCCTCGATGCCCGAGAGCATGGACTTGGTGTCCTGGAGCCGGAGCGTGAGGGAGTTCTGAGCGTCGGTCAACTGCTTGGTCCGTACGCCGACGTCGGTGAGCGAGGTCAGCATGGTCTCGAGGCGATCGTCCAGCTCGGTCAGCCGACCAGAGACGTTCACGCCTGCGTTCAGGTCGGCGGCGATGTCGTCGAAGAGCTGGAACACCGAGGTGGCTCCCGCTCCGAATGCGGCGGCGCCGTCAGCGTCGACGCGCACCAAGGCGTCGGGTCCGATGCGGCGATCCACCGTGGCTCCCGGTGTGCCATGCCACGCGTAAGGCGTGGCAGACGCTGCGTCGTCGAAGGCCACTCCGTCGGCAGAGGTGCCCGCGAACAGCGATCGGCCGTTCAGCGAACTGTTCGCGATGTCGAGCATCGCGTCGCGCAGGCCCACGAGCTCAGTAGCGATCGCATCGGCCGCAGGACCGCTCACGGACGCAGTGTTGGCGCCGCGGACGGTGAGTTCGCGAGCCCGGTGCAGCACGCTGACGGCGCCCTGGAGTGCGGTGTCGATCTGCGCGAGCCAGCTGACGCCGTCGTCGGCATTGCGCCTGGCCTGGGTCGCCGCGGCGTGGTCTGCCCGGAGGTTCATGGCACGGTTCGCCGCACTCGGGTCGTCGGAGGCCTTCGTGATCGTCTTGCCGGAGGACAGCTTGGCCTGCAGGTCGGACATCGTGCGCAGATTCTGTTGGAGATTGCCCAGCGTCGAGCGCTGGACGGTCTGTTGGGTGACGCGGGAGATCATCGGGCTACCTTCCTACCACTCCGGTGCGATTGATCAGGGTGTCGAGCATCTCGTCGATCGCCGTCATGACGCGGGCGGCGCCCTCGTAGGCACGCTGGTACGCGAGCATGTTCGTCATCTCCTCGTCCAGATCGACGGAGGCGTTCGAGAGGTGAAGAGTCTCGGATGTGGAGCGTGCACTCTCGGCGACCGTGGCACGTCGCGTCGCCGCTGCGGACGTGACACCGAGGTCCACCACGAAGGCGCGCCACTGCGCGTCCGGGCTGTCGACCGCCACCCCGATCTGCGAGATCGCATCGGCGATGGAGCCATCCCACGTTCCGCCCACTCCATTGCCCGCAGCGACCATCTGGGGGTCTGTGACTGCGACGGTGAGCCCGAGCGCGGCCGGCGCGCCGGCGGTGAACGAGAAGAAGTCGACGCCGGTGTCTGCCGGCGGCGCCGCGAGCGTGGTGCCGGTGGTGTGCACGGCGTTGACCGAGGTCGCCACCTGCGTCGCGAGGTCGTCGACCGCGGCGACCGCGTTCGCGATAGGGCCGCCGAGAGAGGCTGGCTGCACGGCGGTGAGGGTGCCCGCAAGCTCGCCACCGTCGAGTGCGAGCGCGGTGCCGTCCGCCCAGCGCAGGGAGACGGCATCCGGCGACGGGGCGGGCTCGCTCACGGCGGCCGTCATCACGTACGAGCCCTGCACAGAGATCGCGCTGGTCCGGTCGCCCTGCACGAGCGGGTTGCCGTCGACGAGCACCGTGACGGTCCCATCCTGCTGCGGCGTGGCGGTGGCACCGACGAGGTTGGACAGCGTGGTGATCAGCTGATCGCGGTGGTCCATGAGTTCGTTGGGCGACCCTCCGGACGCGAGTACGCCGCGAATCTGCTGGTTGAGGTGGGCGACGGATTCCGCCGCCGTGTTCACCTCGGTGACGAGGGCGTCGGTCTCAGCGCGCGCCTGGCTCCATTGGGATTCGAGTGCGCGATAGGTGTCGCCGATCTGAGTCACGAGCGTGCGTGCGCTACCGAGCAGTGCGGTGCGCGTCGCGGCGTTGTCAGGAGAGTTGGCCACGTCCTGCCATGCGTCCCAGAACTCGTTCAGACCTGAGGCGAGACCCGTGTCGCTGGGTTCGATCACGGCCGTCTCGAGCCGTCCGAAAGTGGTGGCGAGCGAACGCGTGTGCGCCGCCTGCGAGGTCTGCGTCCGCAGCCTGGCGTCGAGGAACTGGTCGCCGAGCCGTGCGATGTCGACCACCCCGACGCCGTTGCCCGTACCCCTCGAGGTCTCGAAGAGCGCGGTCACATTGGACGTGCTCGCGGACTGAAGGTCCGCCCGCTGGCGCGTGTATCCCACCGTGTTCGCGTTGGCGATGTTCTGGCCGGAGACCTCGAGCGCCTGGCGCTGGGCGATCAGTGAGGACAGTGCGGTCGACAGTCCGGAGAAGGAGCTCATCGGTCAGATCTCCTCATCGATCAGGAAAGAGGTGTCAGGGCGGCTGCCCGCTGAACCCTTCGGGTCGTATGTCTGGGCCTGGTGATCGAGACCGAGCAGCGCCTCTTGCGTCGAGCGCAGGGTCTGTTCGAGCAGTTGGTGATTGCTGGTGCTCACTGCCGCGATCTGAGTGGTCAGCTCGGACAGCGCGGCATGGTGGCCGTGCATCAGCTCGTTCCACGGCTCGGGCGCCACTGAGGCGATCTCTCGCAGGCTCGCCCCTGCGTCAAGTCCGACGCTCGTCGCGGAATCCTCCGCCTCCACCGCGCGGCCGAGCTCCGCCTTGCGGATGCTCTCGAGGACGAACTCGACCTCCTTGACTGCACGCCCGACCCAGCGAGTGCGGCCGTGAGCGACCAGCAGCTCCTCTTCCTCGAGCTTGAACAGCAGCGTCTCCAAGAGCTCACGCTCGCGCCACAGCGCTTGTGACAGCTCGTCGAATCCCATCGCAGCTCCCCGCCTTCCGAGCCTTCCGGCCCGCTTCATTGTGCATGCCGTGGCCCGTGTGGGCTCGCCTATGAGGCCCATCGGTCAGAATCCTGAGTGTTGAGTGAGTCGCCGCATCATTCTCGAAAATAAGAGAATCGTGACGCCCGGCCGCGCCGCACTTCGAGTATTCCACAGGCGCCTTCCCATGTGACGAGGTCGACACCAAAGTCGGCCCTGAGCGCCTGCATTGGGGGCTTTGGGCCTCTTGTCGCCCGAAATGCCCGAATTCGGCGTCGAAACTTTCGAAAACGAAACGATCCGAGAGGGATTGCGACGACTGTGGCGCGAATCACTGCCGTAATCAATGTCCGTTTTGCGCCGGACGGCGCCGAACTTGCACTATGCATGCTGGCTGTTGTCTGCGGATACTTCCACCATGAACGAGTCCTTCACGTCCTCCGATGCCCTCATCGAGGATAACCTCGCGCTGATCGGCTACAGCGTCAACGAGGTCTGCGCCCGGGTGCCTGCCCACGTCTCTCGCGCCGACCTCGCCTCTGCCGGCGCCCTTGCTCTCGTCCGCGCTGCCCGCGGCTTCGACGCATCCAAGGGCGTGCCCTTCGCGAGGTACGCGTCGATGCGCATCCGGGGCGCGCTGATCGACGAGCTGCGCTCGATGGACTGGGCGCCACGCGCCGCCCGTCGCCGTGCCAGAGACGTCGCCGCGATCGCCGACACTCTCGCAGGGGAGCTCGGACGCAACGCCACGACGGCCGAGATCGCCCGCTCGATGGGCGTCGACGCCAGCGAAGTCGAGGCCGCGCGGGTCGACATGGACACCCGCGTGCTCTCGATTGACGCATACGACGGTGCCGTGGCGGAGATGGTCGTGGATTCGACCACCGGTCCGGCGGACGCGCTGCTCGGTGCGGAACGCCTGGGCTATCTTCGCGCTGGCGTGGACTCGCTGCCCGAGAAGCTGCGTCACGTCGTCGAGCAGCTGTTCTTCCATGATCGCCCCGTGGTCGAGCTCGCCGAGGAGATGGGCGTGACGCGATCCCGCATCAGCCAGCTTCGCACCGAGGCGCTGGGGATGCTCAAGGACGGCCTCAACGCCAACCTCGAGTCGGATGCGCCCGTCGTGGTCGACCCCGCCGCGGGCGTCGCGGACCGCCGCCGCCAGGCCTACTACGCCTCGATCGCTGCGCGCGCAGCGCAAGCCCGCGGCACGGCAGCGGTCGCTCCCACCCTCAACGCCGTCGGCCATCTGGTCGACGAGGTTCAGGTCAGCTGAGCCCGTTCCCCGTCATGGGCCGCCGCGGCGGCAGGATCGTCGCGTCATTCCAGGGCCCCGCTCGCTCCATTCGGTGAGCGCGAGGCTCGCCCCATGAGCGCTCGCGTGCGCCGCTGGGCCGACGATGCTGCCTTGCCGGCAACCGTCGCGAAGAGCTGCAGAACGATCCTCGTCACATCCCTCAACAGTGGGAGTCAGGGGCCGATGAGGCCAGTGCGCACCCACGGATGGGTGCCACGTCTGTACCCAATCAAGGAGGAGCAGCATCATGGGTCTCTCGATCAACCAGAACATCGCCGCGATGAACTCGTATCGCAACCTGTCCAACACTCAGAACGACCTGAGCAAGTCTCTCGAGAAGCTGTCCAGCGGCTTCCGCATCAACCGCGCTGCGGATGACGCGGCCGGCCTGGCCATCTCCGAGGGCCTGCGCTCGCAGGTGGGTGGCCTCAAGGTCGCCGCCCGCAACGCGCAGGACGGCATCTCCGTGGTGCAGACCGCAGAAGGTGCTCTCACCGAGGTTCACGCGATGCTGCAGCGCATGCGTGACCTGGGTGTTCAGGCCGCCAACGACTCGAACAACGCCGAGGCTCGCGCCAACATCGCGACCGAGGTGACGAACCTGCAGTCCGAGCTCAGCCGGATCGCTGACACCACGAACTTCAACGGCACCAAGCTGCTCGACGGCTCGGCTGGCACGATGCAGTTCCAGGTCGGCGCCAACGGCGACGCGAACTCGCAGATCTCGGTGAACCTCACCAACGTCGACGTGTCCGCGATCGCCTCCAACCTGGGCAACGCTGGCGCATCGTTCGCAGTCGTGACCCCCACCGCCGTGACGGGTGCCATGGCGTTCACCAACGGCACCACCGACGTGTCGGTGACGCTGGGTGCCGCTGGCTCCTACAACACGGTCGGGGATGTCGCTGCCGCGTTGAACTCCAACGCCGACTTCTCCAACACGTTCTCGGCCTCCGTGAACCAGGACAACGACCTCGTCGTGACCTCGAAGACCGGTGGCACTGTGACCGGTGGCACCGCGGCAACCCCCGCAGCCGCCGGAACCGGCGTCGGCACCGCTGTCGCCATCGCTGGTGGACTGGACTTCACGTCGGCCGCCGGTGCGCAGGCAGCGATCAACCTGATCGACACCCAGATCTCGACGGTCTCGACCGCTCGCGCCAACCTGGGTGCTGTGCAGAACCGCTTCGAGCACACCATCAAGAACCTCAACGTGGCGGTGGAGAACCTGTCCGCCTCGGAGAGCCGCATCCGCGACACCGACATGGCGTCCGAGATGGTGCAGTTCACGCGTGCGCAGATCCTGTCCCAGGCAGGCACCGCCATGCTTGCGCAGGCGAACCAGATCCCGCAGGGCGTCCTCTCTCTCCTGCGCTAAAGGTGAGGTGGATCCCGCCAGGCCCCGGCGGGATCCACCCCTCCACCCCCCGATGCAGGGCGGGCAGCCCGATGGCTGTCCGCCCTCCTCGGGAGCCTCGCGACCTTCTGCACGAAACGGAGCATGACCATGGCAGCGTTCGGCATCGATGGGCTCTCGTCGGGCCTCGATACGACCTCGATCATCGCTCAACTCATGCAGATCGAGGCCGGGCCGCAGACGCTCCTGAAGAGGAAGCAGCAGACGACGCAGGACGTCGTCACCGCGCTCCAGGCGATCAACACCAAGCTCCGCTCGCTCTCGGAGTCGGCAGGCAAGGCCGCCGATCCGACCAGCTGGAAGACATTCACCGCCACCTCGACTTCGACGGCGGCCACCGCCACCGCCAGCGGCAGCGCCACGGGCGGGTCCCTCACCTTCTCCATCGGCGCCGTCGCGTCCACCCAGGTGTCCCTGAGCGCAGAGATCGCCGACGGCGATGTGCTTCTCGACCCCCCCACGCTCACCGTCAAGCGCGCGGACGGCACGACCCAGTCCGTCACCGCGACGTCCGGCGCGCCGGCCGACATCGTGTCGGCGATCAACGGTGCGGGCCTGGGCGTCTCCGCCACCGTGGTGCGCGTCTCCTCGGGTGGCGTCACCCAGAGCCGCATCCAGTTCACGTCCGAGACGTCAGGCACGGACGGCGCCTTCGAGGTCTACGCCGGCGATGAGGCGGCCGTCGCGGGCGGCGGCGCGGTACGGCTCGACGCGTCCGTGGCGCGCGAAGCGAGCGATGCCTCGATCACCTTGTGGAAGGGCTCTGCCTACGAGCAGACGTACACGCAGTCGTCCAACACCTTCACGGGGCTGATGACCGGAGTCGACGTGACGGTCGCCAGCGCGAGTGCGCCAGGGGACGAGGTGACGATCACCGTGGCGCCCGACGCCGCAGGGGTGAAGAGCCTGGTCAGCGGCGTGGTGGGCGCGCTGTCCGTCGCGCTCGCGGACATCGACTCGCGCACGGCCACGACCAGGACGACAAAAGACGACGGCACGACCTCGGTCACCCCCGGGCTGCTCGGTGGCGAGGCGTCGGTGCGCTCGCTGCGCACCCAGCTCATCGAGGCGGCGAGCTATCCGGTGAATGGGGTGTCGCCGTCGTCAGTGGGCGTGAACCTCAGTCGCGATGGCAAGATCACGTTCGACGAGGCCACGTTCGCCGCCGCCGTGGCGGAGGACCCTCAGGGCACCGCCGACTTCGTCCAGGCCCTCGCCGCTCGGATCGAGAAGGTGGCGGATTCCTCGTCCGATCCGTACGACGGCACGCTGACGCAGCAGGTCACCAACCGCCAGTCGCTTGCTGAGAGGTATGCGGACGAGGTGACTGCGTGGGACGTGCGGCTCGAGATGAGACGAGCGACGCTGCAGCGGACCTACTCCAGTCTCGAAGTCACCCTGTCGAATCTGTCCTCGCAGTCGTCGTGGCTCGCGGGCCAACTGGCACAGCTCCCGGGATCTTAGGAAGGTCGCCATGCTCAACTACGCCTCGGCGCGCACGCGCTACTTGGACGACACGGTCGCGACCGCATCCCCCGCGACGCTGCTGGTCATGATGTACGACCGGCTCGTGCGCGACCTCGAGCGCGCTGAGTTCGCCCTCACCGACGGCCGCCGCGACCTCGCCCACACGGAGCTCACGCACGCGCAGGACATCATCTCCGAGCTGGCGGCGACGCTCGACCGGGACGCGTGGGATGGTGCCGAGCAGCTGATGGGCCTGTATTCGTTCCTGGGAACCGCACTGGTCGACGCGAACGTGGCGGGAGACGTCGCCGAGGTCGCGGCCTGCCGCGGTCTCATCGAGCCGTTGCGCGACGCGTGGAAGCAGGCGGCGGAGCAGGTCGCCCAGCAAGAGTCCCAGCGCACTGCTGGCGACCTCGGTGCGGCATGAGTCTCTCAGAGGCGGACGCACCCCTCTTCGCCGTGTCCACGTGGGATGACGCGATCGCCGCGCTTGCGCTCTCCGTCGAGCACGCAGAGAACCTCCTCGACGCGGGTGAGGCCCCGGAGCATCTCCCCGCGCGATGGTCGGCGCCGAGGGGACTCGGCCCGATTCCGCTGGAGCTTGTCGACACCGCCCGCGCGCTGCTGGCACGACAGGGCATCGCGTCGCAGCGGTTGGCTGCCGCCGCGCGAGACTCCCGTCAGCACGATCGTGCGCTGTCCCAGCTGTCCCAGCTGTCGCAGGACAGCCCGCGGCCGCCGGTGTACATCGACACCCCTGCCTGACGTCCCTCAGCGCGCCCGGCGCCGTCCAGAAGGTGACATTTCTCACGCGGCACAATCCTTAATGCAGGCATCGCCGGCCCGATGAGGAGCCTGAGCACGGATCGCTCACTGCCTCGGCCATGGATCGGCCCCGCCTTGCGATGAAGGGTGCTGCCCTGTGTTCGGATCCGTCAGCTTCTCTGCCATGACGAGCGCGCTCGACGCCTTGTCGATGCGCCAGCGAGTCATCGCGCACAATATTGCCAACGTGCAGACCCCCGGCTTTCAGGGCCGACGGGTGGCCTTCGAGGACGCGTTGGCGGCGGCGGTGCAGGACGGAGACGGCCGAGTCAAGGCCACCGTCGCGCGCTCGCTCGAGCCCACTCGCGAAGACGGCAACAACGTCAACCTCGACACCGAGGTGGTCTCGAACACCGACACGGGCCTGCGCTACCAGCTCGCCACTCGTGCCGTCGAAGGCCAGTTCACCGCCGTCCGCACCGCACTGCGGACCACCTGATGAGCACCTTCGCTGCGATCGGGATCGCCGGCACCGGACTGGGAGTGCACCGCAAGTGGCTCGATGCCGTCTCGGACAACCTCGCGAACATCAACACGGTCCGCGCCACTGACGAAGAAGCCTTCCGAGCGCGCTACATCGTCGCCCAGGCCAACGATGTCGACGGCGGCGATTCCGGCGGCGTCCACGTGGCCGGTGCGGCGTTCGGCGATGCCGAGGGCCGCCTGGTCTACGAGCCCGCCCACCCCCTCGCCGACGAGGAGGGCTACGTGCGATACCCCGAGATCGACATGTCCAGCCAGATGACCCAGCTGATCATGGCCCAGCGGGGCTACCAGGCGAATGCCGCCGTCATCGATCGCGCTCGCGACATGTACTCGTCCGCTCTCACCATCGGGAGAAACTGATGTCCATTCCTCCGATGGCCGCTCCCGGCGGCATCTCGGTGCAGCCCAGTGCCTATCTTCCCGAGGCGCCCGCTGCGGCACAGGCGCCGAACGGCGCTCCGGGCGCGTTCGCCGCCTCCTTCTCGAGCGCGGTGGACAACCTCCAGGGACTGCAGTCGACGAGCTCAGGGCTCGCCGTCCAGGCCGTCACGGGTGACCTCGCCGACGTGCACGACTACACGATCGCCGCGACGGAGGCGGCCGTGGCGCTCGAGCTCACGGCCGCGGTCCGCAACCGCGCGGTGGAAGCGTTCACCGAGATCATGCGGATGCAGGCCTGATGCCGTCCCAGATCACCTCGGCGCTCGAGAGCCTCAAGAAGTCCGCCGAGGGCCTGTCGGCCGCGCAGAGGGTGTTCGCAGGTCTGCTGGCCGCGCTGCTGGTGCTCGGAGTGTTCGCCCTGGTGCAGTGGACCAGCAAGCCGTCGATGGTGCCGCTGTACACGAACCTCTCTCCCGCCGATGCTGCAGCGGTGGTGGAGCAGCTGGAGTCCACGGGCGTGCCCTACGAACTCAGCAATGGCGGCGGCACCATCCTGGTGGCCCAGAGCCAGCTCTACGACACGCGGCTCTCCGTCGCTGGGGCCGGCCTGCCCACTGGCACCGAGTCCGGGTACGCGCTGCTCGATGACATGTCGATCACCAGCTCCGAGTTCCAGCAGCAGGTGACCTACCAGCGTGCGCTTGAGGGCGAACTGGCGGCCACCATCTCTGCCATGGACGGTGTCGAGGTGGCATCGGTCAAGCTGGCGCTGCCCCAGGAGACAGTGTTCGTCTCCGAGGCCGAGACCCCCACCGCTTCAGTATTCATCGAGGCCACGCCCGGCGTCCCGCTCGGCACCCAGAATGTCCAGGCGATCATCCACCTCGTCTCCGCATCGATCGAGGGCATGACCTCCGCCGACGTCGCGGTGATCGACGCCAACGGTGTGGTGCTGTCGACGGTGGGCGGGGAGTCGGCCCCCCTCGAGCACTCGGGCCAGACGGCCGAGTACGAGCAGCGCGTCGCGTCGGGTGTGCAGGCCATGCTCGACCAGGTGGTGGGCCCCGGCAACGCGGTCGTGTCCGTGACCGCCGAACTGAACTTCGACCGCACCCAGACCACGAGCGAGACCTTCACGTCGGACCCCGAGGTCGACCCGTTGTCCGAGTCGACCACGCTCGAGGAGTACACCGGTGTGGGACAGATGGAGGCCGGCGTGCTCGGTCCGGACAACATCGCCGTGCCGGGAGTGACGGGCGAAGGCGGGGAGTACCGCAAGGAAGACACTGTCACGAACAACGCCGTCAACAAGGTGACGCAGACCACCGAAGCCGCGCCTGGCGTGGTGCGCCGGCAGTCGGTCTCGGTGGTGGCCAACGAGGCGGCCGCAGCCGCGATCAACCTCGATGACCTGCAGGCGATGGTGGCAGCCGCCGCTGGCATCCAGGAGGAGCGCGGCGATGTCGTCTCCATGTCCCGGATGGCCTTCGACACCTCGACGGCCGACGCGGCACAGGCCGCGTTGGAGGACGCGAACAACCAGGCGCAGCAGGCCGCATCACAGAGCATGTATATCGAGATCGCCAAGTGGGCGGCCATCGCGCTCGGCGTGCTGGCCCTGATCGTCACCTTCATGGTGGTGGCGCGACGCCGTCGGAAGAGCGAGCGCATGGAACTGAGCCTCGAGGCTGTCGAGGAGCTCGAGGCGCGCGCGCAGGCGGCGCTGGAGGCGCGCACCCAGGTGCTGCTCGAGCAGGCCAACGCGGCGGCGGATGCCGACTCGGGCTTCGCGCTCGAGGCGGCGCCCGTCCCGGATATGGAGGCCATGGCCGCCTACGTCCGGGAGGAGATCGCCGAGTTCGCGACACAGCAGCCAGCAGAGGTGGCTGAGGTGCTGCGCGGCTGGATCGGCGCGGGGAGGGCATCATGAGCGTCGCGCTGACAGGGGCACAGAAAGCTGCTCTCGTTCTCATTCAGATGGGCGGCGCGTCCGCGTCGCGCGTGATGGCCGAGTTCAACTCCGCGGAGATCGATCAGGTCACCGCCGAGATCGCGAGCCTGCGCAGCGTCGAGGACGACACGGTCTCGGAGGTGCTCGAGGAGTTCAAGCGCGCCGCGAGCCGGGGCATGGCTGCCCAGGGCGGCCTTGCCTACGCTCAGAAGCTGCTCGAGGCCACCCTCGGCCCCGAGAAGGCGGCCGAGGTTCTCGAACGACTCTCGAGCCGCGTTCAGGTCCAGCCCTTCGAGTTCCTGAGGCGCGCCGATGCCCGTCAAGTGGTGTCGCTGCTGACCGGCGAGCACCCGCAGACGATCGCCCTGGTGCTCGCGCACCTGCGTCCCGAGCACGCGTCGGCGATCATGGCGGGCTTCGCTCCTGAGACGCAGACCATCGTCGCGCGGCGGATCGCGCTCATGGAACGAGCCTCGCCGGACGTGGTGGAACTCGTCGCAGACGAGCTCAAGCGCAAGGCCACCAACCTGATCACGTCCCAGGAGATGAGCGCCGTGGGCGGCGTCGAGCCGCTGGTCGAGATCATCAACCGGGCCGACGCCGCCACGGAGAAGCTGATCCTCGAGGGCCTCTCCGAGCAGGACCCTGAACTCGCGGACCAGATTCGCCAGCTGATGTTCGTCTTCGCGGACATCACGGTGCTCGATGATCGGGCGATCCAGCTGGTGCTGCGCGGCATCGAGCCAGCGACCCTTGCCACTGCGCTCAAGGGCGCGGACGACGCGGTGCGGGACAAGATCCTGGCGAACATGTCGGAACGCGCTCGCGATGGACTGCTCGAGGAGATCGACCTGCTGGGCAAGGTCCGCATGTCGCTGGTCGAAGAGGCTCGCTCACGGGTGGTGCAGGTGATCCGCGGTCTCGAAGAGAGCGGAGACATCATGATCAGCCGGGATTCGCAGGACGAATATGTCGCCTGAGGCTCGCACGTCGAGATTCGTCCCCACGGCAATCGTGCCGGGGCGCGCCCACGTGTCCGACGCCGCTCGCACGGCCGGCTACGCCGCAGGGTGGGCCGCAGGCGCCCGCGCCGCCGCAACGCTGGCCGAGGCGCAGCGAGTCCGCGAGCAGGAGGAGCACGAGCGTCGCGAGGCGATGCGGGACGAGCAGGTGCGCTCTGCAGCGAACGCCCTGCACGCCGCCGTCGCTCAGTGGCAGGCGCTCGCAGCGCCCGTGCTGGCCGAGGCCGAGGCCACGCTTCACGGGGCGGCCATCGATCTGGCGGAGGCCGTGGTCGCGCGCGAGGTGCGCCCGGGACCGGACGGCGTCGAGTCGCTCCTCGCCAGGGCGCTTGCCCTGCCGAGCGGCGCGCACGCGACCGCGCTGCGGCTCAGCGCGCACGACATGCCATACGTCGAGAGTGCGCGGGAGCGCGGCACGATCAGCGTGCCCGATGGCATGACGATCTCCGTCGATGCCGGGCTCGGTCCCGGCGAGTCGATCACCGAGCACCCCGCAGGGATGCTCGATGCGCGCATCGGACAGGCTCTTGCGCGCGCCCGCGCCGCCCTCCAGGACGAGGAATGATGAGCGCCCCGAGCATCGGCCGCCCCGTCAGGCACGGCGCCCGGTTCCCGCGCGCCGTCGCGGCCGCAGCACCGGAACTCGTCGGCACGGTCTCTCAGGTGCTCGGGCTGTCGGTCGAGGTGGCCGGGCTTCCAGGTGCTGTCGGAGACCTGGTCCGCATCGATGCGGGCGGGCCGGCGGGCACTCTCGCCGAGGTGGTCGCGGCCACGCCCACCGCACTGCGATGCATGCCGCTCGCCCCGGTCGAGGGACTCCGCGTGGGCCTTCACGCGCGTGCCACGGGCAACGCGCTCACCGTCCCCACGGGACCGCGGCTGCTGGGCCGCGTCCTTGACGGGCTGGGACGCCCGATGGACGGGCGTCCACTGGCGCAGCCGGGTTCTCCGATCCCCCGCGTCCCCGTGGCCGGCTCCGCCCCCGATGCGCTCGACCGGATGAGGGTCGACACTCCGCTCTCGCTCGGCGTGCGCGCGATGGACACGCTCATCACCGTGGGTCGTGGGCAGCGCATGGGGCTCTTCGCCGGCTCCGGGGTCGGCAAGTCGAGTCTGCTGTCGATGATCGCTCGCGGCACCGATGCCCAGGTGAGCGTGATCGCCCTCATCGGTGAGCGCGGCCGCGAAGTGCGTGAGTTCATCGAGGACGACCTCGGGCCGGACGGGCTCGCCCGTTCCGTCGTGGTGGTGGCGACCTCGGACCAGCCCGCCATGGTGCGGCTGCGCGCCGCCTTCGTCGCCACCCGGATCGCCGAAGAGTTCCGCGCGGGCGGCGGCGACGTGGTGCTCATGATGGACTCCCTCACGCGGGTGGCGATGGCGCAGCGGGAGATCGGCCTGTCAGTAGGGGAGCCGCCGGCGACGCGCGGCTACCCGCCATCGACCTTCTCCGTGCTCGCGCAGCTGCTCGAACGGGCGGGCACCGCTGCCCGAGGCTCGGTGACGGGCATCTACACCGTGCTCGTGGAGGGCGACGATCACAACGAACCGGTGGCGGACGCGGCGCGGTCCATCCTCGATGGTCACGTGGTGCTCACCCGCGAGCTCGCGACCGCGGGTCACTTCCCGGCGATCGACGTGCTCGGGTCGGTGTCACGGGTGGCGAGCAGAGTCACCAACCCCGCGCAGCAGTCTCTCGCGCTGCGTCTGCGGCGCGTGCTCGCCGCCCGCCGGCGTGCGCAGGACCTGCTCGACGTGGGCGCGTACGCCGCGGGCTCGGATCCGTTGGTCGACGCCGCCGTCACGCACGCCGGTGCGATCGATGCCTTCCTGAGGCAGGACCTCGACGCACCCGACGGCACCGCCGTGGCCTGGGAAGGGCTCGAGCGTCTCGTGGCACAGCTGGAGGTCTCATGACTCGTCACTTCCCGCTCGCTGGCCTGCTGCGTACGCGGCAGCTTCAGGAAGACCAGGCCGCCGCGATGCTGGCGCGCGCCAACAACGCCAGCGCGCAGGCCGAGATCGCCGTCCGGACCGCTCACCAGAATCACGCCCGGCTGGGCTTCCATGCGAGCGCGATGAACGGCACGGATCCTGCGGCTCACCGCTCATGGCAGGCAGTGGTCACCGCGCGAGCGGCGTCCTCCGCTCGCGTCCAGGACCTGGCGCTGGCGCTGGAGTTGGCGCGCTCCACGGCGGTGGACGCGACGTCGGTGTGGACCGATGCGCGTCGACAGGCCGAGGCCATCGCCAAACTGCACGCGCGCCACGAGGCGAGCGTCGCGTCCGAGAACGTCAAGGAAGAACAGCGTGGGCTCGACGAGGCCGCGCTGCGGCAGACAAAGGAGAAGCCATGACGGTCACTGAGGCGCTGCTGTCGCCGCCACCCCGGTCCCGCGCCGCGGAGGGGCGAGCCGCCGGAGGGAGAGACTTCGACCGCCATCTCGAGACGGCTCAGCAGTCCGATTCCGGCGAGGCCGTCGGCGGGAAGGACCGCGCCGAGCGGCGATCGGCTGACCGCCGGGACCGCGCCCCGCGCCACGAGGACGCCGACAGGGCCGCGTCCTCCACGCCCACTGTCCACGACGCGAAGGCCCCCGAGGCACAGGCCGCCGACGTTCCGGTCAGCGCGACGGCGCCGGGCGAGGCCACCTCTGAGGAGACCGCCGCGCTCGCGATCGAACTCGCCGGCGCCGACCAGGCCGCCGCTGAGTCCGCTGACGGAGACCTCGTGGGCGGTGGAGCCGCGCGGGCCGGAGCCGAGACTGGCACCACGGCCACGGCGGCGACGCTCATGGCAGCGTCGACGTCCGCCGACGACTCGACCGCGCCCGCCGCGAACGGCAGGGGCCAGGCCGGTGCCGCGTCCTCCGCCAGCGCCGCTTCTCTGGTCGCGCTCGGTGGCGACACGACCGAGTCCGGCTCTGGCATGCCCGGCAATTCGACGTCGCCCGCTGCCGCGACGTCGGCCGACACTGCGAGCTCTGGTGGCACCGTGCCGTCTGACACCACAGTGACGACCGACGTCACCGTGCCGGCGGCCGCGCCGCGTCCAGCCCCCGGTGCCGCTGCCGCCGTCCCCGCTACGGCCGTGGACGCCGCTGCCATCCCTGCGGCAGGAGCGGCGAGCATCGCTCAGGCGGCGCCCACCTCCGGCGCGGCCGCCGCCGGCACGTCCCGGACCGACGGCGTGGCAGTGGAGGGCGCGGGCACCACGGCTCAGGCATTGCCGAACTCGGCTCCCGCCGCCGTGCCGTCATCCGCAGCGCCTGCGGCCGCGACGGCCCCCTCGCACCCGCCGCTCGCGCCCCAACTGGCGCCCCAGTTCGCGCAGATCCGTCACCTTCCTCAGGGCGAGCACGTCCTGACAGTGACCGTGGACCCCGAGCACTTCGGGCCGGTGAAGGTGGTGGTGCACATCACCGCCGACGGCGCCTCGGTGCAGCTGCTCAGCTCGACCGAGGCCGGCCGAGAGGCGCTTCGCGGCGCCCTCGCCGACCTCCGTCGCGATCTCGCCGCGACCGGGATGAACGCCGACCTCGACCTCGGTCCCGGCCAGGACGAGCAGGCGGGCCGGGAGGAGGCCCAGTCCGAGCGAGAGGCCGCACGCCTCGCCGTGATGCCGACGGGGACGGCGCCCGCGCTTGTCGGGCCGGCCGGCAGCTCCGTGACCACCGCTGGGTCCAGCGGCAGCCAAGGCGTTGATCTGTACCTATGACAGGAGAATCATGACCATCGAATCCACCGCGTCGACCCCGGGCCTCAACTCGGGGTTCGCCCCCGCGACGGCCCCCAAGCAGGAGCTCGACTCCGAGGTCTTCATGTCGCTGCTGGTCGCCCAGCTGCGCAATCAGGACCCGTCGAGCCCGATGGACACCAACGAGATGATGTCGCAGCAGACCCAGCTCGCCTCCATGGAGAAGCTCACCCAGATCTCCGAGACGAGCCAGGAGCAGTTCGCGCTGACGATGCGCATGGCTGCCATGGGCCTGGTCGGCAGCGGAGTGTCCTACACCGATGAGGACGGCACCGTCGTGACGGGCACCGCCGTCTCCGCCTCGTTCGCCAACGTGGTGCCCACGATCTCCGTCGACGGCACCGACGTGAACCTCGACCACATTCTCGCCATCCAACCTTCCGACGACTGATCCCCCCTCACCCGAAAAGGACCCCACCATGCTCCGCTCACTGTTCTCCGGGATCTCCGGACTCCGCGCCCACCAGACCATGCTCGACGTCACGGGCAACAACATCGCCAACGTGAACACCGCAGGCTTCAAGACCTCCCAGGTGCAGTTCCAGGACACCCTGTCCCAGGTGGTCAACAACGCGGGCGCGCCCCAGGCAGGCATCGGTGGCACCAACCCGGCCCAGGTGGGCCTCGGCGTGAAGGTCGCCGGCATCACCACCAACTTCCAGCAGGGCGCCGCGCAGCTCACCAACCGCGCCACCGACATGATGATCTCCGGTGACGGATTCTTCGTCGTCGACAAGGGCGGGCAGCAGCTGTATTCGCGCGCCGGAGCCTTCAGCTTCGACGCTCTCGGCCAGCTCGTGACGCCCGACGGCGGGATGGTGCAGGGATGGAGCGCCGATGCGGCAGGAGAGATCGATCTCAACAGCCCCCTCCGCGGCCTGCAGCTGCCGGTGTCCACCTTGATGGGGGCGGCGCCCTCGACCACGGCGGACTACAAGGGCAACCTGCCTTCCGACGCGGCCGTCGGCACCGTGCTGAACCGTCAGATCGACGTCTTCGATGCGGCGGGTGGGGCGCGTTCCATGAACCTCTCGTTCACGCGGACAGCGACGGGTTGGGACATCGCGGGCTCCGTCGCGGGAACCACCTCGACCCAGACGGGCTCCATCACCTTCACGACGGCAGGCGCCATCGACACGCTGACGTTCCCGCCGTTCCCGGCCGATGCGGCGGCTGGCACCTCGGCCATTGCCGTGGACCTGACGGCGCTGACCGGCTTCGCCGAGCTCGAGACCGTTGCCGCCGGCGCACAGGACGGTCGCGCCGCCGGAACGCTGCAGGCCTTCGCCATCAACTCCGACGGCACCGTGATGGGTTCGTTCTCCAACGGCCTCAAGCAGGCCATCGGCCGCGTGGCGCTCGCGAACTTCGCCAACCCCTCCGGTCTCGAGAAGAGCGGCTCCTCGCTGTACGCGCCGACGGTCAACTCCGGAGACGCCCAGGTGGGGGCAGCGGGCACCGGCGGCCGCGGCACGCTCGCGGGAGGTTCTCTGGAGATGTCCAACGTGGACCTCTCGGCCGAGTTCACCAACCTGATCGTCGCCCAGCGCGGATTCCAGGCGAACTCCCGCGTGATCACCACCTCGGACGAGGTTCTCCAGGAGCTCGTCAACCTCAAGCGCTAGCGGTGCGTCCGTCACCCCGGTCCACGGCCGGGGTGACGGGTCACCGAGCAGATGCCTCACAGGCGGCGCCCGCCCGCCGATAAGTACCCAGACAACAGGCTCATGGATGGGCCAGTGAACCGAGCCATGGATGGTGCGCATCGTGATATCTCTCACGCGCTTGAACGGTGAGCGCTTCGCCGTGAACCCGGACATGATTCAGCGCGCCGACGCGACTCCGGACACGATCATCACGTTGATCGACGGCACCAAGCTGCTGATCGCTGAGAGCATCGATCGCCTCTCCGGCATCGTCCTCGCCCACCGCGCCTCTGTCGCCGCGATGGCGATCGAGATCGCTGAGCAGACCGGCGACGATTCTCTGGCGACCGTCACCGGACTGCACGACCGCCCGCATCTTCACGCCACGCCGGAGGTCGACTGATGGACCTTGCCACCCTGATCGGCATCGGCGCGGCCTTCGCGGCGGTCATCGCCTCGATCTTCCTCGAAGGCGCCACTCCGATGTCGGTGGTGCTGCCGGCACCCATGCTGCTGGTCATCGGGGGCACGCTCGGCGCGGGTCTGGCCACCACCACGATGTCCGACTTCGGGCGCGCGTTCGCGTCCTTGAAGGACTTCCTCCTCTACAAGCGCCAGAACACGGGCCAGACGGTCGAGCTGGTCGTGTCACTCGCCGAGCGCGCTCGGCGCGAAGGCCTGCTGTCGCTCGAGGAGGCGACGCGCGAGGTCGACGATCCGTTCCTGCGCGATGGTCTGCAGTCCGCGATCGATGGGATGGACCCGGAGGACCTGCGCGAGATGCTCGAGGCGCGCATCGACGCGAGGGCCGCGAAGGACAAGGTCGTCGCCAAGGTGTTCAGCGACATGGGTGGCTTCGCGCCGACCATCGGCATCATCGGCACCGTCGTCTCTCTGGTGCACGTCCTCGAGAACCTCTCGGACCCGTCGAGCATCGGCCACATGATCGCGGCCGCGTTCGTCGCGACGCTGTGGGGACTGCTCTCCGCCAACCTGATCTGGCTCCCGATCGCCGCTCGCATCAAGCGCGTGAGCGAGATCGAGGTGAGTCGCATGGAGGTGGCCAAGGAAGGTCTGCTCGCCGTGCAGGCCGGATCGAGCCCGCGGGTGGTGGGCGAGCGCCTGCGCTCCCTCGCGGGGGAGGAGATCCCGGCCACCAAGGAGGCGGCGTGAGCGCCGGTGGCCGGTCCCGGAAGAAGGGGCACGACGAGGAGCATGACAGCTCCGAACGCTGGGCCGTGTCCTATGGCGACATGATGACGGTGCTGTGCGCGCTCTTCATCGTGCTGTATGCGATGTCCGCCGTCGATCAGGAGAAGTTCGAGCAGTTGAGCCAGTCGCTCGCGGTCGGCTTCGGTCAGCCGGCGCCCGTCATCATCAATGGCTCCTCGGGGGCGCTCACCGGGCTTGACTCCTTCGAGATCGCACCGGACTTCGCCTCCGTCGCCACCGATGACGAGCTGACCGACGACGGTGAGACCACGGCGGCTCAGACGGGCGAACGCAGCCGTCTCGAGGCGGCACGGGAGTACGAGCAGCTGGCGGACATTCAGCTCCGTCTCGCTCAGCGCCTCGCCGAGGAGGGCCTCGAGTCGCATGTCACCTTCAAGATCGACGCGCGCGGTCTCGTCGTCGGCCTGGTCGGGTCGAACGTGTTCTTCGCCGCCGACGATGCGGCGCTGACCGGCGTGGCCACGCGCGTCATCGACGCCATGTCGGGGCCGTTGCGCGAGCAATCGCGAGCCTTGTCGATCGAGGGCCACGCGAATGTGCTGCCCTCCTCCCGCTACGCGACCAACTGGGAGCTGTCGAGCGCTCGTGCGACCCAGGTGCTGCGCAGGTTCGTCGAGGACGGCGGGCTCGACCCGCAACGCATCGGTGCCACGGGCTATGGAGACGCCAGACCCCAGCGCGACGACATGTCGAATGCCGCGCTCGAAGCGAACCGGCGAGTTGACATCGTGGTGCAGTCCCACGTCTCGGAAGAGGCCCGAGCCCTGCTGCCCCAGATCGCCGAGGCGATCGACACCGGAGAAATCACCGCCGACGAACTGCACCAGCAGATCGAGGCGGCCCGTACCACCGAGGGAGGAACGCTGTGAGCGAGCCACGTGTGATCGCACCGAAGGCGAAGATTGGTGCGCGCCCCAACCCCGTTACCGCGCCGGAGGCGGAAGCCCCCGCAGCCGAATCGTCGAAGCGACGGCTGCCGAGCCTGATCATCGGAGCTGTGCTGCTCGTGGCGGCGGTGGGCGCCTACTGGTTCCTGATGGGGCCCGGGGCGACGCCCGCGGACGGTGCGGAGGCCGAGGTCGAAGAAGTCGAGCTCGGCCCAGTGCAGACCCTCGAGTCGGTGTCGATCAACCTGGCAGGCGGCCACTATCTGCGCCTCGGACTCGGCCTTCAGACTGGTGCGAGCGGTCACGGCGAACTCGACGGTGCGGTCGCGCTGGATGCGGCGATCGGGCTGTTCTCGGGCAAGACCAAGGAGGAACTGGCCGATCCTGAGGTGCGTGAGACCTTGAAGCACGAACTGCTCGAGGCCATCGAGGAGCCGTACCACGGGGAGGTGTTGGGCGTCTACTACACCGACTTCGTCACGCAGTAGCGAGAGGACTCTCGCGAGAGGTTCATCACATTCCGAACGGGGGCGACGGGCTCTGCGGGCGGATTGCTCACCATTGCGGCGCGAGGGCCGATGTGGCCCGCGTGACCGACCAGACCCCATCGCGCCGCAAGCGTGGATCAGCCACGCCTGAGGTCTACGACTTCCGGCAGCCCATGACGCTGACGCGCGAGCACGCCCGGGCACTCGAGGTCGGGCTTCAGAACTTCGCGCGCCAGTGGGGCACATTGTTGACGTCGCGCCTCGGCGCGCTGGTGAACCTGACTCTCGAGCAGGTGGAGCCGTCGACCTATGCGGAGTACATCGAGTCGCTGCCCGGGTCGACGACGGCTGTCGTGCTGCAGGTCGAGCCGAGCCGCACCCCGGCGCTGCTCGAGATCCCGACGCACCTGACGATGACGCTCGTGGACTGCCTGCTGGGCGGCCCTGCGGTCAATCTCGAGATCCCCTTCCGTGAGCTCACCGAGATCGAGTGGAAGCTCATGGGCGACACACTCGACTACGCGTGCTCCGACCTGGCCTACGGGCTGGCGTCGGTCGCGCCACTGTCCTTCTCCGTCCGAGGAGTCAAGTACAACCCCAGCTTCATGCAGTTGGTGCCGGCCTCCGATCAGGTGCTCGTCGCACGGTTCGAGGCGCGCGTCGGACCGGTCGAGGGCGTGATCACGCTGATGCTCGCAGCCGAGCCGCTGATGGTCGCGCTGCGCCACTCTGACGAACAGGCGGGCCGCACTCCCGAGGAGCAGCGCGAGCACGACGCCGCGGTCGCCCAGATGGCCGACCGCATGAACGGCGTCCCCATGGACGTCGTCGCTCGCTTCCGAGGCCGGACCATGAGCGCCGCGCACATCTCACGACTCGAGGTCGGGGACGTCGTCCCCCTCGGGCACCCTGCGGACCGTCCGCTCGACGTGGTGGTCGGCGGCGTCACGCTCGCCCACGCGGCCATCGGAGCCAATGGCACCCGAGCGGCCTGTCTCGTCGTCTCCACCGAGGAGGAATCATGACCACCACCCACACGAACCCCGCGGCCGAGCGGATCGCCGCCGCGCTGCCCACGCCCACGCCGCTGACGGTCGCTCCTTACGACCCGGCGGCTGGCCCCGCGAGCGACGCCGCCGCCGTGCGTGCCCACCACGTGGGCGCCGCGAGCGCCGACCTGGTGCTGGTCGCCGGAGACGCCACCGCCGATGCCCTCGCCGGGGCCGGAGCTGGCGCGACCATCGCCGACATCCTCCGTCCGGCGCTCGAGGAGGCCGCGCAGGAGCTTGGTCCGGGAGTGCTGGACGCCGCGCAGACGGGTCCCCTCGGCGAGGCATTCGCCGACCCCGACATCGAGGTGTACGCGCTCGTCGATGCTGAAGGCGTCACTCAAGCATGGTTCGGACTGCGTGAGCGCGTCGCGGAACCCGCGCGACAGCAGGCTCCCCCTCAGCCCATCGACGAGGCCGCGGCCCGTGCTCGCATGCGGGTGCTGCAGGATGTCGAACTGGTGCTGACCGCAGAGATCGGCCGCACGCGGCTGCCGATGCGCCAGGTGCTGGATCTGGTTCCGGGCACGATCCTGGAGCTGGATCGCGCGGCGGGGGACCCCGCCGACGTGATGGTCAACGGCCGGCTCGTCGCCCGCGGCGAGGTCGTCGTGGTGGACGAGGACTACGGCATCCGCATCACCGAGATCCTGTCCCCCGAGGCCGGTCACTGACGATGGACACCGTCCTGCTCATGCTGCGCGTCGGCCTCTCGTTGGCCGCCGTGCTCGCCCTGCTGTGGTGGATCTCCCGCCGCGTGCAGGCAGGCATGGGCGATCGCCGCAGCCAGCAGGCGATGTCCGTGGTGGGCCGTCAACAACTCACGCGCCGCACGGGACTTGCTCTGGTCGAGGTCGGCGGACGCCAGCTCGTCGTCGGCTACAGCGAGCAGGGCGTGTCGCTCGTCCATGACGTGGGCGAGTGCCCCGTCGAACCGGAATCGACCGCCGCCGCACCTCACAGCACCGTACCCAAGGACGACAGCACGATCGTCGCCGATGACCTTCTTCCCATGACGGGAAGCTCTGCGCGCACCAGCGCGCTCGACCCTGCCCACGTGGTGACGGCCCGGACGGCCGCCGCCCCACGGCTCCGCACACCCCTCGACGGATCGATCCTTGCGCCAGACACCTGGCGCAAGGCGGTGGTGGCGGTGCAAGAACGGACTACTCGTCGTTCATGATCCGTATCCTGTCCGGGAAGGCCTCCTGGGTGGTGCGGTCGGTGATGCTCGGTGCTGCTGTCGCAGCGTCGTTGCTTCTGGCCGCTGCACCCTCCTTCGCCGCCACTGACCCTGAGGACCCGGTCGCGCCCACGCCGCCCGCGGTGGAGGGTCCCGGCGTCACCGTCGACCTGTATGGGGTCAATGAGGGGCCTTCGAGCTCCATCGTGGTGCTCATCGCGATCACGCTCCTGTCTGTCGCGCCCTCGCTGATGCTCATGACCACGAGCTTCACCAAGATCTTCGTGGTGCTCGCCTTGACTCGCAACGCTCTGGGACTGCAGTCCACCCCTCCCACTCAGGTCCTCGCGGGCCTCGCGCTGTTCCTGTCGCTGTTCGTCATGGGACCGGTGCTGTCCGAGATCAATGAGATCGGCGTTCAGCCGTACCTGGCGGGAGACCTGTCGTTCGCCGATGGTCTGGAGGGCGCCACGGGACCGTTGCGCGAGTTCATGCTCGCCTCCACACGGGAGTCCGACATCGCCCTGATGACCAGGACTGCAGGGGCGGAGAACCCCGCCACGGCGGCGGACGTGCCCATGACCACCTTGATGCCCGCATTCATGCTGTCCGAGTTGCGGGCCGCCTTCATCATCGGCTTCGTCATCTTCGTGCCCTTCCTGGTCATCGACCTCGTGGTGGCCGGAGTGCTGATGTCGATGGGAATGATGATGCTGCCGCCCGTGATGGTGTCCCTGCCGTTCAAACTGCTGCTGTTCGTGCTCGTCGATGGCTGGTCCCTCATCGTGACCGCGCTCGTGGGGAGCTACGGCTGATGGACACCCATGCCGTTCTCGACATCGGGCTCGATGCGCTGCTGCTCGCGGCCAAGCTCTCGGCGCCGCTGCTGATCACCGCGCTCGTGGTGGGGTTCGCGATCTCGCTCTTCCAGTCGGTCACTCAGATCCAGGAGGTGACTCTGTCGTTCGTGCCCAAGGCCATCGGCGTGGGCCTGGCCCTGTTCGTCTCTGGCCACTGGATGGTGCAGGAGACCGTGACGTTCACGGAGCAGCTGTTCGAGCGTCTGCCGACGCTCCTGGGGTCATGACGTGGAGCTGTCGTTCGAGCTGGGGTTCCTCGAGACCGCCATCCTGGCGGGCGTTCGCCTGGCGGCATTTCTCGTGGTGTCCCCCCCGTTCCATCTGAGCTCCTTTCCGGGGCCGGTCAAGGTTGCGCTCGCTCTCGGCATCGCCGTGGCCGCGGTACCGCGCGTTCAAGGCAGCTCTCAGTTCGCGGCGGGGACGCTGCTTGGCGGGGATGCGGCCCAGTTCATCGGCACGCTGGTCGTCCAGGCCGTCGTCGGGCTTGCGCTGGGCTTCATCGTGCGTCTGGTGTTCGCCGCAGTCCAGGCGGCCGGCGGCCTCATCGATCTCTTCGGAGGCTTCGAGCTCGCACAGGGGTACGACCCTGTCTCCGGGTCGCAAGGCGCGGTGTTCTCGCGGTTCTACTACATGGCGGCGCTCGCGCTGCTGTTCGCCTCCGACGCGCACCAGCTCGTCATCAGCGGTGCCGTGCGGTCGTTCGATGCGGTGCCGCTCGGCGCTGGCATCAACCTCGAGTCGCTCGCCACGCTCATGTCCACCGGTCTGTCGCAGCTCATGGTGTCTGCGGTCCAGATCGCCGGCCCGCTGATCGTCGTGCTGTTCCTTGCGGACGTGGGCCTGGGCCTCCTCACCCGTGTCGCGCCGGCGCTCAACGCCTTCGCGCTTGGATTTCCCCTCAAGATCTTCATCACCCTCGCGCTTGGATCGGTCGCCTTTCTCGCACTCCCGCAGGTGATCGCCTCACTTTCGAGTCGCGCCTTCTCGGCCATGACGGGGGTGACGGCATGAGCGAGGGCGACTCGGGGTCCAAGTCTGAGAAGGCCACACCCAAGCGGATGAAGAAGCTGCGGCACGATGGCTCGCTGCAGCGCTCACAGGACCTGTCGGCCTGGGTGGTCGTGGGGGCTGCGGCCGCCACCCTGCCACTCGTCATCACCAGGGGTGGCGACGCGTCGCGCGAGCAGTTGATCGCCATCGCCACCATCGCCGATTCTCCCGATCCGCTCGTCGCTCTCCAGGTGTTCGGTGACGCCCTCGGATCGATGCTGTCGACCATGGCCCCGCTGTTGGCCGCCGTGGTGCTCGCGGCGCTCGTGACCGGGGCCGCGCAGGGAGGAATCCACTTCGCTCCCAAGCGGCTCAAGCCCTCGGTGAAGCACTTCAACCCCAAGCAGGGCGCCAAGAAGCTGTTCGGCCCCGAGGCATGGTGGAACGGCGCGAAGGCTGCGCTGAAGGCCGGCGCGATCGGTGCCGTGCTCTACATGGTCATTCAGGCGGCGGTGCCGGTGCTGATCGGCACAGGGGCGCACTCCTTGTCGAAGGTGCTGGACGAGGCGCGTGACGGGGCGTGGACCCTGGTGCGGGTCGCGGTGGTCGCGGGCCTGGTGCTCGCCGGCGCGGACATCCTCATGGTCATCAAGCGCAACCGCAAGCAGACCCGGATGTCCATGAAGGAGATCAAGGATGAGCACAAGCAGTCCGAAGGCGACCCATGGATCAAGAGCCAGGTGCGTGCGCGTCAGCTGGCGATGAGCCGCAACCGCATGATGTCGGAGATCGCGAACGCAGACGTGGTGATGGTGAACCCCACCCACGTCGCTGTCGCGCTGCGGTATCAGGCGGGCACCGGTGCGCCGCGCGTGGTCGCCAAGGGTCGTGGCCACATCGCGACCCGTATTCGCGAGGTCGCCACGGAGAACCGTGTCCCGATGATCAAGAACGTGCCGCTTGCGCGTGCCCTGCACGATGCGTGCGAGCTCGGCCAGGAGATCCCTCCTCACCTGTACGCGGCCGTGGCCCGCGTGCTCGCATTCGTGATGTCGCTGCGACGCCGTGGAGCCGCAGCAGGCGTCCACCACGATCCCGCAGCAGCAGAGGCGATCGCATGACCGCCCGCCGCCCGTCCACTCCCCATCCCCAGGAGCGTCTCTCGTGAAGAACAATGCGGTCACCTTCGCCGTCCCCGTCGGCATCGTCGCGGTGGTCCTGCTGCTGGTGGTTCCCCTGCCCGCCCAGCTGCTCGACATGCTCATCGTCATCAACATCGCACTGTCGTTGGTGGTGCTGCTCACGTCGATGTACGTCAAGCGCCCGCTCGACTTCTCCGTGTTCCCGTCGCTGCTGCTGGTCCTGACGCTGTTCAGGCTCGGGCTCAACGTCGCGTCGACCCGGCTCGTGCTGAGCGACGGCTACGCGGGCGAGGTGATCGGCGCGTTTGGGGAGATCGTGGTGGGCGGGTCCCTGATCATCGGCCTCGTCATCTTCCTGATCCTCGTCGTGATCCAGTTCGCGGTCATCACCAACGGTGCCGGACGCGTGGCGGAGGTGGGCGCACGGTTCACCCTCGACGCGATGCCAGGCAAGCAGATGGCGATCGACGCGGACCTCAACGCCGGGCTCATCGACGAGGACACCGCGCGGCAGCGTCGTGCCGACGTGGCAGCCGAGGCCGACTTCTACGGTGCGATGGACGGCGGCTCGAAGTTCGTCAAGGGCGATGCGATCGCGGGAATCATCATCACCATCGTGAACCTGCTCGGCGGCCTGGCCATCGGCATGGCGCAGTTGGGCATGTCCGCAGGAGAAGCCTTGGAGCGCTACTCACTGCTCACGATCGGCGATGGCCTCGTCACGCAGATTCCGGCGCTGCTGATGTCGGTGGCGACGGGCCTCATCGTGACGCGAGCCACCGCCTCCGCGGACATGGGCACCGCGGCGAGCGATCAGCTCACGCAGTCGCGCAGCGCGCTCACGATCGCCGGCGGTGCCGCGTGCGCTCTCGCGCTCGTCCCCGGCCTGCCCAAACTGCCGTTCGTGCTCGTCGGCGCTGCGCTGCTCATCGTGGGACAGCAGGCCGGCCGGCGCGAGAAGAAGGAGGCCGAGGCCGTTGGCGCGTCCACGGCCGTCGCGCCCCAGGGGCCCGCCGCGGACTCGCCGGAGGCGCTCATGGAGCAGATGCGGGTGCACGCGCTCGAGATCCAGCTGGCCCCCGACCTCGTCGATCTCGTGGGTGCGGGTACCGAGAACGACCTGCTCGCGCGGGTGAGGGGCCTGCGTCGCAAGATCGCGATGGAGCTCGGCATCATCGTGCCGCCGGTGCGGACCCGGGATTCGGTCGAACTGCCGCGTTCGACCTACGTGGTGCGGATCGCAGGAGTCGAGGTGGGGCGCGGAGTCGCCCCGCCCGGACGATTGCTCGCGCTGGGGGACAGGCTCGACGGCGTCGTCGGCGAGCCGGTCAACGAACCCGTGTTCGGCCTGGCGGGCAAGTGGATTCCCGCCGAGGCACGCGCGCAGGCGGAGCTCGCGAACGCGACCGTCGTGGACCGGGTGTCCGTCCTGGTGACGCACCTCGGATCGATCATCACGACGAGCGCGCCTCGACTGCTCACCCGCGAGGATGTGCGAACACTGGTGGAAGGGGTGAAGCAGGTGAATGGGGCCGTCGTGGATGAGCTCGTTCCCACCCTGCTGTCGCTCGGCGAAGTGCAGCGCGTGCTCCAGGGAATGCTGGCGGAGCAGGTGTCGATCAGGGACCTGGCGCGCATCTTCGAAGGACTCACGCTGCGTGCCAAGACGTCGACGGACCCCGAAGGCTTGGTGGAGGCGGCACGCACGGCCCTGGGCCCCGCGATCGCGGCTCCCCATGTGCACGGCGGCGTGCTGCGCGTCGTGACGCTCGAGCCGATCCTCGAGCAGCATCTGGTCGAGGCCCGCCGTCCTGGGGAGGAGGGCACGCAGTTGGCCCTCGACCCTGATCGACTCGAGCGCATGGCGGCCTCAGCCCGCCGATGCCTGGACGACGTCGAGCGCACGGGCCACCAGGCGATCGTCGCCTGCGCGCCTGCCCTGCGCCCGGCTCTTCGCCGTCTTCTCGCGACCGGGATGCCGGACGTCGTGGTGTTGTCCTATTCAGAAGTGACCGGTGCAGGAGTACTGGTCGAGACAGTAGGGGTGGTGAACGATGGCGCAGCGATTGCTTCTTGAGGGCCTCGACCCGAGTGCGATTCTGCAGCGAGCGCACGAGGACTTCGGTCCCGGCGTGTCGGTGGTGCAGGCGGAGCGGATCAGGACGGGTGGGGTGCTGGGCTTCTTCACTCGTGAGACGTACGCGCTCACCCTGGAGGTGCCCGACGGTGCCGTCCCCGCGACGGGGGCGAGCGCCGAGGACGCGCTCATGGCTCAGGAGATCGCCGATGTGGAGCAGGCCCGTCGCGAGCTCTGCGGCATGCACGCGGGGGCGGAGTCGCCAGTGCGGGCGGATCGCGCCACCGCGTTCGACGCCGCGCTGACCTCGATCACCGCTGGCACCGATGCTGCCGAAGCACACGGACGGGCGTTCGCTCCCGCGCGATTTCCGATCGTGGACGCGAGTGGCGTGACCCGTCGCGACGCCACGACGGCGGAAGCCGTGGAAGAGCGGCGACGACCGCCGGTGCCTGCGGTGAGTGCGCGCCGGGACGGCGGTGGTTCGGTGGCGATGTTTGACCGGCCCGCGGCGGCAGCCGGGGTGATGCTGCATTCCTGGGGCGTTCAGCACGAGAGCGTCCAGGCAGCGACGCTCGGTCCCAGGGTGGCCGACCTGCTCCGCCTCGGGGTGCCCGCACCACTGCTGCCCGAGCGCATCGCCATCGACGCACGCGTGCCGCTTCACCATGTGGTGGCGGGCCTGGCCGTGCCGAAGGTCCACCGTCTCGCGCCAGGCAGCGTGCTCCTCATCGTGGGCGAGGCCGCTGCGGCGTTCCGCGTCGCCACGCAGATGGCTTTCTGGGCGCAGGTTCCCACTACGGACGTGGTGCTGGCGGGGCTGTGCCCGTCCGTGCCCGGGCACGGACGCAGAGTCCTGACCCCCGCATCGGCCGCGCGCACGCGCACACGCGCCGAGCAGGCCGCAGCGAAGGGCGCTCCCCTCATCATCGCGCTCGGCGCGGCGCCCGGCCAGCGTGGCGCCGAGGCCGCTGCGCCGCTCGCGGCCGCCTTCGGCGCTGACCGCACATGGGCCGCCGTGGATGCGAGCCGGCACGACCCTCACCGGAACGCAGAGCTGAGCGTGCTCCGTGGACGCGCCGGCTGCGAGGCGATCGCGGCTGTCGGGCTCAGCGAGGCGCAGGCGCCCGCATCGGTCCTCACCGCACCCCTGCCCGTGTCCTGGCTCGATGGGGTGCCGGCCTCGCCCGTCGCGTGGGCGGCCCTGCTCGGCGAGCGCATCGCCGATGCGGAGGCCGACTCGGCGGGGCCGCACCTGGGCGGGAGCCAAATGTCGGGAGGATTCGCCACGAGCCGGTAGCCTCGTCGCATGCTGGTCCTGTCGCGCCGCGTAGGCGAGAGTCTCGTCATCGGTGGCGACATCGTCGTGACGGTTCTCGACGTGCGCTCGGACGGCGTGCGCATCGGAATCGACGCCCCGCGGCATGTGCGCGTGTCTCGCTCGGAGATTCTCGAGGCAGTGGAGCGTGAGAACGCCGACGCCGCGGCCGCCGACGACAGCGTGGTCGACGCCTTGCGCAAGATCTCCCCGCCGCCTCCCGAGCCGCCCTCCTGACGTCTCGCGGCGGCTCCGAGCCCCGACTGCTCACGACCTGCCTTCCCCGGCCGATGGGGTGCCCGACACGGCGGCATCTCCGCCAGCACGGGACAGGAGCGCAGCGATGGACGCGATGGATGAGATTGTCCGCGAATTCGTGGTCGAGAGCTATGAGAATCTGGACCGGCTCGACCGGGACCTCGTCGACCTCGAGAGCGACGGCGAGTCACGATCGCTCATGGGATCGATCTTTCGCACGATTCACACGATCAAGGGCACGAGCGGCTTCCTCGGTTTCGGGGCACTCGAGTCGTTGACCCACGTGGGTGAGAACCTGCTCGCGGAGCTCCGTGACGGCAAGCGGCCCATGACGCAGCGCACCACCGACGTGCTCCTGCAGATGGTGGACTCCGTGCGCGTGATCCTCGACGTGATCGAGAAGACCGGGGCTGAGGGGGTTCACGACACGTCGGCCGTCGTGGCCGCGATTCAGCAGGTGCTCGACTCCGAGCCCGGTGCCGACGCGCCTCCCGCGACCGTCGACGAGGCACCGGTGCAGGCCGTGAAGAAGCCCCGGATCGGCAAGCGCCCGGCAGCGAAGACGGCGACCCCGGCCGCGGCGGCATCGGCGCCCGCCGAGGCGGACATGCCTGCCCCAGAAGCGTCGCCGCAGGCCGCGCCCGTCGACCCCGCACCCGCAGACGCCCTTCCCACCCCCGCCCCCGCCCCCGGCCCCGCCCCCGCCCCCGCCCCCGCTCGCGATGGTGAGGAGTCTCATGTGCGCAGTGCCGCCGAGTCCTCGATCCGCGTGGATGTCGAGGTGCTCGACGCGCTCATGCGGCACGTCGGCGAGCTGGTGCTGGCCCGCAACGCGATGACGAGTCTCGCGACCGAGATGGATGACGCGACGCTCGTTCGCGCCTCGCAGCGGCTGTCCCTGATCGCCACCGAACTGCAGCAAGGGGTGATGAAGACTCGGATGCAGCCCATCGACCACGTGTGGTCGAAGGTGCCGCGCATGGTGCGCGACGTGTCCACCGCGCTGGGGCGCCGCGTGAAGCTGGAGATGATCGGCAAGGACACCGAGCTCGACCGCAGCGTGCTCGAGGCGATCAAGGATCCGCTCACGCACCTGATCCGCAACGCGATTGATCACGGCATCGAGGTTCCGGAGGCCCGGGATGCGGCAGGCAAGCCCGCGCAGGGGATCGTCACCCTCCGGGCGTACCACCAGGGCGGCCAGGTCGTGGTCGAGGTGTCCGACGATGGCAAGGGCATCGACCCGCAGACCGTCGCCGCCAAGGCGGTGCAGAAGGGCCTGCGGACCGCGGAGCAGGTGGCCGCCCTCGGCACCCAGGACATCCTCCAGATGCTGTTCCTGCCAGGGTTCTCCACTGCGGAGACGGTCACCAACGTGTCCGGCCGTGGAGTCGGCATGGATGTGGTGAAGACCAAGATCGACGCGATCGGCGGTGTCGTCGACGTGCAGTCCACGCCGGGCGTCGGCACCACGTGGCGACTGCGCATCCCGCTCACCCTGGCGATCATGCCGGCGCTGACGGTCGAGTGCGCCGACGAGATCTACGCGATCCCGCAGGTCAATCTGCTCGAACTGCTCGCCATCGACGATGCCCAGACGGGCCTCGACCAGGTGGGGGATGCGCCGGTATACCGGCTGCGGGGGCAGCTGCTGCCGCTCGTGGACCTTCGTGACGTGCTTGGCAGGCCGGCACGCGAAACCGTGGTCGGGGCGGTGATCGCGGTCATGCAGGCCGATGGCGGCCGGTTCGGCCTCATCATCGACCAGGTCCGCAATACCGAGGAGATCGTCGCGAAGCCCATCGGGGCGTCCATCAAGCGCATCGGCATCTATGCCGGTGCGACGCTCCTCGGCGACGGCAGCGTCACGCTGATCCTTGACATCCCCGCGGTGGCGCGGCGCGCGCTCGAGCAGCAGGAGACGCTTCCGGACCTCCAGCAGCAGGCGACCGTGGACACCGACACCGAGCAGATGCTGGTGGTGTCCGTCGGCGAGGACAGGCAGCTCGCGATGCCGCTCGGCGCCGTCACGAGGCTCGAGCGCTGCCCCGCGGATGTGCTCGAACAGGTGGGCGGTTCTCTCGTGATGCAGTACCGCGGCCGGATCACGCCGGTCGTCGACCTCGCGTCGCTGCTCGGAACGGGACGGCCCGCATCGGACGAGCTCGCCGTGGTGGTGTGCGCACGTGGCGACCGTGCGGTCGCTCTCGTGGCCAAGGAGGTCGTGGACATCGTCGACTGCGCCGATCTCGACCGCTCGGAAGTCTCCGGGGCCGCCCTGCTCGGCTCGATCGTGGTCAAGGGCAAGGTCACCGAACTGCTCGACCTGTCCAGGGCCGTGACCTCGGCCGACCCCTCCTTCTATGACGCGCACGAGCCCGAGCTCGTCGGCGCGGGATCGGACCGCTGACATGCGTCACCAGCTCGCCACCTTCCGACTTGACGGCCAGCTCTACGGCGTGGACGTCGCGCGCGTCCAGGAGGCGCTGCGTCTCCACGCCCACACGTCCGTTCCCCATTCGCCCTCGACAGTCGCCGGGCTCGTGAACCTGCGGGGCCAGGTGGTCCTGCTCCTGGATCTGCGCGCACGGCTCGGGCGCGAGCCCTTCGGCGCCGACGATGAGCCCATGATGATGGTGGTGAAGCTTGACGGCGAGCCGGTGTCGCTGCTGGTCGACCAGGTGGGTGAGGTTCTCGAGGTGGACAGCGACACGATGGGAACGCCGCCTCCCACTCTCGATCCCGAGCTGCGCGAGGTCGTCAAGGGTGTGTACACCCTCGATGGCGACCTCCTGCTCCACCTCGACGTCACTCTCGCGGCACAGGTGTAGCAAATGCTCACCGTCATGCCTCTGCGGTCGATGGACTCTTCAGGTGCGCGACCCCGGCGCGACCCCCAGCGAGGAGACGTCATGACTGCACACCCCAGGCGCCGTGTGGGCGCCAAGCGACGGCGCGGAGCCGGCGCATGACTCCCGTCCGCGTGCTCGTCGTCGACGATTCCGTGGTGGTGCGCCAGCTGGTCACCCAGGCGCTGTCCTCGGACCCGACCATCGAGGTGGTGGGTGTCGCCCAGAACGGCTCCATCGCGCTGTCGAAGGTCGCGATGCTGGAGCCCGACCTCATCACGATGGACATCGAGATGCCTGTCATGGACGGAATCGAGACCGTCAAGGCACTGCGCTCACGCGGCGTGCGCACGCCGATCGTCATGTTCTCCACGCTCACCTCTCACGGCGCGTCGGCGACGCTCGACGCGCTCGCCGCAGGCGCCACGGACTACTTGACCAAGCCCACGCAGGTCGCGAACCCCGCCGAGGCGGTCGCGGTCATCACGTCGCAGCTGATCCCTCGGATCAAGGCGCTGTGCCTGGTGAGCCCCCTGCGCGGGGCTCACGTGAAGCCGATCGCGAGCCACGCCCCCGTGCGGCCCCCGCGCGCTCTCCTCATCGGCTCCTCCACTGGCGGCCCGGAGGCCCTCTCAACGCTGATCAAGGCACTGCCGGCGCGGCTGCCGATTCCCGCTCTCATCGTCCAGCACATGCCTCCGGTGTTCACTGCGCAGCTCGCGGCTCGGCTGGACCGCATGGGTCCGGCCACCGTCGTCGAGGCGCAGGACGGCGATCGCTTGGAGCCGGGCACGTTCTACATCGCCCCTGGCGGCTCCCATCTCGAGGTGGCGACTCGCGGCGCGGGAATCAGCACGGTCCTCCATCAGCGCGAGCCCGTCAACTTCTGCCGCCCCTCCATCGATGTGATGTTCTCGTCCGCCGTCCGTGTCTTCGGCGGCGACGTGCTGGGTGTGGTGCTCACGGGAATGGGTCACGACGGCCGTGATGGTGCTCGTGACATCGTCGAGGCGGGTGGACGCATGATCGCGCAGGACGAGGCGTCTTCGGTGGTGTGGGGCATTCCTGGCGCGGTGGCGACCGCGGGACTGGCACACCAGATCGTGCCGCTCAGTGCGATCGCGGAACGCATCACCGCCGCAGTGGCACCGCGTGCCGTGCGATCGGAGATGGCGCCATGACACTGACCGCAGAGTCCTTCGACTTCGTCGCGACGCTGGTGCGTCGCCGCAGCGCCATCCAGCTTGGCGTGGGCAAGGAGTATCTGGTCGAGAGCAGGCTGTCGCCACTCGCGCGGTCGGCCGGAGTCGCCGACGTCGATGCGTACGTGCATGCGCTCCGCCGGGACGTGACGCTGCATGACCAGGTCGTCGAGGCGCTGACGACGAACGAGACGTCGTGGTTCCGCGATCTCACTCCGTTCACCGCGCTGCGGTCCACCGTGCTGCCGGAACTGGCCGCGGCTGGACGCACGCAGGTGCGGGTGTGGTCCGCGGCGTGCTCGTCCGGGCAGGAGGCGTACTCGATCGCGATGACCGTGGCTGACGAGTTTCCCCAGTTGACCGCGTCCATCACCGCGACTGACCTCTCCGAACAGATGCTGGTGCAGGGCCGTGCCGGTCGCTATTCACAGCTCGAGGTCAACCGCGGCCTGCCCGCGATCATGCTGGTCAAGCACTTCCAACGTCAGGGCGCGACCTTCGAGATCTCGCCGGCCCTTCGCCGGGGGGTGACGTTCCGCAGTCACAACCTGCTGGACGCCCCGCCTCCCGGGGGTCCGTTCGACGTGATCTTCCTGCGCAACGTGCTCATCTACTTCGACGTCGCCACCAAGCGCGAGGTGCTGAGTCGGGTGCGGTCGGTGCTGGCGCCTGGCGGCACGCTGTTCCTCGGCGCGGCGGAGACCACCATCGGCATCGACGACTCCTGGCAACGGATCCCCTCGGCCGGCGCCTCCGTCTACCGGACTCACGAGAAGAGAGCAGCATGAAAGCTTTGGTCATTGACGATTCGCGCGTGATGCGCCGCATCGTGACAGGGATTCTCCGCGGCGTCGGTTTCGACACCGTCGAGGCGGGAGACGGCAAGGAGGCCTTGGAGCGCCTCACCGAGCACCCCGATGTCGCGCTGTGCTGCATCGACTGGAACATGCCCGTCATGACCGGCTTCGAGTTCGTCGTCGAGGCGCGCAAGCGCCAGGAGTGGCGGGACATCACGCTCATGATGGTGACCACCGAGGGCGAGCAGGGACAGATTGTTCGCGCACTTGCGGCCGGCGCTCATGAGTATGTGATCAAGCCCTTCACCCCGGAGATCATCGTGGACAAGCTGGAGCTGCTGGGCCTCGTCGGAGCACGCGCATGAGCGCCGCGACGGAGTCGGCACCGATCTTCGAGGCCGAGGCTCTGATGGGCATCGCGACGGACCTGTTCGAGACGATGGTCGATGGCGAGCCGGGTCACCTCACCCTGTGGTGGGGCGAGCCGCCCGAGCTGGAGGACTCCCGCTTCACGTGGGTGGACATCCAGGGGCAGCCAGCGACGCGCGTCCTGCTGGCCGCGAGCCGCGAGACCGGCGAGCAGCTCACCCGAGCGCTGCTGGCGCTGCCGGAGGGCTCTGCCGTGGGCGACGAGGACTTCGCCGACGCGGTGGGAGAGGTCGCCAACGTGGTCGGCGGCAACATCAAGTCCATGGTGCCTGATGGCGGCGCGCTGACGCTTCCCTCGGTTGCGCATGCCGCGCCCGACGCACCGGGCGCGATCGCGATCATCGATACCTATCTCAGCTGGCGCGGAGCGCCACTGCACGTGAGCCTTTGGGCGCTGCCGTGACTGCGGCAGGTCTTCTCATGAACCCGGAGATGAAAGCAGGTGAGCACGATGAAGGTGGTCGTCGCTGATGACAGCCGCGTGATGCGGCAGATTGTGATCCGCACGCTGCGGCAGGCGGGGTATGACTGGTGGGAGATCGAAGAGGCCGAGAATGGCGCCGATGCGCTCGCCAGGATTCAGGTCTCTCGCCCCGACTTCGTGCTGTCCGACTGGAATATGCCGGAGATGACAGGCATCGAACTGCTGCGGTCACTGCGCCAATCGGGCGACGAGACTCCGTTCGCCTTCGTCACGTCGGAAGGGTCTCCGCAGATGCGCGACCAGGCCGACGAGGCGGGTGCGCTGTTCCTGATCGCGAAGCCGTTCACTGCGGATACGTTCCGCGAGACCATCGACCCCTTCATCGCATGAGCGCCGCGACCAAGCCCACGGCGGTGCCGACGGCCTTCGAGGTGCGCGAGCTGTTCGAAGGCATGCTCGGCCGTGAGGTCGAGTGGAACGGGGACGCGCGACGCGTCGATGTGCTCGATGGCGCCTCCGTCGCGATGTACGTCAACGACGTGGGAGCCATCTGCGCAGTCGCGCTCGCCGACATCCCCCTCACCGCGCGCGCGGGCTCGGCGATCGGCCTGGTGCCACAGGCCGGTGCCGAACAGGCGGTGAAGGACGAGTTCATCACTCCGGTGCAGTTCGACAACATGGCGGAGATCCTCAACGTCGCCGCATCGCTGCTCAATAAGCCTGACACGCCGCACCTCAAGCTGCGCGAGACGTTCTCGCCGCGCGAGACGGTCCCGGCGGAGGTGGCCGAGTTGGCGCTCCAGCAGGCGAGCCGCATCGACGGCGAGCTGGTGATCCAGGGCTACGGCGCGGGCCGGCTCTCCATCGTCGTCAAGTTCTGACCCCCAGAACGGGCCCCGGTGTGGCGCGGGACCTCAGGGCTGGAGTCGCGGCTGTCGGTTGGTGGTCAGTAGTGGCACGCTGGCGGCTTGACGCACGCGGTACCCGACCTCGGCCGATCCCGCCTCGTCGCCCGCTGCGAACCGGCACATCCCCGACGGGGCAAGTGCCAGGGAAGATGGCAGCCGTCTGAGGCACCAGCACCACTGCCAGCGGCTAGGGCCTCGCGTGGCACCAGTCGCGGTGCCTATCGACGCCCATCGCTTGAAGAAGCCGTGCCGCGGGGTTGGTCGAGGGTGCGGGTATCAGGACCAACTCCGAGTGTGTGTGACACACCCGACACTGCGAGGTTGTTGCGCAGGGCGTTCGACTGGCGGTAGAGATAGCTCCACCCACGAGCGGGATGTCGCCGGTGTTGGCGGCTACGGGGTGGCGGTTGAACCGTCCCCGGTTTGGTGCCGCTTCTTTCCGAGTCTGGCAGGAAGATAGACACCGAGCCCTAAGAGGATCCCCGAGCGCACTTCGCAGCGTGCTGTGCGGTTGGTCCTTGACCACGTTGATGAGTACCCGAACCTGACCGTGGCGTGCCGGAGCGTTGCTGGCCGGCTCGGGTTCGGCGCCGAGTCGCTGCGCCGGTGGGTGCGCCAAGCCCAGGTCGACGCTGGCGGCCGCCAGGGCGTCAGCTCAAGCGAGTCGGAACGAGTACGCGCACTCCAGGTGGAAGGTGAGAGGTCTGATGTTCGGCTGGGATGTCGATACGAGCTTCGCCGAGGCCGACCTGTGGCGGCGCTCGCACGCCGTTCTGTGCGACGTTGACTTCGGGGTCGAACGTCGTCGCGTGCTCTATCTGCGCAGTCTGCGCAAGGGCCTTCGGCAGGCGGCTTCGGTACTCGACACCGCCGACGAGGTGCACCTGTGGTGGGTGGACTCCTTCGACGGTGTGGAGCAGCTGGAGTGTTCCCGGCTGACGATCACGCACGACTTCTCGAGTCTTGATCTCGGACCGTTGAGTCGCCTTCCGGCCAGAGTCACGGCACTCACGCTCAGTGGCCCGGGCCCGCGAGGCTGGTTCCAACCGCTCGCGCACCCCGGCCTCGCGAGCCTGACCATCGACGCCGACTCGCTGTCGCCTGACGCACAACGTGGAGACGGCTTGCGCGCGTTGACGCTCACCGAGTATCGCCAACGGAATCTGGCTGGCCTGTCCTGGGCGCAAGGCGTCACCCGCCTGGAGCTCCTTGAAGCAACCAGGCTGGTCGGGGTCCACGAGATCTCTGGTTGGACCGAGCTGCGTTCGTTGACCGTCTCGGC
The DNA here is from genome assembly GCF_000975095.1 of Demequina aestuarii. Lineage (GTDB taxonomy): Bacteria > Actinomycetota > Actinomycetes > Actinomycetales > Demequinaceae > Demequina > Demequina aestuarii. The sequence goes on from NZ_BBRD01000002.1 coordinate 303,810, forward strand.
GGCGCGCGGCCTCAGCTCGGCTGAGCTCGAGGAACTGCCGGCTGGCTTGTCTGAGCTGTGGCTTCACGGGTTGCCGCGCATGGGATCGGTCGACTTCGTGCGCAAGTTCCGGGGCCTGACCTGCTTGTGGCTCGAGGATTGCGGGCCGATTGACTCACTGGCTCCGCTCGCGGGGATGGTCTCGGTCGAGCGCGTCGGGGCTATCGGGAGCACGAACATCAAGGACGGGGACCTTGCTGTCTTGAACGACCTTCCCAGTCTTCGCCAGGTCGCGCTCGCCAGGCGGCGCCACTACGTGCCCCCTGCGAGCTCGTTCGACCACATGGCGGAAGCGCCCGAACCGAGGAGCCACGACGACTCGCTGTAGTGCCCAGGGACGTTGTGTGAGTGTCGGGCGCTGGGGCGAGCCTCCCGGCAGAGTGGAGTTGCTACTGCTTCATGCTGACCCCGGAGGCCCTCATGTTCCACGCTGATGCTGCTCTTGCGCCTGTCCGACGTGCTCGGATCGGCCGTCTGGGCGTTGATGAGGGCTGGTCGATCGCGCAGGCGGCACGGTTACCCATGACAGTGCGTCGTCCAGGCTCTATCGCGGGGAGACCGAACCATGTCGAATCCGTGTGAGTCGCGCAGTGCGATCAGCAGCTGGCTTCTCCGGCGGCGAGCAGCGCATTCTGGGGCTCCGCGGGCGGACCCGCGCGCAAGTGGGCCGCCGGGCCTCGCGCACAGGTTGGGTGTTCTTGGCGAGATCACGAGGCCGTATACCCGGACGATTGCCGAAGAGGACGGGCAGTATTGCCGAACTAGCGTCCATTTCCGAACGAGGACGGCACTCCACAGCGGGGCGCTCCCGGCGTCACCCGGCCGGCTGGAACTCCCAGTGCCACGGCTCGCGAGGAACGTTCTCGACGAACCCGTAGTCGCGCGCGTGCTCGCGCATCCATGCCTGTGCGGTGGGGTCGAGCCGCAGATCCGCCGCCATGCCCCAGCCGTGCTGGCTGGTGCCTGGGACGGCTGCCAGGCCACCCTGCGAGTACAGGCCCTTCTCCTGGGCCACCCGCACTTGACTGTCGTAGCTGCGGTAGCCGTCGGTGATGCCGATCGTCACGCCTTGCGACGAGGCGTCGCGCAGCAAGCGATTGAGTGACTCGGCGGCCGGGCCCCACATCTTCTCGCCGGACCCCTGGAGGGGCGCCAAAGCGGTCTCGGGGATGCGGCCGTTGCCGTAGGCCGCCAGATCCACAGGAACGCCGTCGGCGTTGAGTCGCCCGGTCGCTGAGGACGCGGTGGCGGATCCGGTGGCGGTGGCGAACATGTCCGCGAAGGAGCCCGTGCTGACGGACGATGCGGTCGTCCCCACGTGCGCCTGCGGCGACACCTGGGTGGGAGACGACACGGTGGCGATGCGCTGGTGGATCTCGCCTAGACGCTGGGTGATCGATGCGACGGCGTCCATCGGCACTCCTCTCACGGTGATTCTTGGACCCATCGGCGCTCCTCGTCCTGATGTGAGCACTTCGTGGGCCATTCGTGGCCGGCGCCGCGAACCCTCACACGCCGTCCGGCCCGGACGATGAGACGGCCGACACATACCGCATGGACGGTCACTTCGAAGGAGCATCATGGACACGCCCGACCCCACGCCTCGCCGCCGCCGCGGTCGACGCATCGGCCTCACGGCCAAGATCCTCGGCGCTTTCAGTGCCGTCCTCGTCCTCCTCGTCAGCGTCGGCCTCTTCGCCGTGAACGAACTCACGGCGCAGGCGGAGAAGGACGCCGAAATAGTGGAGACAGCGATGGCGGCCAAGGACAAGGCTGCGGCGCTGACCAACTCGCTGTGGGAGATGCGCGCCCAGAGCCTGCGCCTGCGCTCGTTCGACGACGCGGAGCTGCCGGCCGAGTACGCCGAGCTTCAGGACTTGCAGGCGGTCTTCGAGAGCGCGTACGGCACCTTCGCCATGGATTTCGAGGAGATCTTCGGCGAGCCGTTGCCCGACGACGACGGCGCGGGCCAGGCCCAGTGGGAGCGTTACAAGCTGGCCCAGGCATCGGCCTTCGACCCGGAGTACGACGGCGAGCCCATTGCCGCAGAGGAGCGCGCCACGCTGGGCAACGCGATCGTGGCCGACGTGACCGGCCTGACGGGGCTCATCGACCCACAGGTGGAGCTTGAGCTGTCGCAGACGGCCGACCACGTCAATGGCACGGAGCGGATCATGTGGATTCTGATTGGCGCTGGCACCGCCATCGGCGTCGTGCTCTCCCTGTGGCTGGCACGTGCGATCACCGGAGCCGCCCGCGAGATGAAGGCGGCACTCGAGGCGCTGGCCGAAGGCGACCTCACCCACGAGGCTCACGTGAAGACCCGCGATGAGA
>NZ_BBRD01000001.1:0-52678 GCF_000975095.1 Demequina aestuarii
TGGACCAGATCGGTGCCTCGGTCAACGAGCTCGCAGAGATGTCGGCCAACCTGCGCAGCAGCGTCGAAGCATTCAGGTATTGACAACCGTCCGGCGCCCGCGGTGACCCCCCTCATCTCCCGCGGGCGCCGGCCTCATCTCGACGGCGGCACCTGAGACCGCCCACCGCGAGCGTGCCTCGTGGCGGGCGTTCTCGACGTGCTAAAGTTGCTCGTCGCGCGCGAGTGGCGGAACGGCAGACGCGCTGGCTTCAGGTGCCAGTGTCCGAAAGGGCGTGGGGGTTCAAATCCCCCCTCGCGCACAAAGAAGAAGGCCCCTTCACCGGTTGATCCGGTGAGGGGGCCTTTCTCGTTCCCGCCCGCGCGCGTCCGGGCACCTCGAGTGCACGGATGGGTTCAGAAGGCCGCGGTGTACGAACGGACATGGCGATGGTGTGGAGGTGCTGCTCGAACTACGAGGCGCCATCTTTCGCACGTTTCGCGAGGATGTCCACGATGCCTTCCCGGAACCGCGGCTCCACACGGTGCCGGGTACCGCCCTCGATCTCAGCCGCGAACTTCCGGACGCTCTCAAGGCTCCGAAGCGACCCGCCGGCCACCAAGAACGCTCGTGCCCACGACTTTTCGTCGCTCGGGTAGCCCTTTGCCCGGAAGGCTCGCATCAGACCGACCACTGCGTCCTTGCCGTGCCCGCTCTCGAGGCCGTTGTACTCCTCGCTCACCATGACCCGTGCGGCTTCGACCATCACGTCGTCCGGCGCCTCGTGTCGGCTGCCCGTGTACAAGTTGACTGCGCCAACCGCCTCCAGCCACATACGCGCCACTTCATGGGGTGCCCACACCATCACGAAGAGCCGACCAAGCGTTCCGTTCGCAACCGATGTTCGCAGCGCATCCACGTCCTCGTCGCGGTACGGGTGTAGCGCTACCGCCGTGAGACCACGCAGTGGCGTGTCTCGCGCCGCGACAAGATCCGAAAAGTTGGCAGGGCCCACACGTTGTGCAGAGGCACCGATGAACCCCGCGGCTTCGCGATCGGCGGGACGGTCCTTGAGATACGCGCGCGCGGCCAGCACGAACAGCGCGAAGCGATCATTGCCCAGCCACTTCCGGATCGACGCGCTGTTGCGCTCCATACCGGTGCCCTGCTGGGCCCAGTCCTCGCGGATCATGTAAGCGATCTCAGTCATGAAGGCACCATGCCACCGGCGTCTGACATCCGATCTAGGAGCCTGTTGTTGAGGGCGATCGTCCGGCAGCTAGCCGTTGTACAGCGACCAGATAGGCCAGGTCCGCATTCGCTCAAGGTCGTCGCGCTTGATGTGTGATGAGAGGTACTCGACCTCGTCACTTTCTCCCAGCAGGATCGCGCAGGCGATCTCCAGCATTTCGCTGAGAGGGTGCGTGCGGTCACCGGCCATCTTGTGTTTGAGCTTGCGGATCTCAAGCCGATCCTCCGCCGTCAACAGATCGCGGCGGTGAAGGATCTGCCACCGGTTCACTAGGTGGTGCGGAGCCTGCTGGTCGGACTCTAGGAGCCAATCGTTCAGTCCTTCGGCGGCGGCAAGGAACTCGTCCGCTCGAGCTGCGTTCGTGTCGCTCGCCGTGAGGAGTTTTAGCACGAACTGCGTCGCGTTTGCGAATGTGGAACGGGGCCAGTCCAAGAGTGTCTGGTAGGCGCCAACTAGCCCGTCGAGACGCAAGTTGAGCGCGGAAGTAACGTGCTCTTCCTCGATGCAGTCGTACGGCGTGACCGGGTATTCGGGTCCATCGCCGCTTTCTGATCGAGCCCAAAACTGTCGCCGGAAATCGGAGGAGAACAAGTCGATGATTCGCCAATGGTTCTCGGACTCCCCGGCGAGTGCGAAGAGCACGAGTTGCGCTGGACCGACGGCCTGGCGCACAAACCCAGGTCCGGGCATCGCGGCCTGGACTTCTTCGTCCTTGACGATCGCTCGGTGGAGCACTTCGAGCTGTGACATCTGTTGATCGTCGATGTCGCCAATGCTTGCGAGGTTGCCGTCCACGCCGAGGGCGTCGAATAGTTCCGACAGCATCTGTAGTTGAGACAGGACCTCGCCGACTTCGCGAGAGAGTTTGTCGTCCGCCACTATCCCGAGAGCAGTCTCTTTTCCTCCCACGGTGATCGTTCCGCCTGAGTTCAGCGCCAACATGAACTTGCAAGCGCGGATGCGGTCAGCGAGCGAGCCTTCCGGTTCGAGGTGTGCCTTCATTGATCGGTTGTCTGCGGATTCGGTGAGGGTTAGTGATATGCCAGGACCGATTGAGATGCGAACGGTTTGGTCGTCGATGCGTTGGCGGTAACTCTCCGTGTAGACAGTGTCACCTGCGGCAAAGTCCGCCTCCACACGCTGTTTCGAGTAGTCGTCGGGGATGATCTCGAGCACGCCGGGAAGCGGCACGGCCATGCCACCCTTCGTGTGCAGCACCAGCGAAACGTTGCCGGAATCGAGGTCGATGCGCGTGCGTTGACCGAAGTTTGGTTCCCGAAGCGAGTAAAAGGTGAAGCTCTCCGCTGCCTCGAGCAAGACGGGATCGATGCCGGCTTGGGGATTCTGGTCCCGTGTTCGAAGGGCCAGCCTCACTATCGAGTCGATCGCATGCGAGTTACTGGGAAGTGCCGTCAGCGGCACGGGAATTGTGGGCGAGGTCTCTGGTGCACTGGCGAGCAGCTTGGTGATGGTGAACGGTGCGAGGTTCGCGTAGTAGGTCACGCACTCACCGGTGCCACTGTTGACACGAACGAAGAAGTACAGGACTCCCGACTCCTGCAGATAGCCGTTGAGGTCCACCCGAGGCACGTTCCAGTGCTTCTGCGGCGTGTCGATCCTCTTGCCGGTGCGTCCCTTGACCTGAACGGGCACACGTCCTGCCCTGTTGGCGTTGCTCAAGGGCGCCTTGTCATAGACCTCGATGTGCCCGTCTGTCAGTGGCGTCTTGTCGTTCTTGTCCAAGAACGGCTTGAGTAATGGGCAGAGCGCAACGGATCTCTCAACCTCGGCAACGCTTAGGGCCTCGACGTCCACAGTGCCATTCTGCCAATGGCGTTGCTTCGTGTGGACGAGGGCGCCGCGCGCGCCCTCCGACACGCCTGGGACGGCGCGCCACATTGAGTACCTCCGGCTGTGGGGCCGCCACGTGCGGTTCATGTGGCTGAACCGAGACAGTCAGCCTCCCGCACGACCCCGGGAGTGTCGGAGCCGTTCGTTAGCGTCGTCGCATGGGAGCCGACCAGACCCCACGACACGCGCCTGCCGAGATCTCGGCGGACGTCTCACGTCTTCTTCTCGAGGCGCTGGTGGGCTTGCTGCGCCAGCAAGACTCAGACTTGCGCATGCTCGCACTTGTCGAAGCGCAAGCCGAAGAGGCCGACGCACGCACGACCCGGCTCGTTGAGGAACTAGCGGCCCAGCATCCCGGTGCGCGCGAGACGAACCTGCGCAGGCTCGTCGACGAGACGACGGACCTGTACTTCGAGCGAGTCGCGAAGGCGGACGACCTCGAGAGCGTCGTCGAGTCCGTGCTCGAGATGGCGCATACATACGATGGCGAACTCCCACACGGAACAGACGGCGCCACCCTTGCGGCAACAGTTCTCAGCGCGTGCGCAGACGTTTCAGACTCAACCCGCATGTACGCGACACTACTCATGGGTGCGATGGCCTCCTTCGAGGGCACGTTGCTCAGACTCGTCCAGGTGCTCGCAGCAGCCGACCCAACGGCGGCACGGACCAAAGGGCGCGAGCGCCAGGGCTTCGGTGCGGCCGTGGTCACTCTTCGCGAACACGAGCATCTGTTCGAAGCGATCTACACAGCCACGCGTTCGGCGCGCGGTGGTTGGAGAGGATGGCAACGCCTCTTCGGATGGTTTGGATTCGCCCTTCCGGAAGCCTCGCCGCTGCTTGAGGAAGCGTCACGCGTGCGCAACGCCGTCGCACACACCAACGGCCTCGTCGCGCACCCGGAGGATGGCGCGCACTCCGACAGTGACGTGCGCCTCGACAGTGCCGCGGAGATCACTCCCGAGTTTCTGCGCGACGTGCTTGACGCGCAGTTGACAGCGGCAGCGGCGCTTGGTGTGACGATCTTGAACAGGGCGTTTGGGGACGCCGAGCTCTCGTCGTCGTACGTGCTCGGCAGGCTCGACTACGAGCTCCTGGTGCGGCGCCGAGACTCCGTGATCGCCGGCGCCCAGGACCTTCATGACCAAGCAATCTCAAAGGACGTGGACGAGGAACGGCACCTCCAGGTGAACTTCTGGCTTGCACTGCACCGGCTTGGACGACAAGGGAAGTACATGCGCGAGCTATCCAGGTGGGGACCGGAGGTCGACGGGACGGTTCTCGATGCCGCTCGAGCTATCTTGCTGAGTCGTCCTGGCAAGGCGAAGCGAATCGCGCAGCGGCTTCGGACGGTAGGCGCACTAGGCGAACGCGAGTGGCTCACGTGGCCTCTCATTGACGAGATCCGAGGCTAGCGGTGCCGCGGGAAGTGGCGTCGCGTGCAAGCGGTCATGGCTCTCTGGCAGGTCCGCTGAGATGGTCGGAACATTTCTCGCGCGGATTGTCGTGGATGAAGTATGACGACAACATCGACCCCACTGGGCGCCTTTGTGGATGACGAGCGTGCACCTACCGCCGCCGAGGTGGAGGCATGGCAGCGGGACAGCACGTTTCTGCCTGAGAGCGAAGCGACTCCGGACCGGTTTCCTGCGCTGTACAACATGTCGGCGGCCTTTATGTACCGCGGCGTGATCCGGCCTGTCGAACCCGAGCGACCCGATTACGTGACAATCTCGATCGACCGGGCCGACCTACCGATGAGCGGCCAACTCGCGGAGTGGAACATGCTGTGGGAAGCGGGCCAGTTCCGCCGGAGGGTCTTCTCGGGAGAAGACCTCTCCGAGCCGCTCGCACGAATCGCAGATCTCGGCGACATCAACGCGGTCATCGTGCCTCGAACGGAGTCTCGTTACTTCGAGTACGCGCCGATCTACCACCTACTTCCCGCGAAGACGCTGCATCGATTCGGCTTGCCGCTGCTACGCAAGGGCCAGTGGCCCTTCACTGCTGACCACAGCAACATGGGCCGCTTCCTCACGCCCGACTTCGCCGACCGGCTCGCAAAGGCGTGGGCCTGGACCGTGTGGCCACATCTCGTTTCCGGATCGGGGCAGGCGGCCTTCTCAAACCAGGACCCGATTCGATTGCTCGCCCACAACCTCGACTTCTGGGTGCCGCCCGTTACCGACGTCATCCAAGACACGCTCGCGTCGTTCCCCGAAGTCGACAACGGCCAGCCCACTGGGCCCGTAACCCTGGAAGACGGAACGTTTCTAGAGGGGGCCACGACTGGCAACCCGCGGAAGGGCGGCCCGATCTGGACAGGCGAGGAACAAGCCGGGTGGGCAGTCGGAGACGTCGTCGAGGCCGCAGACCATGCCGGGCGCCTGCGTGGAATCCTGGACGCAGTCCGCAGCAACAGAGTCGAGGAAGACTTCTCGCCCCGGTGGTCCTATGCCCGCGAGGACTTCGAGCGCAAGCTCTACCGCAAGCGCAACAGGGTCAAGGTTCGCTTCGTCGAATTGACGGACGCGGTTCCAGTCCAGAGCCCCGACAGTGACCTCCTGGGGAACATCGTGACGAGCGACTTCCTCGCCGTGCTCAACGACAAAGAGCGGGAGATCGTCGTGCTCCTAGCCAGCGGCTACCGGCAGCATGAAATCGCTGAGCGCCTGGGATATGCGAACCATAGCCCGATCGCGAAGAGGCTCGCCCGCATTCGCAAGCAAGCGGAACAGCACTTCGATCTCGCATGAGCCGAGCGCAGACCGATCGGATCAGCCCGGTCACGCGACCGCACAAGGCAGACGCCGAAGACGAGCTACTCGCGAAGTCGCCCTCGAACGAACACAAAATGTGGGGGCAGGTGCCCGCGTGAGACCCAAGATGTAGTATAAGAACGCCAGATGCGCGACAAGCCCGGACCTCGGGTGTGTCGAGGTCTCGGGCTTGTAGGCACCTTCACTTGGCCGTTCGGGTGTCTACGATCCTAAGCCTCTTTGCGGGTGGCCGCTCACCAGAGTGACCATTGCCACACCGGCCACTGGTGAACCGGTAAGGAGGTTCGCCATGAGTGCGAATCAGAAGCCTGGTGAGACCGCGAAGCGGTCGGGCCAGTACGAGCAGGTCGGCCCGCGTGGCCGAAGGACTGGAGTGGAGCGCACGGTCACCCGAGGCGAGCCGCTCCCGCCAACGCCTCAGCGTGGGATGACCTACAGGTTGGTCGACCCGACCAAGACGAAGGGGCGCTAGGCATGGCCCGCGCCATCTTCGTCCCGAGTCCGAAGTGTCACCGCAAGCTCGGGCCGTACTCGGCAGTCTCTGCCGGCTGGGCACGCTGTGGACACTGCGGCGCGAAGCTCATGGTCCGGGTCTAGGGTGCGGTGGGGCTGGCACGCCGAGCGCGTGCCAGCCCCATCCCACACGAGATCTGCAAACTCGGTAGGCCTCGTGGCAGCACCTCACAAGCGCAAGCCCATGACGAATCGGAGGCAGAGGATGCTCCTCTCGCATGTCATCTACATCGACACCAATGTGGTGTTCAAAGACCACTACTGGACATCCCTCCACGCGCGGATCCTTCGCGCACTGGCGCAGCGAGAAGGCATCGAGATTTGGTTCTCGCCCGTGGTTGTTGAGGAGCGGGAGCGCCAACGTGAGGCTGATCTCGACATGCAGGTCACAAAGGCACGAGGGGTTTCCCGGGCGTTCCTCGGCTTTGAAGAGGCGGTCGCGACGAGCACGGCATTCGAAAACTATGTCTTGGAAGCGCGGCAAGCGAGCCTAGCCATCGCGAGGCAGTTCTACAAAGAGACTTGGTCGCGAGTTCTGCCGTGGCCTACACCGAGCGCAGAGGATCTGGTTCGTCGCGAACTCAAGATTCGGCCCCCGTTTTCTCCGGCGGGAGCCGAGAATGAGGGCCAGGTCGCGAAGGGGTACCGGGACACTATGATCTGGCTGGGCCTCCTCGACGCGATGGAGGATTCTCCTCATACCCGTTTTATGCTCGTTTCTAGCGACCGTAAGGCGTTTGGCGCGCCTGGCGAAATGTGGCCGGATCTCGTTACCGAGTTGGAGAGCCGTGGGGTCCAGCCACACAGGCTTCAGCATTTCGATTCAGTCATCGAGCTCGCGAGGGTCTTGACCCCACTTGCTCAGGACGCTCCCGATGAGGACCTTGAGCAAATGCTCCACATAGCCCACTGGGCGGAGGATCGAAGTCAGCAAGACCTCGTCGGAACTTGGGACGTCGCCCATGAGACGCATACGGGCCTCGGCATTAATCTCATGATTCCGATTGAGGGCCACTACGATCAATGGCACCTCGAGGTGGAAGCTCTCTCGCGGGAGGCGGAGCACCAGGAACGCTGGCAGGTGACCGGCACGATTACCGTCACTGGCGCTGTGAACAAGTGGGACTACTACGTGGACACGGGGGGCGACCCGGCGGACTACGACCTACTTGACGAGATCAACGATCATTATCTCTTGGTGGAAGCCACCCGCGAAGTCGAGATCTTGCTTGAGGTCACGGGGGAATCCAAGGACGGCTTTGAAGTCAATGTAGTTTCTGCCCACGTCCTCTAGGAAAGAGCCTCATGGGTCGAAGTGGCCGAGCATCAGTGCGCCTTGTCAGTGCGTGAGATGGTCGCGTACGCCCGCGGCGGCCTTCTACGCAGCGATTCCGGCCCTACTGAGCGGGGTGTGTCGCGTATCCGTGCGCAGGCGGGCGGCGCTTGTCCCACCACCAGCTGCGTGAGTTCACTTGCCCGATCCTTGGCATGGGTTACTTCCGGCTGAAAGCCCCGTCCGGGTGATCCCAGTGCCCTTCAGTGTGGCAGACGACGCCCCGGGCGCTGTGTTCGTACAACCAGTTGGCGTTCAACCCAGGACTCCGACGCGGCGCCCAAGACAGAGTCAGTCGGAGTTCGCCATCCGAGGCCCTGCTGGCTTTGCACGGGCCGCGAGCGTCTGAACGTGCGGCTCACATCATGAGGTCGAAGATCAGGCTGGGCCCGTCTGGCGCACCTTCATGGACGTCGGCGTGGCACCGGTACTCCGGGTCGGCGCGCGGCGTGTAGGTCGTGGGCGCGCCTGGGGGAGGGACGGTGTCATGCGTGTGGCGGCGTATCTGGTCGAACATGTCGAGAGTGATGGCGTCTGCGGGTCCCGTCGCGTGAAGCACAAGCGCGAGTGACCGATCTGCGAGTGCGAGCGCCGCGACGAGCGGTGCGTCTGCTGGCAGAGTTACCTTGCCGGGACGCGCTATCGCGATCACGAGCGCGTTGACGGACCCGACGGGTGCGGGTGTGAGCCAGGTGACCTTGGCTGCGGCAGCGTACGGACGGGCGCGGGGGACGATGTCATCTGACGGCGTGAGGATTCGGGTGACTGGGATCAGCCCGTCCGCATTTACGGCAGGACGCTCCCATTGGCTGAGGACCCGGTCGACGCCGAGTGCGGCGGCCGCCGCCGGGTCGTAAGCAAGTCGCCAGTCGCCGGACGCGTGGAACGAGTACTTCGAATCGGTGCCGTGGCGTTCATCGCGGGTCGCGAGGTACAGGTCTGCGTCCGTCTTCGACGACCACAGCCGCCACACGCTCGGATACGCGGCAGCGTCGCCGAGTGCGAAGCGGACCGCTCCGCCTGGAGCCTGGATTGGAACCTCCCTGGAGGACCCGTCCGACTGGTTGATCGTGATCGTGCCCACGGGCTCGGGCGCCTTTGACATTTCGAACCTCCTTCGTTCGCCAGCGTACCTACCGCTGCAAGGCCCACAGGGATTGCCCGTGTCCTGACACTCCCCGGGAGGTTCCCGTGCCCGACGAATCGGCGCAGCCGCGCGAGGTCCGTGGGAAATCGCTCATCTCGCCGTGGGAAGCGGACGCGAGCGCTTTGCGAAGCTCCAGGTACGCGGATTCTCCGAACACCCCACAAAGAAGAAGGCCCCCGATCCCTGAGGATCGGGGGCCTTTCTCGTGCCCGCCCGCGCGCGTCCGGGCCCCTCGAGTGCACGGATGGGTTCAGATAGCCGCTGCTAGAACTACCCGGCGCCATCCTTCGCACGTTCCGCGAGGAGCTGTGCGATCCGGCTCTGAAGCGTGGCTCGACTCTGTGCCGAGTTCCACGCTCAATCTCGACCGTGTACTTGCGCACGCTCGCGAGCCCGTGGCACGAACCTCCAGCGGCCAGGAACGCTCGAGTGAGTTCGAAGGCTCTGTGCTCTTCGAGGAAATTGCTGCGCTAGACCCCAAGGCCAACGCGAGCAATGTGGCTTGCGGAACTTCGCGTCAATGAAGAAGAACAGGTCTGCGAGGACGTCGCCTCGGGGCTCAGGTGTCTTCCGTCGCGACGGCGCACGTTCGCATCCGATGCCGTCGGTTCGGGATGGGGCGCGCACCGGTCACCGACGCTACGCTCACTGGGACGGTGATCGAGGATGAGCGTTCGATGCAGCGGAGACCGCCAGGACGAATGCTGGGTTCAAGCGCGGTTTGACGGTGGTGTCTCGTGGACTTGCGGCCCTGGGGGTGAGAATCGCTTTGTCAGGCAGAAGAGTGATGTTCGTGTACTTGCCGAGGGCTGGCGTCGACAAGTGGGGCGCGCTGCGGAGGCTCGTCGCGGTGCTCACTGTGGGACTTGCCACCTTTCTCGGAGGGTTCTTGGGGTTCATCGATCCAGCGATCGGTCGCCCAACGCCGTGGACTCGGACGGTGCTCCCGACACTGGCGATTCTTGTTCTTGCGCTACTCCTTGTTGTCGTCGCGGTGAGGCTCCGGTCGTTGCGTTTGATGCCGCTTCTCATCATCACGATCGACGCCCAAGGCGAGACCGTTCTCCGCACAAGCCTGATCAGCAAGGTCTTGGCGCTCACGCCAGCAAGGCGTGGTCGGCTGAAGGTCGTTCTGCGCGAGTTCGTTCTTCCGCACCGCACGTTGCGAGGGTCCGTCAGGGGCGTCTACCACTTCCAGCTCACACTCGATAATGGCGAGGGAAGCCCGCTGACCATCGCCATCGAGAACTACACGCGCGACTACGACTGGCACGCCTGGCTCGATCGAGTGTTCGCGAGGATCGGGGTCCCAGCGGAGATCGAGGTTGTGCGCGCTCCGCGCTGACGAAGCGTCCCGGTCTGGCGTGTTCCATGGCTCGGGACGGCCCAGTCCATCCGGAGAGTTTCCTCTCCACAGCCCCGTGGCTGTCCCGCCGTCGGCTGGGGGCGACTACTGCATCACCCGCTGACGCTCTTGAAGTAGGAGGACTCGCGGCGGCCCGCAGGGTCGTCGGGACCCGGGTCGCTGGGCCGCACGGACAGCTTGTCGTTGTATCCGGGCGAAACACGGAGACCAGGCGCTCGTCATGGGACCTGCTGGGTACGGATTGGCGTATGCGGTGTCGTCTGGCTGGGAGTGGGCCGTGACCACGATCAACGGCCGCAACGGGCCCATAGGCTGCAACCCTATGGAACGAGTAGCTGGTTTTGCAGATGGAGGATACGGGTCGTGCAGGTAGTGAGGGTTGCGGTCGTGGCAGTCGTCCTTCTTGCTGCGTCACTGTCATCGGCTGGCTGCGAACCGGAGCGTGGCGGTTGGGCGGTGGTGGTCGAGATTCGCGGCGATCAATCGGCAATGGTCGCTGTACCCGCGTGCGCCGGAGATCGCCTGAGAGTTGCCGGCGTGAGCGAGGGCGGCGGTACTGGCGGCGCTCTGCTCCATGGAGAGGATAAGCCGCTGGACGTGGCGCGCAGCCACCTGTTCGACGTGTCCACCAAGACCGTCGAGCAAGGTCGCCTGACAAGTGATCTTCCGGTGGTTGCTGACCGACCCTTCTCCTCGGGGGCAGGAGACTTGGAGGGCTTGGGACGCTGGACCGTTAGCACGAACGCGTGGTCGCTCGGCTTCGATTGGTCCGACGTCGTTCTCGAGGGTCCGGGCGTGTACCTGGTGCAGAGTGACACCTCGGCACAGGTGGTGGTGTCGCCCATTGAGGACTCGGGTGTGAGCATCGCGGAGCGAGCGCTGGCATGGTGCTCCGAAGCCCCAGGGGAGTGACCGAGAGCGTCTTGGCTTGAGTGTCGTTCCGCTCAGGTTCCTTGTCCGACGGGGGTCTGCCGCATCGACGGGTGACATCTGATCTGGCTTGCCCATCCGGCTGATCCGTCGTGGGTTTGGTTCCTCGGTGGCGGTGAGTGCTGACGCCCTCGCGGAGTAAGCGCAGCAGGCGGCCTCGATGGCTGCCGGGGTGGCATCACCTATCGAGCTGGCGCACCGAGTCACGGTCGCGCTTGGGCATCGGGATCAGGTGGACGCCGCTGCCGGGTGCAGGCTGGTCAGTGCCGCGGCGGTCGTGCTCGATCACGTCGACCACCAGATCCGCCGCCCTCTTGCCCATGGCGCGGTGCGGCAACGCGAACGTGGTGAGGCCCGGGTGCAGCCACGCAGCGATCGACGCGTCGTCGAAGGAGACGACGGAGACATCGCCCGGAATCGACAGGCCGTGCTCTTGCACCGCTTGGTAGGCGCCCATCGCGAGGCGGTCGTTGAAGCACAGCAGCGCCTCCGGCACGCCCTTCTCCAGCAGTGCGCTGGCGGCGCGGTACCCCTCCGGTGGCAGCCACTGGTTGATGTCCCGGCCCGATGCGGGGGCGAGGCCGTTCTCTCCCAGCACTTCGAGGATGCCAGCCAGGCGCTGCCGGGCGGCGCTCGAGATGGTGCGGACGTCGTCCGGGCCGGGGCCGGCGCCGATGAGGTGGATGTCGCGATGTCCCGCCTCGACCAGAGCGGCGGCGGCGTCGCGCCCGGCCTGGTGCTCTGCGGGCAGGACGACGGGCAGGGTCAGGTCACCGTCGGTGGAGATGTTGAGCAGCACCGCGGGAGTCCGGGTGAGCTCGGCGGGCAGGTCGCGTCCGTGGGTCAGCATCGAGGCGAGGATCACGCCGTCGACCTGACGATCGAACATCGCGTCGAGGAGCTGGCGTTCGAGCGTGGTGTTGCCGCCGGTCTCGCCGACGAACACCATGAAGCCGCGGTCGCGGGCTGCCTCGATGGCGCCCTTGATCATCTCGCCGGCGAGGCGGGAGGAGGCGACGGAGTCGGAGATGAAGCCCAGGGTGCTCGTGTGGCCCTTGCGCAGGCCCACTGACACGGCGTTGGGTCGGTATCCCAGTCGTTGAGCGGCGTCACGGACGCGCTGCTGCGAGCTGGTGGAGATGCGAACGGCGGCGCCCCGTCCGGAGAGCACGAGGGAGGCGGTCGAGACGGCGACGCCGGCTTCGGCGGCGACATCGGCCAAGGTCACCCTCTTGTTGGCCACGCCACTCTCCTCCCCTCCGCTGCCGTAGCGGTGTCCGCCAGGACTATAACGATTGAGCCACCTTAGGGCATCTGAGTTGACAGTCTGCCTGATCGTGAGCGACGCTAACGCTTGCTAGTTCGGTTTAGCACGAGCGCCCAAGACTTGGGCAGGAGAGGAATGGGAGACAACGATGTCCCAGACACCAACACCCCGCACCACCACGAGGCGGCGCACGGTGCGCTCCGCCGCACTGGGCGCGATCGGGCTTCTCGCCCTCGCCGCCTGCTCCCCCCCGGGAGGCGATGAAGAGCCAGAGGAGACCTCTGCCCCCACCACGTCCGCCACGACCTCCGCCAGCGGCGAGATCAGTTGTGGCACCGAGGAGGTGACGGTCGAGGCGTACGTCGAGACCGGCTTCCCGGTCTTCGCCGAGCTCGCCGCCGAGTTCGAGAGCCAGCACCCCAACGTGACGTTCAACATCCGCGAGGACCAGTTCGCGGTCATCACCCAGAACGCGCCGCGCATCCTCGCGGACTCCGAGACGGACATCATGCGCCTGCCGCAGATGTCGGAGCTCGCGTCCGACGGCCTGCTGCTCGACCTCGACCCCTATGCCGAGGCATTCGGATGGGACCAGTGGCCCTCCTCGCAGCTCGAGCAGATGCGCGTCGACGACGAGGGGCGTCGCGGAAGCGGCCCGCTCTACGCGATGGGCCTCAACTACTCGATGACCGGCGTCTTCTACAACGTCGAGCTCGCGGAGCAGATCGGCATGACCGAGCCGCCCGCCACGCTCGACGAGTTCGATGCCTACCTGCAGGCGGCGGCGGACGAAGGCCTCACCCCGCTCAACCAGTTCAACGGTGGCGCCACCGGCGGCCTCGCGTTCCCGCTGCAGGCGCTCATGGCGTCCTACGGCGACCCGAGCGAGATCAACTCGTGGGTCTACCAGCAGGAGGGCGCGAACATCGACACGGAGTCGAACCTCGCGGCCGCGCAGCACCTCAACGGCTGGATCGAGTCTGGCTACTTCGCCGATGACATCAACGCGATCGACTACGCGCAGATGATGGCGCGCTTCATCGAGGGCGACAGCGTCTTCATCTTCACCGGCGACTGGGAGTCTGGAAACCTCGACACCCAGATGCCGGGCAACGCGGGCTTCTTCCTGATGCCCCCGCTGGAAGAGGGCGGCCAACTGGGCGCCATGTCCGCACCGCTCACCTACGGAGTCTCGGCGAACGCCGCGAATCCCGACTGCGCCGCGACGTTCCTTGACTGGGTCGCCACCGACGAGACCGCTCGCACCATCGCGGTCGAGATCGGCGGCTCCCACCCCATGGGACCGGCAGACGCGTTCATGCCTGAGCTCGACGAGTCCTCGGTGACCGCACAGACCCTCGCGGCCGGCGCCACGGTGGCCGAGAACAACGGCACGATGGACTTCATCGCCAACGCGACGGGATCCATCTACGCACAGAGCTGGACTCCTCAGCTCCAGAACATGGTGGCCGGTCAGCAGACGCCCGAGGGTCTCCTCGAGACCGTCCAGTCCGACTACCTCGAGCAGATTGGCGAGTGACCTAACCGATGTCTACGTCCTGGAGCACCACGGATAAGGCCACGAGCCGCCCGTCCGCCCCAGGGCCGTCAGACGACCTCCGCCGCAAGCGCCGCGCCGCCAAGGTGCGGCGCTTGCGGACGGGGCTGCCGGGGCTGCTTCTCGTGGCGCCGGCGCTCGCGTTCTACGGAGTGTTCGTGCTGCGGCCCCTGGCGGCCACGGTGCAGTACTCCTTCTATGAGTGGAACGGCATCAGCACCGCGACCTGGGCTGGCGTCGACAACTACGTGCGGCTGCTGACCGACCCCGACCTTCTCGGGCCGATCCTCAACGCTCTGCAGCTCATCATCTACTTCTCGTTCGTCCCCGTCGTGTTCGGCGTGATCGCCGCGGCGATCATCCGCAAGATGGGAGCGAGCCGGCTCGCGGGCATCTCCCGTACGGTGCTGTTCCTGCCCCAGGTGATCCCGCTGGTGGCAGCCGGCATCATGTGGACGTGGCTGCTCGCCACGGACGGCGCCGTGAACCAGGTCATGCGAGTGATCGGCCTCGACGGCCTCACCCGAGCCTGGCTGGGCGACTTCGACACCGCGCTTCCCGCCGTCGGCGTGATCGGCGCCTGGGTCAACGTGGGCCTGTGCATGCTGCTGATGCTCGCCGGCATGACCAAGGTGGACCCCTCGCTGTACGAGGCCGCCCGCCTCGACGGCGCCGGACCCATTCGGGAGTTCGTGTCCGTGACCCTCCCGGCCGTGCGCCAGGAGCTGGGCGTCGCGATCATCATCACGGTGATCAGCGCGCTGCGAAGCTTCGACATCATCTTCATCTCGACTCAAGGCGGACCAGGCAGTTCGACCATGGTGCCCGGGCTCGAGATCTACTACCTCGCGTTCTTCGAGCGGGAGATCGGCCAGGCATCCGCCCTCGCCGTGGCGCTCACGGTGCTGGTGCTCATCGTGGTCCTCCCGCTCAACCGCCTGACCAGATCGGATAGCGACTCATGAACACCACCGCTCGCGAGCTCTGGACGGGGCGGATCCTCCTCATCGTCGTGATGGCGGTGACCATCGTGCCGTTCGTGAGCCTGTTCATCACGGCGCTGCACCCTCCCGGCACCTACCCGCCCGGGCTGGCGCTGCCCGAGGAGTTCCACTGGAACAACTTCCTGCTGGCCTTCGAGGCCGCAAACATGGGCGCGCTGCTCCAGTCGAGCTTCATCATCGAACTCGGCGTGGTGCCGGTGGCCATCCTGATCGCGACTCTCGCGGGCTTCGCTCTCGGCCACCTCAACGTGCCCTTCAAGCGGACGCTGTTCATCATCTTCGTGCTGGGCCTGACGCTGCCGTTCGAGGGCATCATCGTGCCGCTGTACTACCAGATGCGCGAGTACGGGCTCCTCAACACCCAACTGGCGATCATCCTGCCGCTCATCGGTCTGTTCATGCCGTTCGCGGTGATGTGGATGCGCGCGCACTTCGTCAACATGCCGCAGGAGCTGTCGGAGGCCGCGCGCATGGACGGCGCGAGCACGTGGCAGCTGTTCTGGCGGGTGCATGTGCCGTTGTCGCGCCCGGCGATCGCTTCGCTCGCGATCCTGCTGTTCCTGTGGACATGGAACCAGTTCCTTCTGGCGATCGTCCTGGTCGACGATCCGGAGAAGCGCACCATGGCCGGTGCGCTGGGTGCGTTCCAAGGCCAGTGGGGCACCGACATCCCGCTGCTGTGCGCCGGCTCACTGCTGATCCTCACCCCCACGCTGATCGTGTTCCTCGTGTTCCAGCGCCAGTTCGTCGCCGCACTGCTCCAGGGAGCGGTGAAGGGATGACGCGCAGTGATGGGATGACCGAGGAGCTGTCACGCCCCCCGTTCGACCCCGAGGTGGCCAGGGCACTGGCGCAGCAGCAGGACATCATCGTGACCACCATGAGCCACGACGACATTCCACGCGTGCGGAGCCTGGGTGCGGACGTCGCCCCCACGGCGCCGCTGACCCACGGCGGCTTCGATCGGACGGACCTGACCGCGCCGGGGCGACAGGACCTCCCGGACGTCCCCGTCGTGGTGCTCACCCCGGGGGATCGCGGAGCGCCGGCCCCGGTGCTCGTGTTCCTGCACGGCGGAGGCATGATCGCGGGCATTCCTGAGTCCGACCTGGATGCCATGGCCGACCTTGCCCATCACACCGGCTGCGCGGTGGTGTCGGTCGCGTACCGGCTTGCTCCTGAGCAGCCGTACCCCGCGGCAGTCGACGACGTGGTGACGGCTCTCGAGTGGCTCGCGTCGGGCGAGGCTCCTGCTTCGCTCGACCCGCAACGCATCGTGCTCAGCGGGATCAGCGCAGGGGGTGGCCTCGCGGCCGCCGTCGCCCTCCGGTGCAGGGATGCGCGCGGTCCGCGACTCAGCGGACTGCTGCTGATGTGCCCGATGCTCGATCACCGTTCGAACTCTGCTTCGGCACGCCAGATGATCGGCGCCGGCTCGTGGGACGCGACCGCGAATGCGACGGCATGGGAGGCCTATCTGGCCGGCGCGGCCCCGACGTCCCACGCGTCCGCGGCGCTGGCCGACGACCTCTCCGAGTTGCCCCCGGTGTTCATCGACGTAGGCTCGACGGAGACGTTCCGCGACGAGTGCGTCGACTTCGCGTCACGTCTGTGGCAGCACGGCGGCGATGCCGAGCTGCACGTGTGGCCGGGCGGCGCCCATGCGTTCGACATGCTCGCGCCGTGGACGCGGATGGCGCGCACTGCCCGGGACACACGTGAGGCCTGGCTCCGTCGCCTGCTGACCCGCCTGCCCGCCGCGTGACCCAAGGAGATCTCATGACCGACTCTCGCGCTGGGGGACCCCAGCTCATCACCTACATCGATCGACTGGCCGGCGACCTCGACGGCCTTCAGTCCGTGCTGCGGGGTCCACTCGACGGCGTCTTCGACGGCGTTCACCTGCTGCCCTACTACACGCCCTTCGACGGCACCGATGCGGGCTTCGACCCCACCGATCACACCCAGGTGGATCCGCGGCTCGGGTCGTGGGAGGACGTGCGCGCGCTGAGCGGTGACCACACCGTGATGAGCGACGTGATCGTCAACCACGTGTCGTCACGCTCCGCGATGTTCCAGGACGTCGTCGAACATGGTGACGGGTCGCGATGGTCTCCGATGTTCCTCACCCTGTCCTCGCTGTTTCCCGACGGCGCGACGGAGGCGGACCTCGCCCGCATCTACCGGCCGCGGCCCGGCATGCCGTTCACGACCATGACTCTCGGCGGCGAGCGGCGCCTCGTGTGGACCACCTTCACTCCCGACCAGGTGGACCTCGACCTGCGCAGCGACGTGGCGTGGGAGTACCTCGAGAGCGTCATCGACGCTCTGACCTCCGCCGGCGTCACGATGCTGCGCCTCGACGCCGTGGGCTACACCGGCAAGGAGGCGGGCACCTCGTGCTTCATGACCGAGCCTGCCGCGCGCTACACCCAGCGGATCCTCGAGCTCGCGCACGCGCGTGGCGCCTCCGTGCTGCTGGAGATCCACGGTCACTACCTGCAGCAGGTGGAGATCGCACAGAGCGTGGACTACGTCTACGACTTCGCCCTCCCACCGCTCGTGCTGCACGCACTCCACGCCCGTGACCTGCGCCCGCTCAAGGCGTGGTTCGGCGTCCGCCCCGCCAACGCCGTCACCGTGCTGGACACGCACGACGGCATCGGCATCGTCGATGTAGGCGCGAACGACCTGCGTCCCGGCGACCCGGGGCTGCTCAACCCCGCGCAGATCGATGCACTGGTGGAGTCGATTCATGACGCCAGCGGTGGCACCAGCCGGGCGGCGACGGGTGCGGCCGCCTCCAACCTCGACCTCTACCAGGTCAACTGCACGTTCTACGATGCGCTCGGACGCGACGATGCGCGCTATCTTCTGGCGCGGCTCATCCAGATCATGACGCCGGGGATTCCGCAGGTCTACTACGTGGGCCTGCTCGCGGGCGCCAACGACATGGAGCTGCTCGAAGCGTCCGGCGTGGGACGCGACGTCAACCGTCACCACTACTCGGCCGACGAGATCCGCGCTGCGGTGGAGCGTCCGGTCGTGGCAGCGCAGCTGGACGCCCTCCGTCTGCGCCGGGAGCACGGCGCCTTCGGGGGAGAGTTCACCTCGGAGTTCACCGACACCACGCTGTCGATGCGGTGGAACCAGGGCGACCAGGAGGTGGTGCTGCAGGCGGACGTCGGAGCGGGCACCTTCTCGCTGCTCGCGAGCGGTCGCGAGGACGAGGTGGTCTGCGACCACACCAGCGTGGCCACCTCCGTCTAGACGCAAGCACGCACGAAGGCCCCCATCCCGGGATCACCGGGGTGGGGGCCTTCGCCCTTGCGAAGGTGAGCGCCCCTACCGCGCTGCCTCCACGACCGCCGGCGAGAACGCGTCGAGGTGATCGAGGTGCGGCAAGGGCTTGACGACGAACAGCAGCGTCGGCTACTGTCGTGCTTCATCGATACAGCTCTTGTGCAACCCGGAATTGCTGTAACGATACAGCAGAGTAGCCAATGGAGGTGCTTGGACTCATGACCGCTCCCAAGATGGATGTGGCCAAGGTGACGCTGCGGGACGTCGCTGAGCGAGTGGGCCTCTCGGTCTCGGCTGTATCTCAGGCGCTCTTGGATGGACCGCGCATCGGCACCGAGACCAAGGCGCGCGTGCGTGAGGCTGCGGAAGAACTGGGATACGTCACCAACAGTGCGGGCCGTGCACTGCGCGCCCGCCGGGCCGATGCCGTCGCGTTGATCGTGCCGAACACCAGCCAACACGTCTTTGGGCACTCCTACTTCATGCACGTGCTGACCGGCGTGACGGATGCCGCCAACTCCCGCGAGGCCCAGCTCGTCATCTCGACCAATGTCGACGAGCAGCACGGCAAAGCCGCCTACGACCGCGTGATGCGATCGGGATCGGTCGACGGCGCGATCGTGACCAGTGCCGCGGTCGACGACGAGGGCATCGCTCAGTTGGTCAGCTCCGGCGTGCCGGTGGTGCTCCTCGGCGGTTTCCCTGTGCTGCCCGATGCGGTCAGCGTGGGCATTGATGATGTGGCGGCGTCCTACGCGGCAACCGAGCACGTGGTGCGCGACCACGGGCGTCGTTCAGTCGTCCACATCAGTGGTCCGCTGGACCACCAGGCGGCCATTGATCGGCGTGATGGGTTCATCGCAGCCGCCGAGCACTACGGCGCGACGTTCGAGGTCGTCGAAGGAGACTTCGATGAGGAGTCCGGCGATGCGGCTGCTGTATCGATACAGCGACGCGAGGGCGTCGATGGGGTGGTCGCCGCGAATGACGAGATGGCCTTCGGGGCCATGCGCCGCCTCGCCGCCGATGGGCACGATGTCCCGCGCCGGATCTCCATCGTCGGCTTCGATGACTTCGGCCTGGCGCGCGTGACGACGCCCGCGATCACGACGGTCCGGGTGCCGGCCGAGGAGATGGCACGCCTCGCGACCGACCGATTGTTCGATCTGATCGGCGGAGTCCGGTTCACCGGACCCGACGCTCACGCTGTGCTGCCGACGGAACTGGTCGTGCGCCAGTCCTGCGGCTGTCCATAGGCACGCAAGCCGCAATCCACGCTCCGTCTGGGGCTACCGTTCAAAGGAGAACACGCTCATGCGCACTATCAGAAGGCACCTCACTATCGCGACCGTCGCGGCTCTGGCCGTGGCCGGGTGCAGTTCCGCAGGCTCCACCGACAATGACGGCGACCCCGGCATGGAGACCGATGCCGACGCCGGGCCCGTGGAGCTGACGCTGTGGACTGGCTTCACCGGCGGCGACCGGGGCGCGTATGAAGCGTTGGTCGAGACGTTCAACGACACCCATGACGACATCCAGGTGGAGATGGAGGTCCAGCCGTGGGACACCATCGCCCAGAAGCTGCCGTCCGCATGGGCCACCGGGCAGGGTCCGGATGTGGCCACGCCGAACTTCGATCCGAACATCGTGGGCCAGTACCTCGAGACCGACTCGCTGCTGGCGCTCGACGCGGTGGGTGAGGGAGAGGGCCAGATCAACGTGGGGCAGCTCGCCCCGGCCGCCGTCGAGGCGTTCACCGTGGACGGCACGCTGTACGCGGTGCCGGCCAACATGGCGACGTTGCAGCTGTACTACAACAAGACCCTCTTCGAACAGGCTGGAATCGACGGCCCGCCGGCGGACGTCGATGAGTTCCGGGAGGTCGCTCGCGATCTGACCGGTGACGGGGTCTATGGGCTGTCTCTTGCTGAGCGGGAGACCATTCAGATGTGGCCCATACTGCAGTGGCTTGACGGTGGCGACATCGTCGACGAGCAGTACTGTGCCGCTCTCGACACCCCGGAGAACGTCGAGAGCCTGACCACCTGGTCCCAGCTCGTCGTCGACGAGGTGGCGCCGGTGGGGCTGACGGGGGCGGAGTCCGACGCTCTGTTCAGCGCGGGCCAGGCTGCGATGCAACTGAACGGTCCGTGGGCAGCCCCTGGCTACCGCGACGCGGGCATCGAACTGGGGATCGCACCGGTGCCGACAGGAGTCGACGGCGACGTGACCCTTGCCTCCACCGCGCCGCTGGCGATCTCCGCCAACACCGAGCACCCCGCGGAGGCACAGGAGTTCCTCGCGTGGTGGACGGGTCAGGAGGCGCAGAAGCAGTTCGCGCTGGAGAGCGGATTCCCGCCGGTGCGCACCGACATGGGCGACGACCCTGAGCTCGCCGCGAATGAGGACGTCTCTGCCTTCGCAGCGGCGTTGCCCGGCGCGCGTCTGTACCTGCCGGGCGTGCCCAGCGCCACCGAGGTGGACTCGGAGGGCTATATCCCGCTGATCGGCGAGATCACTCGCGGGGAGGACGTGGAGCAGGCCATCCAGGCGGCGACCGAGCGCATCAACTCGACCACTGGATGCCAAGGCTGACATGACGGCCACGTCTACACGCTCTGCGCGTGCCGCGCGCCCCGTGCCCAGCACGGGGCGCGCCGGCCGCAGCGGTCATCGACCTCGCCGGTGGCGCTTCCAACCCGCCTGGCTGTTCGCGGCACCGAGTCTGGTCATCCTGCTCGGCTTCATCGTCTACCCGATCGTGCAGTCGTTCCGCTACAGCCTGTACAACTGGCGCATCGGTGCCGAGACCCAAGAGTGGGTGGGGCTGGCCAACTACGCCGAGCTCCTCGGCGACGAGCGGTTCTGGAACGCCCTCTACGTCACCGTCATCTTCTCGGTCGTGTCCGTGGTGGCGCAGCTGATCCTCGGCTTCGCCGCTGCATCGGCACTGCAGCGCGACACCTGGCTCAACAGGATCGTCCGGTCGGTGTTCTTCTTTCCCACGATCGTCGCGCTGGCGATCATCGGCATCGTGTGGCGCTTCATGCTCGATCCCAGCATCGGTCTGATCGGCGGCGTGACCGAGTTGGTGGGTGCCGAGCCGATTCCGTGGCTGCAGGACACCTCGCTCGCTCTGCCCGCGGTCATCGCTGTCAGCGTGTGGAAGAACGTGGGCTTCACCATGATCATCCTGCTGGCCGGCCTGAAGGGCGTGCCGGAGCACCTCTATGAAGCCGCGCGGCTCGACGGGGCGAGAGGGTGGCAGTTGATCCGCCACGTGACCCTGCCGAGCATCCGCCCCACACTCCTCTTCGCCACCATGATCATGACCATCAACTCCCTCCAGGTGTTCGACCTGGTGTACGTCATGACCAACGGCGGCCCACTGTTCGCCACGGACACCCTGGTCACGATGATGTTCCGCGAGGGATTCGAGAACTTCAACCTCGGCTACGCCTCGACCATCGCCTGGGTGCTGTTCGCCATCATCATGGCGCTCTCCGCCTTCCAGCTACGAATCTTCAGGTATCAAGATGTCGACTGACCTTCATGTGCGGCGGCGCCCCTCCCCCCAGAAGGCGCTGACCGGGACCCTCAAATGGGTGCTGCTCGGCGTCGGCATCGTCGTGGCCCTCGTGCCGTTCGTGTGGATGGTGACCGGGTCGTTCCGGACCGAGGCTGACCTGTTCGGCGCACCCGCGAGCCTGCTGCCAGAGCAGTGGAGCCTTCATGGATACCGGGGCATCTGGGAGGAGCTCCCGTTCATGCGGCTGGTCATGAACAGCTTCATCTTCGCCGGCGTCACGACCGCTCTGTGCCTGGTGTTCGACTCGATGTTCGCCTACGCGTTGGCCCGCATCAAGTTCCGTGGCTCCACCCTGTGCTTCTGGCTCGTCATCGCGACGCTGATGGTGCCGTTCCAGGTCACGCTCATCCCGGTGTTCGTGGAGCTGTTCCATCTGGGCTGGCTGGACACCTACCACGGGCTGATCATTCCGCGGGCGACCAGCGCGTTCGGCATCTTCATGCTGCGCCAGTTCTTCATCTCCATTCCACGGGAGCTCGACGAGGCGGCGCGCATCGATGGCGCCGGACACCTGCGCATCTACTGGCAGATCATCCTGCCATTGGCCAAGCCTGCGTTGGCCACGCTCGCGGTGCTGCACTTCATGAACCTGTGGAACGACCTGCTGTGGCCGCTGATCGTCACCAGCTCCACCGAGATGCGCACCCTGCCGGCGGCACTGACGCTCTTCGGCGGCCAGCACGTCAACGACCATGCCGTGCTCCTGGCCGGCGCGACCCTCTCCTTGCTGCCTCTTGCGCTGGCCTTCTTCCTGGCCCAGCGGTACTTCGTGGCGGGCGTGGCAACGACGGGACTCAAATGACACGCCCTGCATTCGTGGCCGGCAACCTGACGTGGGCCCTGGGAATCGAGGACACCTGCGTCTACCCGGTTGATCCGAGCCGGATGGCTCTGGACGAGCACGTCCTGACGGACCACCACCTGCAGTGGCGCAGCGATCTGGACCTCGTGGCTGAGCTCGGAGCGACAGCGCTTCGCTATGGAGTGAGCTGGCCCCGCATCCACACCGGCCCGGGGCAGTTCGACTGGGAGAGCCTCGACCAGGTCGTGGCGCACGCCGTCGACGATCTTGGCCTGACGCTGGTGGCCGATCTCGTCCACTACGGCACCCCACCATGGCTGATCGACAGCTTCGCCGACGACGCCTACCCCGCGGCCATTGAAGAGTTCGCCGGCGCGATCGCCTCCCGCTATCGGGATCGCCTCACCCACTTCACCCCGTTGAACGAGCCCGTGACCACGGCATCGTTCTGCGGATTGCGCGGCGTGTGGCCGCCCGCGCGCGCCGGCTGGACCGGATGGGTCTCCGTTGTCATGCCGATCGCCGTGGGCATGGCGCGCGCCATCCACGCGATCCGCCGCGCCCAGCCTCACGCAAGCATCGTTCACGTGGAGGCCGCCACCAACATCCGCACCGATGAACCGGACCTCGACGATCATGCACGCCTCCTCACGGAGGTGGGGTGGCTGCCCACAGATCTGCTGCTGGGCCGTGTCGACGCCTCGCATCCCATGCATGAGTGGCTGCTGAGGCACGGCGCGCGCGAGACTGAGCTCGACTGGCTGTCTGCACACGGGACCAGTCCAGACATCATGGGCGTGAACTACTACCCGGATCTGACCCCGCGGCGACTCGTGAACCTCGAGGGCCAGGTGGTCCAGGTGAGCTATGACCGCGGCGCGCGCGGACTGCGAGAGGCTCTGACGGGATTCCACGCCCGCTACGGCCTGCCGCTGGCAGTGACCGAGACCAGCGTCGAAGGCGACGATGCCATACGCGCGCGTTGGCTGAGTGAGTCGGTCGACGCGGTCCGGCGCCTCAGCGCCGAGGGCGTCGACGTGCGCGGGTACACGTGGTGGCCGATGTTCGACTTCGTCGATTGGTCCTGGGCGGCAGGTGGCGCCAACGTCGAGGAGTTCGCCGTCGCGCAACCGCGACCCGATGGCTCGCTCGAGATCGCCCCGGCACCGCCGCTGGGGGACCCGGTGGACGGGAAGACCGCCTTTCTGCGCCGCATGGGCGTGGTCCGGCTCGAGGAGAAACCGGACGGCACCCTCGAGCGGCATCCGACTCGCGCCGCGCACCTGTTCACTGCGGCGGCGATGCGCCCGGTCGGAGAGGGCGCAGCGTGATCATGCCGGTGGCCGAGGGGTACTTCGCTGATCCGTTCGTGCTCCGGCTCGACGACGGAACCTACATCGCGTACGGTTCCGGGCCGCCAGTTGACGACCAGCCTCAGTCCCCGCGAGTGTTCGAGGCGATGTCCTCGCCGGACCTGAGCGTGTGGACGCCACTCGGCGGCGTCCTCGAGCGCCTGGGCGCCGCGCATGGCGACGAGTACTGGGCGCCCGAAGTCGCTCGCATCGACGGCGCCTATTGGATGTACTACTCGGTCGGGCACGGCATCGCTGGGCACCATCTGCGAGTCGCACGCGCCGCCAGCCCCGTCGGCCCGTTCGTCGATGCCGGGGTGAACCTGACGCCGCAGGAGACCTTCGCGATCGACGCACATCCGTTCCGTGATGACGACGGGCACTGGTACCTGTTCTTCGCTCGCGATGTGGTCGAGGCCGAGCGGCCTGGCACTCACCTGGCCGTGGCGAGGATGGCGTCACCCACCGCGCTGGACGATCCGCCGGAGACGGTATTGGAGCCGAACCACGACTGGCAGATCTACCAGCGTGAGAGAGCCATGTATGGACGGCGATTCGACTGGCACACGCTCGAGGGGCCGGCGGTGGTCCGACGGGGGAGCCGGTACTGGCTCACCTACTCGGGAGGCGCCTGGACGGGTCCGGGGTACGCCGTGTCGTGGGCCGTTGCGGACCACCCCATGGGTCCGTGGAGGCATGCTCCGGCCGATGCTCCGTCACTGCTGCGAACAGGCGACGGCGGCCTCATCGGGCCCGGCCACAACAGCCTGACGACCGCTCCGGACGGCCGCGATGTCATCGCGTTTCACGCGTGGGACGAGGCGCGAACCGCCCGGCGCATGCACGTACTCGACGTCGATTTCACCTACCACGGTCCCCGAGTTCATCTCCAAGGAGGCCCGGCCAGCACAGACATCTGATTGCTTCACCCCAGAGGTAGTTCCGAATCACCCAACGTCGTGTGAGGAGAACAGCAATGCACCGAGACACCACCCGTATCGAGTTCCACCGGCAAGGCCGACGCGGCCTCCTGAGATGGGGAGCGCCCCACCGCCCGGCCGAGCCGAGCGAGCCACCACGCCAACGTCGACGCAGACGCGGGCTGCAGGCGGGCAGCAGTGCGCTCGCCCTGGCGGTCGTGGCGATGGTCGGCATCACCACCTCGCCCATGGCCGCGGCCGATGCTGCGACCGGGACGCAGGCCCCCGTGGCGGAGCAGAACGCCGCGGTCGCGCCGCCGCTCTCCACACCCGCAGAGGCCCCCGTCTCGGTTGCGGTCTCTCCGGGCCTGCCATGCGATGTCTTCGCCACCGGCGGCAACCCGTGCGTGGCGGCGTACAGCACCGTGCGATCCCTCGTCGACGTCTACAGCGGCCCCCTGTACCGGGTGACGAGGGACTCCGACGGCGTGAGCAGCGACATCGGCCTGCTGAGTTCGGGCTACGCGGACGCTGCCGCACAGGACTCCTTCTGCCAGGTCACCGTGTGCACCATCGTGGAGCTGTACG
Organism: Demequina aestuarii; assembly: GCF_000975095.1. Taxonomy (GTDB): domain Bacteria; phylum Actinomycetota; class Actinomycetes; order Actinomycetales; family Demequinaceae; genus Demequina; species Demequina aestuarii. The sequence continues at coordinate 25,535 of NZ_BBRD01000001.1, forward strand.
ACCAATCCGGTCAGGGCAACCACCTCACGATCGCGCCGGTGGGCGAGGCCGGATCGAGCGCGATCGGCGCTCGCGCCGATGCGCTGCCGATCACGGTCGACGGCCATGACGTGTACGGCATTCAGGTGGAACCCCGGGTGGGCTATCGCCGAGCCATCGGCAATGGCATGGCCGTCGACGGCCAGCCGGAGTCCATGTACTGGGTTGCGAGCGGGACCATGGCGACCAACGCCTGCTGCTTCGACTTCGGCAACGTGGAGAGGACGTCCACCAACACCGGCGAAGGGCACATGGACACGCTGATCATGTCGACGTTCTGCGGGGCACCGCCCTGTTCAGGTCGCGGGCCGTGGCTGCAGGCGGACCTCGAGAATGGCGTGTTCATGGGTGATGGCACCAGCAATCCCGCCAACGTCAGCCAGACAAGCCCGTTCGTGACGGGAGTCCTGCGCAACGACGGCCAGACCAGCTTCGCGCTCGACGGAGGTGACGCCACCGAACCGACGCTCGATGCCTTGTTCCAAGGTTCGCTGCCGCCGGGCTACACCCCGATGAAGCAGGAAGGCGGCATCACCCTCGGCGCGGGAGGAGACAACAGCAATGCGGCCCCGGGCTCCTTCTTCGAGGGCGCGATCACCTCTGGCTACGCCCCTGATGCCAGCGTCGCTGCCCTGCAGTCGGACATCGCCTCGGTCACTTACACCGGCACCTCGGGAGGCGGACCCGGGGTCGGCATTACGGGACCCGGTGGCAAGTGCGTTGACGTCTCAGGTGATGACGACGGCCAGGGTGGCGCGGCCATCCAGTTGTGGGACTGCTTGCACGACGCTGTCGACCAGCACTGGCTGCACATTCGCACCACCCCGACGGTGCATCTGACTTCTGGTGTCGACGAGTACCCCAACACCCTCAAGACCATGGGCCGGTGCTTGGAGGTGCAGGGCAACACGGTCACCGCTGGCACCCCCATACAGTTGTGGGACTGCAACGGCCTCGGTGGGCAGGAGTGGTTCCCCCAGAGCGATGGCACGCTGCTCAATCCGCAGTCCGGCCAGTGCCTGACTGCGCGCAACTCGAGTACAGCCAACGGGACTCGGCTGGAGATCCAGCCGTGCGCCGCCGCAGCCAGCCAACGCTTCATCATCACCCCTGGCCTGCTGTTCCAGGCCACGCCCATTGACGCTCCGGGCGGCAAGTGCGTCGATGTTCACGGAGCCAATACCGGCACGAACGGAACCTCGGTGGTGGTCGAGGACTGCATGCGCGAGGCCAACGATCAGAGCTGGTGGTCCACGTCCGACGGCTCGCTGACGACCCTGGGACGCTGCCTTGACATCGTCGGGAACGGCACCACTCCCGGCACTCCCGTGCAGTTGTACGACTGCAACAGCTCGGGCGGTCAGCAGTGGGTGCAGCAGGATGACGGTTCGCTCCTGAACCCTCAGTCGGGCCTGTGCCTTCATGACCCGACGAGCGGCACCACCAACGGCACCGTGCTGACCATCGAGCGATGCGACGGCGCCGCCGCACAGGAGTTCGGAGTCTCGGGCGGCCAGATGGTGTCCGCTCCTGGCGGCACGTGCATGGACACGGCCGGCAACGATACCTATGGCAATTGGTCTGGCCCTGCCGTTCAACTGTGGGAGTGCATCGAACACGCCGCAGATCAGCACTGGATCCACACCAGCGACAACACCGTGGAGACCATGACGCGCTGCCTCGACGTCGCTGGCAACAGCACCGCTCCCGGGACGTCGGTGATCCTGTTCAACTGCAATGGCGTCGGTGGTCAGGAGTGGATCCAGCAGGCCGACGGGTCCATGCTCAATCCGCCCAGTGGCCTCTGCCTGACGGCTCCAGGCAGCACGAACGGCACTCAACTCACCATCGAGGTGTGCTCGGGCGGGTCCCAGCAGAAGTTCGTTCTTCAGGGCACGGCTGCGCTCCAGCCGGACTCCGAGATCTCCCTGCGTGCCACGACCCCTTGCTGCACGAACGACTTCGTGCGACACCAGTTCGGTGATGCAGTGTTGTCGACCGTGACCGCTGCCTCATCGACGGGCGTCAAGCAGGACGCGTCATGGACGGTGCGCGCAGGCCTTGCCGACGCGGCCTGCGTTTCGCTGGAGTCTGTCAACTACCCAGGGGGCTACCTGCGTCGACAGGGAGACACGGTCCATCAGGACCAGGACGACGGCACGGCCCAGTTCGAGACCGATGCGACCTTCTGCCCGGAGCCGGGCGCCGGTGGTCGAGGTGTCTCGCTGAGGGCGTTTGCCGATCCCACGCTGTACCTGCGTCATTACAACGGCGGCATCTATGCCGCTGCCAACGGCGGCCCAGACCCGTGGGACAGTCCGACGTCATGGGCAGACGACGTGACATGGAACCCCGCAGTGGCATGGGCTCCCTGATCCCGCGCCAGACCGAGGGGGCCACCGAGCCTGTCTCACCGGCTGCGCCGTAGCGTACGAAGGCCCCCATCCCGGGATCACCGGGGTGGGGGCCTTCGCCCTTGCGAAGGTGAGCGCCCCTACCGCGCTGCCTCCACGACCGCCGGCGAGAACGCGTCGAGGTCGCCAGGGTTGCGCGAAGTGAGCAGCGTCCAGCCCTCTGCCTCGCAGCGCTTGAGCTCCACGTCCTGCCACGTCGCGCCCGCGTTGCGCAGGTCCGTCGCGATGGACTCGTAGGACGTCAGGGTCTTGCCGTTCGCAACGTCGGCCTCGGCGAGCAGCCACGGTCCGTGGCAGATGGAGGCAATGGTGCGTCCATCCGCCGAGAACGCGCGGACCAAGGCGATGGCCGCATCGTCCGTTCGCAGGGTGTCGGCATTGATGGTGCCGCCGGGGATCACGAGCACGGCGTGGTCGCCCATCTCGACGTCCGCGAGCAGAGTGTCCGGCTCGAAGGTCTCACCGGGGTCCTTGTCGCCCACGAGCGACTGCACGGGGCTGTACTCGGTCGCCGCGAGCGTCACGGGCACGCCGGCCTCCCGCAGCCCCTCAAGGGGCTTCTTGAGCTCGTCCTGCTCGACTCCATAGTTGGTCGTGATGATCAGTGCGCTCATCGCTGTCTCCTTTCGTCGGCGGAGGTTCCGTCCACCCCTCCGTCAACCGCAGATGGCGGCGGGGACATTCCATGGGCGCAGGGGCATCGACGCGCGCGGGGCCCCGGGAGCACCACGGCACGCGGGGGTGGTGCGTTCGTCAGTGGCCGCCGGCAGCGAGGAACATGATGGCGCCCCCGATCGCTGCCGCCGCGATCCCGAAGCACGTCCAGGCGAGCACGACGCGGCGGGGTGCGACTCGGCCGTCGGCGCCCCGCGCGCCAGGGCCAGCGAGGGCGCGCACGCCGATCGCAAACAGGCTCGGCAAACCGGCCCCCACGAGGATGCCCAGACCGACGATGTTCGCCAGCGCTCCCCATTCGATGAACTGCATCACGGCTCCTTCCTAGCGCCGCTCGGTGCGATCGCGGGCCTGCGCTCTGCGATGCTGCTCGTCGGCACGGCGCTGCGCCTCACGGTCGAGCCGCCGCGCTTCGCGCCGCGCGCGCCTCTTCGCCCTCTTGAGGTCCTTGCGCCGGACTCGCATGACGGCGGGGTTGTGGACCGAGACGGACTCGGCCACGTACGCCTCGGGGTCCTCGACGGGGTCCCAGTCGTCGTTGACGTTGGCGTGATTCACGGGGCGGATGCGCGAGCGCAGGTAGATGAGGCCTGCCACCACGATGAGCACGCCGAACACCACGTAGGAACCGGCTGTGCCGCCGACCGCGGTGTCGAGCCAGTAGCACAGCGCGCCGACCAGAGCAGCGGAGGGAACGGTGATGAGCCATGACGCGAACATGCGTCCGGCCACCGACCACCGCACCGACGCGCCCTTCATGCCCACGCCCGAGCCGAGGATGGAGCCGGTCGCGACGTGAGTGGTCGACAGCGAGTAGCCGAAGTGGCTCGACAGCAGGATGACGGCCGCGGACGACGTCTCCGCTGCCATGCCCTGACGAGACGACAGCTCGACCAGCCCCTTGCCCAGCGTGCGGATCACGCGCCAACCGCCCGTGTAGGTGCCTGCGGCCATCGCCAGCGCGCACGAGAGGATCACCCAGAACGGCACCCCCGAATCCGCAGGCACCGCCCCTGCCGCGATGAGCGCGAGCAGAATGATGCCCATCGACTTCTGAGCGTCGTTGGTGCCGTGCGCGAGCGAGACGAGGGAGGCCGACCCGATCTGGCCCCAGCGGAACATCGTGTCGTTGTCCTTCTCCTCGACGTCTGCGGTGATGCGCGTGACGATCGCTGTGCCGATCGCCGCCACCATGATCGCGACGACGGGAGCAAGCAGTGCGGGGATCAGCACCTTGGCCGTGAGGCCGCTCCACAGCACGCCGGAGGAGCCCGAGGCGGCGAGCACCGCGCCCACCACTCCGCCCACCAGGGCATGCGAAGAGCTCGACGGGATGCCGAAGAGCCATGTCAGCAGGTTCCAGACGATGCCGCCGACGAGCCCCGCCAGCACGACCTCGAGCGTGACGATGCGCGCGTCGACGATCCCGGTGGCGATGGTGGCGGCGACGGTGAGCGACAGGAACGCTCCCACCATGTTGAGCGAGGCAGACAGCAGCACCGCCTGGCGTGGCTTGAGCGCCTTGGTCGCGATCGACGTGGCCATGGCATTGCCAGTGTCGTGGAACCCGTTGGTGAAGTCGAAGGCGAGCGCTGTCGCGACGACGACGCCCAGGAGGAGAGGGTCATTCACGTCCACCATTGTGGTGGGTGGATGGACGTCTCGTGACGGGACCCCGGTCATGGGTCCCGTCACTCATCTCAGCGCACGTCTCCGTCGACGTAGTACCAGCGCCCCGCCTCGCTCACGAACCTGCTCGACTCGTGCATCGATCCTGGCGCGCCGGAGTCGTCGTCGAACAGCGCGGTGAAGGTCACGGTCCCGGTCGAGTCGTCCTCGCCGCCGGCGGTGGCGCCGTGCAGATCGAGACCGCGCCACTGCACATCCTCCAGATCCAGCGACGGCGGCCTGGTCGAGGGGTGCCAGGTGCGCAGCAGGTAGCCCTCGTCGCGGCGCACGTACGCGGTGTAGCGGGACCGCATCAGCGCCGATGCGCTCGCGGCCTCCCGCTCTCCCCGCAGCAGCGGCCGGCAGCATTCCGAGTACGGCACTCCCGAGCCGCAGGGGCAGGCGAGTGCCATCAGGCCTCGGGGTGCGCGGCTGCGTGGGCGAGTGCGCCCAGCCGAACGCAGTCCTCGGTACGCGTGTCCCACGAGCACATGAGCCGCACCTCGACGGTCTCGGCGGTAGAGCCAGGCCGCCAGTCGTAGAAGCGGAAGGTCTCGCGAATCGTGCGAGCCACGGTGCGCGGCATCTCGACGAACACCGCATTGGCCTCCGTGGGCTGCGTGAACCGCAGCACGCCTTCGGCCGCGAGCGGCTCCAGCTCCGCACGCAGGCAGGTCGCCATGGCGTTGGCGTCAGTCGCATTGCGCTGCCACAGCGGGTCGCCCGCGTCATCACGTGACGTGAGCAGGGCCGTGAGCTGGGCCGAGGCGAAGCGCATCTTGGAACCCAGCTGCATGGTCGACTTGCGCAGGTGGGGCAGCTCGGCCGCGAGCCGGCCGCGCAGGTCGGGAGCGAGCACGACCACGGCCTCGGCCCCCATGGCGCCGTTCTTGGTGCCGCCGAGCGACAGCACGTCCGCGCTCGCGCATGCCTCGGCCAGCGACACCCCGAGGGCCGCGGCGGCGTTGGCGATCCGCGCGCCATCGATGTGGACCCTCATGCCGAGCGCGTGCGCACGGTCGACGAGCGCCTGCAGTGCCTCGAGCTCATAGACGGTGCCGAGCTCGGTGGACTGCGTCACCGAGAGCACGAGGGGCTGCGCGCGATGCTCATCTCCCAGGTCGCCGGCCCAGGCGTCGAGCGAGGCCGGATCGATGCGGCCGTCCGGCGCCGGCACCTCGAGAATCTTCAGGCCGCCCACGCGCTCGGGAGCACCGTTCTCGTCCCGGTGGATGTGTGCGTGCTCCGACGCGACGACCCCGCCCCAGCGCGGCGACAACGCCATGAGCGAGATGACGTTCGCTCCGGTCCCGTTGAACACGGGGAAGCCCAGCGCATGCTCGCCGAACTCCGCCGCCACCGCCGCGTCGAAGGCGGCCGTTGCCGCATCGGCCCCATACGCGGCGTCGTGTCCGACGTTGACATCAGTCATCGCCGTGATCACTTCCGGGTGCACCGAGGCGTAGTTGTCCGAGGCGAAGTGCCGGGCGCCCGTGGAGGGGGTCACGCCGCCGTGACCTCGCGCGCCCAGCGGGCGCCGCTTTGGTGGAAGCCCACGCGGCGCAGGTAGTCCAGGTCGGTCGCGTCGTGTGGCGCGAGCTCGAGCCGGCGGAAGCCCGCATCGGCCAGCACCTGCGACTTGCGGAAGACGAACTCGCCCGGCGTGAAGTCGCGGAACCTCTCCTTGACCCAGTCCAGTTCGACGAGCCCCACGCCGTCGCCGAGGTCCCGCACCACCACGACGCCCACGGCCTCGTCGCCGCGCACCACGAGGAACGTGTGGCGGGTGCCGCCGGCTGCGGTGCCCGCATCGGCGTCGATGTCGAAGGCCGGCTCGTGGGACTTCACGTCCTCGGCGTGCTCCTCGAGCACCCGGCGCAGGAAGGCGTTGTCCGCGTCGACGGCAAGCACCTGGTAGACCGCCTCGTCGTGCGACTCGCGGTAGAGGCGCCTCAGCCAGTAGATGTCGATCACGGTGATCGCAAGGTTCATGAATGCGAACGGCCAGATCCCGATGACGCCGTTGTACACAGTGGCGATCAGGGCGCCCGTGAGGTTCATCCACCGGAACTTGAGCACGCGCGCCTGCATGAGCGACCAGACGATGAGCAGCGAGCCGGTCCAGCCGATGATTTCGAGGATGATGTCCATGCCGCCAAGGGTATGCCCGGCCGATGCGCGCTCACCTCCACGCCCGGACGTAGGCTGAGCGCGTGGAGAGCAGGACGAGCGCGAGGGCCGATGCATGGGTCTGGGCCGTGCGGCTCGCGAAGACCCGCTCGCAGGCCACGGCCGCATGCCGAGCCGGGCACGTGCGCGTCAACGGCGACCGCGCCAAGGCCTCGACCACGGTGCGCGCGGGCGACCGCGTCGAGGTGCGCCTCCACGAGCAGATCACGATCGTCGAGGTCCGCCAGCTGCTCGTCAAGCGCGTGAGCGCGCCGATGGCACAGGCGGCCTATGTCGATCACAGCCCGCCGCCGCCCCCGCGCGTGGAGCGCCCCGCCACGGTGGGCGCGCGGGATCGCGGTGCGGGGCGGCCCACCAAGCGCGAGCGCCGTCAGCTGGACCGGCTGCGAGGCCGCCGCACGCTCTGACGGCCCGCTGCCCACGTAGCCGACACGCGCATCGGCCGCATTCCCGCTGCCGTCCACCGCCGGCCACTGCCCGCACCGGGCGCAGGTGTCGCTCTATGTGCGGTGCTCGGTGCAATCGCGCACGGAATTCGACACTTGCGCGGTTGGGGGCAGGGTCAGGCGTTCCAGATGCGCGCGAGGTAGTCCCTGATCGACCGGTCGGAGCTGAAGTACCCGGTGCGTGCGACGTTCAGCACCGCTGACCTGGTCCACGCCTCCTGGTCCGCCCAGTGAGCCTCGACCCGCTCCTGAGCGTCCACGTAGGCACGGAAGTCGGCGAGCGCCATGAACCGGTCGCGCTCGATGAGGCTTCCGGTGATGGAGGAGACGAACGAGCCGCGCTCTCCGCCGGTGAAGGCGCCGGAGGCGATCATGTCGAGTGCCGCGCGCAGGTCCCTGTCCTGCTCGTAGTACGACGCCGAGCGGTAGCCGCTGGCCTGGAGGTCGGACACGGCGGGCTCGTCCATGCCGAACAGGAAGAAGTGATCGTCGCCCACGAGCTGGCGGATCTCCACGTTCGCGCCATCGTCGGTGCCGACGGTGAGCGCGCCGTTGAGGGCGAACTTCATGTTGCCCGTGCCGGAGGCCTCCTTGCCGGCCAGCGAGATCTGCTCGGACAGGTCCGCCGCGGGGATCAGCTTCTCCGCCAGAGTCACGTTGTAGTTCGCGGGGAAGGCGACCTTCAGGCGACCCTCGAGCGAGGTGTCGGCGTTGATGGTCCTGCCCACCGCGTTGATGAGCGCGATGGTCTCCTTGGCGCGGACATAGCCCGGTGCGGCCTTGGCGCCGAACACGAAGGTCCGGGGCGTCACGTCCGCGAGGGGGAGGGCGCCGCTCGTGATGCGCTCGTACAGCGACACGATGTGCAGCAGCTTGAGCGACTGGCGCTTGTACTCGTGCAGACGCTTGACCATCGCGTCGACCATCGCGTCGGGCGAGATCTCGATGCCGTCCCGAGCCGCGATGACGTCGGCGAACCGCACGCGGTTGTGGTCCTTGACCTCGCGGAAGCGGCGCCGGAACTCGGCGTCGTCAGCCAACGGCTCGAGCTCGCGCAGCCGCTCCAGGTCGGTGAGCCATCCCTCGCCGATCGCCTCGGTGATGAGAGCGCTCAGGCGCGGGTTGGACAGCGCCATGAAGCGGCGCGGCGTCACACCGTTCGTGACGTTGGTGAACTTGTGCGGGTACATCTCGGCGAAGTCAGAGAGCACCTTGTCGCGCAGCAGCTGCGAGTGCAGCTCGGCGACGCCGTTGACCTTGGAGCCAGCCACGGTCGCGAGGTAGGCCATCCGCACCGACCGCACGGGCTCCTCCGCGATGATCGACATGTGGCGCTCGCGCAGCATGTCGCCCGGGAAGGCCTCGCGCACCTGCTCGAGGAACTCCTCGTTGATCCGGTAGATGATCTCAAGGTGGCGGGGCAGCAGCCGGCCCAGCAGATCGACGGGCCAGACCTCGAGGGCCTCCGGCAGCAGGGTGTGGCAGGTGTACGCGAAGACCTTCTGAGTGACGGCCCAGGCGTCCTCCCACTCCCAGCCGCGGTCGTCGATCAGCAGGCGCATGAGCTCGGGCACGGCGATGACGGGGTGAGTGTCGTTCAGCTGGAACGTGATCCGCTCCGGCAGGCGGTGGAGGTCGTAGTCCTCTGGCAGCACCTTCTCGACGAAGTCGCGCAGCGAGCAGGCGACGAAGAAGTACTGCTGCTGGAGCCGCAGCTCCTTGCCCTGGGGCGTCGAGTCCTCGGGGTAGAGCACCTTGGAGATGTTCTCGGCCTGCGTCTGTGCGCGCACGGCGTCCGTGTAGTCGCCGGCGTTGAAGATCGCGAGGTCGAACGCCTGTGTGGCACGCGCGGACCACAGCCGCAGGGTGTTGACGCGACCATTGCGGTAGCCGGGCACCATGTAGTTGTAGGGCACGCCGGTGACGTGCCAGTCGGGCATCCAGCGCCGATGCGCGCGTCCCGACTCATCCGTCCAGGCCTCGACTCGGCCGCCGAACCCGACGTTGACGGCGTTCTCAGGGTGCGGCATCTCCCACGGCGAGCCCAGACGCAGCCACTCGTCCGGCTCCTCCACCTGGCGGCCATCCTCGAAGCGCTGGCGGAAGATCCCGTACTCGTAGCGGATGCCATAGCCGATGGACGGCACATTCTCCGTGGCGAGCGAGTCGACGAAGCACGCCGCGAGCCGGCCCAGCCCGCCATTGCCGAGCCCCGGCTCGATCTCCGCCTCGCGCAGCTCATCCAGGTCGATGCCCAGTTGGCTCAGCGAGTCGCGAGCGATGTCGTCCAGGTCGGTGGCCAGCAGGTTGTTGTCGAGCTGGCGTCCCAGCAGGAACTCCGCCGACATATAGGCGACGGCCTTCTTCTGCTCGCGGCGCTGCGTGCGCAGCGTCTCGAGCCACCGGGTGGTGAGGTAGGCGCGCACCGTGCGCGCGAGCGCGAGGTACTTGTCGTTGGTCGAGGCACGGTCGAGGTCGACGCCCTGGCCGAAGTTCACTTCCCGCAGGAACTCGCGGGTGAAGCTCTCGACAGTGTGCTCGCGGGCGGCGGAGGGTGCGGAGGTGTGGGTCACACCACCCAATGTATGGCTCACGGAGTAGGACCTCTGTCCACGCGCGGCAAGAATTCACACGGTCGACACAAAGCGAGCCGCGTGGTGAGGGTCAGGCGTCCTCGGTGGCGTCGGGCTCGAACCGCTGGAGCGGCGACACTGCCGGCCCGTACTGCTGTTCCTTCATGCGCTCGAGCGCCTGCTCGTGGAGGATGCGGTTGGTCTTCATGAGGTCGGAGAGGATCCCCAGCGCCAGCGAGAGTCCGGCGCCCACCAGCATGATGGTGCCGAAGATCAGCGACTGGATGTGGTTGCCGTCGTTGCCGAGCGCACGCAGGATGATGAACCGCACGAACGGGATCGCGCCGAGGATGCCGAACAGCGAGGCGAGCCACGCGAACAGCATCCAGGGTCGGAACATGATCGACGAGCGCAGGATCGCCTGCGCAGACTTCAGCATGTGCTCTCCGACGTTCCGGAACAGCCGTGACTCCCGCGTCTTGGGATTGGTGACGATGGGGACCGATGCGATCGCGAGGCGCTTGTCGCCCGCTTGGATGATGGTCTCCATGGTGTAGCTGAACCGGGTGATGATGTTGAGTCGATACAGCGAGTAGCGCGAGTAGGCGCGAAAGCCGGAGGCCGCATCGGGCAGGCGCGTGCCAGCGGCACGGTTCACCACCCAGGAGCCGAAACGCTGCATCGTCTTCTTGAAGGGGGAGAAGTGCGCGATCGTGTGCGTCTGCCGATCGCCGATCACGATCTCGGCCTCACCGGCGACGATCGGAGCGACCAGGTCACCGATGCGGTGCTGGGGGTACTGGTTGTCGCCATCGGTGTTGACCACGATGTCCGCGCCGCGGGCGAGGGCGTGGTCGATGCCGTCCCGGAACGACTGCGCGAGCCCCATCGTGCGGACGTGCCGGATGACGTGGGCGCCGTGCTCGTGGGCGATCCGCGACGTCCCGTCCGACGAGCCATCGTCGATCACCACGACCTCGATCTCGTCGACGCCCGGGATGACGGTGGGGATGCCCGCGAGGACCTCGCCGAGGGTCGCCTCTTCGTCGAGGCACGGGATCTGGACGACGAGCTTCACGCCACTCAGGCTAGTGGTCGCCGGGCGCCGTGCGGCGCTGCCTGCGACGCAGCTGGCCGATCCCAATCCCGACGACGGGGGCGAGCACCAGGCCGCCGATGGCCCCGCCGGCGGCCGCGCCCGCGAGCGCCTGGCCGGCCAGCGCAGGCGCGAGCGCCGGACCGAGCCATGCCTGTCCGATGAGTCCTCCCACCAGACCGCTGAGCACTCCGACGATGGGGCCGGCGTCCACCGTCGGATGGGTGCGGGAGGCGCCCCAGCCCAGCAGCACGCCGAGCACCGCGCCGATCATCACGTCCATCGCCGACCTCCTTGTGCCCACATGGTGGCACAGCGGCGCAGGACAGCGCCGCAGTAGAGAGGCCTCATGTGGCGTTCGGCGCACGCCCCTGTCGCGTCCAGGGCCTTTGAGACACAATGGGCAAGTGACCTCCTTCGCTGACCGCCACATCGGCCCCGACGAGACCGCCACCGAGACGATGCTCGCGGCGGTGGGGTATCCGTCGCTCGCTGTGCTGGCGGAGACGGCCGTGCCGGAGTCCATCCGTCAGGACGACGTGCTGGTGCTCCCGGATCCCCTCACGGAGTACGGCGCGTTGGGCGCCCTGCAGTCGTTCGCCCAGCGCAACCAGGTCCACACCCAGATGATCGGCCAGGGCTACTACGACACGATCACGCCCACGGTGATTCGTCGCAACGTCCTCGAGAATCCCGCGTGGTACACGGCGTATACGCCGTACCAGGCCGAGATCTCGCAGGGCCGGCTCGAGGCCATGCTGAACTTCCAGACGATGGTCTCCGACCTCACTGCGCTCCCGGTCGCGGGCGCATCGCTGCTCGACGAGGCGACCGCGGTGTCCGAGGCGGTCCTGCTGATGCGCCGCGCGGTCAAGGACCGCGAGGGCGGGGTCGTGGTGCTCGACTCGGAGTGCCTGCCGCAGACCATCGCGGTGGTCGCGGCTCACGCGGAGGCCATCGGCCTGCGGCTCGAGATCCAGGACGTCGACATGGGGTGGGAGGCGCCCGCCGACCTCATCGGGTTGGTGCTTCAGCAGCCGGGCTCCACCGGCGTGCTGCGCGAGATCCAGGACGTCGTCGCCACCGCTCACGCAGTCGGTGGACTGGTCACCGTCGCGGCGGACCTGCTGTCGCTGACCATGGTCAAGGCCCCGGGGGAGATCGGCGCGGACATCGCGGTGGGCTCCGCGCAGCGATTCGGCGTGCCGCTGTTCTTCGGCGGCCCCCACGCGGCATTCATGGCGGTGCGGGAAGGGCTCGAGCGCCAGCTGCCCGGCCGCCTGGTGGGCGTGAGCGTGGACGCGGACGGCCGCACGGCGTACCGGCTGGCGCTGCAGACGCGGGAGCAGCACATCCGCCGCGACAAGGCGACGTCCAACATCTGCACCGCGCAGGCCCTGCTCGCGATCGTCTCTGGCTTCTATGCGATCCACCACGGTCCCGATGGCCTGCGGGCGATCGCCCAGCAGGTCCACAACACGGCCGTCACGCTGGCCGATGCGCTCACGGCGGCGGGCGTGCGCATCAAGCACGAGAACTTCTTCGACACCGTGGTGGCGGAGGTCCACGGCGGCGCGGACTCCGTGATCGCCCGCGCGGCCGCCGCCGACATCAACCTGCGCCGCGTCGACGACGATCACGTCGCGATGGCATGCGACGAGGTGACGAGCCTCGACATCCTCGACCACCTCGTCGAGGCGGTCACGGCCGTCAAGCGCCACGCGGTGTACACCGCGCCTCGCGTCGCGATCCCGCGGTCGCTGCGTCGCACGAGCGACTACCTCTCTCACCCGGTCTTCCATCAGTACCGGTCGGAGACGTCTCTGATGCGCTACATGCGCCGTCTCGCCGATCGCGACCTGGCGCTGGACCGCACCATGATTCCGCTGGGCTCGTGCACTATGAAGCTCAACGCGGCTGTGGAGATGGCGCCCATCAGCTGGCCGGGCTTCGCCCGCATCCACCCCTTCGCCCCCTCGGACCAGACCGCCGGGTATCGCGACATGATCGCTCAGCTCGAGGGCTGGCTTGCGGAGATCACGGGTTACGCCGCAGTCTCAGTGCAGCCCAACTCGGGCGCCCAGGGCGAGTACGCGGGGCTGCTGGCGATCCGGGCCTACCACCGCGATCACGGACATGCCGAGCGCGATGTCTGCCTGATCCCCGCATCGGCCCATGGCACCAACGCCGCGTCCGCCGTGTTGGCGGGTCTGCGGGTGGTGGTGGTCGCGACCGCAGCGGACGGCGAGGTCGACACAGACGATCTCCACGCGAAGCTCGCGGCGCACGAGGGCCGCGTCGCCTGCATGATGATCACCTACCCCTCCACTCATGGCGTGTACGAGGCGCACGTGGGCGAGGTCTGCGCCGCGGTCCACGAGGCCGGGGGCCAGGTGTTCATCGACGGCGCGAACCTGAATGCGCTCGTCGGTCTCGCGAAGCCGGGTCACTTCGGCGGCGACGTCTCGCACCTCAACCTGCACAAGACCTTCTGCATCCCCCACGGCGGCGGCGGCCCCGGCGTGGGCCCGGTCGCGGTCGCCGAGCACCTGGTGCCGTACCTGCCCGCGCTGCGTCAGACCATCCAGCGGCCGGCAGAGCTGCAGCGACGGGGCGCTCCGGTGAGCGCCGCCCCCTACGGCTCTGCGGGGATTCTGCCCATCACGTGGGCATACATCGCGCTCATGGGACACGAGGGACTCATGCGCGCCACGGAGACCGCAGTGCTCGCCGCCAACTATGTCGCGACGCGTCTCGCGGACGCCTTCCAGGTCCTGTACCGCGGGCCTGGAGGACTCGTGGCGCATGAGTGCGTGCTCGACATCCGACCGCTCACGAAGGCCACGGGGATCACCAACGAGGACATCGCGAAGCGGCTCATCGACTTCGGGATCCATGCGCCCACGATGTCCTTCCCCGTGGCCGGCACGTTGATGGTCGAGCCCACGGAGTCCGAGGACCTGGGGGAGATCGACCGCTTCATCGACGCAATGCTGGTGATCAGGGAAGAGATCGCGGCAGTCGAGCGCGGCGACATCGCCGCCGCCGACTCGCCGCTGCGGCACGCGCCCCACACGGCCGATGCGGTGGTCTCCGACACGTGGGACCGCGCCTATTCGCGAGAGCAGGCGGCATTCCCGGTGGCGGGTCTGCGTCAGGACAAGTACTGGGCTCCCGTGTCGCGGATCGACAACGCTCACGGAGATCGGCATCTGGTGTGCTCCTGCCCCCCGGTCGAGGCGTACGCCGCCGACGCCGAAGAGGTCTGACCGGGCGCCCTGCTCGCGCAGTCTGCGTGGCTTGTGTCACACGGCGTCCACAGGCCCTCGTGACGAGCGTGCGCCGTGGGTTAGAGTGACGTCCGTCCCACGGCCGTCGGGCCGCAGCACGGTGGCACGAGTTGAGAACGGGAGGGTGCCGTGGTGCGTCGCCAGCCGCTCAGTCCCCCGGTCCTTCCTGGCTACACGTACATTCGCCCTCTCGGCTCGGGCGGCTTCGCGGACGTGTTCCTGTTCCAGCAGGACATGCCGCACCGGCTGGTCGCCGTCAAGGTGCTGCTGAGCCGCATCGAGGACCAGGCCGCGGCCCGTGCGCTCTCTGCGGAGGCGGACATCATGGCGAGCCTCAGCGCTCACCCCTCGATCCTCACGGTCTACCAGGCGAGCGTGTCCGCGGATGGCCGTCCCTACCTCGTGGTGGAGTTCTGCCCCGCCTCCCTCACCAACCGCTATCGCAACGAGCGGCTGCCGGTCGCGGAGGTGCTGTCGATCGGGGTGAAGATCACCGGCGCCGTCGAGTCCGCGCATCGCGCGGGCCTGCTGCACCGGGACATCAAGCCGTCCAACATCCTGCTCACGTCCTTCGGGCACCCGGTGCTGTCTGACTTCGGGGTGGCCTCGGCGCTCGCGCAGGGAGAGGACGAGACCATCGCGCTGTCGCCGCCCTGGAGTGCTCCCGAGGTGGTGGAGCAGCGCACCTCCGGCACGGTGGCGTCGGAGGTGTGGGCGCTCGCAGCGACCGTGTACACCCTGCTCGCGCAGCGCGCGCCCTTCGACCTGCCCGACGGCCGCCGCGGGGACGACCTGCAGCTCCGCGCCCGCATCTCGCGCGCCAAGTACACGCCGACGGGACGGTCGGACGTGCCGGCCGCCCTCGAGCGTGCGCTCGAAGGCGGCATGCGCCGACTCCCGGGCGACCGGTACCCGACCGCCATGGCCTTCGGCGAGGCGCTGCGTGCGGTGGAGCGCGAGCTCGGCCTCGCCCCCACGCCGCTCGACGTCCCCACCGACGAGTGGGCCCAGGCTGCCGTCGGCATGCGAGACGCGGAGACCGCGCCGCCCACGCCACGAGCGACGGTCGCCGTCGAGTCACGCCGGCCACAGCGCGCGTCGCGCACGGGCACCGGCACGCGCCAGGGCACTGTCACCCGCCACGAGGCGGCAGCGAACCGCGTGGGCCGCGCGATCGCCATCACCGCCGCCGTGATCGGCGCCGCTGCGATCGGCGCCGCGATCACCGTGCTCGTCGTGGTCGGGACCTAGGCGATGAGCGGAGTCGACGCCGGATTGGGACGGGCCACCGCCGCGCGCTGGCGCACGGTCCGCCGCGCATCAGTGGCCGCCGCTCTCACGGCCCTCGTGGTGGGCATTGCACTGTCACCCGGCTTCGACGAGCGCGAGGTCCAGGTCGACGACCCGTCGGTGTGGGCGCTGCAGACCGCTGCGGGCGAACGGTTCGGGCGCGTGAACACTGTGGTCTCGGAGGTCGACACGGTCAAGGCCGTCGAGGACCCCAGCGACATTCTGCAGATGGACCGCACGCTGCTGGTGTTCTCGGACAACCTCGGCTCGGTGACGACTCTTGACGCGGCGCGTCCGCGCGATATCGGCGAGGCCAGCGGCGACGAGACGGTGTCGACTCCGTTGGGGACCACGGCAGTGGCGCACACGGGGGATGTGGTCGCGTACCTCACCGAGTCGGGCGAGGTGCTGGCCGGGTCGGTCAGTGAAGGCACCGCTGTGGCGCCCCGCGCGATCGATCCCTACGCGGACGTGGAGGTCGCCGAAGGCGAGGACCGGCCACAGTTCCGGGCGGTCGCCGCGGCGGTCTCGGTCGACGGGACGCTCGCCGCCTACTCCGCGCAGCGCCAGAGCGTTCTCGTGGCCGATGCGATCGACGGCGAGGTGCGCGACACCATCCACCTCCCGGAGGGACCGGAGAGCGACGGCGTGCAGTTGGCGTGGGTGGGGTCCACGTGGGTGCTGCTCGACCCCGACAGCGGACTCGTGTGGACCAGCCTCGCAGACGAACCGGTCGCGACCGACGCGGCACCGAGCGCGCTGCTGCAGGCTTCCTCGCCCGAGTCGGACACGGTCATCATCGCCGACGACTTCGGAGCCGTCACGGTTCCCTTCGACGGCAGCGGCTCGATGCGCACCCACGGGTCGAGCGAGCTCGCGCTCGGACAGCCCGCGCGACCCGCGCCGCTGCCGGGCACCGCGATCATCGCCGGGGCGTGGCTCCCGGTCGGCGAGGGCCCGGGCACGCTGTGGATGTCCAACGGCACCACCACTCAGCTGGACTACGGCCAGGGCACGCTCGGGGAGCGCCGCACGCCGCAGCTGCGCTCCAACGGGGCGCGACTGATCCTCAATGAGGCGCGATCGGGATGGGTGTGGGGTGTGCCGTCTGGCGCGCTGGTGCCGTCGTCCCAGGAGTGGGTGCGCGAGGACACGGCCCAGCAGGCGCCCGAGGATGAGGAGATCGCCGCCCAGGTGTCCGATCCGCGCGCACCCGTCGCTGAGGACGATGCGCTGGGCGTGCGCGCCGGCCGTCAGATCAGCCTGCCCGTGCTGCTGAACGACCACGACGCCAATGGCGACGTGCTCACCGTGGTGCCGAACTCCCTCGCAGGCCTCGATCCCGCCTTCGGGACGCTCGCGGTGGGGGATGACGACCAGACGGTGGTCGTGGACGTGGCGCCCGGCGCGTCCGGTGCCTCCACGTTCACCTACGCCGTCACCGACGGGACGGCCGGAGAGGGACTGCTGTCCGAGCCCGCCTCGGTCACGCTCACCGTGAAGGACACCGACGAGAACGATCCGCCCGTGTGGTGCGGCGTCGACGACTGCCTCGCCACGTGGCCGGCACCGCAGGTGGCGCCGGGAGGCACAGTGTCGGTGGACGTGCTCTCTGGCTGGGTCGACCCTGAGGGCGATCCCATGTATGTGGCGGGCGCGCGCACCGAGGCGTCGGCCGGCGTCGTCGCGTCGTCGCCTGAGGGCGACGTCGTGTTCCAGCACACCAACGCGTCGTCGACCGAGTCCGGTGCCGTGCCGGTCGATGTCACCGTGTCTGACTCGTACGGCGCGCAGGCGGAACGCACCCTGACGGTGGCGGTCATGGGCGAGCCCGAGCTGCGCGCCGATGACGTGGTGGCCACCGTGACCGCGGGGGTGACCACCACCGTGGACGTGGCAGGCCTCGTGTCGGGAGCGCGAGGGCCGCTGGTGATCACCGAGGCCGCCTCGGACACGAGCGACGACGCGACGGTCGCCGTGGCCCAGGGCACGGTGGGCTTCACCTTCACGGCGCCGGAGGCAGGCTCCTCCCTGGTCGACTACACCCTCACGGACGGGGTGGCGGAGGTGCGCGGCTTGGCCCGCGTGACCGTCATCGCACCCGAGCAGGAGCGGCTGTCGACCGTGCCGCTGACCGCCTTCGTCCGCTCGCGCGAGGACGCCACCATCGACGTGCTGTCCTCGGTGACCAATCCCGGCGGCCACGTGCTCCTGCTGGACGAACTCGAGACCGAGCCCGCAGAGGGGGCGCGACTCTCGGCGGACATCGTCGGGCACTCCGCGCTGCGCATCAGCGGCGAGACCGCCGATGCACAGCCGGGCCTGCTGGGGGTGCTGCGCTACAGCGTCTCCGATGGTTCGGGCCGCACGGAGGCGACGGCACGCGGGGAGGTCACCGTGATGCTGCTCGACTCGGAGGTGCCCTCCACGCCGCTCGCCGTGGACGACGCCATCACGGTGCGTGCCGGGACGCAGGCGGACGTCGACGTGCTCGCCAACGACGTGGGCCCCGCGGGCAACGTCATCGCGCTGGATGCCGCATCCGTCGAGGCCAGCGAGGGGGCGGGTCTCGCTTTCCCCGCACGCTCGACGGTGCGGTACCTCGCTCCAGACGAGCCCGGCGTGCACGAGATCTCGTACGCCACCTACGTGCTCGGCTATCCCGCCCAGCGCGACACCGCCACCGTGGTCGTCACGGTGCTCGAATCTGACACGAACGCGCCGCCGACGCCGATCCCGCTCAGCGGCCGCGTGGCCTCGGGCCAGACTGTTCGCCTGCCGTTCGACGGCACCGGCACGGACCCCGACGGCGACGCGGTGGCGCTGCAGCGCATCGAGGCGCAGCCGGAATCGGGCTCTGCGCGGGTGTCCTCCGACGGCCAGTCCATCGTCTACACGGCCGATGCCGGCTTCGCCGGCCAGGTGGCGTTCGACTACAGCGTGGTCGACGCCCGCGGGCAGGGGGCGATCGCAACCGCGACGGTCGGAGTGCTCGCGGCGGACGTCGACCCGCGCCCGGTCACCTACTCGGACTATGTGCAGGCGCAGGTCGGCCCCGACCGCAGGGTGAGCCTCGAGCCCACCGGCAACGACATCGACCTCGCTGGCGGAGACCTGGAGCTGCTGTCGGTGCGGCCCGACGCGGACCCGGCCTCGCAGGAGTTCGCCGCGCTGAGCGAGCGGCTCGAGTCGGTGGAGGACGGCCGAGTGACGCTGTCCGTCGGCGAGGAGACCGGCACCCACTCCTTCGTCTACACCGTGCGGAACCCCGTCGGCTCGACCGCGATCGGTCGCATCGTCCTCAAGGCCGTGCGCGACCCCGTCGCGGACGTGCCGGTGGTGGACGACACGGTGCTGACTGCGGAGAACCGCGACACCTTCGCCTCCGGGGTGGACGTCCTCACCGACCGGGTGTCGTGGAGCTCCGGCGAGGCCGACGATCTGGCGCTGTCCCTG
The DNA here is from genome assembly GCF_000975095.1 of Demequina aestuarii. Taxonomy (GTDB): domain Bacteria; phylum Actinomycetota; class Actinomycetes; order Actinomycetales; family Demequinaceae; genus Demequina; species Demequina aestuarii. The sequence goes on from NZ_BBRD01000001.1 coordinate 44,672, forward strand.
TGGGGAGACCAGCCGGACCTCACGCTGGACGGCCGTGCCATCGCCGGCCCGCTGCCCGAGGTGACTCGCCTGGTGCCGTTCCAGGTGACCGGTCGGGACTATGCCGGAGAGCAGGTGGTGTCGTACGGCTTCCTGCGCGTGCCGGGTGCGGACGAGGTCCGCGTCGCGCTGCGCGACGACTTCGCGCCGCCTGAGGTCGATGAGGGAGACTCGGTCACGTTCGACCTGATCGACCTCGCCGCGATCCCGGAGGGGTTCGAGCTCGACATCGACGCAGGCGGGGTGGCCGCATCGGGCCACCGCGCCGACTCGTCGTGCGCGCTGGTCTCCGGCACCACCCTGCGCTACGCCGCCGGCATGGGCGACCCCTACACAGACACGTGCCTGGTGCCCGTCACGCTGGCCGGCCAGGACGAGCCCACCGTGCTGCCGGTGCCGATCGTGATCATCGCCGAGGACCCGCAGCCCATCCTCACCGGTGCTTCGCTCGAACTGTCGCCGGGCGAGACCACCACGTTCGACGTGGCGCAGATGGTGTCCTGGCCGCAGGGCGCCGCGGCCCGTGCGGTCGGGTTCTTCACGGACTACTCAGGTCAGCACTTCGACGTGTCGCGAGCGGGCACGGAGCTGACCGTCACGGCGAAGGACGCCTCCATCCCCGGTCGCCAGGACGTCGTGACCGTGTCCCTGCCGTCCGACCCGGCGACCCCCGCGACGTCGCTGTCTCTCGAGGTGGGCCCCGCCCCGTCCGAGCTTCCCAAGGGTGCGAGCGTCGTGCAGCGGTGCTCGCAGGCCTCGGGATCCTCGTGCACGGTCACGGTCGCGGGCGTCTCCGGCGAGGTCAATCCGCTGCCGGGCACCCCCCTTGAGCTGGTCGACGTCGCGGGCGCGGCGTCGTGCCCCCAAGTCACGTGGAGCCGCGTCGACGGCCGCACGGTGCGCGCGACCTGGGCGCAGGATGCACCCGGTGCCGTGTGCGATGCGACCTTCACGGTGCGCGATGCGCAGGGGCGCGTGAGCGCGGGCGACCGGCAGGGTGCCATCAGCCTCGACCTTCAGGGGTTTCCCGCTGCACCCGCCGAGATCCGGCAGACCGCCTTCGCCGACGGCCGCGTGACGCTCGCGGTGACGCCGGGCCCTGCGAGCGCCGCCTACCCGGCGATCTCGGGCTTCGAGGTGTACGCCGGGAACGCTCAGGTGGCGACCTGTTCCGCGCGTGGCACGTGCCCCGAGCTGTCCGGCCTGACGAACGGTGACAAGCGTCAGTACACGGCACGCGCCGTCAACGCCGTCGGCCAATCCCGCGACGGGGTGTCCGTCACGGCTTGGGCCTATGCGCCCCCTGCCTCGCCCACCGACGTCCAGTGGAGCCCCACGCGCGACACCGGCGGTGCCGGCGGCCTCATCGACGTCACGATGCGGATCCCGGATCCGACCACGCGCGCCGTCACCTTGTCGAGCCCGACGGGCGCGACGCGCGAGTACGCGGTCAGCGGCAGGACGCTGTCGATCAGCGGCTACGAGGTCGGCTCGAACCAGTCCCAGACGGTGACGGTCACGCCCATGACCGCGCTCCAGATCCCACCCGTGGGCGGTGGCGACTCGAACGGGGAGGCCACGAGCTTCACGGCGAACGGTGTGGGTGCGCCCGAGCTGCTTCGCGCGGACTACTCGCTCAACGAGAACCGTGACCGGGTGACGTTCACTGTTCAGGTCCGCTCGGGCGGCGAGGGCTCGCAGACCTGGGTCGGCATCGAGACGTGGCGCGGATGCAGCGACCGGGTGCAGGTGTCGGGAGGCAGAGCCCAGCTGACTGCCGACGTGGATCCGAATACGCGAACCGACTTCACACTGTGCGGCGAGAGCCGCTACGGGGGCGCCACCTTCGCGCCGTCCAACACAATCAATCAGCGGGTGTACTCCTACCTCGAGCCAGGCGCACCGACGTTCGACAGCGGCTATCGCGTAGCGTCCACCTGCACCTTCCAGAACGACTACTGGTGCACCACCGTGGTCGACCGCCAGCCGGATCCCCGCAACCCGCGCGGCACGTTCACTCAGTACTCTGCGAACGGCGGCGACTGGAGTCAGAACTTCTCGCTGCCTACCGGCCGGGAGTCCCAGGTGCGCGCCCGCTACTGCATCGACTTCGGTGGCGGCGACATCCGGTGCTCTGAGCAGACCACGATCGTGCCTGCGCAAGACGGGTCGCCGCTGTACCCCATCGAAGCGCAGATCAGCCAGTGTCGAGCGGGCGTCGACCCGAACATCGGCGGCATCAGCGTGAATGCGGACGGTTCGCACTACACGGCGAGCAGCACGATGCTCGGGGAGTCGGGCGGCGATGCAGTCGCGATCGAGGACATGCGCCGCATGCGCTGGGAGGTGTCCTTCACGGGGGCCCTCGGCGGCATGAACTCCTTCTCGCGCACCGTGACGTGCGACTACACCGCACCGCCGCCCGACCCCTCCCCAGAGCCGACGCCCGAGCCATGACCGCGCATCGGCCGTCCCGCCCCATGACCGCCGGGCCTGCGCCCGGCCGCCATCCCCTACGCAAGGAGAACCGATGACCGTCACCGAGGAGCAGGCCGACTGGTTCGCGAGCACGTACTCGGCGCTGGCCGACAACGTCGAGCGCGCCGTGCTCGGCAAGCGCCACGTGGTCGAGCTCGCGTTCACCGCGATGATCTCCGAGGGGCACCTGCTGCTCGAGGACGTGCCCGGCACGGGCAAGACGTCCTTGGCGCGGGCGTTGGCGCAGACCGTCAAGGGCACCAGCACGCGCATCCAGTTCACGCCCGACCTGCTGCCAGGAGATGTCACGGGCATCACGGTCTTCGACCAGAGCTCCGGCACGTTCGAGTTCCATGCGGGCCCGGTCTTCGCGAACGTGGTCCTCGCGGACGAGATCAACCGCGCCAGCCCCAAGACTCAGTCCGCGCTGCTCGAGGTCATGGAGGAGGGCGCCGTCACGGTCGATGGCGTCACGCGCCCGGCGGGCCGGCCGTTCATGGTGGTGGCGACCCAGAACCCGGTCGAGCAGGCGGGCACGTACACGCTCCCCGAGGCGCAGCTGGACCGCTTCATGATGCGCACCTCGCTCGGATACCCGGACCACGCCGCCACGCTGCGCATCCTCGACGCGGGCCGGCCGCCGCGCGTGGTCGTGCCCGCGCTGGTGGAGCTGCAGACGATCGCGGCGATGACCGAGCTGTCCGCCGCCGTCCACACGAGCCCCCTGGTGCTCGACTACATCGCCCGCATCGTCGACGCCACGCGCAGCGCCACCCAGGTGCGCCTGGGCGCCTCCATGCGCGGTGCGATGGCGCTCGCGCGCGGCGCGCGCACGTGGGCGCTCGGTCACGGCCGCACATACGTGACGCCCGATGACGTCAAGGCGCTCGCAGAGCCGGTGCTCGCGCACCGGCTCATCCTCGACCCCGAGGCCGAGTTCGACGGCGTCACCGCGACCGCCGTGATCGGCCAGGTGCTGCTCGACACCCCGCCGCCGAGCCAGAAGGATCTCGCTTGAGCGTCGAGTCCACCGGGCGCACCCGCGCCGACGAATCCGCCGCCTCGCACACCCGCAGCCACACGCGCTCGGGAGCGACGCGGGCGGGTACGCGCACCCAGCTCACGGGCGAGTCCCGTGGACGGTGGGTGGCCCTCGGACTGTGGGCGCTGCGCGCGACCCGCATCACGGCCGATGCGGTCGCGGCGGGGTGGGCGCACACGCGGGCGGTCGTGACACCCTCGGGCTGGGCGGCCATCGTGGTGGCCGTCACCGGGGTGGCGCTGGGGCTGGGATTCGGCTGGGGCGAGTTCCTCATCGCGGCGCTGGTCGCGGTGGTGCTGCTGCTCGTGGCGCTGCCGTTCCTGGTGGGACGCGAGGCCTACGAGGTCGACTTCCGGCTCAGCCACGACGCGGTGGTGGCGGGCGACGACGCCGAGGGCGAGATCGTGGTGCGCAACACCCAGGCGCGGCTGGCGCTGCCCGGGCGCGTCGACGTGCCCGTGGGGCATGGGCTGGTCGACTTCCATGTGCCACTGCTGCGGCGCGACCACCAGCATCGCGAGTCCATCGTCATCCCCGCGGCGCGGCGCGGCATCATCGACGTGGGTCCCGCCACCACGTCCCGCACGGACCCCCTCCACCTCCTGCAGCGAGAGTTCCACTGGGCGGACGTGCGCACGCTGTACATCCATCCCGTCACCATCGCGATCCCCAGCACCTCCATGGGGTTCGTCCGCGATCTCGAGGGGCGCACCACCAAGACCATCACGAACGAGGACATCTCGTTCCACGCAGTGCGCGAGTACGCCCGGGGCGACGCACAGCGGCAGATCCACTGGAAGTCCACCGCGAAGACCGGCACGCTCATGGTGCGCCAGTTCGAGGAGACGCGGCGGTCCACGATCTCCGTGGTCCTCGACATGGACGAGGACTCCTACGCCTCGGACACCGAGTTCGAGATGGCGGTGAGTGCCGTCGGATCGCTGGCGGTGCGCGCGATCCGCGATGGCCGGGACGTCCAAGTGGTGGTGAGCGGCGAGGTGCCGGAGTTCGCCCGCGCCTCGGTGCGCTCGCTGCGACAGCTGCGAGTGACCACCCCGCGCTCGCTGCTGGACGAGCTCGCCGGCGTCGAGTCGGGCGCCGCCGTGGTGGCCCTGCCCACCCTGACGCGCATGCTCGTGGAGTCCTCGGGCGACACCTCGCTCGCCTTCCTCATCACGGGGGCGGCGGCCACGCACAGTCAGCTTCAGAGCGCGGCCCTGGCGTTCGGGGGCGACGTCGCGGTGGCGGCCGTGGTGTGCGACCCGAACTCCCAGCCGTCGATGCGGGCCATGGGCCGCACGCGCGTGCTGAGCCTCGGTGTGCTCGACGATCTGCGCCAGCTGCTCGCGCGGGGCGCGACGTGAGCGGGCCGCGCGTCGCCGTCGCTCCTGGCGCCCGCAGCGCGCGAGGCGGCGCCATGCCCGACCGCCCCACCTGGGGGTTCACGCTGATCAACGCGGGGTTCGTCATCGCGGGAGCGGCGGTGGCGGCATGGAGCCTGCTGCCGGTGTTCGCGTCCACTCGGTACGTGGTGGCGATGGGAGTGGCGATCCTTGCCGGGACGGCCATCGCGGTGCTCTGCGAGCGGCTGCGGCGCGGACCGGGTCTCGCGCTGGCGCTCACACTCGGCGTGTACGTGGTCGGTGGTGTGCTGCTGGCGATCCCGGGCGCGCTCGAGGGACCAGCGGCGTGGCGGGACGCGGCGGTGGACCTGGTCCGCAGCCCGGTCTTCGGGTGGAAGGACATCGTCACCCTGCCGCTGCCGCTCGGCGACTACCGCGCCACCCTGGTGCCCGTCTTCGCGCTGTTCCTCACGGCGACGGTGCTCGCCACCTGGGCGTCTGGCCGTGCGCGGCGGGCGTGGGGGCTGGGCGGCGTGGTGCTCGGCGGACTGCTCGCGGTGTCGGTCGCGATCGGCCCGGGGGTGAGGGCCGATGCGCTGGTGGCGCGTGGCCTCGAGACGTACGTCACGCGTGAGTTCGCGGTGGGGCTGCTGCTGTTCGCCGTGGTGCTGGCGTGGTTCGGGTGGCGCGCGGGTCACGCCCGTCGCCGCGCGATCGCGCGAGCGCAGAGTGGCGCGGAGGCCCGGTTGGTGCGCGCGCCACGAGGGCGCGCGATCGGCGGTGCCGCCGCAGTGGTGGCGATCCTGCTGGTCGCCGCCGGCATCGGGACTCTCGCAGCGGGGCCGATCGCGGCCGAGACGCCGCGCGAGGTAGCCAGGACGGCCATCGATCCGCGACTCACGCTCGGCGAGTCGGTGTCTCCCCTCGCGTCGTACCGCTCGTATTTCGAGGAGCCCGCCTACGACGCGGTGCTGTTCACGGTCGCGCCCCGCACGGGGACCTCCGATCGCGTGCGCCTTGCCGCGCTTGCCCACTTCGACGGGGAGACGTTCAGCGCGTCGGCGGGCCCCGACGCGCCACCGGTGCGCTTTCAGCGCGTGCCGTCGTCCATCGCCCCGGAGCCGGGGACCACGACGGTGCGCGCGGACATCACGATCGCCGCAGGCGGCGGCATCTGGGTGCCGCTGCTCGGGCCGCTCGGCAGTGTGGAGTTTCACGGACCGCGCCAGGCGCAGCTCGTCGATGGCTTCTACTATCTCGCGGACGGCGCGACCGCGGTGATGGGGGCTGAGGGAGGCATCGTCGCGGGCGACAGCTACACCGTCGAGGGTCACATTCCCGCCGAGCGTCCCGCGCTCGCGGAGCTGGGGGCGTCCCCCGGAGCGGCCAGCATCGATACTGATCTGATCCCGCCCTCGCTGTCCGATTGGGTGACGCTCCAGAATGTCTCGCGCGACGGCGCCGGGCTCCAGGAGCTCCTCACCCGGCTGCGGGAGCGCGGGTACCTCAGCCACGCGCTCGACGACGATGCCACCACGGCCGGGTGGATTCAGGACCTCCCTGACTACGCGTTCGCCTCGTCGGCCGCGGGGCACTCCTACGACCGCCTGGACCGGATGTTCACCGCGCTCGTCGAACGGGAGGAGACGGCCATCGGGAACCGCAGCTCCTCCCTCGTTGCCGCGGTCGGCGACGACGAGCAGTTCGCGGCTGCCGGCGCATTGCTCGCGGCCGAGCTGGGCTTCCCCTCGCGGGTCATCGTGGGAGTGCGGCTCGCGGAGACCGATGACGCGGGCTGGACCGTCCCACCCTGCGACGCGGGGGAGTGCCGGGGGCGCAACCTCGCCGCGTGGGTCGAGGTCCAGGGCACGGACGGGTCGTGGGTGGCGGCTGACGTGTCGCCGCAGTTCGAGTCGCCGCTGTCGCCCGAGGTGTCGCAGCAGACGGACCCCGAGTACCCCTCGGATCTCGACCCGCAACGGGCGGAACCCATCGTGCCGCCGTCGTCGCAGCGCGGGATCGCGGATGACGACTCTGCGGCGGAGGACGAAGCCGACGATGCCAGCGGCTGGTTCGGGACGGTGCTGCGCGTCGGTGGCATCGGCCTGCTCGCGCTGCTGGTGCTGTGCGGGCCGTTCCTGCTGGCGATCGCCTGGAAGGCGGCGCGGCGTTCTCGGCGCCGGCGGGGCGCGCCGCTCGACTCGGTGCACGGCGGCTGGGACGAGTACGTGGACACCGCCGTCGAGGCCGGTCACGCACCGTTGCCGCTCGCGACGCGCTCGGAGGCGGCCGAGGCCTACGGCTCCGAGCGTGGGGGTCGCATCGCCGTCGCCGCGGACCGCGCGACGTTCTCGGGGGCCGCGCCGTCGCCCGAGGAGGCGGCGGAGCTGTGGGCGCTCCTCGAGGCCGACCGCGCGGCGTGGCTTCGCGAGCGAGGATGGTGGGCCAGACTCAGGATGCGCGTCTCGGTGAGGTCCGTGTGGCTGTCAGTCGCGACTCCGCCACCCGCGCCGGTCGCGCAGCGCCGCACGGACCGTCCGCAGTGGCGGTCGGATCACACGTCGCGCACGGGCAGCAGGCGGACTACAGCGCGTTCGCGCCGCCGGACCGGACGGCGACGCCGAACCTAGGACGCGCGGAGGCGTGCCGGGCATCGACCCCGGTGCGCGTGGGACAGTGCAGGGTGAACGGTGCCCCGTGCACCATGAACAGAGAGGGACCACGGAGATGGACTTGGCAGTGGGGACCGCGGTGCTGGTGTCCCTGGGCGTCGTCGCGGCGGTCGATGTGGTCTGGATGGGGCTGGCACTCGGCGCGCTGGTGCGCAAGCTGGGGGGCGACCCCCGCCAGGCGTGGATCCCCGTGCTGCGGTGGGTCGCGGCGGCCCGCGAGGGTCGAGTGGCCACGGTGCCGGTCGCGGTCGCGCGCACGGTCGAGGTGGTGGGCGCGCTCACCGCCGTGGTCTCTCTGATCGTCATGGTCGCCGCGGACGCCGTGGTTCCGGCGGTCCGCATCGCGCTGATCGCCGGGCTCACCCTGTGGCTCCTCGGCTCGCTGGTGGGCTGGGTCATGTGGATCTACGGGGCGGGCATCGTCGAGCTCCGC
>NZ_BBRD01000001.1:52713-577262 GCF_000975095.1 Demequina aestuarii
CCGCCGTGGTCTCTCTGATCGTCATGGTCGCCGCGGACGCCGTGGTTCCGGCGGTCCGCATCGCGCTGATCGCCGGGCTCACCCTGTGGCTCCTCGGCTCGCTGGTGGGCTGGGTCATGTGGATCTACGGGGCGGGCATCGTCGAGCTCCGCATGCGTGCACCACGCGCCCTCACCTGGCTCGCGGCGCTGGCACCGGCCATCTGGTCCTCCGTGCTCGGCTGGGGTGCGTACCAGGCCACCGGGCACGGCGTCACCGCCAGTGCGGCCGCCGCGGGCGCCGGGGCACGAGGTCCCGTGTCGCGGCCGACGAGCGAGGGTGGTCCGCTGGGGGCCACGACGGAAGCCGATGCGGCCGCGTCCGGGCCGTCCAGCCCTCCATCGGCGGGCTCCGGCGGGACGGATGGCCCGGCCGTCACGTCTGGCGGGCAGCCCGACTCCGCGGAGCGCACCGACGCGGCCGCATCGAGTGCGACGCGGTCGCCGTTCGCGCTGCGCGCCGATGGCTTGGCAGCTCCCGAGCCGCGCGACCCCGACGAGGCGGCACGGATCATCGCATCGCGCTGGGCCGGCTTTGGCGAGACCCACGGTCCGGCCATGGGTGACCGCGGCGCGGGTACGGATCCGTTGTCGACACCCAGAGTCGCCTCGCCTCCGTCCGACCCTGACGCCGACCATGCGCCGACGGACGATTCGAGCGCAGAACCGGTGAGTCGTGAGACCCCTTCCGAGGGGCCGCTGTCACACCTGCCCCCGGGCTGGGACGCCTCGGGGGTGCCGTACTCGCCGCCTGGCGAGCCACCATCACGGCCGTCCGCGCCGCGCGTTCCCGCCGATGCGGCGGCGAGCACGGCATCCTCCCCGGACCCCGCTGGCGTCCCCCGGCCCGAGAGCGACCGGGAGTCCGAGCCCGCCGCACGGCCCGATCAGCAGTCGGCGCCCGCAGTGCCCTGGCCGACCGCTGATTTTCCGGCACCCGCGCCGAGCACCGCGGCATGGCAGAGCGCTGAGGCGACGACGCACGCGTCCTCCGCGGCCGAGCGGCCCGACGACGCCCCTCCGGCCCAGCCGGACGACCCGGCGGGCCCGCCGTCGATGGCGTCGCCATACGTGGGCCAGCTGTCGCCCTACGCCTCGGGCACTTCCTCTTCCGCTCCCGCTGCCGCTGCCGCACCGCGCCCGAGCGAGCCCGCACCGACCGCGTCGTCGCAGGCGGAGGAGTCCGCGCGGTCCGCATCGGCAGTGCCGGAGGCGACGACGCCGCCCACGCCACCGGCCACGGACGCGTCGCCCAGCGCACCGGAGGCGGCATCCTCGTCAGATGACCGGGCACGCCCCGCTTGGGCGAGCGTCTTCGGCGCCCCGACCGGGTCCTCGTCCGAGGACCCGTCCACCCCCGACAGCAGGCCCGACCTGTCCGCGACGCCCACGTCGGCCGTCACCCCCGTGGAGGGCGCATCGTCCTCTCCCGGGTCGGCCATGCCGCCGCTCACCGCGGAGCTGTCCCAGCGTCACCCGGAGGCAAGAGCAGCACAGGACCCGCCCGCTGTGCCCCTCACCCCTCTGCCCCCGCAGGCCGCTGCGGTCGACGACCAGGCCTCCCGCGCATCGGCGCCGTCGGCGCCCCGGACCGATTCTCCGCCGCCCCTGCCACCGGGCGTCGCTCCGGGTGTCCGCGCATCGTCCGTCGGGGACCGGGCGAGCGACGAGCCCTCCGCGGCCATGACGCCCTCGCCTCAGCCCACCACCACTCCCGACGCCGTCGAGGTCGACGACCACACCGTGATCGCCCGGCGTCGTCGGCCTGCGTGGGCGCTCGAGGTCGAGGGCGGCGGACGATACCCGCTCACCGGTGACGCCGTGACGCTGGGCCGCGCGACCACGGCGCAGAGCCCTGGCGTGCTCGGCGTCCACGACCGCACCCGCACGCTGTCCAAGCGCCACGCCACGCTGTTCCGCCGCGACGACGGGTGGTGGGTGCGCGATCTCGGCTCCACCAACGGCACGTACCTGAGGGATGCTGATGGCGGCGAGCGTGCGGTGGAGAACGAGGCGGGCGAGCCCGTGGACGGCGATCTGGTGCTCGGTGACCTCGTCGCGCGGATCGTGACCGGGGAGCCGGAACGATGAACCAGGCATGGACGGCAGGCGGCGGCGCGACTGACCCCGGGCCACGCGAGCGCAACGAGGACGCGTTCCTGAGCGCCGGTCCGGTGCACGTCGTGGCGGATGGCATGGGCGGACACCTCGCTGGTGCCGCAGCGAGCCGCACGGCCATCGACGCGCTGCGCCCGCTCGTCGACCGCGACCCGGTGCGGCCTGAGGACGTCGTGACCGCCGTGGACAACGCGCATGCGGCGGTGGAGCAGCTGTCCGCGAGCCTCGGGGGGGAGTCGGGCACCACGCTGACGGGAGCCGTCGCGGTGGAGCACGACGGCGCTCCCTGGTGGATGGTGGTGAACGTGGGGGACTCGCGTGTCTACGCTCTCGATGAGGGAGTGCTCGGGCAGGTCACGGTGGACCACTCCTTCGTTCAGGAGCTGGTCGATCGCGGCGACATCACCCTCGCCCAGGCGCAGGTGCATCCGGAGCGCAATATCGTCACGCGCGCCGTGGGCGACCGACGGCGCGGCTGCGACGCATGGCTGCTGCCCGCCGTGCCGGGTCGCCGGCTGATCATCGCGAGCGACGGGCTCATGAAGGCGGTGGACGATGCGCGGATCGCGTCGATCGCCGCGCTCGCGGGTGGCCCCGAGGACGCTGCCACGCGCCTGGTCGAGGCCGCTCTCGAGGAGGGGGCGAGCGACAACGTCACCGTGGTGGTCGCGGATACGCTCCACGCCCACACCCCTGATGGTGCCGCTGCTGAGCCGTGGCCGATCTGGGGAGACGAGGACGACGACACCACGGTCACCCACCGCCGCAGGGAGCACGCGTGAACCGCGCGGAGCGGGACCCGGGCCACACGGACCATGGGCGGCGAGGTGAAGGGGTCGACCGCGACGCGGTGGACGATGCGACGGTGGTGTCGCGCCGACGACCCGTGGAGGCCGAGCCCGAGGTCGGGCTCGAGGGCGGTGGCGACGACGACAGCGACGACGTGACACGGATCTCCGCGCGCCCGCACACGCATGTGTCGGAGGAACCCGACGACGCCACGCGACTGTCGCCGCGCCGGCGACCCGGGCTCGCGGCTGAGGAGGATGACGGCGCAGCGCCGGACGACGCGACCAGGCTCGCCGCACGGAGGTCCGGCGTCGACGACGAATCGACCCGACTCGCGTCCCGCCACGGCTCCCTCCCCGCCGCCGACGAGGCCACCCAGTTCGACGTCCCTGCTCACCGTGGTGCGCGTCACCGTCCCCTGCCGCCTGGCCGGGCGCCCGCCATCACCGCCCCGGGGGCGTTCGGCACGACGGAGCCGGCCTATGCGCCGCGCCGGCTGAACGCCCCTCCCAGCGCGGATGCGCGGGCCGACGAGGCGCACCTGGCCGCGTCGCACCCGGACCGCCAGGAGGGTGCCTCGGCACGAGTGCTCGCGCCGGCGGAGGCGGCACGGCGGCGCGAGCGCGAGCGGCGGCGCCGGCTCATGATCACTCTCGTCGGCACGGCCATCGGTGCGGCAGTCGCGACGGCGGCCGTGATCGCGACGGTATGGATCGTGGCGGGATCATGACGGCAGAAGAGAGCGGGGCACCGCCCCACCGGAGGAGGGACGAGGCGGCATGAGGTTCAGGGCGAGACTGGAACGGCCCACGGGCGACCTCGAGGACATCGTCGTCTCGGCAGCGCCGGGTGCGACCGTGCAGGACCTCGCGCGCAGCATCGTGCGCGACGACCCGCGACGCGAGTACGACCACGAGTCCTATCGTCGCGATCTGGCGCTCGAGGTGCGTGCGACCGACGGCTCCCACGAGGTCGAGAGCTTCGATGCACGGGACACGCTCGAGGACCTCGACATCGGCTCCGGCGTGCACCTGAGGGTGATCCCCCAGGAGCATGCGGTGCGCGCAGAGGTCGGGTCGCTCACCATCGTCGCGGGACCCGGCCATGGCACCCGGCTCACGCTGCACCAGGGCACCACCACACTCGGGCGCGGGGACGACTGCGACGTGACCCTCGCGGACGCCACGGTGTCGAAGACCCACGCGCGCATCCACGCCACGCCGGGCAAGGTCGAGATCATCGACCTCAACTCGGCCAACGGCGTCCTGCTCGACGACGCGCTGGTGCCGCGGGCGGACATCACGGAGGGGACGCCCGTCACTCTGGGCGGCACCACCCTCGCGGTGACCATGGTGAACCGGCCCGAGGAGCCGGGCGCGCGTGTCAAGGGTCGCGACTTCACCCGCATGCCCCGCGTGGAGCTGCGCTTCCCCACGCATGAGCTCGAGGGCGCGGCGCTGCCGGTGCCGTCCGAGAAGCAGTCCTTCCCGTGGCTGATGGTGCTGATGCCCATGGTCGTCGGCCTCGCGGTCTACGCGGTCACCCGCTCCCCGTTGTCGCTGATCTTCGTCGCGATGTCACCGGCGATGATGCTGGGAAACTGGGCGACCGGCGCCTCGCGCCGGCGACGTCAGCTCAAGCAGGCGATCGAGGCGTTCGAGCGGCAGCTCGAGCGGCTGTCGGCCCGGCTCGAGCGCGAGCGGGCCGAGGAGATCCTCGCCCGTCACGACGAGGCCCCGTCACTGCACGACATCAACACCGCCGCCCTCGAGATCGGTGAGCCGCTGTGGACGCGCCGTCCCGAGCACTGGTCGTTCCTGTTCGTGCGGCTGGGCCTCGGGGCTGCGCCGTCTCGGGTGACGGTCAAGGAGCCCGAGGGTCGCGACCGTGCGTTGCCCGAGTACGAGGAGCGCTTCGACGCACTCGTGGACGATTACCGATCGGTGGAGGACGTGCCGATCGTCGAGGACCTCGCCGAGGCTGGAGCGCTGGGCATCGTGGGTCCGTCGCGATACACCGCTGCCTATGCGCGGGGGCTCCTCGCGCAGATCGCCGGCCTGCATGCGCCCACCGAGGTGGTGGTGGCCGGCATCATGGGCCAGCGCTGGGCGGCGGAGCTGGAGGATCTCAAGTGGCTCCCGCATGCCGCGGCCGCGGAGCCGGTGCTGGGGGCACCCTTCGGCGCCACGCCGCAGGGCGCGATCGACGTGGTGTCGCGGCTCGAGGAGATCATCGCGCAGCGCACGGGTGGCCGTGACGCGCCGGTACCCCTCGGTGCCATCGGCCCCGAGTCGGCGGCGCTGCGCGTGGGCTCGCAGGTCGGCACCAAGGGCAGCGACTCGTCAGGCTCCACCGCGCCGCTGCCCGCGATCGTGGTCGTCATCGGTGACGACGCGCCGATCGACCGCGCCCGCCTGCTCCAGCTGATGGAGCGTGCCGCCATGCGCGGGATCTACCCGGTGTGGCTCGCGCACTCTCGCGAGTCCCTCCCGGCGACCTGCCGCACCTTCGTGTCGTTCGACGAGCAGGCGATCGCGTCCGCGTCCTTCGTGCGGCTCGGCACCGTGATCGCGCCGCTCCAGGTCGAGGGCTTCAGCGACGCCCACCTCGCGCAGTTCACGCGTGCCCTGGCACGGGTCCGCGACGCCTCCGCCCGGTCCGTGGACGCCTCGGATCTGCCCTCCACGGTCACGATGCTCGACCTGCTGGGCCGCAACCTCGCCACCAGTGGCGATGCGGTCGTGGATCGATGGTCGCAGAACGGCTCACTGGTGGGACCCGAGGGCATGCCGCCGGCCGGCTATCAGCCGCGCCTGCGCGCGCTCGTGGGCCAGGCGGCGCAGGGCGCTCTCCACATCGACCTGCGGGGCGAGGGTCCGCATGCCCTGGTGGGCGGCACGACGGGCGCAGGCAAGAGCGAGTTCCTCCAGGCGTGGGTGCTCGGCATGGCGGCCGAGTACAGCCCGCAGCGCGTGACGTTCCTGTTCGTGGACTACAAGGGCGGCTCCGCATTCGCGGACTGCACGGACCTGCCGCATTGCGTGGGGCTGGTCACCGACCTCAGCCCACATCTGGTGCGGCGCGCACTGGTGTCCCTGCGAGCGGAACTGCACTATCGGGAGGAACTGTTCCAGCGCAAGGGGGCCAAGGACATCATCGCGCTGGAGAAGCGCGGCGATCCGGAGTGCCCACCCGCGCTGGTGCTGGTCATCGACGAGTTCGCCGCGCTTGTAAGTGAGGTGCCTGACTTTGTCGATGGCGTCGTGGACATCGCGCAGCGCGGCCGGTCGCTCGGCATCCACCTCATCATGGCGACGCAGCGGCCCGCAGGCGTCATCAAGGACAACCTCAGGGCCAACACCAACCTGCGCGTGGCGCTGCGCATGGCCGACGAGTCCGACTCGATGGACGTCATCGGCACCAAGGCCGCGGCGACCTTCCCGCCCGAGCTGCCGGGCCGTGGCGCGCTGAAGTCGGGGCCGGGCCGCCTCACCCAGTTCCAGTCCGCGTACGCCGGCGGACGCAGCTTCGATGCGCCGCCGGATGTGCGGCCCGACGTCGCCTCGTTCGTGTTCGGTCCGCTGGTGCCGTGGGAGCGCCCTCCCTCGCCCACCACGGCGACGGCGAGCGCCTCGACGCCCACCGACCAGCAGCGTCTGGTCGCCACCATCGTGGGAGGGTTCCGGGCCGCACGTCTGCGCCCGCCTCGCCGACCGTGGCTCGACGAGCTCCCGGCCTCGATCGCCCTCGAGGAGATCGTGGGCGGCTCGGATGCGCGTCTTCCGTTCGGCGTCGTGGACATTCCGCAGCGTCAGCGTCAGGCGCCGGTGACCTTCGATCCGGACGCTGACCAGAACCTCGCGATCTTCGGCGCGAGCGGGTCCGGCAAGACCGGGACGCTGCGTGCGCTGGCGATCGCGGCAGGGCACGTGACCGAGGGTGCGGCGCACGTCTATGCGCTCGACGCAGGCGGGTCGGGACTGCGGATGCTCGAGGCCATGCCGCACGTCGGCTCCGTGATCTCGGGCGATGACTCGGAGCGCGTGACCCGCCTGATGCGGATGCTCCGCGGGCTGGTCGAGGACCGCACGGCCCGCTACGGCGCGGCGAATGCCTCGACCCTCGCCGAGTACCGGTCGCTGGAGTCGCAGCCGCACGAGCCGCGCGTACTGCTGCTGGTCGACAACTTTCCGGCCTTCCGCGCCGACTACGAGGGAGTGCCGGGCCGGGCCGATTCCTACACCTCGCTGCAGCAAGTCATGCAGGACGGTCGCGCCGTCGGCGTCCACGTGGTGGTGACGGCTGATCGCGCGGCGGGCATCAGCAATGCGATGCAGTCGACCATGCAGAAGCGCCTGGTGCTGCGCCTGGCGGACCAGGACGGCTACTCGGCCCTGGGCGCTCCCCGCGACGTGCTCAACCCCGAGTCGCCTGCGGGCCGCGGCGTGGTGGCGGGCATGGAGTGCCAAGTCGCCGCACTCGGTGGGCTCACGAATGCGCGCGAGCTGGCGGAGCGCATCGTCGCCATCGCCCCCACGCTGCCGTCCGCGTCCCGGCCGGCCGCAGAACCGGTGCGTGCCCTGCCCGCCGAGTACTCGCTGGCGGAGATGCCGGCGGCGGTCGACGGGCAGCCGGTTGTGGGTCTCACCGACGTCGCTCTCGCCCCGCACGGATTCGAGCCCCGCGGAGTGATGCTGGTCGCGGGCGGGCCCGAGAGCGGCCGCTCGACGGCTCTCATGTCACTCGCGCAGTCGCTGCGGCGATGGCGACGCGACATGCCGCTCTACTACCTCGGCGCGCGCCGCTCGCAGCTGCGCGGTTGGCAGGGCTGGACGGCCGCTGCCGGCGAGGCACAGGAGCTCGAGGGCCTGGACGAGGCGATCGAGCGGGCAGTCGCGGGCGAGCACCCGATCGCGCTCGTCGTGGAGTCCGCGGCGGACTTCGCGGACACGCCGTCCGACTCCCGCCTGCAGGGCTGGCTGCGGCGGGCGCGCATGGGCGACCTCTTGATCATCGCCGAGAGCGACAGCAGCGACTTCGGCGGCTACGGAGCGCTCAAGACGGAACTGCGATCGGCTCGACGCGGCATGGTGCTGCGTCCCGAGACCCCCGACGGCGACGCCATCCTGAAGACCTCGTTCCCGCGCGTCAGCCGTGCGGAGTTCGGTCAGGGCCGCGGACTGTGGGCGGCCTCGGGCCGGGTCGCGCGGCTGCAGGTGCCGCTGCCCCTCCCCGCCGACGACCCTTCGGTGCAGGGCGAGCGCCCGGACTGGCTCGACGGTGCGGGCGCCCCCTCCGCGAACGGTGACCAGGCGCCTGTGGCCGATGCGGGCGCTGGGCCGTCCGCATCGGCGCAGGCCGCACAGGCCACCCGTGAGCAGACGGCCGGAACCCCGGCATCGGTGCCGAGCTGGGCGGTGTCGCCGATCCGCGAGTAGCGGGCACCACCCGCCGGCGCACATGCCACCGCGCCCCGCCCGCGCATCGGCGGTCTGTGGCCGGTCGTGCTGACGGTGCCGGCGGCAGGCTCAGCTCACGCTGAGCGACTGTGCCAGGGCGTCGATCTCGGGCTCGAGCTCCTGCAGCAGGATCACGTCGTGGCTCGAGGCGATGACCATGATGTCCAGCCCGTCCGTGCGGAAGGCGTGCTGGATGATCCCCACGATGGCGCGCGAGCCGGTCTGGTCGTCGACATACCGCACCGTGCGCACGCCCGCTCCCAGGCCGTCGGTGACGACGTCCGTGGTCTCGATCGCCCGCACCGCGTTCTCGTCGTCCGCCGCAGCGAGCTGCGCGACGGTGACCGACTCGTCGGTGGGCGCCCACAGCACGCTCGCGAAGAACAGCCACCGGCCCTCGGGATCGATGATCGCCAGGCGCGTCTCGTCCTCCGGGGCTTCGGTGGACAGCGTGCGGACGGACTCCCGGCACCACTGACGGGTCGCGTCGTCCCAGCCGTACGCATCGCCGAAAGCGATGGCGACCGCGTTCGCCCACGCGTCCACGTCCGCATGGTGCTCCCACGGCCAGGAGCTGGGGACCGGCAGCCACAGATCGAAGTTGGCGTCGATGTGGAGGGTGGGCTCTCTACGGCGTCGCATGTGTGTCCTCGTCGGCGGTCACGGTCTCAGGCGTGCTCGGATCCGTCCATGCGATCGAGCCCATCACGGCCTCGCCGAGGTCCTGGAGGGCGAGGGAGATCTGCTCCGAGCCGTCGAACTGCGTCGCGGTGACCACGAGAGTGGCGATCACCACGGTGCCGGGTCGCGGCACCCAGCTGTAGGTGACCTCCCGGCGGCTGGTGACGCGCTCCTCCTCCTCGCGAGGCGGGACGAGCACCAGCTCACGGAGCGCGGGACCGGCGGGCGTCGCGGTGACGGAGGCCTCTCCGCGGGTGGCTCCGGCGACGTGCAGGTCGTGAGCGCTGGCCACCTCGGCGTGGGCGGGCACCGTGCCGATGGTGAGGGACGCGCTTGCCGGCACCACCCACGGCTGGGCGACGGGAAGGATCACGTCGCGTGCCTGCGCGGCACGTGCCTCGGCCACCAGGGGAGAGATCGCCCGGCGCAGGGCGTCGCCTCGTGCTCGCCGAGAGTCGCGGGGGGCCTCGGCGACCAGCGTGCGCACCAGATCATCGATCGCGCGGTCCGCACCCTCGCCGGTGGGCAGCATCACCCAACCGGCGGGCAGGACCACCGTGTAGCCCATGTCTGGGCCGGGCCCGTCGTCCTCCGGCACCGGCGTGCCGTCCGGCGTCACCCGCTCGCCCTGGTCGGGCGACCGCGACCCTTCCCGGTGCGGGCGGCCTCGCTGCGCCAGGACTCCGGCACGAGGCGGAGCCACCCCGCGACCATGCGCAGCACGGCCGCTGCGAAGACGGCGAGGAAGAGCAGCCACGCTGCGACGGCAAGCCAGCCGAACACTCCCGTGAGGTATCGCTGGTCGAGGCCCAGCATCACAGTCTGGATCGTCACACCCATGAAAGCCGAGAAGACGATCTCGGAGCGGTTGAGGCCCATCGCCTTCTTCAAGGGGAGCGTGAACGACACGATGAGTGCGGCGGCGATCAGCACGGCAGGCACCACCATCGTGGGACTCAACAGCGGGAAGCCGGGGAACTCATCGTTGGGTTCCTCAAGGCCGTCAACTGCGGTGCCGGTCGCGATTCCCACGACCATCGCGATGGAGACCAGTCCGAAGCCCAGCGCTGCGATCCAGGCGAACGCGATGAACACCAGGGTGTAGGCGCGCTCCTCGGGATCCTTCCACCGGGATCGCTGCGGCAGGCCGATTCTCACTGTGAGGCCCCGATCGACATGGTGGTGGATGCGTGCACGTTGTCGCGCACCTCGCTCACCGTACGCAGTCCCTCCGCGACAGGCTCCAGGCCGAGTGAGTCGAACAGGCCTGCAGGCAGGTCAGCATACGCAGCGGCCGAATCTGTGGTGCGGGCCGCTCCCTGGATCATTGCGGTGATGCGCGCGCTGCGAATGGCCGCCATGCCGTGGCCGATGAAGAAATCGTCGAGAGGTCCGGCGCCGACCTTCGCCTGCGTGAAGATCCGATGCGCGTGAGCGTTCGCGACGCCTCGGAACTTGCGGCCGTTCGTGAGCATCTGGGTGATCTTCTGCGGCACGGTACGGGTGGGGATCGACAGGCGATTGAAGGACCCGGTCACCTGACGTATCGGGCTGCGCGCGCCTCCTTGGGCGGACAGCCGTGCGACGCGCAGGCCCTTGAGGCCCGTCACGGTCTGGGACACGACGCGGCCGGCGACAGCGCCCACGCCCGCGGTGACGAGCAGGAGTGCGTCGAGGCCGAACTCAGCCCAGGAGATCTCGCCGCTGGCCGCCAGCAGGCCCGAAAGGCCCACGGTCAACGCCGCCGACAGCAGCGTTAACGGTGCCAGCACGGGGAAGACGAACGTGAGGAACGTCAGCCCGGTCGTGATCCACGACAGCGCGGTCTTGAGCGACTTCAGGAACTCCGCGTTCTCGGAGACCCAGCCCTTGACGTTGTCCCACCACGAGTCGTTGAGCCCGTCGCTGTCCACGGCCTCGTCGATCGCGTCCTTGGCTGTGCGGGCCGCGGTGTCCTGACGGGCATGCGCCTCCTCGACGTCACGCGCCGCGGACTGCATGATGGCGTGCGCCTCGTCACGCTGCCCCTCCCAGTGGCGCTGGCGCGCATGCGCCTCGTCCGCCTGGGTCGGATCGGTGGCCACCAGCCGCTCGGTGCGATAGTGCGCCACCCACCGTTCGGCCTCGGCGAGGTCCTGGGCGGCGACGCCGTGACGCGAGATCGCCGCATCGGCCTCCGTCTTCACGGCGTCGAGCTCGCCCGCGTAGGTGGTGAGCGCCGAGCCCGCCACCCGGTATCGCTCGTGCAACTTGTCGAGCCGGTCCGCGGTGTCGCCTGCCTGCGCGGCGAGCGCGGCGACCGCGTCGCTGGCTGCGATGGAGGCGTCCCCCGCGAGGGCGCGCAGCTGGCTGGCGGCCTCCCTGACCGCATCGGCCACATCGGTGTAGGACGAGGCGGTGCGCTGCACGGTGGGGACGTCGCCGGGCACCGGCGCGAGTGCGCTCATGACCCGTCCTCGGCGAGAGCGCTCGCGAGCTCGTAGTCCACGTCGTCGAACGACTGCGCGATGCCCGTCGCGGCGTCGCGCAGCACAGTGATCTGCTCGGCGAGCTCCTGGCGCCGGTCGTCCCATGCGTCCGAGAAGCGCCGCAGGCTGTCGCCCAGCGCGGCATGCCCGACGGCATCGGCCACGGCGTGGCTGCGGTCGCCGGCACCGGTCAACTCGCGATGCACCGTCGTCAGATCCGTCGCGACATCCCGCACTGCTGCGGTGTCGACGCGGAGAGTTCCCCCTGCCATGCCCCCCCTTCCCGTGAGTTCGCCAGGCCCATGCTAATGACTCGGCGAGTCGCAGGTCGAGACACAGGACGAGAGTGACGAAGTCGACTCGCCCCTCGTTGCGGGCCGGTCGGCGCCCTGCTTGGATGTGGAGCGAGGCGGGAGGTCCGCCGACGACGATGGCCTGACACAGAATGAAGGAGCACTCGCGTGGCGAATCTCAACGTGACCTACGAGCAGATGACGGCGGCTTCGGACAAGCTCCGTGCCGGACAGGCGGAGATCGAGCAGAACCTGCAGAACCTGCGGTCGCTGGTCTCCCAGCTCGTGGCCGACGGCTTCACGACCTCGAGCGCCTCGGGTGCGTTCGATGCGGCGTACTCGGAGTTCAACTCCGGTGCCACGCAGACCATCCAGGGCATCGACGGCATGGCGCAGTTCCTGCAGACCGCCGCCCAGGTGCTCCAGCAGACCGACGAGGAGCTCGCCAAGCAGCTCGGTCGCTGATCGGCGTTCGTGCGGGGAGCGGTGACGGCGGCGTGATCGCCGCTGCCACCTCTTGCCCGCGGAGCTGAGGGAGCACTCATGACGGCAGTGGACACGCTGCCCGGTGACCCGGTCGCGCTGCGATCCGAGGTGACGACCCTCGAGGCGGATGTCGCCGCCATCGATGAGGCCATCGCGCTGCTGTACGACACCAACGTGCAGCTCACCGGGCGTGCGGCGGATGAGCTCTACGCGCGCAGCCTGGATGCTGCCGTGCAGATCGAGAGCGCGCGCGACCGCTACGAGGGCACGGCTGTGGCCCTGCGCACGTACGTGGTCGAGATGGAGGCCGCGCACCGGGAGGCCGATGCGGCGCTCGACGAGGCACCCGCCGCGCTTGCGGAGCGCGACTCCGCTCAGGAGGCGGTGACTCGGCTGTCACAGCTCGTTGCCGGAGCCGCCAGCGACGGCGCACCGACGGCCGCGGTGGATGCCTACGAGGAGCAGCTCTACACGGCGCGCCGCCGGCTGGACCGCGCCGAGGGGGCGCTCGCGGAGGTGGAAGGGCGGTGGCGTACCGCACGCGACCGGCAGCAGGCCGCTGCGGCCGTGGCCGTCGCGCAGATTCGTGACGCCACCGAGGGCACCGACACGTCCCTGCTCGACGACATCGGCGCGTTCTTCTCCTGGGTGGGCCAGGGCCTCGCGGACTTCGGACGCTGGCTGGGCGACGCGCTGGCGGCCATCGGCGAGTTCCTCGCCCAGTACGCCGGCCTCCTGATCGTGTTCCTCGCCGTGCTGGCCGCGGTCGCCCTGGCGGCGATCGTCTTCCCCGTCATCGCGCTCGTGGGCATCTTCACCGTCGCCGTGATCGCCTTCGCGGCGATCGCCGGCACGCTGCTGCTGGTGTCGAGCATCACCGACTCGTCAGGCATGCATCGGGGCGACGACTATCCGCTCGAGATGCGATCCCCGAACCCGGACCAAGACACTCTGCCGCCGGTCGGCCCTTCCTACGCCGCGCTGCTGGAGGACCTGGCATGGGTGGATGCCGCGACGGCGCGTCGTCCCGTGTACGACGCCGACGGTCGCTTCATTGACTGGGAACGTCGGGATGAGGCCGCCACGATGATCAAAGTGGTGGCATTGCGCGACGAGGACACCGGCGCCATCGTCGGGTGGCGCGTCCAGATCCCGTCGACCCAGGAGTGGGGCATGACGGGCTCCGCGCTGAACGACCTTCCGACCAATGTGCTCCACGCTCTGGCGCCCGGCCAGGACACGGCCATGGAGCAGGCGGTGTGGGATGCCATGGAGCGGGCGGGAGCGCTCGACTCGGACGCTCCCGTGATGCTCGCGGGGTGGTCGCAGGGCGGGATGACGTCCGGCGAGATTGCGATCGACCCCAGGCTCGCGGACCGCGAGGTGTCCGTGGTCGCGGGCGGCAGCCCCATGGATCAGTACCGCAACGAGTTGACGGGACAGGGCGCGCGGACCACCGTCTTCACCCATCCCGACCTGGTGTCAGGGCTCGAGGGCGTGCGGCTGACGCCGGCCGACGTGCTCGCTCCGCACCCGGAGTTCGTGCAGCACTTCGAGGGCACCCTCGCTCACGATGCGATGTCGTACTCTCAGCAGGCCGCGCGTCTGCAGCCCGAGCTGCGACCGGGGGACGAGGTGTTCTTCGCGGACTTCGGCGAGGGCGTGGCGGAAGAAGTGCACGTATTCGAGTACACCCGGACAGACCCGGCTCCGGCCATGGCGCCGCACCCCACGCCGTCGCCCGGACCGGCACCCACGCCCCCGGTCGATGCGGGCGGCAGGTGAGACCGTGAGTGCGACCGGGCGGACCCGTGCGCGAGGCGTGTGGGCGAGAGGAGTGGTGACGATGGCGATCGTGGCGTCAGTGTTGGGCGGATGCGCCTCGGGGGACGAGGAGGCACGGAGGGCTGATGAGGCGATCGGGGATCTCGAGCACGTCAGCGAGTCCGCGACCATCGTGCGCCGTCCAGGCGTGCCGACCAACCGGCAGTTCACCACTCATCTCACGTTCGTCGACGGGGTGTCGCAGTCCGAGCAGGAGGAGACCATCGACGAGGTGCTGGCGATCGCGCGCGAGGAGATCGCTCCGGCGGCGAACGCGGGCTTCATCTTGCAGGTCTCCGGCGGCAGCACGGTGATCGACATGGAAGCGGTGGTCGCCTCCCTGGGCGATATCGGCACACAGCGGCCGTCGAATCTCGAGGTGGGGTCGCTGTCGCTGACGGCGGACGCGCTGCGCGCCTACGAGTCGGTAGAACGAGAGGACTGAGATGTCGCAGAGAAGACGAAAGTGGACAGGAGGTGTGGTGATCATGGCGATCGTGACGTCCGTGCTCGGAGGCTGCGCATCAGGCGACGACGAGGCGCAGCGGGCCGACGAGGCCATCATGACGCTGCCGCATGTCGCCGAGTCGGTGACGGACGTCAGCCGACCCGGCTTGCCCACGAACCAGCAGTTCTGGACAGATGTGACGTTCGTCGACGGCCTCGGCGCCGACGAGCAGACGCAGGCTCTCGACTCCATTCTGGTCATCGCTCGGGACGAGCTTGGCGACTCCGCCAATGCCGGCTACGTCCTCCATGTGGTGGGTGGCGCGCGCACCATCGACATGGAGGCGGCGGTTCCCGCCCTCGGAGAGGTTGGAGCGCAGGCACCGGTGGATCTCGGCTCCGGATCGTTGTCGCTGACCGCGGACGCGCTGCGCGCCTACGAGTCCCCGGAGGCGGAGCAGTGACGGCGGACCTGCGCCTCGACGACGGCTACCTCGAGCAGCTGAGGTCGAGCTATGCGCAGGCGCACGACGTGTTCTCAGCAGCGGCCCGTGACACGGGCGGCATCGCGAGCGTCGTCGGCGAGCCGGCGCTCGAGAGCCGGGTGCGCGACTTCTACTCGGGCTGGGATTCTCGCCGCACCGAGCTCATCGACGCCCTCGACGCGCTCGCACAGTCCGTGGTCACCGTCGCGGAGTCGTTCGAACAGGTCGACGCGGACCTCGCGGGCTCCGCGTCCAACATGCCGTGACCCCTGCCCCTGCCTTCGAGCTTGCTCTCCCGGGGACGTGGACGCGATTCGGGTCCGATGACCCTGCGGAGGTGGCGCGCCAGGTGCACGGATACGTGCTGCGGCGATTCGGCCACCGCGACCAGGACGCGAGCGCGCGCGCCGCGGTGCGGCGACGGCTCCGCGAGGTGGTCGACACCGCTGTCGCGCAGCGCGCCCGGGCGGTGTTCGTGGCGGACGAGCTGGCTCCGGGGGTCGAGGTGCCGGCCACGATCACCGTCTTCGAGCCGGAGGACATGCAGATCCCGGCGACGGCGATCGCTGCGGGCGACGATCCGCTGACACTGCTGCGCGACGGGCTGCTGGCCGCGTGGGCGGGCGGCAACGACGCGGCGGTGGTCGAGGTGCCGGCAGCCGGAGCGACGGCGCTGCGGGTGGTCACGATCGACGAGCAGCTCCTCCACCCCGAGGATCCTGCGACCCGCGTGCGGCACCTGCGCGCCGACTACTGGCTCCCGTACCCCGGCACCACCAGGGTCGCGCTGGTGTCCTGCTTCACGCCACTGGGCGACGTCGCTCACACGATGGTGCGATTCTTCGACGCGATCCTGTTCCGGGCGCGTGTGCTCGAGGCGCGCTGATGCTGCCCCGCGCATCGGCCGCTCGCCGTCGCCGTCCCGTAAGTTGGTGACGTGAGCACCGACACCTCTCCCCTCCACGCCGAGCACATCGCCGACGGCGCCACCATGGTCGACTTCGCGGGGTGGCAGATGCCCATGCGGTACGAAGGGGACATCGCCGAGCACCAGGCGGTCCGCACCGCTGCAGGGCTGTTCGACCTCTCGCACATGGGTGAACTGATGGTGCGAGGCGCGGATGCTGCGGCCGCCCTCGACTACGCGTTCGTGGGGCAGATGAGCCGCGTTCCGCTGTGGGGCGCGAAGTACACGATGATGTGCGCGCCGGACGGGGGCGTGATCGATGACGTCATCGTCTACCGCCGCGACTGGGACCACTTCATGGTGGTCGCCAACGCCGCCAACCGCGACGTGGTGCTCTCGCAGCTGCGGTCCCGCATCCACGAGGGCGGCTTCGAGGCCACGATCGACGACGAGACGCACGAGATCGCCCTGATCGCCATTCAGGGGCCCGCCGCCGAGTCCATCACCGCGTCGATGTGCGAGCTCGGCGCGGAGGACATCGGCGCGATGAAGTACTACAAGGCCTCCAACGTGCTGCTCGAGGGCGGCATCCACGCGTTCGCGGCGCGCACGGGGTACACCGGGGAGGACGGCTTCGAGCTGTTCGTGCCCGCGGACCAGGCGCGTGCCGTGTGGCGCCTGGCGATGGAGCGCGGTGACGCTGCGGGCCTGACGCCGTGCGGACTCGCCTCCCGCGATTCGCTGCGACTCGAGGCGGGCATGCCGCTGTACGGGCGTGAGCTCAGCCACGACACCAACCCCTTCGAGGCCGGTCTCGGCCGCGTCGTCGCGTTCGGGCGAGAGGGCGGTCCGGACCGCGGAGACTTCGTGGGCCGTGCCGCGCTCGAGCGGGCACGCGACGAAGGCGCGCAGAAGGTCCTGGTGGGACTGGCCGGCGATGGTCGGCGATCCCCGCGTACGGGCTACCCCGTGACCGATGCGGACGACCACCAGATCGGCATCGTCACCTCCGGCGCTCCGTCGCCCACGCTCGGACACCCGATCGCCATGGCGTACGTGCCACCGCGGCTTGCCGAGATCGGCACCGAGGTCGTCGTGGACGTCAGGGGACGCCGGGAGCCGATGCGCGTGGTGGCGCTACCGTTCTACACGCGGGGCGGCTAGCCTCGTGCCCATGGTCTCGAAGGCCACGTGTCACAAGCGAAAGGTGGGCCGTCATGCCGGAGATTCCTGAGGACCTGCAGTACTCGGTGGAGCACGAGTGGGTGCGCGGCGACGTCTCGGCGGGCTCCGTCGTCACCGTGGGCATCACGGCATACGCGGCCGATGCGCTCGGCGACGTGGTCTACGTGGAGGCGCCCCAGGTCGGTGCGACAGTGGTCGCGGGCCAGGTGTGCGGAGAGCTCGAGTCCACCAAGGCCGTGAGCGAGCTGTACTCCCCGGTCTCCGGCACGGTCGCCGAGGTGAACCCCGCGCTCGAGTCGGCGCCCGATCTCATCAACTCCGACGTCTATGGCGAGGGCTGGATCTTCACCGTCACGCTCGCGGAGGAGCCCTCCAGCCTGCTTGACGCGGCGGCCTACGCGGACACGACGGCGTAGCGACATGGGCGGCCGCTCCTCCACCAGGCTCGTCGTCGCGGCGGCGATCACCGACGACCTGCTGGTGCCCCGCACCCTGCTGGCGGCGCGACGGACGGCGCCCGATGCGCTCGCCGGGCTCTGGGAGTTCCCCGGTGGCAAGGTCGAGCGAGGCGAGAGCGCCGAGCAGGCGCTGCGGCGAGAGCTGCGCGAGGAGCTGGGCGTCGAGATCGAGATCGGCGACGAGATCCCGGGGACGGACGACGGGCGCGGCATCGAGGACCAGTGCGGCGACGCACCGGTGTGGATGCTTCGCCCTGGTGATGCGGATGTGGAGCGCCTGGTGATGCGGGTCTGGTGGGCCCGCATCCTGCCAGGAGCGGACGGGGCGACGGTCGAGCCGCGCCCGCTGCAGGACCACGACGAGCTCCGGGTGCTGGAGCCGGGAGGCTGGCGCGATGTGGCGTGGCTGCCCGCTGACAAGCGCATCGTGGACGCCCTGCTCGAGGACGCCACCGATCGCCACCGTCGCGCCTACTGCTGACCTCTCTTCACCGCAGTCGCGCGGCACTGTGGGGGGCGCTCGTCAGGCCTCATCGGCCCTCTCGGGCTCGTCCCATCCTTCTTGGGGCGTGGTGCAGGTGCCCCGGAAGACGTACTGCGAGGGCAGCTTTCGCTGGCTGCTGGTCCAGTCGATCGGGGGTCGGCGCTGCTCGTCGGGCACGTAGCCCAGTCGGTAGACGGCCATGAGCTCGAGATCGTCCGGAACCTCGAGCAGTGCCACGATCTCGTCCCACCGCCCAGGGACCTCCATGGGGAACGAGATGAACTGGATTCCCATGCCGAGCTCGACGGTCGTGAGCCAGACGTTCTCCATCGCGGCTCCCATGCTGAACACCGAGTAGAACGAGGACAGTTCGCCGGGCCGGTACTCGGACCTGTCGAGCATCACCCCCAGGAGCAGCGGAGAGCCCGAGACGAGCTTGCGGTTCTCCTCTCCGAGGGTGTGCGGCACGCGCATGGTGTTCATCAGCTTCTGCCCGCGGGACGTGAACACCTGGTTGGTGAAGGGGCGCAGCGGAGCGGGGAGCCGGTCGAAGAGCATCCCGTCACGCCGGCGCTCCATCTCCGCCTTGCTGAAGCGGAAGTAGGGCTTGTAGCGCTCGAAGAACGTGCCATTCGACATCGCCTCGGTCATGCTCTCCCCGCTGATGCGCGCGATGCGCTCGATCGTCGAGCGCTCCTCCACGATCACGAACCGCCACGGCTGGCTGTTCAGCTGCGACGGCGCTCGTCCTGCGACCTCCATCAGGAGCCGTTGATGCTCTTCGGAGACCGGGTCGGGCAGGAACGCCCCATTGGTCGTCTTGCGTCGACGCACCACGTCGAGAAAGTCCATCAGTGCCTCCTCCAGGCGAGAATCAGCGCCGTCACGAACGACGGCGCCGCCATGCCGGCCACGGTCGCGTGGCGGCCGATCCGTCCGCCGGCATACGGCAGTGCCGAGAGCGGGCCGACCGCGAGCAGCAGCGGCAGACCGGCGCGCCTGCGCTCAACGGCGCTCGCGGCGAGTGCGATCACGGTCAGGGTGCCGGTGGCGATGAACAGCCCGTGGTGGACCCAGTGAATGCGCCGGTTGTCGATCACGCCGGTCGCCACTCCCAGGCCGAAGGCGGCATTCGTCGCGTAGCTGGCGGCCGCCATGGTGACCAGGGTCCGGGTCGCCCGTCCGTCCGGAGGCTGGCTCATCGTCCGACTCTGTCATGGGTGAGCAGCAGCCGCTGGGGGAACATCGGCTCGACCCGCCACTGCGGCGGCACCTGCGCGCGCAGCTCGGGCGGCCGGTAGCTGCGGCGGATCGACAGCAGTCCGTCCTGGTGCACGAACGACCGTCGCGCGAGTGGCACCGTCGCCGCCGCGTACAGGTGATAGCCGAGGCGTCCACGCGACAGGTCGTTGTGGATCACCAGGTGACGCGACAGGGCGAGACTGTCGTCCAGCAATGGGCCGACCTCCCGCGCGTCGAGGTGGTGGAGGACGTGGTTCGAGATCACCATGTCGAACTCGTCGCCCCGGGCGACCAGGTGTGCGCTCGACGCCTGCTCGAAGTGAACATCCGCGGTGGGCAGCCCGCGGACGTGCAGGATCGCGCGCGGGTCCGGGTCGATCGCTGTGATGCGCAGCGCGAGCCCATCCGCGGCAGCCCAGCGTGCGAGCGCGCGGGGGATGTCCCCGCCGCCGAAGCCGATGTCCAGCACCGTGGTCGGGGTGTGGGCGGTCAGGTGCGGCCGGATCCTTGACCGGTAGATCCGCCGCCAGCCCGAGACCAGCCGATTGACAGTGGTGAAATGCCGGTAGGTGCGCTCGAGGCGGTGAGGGTCGCAATCCGGCTCGTCCATGAACTCTCGTGACTCGGTGTCCCGATGCGCCATCCCTCCGGACTTCATCACGTCACCCGCCGCGTGAACAGTGCGGACTCGACGGTCAGGCCGGGCCCGAACGCCATCGCGGCGATGCGCTCGGGTGCCGGAGGGCGCGCCGTCTCCTGTCCGTCGTCGTCGAGATGCTGCTTCACGATGAACAGGACCGTGGCGCTCGACATGTTGCCGTAGTCGCGCAGCACCGCTCGCGAGGGCGCCATCTGCTCCTCGGTGAGTCCGAGCGCGCGTTGCACGCGGTCCAGGATTGCGCGCCCGCCGGGGTGCACCGCCCACCGGTCGATCTGCGACCACGCGGTGGCGGCGGACGCGCGATCACTGCCCAGGAGGGGCAGGAGCGCGCCGACGATCTGATCCTCGATGATGCGCGGCACGTAGCGGGACAGGACCATCTCGAACCCGAGGTCCCCGATCGTCCAGGCCATGTCGGTCTCGCCGCCATCGGTCAGCATCGTCTCCTGGGCGTCGATGGTGAGCACCGCCGAGCCGGCGGGCGCGGGCCGTGCGGAGACCACCGCCGCCGCAGCGCCGTCGGCGAAGACCGACGACGCGACGATCGTGTCCGGGTCGTTCGATGAGCGGACGTGCAGCGTGCACAACTCGACGCACACGATGAGCACTGTGGCGCTGGGCTCGGCCAGGCACGTCGAGACGGCGGCGCGCAGCGCCGGGAATGCGCCGTAGCACCCCATGAAGCCGATGTGCAGGCGCCGGGTGGAGGGGGCGAGGCCGAGGTCCCGCACCAGGACGTAGTCGGGCCCGGGCGCGAAGAACCCGGTGCAGGACACGGTGATGACGTGGGTGATGTCGGACCGCTCGAGACCCGGCGCCTGGTCGATCGCGCGTGCTGCGGCTTCCGTCAGCAGCGGCGGCACCTCGCGTGCGTACGCCGCATTGCGGATCCCGGTGGACGGGGTGAGGATCGTCTGGCTCGGTGCGTCGTAGAACGCGGCAGCGCTCGAGGTCGCGCCCCCGAATTCGTCCACGACGGTGTGGCGGCGCTCGATCGCCGAGGCGTCGAAGACGGAGCTGACCAGGCGGCGTGACAGACCTGACAGATCGGCCTGGCCGAGGAACAGGTCGCGCACTCTCTCCTGCTCGAGGACGGTCGGCGGGACGGCCGTGGCGATCGATCGCACGTTGACGGCACCTGCCTGGACGCCTGTGGTGATCATGCGCTGATCCTCTGATCTCGTGCTGCTCACTCAGCCGTGTGCGACGGAGATGGGTTCGGCGTGGGAGAAGGGCTCCGTGGCCGTGTGGTTCAGAATCGCCTGCCCCACCGTGAACAGTCAACACTCACCTGCGCCGATGCGCAGTGCGCGGGTGGCGTGCGGGCCTGAGCGTGCTGCGGGCCGTCGGTCGCCACACCCGCCAGCAAGTTACGCAATTGGCGTGTTGCGAAATCCATATTAGGGTTGCCTCACTTCCGTGCGACACCCCCTTCGAGAGGCCACCCATGATTGCCCTGCGCCCCGCCGCCATCGCGACGGCCGCCCTTGCGGCACTCGCGCTCAGCGCGTGCTCCACCGCCGACGACGACACCGCCCCGACCCCGGGCGCCTCGCCCGACTCGTCTGCGGTGGCCGACGATGCCTTCACGCTCTACGCGGGTCGTGACCAGGAGCTGATCGATCCGCTGATCGAGCAGTTCGAGTCCGAGACCGGGATCAGCGTGGATGTGCGCTACGCGGGCAGCACCGAACTGGCGGCGCTGCTGCTCGAGGAGGGCGATGCAAGTCCCGCCGGCGTGTTCTTGGCCCAGGACGCAGGTGCGTTGGGTGCCGTCGCCAAGGCCGACATGTTCGCCACGCTGCCCGAGAGCATCACCGAGACGGTGCCGGCCGGCTTCACGTCGACGGACGGCTCGTGGGTCGGCGTCACCGGTCGCGCGCGCGTCATGGTCTACGACAGCGAGCAGCTGAGCGCCGACGACGTCCCCACCACGGTGGCCGCCCTCACCGACGAGCAGTGGGCCTCCCAGGTGGGCATCGCCCCCACCAACGCGTCGTTCCAGTCCTTCGTCACCGCTCTGCGCGTCCTCGAGGGCGAGGACGTGGCTCAGGCCTGGCTCGAGGGCATGGAAGCCAACGACGTGCAGATCTACGCGAAGAACACGCCCATCCTGGAGGCCGCCAACGCCGGCGAGATCCAGCTGGGCCTGATCAACCACTACTACTGGTACCGGATGGCAGCCGAGGTCGGCGCCGAGAACATGCGCGCCCAGCTGGCGTTCCCCGAGGCGGGGGACGCCGGTGGCATCGTGAACGTCACCGGGGCAGGGCTGCTCAGTGGTGCACAGGACGATGCCGACGCGCTGCGGTTCATCGAGTACTTGGTCTCAGAGTCCGCTCAGCAGTACTTTGTGGACACCACCTTCGAGTACCCCCTGATCGATGGCGTGGCAGCGCCCGAGGGTCTGCCCGCACTCGATTCGCTCACCAACCCGGAGCTGGACCTGTCCGACCTCGACTCTTTGGGCGAGACCACCGACCTGCTCGTGAAGGTCGGCCTCCTGTAGGGAGAGGCATGCGCCTTGCACGGCACGTGGCGACGGGGGGTTCAGAGGCGACTCTGGCCCCCCGTCGTCATCTGCGCCTGCCCGGCGGACGCCTGGCGCTGCGCGCCTCGGCGGCGATGGCCGCAGCGTTGGCGGCAATCCCGCTGATCTACCTGGTCGTCAGGGTCGCCCAGGCCGAGCGCACCGAGGTCGTGGAGGCGCTGTGGAGCCCGCGGATCGCCACTCTCATGGTCAACACCGTGGGCCTGGTGCTCGCCGTCTCGGCGGCATGCCTGGTGCTGGGGGTGGCCATCGCCTGGCTGCTGGTGCGCACGGACCTGCCCGGCCGCCGCATCTGGCTCGTGGTGTCCTCTCTGTCGCTCGCCGTGCCGTCCTACGTCGCCGCCTTCGGATGGATCGCCACCACTGAGGTGCGCGGATTCTGGGGGGCGTTCATCGTCCTCACGCTGTGCAATGTGCCCCTCGTGACGCTGCCCACCATCGCCGCACTGCGGCTCGCCAATGCGGCCAGCGAGGACGTGGCCCGCACCTTGGGCCGTACCCGTTGGCGGGCCTTCTTCGAGGCCACGTGGCCGCAGATTCGTCCCGCCGCACTGGCCGGCGTCCTGCTCGTCGCGCTGTACGTGCTGAGCGACTTCGGGTCCGTCGCACTCATGCGCTACCCGGCCTTCACCTGGGCCATCCAGGTCGCCTACGAATCGCTCTTCGACCGCACCCTCGCGGCCGTGATGTCCCTGGTGCTCGCCGCGATGGGGATCGTGCTCGTGGTGGCTGAGAGGCGCCTGCGCGGTGCCCGGGCGCGAGTGGGATCCACGGTGGCGGCGCGCACCGCCCCGGTCCCCGTGGCGCTGGGCCGATGGGCGTGGGTCGCACACGGCGGCCTTGCCGTCGTGGCGGCGCTGTCGCTCGGGGTGCCGCTCGGTGCACTCGCCAAGTACCTGGTGCTGAGGACTGAGACGTCCACGGCCGTCAGGCCCGGTGACCTCCTGGCGGACGCCGTGTCCACCGTGGGGCTGGCGGGGGCGGGAGCGGTCGTGGCGCTGGCGCTCGCCTTGCCCATCGGCATTCTCGCGGCCCGCTTCCGTTCACGGCTGGCGACCGTCACCGAGTCGGCCAGCTACCTGGGCCTCGCCTTGCCGGGGATCGTCGTCGGGCTGTCTCTCGTGTTCTTCTCGCTCAACGTGGCGCCGATGCTCTATCAGTCGATCTGGATGCTGGCCTTCGCATACGGCGTGCTGTTCCTGCCCAAGACGGTGGGGGCGGTGCGCTCGAGCATCGGTCAGGTGGAGCCTGGGCTGGAGGACGCAGCCCGCACGATGGGCTTGTCGCCCGCGCGGGTGTGGGCCCGGGTGACGGCCCGCATCGCATGGCCCGGCATCGGGGCCGGCGTGCTGCTGGTCGCCCTGACCGCCATGAAGGAACTGCCGGCGACCCTGCTGCTGCGCCCCACGGGCACCGAGACGCTGGCGACGTCCCTCTGGCGACTGACGTCGGGCACGGCCTACGCCGCAGCCGCGCCGTACGCCTTGGTGCTGATCCTGGTCGCCGCCGTGCCAGCCTTGCTGTTGACGCGAGAAGTCGCCGGCGGCAGACGTCGGCCTGAGGAGACGCTGTGAGTGAGCTGCAGGTGCGCAAGATCGTCGCGGGCTACGACTCCGTGCCTGTGCTGCGAGGGGTGTCCTTCATCGTGCCGCACGGCAGTCTCACGGCCGTGCTCGGCCCGTCGGGTTCGGGCAAGTCCACCCTGCTGCGCGTCATCGCGGGTCTGAATCGGCCGATCGAGGGTGCGGTGGTCGTCGACGGCACGGTGCTGTCCGGGCCCCGCGTGTACGTGGCGCCGGAGCGACGGCGCATTGGGCTCGTGCCCCAGGATGCCGCGCTCTTCCCCCACCTCGACGTGCTCGCGAACGTGGGATTCGGGCTGCCTCGTGCACGACGGCGTGCGCAGGAGGTGCTCGACCTGCTGGAGATGGTCGGCATGGCCGACTACGCCACCCGCATGCCAGGGGAGTTGTCCGGTGGGCAACGCCACCGGGTGGCCCTGGCGCGAGCATTGGCGACGGAGCCGGATGTGGTGCTGCTCGACGAGCCGTTCTCGGCGCTCGACGCGGCGCTGCGTGCCGAGGTCCGTGGGCAGGTCCGGCAGGTGCTGAGGCGCGCGCAGACCACCGCGGTGCTGGTGACGCACGATCAGGACGAGGCGCTGTCCATGGCGGACCAGGTGGTCGTGGTGGACGAGGGGCGGCTCGTGCAGGCCGGCACTCCCGCCGAGATCTATGCGAAGCCCGTGTCCCGATGGCTTGCCCAGTTCGTCGGAGGCGCATTGGTGCTGCCGGGCATCTGGGAGGACGGCGCCGTGGTCGGTCCCTTGGGGGCGGTGCACGCCACATTGGCTGACGGCCACATGGCGCAGGCGGGGGACACGGTGGATCTGGTGCTCAGGCCGGAGCAGCTGTCGCTGCGCGCGGCCGGTGCGGGCCCGGGGCGCGCGGGGGAGGGCGTGCGCGCCTTGATCCGCGACGTCGCCTACTTCGGGCACGACGCCGTGGTCACGATGGATCTTCCCGCATGCGAGGAGCCGGTGCAGGCGCGCGTGCTCGGCGACCAGCGGTGGCAGCCTGACAGCGAGGTGGTGGTGGGCGTGCGGTCGGTCGGGTTGGCCTTCGCGCGATAGCGAGCAGCCCCGTTCGTCACCTCGACGCGGCCACGCACCCCGCCACGTGATCGTCG
Organism: Demequina aestuarii; assembly: GCF_000975095.1. Lineage (GTDB taxonomy): Bacteria > Actinomycetota > Actinomycetes > Actinomycetales > Demequinaceae > Demequina > Demequina aestuarii. The sequence goes on from NZ_BBRD01000001.1 coordinate 77,978, forward strand.
ACGAGCCCGCATGCCTGCATCAGCGCGTACATCGTGGTGGGGCCCACGAAGACGAAGCCCAACGACTTCAGCTCCTTCGCGAGCGCCGCGGACTCGGGAGTGGAGGCGGGAACGTCCTCCCAGGTCTTCGGCGCCTCAGCGCGCGCAGGCGGCTGGTGCGACCACACCACCTCATCGAGAGAGCGCCCCGCCTCCCCCAGCGCCACCACCGCGCTCGCGTTGGTGATCGCGGACTCGATCTTGCGTCGGTTGCGCACGATCCCGGCGTCCTGCATGAGCCGGGCCACGTCGTCGTCGCCGAACTGCGAGACCGCGGCCGGCACGAAGCCCGCGAAAGCCTCGCGGAACGCTTCCCGCTTGCGCAGAATCGTCAGCCACGACAGCCCCGACTGGAAGCCCTCGAGCACCATGCGCTCGAACAGTTCGGCATCGCCATGGATCTCGTGGCCCCACTCCTCGTCGTGATAGCGCTCGTACAACGGGTCTCCGTTCCCAAAGCAGCGGATGAGGTCATTCGTCTCCGTGATCATTGGTCCAGTGTGGAGCAGCGGCGGCCGATGCGCCCCGACCGTCCTGGAGGGCCAGTGGACCGGGCCCGTCACGCCGGGCGGTGGGGACAGAGTGTGCCCCCACCCGAGACCACGCCGCAGGGTCACAGCGCATCCCCGCCACACCGGCCCATCACCCGCCCGCACGCACGCGGTGGCGCCGTGCCACTCCGCCGCACTATCGTGGCCAGCGCCATGACCATCCGTGATCTCCTCCGCCACCGCGCGCCGACGCTCAGCTACGAGCTGTTCCCTCCGCGCACCCCGACGGCAGAGGCGACGCTCGAGGCGACCCTGACCACCCTCGCGGCCACGGACCCCGACTTCATGTCCATCACGTACGGTGCCTCCGGCTCCACGCAGGGCACGTCTCGCTCGGTGGTCCAGCGGCTGGCCGAGGCGCACACGATCCCGCCGCTCGCCCACCTCACGTGCGTGGACCAGTCGCGCGCGGATCTCACCGCGGTGATCGAGGCCTACCTCGCCGAAGGTGTGCGCGACTTTCTCGCACTTCGCGGCGATCCCCCTCAGGGCCAGGCCGATTGGCGCCCTCACCCGGACGGCCTGCTCTACGCGAGCGAGCTCGTCACCCTTCTGCGGGAGGTGGCGGGGGCGCACGGCGTCGACGACCTCAGCATCGGGGTCACGGCGTTCCCTGCCCAGCACGCGATCCCGCAGTGGCGTCAGCAGGGCCTGGACGTGCTGCGTGCCAAGCAGGACGCCGGCGCGGACTTCGCGATCACGCAGGTGTTCTACGACGTGGGCCACTACCGCGCGCTGGTGTCAGACGCCGCCGCAGACGGCATCGGTCTGCCGATCATCCCCGAGGTGATGCCGCTGGTGTCGGTGACCCGCGCGAATCGGGCCGCACAGCTCACGGGCGTGCCGACACCGGATGCGCTCGTCGCGGATCTCGAGGCGGCCGAGGATGACGTCGCGGCTCGCAGCACCGGAGTGGCGCATGCCGCACGACTGTCGAGCGATCTCCTCGACGCGGGCGCCCCGGGCATCCACGTCATCACCTTCAACAAGCACGAGGCCGCGCTGGAACTCGTCTCGCAGCTGCCGCTGCGCAGCATCGGCCACTAGCGACACGGCCGATGCGGGGACGGCTCAGGCGGTCCCGTCGGCGGTCGTCAGGGTCACGGGCGAGCCGGCACTGACGGTGCGGGACACCGTGCACGTCTTCTCCTCGGCGGCCTTCAGCGCGGCGCCGATGCGCGCGCGGGCCTTGTCGCCGTCCTCGCCCTCGGGGAAGGCGACGTCGAACAGCACCTCGATGTTGCGCAGGAACGCGGGCGACGAGCCGGCGACCTTCTGCGCGTCCACGGTGACGTCGAACTTGGTGGGCTCGGCGCGCCGCGACGTCATCATGTCCAGATCGGTGGCGGAGCAGCCGGCGATCGCGACCATCAGCAGCTCGATCGAGCTGAGCGCTCCGTCGACGTTGTAGCCGAACCGGTACTCGGCCCCCTCGGCGTTGCGGGCCAGGTAGACGCCCTCGGCCTCGCGCGTGAGAGTGACCTGCTTGTCGGTGATTTCTTCCATGGGAGCCATCCTCGCACCCCGGCGAGGCTCGTCTGACTCCCTCCGCTCGTGACGCACTGTCTCACCATGCGGACATCGCGTCTCAATGCCGCATAGCCAGGCGCGCTCGCAGCGGCTAGACTCTCGCACGAACGCATCGGCGCTGAACGCACGCGTCGACCAAGCGCAATGGCGAGCCCGCCGCGCACCTAACCTCCACGAGGAACCATGTCTGACATCACCAATGCATCTGCCCCTGCGCCCGCCTTCCCCGGCGGCACCATCCTTGGTTACCCGCGCATCGGCCGAATGCGCGAGCTGAAGCGGGCCCTCGAGTCGTTCTGGAAGGGCGCCTCGTCCGAGGCGGACCTCGAGTCCGTCGCGACGGAGCTGCGCGCCGCCAACCGCGAGCGCCTCGCCGCGCTCGGCCTGGGCCGCGCCGACTCGTCGATCCCCTCGAACTTCTCGTTCTACGACCATGTGCTCGACGCCGCCGTCACGTTCGGCGCCGTCCCCACGCGCTTCTCGCAGCTGCGGGACGAGAACGGCAGGCTCGACCTGGCCGGCTACTCGACCATCGCGCGCGGCGAAGGCGACAAGGCCCCGCTCGAGATGACCAAGTGGTTCGACTCGAACTACCACTACCTGGTTCCCGAGATCGGCCCCGAGACCGAGTTCACGCTCGCGAGCACGCGCTGGGTCGACGAGTTCGTCGAGGCCAAGGAGGCCGGCTTCGTCACCCGCCCGGTCATCACCGGCCCGCTGACCTTCCTGTACCTGTCCAAGCCGAGCGACGACGCCCCGACGGGCTTCGATCCCATCGAGCGCCTGGACGACCTGCTCGCGGTCTACGTCGAGCTGCTGGCCGCCTTCACGGCAGCGGGTGCAGAGTGGGTCCAGATCGACGAGCCCGTCCTGGTCTCCGACATCGACGCCGACCGTGCCGACGTCCTGGCCAACGCGACGAAGGTCTACGAGACCCTCGTCGGCGCCTCCGAGCGTCCCGCCCTGTTCGTCGCGGCGCCGTACCACTCGCTCGGCGACGCGCTCCCGGTCCTGAAGGACGCGGGCGTCGACGCCATCGGCATCGACCTCGTGCGCGGCTCGGTTCCGGCCGACGTCGACCTCACCGGCGCGACCATCGTCGCGGGCGTCGTCGATGGCCACAACATCTGGCGCACCGACCTCGACGAGGCACTGCGGAAGGCCGATGCGGTCGCCGCGCTCGGCGCGACCGTCACCGTCTCGTCGAGCACCAGCCTGTTCCACGTCCCGCACACCCTGCAGGGCGAGGAGCACCTGGGCGAGGAGCTGCTGAGCTGGCTCGCGTTCGCGGATGAGAAGGTGGCGGAGATCGTCACCCTCGCCGCGGCCCGCGAGCAGGGCGAGCACGCCGTCGCCGGCGCCCTCGGGGAGGCGCGTGCCGCCCTGAAGGCCCGCGGCGAGCACCCGGGCACCAACCGGGCCGATGTGCGCGATGCCCTCGCCGAGGTGGACCCGGGATGGTTCGAGCGTGGGCCGTACGCGGCGCGCGCGGCCGCTCAGGCCAACCGCTTCCACCTGCCGGAGCTCGCCACTACGACCATCGGCTCGTTCCCGCAGACCCCCGAGATCCGCAAGGCTCGCGCCGCGTGGGCCAAGGGCGAGCTCACGGACGCCGACTACGAGCAGGCGATGAAGGATGAGATCGCCTCCGTGGTGCGCCTCCAGGAGGACTTGGGGCTGGACGTGCTGGTGCACGGCGAGGCCGAGCGCAATGACATGGTGCAGTACTTCGCGGAGCTGCTCGAGGGCTTCGACGTCACCAAGAACGGCTGGGTGCAGTCCTACGGCTCGCGCTGCACACGCCCCTCGATCCTGTGGGGCGACGTGGCCCGCTCGGCGCCCATGACGGTGCGCTGGGCCGAGTACGCGCAGTCGCTGTCGGACAAGCCCGTCAAGGGCATGCTCACCGGTCCGGTGACGATCCTCGCCTGGTCGTTCGTGCGCGACGACCAGCCCCTGGGTGACACCGCCAACCAGGTGGGCCTGGCGCTGCGCCAGGAGATCGCGGACCTGGAGGCGGCCGGCATCGGCATCATCCAGGTCGACGAGCCCGCCCTGCGCGAGCTCCTGCCCCTCAAGAAGTCGGAGCAGTCCGCGTACCTCGACTGGTCGGTCAACTCGTTCCGTCTGGCGACCTCGGGAGCGAAGGACGACACCCAGGTGCACACCCACCTGTGCTACTCGGAGTTCGGCGAGATCATCGACGCGATCGACGGCCTGAATGCCGACGTCACCTCGATCGAGGCGGCTCGCTCGCGCATGGAGGTCCTCCCCGCCATCCGCAGCCACGGCTACGAGCGTCAGATCGGGCCGGGAGTGTGGGACATCCACTCTCCTCGCGTGCCGTCGACGCAGGAGGTCACCGAGCTGCTGCAGCTGGCCAAGGACTCGATCCCCGGCAAGCAGCTGTGGGTCAACCCCGACTGCGGTCTCAAGACGCGCGGCTACGAGGAGACCACCGAGACGCTGACGCACATGCTGGAGGCGACGCGCGCCGTCCGCGGCGTGTAGTCGACGCTCGCCTGAGCAACGTCGAAGGCCCGGCTCCCCGCGAGGGGGACCGGGCCTTCGCGCGTGTGATGGGGATCCTGACGGGCAGGCGGCTCGTACCAGCGTGCCGAGGCTCGTCGCATCGGAGTGTGCCGCGGCGTCATTCGCCTTCGTGGAGTGATCCAGGTAGCGCGGAACGGCGACCGCAGCGAGCACTCCGATGATCACGATGACCACCAGCAGTTCAGGCGACGAGAAGCCCTGTTCGGATCCCCGCCGGAGCGCGGGGCTACGTGGAGCTGACGTCCAGCTGGTAGTAGGCGACGTCGATCCACCGGTCGAACTTGCGGCCCACGTCGCGCAGCTGGCCGACCTCGCTCCACCCGGTCGCCAGGTGCAGGGCGACCGAGGCGTCGTTGGGCAGAGCGATCAGCGAGATCGCGGAATGCGCGTGGCCCGCGCGCAGCCGCGCGATGAGGGCGTCGTAGAGCTCGCGTCCGAGCCCGCGACCGCCAGCGCCGTGGGCGAGATAGATGGTGGTCTCGACCGAGTGCACGTAGGCCGCGCGGGGACGGTACTGGGCGGCGTAGGCGAAGCCGATGACGGAGCCCTCGTCCTCGAGCACCAGCCACGGCAGGTTCAGCTCTTGCACGCGCGCGATGCGTGACCCCATGTCCTCGGTGGACACCTCGTCGTACTCGAAGGTGATGACGGTCTCCCGTACGTACGGGTTGTAGAGCGCGGCGATGGCAGCGGCGTCGGCGGTCGTGGCGTCACGGATCATGGAGCCATTCTGCCCGGACGGTGCGCGGGTGGAGTTCTCCCGCATGGCGCTAGGTGGGCGGGATGTGCCGGGCGCGCGCGGGTGACGGGGCCGCGACGGACGGCGCCGACTGCTGTCGCCCACCCCAGGTGCCCGGCGGCGGGATCTTGTCGGCGAAGCGCATGAGCAGCGAACCCACCACGGCGAGGATCAGCACGTACGCGGCCGTGAAGGGGCCGAGCTGGGACTCGGCTCCTGCCGCCACCCCGAGGCCCGCGATCACGATCGAGAACTCCCCGCGCGGCACGAGGGAGAGGCCGGTGCGCCACTGGCCCTTGGGGCCGATGCCGTTGCGCTTGGCGGCCCACATCCCCGTGTAGATCTTGGTCACCGCCGTCACGAGCGCGAGCGCGAGCGCGGGAAGCAGCACCGGGATCAGATCGCGCGGATCGATCATCAGGCCGAAGAACACGAAGAACAGTCCGCCGAACACGTCGCGCAGCGGCGGCAGCAGGGTGCGCACATCGTCGGCGACCTGTCCCGACAGCGTGAGGCCCAGCAGGAACGCGCCGACGGCTGCCGAGACCTGGACCGCATCGGCCAGCCCGGCGACCAGGAAGGTCAGGCCGAGGACGCCCAGCAGCAGCAGCTCGCGAGAGCGCGAGTGCACGAGTCGTGACACGTGGTGGGAGAAGCGCATGGAGATCACGAAGGCGAGCGCGACGATCCCCAGCGCGACGCCCGCGGCGATGGCGCCCTGCAGCAGCGAGGCTCCTACCAGCAGGACCGCGACGATGGGCAGGAACACCGCCATCACGATGTCCTCCATCACCAGCAGGCTCAGCACGATGGGCGTCTCGCGGTTGGCGACGCGCTCGAAGTCATTGAGCAGGCGCGCGATGATGCCGGACGAGGAGATGTAGGTGACACCGGCGAGCAGCAGAGCGGCCGTGGGAGACCATCCGAGCATCAGGCCCACCGCGAAGCCGGGCACCGCGTTGGCGACGCCGTCCAGCAGGCCGGCCGCCCAGTTCGACTTGAGTCCGTTGCGCAGGTCCTCGGGCGAGTACTCGAGGCCGAGCAGGAGCAGGAGCAGCACCACGCCGATCTCAGCGCCGACCGCGAGGAACTCCTCGCCGGCGCTCACGGGGATGAAGCCGCCGTCGCCCATGACCAGACCGGCGAGCAGGTACAGCGGGATCGAGGGGATGCCGAGCCGGGCGGCGACGCGTCCGAGCACGGCCAGCACCAGCAGAATGACCCCGAGCTCGATCAGCACCGCGCCCGCATGGCTGGTCTCCGGCTCGGGGAGCACCTCCAGCGGCAGCGCGATGGCGAGCATCGCTATCCCGTCAGGATCGAGGTGGCGCTGCGCACGGCGTCGGCGCCGCCCATGACCAGGACGGTGTCCCCTGCGCGCAGGGTGAAGTCGGGTTCGGGCCCGGGAATGCCGTCGTCGCCGCGGATCACGGCGACGACGGAGGCGGACGTCTCCGTGCGGATGCGACCGTCGCCGATGGTCTTGTCCGTCAGCCCGCCTGCGGCGGGCATCGTGACCCACTCGATGGACAGTCCCTCCACCATGTGGCTGAGCGTGTCGAGGCGGGCGGTGATGTTGGTGCCGCCCAGCAGCTCGGCGACCTTGGAAGCGTCGCCCTCGGAGAGCTCGACCGTGCCCTTGCACGAATCGGGGTCCTCGCGGTCGTACAGCGCGATGTCACGTTTTCCGTCGCGACGGACCACCACGCCCACGTGGTCGCCGCCTTCGGCCTGGAACTCATACCGGACGCCGATGCCCGGGAGCGGAGTCTCGTAGATGTTCATGCGCTCAGTTTGGCACGGCGCCGGCCGTGCTCTCCGTGGGAGCGACGGCCCTGAAGCGGGCGTCGTACTCGTCGTCGACAGTGTTCTCGTCCCAATCCACCGAGTAGCCGGTGGGCGTCCCATCCGTGGCTTGCGTCAGCGCAACGCTGTGGGCCCCCTCCGCACGAGCCTCGTCGTATCTCGACACGTAGTCCGCGAGGGTGTCGAAGGACTCGATGGTGGTGAACTCGTCGATCTGGCTCCACTCGTCCAGACCCTCGACCTCGACGACCTCGTGATCGCGTACGGTGACGCGCCACTCGCCGTGGGCCGGGCCGAAGGCGGTGATGGTCGCCTCGTAGGTGTAGTCCGCCGGTTCGTCCCAGTCCTCGGCAGGGCCAGCGGCGCACGCGCTCGTCGCGGCGACCACGGCCGCTGCGGCCATGAGCAGGGAACCGCGACTGAGCCTTCGCATGAGGCCACTATGTCAGCGGGAACACGCCCGGGGAAGGCGTCAGGCCTCGTGCACCAGCCCCAGTTCAATGAGCCGCTCCCACGCCATGCGCATCAGGAAGGGGTCGTCGATCTGAATGTGCCGAAGCGCGGCGAACACCTGGAACGCCCGCGCGCGGGTGGCGGTGGGCTCAGAGATCTCGCCGTAGCCCGCCCAGAAGTGCGGGTGCATGTCACGGGAGAGCAGGTTCGCGGCATAGCCCAGATCCGCGGCAGGATCCCCCGCACCGAAGTTGTGCCACAGCAGAATCCCCGCGAACGATCCCCGATCGGAGAGGATCGCGCGGGGCTCGAGCCGTCCGTGGGTCCAGGTGAACGAGACCTCCCGCGAGGCGGCCTCGCCGGCCTCGAAGATGGCCCTGGCGGCAGCGGCGTCGATGATGCGGTTCTCGGGAGCCCCGCGATCGCAGGCGAAGGCGAGCATCGACGAGAAGTGGTCCTCGAGGTCAGGGAGCCCCAGTCCCGTCCGAGGGTTCAGCGGCGCACCGGGCGGGCTCGGGGCGTGCACCTGGCGCAGCGTCTCGCCCAGCGGGCGCGCGGACTCGACATGCAGCGGCACGAACCCCGCGGTCGACGCCGAGATCCACGGCACCAGGGCCCAGTGGTAGGGGAAGCCATGGCCAGGGACACCCGTCGCGATGGGGTGGCTGGAGGGGAAGGTCCACCGGTCCACATGCGGGGTGATGAGGTCGACGACGCGCGCGTAGTGCTCGTCTCTGCCCGGAAGTCGCGGGAAGATCGCGCCATAGTCGTCGCCGATCCTCATGGCGAACTGATCCTCGAGCGTGTACCGGCGCCCTAACTCACGACCGGCGAGCTCCGGGAACTGCTCATCAATGAGTGCTCGTACCGTTTCATCCGCGATGTAGATCGGTTCAGTGGGGGACATGGGGTCAGCCTAGTCACGCACGTTCTGCGCGCTGGGGCGATTGCGTCAAGATGGGTGCATGACGACAGCGCCCGATTCCGCCCTGCCCTCGGCCGTCCTCGTCGACCTCGACGGCACCCTGGCGCACATGGGCGATCGCCACCCGTTCGCGACCACGGGGTACCACCTGGACGCTCCGAACAAGCCCGTGCTCGAGGTGGTGAGAGCGCTGCACCTCGCGGGGCATGCCATCGTCGTGATCTCCGGCCGCAAGGAGGTGTCGCGAGCGGAGACCGAGTGGTGGCTCAGCGCCCACCTGCCGGTGCCGTACGAGGGACTCCACCTCCGGCCCGACGCGGATGAGCGCTCCGATGGCGTGGTCAAGCGGGAGATCTTCGAGCGCGAGATCGTGCCCCGGTTCGACGTGCTGTGCGTGCTCGACGACCGCAACCACGTGGTCGACATGTGGCGCGACGAGCTGGGCCTCACCTGCCTCCAGGTGGCTCCTGGCGACTTCTAGCGGCCGCGCCAGCCATCGTCAGTCCTGGTCCCGCCGCGCCTTCCACTCGCGCGCGAGGATGCCGTACATCGCGTCGTCCGACACCTCGTCCTCGACCCAGTAGCGCTCGCGTCGGATGCCTTCGGGGATGAACCCGATCCGCTCGAGCACTTTGATCGAGCTGATGTTGTGGGGATGGGTCGAGGCTTCGACGCGGTGCACGCCCAGGTCGAACACCGCATAGTCCACGAGTCGCGCGGTCGCCTCGGTGGCGTAGTAGTGGCCCCGCGCCCATGGGTGGAGAGTGAAGCCGACCTCTGCGGTGCGACCGTTCTCGGACAGCCAGATGGCGACGTCGCCCAGCACCCTGTCGTCCCGGGTGCGGACCACGGCGAACTGGTACCAATGACCGGGCATCGGGCCCGGCCTGGACGTGACGTCTGCAATGAGCTCCCGCGCACGCTCGACCGGATAGGGCGCGCGCCATGCCTGGTACTGGGCCGTGGTGGTGTCGGAGCGGCGCTCGGCGAGGTCCTCAGCGTCGTCCATCGTCATCGGCCGCAGCGTGAGGCGCTCGGATCTCAACGTCTCCATCTTCCGACCCTAGCCTGACGGCCCGTCCCTCCGCTCGATGTCCACTGCCGCCACCACTCGCGCGCTGGAGAGTCATCAGGCCCGGGCTGCGCCGCGGCGTGCGCCGTCGATGGTCGTGGCGCCTCTTCGCCTACTCTCATCTCATGCCGCGCCTGCGCCGCTCTCGCCCCTCCGAGCCGGGTCTGACGCGCCGCCGAGCGGGGAAGGGCTGGACGTATCGCGACGAGGCCGGCCACCGCATCGGCGATCCCGAGGTGCTGGAGCGCATCCGCGGGCTCGCCATTCCGCCCGCGTGGACCGACGTGTGGATCTGTCCATGGCCGCACGGTCACCTGCAGGCGCTCGGCACAGACGAGGCGGGGCGCCGTCAGTACCTGTATCACCCCGCCTGGCGAGAGCGCCGGGATCGCGCCAAGCACGAGCGAGTGCTCGAGGTCGCGGCGGGGCTGCCTGCCGCTCGGGCGGTCGCCGATGCGGACGCGAGCCGAGACGACATGTCGCGCGCGCACGTCCTGGGGATTGCGTTCCGGCTGCTCGACCGCGGCCTGTTCCGCGTGGGCGGCGAGGGGTACGCCGCGGACAACGGCTCTTACGGTCTCGCGACGATCCTGCGGGAGCATGCGCGGGTCACGTCCGACGGCGTGGAGTTCGACTACGTCGCCAAGTCAGGCAAGCGACGCCACGTGGTGGTGCGCGACGCGGAGGCCGAGGCTGCCATCGCCACTCTCAAGCGCCGCAGCGACGACGACGCCCAGCTTCTGGCATGGCGCGAGGCCGGCACGCCCGTGTCGTGGCGCGACATCACGAGCGATGACATCAACGGCTACATCCAGATGGTCGTTCAGCCCGATGCGACGGCCAAGGACTTCCGCACCTGGCACGGGACCGTCATCGCGGCGCAGGCGCTCGCTCGTGCCGGTGACGCTGCAGAGATGAGCCCCACCGAACGAAGGAAGGCGGTGGCGGGAGTGATGAGGGAGGTGGCCGCTCAGCTGGGCAACACCCCCGCCGTCGCCCGCGCGTCCTATGTCGACCCCCGAGTGGTCGACCTGTGGGAGGACGGCAGCTCGATCGCTCCGGTGGTGGAGGCGCTGGGGGATCACGGCGAGGAGCTGTCGCCTGGTGCACGGGACGCGGCGATCCAGGCTGCGCTCGAGCAGTCGGTCGTGGACCTTCTCACCACGTCACCGGTGGCGCTCGCACGCACGTGGCAGCGCAGTGCCCGACGCGCTCGAAGGATCGCGCGCGCGACCGGCTGAACGCTATCGCGAAGCCGAGTCGGCTATGCGGCCCTGACGGCCGAAGACTCCACCCAGTCCTGCAGCGACCGCAGGCCGGCGGAGTGATACGGCTCGTCCGCGATGGAGGCCAGCGTCACCGCATACGCCACCGCCCGCGCCGCCACCCGCAGACGGCCAGGGCTCCCGGCCCCCACGCGCATCGGCCCGTCGGCGGTGCCATACGCCTGCAGCAGTGCCTCCACGTGGACCGACCCCACCAGCGTGCAGGCCTGGCCGAGGTCTGTCGCCGGGTCGGCTGCACCCGCATCGCCCCAGTCCAGCAGGCCAGCGAGCCTGCCGTCGCGGGTCAGCACGTTCGCTCCGTGGATGTCGAGGTGGCTCCAGGTGCGCGGGGGTTCCACGGTGTCCGCCGCCGCCTCGACGATGGAGCGCAGCACGTCGGCGTGCTCGAGTGCGAGCTCTCCTGTCTCCTCCAGGCCCCGCAGGCGCGCATCGAAGACCTCTGCGACGTCCTCGAGGCTGCCCGAGCGGTAGGGGTTCAGCGGCGCATCGTCCGGCACGGGCCGGTGCACCTGTGCGAGAGCCGTTCCCAGGTCGCGTGCGCCAGCGTCCGTGAGGGGGGCGTCGAAGGCTCGTCGGCCGGAGAGCCACGGCACGACGCTCCAGCGCCACGGGTATTCGCCGCCGGGCTCGCCCACCCGAATCGGCACCGGGGCAGGGAACGCCCAGTGGTGGCCGATGCGCGGGAGCCAGTCGAGTTCTGTCGCGGTGATCTCGGCCGCAGAGGCACGGCGGGGCATCCTCACGGCGAGCTGCGAACCGAGCCGATAGGTGACGTTGTCCCAGCCCTCGGAGCGTGCGCCGATCGAGAGATCGCTCAGGTCAGGGTGCTGCTCAGCGAGCAGCACCGTCACCAGTTCCTCGTCGATCACCACCTCGGCGACCGGCATGCGCATCGTCGTCACTCCGTCAGCGTATGCCCGTGCTCGCCTGTCGCCATGTCATTCGACGTGCGCGCCGCGAGACCGGCCGATGTGCGCGGGCCCGCTCTCCGCTGCGCCCTGGCGGGACATGAGTGGCAGAACGGGGCAGATTCCTGCACTCATGTCCCTCGAGAGCGACGCGAGTCGAGGTGGGGAGACCGATGGCCCCTGCCACAATGGGCGCCATGGACGACGACGAGCCCAAGGCCGACGGCAAGCGGTGGAACCTCAACATCCACTACCAGCGCGCGGTGGTCGAGGAGGTTCCAGAGACGGCACGCACCGCTCTGGACGTGGGGTGCGGCGAGGGGCTGTTCGCCCGCACCCTCGCGGCTCGCGGCCTTGATGTGACCGGCATCGACGAGGATGCCGACAGCATTCGCCGTGCCCGTGCCCAGGACACCACGCGCGTCACGTACCTCGAGGGAGACGTCTTCGAGGCGGACCTGCCCCGTGAGTCGTTCGACGTCGTGTCAGCGATCGCGTCGCTGCACCACATGGACATCAGCGAGGGCCTCGAGCGGCTCAAGGAGCTCACGGCCCCGGGAGGCACCGTCCTCGTGGTGGGCCTCGCGAAGGCGACCTGGCGCGACATCCCGCGCGAGATGGCGGCTTCGGTGGTGGACAAGGCCCAGCGGCTGGTCCGCGGCTACTGGCATCACGACTCGCCGTGCGCGTGGCCGCCTCCGCACACGTATGGGGACGTGAAGCGCGAGTCGGCACGCCTGATGCCCGGCAGCGTCTTCTCCCAGAAGCTGCTGTGGCGCTACACCCTCGTATGGACCAAGCCGGCGTCCGAGCACGGAGCGCTCGAGGACTGACGCTCGCGCATCGGCCCTCCGCTCATCGGCCGTCCTAGCCGAGGTGCGTGGACGCGCCCATGCGGCGCACGGCCTCCGTGATGATGTCGGGGTGGGTCGCGATGTTGAGCCTCACGTGGCCCTCGCCGCCCGCGCCGAACGTCGGCCCAGAGTTGAGCGCGACTCGCGCGTGCTCGAGGAAGTGCGCGGACGGGTCCTCGTCGAGTTCGAGCGGCCGGCAGTCGATCCACGTGAGGTAGGTGGCCTCTGGCAGCCGGTAGTCGGCGCCGGCGAGGTGCTCATGGATGAGCGTCCCCAGCAGCCGGCGGTTGGCGTCGAGCCCCGCCATCAGATCGTCGAGCCACGCGGCACCGTGCCGGTACGCGGCGGTCTGCGCGATGGTCCCCAGGTGCGTGGGTCCGTGGTGGGGGGACGATGCGTACGAGGCGAGTTCGCGCTGCGCGGCGGGGCCGCCGATGACGATGGCCGCCGGGATCCCGGCGAGGTTCCACGCCTTCGATGCGGCCATCAGGGAGAAGCCGTTCTCGGCACCCGCGACGGACAGGTACGGCACGAACTCGTGCTCGGCGTAGACCAGAGGCGCGTGAATCTCGTCCGCCACGACGCGCACGCCGTAGCGGTCGGCGAGCGTCGCGACCTGCTCGAGCTCGGTGCGGGTGTGCGCGACGCCCGTGGGGTTGTGGGGGCTGCACAGCAGGTAGGCGGCGGGGCGGCCGCCATCGGTGGCACGGCGGAACGCGTCCTCGAGAGCAGAGAAGTCGAGTCGCAGATCCTCGCCGAGCGGGGCATCGATGACGTTCCGGCCAGCGGCCTTGAGGTAGGAGAAGAACGGCGGGTACACCGGGGGGTTCACGATGACGTCGCTGCCGGCTTCGGTGAGCATCGAGATGACGTCCACGTAGCCGGTGATGACGTCCGCGACCGTTGCCATGTGCCCGGGGGAGATCGACCAGCCCCAGCGATCGTCCGCGAATCCCGCCAGCGCCTCGGTGTAGGCCGTGCCCGCCGGGTACCCGAGGTCACCGCTCGTGACCGCCCGCTCGAGCGCTTCGCGGACCGGCGGCGCGGGCGCGACGTCCATCTCCGCGACCCACAGCGGCAGTACGTCGGAGCTGTACCTCCGCCACTTCGCCGAGGTGCGCGAACGCAGCGAGGGAAGGGTGAGTTCGGTGAGCGGATTGGTGCGCTGAGTCGTGTGGGCGGGAGTGGCCATCCCCACACTGTGGCGAACGGCCGATGCACGCGCAAGTCAGTTCTGGCCGCGCGCCCTCGGCCTGGGGTGCCGGGGGCTTCCTACAATCAGCCCATGAGCAAGGGTGGCAGGAGCAACGAAGCTGGGCGCTTCCCGGTGGGAGTGGTGGTCGCGATCGCGGTCGTGGGGCTCGCAGGGCTCGGGGCGTACTGGCTCCTCGGGGAGTACGGATTCATCGGGGATCCGACGGCTGACGTGACGGCGTCGCCCGAGGCGGAGGGCGCTGGCGTGGACGACGGCAGGCCCGAGTGGCTTCAGGGCACCGCGTACGAGCTGCCCCCCATGACCAGTCCAGAGAACGAGCTCGAGCCGCCCGCGCGGATCCTCGAGGGGTGGGTGTGGGAGCTCGTCGACGACGACTGGTCGCTCACGGTGGTGCGTGAGGGCGAGGGCGACAACGACACATCGTTGTCGGATTACCAGGCGCTGTACCTGGTGAGCCCCACTGAGGACACGTTCAAGATCTCCGACCTCCGCACCGACTTCGACATGGGCCTGGTCCACTGGGACCCCGCGCTTCAGGTGGCGTGGATCGAGCGCGGCGGCAGATCCGACCTCGAGCAGGTGGTCGAGTACGACCTGCTCACCCTTGAGAGCACCGAGGACTTCGTGGGCTCCGTCGTGAGCTCGACGAACCTTGTCGACGGCGGCGTGGTCAACATCGAGTACCGCGCGGACATGGGCGACGAGCGAGAGCTGTGGGTCTCGTTCGATCCGAGCGGCTACGCGACCGGAGTGTTCTGGCGCACTGGAACGGAGTGGGAGAAGAGCCTCATCTCCGACCAGGTTCGGCGCATGGTGCAGCAGGGGCTCTCGCGCGAACGAGGTGTCGAGGCGTGGTTCGACCCGGCCTCTGAACGTGCCGTCTACCACGGGGTATTCATCGACCCCGATACTGAGCGCCTCGCGGACGAGATGTGGGTGGTGCAGGACCTCGGCACCGAGGAGTTCGACGACGGCGTCGTGGTCGCGGTGCCGAGCGACGACTGCAGGCCCGTGGACGGGCCGCGCTCCGGGACCTTCGAGGGCGACCGCATCGTCGCGCTGTGCGGCGACACGGAGTACCTGCTGGATCCCTATGGCAACGAGGCTCCAGTCGAGCGGTAGCGCCGCCTTCTGACCAGGCCACACCCTCCACCGGCGGGCTGACCAGTACGCCGAAAGTCGTACGTCCCGCGGCTTCCAGAATCAACCCTGGGGCCATCGTGGCGCACGCGTGATCTTCCTACGCTCGAAAGCAACCGAGCACGAGGAGAGATCATGATCGAGGCACAAGGCCTGACCAAGCGTTACGGCTCCACGACTGCGGTGGCCGACATGTCGTTCACGGTGGAGCCGGGCCGGGTCACCGGCTTCCTGGGGCCCAACGGAGCGGGCAAGTCCACCACCATGCGCATGACGGTGGGATTGGATGCGCCCACCAAGGGTGAGGTGACCGTCAACGGCCGCCGCTACGTCGACCACGGCGCACCACTGCGCGAGATCGGCGTGCTGCTGGACGCCAAGGCGGTGCACCCCGGCCGTACGGCGCGCCGCCATCTCACGGCGATGGCGGCCACCCACGGCATCAGCCGTACCCGCGTGGACGAGGTCATCGACATCGCCGGCCTTGCGAGCGTGGCCGACAAGCGAGTGGGCGGCTTCTCCCTAGGAATGGGGCAGCGGCTGGGCATCGCGGCGGCGCTGCTGGGGGATCCCCAGACCCTGATCCTGGACGAGCCGGTCAACGGACTCGACCCTGAGGGCGTGCTGTGGGTGCGCCGACTGGCCCGTTCACTCGCGGACCAGGGCCGGACCGTGTTCTTGTCCTCGCACCTGATGGCCGAGATGGCCCTCACTGCGGATCACGTGATCGTGGTGGGCCGAGGCCGCGTCCTCGCCGACGCCCCGGTCTCCGACCTGATCGCGGCCGCGCACGGAGAACGGGTCAGGGTCGCGAGCCCTCACGCGGAGCGACTCGAGGCCGTGCTGCGCTCGCAGCAGGCCACGGTTGTCGCCACCGGCCGCGACTCCCTCGAGGTCACGGGGCTCTCCGCTGCGCAGGTCGGCGACGCTGCGGCCGATGCGCAGGTGGCCCTGCACGAACTCACGGCGATCGCCGGTTCGCTCGAGGACGCCTACCTGCAGCTCACCGCCGAGGACGTGGAGTTCCGCTCCGCTCCGATGGACACGCACGAGACCGACGCCATGGCGTCCCAGAACGAAGGTGGATCACGATGAGCACGACAGTATTGACCAAGAAGGCCGCCCCGGTGGGGACGACGAGCACGGCGACAGGTCCGGTGACGCTGTGGCGCACCGTGGTCGCCGAGTGGATCAAGTTCGTAGGACTGCGCTCCACTGTGTGGACGCTGGTAGCCATGGTGGTGCTGCTCGTGGGAGTCAGCGTGTTGGCCGCGTGGGGTGCGACGACCGCGCTCGTCGACGCAGGCCCAGGCCAGGGCAACGTGGCGCAGTACCTGAGCGCCGGCTATCAGCTGGCTCAGCTTGCGGTCGCCGTTCTCGGCGTCCTGGCGATGGGTGGCGAGTACTCGACCGGTGCCATCCGTACGACTCTCGCGACGGTTCCGCGCCGGTGGATGGTGCTGGTGGCCAAGGCCATCGTGCTCGGCGGTGTGATCGCCGTGGTGACGCTGGTCTCGATGGTCGCCTCCTATGTCGCCACCATGCCGTTCCACAGCACACTGGGCATCGAGCTCGACTTCGCGGACCCGGACGTGGGACGGATGCTGGTGGGGCTGCCGCTGTACCTCGTCGCCATCTCGTTGCTGGCGCTCGGGATCGGGGCGCTGCTGCGCCACACGGCTGCAGGCCTGACTCTGGTGGTCGGTCTCCTGCTGGTGATCGAGAACGTGATCGCGTTGGTCCCACTGAAGTTGTTTGACCTGGTAAGCCCGTTCCTGCCGATGACCGCGGGCAGCAAGGTGCTGTTCGACAGCGATACTCTGGCAATGATCGACGAGGCCAGCACCGGCGCGAACCTGACCCCGTGGGTGAGTTTCGGGGTGCTCGTGGCTTGGGCGGTGACACTGCTCGCGTTGGCAATGGTGTCGCTGCGACGCCGCGACGCATAGCTGATCGACGGAACGGGAGGTCACGGTGACCGCGGAACGGGCTCACGTCGTCGAGCCGGACGGCCGTCGGCTCGGCCCCGTGCGCCGCTACCTCCGCGCTCATCCGCGGCTGGTGGATGTCGCCGTGTCCGCGTTCTACGTTCTCAATGTCGTCCTGGCCGCTCCCGACCCGTATCACCCGCTCAGCGCACCGGTCGCCGCCCTTGTGGCGGCGGCCGGTGCAGGTGCGCTTCTCCTGCGCCGCAGGCGCCCCACGTGGGTCGTCGCGGCATTCGTGGTCATGGCCGGAGTGTCCCTGCTGACAGTGGGGCAGCTCGGCGGCACGGAGCTCGGCATTGCGCTCGCGCTGTATGCCCTGGCCGTGGCGCGGCCGCCCACGGAGACATGGTGGTCGGCAGCGGCGGCGGTCGCTGGCGCGACGGTGACGATCTGGCTCGTGCAGGATGACTCACCCGCAGCATTCAGGACAGACGACGGCACGTCGATCGCGCTGGTGGACGAACGGATCACGAACACGTTCGGAATCGTGACGCTCGCGCTTGTGGGCGTCGCTTTCGGGATCAGCGTGCGCCTGCGGCGGGAACGCATGGCAGGCCTCGTCGAACGCGCTGCCGCTCTCGAACGCGACCGGGATCGGCAGGCTCAGGTGGCGCGGGCCGAGGAACGCGCCCGCATCGCTCGGGAGGTGCACGACGTGGTCGCGCACAGCGTGTCCGTGATGGTGAGACTCGCCGACGGCGCGTCGGTGGCACTCGACCGTCAGCCCGATCAGGCCCGGGTCGCGCTCGGTGAGCTTTCGCGCACGGGGCGCGCGGCGCTGAGCGACATGCGCCGAGTGCTCGGCGCCGTGGCGGATGGGGAGGCTCCGATGGGCCCGGCCGGGGAGAGCCGTGATCTGCGCGAGGTCGTCGAGGGATTCCGGGCCGCCGGGTTGCCGGTGAGCGCCGAGGGTCTTGGACTCGCACTGCCAGAGCACACCGGTGTGCGCCTGGCGCTCTACCGGGTGGTCCAGGAGTCGCTCACCAATGTCTTGCGGCACGCCCCGGGGACCGCCGGGGTGAGCCTGGTGATCCGTCACGAACCGGGTCGGTGGATCGTGACGGTGGTCGATCAGGGAGCGGCTGAGCGGGGCGCGGAGTCTGAGGGCGCCGGCCTGGGTCTCATCGGGATGCGCGAACGCGTGGCGCTCCTGGGCGGCACCGTCGATGCGGGTCCCTTGGGCCACGGCTGGCGCGTGACGGCTGAGCTGCCCGTGGAGGAGGCCCCATGACGTCCCCCCGACTGCGCGTTCTCCTGGTCGACGATCAGGCCTTGGTGCGCATGGGCTTCTCGCTCGTCCTGGCGGGTGAGGACGATCTCGACGTGGTCGGAGAGGCGGGAGACGGTACGACCGCCGTCGCGCAGGTGCGGGCGCTGCGCCCCGACGTGGTGCTGATGGACGTGCGGATGCCCAGCATGAACGGCATCGAGGCGACGCGCCTCATCGTCGCGGAGCACCCCGAGACCCGGGTGCTGGTGCTCACGACGTTCGACCTGGACGAGTACGCGTTCGGGGCGCTCCGCGCGGGCGCGAGCGGTTTCCTCCTCAAGGATGCACGGCCAGCGGAGCTGGTGGAGGCGATCCGCTCCGTTGCTTCCGGGGACGCGGTGATGACGCCCCGCGTCACTCGGCGCATGCTCGAGATGTTCGCGGACCGCCTGCCCAAGGCCGATGCGCCCGCCTCCACGGGCGACACCCGACTGGACGCTCTGTCGCCACGAGAGACCGAGGTGCTGCGAGCCGTGGCGACGGGGCACTCGAACGCAGAGATCGCCGCCGAATTGTTCGTCGCGGAGGCGACGGTCAAGACCCATGTGGGCCGGATCCTCGCCAAGCTGGGCGTCCGGGATCGCGTGCAGGCGGTGATCGTCGCCTACGAGGCAGGGCTGGTCGAGCCGTGACACCGGGTGCCGGACTCCGTACTACGCGCTCTGGCGCCGGAACACTCGTGTGCCGATGGCGATGCCGAAGAGCACCAGGGCCACCGTGATGGCCACGCCCCACAGGGCCACCGGGTCGGTGAGCTCTCCGCGGAACATGGCACGAACGCCCTCCACCACGTGCTTGAGAGGGTTGGCGTCGGAGAGCAGCTGCAGCCAGCGCGGGGCCAGCGACATCGGCAGCAGGATTCCGGACAGCAGCAGCAACGGCAGCGCCACGCCGTTGAGCAGTGGGGCAAAGGAGTCCTCTGACTTCAGCGTGAGCGCCACGGCGTAACTGAGCGACGCGAAGCACCCACCCAGGAGAGCGACTGTCCCCACGCCCGCGACGAGCGCCCACCACGGTGCACGCAGCCCGAACAGCAGCGCCACCAGCACCAGGATCGTTCCCTGCACCAGCAGCACCACCACGTCGCGCATGACCCGGCCCAGCAGCAGCGAGGCTCGTGACGCAGGTGTGACGCGCATGCGCTCGATCACTCCGGAGCGCCACTCTGAGATGAGCCCGAAGCCGACGAAGCTCGCGCCGAACAGTCCCAACTGCACGAGCAGACCGGGGACGAAGATCTGCCAGGCGTCGACATCCTCGCCAAAGGCGCGGGTGTCGGCGATGGTCTCGAGCAGCGGACCGAACAGTGCGAGGTACAGGATGGGCTGCAGCAGCCCGAACACGACCCACACGGGCTGGCGCAGGCTCAGCCGCATGGCGCGCGTGAAGATGATCCAGGTGTCGCGAGCGATCGTCATGTCAGTTCTCCTCGTCGCGCAGCGAGCGCCCGGTCATCGTCAGGAACACGTCGTCCAGCGTGGGACGGCGTACCGCGACGCCCTCCACGTCGTGCGATGCTCCGAGCTCACGCAGCAGCTTGGGCAGCGCCGATGCGCCGTCCGGAACGGTCAGGCGAACCTCGTCTCCGTCCACTTCTGCGGGAAGGTCGCCCAGGATCGCGGTGGCCGCGCGCGCCAAGGCGCGCGCCGCATCGGCGCTCGTCGAGGTGAGCAGCACCTGGTCGCCCCCCACAGACCGCTTGAGCTCCTCGGCCGTTCCCTTGCCGACGATCTCCCCGTGATCGATCACCAGCAGGCGGTCGCTCAGCGCGTCGGCCTCGTCCATGTAGTGAGTGGTGATGAATACGGTCGTATGGAAGTCATCGCGCACGCGGCGGATGTGGTCCCACAGGTTCGCGCGCGACTGTGGGTCCAGGCCTGTCGAAGGCTCGTCGAGAAACACGATGCGCGGTTCGTGGATCAACCCCATCGCGATGTCCAGGCGGCGCCGCTGTCCGCCCGACAGCGTGCCGCACTTGCGCTCCCAGATACCGTCCAGGTCGAGACCGCTCAGCAGCGCCTTGCCGCGATCGGCGGCGACCTTGCGGTCAATGCCGTACAGCCGGGCCTGGTCCACGAGCTCCTCACCCGCGACCGCGCTGGGATCGGTGGTGCCCATCTGGGCGACGTACCCGATCGAGCGTCGCACGCTCACCGGGTCCTTGGCGAGGTCGTGGCCGTTGACGGTCGCCGTGCCGCCGCTGGGGTTGAGCAGTGTGGTGAGCATGCGCAGAGTGGTGGTCTTGCCAGCTCCGTTGGGGCCCAGGAAGCCCACGATCTCGCCCTCGTCAATCGTGATGTCGACGCCCTTGACTGCCTCCACGGTGCGCGGAGCCTCTTTGCCGCGGCCGCGCACCTTGTACGTCTTGCGCAGGGCGCGCGCCTCGATGACCGGTGCGCTCATGTGGTGGTACCTCCGGGGTTGCGTGGAAAGCCAAGCATCAGGCTAGTGCGAGGGTGCGACAGACCTTCCTACAGTGACGGGGGTAGCGCGAGGGCGCAGAAGGATGTCGCCGCCCGCTCCGCGGCGCCCTCGCCCAGCGCGAGGAAGAGGCTCGGCTCGGTGAGCTCCAGCTCGAGCACCACGGGACCGGCGTCGGTGGGCAGCAGGTCCACACGCGCATAGGCAAGATCGGGCAGGGTGGCGACGATGCGGTCGGCGAGCATGCGCTCGGCCGCGGTGGCGTCGGTGCCCACGACCTTCTCGTCCGCGTAGAGCCCCGTCGACCAGGACATGCCCTTCGACAGGATGGCCGCCTTGCGCGCGGCGTGAGAGAACTCGCCTCCCACGTAGATCAGCGCCGTCTCGCCAGCGGTGTCCACCGCGCTCAGGTACGGCTGGATCATCGCGGTGCGCCCATCCGCGTGCAGGGCATCGAGGTGCGCCGATGCGCTGGCCGGGTCGTCGCGGAACATCTTCGCGCCGCTCGACCCGGCGCCCACCGAGGGCTTGACGACGACGTGGGCCTCCAGGGCGCGCGCATCGGCCGCCTGCCCGGGCTCGACGAAGACCGTCGGAACGGTCGCGAAGCCCTGCGCCGCGAGATCGTCGAGGTAGCGCTTGTCGGTGTTCCAGCGAATGGTCTCGACCGGGTTCATCAGGCGTGACACCTGGCTCACCCGCTCGGCCCACGCGAGGAAGTGCTCAAGGTGCTCGGTGTAGTTCCAGGTCGAGCGCAGCAGCGTCAGGTCGAATCGGGACCAGTCGACGCCCGGATCGTCCCATGCCACGAGCTCGGCCTCCGGCATGAGCGGAAGCAGCAGCTCTTCGTCGGCGTCGGGCACGGGCATCTCGACGGTGGTCACGATGGCGATCCGGGGGCTCATGGATCGAGGCTATCGACTCTGGCGCAATGTCCCTCGCATAGGTCATGCAAGACTCGCCCCAACCGATCGGCTGTGAGGAACGTGGTCACGGTATGAGGGAAAGTCAGACACGCACATGAGGCGATGGCAACGGGAGCTGGACGGGCTCGTCCAGTCGCGTCACCACGTCCTGCTGGCGTATGCGCAGCTGCTGACGGGGCAGCGAGCGAACGCTGAAGACCTCGTGCAAGAGGCGCTCGTCGCGACCTACAGCTCGGGGCGACACCTGCCTGGCACCGAGGCCGCCGAAGCCTACGTGCGCCGAGCCATCGCGTCGCGTTTCATCGACGAGAAGCGCCGGTCCGTCCGACAGCGCCGACTCGCCACCGACCTGCAGGTCGTCACCGGCAGCGAGATCGCCGGGCCCGAACAGGACGTGGTGCTGCGTACGGACCTCGCCCGTGCCCTTCAGGAGTTGTCCCCGCGCGAGCGTGCGTGCGTGGTGCTCAGGTACCTCGAGCGTCTCTCGACCGCGGAGACGGCGCACGCCCTCGGAATCGCAGAAGGCACGGTGAAGCGCTACGTCTCCGACGGCGTGAAGCGGCTCAACGAACTGCTGGGGACGGAGGCCGATCCCCGACGGGAGATGCCGGCCGTTCCGGTAGAGGGAAGGCACAGCCATGGCGGATGATCTCTTCTCGATGTTCGATGCGGCCCTGCAGGCCGAAGCGGCGGCCGCGTCGCACGCTGACCGTGACCGCGCAGCGGCGACAGCGGTCAGGTCGGTGCGCACGCGCCGTCGGCACCGGGCGGTGGCCGTGGGAGCGGTCGCGCTCGTCGCCGTGCCCGCGCTCGCGATCGCCGGTTACTCCTTGACAGCGGTCGACGGAGCCGAGCCGGCGGTCACGCCAAGTCCTTCCACCACCGCTGTGCAGACGCCGAAGCCTTCCCCTACGCCGACCACTCCCGTTCCCGATGCGTCACGCGCGGCCGAGCCAGAGACGTGGTCCGACGTGCCCGAGGCCGACAGGCCCCCCTATCTCACCGATCAACACCCCGGGGAGCCGCGAGCGCGGGCCATGGAGGCGTGGGTCTGGCAGTACGTGGACGAGGAATGGACACTCGAGACACACCAGGTCGGTGAGCCCCTGTACGACCTCGAAGCGCAGTCATTGCTCTTGAGTGCGCCTGACGGCACGATCATGCGTCTCTTCCCCTTGCGCCTGGACTACGGCATCTACGTGGGGCATTGGGACCCCGCGCGGCGCATCGCGTGGCTGGAGCGTCATGAGGGGGGCGATGGCTTCGAAGTCGTGCAGATGGACCTGCAGGATGGCTCACTGGCGTCGAACTGGGCTGGAGCGGACATCCCGCAGCGTCTGCGTACGGACGACGGCATGGGCTCCGTCCGCCGGGTCGGCGACGCACCAAGTGGTGCCGAGGTGTGGGCGCGAATCTCGTACTTCGCGCCGCCTTACGTGGTCATGTTCCGTGACCAGAACGGCGGCTTCATCGAGAGTCTCGCGTTCGCATGGCTCGAGCGCCAGTGGGCCGACGGCTGGGGTGACCGGACGGGCGAACGGCTGGCGGAATCGTGGATCGCGGACGATTTCTCGGTCGCGGTGTACGAGGTGCTTGACGTGGACTGGAGCGAAGACGAGGGTCGGACCCTCGGTGACTCTCGGTGGCTATGGCACGACATCGATGCCAACACAGTCACCGAGGTGACGCCCCAGTTGCCTGACGATCAGGCCTGCTGGGCACCGCGAGGTCCGAGCGGCGAGGAGATCGCGCCCATGGTCGGCGCCCGTGTCGTCGCCGAGTGCGACGACGGCAACTACCTCATCGACCCCAGGGGCGAACGCGCGCCCGAGAGTTACTCGGGCTGAGGGGCGGCTCCGTTCGTCGTGAGTGCGCCCGTCTCGACCCACCGTGCGTGGGAGCGGTACATCACGCCGTTGCGGCGCAGATCTGCGCTGTCCTGAACGTCGCACCAGTCCGCCATCGCCTCGAGTCGCTCGGGCAGCGCGGCGAGCACCGCGGCGGTCGTCACGGGTGTGCCGTCGACGGCCCCGTACGCGTCGAGGAACACCGCGAGCCGCCGCCGCTGCTGGTCGTGGGAGAACTCGGAGCGCCCCCACGAGTCCCCGTCGGGGACCGCATCGGCCGTATGCGGAGTGAGCGGCACGTAGCGGTACGCGGTATAGGCCAGGTCCCACACTCGCGGCCCCGGGAAGCACAGGTCGAAGTCGATGGCACCCACCCAGCTGCCATCGCGGAACACGTGGTTGTAGGGCGCGAAGTCGGCGTGGCAGATCACCTCCTGCGGCTCTCGAGCCGGCTGCCACCATACGTCCGTGGGCGTGCGTTCAAAGCTGACCGTCGCATCGTGCCACGCGCGGAGGGCCGATGCGGCTGCCGCCAGCACGGTCTCGTCCCACAGCCACTCGGGAAGGTCGTGGACCACGTCGCCGGGGATGAAGTCGAGGACCTCGCGGCCGGTCTCGTCGAAGCCGTGCACGCGCGGCACCCAGGTGACGCCCTGCGCGCGCACGTGAGCGAGCAGCCGGTGGATGGTGGCGGCTTGGGGGCCAGCCATGCGGTGCACTCGATCGCCGATGCGTACAACGGGGCCGCTCATATTGCCGCCCGCGAGCACCTCAGTGGAGTCGTCCATGAGAGTGACGGTACCGGTGCCTCATCGAAGAACGATCCGGGCCCGGCGCCCCAGGGGAGGGAGGAGGGGCGCCGAACCCCGGACGTGTAGCGGCGCAGGCGGCCTAGTCCCCGGATGGCCGCCTGCGCCACGTCGATGTCGGCAGCTTCTCCAGCTACCTGACGACACCTCCGAGACTATGGCGGGTGCGATGGGCCGTCCGAGGACCAAGGTCCCAGTCGCGCCAGATGGCTCCCGCGAAAGTCGTTCCCAACCGCGAGGACACCGAGTTCGTTCTACGCACGTACCGAGAAGAAGAGGGGGTCACACGATGCCGCGTTGGGAGCCGATGCTCGATGAGCTCATGGCGCAGCGCTATCGCCATCTGGTGGCGTATGCGCGCATGCTCACGGGCGACACGGCGAAGGCCGAGGACCTGGTGCAGGATGCGCTCATCGCGACGTTCGGACGATTGCGCACATTCCCCTCGCTCATCGCGGCCGAGACCTACACCCGTCGGGTGATCTCGTCACGCTTCATCGACGGAACTCGCCGCCGGGCCGCCGAGCGCAGGGCTGTGCAGCGGGTGGGAGCTCATGAGTCCGATCCAGCGGCGGGACCGGAACTGCTGGCCGAGCACAAGACGGACGTCGAACGCGCACTCGACCTGCTCACGCCCCGTGAGCGAGCGTGCGTGGTGTTGCGATACCTGGAACATCACTCCGCCGAGGAGACGGCGGCGGAGCTCGGCATCGCGGTCGGCTCCGTCAAGCGCTACGTGCATGACGGCATCAAGAAGTTGAACACGGCACTGGGCACGGACAGCGACGCAGGCGCGCCGTTCGCCCCGGTGGAGGCGAGGTGACGGTGATGGACGAGCTGCAGAGAATGCTGGTGAGCGAGCGGGAGGCGGTGCGTGCGTCGCTGCCCTCCACGGGGCCCGAGCTCGTGGCCCGGGTGCGGAGGTCCGCTCGGCGGCGCCGTCAGGTGCGAGCTCTCGCGACGGGGGCGGCAGCCGTGCTGGCGATCGGTGCGATCGGCGTGGGTGCATACGGCCTCACGACCACGAACCGCGCTGAGCCTGCGCTGCCCAATCTCTCGTCGTCGCCCGAGTCGAGTGTGCCGTACAACCCGTCACCAGAGCCTTCGATCTCTCCTTCGCCCATGACGCCGACCGAGCCGTCCGCGGACCCGCGCTTCGACGACAGCCCCGACGGGATCGCGGACGATGCCTACCCGGCGCTCGCCGCCGACCGCGGCGCGATCGTGCCGGGGGACGCCGATCGCGAGGCCACGATGTACCCGCGCGCCCATGTGATGGAGGACTGGGTGTGGGAAGCGGTGGGCGAGGGGTGGGCTCTCGACGTGGTGTCAGTGACGTGGAACATCGGTCACTTCGAGAATCCGCTGCCACCGGCCGTGCTGTATCTGGTGAGCCCAGAGGACGTGCACTTCGAACTGCGCGAGCTCCCCGAGCGGATGTGGGCGAGCCCTCGCGTCACGTCGTGGCGCGAGCAGCAGGGCACGGCGTCGATGTGGTGGCGCAACGTCGATGGCGACGAGCACACCGGTCGAGGGGCGGTGGTCGATCTTCGCACTGGTGACGTCGACGACCTGGTGATGGCGGTGTACGGCGAGACCGCGCACGACTACAGCTTCGTGATGTCGAATGCTGCCGGTGACGAACTGTGGCGCGCTGAGTCGGATGCGGGGTTCAAGTATTACCGATGGCGCGATGGTGCGGATGACGACGGCTGGGTGGCGACCGCCCTCGTCGACCAGGAGCCGACCGCCGATGACTTCGTCGAGGATCCGAAGTTCGTGGGCTTCACGACGACGGCCGACGGCAATCGGGTGCTGCTGCAGCGCGCTGTCGACTCCGCGGCCGGCGAGGCGTCCCGCGATGGAAAGAGCTTCCTTGTGTACGACCTCGATGCCGATCACATCTCCGAGACGGTCGTCCGCGAGCTCGGACGTGATGCCTCGGTGTACTCAGCGGCCTTCGAGGGTGCCGACACCGTCATGGTGGGGATCGGCTATCGCGAGGAGACTGGCAAGCGCGGCTTCCAGGCACGAATCACGCTTGGCGGGTCGGGGGCACTGAGCCGTGTCGACGACGACGAGCCGTGGGCAGGGCATCCGGCCGACGCCGCCCGCTACGACCTGTACTTCGGCAAGCCAGCACCGCAAGGCGCCAACGGTGAAGCGTGCGGATGCTAATCGTGGCGAGGTCGGCGGCCACGATGGGGGTTCCTCGCATCGGCCCTGGCACCGTTGGTCTGGCCTGGCGCGCCTGCCATAGAGTCGGGCGCATGCCTACCACCGCCATCGCGTCCGCCGAGGTCATCGTCACCTCGCCGGGACGCAACTTCGTCACCCTGCAGATCACCACGGACGACGGTGTGGTCGGCCTGGGGGACGCCACTCTGAATGGCCGCGAACTCGCCGTCGCGGTGTACCTCGCGGACCATGTGATCCCGCTGCTCAAGGGCCGCGACGCCATGGACATCGAGGACACCTGGCAGTACCTCTATCGCGGCGCGTACTGGCGACGCGGCCCGGTCACGATGGCCGCGATCGCCGCCGTCGACATGGCGCTGTGGGACATCAAGGCCAAGGTCGCGGAATTGCCGCTCTACCAACTTCTCGGCGGGCGCTCGCGGATGGGCGCACTCGCCTACGCTCACGCCTCCGGCCGCGACACGGAAGAGCTGTTCGACTCGATCCGCGAGCACCTCGACCTGGGCTACCGCGCGATCAGGGTCCAGACCGGAGTACCCGGCCTGGACAGCGTGTACGGCGTGGCCGCATCGGCCGGCGATGGCGACGGTGCCGAGGACGGTGACCGCTACGACTATGAGCCCGCACGCCGTGGCGCCGGGGGTCGCGCGCGGCCGGTCGAGGAGACGTGGGACACCCGTGCCTACCTGCGCCACGTGCCCAGCGTGTTCGAGGCCGTGCGCTCCGAGTTCGGTGCCGAGCTGCCGCTTCTGCACGACGCGCACCACCGGCTCACGCCGCGCGAGGCCGCTCAGCTGGGACGCTCGCTCGAGCCGTACGACCTGTTCTGGCTCGAGGACTGCACCCCCGCCGAGGACCCCACCGCCCTGCGCTACGTGCGCGACCACACCACCGTGCCGCTGGCCATCGGCGAGGTGTTCAATTCGGTGCACGACTACCAGACGCTCATCACCGAGCGCTTGGTGGACTACGTGCGCTCTGCGGTCACTCACACGGGAGGCATCACCCACCTCAAGAAGCTGGCGGACTTTGCGTCGATCTACGGCATCAAGACGGGGTTCCACGGCCCGACGGACGTGTCGCCCGTGGGCCAGGCCGCACACCTGCACCTGGACCTGGCGCTTCACAACTTCGGCATCCAGGAGCACATGCGCCACTCAGAAGCGACGCTCGAGGTGTTCCGCACCTCGTTCCGCTTCGAGGACGGCCGCCTGCACCCCGGCGAGAGAATCGGTCTGGGCGTCGAGATCGACCGCGACGCCGCGCGCGAGCACGCCTATGACCCTGCCTACCTACCGATCAATCGCCTCGCGGATGGGACTGTCCATGACTGGTAGCCACCGACGTCGTCGACGTGACGCCGCAGCCGTCGCCCTCATCGCCGTCACGGCGATGGTGCTGGCCGCGTGCCAGTCATCCGATCCCGACCCCGCCACGACGCCACCTCCGTCGGCGCCCGCCACCGAGTCCCCGGCCCCCTCCCCGTCGCCGTCGCCGTCGGAGGCCACGTGGCCTCCGACCGAGCTCGACGCGCTGACCCCGGCCGATCCGGTGGACGAGGGCGAGCCCACCGCCTACGCGGCGCCGGAGTGGCTCTGGGACTGGGTCGACGACTCATGGTCGACGGCGATCTACTCGACGCTGGAGTTCACTCACCCTGAGGGGAAGAGCCCGGGCTTCGAAGGAGTCCAGTGGCTCTATCTGCTCGCGCCCGACGGCGCCGCATTCCGGATCGCGGACCTGGGGGACGCGGCCAACGCGACGATCGTCGACTGGGATCCGGGCCACCGCAAGGCATGGCTGCGCCTGCAGGGCTTCTCTGAGGAGCGGGACGTGGCCGAGGTCGACCTGCTCACGGGAGCGGTGGACACGGATGACTTCACTGATGGCGCCGGACCGCGTCACTCGGTGGAGGACGAGAGCCTTGCTCTCGACTTCCTGCCCCGCGCGGTCGCGCCGGACGGCACGCGGCTGTGGGTGGACATCGACCCCCTCCTCGGCGCGACGAGTGGAGTGGCCTGGTACTCACCCGTCACGGGCGAATGGGAGTCGAGCGCGGTGAACGAGACGTTGTTCGACATCGCGGCTGCGCGCTACGCCCGCGGCACTGATGGCGCGGTCTCTCCCGGCTACGTGGCGGGCTCGGCCTGGGTATCGATCGCGGACGAACGCGCTCTCGTCATGGTCCCCCATGAGGGTGGTCAGGGGACGATCGCGCGCACTCACATCGTGATTGCCCACGACTTGGGTGATGACTCGTTCACACGGACTGTCTTCGCGGCGCTCGACGCGACGTCGAGCTGCCGTCCTTTGGGGCCCAACGGCGACTCAATCCTTGTGGAATGCTCGAGCGTCGATGGCACCCGCTGGGAAGTCGAACCCGCCGCTGGCAGTGTTGCTGAGGTGTCGGAGGACGTCGTCTCGGACGGGGGAACCGACCTCGGCAGCTACACGGAGGACGTGAAAGCTCAGGGCACCCGACCGCCGAATGTCGACGACTGGACGGACCTCATGCCAGCGCCACAGGTGCCCTGACGAACTGCCCTGACCGCCGCATCGGGCGTTGAGTGGCTCAGAGGTTCGGCGGGATCGGCGGTTGCTCGACCCACTCGTCAGCGTCCTTGAGGGCGGGCGAGTGGGCGTCGGGAGCATCCGGCCGGTCGGTGCCTCGCCTGATTACCGGTGACGCGAGCAGCGCGATGCCCACCATCGCCGTCGCGGACCCGGCCGCCAGATACAGCCCGGCATGCGCGCCCACGTTGTCGACGAGGTAGCCCGCGATCCACGCGCCGAAGGCGACGCCCACGCCCATGCCGATCCGCAGCCACGACATGCCCTCGGTGATCTGGTCGCGCTTGACCACGCGCTGCACGATGGTGTCGGCATTGGTCAGCGTGGGTGCGATCGCGGCGCCAGCCACGAAGCCGATCAGCGCGAACATCACCATGCTGGTGGACAGCGTCAGCAGTCCGAAACCGATGGCGAGAGCGACGGTGCCCCACACGGTGCGCTTCCACAGGGCCAGCTTCCAGTGACGCGACCCGTACAGGATGCCGCCCACGAACGACCCGGCGGACACGATGCCCAGCAGGACTCCCGAGAGGGTCTTGTGACCCTGCTCCTCCGCGAAGCCGACGGTGGAGATGTCGAACGCCCCGAACATGGTTCCGAGTCCGAGCGTGATGAACGCCGCCCCGATGACGGCGCCGGGAAGCCCCAGCCCCAGCCCTCGGCCGCCGGTCCGGCCCCGCGCCGGCGGCTCGGTGGCGCGCTGCGAGAGCAGGATTGTGAGGCCGACCACGGTGCCGACCGCCGACACGACCAGACCGGCTGGCGCCCATAGGGTGGTCGCCAGGATCGTCGCGAGAGCCGGACCGGTGATGAACAGCACCTCGTCGAGCACGCCCTCGAGCGCGAACGCCGTGTGGATGTCCTCGTCGGTCTCCAAGATGTTGGACCACCGGGCGCGCGTCAACGACCCGAGCGGGCCGGACAACGACGCCACGATGACGGCGATCCACAGGATCCACTCCGCGCCGTTGTTCATCGCGGTCCAGATCCCCAGCGTGACGCCGATGATGTGCAGCCCGAGCAGCGGCAGCATCACCGCGCGCTGGCCGAGCCGGTCGACCAGCCTGGACGTGGGCACCGTCTGCAGGGCCCACACGACGATGCCGATCGCGGCGACGCGGCCGGCCATCTCGTAGCTGTCGTATTGGATCTGCACCATCAGGATGAACGAGATGTTGAACATCGAGATGGGCAGGCGCGACAGCAGGCCCGCGAAGGCGAACGCCTTCGCGCCTGGGTGTTGAAGGATGGTGCGATACGGGGCGAGCACCCCCATATGCTCTCACCGCGCGGGGGGTCAGGTGGACGGGCGTGGTTCCCCGTCGTCCTCGGTGGCCGTGTCGTCGAGCGTCGCGTCGCCGAGCATTCCGGGCCCGTGCGGGTCCGAGGTCGTCGAGGGCGGCGGCAGCGCGCTCCGGCGATGCGTGCGCCGGTCCTGAATGATCAGCGCGGCGGCGCCGCCCACCACGAGGATGAAGGCGAGCACGACCCCGCCCCACTTCAGCAGTGGGCCCCAATCGAACTGGTCGTCAGCGCCTGCGACGATGCGGATGTCCTGGCCGCTCGCGAGATCCGTCAGGCCCAGGGTGACCGAGTTGCCCTCGATCTCCCCGGCGGTGGCCTCTTCGACGAGCCCAGGGAACGTATAGGTGATCGCGACCTCGACGCTCGACTCGAGCAGCCCCAACTGCGACTCGGAGACGCCGAGCGAGTCCAGGTCCACGCCCTCGGGGGACATCATCTCGACGATGAACTGGCCATCGGTCTCGGTGAGGGTGGCGGCGCCACCGATGCCGGAGGCCGTCTGCTCGGCAGCGGCGTTGAACTCCTCGAGCGGCAGGTCCGTGAGGGTGAGCTCCACACCAGCGAGCTCACCGTCGTCGTACGGCTCGACGAGCACCTGGCCCGGGTACTCCTCTTCGAGTGCCGCGAGCTCAGGAGAGCTGTCCAGGTCCTCGAACAGCGCGCCGATGTCCATGCCCGCCTGGTCGCCGATCTGCGCCGCGACGTCATCGGAGAACGCCACGACGGAGTGCTGAGAGAACGTGCCGTCGGCCCCGATCGTGGTGTCGACGGTGGTGCGCACGCACCCCGTGAGGGCGAGCGCCGCGATCGCGGCGGCTCCCGACCAACGCAGCACCGTGGTCACGGCCGGTGCGCCTCCCCGTCGGTCTCGTCGTCGGCCTGCGGTGCGTCGTCTGCCTGGACTGCGTCGTCGGTGGACGACGCGTCAGCGGCGTCACCGGGAGCGGCGTCCGTCGTCTCGGGGACGGCCGATGCGGTGGCGGGGTCGGCAGGGTCCGTGGGGTCTGCGGCGGGCGTGGGTGCGACCACCGGAGGAGCGTCGATGGGGTCGCCGGCCGGCGCATCGGTGCCGGGCTCGAACGATGCCTCGGGGGAGGAGACCTGAGACTCATCGACCGACTTGCGTCGGCTCGACACGATCAGCACACTGGCGACGCCTGCGCCGATCCCCACGAGGGCGGCGATCACGAGGATCAGCCACAGGGGGAAGCCGCCGTCGGCGCTTGCGGAGCCGCGGGCCTGGAGCTCTCCGCTCTGCTCGAGCAGGTCCCACGTCACCGTGGTGCCGTCGAGCTCGCCGTTGTGGTCCGACACCGTGCCGGGGAACGTCACGGACATGGTGGCGGAGGCGGTCTCGGGCAGCTCCTCGCCGCCAGTCTGATCCGTGAGGTCGTCAGCGGTGCCGGAGACCACGTAGTCGTCGCCGTCGCGGAAGATGCGCAGACCGTCGCCGGCCGCGTCGAACTCCTCCAGGGGGAGGCCCGAGAAGGTGGTCTGGGTGCCGACGAAGTCGGGGCTGCCGTCGCCGTTCTCATCCTCGGACTCGTAGCGCTCCGTGGTGCCGCCGGGAATGGTCTCCTCGCCACCCAGCAGGTCGTCGAGGCTCTCCTCCCCAGCGATCTCCAGCAGTTCCTGGGACATGGCGAAGATGAAGTCGCCGCTGGCGGTGTCGTCCTCGTCGAGGGTGACGTTCATCTCGACTCGGACGCATCCGGTGAGGGCGAGCGTGGACACGACGGCGAGCGCAAGCCCGCGGGTGAGGGTTCTCATGGCGACCACTGTCCCACAGGGCCCAGTCGCGGGTCTAGGCGCCCCCGCCCGGCGGGCGGTAGTCCAAGGAGGGGCCGTTGGCGCGGTGCACGAACGTGTGGAACTCCTCGATGCTCATGGGGCTCGGCGGGAGCTCGCCCGCGGGGCCGTCGGCGCGCAGGCCGTCGAGGACGATCGCGAGGTGCCGGCGCAGCATCGCGCGCTCGAGCTCGGTCGGACGTCCCACGAGGCTGGCCAGCGCGAAGGCGGTGACGGCCAGGTCTGCAGGCGCGACGCCGGCGCGCAGCGCGCCCTCCTCCTCTGCGGCCCTGATCACTCTCTCGACTACGACGGCGGCGGCGTTGGCCGGTGAGTAGGAGGGATCGATCTCGTGCATGAGGCGCATGACGGTCCGCACCGCCGGCACGTCGGCGATGGCGAGAGTGACGGCCTCGAGCCGCATGCAGAGCTCGCCCCACGCCGAGTCTGCGGACGTGTCCTGCATGAAGACCGCACCCACCTGCGTGAGCGCACGGTCGTACGCCGCACGGATGAGGTCCTCGTGGGTCGCGAAGTGGCGGTAGGCGGTTCCAACGCCGAGCCCCGACCGCAGCGCCGTCTCGCGGACCGAAAGGTCGGGTCCCCGATCGGCAAGGATGTCGAAGGCGGCGACCAGGAGACGCTCGTGGTTCTCGACTGCGTCGCGGCGCTTCATGCGAGTCATGGGGGGGAGTGTATGCCCGGGTCACGCCCGGGGGCGGAGCCGGAGGGCCTGTCCTCGCGCGTACGATTCCGTTATGCCCGTCGATGCCCTGGTCGCCATTCTCGGTGGCCTTCGGGACGTCGCTCTCGCATTGACTGCAGGAGGCTTGATCGCACTCGCCGTCATGCTGCCGGCGGGTCATGCCGCTGCTGGTCGCGCGGCCGCCGTGGCGCGCTGGTCCTCCACGGCCTGGGCCGCATCCGCGCTCGCGTACGTCTTCGCGGCCTACGCGCGGATCCGCAACGAGGACGTCGCGCCGGAGCGGTTCGTCGAAGAGGTGTGGTCGTTCGTCACCACCATCGACCTGGGACAGGCCTACCTGCACATGGCGCTCGCGGCGATCGTCGTGTCCGTGCTCGCAGCAGTCGTCCGCAGTCCGCAGGCATCGGCGTGGACGCTGGTGCCCATGGTGTGGGCGCTGGGGTGGCAGGCGCAGACCGGCCACGCCGCGGGCGCCGCCGACCACCACCTTGCGGTGAGCGCGATGTTCCTGCACCTCGCCGCGTCGGCGGTGTGGCTCGGGGTGATCGCAGTCCTGTTCCTGATGCGCCGCCCGCTGGGCAGTGACGCGAAGGCCGCCGTCCAGCGGGGGTCCCGGATCGCGCTGTGGGCTGCGGTGGCGATCATTGTCTCCGGCATCGCGAACGCCTGGGTCCGCCTGGGCTCGCCGACCGACCTCGTCACGACCACCTATGGCCGCCTGCTCGTTCTCAAGGTGGTCCTGATGTCGGTCGCGGTCGCGCTCGCGGCGTGGCACCGCAGGGCGAGCCTGCCGCGCCTGTCCGAGCGCGACGTGCGGGAACGCTTCTGGCGCGTGATGGCCGTCGACGTGGGCGCGCTCGTCGCGGTGGTCGGCGTCGCAGTGGTGCTGTCGGGGAGCGCCCCTCCCGTGCCGATCGAGGCCCTCGAGGATCCCACCCCGGCGTACTCCCTCACCGGCTACGCGCTGCCGCCGGCACCGTCGGCCCTGAACTGGTTGGCGCTGTGGAGGCTCGAGATCCTCACCGCGTTCGCAGTGGGGACGGCGGCCGTGGTCTACCTGCGGTGGGCCGTGCGTCTGAGCCGTCGCGGCGATCGCTGGCCCTGGTATCGCACGTTCTCCTTCCTGTCTGGTCTCGCGGTGCTCGCGTGGATCACGCAGGGCGCGCCCACCATCTACGGCATGGTCACCTTCTCCGGCCACATGGTGGAGCACATGCTGCTCGTGATGGTGGCCCCGATCCCACTCGCGCTCGGCGCCCCCGTGACCCTTGCCCTCCGGGCGCTGCCCGCGCGCACGGACCGCTCGCGCGGGCCCCGCGAATGGCTGCGCGGCATCGTCGACTCCCGCCTGCTGCGCGTGCTGTCCCACCCCGTTGTCGCCGCCGTGAACTTCGCGGGTTCGCTCGTGGTCTTCTACTACACCCCGCTGTTCGAGTTCGCACTGAGCAACCACGTGGGGCACCTGTGGATGATCGTCCACTTCACCCTCGCCGGCTACCTGTTCGCCAACGCCCTGGTGGGCATCGACCCGGTGCCCAAGCGCCCGTCGTACCCGATGCGGATCGTCCTGCTCTTCGCGACCATGGCCTTCCACGCCTTCTTCGGGGTCGCACTGATGAGCTCCACGGTGCTGCTGGCGCCGCGGTGGTTCGGGCTGATGGGCCGCGACTGGGGGCCCGATGCGATCACCGATCAGCAGTACGGCGGTCAGATCGCGTGGGGCATCGGCGAGCTGCCCGTGGTGCTGCTCGCCATCGGTGTGATCCTGGGTTGGCGAATGGCCGACACGCGCGAGGCGCGACGCAAGGACCGGCAGGCCGATCGTGATGACGACGCCGAGCTGCGCGCCTACAACGCCATGCTGGCGGAGACCGCCAGGCGCGATCGCGACGCCTGAGGTTATCCACAGATTTTGTCCACAGGCATGTGAACATCGAGTGAACGACGCGTAGATCCGGTGGATAACGCTGTGGGGAAGAGGTGGACGAAAAAAAGTCCCCCGGAGCGGTTGCAGCGCAGTGGAGAGGCGAGTACGACTAGTCCCATCGGAACTTCGGTTCCACCGCCTCGGGAGGTCGCGAGATCGCCTCGGGGGCTGGCGCTCCAGGTGCGCGGCTCGGGTCAACCGGGCCAAAGCCCCTGGTAAGTCATCAATCGGTGGGCTGAGGTGACGGATGCGTCGGACAACGTCGGTCCACGTCGACGGGGCCACCTTCGGGTGGTCTCCGAGAACTGTGGGTGACGGCACAGGGGCCTGGCGGCCCGATGCATCGACCGAGAGGTCATCGCCTTGCGAGGCGGTGTTGCCGCATCGTCAATCGCGGCCGTCACGACTGAGGAGTTATCCCCAGTTCGTGAAAACTCTCCGGTCATGGCAAGGCCCCCCGAACGCTTACTTCGGGGGGCCTTCGCCTTGCCGGGACCGCGAGCGGTCCTGATGTCCACGGTAGGCGAGCCGCGCTTCAGCACTGCGGCGACACGCCCTGTCATGTGACGTCGCCGCACCGGGCGGCACTCCCATCGGCCCGGTTCACGTGTCGTCAGCGCCGCCGCCCCGGCACGCGCGTCACCGCGGGGTACGTTGTGAGGGCAAGCGATGTCCACCACGAGGGAGCCCACGATGCCGGTGTCCGACGGCCGCGACGAGTCGCCCCAGGAGAACGCACCCGCGGACCAGCCGCCTGCGCGCTTCTCCCCCTACCTAGCCGCCAGCCCGGTGACCAGTACCCCCACCCCGGCCTCGCCCGCGACGCCGTCGACGCCACCCTCGGGCGCATCGGCCGCCGAGGAGCCTGACGCGACTGCGCCGTGGGCGGCGGTCCCGCCGCCGCAGGCCGCGACGGTCGCTGTCCCGCCGGAGCCGGAGCCCGAGCCCGCGTCATCCGCCAGCGCGCCAGGTGAGGACGAGACGCAGCTGCTCGACCCCGTGGGCGAACGGCCCACGGAGGTGATGCATGAGGTCCCCGCTCCGGAGCCCGACCT
Organism: Demequina aestuarii; assembly: GCF_000975095.1. Classification (GTDB taxonomy): domain Bacteria; phylum Actinomycetota; class Actinomycetes; order Actinomycetales; family Demequinaceae; genus Demequina; species Demequina aestuarii. Next base: position 113,862 of record NZ_BBRD01000001.1, read on the forward strand.
CGTCGCCGTGCCCACGGGCCCGCCGCCCTCGAACGCGAGCGACCACGACGATGACGCCGGCGCACCTGACTCAGCGCCCGGTGACACCCCGACGACTGACCGCACCTGGATGGGCGTGTCCGCCTTCATCGCCGGTGCCCTGCTCCTGAGCCTCGTGGCGATCGTGCTCGGTCACCTGGGCCTCTCGGCGGCCAAGCGCGGGAGAGCGGACCACCGCAGTTTCGCCATTGCCGGCCTGTTCCTCGGCTACGTCGGTCTCATCGTCACCGCGGTCGGGGTGTGGTTCCTCGTCGCAGCCCCCGTGGACGCTGCCGACGTGGACGTCCAGGCTCAGCAGGACGTCAGCGCCGTCGGTGCAGCCGCAGCCACTCTCGCGGTGCAGACCGGCGAGTTGCCCGAGGTCACGCAGACCGACGGCGGGTACGCCGTGGGTGGTGACGAGATTCCCGCCCAGCTCACCGCTGCGCGCGAGCTGGGCATCGCCGGATCCGGAGCGTCCGAGTGGTGCCTCGAGATCTCGTACGAGGGCGGCGAGGAGTCGGCCTTCTCCTACACGGCGACGTCAGGGATGGCGCCGGGCCTGTGCCCCGCATCCTCCTGACCGTCGATACCCAGCACGGCCGATGCGCGGACGGGCGTCAGCCCTCGAGGACGGTGCCATCCGCGACGTGTGACGGCTCACCCGCATCGTCGAGCGTCGCCGCGCCCCGCACCACCACGTCGGCACCGAAGGTCCAGTCCCCGCGAACGGTGAGCGACGTGGCCTCGCGCAGCGACGGCGCACCGTGCGGGAACCGTGCGTCGAACGCCTCCATGGTCTTGAAGTACGCCGGGTCGAGGTCCACCAGCGGCGCCGCGTCGACATCGAGGCGCAGGGCGCCGTCGTCGGCCAGCCGGTAGGCGTCGGAGCGCAGCGTCAGCAGGTCATTGGTGGTCTTGACCGGCAGGAACCGGTCCCGACCCACGACGATCGCCGTGGCGCCGTCGAACACCTCGATCGCCGCTCCCATCGCGGATTCGACCTGATACACCTCGGGTGAGGTCGGGTCCGTGGGGTCCACCGTCTTGCGGTTGCGGATCAGGGGCAGCCCCAGCACCGCGCCGCGTTCGGTGAGCGCCTGATGCAGCGCCTCGAGGTCCCACCAGAGGTTGTTGGTGTGGAAGAACGGGTGACGGTGCTCGTCGGTGAAGAAGTCCATCTCCTCCGGAGCGGTCTGGGCGGTGTCGCGCAGGATCAACTGGCCGTCGGCCTTGCGGATCGCAAGGTGGCCGCCCTTGCGGTCGGCGGCGGTGCGGCGGCACAGCTCTGCGGCGTACGGCGCGCCCGACTGCGCGAACCAGCCCGCGATGCGCGCATTGGGCACGGCGCCCAGGTTGTCGGAGTTGGAGGCGCTCGCGTAGCGGAAGCCCTCGTCCAGCAGCTTCTCGAGCACTCCCGACGAGAGCAGCGCGGTGTAGATGTCGCCGTGGCCCGGGGGGCACCATTCGAGAGAGGGGTCGGCGGGCCAGTCGACGGGGGTGAGGTCGTCGACGCGGAGCTTGGGCTCGCGGTTCTGCAGGAAGTCCAGGGGCAGCCCGTCGACCTGGATTCCGGGGGTCGCGCCGAGCGAGCGCAGCGAGTCGCTCTGCGTGCGGAACGAGTTCATGAGGACCAGGGGCAGCCGCGCTCCCGTCGCCTGGCGCGCGAGCCGCACCTGGCTGGCGATGAGATCGAGAAAGCTCTTGCCGTCGCGCACTGGCAGCAGAGACTTGGCGCGGTCCATGCCCATCGACGTCCCCAGCCCACCGTTGAGCTTGATGATCGCCGTCTTGGCCAGCGCCTCGCGGCGGGCCTCGTCGTCGACGTCCACCGCGTCGAGCCGGTCGGGCTCGAGCAGCGGCTCGATGGTGTCCTCACGGATCAGGCCCGTCGCGCCAGCCTCGAGCTCGCCGTAGTAGTGGCTGAAGACGTCGATCGCCGCCTGGTCCACGCCAGCGGCGCGCATCTTGTCCTGGGCCTGTGAAAGTCCTGTTGCACTCATGGACACGAGCCTAGGGCAGGCCAGCCGATGCGGGCACGGGGGGTCGGCGCGTGCCGGTCTGAGGGGCGCCGGGGTGCGCTTGCTTGAAATGAGGACGTAAGGATCTGCGCCTCCCTGGACAATTCCCGATATGGAGCGAAACAACGAGCTGTGCGATGGCCATCTGGGCGCCCGCCCGCAGGCACCGTCGGACAGTGCTGTGCGATTCGAGCAGCTCTGGGATTCCTACGCGCATCGCATCAGTGCCTACGCTGCCCGGCACGTCGGCCCCGAGGTTGCGCAGGAGATCGTCGCCGAGACCTTCCTCGTGGTGTGGCGACGCCTGGATGATGTGCCACCCGAGCCGCTGCCGTGGCTCATCGTGGTCGCCCGCAACACCATCTCCGTCGCCCGTCGGACTGAGCGTCGGGCGCAGAACCTCGAGTCCGTGTTGGCGCGGCTGGCGGAGGTCGCAGCGCCTGCGGCGTCCGACCCTGAGGACGTGGTCGTCGAACGCGAGGCCATGCTGCTCGGCATGGCGAGCCTGACCGAGGTCGAGCGTGAGGCGCTGCTCCTCACCGCGTGGGACGGTCTGGGTGCGGCCCAGGCTGCCCTCGTAGTGGGGTGTTCTACGACGGCCTTCCACGTGCGGCTTCATCGCGCGCGGAAGAGGATCGCGAGCCTGATCCACGCCTCCGAGCGCTTCGCTCCCACCAAGCCGCTCGCCGGCGCATCGGCCGAACGGCCTGACGAACCGCCGACACCACCGTCGCCGGAACCCCCCACCGGCCCACTGACCACGCCACGACTGTCCTGGAGGAACCAATGAGAACAGACACGGTGGACACCGAACTCAGGCGCCTCGCGCCCGCGTCCACGGACTCCGAAGCGCTTGCCGCTACTCGCGCACGGGTGATGGCCGTCGTCCGCGCCGCCGGAGAGGCGCAAGAGGTCGCCCGAGCTGCGAGCGATGGCGCGGTGGTCCCTCTCGCGCGGAGGTCGGCCCGTCGCCGTCTCTCGACGCGAATCGGGGCAGCTGCCGCCATCACCGCGGCGGGAGTCGTCGGCGTCACGATGTGGCCGGACTCGGACGCCACCTGGATCCCCGCCGCCTACGCGAGCTGGCGAGCGGTGCCGGAGCCCGTGACTCCGGGCGACGCCGAGGCGCAGTCGGCGGCGTGTCTCGACATGGCGCGAACCGGTGATCCCGACGGTGCGCGTGATGAACTGCTCCGTCTTGATGATCTCGTGCCGGTTGTTGCGGAACGGCGCGGCGACTGGACGTACACCCTGCTCACGGCCGAGACCGGCGGCGTCGAAGCGAGCTTCACATGCCTGCGGCCGCTCGACCCGCACTCCCAGGAGATGAGCAGCGCTGGTGGCGGCAGCGGTGGCACCGTGCCGTCACCTGCCTCGGACCAGATCCAGTGGTTCGGCGGAGGCTGGAGCATGAACTGGGCCGACTCCTGGGGCTACGCCGGCGATGACGTCGAGCGGGTCACGGTGACGCTCTCGAATGGGGTGGTGGTGGACGCCACGGTCTCGAACGGCTACTTCGCGGCGTGGTGGCCGAGCCTGCCGTTGATCGATGACGTCGACCAGGCCCCGTACACGCTGACGTGGTACCTGGAGGATGGGACGCTGGGCGGAGTGGAGGACTGGACCGCGTCTTCAAGAGTGCCGCAGGACGGTTAGCGTTCGCGCTCCCGTCCGGGGGAATGGAGCGGGTGACGGGAATCGAACCCGCGCTATCAGCTTGGGAAGCTGAAGTTCTACCATTGAACTACACCCGCGCGCACCGCCGTCAGCGGTGCAGGACACCCATAGTAGCCGCGCGCTCCACCGCCGGGAAATGCGGCGAAGCGCGCGAGCCGGTCAGGCGTCCCGAGCGATCAGCGAGAACGACGCGGTGCGCGTCTCTCCCGGCTGGACCAGGAACAGCCCGGTGCCCTCGACACCCTTCGCGTCCAGGGTGAAGGCGTCGTTCGCGTTCGACACCGGCTCGAACGCCCAGAACGGCTCATGCTCGGGGATGTACAGCACCGCGTGCTCGAGCAGAGCGTCGGCCTCGACGTCGAGGGTCACGGCGCCCGGCCACTCGATCGTCGCCAGGCGCTCGCCCCGGCGACCCGTCAGGCAGTCGTCGACGAACTGGTCGCCGAGCTCGCGTGCCTCGCGGAAGTCCGCCGCCGCGCGAATGTCGCCCGCGCCCGCATCGGGCATGCACGCCTCGAGGTCGTAGCCCTGGTCCGCCTCGATCTGAAGCCGCGCATCGGCCGAGCCCGCGACCGAGCGCAAGAAGTAGGGGTGGTGGCCAAAGCCGGCGGGAAAGGTCTCGTGGCCCGTGTTCGTCACCGAGTAGGTCCACACGAATCGGTCGCCCTCGAGCGCGTACGTGAAGCGCGCGGTGAAGGTCCACGGCCAGTTCACCCCGTACACGTCGCGGGAGGTGAACTCCAGCACCACGCGGTCGGAGGAGTGCTCGGCCACCGTCCACGGGTAGTCCCAGCCGGCGCCGTGGATCGCGGTGCCATCGGGCCAGTTGACGCGGAGCTGGAAGGAGCGGTCGCCCCACCTCAGCACTCCGTCGCGGATCCGGTTGGACCACGGGACCAAGGGGTAGGACGCGGTCTCGTTCGGGCCAGACGCGCCCTCGGGCGTGGGGCGCAGCACGTCGTGCCATGCATCGCCGATGCGCGCCTCGCCGAAGGCGATCGAGCCGCCGATCTCGGGAGCGAAGCCGATGCGCCAGCGGTCGTTCTCGATCACGGGCCTGGGGTGCGTGGAGGTGTCAGCCATGGTGCCCATTGTGGCGCATCGGCCCTGGTCTCGCGCGATGCGCCAACCGGTGTGGCGATCCTTGGGCTGAGGCCGATGCTGCGGGCTCGATGCGGGGCACAATGTCCTCATGGCGGGGGTGCGGTGGGCCACATCAGCGATCGTGTGCGCGATCGCGCTCGCGTCCTGCGATGGCTCGCCTGCGACTCCCTCGCCGTCGCCCAGTGCGGGGGTGTCGCCGCCACCCGTCGCGGCCGTGGGCGGGACGGCGTTCCCTCGCACGCTTCAGGCCGACCGCCTGGTCGAGGTGCAGGTCGAGACTCCCGGCGATGAGCGCGGCATCGTCGTGTCGGTCGCGCTCGACTCGCCGTACTTCGGACAGTCGGGCACCGTCCCCACGAACGTGCTGCTCGAACCCGGGTGGATCGCGCGGCTCCGCGTGCCGCTCGGCCCTGCGCTGTGTCCCGCCGGCTCCGGCTCGTCCGTGGCGACGGTGGAGGTGCGTGCGTACGAAGGCGTGGACGTCGCGGAGCGCGAGGTCACGCTCGAGGACAGCGCACTCCGGGACATCAACACGACCGAGTGCCGTCAGCGCCTCGCCACCGACGCCGCCGCACCCTCGTTCGCGACCGAGCCAGTGGTCAGCGGTGACGCGCTGCAGACCTCCGTGGTGCTCCAGCGCGGCTCCTCGCGCGCCGAGGCGACGCTCACGGCGCTCTCGGGCAACGTGATCTTCGCTCTGGAGCCGGCGGATGGCTCCATCCCGGTGACCCTCGAGGCCGGTCAGGAGCGGACGGCCGTGCCGGTCACCATCCGTGCCTCTCGGTGCGACGCTCACGCGCTGGCGGAGTCGAAGAAGACATTCGTCTTCACCGCCTCCTACGACGTGGGGGGCGAGAGCGTCACCGTCGAGTACCGCGCCGAGGGAGCCACGCAGGAGGCACTCCAGGCGCTGGTCGATCAGTGCGCCGCACGGAGCGAGTCGGACGGAATCGGCGGGCAGCGATGACCGTCCCCGCGTCACGTGGTCGTGCCCCGGGAGACTGGTGGCGACGGATGGGCCGTGAGCGTGCACGATCGAGCTGCGTGACTTCTGGCCCTTCGGGAAGGGGAGGGTCGTCGCTGGTAGATCGGCGATCCTCGAGCCGAGTGGGAATAGCGCCAGTTGAGGGGCGGTTGGCACTGGTGCAGGTGTCGCCCAGGGAGAGTCCCCGTCGCACAACGCGGCGCGCGGCATCGCCTACTCGGGAGGTGCAGTACCAATGGCTATAGGCTCCGGCATTTTCTTGATCGCGCTCGGCGCGATCATGGCTTTCGCGCTCAATGAGAGCGTTGACGCGGTCGACCTGGAGCTCGTGGGGTACATCCTCATGGGCGCTGGTGTGGTCGGCATCATCATCTCGCTCGTCCTGAACCGTCAGCGTGCCAACACCACGCACCGCGAGGTCAAGGAAGAGCACGTCGACGAGCACCGTCGCAACATCGACAGCTGATCGTTCCCCCCCCTCACTCACCCACGTCGGGCCGCGACCTCACCGGTCGCGGCCCGACGTGCGTCTGGGGGCGGTGCATCAGGGCTGCCCGCTGGCGTCCTCGATCTGCTGAGCCCGCAATCGCAGCACGGCGTCCTCGCGGGCGTTGGTCTGGGTGGGGTAGGTGAACTCCAGCAACGGCCGATGCCGGTGGTACGTGACCTCGAGGTTCCAGTGACGCACGGACCACAGCGTCGCGCCCAGTGCCACCGCGATCGCCGCGATGGCGCCCACACCGATCGCCCAGCGCGGGTTGGCGTCGCCGATCCACCCCACCAGCGGCGAGCCGAACGGCGTGGACCCCAGCAGGATCATCGAGTACAGCGCCATCACTCGCCCGCGCATGTGGGTCGAGGTGCTGGTCTGGATCGCCGCGTTCGCTGAGGTCAGCATGGTGAGGGCGAAGAAGCCGACCGCGACCGATACCACGAGGTACCACTCGTACGAGGGCATCACCGCCATCAGGGCGCTCGCGATGCCGAACATGAATGCGGAGCCGAGGATCAGCCGCAGCCTCACCTGGCTGCGCCTCGCCGCTAGCAGAGCACCGGCGAGAGAGCCGATCGCCACCACCGAGCCCATCAGCCCGTAGTCCTCGGGACCGCGATCGAACTCGATGCGCGCCATCAGCGCGCTGGTCATCTGGAAGTTCAGGCCGAGGGCCGCGACCACGGAGACCACGATCATCACCACGATCACGTCGGACCGTCCCCGCACGTAGCGGATCCCCTCCCGGATCTGTCCGGGGCTGCGGGGGGCGCGCTCGAGCGGAACGAGTTCAGACGACCGCATGAGCAGCAGCGCCACGATCGTCGCGATGAAGGTGAGCCCGTTGACCACGAACACCCAGCCGATGCCGATCCACGCGACGGTCAGTCCGGCGACCCCCGGCCCGATCAGTCGGGCGGCGTTGAACGACGCGCTGTTGAGCCCCACGGCGTTGGTGAGGCCGTCGGGCGGCACGAGCGACGCGACGAACGTCTGGCGCACCGGGACATCGAGCGCGCTGACGATGCCGAGGCCGAAGGCGAAGGCGTACACGTGCCACAGTTCCGCCTGTCCGAGCAGCACCAGGGCCCCCAGACCGAGACCCAGCATCGCGGCGGCGCCCTGCGTGGCGATGAGCAGCGCCCGCTGGTTCATGCGATCCGCGAGCACACCGGCCCATGGGCCGAGGATCAGGAAGGGGAGGAACTGGAGCGCCGTCACGACTCCGACGGCGACGCCGGAGTCGTTGGTGAGCACCGTCAGCACGAGCCAGTCCTGGGCCACGCGCTGCATCCAGGTGCCCACGTTGGAGACGAGTGCGCCTGCGAACCAGAGCCGGTAGTTGACGTAGCGCAGTGACGCGAACGTACGGCTCATGGTGTGCGGCCGTGTGCGGCGAGGCGAGACATGCCACCAACTTACGTCGGTCGCAGGCCGCCGAGGCGCGGTTCGAGTGCCCGGTGAGCGTGAGCAGGACGCTAGCGTGGGCGCATGCCTGAGACGATTCCGCGCAAGCCGTTGCAGTGGGCCCAAGTGACGGTGATCGGCGCGATCGGCGTCGGCATCCTCGCCTTCGGCATGTGGATCATGGTGTTCTTCTGGGTCCTGTTCTCCTTCATCGATTCCGTCGATTGGCTGCCGACGGTCGTGAATGTGATCTCCGCGGCCCTCGCAGTAATCCTCCCGTTCGTGGCCTGGCGAATGCTGGCCCGTGGCTCGCGCGAGGTCATCGACATGCAGGAAAGCATCGAGATCGAAGGCCTCGACTCGGTGGTGGGGGAACTCCCGCGCTCGACCCACCGGGCCAGCATGGAGCAGGTCACGGACGCTCTGGTGCGTCTCAACGAACTCGACCTTCCGTACTCGGTGGCGGTCGACGGTGATGTACACAAGGCCACGGTGACGGTCGAGTGGCGCACCGAGGAGCTCCGCTGGCGCACCCTGCTGACACGCGGGCGGCAGGTCATGCGGTGGCGCATGCTCGTGAAGCTCGACGGCGAGACGGGTCGCTACACCTTCACGGAGTTGGCGTCGACCTCCACGCTGGTCGGGTCAGGTGCGAGCGCGTCCTTGACCGGAGCCAGGAGCTGGTCGCGGGCGAAGTCGATGGGCGCCGGCTCGGTGACCAAGGTGTGGGCCGCGGGGCAGGTCGACAGCCCGGCGGGAACAGCGTCCTCGGGCTCGATCCGCCTCGTCCCGGCCGATGCGAAGGTGCCGGTGTTCCGCATCCTGCGCGCGCACGGATGGCGGCCCAAGCGCGACAGCGCCTTCTGGCGGCAGTGGGAGTACTAGCCGCCGCAGGGCGCGGCCCTGACGCGCTCGGGCCCGAGCCGGCGTCCCGGGCGGCGACCAGAGAGACGTCGGGCTTGACAGTCCTGCCAGCGATCGGCACGGTCATGCGCCCCACGCCGACGACGCGATGACCGGGGCCCCGCAGCACGAAGGCGAACGGCGCGAGCCAGGGGTCGCCCCGGTAGATGTGCCAGTGATAGGGCTCGAGGCCGGCGTCAGCGACCCCGACCGGGGCCTCTCCCTTTCCCGGAGCCGGGTCCCGCTCGTCGTCACGGAGCACGGGGGTCTCCCGCCCGCCGTAGCGGTCCTACGTGACGACCCTCATGGCGTCACCACGACCTTGCCGCGCGCGTGCCCGGACGCGACCCGCGCCATGGCCTCCGAGCCGCGCTCGAGAGGAAGGACGACGTCGAGCAGCGGTGAGAGGGTGCCGTCGCGCAGCGCCCCTGCGATCGACTCGAGCGCCGCCGTCGACGGCGTCGACAAGAACGCTCGATACCGTCGGCGCAGCAGCACCCGCCGCGCGTGGCAACGAGCGACGCGCATGAGCGGCCCGCCGTCAGGGCCGGGCAGGCCGCTGTTGGGCAGCACCACGCCCGTGGCAGAGGTGAGTGCGTGGAGCTCCTCCATGGGGGTGGCCCCCACGTTGTCGAAGATCACGTCGAACCACGCGGGGAGGTCCGCCACGGATTCGCGCGTGTAGTCGACGATCGCGTGCGCACCCAGGGCCCGGACGGCGTCCGCATTGCGGCCCGAGCACACGGCCGTCACGTGGGCGCCCGCGTGCGTGGCGAGCTGCACCGCGAACGACCCGATGCCGCCTGAGGCCCCGATGATGAGCACGCGCTTGCCGTTCGCATCGGCGTCCGGCGGGAGACCTCCCGCGACGAGCCCGTCGCGAGCCGCGAGCGCCGCCATGACGGACGCCGCGGCATCGACCCACGGCACGCCCTCCGGGACTCGCGCGATGCGGTCGCCCCTGGCGAGCGCGTATTCGGCGAGGGACCCGGAGGACGCCTCGCCGAACACGCGGTCGCCTCGACGCCAATGCGCCACGTCCGCGCCCACTGCGACGACCTCTCCAGCGACGTCGGAGCCGCGCACGGTGACCTTGGGGCGGCGCGCTCCCGCCGCGAGTCGCAGCACCTTCGGCCGTCCGCGCATGAGGAACACATCCGCGGGGTTGAGCGCCGCCGCCGCGACGCGCACGAGTACGTCTCGCGGCCCGGGGGTGGGAACGGGCAGCCGGGTCGCCGCGAGGTCGTCCGCCTCGCCATAGCGGTGCTGGGCGATCACGGCCATCGTCGCGGGGAGGTCCGAGGAGGGCGTCTCGACCCGTGCGTCGGAGGGGCGCATCACGCACCCACCGTCGCCGGCGCGGCGGCGACCGTGGCATGCGCACGCGGGCGGATGCCGGCGACCAGAAGATACCCGATCATCCAGAACTCCGCTGCGGTGGCCGGAAGCCCGAGCGCAGTGACGAGCCACTCCGGTGAGCCGGCGAATCCGTAGCCGACCAGGCCGGAGATGAGATATCCCGAGCCGCCCACGATCAGCAGCCACCCGAGCGTGACGGGGAACCTCCGCGTGGTCAACGCCGCCCAACCCATCGGGATCAGCCACAGCCCGAAGAAGACGGTGCCCATGCCCCAGGTCGCCGTGCTCAGCGCGCCGAGCGCTCCCACGGTTCCCGCCGCATCGGCGCCGGCGACGATGCTCGGATCGCCGGCGATGGCTGTGGCGGCGATCATGAAGGCTCCGGACGCCATGATGGCGGCGGAATTCATGAGCCCGAATGCGGCGATGGCGAATGCGGCGACGGGGCGCACGTCCCTCAGCAGGCGGTAGAACCACACGGCGGCCAGCGCCTGGGTGACGACGACGCCCATCTCGAGCAGCACCGCCGTGTGGGCCAGCGACTGCTCGCCGGCGAGGTTCGCGAGGGTCTCGGCCGCATCGGCCGTGTAGAGCTGTGGACGCACGACGAGGAAGCCGAGCATGCCGGTGACGGCGAGCCCCAGGTATGCGAGTCCGGCGGCGCGCGCCGTCCGGACGGTGTCGGTGGTGGTCATGGTGTCTCCTTCTGCGCCCGTCGCCGGGCGCGCTGAACTCTCGTATGGGTGCACTGAAGAGAGGTCACGTCGCGTGACCGCGGTGCGCTGGGGATGCGCGTGGGCCGGGTGGCGGCCGATGCGCAGGCGGGCGGCGCTCGGGGGCGCCCCTCGCTAGGCCGGGTCCTCCTCCGGATACTGGAAGACGTCGTCGAGCGGGACTTGGAAGGCCCGCGCGATCTGGAAGGCCATCTCGAGCGACGGTGAGTACCGTCCCTGCTCGATGGCGATGACCGTCTGGCGGGTGACGCCGATGCGCGCCGCAAGATCGGCCTGGGTCATCTCACCGTGCGCGAACCGCAGCGCGCGGATCGCGTTGGTGACCCTGGTGGGACTGGCTTTCGACGGGCGGCCCATCAGAACCCCCGCCGGTAGGCGCGGATCTTCACGACCGCCTCGACGCACGCGCCGACGAAGCCGGCGGCGAACGCCGCGTTGCCGATCCAGAACGAGTCGGCATCCAGCATCGCGAGCACCAGCACGGCGAGCATGCCGGCCGAGACCACGCCGTAGGTGGCGCGGTTGCCGAGCCGCTCGATGGCCTTGTCGCGCTCGTCTGACCCGAGCTCGATCTCCGGGTCCCTGCCGCGGACGGCGAGCCCGATCGCCGCGCCGATCGCGGCGAGGATCGAGCCCACGATGGTGCCCGCGATCGACACGCCGATGGCCCACAGCATGGGCACCACCCACGAGACCTCCTCGATGGGCTGACTGAGGGCGCGCGGGATCACCACGGCGGCGTAGGCGATCGAGGTGGTGAGGAAGACGGCGAGGTAGACCCAGACGGCGCGCTCCTCCACGGTCATGGGCGCGCGCTCGTCGTCGTGGGGCGCGCGCAGCTCGTGGCGGCTCATCGGTCCAGACCTTCCCGATACGCCTCGATGGCGACGCCGGCGCCCACGAGCGATCCCAGCCATGTGACGATGAGCAGGGTGTTCGCCACCCAGAAGGGGTCCGCGTCGAGCGCCAGCATCACGAGCGCGGCGAGGACGCCGAGGCTCGTGAGACCGGACGCCGCGAACTCCGCCTGCGTCTCGATGCGGTCGGTGCGTTCATCCGTGACGCGCTCACCACGGTGGCGGGAGCGCATCACGGCGTAGGCGGCCGCGTACACGGCACCGCCCACGCCCACGCACCAGAGCATGGGTCCCTGCCACGCGACGCCAGCGAGGGGGAGGTCGTCGGTGAGGGCCCGCACGACGACGATGGCGACGTAGGTGGCCATGGTGGTGACGCTGATCGCCGTGCCCACCAGTGTGTGGCGCTGGGAGAACTCCATGGTGCTCACGCTCCCCTGACGCCGGCGATCGCCTTCGCGATGGCGCCGAAGACTGCGGGCACGTCGTTGGCCTCGGCGGCGAAGCCGTACGACCATGGTGTCTTCTGCTCGAAGGTCATGCGCGTCTCCGATGTTAAGAGTTCTTGACACCACGAATGTAAGGGACTCGTGACATGGTGTCAAGAGTTCTTGACATTGCGACCGCGATGGAGCCGTGGCCGCCGCACCCGCCGGCGAAACAGCGGCGTCATCTGGCGGCCGTAGGCTGGATGCATGACCCATGTCGATGACGACGTGCTGGCCGCATGGGTGGCTGCCGTGGTGCCGGAGGCGGCCGCCGCCGTGTCCGCGCCCGCACTGACGGCTCGTCTGAGCGCGATCCTCGCCGACGATCACCCAGGCGGTGCCTCCCGATTCGCCGCGATGGCGGGCCGCATCCCCGCGGCGCGTGCGGCCACCTCCCAGGACGATCCCGATGTCCGGTGGTTCTCGCGGCTCGCGGCGCGGGTGCACCTGGCTGACTCGAGGACCTGGCTCGGGCTGGGCTGGCGCCCCGCCCCCGTGTCCGTGCCGGAAGGGTCCGACATCGCCGACGAGGTCATGGCGTCGCTCGTGGGACACGCGGAGCTGCAGCCGCGCTACGACGCGATCGTGGTCGGGTCCGGTGCCGGGGGATCGGTCGCCGCCCAGGAGTATGCGGAGGCGGGCCTGCGGGTGCTCGTGATCGAGCGCGGCGGCGCGCCGCCGACTCGCGCCCTCGCCCGTGACCACCTTCGCAATCCGCGTGCCGACGCAGGGCTCGACGTGCTGACCGGACCCCCCGTCGTCGGCAATCCTCGGGTGCTTGCAGACGGCACGGTGGTGACGTCCGCCGACTCACGCTGGGGTAACAACGCGATGACGCTCGGCGGTGGCACGCGCGTGTACGGCGGCCAGGCGTGGCGCCTGTCGCCGAATGACTTCCGGATGGCCACCACCTACGGTGTGCCCGAAGGGAGCACCCTGGCCGACTGGCCGGTGTCTTACCAGGACATGGAGCGCTACTACGCCCATGCGGAGTTCGAGTGGGGGGTGTCCGGGGCACCGGGCGACCCGGCGACGGAGGGCCCACGTTCCAGTCCGTACCCACTGCCGCCGATGCCGCGCACGCCCGGCGCGCAACGCCTCAAGGAAGGGGCCGATGCGCTCGGCTGGGAGACCTTGCCCGTGCCGCTGCTCGTCAACTCGGAGCCCTACCGGGGGCGGGCGGCATGCGTGCGCTGCGCTCAGTGCGTGGGCTTCGCATGCCCGGTCGGAGCGAAGGCCGGAGCGCAGAACACGACCTTGCGACGCGCGGCCCGGACCGGACGCCTCGGCATTCTGGCGGGCGCACAGGCGGTGAGGCTGACGACGGATCGCACCGGCCGCATCACCGGAGTCGAGCTCCGCAGCGCTGACCCTGCACAGCCGTGGCACGCCAGCGTCGAGGCGGAGCAGGTGGTGCTCGCCGCGGGCGCGGTCGAGAGCGCCCGGCTGCTGCTGGCAAGCCCCCACGCCCTCGAGCCCAATGGGGTGGGAAACGTCCATGACCAGGTGGGGCGACACCTCCAGGCGCACGTCTACGCGGGGGCGCTGGGGATCTTTGCGGACCGGGTCGAGGAGGGCACGGGTCCGGGGCCGGCGATCGCCACCAACGACTTCCGTCACGGCAATCCTGGCGTCGTCGGCGGCGGGATGCTCGCGAACGACTTCGTGCCCACCCCCGCGTCTGCCTTGGGGTATCTGCAGGACGCCGGCCTGCTCCCTCACGCGGGTCCCGGCATCGTGAGCGGGCTGCGGGATCTGGCGCCGCGCATGCAGCGAGTCGTGGGGCCCGTCCACGAGGTCACGACGGCCGATGCGCGCGTCACGTTGGACGCACGCGTCACCGACCACACGGGGATGCCGGTGGCGAGGCTCTCCGGCGACGTTCACCCCGAGGACCTGCGGGCTCAGCGGTTCCTGACCGACCGCGCCGAGGAGTGGCTGCGGTCCGCCGGCGCGACCACGGTGGTGCCGATGGCGCCCCGCGCTGCAGGCTCCGGCCCGAGCGTGGGGCAGCACCAGGCCGGCACCTGTCGGATGGGCAGCGACCCGCGGACGTCGGTGGTGGATCCGCTGGGGAGGGTGTGGGGTCACGACAACCTGCGCGTGGTCGACGCCTCGGTTCACGTGACCAATGGGGGCGTGAACCCGGTGCTCACGGTGATCGCCAACGCCTATCGGATCATGGACGCTGCGGTGGGTGTGCGGGAGTCCGACGAGGCGTACAGCGAGTGACCCGGAATCTCAGGCCCGACGGGCGCGTTGCCCCGCCATGACTGACACCGCTGCTCCCGCCGCCCTCCGCATCGACACCTGGGCCGACATCGTCTGCCCGTGGTGCTACGTGGGAGAGGCGCGCCTACGGGCCGCCGCCGAGGACGGCTCCACTCCCGTCGAGCTGGTGGTGCACGCCTTCGAGCTCGACCCGTCCCACTCCCATCCCGAGCGCGTGATCGACATGCTGTCGCGCAAGTTCGGCGCCTCGCCGGAGCAGGCAGCGCAGATGGATGGGCGCGTCGCCGACCTCGCTCGCGCCGAGGGCCTCCCGTACTCGTCGGATCGCGTGACGGCGAACACCTTCGATGCCCACCGGCTCATCGCGGCTGCAGCCGTCGACGGTCGCGGCCTGGAGGTGCGAGAGGCGATCCAGCGCGGGCACTTCGACGGCACGGTCGACATCTCCGATCACGGCGCGCTCGCGGAGGCCGCCGCCACCGCGGGCATGGCGCGCCAGCGCGCGCTGGAGGTGCTCGCCGGCGAGGAGTTCGCGGACGCGGTGCGTGCCGATGAGGCGCAGGCGCGAGAGCTCGGCGCCACCGGAGTGCCCTTCACCGTGGTCGGCGGGCGACTCGCGATTCCTGGCTGCGTCGAGACCACGCAGTACGCCGAGGTCATCGCGCGCGTCGCCGCGGACTCCGCCGCGCCCCCGGCTTAGCGCGGGCGAACGGGAGCGGTGCCGATCTCTTGACACCCGCATCGGCCGGTCATAACCTACAACCAAATGGTTGTGGAAGCTGAACTCTCCGACGACGAGGTGGACCGGATCTTCCGGGCACTCGCCGATTCCACGCGCCGTGACATCGTGCGCCGGAGCCTCGCAGGCGAGGCCTCGGTGTCCGAACTCGCGCGGGCGTACGACATGTCCTTCGCGGCGGTCCAGAAGCACGTCGCGATCCTCGAGGGAGCCGGTCTCGTGACCAAGCATCCCCGCGGCCGCGAGCGCAAGGTGCGTGGCAATCCCCAGGCGATTCGGCGCGCGCAAGCCATGCTGGACGCCTACGAGCAGATCTGGCGCGCACGCGTCGACCGGCTCGATGCGTTGCTCGCCGACGCCCCCGAGTAGCCCACCGTAGGAAGGCCTTCGCCATGTCCATCACCTCAGTCGACAAGAACCTCGACGGGCTCACGATGACCGTGATCGCCGACTTCACCGCAAGCCGCCAGCGCCTCTGGGAGGCGTACACCGACCCCCGGCAGATCGAGAAGTTCTGGGGTCCGGTCGAGTGGCCGGCGACCTTCACCCGCCACGACGTCTTCCCCGGCGGGCGCAGCCACTACGTGATGACCGGGCCGGATGGGGAGAGGTCGGGAGGCTTCTGGGAGTTCCTCGCCGTGGACCCCGGCCACTCCTTCGAGGTCCGCGACGGCTTCGCTGACGAGAGCGGCGATGAGAACGCCGAGATGCCGTCGATGCGCATGACGTTCCAGTTCGAGGAGACCGACGGTGGGTCTCGCCTCATCACCACCACGCATTTCGGTTCGCTCGACCAGCTCGAGCAGTTGATCGAGATGGGCATGGAGGAGGGCATGACCTCCGCGATGGGCCAGATCGACGACGTGCTCGCGGACCTCGAGTCCTTCGCGGCCAGCCGCGTGGCGGAGGCCCAGACCCTCTCCGACACCCAGGTGCGCGTCTCCCGCGTGATCCGCGGCACCCCCGAGCAGATCTGGCAGGCCCACCACGACCCCGACCTCATGAAGCGCTGGCTTCTGGGGCCCGACGGCTGGACCATGCCGGTGTGCGAGATCGCGCACGAGGTGGGCGACACCTACCGCAACGAGTGGGAGGACGAGAACGGTGAGAACCGGTTCGGCTTCACAGGCGAGCTGCTCGAGGCCGAGCCCCCGTTTCGCGAGGTCACCACCGAGTCCATGATCGGCGTGGAGGGCGAGCCGAACGTGAACGAGCTGACCCTCACGCCCGTCGACGGCGGGACCCTGCTCTCACTCGTCATCACCTATCCGAACGCCGAGGTGCGCGACATCGTGCTGGGCACAGGCATGGTGGCGGGCATGGAGGCCAGCTACGCCCGCCTCGAGGGTCAGGTCTTCGGGTGAGCGAGGTCGGCGCCCATCGGGTCTTCGCCCCCAGCTCGCGCCCCTCGGCGTGACCGTCGCGCGGTCCCGTGGACTCTGGCATGCTTGCGGATCATGAGCGACTACCAGCACATCGAGATCGGCCCCAGCGACCAGTGGCGCGAGCACTTCGGCGGATTCGTGCCCGACCGTTCGCGCGACGGTCGCCGAGTGCTCGACCACGAACTGCCGATGCAGTTCATCGGCGTCACGGCGAACTCCATGGTCCCGGGCGAGGAGGCCGGCTACTGGCACGCGCACAGTTCCGACGAGGAGCTGTACATCTTCCTCACCGGCCGCGGCCAGATGGGCCTGGGCGACGACGTGGTCGACGTCGGGCCGGGCACCGCGATCCGCGTGGGTCAGGGAGTCCTGCGCACCTGGCGATGCGTGCCCGAGTCCGAGGGTCCTCTCACGTGGTTCTGCATCCGGGGGGACGGCGACGCTCTGCCGCACGTTCCCGACGACTCGCGTCGCACCACCGACATCCCCATGCCCTGGTGACTCGCGCATCGGCCGTCTGCTCCGGCGGCTGACACGTCCCCGGCGAGTCGGCCCCGCTGCGCGCCCGCCCGGGCCACGGCGCCGTCCCCTGCCTTCAGGCCACTCCGTAGATGAAGAACAGTGCACCCGCGAAGACAGCCGTGGTCGCGCAGGCCAGGAGGATGCCGGGCATGGTGCGGAGTCGAGTGAGGGAGAGCCACGTCAGCACTCCCACCCCGGCGGCCGCGGCCGACCACCAATAGGCGACGGGCGTGGTGTCTGCGACCCTGAGGAGCCCGTGCCCCGCCTCCCCGAGCGCGACTCCAGGAAACACCGCCGCAGACACCGCGCGCAGTGGCCACGAGTCCGAGTGGCGCAGCGTCCACAGCGCGAATCCCATCGCGGCCCCGGCGATCACGCCAGCCGTGCACCACATCAGCACCATCGAGGTGCTCACGCCGTAGCCCCTCAGCGCGGATGTGGCGTAGTACCCGACCATGGCGAGCGGACCGGCTGTGGCACCCATCACCATCCGCGCCCACACCGCACGGGCTGCCATCGACACGGCGGCTGCGAGCGCGACGACCGGAGCGGCAGAGTTGAAGAGCGGCGCGAGGACATCAGGGGAGAAGGTCTGTCCGAACGAGATGACGACGCCGGCGACGAGCGCGCCGACAAGAGCGAGGGGCACGCGGAGCGACATGCGGGGAGTATAGGTCGGCGCGTATGATCTCTGTGGTCATCGATCCCGACACAGGAGACTCACGCGACATGAAGATCTAGGTTCGCCAGACGCTCACGTCTGGCCACGCGCACCCCCGCATCCCAGACGCATTGCGAGAACCTATGTCTTCCCTGTCCTTCTCTCACCTGACCTTTCTGTGGCCCGACGGCTCGCCCGTGATCGCCGATGCGACCGGCGCCGTGAGCAGCGGCCTCACCTGCATCGTCGGCGCCAACGGCGCCGGCAAGTCCACGCTGCTGAGTCTGCTCGCGGGCGACCTGCCACCCGCCTCGGGCACGGTGCTGCGCACGGCGTCGCTCGTGCACGTCCCTCAGGACGTCGCTCTGGACGCCTCGGTGAGAGCCGATGCGGTGATGGGCCTGACGCGCATTCGCACCGCCCTTCGCGCGATTCAGGGTGGCTCCGTCGACCCCAGCGACTACGACATCGTCGGCGACGATTGGGACGCCGAGGAGCGCGCATCGGGCACGTTGGCGTCGTTGGGTCTTCCCCCCGACACGCTCGACCGCACCGTCGGCGAGCTGTCTGGAGGGGAGACCACCCGTCTGGCGCTCGCCTCGGCTCTGCACCGCCGTCCCGACGTGCTGCTGCTCGACGAGCCCACCAACAATCTCGATTCGGCCGCGATCGCGCAGGTGGTCGAGGCGCTGGCCCAGCGACGCGAGCCGACCTTGGCGGTGAGCCACGACCGAGCGCTGCTCACGCGGGCGAACACCATCGGCGAGCTGCGCCGCGGGAGGCTGCGGTGGTTCGGCGGCGACATCCACGCCTACGAGGAGGCGCTCGAGGCGGAGCGCGCGACCGCGGACCAGGAGGTGCGCAGCGCCCGAGCCGACGTCGCGCGGCAGCAGCGCGAACTCCGAGCGCACGTGGAGGGCTCGGCGAAGCGGCAGCGTGTCGGAGCGCGCAAGGCCAAGGACGCGAACCTGCCCAAGGTCATTGCCGGCGAGCTCAAGCGCAAGGCGCAGACCGCGGAGGCGCGCGTCACCGGGGTGCACGAGGACCGGCTCGGCGACGCGCGGACGAGGCTGGGAGATGCCCAGGAGGCCGCAGAGCGAGACCGAGAGATCCGGGTCGAGCTGCCTGACACCGAGGTGCCGGCGCGGCGCGACGTCGCTCGCCTCGACTCCTGTGTGCTGCCGACGGGAGCGGCCATCGACGCGGTGGTGCAGGGTCCCGAACGCATCGTGATCCGCGGACGCAATGGGAGCGGAAAGACCACCCTGCTCCGCACGCTGCTGGGCGAGGTCGCGCCACTGGCGGGGACCGCATCGGCGCTGGTGCCCGTCGGGTACCTGCCGCAGCGTCTGGACGTGCTCGATCCCGCACTGACCGTCGTGGAGAACGTGCGCGCACAGGCGCACGGAGCGACGCCGCACGACGTGCGTGCCGGTCTCGCGCGATTCCTCTTCCGAGGGGACGCGGGCGATGCGCTCGCGGCCACCCTCTCAGGCGGAGAACGACTGCGGGCCACGCTCGCCGCGCTGCTGCTGGCGAGGCCCGCACCGCAGCTGCTGCTGCTCGACGAGCCGACGAACAACCTCGACTTCGCGTCGCGATCGCACCTGATCGCCGCTCTCGAGGCCTACCGAGGGGCGCTCGTGGTGGTCAGCCACGATGCCGCGTTCGTCGCGTCGCTGGCGCCCACCCGCGAGTGGCGGCTCGAGGGCTCTTTTCTCGACACCCCGCTGTAGGAAGGTTCTGTACACAGAATGCGCTCGTCGTGCGTCGGGTAGGAAGACCGCGAGCGTCGTCACCATGCCCCCGGGGCATAAGCGGAGCCCCCGACCCGTTGCCCAGCCATGAGACCCGCCGATCAAGCTGATGTGTGGTGGCGCAACGCCACCGTCTACTGCCTCGACGTCGAGACGTTCCAGGACTCCAACGGCGACGGGATCGGGGACTTCCGTGGGCTGACCTCGCGGATCGATCACCTGGCGAGGCTCGGCGTCACCTGTCTGTGGCTGATGCCGTTCTACCCGTCACCCAACCGCGATGACGGATACGACGTCGCGGACTACTACTCGGTGGACCCACGGCTCGGCACGCTCGGCGACTTCGTCGAGATGATGCGCACGGCGCGCCACCACGGCATCAGGGTGATCGCGGACCTGGTGGTCAATCACACCTCGGACCAGCACCCGTGGTTCCAGGAGTCGCGGTCGTCGCGCGATAACCCCAAGCGCGACTGGTACGTGTGGCGGGATTCGCCCCCGGAGGGTGCTCCGCAGGCCGTGATCTTCCCTGACGAGGAGGACAGCCTATGGCGACACGACGAGGCGACGGATCAGTACTACCTGCATCACTTCTACCGTCACCAGCCCGATCTCAACATCTCCAATCCCGACGTTCGCGACGAGATCGCGCGTGTGATGGGGTTCTGGATGGAACTGGGGCTGTCAGGTTTCCGTGTCGACGCGGTGCCGTACCTGCTGACGACGTCTCACGTGCAGGGCGCTGACGTCGAGACCGACCCGCACTCGTACATGCGCGCCCTGTCCTCGTTCATGACGAGGCGCTCCGGCGACGCGATCATGCTCGGCGAGGTGAACGTCCCCTACGAGGAGCTGATGCGGTTCTTCGGTGACGGTGGCGACGAGTTGGATCTCTCGTTCGACTTCCCGGGCATGCAGGTCATGTTCTTGGCGCTCGCACGTCAGGATGCACGGCCGATGCGGGAGGCGATGGCGTCGCGTCCGCTGGCCCCGCGCGATACCCGGTGGGCGACGTTCGTGCGCAACCACGACGAGCTGACGCTCGACCAGCTGACTCCCGAGCAGCGCGACGAGGTGTTCGCGGCATTCGGCCCGGAGCCCGACATGCAGGTCTTCGGGCGCGGGCTGCGACGCCGCCTGCCGAGCATGGTCGAGGGCGACCAGGAGCGCATGCGCATGGTGTACTCGCTGCTGTTCTCGCTCCCCGGCACCCCGGTGCTGTTCTACGGCGAGGAGATCGGCATGGTCGAGAACCTCGACGTCCCGGGTCGCTCCTCGGTGCGGACCCCGATGCAGTGGGAGCCGGGTCCCACGGGTGGCTTCACCACCGCGGGTGTCGAGCAGATGCGCCGGCCGATGCCGGCGCGGCCGTTCGGCCCTGATCACATCAGCGTCGAGGCGCAGCGGGGGGATCCAGATTCCTTGCTCACCTACATGTCGCGGCTCGCCGGGCACCGCCGGGAGATGCCTCACTTCGGGTGGGGAGACATCGAGTGGCTCGAGAGCGACGCGCCCTCCGTGCTCGCGCATCGGGCGGAGCTCGACGGTGAGTCCGTGATCGCAGTCCACCACCTGGGTGAGGCGCCGGTCGAGGTCACCCTGACGACGGGGCTTCCCCGCGGCACCATGGTGAGAGATCAACTCGCGACGGGCGCGGGCGTGGCGGAGCCCCTCGAGGTGTCCGCAGCCGGCACCCTGACCCTGACCCTGGGCAGGTACGCCGCTTGCTGGTTGCGACAGCTGACGTCGCCGACGCCTGCGGGGTGATCTCTTAGGCGGAAGTCGACGTCGGACGCCAGGCGTGTGATCTCGCTGTCGCTCGATATCAGGCCGAGCCCGCCGACGGTGCCGACGTGCAGCTGAACTGCTGGACCGGCTTGACGCAGTGGTGCAGCAGGCTGTCCATCCGGGGCCTCAACTGGTTCGTGGTCCAGTCGCCGTATGCTCTGCGCACGCTCGCGGTGCCATGCTTTGCGATCTCGACGACCAGCGCGTCCACGTGCTTGGCATGGGCGTTGTCGGCGTCGACCAGGACGGCGAGACGGGCTTGGTCATGGGGTCGCCACCGGCTCACGGTGGCCCAGCACGGCGGGCGGTGGCGGGTGGGTCGGCGGCGAGCGGCAGACTGATCGTCACTCTCGTGCCCTCTCCCGGGATCGACGACACGTCCAGGGCCCCACCGTGCGCCTCGATGATCGCCGCGGTGATGGCGAGCCCGAGCCCCGCCCCGCCCGTAGAGCGCCGCCGCGACGAGTCGCCTCTGACGAACCGTTCCGTGGCTCGCGCCGCGATCTCGGGCGCCATGCCGGGCCCGTCGTCCATGACGGCGACGCGCGCGCGGCCGTCCTCGCGCTCGACGACCACCGCGACCGTTGCGCCGCCGTGAAGTGCGGCATTCGAGATCACGTTGAGCAGCGCCTGTCGCAGCCGGTCCGCGTCCCCGGTGACGGTGAGCTCATCGCCGGTGGCAGTGAACGTGGCCTCGGGGAAGGCGGCCGATGCGTCGGTCACGATATCCCGCGCGAGCCGCCCAAGAGCGACGGGCTGCTGCGCGAGTCGCGGCTCCGCGTCGTACTTCGCGAGCTCGAGCATGTCGTCCACCAGCCTCCGCATCCGGCCGGCCTCTGCCTCGGTACGCGCCCAGGCGTCGGTCTGGTCAGCCTTCCGCCGCAGTGCGCCGCGGCGATGCAGCTCCGAGTACCCCAGCACGGTGGTGAGGGGTGTGCGCAACTCGTGCGAGGCGTCCGCGACGAACTCCCGCAGCCTCGTCTCCGAGCGTTCTCGCTCGCGCAGCGAGTCAGTGAGCGTGGCGATCATCGCGTTGAGCGAACCTGCCAGCTCCGCGGTCTCGCTTCCGCGACCGGCGCCCTCGAGGCGCACATCGAGGTCGCCGGCCGCGATGCGGGACGAGGCGTCGATCATGCGCCGCATCGGCGTGATGCCCATGCGGATCATCCACCAGGCGACCAGGCCAAGACCGCCGAGCATCAGCGCGATCCCTGCGATCTCGATCGCGACGAGGCGCTGAGTCGCACTCTGCACCGAGTCCATCGAGAGCGCCGTCACGTCCCACCCGTCATCCGCGGGACGTGCGAGCACACGGAAGTCGCCTGAGCCGTCCGACGACGGTGCCGTCAGGAGAGTCGCGAAGGTCGGCGACAGCTCGTCCGCATCGATCACCGGCACCGCATCGTCCGCGCCCTCGACGGTGGGTGCGAGCACCACGTGCAGCTCCCCATCCGCTGCGAGGAAGCCACGAAGCGCGTCCGATGGGCGGGAGAGGTCCTCGCTGGGGTTGCGCGGCAGGCGCTGCATCGGCTGGTCGACGACGAAGGGTCCCGCGAACGACTCGAGTCGCTGGTCGAGCTGTGCCATCTGGTACTGGTGCGTGGTGGCGGTGACCGCGACAGCGATGGCGATCGCGATGACGGCGACCGCGGCGAACCCCACGAGCACACGGTCCCGCAGCGAGAGGCGCGCCCTCATGGGGGACGGTGTCTGCGCCTGGTCGGTGCTCACGGCGCCCTCAGGGTGTAGCCGGCTCCGCGCACGGTGTGGATGAGGTGGGGCTCGACCTGATCGACCTTGCGGCGCAGATACCCGATGTACGTCTCGACCACGCCCGGATCGTCGTCGGGCGAGTAGCCCCACACGCCTTCGAGGAGCTGCCCGCGCGACATGACTCGCCCGACGTGACGCATGAGGTGACGGAGCAGGCGGTACTCGGTGGGGGACAGCGGCGTCTCCACGCCGCCGCGCGTCACGCGGTGGGCGACGTCGTCCAGGATCAGGTCCGCGACCGCGTACACCTCGGACGCGCCTGGCGAGCGCTCGACCCGTCGCGACACCGCCTCCACGCGAGCCACCAGCTCGTCCAGGTTGAACGGCTTGTCGAGGTAGTCGTCGGCGCCGATCGTGAGCCCCTCGACCTTGTCCGCCGCGCTGTCGCGCGCCGTCAGGAAGATGATCGGGGTGCGGTCGCCGGATTCCCGCAGCCGCCGGCACATCGCGAACCCGTCGACGTGGGGCATCATCACGTCGAGCACGATCAGATCGGGACGGTGCTCCTTGACCGCGCGCAGCCCGTCCGCACCGTCGACGGCCTGGTGGACGGTGTAGCCCTCGTACCGGAGGGCGGCGACGAGCATGGTGCGGAGGTTGTCCTCGTCGTCGACTACGAGGATCGTGCGTGTGGGCATGGTCTCAGTCTCACACCTGGGCCTCGGAGTTTGCTGGCAACGCCCTGGCAGGACGCTCAGCTCAAGTCACAGGCGGCTGTGCTGTGGCTCTCAGCGTTCTCCCAGGCGGGCGCGGTGCGATGGAGATCACCACCGCTCGATCCCCGACGGCTCTCACCGAGCCATGACCGGGGCGGGCCCGATCTCAGCTCAGAGGTGACCCGTGCCCATTGCAGCCTTCATCGCCGCCGACCTCATCGCCATCGGGGCGATGGTGTTCGGCCTGTACTTCCCGCGCCACCGCCACCGCCGCCGCGACATGATCGTCGCCCTGCTGTCCATCAACGTGGGCGTCATGGGCGTCACGTATGCCATGACCAACGCTGAGATCTCGCTCGGGTTCGGCCTGGGCATCTTCGCGGTGCTGTCGATCATCCGGCTGCGATCGACGGAGATGGATCACGCCGAGATCGCCTACTACTTCACGGCGATCGCCTTGGGTCTGCTGGGCGGATTCCCGTCGATCTCGCCGTCGGTGAGCTTCACGCTCATGGCGGTGCTGCTGGCGGTGATCGCGATCGGCGACCACCCGGCGCTGTTCTCACGATCGCGTCAGCAGACCATGACCCTTGACCGCGCGTTCACCCGGGAGGCCGATGCGGTCGCTCACCTGAGAGCGCTCCTCGGCGGGCCGGTGCATCGGGTGCAGATCCGCCGGGTGGACATGGTGACCGACACGACGGTGGTCGACGTCCGATTCGGTGTGCCTCGCGGCGAAGAGGCGGCGAACCCTGCGCCAGCGCCGGCCGTGACTCCCTTGCCGCACGCGGCACCCGCGTCCGAGCCGGTCGCGACGGGTGCGCACCGATGACCGTCACCGGAGCGTGGCCGGGCGTGATCGGTCAGCTTGCGTCCGTCACGCTCGAGGAATTGGACGCCATCGCCGCCCTGCAGACCAGGACCGACCGCAAGTACGTGCTGCGCCCCGAGACCTGGGCGCTGGCGCTCGCCTCCCTGGAAGCCGCCCCGCGCGTGCTCGACATCGACGGCCGCCGCACGTTCCGCTACGAGTCCACGTACTACGACACCCCGGACCTGGACTCGTACCGCATGGCCGCGCGACGACGGCCGCTGCGCTACAAGGTGCGGACGCGCCATTACATCGACGTCGGCACCATGGCGATCGAGGTGAAGCTCCGCTCTCGCACTGGGGAGACGGTCAAGCATCGCGAGTGGTTGACCCCGGGCGCGGCTCGCTGCGGAGGGCCCCGACTCCCCGCGGAGGCGCAACGGTTCGTAGCCTCCTTCCCGGAGACGGCCGATGCGGTGGGGCGCCTCGCGGAGACGCTCACCACGGCCTACGAGCGTGCCACGCTCCTCACGTCCGATGCGCGGGTCACGGTCGATGCGCACGTGCGAGGGCGCGACAACCATGGCCGCGAGGCTGGCTTCGGAGATCTGCTGATCGTCGAAGTCAAAGCATCGGCACGTGCCGGCGCCGTTGACCGTGCCCTGTGGTCCGTCGGCGTGCGGCCGGCCCGCGTGTCCAAGTACTGCACCGCGCTCGCCGCACTGCGTCCCGACCTTCCGTCCCACCGCTGGGCGCGTACGCTGCGTCGCCACCTCGAGGCCCCTCAGGCGGCGTTCGCCGGACGGGTGCCCGACGGCAGTGTCGCGGGAGGGGACGTGGCGGGCAGGGTCGAGGTGAGCTGACTTCCTCCCCGGGCAGAAGTGAGGTGGTGGGAACCGGCGTAGACTGAGCGTTCACCCCCTTCTTGGTGGGGACCTCTCGTTGACACCGGCCTCCTGGCCGCAACGTCCCTGGCGCCTCCTTCCGAGCATCGACTCGAGGTCTTGTCATGCGCCCCGTTCCGCCACCCGTCTCCGCCCTGCCCGCGCCCACGAGCGCAGACTCACGTCCCACGGCCGTCGTGTACTGCGAAGGCAACTTCGCCAGGATCGATGGGAAGACGGCCAACGGGCTGGTTCGCTCGAGCGAGCGATACCGCATCGTCGCCGTGATCGACAGCACGATCGACGGCGCCGATGCCGGGCTCGCACTCGGGGACGTCGCCGCAGGCATTCCCGTCGTGGACTCGCTCTCCGCGGCGCTTGCGGTCGCGGCCCCTGCTCCACGCGACTCGCTCGAGTCGCTTGCCGCACCGGTCCCGACTCCCACGCCCGACGTCTTCATCTTCGGCCTGGCGCCGCTGTCGGGGCTCATGAGCCTCGCGGACCGCGCGGCGGTGATCGAGGCCATCGGCGCCGGGCTCGACATCGTGTCCGGCCTGCACGAGTTCCTTGAGGACGACGCCGAGATCTCCGCCCATGCGCAGAAGGCCGGTGTCGCGCTCCATGACATCCGCCGCCCGCGCCCCACGCGCGACCTGCGCATGTTCGATGGTGCGATCGATGGCGTGGACTGCTTGCGGATCGCGATTCTCGGCACCGATGGGGCAATCGGCAAGCGCACCACCGCGACCCTGCTGACCGCAGCACTCAAGGACGCCGGCGTGCACGCCGTCATGGTCGGCACCGGGCAGACGGGCCTCATGCAGGGCGCGAAGTACGGTGTCGCACTCGACGCCATTCCGGCGCAGTTCGGCGTCGGCGAGCTCGAGGGCGCGGTCGTGGCGGCCTGGGAGGCCGAGCGCCCGCAGGTCATCGTCGTCGAAGGCCAAGGAGCGCTCAGCCACCCCGCATATCTCAGCTCGACCGTGGTGCTCCGGGCCAGCCGCCCCCAGGCCGTGATCCTGCAGCATGCCCCCGGTCGCACCGTGCTCAGCGACTACCCGGATGTCGCGATGCCCCAGGCCGCGGACGAACTGGCGCTCATCGAGCTGTTTGGCCGCACCCGCGTCATCGGGCTCGCGATCAACCACGAAGGCATGGGCCACACCGAGGTCGCCGCCTCCGCTGCGCTCTACGAGTTCGAACTCGGCATCCCCGCCGCAGACCCACTGTGGGATGGTGCCGAGCGCTTGGTCGACATGGTGCTGCAGGCGTATCCAGCTCTCGCGCCGGAGGCCACGCCGGTCGGCTCATGACCGCGCCGCGCATCGAGGTCGACCTCGCCGCGATCGAGCACAATGCCCGGACGTTGGTGGCGCGCCTGGCACCCACGGGCATCACCGTGACGGGCGTGACGAAGGCGACCCTCGGTTCGCCACAGGTCGCTCGAGCGATGCTGCGGGGCGGCGTGACGCGCCTGGCCGACTCCCGCATCGAGAACCTTGAACGACTCCGGCGGTCCGGCATCACCGCCCCCTTGACCCTGCTGCGCTCGCCGGCGCCGGCCCAGGCCCCGCGGGCGATCCTCGCCGCCGATGTGTCTCTGGTGAGCGACATCGACGTGGTGCGCTCGTTGGCTGAGGCGGCTCGGGCCGTGGGAGGCGGCCACGGCGTGGTGCTGATGGTCGAGCTCGGTGACCTTCGCGAGGGGCTGATGCCTGGCGAGCTCCTCACCACCGCGCGCCAGGTCGCCGCTGTCGATGGCGTGAAGCTCGTCGGCGTGGGAGCGAACCTCGCGTGCCTCAGTGGTGTGATTCCCGGTGCCGAGCAGATGCGCGACCTGTCGGCGCTCGCGTCGCTCGTGTCGACCCGGCTCGGTCTGCCGGACCTGCGTGTCAGCGGGGGCAACTCCGCGAACCTGCCGTGGGCGCTCGGGCGCGGTCCGGTCGGCGCGGTGAACGATCTGCGACTCGGCGAAGCCATGCTGCTGGGTCTCGACCCCCTCACGGCGCTCCCGATCGACGGGCTCCGCACGGATGCGTTCACCGTCGTGGGTGCCGTGATCGAATCCCGGGAGAAGCCCACCGCACCCTGGGGCGAGCTGGCGCCGATCGCCGCGCGCGCGGCCCATGCCGGGCAGTCCGCGCCTGCGGTCCGCGCCGGGCGCGCCCGTCGGATCCAGACCATCGTGGCGCTCGGCCGGCAGGATTCGGATCCGGACGGACTCACGGCTCCGGCGGGTGCGAGCGTGCTCGGCGCCACGAGCGATCATCTGGTCCTCGAGACATCCACGGTGATCGCCGCCGGGACAGAGATGCGCTTCGGTGTCGACTACGGCGCGTTGCTGCGGGCGATGGCGTCGCCGTTCGTCGCCGTGCTGGCCACCTGCCCGGCCGGCATGTCAGCCTCCTCTCCGCTGCAGGAGGACTCCATTCCCGTGCCGCCGTCTCCGAACGGGCGGTAGTCGACCGGTTACGGTGGCCGCATGCATACACCGGTCCGGGATCACCTGTTGAAGTGCGAGCAGTGCCGCAGCGGCGATCCGTTGCCCTTCGAGTTCACCATGGCCTTCCAACCCGTCGTCGACGTCCAGGAGAGAAAGGTCGTCGCGTACGAGGCGCTCGTCCGAGGGACGGACGGCGCGGGCGCCGCGCACATCCTGGATCGGGTCACCGAGGACAACCGTTACCGGTTCGATCAGGCGTGCCGCACCACCGCGATCGCACTGGCGGCTCGCCTGGGGATCGAGTGCCGGCTCAGCATCAACTTCCTTCCGAATGCCGTCTACGAGCCGGCGGCCTGCATTCGCGCCACGCTCGCGGCGGCCGAGCGGTTCGATTTCCCCGTCGAGCGCATCGTGTTCGAAGTGACGGAGTCCGAGGACATGGTCGACAAGCGCCACCTGACGTCGATCCTCACCGACTACCGCGACCGCGGCTTCATCACTGCAATCGACGACTTCGGGGCCGGCTACGCCGGCCTCTCGCTGCTGGTGGACTTCCAGCCCGACGTCGTGAAGATCGACATGGGCCTGCTGCGCGCCGTGGACGCGGATCCCGTGCGCCAGGTCGTCGTGAGCGCCGTGATCGACATGTGCCGCAAGCTCCAGGTCGACGTCGTCGCGGAGGGAATCGAGACCTACGACGAGTACTCCTGGTTCAGGTCCCAGGGCGTGCGCTACATGCAGGGATATCTCTTCGCCAAGCCCGCACTCGAGGCGCTTCCGAGCATCGACTGGCCCGATTGATCGCCGACACCGCGCGGTCAGCGTGCGGGGACGGTGACCAGATCTCGCTCGGCGACCTCCAGCTCGCGCGCTGCGGATGTCGCCTCCGCCTGCGCCTTCGACGGCAGGAGCAGTCCCACGATCGTGGCCAGCGCCAGAGCGCCCGCTCCGACGTAGACGGCGTCACGTGCCGCGCCCGTGTACCCCGTCGGAGTCATCTCGCCTCCGGCGGCGGTGAAGACCGCAGCCAGCACTGCGATTCCTAGTGCGACGCCGATCTCCCGCAGGGTGGAGTTGGTGCCGGAGGCCTTCGCGTGGTCAGCGTCCCGCATGTTGGCAAGTACGGCCGTGGCTGACGGCGCGAACACCAGCGCCATGCCGATGCCGCAGAGCATGAACGCGGGCACGAGCTCGCCGTACGGGACACTCGGGTTCAGGACCGTGGCGAGCCACGCCAGTCCGACCGACTGTGCGGCGAGGCCCGACACGATCAACACCCGTGTGCCCACCCGGGGCGTCAGCACTCCGGTGATCGGCGCGATGAACAGCGGCGCGAGGGTCCACGGCATCGTCAACACTCCTGCGCGCAGCGGCGAATGGCCCTGAACGACCTG
The DNA here is from genome assembly GCF_000975095.1 of Demequina aestuarii. Classification (GTDB taxonomy): domain Bacteria; phylum Actinomycetota; class Actinomycetes; order Actinomycetales; family Demequinaceae; genus Demequina; species Demequina aestuarii. Next base: position 142,953 of record NZ_BBRD01000001.1, read on the forward strand.
CAGGAACTGGATGAGAATGAAGACCGCGCCGAACATCCCGAGGCTGAAGATCAGCCCGACCGCGTTGGCGGCGGTGAACGAGCGGTCGTGGAACAGGGCGAGTGGCAGCAGCGGCGCCGCGGTGTGCCGCTCCCACAGGACGAAGGCGATCAGGAGTGCTGCGCCACCGATCAATGCGGTGAGGACCTGGCCGCTGGCCCACCCTGCCTCGTTGCCCCGCACGATGCCGAACACGACGCCGAATACCCCCGTCATGCCGAGCAGCAGGCCCGCGACGTCCGGGCGCACGCGGTCGCCGTAGGTCTCCTTGAGGGCGTACCGGATCAACGGCAGGGCGAGGATTCCCACGGGCACGTTGAGCCAGAAGATGGCGTTCCAACTGAATCCATCGACGACGGCTCCGCCGATGACGGGGCCCAGCGCGACGCCGAGGCCCGCCACGCCACCCCACACCCCGATCGCGAGGGGGCGCTGACGCGGCTCCACATTGGTCGACAGGATGGCCAGTGACAGTGGCAGCAGCGCCGCCGCACCGATGCCCTGGATGACTCGGGCGCCGATCAGGAGCTCAGGAGTGGTCGCGACCGCGCACAGGAGGGAGGCGGTGGTGAAGAGCGTGACGCCCCACATGAAGACTCGGCGCCGCCCGAGCCGATCGCCGAGGGCCACTGCCATGAGGATGAACGAGGCGAACGCGAGCGAGTATGCGTTGATGAACCACTGAAGTTGCTCGAGTGACGCATCGAGTTCGACAGCGAGGACGGGGAGGGCATTCGTGACGACGAGGTTGTCGAGCATCGCCATGAACATGGGCAAGGACGCTGCGAGGATCACGAGGCCGAGTGGTGCTCGGCGGGGCGACGGAGACATGGGGACCTTCCTTCCGGTTGTAATCGAGTGATTACTACAGTTCCGCACGATAGTTATCGATTGATAACATGTCAACATGTCTGACGACGAAGCCCGCCGCATGAGTGCCGAGGATCGGCGCGAGCAGATCCTCGCCGCCGCGTCCGTGGTCTTCGGTGAACGGGGCTACGCAGGCGGCACCACCGACGCGATCGCGCATGAGGCAGGCGTGTCGCAGGCCTACGTGGTTCGCATGTTCGGCGGCAAGGAGAACCTGTTCAGGGAGGCGGCAGAGCGCGCATCCCGTCTGGTTCTCGAAGCATTCCGGACGACGGCCGCCGGCTTCACCGGGGACGAGACCATCCATGACAAGCGCATGGCGCTGGGGTTCGCCTACACGAACCTCATGTCTGACCGAGGCACGCTCCTCACCCTCCTGCACCTGTTCTCTCTCGGCCATGACGAGACGTTCGGCCCGCTGGGTCGCGCCTGCTTCCTAGACGTGTACCGCGTCACCAGGGACGAGGCCGGCATGAGTGCGCAGGAGGCATCGGACTTCTTCGCGCAGGGGATGCTCACCACCGTGCTGCTCGCGATGCGCATGCCGGATGCGCAGGACGACCCCGCCGCCATGGACCTGATGACCTGCACGTTCGGTGAGCAGGTCACTGACCTCATTCGCCTGACGCAGATGCAGACGCCATTGGGCACGAGCGCGCGCTGAGCGGGGACGAGGGCTAGCCTCGTCTCATGACGACGGTGGTCCTCCTCCATTCCGCGCTCGGGCTCACGTATCACGTGCGTGAGTGGGCGGATGCGCTCCGAGCAGACGGTCATCACGTGGTCACGCCCGACATGTTCGGTGGTGAGACGTTTCACGACCTCGACACTGGGGTGGCGTTCGTCGACTCAGAGGGTGGGCCCAGTGCCTTCACTCATGCTGTGCTGTCCCAGACGGTCGACCTCGACGGCCCCCGTGTCTACATGGGCTTCTCCCTCGGGGGAGCGGTCGCGGAGATCCTGGCGCTGACTCGGCCTGACGCCGTGGGGCTCGTGGTGGTGCACGGAGCGATGTCTCCCGCCTGGTTCGGGGTCGACGCCTGGCCGGACGGTCTCGTCGCACAACTCCACTATGCGTCCCAGGACCCTTGGGTCGAGGCGGACGAGAACGCGGCCTTCCTTTCGCTCGCAGACGGAGAGTGCGACACGTTCGTCTACGAGGGCGACGGCCACTTGTTCGCCTTCGAGGGGTGGCCCGAGTACGACTCTGAGGCCTCCCACCGGCTCTACGAGCACGTCACGGACTTCTTGAGCGAGATCGGCTGAACCCGCCGTGAAGGTCGACCTCAAGAAGGAGCTCGCGGCCTACAGCGCGGTACGAGGACGAATCGATCTGGTCGACGTGCCACCTGCGCGCTGCCTGGCGGTGGACGCGGATGGCGGGCCTGAGGCCAAGGCCTTCGCCACGGCGATCGGGTCCCTCAACCCGTTCGCCTTCGCGATCAAGTTCGCCTCCAAGCGAGAACTCGACACGGACTACGTGGCGCCACCCCTGGAGGCGCTGTGGTGGGCCGACGGCACGACGTCGTTCGCCACCGCCCGCGACACGACGCAGTAGCGCTCGACGCTGCTGCTGATGATCCCCGCGTGGGTGCCGCCGGGGATGATCGACGCGGCGCGCGGGCCTGGCGCTTGCGGGCCGTCATCATGAGATCTACCCGAGCGACCTGCGCCGCACGCCGCCCGAGAGGCTCCGGACCATGCTTCGCCAGCCAGCATCGCGGGCGTCGACGGCGACGTCCGAAACCCGCTAGCGCCGCGCCCGCGTCCAGGGCACTCTGGACAGGTGACCGCGCCCACCTTGGACTTCGACCGCTGCTACTCCGCGGTGTCCACGCGCGACCCCCGCTTCGATGGACAGTTCGTGGTGGCGGTACGGTCCACCCGTATCTACTGCCGCCCCTCGTGTCCCGCGCGCACCCCCAAGCCCGCCAACTGCACCTTCTACTCGACCTCCGCCGCCGCACACGTGGCCGGCTACCGGGCCTGTCGCCGGTGCCTGCCGGAGGCCGTGCCGGGAAGCCCCGCATGGAATCTGCGCGAGGACGTCGCCGCCCGCGCGATGCGCCTCATTGGCGCCGGCGTGGTGGATCGTGAGGGCGTGGCGGGCCTCGCGACCCGGATGGGGTACTCGGAGCGCCAGCTCGGCCGCATCCTCTCCGCGCAGCTGGGGGCGGGGCCGCTGGCGCTCGCACGGGCGCAGCGCGCGCAGACCGCCCGCCAGCTGCTGGTCTCGACTTCGATGCCCGCGGCCGAGGTGGCATTCGCCTCCGGCTTCCACTCCATCCGGCAGTTCAACGACACGGTTGCGGAGGTGTTCGCGACGACCCCGTCGCAGCTGCGCGAGCGCGCCCTGCGGTCCGAGCAGTTCCAGGGCTCGGCCGATGCCCCCTCGCCCGGCACCATCAGCCTGCGACTCCAGGCGCGCGACCCCTTTCGCGGGTCCGACGTCATCGCGTGGCTGGCAGCGCGCGCGATCGACGGCCTCGAGCGCGTGGACGCGGACTCGTTCACCCGTGCGGTGGCGCTGTCCACCGGCCTTGCGCGATTCACCGCCACGCCGGCCACGGACCATGTGCGGGTGACGGCGACCCTCGCCCATCTGGCGGACCTGCCAGAGCTGCTCGCGATGCTGCGGCGCCTGTTCGATCTGGACGCAGACCCAGCGGCCGTCGACGCCGCGCTCGCATCGGACCCGCGCCTCACCGCCGCCGTCGCCGCGGCACCTGGGCGCAGACTCCCGGGCACCGTCGACCCCACGGAGATGCTCGCGCGCGCGATCCTTGGCCAGCAGGTATCGGTCACGTCGGCGCGGACGGCGGTGCAGCGCCTCGTGGACGCGCTCGGAAAGCCGCTGCCCGCCTCGATTGCCACTGCCGAGGTGAGGATGGCGTTCCCGTCAGCGGCGACCATCGCCTCACGGGCGGGGGAGGTGGTGCGCGGGCCCTCGAGTCGCACGCGCGCGCTCGCCGCCGCGATGGCGGCGGTGTCCACGGGCGACCTGGTCTTGGATGCCGGTCGGACGCTTGCCGAGACTACGTCCGAGCTCGAAGCCATCCCCGGCATCGGCCCCTGGACCTCGCACTACGTGGCGCTGCGCGTCCTGATGCACCCCGACATCCTGCTCGTCGGCGACAGCGCTGTGCGTGCGGGCGCCCGTGCCCTCGGGATCCCGTCGGATCCGCGCGGCCTCGCGGAGTACGCGGAGCGCCATCGGCCTTGGCGAAGCTACCTGATGATCCACCTGTGGAGCGCCGCCGCCTCCGCCCCGAACCGCAAGGAGTCCTGATGCTCATCCACACCACGATCGACACTCCCGATGGCCCCTTCACCGTGGTCGAGGACGACGGTGCCGTGGTCGCCGCCGGGTGGAGCGACAGCGCCGATGCGGTGGCCGCGCGGGCAGGACTGTCCGGCTCCGTCCTCGGTGAGTGCGCATCGGCCCCGGCGGTGCGCGGCTACTACGAGGGGAGAGCCGATGCGCTCGCGGGGGTCTCGCTCGACCCCCGCGGTACGGCGTTCCGGCGGCGGGTGTGGGACGTGCTCCGCGGCATTCCGCTGGGCGAGACGCGCACGTACGGGTCGATCGCGGCGGAGCTCGGCTCACCCGGTGCGAGCCGCGCCGTCGGCGGAGCCTGCGGGGCGAACCCCATCGCCCTCTTCGTCCCGTGCCATCGGGTGGGAGGCGCCGGCGGTGCGCTGACGGGGTTCGCGTGGGGCGTCGACATCAAGCGGTCGCTGTTGACGCGCGAGGCGATAGCGGCCTTCGCCTGAATGGTCGACGCTGCCCCGCCCTCAGGTGCGGCCGATGAGTGGATGTGGATCCTGGGGGGCGCTCGGCCCCCTCACGAAGACCGGCCGCCTGACGAGGAACGCCATTCCTGCTCGATCCGGAGGAATACAGTGTGCGGGGGGCCGCGACAGCGACCAGCCGCGCCGGCTCACGTCCGTGCGCACGACCAGACGACCCGTCCCACGGGGACGAGAACAGGAGCACACCCGATGTCCGTGCGAATCGTGGAGTCCGCAGACGTGGCTGAAGGCGCGCAGATCGGCGACGGGTCATCCGTCTGGCACCTCGCGCAGGTGCGGGAGGGCGCCGTGCTCGGCCGCGACTGCGTGGTGGGTCGAGGCGCCTACATCGGCACGGGCGTCACGATGGGCGATGGCTGCAAGGTGCAGAACTACGCGCTCGTGTATGAGCCCGCGACGCTCGCCGACGGCGTGTTCATCGGTCCCGCGGTCGTGCTCACGAATGACCACTTCCCGAGAGCCGTCAATGCAGACCTCACCCCCAAGTCGGCACACGACTGGGAACCCGTGGGCGTCACGATCGAGACCGGCGCGTCCATTGGCGCGAGAGCCGTCTGCGTCGCTCCCGTCACGATCGGGGCCTGGGCGACGGTGGCGGCGGGTGCTGTCGTCACCAAGGACGTCCCCGCGTACGCCCTGGTCGCAGGAGTCCCCGCTCGGCGCATTCGCTGGGTGGGCAAGGCGGGCGTTCCCCTCGAGGCCTCGGGCGACAACCTGTGGCGTTGCCCGGAGACCGGCGACCTCTACCGCGAACGCGACGATACACTGGTGCACGAATCGTCCCCCTCGTAACCCCTAACACGGGCGCGCCACGCGCCGGAGGACCATATGACAGCTCAGACGATCCCTGCCGCCAAGCCCATCATCGGTGACGACGAGCGCGAAGCCGTCGATCGCGTGATGCGCTCGGGCATGATCGCTCAAGGTCCGGAAGTGGCCGCGTTCGAACGCGAGTTCGGCGAGAGACTGGTGGACGGTCACGAGTGCGTGGCGGTGTCGTCTGGCACGTCCGGACTCCACCTCGGGCTCCTCGCCGCGGGGGTGAGGCCCGGAGACGAGGTCATCGTCCCCTCGTTCACCTTCGCCGCCACCGCCAACTCCGTCGCGCTCGCCGGGGCGACCCCGGTGTTCGCGGACATCGAGCCCACGTACTTCTGCCTCGACCCCGCATCGGTGGAGGCCGCGATCACACCGCGCACCAAGGCGATCATGCCGGTGCACCTCTACGGTCACCCGGCGAACATGACAGCGCTGCGAGACATCGCGGATCGGCACGGCATCGCGCTGTACGAAGACGCTGCCCAGGCCCACGGTGCGCAGTGGCAGGGCGCTCCGGTCGGTTCTTTCGGCGACTTTGCAATGTTCAGCCTCTATCCCACCAAGAACATGACGTCGGGTGAGGGCGGCATGGTGTCCTGCGGCTCGGCCGAGGTGGCACGAGCCTTGCGGCTGCTGCGCAACCAGGGCATGGAGCGTCGCTACGAGAACGAGGTCGTGGGCTTCAACGCGCGCATGACCGACATCCACGCCGCGATCGGCCGGGTGCAACTGGGCAAGCTTCCCGGCTGGACCGCACAGCGCCAGCAGAATGCGGCCTACCTCGATGCCCACCTCGAGGGCGTATCGACGCCTGCGGTCGCCGACGGTGCGGTGCACGTCTACCACCAGTACACGATCAGGGTCGAGGGAGACCGCGACGGCTTCGCGAAGGCGCTGCTCGACGAGCACGGCGTGGGCTCGGGCGTCTACTACCCGATCCCCAATCACGAGCTGCCGTCCTTCAACTTGGAGTTCGACCTTCCGGAGACCCGTCGCGCGTGCGCCGAGGTGCTCTCTCTCCCCGTTCACCCTTCGCTGTCCGAGGACGACCTCGAGCGCATCGCCGTGGCTGTGAACACGATCTCGAAGGCAGGTGCGTGATGGCGACGTTGCGAGCAGGACTCGTCGGAGTCGGAATGATGGGGCGTCACCACGCCCGTGTGCTGCGATCGCTCGAGGGCGTGGACCTGGTCGGTGTCGCCGACGCTGGGGGAGACCCTCACGGAGTGGCGGGCGGACTCGAGCTTCACCAGGACATCGACGGGCTGCTGGGGATGGGCCTCGATTACGTGGTCATCGCCGTCCCGACGGCACTCCACGAGGAGTTCGCACTGAAGGCGGCCGCAGCCGGCGTTCACGCGCTCGTGGAGAAGCCGCTCGCGCCATCGCCGGAGGCGGCTGCTCGGGTGGCCGCGGCGTTCACGGACGCAGGCCTCGTGGGTGCGGTCGGCCACATCGAGCGCTACAACCCGGCGCTTCAGCAGCTGCGCTCGCGCCTGGAACAGGGCGACCTCGGAGAGATGTACCAGGTCGTCACGCGACGCCAGGGCCCGTTCCCCGCACGCATCGCGGACGTCGGCGTGGTCAAGGACCTGGCGACGCACGACATCGACCTCACGGCGTGGGTGACGCAGTCCAACTACGCATCCGTGTCCGCGCAGGCGGGCCACAAGAGCGGCCGCGAGCACGAGGACCTGATCGCCGTGACCGGCCGGCTCCACAACGACGCGGTGGTGAACCACCTGGTCAACTGGCTGTCGCCCATCAAGGAGCGCGTCTCAGTCGTCACCGGCGAGCGCGGAGCCTTCGTGGCGGACACGCTGACGGCGGACCTCTACTTCTACTCGAACGGTACGGTCGCCACGGAGTGGGACACCGTCGCCGGATTCCGCGGAGTGAGCGAAGGCAACATGGTGCGCTACGCGTTCGCCAAGCCCGAGCCGCTCAAGGTGGAGCATGAGGCCTTCCGTGACGCCGTCCTCGGGCTGGAGTCGGACATCGTCACCATGGAGCACGGTCTCAACACGGTGACCGTGGCCGAGGCCGTGCTCGAATCCGCCCGCACCAATACCACCATCAGACTGTAGACAGACGCGCGACCGGTGGTACGCAGGCGAGCGATTGCTCGCGTCGACCGGGCCGCGCCGAGCGAGGAGCACCTCATGAAGATCGCCGTCATCGCGCTGGGGAAGATCGGCCTGCCGCTGGCCGTCCAGTTCGCCTCGAAGGGCCACGACGTCGTCGGCGTCGACGTGAACGAACGCATTGTGCAGCTGGTGAACGAGGGCACCGAGCCGTTCCCGGGTGAAGCGCACCTGCAGGAGAAGCTGTCGGAGCTCGTCCCCGCAGGTCGCCTGCGCGCCACCACGGACTATGCCGAGGCCGTTCCTGGTGCCGACGCCGTCGTCATCGTCGTGCCGCTGTTCGTCAACGACCAGACCTGGCAGCCCGACTTCGGCTGGATGGACGGCGCGACGCGATCGCTCGCCGAGCACCTGACTCCGGGCACGCTCATCTCGTACGAGACCACTCTGCCCGTGGGCACCACGCGCACTCGCTGGGTTCCGCTGATCGAGGAGATCTCCGGCCTGCAGGAGGGCGCCGACTTCCACGCGGTCTTCTCCCCCGAGCGCGTCCTCACGGGCCGTGTCTTCGCCGACCTCCGCCGGTATCCGAAGCTGATCGGCGCCCTGTCGGATGAGGGCACCCGTCGGGCGCGGGAGTTCTACGAGGCCGTTCTCGACTTCGACGAGCGCCCAGACCTGCAGCGCCCCAACGGGGTGTGGGACCTCGGCACCGCGGAGGCCTCGGAGCTTGCCAAGCTCGCCGAGACCACGTACCGCGACGTGAACATCGGGCTGGCCAATCAGTTCGCCCGGTTCGCGGACCAGAACGGCATCGACATCTACAAGGTGATCGAGGCGTCGAACTCTCAGCCGTACAGCCACATTCACCGTCCCGGCATCGCCGTCGGCGGCCACTGCATCCCGGTGTACCCACGGCTCTACCTGTTCAACGACCCGGACGCCACCGTGGTGCGTGCCGCGCGCGAGGCCAACGCAGCCATGCCGCACTATGCCGTGGATCTGGCGTCGGCTGCGCTGGGCGGGTCACTGGCAAACCAGACGGTCGTCGTGCTCGGCGCGTCGTACCGGGGCGGCGTCAAGGAGACGGCCTTCTCCGGCGTCTTCGCGACGGTCGCGGCGCTCGAGTCGCGAGGGGCGAGCGTGCTCGTGCACGACCCGATGTACACCGACGAGGAGATCGCCGGCTTCGGTTGGATTCCCTACACGATGGGCGGTGCGGTGGACGCCGCGGTCCTCCAGGCAGACCACGCGGAGTACTCCGCTCTCGTCCCGGACGACCTTCCCGGCATCCGCGTGCTCGTGGACGGCCGCAATGTGACGGACCCCGCGGCGTGGGCGTCCGTGACGAGGGTCGTCATCGGCGACGGCGAGGCGCGCTAGTCGCCGAGCTCCTGAGCGAGCTCCTTGGAGCGCGCGGCTGCGGCATTCGCCCCGGCTGAGACGACTCCCTGCAGCCCGGCGTGCTCCATCGCATTGAGGGCCGCGATGGTGGTGCCCCCCGGGGAGCTCACGCGTCGACGCAGCGTCTGCGGGGCGTCTCCCGACTCCATCAGCAACTGGGCGGCGCCCACGAACGTCTGGGCGGCGAGCTGAGTGGCGAGGGTGCGGTCGAGGCCGTGGGCGACGCCCGCCTCGGTGAGCGCCTCGACCACGGCGTAGAAATACGCGGGCCCGGACCCGGAGACGGCGGTCACCGCATCGAGGTCGTCCTCGGCGACGGTGACCACCAGGCCGGTGGCGCGCAGCATCGACTCAGTGATCCCCAGGTGTTGGGTCGAGGCGTGCGATCCGGCGGCGATGGCGGTCGCGCCACGCGCGACGATGGCGGGGGTGTTGGGCATGCACCGCACCACCGGCGCACCCTCGGGCAGTCGCCTCTCGTAGAACGACGTGGGCAGCCCGGCCGCCACCGTGACGACGAGGGCGCCCGGCTTGTAGGCCGGTGCGATCTGCGCGAGCGCAGCGTCGGCGTCTTGAGGCTTGACGGCGATGACGATGACCTCGGCCCCGTCGACGGCCTCGGCGATGGACTGGGAGGTGCGAATGCCGTGTGCCTCTTCGAGGGCACCGGCGCGGTCCCGGTCCTTCTCCGCGACCGTGATCCCCTCGACGGGCCAGCCGGCCACCCTGATCGCGGTGATGATGGTGCCGCCCATCACACCGCCGCCGATCACGGCGACGCGGGGCGTCTCGGTCGTGGACGTCGTCGTCTCTTCGCTCATCCCGTCAGGCTAGCTGATCGCTCGGACGGCCGATGCGACCGCTGGCTCCCAGCCCTGACGCGCACCTGTGCGCGGCTACAGCGGGAAGATCGCGTAGAAGTCCTCGACGGCGTCGGCCGGCCCGGTCAGCTCGAACACGACCGTGCCGTTGCGCCACACCACCGTCTGTCCGGCGTCCGCCGCTACGGTGGCGCGTTCGCCCACCTGGGTGCCCCCGGCATTCACGGGCTCGCGACCGGAGCCGTCCGCGGCGAGCGCCTCGAACTGAGCGACCGCGGCCTCCTCGTCGAAGTGCTGAATCGCGCGCACCGTGAGCGTGGTCGTCTGATCGCCGTAGGTGAGGACGGCGACCTCGGCGGCGCGGGCCTCGAGGTCAAGCGTCACGACTGCCGGCGCCTCGAGCTCCGTCATGGCGTAGAGGCCGACGATGCCTGGCATGGCGGACTGGAAATCGGTGGGGTCCTCGAGCACGACGGGGTCGAGCGCCGCCACCTCTGGCGGCGCCACGATCACCGCAGGCGTGAGCTCCACCTGATCCTCGGGCCACAGCGCGAGGTACAGCACGTAGCCGACGCCGCCCATGACGAGCAGACCGGCGATGATGAGGGCTGGCACGGAGCGCCACCACGGCGCCGCCGCAGCCGCAGGGCGGTCGCCGTCCCTGCCATCACCGTCGGCGCTCGGCTGCGTGTCTGGGTCGGGAGGAGAGCCAGCGCTGACGCGCGGTGTGTAGGCGGGAACGCCGTCGTTCACGACCGGCGATGGCGGTCGCTGCGCGACAGGGGCGCCGTCCTGCGCAGTTCCCTCCGAGGGACTCGAGTCGCGGGTGAGCGGGGTGACCATGGGAACGCCTCCTAGCGGAGTGGGCGCGCCAGATGCCGACAGCGACGCGCTGCGCACCGCGGAGTCGCCAAGCGCGCTGAAGGTGTCGCGGTCGGGCTCCGCGCGGCTCTCGTGACCCATCGAGGGGGCCGTCGGTGCCGATGGAGCCTGCGGGAGGATCTCATGCTGCGGCGGCAGGGCGACGGGCGCGATGACGTCGGCGTCGCCGATGTCGATCGGCTCGGGCCGCGGCGCAGTGAGACGGGACGACGGCATGGACGGCTTCGAGGGTGCCACCGACCCTCGGCCGGCGTCGTCGCCGTGCACCGGAAGCCAGGGGTTCCGGGTCTCACCCGAGTTCTGCGTCGCCATGGGGTCAGCCTACGGCGGGCAGGCCGACACGACCAGGAAAGGCGCGGTGCGCCGCGTGTCTGAGCCCCGGGATAGCGTGTCCGCATGGCCACCAGCACTCGCACCGCCCGTCCCGGCTACCGCTGCACCGAATGCGGGTGGACGGCTGCCAAGTGGGTGGGACAGTGCGGCGAGTGCCAATCGTGGGGAACCGTGATCGAGGCGAGTGCCGCCCCCGTGGGCTCGTCCACCAGAGCCACCTCGACGAGCACGCCTGCTCGTCCCATCGGCGAGGTCGAGGCCACGGCGTCGGAGCGCCGCGCGACCGGGGTCAGCGAGTTCGACCGGGTGCTCGGCGGCGGCTTGGTCCCCGGTGCGGTCGTGCTGCTCGCGGGCGAGCCAGGGGTGGGCAAGTCCACGCTGCTCCTGGACGTCGCCGCGCGCGCCGCGCGGTCGGGCTCCAGGGTCCTGTATGTGACCGGAGAGGAGTCCGCGGGGCAGGTGCGCCTGCGGGCTGAGCGCATCGGGGCGCTCGACACCGGCATGCTGCTCGCGGCAGAGACCGATCTGGGTGCCGTCCTGGCGCATATCGATCAGGTGCAGCCGCAGCTGCTGATGGTCGACTCGATCCAGACCATCGCTTCGTCAGCCATCGACGGCACGCCGGGCGGCGTGGGCCAGGTGCGCGAGGTGGCGTCCTCATTGATTCAGGCCGCCAAGCTGCGCGGGTTCCCCATGGTGCTGGTGGGACACGTGACCCGCGAGGGCACAGTGGCGGGTCCCCGACTCGTCGAGCACCTCGTCGACGTGGTGTGTCAGTTCGAGGGGGAGCAGCACTCGCAGCTGCGCCTGCTGCGCGCGATCAAGAACCGCTACGGCTCGGTCGATGAAGTGGGCTGCTTCCAGCTCGTCGACACCGGCATCGAAGGCGTCTCTGATCCGTCCGGGCTGTTCCTGTCGCGCGAGGGCGCGCATGTCGCGGGCACGTGCGCCACCATCACCATCGACGGCAAGCGGCCCCTGCCGGCAGAGATCCAGGCGCTCGTGGCCCCCAGCGCACTGAGCAATCCGCGGCGCGCGACGTCGGGGATCGACTCCTCCCGCGTCGCCATGATCCTTGCGGTCCTGCAGCGGCGAGTGGGGGTCGCTGTGGCGGCCGACGATGTCTACGTGTCGACCATCGGCGGCGCGCGCGTGACGGAGCCGGCCGCAGACGTCGCGCTGGCTCTCGCACTGGCCTCGGCACGAGGCGACTCTCCCGTCCGCGAGGGACTGGTGGCCATCGGTGAGGTGGCGTTGTCGGGTGCGGTGAGGCCGGTCCACGGCATCGGACAGCGCGTGGCGGAGGCCGCGCGGCTCGGGTTCACCGAAGTGATCGTGCCGGCCAGCGCATCGGCCGTCGAGGCGCCCGCCGGGGTGACGGCGCACGCGGTGGGGAGCCTCCGAGACGCGGTCGGCGTGGCGCTGCCGCGCCTCACGGCTGGCTGACGGCGGCGAGTCAGCTCTCGATCAGGCGGAACTGGACCTCAGGCGCGGGCACGCCGCCGATCGCGACGGCGGCCCAGTAGTAGCCGGCTTCCGCCTGGTCCTGGATGACCTCGCAGCCGTCGTCGACGCGTTGTCCGGTCCACGTGGCCTGCAGCGCCTCCTTGTCGCCGGGCTGGAGTATCCATTCCGAGCTGGGGAAAGCGGGGTCGTCGGAGCACCAGGTGGTCGAGTAGTAGATCTGCTCTCCCGAGCGGATGGTCACATCCGTGCCTGCGGTGGCCGTCGACAGCATGCAGGCGGTCGCGCCTGTGTGCTCGACACCCACGTCGAACGCGGGCATGGACCCCACGGTCACCTCCGGCGGAGACGCGGCCAGGGTGAGCGTCAGGTCATCCGACGTGCACTCGCGGCTCGGGTCGTCGGGGTCGACGGCCTGGGCCTCCGGGGAGGTCGGGGTGCTGGACCCCGTGTCCGGCTCCTCGCCGTCACCACTGCCGGCCAAGGTCGCGGAGATCAGGAACCATAGCAAGAGCACCAGCGCGGCCGCAGCGGCGACGACCACGAGCCTTCGACGCCAGTAGACGGCAGGTGGCTGGTCTCCGACGGGTCTGCGCATTCCGTCCATGTGAGGCTCCTTCCTCTGAACGACGGTAGCCCCGCCGGGCGCTGGAACAATGGAGCCATGCCGCATCTGTCCGACACCGCGATGGTGGGTGCCGTCGTCGAGTGGTTCGGGCAGGAGGCGCGCGACCTGCCGTGGCGATCCCCCGAGTGCTCTCCGTGGGGAGTGCTCGTGTCCGAGGTGATGCTCCAACAGACGCCCGTCGTGCGTGTGGATCCGGTGTGGCGCGAGTGGATGGAGCGCTGGCCCACCCCGGCGGACCTCGCGGCGACGCCCCAAGCGGAGGCGGTCCGAGCGTGGGGCCGGCTCGGGTATCCGCGCCGCGCGATGAGGCTGCGGGACTGTGCGATCGCCCTGGTCGCTGACCACGCTGGCGAGGTGCCTCGCACCACCGCCGAGCTGCGTGCCCTCCCCGGCATCGGCGAGTACACCGCCGCAGCCGTCAGGGCGTTCGCATTCGGGGAGCACGACGTCGTGTTGGACACCAACGTGCGCCGGGTGATCGGTCGAGCGTGGCATGCTCGGCCGCTGCCGGCCGCGCACCTCACTCGCCCCGAGCGTGACCATGCCGCGAGCCTGGTGCCGGAGGGCGCTCGCGCATCGGCGCTGTGGAACGCGGGGGCCATGGAGCTTGGCGCACTGGTCTGCACGGCTCGCGCCCCGCGTTGCGAGGCGTGCGTGCTCGCGCCATCGTGCGCGTGGGTGGCGGCCGGAGCGCCGGGCCTCGACCAGGCGCCGCGCCGCACCCAGGCGTGGCATGGCACCGACCGCCAGGTGCGCGGTCGCGTGCTGGCTCTCCTGCGCGCCGCGCAGGGCCCGGTCACGGTGACCGGCCACGCGTCGCTCGAGGACGTGGCACCTGGCCAGCTCGATCGCTGCCTCGAGTCGCTCGTCGTCGACGGCCTGGTGACCCTGGTCTCGGAGGACCGAGGCGCCTACGCGCTGTGAACCGGCCAGCGCATCTGCCCCTTGCCCGCCCCCTTCAAGGGAGGAAGGCCAGGACTCGCCTGGCTATGCGCCGCGGTGCGTGCCGTGCACGGCGTGCGGCTCGATCGCCGCGATCTCGTCGTCCGTGAGCGACGGGAAGTCGAGTGAGGCGACCGTGTTCCGGAGCTGCTGAGCGCTTGAGGCGCCCACCAGCGCGGAGGTGATGTGATCGCCCCGCAGCACCCACTGGATCGCGAGCTGCGCAAGAGACTGCCCGCGCCCGGCGGCGATCTCGTTCAGCGCCCGCGTGCGGTCCAGATAGGTCTGCGACAGCTGGTTCTCGTTGAGGAACTGCGAGTGCGTGACCCGCGAACCCTCCGGAACGCCCTTCAGGTAGCGGTCCGTGAGCAGACCCTGCGCGAGCGGCGAGAACACGATGGACCCCACGCCTTCCGACTCGAGCGCGCCGATGAGCTCCTCCTCGGGGCCGCGCTCGTACATCGAGTACGAGAACTGGTGGATCAGCAGCGGGGTGCCGAGGTCGCGCAGGATGTCGATCGCGGCGCGCGTAGCATCCGGCCCGTAGTTGGAGATGCCCGCGTAGAGCGCCTTGCCGGAGCGCACCGCGTGGTCCAGCGCCATCATCGACTCCTCGAGGGGAGTGTCCGGGTCCGGGCGGTGGTGGTAGAACACGTCCACATAGTCGAGGCCCATGCGCTTCAGCGACTGGTCGAGCGAGGCCAGCAGGTACTTGCGCGAGCCGAAGTCGCCGTACGGCCCCGGCCACATGTCGTAGCCCGCCTTGGTGGACACCAGGATCTCGTCGCGGTAGGGCGCCAGGTCCTGCGCGAAGATGCGCCCGAAGTTCTCCTCGGCGCTTCCGGGCGGCGGACCGTAGTTGTTGGCGAGGTCATAGTGCGTGACGCCCAGGTCGAAGGCCGTGCGCATCGTCTCGCGCATGGTGTCCACGTTGTTGGCGCCCCCGAAGTTGTGCCACAGTCCCAGGCTCACGCCGGGCAGTCGTAGTCCAGACTTCCCGGCGCGGCGGTACTGCATAGAGTCGTAGCGGGTGGCGTCGGCGAGGTACGGGTCATGGGTCATGGGGCCAGCCTAGGCCCGATGCGCGGGCGGGCGTGGTCTGCGCGGCACCCCCTGCGCGCTGGAGGGACATGAGCGTCGAGAATCCGCTGGAACCTGCACCCATGTCCCTCCAGCACGCGGGGGCGCCCGCCGAACGCACGAAGGCCCGGCTCCCACCAGGAGAGCCGGGCCTTCGTGACGTGCGCGTGCGGGCTACTCGCCCGGGGCGTGCTGGGTGGGGGGCTCGTCGTCACCCTTGTTCACGTCGGTGCCCTCATCCGAGCCGCCGCCGACCTTGACCTCGGGGTCGGCCGCGATGGGCTCTCCGACGATGGCGTCGCGGTCGATGCCCTCGAACGTGAACTCCCCGAGGATGCCTTCGCCCTCGGCGTCGACGCGAATGATCTGACCGGACGTGACCTCACCGAACAGGATCTTCTCGCTCAACGGGTCCTCGATCTCGCGCTGCAGGGCGCGGCGCAGTGGTCGCGCACCCAGCACGGGGTCGTATCCCTTCTCGGCCAGCAGTCGCTTGGCTGCGGTCGTGAGCTCGATGCCCATGTCCTTGTCCTTCATGCGCTCGTCGAGACGGGCGACCATGAGGTCCACGATCTCCACGATCTCGTCCTGCGTGAGCTGCGGGAAGACCACCACGTTGTCGACGCGGTTGAGGAACTCGGGCTTGAAGTGCTCCTTGAGCTTGCCGTTGACGAGCTTCACCATCTCGTCATAGGTGTGGCCGGACTCCGCCTGCACCGAGAACCCGGTGGCCTGACGGCGCGAGATCGTGTCGGCACCGAGGTTCGTGGTCATGATGATGATGGTGTTCTTGAAGTTGACCTCACGGCCCTGGGCATCCGTCAGCTTGCCGTCCTCAAGGATCTGAAGAAGTGAGTTGAAGATGTCCGGGTGGGCCTTCTCGACCTCGTCGAACAGCACCACGGAGAACGGCTTGCGGCGCACCTTCTCGGTGAGCTGGCCACCCTCTTCGAAGCCGACGTAGCCGGGAGGGGCACCGAACAGGCGAGCCACCGTGTGCTTCTCGCCGTACTCGGACATGTCGAGAGAGATCAGCGCCTCTTCGTCGCCGAACAGGAACTCGGAGAGCGCCTTGGCGAGCTCGGTCTTGCCGACTCCCGTGGGGCCGGCGAAGATGAACGAGCCACCGGGACGCTTGGGGTCCTTGAGGCCGGCGCGGGTGCGACGGATCGACTGCGACAGCACCTTGATCGCCTGCTCCTGACCGATGATGCGCTTGTGCAGCTCCGACTCCATGTGGAGGAGTCGCGAGGACTCGTCCGAGGAGACGCGGGTGACCGGCACGCCGGTCGACATCGCGAGCACTTCGGCGATCAGGTCCTCGTCCACGACGGCGGCGACATCGAGGTCGCCCGACTTCCAGGCCTCCTCCTTCTCGGCCCGCTCCTCGGACATGCGGCGCTCGACGTCGCGCAGATTCGCGGCCTTCTCGAAGTCCTGCTCGTCGATGGCCGACTCCTTGTCGCGACGCACATTCGCGATCTTGTCGTCCAGCTCGCGCAGTTCGGGCGGGCTCGTCATGCGACGGATGCGCAGGCGCGCTCCCGCCTCGTCGATCAGGTCGATCGCCTTGTCGGGCAGGAATCGGTCGGAGATGTACCGGTCCGCCATCGTCGCCGCGGCCACGATGGCCTCGTCGGTGATGGTGACGCGGTGGAAAGCCTCGTAGCGGTCGCGCAGTCCCTTGAGGATCTCGATGGCGTGCGACAGCTCCGGCTCCGGCACCTGGATGGGCTGGAAGCGGCGCTCGAGAGCGGGGTCCTTCTCGACGTGCTTGCGGTACTCGTCGAGGGTGGTCGCGCCGATGGTCTGCAGCTCGCCGCGTGCGAGCATCGGCTTGAGGATGCTCGCCGCGTCGATCGCGCCCTCGGCGGCGCCTGCGCCGACGAGCGTGTGGATCTCGTCGATGAACAGGATGATGTCGCCGCGGGTGCGGATCTCCTTGAGCACCTTCTTGAGGCGCTCCTCGAAGTCACCGCGGTAGCGCGAGCCGGCCACGAGCGAGCCGAGGTCGAGCGTGTAGAGGTGCTTGTCCTTGAGCGTCTCGGGCACGTCGCCGCGCACGATCGCCTGAGCGAGGCCCTCGACGACGGCGGTCTTGCCGACGCCGGGCTCGCCGATGAGGACGGGGTTGTTCTTGGTGCGGCGCGAGAGCACCTGCATCACCCGCTCCTGGATGAGCTCGCGGCCCACGACGGGGTCGAGCTTTCCTTCGCGCGCGGCCTGCGTGTAGTTGCGGCCGAACTGGTCGAGCACGGTCGAGCCGGAGGGGGTGCCCTCCTGAGGCCCGCCGGAACCGGCGGTCGCGGGCTCCTTGCCCTCGTAGCCGCTCAGCAGCTGGATGACCTGCTGGCGCACGCCGCCGAGGTCGGCGCCGAGCTTGCCGAGCACCTGGGCTGCGACGCCTTCGCCCTCGCGAATCAGGCCGAGCAGGATGTGCTCGGTGCCGATGTAGTTGTGACCCAGCTGAAGCGCCTCGCGGAGCGACAGCTCGAGCACCTTCTTGGCGCGCGGCGTGAAGGGGATGTGGCCGGAGGGGGCGTGCGAGCCCTCGCCGATGATCTCCTGGACCTGCTCGCGCACGCCGTTCAGGGAGATGTCCATGGCCTCGAGGGCCTTGGCGGCGACGCCCTCGCCCTCGCGGACGAGGCCGAGCAGGATGTGCTCCGTCCCGATGTAGTTGTGGTTGAGCATGCGCGCCTCTTCTTGGGCGAGCACCACCACGCGTCGGGCTCGATCGGTGAACCGTTCGAACATGTCATCCTCCTCGTATCGTCCGGCAGGGCCGGGTTCGCCGCAGTCTCCTGTGGCGTTGCGTCCAGGCTAACGAGGCCATGAGCGTCCTCATGCCCATGTTCGCCACCGGCGTGACGGCTGTGACCTGCCCGTGACAGACGGCCGATGCGCGAGCGGCACCGAGGGACCCGCTTGCCATATCGACTATCGTTGCGTATCGTTTGTCGATAACAACGAAGATCGATATGGAGAACACCATCATGGAGAAGAACATGGACGAACGCACTCAGCTCGATCGGTCGGACCGCATCGGCATGTATCTGTCTGTCGTCATGGTGATGGTCGGTGCCGGCATCGCGATCGCCGCTGCGGTCGATCGCGTGCGCGAGGTCGCCTCGGGCCACGACATTCCGGTGACAGTGCCGCTCAGCGGAGAGACCGCAGCGCTGCCGCTCGGCCCCGACGGGGCACCCATCGACGGGAGCATCGACGTCGCGACCGTCGTGGTCGCCGACCCCGCGCCCGCGACGCTCTTCGCGCTCTGGGCGGAGCCGCTCTGGCTCGCCGCAGTGATCTCCGTGGGGCTCGTGATCGCGGCGATGTTCTTCTTGCGTCTCGCCCGGGGGCGGGCCTTCACGTCCGGCGCGTCGAGGCTCGCGATCGCTGGCGCGACAGTGGTGACGGTCGGGTGGGTCGGTTCCCAGATCCTCTCCAACATGTCCACCAACGGCGCGATGTCGGCGATCAGTGACTACACCTATGAGTCGGTGACGTTCGAGGTGGACCTCGCGCCGGCGCTCGCCATCCTCGTGATCGCCGGGATCGGTGCGGCCCTGCAGGTCGGAGAGCGACTCCAGCGGGAGACGGAGGGACTCGTATGAGTCCCGCCGAGCCGGAGGCCGAGGGCACGGGCATCCACTGTCGCCTCGACGAACTGCTCGAGGATCGGGGCATGACCCTGACCGACCTCAGCGCGCGCGTGGGCGTGTCCGTCGTCAACCTCTCCGTGCTGAAGAACGACCGCGCTCGGGCGATCCGGTACTCGACGCTCGCGGCCATCTGCGACGCGCTCGAGTGCGAGGTCGGCGATCTCCTGGTGCGCCAGAGGTGACGACGAGCTCCCCTCGCTCATGCAGCCGGCCGCGGTGCTCGGAGAGGGCCGATGCGGGCCCTGGCCGCCTCGAGTCCGCGGGACCTCCGTGCCTCCGTCGGCTACTGTGCCACGGTCGCTGGCCGGTGCCAGACCAGCGTGTGACCGGTGGCGGTGAAGTTCGCGTTGCCGGCAAGCTTGCCGGTGGTCGTGCCAGCGTGCACGAACCCCATGCGCTCGTAGAAGTCGCGGGCGACATTCCCGTCGAGCACCTCGAGTTCGATCCGGTCGCCGCCAAGCGCGAGCACGTGCGCCACGAGTGCGCTGCCGATCCCGGAGCGCTGCAAGGCGGGGTCGACGTAGAGCCAGGTGATCTCGTGGCTGGAGGCGGCGATGAAGCCGACGACGGCGCCGTCGTTGACAGCCACGTACACCGGGTTGTCGAACAGTTCCTCCTCCTCGTAGGTGTCCTCGAGGCTGAGGAAGGCGTCGAGACCCACGGAGCCTTTCAGCTCGCCGACGCGGGCGGCGTCGTGGATGCGGCAGAGCGCCTCCCAGTCGGCGGGCTCGTAGGCGCGGATCGCCAGGGTCATCCGACTATCCTAGGCCTCCACGAGAATGGTGATCGGACCGTCGTTGACGAGCTCGACGTCCATCATCGCGCCGAACACCCCAGTGCCCACGCTGAGTCCGCGCTCGCGGAGCGCCTCGACCACCGCGTCGACCAGCGGCTCCGCGATCGGCCCGGGAGCGGCGCCGTTCCACGATGGCCGCCGTCCCTTGCGCACGTCGGCGTAGAGCGTGAACTGCGAGACCACGATGATGGGCGCATCGACGTCGGAGGCGGAGCGCTCGTCATCGAGGATGCGCAGCTCTGCGATCTTGCGCGCGATCGTCGCGACCTGCTCGGGCCCGTCGTCGTGGGTCGCCCCGACCAGAGCGAGGATGCCCTGGCGGTCGAAGGCCGCCGTGACCTGACCCTCGACCGTGACCGAGGCGCGCGAGGCGCGCTGAAGGACCGCCCGCATCGGACGGGTCCCGTCACCAGCCCCCGGCGGAGCGGCGGGGCCCGCCCGAACCGGAGCTGAACCCAGACACCTTGGGGCGCACGTCGACGAAGTAGTACACGACCGCGATGACCGCAGCGATGCCGAGGAAGCCGATGATCCCGCCGCCGCCGCCCAGGGGCCTTGGCAGGGAGATGAAAGCCACCAGCGCGGCGACGCCCAGGATCACCAGCCAGAGCACCTTCGACTTCTTGCCCGCATTCACGTAGGCGGTGTCGGGGTACTTGAAGGCGTCGATGAGCGCCCAGACGGCGGCGACGAGCGCGGCGACTGAGATGGCAAGGACGATCATGGCCTGCAGAGAGTCGAACATCGGTCCTCCGGCGCTGGTGCGGGTCGTGGGCTCAGGCAAGTGTAGGCGGGAGAACGGTGAGTCCCTCCGCGCGGGCCGCCGCCCCGAGCCTGCGGTCCCACGCCGCGAACACGGGCTTGGAGTCGGCCAGCAGCAGCGCACTCGCGAGGTGAAGCGCATCGCCCGCGCGCAACGGACGGCGGTCGGCGAGGTCTCCTGCGTGCGTGGCCAGCGACGCGGTCACCTCGACTTTTGCGAGCGAGGGCCACAACTCCTTCCACCGATCGCGCGCGTGCGCGGCGGGGGCGGCGTCGATGCGGCCGATGCGCTCGGCGGCGGCGAGCACGGACCGCACCTCGGCATCGGCGATGCGGGAGGTGACCAGCGCGTCGGCATGCTTCCACAGGCCCACCGCCAGCGGCGTGCCGGTCTCCAGCACGCACAGCTTCACCAGAGCAGAGGTGTCGAGATAGACGAGGGCCACTCCCTACCTCCGCATGCGGCCGAGCAGGCTCGACAGCGCGTCCTTGGCTGCCTCGGCCTGCGGCAGGCGGGGCACGGCGCGGGAGGCTGCCGGAAGCGCGATGAGTCCCTCGGCCTCGAGGCGTGACAGCAGGTCAGCGGACTCGACGCCGGTGAGTCGCGCGACGGGGACACCGCGCTCCGTGATCACGACGGACTCACCTTCTTTGGCGGCGTCGATGGCGGCGCGCAGTCCCGAGCGCAGGTCAGTGACCGAGATCTCCACGCTGTTCACGCTACCCCGGGCCGGCGCCCACGGCAGGGTGGCGCGCCTGCGGTGCGCCCAGGACGGGTCAGGACATGTCGCCGCCGTCGGCGGCGCACCCCTTGCCCATGAGGAGGCCCTTCATGGTGGGACCGGGCTTGTCTGGGCGATCGGCGGAGAAGCCATCGGCGTTGACGATGAGCTCCTGGCTCGCAGCCAGGGGGCCGCCGTCCGAGGGCACCATGAGCTCGAGCGAGGGATCCACCGAACGCTTGAGCATCGCGAGGGCGATCGGGCCGTCCTCATGGTGACGCGCGACCGACGTCACACGACCCACCGTCTTCTCGCCGTTCATCACCGGAGCGCCGGGTTCTGGCAGGCCGTGGCCCGAGCCGTCGAGGTGCAGCATCGTGAGGCGCCGCGGGGGACGGCCCACGTTGTGGACCTTGGCGACCGTCTCCTGGCCGCGGTAGCAGCCCTTGTGGAGGTGGACCGCGGTGCGCAGCCAGTCGAGCTCGTGCGGCAGGGTGGTCTCGTCCACCTCGCGGGCGGCACGCGGCCGATGCGCGGCGATCCGGGTCGCCTCTGTCGCCCAGGTGCCCACGAGGCTCCAGCCCGCGTCGAGCCGTGCGTCGATCTCGGACTCGAGCGTGGCGCGCGGCACGAGGACCAGTCGCCATGCACGGTCCGCGCCGGGGTGGGGAGCGGACGGATCGGCCGCGTAGGTGGTGCCGCCAGGAGACACGTGCGGCCACGGGTCGACCCAGGTCACGGGCTCGCCCTCCGCCGCCGGTGCTCGCACGGCCTCGCCGATCGCCGCCCACTCAGCGGTCGCATCGGCCACCTCGACGCGGAGCATGAAGCGCATGCGGTCGAGGTAGGTCGCGAGCACGGGCGCGGTCTCCGTGAGGAGCCACGCGGTCTCGCCGTCGTCGACGAGGCCGGCCACATGCTCGATGCGGCCCTGGGGGGACAGGATCATCAGCTCCGTCGAGACGCCGGGCTCGAGGGCTCCCAGAGCCTGGGAGGAGAGCGAGTCGAGCCACGTCAGGCGGTCGGGGCCCGTCACAGTGACCACGCCTACATGCGACTGATCGGCGACGGCGCGGCCAGCGGCCAGCGCCCGCTGCTCGGCGACAGGATCGCCGTAGTGCCACGCGACCCCTGCGTCAGGTCCGGAATCGTCCACGGCGCCGTGGCGGGAGAGCAGAGGTGAGGCAGTCATGCCGGGTGAACGTGTGGCGTCCATCAGGGATTCCGCAGACGCTCAGGAGCCGGTGGTGTCGGGCGCGTCGGGCTCGTCCGCCGCAGCCGCGTCCTCGACGCGGGTGAGGCGTGCAGACATGTACGACTGGAGCTCTTGGCCGAACGCCGCAAGGTCCCACGCCCACATCAGCTCGCCCGCGACGTTGCCGTACATGCGGGTCGCGCCGCGCACCTCCGGGCCGGACTCGGTGGCGGCGGCGAACCGGGAGGCCAGGTCGATGCGCCCGTTGCCCACGGCGCCCATGTAGCAGGTCAGCAGACCCGAGGCGTCTGACAGCACCACCTCGAGCGGGTGCTGGAAGTCCTCGAGGACCACGCCCTCGGGCGGCTGGGGGGCGACGCGCCAGAAGCCGGATTCGACGGACCACACCTGACCATGCTGGTCATCGATGCCGCGCAGCCGCACCGTCGAGGAGTACGTCAGGTAGGGCCCACCGTCGTGATCGAAGACCACGTCCTGCACGATCTCCGCACGGGGGATGCCGGGGTAGTCCACTTCGCCGTGGCCTGACCAGCGGCCCACGAGCCACGCGAGCGGGTAGGCCTCGGGGGCGAGGTCGTCCGGGATGACGAACGTCACCGGCGCGGGCTCCGCAGCAGTCGCCACGCGATGACCGCGGTGATCCACGCGGTCGCGCCGAAGCCCAGCACCGCGAGTGCAGTGAAGACGATTTCGAGGCCAGTCATAGTGTCTCGAGTCTACCCACGGGTCCGGCGCCGTGGGTCAACCGCTGGACGGGATCAGGCGGCTCGCGTGGTCGTGCGCTTGAACAATAGGTAGATCTCGCATCCGAGGCAGAAGCCGAACACGGCGTTGAGGAACGACGCCACCGTGACCAGCGCGGTGAAGACGTAGAAGCCGGCAGCGACGTCGACAAGCCCGAACACCAGTGCGGCACCCGCCATCGCGAGGCCCATCTGCTGCGCGAAGCGGGGAGGGCGGAACGACTCCGTCTCCGCCGGAGGGCCGATGCGGGGGCGGATCAGGCGCTTGAACAGCCAGGCCTGCACGGTGGCCTGCGGGCCGGCCGTGGCGCCCGGGAGGAACATGAGGGCGAGCACGCCGATCGCGATGGTGCCGGCGGTTCCTGCACCGAGGATGAGCGCGACGAGGGCCACGGCGAGCGTGACCGCGGCGCCGAACCGGTACCCGCGCGGGTCGATGCGAATGTCCTGAGTCATGAGTCCTCCTGAGGGGAGTCTAGGGCGGGGCTAGATCGAGTAGTCGGGGCGTGACGGCGGCACCGTCGCGAGGGCGGCCTCTGCCTGCTCTCGCGTGGGCGGTCCATCCATGCGCGCCACCACGACGCCATCGCCGTCGAGGACCAGGGTGGTAGGCGTGCGCATCACGGACAGTTCGCGCGCAAGGTCCAGTCGCTCTGAGGCGTCGATCTCCAGGTGCACCACCTGACGGTGGCCAGCAGCGACTTCCGTCAGCAGGCGCGCGGTGCCGGGGCACTTTGCGCACATGGGCGTGGAGAACTGCACGAACGTGGCACGGTAGCCACGCTTGGCTCCGAGCGTCTCCGACGACAGTGCGCCTTCCCGATGCACCTCGCGGACTCGCCCCTGCCTGCGCTGCCACCACCAGTAGCCGGCGCTCGCGATCGCGAGCAGCCCGACGATGAGCAGGATCCGCTCGAGCACGTGTGTGGCCTTCTTCCTGGGGCTAACCGACGAGCAGGCGCCCGCCGAGGTATACCAGCACCCCGGCCACGAGAACAGGCGTGACACCCGAAGCTATTCCTGCCCACGGGTTGCGGGGCCGTGGCTCGCGTCGGTACAGCTCGGCCAGCAGCACCACGGAGGCACCGGAGGCTAGGCCCACGAGGATTCCGCCGTACCAAGGGATCGAGTCGAAGATGTAGCCCATGCCGAACCCGGCGCCGGTGCCGAGCACCAGCGCGAAGACGGTGTTGACCGTCGCGTGATGAGTGAGGACGGACGCGATTGCGGCCACGGCGAGCGTCGCCGCACCGAGCACCACCAGCTCCTCCGCGCCTGGCGTGCGGTTCGAGGCGACCCAGGCCGCACCCGAAGCGGCCACGGCACCGCCCGATGCGGTGGCGGCCACCGAGGTGACGGCGCGACCGGGGGACGAGGGGAAGACCACCTCGGCCAGGAGCGAGGCGATAGTGATTGCCGCGACGGCGACCACCATGTACCGCAGGTAGGGCTCGTTGCGTCCCAGCAGCACGGCCACGAGGGCCACGGTTCCGCCCAGCACGATGATGGCGGTGCTGACCCAGGGACGGGAGACGCGGGTCAGCAGGGGCCAACCGATCGCGGCTGCAATCACGACGACCAGGATCCCCAGCGCGAGGTACCTCGTCCCGAGGTAGCCCGTCGCGGCGACCACCGACGCTGCGACGGCAGTGATCGTCGCCCGGGTGGTCGGATTCATGGGCGTTAGTGTCTCACTGTTCGCGCCGCTACAGTAAAGGCCTTCGGAGGTGGCGATGGCAGACCTGCTCGTGCTCACCCCGTCTGAGGACGGGTCTGCTGGCGTCCTGCCTGCACTCGGGCTGTTGTCGCACCGCATTCGCGTGCTCCCGCCGGAACCCTCCGCGATGCTCGACGCCATGGATGCGGACGTGATCATCGTCGATGGGCGGCACGATCTCGCGGAGGCACGCAACAACTGCCGGCTGGTGCAGGTCACCGGCATCTCGGTGCCGCTGCTGCTCGTGCTGCGTGAGGGCGGGATGTCGATCGTCAACGCCGACTGGGGTGCCGACGACGTGGTCCTCACGGACGCGTCGCCACCGGAGGTCGAGGCGCGTGTCCGGCTGCTCGTCAGTCGCGCAGGCCGTGAGGATCCCCTCGATAAGGCGGCCGAGTTCAGCTCCGGTGACCTGATCGTGGATGTGGGCGGGTACACGGCCCGGCTCAAGGGCGTCCCGCTCGACCTCACCTACAAGGAGTTCGAGCTCTTGAAGTACCTGATGCAGCACCCCGGCCGGGTGTACACCCGTGACCAGCTGCTTCAAGAGGTCTGGGGCTTCGACTACTACGGCGGAACCCGCACGGTCGACGTCCATGTGCGGCGTCTGCGGGCCAAGCTCGGCCCGGAGCACGAGCACCTCATCGGCACCGTCCGCAACGTGGGCTATCGATTCGACCCTCCGCAGCCCAAGCCGCCTGCTCCCGACGCGGAGAACAAGGAACCCGCCCGCTAGTGCGCCGGGAGCGCCTCGCGCACGGGGGTTCCCGGGGCCGTGGGGCACAGCGCCGCGATCTCGCAGGCGCCGCACTCGGGCTTTCGCGCCTTGCAGCGTCGCCGTCCATGGAAGATCACCCGGTGCGACCACAGCGTCCACTCGCTCCGCTCGAGGAGCGCCATCAGGTCGCGCTCCACTGCCACCGGGTCCTCGTTCACCGTGAGGCCCAGCCGCCGGGCGAGCCGGCCCATGTGCGTGTCGACGGTGATGCCAGGGACGCCGAAGGCGTTGCCGAGCACCACGTTCGCGGTCTTCCGCCCCACGCCCCGCAGGGTGGTGAGGTCGCTGAGTCGTCCCGGCACCTCGCCGTCGTACCGCTCGACGATGTCTCGGCTGAGTCCCACCAGGGATTCTGCCTTCGCTCGGTAGAAGCCGGTGGGACGGATCAGCTCCTCGAGCTCGGTGCGGTCCGCCGAGGCGAGGGCTGCCGGGTCGCCATAGCGCGCGAACAGTGCGGGGGTGACCTGGTTCACTCGCACATCGGTGCATTGTGCGCTCAGCACGGTGGCGACCAGCAGCTGGAACGGCGTCCGGTAGTCGAGCTCGCAGTGCGCGTCGGGGTAGACCTCGGCCAGCGCACGGTTGATGGTGCGGGCGCGCCTCGTCAGGGCCACCGGAGGCGTGGTCATGCCAGCGCTGGCCACGGTGACAGGGGTGCGAGAGGCCATGCACTCACCCTAGGCGACGCTCAAGACGCCCATCGCGTACGCCGATAGGTAACGTGTCGGAGCGTCTCAGCGCCGACCCACGAGGTCCTGGGAGGTGCGCGTGCCACACGTCGACGCAGACCCGCAGGTCGCCCAACTCAGGCATCGGCGCCGCGAGATGCGCCGCGAGCTTGCCCGCGTGCGCTGGTGGCGCAGGCTGGTGCGCGCCCGCATGGACCTCTCGGTCGCCCGGCTCGCCGACGTCCACGAGCTCGAGACCTTGGGGTTGGACGAGGCCTGGGAGGCTCTCGCTGCGGATGCGCCGACGCCTCCGGAGCTGTCCCATGCCATCTGGCCGGACGCCGAGTCTGCGACTCCCAGGAGCGTCGAGGCACTGGCTTCGCTCGATGCCCGGCTACAGTCTTACGAAGAACGTGTCAGCGAGAACCTGGAGACGGTGACAGCGCAGATGGTGAGAGCACTGGGCGACGCCCGCAGCGTCGACGCGCGTACCCGTGGGGGCGCTCATGGGTGAGTCCCCCCGCGAGGAGCAGCTGCTGCGCAGCTCGCCGCTGTTCGGCGGCATGGACGGCGCCTCCGCACGCTCGCTCATCACGATGATGAAGCGGCTCGAGCTCGCCAAGGGCGATGTGATCTTCAATGAGGGGGACGATGGTCACGCGCTCTACGTGATCGTCAAGGGCAAGGTCAAGATGGCGCGCACCGCGCGTGACGGCCGCGAGAACCTCTTGGGCCTTCTCGGCGTGGGCGACATGCTGGGCGAGCTGTCCGTCTTCGACCCCGGTCCCCGGCTGTCCCGCGCGCACGCCGTCGAGGAGTCGGTGGTCTATGAGCTTCCCAAAGACGTCCTCGACGTGTGGCTTGACGATCATCTCGAGATGTCTCGCCACCTGATGCGCGCCCTGGCGCAGCGCATCCGCCGCATCTCCAACACGATGGCCGACCTGGTGTTCTCCGACGTGCCTGGTCGCGTCGCCAAGGCGATCCTCGACCTGGGCCACCGGTTCGGCCGCATGGAGCGCGGACACGTCACGGTGCGCCACGGACTCACGCAGGAGGAGCTCGCGCAGCTGGTGGGCGCCTCGCGAGAGACCGTGAACAAGGCGCTGGCCGACTTCGCGTCGCGCGGCTGGATCGACGTGCACATCGGTTCCGTCGAGGTCTTCGAGCCCGAGCGGCTGCGTGCCCGCTCGCGCTGAGGCCGCTTGACCTGGCGTTCGTCGCTACAGCGCGCGCAGCTCCGCGATGAGCTCGATCTCGACGGGCGCTCCGAGTGGCAGCGCCGCGACGCCCACGGCAGATCTCGCATGGCGGCCCTGGTCGCCGAAGACCTCCGCGAGGATCGCACTCGCTCCGTTGAGGACCGCGGGCTGACCGGTGAATCCCGGCGCGGAGGCCACGAACCCCGTCATCTTCACAATGCCCAGGACGGAATCGATGCCGTCCGTCACCGAGGCGACGGCGGCGAGCGCGTTCAGCACTGCGGCGCGGGCGCACTCCACGGCGCGCTCCGGGCCCACGTCGCCGGCGCGCTGGCCGACGAGCCCCGTCGCGACGAGCGCGCCGTCCACGAGGGGAAGCTGGCCAGACGTATAGACGAGGTCGCCGATGCGGCGCGCGGGCGTGTAGGTGCCCACCGGCGTCGCCACCGACGGGAGCGTGAGCCCCAGCTCCCTCATGCGCGCCGATGCGGTCATGGCTTGGGGCGCTTCAGGTACGCGACGAGGCCGCCCGTGGGACCGGTGACGACCTGCACCAGTTCCCAGCCGTCCTCCCCCCACTGATCCAGGATTTGCTTGGTCACGTGGTCGATCAGCGGTACGGTCGCGTATTCCCATGCAGTCATGTGATGAGACTAACGCGCCCCGCCCGCAACGCTTGGGGCATGTGGAGCGTTGACCATGGGACGTGTGCGCCTCGCACGCGGGACGTAAGGTTGGTATATGGGAATCCTTTCTTCGAGTCGAGCGCGCCGTGACGGCCAGGTGACACTGGTGCAGCTGCTTGCCGCGCTCCTCATGTTCATCGCGTTCTCCGTGATCGGCGGCTTCCTCATCGCCGGCATCGCGCTCCCCGTGGCGACGGTCGCCGGCTCTGCGGCCAACGGGTCGGCTGAGCTCTTCGAGGATCTCCCTGACGACTTGGCGAACCCGCGCCTGCCCCAGCAGTCCAACATCTACGCCCGCGACGGCGAGACCCTGCTCGCGACGTTCTACTCCCAGAACCGCGTCGTGGTGCCTCTCGAAGAGATCTCGCCGTGGATGCAGAAGGCCGTGGTGGCGATCGAGGACAAGCGTTTCTGGGCGCACAACGGCGTGGATGGCGAGGGCATCGTTGCCGCCGCGTACCGCAACCTCACCACTCCCGAGAATCCTGGCGCCTCGACCCTGACGCAGCAGCTCGTGAAGAACACGCTGCTGCAGGCGGCGCTGAACGAGGACGATCAGGAGGCGCAGGAACAGGCCCTCGCGGAGGCGACCGAGGTGTCCATGGCGCGCAAGATCCGCGAATGGCGCCTCGCGCTCGCGTTCGAGGAGAACCTCAACAACCAGCTCGGAACCGACTGCACGGGCGAGAACCCTGCCGTGGATTGCGGAAAGGAAGAGGTGCTCCAGCAGTACCTCAACATCGCGCAGTTCGGCAGCAACATCTACGGCGTCGAGGCGGCCGCGCAGTACTTCTTCTCCAAGCCTGCGAAAGAGCTCACCGCTATCGAGGCGGCCACGATCGCCGGCATCACCCAGAACCCGACGAAGCACGACCCCACACGCGTCTTCCAGGGCGACGATGGGCCCGTCGACAACTACGAGAACGCTGAAGAGCGCCGCGACACCGTGCTGTACGTGATGCGGGAGCAGGGGATGCTCACCGAGGCGGAGTACGACGAGTACGAGGCGATCCCCGTCGAGGAGACGCTGAACGTCTCGCAGCCCAAGTTCTCCTGCGCTGCGGCCCAGGATGCCCCGTTCTTCTGCGACTACGTGACCAAGATCATCCGTTTCGATGAGGTGTTCAACGCCGATGGCCAGTCGGGCTACGACCTGCTCCTCACCGGCGGACTGAACATCGTCACCACTCTCGACGTGAAGAAGCAGCGCATCGCGAACGAGGAGCTGCGCAACACGCTCCCCCCGGACGACCCGACGGGCTTCGCGATGGCAATGGTCGCTCTCGACCCGGAGACCGGCCAGGTGCTGTCCATGGCGCAGAACCGCGAGTTCGATCCCGCCGCCGAGGCCGAGAACTCGACGTCCATCAACTACGCCGTCGACCGCAAGATGGGCGGCTCGCGAGGCTTCTCGCCGGGCTCCACCTTCAAGCCCATCATTCTCGCGGAATGGCTCAACTCTGGACACTCACTGCGCCAGATCGTGCCTGGTTACATCCAGGAGTACGACGACGGTGACTGGGTCGACTCCTGCGAAGGCCCCGTCCTGTTCTACGGCAACAAGTGGAAGCCGGGAAACACCGGAAACACGGGGGCGCGGTCGCAGTCAGTACTGCAGGCGACCGCGAACTCGGTGAACACTGCGTACGTCGCGATGTCGAGCCAGCTCGACCTGTGCGATGTCAGAACGATGGCGCAGAGCCTGGGCTTCGAGCGTGCCGACGGCCAGCCGTTCGAACTCCGCCCGTCGGTCACGTTGGGAACCCAGAACGGATCCCCGCTGGCCATGGCCGAGGTGATGCAGACGTTTGCGAACGAGGGCATCCACTGCGAGCCCATCGCGATCCTGTCCATCACCCAGCCTGACGGCACGGAGGTGCCGGTGCCCCAGGAGGACTGCCGTCAGGCGATCGATGCCGATGTCGCGAACGGTGTCACCTACGCGCTGCAAGAGGTCATGACCGATGGGTCGGGGCGCACCAACCAGCTGGCCGGACGGCCGTCCGCAGGCAAGACCGGCACGGCCCAGGACAACACCCACACCTGGTTCGCGGGCTTCACGCCGCAGCTGGTGTCGGTGTTCTGGCTCGGACACCCGGACCGGGACGTCAAGCAGCAGAACATGACCATCGGCGACACCTGGGCGCGGTACTTCTACGGCTCGACTCTCGCACTGCCCACGTGGGAGGCGTTCATGGAACGCTCGCTCGAGGGCGCGGAGGTGCTCGGCTTCCCCGACGTCACCTCGGACATCCTCAACGGCGTGCCAGTACGGGTGCCGGACGTGCGAGGGCGCAGTGAGGACTCGGCGCGATTCATGGCCACCGACGCGGGATTCCTGTTCCGGGTCTCCGAGGAGCCGGTGTTCTCCAATGAGTACGAGGCGGGCACCATTGCGGCACAGTCGCCCCAGGCCGGGAGCACGATGACGCCGGGCGGCACCCTGACGGTCTATGTCGCCACGGACTCGTATCCGGACTGGTGGTACAACTGGCCGTCCGGGTGGGATCGCAACACGGCTCCCGACGACTACTGGGGCTCGAGTTGGCCGCCCGCGGAGTTCGAGTCGAACCCGCCCAACGGTTGGGAGCCGCAGTGCACCGGTGACGACGTCTTCAACGAGGACACCAACCAGCCCTGCCCCGGCTTCGACGCGGACGGCAACCCCGTCGGCGGTGGCGGCAACAACGGTGGCGGCAACGGTGGCGGCAACCCCAACGATGACGACTGAGTGACGCGGTGACGACGTGGGTCAAGGCCGCCGGTGCGGTCGCGTCCGTGGGTGCTGGCGTGCTGGCGTGGAGCCTTCTCGAGGCACGCTCGTACGCGGTGCGCCAGGTGTCGGCGCCCGTGCTCGAACCGGGGTCTCGTCCGCTTCGCATCCTGCACCTCTCGGACCTGCACCTGACCCCGGGGAGCACGCACCGGGCGGAGTGGGTGCGCTCGCTGGCGCGGTACCGGCCGGATCTGGTGGTGGACACCGGGGACAACCTGGCCCATCCGGATGCAGTGCCGACGGCCCTCCACGCACTCGCGCCGCTGCTGGAGTTCCCCGGTGTCTTCGTACACGGGTCCAACGACTACTTCGCGCCACGGCTCAAGAATCCGCTGACGTACCTGCGGCGCCCGACGGAGATGGAGGGCGACGCGACGCCGCTCGACACCGCGTCGCTCACCGCCGGCTTCACTGCGGCGGGGTGGCTGAACCTGAACAATGCTCGCGGCGAGCTCGAGATCGGTGGTCAGCGCATCGCCCTCGTGGGGCTCGACGATCCGCACCTCGGCCGTGACGCGCTGCCCGCAGCGGTGGACGCCGCCGGTGCCGTACGCATCGGCGTCACGCACGCTCCCTACGTACGAGCGCTCGAGGCCCTCCGACATGACGGCGCATCCGTGCTGCTGGCGGGCCACACGCACGGCGGGCAGGTGGCGGTGCCGGGCTACGGGGCTCTCGTCACCAACTGCGACCTCGACACGTCGCGTGCCAGCGGTCTGCACGGCTGGCCGGGGCCGAGGCCCGATGCGCCCGGGGGCTTGGAGAGTGTGTGGCTGCACGTCTCGGCGGGGGTCGGCACCTCGCCGTTCACGCCGGTGCGGCTCGCGTGCCGACCCGAGGTCACCATGCTCACGCTGATGCCGCGCGGGCGCTGAGGGGTGGAAGGGCCTGGGGCCAGTTAGGTTCATGACCCGCGCATCAGGTATCCTGACACGGCTGAAAAACCGGGGTGTGGCGCAGCTTGGTAGCGCGCGTCGTTCGGGACGACGAGGTCGCAGGTTCAAATCCTGTCACCCCGACCATTCGCAGTGAGGCCCCTCCTTCGGGAGGGGCCTTTCTCTGTTTCTGGGGCCGGATTCGGCATGTCGTTGACGACAGTTGCGGCGCAGGCCCGGCTCGTCGCGGCAGGCGACGCCGTCGCCACGACGGACCTGCGCGGGCACGGAGAGAGCGACACGATCTTCACGGCCTACGGAGACGTCTCGACTGCTGGCGAGGTGCCGGCGTTGATCGCCGAGCTGGGCGGGCCGGCCGTCATCGTAGGCGACTCGCTGTCGGCAGGTGCTGCTGGACACGCACATCGACTGGTTGGCCGGTCTGCGCAGAGACGTGGTCCGTCAGTCCACGCGTGAGATCCGAGAGGTGCTGTCCCGAGCCGCCGTGGGTCGATCCGGCCTCGACGCGATCCGGTCGATGTCTCGCGCCTACCGCGACTGGGCGACCGAACGCCCCGTTCGCCGCCACGCCGCCACCACAGTCCCGGCGCCGGGCGACGGCTTCGTCCTTGCGCTCTCCCACGGGGGCGAGCGCGGCGCGGATCCCACCACCCCCGGAGAGGCACTGCAGTGGAGCGCGGCGCTCATCGGCGCGCGGCTCGCGGCTGGCGAGGGCTCCTTCGCGCTCAGCACCCACCCGGACGGCTCCACGTGTTTCGCGCTCACCGGGACCTTCTCGTGCGCATTCGTGAGGCCGTTCATGTGGCTCATGGCTTACGGGCCGCAAGAGAACGGCTGCGCCGCTGTCGACCGCGCGAGCAAGCTGCGTGTCGAGGCGCGACATTCAGCGCCCGTCAGGATCCCTGCAGGCCCCACACCCGACACTGAGCGCCCGATAGGGCGCTAAGGCGGGGATGGGGCGTGTGGGGAGTGAGGAGTCAGGAGGCAGCGGTGGCCGCGCGGTACTGCTCGCGGATGACGGGGCGGTGGTCGGGCGCGGGAGTCGCGACGGTCCGCACCTCCCACGCAGGACGCTCGCCCGTGAGTGCCCACGCGGCCTGGACCGCGGCCCCCAGCGCGACGTACTCGGCCGGCTCGGGGATCTCCACGGGAACGTCGAACACCTGGGCCGCGATGGCCTGGACGGCGGGGTTCTGTGCGGCACCGCCGACCAGCATCAGTCGCTTGGGCTCGAGCCCCTGACGACGCACCGCGTCGACGCCGTCGGCCAGGGCGCACAGCATGCCTTCGACCGAGGCACGGGCGAGGTTCTCACGGGTTGTGGAGGCCAGCGTGAGACCGGACAGGGTCGCGGTCGCGTCGGGGAGGTTGGGGGTGCGCTCGCCTTCGAAGTACGGCACCAGCACGGCGCCGCCGGCGCCGGGCTCCGCGGCGAGCGCCAGCGTGCCGAGCTCGTCGTGATCGACGCCGAGCACCCGGGCGAACGCGTCCAGCACGCGAGCGGCGTTGAGGGTCGCCACGAGCGGCAGATACGCGCCAGAGGCGTCGGCGAAGCCGGCCACCGAACCCGACTCGTCGCGGGCCGCGACGGGGGTCACGGCGAAGACGGTGCCGGAGGTGCCGATCGACACGACGGCATCGCCCTCGCCCGCGCCCAGTCCGAGCGCCGCTCCAGCGTTATCTCCTGCGCCCGGGCCCACGACCGCATCGGCCGTCGCGGAGTAGCCCGCGACCCCACGACCCGCGGCATCGCCGGGACCGAGGACGCGCGGCAGCACTGCGTCGTGGCCGAGTGCAGCGATCAACAGCTCGCGATCGTACTCGCCGGTCGCGGGGCTCCAGTAACCGGTGCCGGACGCGTCAGAGCGGTCCGTCGTCAGCTCGTCGAGGACCGGGCCCAAGGGGCTGTCCTCTGCAGGGCCGTAGCCGCGCAGACGCCACGTGAGCCAATCGTGGGGGAGCGCGACCGCCGCGACCCGGGCGGCGTTCTCGGGCTCCGCGTCGCGCAGCCAGCGCAGCTTGGTCGACGTGAAGGAGGCGACGGGGACCAAGCCGGTGCGATCCGCCAGGGCGGCGGCGCCGAACTCGGAGATGAGGTCCCTGGCCGCGCCCGCGGAGCGGGTGTCGTTCCACAGCAGTGCATCCCGAACGACGCGGCCGTCAGCGTCGAGCGCGACCATCCCGTGCTGCTGACCACCCACGGAGAGGGCGGCGACGTCGTCAAGGCCACCGGCATCGTCCAGTGCGGCCCTGAGTGCCTCCCACCACGCGACGGGCGGCACCTCGGTGCCGTCGGGGTGCGAGGCGCGTCCTGACCGCACCACATCCCCGGAATCGAGGTCGCGGACGACCACCTTGCAGCTCTGGGTCGAGGAGTCGATACCGGCAACGAGCGTCATCGCGCGTCCTTTCGTCGGGGAGGAGAGAAGACGGAGCGCCCGCCCCCGCCGCGCAGGGCGAGGGGGCGGGCGCACCGGTCAATCATGGTGGTCGTCGTACCGTGCGGTCAGCGAGCGCCCATCAGGTGCTCGGAGGCCAGCTGCTGCAGACGGACGAAGCCGAAGCCCTTGCCGCCGAAGTACTCGTCGGCGTTGAAGTCCTCGTATGCCGAACGGTCGGCGAGAAGGCCGTCGTAGGTCTCGCCCTCGCCCATGGTGGGCTGGCCGAGCTCGTACACGCGCGCCTCGGTGAGCGCCTCCTGCACCTCGGGGTCTGCACGGAACGCGGCTGCGCGCTCCTTGAGGAGGAGGTACATCGACATGTTGGCGCGCACGGACTCCCAGACGCCCTTCTTGTCCTCGGTGCGCGAGGGCTTGTAGTCGAAGTGACGAGGACCGTCGTAGCCCGGGCCGCCGTTGGGGCCGCCGTGCTCGAGCAGGTCCACCAGCGAGAAGGCGTTGTGCAGGTCGCCGTGACCGAACACCAGGTCCTGGTCGTACTTGATGCCGCGCTGGCCGTTCAGGTCGATGTGGAACAGCTTGCCGTGGTACAGCGCCTGGGCGATGCCGGCGGTGAAGTTCAGCCCGGCCATCTGCTCGTGACCCACCTCGGGGTTGAGGCCCACGAGTTCCGGACGCTCGAGCGAGTTGATGAACGCGAGCGCGTGACCCACCGTGGGCAGCAGGATGTCGCCGCGGGGTTCGTTGGGCTTGGGCTCGATCGCGAACTTGATGTCGTAGCCCTTGTCGGTGACGTAGTCGCCGAGCACGTTGACAGCCTCGCGGTAGCGCTCGAGTGCGGCGCCCACATCCTTGGCCGAGTCGTACTCCGCGCCCTCGCGCCCGCCCCACATCACGAAGGTCTTCGCACCCAGCTCTGCGGCCAGGTCGATGTTGCGCAGCACCTTACGCATGGCGAAGCGACGCACGCCGCGGTCGTTCGAGGTGAAGCCGCCGTCCTTGAAGACGGGGTGCGAGAAGAGGTTGGTGGTGACCATCTCGACGACGATGCCCGTCTCCGAGCATGCGCCCTTGAGGTCGTCGATCGCCTTGGTGCGGTCGGCGTCCGAGGAGCCGAACGGGAAGACGTCGTCGTCGTGGAAGGTGATGCCCCAGGCGCCGGCCTCGGCCAGTCCGTGGATGGCTTCAACGGTGTCCAGGCGGGGGCGGGTGGCAGGGCCGAAGGGGTCCTGTGCTTCCCATCCAAGGGTCCAGAGGCCGAACGAGAACTTGTCCTCGCGCGTAGGGGTGGGGGCCATGGTGATGCTCCGATCATCGTCGATCTGTTAGGTTGTTGACTCCAACATAATCGGCGGGGTGGGGACCTGTCAAAATGTGGGTCGGACTGATCCCGATCGAACCGACACGGAGGCGCGCAGATGACCGAGGCGACACCACCCCGCCCCCTCGCGGCCGGACGGGGCAGTCGCAACGAGTCGACTCGCCGCCACAATCTGTCCACCCTCCTGTCGCTGGTTCACCACCGACGCTCGGCGTCGCGGGCGGAGCTCACCCGCCTGACCGGACTGAATCGCTCCACGATCGGTGCGCTCGTGGCCGACCTGGCAACGGCGGGACTCGTCGAGGAGACCGCCCCGGCCACCGGCACGGTGGGCCGTCCCAGCCCGATCATCCGCCCCGACTCGCGCGTCGCCGCCATCGCCGTCAACCCCGACGTCGACGCGATCCTCGTGGGCCTCGTGGGGCTCGGCGGCGTGGTCCATGGGCGCAGGCGCATCGCTCTCGCCGGCGTCCCCAGCGTTGACGCCAGTGTGGATCGTGTGCGGACGGCCGTCGCGGACCTGACGGCGGGGGCCCCGGTGGACCTGCGCGTCGTGGGGGTAGGGCTCGCGGTGCCCGGACTCGTGCGCACCTCCGAAGGCGTCGTCACGCGTGCGCCGCACCTGTTGTGGAGGGACGAGCCCGTCGCGGCCGCATACGCGGAGGCGTTCGGCGTTCCGGCAGCGGTCGACAACGACGCCAACACGGCGCTCGCCGCAGAGACCCTCTTCGGTGCCGGACGCGAACGCTCCGACCTCATCTACCTGAACGGCTCGACCTCGGGCATCGGCGGCGGCGTGCTCGTGGCCGGCGCCGTGCTCAGAGGTGCGGACGGCTTCGCCGGCGAGCTCGGCCACACTCTCGTCACTCCTGGCGGGGAGGACTGTCACTGCGGCCGCTCGGGATGCTTGGAGACGGAGGTCAACCTGCAGCGGCTCGAGGCCGCGGCGGGGGACAGGCCGCTCAACCACGACGACCTCGACGCGGCGCTCGCGGGCGTTCTTCCGCCGGCGCTCAGCGATGAGATCGACCGCCAGGTCGACATCCTGGCGCGCGCCATCGCCTCCTTCGTCTCGGTCTTCAACCCGGAGTCCGTCATCCTTGGCGGGTTCCTGGGGACGCTGGGCGCCCTGCGCACGGAGCGGCTCGAAGCAGCCGTCGCGGCACATGCCTTCTCACCGCTGGCCGACGACCTCCGCATCGAGCGCGCGGCCCTTCGAGATGACCTGCTCATGGTGGGTGCGGCCGAGCTCGCGTTCGCGTCACTGCTGGCAGATCCGCTCGGCGAGCGCTGACTCGTCCCCCACCGCGCACCGGGGGCGAAGCCTTCTGACGCTCCCGCGCATCGGCCGTTCGTCTGGCACCCTGGGAGCATGACAGCCAGTCGCACAGGTGCGAGGTCGAGGTGCTGACCGCACTCGCAGCGCTGCCGGTCGCCGCGATCCTGATCCTGATGGTCGGCGCCAAGTGGTCGGCCTCGCTCGCGGGCGCGACGGCGGCCTTCGGCGCGATCATCCTCGCCCTGACGGCCTTCGAGTTCGGGCAGGACGGCCTGTTCGACCCGCTCGAGGGAGTCATCGGGGTGCTCGCGCGCGCGGCATGGGTGGCGTTCACCGTGATGCTGATCATCGGCCCGGCGCTCGGCATCCATCACCTGCAGCAGCGCACGGGGGCGACCGCCACGTTGGAGGCGGGGCTGGCGCGGATCACCCCGGACCCGCGCGTCGCGGCGCTGCTGATCGTGTGGTTCTTCTGCCTGCTCATCGAAGGCGCGGCGGGATTCGGCACCCCGGTGGCGCTCGCGGCGCCCTTCCTCGTCGCGGCGGGCTTCAAGCCCGTGACGGCCGTGGTGGCGGCCATGGTGGGGCACGCCTCTGCGGTGCCGTTCGCTGCGGTGGGAACCCCCACTCTCGCGCAGCTCGCGATCGTCGACTACGGACCTCGCGAGCTGTCATGGGCCGTCGCGCCATACATGGCCGTCGTCGGGCTCGTGCTGGCGTTCGTGGTTGCCCGACTCGTGGGCACCCTGCTGCCGACGGCGGGCCCGCCCTGGACGTGGATGGCCGTCGCGTACGCCGCGTTCTTCGCGCCGAACCTGCTGATCGCGCGGTTCGTGGGGCCGGAGCTGCCGTCGCTCGTGGGAGCGATCGGCGGCGCGGTGGTGTTCATCCTCGCTGTGCGGTGGGCCGTCAACCGACGCATGCGCGCGGATGCGACCGGGTCGGGTCCTCCTCTCGACGACGACGAGATCGCCGCCGAGGAGCGGGTCCGCGAGAGTGCCGAGGAGGCGATCGAGCGCTCCGAGGAGCTGCGTGCGGCCGATGCGCGGGGCGGCCAGTCGATGCCCGTCCGCACCGTGCGCCGCGAGCCTCGCATGAGCGTGCTCGCGGCGACCGCTCCGTACCTGGTGCTCGTCGCGTTGGTGCTGGTCACGCGCCTCGTCGCGCCGGTGCGCGAGGCGGCTCAGTCGTGGGAGGTGCGCTGGGAGCTGTTCGGACACTTCTCGGAGAGCATCCAGCCGCTGTACCACCCGGGGCTGCTGCTCCTTCTGTCCTTCGTGGCGGGCGCGCTATGGCAGCACTCGGCGGCGAGAGACGTCGGGCTCGCATTCGAGAAGGCCACCTACCAGGTGATCCCGGTGTTCGTCGCGCTGGTCGCGATGGTGACGGTCGCGTTCACCATGTCCGAGTCCGGCATGACCACGCAGCTCGCGGTGGCGGCCGCAGGAGCCGGCGCGGCCTGGCCGGTGCTGTCCCCGTTCGTGGGGGCCCTGGGCACCTTCATGACCGGGTCGGCGACCGCGTCGAACATCCTGTTCACCGAGTTCCAGGACCAGACCGCGCGCTCGGCAGGCCTCGATCCCGTGCCGCTGATGGGTGCGCAGGGCGCAGGTGCCGCCATCGGCAATCTCATCTGCCCTCACAACGTGGTCGCTGCGGCCGCCACCGTCGGGCTGTCCGGCCGCGAGGGTCAGGTGCTGACGCGGGCGCTGCCGATCGCGGCCGTCTGCCTGGCGATCATCGGCGCGATGGCCTGGGTGATCGTCTAGCGTCAGGGCTTGTCGGCAGTCAAGCGTGCCGCGAGCAGCTCCGCGATCTGCACCGCGTTGAGCGCGGCGCCCTTGCGCAGGTTGTCGCCCACGATGAACAGTGCGAGCCCACGGCCGTCATCGACTCCGTGGTCCTGGCGGATGCGGCCCACGTAGGTCGGGTCCGCGCCGGCGGCCTTGAGGGGCGTGGGCACCTCGTCGACGACCACGCCGGGCGCACCGTTGAGCACCTCGTATGCCCGCTCGGGTGACAGGGGAGACGAGAACTCGGCGTTCACGGACAGCGAGTGGCCGGAGTACACCGGCACCCGCACGCAGGTGCCGCTCACCCGCAGTTCGGGGAGCCCGAGGATCTTGCGCGACTCGTCGACGAGCTTGCGCTCCTCCACGGTCTC
The DNA here is from genome assembly GCF_000975095.1 of Demequina aestuarii. Lineage (GTDB taxonomy): Bacteria > Actinomycetota > Actinomycetes > Actinomycetales > Demequinaceae > Demequina > Demequina aestuarii. The sequence goes on from NZ_BBRD01000001.1 coordinate 181,922, forward strand.
GTTCGAGCCGTCGTCCAGAAGGCCGCCCGCGAGCGGCAGCACGTTGAACGCGATGGTGTCGGTGTAGACCGAGGGCGCGGGGAAGTCCACGGAGCGCCCATCCCTCGCCAGCGCATCGGCCTTGTCCGCGACCGCGCGCACCTGCGAGCCCAGCTCCTCGACGCCGGCGACTCCAGAGCCGGAGACGGCCTGGTAGGTCGAGACGATCAGGCGCACCAGGCCAGCCTCGGCGTGCAGCGCCTTGAGGGTGGGCATGGCGGCCATGGTGGTGCAGTTGGGGTTGGCGACGATTCCCTTGGGGATGTCGTTCAGCGCCTCGGGGTTGACCTCGGAGACCACCAGCGGCACCTCGGGGTCCATGCGCCAGGCGCTCGAGTTGTCCACCACGACGGCGCCCGCCGCGGCGAACCGGGGCGCGTACTCCTTCGAGGGACCGCCGCCCGCGGAGAAGATCGCGATGTCGATGCCGGCGTAGTCGCCCGAGGCGATGTCCTCGACGGTGACGTCCTTGCCGCGGTGCTCGAGGACCTTGCCCGCCGAGCGGGACGACGCGAACAGGCGCACCGTCGCCTCGGGGAAGCGCTCGGCCACGAGCTCGCGCATGACGGTGCCCACCTGTCCGGTGGCGCCCACGATGGCAATGGTCAGGGTCATCGTCCGCTCCCTCCGTAGACCACGGCTTCGCCGTCGGTCGAGTCCAGTTCGAATGCGGTGTGGACGGCGCGCACGGCGTCGTCGAGAGTCTCGGAGCGGGTCACCACGGAGATGCGGATGTCGGAGGTCGAGATCATCTCGATGTTGACGCCCGCGTCCCTCAGAGCCGCGAAGAACTTGGCACTGACGCCGGAGTTGGACCGCATGCCCGCTCCGATCAGTGAGATCTTGCCGATGGTGTCGTCGGTGCGCAGCTCGGCGTAGCCGATGGCGTCGCGGTCGGCCTCGATCGCGCTGGTCGCACGCGGGATCGACTCGGCGGGAAGCGTGAAGGAGATGTCGGTGACGCCCGTGACGATCGCCGAGACGTTCTGGACGATCATGTCGATGTTGACGTCGGCGCGCGCCACGGCCTCGAACAGGCGCGCGGCGGAGCCGGGCACGTCCGGCACTCCGATGACCGTGATCTTGGCCTCGGAGCGGTCGTGTGCGACGCCTGCGATGATCGGGTCTTCCATCTCGTCTCCTTCGTCAGTGTCCCCCGTCACCCAGGTCCCCTCAAGGCCTGAGAAGGACGAGCGCACGTGGATCGGCACGTCGAATCGCCGCGCGTACTCGACGCACCGCGGCATGAGGACCTTGGCGCCAGAGGCGGCCAGGTCGAGCATCTCGTCGTACGAGACGCGGTCGAGCTTGCGGGCGGATGGCACGATGCGCGGGTCTGCGGTGAACACGCCGTCGACGTCGGTGTAGATCTCGCACACGTCCGCGCCGAGCGCGGCGGCGAGGGCCACGGCGGTGGTGTCGGAGCCGCCCCTGCCGAGCGTGGTGACGTCCTGGGTGTCCGGGTGCAGCCCCTGGAAGCCGGCGACGATCGCGACGTCCCCGTCATCGACCGCCTTCTGCAGGCGGCCGGGCGCGACGTCGATGATGCGGGCGCGGCCGTGGTGCTCGGTGGTGATGACCCCGGCCTGAGGCCCGGTGAACGCCTGAGCTCCCACGCCCATCTCGCGGATCGCCATCGCCAGCAGCGCCATCGAGATGCGCTCCCCGGCGGTCAGGAGGATGTCCATCTCACGGGGGGCGGGGTCGGTGCTCACCGCGTTGGCGAGGTCGATCAGTTCGTCAGTGGTGTCGCCCATCGCGGACACGGCGACCACGACGTCGTTGCCCGCGCGGCGCGTCTCCACGATGCGGCGCGCGACGCGCTTGAGCGCATCGGCGTCCGAGACGGAGGATCCTCCGTACTTCTGCACCACGAGAGGCATGCGGGAACTCCAGGAGTGTCAGTGTGGGATGCCCGTGCCCGGGCACGGGGCCTCATTCTAGTGAAGCGGCGGGCATTCGCCTATTCGTGCACGCCTCCGCGACAGTACGAACCCCCAGCATCCCGACACGCCGTGAGGAACGGCTCCACGATCGGTGGCAGCGGCGTGTCGCTGCACCGGTGGGTTCGTACTGTCGGAGGGCGTGATGAGGCACAGTGTCCGGCCGGCCGATGCGCAAGCGGGACTCGCGGATAGCATGAGCGCGTGCGCCTCACCGACGATCCGATCGTGACCACCACCGCCGGTCGACTGCGCGGCCGCTGGCGCTCTCGCACGGACGCGCGGGGAGTCACCGCACGGTATGCCACGTTCAGGGGCATTCCGTATGCGGCACCGCCCGTGGGCAGCCTGCGCTTCGCCGCACCTGTCCCCGCGCCGGGGTGGGACGGAGTGCGGGACGCGGGCGACTTCGGGCCGACGCCGCAACGCGAGTCCCCGTATGACCCGCCACGCATCCCCGAGCCGTCCATCTCCGGCGAGGACGTGCTGTCCGTCAACATCACGACTCCCGACCCGTCGCCGTCGGCCGGGCTCCCGGTGCTGGTGTGGATCCACGGCGGCGGCTTCGTCGCCGGGTCCCCGGCCAGCCCCTGGTACGTGGGGGAGTCCTTTGCGCGTGACGGCGTGGTCACCGCGACGCTGTCGTACCGCTTGGGGTTCGAGGGCTTCGGTTGGATGGAGGATGCCGCCCCCCACCGTGGGGTGCTCGACTGGATCGCGGGCCTCGAGTGGATCCAGCGCAACGTGGCCGCTTTCGGTGGCGATCCGAGCCGCGTCACCATCGCCGGCCAGAGCGCCGGTGCTGCCGCCGTGATGCGGCTGCTCACTCTTCCCGCCGCCGAGCACCTGTTCGCCCGGGCGATGGCGATCTCTCCGGCGGATGCGTCGCCGACCCTGGACCGCGCGCGCCGGGCCGGGCAGGCGGTGGCGCGATCGCTCGGCGTCTCGCCGGACGTGGCGGGGATCAGCACGGTCGACGAGGTCACGGTGTTCCGCGCCCTCGGCGCGGCGAATCCGCAGCCGGCCGATCCGATCGCCGTCCTGCTGCCCCGTTCGGCAGAGCCCCTTCCCTTCGCTCCGGTCGTGGATGGCGATCTGGTGCCCCAGTCGGTGACAGAGGGGATCCGTGCGGGCGTGGGCGCCGGCAAGCCCCTCCTGATCGGCTCGACTGCTCACGAGTTCAACGAGGCGCTCGTCGGAGCGACATCAGGCCGGCCAGAGGTGGACGCTGTCGAGCTCCTCCGCGACGCCGGCGTCCCGCGGGACCTGGCCTTCGCCATGGCCGCGCGAGAACCCGACCGCGGCGCGGAGTGGGCGCTGGGGCAGGTGCTGTCAGACGCGATCTTCCGTGCGCCCACGGCCGGCTGGGCCGCGCTGCGCGGTGACGGGCCCACATGGGCCTACGACTTTCGCTGGGAGTCGCGCTCCGATGCCGCCACCGGCGCGGCACACTGCGTCGACGTGCCGTTCGGCTTCGACATCCTGGATGCCGAGGGCGTGCCGCACGCCGTGGGTGAGGACCCACCGCAGGCGCTCGCGGACGCGGTGCACGCGGACTGGCTCGCGCTGGTGCGCGACGGCGCTCTCGACGCCCCTCGCCATGCGCCCGACCACCGCGCCATCGTGTACGGCGCGGACGGCCGGCGGCGCACGGCGCCCGCATACGACCTCGAGCGGCGCATCTGGTCCGAGGCGCTCGCGCGACCGCTGCCTGACTGAGCCCGGTCAGGCGGAGGCGTTCGCCACCCAGCGCCCCAGGTGAGTGGCCTCCCTCTCGAGCGGCGACGGGTCATCCAATGCACGCGCCAATGCGGCCCCACCCTCAATGCCCGCGAGGAGGTGGACAGCACGGGCATGGGCGGCCTCGGCGGCGAAGCCCAGCTCTTCGAAGCGCGCGGCGAGCCAGTCGATGGCCTCCCGGTGCGCGCGGTCGCTGCCGGTCCCGGCCGATGCGGTGGCGAGCAGAGATCCGTGCGCACAGATGGCGGCGGAGTCGTCCACGTACGCACCAAGGAAGCCGACGAGGGCGTCGGTGGGCTCGGGTCCGAGCCCGGTTCGTGCTGACGCGAGGGACTCGGCCACACCGTCCGCCACGGCTTGGGCGATGTCCGCCTTGGTCTTGAAGTAGTAGTAGACGGAGCCCTGGGCAACGCCGGCCTCGGTCGCGATCGCGGCCAGGGTGGTGGCCTCCAGTCCATGAGTGCGGGCGAGACTGATCGCAGCCTGCGTGAGGCGCTCGCGCTTGTCGCTTGCGGGACGGGGCATGGCGGCTCCTCGAATCGATAGCGCGGTGGAAACAGTGAGTTCGCTCACTAGTATCCGGCGTCGTTGCCGCCTTGAGGTTCCCGACACGCCAAGAATCAGGGGTTTCCCTCATATCCGCAGGTGACGGGCTGTGCCAGGGTGGTCCCGATGGCACGCGGCGCGTCGAAGCGCCATCCCAACTGCTCAAGGAGTGGAATGACCATCATGGACGAGGCGCCTCCGATCACGGGGGCCATCACGGCGCGAGGAGTGGAGCGGTCCTTCGGATCGGTTCGTGCGGTCGAGGCCGCGAATCTTTCGGTGTCCCACGGCAAGGTGACCGCACTCATCGGACCCAACGGGTGTGGCAAGACCACCCTGATGCTGATGCTTTCGGGGCTGCTGCGGCCCGATGCCGGCGAGATCACGGTGGCAGGAGCCGACCCACGGACCGACGCCGCCGCCGTGCGCGCCGCCATCGGCTGGATGCCAGACCAACTCGGGTCGTGGGACAACCTCACCTGCCTGCAGACGCTGACCCTGATGGGAGAGGCCTACCGGATCCCTCGGACCGCCGCCCGCTCCAGAGGCGCCGCCCTTCTGGAGCGCGTGCACCTGGGAGAGTTCGCCAACCGGCCAGCTCGAGTCCTGTCCCGCGGTCAGAAGCAGCGGCTGTCGCTCGCCCGCGCCCTGGTCCATGACCCCCAGGTGCTGCTGCTGGACGAGCCGGCCAACGGCCTCGACCCGCGGTCACGGGTGGACCTCCGGCTGCTGGTCCGCGAGCTGGCTGCCGAGGGTCGCGCGGTGTTGGTCTCGAGTCATGTGCTCGCCGAGCTCGACGCCATGGTCGATGACGCCATCTTCATGTCGAAGGGCCGCACTCTCGGCGCGGACGCGGCCGCGATGGTCGCTGACGCTCGGCTCAAGTACCGCATCGATGCGCTCGATCCTGCTGCGCTCCGCGCGGCGCTGATCGAGGGCGGCGTCGACTTCGAGCCCACCGAGACCGGAGCGATCACGCGCATCGCAGACGAGGCGAATGCGGCGCGGGCACTGGGGTGGCTGGTCGGACGCGGGGTTGAGGTGCACCGGTTCGGACCTGTGGGATCGGCCCTTGAGCAGACGTACATGGCGATGAATGAGGAGCGGCGATGAGCACCGATGTCGAGGAGCAGTACCGAGCCACGCCACTGAGTGACGTGCCCGTCTCGCCGCCCGCCCGCAGGGGCAATCCGTGGCTCCCCACGTTCCGGGGTGTCCGGCTTGTGACCCGTATCGAGCTGCGCCGCCGCCGCCCCAGCACCAAGGGGTACGTCTTCTACGGCATCGTGTTCGCGATCGCGGTGGGAATCTGCATCCTGTCTGCGGTGCTGTCGCCCTCCGAACTGTCGTCGACCAACCTCGAGTTGGCGCTGATCTTGATTCTTGGCATCGGCACCCTCATCGCGCCATCTCTGTCCGCGACCGCCATCAACGGCGACTCCGGCGAGGGAGTGCTCGCGCCACTGCAGATGACGCACCTGACCGCTGGCGACATCGCCATCGGCAAGCTGCTGTCCTCCTGGCTGGTGTCGGTGGCCGCGCTGCTCGCGCTCTCGCCGTTCCTGGTGTTCGCCTACCTGAAGTCCGGATGGCGAATCGACGAGCTCGCGCTGACAGTGCTCGCGATCCTCTTCGTGGTCCTCGCGTTCACCGCGGTGGGCCTCGCCTGGTCCTCCATCGCTGCCAGGGCAGTGGCGTCCGTGTCCCTCGCGCACCTCACGACGGGGTTCTTCGCGATCGGCACCCTCGTGGTCTACGCATTGGTGGGAACCGTGGTGACGGACACGGTCACGCAGAGCGATCGGTACATCGACTGGGAGACCCTGACCCCCGAGCAGTCGGAGGCGCTCGACGACGCGTACATGACGGGTGACTACACCGCGCTCGACCCGAACGACTACCAGTGCGTTGACCAGGAGTGGACCTACGGCGTCACGCAGACCCAGAAGATCGCCTGGATCCTGCTGCTCAACCCGGTGGTGATGATCGGCGAGACCGCGCCCATCGTGGACCCCGAGACCTACGAGAGGGACGGGCGCGCGGCTCCCGGGGCCTTCGCCACGATGCACTCGCTGGTCGCGGGAGCCCGGCTCGGGCCCCTCGAGGACGTCAACGACTACGAGCCGTTCGACGAGTGCGCTCAACTGTTCGGCGATGGACAGGCGGTCGAAGAGCAGACGCAAGAGGAGATGGAAGCCGAGTGGGCCGAGCAGGAGGCGCGCTCTGCGGCGTATGAGCAGCAGCGCGCCAATCTCGACCGCGCTCCGTGGCTGGGACTCGCGGTCATCGGCGCCCTGTTGATGGGCTCGACAGTCGTCGTGATTCGGCGGCTGCGCGTGCCCTACAAGAAGCTCCGCACCGGTACGCGGGTCGCTTAGCGCGCGACCGCATCGGCCGTCGCCTGTGCACTGATGCTCGCCCGAGCGTCAGTGCACAGGCCGCGCACGGTGCTTCTGCACTGATCCTCAGGCAAACGGTCCGTGGCTGGCCTCGGCCGGCCGATGCGCGGCTCAGGTGACGCGGCGTCGCCCCTCGAAGGCGCGTCCGAGCGTGACCTCGTCGGCGTACTCCAGGTCGCCGCCCACGGGCAGTCCTGACGCGAGGCGCGACACCCCCACGCCCATGGGGACGAGCATGCGAGTCAGATACGTGGCCGTCGCCTCGCCCTCGATGTTGGGGTCGGTCGCGATGATGACCTCCTCGATCGCGCCGTCGCCCAGGCGTGTCAGGAGCTGGCGGATCCGGAGGTCGTCCGGGCCGACGCCGTTCATCGGGTCGATCGCGCCGCCGAGCACGTGATAGCGGCCCCGGTACTCGCGGGTGCGCTCGATCGCCACGACGTCCTTGGGCTCCTCGACCACGCACAGGACGTCGTCGAGTCGCCGGGTGTCCGCGCAGATCCGGCACTGCTCGGACTCCGCGACGTTTCCGCAGGTGTCGCAGAACCGCACGCGCTCCTTGACCGTGGTGATCGCCTCCGCAAGCCGCTGCACGTCAGTGGCGTCCGTCGCGAGGATGTGGAACGCGATGCGCTGGGCGCTCTTGGGCCCGATCCCGGGGAGGTGCCCGAGCTCGTCGATCAGATCCTGGACTGCGCCGTCATACATGCGGTCAAGAGTACGGCCGATGTCCGGACCGAGGATGCGGGGGCGCGCGCGTCGCGCGGGGCGCACCAGCTCACGGGTGAGGTGCGGGCGGCTCGGCCCTGGGGTTGCGCTTGTAGGTCGACACGGTGGGGTCGTGCGCGATCCAGAACCTCCACGGCACGTCCGCTGCCTGTCGCACTCCGACGCGTGGACCGGTGGCGATCGACGGCGCGTCGACGTCGCGGCCGGACTCGAGCGTGAGGGGAGGGCCGGCGAGGACGTCGGCTGCGCTGAGCGCGATGTCGATGCCGAGCGCCTGGGTCAGGCAGGCGGGCCCGCGGGCCAGGTTGCGGTCGGGTACCGCGCTCCCGCGGCGCTCCCGGGCCAGGTCGATGCCCTCCACGACCAGCCCGGCGCGCAGCAGCACTCCGCTGGCATGGCCGGGGGCGCCCGTGACGATATTGGCGCACCAGTGCATGCCGTACGAGAGGTACACGTACAGGTGGCCGGCCTCGCCGAACATCACCTCGTTGCGAGCCGTCCGCCCCCGGTGCGCATGTGACGCAGGGTCCATCGCGCCTGAGTAGGCCTCGACCTCGGTGATCTCGACCGTGACCGCGCCCGCGGAGGTGGTGTGGGTCAGTCGCGCGCCCAGCAGAGTGAGGGCGACCTCGTGTGCGGGCCGGGCAAGGTCGGATCTCAGCACGGACACGAGGGAGCGGACGCTTCGTCTAGTCCTTGATGATGGTGCCGCCGAGCATCTGCTTGACGACGTCGGCCCCCGTCAGCTGAGAGTTAGGGGCGGCCTCGTCATCGGGAGAGACCTGTTCCTCATCCTCGTCCCATGGCGGAGGTGCGTCGTCGGTGGGAGGGCTGGCGGCCGAGGGGCCACCGGCGCCATGACCATCGGCTGCAGTCGTGGGGCTCGCGGGAGCGGGCGCCGATGCCACTGCTGCCGGGGAGGCGGCATGAGCGGACGCAGGCGGCGCACTCGCCGGCGCGACGGGCGCCGGCCGCGCGTTCGTGTCAGTGACGGACTCGATGCGCACATTCAGGCCGAGCGTCTCCCGCACCGCCAGCGCGACGTTCTCGGCGTGGGTGCTTCCGGCGAACCGGCCCGCGAGTGCGGGATTGTCGAAAGCGAGCGTGAGCACGCCGCCCTCGACGGAGGCCACCTGCGCGCTCTGGCTGACCATCGACCACGTCACCCTGCGGCGCTCGAGGGTCCCCAGAACCTCCGCCCAGCGCCGACGCACCAGCTCGGTGTCCTCGGCTCCGCCGGCGACGTCGCCGGTCGAGGCGCGGAGGGGCGCGGGTGCGGCTGGTTCGGGCGGGGCAGCCGGCTCCCCCTGGCGGGGCGCGGGGTGCTTGGGCGCGGGCTCGATGCTTCCGACGTTCGGTTCGGGCGTATCCGCAGGCGTTGCCGCGTCCGCAGGCTGTGTCGCTTCCACGGGCGCCGACGCGTCAGCGGGCGCTGGAGTGTCGACGGTCGCGGTCGGGGACGAGGGTGCGGACGGCCCGCTCGACTGCTCTCGCGCAGCCGCCACGGCGGCTCGCGCCTTCGCGGCGCTGCCCGCGGAAGGATCGCTGGCGGCTGCCGGCGTCTCGAGGGCCGGCGCGGTGCCGGGGGAGGACTGGTCGCGGGCGCCCTGAGATGACGCTGCGGCGCCGGACGGTTCGGCGGCTACGGGAGCACCATTGGCGCTGTGAGCCGCGATCAGACGGGCGCACAGCAGTTCGAGGTGCAGCCGCGGCGAGGTGGCGCCGATCATGTGGGTGAGGGCATCGTTGACGAGATCGCCGGCGCGCGAGCCCCGAGCGAGTCCTAGACGGCGGGCCTGGTCCTTCATGCGCTCGAGTTGGTCGGACGGCACCTCGCCCAGCGACTTCACGCCGTCGGACCCGGCTGCGCACAGCAGGATGAGGTCGCGCAGCCGCTCGAGCAGGTCCTCGACGAACCGGCGCGGCTCGTGACCCGTCCCGATGACGCGGTCGACGACGTCGAACAGCGAGGCGCCGTCGCCGGCGGCGATCGCGTCGATCGCGTCATCCAGCAGCGTTGCGTCGGTGAAGCCGAGCAGCGCGATGGCTCGCTCGTAGGTGACGCCGCCCTCGCCTGAGCCCGCCATCAGCTGGTCGAGCACGGACATCGAATCGCGGACCGAGCCGCCGCCGGCACGCACGACGAGTGGCAGCACTCCCGACTCGACCTGCACCGCCTCTGCCTCGCACAGTTCGCCGAGGTAGCCGGTGAGCACCGACGGCGGGACGAGCCTGAAGGGGTAGTGGTGGGTCCGCGACCTGATGGTGCCGATCACCTTGTCGGGCTCCGTCGTCGCGAACACGAACCGGACGTGAGGCGGTGGCTCCTCGACCAGCTTGAGCAGAGCGTTGAAGCCCTGCGTGGTCACCATGTGCGCCTCGTCGAGGATGAAGATCTTGTAGCGGTCGCGTGCGGGAGCGAAGGCCGCGCGCTCGCGCAGCTCACGAGCATCATCGACACCGTTGTGGGATGCGGCGTCGATCTCGACCACGTCGACGGAGCCAGCGCCCCCGCGAGCGAGGCCCACGCACGAGTCACACGTGCCGCAGGGGGTGTCCGTGGGGCCCTGCTCGCAGTTGAGGCACCGGGCAAGGATGCGCGCCGAGGTGGTCTTGCCGCACCCGCGCGGGCCGGAGAACAGGTAGGCGTGGTTGACCTTGTCCGCACGCAGGGCCTGCATGAGCGGCGTGGTGACGTGCTCCTGCCCCACGACGTCGGCGAAGGAGTCGGGGCGGTAGCGGCGATACAGGGCGGTGCTCACTCCACGCACTCTAGTGGCGCGCGGTGACACGCGCATCGGCCCTCCACGGTCCGGGCCGCCAAGCGGCCCCGGGCATGAAAGGACCCCCCACGCACCCGACAGAGCCCGCCTGCCCTTGCTGCATTCCTGCCCTGGGGGAGTTCAGCGAGATGACGCCACGTGAGGGGTCGCAGATAGTCTAGCCGCAGACGCTGTTTAGGTGGACCGCCGATGCTCGGGTACCATCGTCGGGCTTGGAGGATTCGCCTAGTGGCCTATGGCGCACGCTTGGAAAGCGTGTTGGGTGCAAGCCCTCAGGGGTTCGAATCCCCTATCCTCCGCCAAGAGTCCGTGCCCATGTCGAGGTGGATGCCCGTGAACCATGCGCAGTCCGGCGGCGACGCCACTCGCCGCAAGGCCGTGCGTCGGCATCGGCGAGAGCGGCAGTTCGTGGTGTTCGGCATCGCGATGATCGCTCTGGTCACCGTCGCCTTCGCCTCGTTCGCGATCTACCGCGGCGATGTCGAAGGGCCGTTCGACCGGGCCTTCACCACCCCTGCGGGCGAGTTCGAGTCCGACATCACGCTCGCGTGTGCGCCGTCCCGCGCGATGCCCCTGCCGCCCGGCGAGGTGGTGGTCCGGGTGAACAACGGCGCCGGCATCTCTGGGCTGGCGGGCTCGACGGGCGAGACCCTCGAGGGTCGTGGCTTCCTGGTCGTCGGCGCCACGAACTGGACGCAGGACTTCAGCGGCTCCGTGCGCATCCTCTACGGCCAGGAGGGGCTGCAGCACGCGTACACGCTCGCGGCGCACTTCGACGACGTCGAGCTGGTGCTCGACAACCGCCCCGACATCACGCTCGACCTCGTGCTGGGGCAGCAGTTCGGCGAGGAGCCGCAGGTGCGCCCGTTGGACGCTCCGGAGCTCGACCCCACGATCGCGCTGTCATCGCGAGGGGAGTGCCTGCCGGTGAACGTGATCACCGCACGCCCGGCTCCCCGCACTCTGCCGGAGAACCCGCTTGCCGAGGCGAGTCCCTCGCCGTCGCCCTCCGCCGAAGCGTCACCAGAGGGCTGACGCTCCCGCTCTCTGCAAGCGTGCGCGGTGGCCCGAGAGCGCGACTTCAGTCTCGCTCGACCCAGCGGTCGATCGCCCACGCCAGAGCGAACGCCACTTCGGGTCGTTGGCCGTCCGCGACGTCGACCGTGTCACGGTCCCGCACCGTCACCCACTTCTGAGTGATGTGGATGCGCAGGTTCCCGTGCGAGTCGCGGACGGCGTAGTCGTTCTCGATGATGGTGCCCTGGAGCTGCAACTCCTCACCCGAGGCGAAGGCGACGTTCACCTTGTCCTTGATGACGGTGAACGGGGGCGAGTGGAGATGCGCGACCTGCTCGCCGGCACCGTCGATGACATCCATCCGCTTGGGGATGCCCAGCATCACTTCCACTGACATACGCGATCGCGGTCGCTCTTCCGAGCACCGCGACGGGGTTGTTGCTTGCCTGTCTGCTCTCCAGGCTGATCAGCACTGGGAAGACTCAGGTACCGGCAATGCCGGTGCGGCAGAACAGCACCACCACGGCGCTGTTGAAGGGGTACCGACTCGGCCCTTGTGCGAAGGAATGCAGCGCCCTACATTCAGATCAGTCCGGAAGCGGCCTTGCCATTCTGGGTCTCAACAAGGGGGAAGAAATGAACATCACCGTGCTCGAGGGCGTCCGGACGCGCTCGGTTTCGAGCGTCGCCGCGCTCATGCTCGTCGCCCGTTCCGATGAGGCGCGGTGCCCCCGGACGAGATCGACGACCCAGAGTCTTGGAGGGTGAACTGGCGATTGAGAGCGGTGCCTCCGACCCGGGTGATGTGACCGTGTTCGCCTGGCCGGCGAACGAGGTCCTTGCCGAGCTCGACGTCGGCGAAGCCGTGAACATGGACCCGAACGCTGTGAGCGCTGTGGACGCGGATTCGCCCGCCCAGGCCGAGACCTCCTATGTCGAGAAGGCGTGCGTGACTCGCAGGTCTGCGGATCTCCCTTCGTGCGCGCTGACGAATGGAAGGGTGGGAACGCAACGGTCAACACGACTCCGCCGACCGCGAAGTACTGCCGACGGTATGCAGCGGGAGACATTCTTGTGAAGGACAACTCGAAGCAGGTGACGTGGAATGCGGCGGCGAGCTTCTATGGGGTCGGCATCACGGCCCAGACGGGCTGGAACACCCGCGGGCGCCTCCAGGTCATCATGGGAAGCGGCGGCGGCAACATCTGCGGCACCGGCGGTCACGCCACCACGTCGAGTGCGTATCAGCTCGTCGTTAAACCGTGAATCGGGCCGCGGAACGGGTCGTCGCGGTTCCTGTCGTGTTGGCGGCGCTGCTCGGCCTGGCGGCCTGCTCGGTGAGTGACGATGGCCCGTTGGTGGGACCGAGAGTCGAGCCGGGCGAGGTGCGGGTCTGCTCTCAAGCGGGTCACGAGGGTCTGAAGTACTTCTCTGAGCCGCTGGTGAGCACAGATGACCGTTCCGTCCAGGTCACGGGCGTGGAAGGCCCTGTGCAGGGCGACGCCGTCATCAGTGACTACGTTGCCGCAGACGTTGAGGATGTGGGAGCGGTGCCCGCCTCGTGGTGGTGGCCGGGAGAGGTGGGCGCCACTGAGACGATGGCGGTCATGGTGTCCGCCGATGATGCCGAGATTCCGGCGGGCGCGACTGCGCTGCTCGTCATCGAAGTGGACCCGGGCACAGTGGGTGCCGAGGCCGAGCTGGATGGCACGACCGTGAGGTATGAGGTGGGCGGGGAGACTTACGTCGAGCATGTCGGTGTGGTCTATGCACTGGTATCGGGCGATGCATGCTAGATCGGGCGCAGTCGCCCTGCTTGCACTGGACCTGATAGCTTGCAGCCCGGCGCCTGCGTCGACCGACCTGCCGGGGTCTGCCTTCGTCGCTATCGTGAACGCGTCTGCCCCGGACAGTCGCGTGTGGGACCACGCCTACTGTGCGGGCTTGCTGGTCGCCCCAGACCTGGTCGTCACCGCTACCCCCTGCATCGTGGACGGCGCCGCACCAGACGTGGTGGTGGGGGCGCGCAATCTCTGTGAGGGCCCCGGGGCACGACGGGGAGTGCGCGCCGTAGCCATGGGTCACACTGACGCACAGGAGTTGACCCAATTGACGCTAGATGCACCCATCGAAGACGAGGTCGGCACGCTTTCGCCGCACGAGCCGCATGGCCAGTTGCTCGCGACAGGGTGGGGCCGTTCCTCGGCCTTGGGAAGCAGGCCGTGCGAAGCCAAAATCTTGCCCCTGCGGCCGCAGCCGGGAGTGGCGTGTGAAGAGTTGGTGGACGCCGCCCGTGCCGCGGGTCGTCTGCCGGGCAACCCGATGTGCTTGCTGCCCCAGTCGGCGTCCAACACGTGCTTGGGCGACAGTGGAGGCGGCGTGTACGAGTTCTCCTCGGCTGGCCTGCAGATCCATGGTGTGACGCTGGGCGGAGCGGGATGCGAGCCGGAGGATCCTGGCCTCTATGCGTCCGTCGAGGACATCCAGGCGCTGCTTTCGCAGTCGGACGAGTGATCTCGGGAGCTGGCCTACGGTTGGGCTCCCGCGCCAGGCGGCGTAGATCCCGAAACCAACCCTGTCGCGGTCGCCCAGACGAGCACGGCGACGGGGTTGTTGCCTTCTCGCCTGCTCCGCCGGTCGGCCAATACTGGGGCGGCCCAGGCATCGGCAGCGTCGGTGCGGGCGGCACGGCCGGACAGCACCACCACGGCGCTGCTGACCGAGACCGAAGGGCGCACCCATGAACACGCAGCTCACCGTCCAGGCCTGGGCATCGACTGAGCCGACCCAGCGCTACGACGAGAACGACGTCCCCATCACCGTGTTTCGCATCCCAGTCCCGCCGACTCACCCCAAGGACGCGTCAACGGTGGTTCACGGTGAAGACGTGCGCAGCCCTGGCAGAGAACGTCCTCGAGTCCATCAAGCTGGGCCAGCCTGTCATCGTCGCAGGCAGCATGCCCGTTACTACCGACGTCGTGCTTTGGGACATGAGGTGACTTTGGGGCGCCAAAGGGTCTCGCCGAGAGTTGTTACTGCGACCCTTCGCCCTGAACGCAGAAAAGGCCCGTTCTCACTGTTTCACCAGAGAGAACGGGCCCAACTACGTGGCGGTGACGGTGGGATTTGAACCCACGGTACGGGGTTACCGTACACAGCATTTCGAGTGCTGCACCTTCGGCCGCTCGGACACGTCACCGCCGCCGAGGATACCTGGCGCAGGGCCCCGGACCCAAATCGCGCATCGGCCGGCTGCGGAGTCAGCGTCTGGCTTCGAAGAACGCGGACAACAGCGACGAGCTCTCCGCCGCCCGCACGCCCGAGATCACCTCGACCTTGGCACCGATGCGGGCGTCGCGGACCAGGTCCCACTGGGAACCCGTCGCTCCGGCCTTCGCGTCCCAGGCGCCGATCACCAGGCGGGGGATCCGCGCGGCGAGCACGGCACCCGCGCACATCACGCACGGCTCGAGCGTGACCACCAGGGTGCAACCGTCGAGGCGCCAGGTTCCGCGCGCCGCTGCCGCCTCACGCAGCGCCACCACCTCAGCGTGCGCCGTCGGGTCGTGAGCGTCCTCGCGGCGATTGAAGCCTCGGCCGATGACGGAGTCCGCCTCGTCGAGCACGACGGCTCCGACGGGCACGTCTCCGGCGGCCGATGCGCGCTCGGCGAGCGCGAGCGCCTCGCCCATCGCTTCACTCCAGCCCGCACGCTCCCGGTCGCTCACGGTGCCAGGCTACCCGCGCATCGGCCGCCGTCCGCTGGGTGGAAGCGCCGCGCGGCCCGGTAAAGTCGAGCCATGCAGCTCCACGTCGCCGACCACCCGCTCATTCGCCACAAGGTCACCGTACTCCGGGACAAGCGCACCCCGTCGCCGACGTTCCGGCTGCTGGTCGACGAGCTGGTGACCCTGCTCGCCTATGAGGCGACGCGGCATGTGCGAGTGACGGAGTGCGACGTGGAGACGCCGCTCACGTCGACCACGGGCACCAAGATCGCGGACCCCGCGCCGCTGATCGTGCCGATCCTCCGCGCCGGCCTGGGGATGCTCGACGGCATGACCCGGCTGATCCCGAGTGCAGAGGTGGGCTTCCTGGGGCTCAAACGCGACGAGGAGACCCTCGAGGCGATCACGTACGCGAACCGGCTTCCGGACGATCTCACGGGCCGCCAGGTGTTCCTCATCGACCCGATGCTGGCGACCGGCGGTTCGCTGGTGGCGGCCATCGAGTACGCGCTCGAGCGCGGCGCGACGGACGTGACGTGCGTGTGCCTGCTGGCCGCGCCCGAGGGGATCGAGCACGTGCGCGTGTCGCTGGGGGACCGCGCCGACGTCAAGGTCGTGGTGGCGCAGGTCGACGAGCGTCTGAACGAGATGGGCTACATCGTGCCCGGGCTCGGCGACGCGGGCGACCGCCTGTACGGGATCGTCGACCTCTAGACGCGCGGCGTTCCGCCGCGTCCCAGCGCGGCCTTTCCTTTGGCCGTGCCCCGGCGGCAATGTCAGACCCCGGTGAGACGCTGTGGGGGTGGCACAGCGCACGCAGATGAGGCGCCGTCCCCAGGCACGTTGGGTTCCTGTGGACGACACGCCGCGCTGTCCACAGGCTTTGCACAGGGTTATCCACACGACCACAAGATGTGGTGTCAATCACCCCGACTCACCCCTATATCTTGTTGCACACCGATGTAATTCGGGTTACTGTCGTCACACGCTTCGCGCTCTTGACGGGGTCCCTCGCGGGGGATCCCGCCCCGGCCCCAGCACCACATCGTCAGCACCACTCAACGAGGCCGCAGGCCGCACTACAGCTCGAACTTAAGAAGCTCGAAAGCAAGGGGAGAATCGTGACCATCACGGAGAACACCGCCCAGTCCGGCGTCAATGGCGACGCAGTGGCAGAGGCGGTCGCGGAGGCCAACCCGGCCCGCAACGGCATCCACGTCACCAAGCGGGACGGCACGCGTGAGCCCTACAACGCCGACCGCATCAACAAGGCGATCGAGCGCGCCGCGGAGGGCCTGCCGGACCAGATCTCGATCACGACGCAGATCGCCAGCGAGCTCGCGATCACGCTGTTCGACGGCATCACCACCGAGCAGCTCGACGAGGCCGCGATCGGCGTGGCCGTCCAGAACGTCAAGGACGACCCGTACTTCGACACCGTCGCGGCGCGCCTGCTGCGCAAGGTCATCTACAAGCGTGTGCTCGGCGGCTACGAGTCCAACCTCGAGCTGGCGCTGCTGCACCAGGCGCGGTTCCCGGGCTACGTGCGCGACGCCGTGGAGGAGGGCCTGCTGGACACCCGTCTCGCGTCGCACTTCGACCTCGACGCGCTTGCCGCCGCACTCGACCACGAGCGCGACGACCTCCTGAAGTACATCGGCACGGTGACCATGCGCAACCGCTACATGATCACGGACCGCCACGGCAAGGCGCTCGAGGTGCCTCAGTACTTCTGGATGCGCGTGTCGATGGGGCTGTCGCTGAACGAGGCGAACCCCACCGAGATGGCCATCAAGTTCTACGAGAAGATCTCGCGCCTGGACTACCTCCCCGCCGGATCCACGCTGGTGAACGCCGGCACCTCGTACCCCCAGCTCTCCAACTGCTTCGTCATGCAGATGGAAGATGACATCGAGCACATCGCCAAGAGCGTGCGCGACGTCATGTGGCTCACCAAGGGCACGGGTGGCATCGGCCTGTCGGTCACGAAGCTGCGCTCGGAGGGCTCGCCTATCCGGTCGAATAACACCACCTCCACCGGCCCCATCCCGTTCATGCACACCATCGACTCGACCCTGCGGGCCGTGTCGCGTGGCGGCAAGAAGTTCGGTGCGCTGTGCTTCTACATGGAGAACTGGCACATGGACTTCGCCCAGTTCCTGGACCTGCGCCAGAACTCCGGTGACCCCTACCGCCGCACCCGCACGGCGAACACCGCCGTGTGGATCTCCGATGAGTTCATGAAGCGCGTCGAGGCGAACGACGACTGGTACCTGTTCGACCCCGCCGAGGCCCCGGACCTGGTCGAGCTCACCGGGTCGGCATTCTCCGCACGCTATGCGGAGCTCGTGGCACTCGCCGAGGCCGGCAAGATCCGCAGCTTCAAGAAGATGAAGGCGCGCGAGCAGTACAAGTCGATCCTCATCATGCTGCAGACCACCTCGCACCCGTGGCTGACGTGGAAGGACACGATCAACAACCGTGCCCTCAACACCAACACAGGCACCATTCACCTCTCGAACCTGTGCACCGAGATCTGCCTCCCCCAGGACCGCGAGAACATCGCCGTCTGCAACCTTGCATCGGTCAACCTGTCGGAGCACCTGATCGACGGTGCGATCGACTGGGACCGCATGGAGAAGTCGACTCGCCTGGCCGTGCGCCAGCTCGACAATCTCGTGGACATCACGCTGTCCTCCGTGCCCGAGTCGGAGTTCGCGAACCGCGAGAATCGTGCCGTGGGCCTGGGCGTCATGGGCTTCACCGACCTGACCGAGCGCCTGGGACTCGCGTACGAGTCCGAGGAGGCGTACGACCTCATCGACGAGATCATGGAGTTCGTGTCGTTCCACGCGATCGACGCCTCCGCCGATCTCGCCCGGGAGCGCGGCTCCTACGCGAACTTCGAGGGCTCCGGCTGGTCGCAGGGCAAGGTGCCGTTCGACACCATCGCCGAGGCCGAGGCAGACCGCGGCGTCGCGATCGAGGTCAACCGCACCACTCGTCAGGACTGGGACACTCTTCGCGAGAAGGTCAAGGGCGGCATCCGCAACGCCACTCTGATGGCCGTCGCCCCCACGGCATCGATCGGCCTGGTCGCCGGCACCACCCCCGGCTTCGACCCGCAGTTCTCGCAGATCTTCTCCCGTGCGACCTCGTCGGGGAAGTTCCTCGAGGTCAACCGCAACCTCGTCCGGGACCTGCAGGAGCTCGGGCTGTGGGAGCAGCTGCGCGACCAGCTCCTCGAGGTGCAGGGCGACCTGTCACAGCTCGAGGACGCTCCTGATCACCTGAAGGACGTCTACAAGACCTCCTTCCAGCTCTCGCCCTATGCGTTCATCGAGGTCGCGGCTCGCGCCCAGAAGTGGATCGACCAGGCGATCAGCCGCAACATCTACCTCGCCGACCGCGACGTGGAGAACATGATGGAGCTGTACTCGGCGGCGTGGAAGCGCGGCGTGAAGACGACGTACTACCTCCACATGAAGCCGCGCCACACGGCCGAGCAGTCGACGGTGCGCGTGAACAAGACCGAGAAGATGAACAAGGCCGGCTCCAGCGGATCCAGTGGCGCTACCGGCGGTCCGTCGCGTCGCGGCTTCGGTGCTCGCAAGGGCTTCGGTGGGGCGTCCAAGGCGACGGAGGCGACCGCGTCGGCCGCCGAGGCCGCATCCGCGGTCGCCGCGACCGAGGCTCCGGCCGAGGTGGTGGCGTCCGCTTCGGCGGCAGCACCAGCCAAGAAGGGCTTCGGGGCGGCGGCCGCCAAGGCGGCGCCCGCGGTCACCGCGACCGAGCCGCGCACGTCCACGGCGTCCATCTCCACGGCACCCGCCTCGGTGTTGTCGGCGGTCGCATCCCAGGCGTTCTCTCCCGCACCGGTGGAGCAGCCTGAGGTTCCGCCGACGTCCCTGCCAGAGCCGGCGGAGACGCCGACTGCCACCGGTGCCGTCGAGACGGGTGCTGCGCGTGCACCTGAGGGTTCGACGGTGCTTGATGTCACTGAAAGCCTGCATGTCACTGGAAGCACAGTGGCGACTTCGATCGGAGACGCGGAGGTGGTGGGCGGTGTCGCCTGCCCCGTGGACCCGATGGAAGCGCTCCAGTGCGAGTCCTGCCAGTAGCGCTGGCAGAGAGGAACTGAATCATGGCCATTCTCGGCACCGGCATCCAAGACGGACTGCTGCTCAAGCCCATCACGTACCCGTGGGCGATGGACCTGTACAACCAGGCCGTCGCGAACACGTGGTTCCCCAACGAGATCCAGCTCGGCGAGGACCTCGCCGACTTCAAGAAGATGACGGAAGAAGAGAAGCACGCCGTCACCTTCCTGATGTCGTACTTCAACCCGAACGAACTGCTGGTCAACAAGGCCCTCGCGTTCGGCGTCTACCCGTACATCAATGCTCCCGAGTGTCACCTGTACCTCGCGAAGCAGATGTGGGAGGAGGCCAACCACTGCATGTCCTTCGAGTACGTCCTCGAGACGTTCCCGCTGGACCGGGATGAGGCGTACAACTCCCACGTGGACGTGCCGTCGATGGCCGCCAAGGAGGAGTTCGAGGTCAACTTCATCCGCCGCATGACGGAGGAGACCCTCGACATCTCCACCACCGAGGGCAAGAAGGACTTCGTCCGCAACCTCGTCGCGTACAACATCATCCTCGAGGGGATCTGGTTCTACTCCGGCTTCATGGTCGCGCTGTCGTTCCGCCAGCGGAACCTGCTGCGCAACTTCGGCTCGCTCATGGACTGGGTGATCCGCGACGAATCGCTGCACCTCCAGTTCGGCATCAACCTCATCCTCACGGTGCTCGAGGAGAACGAGGACCTCCAGGACCCGGACTTCGCCGACGAGATTCGCCAGATGATCATCGACGCGGTCGAGATGGAGGAGGCGTACAACCGCGACCTCCTTCCCAAGGGCATCCTCGGCCTCAACTCGGACTACGTGAACCAGTACGTCCGCTACCTGGCCGACCGCCGCCTCGAGGAGCTGGGGTTCGAGCCGTACTACAACGTGTCGAACCCGGCCAAGTGGATGGCGACCGCAAACGACACCCTCCAGTTGGTGAACTTCTTCGAGGCGACCAACACGTCGTACGAGGTCAACGCACAGGCCACCAAGAAGTAGGACCCGCAGTTCGGGGCAATGGCCCCGTGGTACGCCGGGGCGGCGATCCACTCGGATCGCTCGCGTCGTGCCACGGGGCCATAGCCATGTGCCAGCGAGCTCGACTTACCAGGCGGTAGGGAATACACTGGCATCGACGGTGTTGACCCACGTGTCCCGCTGATCGAGCTCGTGCTCTGATCGCGATCCGTTCGATGAACTCGGCATAGCCGCCCCACTCACGAAAAGAACTCTGCTGTGACCTCGCGCATTGACACCGCCCCGCCCCGGGCCGTCGTACCCTCCTTCGGCGACACCCTCGCGCGCCGTGAGCGCATCGCGTACATCCTGATTCTGGGCGCGCTCGTCGCGCTC
This sequence comes from Demequina aestuarii, assembly GCF_000975095.1. GTDB lineage: Bacteria > Actinomycetota > Actinomycetes > Actinomycetales > Demequinaceae > Demequina > Demequina aestuarii. The sequence goes on from NZ_BBRD01000001.1 coordinate 202,331, forward strand.
GGCCCGTTCACCATCGACCTGTACCTTCCCGCGTTCCCTGAGGTGGCGCGGGATCTGGCCGCGAGCGATGCCGCCATCCAGCTGACCCTCACGGCGACCACGATCGGCTTCGGCGTAGGCCAGCTCGTCGTCGGACCGCTGAGCGACGCCTTTGGGCGCAAGGTGCCGCTGATGATCGCCACCGTGGTCCATATCCTGGCCAGCATCTTCGTGGTGTTCGCGCCCACCGTCGAGTGGGTTCTCGTGGGGCGCACGCTGCAGGGCATCGGCGCCGCCGGTGGCGCGGTTGTCGCCATGGCGATCGTGCGCGACCTGTTCAATGGTCAGCGGCTCATCCGCATGCTGTCGCGTATGGCGCTCGTCACCGGCCTGGCGCCAGTGCTCGCGCCGGTGATCGGTTCTCAGCTGCTGCGGGTGGTGGACTGGCGCGAGATCTTCGTGGTGCTCGCGCTGTACGGCGTGCTGATCGCGACGATCGCGGGCCTGAAGCTGCGCGAGACGCGTCCCGCTGGGCAGCGCGGAGGCGCGGGTCTTGCCGCGATGCGAGCGCGGTACCGCCGGCTGCTGAGCGACGGAGCGTTCGTCGGCGTCGCAGTCGTGGGAGCGATGACCTTCACCACGCTCTTCTCCTACCTCTCAGCCTCGTCGTTCGTGCTCCAGGATCAGTTCGGCCTCACTGCGCAGCAGTACGGAGTGGTGTTCGGACTCAACTCCATCGGCGTGGTGGCGGGCACGCAGTTCGCAGCGCGACTGATGCGAGTAGTCGCGCCCCGCGCCGTGGCTACGGCAGGAATCCTCGTGATGAGCACCGGCGCGGTGTCGCTGCTGGTGTTCGCACAGCTCGAGTCGGGACTGCTCGGCATCATCATCCCGCTCTTCTTCGTGGTGTCTCCGCTCGGCTTCATCATGCCGTCGGTTCAGGTCATGGCGTTGGAGAAGCACGGGTCTGAGGCCGGCACCGCCGCATCCCTGATCGGTGCGATGAACTTCGGCGTCGCCGGACTCATCTCTCCCGTGGTCGGACTCATGGGAGCCTCCGCGACGTCGATGGCCATTGTGATGATCGGCGCGCTCACCGTCGCCCACGCGAGCCTGTGGCTGGTGGTGCGCCCGCGCACCTCCGGTGACGTCGTGAGGTGAGCAGGAGCATCACTCGCCGTCCATCTCGTAGCGTTTCGACCGGGTCCTTGCGCCCGCTACGGTAGTGCCCATGACGGCACGCATCGGCATCCTCGTCTTCGACGGCTTTGACATCATCGACGCGGGCGGTCCGTACGAGGTCTTCCTCACGGCCTCCCGTCTCGCTGAGCGGGACGGCCTGGAGCCGGCGTTCACCGTCGAGCTCGTGAGCCCTGGCGGGCGCGACGTGGTCGCATACGGCGGGATGACGCTCACCGCCTTGAGCGACGCTGACGAGGCGCGTGACTACGACGTGGTCGTGGTCCCCGGCACGATCGACATCGACTCGGCGCTCGGCGAGACACGCCTCGGGTCGTCACTGCGGACGCTGGTCAGCGAGGCGGCGCTCACGACCTCGGTGTGCACCGGTGCGTTCTTGCTGGCCCACCACGGATTCCTCGACGGGGTGCCAGCGACCACGCACTGGGAGGACGTCGACGCGCTGCGCGCCGCGGGAGTGGCCGATGCGCGCGATGGCGTGCGCTGGGTGGACGACGGCGGCGTCGTCACGAGTGGCGGTCTCACGTCCGGAATGCACATGGCGCTGCACATCGTGGCGCGCCTGCTTGGAGAGCCGATGGCCCACCGCACCGCCCGCCAACTCGACATGGACTGGAGCGCCGACGCGGCCCGCTAGTCGTCGACGATGATCTCGCCGAGGTCGTCGTCACCGTCTGCACCCTCGTAAGAGATGGTGACCGCGATTGATCCCACCAGGTATCGGTCGCCCACGGACTTTGCGGTCAGAGTGTGGAGCCCGGGCCTCAACTCGCCCACCTCGTCGAAGTCCTTGGCGTCGACGCCAAGGCTGTTGGCGAAGTCCGAGCCGTGAGCCGTCGAGTCCGCCGCGTTGGCAGACCAGGCAGCCCTGAGCGACTCGGTCGCTGTGACGCGTTCGACGCCGTTCCAGCGCACAGGCGTCAACGGATCGCCGTCGAGCTCGAGGGTGTCGCCGCTGAGTGCGCGGTCCGCCTCCCACGTGACCCAGTCGACGTTCACGTCCGCGTCGACATTGGTGGCGAACACGAACTCAGGGGAGGAGTTTCCCGAGACCCACTCGCGGCCCGCGAAGAGGGCGATCCGGGAGTCAGGGAGGTCGGCATGGCGATAGACCACCGAGAGAGCGAAGCCTGCGTAGTAGGTCCGGTCGTTGTCGAGCCGCGTGGCCGCAGTGGCGATGTCTGCGACTGCCCAGGAGCCAGCGCCATGCTCGGCTACCAGGTCCGTGACGTCGGCCCGTGACTGGTAATAGTGACGGCGGTCAGGGAGCGGCGACGATCCGTCCATGACCTCGTCCGCTGTGATCGACGTGTAGGCATCCGTTCCGGGGGCACGCAGACGAGCCTGTGCGAGATCCGTGGTCCACGCGTCGCCGGCCGCCCGGTTGGCTGACCACTCGAGACTGGCGTACACAACCTCGGCCTCGGCCGGAATGTCGAGCAACGTGGTCGCAGAGACGGTCTCACCGTCAGCGCGGTTCAGGTTCTCCATCACGAAGGAGTTGTTGTTGGAGTTGCCGCCCGTGGGGTTGGCCGAGTTGGCGAACATCGCCTGCCGGCACGAGGCGCTCTCCAGGTTGCAGCCCAGCAGTGGGGAGCCCACCGTGGCAACCGCGAGACCGCCGTCACCCGTGAAGATCGGATCCAGATCCTCCTCGGACTCGGCGATCGCGGTCTCGACCTCATACGAGTACTCGTGCGTGCCGCCGGACACGTGGAAGCGCGTCTTCGATCCAGGTGCGAGCGGGCCTTCGGGGAGGGCAAGGGGCAAGGTCAAGGAGGCGTCCTCGTTCGGCCCGAGGTCGTCGTGCACACAGGTCGCGATCGCACGATCGTTGTCGACGTCGCACTCCCAGCCAGCGTTCGAGAGCACCGAAGACTCGGCGAACGCGAGCAGCGCCTCGATCCGCTGCGCGCTATTGAGCGCCATCCCGCTGTCGCCCCCCGGCGGTGACGCGAAAGCCAGGCCAGTCGGGAGCTGAATGGTCGCCTCGAGATCAGTCGCGGAGCCGGCTCCGGTGTTTGACACGGTCATCGACACCTGAGGAGACGAACGAGTGATCTCCAGGTAGTCGAGCGCTCCCGCCGAGAGCCTCAGGTTGGCGGGCACCACCGTGGGGTCCGTGGGGTCCCTGGGATCCGTGGGATCGGTCGGATCAGTGGGGTCCGGGTCGGTCGGATCCTTGGGCCCCTCGCTATCTCCCCCGGAGCCTCCCGTGCCATTGCCTCCGCCCGAGCCACCAGTGGCTCCGCCTGTCTCGCCGCCTGTCTCGCCGCCGGCCGAGTCGGAGTCGCCTGGAAGCTCGCGCCCCGTGAGCTCCCCGCTGGAGCCGCCATCCATCCCCGAGGTGCCGTCGACGACGATCGGAAGGGCCTCCGTCGAGGGCGCTGGCGACGGCGTGGCGCTGGTTTCCGGGGAGGGCTCCGGCGACAGGGACGGGCCCGAGCTGGGCTCTGTGGCTGGTGACGGTGACGACGACGGCGAGGCCCCCGGGGCCACGGGGCCCTCCGCGCGGTCGAGTCCGTCTCCGGGCGTCAGCCACCCCACGATGCTGGCACCGCTGATCGCGAGCGCTGTGGCAGCGACGACCGCCGCAGCGGGAAGCGCAAGGTGCGAGACGACGCCGATGAGGCCGGCGATTCCGCCCGCGCTGGCGGCAGCGCCACCCGCGCTTGCGGCACCCGTTCCCGCGGCGCCTGCGCCACCCGCACCGCTTGCGCCCACCGCCGCAGCGCCTTGAGGCCCCAGCGCGCCGCCGATGGGCATGCCGCCGTCAAGTGCTCCCGCACCGAGGACGCCCATGAACAGCGGTGCGATGATTCCCCGCATTCCGCGGTTCACGTCTTCGAGTTCGGCGACCAGTGCGGCGCAGCGCTCGCAGTTGCGCACATGGATGTCGACGCGCGAGTGCTCACGCTTGGAGAGGCCGCCGCGCACGTAGGCGCCCAGCTGCGTGTTGGCCTCGAGGCAGTCTGCGGACTCCGAGCTGTTCAGGTGCTGCTGGAGATAGGCCTGTCGCAGCGCCTCCCGCGCGCGGTACGCGAGCGCCGCCACGCCGTTCGCGCTGAGCCCGAGCAGCGGGGCGATCTCCTTGGGGTTCTTCTTCTCGACTTCGGTGTACCAGAGCACCGCCTGCCAGCGTTCGGGCAGGGACTTGAACGCATCGGCCACCATGCCGTGCTCAAAGCCGTCCAGCGCGGGCTCATCGGACGAGGGCCCGTACCCGATGGCGGACTCGTAGGGCGACATGTCATCGCGGGGCTTGGTGCGGATGCCCTTGTCGATGATGTCCATGCCGGTGCGCCGCACGATGGTGAAGAGGTAGGCGCGGAAGGCAAGGTCCGGGCCGTCGCCTCGCTGCAGGGCGCGCAGCACCCGTGAGAACGCCTCCGACACGACATCGTCGACGTCGCTCGGGGAGTTCGTATATTGATACGCGACCTTCCGAGCCGCGTCCGCATGCCGCTCGTAGAGCACGCCAAAGGCCGCCGAGTCGCCGGCACGCACGCCGGCGATCAGCTCGGGATCGCTGGACGTTTCCGTCCACAGCGCGATCGCCTCAGATGTCATCTACAGGGGCCCCTTCCACGGCAACTCCGAGGAACGTGGATCTATGTTCCCTGTAAGTAGGTGCGCAAAGCAAGAGGTGGGAAGGGCAATAGGTCACATTCGCCGCGAACGGGACGGAAGTTTCTCCAGACTTTCGCGTCATAGTGGCGCCGCACGCGCGTCTCATCCAGCATGAGCAGTGATACCCAACTCCCCGTGCCAGGTGCGCCCGCGCTCCTGCAGCGGTGGGAGAGCGCGAGCATCGACTCGGTGTGGTTGCGCCCTGGGGACTGGTACACCCCTGCGACCGAGGCGCTCGTCGAGGCCCTCGAGGCTCGTCTCGACACGGCTCCCGCTGCCTACCGACTTGGCCAGGCGCGCTCCGCCGCCGGCGTCGGCATCACCGAGGCGATCGACGACATGGCCGTGCTGTTCCGCGCCGCTGGCTTCGAGTCAGCGCCGATCCGCTCCATCCGCGCCTTGTGCGAGGGATGGACCGCAGGGACCATCCCCACCATGGACGTACCGACGATGACGGATGCGGAGTCTGGCCTGGGCACCGCTGAGTACCTCTCGCAGCGACTCGCAGAGGTGTACGGCGCCGCAGCGCGCCTCTCGCAGGCGGTGGGCGAAACCTATGCTCTCGTGATGGTCGACGTCTCCGTCGAGAGCACTGATCCGTGGCAGCGCATGGCGCGCAATGCTGCGACGGGTGCCGCTCTTCGCGGCGCCTATGGCGAGGGCCACCCGATGGCACGGCTGGGCGACGGACTCTACGCGGTGCTCGTTGAGCGCGGCGAGACGCTCGGTGCGGGCCTCGCGTCCTTGCGGGACCATCTGTCTGACCGGGCTACGGCCATGAAGGTCGACAGTCTGATGCGTCAGCCACCGCGCGTGTGGATCGAGTCTCTCCCCGGTACCCATACGTATGCATGCGAGCTCGTGGAGTCGCTGCAGCGGTAGGAACGCAACCCCGGACGAGGGTCTGGCACCGCGCTGAGGGCGGTGCCAGACCCTCTCCCCGTTTCAGGGGGAGGGTCTACGCCCGCCTGTTGTAGGCGCGGATCGCGAGCGGCGCGAACACGACGACGAGTCCCACGCACCAGGCCAGGGTCCACGCGACGTGGGTCTGCCACTCGCCCATGCCGCCCCAGAGTGCGCGCAGCGACTCGATCAAGTGCGTGAGCGGGTTGGCGTTGGAGAACGCCTCGAGCCAGCCCGGCATGGTGGACGGGTCGACGAAGGCGCTCGACGCGAATGTCAATGGGAACAGCGTCATGAACACTATTCCCTGGACCGATCTCTCCGACCGTGCGATGAGCCCCACCAGCATGGGTGCCCACGCGAGGCACAGGGCGAACAGGATCGCGAGCAGGCAGCCGGCCAGGAAGCTCACGATGTCGGTGGCGATGCGATAGCCCAACACGTAGCCGGTGCCGACCATGATCGTGATGAGCAGCACGTACCGCACCACGTCGCCGAGCGCTGCGCCGAGCAGGGGAGCGATCCGCGAGATCGGCAGGGCGCGGAACCTGTCGAAGATGCCCTTCGCCATGTCCGAGTTCAACTGGATGCCGATGCCGACGGATGCGAAGGCGATGTTCTGCCCGATGATGCCCGGGATCAGGAACACCAGGTAGTCGCTTGCGGAGCCCGCGATCGCTCCTCCGAAGATGTACGTGAACAGCAGGGTGAACATGATGGGCGACAGGGTGACGTCGATCAGGCCCTCCGGTGTTCGCCACGTCTTGACGAGCGACCGCTTGGCGAGCACCCACGAGTGCCGGAACACGTCGATGGGGCCGCGGGGGATGATGTCGACGGCACGCGTCACGCTCTCGGTGGTCATGCCGTCTCCTCGCTGCCGTGCGCCTCGCTGGGCACTCGCTGTCGCTCTCCCGTGAGGGTGAAGAACACCTCGTCGAGGCTCGGCAGCTGCAGAGACAGCTCCGTCACGGGGATGCCATCGCCACGCAGCCGTGCGACCACATCGGCCAGGGCGCCGTCGTCGACGACGGGCACCGAGTACTCACCTGGCCGGTGCTCGTCGATCGGCGCACCGTCGGCGGCGACCCCGGCCAGCAGGGCGCGCACGGCCTGGGCATCGGTGGCGTCCGCAGGTCGCACGCGGAGCGTCTGCGAGCCGACCACGCGCTTGAGGTGGTGCGCCGTGTCATGCGCGATCACCTGACCGTGGTTGATCACCACGATGTCGTCCGCCAGGGCATCGGCCTCTTCGAGATACTGGGTGGTGAGGAGCACGGACGTGCCCTGGGCCACGATGTCCCGCACCACGTCCCACATGTCCTCGCGTTTGGCGGGGTCGAGGCCCGTGGTCGGCTCGTCGAGGAACACCACCTCGGGGTGCCCGGTGAGCGACGCCGCCAGGTCCAGGCGCCGCCGCATGCCGCCGGAGTAGGTCTTGAGGGTGCGGTCGGCAGCCTCGGTGAGGTCGAACCATGACAGCAGGTCCTTCGCGCGAGCCTTGGCATCGGCACTGCGCATGTTCAGCAGCGCCGCGATCATCAGCAGATTCTCGCGACCCGTGAGCTCCTCGTCCACCGAGGCGTACTGCCCGGTGAGGCCGATGCGCTTGCGGACCTCGGCCGGCTGACGCTCGGCATCGAAGCCCGCCACTCGGGCGCTTCCACCGTCCGCGTGCAGCAGCGTCGCAAGAATGCGGACCGCGGTGGTCTTGCCGGCGCCATTGGGGCCGAGCACTCCGAGCACGGTGCCGCGCGGCACCGTGAGGTCGACGCCTCGCAGGGCCTTCGTGTCCTTGAAGCTCTTGACGAGGCCTTGGGCCTCTACTGCGTTGTCATTCGCCATGGCGACAGACTAGGTCCGTCCTGTGACAACTGCGCGGCTGTTCGCCGTGGGCGTGAGGGCCGATGCGCCGGTCAGGGAAGGGCCCACACCGCGAGCTCGAGGCCGCTGGGGTCCGTGAAGTGGAACCGGCGCCCGCCGGGGAAGTCGAACGGCTCGCGGGTGATGGCGCCACCCGCGGCACGGACCGAGCCGAGCGAGGCCTCGAGATCGCGTGAGAACATCACGACGAGCACTCCGCCGGGCTGGACGACCCCTACCTCCGACAGTCCGCCGCACTCCCGGCCGTCAGCCGCGACGATTCCGCGGTAGCCGGGGCCGTACGGCACCATCCGCCATCCGAATGCCGCCTCGTAGAAGCGTTCGGAGGCGTGGAGGTCGGTCGCGGGGATCTCGATGTAGTCGGGCGCATGGTGGGTGTGGGGGGACTCTGAATCGGCCATGGGCTCATGCTCGACCGGCGACGGTCAGCCGTCAAGGGGCCAGCCACAGAGCCGTCACGCGCGAGCGACTCAATCCTGCGCGTGGCGCGACGCAGAGCGCCACAGGACGAGCGAACGCCCCTCGTCCTTGCGGGCGCGCCTGCCGCGCTCGACGATCACCACGGAGCCGGTGGGGCCGGACGCGAAGACTCGCGATCCGGTGTCGGCGCGTGGTCGCAGCTTCTCGACCTCGGTCTCGAGCCGGTCCACGCGCTTCTGCAGCGCGAGGATGCGCTTGATGCCCTCGAGGTTGATGCCCTCGTCCTGGCTCATGCGCTGGATCTGACGCAGCGTGGCCACGTCGCGCAGGGAGTACCGCCTGCCGCCGCCGGGGCGTCGCCGCGGGATCACGAGCCCCAAGCGGTCGTACTGCCGGAGCGTCTGCGCGTGCATGCCCGCGAGCTCGGCTGCGGCCGAGATCAGGAAGACGGGCTCGTCGACATCGGGAGTGTCCACGGCGCCTCCTTCCCTGGCCGCACCTGCGGTGCGATCAATCTATCGCCGATGCGCGCATCGGCCGGTCTACTTCACCGCGTCGCGGTAGAGGTCCTTGCGCGGGTCGTCCTTGGCGGTCTCCAGTGCGAATGCCTGCAGCACCTCCTTGGCCTTGCGGGTGAGGCGGCTCGGCACCGCGACCTCGACCGTCACGAGCAGGTCGCCAGCGCCCTCCTTCGCCTGGAGCCCGCGTCCCTTGAGTCGCAGCGTCTTGCCGCTGGGGGTGCCTGCGGGAATCTTGACCTTGACGCGGCCGCCGTCCAGCGTGGGCACCTCGACCGTCGCGCCGAGCACGGCCTCGTCGTAGGTGACGGGCACGGCGATCCGCAGGTTGCGCCCGTCAGCGGAGTACACGGGGTGCTTGGCGACGCGGACCGTGAGCAGCAGATCGCCGGGCGGTCCGCCGTTCGCGCTGGGCCGGCCCTTGCCTCGCAGCCGGATCTTCTGGCCGTCGCGAACCCCCACGGGAAGTCGGGTGGTGATGTCGCCGGTCGCCGTGCGCAGCGTGATGGTCGCTCCCTCGGCGGCCTGGCGGAACGAGACCTCGGTCGCGGCCGCGATGTCCGTGCCTTTGACCGGCCCGCGCTGGAAGCCGCCGCCGAACAGGTTGCCCAACATGTCTTCGAAGCCCTGTGCGCGGTACTGCGGCCCGCCGGCGCCGGGCGCCCCCGGCCCACCGGCGCCCCCGCCGAACATGCCAGAGAAGACGTCCTCGAAGCCCGCGCCGCCCGGGCCTCCGGCCTGAAACCTCGGCCCTCCGCCGCCCATCGCCCGCACGGCGTCATACTGCTGGCGCTGCTGGGGGTCGGACAGCACGCCGTACGCTTCGCCGACCTCCTTGAAGCGCTCCTCCGACGTCGTGTCGCCGAGGTGCCGGTCCGGATGGAGGTCGCGTGCGAGCTTGCGGTACGCCTTCTTGATCTCGTCCGCGCTCGCATCTTTGGAGACGCCCAGCGCCGCGTAGAAGTCCTTGCTGAACCAGTCCTGACTCGTCACTGCCCGCCTCCTCTCGGCTCGCTTGGACCTTACTCGGGCTGCGACACGATGACGCGCGCGGGGCGCACCACTCGTTCGCCGATGCGGTGGCCCGGCTGGGCCACGTGCTGGACCGTCGGGACCTCGACGTCAGCGGAGGGCTGAGACATCAGCGCCTCGTGGAGCTGCGGGCTGAACTCCTCGCCGGCCGCGCCATACGTCGACCAGCCGAAGCGGCCGAGCGCCTCCTCGACCTTGGCGGCGATGGCCTTGAACGGCCCCTCTTCGAGGTCGCCGTGCTCACGCGCGGCCACGATGTCGTCGAGTGCAGGAATCAGCGCCTCCACCACCTTCGCGGTGGCGACGTCGCCGGCGGCTTCACGGTCGCGGTCCACGCGCTTGCGGTAGTTCACGTACTCCGCCTGGAGTCGCTGCAGGTCCGCAAGGTGCTCCGCGGCCATCTGCTGGGCGCGATCGATCGCATCGGCCGCGCCCTGCTCGTCCGCGTCGGCATCCCCATACTCGCCGTCGTTCATGCCGGCGGCCGCCTCGTTGACGATCGCCTCCGCATCGGCCAGCGGGTCGTTGTCGCCCCCCTGATCGGGCCGGGGGTTCTCGTCGGGTGTCTGGTTGTTGTCAGTCATGTGAGCCTCCGTGAGCGGCCGCGGCGGCGGGCGTGGGGCGTGCAGCCCCACGCCCGCCGGGTGGCGGTGCTACTTCTTGTCGTCTTCGTCGTCGACGATCTCGGCGTCAACGACGTCGTCGTCGGCGTCGGGCGTGGTCTCCTGGCCGTCGCCGGCCGGTGCGCCCTCGGCACCCTCGGCGCCTTCAGACTGCTGGGCGGCGTAGACCGCCTCGCCGATCTTCTGCGCCTTCTCGACGAGCACGTCGTGCTTGGCCTTGATGTCGGCCACGTCGTCGCCCTCGAGCGCCGTCTTGACGTCGGCGATCGCGGTCTTGACCTCGTCCGCGGTCTCGGCGGGAACCTTGTCCTCGTTCTCGGACAGAATCTTCTCCGTCGAGTACGCGAAGGTCTCCGCGTTGTTGCGCGTCTCGGCGTCCTCGCGGCGCTTCTTGTCCTCCTCCGCGTGCTCCTCGGCGTCCTTGACCATCTGCTCGATGTCTTCCTTGGACAGGGCCGAGCCGCCGGTCACCGTGATCGACTGCTCCTTGCCGGTGCCGCGGTCCTTGGCGCCCACGTGCACGATGCCGTTGGCGTCGATGTCGAACGTGACCTCGATCTGGGGCACGCCGCGCGGGGCCGGAGCGATGCCGCCCAGCTCGAACGTGCCGAGCATCTTGTTGTCCCGCGCGAACTGACGCTCACCCTGGTATACCTGCACCAGCACGGAAGGCTGGTTGTCCTCGGCGGTCGAGAAGACCTCCGACGACTTGGTGGGGATGGCCGTGTTGCGCTCGATGAGCGTGGTCATCACGCCGCCCTTGGTCTCGATGCCGAGGCTCAGCGGGGTGACGTCGATGAGCAGCACGTCCTTGCGCTCGCCGGAGATGACGCCGGCCTGCAGTGCGGCGCCCACGGCGACCACCTCATCGGGGTTGACGCCCTTGTTGGGCTCCTGGCCACCGGTAAGCTCCTTGACGACCTCGGTCACCGCGGGCATGCGGGTCGAGCCGCCCACGAGCACCACGTGGTCGATCTCGGACAGCTTGATGCCGGCGTCCTTGATGACCTGGTTGAAGGGTGCCTTGGTGCGCTCGAGGAGGTCCTTGGTCATCTCCTGGAACTGCGCGCGGGTGAGACGGGTGTCCAGGTGGACGGGCCCGTTCTCTCCGATCGACAGGTACTGCAGCGAGATGTTGGTGCTGGTCGCGCTCGAGAGTTCCTTCTTGGCCTGCTCGGCTGCCTCGCGCAGGCGCTGCACCGCGGACTTGTCCTTGGCCAGGTCGATGCCCTCGGAGTTCTTGACCTCCTTGATGAGGAAGTCGACGATGCGCTGGTCCCAGTCGTCGCCGCCCAGGCGGTTGTCACCGGCGGTGGAGCGCACCTGGATCGTGGAGAACTCGTCCTCGTCCTTGCCGACCTCGAGGAGGGACACGTCGAACGTGCCGCCACCCAGGTCGAAGACCAGGATGAGCTCATCCTCCTTGCCGCGGTCGAGCCCGTAGGCGAGCGCGGCGGCGGTGGGCTCGTTGACGATGCGCTGGACCTTGAGGCCCGCGATCTCGCCGGCGTCCTTGGTGGCCTGGCGCTCGGCGTCGTTGAAGTAGGCGGGGACGGTGATGACGGCCTCGGTGACCTTCTCGCCCAGGTACTCCTCGGCGTCGCGCTTGAGCTTGCCGAGAATGCGCGCGGAGATCTCCTGTGCGTTGTACTTCTTGCCGTCGATCTCGTGCGACCAGTCGGTGCCCATGTGGCGCTTCACGGACGCGATGGTGCGGTCCACGTTGGTGACGGCCTGGCGCTTGGCGATCTCGCCGACCAGCACCTCGCCCGTCTTCGAGAACGCCACCACCGACGGGGTGGTGCGTGCGCCCTCGGCGTTGGCGATGACGGTGGGCTCGCCACCCTCCAGGACGGTCACCACGGAGTTCGTGGTGCCCAGGTCGATGCCTACTGCTCGTGACATTGGTGTCCTCCTTCTTGTGCGATCGTTCCGATCGCGACGTCTGCCGGCCCGCAACTTGAGCCGCCTACGCTCAAGTATCCACGTGACGCGCGAGGTGTCAAGCCGCAGGGCTCAAAGTTGAGTCGGTGACACTCAACATTGCCGTCGGATCACCCTGTGCGCCGAGGTGCCAGGCACTGCTCGACTGGCCCGCAGGCCTGCGCGTAGCCTCCTGACCATGACGACACCCGCCGATGCGGCCGCGCACTTCGCGGCCAAGCTCGCCTTCGAGACCGATCCGTCCGATGTCCACGCCGCGCTCGAGGCGGCCGATGCGCGGCTCGTGCTGGTGGACACGCGCGACCAGGCGGCCTGGGACCAGGGGCACGCCCGTGGCGCCCACCATATTCCCAAGGCGCAGCTCGCGGCGCGCATTCCCGAGGTCGCCGCGCCCGGCAGTGAGATCGTCGTGTACTGCTGGGGGCCGGGGTGCAACGGCGCGACGCGTGCCGGACTGATGGTCGCCGGGCTCGGCTACCCCGTGAAGGAGATGATCGGCGGGTTCGAGTACTGGGCTCGCGAGGGGCTCCCGGTCGACCGGGTCATCGAGGTCGAGGGTCGGCGCGTGGAAGTGGACGCGACTCGCGCCCCCGATCCGCTCACGGCTCCGGCCGCCGTCGGTGGCCAGCGCATCGCTTGCGACTGCTGAGGCGCGTACACGGGACTCGGATCGACTGAGCGCGCTCGCCATCGCTGAGCACCCGCGGACCGCCCGAGTCGCAGATGATCCGAGTGCGGTGTTCGCTCGGGCCGGGTGCCGGGTGCCGGGTGTAGGACGGGATGGGCCGACCGGCCTACAGGAGTCGCCCATCCTCCATCTGGACCACACGGTGCGCGATGGACGCCGCCTCGTCTGGGTCATGGGTGACGAGGATTGCTGTGGTGCCGGCCGCAAGCAGGATGCTCTTGACCTCGCCCGCCAGTCGCGCCCTGAGGCTCGCGTCGAGGGACGAGAGCGGCTCGTCCAGCGCGAGCAGCCGTGGGCGTGGGGCGAGGGATCGGGCGAGGGCCACGCGCTGTCGCTGGCCTCCCGAGAGATCGGTGACTGGTCGCTCCTCGTAACCGGTGAGGCCCACCATCTCGAGCAGCCCGGCGACTCGTTCCTCACGCTCGGCGGCAGGGGTGCGCTGCATCTCGAGTCCGAACGAGACGTTGCCGGCCACCGTGCGGTGGGGGAACAGCTGGCCGTCCTGGAACACCATGCCGAACTGGCGGCGGTGCACCGGCATGGCGGTGAGGTCCTCGCCTTCCCAGTGCACGGCGCCCGATGCGGGAGGCACGGTGCCGATGATCGCGCCCAGCAATGAGGACTTGCCGCATCCGGATGGGCCGAGCAGCGCGAGGATCTCTCCGCGTTCGACCGTCAGCGACACAGAGTCGACCGCCACCACCGGCGGTCGCCCCGGGTACGTCACGGTCACGTCCCTCACGTCGAGTCCTGTCACAGGTCCGCTCCCACCTGGGTCCGCAGACCCTCCGACGCCATCATGACGGCTGCGGTCATGGCCGCGAGCACCACCGCGGCCGCGAACGCCATGCCGATGCTCTCGATCCCTGGGCGGCCCAGCAGGCGATAGATCGCCGTGGTGAGCGTGGGGTGGTCCGGGCGGGCCACGAAGGTCGTGGCACCGAACTCCCCCAGGGCGATCGCGAAGCCGAATCCTGCAGCCAGCCCGAATGGTCTTGTGAGCAGCGGCCAATCCACGGTGCGCCACACCCGCCACGGAGAGGCGCCCAGGGTCCCGGCCGCCGCCCGCATCTGCGGGGAGATTCCGCGGGAGGCGGGCACCAGGGTGCGCGCCACGAGCGGCAGGGCGACGACCGCCTGGGCGATCGGCACGAGCCACCACGAGCCGCGCAGGTCGACCCCCAGCACGGAGCGGTTCAGCGTCAGCAGCATTCCCAGGCCCACCACCACCGCACTCACGCCGAGCGGAAGCATCACCACGGAGTCGAGCAGCGTGGACCGCCCCGTGCGCCGTGTCAGGAGCGCGGCGACGATGAGTCCCAGCCCGGTGGCGATCGCCGTGGCGACAGACGCCGCCACCATGGAGTTGACGGCTGCCTGCCACATCGGCACCGGAAGCCCGCCGAGGCCCGACTCGGTCAGCAGCGCCGCGTAGTGGTCGAGTCCGTAGCCATCGGCGGTGCGCAGGGACCGCTCGACCAGCGCCCACATGGGCGTGGCGAGCACCGCCGCGAGCACCGCCAGGATCCCCGCCACCACCCAGCGGTCGCGGCCCCCCGGCGAGCGGGTGCCGTCGAGCCGGCGCGTGCCCAGCGAGCGCTCGCGGCGGCGCCTCGCCCACTCGGCGCCGCCAAGCGCGAGGGCGACGAACATGAGCTGCAGCAGCGACAGCACCGCCGCGGCGCGCAGGTCGAGGAACTGGTTCACCTGCAGGTAGATCTCGGTCTCGACGGTGCGCACGCGAGTGCCGCCGAGCACCAGCACGACCCCGAAGGAGGTGGCGCAGAACAGGAACACCACTGCCGCAGCAGAGCCGATGGCCGGGGCGAGGGCGGGCAGGGTGACGTGAGCGAACGCGCGGCGACGGTCGGCGCCCAAGGTGCGGGCCGCATCGGCCGTCGAGGGGTCCAGGCCCGCCCAGGTGCCGCCGACGACGCGGATCACCACCGCGACGTTGTAGAACACGAGGGCCGCGGCGATCGCGGTCGCCGACTGGTCGATTCCCAGCCCTCCCAGCGGTCCGGAACGCCCCAACAGCGCCGTGAAGGCGGCGGCGACCACCACGGTAGGGAGCACGAACGGCACGGCGGCCATGGCCCGCACCGCCCGCTGACCGGGCCACCGCAGCCGGTAGAGGGCGTACGCGCCCGGAAGGCCCAGCGCGAGGGACCCCGCCGTTCCGGCCGCCGCAAGTGCGAGCGTGGTGACCACCGCATCGGCCGTCCGCGATGACGCGACCACGTCGGCAAGGCCGCCCAGGTCGAAGCCGCCGTCGAACAGCCCGCGGCCCAGGACGGCGACGAGCGGCCACAGGAAGAACAGGCCGAGGAACGCGAGGGGCACCGCAGCGAGCGCCCACCACCTCAGCGAGTGGTGGAGCCGGGCGGCCCTCAACGCGTTCCTCGTGCCTGGGCTAGTCGATGACGATCGCGGTCCAGGCGTCGATCCAGGCGTCCCGGTTCGCCGAGATCGTCTCGGGGTCCATCGTGTGGGGGTCGTCGGCGAGAGGCGCGAACTCGGCCCACTCGGCGGGAACCTCGACCTGCGTCGACACGGGGTAGACGTACATATTCTCGGGAACGGACGCCTGGAACTCGTCCGAGAGCATCCAGTCGACAACGGCCTGGCCGCCCTCCGGGTTGGCCGCGCCCTCGAGGACGCCCGCGTACTCGACCTGACGGAAGCACGTGTCGAGCAGCGCCGCGGTGGTGGGCTCGCCGTCGATCACCTCGGACGGAGGTGAGGACGCGTAGCTCAGCACCACCGGGTAGTCGCCTCCATAGTTGGGAGCGGAGAAGTCGACGAAGTAGGTGTCGGACCAGGACGACGTCACCCGCAGGTCGTTGTCCGTCAGCGCGCGCCAGTAGTCCTCCCAGCCGTCCTCGCCGAACTCGGAGACCGTCGCGAGCAGGAACGCCAAGCCGGGCGACGAGGTCGCGGGGTTCGTGACCGACATGACGCCGTTGTACTGCGGGTCGGCGAGGAACCCGAGTCCCGCGGGGACCTCGAGGCCCGACTCCTCGAACCAGCCGATGTCGTAGTTGAGGCAGACATCGGAGTAGTCGATCGCGGTGAGCGCCTGCGAGCCTGCGACCGCGTACTCGGAGGCGTCCGAGGCCGCCGGGGCGCCGGACTCGTAGTCGGCGAACACACCCTCGTCGATCGCTCGCGACGCAAAGGTGTTGTCGACCCCGAACACGACGTCTCCCAGCGGCGCGTCCTTGGTGAGGATCAGCTGGTTGACGAGCACGCCGGCGTCGCCGGGCTGCACGAACGTGACCTCGAGACCGGACTCCTCCTCGAACGCGGCCAAGACGTCGTCTGGAACCGCGAAGCTGTCGTGCGTCACGACGGTGACGGCCGAGGCATCGGCGGAGGGCGACTCGGAGCTGCTGGAGGAATCGGTGGGGGCATCGCTGGGCTGCCCGGTCGGCTCGGCGGCGTCGCCGTCATCGGACGAGCACGCCGCAAGGGCGAGGGTGGACGTGGCGACCGCCAGGATGGCGGTGGTGCGCAGTGCACGCATCTGTGGAACCTCCCACACGTAGGAGGGGACGAGTCTCGACTCCCTACGCCGGCATCACCCGGATCAGGTTCGAGGGTCTGCGGCTGTTCCGCACTCTCAGCGCCCTCATCCCTTGCGGGAGGCGCTCCCCTGTCGTTGTCCCGTCAGCATACCGCCGATGCGCTGCCGTGAGGTGTGCTTCCGAGTCAGTTGAGGGCGAGTGAATCGAGAGCGGACTCCACGGCCTCGATGCCCGAGCCCGTCGTGGCGGAGCCAAGTGTGTAGGCGAGGACCTGGCTGCTTCCTTCGACAACCACGCCGACCGCGTTTGGCCACGTGTCGCCGTAGAGCGGGAACTCGTATTCCGCGACATAGCCGGAGTATCCGCCACCAGTCACGACCGGGCCCTCGGCCAAGATTTTCGTGCCCTCGATATCGAAGGTCAGGTTTGCGATAAAACTCTGCGCTTCGAGGCGCGCAGACGACGCCCCTCCCACATCCGGCACGCTGATCACGATCATCACCGTGCTGTCTGCCTCGAGGTCGCCATCGATCAACCACGCGCCATCAAACGAGGCGCCAACCACTCCCCGCGCAGCCATATCCGCCTCCATTGCCTGGCCATCGACATATTCCTCGACGTTGCCCCA
Organism: Demequina aestuarii; assembly: GCF_000975095.1. Lineage (GTDB taxonomy): Bacteria > Actinomycetota > Actinomycetes > Actinomycetales > Demequinaceae > Demequina > Demequina aestuarii. The sequence goes on from NZ_BBRD01000001.1 coordinate 219,307, forward strand.
GGCGGGGTCGAACTTGATTGTTCCGGCGCCGCCCATCACGGGGGTTGCGCTCCAGCCCGTCCGCTCCTCCCCTTCGAGGGCTCTCGCGTTGGGGTCGGCGTTGAGAGCCGCAGTCGCAGCATCTTCCAGGCGTGGCACGACTAGGGCGATAGCGGCGATTCCCCCCACCACGAGGGTCACCACGCTGGCAAGAATGCCCGCGACTGCCTTGCGTGACAGGCCTCGGCCCTTGGCCGGGGCCTGGGTGGACGCCTGCCCAGCGGTCCACTGCGCGCCGTCCCAGTAGCGGTGTTTGGTCGAGTCCGAAGGATCGGTGTACCAGCCGGCGACCGCCGCACGGGCGGGTGCGGGCTGGGCTGAGGGTGGCGCCGCATAGCCGGCGGAGGGTGGCGCCGCGAGTGCGGTCTCGGGGGTCTCGGGAGGGGCCGCGGAGGGATTGGCCTCCGGCCGATGGCGATCGTCCGGTCGCTGGTCCGTCATCGTGTCCCCACCCTCATCGCTTGGCGGGGAGCCTAGCAGGGCACATGCTCGTCGTCGGGCCTGTGTGACGGTGTCAACAGTGGGAGGGGGTGCCTCTCCGCCTTGCCTAAATGTCGGTGCGGTGGAAGTTCTGGAAGCTGCGGCTCGCCGTGGGGCCGCGCTGGCCGCGGTAGCGCGAACCGTATTTGCCGGAGCCGTACGGGTGCTCCGCGGCGGAGGACAGCTGGAAGAAGCACAGCTGGCCGATCTTCATGCCCGGCCACAGATTGATCGGCAGCGTCGCGGTGTTCGACAGCTCGAGCGTGACGTTGCCCTCGAAGCCCGGGTCGATGAAGCCAGCGGTCGAGTGCGTGAGCAGTCCGAGCCGACCGAGTGAAGACTTGCCCTCGAGCCGCGCCGCGATGTCGTCCGGCAGGGTGACCGACTCGAAGGTCGAGCCCAGCACGAACTCGCCCGGGTGCAGCACGAACGGACGGTCGTCGTCGACCTCGATGAGCCGGGTGAGGTCGGGCTGCTCCACCGACGGGTCGATCGCCGCGTACTTGTGGTTGTCGAAGATGCGGAAGAACTTGTCGAGCCGCACGTCGATCGACGACGGCTGGATCATGTCGGGCTCGTAGGGGTCGAGGGCGACGCGTCCGGAGTCGATCTGGGCGCGGATGTCGCGGTCGGAGAGCAGCATGGGGACAACCTACCGCGAGCGGTGCCAAGCTACGCCGAGATGCCCAAGTGCCGTTCCAACCGGGAGTAGACCGCGTTGAGCACATCGACCTGAGCGTCCCAGTGATAGGAGTGAATCAACTCTGGGCGCGACGCGATGCGAGCCCTGAAACCATCGTGGTGACGCACCAGCATCCGAGCCTTCCAAACGAAATCGGTAATGCTGCCTGCTTCGTAGACAGCTCCGAGACGAAGATCGCGCACAAGCTCGGCTTGCGCTGCGGTGTCGCTGGTAAGGATCGGCAGCGTCGCCTGAAGGTACTCGCAGAACTTGTTCGTGATGGCCACTTCGTGGTTCGGCGTGTGGTGCAGGGTCGAGAGTCCGATGGTCGCGCGCGCCACATAGGCAGGAACAAGGCGCGGATCCACGAAGTCAACGATGTGCAGCCGAGCCGCCACCCCCAACCGGTAGGCCAGGTTGAGGTGGCCTTGTACGACCTTGTTGATCCTGTTCGTGACGAGGACCAGATGGGTATCCGTCATGTGCTGCAGCGCATACACCGCGGTCTCGACTCCGCGTGCCGCGTTGATTCCACCCACGTACACCATCACCGGTGCGTCCCGGACACGTGCGCGATCACGAATGTCTTCGAACCCGGCTGGGGGATCGATGACGAGGGGAGCGTTCAGCACCACCGCCGGGGTTTCATCGAGGTCGTAGTCGCGGGCGAGGAGTCGGGCGAGTCGTGGCGACACAGTGATGATGGCGTCCGCGCGGCCAATGAACTCCCGCTCCAGGTCGACGTAGGCCGCCCGAAGTCGTGGGTCGAGGTGCGTCAGACCAATGATGTACTCGTGCGCATCGTAGACAAGTGCGACTCGTCTTCCTCGCGCGGCTGCGCGGTCCACGGCGCGCGCCGCTATCGCGAGCATGAAGACGTCGTGCACGTGAATTACGTCAGGCTCAAAGGAGTCGAGGGCGTCGGAGAGTTCCGCCTCATCATGCGTGATTCGCGGGAGTTCGTCACGCCACGAGAAGCGAAGGTCTCCGAAGTAGACATCGAGCTCCCCTGCTGCGACCAACGGATCGTCGAATCTCGCGTCGAACGAGTCTTGGATATCGATGTGCGGTCGTCGAAGCGCTAGCCACTGGTTTCCGAGGGCCGCCATGGTCCTCCTCGCCAGCCCTCGAACGCCCCGGCCTTGTCGGGCCCAGCGCCGCCACGCCCGCACTTGCCTCTCAGCACGAACAACCTGCGATGCCGTGCGGTAGTACGGCCGGAACACGAGCGACATGCCAAACCACGGAAGCTTCTGTCGCCGTTGCATGCGCGTTGTAGGTGGGACGTAGCCCTCAGGCACCCCGGCTACGGTGACAGGGCAGCCGTGTATTGCGGTCTCGTACGACTCACGTTCGGTCGTGCTTCCAAACGCATGCACCAGATGCCCAGCCCCTAGTGCCGCATCGATGTACTTGAGCACTCGGGCGTCTATCTGAATGTCGTTGCCCGCGAGATAGGCGATCTTCACGATTCGCGTACCTCCTGCCTCATGGGTATCTGGAGGGCTTGTGAAAAGACGCCCGCCGAGTACCTACCACCGTGAACCGCGACAGCGAACTCTCTGCTCTTGAGCGCGATCTCGGCAAGGTGCTCCGGTGATTGCACCAGGGCCGCCACGACGGATGCGATCTCGAGGGGCTCGGCTTGGACTATTGGGAGCTCGCGTCCGGTGGCGTCGAGCACGCGTCGACGGACCTTGTCGGTGACATTGCCCACGACCACGCACCCAGAGGCCATCGCTTCAACCGCAGCGACGCCGTAGCTGCCGAGTCGAAACTGATCGAGATAGACATCAGCGCCCTGGAGGACAGCAGGCATTGATGCCGATGCGACTCCCTCAAGGCGCCTGTACTCGACGCCTGTCTGCTTGGTGACGGAGTCCATCGCCGCGTCTGCGTCACGTGACCCTTTGACTACACCGTTGCTGGGGACGTGCGCGACCACGAGGTGATCGGACCGTTGCCCGAGGTCTGGTTGCCAGATACTCGGATCAACAGTGACCGGACACCATCGCGCGTAGGGGGCATCATCGAGCAGATCGGGAGTCGAGACGAGAACCGGGCCCGCGTAGCCCCGCAAGCCACGCCGATACTCAGAGGAGTTCCTGCGCATGATTGCTCGCGATTCTTCGGGGACCTCGCGGTAAGGCGACCACGTGAAGGTGTCTGCGTGCCGATCGATATTGCGGATATCGGTTCCGTGCGCGAGCATCGATGTCGCCAAGCTGGCCTGATCGAGCAGGTGCGCCTCGTAGAAGACATCAAGTCTCGTCAGATCGGCGAACAGTGGACGTCCCGCTTCGATCACGGCATGTGTGAATTGCTGCCGTACCCAGCCGTATTGTTCCCGTTGCCATCGGCGATTCTGGCGGTATGGTGCGGCTGGCACCTCGTAGTCGCTGGGGAACGCGAAGCCTCCATCGAGTGTGAGGCAGAATGCGGTCGCATGCGTCGAAACCGTTTCGCGCTCGAGAGCGCGCGCCCACGCGAAGCCCTGGCCGGCGAAGTTCGCAGGCCCGATGAAGACTCGGTGCTCGGCGTCCGGGATATCTGGCCGCAGGTGGTAGTGGGGATGCTCGACAGGAAAGGGCGCTACCGGCCGACTCACGGCCTCGGCATCATTGAGCGGACCGTCCGGCGTCGCACTCAGTCGAGTTCGCCGATGACTCGAGCGCAGTGCCACGAGGTGCAACTCCCGGAAAGTCTCGCCACGAGGGGCTCGGCTGGCGCGCTCTGTCGAGCGCACCTGAGGACCAAGGCAGGATACCCCAGCGACTCGTATTCGGCGGCTTGACCTCCATAGGGGTCGGCGAGCGCACCGGTAGTCTCGTGCCCATGAAGGTCATCAGTGTCGTGGGCGCGCGCCCCCAATTCGTCAAACTCGCCCCCATCGCCCGCGCGTGCAAGGACGCGGGAATCGACCACGTCATTGTTCACACCGGTCAGCACTATGACGCTGCGATGTCAGACGTGTTCTTCGAGGACCTCACTATCCCGGCACCGGATGTGCACCTCGGCGTGGGTTCGGGGACCCACGGGGCCCAAACGGGAGCCATGCTCGCTCAACTTGAGCCGGTGTTTGAGGCACACCGCCCGGATTGGGTTCTCGTCTACGGCGATACCAATTCCACGCTCGCAGCGGCGGTCGCCGCAGTCAAGTTGCATCTGCCGCTCGCGCACCTCGAAGCGGGTCTGCGCTCCTTCAATCGGCGCATGCCGGAGGAGCACAACCGTGTCCTGACCGATCACGCGGCGGATCTTCTGCTCGCGCCCACTGAGGTGGCGCGAAGTCACCTCGCAGCTGAAGGGCTCAGCGACCGCACGGTCGTCGTCGGCGACGTGATGGTCGATGTCTGCTACACCGTGCGCGACGGTCTCGTCGCTCGCGACGCGGTGAGCGCCGAGTCCGATTACTTCGTCGCGACCATCCACCGAGCGGATAACACTGACGATCCTGAGCGTCTGCGCGCCATCGTCGCCGCGCTCGCAGATGCACCTGCGCCGGTGCGTCTGCTTGCCCATCCCCGGCTTCGTGCCCGTGCAGAGCACCACGGTATCGATCTCGGTGCGGGCGCGATCGAGGTCCACGCGCCGCTCGGATACCCCGACATGGTGGCAGCTGTGCTCAGTTCGCGCGGCGTGATCACGGACTCGGGCGGTCTTCAGAAGGAGGCCTATCTGCTCGACCGTCCTTGCACCACATTGCGGACGGAGACCGAGTGGGTCGAGACGCTACACGGCGGCTGGAACGTACTCGTGGATGACCCAGCGAAACTCGGTCGTGAGTTGCGCCGTGACGTTCCGACTGAGCCTCGTATCGAGCCCTATGGCGATGGAACCGCAGCGGTCTCTGCCGTCAAAGAACTCATGGTTCGAGCCTCCTGACCGCCGTCGGCTGATCCCGGTCCCAGCCTAGCGAGGCTCGGTGAGCAGCCGCTCGATCCGCGGCACCGACGTGAAGTATTGGCCCGCACGATGACGGCGTGCCTGCTGCCACGCCGCCAGCACCGCCGCCGACTGGTCCACGTACACGAAGTCGGCCTGGTCCAGCATCGCCTGCGCCTCCGTGGAGCGCGCGAGCAGTCGCGCCATGCGCCAGCGCGGGCCGCGCAGCGTCAGCCGCGCCACCTTCGCCTTGTGCCACGGGTTGCGGCCCTTGCGTCGCTGGCCGATGCGGGGATCGAGCACGAGCGGCTCCGGGTCGGTCTCGCGCCAGTGCGAGAGCGGTCCGAGGGTGATCACGTCGACCTCGACCCCGGGGTGCTCTCGGAAACGGTCGATGTAGGACTGCAGCGCGGTCGAGCGGCGCAGCTCGAGCGCACTGAGGATCACGATGCGCGTCATGCCGAGACCTCCGTGGTCAGTGCCGTGATGCGGGGTGCGATCTGCTCGCGCCGCTGCAAGGACTCTCCGAACGCGAACGCCGCCTCGCGGTCCTGGTCCGTCGCGGTGCGGACGAGGCCGGCCGTGCGACCCAGTGTGGCCGCGATCTCTTCGGGAGTCACGTCCGCCACAGCCTCCCACAACGGGTACTCGCGCAGCACGTTCGACGAGTCGTTCTCCGGAGCGTGCACGGAGACGATGGGCTTGCCGGACGCGACGTACTCGAAGACCTTTCCGCTGGTGACGTATCGCCCCTCACCGAGCGCGAGGACGAGCGCGTGCTGGCGCGCGTAGAAGCCCGCCACCTGCTTCTTCTCCACCTGGCCGATGAACTCGACGCCGGCGTCGGTGGCCGCGTCGAGGATGGCCGCGAGGTCGCCGCGCGGGGTGGCGAAGTACCCCAGGTAGCCCGCGACCTCGAGCACGGCGTCCGCCGGGATGTCGCCGCGCTCCTTCGCGAGCGTCCACCCCTTCATGAGCGCCTCGAGAGGCACCTTCGGCGTGATCGTGCCGAGGTAGCCGAAGCGCATCGGCCCGTCGTCGAACGGTGCGGGCGGGCGCCGCTCGCCGAGCAGCTGCGGGTCCCAGCCGTTCATCACCACCTGCATACGGTCGGCGGTCTCCGGGTACTCCTCGGCGTGCCAGGCGCGGATCGCCTCGTTGACGAACCAGACCTCGTGCGCGGCGTCCATGTATCGCTGCTCGAGACGGCCGATGCGCGATCGCCGGGGGGCGAGATCGTCGCCTGAGAACACGTCCAGGCGCCACGCATCGCGGTAGTCCATCACGAAGGGCACTCCGTGCTCGCGGTGCAGGTGGTACGCGCCCTGGAAGTCGACGTTGGGGTTGGCCGTCGCGATCGCGAGGTCGGCGGGGCTGCGGCGCTGCAACGCATCGAGCGCCGCTTCGAGGGCGCCGCGCCACTGTCCGTAGTTGTGCTCCGGGAAGCCGATGCGGTCGAGCCGCGAGCGGATCCGTCCGTAGGCGCGCGACCCCAGCAGTGCACGGGCTGGCGAGAACTCCCGGACGTCGGTCTCCTGCGTCGCCCACTCGAACGGCACGCGCACCACGTCCACGCGGTCGTCGACGGCGGACTCGAGCGAGGCGTCGACGCCGATGTACTTCTCGTACGCCTCCACCTCGGCACACACGACGGTGACGCGCCAGCCGGCCTCCGCGAAGGCGTTAGCGGTGGCGATCGCCCGGTACACGCCGCCGGTGCGCGCGGGGGCGAAGCCCCAGGCGATATAGACAAGATGGGGGGATGCGTTGCTCACGATCGGCCATTCTGTCATGGTGACGTGCCACGAGTCAGTGCAACGGTGATGACTCGGAACGTTTCGACTTCGGCTAAAGTGAGTCGCGGCTCCCATACTTTCTCGGAAGGCACCACCACGATGCAGTTCGGACACTTTGACGACGAGGCGCGCGAGTACGTCATCACGACGCCGCACACGCCCTACCCATGGATCAACTACCTGGGGTCACAGGAGTTCTTTGGGCTCGTGTCGCACACGGGTGGTGGCTACAGCTTCTACCGCGACGCGAAGATGCGCCGGCTCACGCGCTACCGCTACAACAACATCCCCGTCGACGACGGCGGCCGCTACTTCTCGATCAACGACGGCGGAGACGTGTGGAGCCCGTCCTACCGCCCGTACAAGAAGGACCTCGACCGCTTCGAGACGCGCCACGGCATGGGCTACACGCGCATCACCGGCGAGCGCGGCGGCCTTGAGGCCTCGGTGCTGTTCTTCGTGCCCGTGGACATCAACGCCGAGATCCACCAGGTGACGCTCACCAATCTGTCCGATGCGCCCAAGGCGGTGGATCTGTTCAGCTTCGTGGAGTTCTGCCTGTGGAACGCCGAGGACGACCAGACCAACTACCAGCGCAACCTGAGCATCGGCGAGGTCGAGGTCGAGGACGGCGCGATCTACCACAAGACCGAGTACCGCGAGCGTCGCAACCACTACGCGGTGTACGCGGTGAATGCGCCCATCGCGGGCTTCGACACGGACCGCGACGCCTACTTGGGCTACGGCAACGGGTTCCACGAGGCCGCCGTGCCGCACGCCGCGACGTCGCAGGATTCCGTCGCCTCGGGCTGGTACCCCATCGCGTCGCACCACCTCGAGGCCGAGCTCGCGCCAGGGGAGTCGCGTCAGTACACCTTCGTCCTCGGCTACCTCGAGAACGCCGACGACGACAAGTGGGAGTCGCCTGGCGTCATCAACAAGGCGCCCGCTCGCGCACTCCTCGCACGCTTCGACGACAACGCGAAGACGGACGCCGAGTTCGCCCGCCTGAACGAGTACTGGGACAACCTGCTGGGCAGCTACACGGTCTCCTCCACGGACGACAAGCTCGACCGCATGGTCAACATCTGGAACCAGTACCAGTGCATGGTGACCTACAACATGTCGCGCTCGGCCTCGTACTTCGAGACCGGCATGGGACGCGGGATGGGCTTCCGCGACTCGAGTCAGGACCTGCTGGGGTTCGTGCACCTTGTTCCCGAGCGCGCCCGCGAACGGATCATCGACATCGCGTCGACCCAGTTCGAGGATGGCAGCGCGTACCACCAGTACCAGCCGCTCACCAAGCGCGGCAACCACGCGCTCGGGTCCGGCTTCAACGACGACCCGCTGTGGCTCATCTTGGGCGTCGCCGCCTACATCAAGGAGACGGGCGACTTCGCGATCCTCGACGAGATGGTGCCGTTCGACAACGATGAGTCGCTCGCGCAGCCGCTGATGGAGCACCTCAAGAGGAGCTTCAACCACCCGCTCGAGAAGGCCGGTCCGCACGGATTGCCACTCATCGGCCGCGCGGACTGGAACGACTGCCTCAACCTCAACTGCTTCTCGTCCACGCCGGGTGAGTCCTTCCAGACCACCGAGAACCAGGCGGGCGGGGTGGCGGAGTCCGTCTTCATCGCCGGCATGTTCGCCGCGATCGGCCCCGACTACGTGGCGCTCGCGCGACGGCGAGGGGACGATGCGGAGGCCGAGCGGGCGGAGAAGGCCATCGCGGACATGAAGCAGGCCGTGATCGACCACGGCTGGGACGGCGAGTGGTTCCTGCGCGCCTACGACTTCTACGGCAACAAGGTGGGCTCGCACGAGAACGCCGAGGGCCAGATCTGGATCGAGCCCCAGGGATTCTGCATCATGGGTGGCATCGGCGTGGATGACGGCAAGGCCATCAAGGCGCTGGACTCGTGCCGCGAGCGGCTGAACACGCCCCACGGCATGGTGCTGCAGAACCCGGCATACACGAGTTACCAGATCGAGCTCGGCGAAGTGTCGACCTACCCTCCGGGCTACAAGGAGAACGGCGGCATCTTCTGCCACAACAACCCGTGGGTCATCATCGCGGAGACCGTGGTGGGCCGCGCCGAGCACGCGTGGGAGTACTACAAGCAGATCACCCCCGCGTACCGCGAGGAGATCTCCGAGGTCCACCGTCTCGAGCCGTACGTCTACGCGCAGATGATCGCGGGCAAGGACGCGTCGCGGCACGGTGAGGCCAAGAATTCGTGGCTCACGGGCACAGCCTCGTGGAACTTCGTGACCGTGTCGCAGTACCTGCTCGGGGTGCGCCCGGGGTACGACGGACTCATCGTCGACCCGTGCATCGGCGCCGAGGTCGCGGACTTCACCGTGCGCCGCCAGGTGCGTGGCGCCGAGTACGTGATCACCGTCACGAACTCCGGCGGCAAGGGCGCGACGCTCACTGTCGACGGCGACGTGCTCGACGGCACCGTGGTGCCCTACGCCGCTCCTGGATCGGTGGTGCACGTCTCCGTCACCGTGTGAACGTTGGGTGAAGGTCCAGGTCCACGGTGCTCTGACGCGCGTGCCGCCCCTGGAGGTCGGTAGTCTCTCGACCATAGGGAGGAGCGTGATCCAACTGCGACGTACGGCTGGCAGCGATGCCGACGCGCCCGCTCGACCCCTGGTCAGCATCGTCACGTCCGGCCACGATGTGGCAGACGCACGGCTGCACCGGCACGTGAGCGCGCTCGTGAGGGCGGGCATGCGTGTGGAGGTGCTCGGCCTCGGAGACGCCGCCGACGCGCCCGCAGGGCTCGAGCGCGTGCGCGTGACCACCCGGCCGCCGCTGTGGCGCCGACCGCTGCTGGCCGCCGAACTCGCGTGGCGTGCGAAGGGATCGGTGCTGATCTCGCTCGATCCGGAGTCCGCCTTCGCGGCCTGGACCCGAGTGCGCCTCACACGCCGGTCCGTCATCGTCGACGTTCACGAGGACTACCGGGCGGTGCTCGAGGATCGCCGCTGGTCGCGCGGACTTGCGAAGGTGGCAGGCCGGGTCCTCGCCCAATCCGGCATCCTGGCGGCGCGTCGCGCCGACGTCACGGTGGTGGCGGACTCTCACCTGATGACCGAGCTGCCCGAGCGGGTCGTCGTCAGGAACGTGCCCGACGTGGTTGAGAACGGGGCCCGTGACGACAGCCCCCGCGCGGTGTACGTCGGTGACGTGCGGGCGAGCAGGGGTCTGTTCGAGATGGTCGATGCCGTGGAGCGCAGCGAGGTGTGGTCCCTCGACTTGGTCGGCCCCGTCGCAGCGGATGATCGCGACGCGCTCGCCAGCAGAGTGGCGGCGCTGGGCGACCGGGTCCGGATCCACGGCCGTCTGCGTCCCGACGAGTCGTGGCGCATCGCCGCCGGCGCGTGGGCGGGCTTCAGCCTCCTGCACGACACCCCGGCGTTTCGCGAGGCCACGCCGTCCAAGATCTACGAGTACCTCGCCCATGGGATCCCGGTGCTCGCCACCCCCCTCCACGCGCAGGCGTGCCTCGTCGAGGACGCTGCGGCAGGGGCGCTCGTGCCTGACGGCGACGCGGCCGCACGTCAGCTCGACGCCTGGGCGGCCGATCCCGACGCTCATGCCGCACTGTGCCGCGCCGCACTCGACTGGGCGTCGACGTCGAGTGCCTACGCCGAGGGAAGCGGCCGCATGGCGGCGGCGGTCGAGGCCGCACTGGGCATGGAGCCGACAGGGACCGCCCGCGTCTAGCATGGGGGAGTCGCACCGCGCGGCCTCTGCATTCTGAACGAAAGGCCCGCACCGTGCGCCTTGCCATCGTCACTCCATGGTTCCCTACGGAGGATTCCCCGTACAGCGGCACGTTCGTGCGGGAGTGGTTGAAGACTCTCACCTTGCCGCCTGGCGATGTGACGGTGATTCACTGCCGCAGTGTGGGCCCCGACGAGCAGGAGTCGGCCACCGAGGCCGACGAGGAATACGGCCGGGTGATCCGCATCACCGTACCGCACGACGGCATGCTCTCCCGGGCGGAGACCGCGGTCCTGCACCGTGAGGCCATCAGCCGGCACGCCAGCGAGGCGCTCGCGGCCGCTGACGCGGTGCACGCGCATGTCGGCATGCCCACTGCGGCCGCCGTCGCGGGCTTGGTCAGGCCGGAGCAGTCGTTCCTCACGGTGGAGCACGCCACGTATACGCGGGCACTCGTGGCACATCCCACGGCAGCGCCCGCGTACCGGCAGATGCTCGAGCGTTCGCACGTGCACCTCGTGGTCGGCGAGGACACCGCGCGGACCATTCGGCGTGCTTTCCCTGACCTGTCCGCAACTGTCGTGACGTCTGGGAACCCCGTGGACGGTCGCGTCTTCGCCTTGCGTGCGAAGCGACCGGTCGCGCTGTCGCGCTGGCTGTTCATCGGCAACCTCATCGACCGCAAGGGTGTCCACCGTGCCATCGGCGCGCTGGATGAGTTCGCGGCCCGCCATCCTGACCGTTCGGACTTACGACTGAGCATCGTGGGGCAGGGGCCCATGCGAGAGAGGCTTGAGGCGCTCGCAGAAGAGGTGGGTGTGGCTGATCGTGTCGACTTCCTGGGCCCGCGCGAACCAGAAGACTTGCCTGCGTTGATGGCTGAGCACGACCTCCTGGTGCATCTCGCAGACCTGGAGACCTTCGGCCTGACCATCGTCGAGGCGGCGGCCGCGGGCCTTCCGGTGGTGGTCACCACCTGCGCCGGCCCCGAAGAGACCATGGCTGGTCCCTCTCGTTACGGTCAGGCCGCCTTGGTCGGCCTTCCAGCTCGCCGGGCAGATGTTGCCGACGCGGTCGAGGGTCTCGAATCTGCGGCACCGACGGCGGACCCTGCCGCCGCCCGTGCCGCCGTCCTGGAGGCCTACGGACGCGAAGCCTTCGGCACCAGGCTGGCGCGCGCATCGGCCGGGGGGCCGTTCCACGCAGAGCCCGACGACGACGCGCCCATCGTGGTGGTGGTCGCACTCACGCGCGACGGCGCACGCCGCGTGCGCTATGCCGTCCCCGAGCTGATCCGGCGTGGCAACCGCGTCCGATTCGTCACCGCGCGTACGGACGAGGCCCGTATGGCCGACGCCCGCGCGCTCCCGCTGAACATCCGGCCCCAGCTGAATCGCCGGCTCGCCTTCAAGGCGGAGGCCGGGGTGATGGGCATGGCGCCCGAGGCAGCCGCGAAGGCGGTGCGCACGGTGCTGGCCCCGGCCCTTCGCATGGGCGGGGCGGTCGGGCGCGTTGCCAGGGGGGGAACGACCTCCACCAACCGCGGACTCGCGCGCTGGCGTCGCTCGCGCGCCCGTGGCGAGGCAGCGCTGTTGCGCCGCCACCTCACGGGGAGCCGGCCCGCACAGGAAGTCGAGGCGATCGACAGCGCATGGATGGTGGCTACGGCTGGATCCACGGGGTGGGTGCTCGCGGCCGATCGCGAGAGCCTCTCCCTGGCGGGCCCCCTCGCCTCCGCTCTGGGGGCCGCGCACGTGGTGGGCCCCGACGACGTGGACGAGTTCCTCAGCGCCCATCAGAGGTAGCGCCCGCGGCTGACCTCAGTCGATGCCGAGCGCCGTTGCGAGCGCGCGGGCCGACTCCCTGCCGTCGTGCCAGCGGGCGGCGAAGTCCCGAGCCAGCGTCGACGTGTCGACGTCGTCAGCGCCGAGGCCGCGCAGCACGTCCTCGAGCTGATCCGGCGTCGCGGACAGCACCGGCAGCTCCTCCGCCGTGACCGCGCGTACCGCGTCCCGCAACGGCGCACCCGCGAGGGAGATCACGAGTCGGCCAGCGTGCATGGCCTCGACTGCGGCGACGCCATACAGGTGAAGGCGGAACTGGTCGAGCACCACGTCAGCATCGGCGACGGTCCGTGGCACCTCCGTCGGTGGCAGTCGGCCCGGTGTCACCACCGCGATCTCCGCGTGCGCTGCCAGGCGGGCCAACGGTCGATCGAGGAGCGCGCCGCCCTTGATCCACGGGTTGGAGGGCAGATGAAGGACCCGCAGCGGCGGCGAGGACAGGTCGATCGGGGGCGCACTCGCCCAGGGTGAGGGGTCCACGACGACGGGCAGCCACTGCGCGCCAGGGAGGTGGGCGAGCAGGTCGGGAGTCGACACGAGCTGGGGTACGCCGGAGGCGCGGGCAAGGCGAGCGTTGCGGACCGCGCGTGCCTCCAATGCGGCGACGTGGGCGCGGTGGCTGCGGTCCCGGAAGGGCGACCACGGGTTGTCGGCGGACTCGACGGACGGGCGGCGGATGTCAGTGCCGTGCCACGCCATGGCGACCGTCACCCCTGCCTGCTGGAGCGCCCGCGCCTCGCGGGCCGAGTCGTAGCCGAACAGTGATCCGAAGAGCGGGCGGCCGGATTCGAGCACCACATGGGTGAAGCCGTCGACCACGGCGTCGAAGAGGGCGTCTTGCCAGCTGCGGCCGCGTCCCTGTACGTCGCGAGGGAGGATCTGGTCCGCGTCAAAGGCGAACGACCCCTCCGACGTCAGCATCCATGCCTCGGCGGTGACGCCGTCTTGCTCCTTCATGAGTGCTCGCGCCCAGGCAGTGCCTTGACCCGCGAAGTTGGCAGGCGCGATCAGCACGTGCGCTCGCGACCCCGGGTCGCGGCTGACGGAAGGGACGCTGACGTCGCGGGCGCGCGACGCGGTGACTGCCCATCGGGCGCGCTCGATAGCGGCGTACGGGAACTCAGGCAGGCGGTACTGGAGGGCACGTACGCGCGTGGCGACCGATCGAACCCCCATGAGACCCCCGTTCGTGTGGTGACAGGGGAATGGTCCCACGTTCCGTCGTGCAGGTCACCGCGACGGTCTCGGCCCCGCCATTGACCGACTCACCACTGACCGGGCGCCTTCGTGTGTGCGGCGTCGTCGTCGGTGGGCGCGGAGGGTGTCTCCTGCGGTGCGCTCGGGGTGGCCGACTGCGCCGTGGGAGCGGGTGCTGGCCCTGACGCCTGGCGGGCCGACCGTGATCTCGTCGCGCGGATCGCGACGACGGTCGCGGCGACCAGGATCGTGGCAAGGGCCGCCCACGGGAGCAGCACGCCGGCGACGACCAGAGTCCCGGAGAGGAAGGCCAGGAGCGTGTTCCAGCCGGACCGCAGGCCTTCCCAGAAGGATTCGGGCGAATCGTCCACGATCACGATGGGTTCGGTGGTGAGCGAGAGCTCGATGGTCGACATCGATACTTGATCGTCGAGACCCCGCTGCCGGGACTCGAGGCTCTCGAGTTCCGCCTGACGACCGGCGAGCTCGTCCTCGAGCGCGATGATGTCCTTGATGTCCTCCGCCTCGAGCAGCAACGCCTGAATGCGGTCGGTCGAGGCGCGGAGCGTCGAGATCCGGGCATCCAGGTCCGTCACTTCGGTGGTGACATCGCGGGATTCCGTCGCGAACTGGTCGACCGTGCCCAGCGCTCGGAGGTCATCGACCACCGCCTCGAGGCTGTCCTGCGGGATGCGCAGCAGCAGCGTCGCTGAGCCCCCGTCGTATTCGTCGGCGGCGGTCTCAGTGCGGGCGTCGACGCGACCGCCCGCACTCTGCACCATGCCGACGGCTTGGTCGGCAGCCGCGATCGGATCCTCGACGGTCATGTAGAGCGACCCCGTCACGATCAGGGAGCGATCGTCGGTTCCCGCCTCGGTGCCGACGTCGGCACTCGCCTCTTCCTGGACGGCCTCGCCGCCTGCATCGGCGGCACGTGATCCGTCCGCATCGAAGGACTCGTCGGACGACGAGCAGCCCGCCAGAGCCGCTGCGGCGACGATCAGTCCCACGACGACTCCCGTGCGGCGCATGCGGCGCACGGTCGCGTCCTGATTGTCGGTCATGTCGCTCATGCTAGAGAGACGCCTGGCAGAGCGCCATCGTTGGGGTGTGACTGAGGCCGATTCGCAACTCTTGGGGAAAAATCCAGAGTCGCTGCATCCAAACCCCTCTCCCGGTCGGAAGTACGGGGTGAAGGAGGTCGCAACAGGCGCCCTCCCGAGCTCAGGAGAAGGAGAAGGACCATGCGCAAGTCAGCAATCGCCGGCGTCGCAGCCGGTGCGCTCATCGCCGTTGGAGCCGCCGCCCCCGCCCTCGCAGTCGAGGACGGGATGACGGAGCTCTCCGTGTTCCACGGCATTCCCGACACCCCGGTGGACGTGTACGTCAACGGCACGAACACCATCGACGACTTCCAGCCCGGCGACCTCGCCGGCCCGCTCGACCTGGAGCCCGGCACGTACACCGTCGCGCTCACCGCGACCGATGCCGCCGACGACTCGGACCCGGTGCTCGGCCCGATCGACATCACCCTGGAGGAGGGCATGAGCTACACCGCTGTCGCCCACCTCACCGCCGAGGGTGACCCGGGCGTGAACCTGTTCACGAACGACATCTCCGAGACTGCAGCCGGCGAGGGCCGGCTGACCGTGCGTCACACGGCCGCGGCTCCTGCCGTCGACGTGTGGGCTGACGGTGCGGTGCTCTTCGAGAACCTCTCCAACCCGGACGAGGTGTCAGGCGACGTTCCCGCCGCCACCTACGAGGCCGCTGTCTCGCTCACCGGCGAGACTGACCCCGTGCTCGGCCCCACAGACGTGGAGATCGCCGACGGCGTGAACACCATCGTCTACGCCTGGGGCAGCGCTGCGGACGGCAACCTGGACCTCGCTGTCCAGACCGTCGACACCCACTCGTCCAGCCCGTCCGAAGTGGCGGCCGGCACCCAGGGGCTCGCCGCTGACCGCGGCGTCCCGGCGGGAGCGATCGCTGCGATCCTCCTCGCCTTCGCGCTGGCGGCGGCAGCCGCTGGGCGAATGGTGACCGCTCGACGCTGACCGTGCGGTCACGCGGGGGCACGTCCTGATCCAGGGCGTGTCCCCGCTCCCGGCGTCCCCGACACCCGCGTCTCACACGAAAGGACTCTCCTCCATGCGCACGCTCGTCGCGCTCCTCGTGAGCGTCCTCCTGGTCGGGTGCGCGGTCGCCGCCGACGATGCCTCGGAGACCACCGCGCCGTCGACCACCGACTCGAGCACCATGCCCGGCGGCGAGTCCGTCGGGGAAGTGCGGGCACCGGTGTTCTTGGGCGAGGTGGAGATCTCCGACACGTCGCCCGAGACTCTCGCGGAGCTCAGGGCGGTCCCGCCGGAGAGACTCGTCGTCGCGTCACTCGACATCGACATGGCAGTCACGGATGTGGGCCTGGAAGGCGACGGCGCCATGGAGATCCCCGAGTCTGCCTCGACGGCGGGCTGGTATCGATACGGCCCGGCGCCGGGCGGCGAGGCGGGCAACGCGGTGCTCGCCGCGCATGTCGACGATGCCGTCATCGGCCTTGGTCCCTTCTCCAGACTCCTGGACATCGACGAGGGGGCGCAGATCGTCATCGACAGCGCAGACGGAGCGGAGACCGCATACGAGGTCACGCGGGTCGAGAAGACGAACAAGCGCGAGGTCGACATGGGACTCGTCTTTGATCGCGCGGGTCCCGCGCAACTGGTGCTCGTCACGTGTGGTGGACGCTTCGACTGGGATACGGGACACTACGAGGACAATGTCGTGGTCTACGCGACGCCTATTGACGAGTCGGCGCGGTGAGTGCCGTCATGATCGCGAAGGAGCCCGTCCGGATGGTGGTTGTCCCGTCGTCGCCGCGCGACCGTGACGACACGGCTCGTGCCTTTGCGCTGGGTGAGGACGGTGCGCTGGAAGAGCTCTACCGCGACCTGTCGCCGTTGGTCTACACCATGGCGGTGCGTTCGCTGGGCTCGACGGCCGATGCCGAGGACGTCACGCAGCAGACCTTCGTCTCGGCGTGGCGCGGACGTGCGGGATTCGACCCCGTGCGGGGTGACCTGCGCGGGTGGGTGGTGGGCATCGCCAAACGGCGCATCGCCGATGCGCTCGAGTCGCGGTCGCGCGAGCATCGGCGTCTCGAGGCGGTGAAGGAGTCGACTCCGGCAGACGCTGTGACGCCGGACGACGCCGACAGCGTGCTGCTCGCGTACGAGGTGGATGCGCTCGGCCCGCCGCGCGCGACGATCGTGGCGCTCGCCTTCTTCGAGGGGGAGACGCACGAACAGATCGCCAGGCGGATGGACATGCCGCTCGGCACGGTGAAGAGCCATATCAGACGTGGATTGATCGAACTGCGAGACCGATGGGAGGTGTCCGATGTCGCATCTTGACGATGATGTGCTGGCTGAGTTCGCGCTCGGCGGCGGCAGCGCGTCGGACGCGGAGCACGCCGCCACCTGCGTGGAGTGCCGGGGCGAGGTCGAGTCGCTGCGAGCGATGGTCGCGCGCGTACAGATGGCCGGGCCTGGCGGTGACCTGCTCACGCCGCCGGACCGCGTGTGGGACGCGGTCGTCGCAGAGGTGCACTCCGACCGTGCCGTCCCCAGCCGATCATCGGGCGAGGCGGATGAGAGCGACGGGTCTGGGCCCGCATCCGCAGTCACGACCGCAGACGACGATGATCTGGCCTCTCGCAGGCCGCGACGAGGCTCCCGATGGTCGCTTGCCGCCGCAGCGGCAGCGGGGGTCGTGGTGGGCGGCATCGGTGTCGGGGCCGCTCTCGGGATCAACGGCGGTGACGAGCCGGCGGCGATCGTGGCGCAGGCGCCACTGACCGATCTGTCGACGGAGGCGCCTGCGGGCGACGCCGTCGTGGAGACGCGTGACGACGGCACCCAGGTGATCGTGATCGACACCGACACCCGCGACGTGGAGGACGCGTACCTCGAGGTATGGCTCATCGACGAGGCGATCAAGGGCATGGTGAGCCTCGGTCATCTCACTGGGGGCTCCGGCGAGTTCGTGCTCCCTCCCGGCTTCGACATCTCGGACTTCCCCATCGTCGACATCTCCGTGGAGCCGCTCGATGGCGTGCCGACGCACAGCGGCGAATCCGTCACGCGCGGAGTGCTGGAGACCTGACAGAACCTCCTACGCGGCGGAGTGCGTGCTCACCAGTGGGGTACGCTCTCGTCCCATTACCCATCTCGCCTGGAGAGGGGTGGATCAAGGAGAGTGAACTGTGGCGGAGGAACGGACGTGGGTGACGCCTGAGGCGCATCGGCGACTCGTGGACGAACTCGGGGGCCTCACCGCCCGCGGCGACGACGCGGATGCTTCCGCGCGTGCCCGCATCGTCGAGCTTCGCGCCCTCCTCGACTCGGTAGAGGTCGGCACCCGCCCTGACGACGGGCTCGTCGAGACCGGCATGCGCGTCACCGTGCGCAGCGTCCAGGACCACACTGAGACCGCCTTCGTGCTGGGCGATCGCGCACTGCTGGGCCACGACCTCGCGGGAGGCGTCACGGTGTTCTCGCTGGAGTCTCCGCTGGGCGCAGCCGTCGACGGCCGTCACGTGGGCGACCAGGTCACCTTCACCACCCCACGCGGCGATCGAGACATCGTCATCGTCGCCGCGACTCCCGTCGGCTGACACCCCGCCCCGGGGCATGGCCTCGGACGTGATCCGCAGCCTTGGGGCTCATCCAGAGAGGAAGGCCCCATGTCGCTCCTGCACGAGAGGCTGGCCCCGGTCCACGACGAGGTCGTGCGCCGCAACCCCGGCGAACACGAGTTCCACCAGGCGACGCGCGAAGTGCTCGAAAGCCTGGGTCCCGTGGTCGCCAAGCATCCCGAGTACGCGGACTCCGAGGTCGTCAGCCGGTTGTGCGAGCCCGAGCGGCAGATCATCTTCCGGGTGCCGTGGGTCGATGATTCCGGGCGGGTGCAGCTGAATCGTGGCTTCCGGGTCGAGTTCAACTCGGCGCTCGGGCCGTACAAGGGCGGGCTGCGCTTCCATCCGAGCGTCTACCTGGGAATCGTCAAGTTCCTCGGCTTCGAGCAGATCTTCAAGAACTCGCTCAGCGGGATGCCGATCGGCGGCGGCAAGGGTGGCTCTGACTTCGACCCCAAGGGCAGGTCGGACGCGGAGGTCATGCGCTTCTGCCAGTCCTTCATGACCGAGCTGTACCGGCACATCGGCGAGCACACGGACGTCCCGGCAGGTGACACGGGCGTGGGCGCGCGCGAGCTGGGATACCTCTTCGGCCAGTACAAGCGCATCACCAACCGGTATGAGTCCGGCGTGCTGACGGGCAAGGGGCTCACGTGGGGCGGGTCCCAGGTGCGCACTGAGGCCACCGGCTACAGCACTGTGTTCTTCGTGCAGGAGATGCTGCACGCGAGGGGGGAGTCGCTCGAGGGCCGGCGCGTCGTGATCTCAGGGTCGGGCAACGTCGCCATCTACGCGGCCGAGAAGGCGCGTGAGCTCGGCGGCACCGTGATCGCGGTCTCCGACTCCGGGGGCTATGTGATCGAGGAGGCCGGCATCGACCTCGAGCTGCTCAAGGACGTCAAGTTGGCGCGACGAGGCCGCATCGAGACTTACGCACAGGAGCGCGGCAACGGCGCGCGGTTCGTCGCCACCGGGTCGATCTGGGACGTGCCGTGCGACGTCGCTCTGCCGTGCGCGACGCAGAACGAGCTGGACGGCGCCCACGCTGAGACCCTCATCCGCCACGGCTGCGCAGTAGTCGCCGAAGGGGCGAACATGCCTTCCACGCCCGATGCGGTCAAGGCCTTCCAGGAGGCCGGGGTGCTCTTCGCGCCCGGAAAGGCGGCCAACGCGGGCGGCGTGGCGACGAGCGCCCTGGAGATGCAGCAGAACGCGTCGCGTGACTCGTGGAACTTCGCGTACACCGAGGAGCGGCTGCGCATGATCATGCGGGACATCCACGACCGCTGCCTCACCACGGCCGACGAGTTCGGGACCCCGGGCAACTACGTGGCGGGCGCCAATATCGGCGGCTTCACGAGGGTGGCCGATGCGATGCTTGCCTTCGGAGTGGTGTGACGCCGTCCATCGCTCAGGGGCGCTGAGCGAACCTCTCGACGAGGTCGCCGTCGCCGCCGACCACCAGCAGGTCGTCGGCGTGGAGGACGGTCGACTTGGAGCCGTACTCGAACTCGCCGCCAGGTGACATGACGCCGATCACCTGGACGCCGTACTTGTCGCGCAGCTTGAGCTCCGCGAGCGAGAAGTTGTGGGTCTCGAGGGGTGGGCGCATCTTCACGATCGTGAAGCCCTCGTCGATCTCGATGTAGTCGAGCATGCGGCCGCCCACGGAGTGGGCGACGCGCGCGCCTGCATCGGACTCGGGGAAGACGATGTGGTGTGCGCCGATGCGTCGCAGGATGCGGGCGTGCTCGGTGGAGATGGCCTTGGCCCAGATCTCCTGCATGCCGATGTCGACGAGGTTGCCGGTGATGAGCACCGAGGCCTCGAGGGAGGTGCCCACGCCGACCACGGCGGCGGAGAACTCCTCCGCACCCATCTGCTCGAGTGCGCGCGGGTCGGTCGCATCGGCCTGGACCACGGGAAGCCGTTTGGACCAGCGCTCGACGAGGTCGCCGTCGCGCTCGACCGCCAGCACCTCGACGTCCATGGTGTCGAGGGTGTCGGCGAGCGCGGAACCGAAGCGCCCGAGCCCGACCACGAGGACGCCCGATGCGGTGGTGTCGTTGCTAGCCAATGATCGGCCTTTCTGAGGGGTACCGGATGACCCGGCGCTGCTTGTTCAACGCTAGCGCGGCGGCGACGGTGAGAGAGCCGACGCGGCCCACATACATGAGGACGATCAGCGTGCCCTTGGCCTCGGGCGGCAGTCCTGCGGTGATGCCGGTGCTGAGACCGCACGTGGCGAACGCCGACACGGTCTCGTACAGCGCCCGGTCCAGCGTGATGTTGGTCTGAGCCATGAAGACGGCCGTGCCGACGACCACGACGCTCACACCGATCATGGTGATCGCGACGGCACCGCGCAGCACCTCGGTGCCCACCCGCTTGCCGAAGGCCTCCATGTCGCGCCGACCGCGGGCCTCCGCGACGATGGCGAGCAGCAGCACCGCAAGGGTGGTCACCCGGATGCCACCGGCAGTCGAGCCCGATCCGCCGCCGATGAACATCAGCACGATCTCCAGCAGCCACGTGGTCTCGCGGGCCTGACCGACGTCGAAGGACGCGAATCCGCCGGAACGCTGATTGATCGACTGGAAGAAGATGTTGCCGATGCTCTCCTGAGTGGACGCGGCGCCAAGCGTGTCGGGGTTGCTCCACTCGAAGATCGCCAGGAACCCCGCAGAGACGAGCATGAGCGCGCCCACCATGATCAGCGTGAGCTTGGTGTGCAGCGACCACATGTGAGGACGTTGCCAGCCGCGCACCATGTTGAGGTAGACCGGGTAGCCCAGGCTGCCGATGAGCACGCCGAGCCCGATCGGAACCAGCATCCAGAAGTCCGCCGCGAATGGGTAGAGGCCGGCAGGGTCAGGGGTGAAGCCAGCATTGTTGAACGCCGAGATCGCGTAGAACGACGAGTAGCCGATCGAGCGCCCGATGCCGTAGTCCAGCGTGAGGAAGCGGGGCAGCAGCACGAGAGCGATGACGATCTCGACGGAGAACGAGACCACGACGACCGTGCGCAGGAGCGACCGCAGGTCGCCGAGACCCGATGCCCGCGCTTCGCCGGCGGCGAGGAGCCGCTGGGTGAGGCCGAGGCGCCGGGAGACGGCGAGGCCCAGCAGCGACGCGAGGGTCATGATCCCCAGCCCGCCCACCTTGATCCCGAGGGCGATGATCGCGAGGCCCCACGCTGACCAGTACGAGCCGGTGTCGACCGTCACCAGTCCCGTCACGCACACCGCGGAGGTCGCGGTGAAGAGCGCGTCGATGAACGGAGCCCGCTCTCCCGATGCCGTTGCCGCAGGCAGGGACAGCAATCCGGAGAACAGCAGGATCACTGCGCCGAAGGTGCCGAGCGCCAGCCTGGCGGGGGATCGCAGCGCGATATGGCTGATCCACTCGCCGATCACTTCGCGAGCGTCGCGCATCCTGTCCATGCGACTCCTTCGCGGCTCACTACCAGGGGGCTTGCTGGCGGTTCTCAGACGTGGGGACTGCCGCCATTATCATCATCGGCACGAATCACTCACTTCACAACCGTCACTTCTGCCCCTACAGTAGAGGGAGCATCCCGCCGATATACCTGCCGGATGTCGGATGAGGGAGACTGAACTGCATGGCTGACAATGGCGCCTCGCGCACCACGTTCCTCACCGTTGCTGAGGTGGCTGAGATGCTCCGCGTCTCCCGGATGACTGTCTACCGGTGGGTTCACGCCGGAGACATGCCAGCCGTCCGGTTCGGCCGCTCGTTTCGCGTGCCCGCCACGGCCGTCGAGTCCTTCATGGAGCAGGCGGCCCTGCAGGGCGGCTTCGAGGCCCAGGATGACGACAAGCGTTCGGGCACGGTAGGCTGAGTCCTTGTCTGTCGCGTCCAGCGCGTACTGGACGCCGAGCATGTCCGACTATCTGAGGTAGGTTCCGTGGGATCCGTCATCAAGAAGCGTCGCAAGCGCATGTCGAAGAAGAAGCACCGCAAGCTGCTTCGGAAGACGCGCCACCAGCGCCGCAACAAGAAGTAGTACCGCTGCCGGGCGATGCCCGGCTGAGGTCACGACGCCCGTGCCACCGTCATGGTGGCGCGGGTTTTGTCGTCTCTGGAGGCGGGGCGGTGCGCCCGTCGCCACGGGAGAGGACGTCTGGCGCTACAGCGACCGAGCGTCGCCGACGTGAGCGGGATCGGCCGCATCGTCCGTCTTGGCGAGACCGGTCACGCCGCGAATCGCTCCACGCACCCCGCGCGCGACGGCCATCCCGGCCCACACGGTGCCGGTGACCGATGCCTTCACGACGCCCCTGCGCCCGTTCTTGCGACGCTTGCGGAACTCCTCGATGGGCCACCCGCGTTCGATCGCGAGTGCGCGCAGCTTGGTGTCGGGGTTGATGGCGCACGGATTGCCGACGGCCTCGAGCATCGGTCCATCATTGACGGAGTCGCCGTAGGCGAAGGAGCGCTCCAGGTCGAGCACCTGGTCCTCGGCGAGCTGGCGTACGGCGGCGGCCTTCTTCTCCTTGTGCAGGAAGTCGCCCACCAGCCTGCCGGTGTAGTGACCGTCCTTCTGCTCGGCGACGGTGCCGAGCGCGCCCGTAGCGCCGAGTCTGCGCGCGATCACGCGCCCGATCTCGACCGGCGAGGCGGTGACGAGCCACACCTGGTGGCCCTGGGCGCGGTGCTCATCGATGATGGCCTTGGTGCCGGGGTAGATCCTCAGCTCGAGGACCTCGTCGTAGACCTCTTCGCCCACCTGCGCCATCTCGGCGGCGGACCAGCCCTTGATGACTCCGAGCGCCTCGTCGCGCAGCTCATCGAGCTGTTCGCGGGACTCGCCGAACAGCGTGTACTTGGCCTGCTCCCATCCGAAGTGCGCGATGTCGCGCCAGCGGAAGTACCCGCGCTGCTGGAGGCCACGAGCGATGTGGTAGGCGGAAGCGCCGCGGACAATGGTGTTGTCCACGTCGAAGAACGCCGCAACAGCGGCGGCGTTGGCCTGCCCGGGGGAGCGAGTCACCCTGCCAGCCTACCCACGGCGTCGGCACCGCTCGTATCCTTGGTCTTCATGGCCGCCCGCGTCTCGCTCATCACCCGCCAGGGGTGCCATCTGTGTCCGGACGCCCGCAGCGTGGTGCGTGAGGTCTGCGACGAGGCGGGCGTGCCGTGGAGCGAGGTCGACGTGGAGGCCGACTCGCGGCTGCTCGAGCGGTACGCCGACGAGGTTCCGGTGGTGATCGTCGACGGCCAGGTGGTGGGCTTCTGGCACATCGACCGAGCGCGCCTGCGTTCCGCACTCGCGTGAGGCTGGGCGACAATAGTCCTTATGCCCGTCGTCCACCTGCTCCGCCACGGCCACGTCCATAACCCGGACAAGGTCCTGTACGGGCGCCTGCCGGAGTTCAGGCTCTCCGAGACCGGTCAGGCGATGGCGCAGGCCGTCGCCGATGACCTGGTCGAGATCGGCACCCGCGTGGGACAGGTGGTCGCATCACCGCTCCTGCGGGCGCAGGAGACCGCGCGCCCGCTGGCCGAGGCGTTCCACGTGGACATCGTCACCGACGACCGCCTCATCGAAGCCCTCAACGCCTACGAGGGTCGGCCCCTCCAGTCCGGAGCCGCTGACTTCATGCACCCGCGGAACTGGTGGCTGCTGCGCAACCCCTTCACGCCCTCCTGGGGTGAGCCCTATGTCGAGCAGCGCGATCGGATGTGGGGAGCGATCCGCGATGCGGCGGCGGCGAATCCCGACTCCGACACCGTGATGGTGAGCCACCAGCTGCCCATCTGGGTGGCGCGCCTGGCGTTCGAGAAGCGCAGCTACCTCCACGACCCGCGCTCGCGCCAGTGCGGGCTCGCGTCGCTCACGAGCTTCACGATCGAGGACGGCGAGCCGGTGGCGATGGCGTATCGGGAGCCCGCCGGCCACATCGAGGTGCCCGCGTGAGACGCGGGGCCCGCCTGGTGATCTTCGCCGCGGTGGTCATCGCGATCGTGCTGTGGCTGGTGGGGTGTGCACCAGGAGACGCCTCAGAGTCGCCGGGGTACGTGAGCGGGGACGGCACCGTGACCGAGTGGGCGCCTGCGGATCGAGGTGAGCCCGTCGAGCTGTCCGGCATCTCCTTCGAGGGCGAGGCGGTCGACGTCGCGGATCACCGCGGCGAGGTGGTGCTGCTGAACACCTGGTACGCCTCGTGCCCACCATGCCGCGCCGAGGCGCCTGACCTGGTTGCTCTCGACGCTCAGGAGGACGTGCAGCTCATCGGCATCAACAGCCGGGATGACGCCGCGACCGCGCTCGCATTCGACCGCACGTTCGGCGTCGAGTACCCGAGCATCGACGACTCCGACGGCCGGGCGATCGCCCAGCTCCAGGGCCTGGTGGCGATCAACGCCGTCCCCACCACGCTGGTGCTCGACCACGAGGGCAGGGTCGCGGCCCGCGTGGTCGGCTCGGTCGAGCCCTCGACGCTGCGCTCGCTCGTCGACGCGGCGGGGGAGTGACGCCGTCCCCATGCTGACGTCTCTGACCGCTGGCATCGGCTCCGACTTCTCATCCCAGGTGCTCTCTGGCTCGCTGCTCGCGGCGATCCCCATCGCGCTGCTGGCCGGGCTCGTCAGCTTCGCGTCGCCCTGTGTGGTGCCGCTCGTGCCGGGCTACCTCGGCTATCTGTCCGGCATGGCGGGGGCCGATGCGGGGGCCAAGGGGCGCAGGCCACGCCTGGTGCTCGGGGTGCTGCTGTTCATCCTCGGGTTCTCCGCAGTCTTCGTCACCCTCGCCGTGGTGGTGTCGGCCGCAGGAGCGCAGTTCGCCGCGCAGCTCGACATCATCACGCGCGTGCTCGGTGTCTTCGTGATCCTCATGGGCCTGGCCTTCATGGGTGCCGTGCCGTTCCTGCAGAACGAGCGCCGCCTGCACATCAGCCCCAAGGCGGGTCTGGCGGGGGCGCCGCTGCTCGGCATCGTCTTCGGTCTCGGGTGGACGCCGTGCATGGGACCCACGCTGGGGGCCGTGATCGCGCTGGGTCTCAACGAGGGCACGGTCGGTCGCGGCGCGCTGCTCGCCGTCGTCTACAGCCTCGGGATCGGACTGCCCTTCCTGGCGCTCGCGCTATGGTTCGAGCGCTCCGGCGCGGTGCTCCGGTGGCTGCGCCGCCACCGCCGCGGCCTTCAGCTGTTCGGCGGCGCGATGCTGGTGGTGCTCGGCGTGCTGCTGGTGACCGGGATCTGGGAGCGGCTCACCGTCCTCATGCAGGGCTGGATCGACGGCTTCTGGGTGGCGATCTGATGGCACGGATGAGAATCGACAACTACGCGTACGCCGAGGTGCCGCGGCTCGGGTGGCGCGGGTGGCTGCGGTGGATGTGGCGTCAAGTCACGTCGATGCGCGTCGCACTGATCCTGCTGTTGATGCTCGCCCTCGCCGCAATCCCCGGCTCGGTGCTGCCTCAATGGCCTCAGGACGCGGGCAACACCAGAGGCTTCGTCGAGGCGAACCCGTTCTGGGGACCGCTGCTGGACCGCATGGGCTTCCTCGACGTGTTCGGTTCTGCGTGGTTCACCGCGATCTACCTGCTGCTGTTCGCCTCGCTGATCGGCTGCATCGTCCCGCGCTGCCTCGTCTATTGGCACGATCTGCGCGCGCCGGTGCCTGCGGCGCCATCCCGGCTCGACCGCTTCGAGCCCGTGACCGTGACCGCCCACAAGGACGCGCGTGCGGTGGTCTGGTCGGCCCGACAGGCACTGAGCCCGGGCACCTTCGTCTCGAGGCCAGGAGAGCGGATCGTGCTGCGCCGGCCGCGCTGGTGGCGCTGGTTCGCCGACTACCGCATTCGCGTCGACGAGCGCCCCGGTCGTGCTGAAGACGCGAGCACCGAGGTGGCGCTCTCCGCCCACAAGGGTCACGTTCGCGAGCTCGGCAACCTGATCTTCCACGTCTCGCTCGTGGGCATCCTGATCGCCGTCGCCGCCGGCACCTTGCTGACGTACCGCGGCCAGGCGCTCATCGTGGAGGGGGATACCTTCACGAACGCAGTGGTGGCCTACGACTCGTACGAGTCGGGCTCGCTGTTCTCCGAGGACTCGCTGGAGCCATGGACGCTGAGCCTCGATCAGTTCGAGGCCGTCTTCGGGCTCGATGGCAATCCCGACGAGTTCACCGCGTACACGACGCTCACCGAGCCGGGTCGGGAGCCGCGACCCGTCGAGGCGCAGGTCAATCGACCCATTCAGGTGGACGGTGCCAAGATCTACCTGCAGGGCAACGGCTACGCGCCGGTGTTCACCGTGACCGACTCGGCCGGCAACGTCGCGTTCGAGGGAGCGGTGCCGTTCCTCCCGCAGGACGCGGTCTACACCTCGACCGGCGTCGTCAAGGTGCCGGACGTCACCGAAGGCGAGCAGCTGGGCTTCAGCGGCACGCTGCTGCCCACGGCCCTGATCGACGGAGACTCCGCGTCGTCGCTGCACCCGTCGCCGACGAACCCCGTGATCTTCCTCGAGGTCTTCTCCGGCGACCTGGGGCTCGACGACGGTGTTCCCCAGAACGTCTACGCGCTCGACGAGTCGCAGCTCAGCCCCGTGCGCGGGGAGGACGACGAGCCGCTCGTGGTCGCTCTCGAACCCGGGGAGACCATCGAACTGCCGCAGGGCCTTGGCAGCATCACCTGGGAGTCGCTGCCGCGCTTCGCCGCCTTCGACCTGCGCCGCGACCCGTCGCTGCCGTGGCTGCTCGGGGCCTCCATCGGTGCCCTTGCGGGCCTCACGCTCAGCCTGTTCGGCACTCGCCGGCGGCTGTGGCTCGTGGCACCGATGGGAGCGGGCGCGGGCGCGGAGACTACAGTGGTGACGGCCGCAGCGTGGGCCCCCGCGCATGACGGCGGAGTGCGCGAGGACCTCGAGAAGGTGCTCATCCAGGCCACGGGGACGCTCACGCGCAAGGAGGACTCATGAACGCCCAGGAGCTCAGCTGGTACGCACTGTGGGGTGCGACCGCGCTGTACGCGATCGCGATGGTCGCCTCATCCATCCACCTGTCTCGCGTCGCTGATGCGAAGGCGGCCGCCAAGGGCAAGGTGGCCGCAGCCGTCGGCGCGACGCACGCAGGTGAGGCGACGGCGCACGGAGCGAGCGCATCGGCCGCTTCTCCCGAGCCTGTGCGCACCACCGCTGCCGGCATCGCGCAGTCCACCACGCTGGTGGGCGCGATTCTGAATGGCGTGGGCGTGATCGCGCGCGGCATCGAGGCAGGGCACGCGCCGTGGTCGACCATGTACGAGTACACGATCACAGGGTCGTTCGTCGCCGTGGTGGTCTTCCTCATCGTTCAGAGCCGACGCGACGTGTCGTATCTTGCTCCCGGCGTCACGGGTTTCGCGACCATCGCGCTCGGCCTCGCACTCACGACGCTGTATCAAGCGTCCACGGGCCTCCAGCCGGCTCTCCAGAGCTTCTGGCTCGTCATCCACGTCTCGATCGCGATCATCGCGACCGGCGTCTTCATCGTCGCCGCCGTCGCCACCGGGCTGCAGCTGATGCGCGACTATCGCACCGAGCAGCCGGTCGTCGTCACCGACGGTCGCCACGCGCTCGCACGCCTGATGCGTCGCTGGCGCAACGCGAACATCCGTGTGCTGCGGGGCTGGAACTGGCTCGAGGGCGTGCCGGAGCCGCCCCGGCTCGAGGCGCTCGCCTTCAGGCTGCACGCGGTCGGATTCGTGCTGTGGACGTTCACCGTGATGGCCGGCGCGGTGTGGGCCGAGCACGCGTGGGGCCGCTACTGGGGGTGGGACCCCAAGGAGGTGTGGTCCTTCGTGATCTGGGTGGTCTATGCCGCCTATCTGCACGCGCGCACCACCCAGGGCTGGGCGGGCCGACGGAGCGCCGTCATCGCGCTCATCGGATTCGTCACCCTGATCATGAACTTCACCGTCGTGAACCTGTACTTCCAGGGCATGCACACCTACGCGTGAGCCGTATGAAGATCGCGATGGTGCTGGACGACAGCATCGACCGCCCTGACGGGGTCCAGCAGTACGTCCTGACTCTCGGCGCATACTTTGAGCGTCAGGGCCATGAGGTGCATTACGTGTGCTCCGATGCCGAGCGGGACGACCTCACGGTCCACTCGCTCGCGCGCAACGTCGGCGTGACGTTCAACGGCAACGGCCTGCGCATCCCGCTGCCGACGTCCCGTGCGGGGCTGCGGGAGTTCCTCGAGGCGCAGCGCTACGACGTCATCCACGTCCAGATCCCGCACTCGCCGCTGTTCGCGGCGCGAGTGGTGGACGAGGCGAGGCGCGTGCAGGCACGCACGGTGCGGATCGTCGGCACGTTCCACATCCTGCCCGCAGGGCCCGTGAGCGGTGCGGCCACGCGTGCGCTCGGCCTGCTGCTGCGGCGCAATCTGCGTCGGTTCGACGCGTTCTGCGCCGTCTCTGCGCCGGCTGCTGAGTTCGCGCGGCGTTCCTTCGGCATCGAGCCGCGGGTGATTCCCTGCTCGATCGACACCTCCCTCTTCGCCGATGCGCCGCACGCCCCGCGGGCAGACGATCGGCTCGTGGTGGCGTTCCTGGGGAGGCTCGTCGATCGCAAGGGAGTGCTCGAGCTGATCGCTGCGCTCGCCGCGCTGCCGGCGCCCGTGCGGGCACGGCTGGACGTGCGCATCGGTGGCAAGGGCCCGCTGCGCGACCGTGTGGCGGCCGCCGTCGCGGCCGCAGGGCTCGACGACGTCGTGACGATGGTGGGATTCGTCTCGGAGGAGGACAAACCCTCCTTCTATGCCGACGCGGACCTCGCAGTGTTCCCGGCGACCGGCGGCGAGAGCTTTGGGATCGTGCTCATCGAGGCGATGGCCTCGGGAGCGGGCGTGGTGTTCGGCGGCGACAACCCCGGTTACCTGTCGGTGCTCGGGGACCGGCCGGAGGTCAGTGTGGACCCCCGGGACACCGCTGCCTTCGCGACGGCACTGGAGCGACTGATCGACGATGCGGCGCTGCGTTCGATCGTGCATGAGGAGCAGGCCGAGCGCGTGCGGCGCTTCGACGTGACGGTGGTCGGAGAGCAGATCCTGTCGATGTACGGCCGGGCGTCGAGCTAGGTCGGCCCGTCGCTCTCGCCTCGCTGGCGCCGCCGGCGCTCCTGGGTGCGCAGCCAGTTGAGGTACTCGGGGTCGTCGTCGGGAGCGCGGGGTTCGTTGCGCTGAACGCCGCCGCCCGTGCCATTGGCGTACTTGAGGTAGAGCCACGCTGCCGCGCCGAGCAGCGGCAGCAGCACGATGATGACCACCCACAGCCACTTGCGCAGGCCATAGGGCTTGTCTTCGGGGTGCTGCACGGCGTCGGTGACGCAGTAGACCGCCGGTGCGATGTAGAGGAGGATCAGCAGCAGGCGGAGCATGGCCTCATTCTATGCGCCGGTAGGTTGGTGCCATGAAGGTGTTCGTGTACTGGGCGGCTCGGACCGCGATCTTTGTGGCGGTCCTCGCGGCCCTGTGGCTCGTCGGGTGGTTCGACGTGATCGCCGTGATCGCGGCGTTCGTCCTCGCGTGGCTCATCTCGTATCTGGCGCTGCCTGGAATGCGACTCGCAGCGCAGGAGCAGATGGCGAGCGTCATCGAGCGCTCGCAGCGCGGCCTTCGTGAGGCAGACGACGAAGAGGACGCAGAGATTGGCGGGGTCGACGAATCTCGCTAGACAGCGATGCCGAACGCCAGCGCGAGCCCGTAGACGAGGCCCACGGCCGAGAGCCCCGCGAAGATCACCTTGAGGCCGCCGGACGGCATGCCCACCTGCTCGCGCACCGCGCCGTCGACGCGCATCGCGATCGCGAAGTACAGGCTCGGCAGGGCCACGACGGTCGCGAGCAGTGCCCACGGGCGCACGAACGCCACCACGACGGCGCACAGCACGGGGAGCAGGACGACTGCGGCGAACAGCTGGCGTGCGCGGTGCGACCCGATCTTGACGGCCAGCGTGCGCTTGCCGGCCGCGGCGTCGGTGTCGAGGTCGCGGATGTTGTTGACCATGAGCAGCGCGACGGCGTAGAGGCCCACCCCCACCGACGCGGCGACCGCCCACCACGTGATGTCTCCGGCCTGCACGTACATGGTGCCCAGGACCGCGACCGGGCCGAAGAACGCGAAGACTGCCACTTCGCCCCACCCGGCGTACCCGTAGGGGCGGTCGGAGCCGGTGTAGGTCCAGGCGGCGATGATCGCAAACAGCCCCACGAGCAGGAGCCACAGCGCTCCCGCGAGAAACACGACGAAGATGCCTGCGAGCGCTGCGACCGCGAAGCTCACGAAGGCGGCGCCCTTGACTGCGGTGGGCGTCGCCTTGCCGGTCGCGACAAGCCGGTCCGGGCCGATGCGGTCCACATCGGTGCCGCGGATGCCGTCGGAGTAGTCGTTGGCGTAGTTCGATCCCACCTGCAGCGCGAGGGCGACCACCAGCGCCAGCAGGGCCGTGTCGATGGAGAACATGCCCAGCGCTCCGGCGCTCGCGGAGCCGACGGCGACGGGTGAGATCGCGGTCCACAGGGTGCGCGGTCGCGCGCCTGCGACCCAGTCGGCGGCGGTGGTCATGGTGCCTCCTCGGCGATGATGCGTGCGG
Source organism: Demequina aestuarii (assembly GCF_000975095.1). Lineage (GTDB taxonomy): Bacteria > Actinomycetota > Actinomycetes > Actinomycetales > Demequinaceae > Demequina > Demequina aestuarii. The sequence continues at coordinate 250,270 of NZ_BBRD01000001.1, forward strand.
CGATCGCGCGCGCGGCGTACCGGTCGATCTTGCCAGCAGCGGTGCGTGGAACAGAATCGACGACCGCAAGGAGGCCGGGGAGCTGGGCGCGATCGAGAGGGAGGGAACCGCGGAGGTCGTCCAGCGTGACGGCAGCGCCGTGCGTCAGCGCGACCACTGCCACGACGCGCTCTCCCCACTGCGTGTCCGGAACCCCCACCACCGCCGCATCGGCGATGCCGTCGTGCGCGCGCAGCGCATGTTCGACCGGGAGGGGATGCACGTTGACGCCGCCGGACAGGATCACGTCGTCGGACCGCCCCATGACCGCGAGGACGCCAGCGTCGAGGGTCCCCAGGTCCCCCGTGCGCAGCCACCTCTCGCCGCGCGCGTGGACGAACGCGGAGTCGTCGCCGTCCGCGTAGCCGTCCGCGAGCATGGGACCCGCGAGCATGATGCGGCCCTCGTCATTGATGCGCACGCTCGTGCCCTCCAGCGGCCGCCCGTCGTAGACGCACCCCCCTGACGTCTCCGTCATCCCGTACGTCTCGATCACGCGTGGAGGCAGATCCATCCCCGGCGGTGCGCCGCCCACCAGCACCGCGTCGAAGGACGCAAGCGCATCGGCCCCTCGGGGGTCGGCGAGCAGTCGCCACACCTGGGTGGGGACCAAGGAGACGTATCGTCTTCCCGCCGGGAGGCGGTCCGTCGCCTCCGCGAAGCCCGAGGGCGTGAAGCGCGGGCGATCGTGGTGGATCAGCTCGCCGCCGCCGAGGTGCGCACGAGCGATCACCATCGCGCCGGCGATGCGGTCGGGGGGCAGCGCCAGCAGCCAGTGCCCCGGCCCGCCCAGCCGGTCGAGCGTCGCCGTCGCCGATGCGATCAGTGCGTTCCGTCCCACGAGCACCTCACGCGGTTCGCCGGTGGAGCCCGAGGTAGGCGCGGCGATTCCGGAGGCGTGTCCCGACAGCGCGGCGGCCACGGCCGCGAGTCCTCCTTCGGCGAGCCGCGCGTAGTTCATGCGTCCAGCGTAGGGCGCACCTAGGATGTGGGGCATGAGAGCCACCCGCGTCCTGTCCTTCACCGCCGCCGCCGTCGCCGGAGCCATGGCACTGGCCGCGTGCTCGTCGGCTGACGTCGTGGAGCCGCCGGCGACCACCCAGTCGGTGGGCGCATCGGGACCGTCTCGCTCGGCCGCGCCCAGCGCGCCGCCGGACCCGCGGCCCGAGGTGGTGTGGCCGCTCACCGGCGTCGACGCCACTGATGCGGACGCCGCGCTGCTCGACCGTCCGGCACTGTCCATCAAGATCGAGAACTCGTCGGACGCGCGTCCCCAGTCGAACCTGGACGCCGCAGACATCGTGTTCGAGGAGCAGGTCGAGTATGGGATCTCCCGGCTCGTGGCGGTCTACCACTCCGACACGCCCGAGACGGTCGGCCCCATCCGGTCGATGCGACCGATGGACAAGAACATCATGGGATCCTTCGAGGGGCCGCTCGTGTTCTCTGGTGCGCAGCGGCGGTTCATCAACGATGCGGCCGCATCCGGGACCACTCTGATCGCTCAGGACGTGGGCGCCTATGGCTTCTTCCGGACCTCCGACAAGCCCGCTCCGCACAACCTTCACGGCACGCTCGAGGACTTCTTCGCGCAGGCGAGCGAGCTGCCCGCACCGCCCGAGCAGTTCGAGTACGCGTACCCGGACGAGCAGTCGACGATCGTCGCCGACGGCACAGCGGTGTCCTCGATCGACATCAACGCCTCGCCGCGGATGCAGCCGTCCTGGGACTGGGAGGCGGATGAGGAATCGTGGATGCGCTCGGAGGGCGGATCGCCGCACGTGACCTCTGACGGCACGCAGATCTCCGCCACGAACGTGATCGTGCTGTGGGTGGACCTGCGGAACACCAGCCGCAGCGGGGGCTCCTCCGTGCCCGAGACGATCGTCGTGACGGACGCTGGCACCGGCTACGCCGCGTCGGGAGACTCGTACGTCCCGATCACGTGGTCCAAGGCCAGCCAGACCGACCCCTACGTGCTCGAGACCGAGGCCGGCGAGCCTGTGACCTTCATGCCCGGGAAGACGTGGGTCGAGCTGATTCCGCAGTCCGGCGGCGCGGGCCGAGGGTCGGTCGACTTCAGTTAGCCCGACCCCTCCGCACTCCACCCCCCCCATCCGCGCCTTAGCGTCCCAGAGGGCGCTCAGTGTCGGGACTCGGCTGTCGGTGGATCCTGCGGGGCGCTGAGTGTCGCCCACCCGGTCAGAATGCGTACGGGAAGCGCGTCCAGTCGGGCTCACGCCGCTCGAGGAACGCGTCGCGCCCCTCCTGGGCCTCGTCCGTCATATACGCCATCCGGGTCGCCTCTCCGGCGAACACCTGCTGGCCCGCGAGCCCGTCGTCCGCGAGGTTGAAGGCGAACTTGAGCATGCGGATCGCCTGCGGAGACTTGGTGGCGATCAGGCGGGCGTACTCCAGCGCGGTCTCCTCCAGCTGGTGGTGCGGAACGGCCTCGTTGACAGCACCCCACCGCTCCGCATCCTGTGCGGAGTACTCGCGAGCCAGGAAGAAGATCTCTCGCGCCCGCTTGTCTCCCACCTGGCGGGCGAGCAGCGCGGAGCCGTAGCCCGCATCGAACGACCCCACGTTCGCATCGGTCTGCTTGAAGCGCGCGTGCTCGAGCGACGCGATCGACAGGTCCGCGACCACGTGCAGAGAGTGCCCGCCGCCTGCCGCCCAGCCGTTCACCGCAGCGATGACCACCTTGGGGCTCGTGCGCATAAGGCGCTGCACCTCGAGGATGTGCAGCCGCCCGCCGTGTGCCGGCGCATCGGCCGCCGTGCCCTCGTAGAGGTAGCCATCCTTGCCGCGAATGCGCTGGTCGCCGCCCGAGCAGAACGACCACACGCCGTCCTTGGGCGCCGGCCCGTTGCCGGTGAGAATGACGGCCGCGACGTCGGCGGTCTGGCGCGCGTGGTCCAGCGCGCGGTACAACTCGTCGACGGTCTGGGGCCGGAACGCATTGCGCACCTCCGGCCGGTTGAAGGCGATGCGCACGGCGGGAAGGTCGCGCTCCTCGCCGCCCTCGCGGGTGACCCACCGGTGGTAGGTGATGTCGCCGTCGGGGAAGCCGTCGATCGCGCGCCATTGCTGCGCGTCGAACGTGTCGGAGACCTGCGCCGGGATGTCGCTCATGCGAGTCAGCGTAGTCCCGCCACTCACGTCCTCTCGCTGCGCACCACTGTCCGCGTCGACACGCCGTGGAACCGGATGCGCTCGCACGCAGCACGGGGTGTCGAGGGCCAGAACGGCTCGCAGTCGATGAGCGACGGCGGCCGATGCGCGAGCCGGGAGGGCGCAAGCCGCCTAGGCTGTGAGCCATGGAGTTCCGGCCCTTCACCGTCGAGCTCCGCACCCGATTCCGGGGCCTCACCCGCCGCTCCGGCGTGCTCGTCCGTGGGATCGACGCGGAGGGACACGAGCATTGGGGCGAGTACTCCCCGTTCGCCGACTACTCGCCCGAGCGCAAGGGCCGGTGGTGGAGCGCCGCGATGGAGGCCGCTCGCGGCGAGTGGCCCGCGCCGGTGCGTGACTCGGTCGCCGTCAACAGCATCGTCCCGGAGGTCGAACCCGAGACCGCGCGCGACTACGCGACGGCAGGGGGAGCCCGCACCGCCAAGGTCAAGGTGGGCGGCGGGACCCTCGCCGACGACATCGCCCGCATCGAGGCAGTGGCCGATGCGCTCGGCCCCGGCGGCGCGATCCGCATCGACGTCAACGGCGGCTGGGAGCTCGACGAGGCGGTACGCGCGATCCGGGCGCTCGACCGTGCGGCCCGGACGGGCGGCATCGATGGGCTCGAGTACGTGGAGCAGCCCTGCGACAGCGTGGCGGACCTCGCGGCGCTGCGGCGCCGTGTGGACGTGCCGGTCGCGGCAGACGAGGCCATCCGCATCCCCGGCTCTGCCGATGCGGTGCTCGCCGCCGATGCGGCGGACGTCTTCATCCTCAAGGCCGCGCCGCTGGGCGGAGTGCGCCGCTCGCTCGAGATCGCGGATCAGGTCTCGCCACGGCCGGTGGTGATCGCGAGCTCGATGGAGTCCTCCGTGGGCCTCGCGGCAGGTGTCGCGCTCGCGTGCGCGCTGCCCGCGGAGCCGCTCGCGTGCGGACTCGGTACGGGAATGCTGCTCGCCACCGACACCGTGGCGTCCACGCTCGTGCCGACCGGCGGGCGCATCGGCTCAGAGCCCCTGGAGGTCACCTAAGTGAATGCCAACCCGTCGGCCGCCTTTGCGCGCGAGCTCGTCGCCTCGCTCTATGACCTGGGTGTGAGGGACTTCGTCCTGTGCCCGGGATCGCGTTCGGGGCCCTTGGCACACGCGCTTGCGGAGGCGGGCGGCGGCAACCCTCCTCTCGGTGCTCCCCGCGTCGACCTGCACGTACGAGTCGACGAGCGTGCCGCGGCCTTCTTGGCGCTCGGCATCGCGCGTGGGCGAGCGGTGACGGGTGTCCCGCGGCCGGTCGCGATGATCACGACCTCGGGGACCGCCGTGGGCAACCTGCTGCCGGCCGTCATGGAGGCGCATCACAGCGGGGTCCCGCTGCTCCTGATCACGGCGGATCGCCCGGGCGAGATGCGGGGAGTGGGCGCCAACCAGACCACCGATCAAGGTGGGATCTTCGCTGCCTTTGCGCGGTGGAACGCTGAGGTGCCCGCACCCGAGTCTCACGAGGCTCCCGGACGCGCGGCGACTCTCGCGGCCCGCGCGGTGGCGATCGCGATGGGCGACCCCGCGCGTGACGACATGACCGGAACCCCAGGCCCCGTCCACCTGAACATCGAGTTCCGCGAGCCCCTCGAGGCGGACGGCGGCGTCTGGCAGGACCCGCCACGCATCGACCCCACACCTTCGTACGGCACTCGCGTGCTCACGGCGGCGGACCTGCCCGCACCCTTGCCCGCCGTCGAACGGGGGGTGGTGATCGCGGGCGACCGCGCCGGCGAGGTCGCCCGCGAGGTGGCGGAGGCGCACGGCTGGCCCCTGCTCGCCGAACCCACCTCCGGCGCTCGTGCAGGTGACGCGTGCATCGGCTTCTACGTCAGCGTGCTGGAGAGCGAGGCGGGACGCAGCCTCGCCGAACAGGTGCACCAGGTGGTGGTGATCGGCAGGCCCACGCTGTCTCGGCCCATCCAGCAGCTCATCGCGCGCGCGCCATCGCTGATCGTCGCCGCTCACGGCGCCCGCTGGCGAGAGGCGCCGCGCCACGCCGACCAAGTGGTGCGCACCGTGCCGACGTCGTGGTTGACGCGCAACGACGGCACGCTGGAGCTGGGCGACTCGGCGTGGCTCGCGCGCTGGCGCGAGGCCGCCTCCGAGTTCGAGGATGTCGCGCATGCCTGGGGGGGCGATGCCGTGGCCGACGCCTTCATGGCCCCCCTCGGCAAGGGCGACGTCGCGGTGATCGGCTCGTCGGGGCCCATCCGGGCGGTCGATCGGGTCGGTCCGGTGTGCTCGCCTGGCGAGGTCCCCACCCTCATCGCGAACCGTGGGCTGTCCGGAATCGACGGCACCGTCTCCACTGCGGTGGGGGTCGCGCTCGCCACGGGCCAGCCCACGCATGCGCTGATGGGCGACGTGACGTTCCTGCACGACATCGGGGGTCTGCTGATCGGTCCGCTCGAGCAGCGGCCGCGCCTGCGCATCGTGGTCGCGAATGACGGCGGCGGCACCATCTTTGGGCGGCTCGAGCACGCCTCCGCCCCTGCGGAGCACGTCGAGCGCGTGTTCACCACTCCGCACGGCGTGGACATCGGTGCGCTCTGCGCGGGGTACGGCGTTCCTCACGTCGCCGTGCGCAACGCCGATGCGCTGGCGCGCGCAGTCGCCACACCTCCGGCCACGCTCGAGGTGGTCGAGGCGCGGCTGCGCTGAGTCGGTCTAGACCTCCAGCACGACCTTGCGCTGGCCGGGCCGAGGGTGCATCGCCGCAGCGAAGGCGCGCTGAACCTGGGCGATGGGGAACACGTGAGTGACGATGTGCTCGGCCACCCCTGGCTGCTCCACGAGGTAGTCCTGAGCACTCTCCAGCATGGCGCGGTGCTCCCGGGTGACCCCGGTGATCAGGGTCCCATTGCGACGGAAGAAATCGCGCAGGGGCAGCGCGTACCAGTCGTCGTCCGGCACCCCGAAGGCGACCACCGAGCCGCCTGGTGCCACCGCCGCCATCGCGTCGGCGAGCGTGGACGTCTGGTGTCCCACCATCTCGAGCACGATGTCGGGCCGGTCGGCATCCGCGATGTCCCGGGCCCAGCCGCGTGACGTGTCGCGCAGCAGGTCGTCGAATGGCAGCCCCATCGCATCGGCGGCACGGTCGAGCGGGTCGACCCCCAGAATGCGTCCGGCGCCGTGGTGACGGGCGAGGACGCTGGCCATGAGCCCGAACGGCCCCACGCCCACGATCCCGACGCTGCGCCCGTCCAGCGGACCCAGGCGGTCGAAGACGGTCATCAGACACGCGACCGACTGTGCGACGGTGACATGCGTGTCGGGCGCGTCGATGCGCACCTTGGAGACCTGGTCTCCCGAGGTGATGAACACCTGGCGCAGCGCATCCCAGTTCGACGCCCAGCCCACCACCCGGTCGCCGGACACGAAGTCGGGGTGCGCGGAGCACAGCACCTCGCCCACGATCTCGTGCATCGGCCGCCCGGCCTGTCCCGCGCCGCCTGCCGGCACCATCGCGCCGCGAGCGAAGGGCAGGTCCGAACCGCACACTGCTCCCGCCGTCAGTTCGACCAGCAGCTCGCCGGGCTGGATGGACAGCGGCGGCGACTCCTCGACACGCTCGAAGCGGTGCGGTGCGGCGACTCGGTATGCCCAGGTGGTGTCGGTGCTCATAGGGCGGACGCTAGCAACGCGTCAGCGGCACCACCCGGGACCTCGGGCCGGGGGTGCGACGCTCGAGGTCAGTCGTGTCGCCGTGCCACCAGGACGGCGTCCCGCCACAGGCGCTCGCGGCCGTCGGGCTCGCGGGTGGTGCGCTCGCGGAGAGTTGCCGACACCTCCCACAGCGACCGGTCGAGCACCACGGCGACGTCGTCGGCAGCGAACGTCTTGTCTCGCAGGTCGGGGTGCTCGACGGCGTGCGGGTCGGTGGGATGGTGCCCGATGACGACGAGCATCCCGCCGGGTGCCACTGCTCCGGCGAGCGTCTCCACGAGCCATCGCCCCCCGTGCACCGAGTGCGTGTAGAGCGACGTCACCAGGTTCCATGGCCCCTGGGAGGCGACGAGCGCCTCGAGGTCGTCGTCGGTGAACGTGACGTGCTGTCCGACTCCTGCGGCCGCGGCGTGCTCGCGCGCCCGGCCGATCGCTGTCGACGACAGGTCGACAGCCGTCACGAGCCAGCCCTGCCGCGCCAGCCAGACGGCATCGGCACCCTCTCCGCAGCCGACGTCCAGGGCGGTGCCGGGCGTCACGATGTGCTCGACCTCATCGATCAGGGGAGCGTTCGGCTGTCCTGTCCACACGCGCTCCCGGGAGCGGTACCGCGCGTCCCATGCCTCTCGTTCGACGTCACGTGCGGACTCGCCGGAGGGGTTGTCCTCGGTTCGCGTGGTCATGGCGCCTCCCGGGTTCCGGCCGCGATCGGTGGACGTCAGGAAGGTGCGTCCCCAACGCGGCGCATCGGCTCGAGCTTCACTCTCGATTGTGCCTGGTCAGCCGCCGATGCGCGCGCCCAGTGCCCGGCGCATCGGCTCGAGCTTGGCTTCGGACTCCGCCCACTCCGCATCGGGCTCGCTCGCGGCGACGATGCCGCACCCGGCGAAGAGCCGCATGCGGCTCTGGTCGGTCGCGTCGATCTCCGCCGACCGCAGGCCGATGCACCACTCGCCGTCGCCCGCCGCGTCGATCCAGCCCACCGGCCCGGCGTAGCGGCCCCGATCGATTCCCTCGAGCGTGTCGATCACGTGGGCGGCGGCCAGGGTGGGCGTTCCGCAGACCGCCGCAGAGGGGTGAAGCTCGCGGATCAGCTCGAGTGCGCTCGCGTTGTGGCTGAGCACGCCCGTGACATCCGTCGCGAGGTGCATGACGTTCGGGAGGTGCAGGACGCTCGGCTCGTCCGGAACATTGACGGACGCGCAGTGCGCCGCGAGCACGTTGGTCACTGACGTCACTGCGTACTCGTGCTCCTCGCGGTCCTTCGATGAGCGTGCGAGGGCGGCCGCGTGCGCGAGGTCAGCGGTCTCGTCGCCGGTGGGGCGGATCGTGCCCGCAAGGACGCGAGACGTGACGAGGCCGTGATCCACCCGGGCCAAGAGCTCGGGAGTGGCACCCACGAGCCCGTCGACGTGGAAGGCCCAGCAGCTCGGGTAGTCGGCCGCGAGCGCGGCGAGCACGGTCCTGACGTCGACGGGGCCGTCGCCGTGGGCCTGGACGGCACGCGCCAGCACCACCTTGTCGAGCTCCCCGGCGCCGATGCGCTCGATGGCCGAGGCGACGGCCGTCGCCCACGCGTCGCGGTCACCCGCCTCGATGGTGATCGGGGGCAGCGTGGCGGGCGGCGACGACTCCCCGAGCGCGTCGTCCAGCGTCGGAGGCTCGGTGAGGCCGTCGCCGTCGATCACGGTGAACCAGGCGCGCCCGTCCCGCAGCCCCACCACGTAGCGCGGGACCACGAGGCTGCCGCCGGCCGCTGACGCATCGGCGAACGAGAACGAGCCGAAGGCGATCAGGCCGGTGCCGGCCTGGCGCACGTCGTCGTGGACCTTGGCGTGGCGCGTCACCCGTCGCCACCAGGCGTCGGCCTCGTCGATGCGCTGGGCGCCCGCGGTGTCGATCCTCGCGGATTCACCCCACGCGATCAGGCCCTGGCCGCGCCTCACCCACGAGATCCCGTTCTCGGGAAGCAGCGCGAGGAGGTCGTCGGGTGCCGGGATCTCGACGGTCCGAACGACGAGGGGCACGGGACTGGCGGCAAGCACGCTCACCCAGCAAGCCTACGTCCGGCTCTGACGTCTCCCGGCCTCCTAGGAAGGTGGGGACTCATTCTGGGGACCGGGAGCATCCTGGAGGAACGTCCGGACTCATCGAGGAGCTGAGCCCTCCACGAAGGCCTCGCCTGCAGATGAGTCCTGGACTTCCTCGAGCGGCGGGCGTCGTCGAAGAATGAGTCCTGGGGTTCCTAGGACGGGCGAGGGGCCGGCGTGCCGCCCCCCAGCGCTAGAGACGCACGCCCAGGCGCCGCAGGTGGTCGTTCGCGAACCGCCCCGCGGGATCGAGCGCCTCGAACTGGGCCCGTGCGTCGGCGAGGCGAGGCGTGACGGAGGCGACCGCGTCGGCCGTCATGGAGTGCACCTTGCCCCAGTGCGGGCGGGCGCCGAACGGCGCGAGCGCGGCCTCGATGCGGGGGGTCAGAGCGGCGACTGCCTCCGGGGAGTTGCGCCAGGTGAAGTGGATCGCGAGGGTGTCACGACCGTAGGCGCCCGAGAGCCACAGCGCGTCGGCGGCGACAGTCCGCAGTTCCGAGACGAGCAGGTGCGGGGCGATCTCGGCGCCGAGCTCCCGCACGGCCGAGAGCGCGTCTGGCCCGTCCGCGAGCGCCACGAAGTACTCGGTCTGGATCTCGTCGCCGTTCGAGGGCGTGGAGTCGAGTCGGAAGTGAGGCAGTCTCTCGAGCCACGGACCTGGCACGCCGCCCTTGACCGTGAGGTTGGCGGGCGGCACGTCTACGAGGCCCGCCTCGGCCGCGGTCTCGACGCGGGCGCCCAGCCACCGCTCCTGCGGGTCCTCTCCCAGGCCGATGCGGGTCTTGCGCCACGCCTGCTGGATCGTGGGCTCGTCCCACATGGTGAACAGGCTGACGGAGTATCCGGCACCCATGATCGCGGGCAGGTCCCCCAGCGCTGCATCCCACGACAGGCCTCGGTAGACGTCCTGGCGCACGAGGTAGGTGGGCTGGATGTCGAGGGTCACCCGCACGGCGATGCCGTATGCGCCGAGGCCCACCACGAGCCCCTCGAAGCCCTCGTCGCCTCGCCGCGTCTCGATGACCTCGCCGGCCACATTCACGTATGTCAGCCCGGCGACCGCATCGGACAGGCAGCCGTTCCTGACGCCGGAACCGTGCGTGCCGGTCGCGACCGCTCCGCCCACCGAGATGTGGGGCAGCGAGCCCATGTTGTGGAGGGCCCAGCCTTGTGACTCGAGCCATACGGCGAGCTCTCCGTACCGAGTGCCGGCGCCCACCGTGACCGCGCGGGCGGCCTCGTCGATTCTCGGCTCGGCCGGGATGCCGGTGACCGTGACGAGCCTGCCGGCGCTGTCGGCGAGGTCGGTGAAGCTGTGGCGCGTGCCGAGCGCGCGGACCGGGCCGTCGGTGCCGGCGACAGCGTCTTGCACCTCCTCGACGGACCTGGCCTCGATCAATTCGGCTGCGCCGAAGGTGTGCGTGCCCGCCCAGGTCGCTCCGATGCTCATGGCGCCAGCCTAAGCGGAGCGCGCGAACTCGTATTTTCGCAACACCCCAGTTGCCATTCGCGTGCGGCGGAGACCCCATTTGTGTGCGTCCGCACCCTCCCGCGACGCGTACCCTGGTGGGCGTGCGAACCGAAGCAGATGTGATCGTCGTGGGCGCCGGGCCCGGCGGCTCAGCAGCGGCGCATTACTTGGCCCGCGAGGGCTTCGACGTCATCGCCCTCGAGAAGTCGTACTTCCCTCGTGAGAAGGTCTGCGGCGACGGCCTGACGCCTCGCGCGGTGCGAGAGCTCGAGCTGATCGGGCTGCCCACCCCCCGCGAAGAGGGCTGGATCCCCAACTGGGGCCTGCGCATGGTGGGAGGCGGGCACCGCCTCGAGTTCCCGTGGCACGAGCAGGAATCCTTCCCCGACTACGGACTGTCGCTCCCGCGCGCGAGCTTCGATCACAAGCTGGCCGAGCATGCGCGCCGGGCCGGGGCCGACGTCCGCGAGGGCTGGTTCGTGACGGGCGCCACGCGTGACGAGCGCACCGGCCGCGTCACCGGCGTGACGGCCAAGCAGACTGACGCCAAGGGACGCAAGATCGGCGACGAGGTCACATACACGGCGCCCGTGGTGATCGCCGCCGACGGCGTGAGCGCCCGAATCGCGCTGGGGCTCGGCATCGAGCGCATGAACAATCGGCCCATCGGGGTCGCGGTCCGCACCTACTTCGAGACCCCCCGCCACGACGAGGAGTGGATGGAGGGGCACCTCGAGATCTGGGACGGCAAGCCCGGACACAGCAACCTGCTTCCTGGCTACGGGTGGATCTTTCCGCTCGGCGACGGCACCGCCAACGTCGGCCTCGGCACCCTCAGTCCGAACGGCAGCCCCTCCAAGCTCGACCATCGCGCGCTCATGGACGGCTGGCTGCGCCACAACACCGACGGGTGGGGATTCGACCCGGACGCCCCCGTCTCCAAGGTGCAGGGCGCGGCGATCCCCATGGCCTTCAACCGGCAGCCCCACTACGTGCCGGGCATGATGCTCATCGGCGACGCGGGCGGCATGGTCAACCCGTTCAATGGCGAGGGCATCGCCTACGCGATGCAGGCGGCCAGGACGGCGGCCGATGCGCTGGTGGAGTGGCGCGCCGCGTCCGGCGACGTCGCCAAGGAGGCGGCGCTCGTCGGCTACGCGCGGAAGATGAAGGAACAGCTCGGCGGGTACTACTCTCTAGGGCGTGTGTTCGCGCACCTGATCGCCCACCCCCAGGTCATGAAGGCGTGCACCCGTTACGGACTGCCTCAACCGACGGTGATGAGGTTTACGCATAAACTGCTGGCAGATGTCTATGAGCCGCGTGGCGGTGACTGGGCGGACAAGCTGATGACCGCACTGACCAGGATCGCCCCCGCGGCCTAGGGCACGGCGGGATGCTGATCAGCTGACAATGAAGGGAATCGACGAGTGAATCCGTACGTGCCGATCGTGGTGATGATCGTCGTCGCCGCAGCGTTGGCGGTGGCAGGCCTCGTGGTCAGCTCTCTCGTGGGCGGTCCCCAGCGGTACAACTCCGCGAAGGTGGACAAGTACGAGTCGGGCCTGCAGCCGACCCCGGGTGCCATCGGCGGCGGTCGCATCCCCATCAAGTACTACCTCGTCGCGATGACCTTCATCATTTTTGACATCGAGGTCGTGTTTTTGTACCCCTGGGCAGTGGCGCACGATGCGCTCGGCTGGTTCGGGCTCATCGCGACCATGACATTCCTCGCCCTCATCACGATCCCCTTCGTGTACGAGTGGCGCCGCGGCGGATTCGAGTGGGACTGATCTGACATGGGTATCGAAGAGAGCGCACCTCCGTTCATGCTCGGCACGGTCGAGAAGTTCGTGGGCTATATGCGGGCGGGCTCGCTGTGGCCGGCCACGTTCGGGCTCGCGTGCTGCGCGATCGAGATGATGGCGACGGGCACCCCCCGGTTCGACATCTCGCGCCTGGGCTCCGAGGTCTTCCGCGGCTCGCCGCGCCAGGCCGACATGATGATCGTCGCGGGCCGCGTGTCGAACAAGATGGCGCCGATCGTGCGTCAGGTGTACGACCAGATGGCGGAGCCCAAGTGGGTCATCGCCATGGGCGTCTGCGCCTCCTCGGGCGGCATGTTCAACAACTACGCGATCGTGCAAGGCGTGGACCACGTGGTCCCGGTCGACATCTACCTCCCCGGCTGCCCGCCGCGGCCCGAGATGCTGCTGTATGCGCTGCTCGAGCTCCAGGAGCAGGTGCGCACCACCCCCATGGGCGCGAACCGTCGCGAGATCGCCGCCGCCGCCGAGGCCGCGGCGCTCCAGGCGACCCCCACCTCCGACCAGAAGGGCCTGCTGCGGTGAGCGACGACAAGCAGCTGGACGCACTCGCGCCGCAGGGTCGCGAGCCCCTGACGCTGATCAACGTCCGCGAAGGGATGTTCGGCGCGCGCGGCGACACGTCCGGCTACGACGGACTGGTGCAGCGGGTGCAGATGCCGGGAGCGACCGAGCGTCCGTACGGCGAGTGGTTCGACGGTGCCGTCGACATCCTGACCGAGCTGCTCGGCGACGCCGCCGACGAGGCGATCGAGTACGTCGTGGTCGACCGCGGCGAGCTCACGCTCTACATTCAGCGCGACCACCTGGTCGACGTCTGCCGTCACCTGCGCGACGACCAGGATCTGCGCTTCGAGATGTGCCTGGGCGTCTCCGGCGTGCACTACCCCGCAGACAAGGGTCGCGAGCTCCACGCCGTGTACCCGCTGCAGTCCATCACCCACAACCGGCGCCTGCGCCTCGAGGTGGCCGTCGGAGACGACGACGCCCGCATCCCATCCGTGGTGTCGCTGTACCCGATGAACAACTGGCACGAGCGCGAGACGTGGGACTTCTTCGGCATCGTGTTCGAGGGCCACCCGTCGCTCGCCCGCATCGAGATGCCGGACGATTGGGTGGGCCACCCGCAGCGCAAGGACTACCCGCTCGGCGGCATCCCCGTCGAGTACAAGGGCGCCGAGATTCCGTCGCCCGACGAGCGGAGGCAGTACCGATGAGCACGCAGGCCCCGCACGCGCCCCACGCCTTCGTCGAGGACCCCGACGCACCCGAGTACACGGTCTATGGATCCGACTGGTCGGACGTGGTCGATGAGGCCAAGCGCCTCGGCCAGCAGCGCATCGTGGTCAATATGGGACCGCAGCATCCGTCGACCCACGGCGTGCTGCGCGTCATGCTCGAGATCGAGGGCGAGACGGTCACGGAGACGCGGGCAGGCATCGGCTACCTGCACACCGGCATCGAGAAGAACATGGAGTACCGGACGTGGACGCAGGGCGTCACGTTCTGCACCCGCATGGACTACGTCGCGTCGATGTCGCAGGAACTCGTGTACTGCCTGGGCATCGAGAAGCTGCTCGGCATCACGGACGACATCCCCGAGCGTGCCTCGGTGCTGCGCGTGCTGATGATGGAGCTCACTCGCATCGGCAGCCACCTCGTGGCGATCGGCACGGGCGGCAACGAGCTGGGCGCCACCACGATCATGACCACCTCGTTCGTGGGCCGCGAAGAGACGTTCCGTGTGATCGAGGCGATCACCGGGCTGCGCACCAACAACAACTACATCCGCCCCGGCGGCGTGTCGCAGGGACTGCCCGAGGACGGCGTCGAGCAGATCCGCGCGATGATCCCCAAGGTCCGCGCCAAGCTCGACGAGCTCGTGGCGCTGCAGGCGAAGAACCCGATCCTCCAGGGCCGACTCAAGGGCGTCGCCGAGCTGAACCTGTCCGCGTGCATGGCGCTCGGCATCACCGGGCCCATCCTGCGCTCGACCGGCCTGCCCTATGACCTGCGCAAGGCCGAGCCGTACTGCGGCTACGAGACCTACGACTTCCAGGTCCCCACGTCGACGGATCAGGACGCGTGGTCGCGTCTGATCCTGCGCATGGAGGAGTGCTACGAGTCGCTCAAGATCGTCGAGCAGTGCGCCGACCGGCTCGAGCAGCTGGGCGATGGTCCCGTGATGGTCGCGGACAAGAAGATCGCGTGGCCGTCCCAGCTGTCGCTCGGCACCGATGGTCAGGGCAACTCGCCCGATCACATCCGCCACATCATGGGCGAGTCGATGGAGGCCCTGATCCACCACTTCAAGCTGGTGACCGAGGGATTCGACGTGCCGGCCGGGCAGGTCTACCAGGCCATCGAGGGCCCCAAGGGCCTGCTCGGGGTCCACCTGGTGTCCGACGGCGGCACCAAGCCGTGGCGCGCACACTTCCGCGACCCCGGCTTCAACAACCTGCAGGCGCTGGGAATCATGTGCGAAGGCGGCCAGGTGGCCGACGTCGTGGTGGCCATCGCCTCGATCGACATGGTGCTGGGAGGCGTCGACCGATGACCTACGACGGCGAGACGCTCGCGCAGCTCGAGAAGGACGCGGCCGCGATCCTGGGCCGCTACCCGGTGGCGCGCTCCGCGCTGCTGCCCCTGCTGCACCTCGTGCAGTCGGTGGACGGATACGTGAGCCCCGACGGCATCGCGTTCTGCGCGCGCCAGGTGGACCTCACGAGCGCAGAGGTGAGCGCGGTCGCGACCTTCTACACGCAGTACAAGCGCCGTCCTAACGGCGAGTACCAGGTGGGAGTGTGCACCAACACCCTGTGCGCCGTCATGGGCGGCGACGAGATCTGGCGCCAGCTCTCGGAGCGCTGCGGTGTGGGCCACGACGAGACGACGGCCGACGGTCGCGTCACGCTCGAGCGCATCGAGTGCAACGCCGCGTGCGACTACGCGCCCGTGATGATGGTCAACTGGGAGTTCTTCGACAACATGACTCCCGAACGCGCGCTGCGTGTGGTCGACGACATCCTCGAGGGTCGCGACGTGAAGCCCACCCGCGGTTCGGCCAAGGTCGCTCCGTTCAAGGAGATGTCGCGCGTGCTCGCCGGATTCGAGGACGGTCGCGCGGACGAGGACCAGGGCCTCGGCGAGCCCACCGTGGTGGGACTCAAGGCTGCTCGCGAGCAGGGCTGGGAGGAGTCGAAGTGACGGACCTGACCCCCGTGCTGAGCGCGACCTGGGATGCGGAACAGTCCTGGAAGCTCTCCACGTACACGGACCACGGCGGCTACGGCGCTCTGACGAAGGCGTTGGGCATGGAGCCCGCCGATCTGATCGCAGCCGTCAAGGACTCTGGCCTGCGCGGACGCGGCGGTGCCGGGTTCCCCACCGGCATGAAGTGGGGCTTCCTGCCCCCTGACGATGGTCTGCCGCGCTATCTCGTGGTGAATGCGGACGAGTCCGAGCCGGGCACGTGCAAGGACATTCCGACGATGCTCTCCGCCCCCCACCTGCTGGTCGAGGGCGTGGCGATCACGTCGTACGCGATCGGCAGCAACCACGCCTTCATCTACCTGCGCGGCGAGGTCGTGCACGTGTACCGCCGGCTGATGCAGGCCGTGCGCGAGGCCTATGAGGCCGGGCACCTCGGCAAGGACATCCACGGCAGCGGCTTCGACCTCGACGTCACCGTTCATGCCGGTGCCGGCGCGTACATCTGCGGCGAAGAGACGGCGCTGCTCGATTCCCTCGAGGGACGTCGCGGCCAGCCTCGGCTGAAGCCGCCCTTCCCCGCAGTGGAGGGCCTGTACGCGCGCCCCACCGTGGTCAACAATGTGGAGTCCATCGCCTCCGTCCCGTCGATCGTGGGCAAGGGCGTGGAGTGGTTCACCGCCATGGGCACCGAGCGCTCCAAGGGCATGGGCCTGTTCTCGTTGTCGGGCCACGTCGCCAAGCCTGGCCAGTACGAGGCGCCGCTGGGGATCACCCTGCGGGAGCTGCTGGAGATGGCGGGCGGCATGCGGAACGGCCGGCCGCTCAAGTTCTGGACACCAGGCGGGTCCTCGACGCCGCTGTTCACCGACGAGCACCTCGACACTCCGCTCGACTACGAGTCGGTAGGCGCGGCGGGCTCGATGCTCGGCACGCGGGCGCTCCAACTGTTCGACGACACCACGTGCGTCGTGCGCGCCGTCACGCGGTGGACCGAGTTCTACAAGCATGAGTCGTGCGGCAAGTGCACGCCGTGCCGCGAGGGCACGTTCTGGCTCGCGCAGATCCTCGAGCGTATCGAGGACGGCCACGGCACCGATGCCGACATCCAGCAGCTGCTCGACACCTGTGAGTCGATCCTGGGACGCGCATTCTGCGCGCTCGGCGACGGCGCCACGAGCTGCATCACGAGCTCGGTCAAGCTCTTCCGCGACGAGTACGAGCAGCACATCCAGCAGGGCGCATGCCCGTTCGACCACTCCGCGTCGGCTCTGTTCGACTACGACTCCGCACCGGCTCCCGAGGAGGCGCACGCATGACCTCGACCGCGGACAAGGCCACGGCCGAGACCGTCGACACCGTCACCCTCACGATCGATGGCAAGGAGACGACGGTGCCCAAGGGCACCCTGATCATCCGCGCCGCCGAGCAGGTCGGCATCGACATCCCGAGGTTCTGCGACCACCCGCTGCTGGCCCCGGCCGGCGCGTGTCGCCAGTGCCTCGTCGACGTGGCCGCTCCGGATCGCGAGGGCAACGTTCGCGCGTTCCCCAAGCCGCAGGCCTCGTGCACGATGCAGGCGATGGACGGCATGATCGTCAACACCCAGCACACCTCTGACGAGGCCAAGAACGCCCAGGAGGGCGTCATGGAGCTGCTGCTGATCAACCACCCGCTCGACTGCCCCGTGTGCGACAAGGGCGGTGAATGCCCGCTGCAGAACCAGGCACTCAGCCACGGCCGCTCCGAGTCGCGCTTCATCGACGTCAAGCGCGTTTTCGAGAAGCCGCTGCCGCTGAGCTCCGAGATCCTGCTCGACCGTGAGCGCTGCGTGCTGTGCCAGCGTTGCACCCGGTTCTCGAAGGAGATCGCGGGCGACGCGTTCATCGACCTGCAGAACCGCGGCGCGATGCAGCAGATCGGCACCTTCGACGAGGATGTGCTCGGCTTCGACGGCTACGAGCCCATCGGCGTCGCCGCCGAGGACGAGTCCGGCCGTGCGTTCTCCTCGTACTACTCGGGAAACACGGTGCAGATCTGCCCGGTGGGCGCACTCACGTCCGCCGCGTACCGGTTCCGCTCGCGCCCGTTCGACCTGGTGAGCTCGCCCGGAATCTCGGAGCACGACTCCTCCGGAGCGGCGATCCGCACCGACCACCGCCGCGGCACCATCCTGCGCCGCCTCTCGGACAACGACCCGGTCGTCAACGAGGAGTGGATCACCGACAAGGATCGCTTCGCGTTCTCGTGGCAGAACCTTTCGGATCGCCTCGAGCGCCCGCTGGTGCGGGGCGATGACGGCGAGCTGCACGAGGCCTCGTGGCCCGACGCCATCGCGCGAGCAGCGGAGGGTCTGAAGGCTGCCGCCGGACTCACCGGCACCCCTGCCGACAAGAAGGCCAAGGGCGTGGGCGTGCTCCCTGGCGGGCGCATCACGATGGAGGACGCATACGCCTACCAGAAGTTCGCGCGTGTGGCCCTCGGCACCAACGACGTCGACGTGCGCACGCGCACCGCGTCGGACGAGGAGCAGGAGTTCCTGGGCTCCACCGTCGCGGGTTCCGGCATGGGCGTGACGTTCGCCGACCTGGAGAAGGCGCCCACGGTCCTGCTCGCCGGCTTCGAGCCCGAGGACGAGGGCGGCGTGGTGTTCCTGCGCCTGCGCAAGGCCTACGGCACCCAGCGCGTCCTCACGGTGGCGCCGTTCCTGTCGCGCGGTGCCGAGAAGCTCGACGCGACGCTGATCCAGGCGGTCCCGGGCGGCGAAGCTGCGGCTCTTGCCTCGATCAAGGGCGCGGCGGATGCGGCGGAGTCGCTTCAGGCCGAAGGCTCGGTCATCATCGTGGGCGAGCGTCTGGCCGGCTCACCCGGCGCGCTGTCCGAGGCGCTGCGCCTCGCCAAGCGCACCGGCGCTCGTCTCGCCTGGATCCCTCGCCGCGCGGGAGAGCGTGGCGCCGTCGAGGCGGGCGCCCTCCCTGGTCTCCTTCCGGGCGGCCGCGACGCGACCGCCGCATCGGCCCGCGACGCGATCGCCAAGGCGTGGGGTGTGGACTCCCTTCCCGAATCCCCCGGGCGCAATGCGGCCGAGATCATCGCAGCCGCGGCCTCGGGCACGCTGTCCGGCCTCGTGATCGGCGGGGTGACCCCCTCCGACCTCACCGACGACCTGGCCGCCGCGCTCGCGCGGACCGACTTCGTCGTCTCGCTCGAGGTGCGCCGCACCGATGTCGCGCGCTACGCGGACGTGGTGCTGCCCGTCGCTCCTCCCTCCGAGAAGCCCGGCACGTTCGTGAACTGGGAGGGTCGTCTGCGCGGATTCGCCACCGCGATCCGCACCGACGCCATCTCCGACCACCGGGCGCTGGACTTCCTGGGGCGCGAGCTCGGTGCCGACCTCAAGGTGGGCACCGTCGCCGACGTCAACGAGCAGCTCGCGCTGCTGGGCGCGGCAGGCAAGAGCGAACGGGTCAAGGCGCCCTCCGTCAAGGCCGGGAAGGCCAGGAAGGCTGCCGGGGACGAGCTCGTGCTCGCCTCGTGGCACCTGCTCGTCGACGAGGGTGCGCTTCAGGACGGCGAGCCGTACCTCGCGGGCACGGGACGCACCGCTGTGGCGAGGCTGTCGCCCGCGACCGCGGAGCGCATCGGCGTCAAGGACGGCGTCGTGACGCTCACGGCGGGCGGCCGTGGCACCATCGAGCTGCCGGTGGCCCTCACCGACATGGCCGATGGAGTCGTGTGGGTCCCTGCGAAGTCGCCCGGATCCTGGGTCGCCCAGGAACTCGGCGTCCACCCCGGCGCACTCGTGCGCGTGAAGGGGGGCATCTGATGCTGTCGCTCGCACGCGTGAGCGCTGAGGTCGATCCCGCATCTCTCACGGTGACCGAGGCGCTCGCGAACGACCCGCTGTGGCTGTCGATCGTCAAGGCCGTCATCATCCTGGTGTTCCTGCTGACGTCGGTGCTGTTCGCGGTGTGGTTCGAGCGCCGCGTCATCGGCCGCCTCCAGGAGCGCCCTGGGCCCAACCGCCACGGCCCTTTCGGTCTGCTGCAGTCCGTCATGGACGCGATGAAGCTCCTGTTCAAGGAGGACATCACCGTCCGTGCTGCGGACAAGGTGCTCTACATCGTGGCGCCCATGATCTCGGTGTTCTGCGCGCTGCTGATCTTCTCGGTGATCCCGTTCGGCCCGGTGACCCACATCCCCGGCACCGACATCGTCACGCCGCTGCAGTTGACCGACTTCCCCGTGGCCGTACTCTTCATCCTCGCGTGCGCCGCTCTGGGCGTGTACGGCATCGTGCTCGGTGGCTGGGCGTCCGGATCGACGTACCCGCTGATGGGGTCGATCCGTTCGACCGCTCAGGTGATCTCCTACGAGCTCGCCATGGGACTGTCGCTCGTCACGGTATTCCTGCTCTCCGGCACGATGTCGACGAGCGGCATCGTGGAGGCGCAGGCCGATCGCTGGTGGATCTGGCCGCTGTTCCCCGCGTTCATCCTGTACGTGATCTCCATGGTGGGCGAGACTAACCGCCTGCCGTTCGACCTCCCGGAGGCAGAGGGAGAACTGGTCGCTGGCTTCATGACGGAGTACTCGTCGATGAAGTTCGCGTGGTTCTTCCTCGCCGAGTACATGAACATGATCAACGTCTCGGCCGTGGCGGCCACGCTGTTCATGGGCGGCTGGCAGGCGCCATGGCCGCAGTCGTGGCCGGGCGCCGAGTTCCTGAACTCCGGCATCATGCCGCCGCTGTGGCTGATCCTCAAGATCTGGCTGCTCATGTTCGTCTTCGTGTGGATCCGCGGCTCTGTGCTGCGGTTCCGCTACGACCAGTTCATGAAGCTCGGCTGGAAGGTCCTCATCCCCGTGGGCCTCGGCTGGCTCGTGTTCTTCTCGGTGGGCCGCGCGGCGTTCGACGCGTGGGACCGCGACCTCAACGTGTACGACGCGGTCGCCGGTCTCATCGCGCTCCTGTTGACCATTGCCGTGATCAGCTTCTTCAAGGGCGAGCCGGTCGAGACGCCAGAGCCCGAGCGCGAAGAGCTCGACGCCTTCGCGGGCGGGTTCCCCGTGCCGCCGCTGCCCCATCAGACCCTGCCCCCGTCGCCCCGTTCCGGCCGCACCGTGGAGGCGCGCGCCGGTGGCGACGACCCCGAAGGAGGCGCCGCATGAGTGAGCCCGACGACGTCTGGAAGGTCAACCGGGAGCGGGACGGCGAGGCCCAGCGCTTCGAGTCCAACTTCCCCGAGAACGGTGCGGTGGGCCGCGCCTTCGCGCCGGTCGCCGGCTTCGGCGTCACGCTGCGGAACTTCTTCCGGCCCACGGTGACGGAGCAGTACCCGGACAAGAAGACGCCGGCGATGCCGCGCTACCACGGCCGTCACCAGCTCAACCGCTACGCGGATGGACTCGAGAAGTGCATCGGCTGCGAGCTGTGCGCCTGGGCCTGCCCAGCCGATGCAATCTACGTCGAGGGCGACTCGAATACTGAGGACGCGCAGTACTCGCCCGGCGAGCGCTACGGCCGCGTGTACCAGATCAATTACCTGCGGTGCATCTTCTGCGGGCTCTGCATCGAGGCATGCCCCACGCGCGCGCTCACGATGACCAACGAGTACGAGCTCGCTGGCCCCACCCGCGAGGGCCTCATCTACGAGAAGCAGGACCTGCTCGCGCCGATGCAGGACGCGATGCTGGCCGCCCCTCATCCGATGGTGCCCGACACCGTTGATGACGACTACTACCGCGGCGACGTGACTGCGGTGGTCGACTCGCAGATCGAGTGGGTGCGCGAGCGACGCCCGGACGACCCGACGCTGCCCGAGAACCGTTCGACCGAGCCTGCGGAGGCCCGCCGTGGTTAACGAGGTGCTGTTCTGGGTGGTCGCGGTGCTGACCGTGCCGCCCGCGCTGTCGCTGCTGTTCGCTCGCAAGGCCGCCCACATCGCGATGTCGATCGTGCTCGTGATGGTGGGCCTGGCGGCCGCCTACGTCGGCCTCGACGCACCGTTCCTCGGAGTCGTGCAGATCGTGGTCTACACCGGCGCCGTGATGATGATGTTCCTGTTCGTGCTCATGCTGGTCGGCGTCGACCGGCGCGAGGACCTCCGGGAGACCATCACCGGACAGCGCTGGATCGCGCTGTTCGCGGCGGGGGGTCTCGCCCTGCTGCTCGTCTCCGTCGTGGGACGCGTGACCATCGAACCCGCGCCGCGTGGAGTCGTGGGCAACCCCGAAGAGATCGCGATGGTGCTCTTCGGAGAGTACGTGCTGGTGATGGAGGTGCTCGGCGCGCTGCTGATCACCGCTGCCGTGGGCGCGCTCGTGATGACCCACACGCCGCGGCTCACGCCGCGCCGCACGCAGTCGGAGCTCCAGGCCGCTCGCGTGCTCGCCGGGGCGGACCCCGTCAACAAGCCCATGCCGGGCGTCTTCGCTCGCCACAACGCGCTCGATGCCCCGGCGCTCGATCCTGAGGGACGCCCCATCGAGCACTCGGTGTCCCGCGTGCTCGAGGCCCGCGATCAGATGAGCGAGGGCACCGACTTCCGCGCACGGCTCGAGAACACGCGCAACCCCGAGGACTATCAGCGGCCGTCCGGCGCACCGTCGCACGACGCCGACGACCGCAAGGGCCGTCGTGAGGGCCGTGACGAGGAGGGCGCCCAGTGAACCCCATGAACTATGTGATCCTCGCGTCCATCCTGTTCGCGATAGGCTCCGCGGCGGTGCTGCTGCGCAGGAACGCCATCGTGGCGTTCATGGGCGTCGAGCTCATGCTCAACGCGGCCAATCTGAGTCTGGTGGCGTTCGCCCGCATCCATGACCAGCTCGACGGGCAGGTCATGGCGTTCTTCGTCATGGTCGTCGCCGCAGCCGAGGTGGTGGTGGGCCTGGCGATCATCATCGCGGTGTTCCGTGCACGCCAGTCGATCTCGCTCGACGAACCCGCAGAGCTGAAGGGATAGCGCATGCTGTCTGTGACCTGGCTCCTCATCGCCGTGCCCTTGGTGAGCGCCTTCGTGCTGCTCCTGGCCGGGCGTCGAGCCGATGCCTACGGCCACTGGGTCGGCGTGGGCGCCTCCGCCTCCGCCTTCGTGGTGGGACTGATCGCATTCGTGCAGATGCTCGGGCTGCCGGGGGAGGAGCGCGCCACGAGCGTGCACCTGTCCTCGTGGATCCCCGGGACCGAGCTGAACCTCGACGCCGGTCTGCTCGTCGACCCGCTGTCGATGACGTTCGTGCTGCTCATCACGTTCGTGGGCACCCTGATCCACATCTACTCCGTCGCGTACATGGAGCACGATCCCGACCGCCGCCGGTTCTTCGCATACCTCAACATGTTCGTCGCCGCGATGCTCCTGCTGGTGCTCGCCGACTCGTTCCTGCTGCTGTTCGTGGGCTGGGAAGGCGTGGGGCTGGCGTCGTACCTGCTCATCGGGTTCTGGAACCAGCGCAACGAGTACGCCACCGCCGCGAACAAGGCGTTCATCGCCAACCGCATCGGCGACATCGGTCTCATCGTCGCCATGGGCCTGATGTTCTCCACGTTCGGCGCAGTCGACTTCGCCACGGTGTTCGACGCCGCCCCTCAGGCGACGGCTGCGCAGCTGACCGCGATCGGCCTGATGCTGCTGCTGGCCGCCTGTGGAAAGTCCGCGCAGTTCCCACTGCAGTCGTGGCTCGGTGACGCGATGGCAGGCCCCACGCCGGTCTCCGCGCTCATCCACGCGGCGACCATGGTGACCGCGGGCGTCTACCTGATCGTGCGCTCCGCGCCCATCTTCAACGGGGCTCCCGACGCACAGGTCGTGGTGGCTCTCGTCGGCGCCGTGACGCTGATCCTGGGTGCCCTCATCGGTATGGCCAAGGACGACCTCAAGAAGGCACTCGCCGCGTCCACCATGTCGCAGATCGGTTACATGATGCTTGCCGCGGGACTGGGGCCCATCGGCTACGCGTTCGCGATCTTCCACCTGGTCACGCACGGCTTCTTCAAGGCCGGGATGTTCCTTGGCGCCGGGTCCGTGATGCACGCGATGAACGACCAGGTGAATATGCGCCGCTTCGGCGCGCTGCGTGGAGCCATGGTCGTCACATGGGTGACGTTCGGGCTCGGATGGCTCGCTATCCTCGGCCTGCCTCCGTTCTCCGGCTTCTACTCGAAGGACAAGATCATCGAGGCGGCCTTCGTGGGCGAGGGCTGGCAGCCGTGGGTGCTCGGTGGAGCGGCCCTCGTCGGAGCCGGCCTCACCGCGTTCTACATGTCGCGACTGTTCTTCATGACCTTCCACGGCAAGGCCCGGTGGACGGACGACCAGCACCCGCACGAGAGCCCGCTGCTGATGACGGTGCCGATGATCATCCTCGCCGTCGGCTCGGCGTTCCTGGGGCTCATCCTCGCCTCGGGTGACCGTTTCACCCACTGGCTCGAGCCCGTCACGGGCCACGTCGAGCACCACGAGCCGGTGCTCCCGGTGCCGGTGCTGATCGGCGCCACCCTGGTGCTCGTGATCGCAGGCGTCGCCCTCGCCTGGCTCAAGTACGGAGGTCGCGACGTGGCGCTGGAAGCCCCGACCGGGTCGCTCGCCGCCATCACCGCGCGCAACGACTTCTTCCAGGATTCAGTGAACCGTGCCGCGCTCCAGCGGCCCGGACAGCACCTGACGCGCACCCTGGTCTACCTCGACGCCACTGTCGTGGACGGCGCCGTCAACAAGCAGGCACGCGGCTGGGCCGGTCTCGGCGAAGCC
Organism: Demequina aestuarii; assembly: GCF_000975095.1. Taxonomy (GTDB): domain Bacteria; phylum Actinomycetota; class Actinomycetes; order Actinomycetales; family Demequinaceae; genus Demequina; species Demequina aestuarii. The sequence continues at coordinate 274,540 of NZ_BBRD01000001.1, forward strand.
TCCCGGCGCCTGCAGAACGGCCAGGTCCGTTCCTACGCGGCGACCATGCTCGTGGGTCTCGTCATCGTCGCGCTCATCATCGTCGTGGGGGGTCGCTAAGTGTTCCCGTTCCTGACCATCCTCGTCGCCGTGCCGGTCGTCGGCGCCGTGCTGCTGTGGGCCCTGCCCGCATCGGCCCGCGGCCGCGCGCGCGAGATCGCTCTTGCGATCACCGGGCTCGAGCTCGCACTGTTCGCCGTCATGGCGCTGCAGTTCGACAAGTCCGATGCGGGCGCCTTCCAGTTCTCCGAGGTCTACTCGTGGATCCCCCAGATCGGCACCAGCTGGGCGCTCGGCGTCAACGGCTTGGGGCTGCTGATGATCGCGCTGTCCGTGATCCTGACGCCGCTGGCGATCCTCGCAGCCTGGCGTGAGGACAAGGACGAGTCGCGCCGACGTCACTACCTCGCGCTGATCCTGCTCAGCCTCGCATTCATGGTCGGCATCTTCGCCGCGCGCGACGTCTTCCTGTTCTACGTCCTCTTCGAGGCGATGCTCATCCCGCTGTACTTCATGATCGGCGGCTTCGGAGGCGCCCAGCGTCGCTACGCGGCCGTCAAGTTCCTGCTGTACTCCCTGGCCGGCGGACTCATCATGCTGGTCGCGGTGGTGGCCCTGTACTTCGTGGGCCCCGGTGGCGACCAGGCGTTCCTGACCGACAACCTCTCAGGGCTGGACCTGCCGGTCACGACCGAGCGATTGATGTTCCTGGCGTTCTTCCTCGCCTTCGCGATCAAGGCGCCGATGGTGCCGGTGCACACGTGGCTGCCCGACGTCGCCGAGACCGCCCGTGCGGGCACCACCGCGCTGCTCGTGGCCGTCCTGGACAAGATCGGCACCTTCGGCATGATCACGCTGTGTCTCACGCTGTTCCCGGAGGCCGCCCGCTGGGCGGCTCCCGTGATCATCGTGCTGGCCGTGATCTCGGTGGTCTACGGGGCGCTGCTGGCGATCGGCCAGCGCAACATGTTCCGTCTGGTCGCCTTCACCTCGGTGAGCCACTTCGGCGTGATGGTGCTCGGCATCTTCGCGTTCCAGGTGACGTCCATGGAGGGTGCGGCGTTCTACATGTTCAACCACGGACTGTCGACGGGTGCGCTGTTCCTGCTGGTCGGATTCCTGGTGTCGCGCTACGGGACCGCCGATGTCGACGCGTACGGCGGTCTCCAGAGGGTGATGCCGGTGTTCGCGGGCACCTTCCTGGTCGTCGGCCTCTCGGCGCTGTCGCTCCCGGGTCTGTCGCCGTTCGTGTCCGAGATCATGGTGTTCATCGGCGCCTACCCGGTGGCCGCTGCCGCGGTCATCGTCTCCGCCGTCTCCGTGGTCCTCGCTGCGCTGTACATCCTGCTGACATACAAGTCGGTGTTCACCGGCCCCGTCCGGGCAGACCTGGGGGAGGCGCGCGAGCTCACGCTGCGCGAGCGACTCGTCACCTGGCCGCTGGTGGGGCTCATGCTGCTGCTGGGCTTCCTGCCTGGCATCGCCATCGACTACCTGAGTGCGCCCGCGGCTGACGCGGTCGCCCAGGTCACCATCGAGGAGGCCGGCGCGTGAACTTCGTGACCCCCGAGATCGCATGGGCGCCGCTGGCGCCGATCCTGATCGTGCTCGTGGCCGCATCGGCCGCCATCCTGATCGAGGCGTTCATCCGCACGCCAGCGACCCGCCGCCTGGTGCAGCTGGCCGTGGCGCTGGTCGCGCTGGTCGCGGCGCTCGGCACCGCAGCGGTGCAATGGGCGCTCCTGGACGGCGCAGGCACGGTCGTCATGGATGGCATGATCACCGTCGACCGTCAGGCGCTTGCGTGGCAGTCGATGATCCTGGTGTTCGGCGTGCTGGGGATGATCCTCTTCGCCGCCCGCACTCGAGCCGGCGAGGAGTCGTTCACGCCGCTCGGATCGACGGCCCCGGGCTCGATCGAGGAGACGCTGGCGCGTCGCAAGGGCCTTCAGCTCACCGAGGTGTTCCCGCTCGGCCTGTTCGCGGTGGGCGGCATGATGCTGTTCACCTCGGTCACCGACTACATCTTCCTGTTCGTTGCGCTCGAGGTCTTCTCGCTTCCCCTCTACATCCTCGTGGCACTGTCCCGCCGCCGTCGCCTGCTGTCGCAGGAGGGTGCACTCAAGTACTTCCTGCTCGGGGCGTTCTCCTCCGCGATCTTCCTGTTCGGTGCCGCGCTGGTCTACGGTGCGACGGCCCACACCTCGTACTCCGCGGTCGCCTATGCGATGGAGCTCGGCGGAGCCAACGACGCGCTCCTCGTGACGGGTGCCGTGATGATCGTGGCCGGGCTGCTGTTCAAGATCGGCGCCGTGCCGTTCCACTCATGGACGCCCGATGCCTACCAGGGCGCGCCTACTCCCGTCACGGCCTTCATGGCGGCGGCCACCAAGGCCGCTGCCACCGCCGCGCTGCTGCGCATCATGTACACGTCGCTGCACCCGCTCGAGTGGGAGCTCAGCTGGTTGTTCTGGGCTGCGGCCATCGCCTCGATGGCGCTCGGCACCGTGCTCGCCCTCGTGCAGACGGACGTCAAGCGCATGCTGGCCTACTCCTCCGTGGCGCACGCCGGTTTCATCCTGGTGGCCTTCGCAGGGCTGGAGGGAGAGGCGCTCAGCGCGCTCCCGTTCTACCTCCTCGCGTACGGTCTGGCATCGATCGGCGCGTTCGCGGTGGTCACTCAGGTGCGTGAGCGCACCGAGGACGGCTCCGTCGGTGCCGAGGCGGTCCGGCTGGGCCAGTGGGCCGGCCTGGGCAAGCGCTCGCCGCTGCTGGCGGGTGCGATGAGCCTGTTCCTGCTGTCCTTCGCGGGCATCCCGCTCACCGCGGGATTCGTCGGGAAGTTCGAGGCGTTCTCCGCCGCGATCGCGGGCGGCGGCTGGCCGCTGGTGCTCATCGCGGTCGTCGCCTCCGCTGTCGCGGCCTTCTTCTACGTGCGCCTGGTGGTGCTGATGTTCCTCACGGACGTGCCCGAGGGCGCCGAGGACGACATCGCGGTCGAGGACAGCCCGCTCGTCCGGCTGGTGATCTGGGTCACGGCGGTCGCCACCGTGCTTCTCGGCATCCTGCCCGCCGGCGCGCTCGGGCTGCTCGAGGACGCCGCCGTGCTGCTGGTCTCGCTGGGGGCATGATCTGATGGCGCTGCCGCTCGGCTCAGAAGCGCTCGAGACTGCGCTGACCCCGCGGCTCGCGATCGTCGAGGAGCGGCTGCGAGACGCAGTCGCGCAGTCGGATCGCCTGGCGCACGCCACGTCGCGTCACCTGGTGGATGCGGGGGGCAAGAGGCTCCGGCCGATGCTCTCCCTCCTGACGGCACAGCTCGGCGACGGTGCGCGTCCCGAGGTGCTCGACGCCGCGGTGGTCGTAGAGCTCACTCACCTGGCCACGCTGTACCACGACGACGTGATGGACTCCGCTCCCACCCGTCGCGGCGCGCCCGCCGCGCATGAGGTGTGGGGCAACTCGGTGGCGATCCTCACCGGTGACCTGCTGTTCGCGCGAGCGTCGCGCGTGGTCGCGGGGCTTGGCCCCGAGGCCGTGCGCATCCAGGCCGAGACCTTCGAGCGGCTGTGCCTCGGTCAGCTGCACGAGACCGTCGGCCCGGACGACGGCGAGGACCCGGTGGAGCACTATCTGCAGGTGCTTGCGGACAAGACCGGATCGCTGATCGCGACGTCTGCGCTCTTCGGCGCCAAGTTCGGCGGCTGCGATGTGCGCACCGTCGACGCCGTGACCCACTACGGCGAACTCGCCGGTGTCGCGTTCCAGTTGGCGGACGACGTCATCGATGTGCGTTCCGATGCGGAGACCACCGGCAAGACTCCCGGCACCGACCTCCGCGAGGGCGTGCCGACCATGCCCGTGCTGCTGCTGCGCCGCCGCGTCGCTGAGGGCAAGGGGACGCCCGCAGACGCCGCGCTGCTCGAGGTCATCGACGGCGACCTCAGCGGGGACGAGGCGTTGACGGAGGCCGTGACCTCCCTGCGTGGCCACGAGGTCGTGGAAGAGACGAGCCAGTTGGCGCACGCGTGGGCCGGCCGTGCCAAGGACGCCATCGACGGGCTCCCCGAGGGCGACGTGAGGGACGCGTTGCTGACGTTCGCGGACGCACTGGTCGCCCGCGCTTCCTGAGCCCACCCCGCAGCGGCCGCCCTGCCTGGCCTGACGCGCATCGGCCCTCTCCGCCCCGACACTGCGAACCACTCTCTGCGCGACACGCCGTGCGCCGGAGCCGAATCGACCTCGCCTGCGGGGCGTCGGGTCAAGAAGTGGTGCGTAGTCTCAGCCAGGGAGAGCGGACAGGGGACTTGACCGGCTCGGCCCGCTCACTCCGGGCACCTCCCCACTGCCGCCACTGCCTGCCCCAACGGTTCGCCGACCGGCTCCGTTTGGCAGGGTAGAGAGAACACGGAGGGGGAGTGTCGATGTCGTCGTGGGAGCCGCTGGTGGAGCAGTTGGTGCGTGAGCGCGGCCCGCGACTGACGGCCTACGCGGCGCTGTTGGTCGGGCGCGACGGCGACGCCGACGACCTGGTGCACGACGCCCTCGTCAAGGTGTTCTCGAAACGGCGCCGCCTCGCGAGCGTGAACGAGGCCGAGGCCTACGTGCGCTCCGCGATGCCGAGCATCGTGATCGACCGCGCCCGCAGCGCCGCGAGCCGACGGCGTGCGGTGGACCGCGCCTTCGAACGAGGTCCCGTCCGCCCCGACCTCGAGGTCGGCCTCGACGTCCGGCGCGCGCTGCGCGAGCTGCCGCCGCGGGAGCAGGTGTGCGTGGTGCTGCGGTTCTTCGACGACCTGACGGTGCCACAGATCGCGGCCCGGCTGGGACTCGCGGACGGCACCGTCAAGCGCTACCTGCACGACGCGACCGCCACCCTGGCGCCGCTGCTGGACGTGACCGAGGACTGGGATGAGGAGCCGGTGACCGCAGACGTGGTCCCGGCCAGGGGAAGGGGACGATGATGCGAGAGCTGCGAGAGGTGATCCACGAGGCATTTGCCGGGCACGCCCGCGCGCTGGGGGACGGTGGCGTGGAGGTCGCGCCGTCCACTGCGCTCGACGACATCCGTCGGCGCCGGACTCGGCGCTCGGTGGCCGCAGTCGGTGGAGCCGTGGCGGCCTCTGGCGCGATCGCGTTCGCAGCCATCGCCATCCCTGGGTCGGTGGACGGTGGCACCACCATCGCCGCACCTGGCGGCACCGCTCCCGCGCCCAGCGGCGACGCCCCCGCCTGGTGCTACCTCGACGACTATCCTGCTCCCAATCCGGATGCGTGGGGCCCGGCCGGCTTTGTGGGCCGCGTATACGCGAACTATGTCGACGAGGAGTTCGTGTACGTGTCGCCGGATGGCGACGTGCAGCACATGGAGCGCAGCGGCGACGGAGCCTACGATGCCCAGGGCCCCGGCGGCCGCACCATCACCGCCCATGTCGATGGCGGCCTCACAGACGTGTTCACGCATCTTGCCATTGACTACTCCGACAATGGCAGCGCCGGTGGTTCGGCGTATCTCACCGACCCGGAGGGCCCCCGCCTGGGCTACGAGTGGACCACTGAGGCCCCCTCAGACGCGCCACCAGGGGTCAACCCCAAGCTGCTGATGGAAGTGCACACGAGCACACTGGGATTCGGTGGCACTGGTCTCGAACCATCCGTCGCTGGGGCCGATGCGGTGGTCGAGACGGTGTTCCGGTACGACGACGGCACCGAGGAGGCGGTGCGCATCGGTCGCGGGCATCCTGGAGCGAGCGTTCCGGAGTACGACGGCTTGGAGAGCGCCTCCATCAGGGCGACGCTGCCGGAGGGCGAGATCTACGAGATCACCTCGCAGTACGATCCGACGCAGACCTACGAGGCTGCGTGCGGAGTGCCGGTCCCGCCCGTAGGCGACGACACTCGAGACGACATCGACCCGAGTTCAGATCCCGAGCGTGACGAGTACGTCACCGGTCCCTACCTCGAAGGTCCCGAGTCAGTGACCTTCCAGTGCCTCGCGGCAGTGCCCGAGGACCTCGTCGCCGAGCCCACGGTGCTCGAGCGCCAGAGCGGCACCTACTACGACGTCGAGGAGGCCGGGCTCGAGTTCGACTTCGGCGACGGCGGCTACATCCTCGGCGCTCCTGAGGAGATGTTCCCCGGTGTCGACGGACCCGGCCCCCAGTACTCGGGATGGGGCGGCGGTTGGTCCGATCAGACGGGCGATCCTCACGGCGTCGTCACCTATGAGGCGCTGATCTGGGTCGATGAGGACGGCGCCATCATCGGTCGGCAGCAGCACGACGCCGACGACCGAGAGGGACTCGGGGGCGAGGACCTGTACTCGATCGGCGGCGGTGATGCCGGGGACCACCTCTGGTACATCGGCGACACCTCCGAGCTGGCGCTGCCGTGCGAGGGCGTCGACCCGGCCGAGGTCGAGAAGGCGGAGCTCGGTCTCATCTGGGGCTACGGACCGAGCGTCGACGACATGCGCTGGTCGGTGTTCTTCCCCGAGAGGGGCTAGACAGGCTTCGCCGGCTCGACGCGTGCCTCGCGGCGGCGCGGGCGCGCGCGCCAGCCGTCCACCGTGAGCACCACGAGTGCGACCCACACGAGGATGAAGCCGATCCACCGAGTCACCGGCATGGGCTCGCCGAAGTGCCAGACGGCCAGGATGAACATGAGGGTGGGCGCGATGTACTGCAACAGGCCAGTGACGTACAGCGGAAGCCGGCGGGCGCCGGCGGCGAACAGCAACAGCGCCCCGGCGGTGAATGCGCCGGTCGACCACAGCAGCACGTCGTGGCCGATCCCCAGTCCGGGCTCGCCGCGTGCCAAGAACGTGGCCTGGCCCGACTGGTGGATCCACGCGATCGCAGCCACCGCGACCGGCACCAGGACCGCGGTCTCGACCGTCAGGCCCGTGACGGCATCGACCTTGCCCCCCACCCGCTTCTTGATCAGGCCATACAGGCCGAAGGACGTCGCCAGCGCCAGGGCGATCCAGGGGAACTCCCCGAGGCCGAATCCGATCACGAGCACCGCGACCACGGCGATGCCGATGGCCACCAGCTGCAGTCGGCGGAGGCGCTCCCCCAGGAAGGCCACGCCGAGCGCCACCGTGAACAGCGGGTTGATGTAGTACCCGAGGGCCGCCGAGTTCACGTGGTCCGTCACGACGGCATACACATAGATGAGCCAGTTGATCGCGATGAACACGGCGGCCGCGCACAGGAGCAGCAGCGTGCGCCGGTCGGTCACGGCGGCCCGCAGGCGGGACCAGCCACCGATGACCGCGACGATCGCCGCGCATACCAGCACGGACCACAGCGCACGATGGGCCGTGATCTCGACTGCGCCCGCCGGCTGGAGCGCGTGCATGAGCAGGGGGAAGCCGCCCCACATCAGGTACGCGCCGGCGCCGAAGGCGAGCCCGGACCTGCTGAGGGATTCGCTCACCTCGCGATTGTGCCACCGGGACAGGCCTCGAACGGCCGATGCGGGGGTGGCCCGCGCGTCCGGTGCCAGTGCGGGTGCGCCTGGCACCGCCTCTCGCGTCGGGAGCGTGCGGGTCAGTCGAGCGAGCGCCTCATCAGCACCCGGGGCTTGCCGCCGCCCTTGGAGCTGGTCTCGGCCGCCTTCGCGAAGCCGTGTCGTTCGAACAGGGACACGGTGCCCACGTAGGCCGACGCGACGTCGATGCGATCACCGCCGGTGTCCGCGGGGTAGCCCTCGATGAGGGTCGCTCCCCGGGAGCGCGCGTAGTCGACGGCGCCGTCGAGCAGCACGCCCGCGAGCCCCTGGCGACGGTGGCCGGCGCGGACGACGAAGCACACGACCGACCACACGGGCTCGTCATCGAGCCGAGGGATCACGCGCGAGTGGACGAGCCGGTGGTAGGCGGAGCGAGGCGAGACCGAGCACCAGCCCACCACCTCGCCATCGCGGTAGGCGAGCACGCCCGGCGAGATGTCCTCCCCGCAGAGGTCGTGCAGCACGTCGGCGCGCGCCCGGGCGGGCTGATCCTTGATGCGGGGATCGCCAGCGCTGATGCGCATGGCCAGGCACCAGCACGACGGTGTGTCGAGGCTCGTGGGGCCCAGGACGGTCCGGACGTCCGGCCACCGGTCCTGGGTCGCAGGCAGGACGCTGAACGTGCCAGCACCCGTGCCCGTGTCGTCCTTCATGCGACCACCCTAGGGCGGTGCTCCGACACGGGCACGGGCGGCACCGCTCAGGTCAGCGGCGCGGACGGCTGCTCTCCGCCGCAGCGAGCCGCATCACTGTGCCGCCGCGATCCAGGCGAGCATGGCCGCACGGGAGTTGCCGTCGTCGATGCCTGAATCGGGCAACGCGGTGGCCTCGTCCCATGCCGCAGCGGCGTGATCCTGGCCTGCGAGTGCCTGGTACATCAGCAGGTAGTCGCCGAACGGCACGTCGTACCCTCCAGGTGCGGCAGCTTCGATCGACCGCAGTGTGGTCGCCACGGCCTCCTCGTCCTGCGGCGCGAGGTGCTGCTGGATGGGTGCCATCGGAATGAGCTCGATGCCGAGCATGGCGCTCGGCTCCGCGCTGAACCACGTGGCGTACTCGCGCTTGCCGCCCCACTGGAGCGCCACGATGTCGTGCTGGTAGTCCTCAAACCCGTCGAGATCAGGTCGCAGCCAGCGGCTGACGGCGGCATTCGCCTCGGCAGACAGGGTCCACCGTGCGGTGTCGGCGAGGGACTCGTCTCCGCGCGCCTGAGCCCAGGCCGCGACCCCGTTCCACGCGAGCACTGCCTCGGAGCTGGACTCCTGGTTGTTGCCGTCGCCGAACGGGGAGAACCCGCTCGCCCAGGAGTGGCCCGCGAACGGGTCGAAGGCACGCAGGGTGGGGAACGCGTCCGCGTCGGCCGGACTGGCGATGTCGGCCGCCACCAGGTCCATGACAGGCGCGAGCCCGTCCTCGAGTGACGGATCGCGTTCCAGAGCGACCGCCGCCGCGTTCAGCAGGTACCCGTAGTGGAAGTGGTGGTCGTTGAACTCTTCTGAGCCGAACGCCGCCTCGAGGCCGACCACGCCGCGCAGCTGCTCGTCGTACTCGAAGCATCGCTGCGAGCGGCGTTCGCAGCCGGCAGGGTCGGCCCAGGTGAGGAGCTCCTCGGACAGGACGCTGGCGAAGCCGTCCGCCAGTGCCGTCTCGCCGAGGGCATCCGCGATCGTCACCAGCATGGCGTGACGGTGCAGCGCCTTCGACCCGAAGTACGTGTCGGCGGGGAAGACCGGGGCGACCTGCGCCTCGGCCTCAAGAGCCGCGACGATCTCCGTGCGCTGCTCGTCGGTGATCCCCTCGAGGTCGAGCCCGAGGTCAGGCTCGACGGTGGGCACGGACCACGTGACAGTCGACGCCGAGCACGCCGCCATCTCGCCGTTGATGGAGGGATAGGTGCCGAGCTCGCAGTCGAGGCCCTCGGCACGTTCCTGCGGGACTGCCACGAGCGTCGGCTCGTCCTCGGGTGCGTACGCGAGAGAGGTGGTGGCCGATTCTTCGTCGACGCCGTAGGTCACGTCCACCCCGTCGACCGGAGCGCCGGCCGCAGCCGCGACGGCGCTGGGGTCGCCGCCGTCGGGAACCGCGAACATCTGCGCGTGGTCGCCCGACGAGAGCGTGACGGTGGCGCCGTCGACAGTGGCATTCGCGGCGGTGATGCCGTACGTCCGCTCTCCCGAGTCGATGGTCCACACGCCGTCGCCCGCGGGGGTGGGGGCGGGGGAGACCGTGAAGGACATGTCCGCCGTGGCCGTGATGCCCACCAGCGGCGAGCCCGCGGCGAGGCTCACCGAGGCGTCACCGTACGCAAGGGTCACGCTTGTGGTGTCCGCAGCTGTCGCGATGGGCAGTCCAGAAGCTCCGTCGATGGCCACCGTGACGTCGCTCGACGCGGGGCTCGCGATGGAGTTGCCGTCCACGGCCACGCCCACGTGAGGAACGCCCCAGGCGAAACCGCCGTCGGTCGAGTTGAACGACAGCGGAGCAGGGAACGCGATGAAGGGCTGGTCGCCGAACACCAGTCCGGAGTACCAGCGGTTCGTGGGGGGAGTCACGCCGTCGGCGACGCGTGCCGGCACTGCGGTCTGTCCGGCACGAACGGGAAGGAGTGACGGATCCGTCGTGTCCGGCCCCGCCACGGTGTCGCTCGCAGGCGCATACAGGTCGACGCGGCTCGCCGTACCGCCCGGCGCGCTCGCGCTCGGCTCGCCGTCAGGGCTGGCCGTCGGTCCGTCGTCATCGCCGCCGGCGCCGTCGCAGCCCGCCAGGACTACGAGTGCGCCCGCGATGGCCGCGGCGGCCCAGGTGTGTCGTCTCATGTGTCAAGTCCGATCTTTTCGAGGAAGTCTGTGGCGGCGTCGCGCAGGCCCGCGAGCGGGCCGTCGTCGCGGAGCTCGACCGTGGCGTTCACGGGCGTGCCGGGTGCCGTCAATCCTGCCGGATCGCTGTGCGCGATGCTCTCCGACGCGACACGCACGAAGGCGCGCGCCGCGCCGTCCTCGGTGGCGACCTCGATCTCGTCGACCGTGCCGGTCACCGTGGTGCGGTCCGGGAGGCGTACCTCGACCGGAGCTCCGATCTGGAGCCGGTCGAAGTCCCGCGGAGTCAGGAGGAAGTCGGCGCTCACGTAGAGCGAGTCGTCCTCGAAGACCTCGGCGACGATGCCCCCGGCGGGGATGTATCCGCCCACACCAGTGGGCACCGCTGCGACAGTGCCTGAGGCGCTCGCGGTGACCGTCCACAGGGGGCTGAACTCCTCGTCGTCGGACGCGGACGCACCTGATGCGGCGTCGCTCGACTCGGCGTCGGATGACACCTCCGAGGCCGACGGCTCGGGCGACGAGGCAACGGACGACTCTGCCGCCTCGTCCTGCGCGTCGGCGCGTGCCTCCATCTCGAGGTCGCGTTGGCGGCCCAGGCTGTCGATCGTGAAGAGCACGTCGCCCTCAGAGACGTAGGCGCCCTCCTCGACGTGCTGCTCGATGAGCTTGCCGCCGTAGTCGGTGCCGACGGGCAGCGTGTTCGCGGAGACCACGGCGCTCGCGGATGTGGCGCTCGACTCGCGCTCCGTGTAGACGTACGTGAGTGCGGCGATGAGGATGAGGACGCCCATCGTGCCGAACAGCATCTTGAAGCGAGTGGCCCAGGTCATGATGTCTCCTTCTCGAGGGTTGCGGTGCCACGGCCCCAGACAGGGGCGAACGCGGTCTCGGTCGGACGAGCCACCACGGTGCGGGTGGGCTTCGCGGCTGGCGTATGGGTGGCGGAGGGTGTGGAGAGTTGTCGGCCCTCACGCGCCGCCGCGACCAGGAAGGTCGCGAGGATGAGGGTGTTGGTGACGTTCCACGCCGTCGCCAGCGACACGGAGCCGTTGTCCAGGTCCCTGATGATGCCGACGACGGAGGTCAGCGCCAGGAAGACGAAGATCAGGACCTGCGGGACGATGAAGTTGAAGGGCGAACGGCCTTTGGCGGTGCCGGTGGCCTGCCACCCGACGTCCTTGCCGCGCAGCGCGTTGCCGAGGGCCTTGACGTAGATGGGGAAGGACACTGCCGCGAGCGTCAGCGTCTGCCACCGGAAGGACCCGAGCGTGTACCAGGCGAACAGGATCTGCAGCGCGTAGAAGCCCGCGTAGTACAGGAACCAGGTCATCGCCGACGTCTCGATCGTCATGGGCTGGAGATCGAGGAAGATCTCCATGGGCGGCAGCATGAGCAGGATCAGGGGCGCGATCCCCGTGAGGTAGAACGTCGCGGTGACGAGGTACTGCACGCGCTGCTCGAGACTCAGGCGGACGTCCCGTCGGAACGGATTGCGGGTGAGCAGGATCTCGAAGCCCCCGGTCGCCCAGCGCAGCTGCTGCTTCGAGTACGCCTCGATGGTCTCGGGTGCCTCGCCCACGGCGAGCACGTCGGGGATGAAGACGGACTTCCAGCCGGCCTCGTGCATCATCAGCGACGTCCACACGTCCTCGGATTTGGAATCGGTATAGATGCCGTCGACGTCCTCGACGGCTTCACGGCGGAAGATCACGTTGGTGCCCACGCAGAACGCCGCGTTGAAGCGGTTGCGCCCGGGCTGGATGAAACGGTAGAAGACGGCCTGCATGTATCCGGCTCCGCGCGCGATCGTGGTGCGCAGATTGCCGTAGCTCTGCGGCGTCTGCACGAACGCGAGACGCGCATCGGTGAAGAACGGCAGCGTCTCTTCGAGGAACTCGGGACGCGGCACGAAGTCAGCGTCGAACACAGCGAAGAACTGACCCTTCGCGAGCGTGAGCGCGTGGTTGATGTTTCCCGCCTTGGCGCCGCCGGACGTGAGGCGCCGCACATAGCGAGCGCCCTCGAGCGCCGCGAGGTCCCGCACCTCGTCGCTGCGACCGTCGTCGAGCACCCAGGTGGTGTGTCGACCGCGCACTCTCATGGCCGCGCGGACGGTGCCGCGAATGACCTCGAGATCCTCGCCGTAGGTGGTGATGAAGATGTCGACGCCGATGGGTGTGCCGCTGAGGTGCGGCTCACGCAGATGCGGCGGCTGGCGCTGCGCTGCGGAGTCCGATCCGTAGAGCCCGTCCTTCGCGTGGAAGTACGCGAAGTCCCGCGGATTGTGACCCCCCGAGAGGATGGTCCACATCCCGAAGAACGCCTGGGCCACGAGCACCGTCTCAGCGATGATGACCATCGTGTAGGGCAGCAGGTCGCCACGGTGATCGGGGTCGAGCAGGAAGCCGGCGTAGAGCAGGGTGCCGAGGGCGGCGACGCCGACCATCAGGAACATGATCGGGCTGGGTGCGGTGCCGGGCTCCGTCGGCGGGAGGGAGGGGGAGGGGTGATCTGTGGCAGGACGGGGTGCAGTCATATCGCTCTCCGGGGTCGGGAGGACGCAGGCATGCTGCGCAGCGGGAAGGAGTGGGTGGCGACGTCGCCGTGGCCGGCGCGATGGGGCCGGGCTTCGAAAGGTCGATTCGTCGTCAGTGGCGGTGGCGCCGCTCAGCGACGCCTTGCTCAGGCGGAGGCCGGCGTGAGGAGCACGGCCTGATCACCACTGTAGGCATGGCGCGTACTCAGACATGTCTCAGATGCGCTCGATGGCCCGTGTACCTGCGCTTTCACGGCGTCGGCCGCGGCGGGAGTCAGTGCGGAAGGCCGGAGTCCACCAGGCCGCGGCTCACCCGCAGGCGGTGCTGCACGCGCGCGAACACGAGCCGATCCACCGCCAGGGTGAAGGCCAGCACGATGAGGATGGTGGCCATCATCTCGGTCAGGTCGCCCGTCTCGCGAGAGCGCTCGATCACGTCGCCGATGCCAGTGCCGGACAGCGCGCCGGAGAAGATCTCACCGGCGACGAGGCACCGGAAGGCGATCGACCAGCCGAGCTCGAGCCCCGTCATGATGCCCGGCAGTGCGGCGGGCAGCACCACGTGACGGAGCAGCGAGCCCTGGTCCGCACCGAACGTGCGGCCGGCCCGGATGAGCAGCGGCGGTACGTTCTTCACGGCGGATCGCGTGGCCAGCATGATCGCGGGCATAGCGCCGATGCTGACGACAGCGGCGAGCGACCATGGGGACGTGCCCAGCACGACGGCGGCGACGGGGATCCACATCGAGGTGGGCATGCCCTGCAGCGCCGCGAGATACGGCGAGAGGCCGCGGTCCAGCCAGGTGCGGGAGCCGAGCAGGAGACCGAGTGAGACTCCGCCGATGGCGGCCACGATGAAGCATCCGGTCATGAACAGGGTGATGCGTCCGAAGATCGATGCGAGGTCGCCGTCGCCTGCCATCCGGACCAGTTCACTGGCGGTGGCGACAGGCGTGGGCAGGGCCTCCGAGAGGACCGACGCCAGCGCCCATGCGGCGAGGAGCACCAGCCCGGTGCCGACGATCGGCGTGGTGCGGCGCCACCACGGCGCGTCGCTGCGCACCTTGATGCTCGTGCCGTCGCGGGTGGGGACGCTAGATGTTGACATACGAGTCGCCCCCCTCGCGCGGAGCGGAGATGCCCAACTGGTCGGCTGCGTCCAGCAATCGGCGCACGGTCGCGGACAGGGTGACCACGCGCTCGGACTCCACGACCCGCGGCCGGTGCAGCGTCACCGGCACGTCCCCGATGATGCGCCCCGGCCCGGAGGACAGCACGATGACGCGGTCGCCCAGCGCGACCGCCTCGCGCACGTTGTGCGTGACGAACACGATGGTGATCCCCGTCTCCGCCCACAGTTCCTGGAGCTCGACGTGGAGCCGGTCGCGGGAGGGCGCGTCGAGAGCGCTGAAGGGCTCGTCCATGAGCAGCACCCGAGGGCGCATCGCGAAGGCGCGTGCGAGGGCCGCGCGCTGGCGCATGCCGCCGGACAGTTGATGCGGGTGCAGGTCTGCAGCGTCGGCGAGGCCGACCTTGCGGAGCCACGTCGCGACGGTGGCGTCGCGCTCCTCGGGAGGCACGCCGGCGTTCTTGAGACCGAACCCCACGTTGTCGCTCACCGACAGCCATGGGAACAGGGCGTGCTCCTGGAACACCATGACGCGGTCCGGTCCCGGGCCGCGCACCCCGGCCCCGGCGACGGTGACGTCGCCGCGTGCGGGTCGGGTGTGCCCGGCCACCAGGTCGAGCATGGTCGACTTGCCGCACCCGGAGGGCCCGACGACGCAGACGAACTCGCCCGCAGCGACCTCGAGATCGATGCCGTCGAGCGCGAGCCGGCCGCCGCGAGAGCCCGCAAAGGCCTGCGAGACCCCTCGCAGCGAGACCGGTGCGCTCATCAGATGGTCACGTGGGCATCGGCGCCGATGCCGGGCGCGGAGGCCCGCGCAGTTCCCGCGCCGATGGTGTTGCCGTCCTGAGGGTCGATGACGCAGAACGCACCCGTCCGGCGGTGACGGCCGTAGTCCTCGACCGCGAGCGGCTGCGCGAGCTGGAAGCGCACCACGCCGATGTCGTTCAGCAGCAGCTCGTGCCCGGTCGCGATCGACGAGTCGAGGGTGCCGCCGGGCAGCGAGATGTCGAGGATGCCATCGATGGCCGTGACCATCGCCTGCACGCGTGCCGAACCGTGCTGGATGAGCACCCGGTCCCGGACGCGCAGCGGCCGGTCCGTGAGCCACGCGACGTGCGCGTGGAAGGCGCGCTCGGGGGCCACGGCGTCTGCGGCGCTCGACAGCAGGTCTCCGCGGGCGACGTCGACGTCATCCGCGAGGCGGATCGACACCGACAGCCCGGTGTGCGCCTGGTCGAGAGGGCCGTCAGCCGTATCGATGCCCGCGACCGTGGTGCGGCGGCCGGATGGCTGGACGACGACGTCGTCTCCCACCCGGATCGTGCCCTCGGCTACCTGGCCCGCGTAGCCGCGGTACTCGCGATGCTCGGGCGAGATGGCCGCATCCTGCGGACGCAGCACCCACTGCACGGGCATGCGCCACCCGGTCTCGGTGGCGCGCGCCTGCTCGGCCGTGGGGTGGACGATTCCACGGCGGTGCGCCGCCGCGAAGTCGTCCGCGCCCTGGTCGATGCTCGGCACCGTCTCGAGCACCTCCAGCACGGTGGGGCCGTCGTACCAGGGCGTGAGGTCTGATCGCAGGGCGACGTTGTCGCCCTTGAGTGCACTGACCGGGACGGTGACCACGTTGGTGAGCCCCAGGGATTCCGCATGCGTCTGGACATGCTGGGTGATCGAGCGGAACGGACCCTGGGCATAGTCCAGGAGGTCGATCTTGTTGACCGCGACGATCACGTGCGGGACGCGCAGCAGCGCCGCCACCGCGAGGTGGCGCTTGGTCTGCTCCACCACTCCGTAGCGCGCGTCGATGAGCACCACCAGCGCATCGGCCGTCGAGGCACCCGTGACGGTGTTGCGCGTGTACTGCACGTGCCCGGGGCAGTCCGCGAGGATGAAGGTGCGCTGGGGAGTGGAGAAGTAGCGGTAGGCGACGTCGATGGTGATGCCCTGTTCGCGCTCGGCCCGCAACCCATCGGTCAGCAGAGCGAGGTCGACCTCCTCGCCGCCGCGCTCCTTCGAGACGCGCTCCATCGCCTCGTAGGCGTCGGCGAGGATCGACTTGGTGTCGTGGAGCAGGCGGCCCACGAGCGTGGACTTGCCGTCATCGACGGATCCGGCGGTGGCGAAACGGAGCAGGGACGTGCGCCGGGCGTCGGGGATGGATGCCGCGACGTCGGTGGTCTCCGGGGCTGTCATCAGAAGTAGCCTTCCTTCTTGCGGTCCTCCATGGCGGCCTCCGAGAGGCGGTCGTCTGCGCGCGTCGCGCCGCGCTCCGTGATGCGAGTGGCCGCGACCTCGGCGATGATCTCGTCGAGCGTCGAGGCGGTGGACTCCACGGCGCCGGTGCAGGACGCATCGCCCACCGTGCGGTAGCGCACTGACCTGGACTCGGGGGAGTCGGTGTCGCGCACGCGCACGCTCGGGTGCGGGGTGAGCCACATGCCGTCGCGCGTGAACACGTCGCGCTCGTGCGCGAAGTACAGACCGGGCAGGTCGATCTCTTCGCGCTGGATGTAGCGCCACACGTCCAGCTCGGTCCAGTTCGACAGGGGGAACACGCGCACGTGCTGTCCGGGCAGATGCTTGGGGTTGTACAGGTTCCACAGCTCGGGCCGCTGGTTCCGGGGGTCCCACTGTCCGAACTCGTCGCGCAGCGAGACGACCCGCTCCTTGGCGCGCGCCTTCTCCTCGTCGCGACGGGCGCCGCCGAAGACCACGTCGTAGCCGTGGTTCACGATCGCGTCGAGCAGCGGCACCGTCTGCAGCGGGTTGCGGGTGCCGTCCGGGCGCTCGCGCAGGCGACCGTCGTCGATGTAGTCCTGGACCTTCGCCACCTGCAGTCGCAGCCCGAGCCGCTCGACGGTGCGGTCACGGAACTCGATGACCTCGTCGAAGTTGTGGCCCGTGTCCACGTGCAGCAGCTCGAAGGGCACTCGTCCGGGCCAGAAGGCCTTGGTCGCGAGGTGCAGCACCACGACCGAGTCCTTGCCGCCGCTGAACAGCAGCACCGGCTTGCGGGCGGTGCCCACCGCCTCGCGGATGATGTGAATGCCCTCGGACTCGAGGGCATCAAGGGTGGTCAGGGTCGTCGTCACGTCGTCCTCGCTCATGTGTGAATCCCGCACTCCGTCTTTCCTTGCCCCGACCAGCGGCCTGCGCGCGGGTCCTCGCCCGGCGCAACCTTGCGGGTGCACGGCGCGCAGCCGATGCTGGGGTAGCCCTGGGAGGTGAGGGGGTTGCGAGGCAGGTCGTGGTCGACCTGGTAGCGCTCCACGTCGGCGTCGTCCCAGCGGGCGAGCGGATTGACCTTGACCAGCCCGTGCTTCTCGTCCCAGCTCACCACTGGCATCTGCGATCGCGTGACGGCATCGACCCGGCGCGCGCCCGTGACCCAGGCGTCGTAGCCCGCGAGGGCGCGCGCGAGCGGGTCGACCTTGCGCATGAAGCAGCACAGATTGGGGTCGCGCGCGAACAGGTCCTTGCCGTACTCGGCGTCCTGCTCCGCGACCGTGAGCGTCGGCATGACGTCGACGATGGTGATGGGGAACTCCTGGGCCGAGCGCTCGCGAGTGTCGAGCGTCTCCTGGAAGTGGTACCCCGTCTCGAGGAACAGCACGTCCACGCCCGCAAGCCGCGCGCCGAACATGTGGGGCAGGATCGTGTCCTGCATCGACGAGGCGACGCCGAGCCCGGTTCCGAACGTCGCCACCGCCCAGTCCGCGATGTGGGTGGCGGAGGCGTTCTCGAGGCGCGACGCGACGGCCGCGCAGGTCTCGGCGTTCCACTCGCGAGGGTTGAGAGCGGTCAGTGCCGCGGCACCGGAGAGGGACGGGATGGTCACGTGATGAGCTCCTCGTCCGCCCTGAAGGCCCAGTCGGCGAACGTCTCCTCGGGGCCCTCGCGGTCCGCCAGGTAGTGCGTGGTGACGCGCTGGACGTAGTCGGGCATTCCGATCTGCGTCACCTTGTGGCCGCGAATCTTGCGGCCGAAGTCGTTGTCCTCGCCGCGACCGAGCCGGCCGCCCAGGTGCACCTGGAAGCCCGGAACCTGCTCACCGGACTCCTCGTCCAGCACGAGCTGACCCTTGAACCCGATGTCCGCGATCTGCACGCGGGCGCACGAGTTGGGGCAGCCGTTGACGTGCACCGTGATGGGGTTGTCGAGAGTGGGGAACTGCTGGTCGAGCACCTTCACGACCTCCCGCGCGGTGGCCTTGGTCTCGACGATCGCGAGCTTGCAGTACTCGATGCCGGTGCAGGCGATGACGTTGCGGTGGAACTCGCCGGGGTCGGAGTCGAGCTCGAGCGCGCGCAGTCCGTTGACGACGTCGCTGACCTTGTCCTGGTCCACGTCGAGCACCAGGATCTTCTGCAGTGGCGTGAGGCGGATGCGGTCGGAGCCGACCTTCTCTGCAACGTCGGCGATCGACTGCATCTTGGTGCCGGAGACGCGGCCCGCGACCGGGGCTACGCCCACGTACCAGCGGCCGTCGGCCTGCTCGTGGATGCCGACGTGGTCTCCGCGGTCTCCCGGGACTCCCACCTGGGGGGCGGGCCCCTGGGGGAGCTCGTAGCCGAGGTAGTCGTCCTGCAGCACCTGCAGGAACTTCTCGGCACCCCAGGCCTTGACGAGGAACTTGAGACGCGCGCGCGTGCGCAGGCGGCGGTAGCCGTAGTCGCGGAAGATGCTGACGACGCCCTTCCAGACCTCGTGCGCGATCTCGGGCTTCACGAAGACGCCCAGTCGCACGCCGAGGAAGGGGTTCACGGACAGTCCTCCGCCCACCCACAGGTCGTAGCCCACGCCCAGCTCGGGGTGCTCGACCGCGCAGAACGCGACGTCCTGGACCTCATGGAGGATGTCGGGCACCGGCTGGCCGGTGAACGCGGTCTTGAACTTTCTCGGCAGGTTCGAGAACTCAGGAGAGCCGATGTAGCGCTCCTTGATCTCGTTGATCTGCGGCGTGGGATCGATCAGCTCGTCCTTGGCGACGCCCGCGACGGGGGACCCGAGGATCACGCGTGGGACATCCCCGCACGCCTCAGTGACGAGCAGGCCCACCTCCTCGACGCGCCGGAAGATCTCGGGAACGTCCTCGATGCGGATCCAGTGCAGCTGGATGTTCTGACGGTCGGAGACGTCGGCGGTGTCGCGGCCGAACTCCTCGGAGATGCGTCCGATCTCGCGCGCCTGCGCGACGGACAGCTGCCCGCCGTCGGAGCGGATGCGGAGCATGAAGTACTCGTCGTCGAGCTGGTGCGGCTCGAGGATCGCCGTCTTGCCGCCGTCGATGCCCTGACGGCGCTGCGTGTACAGGCCCCACCAGCGGAAGCGGCCGCGCAGGTCTCCCGGTGGGATCGACCAGAAGCCCCACTTCGAGTACATCGACTCGATGCGCTCGCGCACCCGCAACGGGTCGCCGGTGGACTTCATCTCCTCGTTGGGGTTCAGCGGAGTGCGGTCGCCTGCGGCCCACTGGCCGTCCTTGGAGGCGGTGTTCTTGCGCTGAGAGGCCTCTCGGGTGCGCATCTCGCGCGCCTCCTCGCGGTGGCGTCGGCGTTCGGCTGCCTCAGCGATCTGGGCAGGCGTGCGCGCGGTGGCGCTGGTGGCATCGGCGTCAGTCACCGAGACTCCTCGACTCGTCGTGTTCTGGGAGCGAGGCCGTGCGAGCGCGTCTGGTCCGCGCTCGAAAGGCCGAGCGCCCAGGGCTACAGGTGGGGTGTATCCGTGGGCTCAGGCCTCGGGACACATGGCACAACGGACGCAGCAGCACATCATGGGTGCGCAGGAGTCCGGGGAGAATGCCATAGCGGAGAGTGTCTCACAGGCCCGGGGGATGTGCCAGCCCCCCATGACGGCTGCCGAGCACGTGCGTGCGGTGGAATGCCAGGATCTGGTCGATCACCGCTGCCGACCGGGTCTCGAGTGCGATCTCCCTGGTGCCGAGCGCGACACCGCCGCGCACGAAGTTGTGGGAGCCCGTGATCGCGACGCGCTCTCCCGACGGCATCGTCATGACCAGGCACTTCGCGTGGAGATAGCGCCGCGAGCGGTACTGGGTGCGGTACCCCGTGGCCGCCATCGACGCGGAGATCAGCACCCGGTTGGCAGGGGAGGCGTGGCGGGGAGGGTTGAACCACAGCGCGTGCGGCCGTTCGGCGATGATCCTGCCGAGCGGGCCCGTGGGGCAGTACTGCGAGATGAGCAGCACGTGGACGGCCTCGGAGGCCAGCGCCATCGCGCGCCGGTAGATCACCGAGTCGCCCGGGACGCCGCCGTCGACGAGCACCGTGTCGTCGCCGTGACGCAGCGTCAGCGACGGGTGCCCGAGCTGGGAGGCGTTCATCCTCACGATCCGCTCGTAGACCTCGTCGAGGTCGTCGGCGAGACGGGGGTCCTCCACCCGGAACATGTAGTCGGCGTTGCTCGCGCCGCGATCGTCGATGTTGACGCCGCCGAACGCGTAGCTGACGTCGTCGACCACGCTCAGCTTGGTGTGCGTGCGCCCGCGCCAGATCAGTCCCCGCTCGGATCCGAGCCACGTGAACGTCGCCCCTGCCTCGGTGAGCCGTGCTGCGAGTGCCGACGACTCGCGCCGCCTCGTGGTGCGATACCGGGCCGGCAGGAACGTGCCGGCGGCGTCGACGTATGTGAACACGTCGGCCGCCACCTGGACGTCGACGCCTCGCTTCGCCGCCGCGACCAACGCCTCGATGAGCGCGTAGGTGCGCTGCTCGTCGGCGATGGTGAGAGTGGTGAGCCGCACCCGCCGCTGGGCTGCGCGCACTCGTGCCGTCGCGTCGTGGATGTACGCGCCGGGGAGCATCAGCGTGGGGGAGGGCAGGCCTCGCGAGGGCGCGTCCGTGGGCGCCCGGCCGAGACCGGGCGACGGAGAGGGCATCACCGACGTCATGACTCGAGCGTGGCACTGGAACGGCTCGAGCGCGCGCCAACGGCGGGACGTCCATGTGACGTTCATGTCTATACTCGGGGCGACACGCGACCGAGACCGCCCTCGCCGCACGCCCACGCCCCTGAGGATTGAGACAAACGTGACCACAGACCGCCCGCTCCGGGTCGCCGTGATCGGTGCTGGCCCCGCCGGCACCTACGCCTCCGACATCCTGTCCAAGAGCGACCTCGATGTGTCGATCGACATCATCGAGCGTCTGCCAGCACCGTTCGGCCTGGTCCGCTACGGGGTCGCGCCGGACCACCCGCGCATCAAGCAGATCGTCGTCGCGCTCGCGAACGTGCTGGGCCGCGGGGACATCCGCCTGCTCGCCAACGTCGACATCGGCACCGACCTGACTCTGCAGGACCTTCGCGAGCACTACGACGCAGTGATCTTCGCGACGGGCGCGTTCAAGGACGCCGACCTCAACATCCCCGGCATCGACCTCGAGGGCTCGTACGGCGCCGCCGACTTCGTGAGCTGGTTCGATGGCCACCCGGACGTGCCGCGCACGTGGCCGCTCGACGCGAAGGAGGTTGCGGTGTTCGGCGTCGGCAACGTCGCACTCGACGTCGCGCGCATCCTCGCGAAGCACCCCAAGGACCTCGCGGGCACCGAGGTGCCGGACAACGTCATGGAGCTGCTGAAGTCGTCCCCGGTCACGGACGTGCACGTGTTCGGCCGTCGTGGCCCGGCGCAGGTGAAATTCTCGCCGCTCGAGCTGCGCGAGCTGGGTCACGTGCCCGACGTCGACGTGATCGTCTACCCCGAGGACTACGACTTCGACGAGGCGTCGATGGAGGCCGCGGAGAACAACAAGCAGACCAAGCAGGTCGTCAAGACCCTGACGGACTGGACGCTCAAGGAGCCCACGGGCGCGTCGCGCCGCATCCACCTGCACTTCCTGCAGGCGCCTCACGAGGTGCTGGGCGAGGACGGCAAGGTCACCGGCGTTCGCGTCGAGCGCACCGCGCTGCAGGGTGACGGCAACGTCAAGGGCACCGGGGAGTTCATCGACTACCCGGTCCAGGCCGTCTACCGCGCGGTGGGCTACTACGGCACCGAGATCGACGGGATTCCGTTCGATCAGTCGAAGGGCGTCATCGCCAATGACGGCGGCCGCGTGGTCGCCGGTGGCGACGTCGTGCCCGGCTACTACGCCACGGGCTGGATCAAGCGCGGACCGGTGGGGCTCATCGGCCACACCAAGTCGGATGCTCAGGAGACCATCGCCAACCTGGTCGAGGACGCTCCTCGCCTGTACGCCGAGAGCGAGGCCGGGGCAGAGCAGCGCAGCCCCGACAACCTGCTGCGACTGCTCCAGTCGCGCGGCGTCGACGTGGTGCAGTGGCACGACTGGGAGCTGCTCGACGCGCACGAACGCGCCACCGGCGAGGCCGACGGGCGGGAGCGCGTCAAGGTGGTGCCGCGCGAGGAGATGACCGACATCGCGCTGGGTCGCACCGACTCCTAGGCGAGCCGCGTCGCGGGGTGACCCTCGCATCGGCCCTGTGAACCCCGGCGATCACCGGAGATGTCAGGGGCCCGGTCCCACCACCCCTCGAGAAGGTGCCGTCGCGCCGGGAACCCGGCCCGAGCATCGGCCGTTCTCCCATCGCGACCGACGTGAGGGAAGGGGAACCGTGTCAGGCAAGTACTTCAATGGTGTGAAGACCGCAGCTCTGTTCATCGTGCTGTGGGCCGTGCTGCTGGGCGTCGGCTCCTTCGTGGGCGGCGGTCAGTTCATCTGGATCTTCGCGGCTCTCGGCGTGGCCGGCACCGCGTACGGGTACTGGAACTCGGACAAGCTCGCCATCAAGGCGATGCATGCGCGCCCGGTCACTGAGGTCGAGCAGCCAGCGATGTACCGCATCGTGCGCGAGCTCTCGGCCGAGGCGAACCAGCCCATGCCCCGCCTCTACGTGTCGCCCACCCAGGCGCCCAACGCCTTCGCGACCGGACGCAACCCCAGCAACGCGGCCGTGTGCTGCACCGCCGGCATCCTGGGGCTGCTGAACGAACGAGAACTGCGCGGAGTCCTCGGCCACGAGCTCATGCACGTGTACAACCGCGACATCCTCATCGGATCGGTGGCCGCGGCCTTCGCGGGCATCATCACCGCGATCGCGCAGATGCTGTTCTTCTTCGGCGGCGGCAACTCGCGCGACAACCCGTTGGGACCCATCGGCATGCTCGCGATGCTGTTCCTCGCGCCCATCGCCGCCGCGCTGATCCGGATGGCGATCTCCCGCACCCGCGAGTACGACGCGGACGAGGACGGCGCCGCCTTGACCGGCGACCCGCTGGCCCTCGCCTCGGCCCTGCGCAAGCTCGAGCAGGGCACCAGGGCCAAGCCGCTGCCGCAGGACGCGGCGCTCGAGAACGTGTCGCACATGATGATCGCGAATCCCTTCTCCGGGGCCGGCATGGCGAAGCTGTTCTCGACCCACCCGCCGATGGACGAGCGGGTCGCACGGCTCGAGCGGATGGCGGGCCGCCCTCTCTAGGCCGTGGAATGCGCCCCCCTTTGCCGTGCGTTGGCATAGACGGGCGCGGATGGTCGCCGGCCCGGTGGCTTCTCCCGTCTCACTGAGAGGAGTCCCGATGACCCGCACGATCGCAGGAACCATCGTTCACGCGCTTGCCGAGCACGGCGTGACGCAGGTGTGGGGTGTGGTCGGGGACGCACTGAACCCCTTCACGGACTCCATTCGCAACGAGGACCGGCTCGAGTGGATCGGGGTGCGGCACGAGGAGACGGCCGCGTTCGCCGCCGGCGCCCAGGCGCAGCTGACCGATCGCATCGGCGTCTGCATGGGCACCGTGGGGCCGGGGTCGCTGCACCTGCTCAACGGTCTGTACGACGCCAAGAAGTCTCACGCTCCGGTGCTCGCGATCTGTGGACAGGTGCCGACTGCCGAGATCGGCACCGACTACTTCCAGGAGATCCACAACGACCGCGTCTTCGCGGATGTCGCTGTGTGGAACCAGACCCTGACCTCCCCCGAACAGCTGCCGCAGATGCTGGTCCAGGCGATCACCGCGGCCTACTCGCAGCGCGGCGTCGCCGTGCTCACGGTGCCCGGCGACGTCGGCGAGCTCGAGCTCGACGCAGACATCCCGGAACTGTCCTTCGCGCGCCCGCACCGCCAGTCCGAGCCCGTCGAGGAGTCGCTCGCGGCGGCGGCCGCAGCGCTGGACGGTGCCGAGCGCGTGACCATGCTCGTGGGCCGCGGCGCCGAGCACGCGCGCGACCAGACGCTCGCGATGGCCGAGCGGCTGCAGGCCCCGATGGTGGTGACGCTGAAGGGCAAGAGCGGCTTCGACGGCGATCACCCGTATGGCGTGGGCCAGGCGGGCCTCCTCGGGAACCCCGGTGCGGCCGATGCGCTCGCCGACTGCGATGTGCTGCTCATGGTCGGCACCGACTTCCCGTATCGAGACTTCTACCCGACCGATGCGACGGTGATCCAGATCGACCGCGCGGCCACCCACGTGGGGCGTCGCGTCACGGTCGACGTGCCGGTGGTGGGTGATGCGGGTGATGCGCTCACCGCGCTGCTTCCGCGGATCTCCGCCGACCGCGACCCCGCCCATCTTCAGAAGGCGCAGGAGACGTTCGAGTCGTGGCGCGACCGTCAGCGCAACGTCGCCGACCCCGACTACGAGAAGTCCGGTGTGGTGGCCAAGGTGCGCTCGGTCTTCGACAACCCCGACGACCGGATTCGCCCGGAGGCGCTCGCGGCCGCCGTGGACCGGCACGCCCCCGAGGACGCCGTTTTCACGGTCGACACCGGCATGTCCACCGTCTGGCTCGCGAGGTTCGTCGAGATGCGTGCGGGCCGGGAGCTCATCGGTTCGTTCAACCTGGGCTCGATGGCCAACGCGCTGCCGCAGGCGCTCGGCGCGCAGGCGCTGGACCGGTCGCGCCGCGTGGTGTCGATGAGCGGCGACGGCGGGCTGATGATGCTGCTGGGCGACCTGCGCACCGCGGTGACGCACCGGCTGCCCGTGGTCGTGGTCGTGTTCGACAACGCGTCGCTCGGCATGGTGCAGTTGGAGCAGCAGCAGGGCGGGCTGCCATCCTTCGGCACCGAGCTCGACAACCCGGACCTCGCCGCGGTGGGCACGGCGATGGGCCTCGCCTCGAAGCGAGTGGAGGAGCCGGGAGACCTGGACGCCGCGCTCGCGTGGGCCTTCGCGCAGGACGGCCCCGTGCTGCTCGACGTCCTCACCAATCCAGACGAGATCTCGGTCCCGCCCCACCCGAGGGTCTCGCAGGCGTGGGGATACGCGGTCGCGAAACTCACCGAGGGCATCGAGAGCAGGAGATGAGGATCATGAGAACGCACGAGGAGCAGGAACTGGTCGCACTCGAACGAGACGGCTGGGAAGCACTCACCAGCGGTCACGCCCGGGAGTTCTACGATGACGTGCTCGCGAGCGAGGCCGTGATGGTGTTCCCGTTCGGCGTGATGGAGCGTGACGACGCCATCGACGGCATGGCGGAGTCCCGCCGATGGCAGGACTACGAGCTCGAGGACGTCACCGTCCACGACCTCGGCGAGGGCCTGGCCGTGGTGGCGTACCGCGTGAGGGCGCGCCGGGTCGAGGAACCGCCGTTCGAGGCGATGCTGTCCAGCACCTACGTGCGCTCGAGCGACGGCTGGCAGATGATGCTGCACCAGCAGTCGCCGTCAGCCGTGAGGGTCCTCAGCGGTAGTTGACGAACTGCAGGTCCACGTCCACGTCGGCGCCCTTGAGCAGCTGGATCGCGACCTGCAGGTCGTCCCGCGACTTGGACTGCACCCGCAGCTCGTCGCCCTGGATCTGCGACTTCACGGTCTTGGGGCCCTCCTCGCGGAGCAGCTTGCCGAGCTTCTTGGCGGTCTCCTGAGTGATGCCCTCCTTGAGGTCCGCCACCAGGCGGAACTCCTTGCCGGAGGGGACCGGCTCGCCGTACTCGAGCGACTTCATCGAGATGCCCCGCTTCGCGAGCTTGGCGATCAGCACGTCCAGCACTGCCTTCACGCGCTCCACGGAGTTGGCCTTCATCAGGATCGCGTCGCCGGAGAACTCGATGGACGCACCCACGCCGCGGAAGTCGTAGCGCTGGCTGATCTCCTTGTGAGCCTGGTTGAGCGCGTTGTCGACCTCCTGTCGGTCGATCTTGCTCACCACGTCGAAGCTGCTGTCGCCTGCCATGGGTCCTCCTCGGGGTCGGGGCGCGATTCGCGCCGCTGCGGTCTCGTTCCCGATCCGCGCCGCACAGGTTCGCGTCGCGGTCCGTTCTCTTGCTATCCTTCCATGCGCGCAGGGTTCAGTTCTGACCATGGCGCAAAGGCAGGTTGCCCGAGCGGCCAAAGGGAGCTGACTGTAAATCAGCCGTCATCGACTTCGGGGGTTCGAATCCCTCACCTGCCACGCGAGGCCCGGCCATGTGCCGGGCCTTTCGTGTCTCCGCCCCCGAACGCACCGAACCCCCGTCGTCCCACCTTGGCGCCGTCAAGCGCGGTCAGTGTCGATTCCGGGGGCTCGGTGCGCGCCAGAGCGCGCTCAGTGTCGATGGACGAGCCTCAGCTGCGGGTCGACTCCACGAACTTGCCGCGCTTGACGTGCACATCGGCGTCCATGGCCTCGAGCTCCATGCCCTTGGTCTCCGGCACGCGGAAGAACACGAACAGCAGCGACAGCAGCGCCATCGTGGCGTAGAAGCCGTACGCGAACGTGAGCCCGATCGACGCGAACGACGGGAACGACACGGTGATCGCCCAGTTGGCGAGCCACTGCGCCGCCGCCGCCACGGCGAGGGCCGATGCGCGGATCCGGTTGGGGAACATCTCGCCCAGGAGCACCCAGACGACGGGGCCCCACGTGGCGCCGAAGAACACCACGAAGGAGTTCGCGCCGATCACGGCGACAGTGCCCCATGAGCCTTCGAAGTCGGTGACCTCGCCGGCGCCATCGGTGATCGCCTGGGAGAACGCGATGGCCATCAGGCCCAGCGATACCGTCATGCCGGTCGACCCGATGAGCAGCAGCAGGCGTCGGCCGATCCTGTCCACGAGCATGATCGCCACGATCGTGACAGCGATGTTGGTGACGGAGGTGATGGTCGACGTCAGGAACGCCTCCGACTCCCCGAAGCCGACGGACTGCCACAGCGTGTTCGAGTAATAGAAGATCACGTTGATGCCCACGAACTGCTGGAATACGGACAGCAGAATCCCGGTCCAGACGATGGGCTTGAGCCCCAGCACGTGGCCTCGCAGGTCCCGCAGGGTCTGCTTCTCCTCGCGGTGCAGCGAGTCCTCGATCTCCTTGATCTTGGCGTCGACGTCCTGGACGCCGCTGAACAGTCGCAGCACCTCCGCCGCCTCGTCGTCTCGGCTGCGTCCCACCAGGTAGCGGGGGGACTCGGGAAGCCGGAGCGCCGCGACGCCGTAGATGACGGCGGGGACGGCCTCGGCCATGAACATCAGGCGCCATGCCTCGAGGCCGAACCACAACTGCTCGGCGGCGCCGCCGGCGGCGTCCGCGAACAGCTGGCCCGTGAGCAGTGCGGCGAAGATGCCCATCACGATCGCGAGCTGCTGGAGGGACCCGAGCCTGCCGCGGAACTTCGACGGGGACACCTCGGCGATGTACGCGGGGGCGATCACCGATGCCGCGCCCACGGCGAGTCCGCCGATGATGCGCCACAGCACCAGGTCCCAGATGCCGACTGCCAGACCCGAGCCGACGGCGGAGATCAGGAACAGGATCGCGGCGATGAGCATCACGCGAATGCGCCCGTGTCTGTTGGCGATCGTGCCCGCGAACCACGCGCCGACCGCGCACCCGAGCAGCGCCGAGGCGACCGCGACGCCGGTGAACGCCGCGGAGAGATCGAACTCGCCCTCGATCGACTCGACGGCGCCATTGATCACGGATGAGTCGAACCCGAACAGGAACCCGCCGAGCGCGGCGCCGACGCTGATCGTGACGACGCGGGCGTTGAGTCGACTGCTTGCGGGCGCGGATGGAGGGGAGGAAGTGCTGGCCATGGGGACCTTTCATCGTGGCGGCGAGAGGGGCGCCGCACCGGGTCGATTGCTCGCCACACTAACCCGGGACCGGGTGAACGGCTGCTCGCGGGGCTGCCCGTCACCGTGCGAGCGAGAGATCGCCTCGCCCGGTCGACCGCCAGTCGTCGAGGCCGAGCCAGGCCGTCATCGCCTCCAGCTCGGCCGTCGCAGACTCCTGAACGGCTCCGCGTGCCACGGCCCGAGAGCCAGGGGCGCGACCCGGCTCGTGCCATGCGGCCTGGACCAGCAGCGTGCTCGCCTTGCGATCAGCCTTCAGGTCCAGGCGGGCCACGATGCGGTCCCCGACCAGCAGCGGCAGGCAGTAGTAGCCGTACACGCGCTTGTGCGCGGGCGTGTAGATCTCGATGCGGTAGTCCACGCCGAACATGCGCAGGAGGCGTGGTCGGTACCAGCACACGGGGTCGAACGGGCTCAGCAGCGTCCGTCCGGTGGCCCGGCCAGGGTCGCGGGCGGCCCGGTGATCCGGGCGCGCGGATGCAGGGCCGTCGACGGCGATCAGCGCTGGCGCATTCCACCCCTCGACCTCAGCCCACGCGGCGAGCCCGCGCTCCACGGCCGATGCGGCCCACGCGGCGCCGCCGGCGACATCCGGGGAGCGGGCTCCGGCGGCGAAGGGCAGCCGGAAGTGGTCGCACAGGTCCTTCACGGTGCCGATTCCGGTCGCGGACAGCGCGCGGTCGAAGAGCGCTTGGCGCGCCTCGCCGGCCGGCACTCCCCAGTCGCCCTCGTCCGCTGCCGGGACCCCCCAGCCGCGCATCGGCGCATCGTAGGTCCGCGTGAAGTGCCTGCCGCGCGAGGCGGCGACGCTTCCCGTGATGAAGAGGTACTCGAGCGCGACCTTGACGTGGCCCTGGTCCCACCACGTCCCGCGTGCCCCGTCCCGGGGCGCCATGTGCTCGAGGTCCCCCGCCACCACCGGTCCGTGCTCCTCGACGGCGGCGCGCACGGCACCGAGCAGCCCCGGACGTTCCGATTCGAGCTGCTCGCGGGTCCGGGACTTCCACCCTGATCCGCCCGCCATGCGGTGGTGCAGCAGTGGCAGCATCTCGCGCGGCATCACCGACGCCTCGTGGCCCCAGTGCTCGAAGGCGTGGGCCGAGTGTCCGCTGGCATCGCCCCACAGGAAGTCATCCAGATCGGCGGGCCGGTATGCGCCCACGCGTGAGTACAGCGGCAGATAGTGCGCACGGGCGAGGACGTTGACCGTGTCGAGCTGAAGCACGCCCTGACGGTGCAGGTACTCGCCGAAGTCCGCCTCCCGGGGGCGCCGCGACGGGGTGCGACGGGCCAGGTTCTGGGCGTCGAGGAACACGCGGCGAGCCTCGGCGGCGCTGAGCTGTAGGGTCACACGACTCACGTTAGCGGCGGCCTCAGACACCGGCGTCAGGCCGATTTCACAAGCACTGCACGGGGCGTGTATTCTTGTCCGGCTTGCCCCGATAGCTCAGTCGGCAGAGCGTTTCCATGGTAAGGAAAAGGTCCAGGGTTCGATTCCCTGTCGGGGCTCTGAGAAATGCTTGATCATCGCTCCTCTTGCGAGGGGCGATGATCAAGCGATTCTCGCGGCGGGGTAGCTCAGGTGGTTAGAGCACACGACTCATAATCGTGGGGTCGCGGGTTCGAGTCCCGCCCTCGCTACGAGACAGGCGCATCGCCTGTCGCCGTGCCTGCCAGGCGCGTCACCACAAGGCTGGGAGCACACCCTCATGGCAAAGAACGACGTTCGTCCGAAGATCACGCTCGCGTGCACCGAGTGCAAGAACCGGAACTACATCACGCGCAAGAACCGTCGCAACACCCCCGACCGGGTGGAGCTCGCCAAGTTCTGCCGGAAGTGCGGCAAGCACACCCCGCACCGCGAGACGCGCTAGCACCTCAACTCTTCACCGTCCGCCCGTTCCCTCGTCAGAGGGGGCGGGCGTTCGTCGTTCCGGGGCGGGGACGGCAACCGGCCGGTGCGCGGATCGATCACGCGGGTCAGCGCGGCTCATGCGGCGGCGCGCGTCTGCGTGCGACACTCCTGCCCATGACGACGACCGGTGGTGACGCCACTGACGCTGCCCCTCGGCCGTCCCGCGCCCGACGCGCGATGCGGGTGCTGTCCTTCATCGCTCTCGCCGGCGTCGCCGTGCCCGTCGCGTGCCGGCTGGTCGGCTGGGAGGCCGGTCCGCTCGCGATCGTGCTGGCGCTGATGCCATGGGTGACGCTCGCCGCCGCGGTGCCGCTGATCCTCGCCGCCCTGTCACGCGCGTGGTGGCTCGTGGGCGCATCGGCCGGGATCGCTGCCCTGTGCGTGTCGTGGGTGGTGCCGCTCTACATTGCGGAGAGCGCGCCGAGCGCGGGCGGTGAGCTCACGGTCGCGAGCATCAACATGACGTTCGGGCGTGCAGACGCAGACGCGGTGGTGCGGCTCGTGGATTCCGGCGACGTCGATGTGCTCTCCGCTCAGGAGGTCACCCCCGAGATCGTCGAGGCGCTTGTTGACGCCGGCCTAGAAGAGCTCTTGCCATACTCCGAGGTCGCGGCCGAGCCCGGAGTCACCGGTACCGGCATGTGGTCCAGATCCCCGCTCAGTGACGCGGAGTCACTCGAAGGCTTCACGGGTCCGACGTCACGCGACGGGTACGCTTCGCGCGCCGTGCGCGCAAGTATCGACGTCGCCGGAGAGGCAGTCACCGTTCTGGCCGTCCACCCCGCCGCGCCTGGCCTCTTCGATCACACGGGCTGGGACGCGAGCATGACCAGCCTCGTCGACCATCTCGACGAGCACAGCGGTCCCATCATGGTGGTCGGGGACTTCAACACCACCCGGGATCACCGTGCCTTCCGCGACATCGAGTCGCTCGGGTACGTCGACGCGGCGGACCAGGCGGGGGCAGGGTTCGCCCCGACGTTCCCCGAAGGCCGTGGGCTGTTCGCGGTCGCTGCCATCGATCATGCGCTGGTGCGTGACGCCCCGCTCACCGCGGTGGAGGTGCGCACTGAGCCGGTTCACGGCGCGGACCACCGAGCCCTCGTCGTCACCTACGTCGCCCCGTAGCCGCGAGGCGCCTCCGGGGGCGCTAGGGTATCCCCGTTCGAACCGCGCTGGTGATCGCAGCACCGCTCCGCACCCCGGGGCGAGGCGCCGGTCCCCACCGCAGCGATCTGGTTCGCGCTCTGCGCCGCCATCGGTGGTGCGGCACTAGACGCACACACGCGCATCCGTGCGCAGATGAGGGGGACACGTGACCACCACCACCCAGCGCGCCGGCATCGCCGGACGGCTCGACTCCTACTTTGAGATCACCACGCGCGGATCGACGCTCGTGCAGGAGATCCGGGGCGGGCTCACCACCTTCTTCACCATGGCATACATCGTGGTGCTGAACCCGCTGATCATCGGCACGGTCGCCGACGGCGACGGCGCCTTCCTCGGCGGCGGCAGTGAGCCCAACCTTCCGCTCGTCGCGGCCGCGACGGCGCTGGTCGCCGGACTGCTGTCGATCATGATGGGCGTGTGGGCCCGGTTCCCGCTCGCGATGGCGGCTGGCCTGGGGCTGAACGCGTTCGTCGCCTACGGCATCGCGTCGCGCGCCGGCATGTCCTGGCCTGAGGCCATGGGCTTCGTGGTCATCGAGGGAGTGGTCATCCTCGTGCTGGTGATGACGAACTTCCGCAAGGCCGTCTTCGCCGCCGTGCCCGCCTTCCTCAAGCAGGCGATCGCCGTGGGCATCGGCCTCTTCCTCGCGTTCATCGGGCTGTACGACGCCGGCATCGTGCGCGCCGGCAGCGGCACCCCCACGCAGTTCGGCGACGGCGGCTACATCTCGACGTGGCCCATGGTCGTGTTCGTGGTGGGCCTGTTCACCGCGATCGTGCTGATGGTCAAGAAGGTGCGCGGGGCGCTGCTGATCTCGATCGCCGCGGCCACCATCCTCGCCGTCGTCATCGAGGCGAGGATGTCGCTCGGCTCCACCCAGGACAACCCCGACGGCTGGGCGCTGGTGGTCCCGGCGCTTCCCGACGCCGCGGTATCGATGCCCGACTTCTCGCTCGTGGGCCAGGTCGACCTGTTCGGCGGCTTCACGTCGCTGCCGGTGCTCACCGCGCTGCTGCTGATCTTCTCGCTGCTCATCGCCGACTTCTTCGACACCATGGGCACCATGACCGCCGTGGGCGCCGAGGCGGGTCTGAACGACGAGGACGGCACCCCGCCGCGCAGTCAGCAGATCCTGCTGGTGGACTCCGTGGGTGCCGCGGCCGGCGGCCTCGGCTCCGTGTCGTCGAACACGTCGTACATCGAGTCCGCCGCCGGTGTGGGCGACGGAGCTCGCACGGGCCTCGCCTCGGTGGTGACCGGCATCGCGTTCCTGCTGTCGACGTTCCTCACGCCCCTGTACGCCCTGGTGCCGTTCGAAGCGGCCACGCCGGTCCTCGTGGTCGTGGGCTTCCTGATGGTGTCGCAGGTCGCTGGCATCGACTGGAAGGACTATCGCATCGCGATCCCCGCGTTCCTGACGATGATCCTGATGCCGTTCGGCTACTCGATCTCGGTGGGCATCGGCGTGGGGTTCATCTCGTTCGTGCTGCTGCAGGTGGCGTCGGGCGGTGTGCGCAAGGTCCACCCCCTGATGTGGGGTGCCGCAGGCGCGTTCGTCGTGTACTTCGCTCTAGGACCCATCACGAGCCTGGTCGGCTGACCACGGCCTGGGCCCCGGGTTCGCTAGGCTGGCACCGTGTCAGTGAACAGCGAAGCCGTGGGCCGCAGGTACGGCCCGTTCGAACCCTACGAGGTGACTCGGGTCAAGATTCGGGAGTTCGCCGATGCGGTCGATGCCTTCTCGGGAGCGCACCGCGACGTCGCGGTCGCGCAGGCCGAGGGATACGCCGACGTCGTGGCGCCCACGACCTTCGCGGTGGTGATCGCTCAGCAGGCCGAGTTCCACGTCGTCACCGACCCTGAAGTCGGGGTGGACTTCTCTCGCGTGGTCCACGCCGAGGAGCGGTTCACGCACGTGCGGCCGCTCGTGGCGGGCGACGTCGTCAGGACCACCGTGCACATCGACGCCATCAAGCAGCGCGCGGGGATCTCGATGGTCACTACGCGGTCGGAGCTCGTGGACCTGGACGGCGCCCCGGTCTCGACCGTGGTCAGCACGCTCGCGGTCAGGGAGTCACAGGATGAGGGTGAGACGCAGTGACCGAGTCGACGAGTCCCAGTTTCGCGGGCCTGGACGTGGGCCAGGTGGTCGCGGAGCGGGAGATCGCTCTCACGCGTGCCTCGCTGGTGCGCTACGCGGGAGCCTCGGGTGACTTCAACCCGATCCACTACAACGACGTCGTCGCCGTCGAGGTGGGTCTCCCTGGCGTGATCGCGCACGGCATGCTCACCATGGGTCTCGCCGCGTCCGTGGTCGAGGAGTGGGCCGGGGCGGGCAATGTCTCCGACGTCCAGGTGCGCTTCACTCGTCCCATCCCGGTGCCGAACCCCGGTGAGGCGACGGTGTCCGTGATCGCGCGCATCGGCGCTCTCGACGAAGAGCGCCGCACAGCGCGCGTCGATCTCACCGTGCAGCACGGCGACGTCAAGGTGCTGGGCAAGGCGCAGGCGCTGGTCGACTGCACGTAGGGCTGCCGACGCGCCAGGTCAGGCGCTCTTCTGCAAGACTGCGGCTCAGCGCTCGGGGTTGACGGGCGCCGTCGACGTGCCGATCCGGACCTCGAGCGGCATCCACACCTGTGACGGAGTCTCGCCCGCGAGCAACTCCTTGACCTCCGCGGCCATGGCTCTGCCCTTCTCGACGCCGTCCTGATAGACGGTGGTGAGCTCGAGAGGCGCGAGCCATGGCAGGTCGATGCCGTCGAAGCCGGTGATCGAGACGTCGTGGGGAACCTTGAGGTCCAGTTCTCGTGCCGCCAGCACGGCACCGGCCGCGAGGATGTCCGACTGCGCCACGATCGCCGTGGGGCGCGACTCGTGGGCGAGAGCCAGGTGGCCCGCCGCGATGCCTTCCGCGACCATCGACTCGCGTGCCTCGACCACCACGCACGGCTCGACTCCGGCGTGCCGGAAGGCCTCGAGGCGGTTGTGCATGGGCGCCCAGGTGGACTGCGGCATGTAGTCCGTGGGCCGCAGCGCGGTCTCGTGGCCCGGTCCGTGCGGCAGAGTGATGGTGCCGATCCGCTCGTGTCCCAGCGACCGCAGGTGCTCGATGAGCTGCACCGTCGCGCTGGTGTCATCGATCGACACCTGACCGGCGCCAGGCGGCGCGTCGCCGTCCATCACCACGAACGGGACCGAGCGCTTGCGCAGCAGCTCGAGGGCGGGGTCGTCATGATCGCGGACGCGGAACACCACGGCGGCGTCCATCGGCGCAGTGGCGAGCAACGACTTGTCGCCGTTCTCAGGGGGCGGGGTGGGCAGCAGCAGCACGCCGAGGCCCATCTCGCCGAGCTCTGAGATCAGACCGTCCATCACGTTCAGGATGAGCGGTGCGCGGAAGGCGAGCGTGAAGGCGTCGTGGATCACCACGCCGACCACGTGGGTGCGCCCGGAGCGCAAGGCTCGCGCCTGCGCGGAGGGGCCCGCGTACCCGAGCTCCTCTGCCGCCCGCTCGACCCTGGCCTTCATGGCAGGGGAGATGGGGCCGGCCCCGGAATATGCGAGCGAGACTGTCGACAGCGACACGCTCGCCTTCGAAGCCACGTCGGCCATCGTCGGTCGTCTTCTCGCAGACACGTCGCTCCTCCGGGTTTTTTGCGCTGGCATCAGCGTAGTCGCACAATGGTGGCGCGGGCGCTGCACGATCGGCGGTGCCGTGCGTGACGCCGATGACGGCGCGACCGGCGCGATGCGCCGTTCCCAGACAGGAAGCCATGCCCTTCACCTTCGGCCACGAGCCGACTACCAGCCCTGACGCCGCGCGGGTGCGGTCCGCCCGCTTCGCGGTGCTCGGCCTGTTCGCCATTATGGGCGCGATGATGTCGACGTTCCTGTCGCGGGTGCCGTCGATCCGCGACCTGCTGGACGTGAGCGTCTCCGGGCTTGCGAACCTCATCGTCTTCGGTGCGTTCGGAGCGCTCGCCGGGCTGTTGGTGACGGGATGGTCGGCCGCCCGGTTCGGCACCCGCGCGCTGCTGTGGTGGTCGAGCTTCGCACACCTGGGGGCCTTCACCCTCGTCGCGGTGTCCACCCTCGTGGAGTCCAAGCCGATGTTCGCGATCGCGCACTTCATCGTGTCGTTCTCGTTCGCGTTCACCAACGTCGCCATGAACGCAGAGGCTGCGGAGGTCGAGCGTCGCATGGGGCGCGCGGTGATGCCGCAGTTCCACGGCGCGTTCTCGATCGGCATGGCGGGCGCGCTCGGCATCGGCGCCGCGGTGTCGCACGCGGGCATCGCGCCGGTGTGGCACTTCGTCATCGTCGCCGTGGTGCTGACCGCCATTCGCCTCGCCATCATTCCCGCCGCCACCATGGACGGTCGGCCGGCGCCCGACGCAGGTGACGTCTCGCTTGGTGGGCCGTTCGCCACCGCGCGAGCCGAGTACCGGGACCGCCGCGTGGTGCTGATCGGGCTGATCCTGTTCGCCGCGTCGATGACGGAGATGACGGCGGCACAGTGGATGGCCCTCGCGGTCGTGGACGACTTCGACATGCCCGAGGCGGTGGGCGACCTCATGTACTGGGTGTTC
Organism: Demequina aestuarii; assembly: GCF_000975095.1. Lineage (GTDB taxonomy): Bacteria > Actinomycetota > Actinomycetes > Actinomycetales > Demequinaceae > Demequina > Demequina aestuarii. Next base: position 310,298 of record NZ_BBRD01000001.1, read on the forward strand.
GTCGCCGCGATGGTCTCCGTGCGCTGGTACGGCGCGCCGATCATCGCCCGGTTCGGGCGGGTGGTGGCGCTGCGTGTGAGCGCCGTCTCGGTCGTCACCGGCCTGCTGCTGTTCGCGCTCACCCCCGTGTTCTGGCTGGTGCCCCTCGCCGCGGCACTGTGGGGTGTCGGAGCGGCCCTCGGCGTGCCCATCGGCTTCTCTGCCGCGGCAGACGATCCTCGCCGTGCCGCCGCACGCGTCGCCGCGGTCGCCTCCTTCTCGACCGTCGCGGGTCTCATGGTGCCGCCGCTCATCGGGTACCTCGGCGAGGTCGTCCCGCTCAGCGTCGCGCTGCTCGTGGTGGCCGTGGCCTCGACGACCTCGTTCGTGCTCGCTCGCGCGGTGCGCAAGGACGGTGCGCTGTTCGGAAGCCGGGGGGCACGCCTGCGTGCCGTGGGCTCGGCACGGCTCGGCCGCACGGACTCGGACGAGCGCGAGCCCGTCGTCGCTCCCGGCGCCACGACCGCGACGGGCGCGCCAGACGCACCCGTCCGGGGCGACTGACTGCCGGCCGGCCCGGATACGCTGAGCGCATGACGAGCCTCGCAGACCTCACGACCCTGCGCGTGGGCGGGCCGGTGGGCCGGCTGGTGGAGGCCGGCACCGAGAGCGACTTCATCGATGCCGTGCGCGACGCCGACCGGACCGGTGAGCCGCTGCTCGTGCTGGGTGGCGGCTCCAACCTGCTCGCCGGAGACGACGGCTTCCCGGGCGTCGTGGTGCGCGACGCGCGTTCCGAGCTCTCGATCCAGGACGACGGCATGTGCGGCGGGGTGTCGATCACCGCCACCGCCGGCATGCCCTGGGACGACGTGGTGAGCCGTGCGGTCCATGAGGGCTGGGTCGGAATCGAATCGTTGTCCGGCATCCCGGGATCGACCGGCGCCACTCCTGTCCAGAACGTGGGCGCATACGGGGCCGAGGTCTCCGACGTGATCGCCCTCGTGCGGGTCTGGGATCGGCTTGAGGAGCGCGTGCGCTCCCTGGCCCGCATCGACTGCGGGTTCGGGTATCGCGACTCCGTGCTCAAACGGTCGATGCGCGGGCTGGCTCCCGATGCCGGCGTGTGGCACCCCACCCCGCGCTACGTGGTGCTCGACGTGACCTTCCAGATGCGGCAGGGCACGCGCTCGGGGCCGATCCGCTATGCGCAGCTCGCCGACGCGCTCGGCATCGCGCCGGGGGAGCGCGCCCCGATCGCGACGGTCCGCGAGACGGTGCTGCGGGTCCGGGGGGCCAAGGGCATGGTCCTGGACGACCGCGACCCTGACACGTGGAGCGCAGGCTCGTTCTTCACCAACCCGGTGCTGACGGCCGATGCGGCCGCAGAGCTGCCCGAGGGGGCTCCCCGGTATCCCGCGGCCGGCGGCGCGGTGAAGACATCGGCGGCGTGGCTCATCGAGCAGTCCGGGTATCCGCGCGGCTTCGCGTCGCCGGGCTCCGCTGCGGGGGTGTCCACCAAGCACACCCTCGCGCTGACCAACCGGGGCGGCGCTTCGGCTGGAGACGTCGCCGCGCTCGCGCGCACTGTGCGCGAGGGCGTGCGCGACCGGTTCGGGATCACGCTGGTCCCCGAACCGGTGCTGCTCGGTGTCGAGTGGTAGTGCGTCCCCCAGGGGCTGCGCCACGCGGGTGACATGACACAGGGCCGATGCGTACTCGGGTGAGCACGCATCGGCCCTGTGTCGGCCGCGAGGGTCGCCGCTACCCGTCGGTGGCGATCGCCTTCAGGATGTCGAGCCGCGAGGCGCGCCATGCCGGCCAGATGGCCGCCACGACTCCAGCGATCGCAGCCAGCACCGTGTAGATCACGAGCCACACCCACGGAATCGTGGCGCCGTCGAAACCGAAGTCCTCGAGGGCGAGCACCAGAGCGGTGCCGAGCGACACTCCCAGGATCATGCCGAGGATGGTGCCGAACACGGCCATCACCATCGATTCGACGGTGATCATGCGCCACACCGAGCTGCGCTTGAGCCCGACGGCTCGGAGCAGCCCGATCTCCCGGGTGCGTTCGGTGACCGAGAGCAGCAGGGTGTTGGCCACTCCCAGGATCGCGATGACCAGGGCGCTGCCGAGCAGGGCGGAGATGACGCCGAGCAGCAGGTCGATGAACTGGTTCGCGAACTGCTCCAGCGCGCCCGGCTGCTGCAGCATCACCAGCGGGAAGTCCTCGGCGAGAGCGTCCTGAAGCGCCGTCTGAGCCTCGTCGACGTCCATGCCGTCGTCGAGCACCACGAGGGCCTGGACCAGAGTCGGTTCGCCGAACAGCTCGGCCGCCGTGGCCTCGTCGATCACGAAGTTGGAGTCGCCGTCCAGGAGGTACCGGCCGGTGACCTCCAGCGTGACCGAGCCCTCGGGCCCCTCGAGCGTGACGTCGTCGCCGACCTCGTATCCCATGTCCTGGACCGCGGAGTCGATGAAGGCTCCGCCGTCCAGCTCCGTCAGGGCGGGGTCGGTCTCGTAGTCGAACGCCTCCTCGATCGTGGCGGGATCCACGGACTGGACGGTCCGACTGGTGCCGTCCACCTGCGCAGCGTCGTACCCGATGGCGTTGACGGTCTGGACGCCGTCCACCCCCGCGAGCACGTCGACCGCACCGGGCGGGATCGCCCCCTGCGTGGAGAACACGAAGAAGTCCGCCTCGGTCTGGGAGAACTGCTCCGTCACCACCGACTTGAGCGATTCAGTGAAGGTCGCCACGAGGGCGAGCAGCATCACACCGATCATCAGCGCGGCCGCGGTGTTGGCGCTGCGGCGCGGCTCGCGGCGGATATTGTTCGCCGCCAGCTTGCCGTCGACCCCGAACATGCGCGTGAGCACGTGGCGCAGGCCGTAGGCCATGGGCACCAGCACCTGGGCCGCGAGCAGGGTTGCCCCCAGCACCAGCAGCACTGCGCCGATGCCGACATAGATGTACGGCCGCTCGAGTCCCGCGTACAGCCCGGTGGTGATGGCGATCACGCCCACGAGCGCCATGGCGCCGCCCACGATGTTGCGCACCTTCAGCGGCTTCTTGCCGCTGGTGGCCGATTCGCGCAACGCCTCCATGGGGGAGATGCGCGACGCGGTGATGGCCGGCAGCAGCGCCGAGATGAGCGTCACCAGGGTGCCGAGCCCGTAGGCCCACAGCACCGCCTCGAGTGGCAGGGTGAGAGTGCCGAAGATGTCACCGGCGAAGACGCTCACCAGTCCGGCCGCGGCCAGCGCGAGGAGGTATCCCATCACGATGCCGATGGTGGAGGCGAGGATCGCGACCACCAGCGCCTCGAGCAGGATCATGGTCCGCACCTGGCGGCCCGTGACGCCGATGGCTCTCATCAGCCCGAACTCGCGGGTGCGCTGGGTCACGATGATGCGGAAGGTGTTGACGATGATGTACGCGCCCACGAACAGCGAGATCAGGGCGAAGGCGATCGCGAAGATGTCGACGTAGTTCAGCACCTCGTCGAGGGCCTCGGTCTCCTCGGCCGCCTTGTTCTCGCCTGTGATCGCGCGTGCGCCGTCGGGGAGGACCTCCGAGATGCGATCGACCACGGCGTCAGCGTCCGAACCGTCGGTGACGAGCACGCTGACCTGCTGAAAGTGAGAGTCGTCGGCGAGCAACTGAGCGTCCGCCGTCGTCATGAACGCCAGGGTTGCGCCCTGGAGGCTGTTCGATTCGCCGAACCTCACGGTGCCCACGAGCTCGAACTCGGTCACGCCCTCCTCGGTGGCGATCCGCACGTCGTCGCCGATGTCGTATCCGAGACGGGGCGCCGAGTCGACGTCGAGCACCAGCTCGCCGTCAGCTTCGGGGCCGCGGCCGTCGATGAGGGTCGACTGGTCGATCTCGGGAAGGCCGGACCAGTTGAACAGCTGGCTCGGGGCGCCGCCGGCCGAGAAGGGGTCGGTGGCGGTGTCGTCCGATGCAGGAGGCAGCACGGCCCCCGAGACCTGGATGCCGCCGAGGGCGACCTCCACGCCGTCCACTCCCGCGATCGCCTCGACGTCGGCGGGCGCGAAGATGCCCTCGGTCGCGGCGAACGGGTCGCCCTCCTCGGATTCCGAGGCGTCGGGGTCCTCCTCGACGATCACGTCGGTGCCCGCGTAGATGTCGGAGAACAGACCGGAGAAGCCGGACGACAGTGCATTGGTGAAGGTGTGAGAGGCCGCGACCAGCGAGACGCCGAGCGCCACGGCGAAGGCCGTGAGTATCAGCCGCTTGGGGTTGTGCCGAACAGACTTGAGCGCAATCCTGAACATCGCGGTCTAGTGCCCCATCTTCTTCATGCGGTCGAGCACGCGCTCGGCGGTCGGCTCGCGCATCTCGTCCACGATCTGTCCGTCCTCGAGGAAGACGATGCGGTCCGCGTACGCGGCGGCCGTGGGGTCGTGAGTGACCATCACGATGGTCTGCCCGAACTCCTTGACCGCGCGGCGCATGAAGGTCAGCAGCTCGGAGCCTGACCGCGAGTCGAGGTTGCCGGAGGGCTCGTCCGCGAAGATGATCTCGGGCCGGGACACGAGCGCGCGAGCGACGGCGACGCGCTGCTGCTGGCCGCCGGAGAGCTCCGCGGGCAGGTGGGCGAGCCGGTCGCTCAGGCCCAGGATGGTGATGATCTCGTCGAACCACGCCTTGTCGACGTCGGTGCCCGAGATGTCGAGCGGGAGAGTGATGTTCTCGCGTGCGTTGAGCGAGGGGATCAGGTTGAAGGACTGGAACACGAACCCGATGTACTTGCGCCGCACCTCGGTGATCTGCGCCTCTGACAGCTGCGTGATGGTCGTCTCCGCGATCATCGACGATCCGGCGGTGAGCCGGTCGAGACCTGCGAGCGTGTGCAGGAGGGTCGACTTGCCGGAGCCGGAGGGGCCCATGATGGCCGTGAACTCGCTGCGCGCGATGTCGACGTTGATGCCGTCCAGCGCGCGCACGGCGGCCTCGCCGAAGCCGTAGTCCTTATATCCGTCGCGCATGGAAGCCGCGAGCACGGGTGCCGCCGTGGTGGTCATGGGGTGGCCTTTCTTCAGGGTGGGTCGAACAGGGATAAGTGTGCCGGTCGCCGCCGATGCGCGGATATCCCTCGCGAGGACGGTTCCGCGCGCTCGTTCTCAGGGATGACCCTGGGGCCTCACCCCTTGGGAACGACGATGCCGGACTCGTAGGCCTCGACGACGGCCTGCACGCGGTCGCGCACCCCGAGCTTGGTGAGGATGTGGCTGACGTGGGTCTTGACGGTGGTGGAGGACACCCACAGCTCGGAGGCGATCTCCTGGTTCGACATGCCGCGTGCGATCAACTGGAGCACCTCGACCTCACGGTCGGACAGGTCGCCGATCGCCTCGGGCGAGGGCACATGCTCGCCGTCCGGACCGGTGGAGCCCGGCGGTGTGGCCACCGGTGACGCGAAGCGCTCGATGACGCGTCGCGTCACCTCGGGCGCGAGCAGCGCCTCACCTCCCGCCACCACGCGGACGGCATTCACGAGAGTGTCGCCGTCGGCGCTCTTGAGCAGGAACCCGGAGGCTCCCACGCGCAGCGCCTCGTAGACGTACTCGTCGTCGTCGAAGGTGGTGAGAATGACGATCCTCGCATCGGGGTGGGCGGCGATCACCTGTTCGGTCGCGGCGAGCCCGTCCATGCCGGGCATGCGGATGTCCATCAGCACCACGTCAGGCGTGTGATCTCTCACCAGCGCCTGCGCGTCAGCGCCGTCTGCGGCCTCGCCTACGATCTCGATGTCCTGCTCGGCCTCGAGGATCATGCGCAGGCCGACGCGCACCATCGCCTGGTCATCGACCAGCCCTACTCGGATCACGTGGATGCCTCTCTCGATTCTGCGGGCCTCGTCTTCTGCTGCGACGCCGTGCCCGATACCTGATCATCGCCCGACGGCAGCACGGCGTGCACCTGGAAGCCGCCGCCCCGGCGCGGGCCGTGCGACAGCGCCCCGCCCAGCGCCTGCACCCGCTCCGCCATGCCCGTGAGCCCGTGACCGCCTGGCAGGCGGGGGCTGTCGCCTGGCGCCGCCTTGCCGTCGTCCTCGACACTGATGTGCACGGCATCGGCGGTGCGCTTGACGATCACCTCTGCGCGCGCGCCCCGCCCCGCATGCTTGAGCGCGTTCGTGAGCGCCTCCTGGATGATCCGGTAGGCGCTGACCTCGACTCCCGCGGGGACGTGAGCGGAACCGGAGATCTCAAGGGTGACGGGCAGCCCCGACTCCTGGACGTGTCGCACCAGCGAGGGCAGCGCGGCGAGCGAAGGCATGGGGGAGAGCCCGTCGCCGGCCGATGCGCCCGGAACGACGGCGCCGGTCGCGAGTGCGCGGTCCGTGTCGACGCGTTGGTTCGCCTCGAGCTCCGAGGCTCGCAGCACGCCGATCATGCGCTGCATCTCCTCGAGGCCGGTGCGTCCCGACGTCGCGATCGTGGACAGCGTCTCCGCCAGGTCGGGGTCCGCAGCGCCCAGCCTGCGCCGGGCGCCTTCCGCCTGGAGGGTCATGACCGTGATCTCGTGTGCCACGACGTCGTGAAGCTCCCGCGCGATCCGCGCGCGTTCGGCTCTCACGGCATCGGTGGCCGCCTCATAGCCGGCCTGCTCGCGGCGCGCGTGTGCCACCTCGAGCTCGCTCACGCGCTGGCGCCGACGTCGATCGCCGACGCCGATGGCGAACGGCACGATCACCGCGACGGGGATCGCGAACAAGGCGCTCGTGGGGACCGCGTCGGAGGACAGCGTGCCGACAGCGGTCCACGCGAGCATGACTCCCAGGAGCGCAGCACTGTGGCGGATGGCGGTCGCGCGCGGCATGTAGGACGCGATGCCGTAGATCGCGAGGAACAGGCCCAGCATCCCGGGAGTGGCTTCGTATCCGAGCCCCACCACGACGATCCATGCCCCGCCCGTGAGCCACAGCACTGCCCGGGGGTAGCGCTGACGCCACAGCAGGGGGATCACCATCGCGACCAGCAGCGTGTACCCGAGCGGATCGATGGGTCGGATCTCCGCATACTGGAAGCCGGTGAGCGACGCCGCCCACATCACGCTGAGGGCCAGCAACCCGCCCACGACCAGCGCATCGTTCCACCGCGGCGGTCTCAGGTCCATGAGACCCCAGCGTAGGGGCACCTGTGCGCACGCGCATCGGCCGCTCGCCCGATGCGGGGAGCGCCGCAGCGCTCAGCCGACGAACCGGTATCCCACGCCGCGCACCGTCTCGATCGCGTCTTGGCCGAGGTGTGCGCGGAGGTAGCGGATGTAGACGTCCAGGACGTTGTCGCGGGCGGCCGAGCCCCAGACGTCCTGCAGCGCGTCCGCGCGCGGCACCACCTCGCCGCCGCGGGACATGAGCAGGTGGGCGAGCTGAAACTCGCGGGGACTGAGCGGAACGTCGAGACCGTCGCAGGCGAGCGTGCGCTCGATCGGGTCGAGTTCGCATCGGCCCACCCGAATGAGCTGCGCCGCGGTCGGGTCGTCCTCGGGGTGGGCGCGTGCCCGCAGGCGGATGCGCGCCACGAGCACATCGAACGAGAAGGGCTTGGCCATGTAGTCGTCGGCGCCGCGTTCGAGGCCTCTGACCGTGTCCTCGGCGGACGTGCGCGCGGTCAGGATGATGACGGGCAGGTCGGAGCCGGCTGCCCGCAGCTTGCGCAGCACGGTGAAGCCCTCCTGGTCGGGCAGGCCGATGTCGAGCACCATGATGTCGAAGTCGCCTTCGAGCGCGAGCCGCAGCCCATCGCGTCCGGTGCGCACCGCCGTCGCGTCGATGTCGGCCGTGCGCAGGCCCTTGACGAGGGTCTCGACCAGCCTGGTCTCGTCTTCGACCAGCAGCATCCTGATCACGTCGCTTCTCCGTTCCTCGGCAGCACCAGTGTGAAGGTCGATCCCTCTCCAAGGCGCGATTCCACCGCGAGTCGGCCGCCGTGGGCGATCACGATGGCAGACGCGATGGGCAGTCCGAGCCCCGTGCCCTCCGTCTCGGGATCCACGCGATGGAACCGCTCGAGCACGCGCTCTTGGTCTGCGGGAGCGATCCCGCGGCCCTGGTCCCTGACCCACAGGTGCACCTCGCTGCGGAGCATCCGGGACCCCAGACCGACGGTCGAGCCGGGCCCGGAGAACTTCACGGCGTTGGCGGCGAGCTGGAGCCAGGCCTGGGTGATGCGCTGCGCATCGACCTGGAGCGTCGCGTGGGCCACGGAGTCGAGCTCCCACTGCCTGTCGCCCAGCGCCTGTGCGCGCGCAAACGTGGTCGACGTGAGCTCGCCGAGAGCGACGGGCTCCCGGAGCACGAACTCGGGGCGATCCGACTTCGCGAGGGTGACGAGGTCGTCGACCAGCCGCGACATCATGTCGACCTCGTCCAGCAGGTCGCTCTGCACGCGGAGCACCTCGTCAGGGTCCCGGGGCTCGATGAGTTCGAGGTTGGTGCGCATGATCGCGAGCGGCGTGCGGAGCTCGTGAGAGGCGTCATCGAGCAGCTGCCGCTGGTCCGCGAATGCGCGCTCCAGGCGGTCCAGCATGGCGTTGACCGTGCGCGACAGCCGAGCAAGGTCGTCCTGGCCCGAGATGGGGATCCGCTCGGCGAGATCGTGCTCGCTGATATGGCGGGCCTTTCCCTCGAGCACGGAGATCGGGCGGAGCATGCGCCCCACCGTCGTCCAGGCGATCACTCCGATCATCGCGAGTGCGAGCAGAGCCACGAGCGCATAGATCTGGAACGTCTCCGACAGGTTCGTCACCAGGGCTCCACGATCCGTCGCGATCGTGAACACCGCCACGGTGTCGCCGTCGGGCTCGACGATCGGGACCGCCGCGAACCGGTAGTCCGCCATGTCGGTGACGGCCTCGTGCACCACCACGCGGTCGGCTGCGTGCTCGTCGGCGATGCGCAGGAACTCCGGGTCATCCTCGAGCCGCAGGCGTTGAGGATACGACGGCACGAACCTGGCCACGGTGCCGACGTGCGCCACCGCGCTCTCGGTGGGGCTCGCCACCACGCGGATCATGGCCTCGCGCATGAGATCCTCCGACGACGCGTACGGCTCTCCCGTGGTGGGGTCAGGGGCCTCGGCGAGCTCGATGAACGCCTCGGTGCGCAGCGCCAGCCCCTCCACGATCGTGGCATCGATCCTCGACCTCTCGATGCCGTATGCCGTGATGCCGGCGATGGTGAGCGCCGCCGCGGTGAGCGCCACGAGGTACGCGAGAACCCGCGCCCTGACCGACATGCGTCGAGCCGGGTGTGCGATGAGTGCGAACAGGCGCGAGATGGGGGCCTCCTGCGCCTACGCTAGCGTCCCCGCGTTCGTGGCCGGGCGTGAGAGGGGCCCGGCGCGGGCGGCGTGCGGCGTGTCCGGCGCGAGTCGTCAGGTCGGTCGGGGGCTGGGGTTCAGCGGCCGCCGTCGCGGCGCTCGCCGTGACCGGACCACGCGTCGCGCTCGGACCCCCACTCGCGCTGCGGCTCGTCGGCATCCTTCCAGGAGTCACGCGGCTCGTCCTCGCCATCGTTCCTCCCCTCCAGGTCGCCATCCCAGGCGGGCTGCGCATCGCGTTGGTGCCGGCCGCTGTCATCGGCCGGGCCTCGCCACGCCCCGCCCTCGCGGTCCCACGCACCGACGTCCCAGCCGCACTCCTGCGCGGCCGCGTGCCACGCGTCCTTCCACGCGTCCCACGTACGCGTGCGCTCGTCCTCGCTCCCAGAGTGTCGCGGGGGCTTGGCGGGCCAGTCGCAGCCCGGGGAGGCTATCGATGGCGCTGCGCTGTTTGATGATGCAGTGCCGTGTGATGGTGCAGTGTCGTTCGGTGGTGCAGGGGCGTCATCGACAGGAGGGTCGACGGGAGCCCCGGAGCGCTCGTGCCGTGCGTCGCACACTCCGTCGTCGTCACACTCGAGCGCGGCGGACCCGACCTCGACGGGCACGCGGACGACCGGGGCGGCCTCGGTGGCGGCATCGGCCACGACGGGGGCGGTCACGGAGGCGGGATCCTCCTGGCGCAGCTCCACCGCCGAGGCGACCGGGGCATCGGCTGGCGGCCCCACCATGGCGCTCGCGGTGCCCGCGACGACGATGCTCACGCCAAGGAAGCCTGCCGCGACAGCGATCGTGCGGAAGCTGGGACGGTTCATCTTTCAAGTATGGCGGCGGTGGTCTGAGCCGGCTCTCAGACGGGGAACGGCGCTAGCTGTCGTCGGAGCGCATCCACCGGAACGTGCGGACGGCCACGACGAGCCCGATCACGAACCACGCGCTCAGCATCACGGCGGTCATGGGGTGCTCCCACGAGCCGCTCGCCTCTTGGGTTTCGAAGTACTCGGGCAGGAACACCGATCGCATGCCCTGCGCGAGCCACTTGAGGGGGAAGACCTCCGCGACGGTCTGCAGGTAGGAGGGCAGTTGGGTGAAGACGAAGAACACCCCAGAGGTGAACTGCAGGAACAGCACCACCGGTGTCAGGATCGCCGATGCGGCCTTGCCGTTGCGCAGCAGCGACGACGTCGCGATGCCCACTGCCGACGATGCTGCCGTGCCGAGCAGGAACACCCAGGTGAACGTCCACCATCGGCCCGCATCAGTGGGGAGAGCGACGTCGTACAGCAGCACCCCGAGCATCAGCAGGATCGCGATCTGCGCGATCGACACCAGGAGCACCTGCGCGATCTTGCCCGTGAAGTACGCGGTCGCGGGCAGGGGAGTGGCGTGGATGCGCTTGAGCACATCCTCGTCCCGGTCGATCGACAGCGAGATCGCGAGCGACTGGAATCCGGTGTTGAGGATTCCGGTGGCGATCATTCCCGCCAAGAAGTACTGCGAGATCGTGACGTCGGTATCGCCCAGCGTCTGGCCCCCGAAGATGGTGCCGAACAGCACGAGGAAGATCATCGGGAACGCGAAGATGAAGATCATCTGCTCACGGGACCGGGTGAACTCCTTGAGCTCGAGCACCATCCGATCCGCGACGAGAGAGCGCCAGCTCGGCGAAGGTCGCGTCTCCAGCGCGCTCATGCCGCCACCTCCTCGTCGGCCGCGGCGTCGAGGTCGGCTTGTGACGCGCCGATCAGATCCAGATAGACATCCTCGAGGGACGGGTGCGTGATCTGCAGTCGCGGGATCTCGCCGTCGTGGCGGGCGAGGAGGTCCCTCAGGAAGGCGGTGGGCGTGGGGGTGGGCTCGCGGCGCGTCGCTCCGTCCTCCACCCAACTCACCCACGCATCGGTCGCTCGAGAGCGCAGGCCCTCCGGGGTGTCCAGGGCGACCATCGAGCCATTCGCGATGATGCCGATGCGGTCGGCGAGACGATCCGCCTCGTCGAGGTAGTGCGTGGTGAGCAGGATCGTGGTGCCGTGGTCGCGCAGAGCCTCGATCAGCGTCCAGAACTGGCGCCGCGCCTCGGGGTCGAAGCCGGTCGTAGGCTCATCGAGGAAGACGAGCTCGGGGTTGCCGATGACGGCGAGGGCCACCTCGAGCCGCCGCCGCTGGCCGCCCGAGAGCAGCTGCGGCTTGGCGGTCGCCTTCTCCGTGAGCCCTACGGCCGCGAGCGACTCGTCGACGTCCCGAGGGTTCGGGTAGAGGCGCGCGGCGTGCTGGAGAGCCTCGCGCGCCGTGAGGACGCTGCGGGCCGACGTGGACTGCAGCATCACGCCCAGTCGCTCACGCCACTGACGGGTGGGGTGAGCGGGATCGACGCCGAGCACCGTGACCTCGCCCGCAGTGCGCTTGCGGAACCCGCCCAGGATCTCGACGGCCGTCGACTTGCCGGCTCCGTTGGGACCCAGGAGTGCGAACACCTCGCCACGGTGCACCTCGAGGTCGATCCCGTCGACCGCGTGCTTGTCGCCGTACGTCTTGCGCAGGCTCGTGACCTGTATCGCTTCGTCGTTCATGCCCATGAGGCTAGCGACGACCCACCCGTCCCGCGCATCGGCCGCACGAACGATCTCGCGCGACCGGCGCGATGACTCGCCGTGGCCACTTAAGCGAGCAGGGACTGGATGCGGCCCACGCCCTCGGCGAGGTCGTCGTCGCCCAGCGCATAGCTCAGGCGTGCGTAGCCCGATGGGCCGAAGGCCTCTCCGGGCACGATCGCGACCTCCGCCTCCTCGAGGATGATGGCGGCCAGCTCTGCCGACGTCGTCGGCACCTTGCCGCGGATCTCGCGCCCCAGCACGCCCTCGACCGACGGGTACGCATAGAACGCACCCGTGGGCGTGGGCACCTCGAAGCCGTCGATCTCGCGCAGCATCCGCACCATCGTCGTGCGGCGACGGTCGAACGCGGTGCGCATCTGCTCGACCTCGTCGAGGCCGCCCTGGAGCGCGGCGATCGCGGCCCGCTGCGACACGTTCGCGACGTTGGAGGTGAGGTGGCTCTGGAAGTTGGTCGCCGCCTTGATCACGTCTGCCGGGCCGATCATCCAGCCCACTCGCCAGCCCGTCATCGCATAGGTCTTGGCGACGCCGTTGAGGACGATGCACGTGTCGGCGAGATCGGGCACCACCGACAGCATCGGCGTGAACTCGGCGCCGTCGTACAGCAGGTGCTCGTAGATCTCGTCGGTGATCACCCAGATGCCGTGCTCGAGCGCCCACTCGCCGATCGCCGCCGTCTGCTCGCGGGAGTACACCGCACCGGTCGGGTTCGAAGGGCTGCAGAACAGCAGCGCCTTGGTCGCGTCGGTGCGTGCCGCCTCGAGCTGCTCCACCGTCACCAGGTAGTCCTGGTCGGCGCCGGCGAAGACCTCGACCGGTGTCGCCCCGGTCAGCGAGATCGCCTCGGGGTACGTGGTCCAGTACGGAGCGGGGAGGATGACCTCGTCACCCGGGTCGAGTACCGCGGCGAACGCCTGGAAGACGGCCTGCTTGCCACCGTTGGTGACCAGCGTGGTCGCTGGGTCGATCTCGTAGCCGGAGTCACGCAGGGTCTTGTCCGCGATCGCCTGGCGCAGTTCGGGCAGTCCGGCCGCGGGCGTGTAGCGGTGGTTGCGCGGCTCCTTGGCGGCCTCGATCGCGGCATCCACGATGAACTGCGGCGTGGGGAAGTCGGGTTCACCTGCACCGAACCCGATCACCGGGCGGCCGGCAGCCTTGAGCGCCTTTGCCTTGGCGTCGACGGCGAGGGTGGCGGACGGCGCGATGGCACCGAGGCGGGCGGAGATGCGGTTCTTGGCAGTCACGGTCCCGATTGTTCCATGCTTGCCCGCACCCTGCGGGCGTGGCCCGTCTGGTGGGTGACCGCATCGGCCCCGCGCCCTGCCACCCCGGTCGGAGAGCGCGGGGCCGTCCGGCTTGCCACCCCTCGGGCTCCCGCGAGTGCTCGTCCACAGGTCACGGAGCACGTCTGCCCAGCTCTCGAGCACCGGTGCACGCTCGGCTCATGGATGACCTGACGGCGCTCGGCCATCACGGCGTCCACCTGCTGAGGTCCTCCGGCACCCAGCACCTCGTCGTTCGTGACGGCTTCACTCGGCGCGGGCGCCACATCGCGGGCATCCGGCTCCACTCCGCCACTGGTCGTCACCCTGCTGCCCTGCTGCCCTGCAGCGCGATCGCCGATGCGACCGCCGCCTGGGAACCTGAAGGCCCCAGCGACCGGCGGCCTCTCCGAGCGCTGCGTGCGTGGGAGAATGAGGGGCCCGCACATGGTCGGCCGTTCAGGGCGCCGGAGCGTCAAGGCCCAAGCGGGGCTTGGGTTCGCAATCCCGGGCCGGAACCCGTACTATTGCTATTCGGCGATTGACACACGTCATGATGGCTCGCGCCTTCGTACGGGTGGCTGATCGCCAGTCGGGGGCCCCACCGCCCCCGGAGGGCAGTGGCGCAATTGGTAGCGCATCGGTCTCCAAAACCGACGGTTGGGGGTTCGAGTCCCTCCTGCCCTGCAGATCGCGGCGCGTCCGCGTGAGTCCAACCCCCACAAGCGAAGGATTACCCGGTGAGCGAATCTGCCGTGACGGATTCCGGAGAGACGGACCCGCGGCACGAATCCCGCGAGGGCCGGAACATCTTCGGTCGCATCGCGCTGTTCGTGCGTCAGGTGATCTCTGAGCTGAAGCGCGTGGTCACCCCGACCCGTGAAGAGCTCATCCGGTACATCGGGGTCGTCCTGGCCTTCGTCGCCGTGATGATGCTCATCGTGTTTGTCATGGACTTCGTGTTCAACTGGCTCGCAGCGAAGGTATTCGGCGGCTGACCGCCGTCTGAGAAGGAAGTGGTGACTGGTGAGTGACGACAAGCTCGACTCCGCCGGCGACAAGCTCGATGAGCTCGTGGCCGACATTGCGGAGGCGACCGACCGTGCGCAGGCAGCGGCCGACGAGCCCGCCGAGGAGACCACTCCGGCGGTCGACGAGGCTGCTCTCTCGGACGCTCCGGCCGATGCGGTGGTCGAGGGCGACGACGACACCGTTCCCGATGACGACGCCGCGGCGGCCGAAGAGGCCGCGGTGGAGCCCGTCGCCGAGGCGCCCGTCGAGCCGGTCGACGACCCCGGCGAGGAGTTCCGCGCCGAGCTTCGCATGCAGGACGGCGAGTGGTACGTGGTCCACAGCTACTCGGGACACGAGAAGCGTGTGAAGCAGGCCATCGAGCACCGCCGCGAGAGCCTGCACATGGAGGACTACATCTTCCAGGTCGAGGTTCCCATGGAGGACGTGGCCGAGATCAAGGGCGGCCAGCGCAAGCTCGTCAACCGCGTGCGCATGCCTGGATACGTCCTGGTGCGCATGTACCTGACGGACGAGTCGTGGGGCACGGTCCGCAACACTCCCGGCGTCACGGGGTTCGTGGGTCACGCGCACCAGCCCGTGCCCCTCACTCTCGACGAGGTGTACGGGATGCTCGCGCCTGCAGAGAAGGCCGCGACCGCGGCGGAGGAGGGCGCTGAGCCTCAGTCCAACCAGGTCGAGGTCGACTTCGTGGTCGGCGAGTCGATCACCGTCATCGATGGGCCGTTCGCCACTCTGCCCGGCACCATCTCCGAGATCAACGTGGAGTCTCAGAAGCTCCACGTCCTCGTTTCCATCTTCGGCCGGGAGACCCCGGTCGAGCTGGCGTTCAACCAGGTCACGAAGATCTAGCGAACCCAGCACGTCAGGCGGCATCCGCCGCTACGAATCACAGAAGGACCCGAATCCATCATGGCAGCACCGAAGAAGAAGGTCGCTGGTCTGATCAAGCTACAGATCCAGGCCGGCGCCGCCAATCCTGCGCCGCCCGTGGGCCCCGCCCTCGGACAGCACGGCGTCAACATCATGGAGTTCTGCAAGGCCTACAACGCGGCCACCGAGTCGCAGCGCGGCAATGTGATCCCCGTGGAGATCACGGTCTACGAAGACCGTTCCTTCACGTTCATCACGAAGACCCCGCCGGCAGCAGAGCTCATCAAGAAGGCCGCTGGAGTCGCCAAGGGCTCTGGGGTTCCGCACACCGACAAGGTTGGCTCGCTGACCGATGCTCAGGTGCGCGAGATCGCCGAGCAGAAGATGGCCGACCTCAACGCCAATGACATCGACGCCGCCGCGAAGATCATCGCGGGTACTGCGCGTTCGATGGGCATCACCGTCAAGTAGCACCACCCAGTGGGAGGGGGCGCGCTGCCCCGCACCACGACTGCACAGGAAAGAGAAGCAGAT
The DNA here is from genome assembly GCF_000975095.1 of Demequina aestuarii. Taxonomy (GTDB): domain Bacteria; phylum Actinomycetota; class Actinomycetes; order Actinomycetales; family Demequinaceae; genus Demequina; species Demequina aestuarii. Next base: position 325,953 of record NZ_BBRD01000001.1, read on the forward strand.
GTCCAAGCGCTCCAAGGCTTACCACGACGCTTCACAGCTCGTCGACCGTAGCCAGCTCTACAGCCCCATCGAGGCCGTGCGCCTCGCCCAGAAGACGTCCTCCAAGAACACCGACTCGACGATCGACGTCGTGTTCAAGCTCGGCGTCGACCCGCGTCACGCTGACCAGTCGGTCCGCTCGACCGTCATCCTGCCCCACGGCACCGGCAAGACCGCTCGGGTCCTGGTCTTCGCCAACGGTGACAAGGCAGAGGCGGCTCGCGAGGCGGGCGCCGACATCGTCGGAGGCGACGAGCTCATCGAGGAGGTCATGGGCGGTCGTCAGGACTTCGACGCCGTCGTGGCCACCCCGGACCTCATGGGCAAGGTCGGCCGTCTGGGCCGCGTGCTCGGTCCGCGTGGCCTCATGCCCAACCCGAAGACCGGCACCGTCACCATGGATGTGGCCAAGGCCGTGTCAGACATCAAGGGCGGAAAGATCGAGTTCCGCGTCGACAAGCACGCCAACCTTCACACGGTGATCGGCAAGGCTTCGTTCGGCGATGACAAGCTGCTCGAGAACTTCCAGGCCGTGCTCGACGAGGTCCAGCGCGCCAAGCCCTCGGCCTCGAAGGGTCGGTACATCATCAAGGCCGCGATCTCCGCGACGCAGGGACCGGGCATTCCGGTCGATGCCGCCGCGAAGGTCGAGAAGTAGCGCACTTCACAGACCGCGCTCGAGCGTAGCCCCGGCGATCCCGGGCGCCACGCTTCGAGAGCGCGTGCTGCGCAGCGGCCCCAACAGGGCAGGCGCGCAGCACCGGGCCCGGCTCCTCACCCCCCCTGAGGAGTCGGGCCTTCTCGCGTCTCGGAGGCCCGCCCCTCCCGCACGCGGCCTGGCCGCGCGGCGCACCGTCGCATCGATGGAGACGGGACACGTCCCGAGTTGGTACGTTGTGGCGAGAGTTGATCGAGACCATGAGGCATGCCAGCAGGAGGAGCGATGCGCCGTGACAAGGCTGCGCCCCCCGTGCGCCTGACCGTCGGCTACTCGACCCTGCCGGACCGCATCTCCTCGGTTCGCCCCGCGCCCTGGTGGAACGACGTCGACGTCGTCGTGGTCCTGCAGACCGGCGGATCCCACTCCATGTCGGCCGAGGCGCTGCTCGCGGAACGCGACCGGCTCGAAGGCGAGGGCGCCCGGACGGCGGAACTGGACTCGATCGGAGTCGCGCGGAGCCGCAACGAGGTGCTGCGCATGGCGCAGACGCGCTACGTGCTGTTCTGCGATGACGACGTCGCGGTCGCGATCGACAGCGTCCAGCGCATGGTCGCTCTCATGAGCGCGGGAGGGATCGCGGTCGGCCTTGGCCGAGCAGAGGACACCAATGGCAGGCTGCGCAAGAACTACTCCCGGCGACAGGAGCCGCTCACGCTGTTCAACTCGGCGAAGGCTGCGACGTACGAGATGGTGGTGGATGTCGAGCTCACCCGTAAGCACGGAGTGTGGTTCGACGAGGAGTACGGCGCAGGCGCCACCAACTACCTGGGCGACGAGTACATCTTCATTGTCGACGCGCTGCGCGCCGGGCTCACCGCGCATGCGATTCCGGAGGTCATCGCCACCCATCCGGTGGAGAGTTCTGGCTCACGGTGGGGCACCCGTGAGGACATCGACGCACGCGCCGCGGTGCTCGACCGCGTGTTCGGACGCTGGTCGCTCCTTGGGAAGGCCCTGTTCGCCGCGCGCCACCGCACCCGGCTCGGGGGGATGGCCGGAGCGTGGCGACTGGTGCGCTCGACTCCTCGCAGCCGCTCCCTCCGCCGCTGAGGAGGGACCCGTCGTGCATCCCAGCCGTCCCGCGCATCGGCGCTCCCGAGCCGCGCATCGGCCAAGCGTTTGCTTCCACCCCTGCCGTCCCGTACTCTTGGAATGCCCAAGACCGCCGGTTGTCGGCCCTGGTTCGCCAGGAACGACCGAAGCTTCGCGTCAGCGGAGTCCAGCGTAGGTGAGACGAACACGCATCGCGTGCATCGACGGGCGGCCCTCCGGCCGCCCTTCGCATGTGCGGCCGATGCCTGCGAGCCCCGCCTGCGGTGGGGCTCTTTTGCTGTCCGGGCAGGCTGCCTCCGCAACGAGGCGCCGACGGTCACACTATGGAAGGACAACTATGGCGACGCCAGACAAGGTGGCGGCAGTCGAGGAGATCGCGAATCGTTTTCGCGAGTCCAACGCTGTCGTGATCACCGAGTACCGCGGCCTGTCGGTCCCGCAGCTCGCCGAGCTGCGCCGCACGCTCAGCGGTGCCGCGACCTACCGTGTCGCGAAGAACACTCTGACGGCGCTCGCGGCCAAGGAGGCCGGTGTCGAGGGTCTGAACGACCTCTTCGTCGGTCCCACGGCCATTGCATTCGTCACCGGTGACCCGGTGGAGGCTGCAAAGGGCCTGAAGGAGTTCAGCAAGAAGAACGATTCCCTCGTCATCAAGGGCGGCGTGCTGGAAGGCAACGTCCTGACCGCCGAGGAGATCAACAAGCTCGCAGACCTCGAGTCCCGTGAGGTTCTGCTCGCCAAGGCAGCGGGCGCCATGAAGGCGACGCTCTTCGGCGCGGCATACCTGTTCCAGGCACCGCTCGCTCAGGCGGCGCGTGCTGTCGACGCCCTGCGTGCCAAGCAGGAAGACGCGGCGTAAAGCCCCGTTCCCCCATAAGCAAACCACTGCTCACGCAGACCCAACAGTAAGGAAGACATCATGGCTAAGCTCTCCACCGAGGAGCTCATCGAGCAGTTCAAGGAGCTCTCGCTCATCGAGCTGTCCGAGTTCGTGAAGGCGTTCGAGGACACCTTCGACGTCACCGCCGCCGCCCCCGCAGCCGTGGCCGTTGCCGGCCCCGCCGGTGGCGACGCCGCTGAGGCCGCCGAGGAGCAGACCGAGTTCGACGTCATCCTCGCCGCCGTCGGCGACAAGAAGATCCAGGTCATCAAGGAGGTGCGCGCGCTCACGTCGCTCGGACTCGGCGAGGCCAAGGCTGTCGTGGACGAGGCCCCCAAGGCCGTCCTCGAGGGCGTCAAGAAGGAAGAGGCCGAGAAGGCCAAGGAGCAGCTCGAGGCTGCCGGCGCGACGGTCGAGCTCAAGTAGCACGACCCCCCGTCACGCGAAGCCGGGTCGCCCTTCTGGGCGGCCCGGCTTTTCGCATGTGCGGCCGACCTGCGCTGGCCGGGGCGTTGATCGCTACAGCGGCAGCGCCGCCGGGGAGCGGAAGACGCGGGGGGCGTAATCGCGTGCCCGGCCAGCCTGCCCGAACACCGCCATCCGCTCCGCGATCATGTCCGCCATGGCCGCGCTGCCGGCACGGGCGGCAGGAGCCGGGTCGGCAGCGAGCGGATCCCCGGCCATCGTCGTGCGCATGGCTGCGGCATAGGCCATGTGGGAGTCCATGCCCTGGTTGATCTTCGTCACTCCCAGCTGCGTCGAGCGCGCCTTCTCCACTTCGGGAACTCCCCACGACTCTGGCAGGCCACCTCCGTGAGCGTTGATGATCTCGCGCAGGTCGGCGGGCAATGAGGAGGAGCCGTGCATCACGAGGTGCGTCGTGGGGATGAGGCGCGCGATCTCCTCGATGAGGTCCATGTGCAGTACGGATGAGTCTGGGGGGCTCGTGAACTTGTACGCGCCATGAGAGGTGCCGATCGCGACGGCGAGCGCGTCGACGTCAGTGCGGGCGACGAACTCTGCGGCCTCCTCGGGGTCCGCCAGCACGATCTCGGCGTGCGTCGCACCATCCTTGGACCCGCCGATCGTCCCGAGTTCGCCCTCGACCGAGACTCCGTGCCGTCGGGCGTACGCGACGACCTCGCGTGTGACCTCGATGTTGGCGTCGAAGGTCGTGGGCTGGTGGGTCACGGGGTCCAGGCTGCCGTCGATCATGACGCTGGAGAATCCTGCGTCGATGGCGCGGAAGCAGGTCTGGGCGTCGGGGCCGTGGTCGAGGTGTACGACGACGGGCACGTCGTCGTAGTGGTCGACGGTGCGCAGCAGCAGGTCCCAGTAGAGCTCGTCGGAAGCAAACGCTGAGGCACCAGAGATCGTCTGGACGATGACGGGCGATCCAGTTCGTCGGGCGGCCTCGAGTACCGCCTCGACCTGCTCGGCGTCGGTGACATTGAAGGCCCCGACGCCGTATCCCCCTGCGCGGGCGTGGTCGAGTACTTCTCGGAGGGTGCACAGTGGCATGGCAAGACCTTTCGTCTGTGATGACCGGCGCTGCCACGCCGGTGTGGGGAAGCGGTGATGGTTCCACTCCTTTCGGATAGGGTAACAGAATGAATGCAGATGAGTTTGGTTTGGTTTCGTTTGGGGGGGATCCCGATCGACCCACGAGCGACAGGGAGGCCGTGATCGTCGGTGTCGACTTCGGAAGCTCGCGCATCAAGGCGGCCGGCTACACGCGCGACGGGCGCCTCGTGGCCGAGTCGGCCGTGCCGACGCCCTTGCTCTCCGGCTCCGCCGGTGACGACTTCCCGGTGGCGCGGCTTGTCGAGGCGGCGGGTATGGCCATTCGTGGACTGCGGCGCCAGCCGGGAAGCATCGTCGGCATGGGACTCACCTCGATGGGAGAGGTGGGCTCCGTCATCGGCCCAGACGGCCTCGCTGAGCTGGCGTTTCCGTCGTGGTACGACTCGCGAGGGACGGAGGTGATCGCGCGGCTCGAGCGCGAGCATGGCGCGCGCGCGTTGCGCGACGCGACCGGGCGACACCTCCGGCTGACGTCCACGGTGGCCAAACTGGGCCACGTCGCCGAGCGTGATGGCGGAGTGCCCTCGGGCACCTTCGTCGGCGTGTGTGGCGCACTGGCGTGGATGCTGACAGGAGAGGCGTGGCAGGAGGCCGGCCTGGCTGCCACCTCAGGGGTGTGGGATCTCCTCGGTGGTGACTACCTTCTCGATGTGTGGGAGAGCGCCGGGCTCGGTGGAGTGGACCTTGCTCAGGTGCGAGGCCCAGGAGAGGCGTCAAGGGCCGTGACGGACACCGCTCGGGAGTGGGGTCTCGCGCCCGGAGCGCCGGTGGTGATCGCGGGACATGATCACCCCGTAGCGTCGGTCGGCGCGGGCGCCGTGCCCGGTGATCTTGTCGACTCCATGGGCACCGGCGAGGCGATCATCGCGGTGATGCGCGGCGACGACGCCGCATCGCGGGCGCGGAGCGTCGAGGTGCTGGATCTCGACCCGTTGTTGAGCCTGGAGGTCTGGCCCGCCACAGCCGAGCCGCTTGTGGTCTGGGAGAGGATGCGGCCCGGCCTCGCCATGCGCACCTTCTTGGACCATGCAGATATCCCACGGGACGTGCTTGACGCCTCTGCTCCACCACCACAGGTGCCCCTGTCCTTCGACGACAACCTCTCTCGCGTGCTCGAGGGCGGCCTGCGCGCTCCCGTGACCTACGACGCGGCGACGTGGGGAGAACTCGTCGATTTCTACGTGCTGCTCGCCAACCGGGGGCAGGAGCTCGTGAGAACCGCGACGGGATCCTCCGGCGTGGTGGTGCTGACGGGAGGCGGCTTGAGGTCGCCCCGTTGGCGCACGGCCAAGGCGGTCCTCGGCAGCGGGCCGATGGAGGTGTCGACCGTGCGTGAGACTGCGACCCGCGGATGCGCTGCCATGGCGGGCCTCGCGCTTGGGTGGTGGGACGATCCCAGCGAAATGCCAGGCGCAGACAGGGTCCCGGTGGCAGTGGGTGACTGCGAGGCGATCGAACGGGCATCGGCCCTGCTGGCGTGACAGCGGGACGGCTTGCGTACTACCCCACAGGCTCCTTCGAATTCTTGCGAGCACGGTGTAGCCTCGCGCTGTGCATGCATCTCAACGACGCGAAGCGATCCTGACTGCGGTCTTTGAACAAGGGACTGTGCTGACGCGCGACCTTGCGGCGCGACTCGGCGTATCCGAGGTCACTATTCGCACTGACTTCGAGGTGCTCGAGCAGCAGGGCAGGGTCGCCAGAGTCCATGGCGGCGTGACGATGTCGGAGACTCCGTTGATGGGATTCGACGCTCGGTCGACCCAGAACGTCGAGGCGAAGCAGCGCATCGCCGCCGCCGCGGCCCGATTGATTCGTGATGGGTCCACGGTGATCCTTGACTCGGGGACCACCATCTACAGCCTCGCCCGCCAACTGCCGACCGTCACCGATCTTGTGGTGCTGACTCCTGGCGTCAACATTGCGCTGACTCTGATGGACGTGAGTGGCGTCCAGCTTCGCCTCCTCGGTGGCCGCATGGTCCCCCGCATCGCGGCGACGGTGGGGTCGCCGCGTCAGCAGGGCATCGAGGGCGAGATCGCCCACATCGCCTTTCTCGGCGCTGGAGGGATGGACTCGGACCACGACGTGGTGGAGGGGTCTTTCGACATCGCCGAGTCCAAGCGAGCCTTGGCCGCGATCGCGAGGCGCAAGGTGCTGCTCGCTGACGCCTCCAAGTGGTTCACCTACGATCGCCACAAGGTCATGAACGTCTCGGGGTTCGACACCGTCATCACCGATGACGCGATGCCGGCACTCACCCAGGACGCCATCCGTGCCACCGGCGTCGAGCTCATCGTCGCCTGACCCAGCTCTGACTCCCGGCGCCACTCGACGCCACCGTGGAACTCCCTCGCGCGCGCCCACGATCGAGCTGTCGTGCCCGCGCGCCTACGTGTCCTGGTGGGGCGGCGGGTGGATCGGCCGTCGATAACGAACTGAAAACAAACCGTTGTGCTTTCGTATCGTGTCGTATACAGTGCTGGACAGGCCGAAAAAGTGGCCGGAATGGCCTTCGGCTTGCGAGTGCACCGGAGCCATTGATCTCAAGGAGGAGATGACTATGCAACGCAGACTTGCAATGATGGCGGTCTTTGGCGGGGCGGCGATGCTCGCGCTCGCCGGCTGTGCTTCCGACGCAGGCGGCGATTCGCCGGCTGGCGACGCGTCCGCGTCGGGTGACGCAGTCAATCTGCAGTTCAGCCAATGGTGGGAGGTCGAGCTGGACGAAGGCGTGATGCGTGACCTCATGGACCGCTTCGAGGAGGCGAACCCAGGCGTCACGGTCGAGCTGATCTCGAACCCGTACTCGGCGACTGTCGACCTCCAGACGGCAGCGGCGGCGACCGGCACCCTGGCGGACGTGGTCGCGATCAACGGCGCGAGTGTCTACGACCTGAAGACGCAGGGTGCCATCACCAACCTCAGCACGCTCATGGACGACGCGGGCTTCGATCCCGGCCAGCTTGTCAGCAACGATCAGATCGACGGTGCCACGTACATGGTGCGCGCACTGAACTTCGCCTACCCGATGTACTACAACAACGACCTCCTCAGTGAGGCGGGCGTAGCGGAACTTCCGGAGACTCGGGACGAGTTCACCGCAGCCGCAGACGCAGTGACCGACCCGGACGGCAACGTCTATGCCTGGTCGCTGCCGATCAACGTGCAGTCTCCTGCAGGCTTCGACTCGCAGTCCTGGCTCTGGGCTTCTGGCGGACGGTTCCTCGAGGACCGCAAGCCCAACTTCGAGACTCAGGAGATCGCGGACTGGCTCGAGTTCCTGAAGGCCCAGTACGACGCTGGCTACGTCACCCCCGGCGCGTTCACCCAGCAGGAGCAGCAGAAGGTCGAGGAGTTCACCGCTGGCCGGACAGGAATGATGAACGGCTCGCTCGCTCACATCGGCGGGATCCGAGACGCCAACCCTGATCTCGACTTCACGATCGGCTACGTTCCGGTCGAGGACGGCTTCACCGGCACTCGCGGGCTCGCGGGAGCGAGCTGGGGGATGGGCATCGCCGAGAACAGCGAGCACAAGGCGGAGGCGTGGAAGCTCGTGGAGTTCATCATGGGCACGGACGTCAACTCCGAGCTCGCGACGGAAGCGACTGGCTTCCCCGGCAACAGCGAGTCCGTTCCGGGGTACGTCGACGGCGATCCGCTGTATGAGCTCGCCTTCGAGGTGTACCAGGAGAGCGAGTTCGTGACGGAGCTCGAGGGCCTTCCGAACGCACTCGACCTCAACAGGAACCTCAACGAGAACCTGGTGAGACTGCTCGAGGGTGAGGCGACCATCGAGGAGACGCAGGCATCGCTCCAGGAGTACTGGACCGGCGTTCTCGGGTAGTTCCTCTTGGCCCCCATCCGGTGTGGGGGGGCGGCGAGCCCCGTCCCCCACACCGGTCTCATCGTCCGACTCATGATCGCAGCGAAGCGATCCCTAGACGCAAGGGCACCATGCAAGCGATACCGATTCCGCCCCGAGTTGATTCGTCCCCACCTCCCCGCCTGACGCCTCGGCGACGGACGAGCCTGACGGCCTACGCGTACATGGCGCCGACCCTCGTGGTCATGGCCGTGATGATGGCCACGCCTGTGGTCATGGTGTTCGTCTACTCCGTGCTGAGCAACGTCGTGATGGAGGCCAATTCGGAGTTCGTCGGACCCGCGAACTTCGGCACTCTCATCGCCGATCCTGTGTTCCGCAAGGCGATCGGCAACACGCTGATCTTCACGACGGTCTCGGTGACGCTGCACCTGCTCCTGGGTCTCGGCTTCGCGATGATGCTCAACAGCGGTCTGGTTCCACGACTCGCCACCGCCGTCTTCCGGGTGATCTTCATTCTCCCCTGGGTGTTCACGGCCTCGATCGTGGTCATCGTCTGGCAACTCCTGCTCAACCCCAGCGGCGTCGTCAACTATCTGCTCACGACGCTGAACGTCGTCGATCAGCGGGTCGAGTGGTTCTCCAACCCCGACCTCGCGCTCCTCACCGTGATCTTCATCAATGTGTGGGCCGGCTACCCGTTCCTGATGATCAGCCTGCTGGCTGGCCTGCAGGGCATCCCCGCTGATCTCTACGAGGCGGCCCAGGTCGATGGGGCCGGGCCGTGGTCGAGGTTCTTCAACGTCACGCTTCCTCAGCTCAAGCCCATCATCGTCGCGATGCTCATGCTTGACTTCATCTGGAACATGCAGCAGTTCCCCATCGTGTGGCTGGCGACGGGCGGCGGCCCCCTGAATGCGACCGAGACCATCGCGACCTACACCTACAAGCTCGCCTTCTCGCGACACGAGTTCTCGATGGCCGCCGCGAGCGGCGTCATCCTGTTCATCGTCTCGATGGCCGTCGCTCTGGTCTATGTGCGTCACCAGAAGGCGAGGGATTGACATGGCGACCATGACGCCGATGGCGGGGCGCAAGCGCCACACCGCCACGAGGATCTGGCTGTGGGTGGGCCTGACCGCAGGTGCGCTGTTCGCGGGCGGCCCCGCCCTGTGGATGCTCACCAGCTCCTTCAAGCCGAACACCGAGATCTTCGCGTACCCGCCCACCTTCATCCCGGAGACGTTCACGTTTGCGGCGTATGCCGAGATCCTCACCGACCCGGAGAAGGTCCGGTTCTTCCTCAACAGCTACCTCGTCGCCGGCGCGGTGGTGCTGCTCACCATCGTCGCGGGAATCATGGCGGGCTACGCGCTCAGCCGCTTCGACTTTCCCTTCAAGAAGTCGCTCAATGCGGTCATCATCTCGATCCAGGCCGTGCCGCCCATCACCCTTCTGATCCCGTACTTCGGTCTTGTGGTGTGGCTCAAGCTCTACGACTCGCTGTGGGCGCTCGTGCTCACCTATGTGGTCGCCACGATTCCTTACGCCATCCTCATGATGACGGGCTACTTCAACACCATCCCGAAGGAACTCGACGAGGCGGTCAAGATCGACGGCGGCGGCACCTTTCGCGCTCTATGGCGAGTGCTCGTGCCGATCGCCAAGCCCGGAATCGTCTCCGTGGGTGCGTACACCTTCATGGTGGCGTGGAACGAGTATCTCTTCGCGCTCACCCTGACACAGAGCAAGTCGAACAGGACGGTGCCCGTCGGAATCCAGCTCCTCATGGGGGAGCACTCCTTCCAGTGGAGCGAAATGATGGCGATGAGCGTGCTCGGCTGCCTGCCGGTGCTCATCCTGTTCCTCTTCTTCCAGCGCCAGTTCGTCAGCGGCATGACTGCGGGAGCCGTGAAGGCATGAATACCAGGATGATCCACCCCCACCCAGAGGAAGGCACCCCACTATGTTGATGAGCGGCACCGAGGTACTGGCTCCGGCCTTCGCACGAGGATTCGCCGTCCCGGCCTACAACATCAGCGACTACGGCATGCTCACCGCGGCACTCGCAGAGAGCGAGGCCGTGCGGTCACCGATGATCATCTCGATTCATCCCGCGGAGTGGCAGCTGATGGGGGATGAGTTCCTTGCGTCAGTGCGCAAGCTCGCGGAGGCGACGAGTGTGCCAGTCGCGATTCAGCTCGATCACGGCGCGACCTACGATCAGGTGATCGGTGCGATCCGGCTGGGATTCACGTCGGTCATGATCGACGGTTCGCTGCTGCCATACGACGAGAACGTCGCACTGACACGCAAGGTCGTGAACGCCGCCAGACCTGTCGGCGTGTCGGTCGAGGGTGAGATCGGAACGATCGGCCCCCGGGACCCCCAGACGATCGAAGAGATGAACGAGATCACCTACACGACTCCTGAGGAGGCGGCCGCGTTCGTCGCCGCTACCGGAGTGGACTACCTCGCGGTCGCGGTCGGGACGGCGCATGGCGTGTACCCGCCTGGATTCTCTCCGCAGTTGAAGATCGATCTGGTCGCCACCATCCACGACGCGGTGCCCGTTCCGCTGGTCCTGCACGGAGGCTCGGGTGCGGCCGACGCGGAAGTCTCCCGCGCGGTCAAGCACGGCATCGCGAAGGTCAACATCTCGGCTGACATGAAGACTGCCTACTTCGCACGGCTCCGCGAGGTGCTCGCCGACCCAGCTGAGCGCGAGCCCCACGACATCTATCCTCCGGCCCTGGAGGCGCTCAGGCAGGTGGTGCGACACAAGGCTGAAGTCTGTGGTTCGGTGGGCGGCGCCGATCACTACAGCGTGCGGCCGCTCGGCTTGCGCACGCCCCGGTGGGTCGGCGCGCCCGTCCTGGAGCACTGACCCTCACGGAGGACATTCCGACCGGCCGATGCCCGCGGTTCTCCCACCCCCCCGGTGGACCGCGGGCATCGGTCCGTGTCCACGGTCGCGGAGTGCTCAGGCGTGCGGAGTGCGCGAGGCGAGGGTCACGATCGGGTGGCATCGCGGCGTGTCGGGTGGCGCGGATGAGTCGACTGGACATATTGGGATCGACAGCGTAGTCTCTTGCTTTGCGCTGTCTATCGCCCTGCCCTCATATGCCTACCCGGCGCGCCTCCGCAGATACGCGGCTTGGCCCCGGGATCCGGTGGAGTATGTGGCTGAGGACTCGCGACACGCACGCTATCAAGAGGGAAGGACCCGCCCTTGGCTGCCTCGCGCACCCCTTCGGCAACTGCCATCGCCAACCGTTCCGCATCACCGCGAATCTCCTTCGCGCAGATCTCCGAGCCGATCGAGGTTCCTAACCTCCTCGGCATCCAGACCGAGAGCTTTGACTGGCTCGTCGGCAACGCGACCTGGCAGGGACGCGTGGAGACTGCGAAGAACGAGGGACGCGACGACGTCCCCGAGATCGCGGGACTGCAGGAGATCTTCGAGGAGATCTCTCCGATCGAGGACTTCGGCCAGACGATGTCGCTGAGTTTCTCGGACCCGTATTTCGAGGAGCCTCGCCACACTCCCGAGGAGTGCAAGGAGAAGGACTTCACCTTCGCCGCGCAGCTCTTCGTGACCGCGGAGTTCATGAACAACACGACCGGCGAGATCAAGTCGCAGACCGTGTTCATGGGCGACTTCCCGCTCATGACCCCCAAGGGCACATTCATCGTGAACGGCACCGAGCGCGTGGTCGTCTCGCAGCTCGTGCGATCGCCCGGCGTCTACTTCGAGCGCACCCCCGACAAGACGTCCGACAAGGACATCTTCACTGCGAAGGTCATCCCCTCGCGCGGTGCGTGGCTCGAGTTCGAGATCGACAAGCGCGACGCCGTCGGCGTGCGCGTCGACCGCAAGCGCAAGCAGCCGGTGACCCTGTTCCTCAAGGCGCTCGGCATGTCAGACGAGACCATCGCGGAGGAGTTCAAGGACTACCCCGCGATCCTCGAGACCCTCGAGAAGGACACCGTCCACTCGCAGGAGGACGCCCTCGTCGACCTGTACCGCAAGCTGCGCCCGGGCGAGCCGCCCACGGTCGAGGCGGGCCAGAACCTGCTCGACAACTTCTACTTCAACCCCAAGCGCTACGACCTCGCGAAGGTCGGCCGCTTCAAGCTGAACAAGAAGCTCAAGGTCGGCAAGAAGCTGGGCGAGTCCACGCTGACGCTCGACGACATCGTCGCAACCGTCAAGTACATCGCTGCCGCGCACTCCGGCCAGAAGACCTTCCCGGGTCTCGTGGACGAGGTCGAGGTCGAGACCGACGACATCGACCACTTCGGCAACCGCCGCATTCGCGCCGTGGGCGAGCTCGTGCAGAACCAGATCCGTACGGGCCTGTCCCGCATGGAGCGGGTGGTGCGTGAGCGCATGACGACTCAGGACGTCGAGGCGATCACGCCGCAGACCCTGATCAACACGCGCCCTGTGGTCGCCGCGATCCGCGAGTTCTTCGGCACGTCGCAGCTGTCGCAGTTCATGGACCAGAACAACCCGCTCGCGGGTCTCACCAACAAGCGCCGCCTCTCGGCGCTTGGCCCCGGTGGTCTGTCCCGTGACCGCGCCGGCATGGAGGTTCGTGACGTTCACCCGTCGCACTACGGACGCATGTGCCCCATCGAGACGCCTGAAGGACCGAACATCGGACTGATCGGTGCGCTCGCGACCTATGGCCGCGTGAATCCGCTCGGCTTCGTCGAGACCCCCTACCGCAAGGTGCTCAAGGGCAAGGTCACCGACAAGGTCGACTACCTGACCGCCGACGACGAGGACCGCTTCGTCATCGCGCAGGCCAACGCGAAGCTGAGCGACAACAACACGTTCGCCGAGGAGCGCGTGCTGGTCCGCTCCAAGGGTGGCGAGGTCGAGTTCGTGCCGCGCGACGCCGTGGACTACATGGACGTCTCGCCGCGCCAGATGGTGTCGGTCGCGACCGCGCTGATCCCGTTCCTGGAGCACGACGACGCCAACCGCGCCCTCATGGGTGCGAACATGCAGCGCCAGGCCGTGCCGCTCGTGCGTTCCGAGGCGCCACTGGTCGGCACCGGCATGGAGCGCCGCGCGGCGATCGACGCCGGTGACGTCGTCGTGGCGACCAAGCCTGGTGTGGTCACCGAGGTGAGCGCTGGGCTGGTCACGGTGGCGAACGACGATGCCACCACCGGTTCCTACCGCATCGCCAAGTTCGAGCGCTCGAACCAGGGCACGAGCTACAACCAGCGCGTGCTCGTCAGCGAGGGCGACGTCCTCGTCGAGGGCTCGGTCATCGCCGACGGACCGTCGACGGACAACGGCGAGCTCGCGCTCGGCCGCAACCTGCTCGTGGCCTTCATGTGCTGGGAGGGGCACAACTACGAGGACGCGATCATCCTGTCGCAGCGCCTTGTGGAGGACGACGTGCTGTCGTCGATCCACATCGAGGAGCACGAGGTCGATGCTCGGGACACCAAGCTGGGCCCGGAAGAGATCACGCGCGACATCCCGAACGCCTCCGAGGAGGTGCTCGCGGACCTCGACGAGCGTGGCATCATCCGCATCGGCGCCGAGGTGCGTGCGGGCGACGTCCTGGTCGGAAAGGTCACGCCCAAGGGCGAGACCGAGCTCACCCCTGAGGAGCGCCTGCTGCGCGCGATCTTCGGCGAGAAGGCGCGCGAAGTGCGCGACACCTCGCTCAAGGTTCCTCACGGCGAGTCCGGCACCGTCATCGGCGTGCGCGTGTTCACCGAGGAGGAGGGCGACGACCTTCCTGCCGGCGTCAACGAGCTGGTGCGCGTGTACATCGCTCAGCGCCGCAAGATCCAGGAGGGCGACAAGCTCGCTGGCCGTCACGGCAACAAGGGCGTCATCTCGACGATCCTGCCCATCGAGGACATGCCGTTCCTCGAGGACGGCACGCCTGTCGACATCATCCTCAACCCGCTCGGCGTGCCCGGTCGTATGAACGTCGGCCAGGTGCTCGAGACTCACACGGGCTGGGTGGCGAAGCACGGCTGGGATGCCACCGGCAGCGATGAGGAGTGGGCCAAGAACCTGCCCAAGGGCGCGGAGAAGTCCGAGCCGGGCACTCCGGTGGCCACGCCGGTGTTCGACGGCCTGGAGGAGAAGACTCTTCTCAACCTGCGGTCGGTCATCAACCCGAACAAGGACGGCGACCGGCTGGTCGACGACGACGGCAAGGCACGGCTGTTCGATGGCCGCTCCGGCGAGCCGTTCCCCGAGCCGGTGGCGGTGGGCTACAAGTACATCCTGAAGCTCCACCACCTTGTCGACGACAAGATCCACGCGCGTTCCACGGGTCCGTACTCGATGATCACGCAGCAGCCCCTGGGCGGAAAGGCCCAGTTCGGCGGCCAGCGCTTCGGCGAGATGGAGGTCTGGGCCCTCGAGGCCTATGGCGCCGCCTACGCCCTGCAGGAGCTGCTGACCATCAAGTCTGACGACGTGGTGGGCCGTGTGAAGGTGTACGAGGCCATCGTCAAGGGCCAGAACATCCCCGACCCGGGCCTGCCCGAGTCGTTCCGGGTGCTCATGAAGGAGATGCAGTCGCTGTGCCTGAACGTCGAGGTCCTCAACTCTGAGGGTCAGCTCGTCGAGATGCGCGAGTCTGAGGACGACGCATATCAGGCCGCCGAGTCGCTCGGCATCTCCCTCTCCAGCCGCCCTGACGCCTCCAGCGTCGACGAGATCTAAGCAAAGGAACTGACTGTGCTAGACGTCAATGAGTTCAGCGACCTTCGCATCGGTCTGGCCACGGCGGAGGACATCCGCACGTGGTCCCATGGCGAGGTCAAGAAGCCCGAGACCATCAACTACCGCACCCTGAAGCCGGAGAAGGACGGACTCTTCTGCGAGAAGATCTTCGGCCCGACCCGTGACTGGGAGTGCGGCTGCGGCAAGTACAAGCGCGTGCGCTACCGCGGCATCGTCTGCGAGCGCTGCGGCGTCGAGGTCACCCGATCTCGCGTCCGCCGTGAGCGGATGGGCCACATCGAGCTCGCCGCTCCCGTCACCCACATCTGGTACTTCAAGGGCGTCCCGTCGCGTCTTGGCTACCTGCTCGACCTCGCCCCGAAGGACCTCGAGAAGGTCATCTACTTCGCCGCCTACATGGTGACCGAGGTGGACGAGGACGGTCGTCACGAGGACCTGCCGAAGCTGCGCAACGAGATCGAGGCGGAGAAGAAGCAGATCGCCAACCAGCGCGACGTGGACATCAACAACCGCGCCGAGAAGCTGGAGAAGGACCTCGGCGAACTCGAGGCCGAGGGCGCGAAGGCTGACGCCAAGCGCAAGGTGAAGGACGGCGCGGAGCGCGAGATGGCGAACCTGCGCAAGCGCGCGGATGCCGAGATCGAGCGTCTCGACGCGGTGTTCGACCGCTTCGTCAGCCTCAAGGTCCAGGACCTCGAGGGCGATGAGCTGCTCTACCGCGAGCTGTCGCGCCGCTACGGCGTGTACTTCAAGGGTTCGATGGGTGCCGAGGCGATCAAGAAGCGCCTCGAGACCTTCGACCTCGACGCCGAGGCGCTCCACCTGCGCGACATCATCGCCAACGGCAAGGGCCAGCGCAAGACTCGGGCGCTCAAGCGCCTCAAGGTCGTCAACGCGTTCCTCACGACCACCAACTCGCCCTCGGGCATGGTGCTCACCGCCGTCCCGGTCATTCCGCCGGACCTGCGACCGATGGTGCAGCTGGACGGCGGCCGCTTCGCGACCTCCGACCTCAACGACCTGTACCGCCGCGTCATCAACCGCAACAACCGACTCAAGCGTCTGCTGGATCTCGGTGCGCCCGAGATCATCGTGAACAACGAGAAGCGCATGCTCCAGGAGGCAGTGGACGCGCTGTTCGACAACGGCCGTCGTGGCCGTCCGGTCACCGGACCGGGCAACCGGCCGCTGAAGTCGATCTCCGACATGCTGAAGGGCAAGCAGGGCCGGTTCCGTCAGAACCTGCTCGGCAAGCGCGTCGACTACTCGGGCCGTTCGGTCATCGTGGTCGGCCCGCAGCTCAAGCTGCACCAGTGCGGTCTTCCCAAGCAGATGGCGCTCGAGCTGTTCAAGCCGTTCGTCATGAAGCGTCTCGTCGAGCTCAACCACGCGCAGAACATCAAGTCTGCGAAGCGCATGGTCGAGCGCAGCCGTTCCGAGGTCTGGGACGTGCTCGAAGAGGTCATCACGGAGCACCCGGTGCTGCTGAACCGCGCACCGACGCTGCACCGCCTGGGCATCCAGGCGTTCGAGCCTCAGCTGGTGGAGGGCAAGGCCATCCACCTGCACCCGCTCGTCTGCGGTGCGTTCAACGCTGACTTCGACGGCGACCAGATGGCCGTGCACCTCCCGCTGAGCGCCGAGGCGCAGGCGGAGGCTCGCGTGCTGATGCTGTCGAGCAACAACATCCTGAAGCCGTCGGACGGCCGTCCGGTGACCATGCCGTCCCAGGACATGATCATCGGTCTGTACCACATGACGCTCCACAAGCCGGGGTCGAAGGGCGAGGGCCTCGCGTTCTCCTCGACGTCAGAGGCTCGCATGTCGTTCGACGCGGGGGAGATTGCGCTCGGCGCAGAGATCTCGCTGCGCGTCGACGCCGACACCGTGCCGCCGGCCGGCCACGAGCTGCCGTCCGACCGCGTCGCGGGTGTGCCGTTCACGCTCACCACGACCCTCGGTCGCGCACTGTTCAACGAGCTGCTGCCGATCTCCTTCCCGTACGTCAACCGCAACGTTGACAAGAAGGTCCTCGGCGGCATCGTCAACGAGCTCGCCGAGCGTTACGAGAAGGTGGAGGTCGCTGCGTCGCTGGACGCGCTCAAGTCGGCCGGATTCCACTGGGCCACGCGCTCTGGCGTGACCATCGGCATCGGCGATGTGGCGACTCCGAAGAACAAGCAGGAGATTCTGGACCGCTACGAGGCTCAGGCCGTCAAGGTGCAGGTGCAGTACGAGACCGGTCTGATCACGGACGACGAGCGCCGTCAGGAGCTCATCGAGATCTGGACCCAGGCGACCAACGAGGTCGACCGCGCCATGCGCGAGTCGTTCCCGCAGTACAACACCGTGCACACCATGGTGGACTCGGGTGCTCGTGGTAACTGGATGCAGGTCCGTCAGATCGCCGGTATGCGCGGACTGGTGGCGAACCCCAAGGGTGAGATCATCCCGCGTCCGATCAAGTCGAACTACCGCGAGGGACTGTCCGTCCTCGAGTACTTCATCGCCACGCACGGTGCTCGCAAGGGCCTCGCTGACACGGCTCTGCGCACCGCGGACTCGGGCTACCTGACCCGGCGCCTCGTGGACGTGTCGCAGGACGTCATCGTTCGTGAGGGCGACTGCGGCACTGAGCGCGGACTGTCCATGCCGATCGTCGAGCGCACTGCTGGCGGCGAGGTCGTCAAGCACGAGCGCGTGGAGACCTCGGTCTTCGCCCGCACGCTCGCGACCGACGTCGCCGACGCGAAGGGCAACGTCATCGGGAAGGCCGGAGCCGACATCGGCGACGTGCTGATCGATGCGCTCATCGCGGAAGGCGTCGAGGACGTCAAGGTCCGTTCGGTCCTGACGTGTGAGTCCGCCGTCGGCACGTGCGCGAAGTGCTACGGCCGTTCGCTTGCCACTCGTGAGCTCGTGGACATCGGCGAGGCGGTCGGCATCGTCGCCGCCCAGTCGATCGGCGAGCCTGGCACCCAGCTGACCATGCGCACCTTCCACACCGGTGGTGTGGCGTCTGCGGATGACATCACGCAGGGTCTGCCGCGTGTGCAGGAGCTCTTCGAGGCTCGCACCCCCAAGGGTGAGGCCCCGATCTCTGAGGTCCCCGGTCGTCTGAAGGTCGACGACTCGGAGGCCACGCGCCGCCTGATCGTCACCCCGGACAATGGCGACGAGCCGTTCGAGTACCCGGTGTCCAAGCGTTCGCGCCTGCTGGTGCAGGACGGCGAGCACGTCGAGGTCGGCCAGCAGCTCGTGGCCGGCGCCGTGGATCCCAAGAACGTGCTGCGCATCCTCGGCCCCCGCGCCACCCAGAAGCACCTGGTGGACGAGGTCCAGAACGTGTACCGCTCGCAGGGTGTCGAGATCCACGACAAGCACATCGAGGTCATCGTGCGGCAGATGCTCCGCCGCGTGACGGTGCTCGAGGCTGGCGAGGCTCCGCTGCTGCCGGGCGAGCTCGTCGAGCGTGCGCGGTTCGAGAGGGCCAACCGTGAGACCGTGACCAGCGGAGGCAAGCCGGCATCGGCTCGGCCCGAGCTCATGGGAATCACCAAGGCGTCGCTCGCGACCGAGTCGTGGCTGTCCGCGGCCTCCTTCCAGGAGACCACCCGTGTGCTCACGGAGGCGGCGATGTCCGGCAAGTCCGACCCCCTGGTCGGGCTCAAGGAGAACGTCATCCTCGGAAAGCTCATCCCCGCGGGCACCGGACTTCAGAACTACGCCACCGCAACGGTCGAGCCCACCGAGGAGGCGAAGGCCAATCTGTTCCCGACCTTCGGCTACGAAGAGTGGGACGGCCAGTACTTCAGCGAGGGAACCGGAGAGGCAGTACGCCTCGAGGAGTTCGACTTTCCTCGCGAGTAGCACCCGTCGGCCGCGGGGCGCGCCTGCCCCGCTTTGACGACGTCGCGGGTCACGGGTATCGTAGATACTCGTGCCCGCGACGTCGGGCCCCCACGCGCGCCCTGTCGGGCGTTTTTCACCATAGGTGCGACACGCCCGGGCGCGGGGGTCGGACCCCCGCAGGTTTCAGCAACACACGATCAAACGGAGATGTAGTGCCTACGATTCAGCAGCTGGTCAGGAAAGGCCGGCACCCCAAGGCCAGCAAGACCAAGACGCCGGCGCTCAAGTCGAGCCCCCAGCGGCGCGGCGTGTGCACCCGTGTTTACACCACGACGCCCAAGAAGCCGAACTCGGCTCTTCGCAAGGTCGCCCGCGTGCGCCTGTCCACGGGCATCGAGGTCACGGCCTACATCCCGGGTGAGGGCCACAACCTGCAGGAGCACTCCATCGTGCTCGTGCGTGGTGGCCGTGTGAAGGACCTTCCCGGTGTTCGCTACAAGATCGTTCGCGGTTCGCTCGACACGCAGGGCGTGAAGGGCCGCCAGCAGGCTCGCAGCCGTTACGGCGCGAAGAGGGAGAAGAAGTAATGCCTCGCAAGGGACCGGCCCCCAAGCGGCCCGTCATCAATGACCCGGTGCACGGCGCGATCGTCGTCACCCAGCTCATCAACAAGGTGCTGCTCGACGGCAAGAAGTCGACCGCCGAGGCTATCGTCTACGGCGCTCTCGCGGGTGTCGGCGAGAAGTCTGGCCAGGACCCCGTGGTCGTGCTCAAGCGCGCCCTCGAGAACATCCGCCCGGCACTCGAGGTCCGCAGCCGCCGCGTCGGTGGTGCCACCTATCAGGTGCCTGTCGACGTGCGTCCGGTGCGATCGACCACGCTCGCCCTCCGCTGGC
The DNA here is from genome assembly GCF_000975095.1 of Demequina aestuarii. Taxonomy (GTDB): domain Bacteria; phylum Actinomycetota; class Actinomycetes; order Actinomycetales; family Demequinaceae; genus Demequina; species Demequina aestuarii. The sequence goes on from NZ_BBRD01000001.1 coordinate 345,540, forward strand.
TGGTGGACTTCTCGCGCGCACGTCGCGAGAAGACCATGACGGAGCGCCTCATGAACGAGATCCTCGACGCATCGAACGGCCTCGGCGCCGCGGTGAAGCGTCGCGAGGACATGCACAAGATGGCCGAGTCGAACAAGGCGTTCGCGCACTACCGCTGGTAGTCGTCGCCTCGTTCGACGGGATCCCAAGACTCTAGGAGAACCACGTGGCACAGGACGTGCTCACGGACCTGACGAAGGTCCGCAACATCGGCATCATGGCTCACATCGATGCCGGCAAGACCACTACGACCGAGCGCATCCTGTTCTACACGGGTGTCAATTACAAGATCGGCGAGACCCACGACGGCGCCTCGACGACCGACTGGATGGAGCAGGAGCAGGAGCGCGGCATCACCATCACGTCCGCCGCGGTCACGTGCTTCTGGGCCGACAACCAGATCAACATCATCGACACCCCTGGCCACGTGGACTTCACTGTCGAGGTCGAGCGCTCGCTGCGCGTCCTCGACGGCGCGGTCGCCGTGTTCGACGGCAAGGAAGGCGTGGAGCCCCAGTCCGAGACTGTGTGGCGCCAGGCCGACAAGTACGACGTCCCCCGCATCTGCTTCGTCAACAAGATGGACAAGCTCGGCGCGGACTTCTACTTCACCGTCGAGACCATCGTCAAGCGACTCGGTGCCAAGCCGTTGGTCATCCAGCTGCCCATCGGGGCTGAGAACGACTTCGTGGGCATCGTCGACCTGGTCGAGATGAACGCCAAGGTGTGGCCCGGCGACTCGAAGGGCGACGTCACGATGGGCGCCACCTACGAGACCACCGAGATTCCGGCGGACCTCAAGGACAAGGCCGACGAGTACCGCGCAGCGCTGCTCGAGAGCGTGGCGGAGTCGGACGAGGTTCTCTTCGAGAAGTACCTCGGCGGCGAGGAGATCACGGTCGCAGAGATCAAGGCCGCGATCCGCAAGATGACGGTCGCCTCCGAGATCTACCCCGTGCTGTGCGGCTCCGCGTTCAAGAACCGCGGCGTGCAGCCGATGCTCGACGCGGTCATCGACTACCTGCCGGGCCCGCTCGACGTGCCCGCCATCCAGGGCCACGACGTCAAGGACCCCGAGGTCATCGTCGAGCGCCACGCTGACGCGAACGAGCCGTTCTCCGCTCTCGCGTTCAAGGTGGTCTCGCACCCGTTCTTCGGTCGCCTGACCTACGTCCGCGTCTACTCGGGTCACCTCGAGAACGGCGCTCAGATCATCAACTCGACCAAGGGCAAGAAGGAGCGCATCGGAAAGCTGTTCCAGATGCACGCCAACAAGGAGAACCCTGTCGAGTCCATTCACGCCGGCCACATCTACGCGGTGATCGGGCTCAAGGACACGACGACGGGCGACACGCTGTGCAACCCGGAGCACCAGGTCGTGCTTGAGTCGATGACCTTCCCGGAGCCCGTGATCGACGTGGCGATCGAGCCCAAGACCAAGGGCGACCAGGAGAAGCTGTCGCTTGCGATCCAGAAGCTCGCGGAGGAGGACCCCACCTTCCGCGTGCGCCTGGACGACGAGACCGGCCAGACCGTCATCGGCGGCATGGGAGAGCTTCACCTCGACATCCTCGTGGACCGCATGCGGCGCGAGTTCAAGGTCGACGCCAATGTGGGCAAGCCTCAGGTGGCGTACCGCGAGACCATCCGCAAGACGGTCGCGAAGTACGACTACACCCACAAGAAGCAGACCGGCGGTTCCGGCCAGTTCGCGAAGGTGCAGATCTCGCTCGAGCCCCTCGAGGCCGACTCCGAGGTCCAGTACGAGTTCAAGAACGCCGTCACCGGTGGACGCATCCCGCGGGAGTACATCCCGTCGGTCGACGCCGGTATGCAGGCCGCCATGGAGCTCGGCATCCAGGCCGGCTACCCGGTCGTGGGTGTGCGTGCGACGCTGCTCGACGGTCAGTACCACGATGTCGACTCTTCGGAGATGGCGTTCAAGATTGCCGGTTCGATGGCCTTCAAGGAGGCCTCGAAGCTGGCGAAGCCCGTTCTGCTCGAGCCGATGATGGCCGTCGAGGTCCGCACGCCCGAGGAGTACATGGGCGAGGTCATCGGCGACGTCAACTCGCGCCGCGGTCAGATCCGTCAGATGTCCGATGCCGCTGGCGTCAAGGTCATCGACGCGCTCGTGCCGCTGTCCGAGATGTTCGGCTACGTCGGCGACCTGCGTTCCAAGACGTCGGGCCGAGCGGTGTATTCGATGTCGTTCGACAGCTACGCGGAGGTCCCCAAGGCAGTCGCCGAGGAGATCATCGCGAAGACCCGGGGCGAGTAGTCCCACCGGTTGTAAAACATCAGCAACAATAGCGACCAGTAGGGATGACACCCCGAATGGCCCTCACCGGGCCTCACGGACTAGCATCTTTACCTTAAGTCTCAAAAAATCAGGAGGAACCCCTCATGGCTAAGGCCAAGTTCGAGCGGAACAAGCCGCACGTCAACATCGGAACCATCGGTCACGTCGACCACGGCAAGACGACGCTGACTGCAGCGATCTCGAAGGTGCTGCACGACCAGTACCCCGAGCTCAACCCCTTCACGCCCTTCGAGGACATCGACAAGGCGCCCGAAGAGCGTGAGCGCGGCATCACGATCAACATTGCGCACATCGAGTACCAGACCGAGAAGCGCCACTACGCGCACGTCGACGCTCCTGGGCACGCCGACTACATCAAGAACATGATCACCGGTGCCGCGCAGATGGACGGCGCGATCCTCGTGGTCGCGGCGACCGACGGCCCGATGGCTCAGACCCGTGAGCACGTGCTGCTCGCGAAGCAGGTCGGCGTTCCCTACCTGCTCGTGGCGCTCAACAAGTCGGACATGGTCGATGACGAGGAGATCCTGGACCTCGTCGAGATGGAGGTCCGCGAGCTGCTGTCGTCGCAGGGCTTCGACGGCGACAACGCTCCCGTGGTCAAGGTCTCGGCGCTCAAGGCGCTCGAGGGTGACGAGAAGTGGGCGAAGTCCGTGGCGGACCTGATGGAGGCCGTGGACGAGAACGTCCCCGAGCCCGTCCGCGACATGGACAAGCCCTTCCTGATGCCGATCGAGGACGTCTTCACGATCACCGGTCGTGGCACCGTCGTCACCGGCAAGGTGGAGCGCGGCAAGCTCGCGATCAACTCGGACGTCGAGATCCTCGGCATCCGCGACCCGCAGAAGACCACGGTCACGGGTATCGAGATGTTCCACAAGCAGATGGACGAGGCCTGGGCCGGCGAGAACTGCGGCCTGCTGCTTCGTGGCACCAAGCGTGAGGACGTCGAGCGCGGCCAGGTCGTGGTTGCTCCTGGCACCACCACGCCGCACACCAACTTCGAGGGCAAGGTCTACATCCTCAACAAGGATGAGGGTGGACGCCACAACCCCTTCTACACGAACTACCGCCCGCAGTTCTACATCCGCACCACGGATGTGACCGGCGTGATCACGCTGCCCGAGGGCACCGACATGGTCATGCCCGGCGACACCACTGAGATGTCGGTCGAGCTGATTCAGCCGATCGCCCTCGAAGAGGGTCAGGGCTTCGCGATCCGTGAGGGTGGCCGTACCGTCGGTTCAGGCACCGTCACCAAGATCACCAAGTAGTTCTTTTCACACATTTCGGTGCGGGGTCCGGCTCACCGGCCGGGCCCCGCATCGGTGTGTCAGGCCCTCGGTTGGCGCTGAGGCCCGAAATCTGGCACAATATTCAGGTTGCCCATTGTGGGCGACCGCACACTCACCCACGACGACTCGAGAGATCGAGAAGCGCGCCAGTGCGTCGCAGATATGCGACACGCCCGAGCGCGGGGGTCGGGGGTGAGAGACCACAGACGTACGAGAGAAAAGGCAGAACCACGCGATGGCGGGACAGAAGATCCGCATTCGGCTGAAGAGCTATGACCACGAGGTCATCGACTCCTCGGCCCGAAAGATCGTCGAGACGGTCACGCGCGCCGGCGCGTCGGTGGTCGGCCCCGTGCCGCTCCCGACGGAGAAGAACGTGTTCTGCGTGATTCGTTCGCCGCACAAGTACAAGGACTCCCGCGAGCACTTCGAGATGCGCACGCACAAGCGCCTCATCGACATCGTGGACCCGACGCCGAAGGCCGTCGACTCGCTCATGCGACTCGACCTGCCTGCGGACGTCAACATCGAGATCAAGCTCTAAGCAACGTTAAGGACATAAGCACCATGACCACGACTTCCAATGCCCAGCGCACCACGCGTGCGCTGCTTGGTACGAAGCTGGGCATGACGCAGGTGTGGGATGACGAGGGCCGTGTTGTGCCCGTGACCGTCGTCCAGGTCGACACCAACGTCGTGACCCAGGTGCGCAACGTCGAGCGGGATGGCTACGAAGCCGTCCAGCTGGCGTTCGGTACCGTTGACCCCCGTCGCGTCACCGCGCCCCTCAAGGGCCACTTCGAGGCTGCCGGCGTCACGCCGCGCCGCCACGTGGCCGAGGTGCGCACCGCGGACGCCGCCGACTTCTCGCTGGGCCAGGAGCTCAATGCTGAGGTGTTCGAAGCGGGCCAGAAGGTCGACGTGACCGGCACCACCAAGGGCAAGGGCACCGCCGGTGTGATGAAGCGTCACGGCTTCCACGGCGTCGGCGCATCCCACGGTGCTCACCGCAACCACCGCAAGGCCGGGTCGATCGGTGGCGCATCGACGCCGTCGCGCGTCTTCCGCGGCATCAAGATGGCCGGCCGCATGGGCAACGACCGCAAGACGGTGCAGAACCTGACTGTCCACTCGATCGACGCCGAGAAGGGACTGCTGCTCCTCAAGGGCGCGGTTCCCGGCAACAAGGGCGGCGTCGTGCTGATCCGCTCCGCAGCGAAGGGTGCGTGACCCCATGGCTGAGACCCAGACCGTCGACGTCACCGACGCCGCAGGCAAGAAGACCGGCACCGCCGATCTGCCCGCCGAGGTGTTCAACGTCGTCACCAACATCCCGCTGATCCACCAGGTCGTCGTCGCGCAGCGCGCCGCGGCACGCCAGGGCACGCACTCCACCAAGACCCGAGGCGAAGTCTCGGGTGGTGGCCGCAAGCCCTACAAGCAGAAGGGCACCGGCCGCGCCCGTCAGGGCTCGATCCGCGCTCCCCAGTTCGCTGGTGGTGGCATCGTGCACGGCCCGCAGCCGCGTGACTACTCGCAGCGCACCCCCAAGAAGATGAAGGCCGCCGCTCTTCGCGGTGCCCTGTCCGACCGTGCTCGCGCTGGCCGCGTGCACGTGCTGGATGCCTTCGTGTCCGGGGACGCCCCGTCCACCAAGACCGCTCTCGCGGCGATCTCCCACGCGACCTCGGGCCGCAGCGCGCTCGTCGTGCTGGAGCGCGCCGACGAGGTGTCGTGGAAGTCGCTGCGGAACGCGGCCGGCATTCACGTGCTCGCCGTGGATCAGCTCAACACCTACGACGTGCTCGTGAGCGACGACCTCGTCTTCACGTCGGGCTCTCTCGAGGCATTCCTCGCGGGTCCGGCCCAGGGCAAGTCGGCGACTGCTGTCGCCACCGAGTCCGAGGCGTAAGGAGAACTCACGTGACCACTCTCAACAAGAACCCCCGTGACATCCTCATCCGACCCATCGTGTCGGAGAAGAGCTACTCGCTCATGGATCACGGCAAGTACACGTTCGAGGTCGACCCTCGCGCCAACAAGACCGAGATCAAGATCGCGGTCGAGCAGATCTTCGGCGTGAAGGTCGTGTCCGTGAACACCATCAACCGCAAGGGCAAGACGCGTCGCACCCGCTTCGGCATGGGCAAGCGCAAGGACGTCAAGCGCGCGATTGTCACCGTGGGCGAGGGCGACGCACTCGACGTCTTCTCCGGCCACGTGGGCTAGGCAAGGAACAGGAAACGACATGGCTATTCGTAAGTACAAGCCGACAACGCCGGGCCGTCGTGGCTCGTCTGTTGCCGACTTCGCCGAGGTCACCCGTTCGCAGCCGGAGAAGTCGCTGACGCGTCCGCTGCACAAGAAGGGTGGCCGGAACAACACCGGTCGCATCACCACTCGTCACCAGGGCGGTGGCCACAAGCGCGCCTACCGCGTGATCGACTTCCGTCGTCACGACAAGGACGGCGTGCCCGCGACGGTCGCTCACATCGAGTACGACCCCAACCGCACGGCACGCATCGCGCTGCTGCACTACGCGGACGGCGAGAAGCGCTACATCATCGCGCCTGATCGTCTCTCGCAGGGTTCGGCCGTCGAGGCCGGCGCCGATGCGGACATCAAGCCTGGCAACAACCTGCCCCTGCGCAACATCCCGGTCGGTACGGTCGTTCACGCGATCGAGCTGAAGCCGGGCGGCGGCGCCAAGATCGCTCGCTCCGCGGGCGCTTCGGTGCAGCTGGTTGCCAAGGAGGGCCGCTTCGCGCAGCTGCGCATGCCCTCCGGCGAGATCCGCAACGTCGACGCGCGCTGCCGCGCGACCGTCGGCGAGGTGGGCAACGCCGAGCAGTCCAACATCAACTGGGGCAAGGCAGGCCGCAACCGCTGGAAGGGCAAGCGCCCGACCGTCCGCGGTGTCGTCATGAACCCGGTCGACCACCCGCATGGTGGTGGTGAGGGCAAGACTTCCGGTGGACGTCACCCGGTCTCGCCGTGGGGCAAGCCCGAGGGGCGCACGCGCACCCCGGGCAAGGAGTCCGACAAGCTCATCGTCCGCCGCCGTCGTACTGGCAAGAACAAGCGTTAAGGAGCCTGACTTATGCCACGCAGTCTGAAGAAGGGCCCCTTCGTCGACGACCACCTGCAGAAGAAGGTGGACGCCCAGAACGAGGCGGGAACGAAGAACGTCATCAAGACCTGGTCGCGCCGCAGCGTGATCACCCCGGATTTCCTGGGACACACCTTTGCCGTGCACGACGGGCGCAAGCACGTTCCCGTCTTCGTGACTGAGGCGATGGTCGGGCACAAGCTCGGCGAGTTCGCCCCCACGCGCACGTTCAGGGGCCACGTGAAGGACGACCGCAAGGGCCGCCGCTAACGCGGCGCCCGAGCGTAGGTAAGAGGAGTAGAGATGGAAGCCAAGGCGCAGACGCGATACGTTCGCGTGACCGCCCAGAAGGCTCGCCGTGTCGTGGACCTGGTTCGTGGCAAGAACGCCGTTGAGGCGATCTCCACGCTCAAGTTCCAGCCGCAGGCCGTTGCCGAGGACGTGCGCAAGCTCGTCGCCTCGGCCGTGGCCAACGCACGCGTCAAGGCTGAAGCTGCTGGTGAGCGTTTCGACGAGTCCGAGCTCGTGATCACCGCGATCACGGTCGACGAGGGCCCGACGATGAAGCGCATTCGCCCGCGTGCCCAGGGGCGTGCGAACCGCATTCTCAAGCGCACGAGCCACATGTCCGTGACCGTGGCCACCCCTGAGGGTGCCGTGAAGGAAGGGGCCAAGTAATGGGTCAGAAGATCAATCCGCACGGCTACCGCCTGGGAATCACCACCGACCACCGTTCGCGTTGGTTCGCCGACTCGAGCAAGGTCGGCGAGCGCTACCGCGACTACGTGGACGAGGACGTCAAGATCCGCAAGCTCATGTCCAAGGGACTTGAGCGTGCGGGCGTGTCCAAGGTCGAGATCGAGCGCACCAGGGAGCGCGTGCGTGTGGATCTCCACACCGCTCGCCCTGGCATCGTGATCGGCCGTCGCGGCGCGGAGGCAGACAAGCTTCGCGGCAATCTCGAGAAGCTGACGGGCAAGCAGGTCCAGCTCAACATCCTCGAGGTCAAGAACGCCGAGATGGACGCTCAGCTGGTCGCGCAGGGCATCGCCGAGCAGCTCACCTCGCGAGTCGCGTTCCGCCGTGCCATGCGCAAGGGCATCCAGTCCTCGCTGCGCGCCGGGGCCAAGGGCATCCGTGTCCAGTGCTCCGGTCGCCTCGGTGGCGCGGAGATGTCGCGTTCCGAGTTCTACCGCGAAGGTCGGGTGCCGCTGCACACGCTGCGCGCCAACATCGACTACGGCTTCTTCGAGGCCCGCACCACGTTCGGTCAGATCGGCGTGAAGGTGTGGATCTACAAGGGCGACATGACGGAGAAGGAGTGGGCCGCCGAGCAGGCGAAGGCTCCTCGTCCGCAGCGCGGCCGTGGCCGCGATGCACGCGGACCCCGTCGTGACGGTCCCCCCCGTCAGTCCGCCGACGCCCCCAAGGCTGACGCGCCTGCCGCTGCTGAGGCCCCCAAGGCTGATGCAGGGAAGGAAGGCTAAGACATGCTGATTCCCCGTCGTGTCAAGCACCGCAAGCAGCACCACCCGGGTCGCTCGGGCGCTGCCAAGGGCGGCACCGAGGTCTCGTTCGGCGACTACGGCATTCAGGCTCTCGAGCCCGCCTACGTCACGAACCGCCAGATCGAGGCCGCTCGTATCGCGATGACCCGTCACATCAAGCGTGGTGGAAAGGTGTGGATCAACATCTACCCCGACCGTCCGCTGACGAAGAAGCCTGCCGAGGTCCGCATGGGCTCCGGTAAGGGTTCACCCGAGTGGTGGGTCGCCAACGTCAAGCCCGGACGCGTCCTGTTCGAGCTTGCCGGCGTCGACGAGAACCTCGCCCGCGAGGCCCTGCGTCGTGCCCAGCACAAGCTGCCCATGAAGACCCGCTTCGTAACCCGTGAGGGTGGTGACATCTGATGGCTATCGGTACCAAGTCCCTCATGCCGACCGAACTGGACGCCATGGAGAACGAGACCCTCGCCGAGGAGCTCAAGAAGGCCAAGGAAGAGCTGTTCAACCTGCGCTTCCAGTCGGCCACGGGCCAGCTCGAGAACCACGGTCGCCTGAAGGCGGTCAAGCGAGACATCGCCCGCATCTATACGATCCTGCGCGAGCGTGAGCTCGGCATCCGGACGGCGCCGTCGGCGTCGGCCGAGTAAGGAAAGACGACTATGTCGACCAACAAGAACGCGACGGCCACGGCCGAGCACCGCGCGTATCGCAAGACGCGCCGCGGCTACGTCGTCAGCGACAAGATGGACAAGACGATCACCGTGTCGGTGGAGGACCGGGTCAAGCACCCCCTCTACGGCAAGGTTCTGCGCCGCAACAGCACGATCAAGGCGCACGACGAGCTCAACACCGCCGGCATCGGCGACCTCGTGGTCGTCATGGAGACCCGGCCGCTGTCCGCTTCCAAGCGGTGGCGCCTGGTCGAGATTGTCGAGAAGGCCAAGTAACTAACGTTCGACCAGGCTCGCCCGGCAAAGCCCGGCGAGAACCAGACGACAGGAGAGACACATGATACAGCAGGAGTCGCGGCTCAGAGTCGCCGACAACACGGGCGCCAAGGAGATCCTTGTCATCCGCGTGCTCGGGGGCTCCAAGCGCCGCTACGCCGGCATCGGCGACACTATTGTCGCCACTGTCAAGGACGCGATCCCCGGCGGCAACGTGAAGAAGGGCGAGGTCGTCAAGGCTGTCGTCGTGCGCACCGCCAAGGAGCGCCGACGCGTCGACGGCTCGTACATCAAGTTCGACGAGAACGCGGCCGTGATCCTGAAGGGCGAGACTGCGGAACCCCGCGGCACGCGCATCTTCGGGCCCGTGGGCCGCGAGCTGCGCGACAAGAAGTTCATGAAGATCATCTCGCTCGCACCGGAGGTCATCTGATGGCGAAGATCAAGAAGGGCGACCTCGTGGTCGTCATCGCCGGGCGCGACCGCGGCCAGCAGGGCCGCGTGCTCGAGGTGAACACCGAGAACGATCGGATCATCGTCGAGGGCGTCCAGCGTGTCACCAAGCACATCAAGCCGGGAACCCGTCGGGACAATCAGTCCGGCGGCATCGTGACCACCGAGGCGTCGCTGCACATCTCGAACGTCATGCTCGTTGACCCGGAGACCAAGAAGGGCACCCGTGTGGGTTACCGCACGGAGGAGGTCGAGCGTGACGGCCGCACTCGCGTCAAGCGTGTGCGCGTCGCCAAGCGCTCGGGTAAGGACGTCGAATGAGCACCGCAACGGCTCAGCCGCGGCTCAAGCAGAAGTACCGCAGCGAGATCATCGCCAAGCTCCAGGAGGAGTTCGGCCACGAGAACGTCAACCAGGTCGCCGGCCTCACCAAGGTCGTCGTGAACATGGGTGTCGGGGACGCGGCCAAGGACTCCAAGCTCATGGAGGGCGCGATCGCGGACCTGACGGCCATCACGGGGCAGAAGCCTCAGGTCACGAAGGCCCGCAAGTCGATCGCGCAGTTCAAGCTTCGTGAGGGCCAGCCCATCGGCGCCCACGTGACGCTGCGCGGCGACCGCATGTGGGAGTTCCTCGACCGTCTGCTGTCGCTTGCGCTCCCGCGCATCCGTGACTTCCGCGGCCTCAGCCCCCAGCAGTTCGACGGGAACGGCAACTACACGTTCGGACTGAACGAGCAGTCGATGTTCCACGAGATCGACCAGGACCGGATCGACCGGGTGCGGGGCATGGACATCACCATCGTCACGACCGCGTCTGCCGACGACGAGGGCCGCTCGCTGCTGAAGCAGCTGGGCTTCCCTTTCAAGGAGAAGTAAGACATGGCCAAGACTGCGCTGAAGAACAAGGCCGCCGGCAAGCAGAAGTTTGCCGTCCGCGCCTACACCCGGTGCCAGAAGTGCGGACGTCCGCACTCGGTGTACCGCAAGTTCGGCCTCTGCCGCGTGTGCTTCCGGGAGATGGCTCACGCAGGTGAGCTTCCCGGCATCACCAAGAGCAGCTGGTAAATCCACGACGCCGCAGGTCCCCCCACGGGGGAAACCACGGCGAGGAAGAGTTCGATACTCATGACGATGACTGATCCCATCGCAGACATGCTCACGCGTCTGCGCAATGCGAATTCGGCGTACCACGAGACCGTGGCGATGCCGCACTCCAAGCTCAAGGCGAACATCGCCACGATCCTGGAGTCCGAGGGGTACATCTCCGGCTCGGAAACGACCGATGCCGAGGTGGGCAAGACCCTCACCCTGACCCTCAAGTACGGCCCCCACCGCGAGCGTTCGCTCGCCGGTGTGCGTCGTGTATCCAAGCCCGGCCTGCGCGTGTACGCGAAGTCGACCAACCTGCCGAAGGTTCTCGGCGGCCTGGGCGTGGCTATTCTGTCCACCTCCTCGGGTCTGCTGACCGACCGCGAGGCCGAAAAGAAGGGCGTCGGCGGCGAGGTCGTCGCGTTCGTCTGGTAAGGAAGGAGCGAGACAATGTCACGTATCGGCAAGTACCCCGTTCCGGTTCCTTCCGGAGTGGACGTCACCATCGACGGCGCACTCGTCACGGTCAAGGGCCCCAAGGGCACCCTGTCCCACAGTGTCGCCCAGCCCATCACCGTCCAGCAGGGTGATGAGGGTATTGAGGTGAAGCGCCCGAATGACGAGCGCATCGCCAAGTCCCTCCACGGGCTCACGCGTACGCTCATCGCCAACATGGTCGAGGGCGTCACCAACGGTTACGAGAAGAAGCTCGAGATCGTCGGCACGGGTTACCGCGTCGCGCTCAAGGGCACCGACCTCGAGTTCGCGCTCGGCTTCTCCCACCCGGTCGTCATCGCACCGCCGGAGGGCATCACGTTCTCCGTCGAGGGTCCGACGAAGTTCGCAGTCGCGGGCATCGACAAGCAGCAGGTCGGCGAGATCGCTGCGAACATCCGCAAGGTTCGACCGCCGGAGCCCTATAAGGGCAAGGGCGTTCGGTACGCGGGCGAGCAGGTGCGCCGCAAGGCAGGAAAGACGGGTAAGTAAGCCATGGCTATCTCAATCAGAGGCAAGGGAAAGACGGTCCAGCGCAAGCGCCGTCACTTCCGCCTGCGCAAGAAGATCTCGGGCACGACCGCACGTCCGCGTCTCGTCGTGACCCGTTCCTCCCGCCACATGGTCGCCCAGATCGTGGACGACACGGTGGGCAAGACGCTCGCATCCGCGTCGACCCTCGAGGCCGACCTGCGCGCGATGGACGGCGACAAGACCGCGAAAGCGACCAAGATCGGCGAGCTCGTAGCCGAGCGCGCGAAGGCTGTCGGAGTGGACACTGTCGTGTTCGACCGCGGTGGCAACAGGTACCACGGTCGCGTGGCTGCGGTCGCCCAGGGCGCTCGAGAGGGTGGCCTGGCCCTGTAGGCCGGGACACAGATAAGGAATTCGTATGGCTGACAACAACCGCCGCGACAATCGCCGCGGCAACGAGCCTGACAACAAGTTCATCGAGCGCGTGGTGACCATCAACCGCGTGTCCAAGGTCGTCAAGGGCGGCCGTCGCTTCGGTTTCACGGCGCTGGTCGTCGTGGGCGATGGCGAGGGCAACGTGGGCGTGGGCTACGGCAAGGCCAAGGAGGTCCCCGCTGCGATCTCCAAGGGTGTCGAGGAGGCGAAGCGCAACTTCTTCCGCGTTCCCCGCATCCAGGGCACCATCCCGCACGTCGTGCAGGGTGAGGCCGCGGCCGGCGTCGTGTTCCTCCGTCCGGCAGCTCCCGGTACCGGTGTGATCGCGGGTGGACCCGTGCGCGCCGTGCTCGAGTGCGCTGGCGTTCACGACATCCTGTCGAAGTCGCTGGGCTCCTCCAACGCGATCAACATCGTGCACGCCACGGTGGCCGCGCTGAAGGCGCTCGAGCTGCCCGAGGCAGTGGCCGCTCGTCGCGGCAAGTCCGTGGAGGACGTGGCTCCGGCCGCCATGCTCCGCGCACAGGCTGCGGGGGTGAAGTGATGGCCCGCCTGAAGGTGCAGCAGATCAAGTCGACGATCGGCACGAAGCCGCAGCACCGCGAGACCATTCGCTCGCTGGGCCTCAAGCGCATCGGCGACATCGTCGTGAAGGAGGACCGTCCCGAGATTCGCGGGATGGTCAAGGCGGTCGACCACCTGGTCACCGTCGAGGAGGTGGAATGATGGCTGACGAGAAGAAGGCCGCGGCCGACAAGGCCGATACGCCCGCGAAGAAGCCGGCAGCCAAGAAGGCAACTGCTGCAGCGTCGTCCGAGACGACCGCTGCGAAGAAGCCGGCTGCCAAGAAGGCTCCGGCGAAGAAGGCCGATGCTGACAAGGCTCCTGCGAAGAAGCCTGCCGCCAAGAAGACGGCCGCGAAGTCGGAGGCGGCTGCTGCCGGCTCCGCCAGCGCATCGGCCGCGAAGAAGGCTCCTGCCGCGAAGTCGTCGTCCGCGACGACCGCTGCCAAGAAGCCCGCTGCCACGAAGGCAGCCGCGTCCGAGGACCAGGAGACTGGACCGAAGGTCAGCACCCTGAAGATGCACCACCTGCGTCCCGCGGACGGCGCCCACCAGCGCAAGATCCGCGTGGGTCGCGGTGAGGGCGGTCGTAAGGGCAAGACTGCCGGCCGAGGCACCAAGGGAACGGGCGCGCGCTACCAGGTGCCCGAGCGCTTCGAGGGCGGCCAGACGCCGATCCACATGCGCATCCCCAAGCTGCCTGGCTTCAAGAACCCGTTCCGCACCGAGTACCAGGTCGTGAACGTGTCGCAGATCGCGGAGCTGTTCCCCAAGGGCGGGAAGGTCACCAAGGCCGACCTCGTCGACAAGGGCGCCGTCCGCAAGAACCAGCTCGTCAAGGTGCTGGGCGACGGCGACATCTCCGTCAAGGTCGAGATCGTGGACGCGGACAAGGTTTCGCAGTCCGCGAAGACCAAGATCGAGGCGGCCGGCGGTTCGGTCAACGAAGGCTAGAGTCGTGGGCGGGCCGCACCTCACGTGCGGCCCGCTCCGACTATCTGCCGCCGTATCCGTTTGCTGCCGACTCGGCGGCACACAAGTGGAGGAACATCAATGCTGAGTGGCTTCCTGAGCGCGTTTCGTACGCCTGATCTGCGGAAGAAGCTGCTCTTCACGCTGGGCATCCTCGCGATCTACCGGCTCGGAGTGGCGATTCCGACCCCCGGCATCGACTACGCGAATGTGCAACAGTGCGCCGGTCAGACGACGACCAACTCCGCCTTCGAGGTGCTGAACCTGTTCTCGGGCGGTGCACTTCTCCAACTCTCCGTCTTCGCGCTGGGCATCATGCCGTACATCACGGCATCGATCATGGTCCAGCTGCTGCGCGTGCTGATTCCGCGCTTCGAGGCCCTCAACAAGGAGGGCCAGGAGGGGCAGGCCAAGCTCACCCAGTACACGCGGTACATCACCGTGGGCTTCGCACTGCTCCAGTCCGCCTCGTACATCACGATGGCGCGCAACGACATCTTCTTCCCCGGCTGCGCCGTGCCGATCATCCCGGACGACTCCTGGTACACGATCGCCATCATGGTCCTCACGATGACCACGGGCACCGTGCTGATCATGTGGCTCGGAGAGCGCATCACCGAGCGCGGAGTCGGCAACGGCATGTCGCTGCTGATCTTCACCTCGATCGCCGCCTCGTTCCCGGGTGTCGGCTCCGCCATCTGGAACTCGTCGAACGGTCTGCAGAACTCGATCATCGTGGGAATCGTGGTCATGGTCGTGATCGCGGCCGTGGTCTTCGTCGAGCAGTCGCAGCGCCGCATCCCTGTGCAGTACGCCAAGCGCATGGTGGGACGCCGCATGCTCGGCGGCTCCTCGACGTACATCCCGATCAAGATCAACATGGCGGGCATCATTCCCGTGATCTTCGCGTCGTCGCTGCTGATGCTGCCGCAGGTGATCAGCCAGTTCGCGGGCAACGACCCCAACGACGTCATCATCTGGCTGCGGGACAACGTCGCCGATCCGGCAGCGCCGCTGAACATCGCGCTGTACATCGTGCTGATCATCTTCTTCGCCTACTTCTACACCGCGATCACGTTCAACCCGAACGACGTTGCGGACAACATGAAGAAGTACGGCGGGTTCATCCCGGGCATCCGTCCGGGACAGCCCACGGCGGACTTCCTCTCGTACGTGCTCTCCCGGATCACGGCCGCCGGCTCGCTCTACCTGGCGGCGGTCGCACTGGTGCCCACGATCACCTTCGTGTTCCTGGGACTGAGCACGTCGATCCCATTCGGCGGCGCGTCGATCCTGATCCTCGTGGGCGTGGGTCTCGACACCGTCAAGCGCATCCAGTCCCAGCTGGAGCAGCGCCACTATGAAGGGTTCCTCAAGTAATGCGCACTGTCCTCCTCGGCCCGCCAGGAGCGGGCAAGGGCACCCAGGCCACCCGCCTCGCCGAGCGATGGGGCGTCCCCGCGATCTCGACGGGCGACATCTTCCGCACCAACGTGCAGGGCAACACCGAGCTGGGCCGGCGCGCTCAGGAATACATGTCGGCGGGCGCTCTCGTCCCCGATGAGGTCACCAATGCCATGGTGCGCGATCGACTCGCGCAGGATGACGTCGCGGACGGGTTCCTGCTCGACGGGTACCCCCGCAACCCGGATCAGGCCGTCGAGCTCGACACCATGCTGTCCGAGCTCGAGGTGAAGCTGGACGTCGCCATCGAGATCACCGTGGACCGCGACGCGGTCACTGATCGGCTGCTCAAGCGCGCGGAGATCGAAGGGCGCTCGGATGACACCGAGCCCGTGATCCGCAAGCGCCTCGAGGTGTACGCGAAGCAGACCGCTCCGGTCGCGGCGTACTACGACGGTCGCGGCCTGCTGGTGCAGGTCGACGGCATGCGCGAGATCGACGCGGTGACCGAGGCGATCCTCGCGGCCGTCACCGACCGCTGACGCGTGCGCGACCGAATCGAGTACAAGACTCGCGATCAGATGCGGGTCATGGCTCAGGCGGGCGTGATCGTTGAACAGGCCCTGGCGGCCGCGCGATCAGCTGCATCGCCAGGAGTGACGACCCTCGACATCGAGCGCGCCGCCGCGGCGGTCATCGCCGATGCGGGCGCCACCTCGAACTTCCTCGGGTACCACGGGTTCCCGGCCACCGCCTGCGTCTCCGTCAACGACGAGGTCGTTCACGGGATCCCGGGCGACCGAGTGATCATGGACGGCGACGTGGTCTCGGTCGATTGCGGAGCGATCGTCGACGGATGGCACGGCGACTCGGCGCTCACCGTGATCGTCGGCGATCCCCGATCCGACGCGGACGTCCATCTCGTGGAGCACGCGCGCCGGTCGCTGTGGGCGGGCATCGCGGCGCTGGCGACGGCGTCACGGCTCGATGAGGTCGCTGCCGCGATCGAGGACGTCACGGTCGACGCCGGTCTGCATCCGCTGCTCGGCTACGTGGGGCACGGCATCGGCACCGCGATGCACCAGGCTCCCGACGTGATGAACTACCGCACTCGCGGGAGGGCCGCACGGGTGAGACCCGGCCTGTGCGTGGCGATCGAGCCGATGCTCGTCCAGGGGACGCCGGATTCGACAGTGCTGGAGGACGATTGGACCGTCGTCTCCGCCGACGGTTCCCGGGGCGCGCACTGGGAGCACTCGATCGCCGTGCACGACGACGGGATCTGGGTGCTCACGGCCAGCGATGGCGGGCGTGCCGGTCTCGCGCCGTTCGGCATCGAGCCGGCCCCGCTCAACTGAACCCTCCCCGACCCGGATGTGACGCACGCCACCCCGCGAAACGCAAGGTTTACTCGCGGGCCGTGCAGGGGCAACATCGCCTGCCTACGGTGGTGACCAGGATGGGCCGTACCGGCCCGTCATGGGTGAAGGACGCTGACGTGGCACGTGGATTCAACTACGCACCGGGAGCCTCCGAAGAGGTCGAGCTCGCTGGCACTCCCGGGCTGCCGCGCGAGCAGATCGCGGCGCTCTCGCTCAGCCGCAACGCCGTGGTCCGCGAGGTCCTCGCCGCCAGGCGTGACCTGGCGCTCGGCCAGATGGTGTCCTTTGCGCACGACCGATCGACCGACGTACGCACTGCGCTCGCAGCGAACCCGACCGCACCCGGCACGGTCCTGGACCATCTGGCGGGGGACAAGCACGTGTCCGTTCTCGAGGCTCTCCTCGCGAATCCCTCCACACCGGTCGAGGTGGTGGAGCGGCTCGCCTTCCACCGGAAGTCCGAGGTGCGTCTCGCCGCGGTGCAACGCATCGACGACGCAGAAGCGCGCGGCGCGCAGGACGCGGCCCCGGGACCAGGCACCCGATACGCGTCGAGCGCCCCCGAGCTGCAGGACCGCGCGGTGGGGTTCGGATCGGGAGACGTGGTCGACATCGCGACGGGTCTGCCCGTGAGGCCGGGAGTCGGAGGCCCGCCAGCCACGCGCACCGCTCCCGTCCGGGGGTTCCGTCCACCGTCCCAGTAGCGCCAGCCACGGCACTGTTCATGCACGACCGCCTCACTCTTCACCCGACCGCAAGCGGGCGGACAGGTGATGGCCACCGTGACGCCGTAGCGTCGGTCCGAACTGGAGTGATCGGCATGGGGGCGGACGATGAGCCACGGTTCACACGACGACGGTTCGTGGTCGCGCGCTCTCATGGCCGCCTCTGGCATCGGCGGTGTCCGGGATGCCACGACCCGCGAAGGCTCGGCCGCCTGGCATGAGGCCTCCGGCGCCGACCTCGCCGGACCGCGATTCCTCGAGCTGGCTCACCATCGTGACCCTGCGGTGCGGGAGGCGCTGGCGCGACGCGAGGACTGCCCGCTCGGGGTCCTGGCCTCGCTGGCACACGATGCGCGGCCTGCGGTGAGGGCGGCGGCGGCCTCGAACGGCCGGGCGAGGGCTGCCATCCTGGACAACCTGGCGCGCGATCGTGATCCCGGGGTCCTGAAGGCGGTCGCGCGCAACCCGGCGACCACGCGAGACACCCTCCTGAAGCTGTGCGGGCACCGCCGCCAGGAGGTGCGCCGTGTGGCGCTGCGCGCCTTGGCTGAGCCCGAGGCTGCCCCAATGACAGGAGACGTCTCCACCGGTGACCTTCCGCTCGAGCTGCGCGACGGACCCGCCCCGCCCCTCCCGACCGCCCCCGCAGGGCTCGGACGCCACCACGCACCGGCGTTCTACGCGCCGAAGCCGGTCGTGCCGTCACCACCGCCGCCCCAGCCCCCAACCCCCGAGCGGGGAACGGACGGGCTCGCGACTCCTCCGCCTCCCGCTGGCCGCTAGCGGCGGGCGGGCCCATATGGGTCCACTTTGTCGTGTTCTTCACATGACGATGCGGTTGCCGTGGCTGCGCCCTAAAATGTCCACAGCCCTCCGTAGCGGTAGGGCTCGCCGGGCTGGGCCCGGCGATGGCGACGGAGAAGGAGCGGGTGTGAGCATCTCGTCTACGCGCGGACCCTCAGAGGACGTCGTCAAGGCGCTCGATCCCGAGGTCACCGGCCCCGATCTGCTGCGCCTCGCCGTTCACCGTGAGCCGACGGTGCGAGCCGCCGTCGCGACGCGCGGCGACTGCCCGGTCGCTGCGCTCATCTCGCTCGGGCACGATCATTCGGTCGAGGTTCTCGAGGCTCTGATCGGCAACCCCAAGACACCGTCGTCGGTGATCCGCAACCTCGCGGACCACCGCAACCCGCAGATCTCCGGAGCTGCGGTCCAGCGGCTTCGCAACAGCTTCCGCTGAGCGCCCCCGCGCGCGTGGCCATGGCGGCCCCGCCGGCGCGGTTGAGAAGCGCTCAGAACTCCCGTATAGTGGTGCGTCGGGCGTTTTCGCGCGCCCGGATAACCGTCAACCAATGTGAGTGGAGTCCATGGCCAAGAAAGACGGCGTCATCGAGGTCGAGGGCTCGGTCGTGGAGGCACTTCCCAATGCCTCCTTCCGAGTGGAGCTGACCAATGGTCATCTCGTCCTCGCCCACATCTCAGGCAAGATGCGACAGCACTACATCCGGATCCTCCCCGAGGACCGCGTAGTCGTCGAGTTGAGCCCCTACGACCTGTCCCGCGGCCGTATCGTCTACCGCTACAAGTAAGTCGTCGCCGGCGCGCACCTGCGTCATCAGCGCCGACGGCGAAGGAAAGAAAAATGAAGGTTAAGCCCAGCGTCAAGCCGATCTGCGAGAAGTGCAAGGTCATCCGCCGTAACGGCCGAGTCATGGTCATCTGCGAGAACCTGCGCCACAAGCAGCGTCAGGGTTAGACAACCCGCAAGACACGTTCAGGCAACCGAAAGGTAGCCCACGGCTCGGAGGCCGTGGCCCGCACCATCACCCGCGGGAAGCCTGAGCGTCAGACCTCCGACTACTGAGGAGTAGCAACAGACATATGGCACGCATCGTTGGTGTCGATCTCCCGCGCGACAAGCGCATGGAGATCGCGCTCACCTATATCTACGGAATCGGTCGCACTCGTGCGGCCCAGATTCTCGCCGCCACCGGCATCAGCGCGGACCTGCGCGTCAAGGACGCGTCGGACACCGAGCTGGTCGCGATCCGCGACTTCATCGAGGCCAACTTCCAGGTGGAGGGCGACCTGCGCCGCGAGGTGCAGGGCGACATCCGCCGCAAGGTCGAAATCGGCAATTACCAGGGACTGCGCCACCGTCGTGGCATGCCCGTCCGTGGTCAGCGCACGAAGACCAATGCCCGCACGCGCAAGGGCCCCAAGAAGACCGTCGCCGGAAAGAAGAAGTAAGCCATGGCAGCACCTACCCGCAAGCCGCGCAAGAAGATCAAGAAGACCGTCGCGCACGGCCAGGCGCACATCAAGTCCACCTTCAACAACACGATCATCTCGATCACGGACCCCTCGGGTGCCGTGGTGTCGTGGTCGTCGTCCGGTCAGGTGGGCTTCAAGGGCTCTCGCAAGTCGACTCCCTACGCCGCGCAGATGGCCGCCGAGGCAGCCGCGCGCCGTGCGCAGGACGCCGGCATGAGCAAGGTCGACGTGTTCGTCAAGGGACCGGGCTCGGGTCGCGACACCGCGATTCGTTCGCTCACCGCAGCCGGCCTCGAGGTGACGTCCATCAAGGACGTGACGCCTCAGGCGCACAACGGCTGCCGCCCGCCCAAGCGTCGCCGCAACTAGCGAACGTTGGCGTCATCCTGACGCCCTACGTCCTCCCCGGCGCTCGCTTTGGCGCCGGGGGCAGGACGGTCAACTGAAGAACCGTGACCCCGGCGGGACCGAACTCCGCCGGATCTTGCGAGCATCAAATAGCGGGTGCTCGGAAAGGAAATGAACAGTGCTCATTGCACAGCGTCCCACCCTGACCGAGAAGGTCATCTCGGACAACCGTTCGCAGTTCTCCCTCAAGCCGCTCGAGCCTGGCTTCGGCTACACGCTCGGCAACTCGCTCCGCCGCACCCTGCTGTCGTCGATCCCGGGCGCGGCCATCACGTCGGTGCGCTTCGAGGGCGTTCTTCACGAATTCACGACCATCGAGGGCGTGAAGGAGGACGTGACCGAGATCATGCTGAACCTCAAGAACCTGGTCGTCTCCTCCGAGCACGACGAGCCCGTGGTGATGTACCTGCGCAAGTCGGGTGCAGGCGCCGTGACTGCCGCGGACATCGCTCCGCCGGCAGGCGTGGAGGTCCACAACCCGGATCTGCACATCGCGACGCTGAACTCGAAGGCGAAGTTCGAGGTCGAGCTCACGGTGGAGCGCGGCCGCGGCTACGTTCCCTCGTCGATGAACAAGAGCTACGACGCAGAGATCGGCCAGATCCCGGTCGACTCGATCTACTCGCCGGTGCTCAAGGTCACCTACAAGGTCGAGGCCACCCGTGTCGCTCAGCGCACGGACTTCGACGAGCTGATCATCGACGTCGAGACCAAGTCGTCGATCTCTGCTCGTGACGCGCTCGCGTCGGCAGGCTCGACCCTGGTCGAGCTGTTCTCGCTCGCGAAGGGCCTCAACGAGGCCGCCGAGGGCATCGAGATCGGCCCGTCGGACACCGACGAGTCGCTCGAAGAGGACTACAACCAGCCCATCGAGGAGCTGAACCTCACGCAGCGGTCCTACAACTGCCTCAAGCGCGAGGGCATTCACACCGTGGGTGAGCTCACCGCCCGCTCGGAAGCGGACCTGATGGACATCCGCAACTTCGGGCAGAAGTCGATCACCGAGGTCAAGGAGAAGCTCGCCGAGCTGGGCTTCTCCCTCAAGGACGGCGGCACCGAGTACGACGGCTCCTCAGCGGGCGTGTACTTCTCGGGCAGCGAAGAGTAACAAGGAGAACCACGCATCATGCCTACCCCCACTAAGGGAGCGCGCCTCGGCGGCGGTCCTGCCCACGAGCGCCACATCCTGGCGAACCTGGCGCAGAGCCTCTTCGAGCACGGCCGCATCACGACCACCGTCACCAAGGCCAAGCGCCTGCGCCCGTACGCCGAGCGCCTCGTCACCTTCGCGAAGCGTGGCGACCTCGCCTCGCGTCGCAAGGTGCTCGGGCTGCTCTCGGACAAGGGCGTGGTTCACACGCTCTTCACCGAGATCGGCCCCGGCTTCGCCGAGCGCGACGGTGGTTACACCCGCATCACGAAGGTCGGCACCCGCAAGGGTGACAACGCGCCTATGGCAGTCATCGAGCTCGTCGAGTTCGGTGCACCTGCCAAGAAGGCCGTGAAGAACGAGGCCGAGAAGGCGACCAAGAAGGCTGCTCCTCAGGCGAAGACCGGCAAGGCTGCCAAGGCCGACGCCGCATCGACGGACGCCCCGGCGTCCGAGCCCGAGGTCAAGCCCGAGGAGGTCGAGGCAGAGCACGCCGAGACTCCCGTCGAGGGCGCTGACGAGGCTTCGGCCACCAAGGCCGACGACAAGTAGCACCGCCGAGGCGTGGGCGAGAGCCCGCGCCGACGCGCACGTACGAGGCGGGCTCTCATGACCAGGCTGGATTCCAGTGAGGTCGTGAGGGTCCGCCTCGACCTGTCTTACGACGGCACCGACTTCTTGGGCTGGGCCGTTCAGCCCGGTCTGCGCACGGTCCAAGGAGACCTGGAGAGTGCGCTCGCGCGCATCGTCCGCGACGACGATGGCGGCTCCGTCCCCGTGCGGACCACCGTCGCCGGACGCACCGATGCCGGGGTCCACGCGCGCGGTCAGGTCGCGCATGTCGAGGTCCCGCTCACGTCGTGGGTCAGGATGGCGGGCCACTCGCGCCGCACCCTGGAGCAGGGGATGCGGCACCGGCTCGATGGCGTCACCGCGGACGACATCACGGTGCGCCGGGCCACCGTGGTGCCGGCCAGCTTCGACGCTCGGTTCTCCGCGATGGAACGGCGGTACGCCTACCGGGTGTGCGACGACGTCTCCCTCCGCGACCCGCTGACGCGCAGGCACGTGCTGTGGCACGATCGCGCGCTCGACATCGACGCGCTCAACGATGCCGCCGCGACCATCGTGGGACTGCGGGACTTCGCCCCGTTCTGCCGCCCCCGCCACGGCGCGACGACGGTCAGGGACTTGACCGAGCTGTCCTGGGAACGCATCCCCACCGGGCCCGACGCGGGACTGGTGGTGGCCACGGTGAGGGCCGATGCGTTCTGTCACTCGATGGTGCGTTCCCTGGTGGGAGCCCTCCTCGATGTGGGGGAGGGGCACCGCGATCTCGCGTGGCTGGCCCGGGTGGCGGCGTCGGACGGTCGGTCGGGGGCGGTCGCCGTGGCCCCGGCGCACGGCCTCACGCTCGAGGAGGTCACGTACCCGCCGGACGAGCAGCTGGCCGCCCGTGCCGAGGCGACGCGCACACGGCGCGAACTCTGACGCGACCTCCCCATCGGGGACACCCGTACCCCGGGTCATCCTTTGGGCCATCGGTCGTGTACTGAGGGTGGATGCCCCCGAGGGACGTCGCCGCTTAGCGTCGCAGCATGATGATTCTGCTGTCCGACAGCCGCGTGACCGACGTCCCTGTGCGCGAGGGCGGCGAACCGCTCGTGCTGCTTCGAGAGTTCGCGGCCGAGCACGGCTCCGCGTTGCGATGCGGCGCGAGCGTGCTCGTGCGAGAAGGCCTTGCCACGCGGCTACTGACGGCGGACGCGAGCCTTGCGGACGGCCTCGCCCTCCGGGTCGTCGAAGGCTACCGGGCAGCCGAAGTTCAGGAGCGCATCATCGAGTGGTACCTGCGCCATCTCGCACGCGAGTACCCGGAGGCGGGCGAGGCCGAGCTGAGAGAGCTGTCGAGCCGCTTCGTGTCGCCCATCGAGGTGGCGCCCCACGTGGCCGGGGCGGCCGTCGACGTCACCGTGACCGACCTCGTGTCGGGTCAGGACCTCGACATGGGGACCGCTGTCGACGCCACCCCTGAAGACAGCGGCGGCCGTTGCTACTTCGATGCGGACGACATTTCCGATGAGGCGCGGCGCCACCGCACGATTCTGGCGAACGCGCTCACGCGGGCGGGGTTCGTGAACTACCCCACCGAGTGGTGGCACTGGAGCTACGGCGACCGGTACTGGGCGCAGCGCACGGGGCGCTCGCACGCGCTGTATGGCTCCGTGGTGCGGCGTGGTGAGTCGTGATCGAGGCTGCGACCATGGCACCTGACGCTCGCCGGATGACCCCGGTGGCGCCCACAACATTGGCGGGGACGGGGATGACCGTGAGCGCCGCCGCGGTGACCCACAACACGCGGTACTTCGCTTCCCGGACGGCCGCTGCGGTCATGGCCGTCGTGAAGGCAGACGGCTACGGCCATGGGGCGGCCACCGTCGCGCGGGCCGCGCTCGCGGGCGGCGCGACATGGCTCGGCGTCACGTCGCTGGCGGAGGCGCTCGACCTTCGCACGGCCGGGTTGAGCGCGCCAATCCTGAGTTGGCTGAACCCCGTCCAGATTCCGGTGGAGACCGCGGTGCGTGCCCGGGTCGACCTCGCGGTCTCAAGTCTTTCTCAGTTGAGGTGGTGCGGCGCGGGGCAGCGATGGTCGGCGCCCGTGAGGGTGCACCTGCACCTGGACACGGGGCTCGCTCGCGACGGGGCCCCTCCGGCGGAGTGGGCCCAGCTGTGCGCGGAGGCGGCTGCCCTGGAGCGCGAGGGCCGCGTGAGCGTGGTGGGGATCATGAGCCACATGTCGCACGCCGACGAGCCGTCTCACCCGGCCAATGCGGTCGCGAGAGCGCGGTTCGCGAACGCGCTCGACATCGCCCATGGTGCGGGCTTGACGCCTCTCCATCGTCACCTCGCCGCGACGAGCGCGGCCGCGGGGGACCCGGCATCCCATCACACGTTGGTGCGCATCGGCGCCGGGCTGGTGGGCATCGATCTCAGTGGAGCGTCCGCGGGGTCCCTCGTGCGAGCGATGACCGTGACCGCACCCGTGCTGATGACGCGCTCCGTGGCTCGTGGCACCCCGGTGGGATACGGCGGTCAGTGGCACGCCCCTGCCACCACCACCCTCGCCACCGTCCAGGTGGGCTATGCCGACGGCGTCCCTCGCGTGGCCGGCGGACGCGCCTTCGTGGCGATCCACGGCCGCCGGTGCCGCCTCGTCGGACGGGTCTCGATGGATCAGATCGTGGTCGACGCCACCGGCACGGCTGTCTCACCGGGAGACGTCGCCACGGTGTGGGGCCCCGGTGTGAGTGGAGAACCCACCATCGATGAGTGGGCTCAGTGGTCGGGGACCATTCCGCACGAGATCGTCACGGGAGTGAGCCACCGCATGCGACGAGCGGTCAGCAGTGCTGCTGCCGGAGCAGCCCGGTGACCGCGCGGGGCGGCGACCGCGACCTGGTCGTCGCGGTGATCGGCGGCGGCACCAACTGCGAGCACGACGTGTCGCGCGCGAGCGCCCGCGCGGCGATCGGGGCGCTCGGCAGCCGCGGGTTCGCGACGGTCGAGGTGACGATCCGCGCCGACGGGGGATGGGAGCTGAACGGCACGCGGTCCTCGGCGGGCGAGGCGATGTCCCGGCTCGAGGCGTGCGATGCGGTGCTTCCGCTGGTGCACGGCGTTGGCGGTGAGGACGGCACCCTCGCCGCGCTGTGCGAACTGTTGGAAGTGCCATACGTGGGCTCCGGAGTGCGTGCTGGCGCCGTCGCGATGGACAAGGCGCTGACCAAGGTCCTCGCAGATTCGTGGGGTGTGCCCACTGCGCCCGGTCGCGTGGTCCGCCCCCGGGACATCGGGAGCATCGACTGGGCGGGGCCGGTCGTGGTGAAGCCCGTCGCTGCTGGCTCGAGCTTCGGCGTCACCTTGGTGGAGCATCCCCGGGATCTGGACGTGGCGCTGGAGGCGGCGTGGCTGATGGGCGGCGCGGCACTGGTGGAGAAACGGATGGCGGGTCGCGAGATAGGCATCACTGTCCATGGCGGCGAGGTCGGTGCGGCCCGGGCGACCGTCCCCCTCGAGGTGGTGACCGACGGGATCTTCGACAGCAGCCGCAAGTACGACGGCCATGCCGTGTTCCAGGTTCCCGCGGCGCTCACCGACGATGAGGAGGCGAGCATTCGGCGGCACGCCATCACCGTCTACGAGGCGCTCGAATGTGAGGGACCGGTGCGGGTCGACTTCTTCTTGACCGCGGACGGCTGGTGCCTGAACGAGGTGAACACCACGCCAGGGATGACCGAGCACTCGCAGGTGCCCCGGATGTTTGCCGCTGAGGGGGTGTCGTACCCCGAGCTCCTCGAGCGCATCGTGCGCTCCGCCATCGGCTCGCGCTCGTCCCGCATGCCCGCCGCGGCGCAGTGACAGCGACTGACGGCGCGGTGACAGCGACCGACGGAGGGGTGGCGGTCCGAGCCTCGGCGCAGACCTCGCACGCGGTTCGCGTGCCCCAGTTGGACGTGCTCAGAGGTGCGGCACTCGCGCTCGTGATGCTCCGCCATGCATGGCCGTCGCTCTTCCCGGGCGCGGGCATCGTCGGTGTGGTCATGTTCTTCACGCTCTCCGGCTACCTGATCACCGCCAGCCTGCGGCGGGAGTGGGAGGAGCACGGCAGGGTCGACTTCGCCGAGTTCTCCTGGCGACGCGCCGCGCGACTGGTGCCCGCCTTGCTGCTGGTCGTGGCGGCGTTCGTCGTCGTGACGCTCGTGTGGGATCCCTTGGGCGACAGGGAGGTGCTGGCCTCCACCGTGGCGGTCGCGCTCACGTGGACGTCGAACATCCCCGGCCTCGACGCCAGCGCTGCGATGTTCCACCTGTGGACGCTGGCCCTGGAGGAGCAGTTCTACCTGGTGTGGCCGTTGCTCGTCGTGACCGCTCTCGCGCGCGGCCGCGCGGTGGCGGCGATCTGGCTGAGCGCTGCCCTGTGCCTCATCCTCGCGCTTCTGACGGTGGCGAGACTGAGCGAGAAGCCCGACCTTGCGTACCCGCTCCCCACGCCGTGGGCGGTCGCGCTTGTCGTGGGGGCGGGGATCTCACTGGTGCCGCGGCTGCGCCATCGCCCCCGGCCAGGCGTGCCAGCGGCCGCCATCGCGTGGATCGTGCTCGGCGCGCTCGCGCTGACGCCGATGCGCGGTCACGCCGTCACCTACGTCGCCGCCGCACCGGTGGTCGCCCTCGTGACGACGGTGCTCATTCGGCGGGCAGGCCTCGCGCGTGCGCCGGTGTCGCGCTCGATGCGGGGATTGGCATGGCTGGGAGTCATCTCGTACTCGGCCTACCTGTGGAACTATCCCTTCACTCTGTGGCTGCGCCCCTGCCTCGGCGACTGGGCGGGTCCCCTCGCGGCGGCGTCGACCATCGCCGTGGCGTGGGCGAGCTACCGTATGGTCGAGGAGCCCACCCGCGCCGCAGTGCTGCGCTGGCGCACCAGGGTGCGGTCGAAGAAAGGCGGGCCCTCCCATGGCGGATGACGTCGCGCGCCGTCACGCGCCGTCGGCCTGGTGGCTCGGGGCCCTCGCGGGCGCCGTATCGGCCACGCTGATGGTGCTCGAGTCCCTGAACATCGCCCCGTGGTTCGGCGGCATCGGCGGTCCCTCGGCGGCGCTCATCGTGGTGACGTCGGTGGCCGTGGGCCTGTACCGAATCCAGCCCGGAGTGGGTCTCGCCCTGGTGTGGGGCATCGGCGTGCTGCACCTCATCTCCGGCGCCCCCGTCCTGGCGAGCCACGTGGCCGTGGGCCTGCTCGCGTATGGAGTGGGGCGGTACGGATCGCGTGTGGTCGTGGTGCTCGGGGCGCTGTCGATCTTCGCCGCCTTCCCGGTGGGGCTCGCACTGGTCTCGCGGATCGATGAGTTCGATCCCCGCGGAATCGTCGAACTGTCGCCATGGATCGAGAATGCTGTGTCGATCGGAGGGTTCGGCAGCCTCACTGTGACGGTGCTGCTCGTGCTCGCCGTGCCGTTGGTGGTGCCCGCGCTCGTCGGCATCGCGTTCCGGATGTGGGACCGGTCGCGCCAGTCCGTCGCCGCCATGGAAGAGGCGCAGTACGAGCAGGCGGTGGCCCGCGAGCGGGAGCAGCAGGCGCAGGAGCTCGCCGAACTCCGCGCGGGTCAGGCGCGCCTCGCGCGCGACGTCCACGACGTGGTGGGGCACTCGCTGACGGTGATCCTGGCTCAGGCGCAATCCGCGCAGTACCTGGACCGCGATCTGCATCCCGATGTGGGGCGCGCGCTCGGCGCGATCGCCGACACGGCTCGCGCGTCGCTGGCCGATGTGAGATCGATCCTGACCGCCACGCAGGAACAGGGGCCGTCCGCCGGGGAGGCGGGCGCCGTGCCGCCCGACTTCCAACGGATGATCGAGGATGTTCGCGCCGCAGGCACGCCCCTCAACGTCGAGACGCGTGGCCAGGTCAGGCCGCTGGCGCCCGACCACGCAGTGACGCTCTACCGGGTGCTCCAAGAGATGCTCACCAACGTTCTCAAGCACGGCGCACCGGGTCACGACGTCGACGTCACCTTCGATTGGCGCTCCGCGCTGGCGGTGCGCATCGTCAACGAGGCGGCTGCCGACAGCGAGAGTGAGCCAGGGTCCGGCGACCGCAGGGGGCTGGAGGGCATGAAGGCACGCATGGCGGCCATCGGTGGAACACTGGCAGCCGAGCGTACGGGGACCAGGTTCACTGTCACCGCGACGTTCCCGCACGCCGGAGAGCGGTCCGGCGACATCATGGGCGAGGCAGACAGGGGAGTCCGATGACCCGGGTGATGCTGGTCGACGACCAAGAGCTCTTCCGCGCTGGAATCGCGGTCATCATCGATGCGCAGGAGGACATGGAGGTCGTCGCGAGCGTCGGTGACGGAAGATCCGCGGTCGCCGCCGCCTATGAGGCGCGTCCGGACGTGGTGCTGATGGACCTGCGCATGCCGGAGATGGATGGAGTCGAGGCCACGAGGCTGCTGCTGCAGCCCGCTTCGGTGGCCACGCGCCCGCATCGGCTGGCCGTGCTGGTGCTCACCACCTTCGACCTCGACGCCCGCGCGGCCGAGGCGATCCGCTACGGCGCGAGCGGGTTCCTGCTCAAGGACGTCAGCCCCAGCATGCTCGTGGACGCGATCCGCACGGTGCATGTGGGTCACGCCGTGCTGTCACCTCGTGACTTGTCGACGATCCTCACGGCGACCTTCACGCCCGAGGTCGCGCCGCCTGCCGCGGTCGCGACACTGACCGATAAGGAGCGCGAGGTGCTGGGGTGGGTGTCGCGCGGGTTGTCGAACATCGAGATCGGCAAGCAGATGTTCGTCAGCGAATCCACGGTGAAGTCACACGTGGGCGCGTTGCTGCGTAAACTTGACGCTCGGGACCGGGTGCAGCTCGTGGTCTATGCCCATGATCACCGGTTGCTGCTGCCGCCAGATGACGGCCGTTTGACCCCGGCGCGCGCGTCCCGGTAGACTTGTCTGTCGTTGTGCGTTCCACGTGGAATGGTGTTTCCCACTCGCCTCCGCCGGACCCGCCGACCGAACCCTTGCGGTGCTGATAGCTCCGCCCATCGTTCACGAGTTAGAAGGCTTCACAGTGCGTACGTATTCTCCCAAGCCGGGTGACGTGACCAACGACTGGTACGTCATCGATGCCGCTGACGTGGTTCTCGGTCGTCTGGCCTCTCAGGCCGCTTCGCTGATCCGCGGCAAGCACAAGGCGACCTTTGCCCCCCACGTCGACGGCGGCGACTTCGTCATCGTCATCAACGCCGAGAAGGTGTCCCTGTCCGGGACCAAGGCGACCGACAAGATGGTCTACCGTCACTCGGGCTTCCCGGGCGGCCTGTCGGCCGTCCCCATCGGCGAGCTTCTCGAGAAGAACCCCCAGCGGGTCATCGAGAACGCGGTGCGTGGCATGCTGCCGCACACCAAGCTCGGCCGCGCCCAGCTGTCCAAGCTCAAGGTCTACGCAGGCCCCGAGCACCCCCACGCCGCGCAGCAGCCGCAGGCGTTCGAGATCTCGCAGGTGGCGCAGTAGCGCCCGGCATCAAGGACTGATCAACGTGACTGAGACTGTCGAGAACGACACGCCCACCGAGTACACCTCCGAGTCCGCGCCCGAGCGCGGCAAGGGATCCTCGACCATCGCCCCCGGCGCTGGTCTGGGCCGCCGCAAGCAGGCCATCGCCCGCGTTCGCCTGGTGCCCGGCACCGGCGAGTGGAAGATCAACGGCCGCTCGCTCGAGACGTACTTCCCCAACAAGGTCCACCAGCAGCTCGTGAACGACCCGTTCACCCTGCTCGACATCGACGGCAAGTTCGATGTCCACGCCCGCATCACCGGTGGAGGCCCTTCGGGTCAGGCCGGCGCGCTGCGCCTGGGTGTGGCCCGTGCCCTCAACGAGATCGACGAGGACACCAACCGCGCCGCTCTCAAGAAGGCCGGCTTCCTCACCCGTGACGCTCGCGTGGTCGAGCGCAAGAAGGCGGGTCTCAAGAAGGCCCGTCGCGCTCCGCAGTACTCGAAGCGCTAACCGGCCGCGCATGGCGCGACTGTTCGGCACGGACGGGGTCCGCGGCCTGGCGAACCGTGATATCACGGCAGAGCTGGCCGTGGACCTCGCCGTCGCCGCAGCCTTTGTGCTCGCCGAACGTGGCGAGTTCGCCGGCCACCGGCCGCGAGCCGTGCTGGGACGCGACACCCGCGTCTCCGGCCAGTTCCTGTCCTCGGCCGTGGCCGCTGGCCTCGCGTCCGCCGGCGTCGACGTGCTCGACGTGGGGGTTCTCCCCACGCCGGGAGTCGCGTATCTGACCGCGTCGACCGACGCGGACATCGGCGTGGTGATCTCAGCGTCGCACAATCCGATGCCGGACAACGGCATCAAGTTCTTCTCCCGTGGCGGCCACAAGCTGGACGATGCGGTCGAGGAGGCCATCGAGGATCGCCTCGGCGCCACGTGGGATCGCCCCACTGGCTCTGCCGTCGGAACGATCTCTCCGGCCCCTGGCCTCGCTGAGGACTACGTCCAGCACGTGGTCTCCGCCGCTCGCTCGTTCGCAGGCACGGACACACCGCTGGCGGGACTGTCGATCGTGGTGGACGCCGCTCACGGCGCTGCCAGCATCGTGGGTCCCCGTGCGTTGGTGGCCGCTGGCGCAGACGTGCACGTCATGCACGCGGAGCCGAACGGCCACAACATCAACGACGGCGTGGGCTCGACCCACCTCGAGGGCCTGAGCGAGACCGTCGTCGCGCGCGGTGCCGATCTGGGCGTCGCCTATGACGGCGATGCGGATCGCTGCCTCGCAGTCGACCACACGGGAGCCGTGGTCAACGGCGACGCGATCATGGGTCTGCTCGCACTGTCCATGAAGCGTTCCGGAGCGCTGTACCACGACACCCTGGTGGCGACGCTGATGTCGAACCTGGGACTCCACCACGCCATGCAGGCCGCAGGCATCGCCATCGTCGAGTCCGGAGTGGGCGACCGCTACGTGCTCGAGGCGATGCGCGACGGTGGATTCTCGCTGGGCGGCGAGCAGTCGGGCCACATCATCGTCGCCGACTACGCGACGACGGGTGACGGCGTCCTGACGTCGCTGCTGGTCGGCGCACAGGTGGTCGCCGGAGACTCGCTGCGCGACCAGTGCGCGAGCATCGCCACCCTTCCCCAGGTGCTCATCAACGTCGCGGGTGCCGACCGCACCCGCGTCTACAGCGACGAGGCCGTCCAAGAGGCGGTGGCCGCCGCTCGCGTCGCTCTCGGCGACGCCGGCCGGGTGCTGCTGCGCCCGTCCGGGACCGAGAACTTGGTGCGGGTCATGGTCGAGGCGACCACTGCGGACGACGCACAGCGGCACGCCGATGCGCTCGCCGACGTGGTGCGCGCGCGCCTCACGCTCTAGACGGCCGCCAAGGCCGCCCCCCCCCGCGCAGCCCCGCCCCCGCATCGGCCGTGGGCACGAGTGCTATCAGGGGGATGCCCCATCGCGCATGCGCGATGGGGCTGGGAGACTGAACCCGTGGATGTCGCCTCCTTCGTTGACTGGTTCCTGCACTTCTCTTCGATAGTCGAGGAGTTCGTGCTCGAGCTCAGTGAATCCCTGTGGATCTATCCGGGGGTGCTGGTGCTGTCGTTCATCGACGGCTTCTTCCCTGTGGTGCCGAGCGAGTCCGTGATCATCGCCACGGCGACCGCATCGCTTCAGACCGGCAGCCCGATCCTGGTGCTGATCTTCCTCTGCGGCGCCGTCGGGGCATGGGGCGGCGACCAGATCGCGTACCTCATCGGATCCAAGGCCGACGTCAGACGCTGGCGGATCTTCAAGCGCGATCGCTGGCGCCGCGGACTCGACTGGGCGGAGACGCAGCTCGAGAGGCGCGGACCGACGTTCATCATCGCCGCCAGGTTCGTCCCCATGGGTCGCGTGCTCGTCAACCTGTCCGCGGGCGCGCTGCGCTATCCCCACCGGCGGTTCATGGGGATCGACGCGATCGCGGTCACCATCTGGGCCGCCTGGAGCATCGCTCTCGGCTCCGCGGCGGGAGCCCTGTTCCCCGAGGACAACCTGCTGCTGTCCATCGCGGTGGGTGTCGCCGCCGGCGTCGTGCTCGGGCTCTTCGTGGACAAGGTGCTGTCGTGGTTCGGCCTCAGCACGCCTGAGCTTCCGGACCTCGCGGGCGATATCGAGGAGTCCCTGACGGACGAGGAGCGGGAGCACGCCGAGCAGGTGGCCGCCGAGCGGGAGGCCCGTCACGAGCACCGCATCGAGCGCCGCGCCGAGTGGCGCGAACACCATCCCGGCCACCGCGGACGCCACCTCCACGAGGGCGACGGTCAGGGCGGAGACGGTGACGACGGCGAAGGCCACCCCGATGGCGGCGCACACGAGACGGCGACGCGCGCCAGTGCCGACAGTCACGACCTGCCGGAGGAGTCCGGAGAGACGCGGCGATGACGAGCTCAGGGGACGACGTCGAGATCGATTGGCCCGAGGCACGCGCCGCGAACCTCGCGAACTGGGAGTCCCGAGTGCCGCTCCACCTGAGCGCGTACGCCATCGACGACCTGCGCGCGGATCCCGCGCGGCTCAGCACGGTCGCGCGGACGGACGTCGACGCCATGGCACCGTTCCTTCCCCGTGGTCTCGAGGGCCTCGACCTCTGTCACCTTCAATGCCACATCGGAACGGACACCGTGTCCCTCGCCCGCGCGGGGGCACGCGTGACGGGGGTGGACTTCTCGCCATCGGCCCTCGCCGCGGCATCCGAGCTCGCCGATCAGCTCGGCATCGACGCCACGTGGGTGGAGGCCGATGTCCTCGACGCGCGGGCGGCGGTGCAGGGTGACTTCGACGTGGTCTACACGAGCATCGGCACCATCGCGTGGCTCCACGATCTGGACCGGTGGGCTGCTCAGATCGCCGGGCTGCTGCGCCCCGGCGGGCTGTTCTACATCCGCGACGGCCACCCGGCGATGTACTCGCTCGACGAGAACGCGGACGGGCTCGTCACCCGGTACCGGTACTTCGCGGACGGCAGGAGCCAGGCGTGGGACGACGACACCACGTATGCGGGCGACGGCGTGGTCGCAAGCCCTCGCACCTACGAGTACCCGCACCCGCTGTCGGAGGTGGTCAACGCCGTGATTGGCGCCGGCCTGTCGATCGAGCGGCTGGACGAGGGCGACACGCTGCCGTGGCGGTTCAGCGACGTGATGGAGCAGCTCGAGGGCGGGGAGTACGCGTACCCCGTGCCCCTGCGTGACCGGATCCCGCTCACGTTCACGCTGGTCGCCCGGCGCTAGTCGGGTGACTACAGCTTGCGCATGCGCACTGACTCGATCTGGTGATCCTCGCCCTTCGCGAGGATGATCGTCGCTCGGGACCGGGTGGGCGCGATGTTGCGCGCCAGGTTGGGGGCGTTGATCGCATCCCAGATCTCACCGGCGCGGGCCGTCGCCTCCTCGTCGCTCAGCGATGAGTAGGAGTGGAAGTAGGACTCGGGCTTGGTGAACGCCGTCGCGCGCAGCTGCAGGAATCGGTCGATATACCAGCGCCGGACGTTGTGAGGCTGGGCGTCGACGTAGATCGAGACGTCGAAGTAGTCGGAGACCGCCAGGGCGGTGTCGTCCAGGTCGCGCGGCGTCGCCGGCTGCAGCACGTTGAGTCCCTCGACGATGAGGACGTCTGGCTGGCGCACCGCGACCCGTTCGCCCGGCACGATGTCGTAGGTCAGGTGCGAGTACACGGGGGCGTGGACCTCGGGAAGCCCCGACTTCACGTCCGCGATGAACTGGCGCAGCGCTCGGCGGTCGTAGGACTCGGGGAAGCCCTTGCGGTCGAGGATGCCGCGCGCCCGCAGCACGGCGTTGGGGTACAGGAACCCGTCCGTGGTGACGAGTGAGACGCGAGGGGTCTCCGGCCAGCGCCCCATGAGTTCGCGCAGCACCCGCGCGGTCGTGGACTTCCCCACGGCGACGGAGCCGGCGATGCCGATGACGAACGGCGTACGAGACGCGCGTTCTCCCAGGAACGCACTCGTCGCGGCGTGGAGCTCACCGGTCGCGCCCGAGTACAGGTCCAGCAGTCGCGACAGTGGCCGGTAGATGGTGTCGACCTCGGCCAGGTCGATCGGATCGCCCAGGCCGCGGACCCGGGAGATGTCCTCTTCCGTCAGCGGCAGCGGCGTCGTGTCGGCCAGCGCGGACCACTCAGGACGGGAGAAGGTGACGAAAGGACTGGCGACGTCCTCCGGTGATCGTTCGTTCACCCGACCATTCAACCCCATGCGTGCCGATGCCCTGCGACACGCGTGCCGCCGTCGATGTGCTCACGGGCCCGTAGACTCCTCTCTTATGTGCGGCATTGTGGGATACGTAGGCTCGGGAGAGCCGGACTCGCGCCCGGAGCGCGTCATCATGGGTGGGCTTGCTCGCCTCGAATACAGGGGGTACGACTCCGCGGGCATCGCGCTCGTGGGCAACGACCCGGACAAGGTGGCGACCGCGAAGCGGGCGGGCAAGCTCGAGCGACTGTCGACGGCGATCGCGGAACACCCGCTGCCGGCGTCGACCGCCGCGATCGGCCACACCCGGTGGGCGACGCACGGCGCGCCCACGGATGCGAACGCGCACCCGCACCTCGCCGCGGGCGGCCGCCTCGCGCTGATCCACAACGGCATCATCGAGAATCACAACCGGCTCCGTGACGAGCTCATGGCCGACGGCGTGGACTTCCTGTCGGACACCGACACCGAGGTCGCCGCCCACCTGCTCGCCACCTACGTCGACCAGGGGCTCGGCCTCGCCGACGCGATGCGCGCGGTCGCCACCCGGCTCGAGGGCGCCTTCACGCTGCTGGCGGTCGACGTGCGTGAGCCGCGGACCGTCGTCGGTGCTCGTCGCAACTCCCCGCTGGTCGTCGGCCTCGGCGATGGCGAGAACTTCCTGGGCTCGGACGTGGTGGCCTTCATCGAGCACACCCGCACCGCCTTGGAGCTGGGTCAGGACGAGGTCGTCGAGATCACGCCCACCTCCGTCATCGTGACCGACGCCTCGGGCGCGGTCGTAGAGCGTGAGCCGTATCACGTCGACTGGGACGCGGCCGCTGCGGAGAAGGGCGGCTTCGCGACGTTCATGGACAAGGAGATCCACGACCAGCCCACGGCGGTCGCGGACACCCTGCGCGGGCGCGTGGACGACAACGGTCGACTGCGGCTCGACGAGGGCGTGATCGACGAGTATGTGCTCAAGTCCGTCGACAAGATCATCGTGGTCGCCTGCGGCACGGCGAGCTACGCCGGCCTGGTCGCGCGCTACGCGATCGAGCACTGGACGCGCATCCCGGTCGAGGTCGAGCTGGCGCACGAGTTCCGCTATCGCGACCCGGTGGTGAACATCAAGACCCTCGTGGTTGCGATCAGCCAGTCCGGCGAGACCATGGACACGATCATGGCCGTGCGGCACGCGCAGCAGCAGGGCGCCACCGTGATCGGCATCGTGAACGCCCAAGGGTCGACGATCGCGCGTGAGGCCGATGCGGTGCTGTACACCCGTGCCGGCCCGGAGATCGCGGTCGCGTCGACCAAGGCGTTCCTCGCGCAGATCACCGCCTCGTACCTGCTCGGCATCTATCTCGCCGAGCTTCGCGGCAACAAGTTCCCCGACGAGATCGCGGCCCTGCTTGCAGAGCTCGACTCCATGCCCGCGAAGATTCAGTGGGTGCTCGACACTGCGGAGCCCATCCGCGTGGTGGCGCGCTCCATGGCGAACGAGCGCACGGTGCTGTTCCTGGGCCGACACGTGGGCTACCCGGTGGCGCTCGAGGGTGCGCTCAAGCTCAAGGAGCTGGCGTACATCCATGCCGAGGGCTTCGCCGCCGGAGAGCTCAAGCACGGTCCCATCGCGCTCGTCGAGCAGGATCAGCCGGTGTTCGTGATCGTGCCCAGCCCGCGCGGACCCGAGTCGTTGCACGCCAAGGTGCTGTCCAACGTCCAGGAGGTGCGGGCGCGCGGTGCCCGGACTCTGGTGATCGCAGTCGAGGGCGACGAGGAGGCCGCGAAGCACGCGGATGAGATCTTCTACGTGCCGGAGGCGCCGGTGCTGATGACCCCGCTGCTGAGCGTCATCCCGCTGCAGATCTTCGCCCACGAGCTCGCGTCAGCGAAGGGCTACGACGTGGATCAGCCTCGCAACCTTGCCAAGTCGGTGACGGTCGAGTAGCGATGCCGGTGCTGGGGCTGGGGATCGACGTGGTCGCGATCGAGAGGTTCGAGCAGGCGATCGAGAGGTCGCCCGGATTCCTCGAGAGAGTCTTCACTCCCGCCGAGCGTGAACTCGGGAAGCACAGTCTCGCCGCCCGCTGGGCCGCCAAGGAGGCGCTGGCGAAGGCGCTCGGTGCCCCCGCTGGCCTCAACTGGCAGGACGCCGAGGTCAGGCGCGGCGACGGCGGCAAGCCCGCGCTCGAGGTGCGCGGCACCGTGGCGGCCCGCGCGGCCACGCTCGGCATCGCCCGGTTCCACCTGTCCCTCTCCCACGACGCCGGCATCGCTTCTGCGGTCGTGATCGCCGAGGGAGACGCGTGAGCGCCCTCGAGGTGACCGTCGACTACGACGCGATCGCCCGCAATGTGGAGATCCTCCGCGGTCACTCCGCCGGCGCGGAGGTGATGGCGGTGGTGAAGGCCGATGCGTACGGCCACGGACTCGTGCGTGCGGCGCAGGCGGCACGGCGCGGAGGCGCGACCTGGTTGGGGGTGGCGCAGCCGCACGAGGCGCTCGCGCTGCGCGCGGCGGGCGACTCTGGCCGCATCCTGACGTGGCTCTACGGGCCGGAGGTGCCGGCGCGCGCCCTCATCGCCGCCGACGTCGACCTCTCGGTGTCCTCACCCGAGGTGCTCGGGGAGATCGTCGCCGTGTCGCGGGAGAACCCGCTGCCCGCACGTCTCCACATCTGCGTCGATACCGGGCTCGGACGCGAGGGCGTCGCCCCCACCGAGCTGCCGGTGCTCCTCGACCTCGCGATCGCTGCTCAAGAGGAGGGGCTGGTGCGCATCGTCGGCATGTGGTCCCACCTCGCCTGGGCGGACGCCCCCGGCCACCCCACGATCGACGCGCAGGCGGACGTGTTCAGGGAGGCGCTCTCGCTCGCCCAGGACCGTCGCGTGGGGCTCGAGGTGCGGCACCTTGCGAACTCAGCGTGCACGCTGACCCGGCCCGACCTCCACTTCGACCTGGTCCGGCCCGGCATCGCGATCTACGGCCTCCCGCCCGTGGCGGACCCGTACGGCGAGAACCATGGACTCACCCCAGCGATGACCGTGCGCTCCGAGGTCATCCTCGTGAAGGACGTTCCGCAGGGCCACGGGGTGAGCTATGGCCACGAATACGTCACCCCGTATCCGACCACGCTGGGCCTCGTGAGCGCGGGCTACGCCGACGGGGTGTTCCGCTCCGCCGGGAACCGCGCCGAGGTGGGCATCCGCGGGCGCCGCTACCAGATCGCCGGCCGCGTGTGCATGGACCAGTTCGTCGTCGACCTCGGCCCCGCGACCTCAGTCTGTGCGGGCGACCCGGTGACCCTCTTCGGCGTGGACGGCCCGAGCGCGACCGAGTGGGCGCACGCCATCGACACGATCGACTACGAGGTCGTGTGCCGCTTCGGTGCGCTGCGCGACAAGAGCGCGGCATGATCGACGTCACGCTCGAGGCACCGGACGCGGAGGCGATGCGCTCTCTGGGGGCTGACGTCATCGCGCCGATGCTCCGGCGGGGCGACCTGGTGATCCTCACCGGAGATCTGGGTGCGGGCAAGACCACGTTCACGCAGGGCCTCGGCAGCGCACTGGGGGTCCGCGGCGACGTGGCCAGCCCCACCTTCATCATCGCGCGCACCCACCCGAGCCTCGCCGACGGTCCCGACCTGGTTCATGTCGATGCGTACCGCCTCGGCTCGCTCCAGGAGCTCGACGACCTGGACCTGGATACGTCGCTCGACGACGCCGTCACGGTGGTCGAGTGGGGCGAGGACGCCGCGACGCTGTCAGAGGATCGGCTGCACCTCACGATTCTGCGACCGCGCGGGGGAACGCTGGACATGGAAGATCCCTCCGGCGGGGTGCGCACGGTGCGCGTCACGTCGCACGGCGACCGGTGGGAGGACGTCACCCTCCCCGGCCTCTAGGCTGGATGGCGTGATCCTCGCTCTCGACACCTCCGCCACCGTGGCCGTCGCCGTGGTCGACGGCGACCACGTGGTCGCCTCGCGCTCCGAGTTCGCGCCGCGGGGTCACGCCGAGCTGCTGAGCTCGCTGGTGCGTGAGGCGATGCGCGAGGCCGGGGTCGCCGGTGCCGACCTCGAGGGGATCGTGGTGGGGACCGGTCCCGCGCCCTTCACAGGGCTGCGCGTGGGACTGGTGACCGCCCGGACCCTCGCGTTCGCGTGGGGGGTGCCAGCGCATGGCGTGTGCTCGCTCGACGCGCTGGGCGCCGCTCACGGCGATGTGACGGTGGTGGCCGATGCCCGCCGCAAGGAGGTCTACTGGGCCCGCTACCGGGACGGTCGGCGGATGGAGGGCCCCGAAGTGGGGACGCCCGAGTCCGTGGCGGCTCCCGGAGCCGTCGTGGGTCGTGGCGCCCTGCTGTACCCGGAGGCGTTTCCCGGCGCGGTCGGCGGCGACCCGGACCCCGCGTGGTTGGCCCGCGTGGCCCGTGAGCGCCTCGCCTCGGGAGAGACGGAGCTGCCGCTCGAGCCGATGTACCTCCGGCGTCCCGACGTGCACGGCGTCCCGGGCGCGTGAGCACGCCGGTGGCGACCCGCAATGCGTGACGCCTCGGGTGTCGACCCGGCCAGTGCATCGGCCGTCTCCATCCGTGACCTCGACGAGCGCGACCTCGACCGGGTGGCGGAATTGGAGAGCGAGATCTTCGGCGCCTCCGCATGGTCGCGGGCGCTCATCCGCGAGGACTTTCTGCACGGGCCGTCCCGGTGGCGCGGCGTCGAAGGCGAGGAGTCGCTCTCGGCATACGCGGTGTATGGGTTCGACGGCGACGCGTTCCACCTGATGAACCTGGCCGTCGCGCCGGAGGCCCGTAGGCAGGGGCTCGGGGAGGCGCTGATGGCCGACTTCATGGCGGAGGCGCGCCGCCTGCACGTGCGCGACGCATGGCTCGAGGTGGCGGTCACCAATGAGGCGGCGCTGGCGCTGTATCGCGCCTACGGTTTTGCGGACGTGCGGGTGAGGCGGCGCTACTACCAGCCGGAGGGCATCGACGCCCTGGTGATGCGCGCGCGTCTGCCTCACCCGTCCTGACGGACGCGCCGTCCTCGGCACGTGTCGATCCGTGTGCACGTGCGGGGTCGACCCTGCACCACTATCGACACCTGTGGTGCGTCAGGCGGTGGAGTGGCGCGTGGCTCAGGCCTTCGCGTGACGCTCGAGGCGTCCGGTGCGCCGCATCCACCGTTCCAGCGGGATGGTGGTGAGAGGTGGCACCGCGGCGAGCCCCGCGAGCGCGCAGACTCCCAAGGACCAGCGGAACTTCACTGCGGCGGCCACCGCGACGATCACATAGATCAGGAAAGCGGTGCCGTGCAGCGGGCCGAAGATCGTCACGCCCCATTCGGTGACGTCGAGCACGTGCTCGAGCAGCATGCCGAGCAGCAGGCCAGTCCACGTGAAGGCCTCGATGATGGCCACCACGACGAATGCTCGGCCGAGGCGGTCCGTGGGCATCGGCGCGCTCACGCGACCCTCACCGCCTGGTCGGCGCCCAGCCGCCCACGCCGCTCGCCCGCACCGTGATCCTCCACGTCCGGGTAGCCGATGCCGAACAGCACCTCGGACCGCCAGGACATGCCATCGAACAGCGCGGCGTCCATGCCGGCCTTGTCGAAGCCACCGTAGGGCCGTACGGCCAGTCCCGCGGCACGCAGGCCCACAATGAAGTAGCCGGCCTGGAGCATCGCGCCCGAGTGGGCCATGCTGCTGCGACGGCCGGCGTCCGCCTCGAGCCGCTCGTACGTGGAGGCGGTGCCAGCGCCAGTGATGTCGAACGTGTCGTGGAAGCGCTCGTCGTGAGCGGCGACCACCAGCAGGGGCGCGTTCGCGAGCTTGGCGCGATTGCCGTCGAGAGCGTGGCCGATCACGGTGGCGCGGGCCTGCTCGGATTCGGCGACGAGAAGGCGCAGCGGCACGGTGTTGTTGCCGGTGGGTCCCCACTTCACCAGCTCCCACACCTCGCGCACCACGTCGGCGTGCACCGGGC
The DNA here is from genome assembly GCF_000975095.1 of Demequina aestuarii. Taxonomy (GTDB): domain Bacteria; phylum Actinomycetota; class Actinomycetes; order Actinomycetales; family Demequinaceae; genus Demequina; species Demequina aestuarii. Next base: position 385,388 of record NZ_BBRD01000001.1, read on the forward strand.
GGTCGGCGAAGTTGACGTTGGAGCGGGCATCGAGGAACAGCAGCGCGCGCGCGTCGGCATCAAGAGAGTGGGGGGTGGGCATGGCTTCCATTCTCGCGCACGCCCGGCCGTGCCCGCGACCGAGGTTAGGCTGGTCGCGTGAATCCACTGGTGCTGGGCATCGAGTCGACGTGCGACGAGACGGGGGTCGCCCTCGTCGAGGGCGTCGACCTGCTCGTCGACGTCACGGCCTCCTCCATGGATGAGCACGCGCGCTACGGCGGCATCGTCCCCGAAGTCGCCTCCCGCGCGCACGTGGAGGCGTTCCTGCCCACGCTCGAGCAGGCGCTGTCCCGGGCGGATCGCACGCTGGCGGACGTGGATGCGATCGCTGTCGCGGCGGGGCCAGGCCTGGTGGGATCGCTCACCGTCGGCAACGCCGCGGCCAAGGCGCTGGCGCTGGCGCTGGATCGCCCGCTGTACGGCGTGAACCACGTGATCGGCCACGCCGTCGTGGACGAGCTGGTGCATGGCGAGTTCCCCGACCGCGTGATGTCCCTCGTGGTCTCGGGCGGCCATACGTCGCTGCTGCTGATCGAGGGCTCTGCGGTCACGGTGCGCGAGCTCGGGCACACCTTGGACGACGCCGCAGGCGAAGCCTTCGACAAGGTGGGCCGGCTGCTGGGGCTGCCGTACCCGGGCGGGCCCCACATCGACCGGCTGGCGAGGGAAGGCGACCCCGCGGCGATTCCGTTCCCGCGCGCGCTCACGGCCCCCAAGTTCAAGGCCACCCACGCCTACGACTTCTCGTTCTCCGGACTCAAGACCGCGGTCGCGCGTTGGGTGGAGGCCGAGCAGGATGCCGGGCGCGAGATCCCCGTGGCCGATGTCGCGGCCTCCTTCGCCGATGCGGTGGCGGACGTCCTCGTGATGAAGACGCTGAACGCGTGCCGTGAGCACGGCGTGGAGACGCTGGTGATCGGCGGTGGCTTCAGCGCCAACTCCCAGTTGCGCGACATGGCGACGGCGCGCGGGGCGGCGGAGGGAATAGACGTGCGAATCCCGCCCATTCGCTACTGCACCGACAACGGCGCGATGATCGCGGCGCTCGGCTCCGCGGTCATGCGCAATGGCGGTGCGCCCAGCGAACTCAGCATCGGCGTCGACTCGTCGATGCCGCTCACCACGGTCTCCGTCTAGCGTCGTGGCGGCACGACTCCCAGTCGCAGTCGGCGCGGCCGCGCTGGTGGCGGCACTGCTCGTCTCCGTGGCGTGGTGGCCCGCCGCCCAGAAGAATGCCGGCGCACCGCTCGAGGCGGCGCGTGCTGCCTCCCCGTCCCCGGCCGCATCGGCCACTCCGACGCCGACTCCCACTCCGTCTCCGGCCCCTCCGGCCCTCGCGTGGGGGCCCACGGCGAGCGAGTGGGACGGCGCGCTCGAGACCGCCAGAGCGCTCCCGGTCGCGGACGCCGCAGGGCAGGTCATCGTGGCCTCGATTGCGTCCCCCTCGCCCGTAGCGACCGAGGAACTCGTCGCGTCGCTCTCCCTGGGCGGCGTGATCGTCATGGCCGACGCCGTCACCGACGTCGACGGGGTCCGCGCGCTGACGGATGCTGCTCAGGCCGGTGCCGCCGCTGGCACGCGGGACTGGGGTGCGATCGTGGGCGTCGATCAGGAGGGAGGCGCGGTGTCGCGGCTCCGCGGGCTGATGCCCGACCTGCCGAGCTTCATGGCCGCCGGAGCCGCGAGCGACAAGGCTTCGGTGCGAGGGGCGTATGCCCAGGCGGCCGTGGACCTGCACGCGATGGGCTTCACCGTCGACTTCGCGCCGGTGGCCGATGCGACGGTGGGGCTGGCCGATCCGATCATCCGTGCGCGTTCGGCGGGCTCGGACCCGGAGCGGGTGTCCGCGACCGTGGGAGCCGCGCTGGCCGGCTTCGTCGATGGCGCAGTGGTGCCGGTGGTCAAGCACTTCCCGGGGCATGGTTCGGTGACCCAGGACTCGCACGAGGAACTGCCGGTCCAGCAGGTCTCCCTCGCGGACCTCGAGGTGCGGGACATGGCCCCATTCGCCTCCGCGATCGAGGCGGGGGCTCCCGCCGTGATGATGGCCCACATCGCCGTGCCGGAGTGGGGAGACGGCCCCGCGTCCTTGGAGCCTGCCGCGTACGAGTACCTGCGCGAGGTGCTGGGCTTCGAGGGCGTCGCGATGACCGATGCGCTCAATATGGGGGCGGTCCAGGGCACCCAGGCCTCGGGACAGGCCGCAGTCGCCGCGCTCGCGGCGGGCGCGGACCTGCTCCTGATGCCGCCTGACCCGCGGGTGGCGCGAGACGCGATCGTGGCGGCGGTGGGCAGTGGCGAGGTGCCGCGTGAGCGGCTGGACGAGGCTGCGGCGCGGATGATCCTGCTGTCGCGCTGGCAGGCCTCGCTCGAGCCCGAGGTGGACCAGGGGCGCGACTACGCCCGTGAGTTGGCGGCGGCGGGTGCGACCGTCGCGGCGCGCGACTGCTCAGCGCCGTTCGTCGGCGACACTGTCACCCTCTCCGGGGGTTGGGAAGACGAGCGCGCTGCGCTCGCCGCCGCCCTGGAGGCGCACGGCGTCGCCGTGGGGGACGGGGGCACGTCCATCGTCCTGATGGGCGGCGATGACGCGAGCGCCAATGCCGACGTCGTGGTCGCGATGGCCGGACCATGGGGGCTGAGTGCGTCCCAGGCGACGGTGTACGTCGGGCTCTACGGGCGTTCGGCTGGCGCGCTTGCCGGGCTGGCCGATGTGCTGGTGGGCGACGCGGAGCCGCTCGGCGAGTGGCCGGTCGACGTCGCCGTCCCGTTCGAGGTGTGCTGACCGCCTCCTCGGGGGGTCATGGTCTCGGCAGTGGCTCGGCCAGCAGTGCCGTCCGCTGGCCCGCGACGCGGGTGACGAGCACCGTCAGCCGCCCGGTGCCCGTGAGCTTCAGCTGGGGCCGCAACTGCTCCGGCGTGATGTCCACGCCCCTCTTCTTGATGTCGACAGTTCCGATGCCGCGCGCGCGCAGCGCGGCGGCCAGTGGCTTGACCTTGAACGGCATCGACTCGAGCACGCGGTAGCCGCGCAGGAACGGGCTGTCGACGGGGGAGTCGGACGTGAGGTACGCGATGGTGGGGTCCAGCAGGTGGGTTCCGGTGAGGTCCGCGAGCTCGCCGACGAGCCCGGCGCGGATGACCGCGCCGTCGGGCTCGTAGACGTAGTCGCCGAGCGGCCCCGCGTCGGCTCGGTCGGTGGTGCCGGTGAGCCGGTGCGCCCCTCCCGCTCCCATCACCAGCGCCGTGTGTCCGGGTTCCAGAGCAAGAGGCCCGCACCACAGCGCCGCCTCCACCACGGAGCCGTCGACGCTGACCCACTGGGCCTCCACCCCGGTCGGCACGTGCGAGTGGTCGATCGCGGGTCCCACCTTGACCCCGAGCGCCGGGAAGCGCCCTCGCAGCGCGAGCACGTCGTCGAGTGGGGGAGCGTAGTCGCGCGGGTCATGGCGGCGCCCGCGGGAGGTCCGACGGGCGGGGTCCGCGAAGACACCGTCCGCGTCGAGCTGCGGCGCGAGCATCATCGCGTCCCCGAGCACCACGCGCGCTCGATCCCAGTGGCGCAGGTTGTGGTCCGCGACGAGCGCCGTCGCCTGGTCGATCTCGAACGCCGTGACCTCCAGCCCGACTGCGGCGAGGGCCATCGCATCGGCGCCGATGCCCGCCGTCAGGTCCAGCACGCGGCGCACGCCCGCACTCCGGTACCGGCGCGCATGCTCCGCCGCCACCTGCAGGCGGGTGGCCTGCTCCAGTCCGTCCTGAGTGAACAGCATCCCGGTGGCGAAGTCGCCGAACTTGACGCGCGCATCTGCCCTCAGACGCGACTGGGTGAGCGCGGCCGCCACGAGCCCGGCGTCGGCCCCGTGGGCGCGCAGTTCTGCGCCCAGCGTGATCGCGCGAGCGCCGTCGTAGGGTGGCAGGGAGTCGATGAGTGCACGCCCCTCGGGTGACACGAGCAGGCGTGCGGAGGCGGCGTCCATGGCACGATCCTGTCACGCCAGGCTTCGCGTCCGGCGAACGCCGCAGGGTTAGCACTCGGCAAGTGCGAGTGCTAATCTGACATTGCTCCGAACGGAGTACGTGGCACCCGAACCGCACCTTGACCCCCGCGACGGCAGGGAGCGATGAGGGCCGCGATCCACGTATCGAACTTGGATGAATGGAAGGTGAGGTCCGCGTGTCGGTCTCTATCAAGCCTCTTGAGGACAAGGTCGTGGTGAAGCCGGCAGAAGCCGAGCAGACCACCGCCTCCGGCCTCGTGATCCCGGACGCCGCCAAGGAGAAGCCCCAGGAGGGTGAAGTTCTCGCGGTGGGCCCGGGTCGTGTCGATGACAACGGCAATCGCATTCCGATCGACGTCGCGGTGGGTGACAAGGTCATCTACAGCAAGTACGGCGGCACCGAGGTCAAGTACGGCGGCCAGGATGTTCTCATCCTGTCGGCGCGCGACCTGCTGGGTGTCGTCTCCTAAGCGACGACGCACATAGAGAAAGGCCCCGGGGTTGCACCCCGGGGCCTTTTCTCGTCTCTTGCCCGATGCGCAGGCCAGCCGGCCTGCTAGCTCGCCTGCTTGAGGCGCCCCGCCAGGATCGCGTGGCGCTCGTCCTCGCTGAGACCGCCCCACACACCGAACGGCTCGCGCGCGTTCAGGGAGCGCTCGCGGCAGGTGTCGAGCACAGGACACCGCTGGCAGTATTCCTTGGCGGCCTCGGCTCGCCGGCGCCGCGCGGCGCCGCGTTCACCCTCGGGGTGGAAGAAGAGATCAGTGTCTGCCTCGCGGCACGCGCCTTCGTACTGCCACTCCCACTGGTCCTGCGTGGGGGGTGGCAACTTCGCGATGGTGTCCATCTCGCTCCCTACGTTGGGTCGTGTCTCCATCACCGGCTCGTCGTTGAGCCGGACGCGACTAGTGCAATCACCGTAATCCGGACGAATCGGAAACGTCAAGGGTCGATAACGAAAAGATAACGATGCGCCCGTTACCTCCATTCATACTCCCGCGGGGACTGCTTGGCTAGTCCCGAGTGACCGACGGCTCGGTGAATGCTCAGCGAGGAGTGAGCGTGCGTCTGCGGCGAGGTGCCGCGCCTTCGCTCACGTGCGCACGGGGCCCGGGGCCGGGCCGTAGACTTTCCCCATGGCGAGCGCTGATCATGACCCCTTCGGTTTCACTGGACTCACCTACGACGACGTGCTGCTGCTGCCGGGCCAGAGCGACGTCATCCCCTCCGAGGTGAACACGTCGACACGCCTGACGCGCGACATCCGCATCGAGATCCCCCTCCTGAGCGCGGCGATGGATACCGTCACGGAGGCGCGCATGGCGATCGCGATGGCGCGCCACGGGGGCATCGGCGTGCTGCACCGCAACCTGTCGATCGCGGACCAGGCGCACCAGGTCGAAATCGTCAAGCGCTCGGAGTCGGGCATGATCTCGGACCCCGTCACCGTGGGTCCGGAGGCGACGCTCGCCGAACTCGACGCGCTGTGCAGCAAGTACCGCGTGTCCGGACTGCCCGTCGTGGACGAGGACCGGACGCTGCTGGGCATCATCACCAACCGCGACCTGCGTTTTGTGAACCCGCGCGAGTTCGAGTCGCGCAAGGTCCGCGACATCATGACGCCGATGCCGCTCATCACCGGTCGCGAGGGCATGAGCAACGACGAGGCCGCCGAGCTGCTGGGCGTGCACAAGATCGAGAAGCTCCCGCTGGTCGACGACTCGGGGCGCCTGACCGGGCTCATCACGGTGAAGGACTTCGTCAAGACGGAGCGCTACCCCAGGGCGACCAAGGATGAGCACGGCCGGCTGCGCGTCGCCGCCGCGGTCGGGTTCTTCGGCGACGCCTGGGAGCGCGCGGTCGCTCTCGTGGACGCCGGCGTCGACGCGCTCGTCGTCGACACCGCGCACGGTCACGCGCAGGCCATGATCGACATGATCGCCCGGCTCAAGTCTGACCCCGCCACGTCCCACGTGCAGGTGATCGGCGGCAACGTCGCGACCCGTGAAGGCGCACAGGCCCTGGTGGACGCCGGCGTCGATGCCGTCAAAGTGGGCGTGGGGCCGGGGTCGATCTGCACCACGCGGGTGGTCGCCGGCGTGGGCGTGCCGCAGGTCACCGCCGTCTACGAGGCCTACAAGGCCGCCGGGCCCGCTGGCGTGCCGGTCATCGCCGACGGCGGACTGCAGTATTCGGGCGACATCGCCAAGGCCCTCGTCGCGGGCGCGGAGTCCGTGATGCTGGGATCGCTGTTCGCCGGCTGCGCCGAGGCCCCCGGAGACCTGGTGCTCGTGAGCGGCAAGCAGTACAAGAGCTATCGCGGCATGGGGTCCATGGGAGCCATGGCCTCGCGTGGCCGCGTCTCCTACTCCAAGGACCGCTACTTCCAGTCCGACGCCCCCAGTGACGACGACCTCATCCCCGAGGGCATCGAGGGCCGGGTGCCGTTCAAGGGCAACCTCGGCGACGTCGCACGGCAGCTCGTGGGCGGTCTGGGACAGTCGATGTTCTACGTGGGCGCGCGCAGCATCGATGAGCTGCGCGAGCGCGGCAAGTTCGTGCGCATCACCCCGGCGGGGCTCAAGGAGTCTCACCCGCACGACATTCAGATGACGGTCGCGGCTCCCAACTATCAGGGCCGCTCCTAGTGTCAGCGCGCTAGCCGGTGGAGATCACCTGGCAGGCGCTCGCCGTCCTGGCGGTGGTCGCGCTCGTCGCCGGCTGCCTGGACACTCTGGCGGGCGGCGGGGGACTGATCACCGTGCCTGCGCTGCTGCTGGCCGGCGTGCCGCCGCTGCAGGCGCTCGGCACCAACAAGCTGCAGGCGCCCGCGGGCACCGGAATGGCCACGTACCAGGTGATTCGCCGGCACGGCGTGCGGTGGGCGGACGTCAGATGGCCCATGCTGTGGGCCTTCCTGGGCTCCGTGCTCGGCACCATCGCCATCCTGTTCGTGCCCGTCGCGTCCCTCGAGGTGGTCATCCCCGTGGTGCTCGCACTCATCGCGGCGTACTTCCTCTTCGTGCCGCGTTCCCACCAGCCGCCCCCCGAACCCCGCATGAGCGCCGCCATGTACGACGCGACGGTGGTGCCAGCGATCGGCGCGTACGACGGAGCCTTCGGGCCCGGCACCGGGTCGTTGTACGCGCTGTCGGGAGTCGCGCTGCGCGCTTTGCCGCTGCGCCGCTCGACCGCGATCGCCAAGACCCTCAACTTCGCCACCAACGTCGCGTCGCTGATCGTGTTCATCTTCGCGGGCCAGGTGCTGTGGCTGGTGGGCGGGGTGATGATCGTGGGCCAGCTCGTCGGCGCGTACATCGGTTCGCACATCCTCCTGCGGGTGCATCCGATGGTGCTGCGGGTGCTGATCGTGGTGGTGTCGCTCACGATGCTGTGGCGCGTGCTGGTCTCCTGACCCGATCCGGCGCATGCTGACAGTCGCTGCGAGAGTGCCGGGGCGCCGGTCTCAGGGGTAGAGGCCCCGCAGCTCGTGCGCTTCGATCACTCGCCGCACGGCAAGCGCCGTCGCCGCCTGTCGGTAGGACATGTGGTGCACCCCGGAGTATTCGACCACGTCGTGCCACGCGCGGGTGAGTCGCTCCTCGAGGCGGTCCTTCACCTGACGCTCGGTCCACTGGTAGGCCTGGTTCGCCTGCGCCCACTCGAAGTACGAGACGATGACGCCGCCCGCGTTCGCGAGGATGTCGGGCACGATCAGCACGTCCTTCTCCGCGAGGATCGCGTCCGCGCCCGCAGTCGTGGGGCCGTTCGCGCCTTCGACGATGATGGAGGCACGCACACGCTCCGCGTTCTCTGAGGTGATCACCCCTTCCACGGCGGCGGGCACCAGCAGGTCGACGTCGAGCGTCACGAGGCTGGCGGGGTCGATCTGCTCCGCCCCCTCGAAGCCCGCCACACTCCCCGTCTCGTCGACGTGCGCCCCGAGCCGCTGGATGTCAAGGCCCTCCTCGGACCACACCGCGCCGTCCACGTCGCTGACGGCCTGGACCCTCACGTCCGCGTCGGCAAGGAATCGCGCCGCACCGCGACCCACCTTGCCGAATCCCTGGATGGCGGCCGTCGCGCCCTCGGGATCGATGCCGCGCAGGGACATCGCCATGAGTGCGATGTGCGCGACCCCGCGTGACGTGGCGGTAGCCCGGCCAAGCGACCCGCCAAGGCTGATGGGCTTGCCGGTCACGACGCCGGGAACCGTGTGGCCCACGGAGGCCGAATAGGTGTCCATGATCCACGCCATGGTCTGCTCATCCGTGCCGACGTCGGGTGCAGGGATGTCGATCTCCGGACCGATGATGGGGAGGATCTCGGAGGTGTAGCGCCGGGTCACCCGCTCGAGCTCGGCTTGAGAATGGTCGCGCGGCTCGATCGCCACTCCGCCCTTGGCTCCGCCATAGGGGAGGTTCACCAGCGCGCACTTCCACGTCATCCACATCGCCAGCGCGCGCACCTCGTCGAGGTCGACGGCGGTCGAGAACCGCAGGCCACCCTTCGCAGGACCGCGGGAGAAGTTGTGCTGCACCCGAAAGCCCTCGTAGACCGCAGTGCTTCCGTCGTCGCGCCGCAACGGCACGGAGACTGCCATCTCGCGGCGACTGGTGGCGAGCATGCGGTGCACCCCGGCTTCGCATCCGAGATGTGCGGCGGCCTCCGCCAATTGCGCCTTCGCGTCGACGAGCGGTCCGTGGTTGGTGTCCGTGGGCGTCATTGCCACCTCCTGAGGCTCGTCTCCCACGCTATCCCGTGGATACGCCGCCGGCGGGCACCGTGCCTAGAAGAGCGATTCGTCGCCTGACCTGGGCGGCGCCGATGCGGGGGTCGCGGGAGACGCGGGCGTGCCGGCGGAGGTGGCTGATGCGGGCTCGGCTGACGGAGTCAGGTCGAGCGGCACAGCGGTGTCGTCTCCATGAGGAGCCAGCGCCACGGGCCACTCGGGCCGCGGCAGGTCATCGGTGCGTCCGCGGGACTTGAGCCATGCGGCGAAGCCCACCGCCCACTCGCGGTGTGCCGCCATCTGCTGATCGTGCAGCGCCTCGAGGTCGACCTCGCGAATGGTGGGGTACGCCGCGGCGAGAGCGTGCACGAGCTCGAGGGTGGCGAGCACGTCCGCGTCCGCTGCGTGAAGGTCGTCCGCCACCACCGGCACGGCGTACAGCGTGCACAGGTCGATCAGCTTGCGCTTGCCCTTGCGGTAGCGGTCCAGGTGGCGGTCCAGCACGTACGGATCGACGATGGGCCGCACTCCTGCGGGCGCTCGCGATGCCAGCGAGGGCAGCCCGTGGCGCGCGAGCTCGGCCTCGAGGATCGAGAGGTCGTACTGGACGTTGAAGCCCACGACGGGAACTCCGGCCACCAGCGCCTGGGCGAGGGCGGAGGCGATCTCTTCGAGCGCATCGGCCGGCTGGACGCCGTCCGCACGTGCGCGCTCCGTGGTGATGCCGTGCACCTCCGTGGCGCGCGCGGGGATCTCGACGCCGGGATCGATGAGCCAGTCGCGCGCGCTGACCTCGTCGCCCGTCCGCGTGATGATCGCGGCGGAGACGATCCGGTCTCGCTCCGTGGAGATTCCGGTGGTCTCGGTATCGAATCCCACCATGGTCGCGTCGATCCAGCTCATGGCCTTTACTCTCCCACGCTTGACTGACACCAGGGGCCGATAGGCTGGCCCGGTGAGCAACGAGATCGAAATCGGACGCGGCAAGCGTGGACGCCGCGCGTACTCCTTCGACGACATCGCGGTGGTGCCGTCCCGGCGCACGCGCGACCCCAGGCAGGTGAGCCTGAGCTGGCAGATCGACGCGTTCCAGTTCGACATCCCTGTGATCGCGGCACCCATGGACTCCGTGACGAGCCCGGCGACCGCGATCCAGCTGGGCAAGCTCGGTGGACTGGGTGTGCTCGACCTCGAGGGGCTGTGGACGCGCTACGAGGATCCGGAGCCGCTGCTCAAGCAGATCGCGGGCTACGAGCCGGCCGATGCCACTGCTCGCCTCCAGGAGATCTACAGCGAGCCCATCAAGGATGAGCTCATCACCGCACGACTGCAGGAGATCCGCGCGGCCGGGGTTCCCGTGGCCGGTGCGCTGAGCCCGCAGCGCACCCAGGAGCACTACGAGACCGTGCTCAAGGCGGGCGTGGACCTGTTCGTGATCCGCGGCACCACGGTCAGCGCCGAGCACGTCTCGAGCGACACCGAGCCCCTCAACCTCAAGAAGTTCATCTACGACCTCGACGTGCCCGTCATCGTGGGCGGCGCGGCGACGTATCAGGCCGCACTGCACCTCATGCGCACCGGAGCGGCGGGGGTCCTCGTGGGCTTCGGCGGCGGGTCTGCGCAGCGCACGCGCACCACGCTGGGCATCCACGCTCCGCTCGCGACCGCGGTCTCGGACGTCGCCGCCGCACGGCGCGACTACCTCGACGAGTCCGGCGGGCGGTACGTCCACGTGATCGCGGACGGCGGGCTGGGCCGCTCCGGCGACCTGGTCAAGGCCTTCGCGTGCGGAGCCGACGCGGTGATGATCGGTGCGGCGCTCGCGCGATCCTCCGACGCGCCCGGCGGCGGCTTCCACTGGGGCCAGGAGGCCTACCACGATGAACTCCCTCGCGGAGAGCGCGTGGAGGTCGGCACGGCCGGCACCCTGGAGGAGATCCTCAACGGACCCGGCCACCGCGCCGACGGCACCACCAACATCATGGGCGCGCTGCGCCGCTCGATGGCGACCACGGGCTACTCGGACCTCAAGGAGTTCCAGCGCGTGGACATCGTGGTGTCTCCGTACCACCCGGCCTGAGGCCGGTCGCCGCTCATGATCGAGATTCTGAACCCGGCCGAGGTCGCCCGCGCACGCGACACGGGCGCCCTCGTGGGCCGCATCCTGCAGGAGATGAAGAGCCGCGCCACCGTGGGCACCAACCTGCTGGACATCGACCGCTGGACCCAGCAGATGATCGCCGATGCCGGTGCGCAGTCCTGCTACGTCGACTACGCTCCGTCCTTCGGCAACGGGCCGTTCGGCCACTACATCTGCACGGGGGTCAACGACGCAGTGCTGCACGCCCGTCCGCGCGACTACGCGCTCGCTGACGGGGACAAGGTGACCTTGGATCTCGCCGTGACGCTGCGCGGAGTGGCGGCCGATGCGGCGATCAGCTTCGTCGTGGGCGACACCCCACCGCCTGAGACGCTCGCGATGATCGAGACCACACGCCGCGCCCTGGCCGCGGGCATCGCGGCCGCCCGCCCTGGAGCGCGCATCGGCGATCTGTCGCACGCCATCGGCACGGTGCTCAGCAAGGCGGGCTATCCCATCAACACCGACTTCGGCGGTCACGGCATCGGGTCCACGATGCACCAGGACCCGCACGTGCCCAACATGGGCCGTGCCAAGCGCGGGTACAAACTGCGCCCGGGGCTGATGCTGGCCCTCGAGCCGTGGGTGATGGCCGACACTGACGAACTCGTGGTCGACGACGACGGCTGGACACTGCGGTCCGCGACCGGGTGCATGACGGCCCACACCGAGCACACGATCGTGATCACCGACGACGGGGCCGATATTCTCACTCGCGCGCGCTAGCGCAGGCTGTCGCTAGCGCCGTCGGAGAAGCACCACCCCGTCGCTGAGCACGCCGGCCTCGCCGTCCGGGCCCGTCGCCGCTCGCTCGACCTCCTCGACCCGCACCTCCTCCCACGCACGCGTGTCGAGAGCGAGCGCATCGGCCTCCTGCCGTGCGGTGAGGAAGGTGTGGCCGTGGGTGTCGGCCGGCGGCGCCCACGGCGGCGGCGCGGCGTGCGTGACCAGCAGCAGGTGGCCTCCGGGCCTCACGGCGGCCGATGCGCGGGCCAGCACCTCGGTGCGAGGAAGGTCCACGGGCGAGTGGAGGAAGGATGCGGTGACGAGGTCGTAGGAGCCCTCTGGCTGCCACGTCGCGAGGTCGGCGACGGAGAAGGCGGCCTCGGCCCCCGCATCTGCCGCAGTCGCGCGGGCGCGCGCGATGGCGGTGGGGGAGATGTCCAGCCCGTGCGCCAGCCAGCCCTGCCGAGCCAGCCAGATGACGTCCGCACCTTCGCCGCAGCCGAGGTCGAGGGCCGTACCGGGGTTCAGTCCTTTGACGGCCGATGCGACTGTGGCGTTCACGCGTCCGGACCAGGCGCGCTCGGCGTCGGCATAGCGCTGCTCCCAGAACGCGGCGGGCCGCGGGGATGGCGCGGCCACCGCGGCCCCGACATCCTCCATCACCAAGAAGCCGTTGATGCGCGCCCCTGCCGTGGCGCCGGCACTCATCGCCATGGGCACGGTCGCCATGGGGTCCACGACGTTCCCCGCCGCCCAGATGCGCGGGTGACTGGTGGCGCCGTCGGGCTCGCGCGTGAGGATCGTGGTGCCCCAGGGGGTGTCGTCGCGATCGAGGCCCAGGCCGGCGAGGGCCTGATCGTGGGGCGCTGGAGTGCCGCCCGCGAAGAGGGCGTCCATAGGGTGAGCGGCGCCGTCGTGAGTCACGACGTCGGCGAGTGCGGTGCCGGCGCCGCGAAGCTCGACCACTGGCGAGTCGACGACCGTGGTGCCCCGCGCCGCAAGCTCCGCCCGCGCATCGGCGTCAAGGAGGTCGGGTGACTGAGCGAAGACGGTGACGCGGTCGCTCCATTGGCGGATCATGTGGCCCAGGTGCGCATGCAGGGGTGTGGAGACCAGGACGCCGAGGCGCTGGTCGCGCACCTCCCAGCCGTGGCAGTAGGGACAGTGCAGGACCGTGGAGCCCCAGCGCTCGGCGAGGCCGGGGATGTCGGGGAGCTCGTCGGTGATGCCGGTCGCGAGGAGGATCGTGCGAGTCGTGAGGTCGCCCTCGGCCGTGGCGACACGCAGAATCGCGCCCTCATCCGTGACGTCGGTGACCCAGCCGTTGCGCACCTCGACGCCGTACGGCTCGAGTTCGTGGCGGCCCTTGGCGAGCAGATCGAGCGGCGGGGTGCCGTCGTGGCCGAGCACCCCGTGCATGTGATCGGCGAACCGGTTGCGGGGCGCGCCGCCGTCAATCACGAGCGTGCGGCGGCGGGCGCGTCCGAGCATCTGTGCGGCGCTGAGGCCTGCGGCTCCGCCGCCGATGATGAGGCAATCCCACGTGGTGTGTGTCATGGGTTGAGAGTGGGCTTCTCGATCACGAAATGGCAAGCGGACTTGCGAAATGTGCAAGACTTGGACGATGGATGAGCTCTCACAGGTAGGCCCGCGGCTGCGGGCGGCGCGCCAGGCGCGCGGCTGGACGCTGGACGACTTGGCCGTGCGTGCATCGGTATCGGCGAGCACGCTGTCGCGGCTCGAGTCGGGCAAGCGGCAGGCGACCCTCGAGCTGCTGGTGCCGCTGACGCGTCAGTTGGGGATCCGCGTGGACGATCTGCTGCCGCCGGCGGACCGCGACCCGCGCGTGCGGCGGCCGGAGATCCGACGAGACGGGCTGGTGATGGTGCCGCTCGCCCCCGAGTCGTCGTCGATGCGCGCGTACGGGATCACGTATCCGGTGCTCTCCGACGTGCCCGAGCTGCGAGTCCACGACGGGCACGAGTGGCTCTACGTGCTGAGCGGCCGGCTGCGGTTGCTGCTGGGGGATCAGGACCTGGTGCTCGAGCCAGGCGAGGCGGCCGAGTTCGACACACGGGTGCCGCACGCCCTCATGGCAGCCGGGCCGGCGCCCGCGCGGGTGCTGAGCATCTTCAACGAGGAGGGCGAGCGGATCCACACGTGGGGCGCGCGGCGGGAGGGCCAGCGCGCCACGCGCGTCACTCCTCCGTGAAGGCGGCGAGCTCCGCGCGCATGCCGGCGTGACCGAGGATGCGGAAGTGCCCGCCCGTGTCGAGCGAGACATTCGTCGCGCCGGGCAGCTCGCTTCCCCCGGGGATGTGGGGATCGAAGCGCGCGTAGACGGACACGATCCTGCTGTTCACCGCGGTGTGCTTCGCGAGGCTCGTGATCGTCGCATCGCGTGACGAGAACGCCCGCAAGGACCGGAGGGGCATGACGCGCGCGTACCGGGACCCCCCGAAGGGCGTCGCGATGGCGAGCATGCCCTGCACCCGATCGCCGACGGGGCCGGCCATGACCAGCTTCCCTGCGAGTCCGCCCTTGCTGTGCGCCACCAGCAGGACATCCGCGAGGTCGTGGGTCCGCAGGTACGACTCGACCTGGGTCGCCATCTCGGTCACGGGCCGGTGGTTGCGTCGCAGGTCCGCGACGACGTGCACCGGGTGGCCCCGCGCATGCAGCTGCGCGATGACGGGGTGCATGAACTTCCAGGTCTCGTAGATGCCGGGCAGCACGACGACCGGCGTGCGGGTGCCGGTGAGGAAGGAGCCCGGGTCGGCGCGGTTGACCAGCGCCCGCACCTGCCACACGAGCGCGTAGGCGTAGTCGCGCGTCCACCATGCCCAGAAGCGGAAGAGATCCTTCATGCTGCGGATCCGCTCGTGGGCTCCGGAACGATCGCGAAGGACAGGATGGCGGACTCGACGGCGTGGGGTGCGGAGTACTGGACCACGTGGCGGTGTCCCGGAATCTGGGCGAGGGTTCCCATCGGTGCATCGTCGTGGAGCCGTGCGCACCACTCGGCTCCCGAGATCGGATCGCGAACTCCGCGAATGATGAGAGTGGGCATGGTCAGGCGTGCCACGTCCTCCTCGATCGCGTAGTCGAGAAGGTGGCGAGTCTGGGCCAGGTACCAGGGCATGCCGCAGCGAAGATAGTCCGTGACGATGATCGCGTTCGCGCGAGGGGACTCGCCCAGCGAGTCCCGCGCGAGCCCCACTGCCTGGGCTGGGAGCGATCGGCGAGCGGCGTCCGCGACCGGGGCGATGAGCACCAGCCGGTCGACGAGCTCCGGGCGCTGGACCGCGACCGCAGTGGCCCATTGAGCGCCCATCGAATGGCCCACGAGCACCACGGGGCCGACGTCCAGCGACGCGATCGCACCCGCGAGTCCGCGCGCCATCGTCGGCACATCGACGTCTGCCTTGGGCTTAGGAAGCCCCGCGTATCCCGGCATGTCGATCGAGAACGTGGGGCCGGTGGCGGCGAGAGCGGCGTGCAGTCGCGACAGGTACCGATGGGACATCCCGATGCCGTGGACGAGGACGAAGACCGGTGCGGAGGCGTCCGTTCGGGGGTCGGCGTCGGCGAGGACGCGGAAGGACAGCGGCCCGTGGCGGTAGGGCTGGTCCACGCGGGCGGTGCCGCTGCGGTAGAGGAAGGGCGGCCGGTCGCTCACCTGACGTTCGCCTTCCGAGCTCGTGCTGCGCGCACGCGCTCTCGCGGGCGCGCCATCGCAGCGGACCCCGGTCCCGGAGCACGACTGGCCTGGGCGCCGCGTACCGGCGCGCTGAGGGGTCCCATCCCGCCATTGTCCGTCACTCCCGGTATCCCGCGCACAAGGTGGTCGCCGCCTGGCGCCTCGCTACAGTGGCGCCATGCGATGTGCGGTCATCCGGTTCGTGGCGTTCGAGGACCTGGGCGTGTGGGAGCCCGAGATCGTCGCGCACGGATACGACGTGGGCTACGTGGATGTGGGGGTCGATGACCTCGCGTCCGCGGCCGACGCCGATCTCACGCTCGTGCTCGGCGCTCCCATCGACGCTGGCGATACGACTCGCTACCCCGTACTCAGCGAGGTGACTGACTTAATATCGACGCGACTGCGGGACGGGCGCCCCACCATCGGCGTGTGTCTGGGTGCGCAGATCATGGCGCTCGCGCTCGGCGCGACGGTCCAGAGAGGCGAGCGCGAGGTCGGGTTCGCGCCCGTCGTGCTCACGGATGCGGCGGCCGGCTCGCCGCTTCGACACCTCGCAGGCGCCCCCACTCTCCACTGGCACCGCGACGTGGTCACGCTGCCGGGGGGTGCGACGAGTCTCGCCTTCACCGCGACCACGCCTCATCAGGCCTTCTCGTACGGCCGCTCTCTGGCGATTCAGTTCCACCCCGAGGCGGACCCGGAGGCGATCGAGCGGTGGCTCATCGGTCACTCCGGGGACCTCGAGAGCTGGGGTCTCGACCCGCGCGACCTACGCTCGGCCGCGCTTGAGCACGGAGACGAGGCGGCCATTGCGGGCATCCTGCTCATCCGCGAGTACCTTCGCGGGCTCGGCTCGCCTGCATAGTGCCCGGACGGCGGTGAGTGCCGTCCCCAGGGGGCGCGGTGCTTTGTCCCCTCCACAGGTATGTGCCAGGGACGTTGCCGTGTCAGAGGAGCCTGTTTGACTGGTGTCATGACCTTGAGTGGGCAGTCCTCAGTCCAGTCGGCCGATGCGCCGGCGGGGCTCGGTGACGCCCTCGTGCGGGCGCGCGCGGCCTTGGACGAGGCTCGTGCGCTGGTCGCGGGAGAGGCAGCCACGGAGCTGTCGGAGCGTGCGCTCCTGGATGTCCAGGCGGGGGTGTCTGACGTGAAGCGGGACGCGGACCTCTTGCTGGCCGCGGCATGCGCCGAGATCGCGCGGCGGTCGGCTCCCGAGATGGGTTCGACAGGTCTCGCTCGGAAGCAAGGGTTCTCTGAGCCCACCAGGATGATCGCGGCACTGACCGGGGGGTCCCGGCGTGAGGCGGACCGGGTGATCCGTGCTGGTCGTGCCATCGCGGATGCGGACGAGCAGGCGCGGCGCGAGCACGACGCGGCGGCCACTGGTGTGACGGCGCCGGAGCCGACGGCCCCGACGTATCCCGTGGTCGCCAGGGCCCTCTCGGCGGGGCGCATCAGTGTGGAGATCGCCGCGCAGATCACCCGCATGCTCGACTCGGTGTCGGATGACGCCACCAGGGATCAGGTGGCGCTCGCAGAGCGAACGCTGGTCGAGAGGGCTCCCGGGTTGAGCGTCGAGCAGTTCGCGCCCATTGTGATGCGCTGGCGCGACGGTCTGGTCGCACGCGATGCTGAGGAGCGGCAGAGGCGGCTGGCCAAGGAGCGCTCCCTGGTGATCAAGGATGAGGCTGATGGCGCGGTGCGGATCTCCGGCATCCTCGCTCCGGTCACGGCTGCTCCCATTCGTGCTGCCCTGGAATCGATGGTGAAGGACGCGCTGCGACGGCGCCGTGACGGAGACCCGCTGGCGGACGACACTCGCATGCCTGGCCAGATCCGCGCCGACGCGCTGGCGACGTTCGCGCGCCATATGCTCGGCTGCGACCGGGCCCCCCGTTGCGCACGCGACCACGAAGGTGATCGTGCGCATGACCCTGGAGCAGCTGGTCGGTCTGGACCCGGAGGGTGCGGCAACAGTGGATGGCGCGGGCAGCGCGATCGCCGTCGGCGAGCTCCGGCGGACCGCGGTCGATGCCGGGTATCTGCCGATGGTCCTCGGGGGCGACGACGAGAAGCTGAATGTGGGTCGCGAGAAGCGACTGTTCAGCCCCGCCCAATGCGTCGCGCTGCTCGAGCGCGACGGTGGATGCGCGATGTGTGGGGCACCACCGAGCCATTGCGAAGCTCATCACATCGAGTGGTGGGACCGGGACGGTGGCCGTACCGATCTTGCGAAGGGAGCAACTCGTGAATCCACCCTCTGATACCTTCGCCAGGTCTAGTTGTTCGGACACATTGGGGGCGTCGGTTGAATCGCAGGGTGGTCGTGTGGTTGCTGATCGCAATCGGCGTTCTCTTCGCAGCGGAGAACTTGCTTGAGCTCTCTTTCGATTCTGCATCGGTCGTACTGGCGGGAGCCCTCGTCTATGTGACAACCGTTTACGCTCGGACAACGGACCGAATGGCGAAATCTTCAGCGGACCAGGTGCGTGAGCTTCGTAAGCAGACCGAGCTCTCCCAGCGGTTGGCCGAGCGCCAGATGGTGGCCACTGCTTGGTCAGACGTGTGGGCGGCGCACGAGGATATCGCAGACGCCCAACTGGCTCTGAAGGGTCTGGGCGAGCTCAACGGCATAGATAAGCCGACCGCCCGAAAGAGGGCCGTGTCGCAACTTGGTGCTGCGGCAGACTCACTCAAGGCCAGGCACAGCGTACTCGCCTCAGTAGCGGCAGGCCTGCCACCCGACCTGGAGTCACCTGTCATCAAGTTGGCGCGCGATCTCTTGCTGCTCCGGACTGCTTGCGCACTTGCCCTAGGAACAGTCCTCGCGACCATAGGCAAGGACGAAGTTGACGGCGTATGCGACCTTGACGAAGTATCCGCACGCTGGATGACATCGGAGCGAGACAAACTGTCTGGATCACCCGCCTGGGACAAGTTGGTGTCGGGCGAATACGCGGACACGGCTGATAAGGCGCACGACATCGCTTGGGAGGCACTTTTCGACTGGCTTCATCCAGATGATGAGGAGTCGCATACGTCCTGACTTGAATCGAGAGGCTGTTCGCGGGTGATCGGTGGCGCACTTCGCTATCTGAATCGAAACAGCGGGACCCTAGGCACCGATCAGGTCACGCACAACTTGGAGGGCAGTCGTCGATGGATATTGAGCAGACCTTCGTGCGGACACGGTTCACGACGGACACTATTCGACAAGCCGTAGGTCGTCTGCCGGAGCTCTTGGGTATCCGGTACGGCACATTGCGCGTTACACAAGGCCTCACTACATTCACGTTTGATGAAGTCGAAGAGTGGTATGGCGAATACTCCAAGGCCGCAACTGTTAGCGGATACTTCGAAGCCGTTGCTGGTGAGTACAACGACCCCGAGAGGGTGAGTTTGACTGTGCTGGTCTATGAGACTGGCCGGGTCGATGTGACGTTATCGGGTCAGCGTCGAGCGAAATTGCAGGTCGTCTTGAACGTATTCGAAGAGGCGGCTCCGAGTGCGCGTCTGCCTGTCCCGCCCGCCCCTGAGCCAAAGCGACCCACGATCTTCGTCGGGCATGGGCGAAACCCTCTATGGAAAGACCTCAGGGACCACCTCCGCGACCACCATGGCCACGATGTGGAGACATTCGAGAGCGGGCAGCGGGCGGGCCACACCGTCCGCGATGTGCTCGACGGCATGCTCGACCGGAGTTCACTCGCGTTCCTTGTTCTCACTGCCGAGGATGAATTGGCCGATGGCGAGTTTCGTGCGAGAGAGAACGTTGTGCACGAGGTGGGGCTCTTCCAAGGACGCCTCGGATTCACTCGGGCGATAGCGCTTGTGGAGGACGGCGTCGCACCGTTCTCCAATCTGGATGGTGTCCAGCAGATTCGGTTCGGCAAGGGCAAGATCAAAGAGACCTTCGGTGACGCGCTGGGTGTCATTCGTCGCGAGTTCGGCTCTTGACTTGATCTAGCAACATAACTCGGAGCCAACCTGAGACCGCTCTAGGGCTTCGTTTCGATACCGGAGGCCTAAGCGTCGGAGTGCTGTCGGTCCACCCGCCGCACATGACTGCCCTCCAGCGCAGGTGCGGGAGCACCTTCCGCTGCCAGTACGAGAGTTGCGGGTTGACGGGCTGCGCGTAGGCGCGACGCTGGAGGTCTCGGACCGAAGCCTGAACTACACCCTTGTGATTTGGTGAGCGCCTGTGCCATGATCTTGAGCACCGGCCCTGGCGGGTGGCACCGCTGGCATATTGAACTCACTCAAAGTCGCACCGGGCACTTATCACGCCCCACTCACATTCACTGATACTACGAAGCGCAAGCCGGGATCGCCGCAAGGCGTGCCACTCCGCATCCGTAGGCCCGTGGGCTGTGTCAGTGAGTGAGTTCCCGTGTTTGATCCTTCTTCACCGTCGTCACCTGGGTGGCATCTGTCGCTGTACCCGGAAGCCCTCGAGGGCAGCGGTTACTTCCGTGCCACCATCCAGCCAGATCGCACCTATGTCGCGCGCGGCGAAGCCGCCGATCCTGAGCGTGCAGCTGCGGAAGCCGGGCGGCGTGCCCGTGCTCGTCTGCGCCGGTACTGCACCGCAAACCGCCTCAATCGTCTCGGCACCCTGACCTACGCGGGGGCGGGCTGCCATGAACCGACGGTGTTGCGTGAGGACCTGGGCGAGTTCTTCCGCAACCTGCGCGCCGGGCTGGGTGGGAAGCCGCTTCCGTACGTGTGGGTGCCGGAGTGGCACAAGTCAGGTCACGGACTCCATGCGCACTTCGCGCTCGGCAAGTACGTCCCGCGTCGCCTGATCGAACAGGCCTGGGGGCACGGGTTCGTGCACATCACGCTGATCAACAACCTGCCCCACGGGTCCGGGGTGGTCGAGGAAGCACGGCGCGCTGCCGGGTATGTGTCCAAGTACGTGGCGAAGACATTCGCGGACGCTGATGCTCGAGTGCTGGGGTTGCACCGCTATGACGTGGCGCAGGGGTTCCAACCGGAGCGTGTGCGACTGTGGGCGAAGTCCTCGTCGGGTGTGCTCGAGCAAGCCTCTCAGCATCTACAGGCCCGGCCCGTCACGGTGTGGAACTCTGACGATGAGGAGATCTGGGGTGGTCCTCCGGCGATCTGGGCTCAATGGAGCGGCAAATGAGCACCCCGCGCCGGTACGGGATGACGCTCGAGCAGGTGCGGGCGTGGGTGGAGGACACTTGCGCTGCTCAGGGTGTCCCGGTGGTGGTGTCCGATCCTGCGGTGGTGTCACGAGTGGGCGCGCTGTTGGGGGCGGAGCGCCGCAAGCCGTCAGGCGGGCGCACCGCCCCTACAGCCGCCACTGCGGCACAACGCGCTCGGGGTCCAAACCCTGGAACCCGCGACGCATCGCAGGCTTGATCGTGACGTACTCGAGGACGGCCTTGATGATCGCGACCTGCTGCGACAGGCTCAGCGTCTCCCACTGCTCCCGTAGCGTCTCCCCGCGACCGATGTAATCCTCGAGAGCATCGTGGCGCGTCAGTCGGGCCAGGGCCTTCCGGTTGGTCTCCACCCGGGCCTCGAGCCGGTCGCGTGCCACCTTCCACTCGTCGCGCGATATGTCCCCGTCGGCAAACATCGCCGCCAGGTCATCCATCCTCGCGGTGTCCGCGCTGATCTGATCCCCAAGCACCTGCACCTGTCCAGGGTCCTCGGTGCTCGTCATCGCATCCGTCAGTGCCGGTGAATCGAGGCGCAGCAGCACCGCATCGGCAATGAACGCCTCGAGGTTCACCGCGTTGATGTAGCAGCCCTTGCACGGCGAGTGCTTGGTCGTCTGCAATCCGCATGCGTACCGGCGTTCGGTTCCCCTCGGGCTGGACGCGAGCGTCGCACCGCACCTGTCACAGCGCAGCATCCCCGACAGCAGATATCGCCTCGCGGCACGGTTCTTACGCCTCGCCGGGTCCGTCAGCAGCAGCCGCAGGCGTTCCCCGTCTTCGGGACTGATTAGGGGCTCCCAGGTTCCCGTGCCGAGAATCTGCCCTTGGTGCACGCGCATCCCGTAGTTGCGGGGCCTGAGAAGCAGCGTTCTCAGCGCGGTGGGTGTCATCTTCGAGCCCTTGGTGCCTGAGATACCTCGGGCCTCGATAGACGCGGCCACTGAGTAGAGCGACTCACCTTCGAGCACGCGGGCGGCGGCCTCACGGAAGATCACTGCCTCCGGTTCATACGGGGTGGCCCTGTCCTCTTGGTATCCGAACGGTCGGTGCCCGCCACCCATGTAGGGCGTGCCAGTCTCGGCCAACTCGAGGAACTTGCGCTTGATGCGCCGCGACTTCGAATCGGACTCGTTTGCCGCGACTGCTGCGAGCACGCGGGCCTGCAATAGTCCATCGCCGCTGGCCATATCGAACTGACCGGTAAGCGTCACCACATCGGTCAGCCCTGCGATGGTGCAGGTCGCCACGAAGTTCTCGAGTTCCACCGGGCGACGGTGCAATCGGTCCAAGTGGTAGACGATCACTGCGTCGCGCGAGCGGTCCGCGATGTCGCCCAGTAGGCGCTCATACGATGGCCGCTTCTTGCCCGAGTAGGCAGACGTGTCATCGTCCACGTACTCCTCGGCCACCGCCCAACCGCGCCGTTCAGCCTCCGCACGACAGTCGGCAAGTTGCCGCGTCACACCTAGCATGTCGCCACTGGGGTCCCTCGAGATGCGCGCGTACAGCGCCACAGCAGTCCGCTCAGCCATACGGATACATTAGCGAGTCACTCCAAACGGCGTGATGCTCTGTGTCGCCTGCCATCACACCATCCATCGAGACGCATGGGGCATTGAGGCGAGCAACGAGCAGGTGTGGTTCAGGCCGCCCGAGTCGGTGGATCGGGAACGACAGCCACGGCTCGGCGGCAGAGCAAGGTTGGGGATCACCGAGAGAGAGCGTCGTGAACTGGACGATGCGGCAGCGATCTGGTCGCCAACGCAGAGTCCCGGTGAGTCGGGTGCGGAACCGCGAGGGAGCACGTCGGCGGAGCAGCAGGCTGCTCCCGGGGACGGGCCGGGCGAACAGGGTGGGCAGCGCAAGCAGCCAGGGCCATGCGCGCCGCGAAGGCCTCTGTCCTCAGATGCCGAGCCAGAGGGACTGCTGCTGTCGACAGAAGCCGGGTGAGGACGAGCCGAAGCTGGCGGTGACGTGCCCGCGCATCGGCCGGATGATGAATCCGCATCGGCCGATGCGCGGGGCCGCTACGCCCCGCCGGGGGACCTAGTCGTTGTCGCCGCCCGTCGAGTCAGCCGCGGCCAGGGCCTTCTTGCTCTCCTCGTCGGCGTCAGGCCACGTCCAGTTGGCGACCTCGGGCAGGTCGGCTCCGTGCTCACGGGCATAGCGTCGGGCCGCCAAGCGGCGGTCGAACAGATCCTGTCGCAGCGACGCGGCGCGAGTGCCGAGCCCCGGCACGCGATCGATGACGTCCATGACCAGGTGGTAGCGGTCGATGTCGTTGAGCATCGCCATGTCGAAGGGCGTCGTGGTGGTGCCCTCCTCCTTGTAGCCGCGCACGTGCAGGTTCGAGTGGCCGTTGCGACGGTAGGTGAGGCGGTGAATGAGCCACGGGTAGCCGTGATAGTTGAAGATGACCGGCTTCGTGGTGGTGAACAGCTGGTCGAAGGCGCGGTCCGTCATGCCATGCGGGTGCTCCTCCTCGGGCTGCAGGCGCATCAGGTCGACGACGTTGATCATCCGCACCTTGAGCTCAGGGAGCTCTTGGCGAATGATGTCGATCGCCGCGAGGATCTCGATGGTGGGCACGTCGCCGGCGGCCGCCATGACCACGTCGGGCTCCTCGCCGAGCGGCACATTGGAGGCGAACTCCCAGATCCCGAGTCCGCGGGTGCAGTGGTCGATCGCCTGATCCATGGTCAGCCACTGTGCCTGCGGCTGCTTGCCCGCGATCACGACATTGACGTAGTCCCGCGAGCGCAGGCAGTGGTCATAGGTGCTGAGCAGCGTGTTGGCGTCGGCCGGGAGGTAGACCCTCACGACCTCGGCCTTCTTGTTGACGACGTGGTCGATGAACCCCGGGTCCTGGTGGGAGAAGCCGTTGTGATCCTGGCGCCACACGTGGCTCGACAGCAGGTAGTTCAGTGAGCCGATGGGCCGGCGCCAGGGCAGCTCTCGCGAGGTCTTGAGCCACTTGGCGTGCTGGTTGAACATCGAGTCGACGATGTGGATGAACGCCTCGTACGAGGTGAACAGGCCGTGGCGACCGGTGAGGGTGTAGCCCTCGAGCCACCCCTGGCACTGGTGCTCGGACAGCATCTCGATCACGCGGCCCGACGAGGCGGTGTGGGCGCCGTCGTCGTCCTCGCGACGAGCGTTCCAGACCTTGTCCGTCACCTCGAGCACCGACTGCAGGCGGTTCGATGCCAGCTCGTCGGGTGCGAAGATCCGGAAGTTGTCCGGGTTCTTCTCGATGATCGCCCTGAGGAAGAGACCCAATTGCTTGGTGGCCTCGGCGGGACCGGCTCCGGGATTCGGGACATCGACCGCGAAGTCGCGGAAGTCGGGCATCCGCAGGTCGCGCAGCACCAGGCCGCCGTTGGACTCGGGCCGCGCGGACATGCGCAGCTCGCCCTCCGGCGCGATCTCGCTGGTCGCGGGGAGGGGGGCACCGGCCTCATCGAACAGCTCGGCGGGGCCGTACGACTGGAGCCAGCCCTCCAGGGTGCTGAGGTGAGCATCGGTGTCGCGAGCGTTCGACAGCGGCACCTGGTGCGCGCGCCACGAGCCCTCGGTGGTCTGGCCGTCGATCGAGTCCGGGCAGGTCCACCCCTTGGGCGTGCGGAACACGATCATGGGCCACATGGGGCGCTCCATGTCCGGGTCCTCCGCCGCCTGGGCCTTGATCGCCGCGATCTCGTCCATGACGTCGTCGAGGGTTGCAGCGAAGCGCGCGTGGATCGACTCGTGCGACTCGTCGTCGAAGCCTGCGGTGAACACGTGCGGCTTGTGGCCGTAGCCGCGCATGAGGGCATCGAGCTCGTCCTCGCCGATCCGTGCGAGGACCGTGGGATTCGCAATCTTGTATCCGTTGAGGTGCAGGATCGGCAGCACCACCCCATCGGTGGCGGGGTTGATGAACTTGTTCGAGTGCCACGATGTCGCCAGCGGTCCGGTCTCGGCCTCGCCGTCGCCCACGATCGCTGCGACCAGCAGGTCGGGGTTGTCGAATGCGGCCCCGTAGGCGTGGCTGAGTGCGTATCCCAGTTCACCGCCCTCGTGGATCGAGCCCGGAGTCTCCGGTGCGACGTGCGAGGGGATGCCGCCGGGGAACGAGAACTGCTTGAAGAGGCGCTTGACCCCGGCCTCGTCGTAGGAGATGTCGGGGTACGTCTCGGTGTAGGTCCCGTCGAGGAAGCTCGACGCGACCAGACCTGGGCCTCCGTGGCCCGGGCCGATGATGTACATGGTCGGCTGCTGTCGCGCCTTGATCATCCGGTTCAGGTGCGCGTAGAGGAAGTTCAGTCCCGGGGTGGTGCCCCAGTGGCCCACCAGTCGCGGCTTCACGTGGTCGCGATGAAGCGGCTCGCGCAGCAGCGGGTTGTCCAGCAGGTAGATCTGACCCACGCTCAGGTAGTTCGTGGCCCTCCACCAGCGGTCGATCGCGCCGATCTCTTCCGGCGACGCGTTCTCGTCGGTGCGGGCCTGCCAGGCGTGATGAGTCATCGTGGGACCTCCGTGTGGGTGGGTGATGCCTCCAGCATTGCACCGGGTGGGGCCGTTCGCGCGGGCTAAGGTCCTATGTCGGTGAACGTTCACTTCCGTGTGATCGAGGTGCGGCTGTCGGAGGACGTGCGACAGGCCTCCCGGCACCTGCCACTGGGCCATTCTCGTTTATGGTGGAGTCGGCCCCCAGACCACTCAAGGAGCACGCGTGACCGCACTGGAGATCGACAATCTCTCCAAGTCCTACGGCGACCTGCGAGCGTTGAACGAGGTCTCGTTCGAGGTGCCGGCCGGCCAGATCTTGGGGTTCGTGGGCTCTAACGGCGCCGGCAAGACCACCACGATGCGCATCATCCTGGGCGTGCTCCGTTCTGATGCGGGCGACGTGCGGTGGCGGGGTGCGCGCGTGGACGCCGACGTGCGCCGGCGCATCGGCTACATGCCCGAGGAGCGCGGCCTGTATCCCCGGATGAAGGTGGGTGACCAACTGGTCTACCTCGCGCGTTTGCACGGCCTGAGCAAGGACCGTGCCGTCGCCGCCATGGAGCACTGGACGCACGTGCTCGGGGTGCACGAGCGCCGCGGCGATGAGGTGGACAAGCTCTCGCTCGGCAACCAGCAGCGCGTTCAGTTGGCCTCCGCGCTCGTGCACGAGCCAGACATCCTGGTGCTCGACGAACCGTTCTCGGGGCTGGACCCGGTCGCGGTCGACGTGATGAGCGACGTGCTGCGCAGTCAGGCCGACCGCGGCGTTCCCGTCATCTTCTCGTCGCACCAGCTCGAGCTGGTGGAGCGCCTCAGCGACCGTGTGGGCATCGTGGCCCGCGGCAGCATGGTGGCCTCGGGGCCGATCGACGAGCTTCGCGCCACCGACACCAAGCAGTGGATCCTCGCGCTCGCGGCAGCGAGCGCGCCGCCCGTGGCGCCGCCCGGGGTCAGCATCCACGAGTCCGCACCGGGCCTTTGGCTCGTCGAGGCGGACTCGGCGGAGTCCGCCCAAGCCGTGCTCGCATCGGCCGTCCAGCGGGGAGCGGTGACCGAGTTCTCGCCGGTGCGCCCCACCCTGACCGACCTCTTCCGCGATGTCGTGAGTGCCCCCGAGGAGGTGGCGTGAGCATGCTGTGGCTGATCGCCAAGCGCGAGTTCCGCACCCGCGCCCTGTCCAAGGCGAACCTGATCTCCTCCGGGATCATGCTCGTGATCATCGTGGGGGCGGCGCTGATTCTGAAGCCGTTCATCGTAGGTGGAGATCACGAGCCCGACGTCGTCGAGGTGGACTCCGCGACCGCGAGCGCACTCATCCCGCACCTCGAGGCCGCGGCAACGGCCCAGGAGTTCGATGCGGTGTTCGCGCCCGTCGATGTGCCTGCGGAGCCGGAGCTCGCCGACGGCGTCGCCGGAGTCATCGTCGGCCCTGCCGAGGCTCCGGAGCTCTTCGTCGAAGGCGCGCAGGATTCCCTGATGTCCGTCGTCACCTCCGCTACCCAGGCGGCCGCGCTCGAGTCCCAGGTGACCGACCTGGGAGGAGACCCGGCGGCCGTCACCGAGGCACTGGCGCAGGCCGTGCCGAGCGTGACGCTCCTGGGCGAGGACGACGGCGGCTTCGAGTCTGGGTCTTTCTTCGCGGGATTCGCGGTCATCCTCGTGCTGTTCTTCGTGCTCATCCAGAGTTCATCCGTGATCATGATGGGCGTGGTCGAGGAGAAGTCCTCGCGTGTGGTGGAGATCCTGCTCGCGACCGTGCGACCGTCGACGCTGCTGGGAGGCAAGATCCTCGGCGTGGGTCTGTACACCCTGCTGCAGGCCGCGGGGATGGTGCTCCCGCTGCTGTTCGCCGCGTGGCACCTCGAACTGCTCGGTGCGCTCGAGATCGGCGTGGGCCAGCTGCTGGTGAACTTCAGCGTGTGGTTCGTGCTGGGCTTCGCGCTCTTCACGGTGCTGTTCGGCGGGCTCGCAGCGCTCGTGTCGCGGCAGGAGGACATCGGCTCAGTGTCGACGCCCATGATGCTGCTGATGATGGCGCCGCTGTATCTCGCGATCTATCTGGTGCCGAGCAGCCCGGACGGCCCCGTCACCACGGTGCTCACCCAGGTGCCGTTCTTCGCGCCGTTCATGGTGCCGATGCGCTCGGCCTTCGGTGCCATCTCTCCAGGGGAGACGCTGCTGGCGGTGGCGCTGTGCCTGATCTCGATCCCGCTGCTGACGTGGCTCGCGGGTCGCGTCTACGCCGGGGCGGTGCTCAACACTGGTGGTCGCATGAAGCTCAAGGACGCCCTGCGCCGGGGCTAGAGGAGGGGGCGCTACTTGCCGAGCCGGTCGCCCAACTCCAGCCAGCGCGTCTCGAGCGTGGAGGTCTCGGCAGCGTTCTTGCGCAGTCTCTCCGTGAGAGAGGCGAGGCCCTCGAAGTCGGCCTGATCGTGCTCGGCCATCGCCTCGTGGACCTCGGCGGTCTCGCGCATCAGCTTGCCCAGCCGGCGCTCGGCGGCGGCGAGCTCCTTCTCGAGGGCACGCTTCTCCGCCCCGTCCAGCGCGGGCACGTCGGCGACGGAGGGAGTCGAGCCGCCACCGGAGCCCGTTGCCGAGGTCTGGCCGCCGAACGACCCCACCCCGCCCGTCTTGGCGCGCCGCTCCCGTGAGAGCGCGACGTACTCGTCGACGCCTCCCGGCAGGTGCCGGAGACTCCCGTCGATCACGGCGTACTGCTGGTCGGTGACCCGCTCCATGAGGTAGCGATCGTGGCTCACCACGATCAGCGTTCCCGGCCATGAATCGAGCAGATCCTCCATCGCCGCAAGGATGTCCGTGTCCAGGTCGTTCGTGGGCTCGTCGAGCACCAGCACGTTGGGTTCCGTCAGCAGCACGAGCAGCAACTGGAGGCGGCGCCGCTGGCCTCCGGAGAGCCGTCCCACCTGGGTCTTGAGCTGCACCGGGGTGAACCCCAGGCGCTCGAGCAGCTGGGTGGGCGTCATCTCGTTGCCATCGGCCAGCGAGACCGAGGAGAACCTCTTCACCACGGCTGAGACGCGCTCCTCAGAGTGCTCCTCGAGCTCCGCGAGCTGCTGCGACAGCGTCGCGACCTTGACGGTCGAGCCGGTCTTGACCCGGCCGGACGTGGGCTCGAGGTCGCCGGTGATGAGTTTGAGGAGCGTCGACTTGCCCGCGCCGTTCTCCCCCAGGATGCCCGTGCGCTCGCCCGGGCCGATGTTCCAGTCGATCTCCGTGAGGACCTCGACGTCCGTACCGTCGGTCCCGTCGTTGGCGGGGTAGCGAACCGTGCACCGGATGAGCTCGACCACGTCCTTGCCCAGTCGCGAGGCGGCCATGCGGTTCAGCTTGATCGAGTCGCGGATGGGAGGCACGTCCGCGATGAGCTCATTGGCGGCGTCGATGCGGAACTTGGGCTTGCTGGTGCGTGCCGGGGCCCCACGTCGAAGCCACGCGAGCTCCTTGCGCAGCAGGTTCTGGCGCTTGGACTCAGTCGCGGAGGCGATGCGGTCACGCTCGACGCGCTGCAGGATGTATGCCGCGTATCCGCCTTCGTAGACCTCGACCTCGCCGTCATGGACCTCCCACGTCCGGGTGGTCACGGCATCGAGGAACCAGCGGTCGTGAGTGACCACGGCGAGCGCGCCACGTCCGCGCGCCCAGCGTCGGCCCAAGTGCTCCGCGAGCCACGCGACTCCGTCGACGTCCAGGTGGTTGGTGGGCTCGTCCAGGAACACCACGTCGTGGTCGTCGACGAGCACGTGAGCCAAGGCGACCCGTCGCTGCTGTCCGCCGGACAAGGTGCCCACCACCGCATCGGCCGCGAGGTCGGGCACGAGGCCCGCCATGACGTCGCGGATTCGAGGATCGGACGCCCACTCGTGGCTCTCGGCGTCGCCGACGATCGCCTGCGCGACCGTGATCTGCGGGTCCACATGATCCGACTGGTCGAGGACGCCGATGCGGGTGCCGCGCGAGGTGGTGACGAGCCCGTCGTGCGGTTCGAGTCGCCCCGCAAGGATCTTCATGAGGGAGGACTTGCCCGCGCCATTCGCGCCGACAATGCCAATGCGGTCGCCGTCGTCAAGGCCCACGGTCACGGAATCGAGCACCGTGCCGGTCCCGAAGTCGACGTGAAGCGCCTGTGCGCCGAGGAGATGAGCCACCCGTCAAGGGTAGTCGGACCAGCGTCCACCAGCATCCGCCCGCACGTCCCGCAGTTCTGTGCGACCGGGCACTCCGACCTTGCGGAACGCCGAGCGACGCCACCACGTCCCTGGCTTCCGTGCCAGACGCGCCCCGAACTGCGGCGCCCGAGCCTTCCGTCGCGGCCGCCGACGGCGCGTTGGGGGACTAGAGCGGCGACTGGGTGCGGATCGACGTGGAAGGGCAGAAGACCGCGGGCACGGACTTCGACCAGGTGTCATGGGCCGGCAGCGGCCACGCGGCATCAGGCCGCGGCGGCTCCGCGGCGGGCCGATGCAGTCACCGCAGGGTTCCACTCGCTCGGGGCGCGGACCACGATGAGGGGCCACAGCGGATCCTGAGTGAGGATGCGCGCGGCGGCATCCGCCTTGAGCTGGGAGACCTCGTCGAAGACGTCCTCCAGCACCACCGCCATGTCGCGGTGGGCGGAGATCGGGTCCTTCTCGATGGTCGCCATGTCGACGGTGTAGCTCGCGAAGCCGTTGGCGCGGAGCAGATCCTCGCGTTCGAAGGCGTCGTCGTCCGACTCATCCGCCGAGGCGTAGAGGAACGGGATCACCACGCCGTGGCGCTCCGGCTGGAGGTTGGATGAGGAGTGGGCATCGTACGAGTCGACGTCGATGAACTGCTCCTCCGTGAAGACCGTGACGACGGCGACGTTCGGGTCCGCCATCGCGGTGACCAGTGCGTGGGCGAGAGGGGACTCCCCGCCCGTGTGCTCAGTCGTGATGGTCTCGGGGCCGTACTGGTCGTGGGGGATGAGCTCGGACATCGGAGTGAAGCCGTGGCCTTGCGGCTCCAGCTCGCAGTGACCGTGCGCGACGAAGACCGTGCGCAGTCGACGACGGTGGGTCGCGCGGTCGGCGTGGGCGAGAGCGAGCGCGTGGAGCGGGGAGGTGTACCAGACGCATGAGGCGTCCGGCCCGGCGAGCGACTCGCGCCAGCGACTGTCCATGCCGGCCAGGAAGCCGTCAGATGGCTCGCGTGTCGCGTGCGCGGTCCATGTCGTGACGTCGATCAACAGTCTCAGCTCCGTTGTCCCACCGGGGTGGAATCGATTTCGCGGCGCTCCGCGGGGGAAGGAACGCCTGTGCTCCTAGGGTAGGACGGCGAGCGATCTTCCGAGGCTCTCTCGAGTGTGAAATGCCCCACACCGAGCATCTGCCAGGGGCGTTATCAGAGGAGAGTTACGATACCGCCGCGATCGACTGCAGCGCGATCTCGCGTTCCTCGTTCGTCGGGACCACCCATACTTGGATACGCGAGGAGTCGGCGCTGACCAGGGTCGGCTGCTTCTTGCGGCCCGCGTTGCGTTCCGGATCGATCTCGATGCCGAGCTCGGCGAGGCCGGCGAGGGACTCTCGGCGCACGCCCTCGTCGTTCTCGCCCACTCCTGCCGTGAACACCACGGCGTCGAGGTGACCGAGCTGCGCGTAGTACTGACCGACATACCCGCGGATGCGCCGGCAGTACACGTCGAGGCCCAGGCGTGCGTCGTGGGAGCCCTCCTCGGCAGTGCGCCACACGTCGCGCATGTCGGAGTAGCCAGTGAGGCCGATCATGCCCGAACGTCGGTTCAGGAGCGCGTCCACCTCATCGATGGTCATGCCGGCGGTGCGGGCGAGGTGGAGCGTCACCGCGGGGTCGATGTCCCCCGAGCGCGTGCCCATGACCAGGCCCTCGAGCGGAGTCAGGCCCATCGATGTGTCCACAGAGCGGCCGCCCTGGATCGCTGCGGCGGATGCGCCGTTGCCGAGGTGCAGCACGATCAGCGACAGGTCCTCAACCGGGCGGCCCATGAGGCGGGCGGTCTCTCGGGAGACGTAGCTGTGCGACGTGCCGTGGAAGCCGTAGCGGCGGACGCCATGCTCCTTCGCCACCCGGCGATCAATGGCATACGTGTACGCGGCCTCGGGAAGGGTGGAGTGGAACGCGGTGTCGAAGATCGCCACGTGCGGCAGCTGCGGGAACGCCTGACGCGCCGCCGTGATGCCGGCGAGGTTCGGGGGGTTGTGGAGCGGCGCGAGCGTGGAGAGCTTCGCGATCTCTCTCTCCACCTCGTCGTCGATGATCGTGGGCGCGGAGAACTCGGCGCCACCCTGCACCACCCGGTGGCCCACGACGGTGAGACGCTCGAGGTCCACTGCGGAGCCGGGCCCCGAGAGCGACTCGATGATCTGACGGATGGCCTCGGAGTGGTCGGTCACTCGCTCGACGAGGCCCACGGCCAGCGGCTCGTCGAGCGTGGTGTCGACCACCTGGTACTTGACGGAACTCGAGCCGCAGTTGAGGACGAGTGCCATCCCCACATAGTTCACGCTCACGCGTCGTTCTCCTCGCTGCCCATCTCCTGGGCTTGGATCGCGGTGATCGCGACCGTGTTGACGATGTCCTGGACCGTGGCGCCGCGAGACAGGTCGTTGACCGGCTTGCGCAGTCCCTGGAGCACTGGCCCGATCGCGACGGCGCCCGCGGAGCGCTGGACGGCCTTATACGTATTGTTCCCCGTGTTGAGGTCGGGGAACACCAGGACCGTGGCACGTCCCGCCACAGGGGAGTCGGGGGCCTTGCTCGCGGCCACCGACGGCTCGACGGCTGCGTCGTACTGCATGGGTCCGTCCACCACCAGGTCCGGGCGGCGCTCGCGGACGATGCGAGTCGCCTCCCTCACCTTGTCGACGTCGGACCCCGTGCCAGAGGAGCCGGTGGAGTACGAGAGCATCGCCACTCGCGGCTCGATGTGGAACTGTCGGGCGGTCTCGGCCGAGGAGATGGCGATGTCCGCGAGCTGCTCCGCGGTGGGGTCGGGGTTCACGGCGCAGTCGCCGTAGACGAGGACCCGGTCCGCCAGGCACATCAGGAACACCGAGGACACGATCGAGACGCCGGGTGCGGTCTTGATGACCTGGAACGACGGGGTGATCGTGTGCGCGGTGGTGTGGGCGGCGCCGGAGACCATGCCGTCCGCGAGACCCTCGAGCACCATCATCGTGCCGAAGAAGCTCACGTCCTGGATCACCTCGCGGGCCTGCTCAATGGAGACGCCCTTGTGCGACCGCAGGTCGGCGTACGTCGCCGCGAAGCGGCCGACCAGCTCCTCGTCGCCCGTCGAGACGATGCGTGCCTCGTCGATCTCGAGGCCCAGCTCCGCCGCGCGAGCGCGAATGGTCGGCTCTGCACCGAGGATGGTGAGGTCCACGACTCCGCGCGTCAGCAGGGTCGAGGCGGCGCGCAGGATCCGGTCGTCGGAGCCCTCGGGAAGGACGATGTGCCGGCGTGCGGCGCGGGCGCGGTCCAGCAGGTCGAATTCGAACATCAGTGGTGTGATGACGTCCGTACGGGCGACGTCGAGAACGTCGATCAGGGCGTCGGCGTCGACGTAGCGTTCGAACATCGACAGCGCGGTGTCGACCTTCAGGGCGGAGTCCCTCGCGAGGCGGCCCCGGGTGGACCACGCGCGCCGGGCCGTCTCGTACGTGCCCAGTTCTGTCTCGATGATGGGCAGAGCGGAACCGAGACCACTGACCAGGCGGCCGATCGCCTCGGAGGACTTGAAGCCGCCATTCAGAATGATCCCGGCCAGCGCCGGGAAGCCCTCCGCGGCGTGTGCCGCCAGCAGGGCGAGCAGCGCGTCGGACCTGTCACCAGGGGTGATGACCACCGCTCCCTCACGGAGCCGCTCGATCAGGTGTTCGGGCATCATCGCGCCCACGGTGACGTCGCGCACTTCGCGCGACAGCAGGGACGCGTCGCCCGAGACCAGGGTGCCGTCCACCGCTTCCACGAGAGCGGACAGCAGCGGCGCTACGAGAACGGGCTCCTCCGGGAGTGCACTCACGCCGATGTCGGCGGGAAGCACCGCACGCACCTCGTCCAACTGGTCGGGATCGCAGCGGTTGGCGAAGACGGCGGCGACGCGAGCATGGTGGTACTCGAGCTCTGACCGAGACTGCTCCACGACCTGCGAGATCTCGTGGGGCGTGCGGTCCCGGCCGTGGACCACGAGGGCGACGGGGGAGCCGAGGTTCGCCGCGATGCGCGCGTTGAACTCGAACTCGGCAGCTCCCGAGACGTCGGTGTAGTCGGTGCCGACGATCACGACGGCATCGCACTTCTTCGCGACCTCGTGGTAGCGCGACACGATGGTGGCGAGCGCCTTCTCCGGGTCCTCGTGGACGTCGTCGTAGGTCACTCCCACGCTGTCCTCGTAACTGAGGTCGACCCCGTCGTGGCCGAGCAGCAGGTCGAGCACGTAGTCCGAGCCGTCGGCGACGCGCGCCACTGGCCGGAACACGCCCACGCGACCAACGGTGCGGGTGAGCAGTGCGGTGATGCCGAGCGCGACGGTGGACTTGCCCGTGTGGCCCTCGGCGGAGGCGATGTAGATGCTTCTGGACACGCCTTCCATCCTTCCACGCGCGCGACAGGCGTGCTTGCGACGCAAGTCCCGGTTCCGGCCATGTCCGTCGGGGCAGTGTGTTTCGCGCCACACGCCGTTCCCGGCATCGGGGGCCTCCCCTACACTCGTCCCACCGATGGCAACCGGTGGGACGGTGCGTGCAGTGGCGTGCGCCGGAGAACGGGGCCACCGCGCGGGGGGAGTTGAAGCGTGGACATGATCGGGAGTCTCGGTCGACGACCCTTCCGGCGCGCCCTCGAGATCATCGTCAACTCGGGCGTGAGCGGACTGGACCCGGTGCGCGCGCGGTCCGTCATGGGCGCCAACCGATTCTTCCTCATGAGTGCCGCCGTGTGCCTGCCGTGGGTGATCGTGATCGCTGCGGCGGACCCCCCGCTGACGCTCGTGCCCGCGCTGATGCACGTGGCGATGGTCTGCGGGTGGGTCGTGTGCGTGGACTTGAACCGACGTCGCCATTACGTGACCGCCTCCGTGATCGGCCTGACGTGGCCGATCGCTCAGTTCGCCTTCCTCTCGTGGATGTTCTCGAACGAGTCCGGCTTCCCGCTGCCCATGCTCACTGTGGGTGCCTTGGCGTTCCTGGTGTTCCCTCCGCACGAGTGGAGGGCCGGTGCAGGCGTCACCGCGCTCGCCGCCGGCATGCTGGTGGTGATGTACCTCCTCGAGAGCTTCGACGAGCCAGAGGCAGCGGTGGGCGACCGCTGGATGGACCTGACCTCCGTGGGCAATGTGCTGTTGGTGGCGTTCATCCTGTCCGTGCTGGCGCTGTTCAACAACCAGTACTTCGTGCGAGAGCGGCGACGCAATGACGACCTCCTCGGGGAAGCCCAGGTCGCCGCGCGCACGGACGCGCTCACGGAGGTCTACAACCGCCGCGGCATCGCCCCGCTGCTGTCCGACGCGGCGCGGTCGGGGGAGTACGCACTGGCGCTCGCGGATCTGGATCGCTTCAAGCGCATCAACGACCGCTTGGGTCACGGCGCGGGCGACGTGGTGCTGTCCAACGTCGCCCGCACCCTCGTGGATGCCGTCGGCGAGCGAGGCACCGTCGCTCGGTGGGGAGGGGAGGAGTTCCTCGTGCTCCTGCCCGGCATGTCGCTGACCGACGCCGTCGCCGTGATGGAGCGCGCGCGGCGTGCGATGGAGGAGGAGTACGGCGCCACCGCGTTCCTCGAGCCCGTGACCATCTCCGCCGGTGTCGCGCATGCGCGGCGCCACACCAGCAAGGAGGAGACGCTGCGGTTGGCGGATGCCAAGCTCTACGAGGCGAAGGCCTCCGGTCGCAACCTTGTCCTCGGCGCATCGGTCGCGCTGTCGGTGCTGGACTGACCGGGAGCCGGGGCGATGAACCACCCCTAGAGCGCATCGGCGTCGACGAGTAGTCTGGGACGGCGGCGCTCGTCGACGGCCTTCGCAGGCGGACTGCGCCGCAGCCGGTCGGGAGGGCATCGATGAGTGGGGACCCTGAGCGAAGTGCGCGGGACCGTCACCTGAACGATGCTGTCGAGCGTCTGCTCGATCGGCGGGTGGGCCGCCTCACCGGCGAGGCCGGCCGCGCCGTCTCGACCACCCACGGCATCGCCGTGATCGCGATCATCCTGACCCTGTCCTACATCGCCTTCTTCATGACCTACGACATGGCGATGTTCGGCACCCTGATCGCCTTCAACATGGTCGCCACGATCGCGTACGTGGCCTGCGTGCTGCTCGCACGGCTGGGGCGCCAGCTGGGCGCCGCACTTGTGACGTTCGGCACCGCAATCGTGCAGCTGGTGATGGCGTCCGCCTTCGTCGGCTGGGAGGCGGGCTTCCACCTCTTCATCCTGCTCGCCTGTCAGCTCGTGTTCATGGTGTTCACCGAGCGCCAGCGAGCGCTGAGGTGGGTCTCGGCATTCGGGGCGCTGTTCGGGTTCCTCGCCTGCCAGTTCCTGCTGCCCGCGTCCGGCGCGATCGTGCAGATGCCGCAGGTGCTGCTGACTACCCTGTTCTCGATCAACGTCCTCCTGATGTCGAGCATGCTGTTCATCGTGGCGGCAGTGAGCCATTTCCGGGCCGAGCGCGCACGGCAACGCGCGGCCGAGCTCGCGGCGCGCGCCGAGTACCTCGCCAACACCGATGCGCTCACGGGCCTGGCCAACCGCCGGCCGGTGATGGAGCGCCTCGAGAAGTTGTCCGTGCCCGGGGCGGCCCCCTATTGCCTCGCGATCGCGGACCTCGATCACTTCAAGGACATCAATGATCGCTTCGGCCACGCGTGCGGCGACCGGGTGCTGGCGGACATCGGCGCCAGGCTGAAGGCGAGCCTGCGGGTCACCGACGCGGTGGGAAGATGGGGGGGTGAGGAGTTCGTGTTCGTGATCACCGATGCTCAGCTGTCGGATGCCGCCGTGACGATGGAGCGCATTCGCGCCTCGATCGGGGATGCCTCGATCGCCTGCACAGGCCACGACCATCCCATCACCGTCTCCATCGGCCTCACCGACGGCGAGTATGACGGCAGCCCCCACCACGCCATCCGAAGGGCCGATGATGCCCTGTACGCGTCGAAGGCCGGGGGCCGCGACCGTGTGACGGTGATGAAGGCACCGTCGGCCGCCGTCGCCACCGAGGCCGCCTCTGCGCTGACGTCCACCAAGCCCCGTCGAGCCTCATGACGGCAGCGCGACGCATTCGCTGGGGGCATGTCATCCCGGCGACGGCCCTGGCGACGGCTGCGATCCTCGTGTGCGGCTCGCTCGGCTGGTGGCAATGGGGGCGCGCGTCAGAGCAGGGCGAGATCCGCCAGAGCGACCCCCCTGCCGCGATCGCTGACGTCGCCGCTCCCGCGACGACTCCCGGCTCCGAACAGGGGCGGGAGATCTGGGCCGACGGCGAGTACGCGAGCAGCGGCGTCGCGCTCATCCCCGACCGCGAGATCGACGGCGCCCCGGCCGTCCTGGTGGTGCGTCCGTTCACCGTGGCGGCCGATGCGACCGGAACCGGGGAGCGCGCGACCCTGCCGGTGATCGTGGGCTGGCTCGCCCCCGAGGAGGTAGACGGCTTTGACGCGGGCGCGCCCGCAGACCGGCGCGTGACCGGGCACCTGCGCTCAGGCGAGGGGGCCGCTCCGGCGCCCGACCCCGAGGAGGCGCCTCCTGAGGGGGCGTTCTGGGCCGACCGGCTGTCGCCCGCGATCCTGGCGCAGGAGTGGGACGCACCGCTGTACACGACGCTGCTGAGCGCCGACGCGGCAGAGCCGGGACTGCGGCCGCTGCCCGCCCCCGAGGTCGAGCGCTCGCTGGACTTCCGATCACTCGCCTATGCGTTCGAGTGGTGGCTGTTCGGCGCCTTCTTCGCGTTCATTGCGGGCCGCTGGATACGGGACAATGGGTTCATCGCGCGCGAGCCAGTGGACCCGGCCGGCGCTGCGGACGATCCCCACGGAGGACAGACGTGACCGAACCCGCGCCCCAGGCCGCCACGCCGACCGCTACTCCCGAGGCCGTGACGCCCGGCGTGCTGCTGCGCTATCGCATCATGGCGTTCGTCACGGGCACGCTGCTCATTCTGGTGTTCCTGGGACTGCTGCGTTACCCGCTCGAGTGGTGGACGTCCTTCGAGACGACCACGTCGCTGAGGGAGTCGCTCAGCATCCTCTCCCAGGTCCACGGCTTCGTGTACGTGGTCTATCTCGTCACGGTGCTTCAACTGTGGCTCAAGGCGCGCTGGGGCTACGGCCGGCTCGCCACGCTGTTCTTCGGCGGCGTCGTGCCGCTGCTGTCCTTCTTCGTCGAGAGTCGGGTCACCCGCGAGGTGCGCGCCGGTCAGGAGTCCTGAGCAATGCCCGAAACCCAGCATCGGCCCGTCCTCGTCGTCGACTTCGGCGCTCAGTACGCTCAGTTGATCGCGCGCCGCGTGCGCGAGGCGGATGTCTATTCCGAGGTCGTGCCCCACTCCATGAGCGCCGCGGACATGCTCGCGAAGGACCCCCTGGCCGTGATTCTCTCCGGCGGGCCTGCCTCGGTCTACACCGAGGGCGCGCCCCGCATCGACCCGGCGCTGTTCGAGGCCGGGCTGCCCGTGATGGGCATCTGCTACGGGTTCCAGGAGATGGCGCTCGCGCTGGGCGGCACGGTCGCCAAGACCGGGCTCCGTGAGTATGGCCGCACGACCGCGCGGGTGACCGACCCCGGAACAGCGCTCGCGGGCAGCCCCGCGGAGCAGACCGTGTGGATGAGCCACGGCGACTCCGTTCAGGAGGCGCCCGAGGGGTTCACCGTGCTGGCGAGTTCCGAGGGCGCGCCCGTCGCGGCCTTCGAAGACCTCGAGCGGCGGATGTGCGGCGTGCAGTGGCACCCCGAGGTCAAGCACTCTCCGCTCGGCCAGGCCGCGATCGAGAACTTCCTGTACAACGTCGCGGGCCTGCGCCCTGACTGGACGAGCGAGAACGTGATCGACGAGCAGGTGGAGCTGATTCGCGCGCAGGTGGGCGACAAGCGGGTCATCTGCGCGCTGTCCGGCGGCGTGGACTCGGCAGTGGCCGCCGCGATCGTGCAGCGGGCGGTGGGCGACCAGCTCACCTGCATCCACGTGGATCACGGCCTCATGCGCGCGGGGGAGGTCGAGCAGATCGAGAAGGACTTCGTGAACTCCACGGGTGTGCGCCTGATCATTCGCGACGAGAAGGAGCGGTTCCTCACCGCCCTCACGGGAGTCTCCGATCCTGAGACCAAGCGCAAGATCATTGGCCGCGAGTTCATTCGGGTGTTCGAGGACTCCGCGCGCCAAGTGGTCGAGGAGGCCGGAGCGCACGGCGAGGAGGTCGAGTTCCTCGTCCAGGGGACGCTCTATCCCGATGTGGTCGAGTCCGGAGGCGGCGAGGGTGCGGCGAACATCAAGAGTCATCACAACGTGGGCGGACTCCCCGACGATCTGCAGTTCTCGCTGATCGAGCCGTTGCGCACCCTTTTCAAGGACGAGGTGCGTGCCGTGGGCCGCGAACTTGGCCTGCCTGAGGAGATTGTGGGCCGCCAGCCGTTCCCCGGGCCGGGCCTGGGGATCCGCATCATCGGCGAGGTCACATGGGAGCGGCTCGAGATCTTGCGCCGCGCGGACGCGATCGCGCGCGAGGAGTTGACCAAGGCGGGACTCGACCAGGACATCTGGCAGTGCCCGGTGGTGCTGCTCGCAGACGTCCGCTCCGTGGGCGTGCAGGGCGACGGCCGCACGTACGGGCACCCGGTGGTCCTGCGCCCCGTGTCGTCCGAGGACGCGATGACGGCCGACTGGACCCGCGTGCCCTACGAGACGCTCGCCCACATCTCGAACCGCATCACGAACGAGGTCGAGGAGATCAACCGCGTGGTCCTGGACGTGACGTCGAAGCCGCCGGGCACCATCGAGTGGGAGTGACCCCGCTCCACGCCCCGCACTCCCGCCTGAGCGCCCTCGCGGGCGCTCAGTGCCGGATCTCGCGCGTTCGCGTCTCCTAGCGGACCCTGAGTGTCGCGCTCAGGTGCGGCGCGAGTCGTCGTGGGGGAGCTCGGTCGTGGGGGCGACGTCGAGGCTGCTCGTCTCGTCGACGTCAGGGCCCGACGCGGACTCGGCGGGCCGGACGGGCTCCACCCGCTCTTCGACGGTGGGAGCGGTGGCGCGGGAGATCTCCCGCTGGCGGCCGATGCCGGACACGGCCGCGGACACCAGCAGCCACCCGCCGATCGCAGCGAGCACGATGATGGCGGCGAGCTCCAGGTCGATCTCGTAGCCGGAGTACGACGCGATCAGGAGGCCTCCCACCCCCGTGACGAGCAGTCCCCAGAGGGCGCTCGAGATGCGCTGGCCCGCACGGCGTCGGATGGCAGCTGTGGCGCTCATCGGGCCACCTCCTCGATGTAGAGGGCGGCGCCTTCTTCGCTCGTGACGGTCAGAAGGGGGTCGCCCGGGTTGGAGAGGACGCCGAGCCACGTCTCGGCTCCATCGGTCCAGAAGTCGCAGTACAGGTCTCGCTGGGGCCACAGGGTGGTCAGGCCGAGCGTGCCGTGGAGCTCGATGCTGGTGCCTTCGGGAATCGTGAGCCTGGTCACTCCCTCGCCGAGCTCGAGCGTCTCGTCCTGCATCAGCTCGTCGTACCGGATGCTGGTCTGCACCTCACCCAGGTCGTAGGGCTCCGAGGGGCCCCCCGTCGCGGATATCGAGGAGCACCCGGGCACGACTCTGATCACCGAGTAGTCATCCTCGAACGCTGTGGTGGCGTCGAAGGGTGGCCCCGCGGGAGTGGCGCTGACAATCGGCTCCGACTCCGGGCCGGACCCCTCGTCCACCGTCACCTCGACATCCCACCAGTCCCATGACTCGTCGTACTGCGCGCGGAGATCGTCGGCGTTCGCCGCGAGCGGTACTCCCGCGACCACGGCGAGGACGGACAGGAACCCCAGGAACCCCAGCCTGCGCCCCGACAGCGCAACCGCGATCAGCACGGCCCCCAGGCCGACGGTCACGATCGCACCCCAGGCGAGAACCGGGTGGACGGCGAGCCTGTCCATGCGCTCGACGTTGAAGACGATCGCCGCCGCGATGAACAGCACGCCCAGGAAGCCGAGGTAGCCGCCGCGTCCGGGGCCCGGAACGTGGGCCCGGGGCGGACTGTGCGGAGCGGGAGGCGCCGGCGGTACGGGCGCGGCCGATGCGTACGGTGCAGGCGGCACGGGAGGCGGAGTCGCGGGCGCTCCCTCGACGCGGGCCGCCCGTGGGTCGCCGGGCATGAGCGCGGGCTCCCACGGCTGCGGCGCGTGCACGGCAGCCGAGTCGGCGGCCGATGCGCGGGCCGGCTGGCTCGCAGGCGCGGCGGCTCCGCTCGTGGCGGGGCCTTCGGCCGGCTGCTGCGCCCCGGCTGCTGCGGCGCCGGAGGCGCCCTCGCCCGGAGCGGGCGCAGTCGGGGAGCCGGCCGTCGATGGGTCGACGACCGCATCGGCCGTCCCGGGGCTCCCCGGCGCACCGGGCGTGCCGGGGCCGCCAGACTCGCCGACGCCACCCGGAGGCGTCGCGGTGTCCTTCGAGCGCTTGACCAGCCAGACGATGAGCACGATGACGCCGGAGATCAGCAGGAGCGGGATCGTGATCGCGAGCAGCACGGCGATCCCACGGATGGCGTCGCCCAGACCGCCACCGTCGCTGAACATGCCGCTGTCCCAGATCCACGGGTCCATTCCGACTCCGAAGATGCTGGCGAACCCGCCGCTGTCCAGTGAGCCGAAGCCGAACAACGTCAGGACGGCGATGCCGAGCAAGGCGCCCACGTTCGTGACGCCTCTGCCGAAGTTCTGGATGATGATGGTGCCGTGGCGGTCGGGGAGCAGCGCCCACGCGGCGGCATAGGCGAGCATCACGAATCCGGGCAGCATGATCGCTCCGAGCACCACGATGAGTCGCGCGGGCACGGCCGCCATCCCGACGCGGGCACCAAGTCCCTCGACGACGCCTCCCACCACGCCGTGCGCCCCTCTGGTGAGGCCCCACTGGCGGATCGTGGTGAAGAACGCTGCCTCCTTCTGGGGCTGCGGCTGCTCAGTCATGGCTCTCCTCGGTCGTCGTGGCGTCGGGGACGCCGGTGCTGACTCCAGTGTCCGCTCCGCGCGGCGGCGGGCGCTATGAGGTACCTCCCTGATTCGACCCCTGATCCTCGTGCGGGAGGGACCCTGACATGCGGCGCATCGGGGTCCGCGGAGGCGTCCCTTGTGTGACGATGACTCCATGACGACCCAGGCCCATCGCCCGGTGGCCGCGCCTCTCGCGCGCCGCCACGGCCTGCCGACCGCGTGGAAGGTGCTGGGCGGCCTCGCGCTGCTCACCGTGGCCGGAGTGCTGGCCGTGGACAGGTGGGGCACGGAGGACCTCGCGTCGTGGGTGGTCCCGCTGGTGGTCTACCTCGCGGGACTCGGTGTGGTGTGGAGTCCCCTTGACGGAGCGTTCGGCCAGGACGCCCGCCGGCTTGACGTCGCAGGCATCTTCCGGCGCGACGCGTGGCTGCGACTGCTCGTAGGTCTGGTGCTCGGCATCGGGGCCCTGTGGTGGTTCGCGATGTGGGACTTCACCGACAACGCCGTGGCACGCGCCATCGTGACGCCGCTGGTGGTCGCCGCAGGCGGTGCCCTGCTGCTCGCGCCGTGGTGGCTGCGACTGATCCGCCAGGTGGGGATCGAGCGGGACGAGCGGATCCGCGAGCACGAGCGCGCCGAGATCGCCGCGCATCTGCACGATTCCGTGCTCCAGACGCTCACCCTGATCCGCGCCCGCGCTGATGATCCCGACTCGGTGGCGCGACTGGCGCGCTCGCAGGAACGGGACCTGCGCTCGTACTTGTACCAGGACCGGCCGAGCGTCGAGGAGTCGGTGGCGAGTGCCGTGAAGATGGCGGTCGCGGAGGTCGAGGACGCCCACGGCGTCGCGATCGATACCGTGTGTGTGGGCGATGCTCCGACCGATGAGTGGCTGGGGGCGGCGGTGCAGGCAGCGCGAGAGGCGATGGCGAACGCTGCCAGGCACGGGTCGGAGCCCATCAGCGTCTACGCGGAGCTCACTGCGGACGCCTATGAGATCTTCGTGCGCGATGCCGGGCCGGGCTTCGATCCCGACGCGGTTCCCGAGGACCGGCTCGGCATTCGCCAGTCGATCGTGGGCAGGGTGGCGCGCCACGGCGGCGGGGCCGAGGTGCGCAGTGCGCCCGGCGACAGGACAGAGGTGATGATCGTGATGCCAAGAGGAGGCTCCCGATGAGCGTGACAGTGGTGATCGTGGACGACCACGACGTGATCCGAGTGGGGGTCCGAGAGTCCTTGGACGACGAGATCCAGGTGGTGGGCGAGGCGCACGACGTGGAGTCCGCTGTCGCGGAGGTCCTCGAGCATCGCCCGCAGGTGGTGATCCTCGACGTGCACCTGCCCGGTGGCCAGGGTGGCGGCGCGCTCGACGTGCTCGCTGACCTCAAGGGCCGCATCGATGGGACGCGGGTCCTGGCGCTGTCCGTCTCCGATTCCGCCGAGGACGTCGTGTCAGTGATCCGTGCGGGCGCGCGTGGCTATGTCACCAAGTCCATCTCGGGTCCGGATCTGTCCGATGCGGTGAGGCGGGTGGCGTCCGGAGATGCGGTGTTCTCGCCGCGGCTCGCCGGGTTCGTGCTCGACGCCTTCGGCGCGGCGGGCGGCGAGGTCGCGCACGCCGACGAGGACCTCGACAAGCTCACCGCCCGCGAGCAGGAGGTGATGCGGCTCATCGCCCGCGGCTACACCTATCGCGAGGTCGGGGAGAAGCTGTTCATCTCGATCAAGA
Organism: Demequina aestuarii; assembly: GCF_000975095.1. GTDB lineage: Bacteria > Actinomycetota > Actinomycetes > Actinomycetales > Demequinaceae > Demequina > Demequina aestuarii. The sequence goes on from NZ_BBRD01000001.1 coordinate 428,344, forward strand.
CGGTCGAGACGCACGTGGGCAAGGTGCTCCACAAGCTGCAGCTCACCAACCGTCACGAACTCGCTCACTGGGCGGCCCAGCGCCGCATCGTCTAGGGGGATGCCGGGAGCCCGACGACCGGCCTGGTACGCTGGTGTCACTTGCAGGACCATCCCCGGTCCTCCTGCGTCGCAGATGGCTTCTCCTTCTCGCCGCAGCCGGTCACTTCTCTGACACGGCAGCGCGGCTCGTAGAAAATCTCTTCGGCGAACGAACGCGTGGGTTCCGCGCGATTCGCCACCACCGCTGGTGCCGTGACTCTCACGGATACGTCGTGCTGTCGCGCGACGAGCATCGGCGCACTGCCCGAAAGGCACTCGCTTTGTCTGACATCACCTTCGCCACTCTCGGCGTGCCCACCAAGATCACGAACGTCCTCGAAGCGGAGGGCAAGAAGAACGCCTTCCCCATCCAGGTCGACACCCTGCCCGACACCCTCTCGGGGCGCGACGTCCTGGGCCGCGGCCGCACCGGATCCGGCAAGACGCTCGCCTTCGCGATCCCCATGGCTGCGCGCCTGGGGGAGAAGGGCGGCCGTGCTCAGCCGAACCGACCCCGTGGACTCGTCCTCGCACCTACTCGTGAGCTCGCGACGCAGATCGAGGCGGTCATCGCTCCGCTCGCCGCCGCGTACGGCCTCACCACGACCACCATCTTCGGCGGTGTGAAGCAGCACCGTCAGGAAGTCGCGCTTCGCCGCGGCGCCGACATCGTCGTGGCCTGCCCCGGCCGCCTCGAGGACCTCATGAAGCAGGGCCACGTGAAGCTCGACAGCGTCGACATCACGGTGCTCGACGAGGCCGACCACATGGCGGATCTGGGCTTCCTGCCCGGCGTCACGCGCATCATGACGGCCACGCCCTCCACCGGCCAGCGCATGCTGTTCTCCGCGACGCTGGACAACGGCGTCGACAAGCTGGTGCGCCGCTTCCTCGCGAACCCGGTCACCCACTCCGTCGACTCCGCCGAGTCGCCCGTGGCCGCCATGACGCACCACGTCTTCCACGTGGCATCGGCCGATGCGAAGAGGGACGTCGTGCACGCCCTCGCCTCCGGCACGGGCCGCCGCATCCTCTTCATGCGCACCAAGCACCACGCCAAGCGCCTCGCCAAGCAGCTCTCCGACGCCGGCATCCCCGCCGTCGACCTGCACGGCAACCTGTCGCAGGCCAAGCGTGACAAGAACCTTGCCCACTTCTCCGAGGGCACGCACCGCGTGCTGGTCGCCACGGACGTCGCCGCCCGCGGCGTCCACGTCGACGGCGTCGAGCTGGTGGTGCACGTCGACCCGCCTACCGAGCACAAGGCATACCTGCACCGTTCGGGCCGCACGGCCCGCGCCGGCAGCGACGGAGACGTCGTGACCCTGGTGCTCCCCGAGCAGCGTCGCGACTCGCAGCAGCTCATGCGTCGCGCCAAGATCACTGCGGAGCCGCAGTCCGTCTCCGCCACCACCGATGCCGTCGTCAAGCTCGTCGGTGAGGTCGCGCCCTTCGTGAAGCCGTCCGCCACGCCCATTCGCCAGCCCCAGGGCGCCGGCAGCCAGCGTGGCCGCAGCCAGGGCGGGCGCTCGCGCACGTCCGGTGGCGGCGCACGCCGTCCCGAGGGTGAGCACGGTCGTCGCCGTTCCGGTGGCGGCGGTTCACGCCGCTCCGGAGCTCAGCGCGCCGGACGCAGCGCCTGACGAACTCATCAGAGAACCGCATGTCGGGCGTCGCCCGACATGCGGTCTTTCGGTGGAATGTGTAGAAACGGAACTATGAGCCTGCCCTTCGCAGAGCGGAGCGAGGTGCGCCGGGTGCGCGAGTCTCTGGCGCCCGTCGAGCCTGCTGCCAGCGCGCGCCAGGTCTACGGCGCGATGCTTGAGCATCAGATCGCCCCCACCCTGCGGGGGTGGGGCCTGGTCGGCGACGGCGAACGCTTCGACTACCCGAGCCGGGTGTGGCACCTGAGCCTCGCCTTCGTCCCGGTGTCGTGGAACACGGTGTCGCGCTTCCAGTTCGACGTGAACGTGGTCGCGGTGAGCCGCGTCGCGTGGCACCAGTGGCGCGTGCATGAGCCCTCCCTGCCCGAGAGCCCCGATGCGGCGGTGTACTACGCCCACGACTTCGTCCCTGGCGGAGGCATCGTGGCCCGGTTGGGTGAGCTGCAGCGCGAAGGCCCCGACCGTCGCTGGACTGTGCACGGAGGCGCGGACCCGACGCCCGTGGCCGCCGAGGTCCTCGCCGCGCTCAGGCGGCACGTGCTGCCGCAGTTCGCGGGCCGTGCGGAAGCCCGGCCCCTCCCCGCGTAGCGCTCCACAGCGCGCACCGCACCGCCGCATCAGCCCGGTGCGCGGTGCCGGATCCCGAGCGTTCTCACCTCTTGAAAATGGTGCGAATCGGAGTAGTCTCGCCACCACAGGCGCACCTACGAGCGCCACAGGGGACGATGGTGAACCAGAGCATGGCCGGCGCTCGCGTGCGCCAGGACGAGACGCAGCCGCGACTGCGTGCGCTCGCATTCTGGGTGGGCCACCACCAGGCCGCCGAGCCCGCCCCCCGCATCGGCCCTTCTCTCGACAACGACCTGGCGGCCCGCGACGCGATGCGTGCTCGGCGCATCGGCGAACTGGTGCTGATGGTCCCCGAACTCAAGCGACTGGCGGCGGATGGCCGCGCGCCGGTGCGCGCCACGGCCGCGCGATGCTTCGCGATCCTCGCGACCGCCGGTCGCGCGCCTTCTGACCGAGAGGTGTGGCGGCTGCTGCTGGGCCTGTCCAAGTACGACGACGACCCCGATGTGAGAGCTGCGGCGGATACGGCCCTGGTCGCGCTCGAGCGACATGGGGCGGTCGCGATGGAGCGCGCGGGCTGATCGTGCCGGGCGTCGCGTTCGTCACCGTCGGACCGGCGTCGCGCGTCGGTGCCACGCCCTAGACTCGACGGGTCATGGATGCGCTCTTCGATCTCGCCGACCGTTCCCACTCGCCCCTCGTCGAGGGGCTCAACCCTGCCCAGGCGGAGGCGGTGCTGCACGAGGGCGGCGCACTGCTGATCTTCGCGGGAGCGGGCTCTGGCAAGACCCGCGTGCTGACCCATCGCATCGCGTACCTGCTCGAGGCGGGCCGCGCGCGACCGCACGAGATTCTGGCGATCACCTTCACCAACAAGGCCGCCGGCGAGATGCGCGAGCGGGTCGCCGCGCTGGTGGGCCCCGAGGCGCGCCGCATGTGGGTGGCGACCTTCCACAGCGCCTGCGTGCGGATCCTGCGCGCCGACTACGAGGCCGCCGGCCTCAAGTCGACGTTCTCGATCTACGACTCCGCCGACTCCCAGAACCTCATGAAGCTGGTGATGAAGGAGTTGGACATCGATCCCAAGAAGTTCACGGCGAAGGCGCTGCTGAACCGCATCGGGACCTTCAAGGACGAGCTCATCGACCCGGCCACCGCGCTCGCCGCGACCGAGATGACGAGCAAGTTCAGCATCGATCACGCGGCCGGTCGCGCGTATGGCGAGTACCAGCGCCGCCTCGAGGCCGCCAACGCCGTCGACTTCGACGACATCATCGTCAAGACCGTGCACCTGCTGCAGCGGCATCCCGACATCGCCCAGCGCTACCGCGAGCGGTTCCGCCACGTGCTGGTCGACGAGTACCAGGACACCAACCACGCGCAGTACGTGCTGGTGCGTGAGCTGGTGGGGCGTGAGGAGGACGGCAGTCTCCCTCCCGGAGAGCTCACCGTGGTCGGTGACGCCGACCAATCCATCTACGCGTTCCGCGGCGCGACGATTCGCAACATCCTGGAGTTCGAGAAGGACTATCCGAACGCACACATCGTGCGCCTCGAGCAGAACTACCGCTCGACGCAGAACATCCTCACCGCGGCCAACGCCGTGATCGCGAACAACGAGGGCAGGCCGCCCAAGAACCTGTGGACCGATTCGGGTGCGGGCGAGCGCATCCGCGCCTTCGCGGGCGACACCGAGCAGGAAGAGGCGAAGTACATCGCCGACGAGATCGCGCGGCTCATCCGTGAGGACGGGGTCGTCCCGGCGGATGTCGCGATCATGTACCGCGCGAACGCCCAGTCCCGAGCGATCGAGGAGCGGTTCATGCGCTCCGACATTCCGTACAAGGTCGTGGGCGGCACGCGCTTCTATGAGCGCAAGGAGATCAGGGATGCACTCGCGTACCTCTCCGCAGTCGTGAACGAGGACGACGACGTCGCGATGCGGCGCGTCATCAACACCCCCAAGCGGGGCATCGGCGACACCGCGGTCGAGGCGATCGACCGCCTGCGGCGCGAGCGCACCACGGCCGATGCGCCCGTGAGCTTCGGTGCGGCGCTCCGGTGGGCGGACGAGGCGGGCCTGCAGGCGCGTGCGGTGCGCGCGATCGGCAGCTTCGTGTCGCTCATGGACGACCTGCGCGCCCTCGCGGCGGACAACGGCCCGGCCGGAGTTCTCGACGCGATCGCGGACCGGTCGGGGATGATCGCGGCCTACCGCTCATCGGAGGACCCCCAGGACGCCTCCCGCATCGAGAACATCATGGAGCTGGTCTCGGTGGGGCGCGAGTTCTCGGAGGAGAACCCCGAGGGCACGCTGCCCGACTTCCTGGAGAAGGTCGCGCTCGTGGCGGACGCGGACCAGCTGCCCGATGGCGAGGGCGGTGGGGGAGTCGTGACGCTCATGACGCTCCACACTGCGAAGGGCCTCGAGTTCCCGGTGGTCTTCATCCCCGGCATGGAGGACGGCACCTTCCCGCACATGCGCTCCATCGAGTCGGGTGCCATCAAGGACATGGAGGAGGAGCGCAGGCTCGCCTATGTGGGCCTCACTCGCGCCCGCGAGCGGCTGTACCTGACTCGCGCCGAGGTCCGCTCGAGCTGGGGTGCGCCGCAGTACTTCGGGGTGTCGCGATTCGCCGAGGAGATTCCCGCCGAGCTGATCGAATGGTCGCGCTCCGAGACGTCGATGGCCTCGCTGCGCGCCCGCACCGAGCGACGCGGCTCTTCCGGCTGGTCCTCGATGGGCTATGGCGGATCTCAGGACCGCGAGGACGGCAACGCGTACTCGCGCGCCGGAGCGGTGCGCACTCGCAGCATCCCGCCGAGCCCGCCCGGCGGCGCCGGCGACATCGGCTTCGACACCGGCGACCGGGTGGTGAGCGACAAGTTCGGCATGGGCAAGGTGGTGGGCACCGAAGGCGCTGGCCGCAACGCCGTCGTGAAGGTCGACTTCGGCTCCGAAGGAGTGAAGCGCCTGGTGCTGCGGTTCAACAGCCTCGACAAGCTCTAGCTGCAGCCAGGCACCACGCCCTATAGTGTTCGCTCACAGGCTCGAGGGGGCGCATGAAGCGGTGGTGGGCGCTGGGAGGCGCTGTCGCGCTGGTGGTGCTGGTCGTCGCGCTGGTGGTGCCGGTGCGATACGAGGGCACGACGACGGTGTCCGCCGTCGAGGTCGCCGCAGAGGAAGGCGTATGCGGTCAGGTCACCTCCTCAGGAGACCTCGAGATTCAGCGCACGACGCCGCTGATCGACCTCGGCGTGCTGACGAGGGTGAAGGCCACGCTCGTCGACCCTGTGCTGGCCCTTGCTGGCACCGATGACTGCAGCGATGTGGACCGAGTGTCGTATGGGGTCACGTTGTCGCCGGCCACGTGCGAGGCGCTGAACCAGATGTCGGCGACGGAGCTCAGCGAGTTCGAGAACGCGCGCAGTGACGGCGGGATCGCCGCCGTCGTGCTGTGCGAAGGCGAGGCCGTCGTGCTGATGAATGAGACGTGGAAGGACGAGCCTTTCGAGATGACCTCGTCGTGGGATGACCACCGGTTCTACCTTGGCAGCGACCTCGTCGTCAACGAACCCCAGTGGTGCGCCGCGACGGAGTACTGGCTCGAGGTGACCTCGTCCGAAGGCGCCGCCGTCTCCACGGAGTCCCGTTTCCTCGAGCCGGTCGTATCCACCTGGTGCATCGACCTCGTGGCCCCCTGATCGGCCTCCGATTCCTCGCTAGGCTGAGGCCCAGTGGGCTCGCCGCCACCGGACGCGGCTGGCTCGACCAATCCTGAGGAGGAAGCCATCGTGGAAGCGAAGACGTCCAAGGTGTCCATCGTCGGTGCAGGAGCGGTGGGGGCGACCCTCGCTTACGCGGGTCTGATGCGTGGTTTCGCGCGCACCGTCGCGCTGTACGACATCAACAAGGCCAAGGTCGAGGCCGAGGCGCTGGACCTCGCGCAGGGCATCCAGTTCATGCCAGAGGCGACCGTGCTGGGATCCGACGACGTGGGCGTGGTCGAGGGCTCCGACGTGGTGGTCGTCACCGCCGGCGCGAAGCAGCAGCCAGGGCAGTCGCGCATGGACCTCGCCGGCGCGACCATTTCACTCATGGACAAGGTGCTGCCGCCGCTGATGAAGGCCGCCCCCAATGCCATCTACATCCTGGTCACCAACCCGGTGGACGTGGTCACGCTCGCGGCGATCAAGAAGTCGGGCATGGACCCGGCGCGCATGTTCGGCTCCGGCACCGCGCTCGACACGTCGCGCCTACGTCACCAGGTCGCACAGGCCTGCGATGTCGCGGTCGGCAACGTGCACGCGTACATCGCGGGCGAGCACGGCGACTCCGAGGTGGCGTTGTGGTCCTCCGCGACCGTGGGCGGCCAGGCGCTCGCACAGTGGCGCGACCGTAGTGGCAAGATCGTGATGACCCCCGAGCGGCGCGAGCAGATCCACCACGACGTGATGCGCTCCGCCTACACGATCATCGAGGGCAAGGGCGCCACGAACTACGCGATCGGCGTCGCCGGAGCCCGGATCGTCGAGGCGGTCCTGGGCGACCAGCGCCGCATCATGCCCGTCTCGACGCTCATCGACTATCCGGGCGTGGGCGAGGTGTGCATGTCCTTGCCGGCGGTGATCGGCCGCAACGGCATCGAGCACCACGCAGACATCCCGATGGACGAGTCGGAGCGCGCCGCGCTCGAGGCATCGGCGCGGTCGATCCGCGAGACTGCGGAGCGGTTCGGCGCCGTCTGAGTCGGCCTAGGCCCCGCGGGAGGCGTGGACCACGACGGGAGTCCCGACGCCCACGCCTTCCGTCTCCGCGATCTCCGTGACGACCTCGTTGGGCAGCCGGACGCAGCCGTTCGAGACGGCCTGGCCCATCACGTCGGGCTGGTCGGTCCCGTGGACGGCGATCTGCGGGACGCCGCCGTTGAACTCCTCAAGAGTCTCTGACCACCCATTGAGGCCCAGCGCGTACGCGCCGTAGACGCCGCTGGGGTTGGCCGTGAAGTCGAGCACGTCGGTGACCCAGAACACGCCGAGCGGCGTGGGCGACACGTCCTCGCCGATCACGGCCTCCGAGAGCACCGAGACCTCCCCGCCGACGGTGAGCTCCACCTCGCGTTCGGCGAGGTAGACATCGATGCGCGCGTCGGTGGAGGTGACCGTCGCATCGGCGGCACGCACCCACCCCGTGCGGTGGTTCGGCGCGCCCAGCAGTTCGACCTGGACCCACTCCTCGCCGTCGACGCTCTCGCGCGCGAAGCCCATCAGCGTGGTGCGGGAGCCGAGTGCGCTCCATTGGCCCAGCTCCTCTGACGGCTCCGCGGCGCCGGGGCTGTCGAAGACTGGGAGGCCCTGGGCTCCTGCCTCGAGCAGGATCTCGCCGGGGGCCACCTCGGGTACCGCGGGGCCGGGCGAGGGGGACGGTCTGGCCGTGGCGGGGCTGGGAGACGACGCGGCGGGCGCGACCGGTTCCGGGTCGTTGCCTTGGGTGAGCAGCACCACGAGGACGACCGTCACGATGATGAGCGAGGCAGCCGCGGCCACCCGCCGCCAGCGCCGGCCGCGGCGCGAGGGCCCCGTGCCAGAGCGGCGAGGGCCGGACCTGGCGCGCGAGGTTGCGGAGGCGTCGGAGGGCACGGGCACCAGGGTAGTTGCCCCGGTGCCCGTGCCCCGCTCGTCGCGCGGGGTCTGGCCGTCAGACGCGCACGAGCGCCGGCTCGCGCTCGTCGTCGGGCCTGGGCACCGGCACCGGTTCCCCGCCCTCGATGCGCATGACCGGCAGCCACCCGAGCCATCGCGGCAGGTACCAGTTGGCACGTCCGAGCATGGTCATGAGCGCGGGCACCAGGATGGACCGCACCACCGTGGCGTCGAGGATGACGGCGGCCGCGAGCCCGAACCCCATCTGCGCGAACTCCGCGAGGTCGCCCAGCGCGAACCCGCCGAACACCGCGACCATGATCAGCGCTGCGCCGGTGATGAGCGACCCGGTCCGACTGAGTCCGAAGGCCACCGCCTCGCGGTTGTCGCCCGTGGCATCGAACCGCTCCTTGACGCGGCTCAACAGGAACACGTGATAGTCCATCGACAGCCCGAAGAGCACCGCGAACAGGAACAGCGGGATCCATGGCGCGATGCCGTCGACCTGGGGGAAGCCCAGCAGGCTGGCTCCCCATCCCCACTGGAAGACCGCGACCAGCATCCCGAAGGCCGCCGCCGTCGACAGCAGGTTCAGCGCGATGGCGAGTGCCGGCACCACCACCGAGCGGAATGCGAAGAGCAGCAGCACGAAGCTCGAGCCCAGCACGATGAGCAGGACCCATGGGGCCATGTCGGCGATCATTCCGGAGAAGTCCACGGCGCTCGCCTGGTCTCCGCCCACGTGAGCGATCGCACCGGTGCCGTCGAGCGCAGCGGGCACCGTGACGTCGCGCAGGCGCTCGATGGCCTGCTCGGCCAGTGGATCTGCGGCGTCGTGCACGTCGCGGGTGTCGATCAACGCCGTGTCGCCGATCCACTCGACCGTGGTCTCGGCGAATGCCTGGTCCGCCTCGATGGCCCGCGCCAGGGAGGCCACCTCGGCCGGGATGCCCCCGGCGTTCTCCACGACGACGGTCGACTCGGCCTGGCCCAGGCCGAAGTCGTCGACCAGGGTCTCGGAGGCGATGCGGAGGTCGTTGTCCTCCGGCATCGAGTCGATGCCCGGGAACGTGAGCCGCATGGACGTCGCCGGTGCGGTGAACAGGCCCAGCACCGCGATGCCCGCGACGCCCCACACGACCGGTCTGCGGATCACGCCGTTCGCCATGGTGCGCCACGCCCGGGACTCCCGCCCGGGATGCGACGTGGGCACGCGTCCCTTGTTGACGCGATGGCCGAGCAGCCTGAGGACCGCGGGCAGCAGGGTCAGCGAGGCCAGCACGGACATCGTCGCGACGATGATCGCCCCGGCACCCAGCGATCGCATGATCGTGGACGGCACGATCAGCAACCCGATCAGGGCGATCACGACGGTGATGCCGGAGAACAGCACCGCGCGGTTGGCGGTCGACCCGGCGACCGTGACCGCATCGATCACGCTTCGGCCCGCGGCCAGTTCCTCGCGGAACCGCTGCACCATCACGAGGCTGTAGTCGATCCCGAGCGCGAGGCCCATCATCGTCACCATGTTCACCACGAAGAACGACAGTTCGAAGGCCTGACCCACGATGGCGGTCGCACCGACCGCCATCACGATCGACACCAGTGCGACCAGCAGCGGGAGACCTGCGGCCACGAGTGCGCCGAACACGATGACGAGGATGATGAGCGCGACGCCGATGCCGATCGCCTCTCCCCGGATGAGGCTCTCCTCGGCGAGGGTGTCGAACGCGATCTGGCCGGTGGCCGGTCCGATCGCGCGCACGTCGAAGCCGTCGGCCTGGACGGACTCGACCGCGTGGGCGAACGCCTCCGCATGCTCGCCGTCGGCGCCTGGATCGAGCGTGATGCTCACCAGTGCGGTGGACCCGTCCTCGGAGACGGGGTAGGGCGCCTCGGCGGTGGGGACGACCACGTCACCCACCCCGGCAAGGCCCCGTACTGCCTCCGTCACCTCGTCGAGCGCGCCGGCGAAGGCGGCGTCACCGAACGCGGCGCCCCCGCTCGCGGTGACGATGATGGTCTCGGTGCCGGACGCATCGGCCTCGGTGCCGCCGCGCAGCGCCTCGTCGAGCTCCTGGACGGTCCCGGACTCGGTGGTGATGAGCATGCGCTCTTCTTGAGTGAGGGCATCTCCCAGCCCTCCAGCGGCGTAGCCGGCGGACGCCAGCGCGACCACCCATACGATGATGGTCAACCACGGCCGGGCGGCCGTGACGCGGGCGATGCGCCCGGTGAATCCAGTGCTCATGTCTCCTCCTTGGAGATCCAGGGACGGTTCGACGCTAGGAGGGTTGGACCAGGGAGACAGCCCGCCCACGAGCGATACGGCCGCGCTGGCGGGGGGACGATGCGACGCCGCCGGGTGACGGCGGCCGATAAGCGTTCCCCCGCTCGGGGGAGGCGGCTCCGACATCTGGGTGTGGGCAGGAGCGCGTGCGCCGGGCACGATGGGGCCATGGCATTCATCCGTCGCTACTTCGCCGTCACGTGGTCCGCGCGGACGTGGCGGGAGATCGCGTACCTGCTGGTGGGACTGCCGGTGTCGATCGTCTGGTTCACCTACATCCTGACCATGTATGCAGTGAGCATCGCGCTGGTGATCGTGTGGGTCGGAGTGGTGATCGCTGCCGTGGCCCAGTGGACGCTGCGTCCCATCGGGGACATCGAGCGGGCCACCGCGAACGTGCTGGTCGCTGCGGGCATCGAGCAGCCCCCACCGCGCCGCTATCGTCTGCACTCGCCAGGGCAGCCACTCACCCTGGCGGGTGCGGGCCGCTGGGGGCACGCGCTCCTGCACGATGTGGAGGCGTGGCGGACGCTCGCATGGCTGATGATGCGGATCGTGCTGGGCCCCGTCGGCTTTGCTCTCGCGCTGTGCGCGATCGTGGTGCCGGTCGCGCTCGTCGGGGCGTGGCTGATCGCCGCAGGCCACGCGCTCGGCGTGATCCCCGGCCCCGGTGCAGACGAGCCGACCGCGCAGTCCGTCGTGGATACGGTGTCGTGCTGGGTTCTGGTGGGCACCCCGGTGGTGGCGATCGGTGTGCCGATGTTCGCGTGGGTGTCGCACCACTACTCGAGTCTCGTCGCGGGGCTGGCGCGATGGGCGCTGGGGCCGTGCGGAGACGCGCGCGTCGCTCAGGCGACCGAGCGTGCCGAGCTCGCCGAGACTCAGGTGCGCGTGGACCAGGAGCTGCACGACAGCATCGGCCACATGATCACCATGAACATCGTGCAGGCGGGCGCGGGCGCCCACGTGTTCGACGCCGACCCGGAGTTCGCGCGCCAGGCGCTGCGCAACATCGAGGAGCGGGGGCGCGTCGCGATGGGCGAGCTCGACCGCATCATCGCCGCGATGAGGGGAGACGACGCCGAGTCGCGCACCCCGCTGCCGACGCTCGACGACGTGCCCGGACTCGTCGACCAGGCGCGCAGTGCCGGGCTCGAGGTCGAGACCCGGTTCGAGGCGGGCCCTGCGCCCGCGGCGCTGTCGCGCGCGGCCTACGCCATCGTGCGGGAGGGCGTCACGAACGCGGCCAAGCATGCTCCCGGCTCGACCATTCACGTCCACGTGGCGCAGCTGACCGATGCGCTCGCGGTGTCGGTGCGCAACGGCCCGGCTGCGCCAGGCGCAGCCCCCATCGCGGCCCTCCGCCAGACGCGGACGGCGCGGGGCCACGGGATCGCCGGCATCCGCGACCGCGCGGCGCTGCTGGGAGGCACCAGCCTGATCGGGGACAGGCGAGACGGCGGCTACGAGGTCATGGTGCTGCTGCCGCTCGAGCTCTCGCTCTCCTCCGAGGCAGACGATGCCGACGCTGCCTGCTGCCGGTGGAGCCGCGTGCGTGCCAGGGTGGTCGCATGAGGATCGTGATCGTCGACGACGACCCGTTGGTGCGCATGGGGCTGGGCGCGATTCTGCGGTCGGAGCCCGGGTGGGAGGTGGTGGCGGAGGCCGGCGACGGTGCGTCCGCCGTGGCCGAGGTGCGCCGCGCTCATCCCGACGTGGTGCTGATGGACGTGCGCATGCCCGGAATGGACGGTTTGGAGGCCACCCGCCTGATCGTCGAATCGGGTTCCGCCGCCAAGGTGCTGGTGCTCACGACCTTCGAGGTCGATGAGTACGTCTTCGACGCCATGCGAGCCGGGGCGGCCGGGTTCGTCCTCAAGCGCCTGCCGCCCACCGAGCTGATCGAGGCCGTGCGCGTGGTGGCGGCGGGGGAGTCGCTGCTGTTCCCCGCGTCCACCCGAGCCGTGATCGAGAGGTTCGCCGGACCGGAGGACGCCGAGCTCCCGGATCTCACCGAACGGGAACAGGACGTGCTGCGCGAGCTGGCCCGCGGGCTGTCGAACCCGGAGATCGCGGCGCGACTGTTCGTCTCGGTCGAGACCGTGAAGTCACATGTTGCCGCGATCCTGACCAAGTTGAGCGTGCGGGACCGCACCCAGGCTGTCATCGTGGCGTACGAGTCCGGCTTCGTGCGTCCGGGGGACGGCATCGAGTAGCCAGCCCTCGCATCGGCGCGCAGGAAGCAGTGAGGGCTGGCTCCCCGGGGGAGGCCAGCCCTCACTGCGTCGTAGGGCGTCTAACCCGTGAAGGTGCCTTGGATGGCGAGGGCGACGGGGTCGACGATGAAGCCGTTGGCCCGGCCGTCCTCGTCGAGGTCGCCGCCGTCGGTGAGCGTGTAGGTGACGGTGGTGCCGTTGTTGCTGAACGTGGCGCCTTCGACCTTGGACCATGCGTCGTCGCCGGACTTGAGCACCGTGGTGAAGGGTCGGGGCGCCGTCAGGGTGATGGTGACGGTGTCGCCGGCCTGGGGCACCTCGACGGTGAATGCCAGGGCGCCGTAGGGCAGCATGGTGTCCGCCGGGGGTGCGGGGTCAAGGTCGGCGGTGGCGATCCAGGAGACGTCGGTGACCGCGATCGCGGGCGACGCCGTGGCCGTGACGGCTCCCGCGCCGGTCGGGATCTGGAACTCGACCGGTCCGGGCTCGACGCCCGGCTCCGGATCCTCGACCGTCACCTCGACGGCGCCGATATCCTTCGCCTCGCCCTGGGGGCGCGTGACTCCGCGCTGGTCCACGGCGAGGTCAGAGGCGCCGTCTGCGACGGCGTCGACGAGCGGGCTGCTCGCTGCGGGTGCCACGGTGAGCGTGGCGCCGCCGTTGTCGGCCAGCGCGCCCAGCTGGGGATCGAGACCCGGCCCCAGGTCGCCCTCGCCGGTCCAGTCGTCCGTGCACGAACCGTCGACATCGAAGTTGGCGGCCGTCGTGGCGATGGTCTCCTCCAGGTCGCACGACGGCACCGACGCTCCCGATCCCCACACGGTGGCGGTGAGGGTGGTCGTGCCGGTGTGGATCACGCTGAGGTCGGTGGCCCCTCCGGTCGACGTGTTGTCGACGAACGTCGCGTGAGTCACCGCGAGGGCGCCGGCATCCATGACCGCCAGGGCAGGAGACGCGACGTCGGAGGAGTTGCCGACGACGGTCGAGTTCGCGACAGTCACGTCGTTCCCTGACCCCGTCACGACGATGGCGCCCGCGCCGTCGCCAGACGAGTTGTCGGCGACAGTGGAACCGCTGACCGAGACGCCGCCTTGGAACCACACGGCACCGCCCGCGCCGGATGCGGCGTTGTCGTCCAGCTCCGAGGCCTCCAGCGCGAATGACGCGTCCCGTTCCAGGAAGCTCTCGCTGAACGCGATTGCGCCGCCGACGTCCTCGCTGGAGTTGCCAGTCAGCCTGGAGCCGGTGACGGTCAGTGAACCGTCCACCGCGATCGCGCCTCCCGCGAGTTCTTCAAAGGCCCCGCCGAACACCGGAGAGAGGGCGGCCGTGTTGCCGGTCATCAGCGAGTTCGCGAGTGTGGTGGAGGTGCCGTACGAAGCGATCGCCCCACCGGTCTCGGCGGTGTTGTCCGTGAAGGTGCTGCCAGAGATCCGGGTATCGCCGAACACGAGGATTGCTCCGCCCACCATGGCGGCGTTGGCCGTGAAGACCGAATCGACGATCGTGACCGATGCCGCGTCGCTGACGACGGGGTCCTGCATCGCGCCCTGCGAGTAGACGCCAGTGCGCATGTTGACAGCGCCGCCGAAGAAGCCGGCGTTGCCTTCGAGGTGAGAACGGCTGATGGTCAGCTCTCCGGCTGACGACACGGCGGCGGAGCCGTCAAAGTCTCCTGCCCCGCTGTCGACCAGTGATACGTCGGAGAGCTCGATGAGTCGGGTCGAGAAGTTGTTGATCGCGCCGACGGCCTGGAAGCCCTCGATCGTGACGTCCGTGACGGTCACGTCGGGGCCGCCCTCGTCCGGCGTGACTGGGGGTGCTCCCACGTCGCGGAGCGGCGACGAGCCTTCTCCGTACACGGTGAGGAAGGTGCCGAGCGCACCCTCGGCACCTGACGGCTGCTCGGCGACCGTGGGCCCCGTGATGGTGATGCCGGCGACCGCACCCTGCACGGTGAGGGGCTGGACGCCGTCGTAGACGTTCGCGGACTCGCCGCCGACCGCGAAGCTCCCGGTGAGCGTGATGACCTGCGGGCCGTCGAGTTCATGGGACGCGCACACGAGTTCCGCCGCGTAGTCCTCCGCAGTGGCCGCGCGGCCATCGCATGCGGGTACTGCCGATGCGGGCGCGACGGCGATCGTTGCGGTGAGCAGTCCCAGTGCGGCAGTGGATAGCGCCCTGCGTGTACGCAGGGACAGGTCAGGGTGGGTGTGCGACATGGGCCCCTCAGCTCAGATTCGGCATTGTACCTGGTACAACGCGAACGGTACCACAATCGGGACCGCTGGAATAGGGATGTTCAGCCACGCGTCACGCGACACCGGCCGGCCCCAGCGCCGGGGCCACGGCCATCCCGTGTGCCCTGCACGTCATCGTACGGCTCCGAGAGGCGTCACCGCGGCGAAACACACGGCGACTAGGCTGAGAGCCACCGAACCAACGCGGCGCGCGACCCGAGCGCGCCTGCGCGACAGCGAGGACGCACATGGATCTGTTCGAGTACCAGGCGCGCGACATGTTCGAGAAGCACGGCGTGCCCGTGCTGCCCGGCATCGTCGCCGAGACCCCCGCGGAGGCCAGGGCCGCCGCAGAGAAGCTGGGAGGCGGCACCGTCGTCGTCAAGGCCCAGGTCAAGACCGGCGGGCGCGGCAAGGCGGGCGGAGTCAAGCTCGCTCACTCGCCGGACGAGGTGGAGACCGCCGCTGCGGCCATCCTCGGGATGGACATCAAGGGCCACACCGTCCACCGCGTGATGATCGCCGCGGGCGCCAAGATCGCGGAGGAGTTCTACTTCTCGGTGCTGCTGGACCGTGCCGAGCGTCGCTACCTCGCGATGTGCTCGGTCGAGGGTGGCGTCGAGATCGAGCAGCTCGCCGTCGAGCGCCCCGAGGCGCTCGCCCGCGTGGCGGTGGACCCGCTGGTCGGCATCGACGCCGCGAAGGCGCGCGAGATCGTGGCGGAGGCCAACTTCCCGGAGGACCTGAGGGAGCCCGTCGCTGCAGTGATCCAGCAGCTGTGGACCGTGTACGCCGAGGAGGACGCCACGCTGGTCGAGGTCAACCCCCTCGTGCGCACCGAGGACGGCGCGATCGTGGCGCTCGACGGCAAGGTGACGCTGGACGAGAACGCGGGCTTCCGTCACGAGGATCACGCCGCCCTGGAGGACAAGGACGCCGCGGACCCGCTCGAGGCCAAGGCCAAGGCGCTGAACCTGAACTACGTGAAGCTCGACGGTTCCGTGGGAATCATCGGCAACGGCGCCGGTCTGGTCATGTCGACGCTCGACGTCGTCGCGTATGCAGGCCAGCAGCACGGCGGCGTGAAGCCCGCCAACTTCCTGGACATCGGTGGCGGCGCCTCTGCCGCCGTGATGGCCAACGGGCTGGACGTGATCCTGAACGACCCGCAGGTCAAGAGCGTGTTCGTCAACGTGTTCGGCGGCATCACCAGCTGCATCGAGGTGGCCAACGGCATCGTGGGCGCGCTCGAGCAGCTGGGCGACACCGCCACCAAGCCGCTCGTGGTGCGACTGGACGGGAACTCGGTGGATGAGGGTCGAGAGATCCTCGCCGCCGCCAACCACCCGCTTGTGACCATCGCCCCCACCATGGACGGAGCCGCGGCCAAGGCCGCCGAGCTCGCCAACGCGTAAAGGACGAAACATGTCGATCTTCATCAACTCTGACTCCAAGGTCATCGTCCAGGGCATGACCGGCTCCGAGGGCTCCAAGCACACGGCGCGCATGCTCGCGTCCGGCACACAGATCGTGGGCGGCGTCAATCCCCGCAAGGCCGGCACCTCGGTCGACTTCGAGGTCGAGGGCGACACCCGGTCGATCCCCGTGTTCGGCTCGGTGGCCGATGCGATCGCGGAGACCGGCGCGGACGTCACCGTGCTGTTCGTCCCGCCGGCGTTCACCAAGGGCGCCGTCATCGAGGCGGTCGATGCCGGCATCGGCCTCGCGGTGATCATCACCGAGGGCGTGCCGGTCGCGGACACCGCCGAGTTCTTCGCGTATGCGCAGTCCAAGGGCACCCGGCTCATCGGCCCCAACTGCCCGGGCCTCATCACGCCGGGTCAGTCCAACGTGGGCATCACCCCCGCCAACATCACCGGTCCCGGCCGGGTCGGTCTCGTCTCGAAGTCGGGCACGCTGACGTACCAGATGATGTTCGAGCTTCGTGATCTCGGCTTCTCGACGTGCGTGGGCATCGGCGGTGACCCCGTCATCGGCACCACGCACATCGACTGCCTCGAGGCGTTCGAGAACGATCCCGACACCGACGCGATCGTCATGATCGGCGAGATCGGCGGCGACGCCGAGGAGCGCGCGGCGGCCTACATTCAGGCACACGTCACCAAGCCCGTCGTGGGCTACGTGGCGGGCTTCGAGGCCCCCGAGGGCAAGACCATGGGCCACGCGGGCGCCATCGTCTCCGGCTCCGCGGGCACCGCTCAGGCGAAGAAGGAGGCCCTTGAGGCCGCCGGCGTGAAGGTGGGCAAGACGCCCACCGAGACGGCAGAGCTCATGAGGCAGATCCTGACCGCGCGATAGCGAGGCATGCGTTCGGCCCCGTGGCGGGAGTCGCCACCGGGCCGTTCGCATGTCCGCACGCACCCGGACCCGGCCCGAGCGTCCCGTCGTGCCCTCAGTGTCGCGGATGGGTCGAGCGTGTGTCCTGGAGGAGCCTGAGTGTCGCTGGGTCGTTTACGCGTGGCGCCAAGCGACCATGGACGCATGTCGTCCCGGTCCCTCACTACAGACCTGCGCGCCCTCGGCAGGCGCGCGGTCGCGGCCGTGCGCGCGGCACCCGCCTGGCTGGGCGGGATCCTCACCGGCCTGCAGGGCCTTGCGCTGTCCTACTTGGCGGTGCTCGCACCCAGCTTGGCGGTCGCCGCATCGGCGCCTCAGAACGGGGTCGGCGGAGCGGATTGGGCGGGTGCATCCTCAGTGGCCACGAGCCTGTGGCTGCTGGGCCACGGCGTTCCCGCAGAGGTCGGCGGTACGGTCGTGGCGCTCATCCCCGTGGGACTCACCGTGCTCAATGGGGCGATCCTTGCGGCGCTCGCGCGACGTTTCGCCGCGCGGACCTGGGGCAGTTGGGTGCTCGCGGTTGCCACGTATGCCGTCGGAGTCGGTGCCATGGCGTCCGTCGTGGGGTCACCTTCGCAAGGGGCACACGTGGTGACCGCGGTGATCGTTGCGGTGGCGCTCGCTGCGGTGGGGGTCGCGATCGGGATCTGGCGGGCGCATGGAGCCGACCTCTCGGCGCTTGCCAGGGTGCCGGCGTGGGCCACCACGGGCGTCCGGCGAGGAGCCGCGATGGCGAGCCTCCTGGTCATGCTCGCCGCCGCGGCCGGGGCCGCCGCGGCGGTCGCTGGACGGCACGCCATCGGCGAGGCGGCGACGGCCTTGGGCTTGGACGCGGTGAGTGCGGGCGTGCTCGCGATTGCGGAGCTCGCCTACGTGCCGACGCTGATCGTGTGGATGGTCGCATGGCTGACAGGGCAGGGGTTCGCGGTGGGGCTCGGGACCCACTATGCGCCGGGCGACCTCAGCGTCGACGCGCTGCCCACCGTGCCGTTGCTGGGGGCGCTGCCCTCCGCGTCGGGCGGACTGCTCGTGTGGGCGCCGATGCTCGTCGCGATCGCCGCCCTCGCGGTGCGGATCGCGGTGCGCAGGCCCCTACTGACCTGGCGCGAGGACCTTGCGGCCGACGTCGTCGCGGCATGCACCCTGTGCCTGGTCATGGCGACGGCATTCGTGGCGTCGAGCGGCGCGGCGGGCCCGGGGCGGCTCGAGGCGGTCGGGCCCGATGCGCTCGCAACCACAGCGGCGCTGCTGGGGCTGACGGCCGCTGGCCTCGCCGTCGGCGCCGCGGCTCTGCGCGCCCCGGCGGCCCTGGGCGCTCTTCGGGCCCGGGCCGGGGCGAGCCGCAGCCGTGAGGCTCCTACGGCCTCGTGAGGCCCACCCGGGCAAGCAGGTCGTCGACCAACTGCTCGGCCTCCGCCATGTATTCGCGCTCACAGGCGTCTTCAGCAGACGTCGTGATGGCGCGCGCCATGCACTCCTGGCGGTTCTCCACGGGCTCCCGGAACACGATGAGCACGAGCCCCATGAAGGTGGCGAACGCCGAGACCAGCACGCCCGCGACCATCGCGTACCGAAAGGGCGCGACCTTGGGTGTCGACATCGACCGCCACAACGCGCGGATGCCTACGAGCGCCGCGGCCGGTCCGGTCAGGACCGCGCCGAAGGCGAGGGGGATCGACAGCATGTTCAGCACCACGGTGACCAACAGCAGCACCATGAAGATGCGGCTGTCGCGCCGTGCCCCGGGGGGCAGTGGGCTCTCAGCGGTCTGGTCCTCTGCCACGGTGGTCCTCCTTGCAGGTGTGCCCCAAGCATGCCGATAGGCTCGGCCCGTGACAAACCCGACCGCCCCCGCACGCCTGGTGGTGCTCATCTCCGGAGCCGGCTCGACCATGCGCGCGGTTCTCGACGCGCAGCGCGACCCTGGCTACGGCGCCCGCATCGTGGCCGTGATCGCGGACCGGGCCGACGCGGCCGGCCTGTCGATCGCGGCGGAGGCGGGGGTGCCGACCTCCGTGGTCGCCCTCAGCGATTACCCGGATCGCGCGGAGTGGGACCGAGCGCTCGCGGAGGAGGTGGCGCGACACCGCCCCGACCTGGTGCTGCTCGCGGGGTTCATGCGCCTGATCGGTGCGCCGAGCCTCGCGATGTTCGACGGTCGCATCGTCAACACCCACCCTGCTCTGCTGCCGTCATACCCCGGCGCACACGGCGTGCGCGACGCTCTGGCCGGGGGTGCGAAGATCACGGGCTGCACGGTGATGCTCGTGGACGCGGGCGTCGACACCGGCCCGATCATCGCGCAGGCCGCGGTCGAGGTCTGGGATGATGACACCGAACTGAGCCTCCACGAGCGCATCAAGAGCGTCGAGCGCGGCCTCGTCACCTCCACAGTGGGGCGGATGGCGCGCGAAGGGTGGACCGTGGACGGACGACGGGTGACACTGGGCGGCGGGTCTGTGAAGACTGCGACATCGAACAACGCTGCGACATCGAACAACGTGAAGGGCGACACATGAGCGACCGGCAGGCGGTACGACGGGCACTGATCTCCGTCTATGACAAGACGGGGATCGAGGACTTCGCCCGTGGACTGGCCGATGCGGGGGTCGAGATCGTCTCCACCGGCTCCACCGCATCGCGCATCGCCGATGCGGGCGTCGCCGTCACGCGTGTCGAGGACCTCACGGGCTTCCCAGAATGCCTCGACGGGCGCGTGAAGACGCTTCACCCTCGGGTGCACGCCGGCATCTTGGCGGACCGTCGCCTCGAGACGCATCGAGCCCAGCTCGAGGACCTGGGAATCGAGCCCTTCGACCTCGTTGCGGTGAACCTCTATCCGTTCGCGGAGACCGTCGCCTCCGGCGCTGGCCAGGATGCCACGATCGAGCAGATCGACATCGGCGGACCGTCGATGGTGCGCGCGGCCGCGAAGAACCACGCCTCCGTGGCCGTGATCGTCGACCCCGCCGGGTACGAGGACGCCCTGGAGTCGGTGCGCGCCGGCGGCTTCACGCTCGCGGAGCGCCAGGCCCTCGCGGCGGCGGCGTTCCGCCACACCGCGGACTACGACATCCACGTCGCCTCGTGGATGACCAGCGTAGTCGCGCCCGCGGATGAGGCGCCGATGCCGCGCTGGGTGGGGGCGTCGTTCGAGCGTCTGCAGCCGCTGCGCTACGGCGAGAACCCTCACCAGGCGGCAGCGGTCTACGCCGATCCGACGGCCACCGGCGGGCTCGCGCACGCGCGCCAGCTGCACGGCAAGGAGATGTCGTTCAACAACTATGTCGACGCGGATGCTGCGCTGCGCGCCGCCTATGACCAGGCGCCGCCAGCCGTCGCGGTGATCAAGCACGCCAATCCGTGCGGCATTGCGGTCGGGTCGGACATCGCGGAAGCCCACGCGAAGGCCCACGAGACCGACCCCGTGTCCGCCTTCGGCGGAGTGATCGCCGCCAACCGCGCCATCACGGTGGCAGCCGCGGAACAGATCGCGAAGATCTTCACCGAGGTCGTGGTCGCCCCCTCCTTCGAGGATGGCGCGCTCGAGATCCTGCAGTCGCGCAAGAACGTGCGCGTGCTCGAGGTGGACCCGAGCGCACTCCAGGTCGAGTGGCGCAGGATCACCGGTGGGCTGCTGGTGCAGCGTGCTGACCGCATCGACGCCCCCGGAGACTCCGCTCGAGCGTGGAAGCTCGTCGCCGGCGCCGCCGCGGACGAGGCGACCCTCGCTGATCTCGAGTTCGCGTGGCGCGCGTGCCGCGCCGTGAAGTCCAACGCCATCCTCCTCGCCGCCGACGGCGCAGCTGTGGGCATCGGCATGGGCCAGGTCAACCGCGTCGACTCGTGCCGCCTCGCGGTCGAGCGGGCGGGTGCCGCGCGCGCGCGTGGTTCCGTCGCGGCCTCGGACGCGTTCTTCCCGTTCGCCGACGGCCTGCAAGTCTTGGCCGATGCGGGGGTCACGGCGGTCGTCTCACCCGGTGGCTCGGTGCGCGATGGCGAGGTCATCGACGCCGCACACGAGGCCGGCATCACGCTCTATCACACGGGCACGCGGCACTTCTTCCACTGATGCCCCGCACTCGGCTCACCTCGTCCCGTACCGCCCTCGTGGCGCTCGGCGCAGTGACGGCTGCCGTCGCGGTCGGCGCGCTCGTGGACGTGCAGGCCGGGGCGTTGGCCCTTGCCGCGCTCGCGCTCGTGGGCGCTGTGACGCGGCTCACCCTCCCGGCCGGACGGGCGTTCTCGGTGCGGCGTCGGTACATCGACGTGGTGCTGCTCGTGGCCTTCACGCTGGTGCTGACGTTCCTCGCGCTCTCCACGCCGTTGGGCTGACGGCCCCGCTCCGCCAGCACCGCTGTTCGCTGCGCCCGCGCATCGGCCGACAGACAGGGCCCGGTCGCAGGGGCGACCGGGCCCTGTCTGTGAATCGGCAGGCGTCAGTCTTCGATGACCGCGATCTCCTGGATGGTCTCGACGATGATGAGGTCCTCTTCCGGCCCGAAGGCCCGGAACAGCAGGCCGGCGATCGCCGCGCCCACGAGCGGCGCAAGCCAGAACAGCCACAGCTGGGAGACGACATCCATGCCCGCGTAGAGCGCAGTGCTCGTGGCGCGTGCCGGGTTGAGCGCGCCGTTGGTGAACGGGATCGCGATCAGCACCAGGAAGCCGAAGGTGAGGCCGATGGTGACCGGCGCCGCCGCCGCGCCCACCCTGGAGCGCAGCGAGGTGACCGACAGGACGACCGCAACCAGCAGCGCCGCGATGATGACCTCGACGATGAGCGCGGCCAGGAGCCCGAACTGCACGGGTGAGCGCTCGCCGAAGCCGTTCGAGGCCGTAGCCATGAACTCGACCGGGGTCCCCACCTGGTCGAGGATCGGGTTGCCGCTGCGCAGAACGAAGAACAGGCCTCCTGCGATCGCACCGCCCACCAGCTGCCCGATGATGTACGGCACGACGTCCCGGCCGGGGAACCGGCCGCTGAGCCACACGCCGACCGTGACGGCCGGGTTGACGTGAGCGCCGGACACGTGACCGAAGACGAGCACCGCGATCATCACGCCGACGGCGAAGCCGAACGGGACGGCGAGCGTTCCCCACCCCAGAATCGTGGCGAAGAGCACCGCTCCCACGCCCATGAAGACGAGGATGAAGGTTCCGGCCGCTTCGGCAAGCATGCGGGCCACGAGGCCAGGGCCCGCGAGCTCATCGTCCCCCCAGGCATCGGACTCGAGCTCCTGCTCGAAGACGTCGTCGACGGGCTCGGCCGTGGCGTCGACGCTCTCGGCGCGTTCGGGGGTGGGGTCTGGCGTGGTCATCTACATCCTCCATCGGTGGTGCGTGGCTATGCGTCCACCGGCATCTTGGCACGGGTGCCGCGGCCGGGTGCGGCGACGGGCCGTGCCGTGGCGGGCCTCAGCCGTTCCCGCGCCTGCGGACGGAGGGGCCAGCGGTGCGATGCACTAGCCTGGAAACCAGAAACCCCACTCCCCAGAACCCGTGAGGTACACGCATGACGAAGATCAAGGTCGAAGGCAAGGTCGTCGAGCTCGACGGCGACGAGATGACGCGGATCATCTGGCAGTTCATCAAGGAGCGCCTGATCCACCCCTACCTCGACGTCGATCTCGAGTACTACGACCTGGGCATCGAGTCGCGCGACGCGACCGACGACCAGATCACCATCGACGCGGCGAACGCCATCAAGAAGCGCGGCGTGGGCGTCAAGTGCGCGACCATCACGCCCGACGAGGCGCGCGTCGAGGAGTTCGGCCTCAAGAAGATGTGGGTGAGCCCCAACGGCACCATCCGCAACATCCTGGGCGGCGTGGTGTTCCGCGAGCCCATCATCATCTCTAACATCCCGCGCCTGGTCCCCGGCTGGACCAAGCCGATCATCATCGGCCGTCACGCGCACGGCGACCAGTACAAGGCGACCAACTTCAAGGTTCCCGGCGCCGGCACCGCGATGATCACCTTCACGCCGGACGACGGCTCGGAGCCCATCGAGCACCAGATCGTGAAGATGCCCGAGGGCGGCGGCGTGCTCATGGGCATGTACAACTTCAACAAGTCCATCGAGGACTTCGCGCGTGCCTCGTTCGCCTACGGCCTGCAGCGCAACTACCCGGTCTACATGTCGACCAAGAACACGATCCTCAAGCAGTACGACGGCGCGTTCAAGGACATCTTCCAGGACGTGTTCGAGCGGGAGTTCAAGGCCGACTTCGACAAGGCCGGCCTCACGTACGAGCACCGCCTGATCGACGACATGGTCGCCGCCGCGATGAAGTGGGAGGGCGGCTACGTCTGGGCCTGCAAGAACTACGACGGCGACGTCCAGTCCGACACGGTGGCGCAGGGCTTCGGCTCGCTGGGCCTCATGACGTCCGTGCTGATGACGCCGGACGGCAAGACCGTGGAGGCGGAGGCCGCTCACGGCACGGTGACCCGCCACTTCCGTCAGCACCAGGAGGGCAAGCCCACCTCCACCAACCCGATCGCGTCGATCTTCGCGTGGACGGGCGGTCTCAAGCACCGCGGCAAGCTCGACGGCACCCCCGAGGTCACCGGCTTCGCCGAGACCCTCGAAGACGTCATCGTGAAGTCGGTCGAGTCCGGCGCGATGACCAAGGATCTCGCTGCGCTGGTCGGTTCCGACCAGGAGTGGCAGACCACCGAGGAGTTCCTCGCGACCCTCGACCAGAACCTGGCTGCCCGCCTCAAGTAGGCGCGCCGACCCTCCCACCCCCAAGGAGTCACACCGAAGTGAGCACCGCACCCGTCACCGTCACCATCACCGGGGCCGCCGGCCAGATCGGCTACGCCCTGTTGTTCCGCATCGCCTCGGGCCAGCTGCTGGGGGCCGACGTCCCCGTCAAGCTGAACCTGCTCGAGATCCCGCAGGGGATGAAGGCCGCTCAGGGCACGGCGATGGAGCTCGACGACTGCGCGTTCCCTTTGCTCGCGGGCGTGGACATCTTCGACGACCCCACCGCGGCGTTCGAGGGCGTGAACATCGGCCTGCTGGTGGGCGCGCGTCCGCGTGGTCCGGGCATGGAGCGCGGCGACCTGCTCGCGGCGAACGGGGGCATCTTCGGTCCTCAGGGTGCGGCCATCAACGCCGGCGCAGCTGACGACGTGCGCGTGCTCGTGGTGGGCAACCCCGCGAACACCAACGCCCTCATCGCCTCGGCTCACGCGCCCGACGTCCCTGCGGACCGCTTCAACGCGATGATGCGACTCGACCACAACCGCGCCCTTGCGCAGCTCGCCGCCAAGACCGGAGTGCCGGTGAGCGAGATTCGCAAGGTCGCAATCTGGGGCAACCACTCCGCCAAGCAGTACCCGGACATCGTTCACGCCACCATCGGCGGACGCCCGGCCACCGACGTGGTGAGCGATGATGCGTGGGTCGCGGACGAGTTCGTGCCGACCGTCGCCAAGCGCGGTGCGGCGATCATCGAGGCGCGCGGCGCGTCGTCAGCCGCTTCCGCCGCGAACGCCGCGATCGAGCACGTCCACGACTGGGTGAACGGCACGCCCGAGGGGGACTGGACGTCGGTCGCACTGCCCTCTGACGGATCGTACGGAGTGCCCGAGGGACTCGTGTCCTCGTTCCCGGCCGTCTCCAAGGACGGTGCGTGGGAGATCGTGCAGGGCCTGGACATCGCGGCCGATGCGCGGGAGAAGATCGACGCCTCCGTCGCGGAGCTCGCGGAGGAGCGGGACGCCGTCAGGGGACTCGGCCTCATCTAGGCGCGCACCACGCAAGCGGGCCCGGTCTCTTCCTGATGCGAAGAGACCGGGCCCGCTTGTCGCGTGCTGAGGCTCAGCCCCAGTCTTCAGGGTTGTAGTAGTGCCACACCGACGCCATGCTGCGCTGGCGGTAGTACACGCCGCGCTGCGGGTCGCCACTCCCGTCCGTGGTGTTCCCCTCCACCGTCCAGATCGTGCTGCCGCTCTTGCGCACCACGATGCCGGAGTGGGTGGGATTGCCGGTGCCCCAGTCGAACAGGACCACGGTGCCGGGCTTCACCCGGGACGAGTCGCGGTCCGGGTTCACGAGCTCGCCGGAACTGCGCAGGCGCGACACGTAGGTGTCGTAGTTGTTGGACAGCGAAGGCTGCTGGTAACCGTGGCCGCCGGAGAGCAGCGAGTACTGGACGAAGGTGCCGCACCATGCGGTGACGGCTCCCATCCAATCGTTGTACTTGTTACGGCGCCAGCTGCGCTCCTCATAGCCCACCTGGGACAGGGCCATCGCGGTGTACTCGGTCTGATCGGTGCGGCCGAGCGCGACGTAGCGGCCACGGCTCAGCGCGGAGTTGTTGACATACACGGAGCCGCCGGAGAACCACTGGACACAGCCCTGCTCACTGAGCCCGCATCGGACGTCTCGCATGGGGAGGCCGAGCGCGCCATGCCAGGCGCCCCGATCCATGTACTCCGTCAGGTGCTTCCAGGAGACGAGGAAGGTGTCGATGATCCCCGACGAACGGGTGATCTCGACGAGCGTGCCTGCCTGGTACTCCCGGTAGCGCGCGGCGGTGGCCCCGCCGGGGAACTGCGCGGCGTTCACCGAGTTGGAGGAGATGTCCGTCGAGGGTCCTGTCGGGGTGCCGATCACCCACCGGAGTTGGATCGCTCGTTCCTCGAGCCGCATCGAGCCGCCGACCTTGCCGGCGTAGAACGGGGCGGACGTCGCCTTCACGCGACCGTTCGCGTCGAGCAGCCTGGTCCGGTAGTAGCGCGTGTCGGTGGGCCGCAGACGGTAGTAGTAGTACCCCTTCGCGTCGGTGCGGATCGAGGTGAGCAGCGAGTACGAGCCGTTGCGCGAGGTCGATGACTCGATGATCACCAGGCCATTCTTGACCGGTCGAGTCGCCGCCGCCGCGTAGCCGTTGATCCACAGCGACTCGCCGTAGCGGTAGCGGGGTGCACTGATGCCGCCGCTGATCGAGAAGCCGTTGTAGCTGCGCACCGCCACCCTGAAGGGCGCGGAGGTGAACTCATCCGTGCGCACGCGGTACGTGGCGGTTCCGGTCGGCAGCCAGTCCTCGGTGCCGTAGCCGTTGACGATCGGCACGCCGTGCTCGGTCAACGACCACGAGGAGCCGCCATCGTACGAGAGCTCGATGCGTGCGTAGCCGTCCCAGTCACCCGAGGTCTCGACGTTGATGCGCACCGAGGTGCCCTTGTCGATCTGCGAGGGGGCGGTGACGGTGACAGACATCGCCGCCTGCGCCGGCGCGGGGCTCATCGTGACGAAGGTGGCGGCCATGGCCGCGGTCATCACAATCGCGGCCCACGCGCGGACGCGCGTGCCGAGAGCAGTGTCCTGAACAGTATTCGCGCGATCCACCGATGTCCTCCTGTGTATGCCACCCCTCGAGGGCACACCCTACGTGATCGATGTCCGATTCATCCTCAGACTCTCTCAGTCAGCGAAGTCGAAGGTGGTCCATCCGACACCGATCTGCTGAGTCGCGGCGAAGCCACCGGCACCGTTGCTCCCGTAGAGCCAGAGCCGTCCGTCTGTTCCACGCCCCAGCAGGTCGAGCCGTCCGTCCTGGTTCCAGTCCCCGCCGCCCATGATCTCCGAGATCCCGCGCCAGTTGGAACCGATGCGCACCGGGTCTCCGAACGTGCCGTTGCGCCGGCCAGGGATGAGGTACAGGTGGCCGTCGGCTGTGCCGCGCGCGACGATGTCTTCGCTGCCGTCCGCGTTCCAATCTCCGGCGTACCAGATCTCGTCATAGCCGCTCCAGTCGACGTTCAGGTGAGTCGATGGGGCGAACCCGCCGGTTCCCGTCGACGGATAGATGTACACCGATCCGGTCGCCTGGTGACGAGCGAGGAGTGCGGGCGTGCCGTTGACACCCCAGGAATCGATGCCGACGAGGGCGTCCATCGAGGTCCAGCCGTGCCCGACCTTGCCCACCGTCCGGATCTTTCCGCTACCCGTGCCCTCGTAGGCATAGAGATCGCCGCCGCGGTTGATGGCGAAGAGCTCGGGCCTGCCGTTTCCGAGGAAGTTGTGGGTCTGTGCGAGGGAGGTCATCGACGACCACCCGCGGCCGTAGATGTTGCGCGTGAAGCTCATGCGGCCGGGACGACCCGCATACCAGTACAGGTATCCGTCTGAGCGGCGCGCGACGATGTCGGCGTAGGAGTCACCGTCCCAGTCCCGCTTGGGGGTGATGCGGTGGCCCTGGTTCGTAGTGGACCCGAACCAATCGGTGAAGATGCGCCAGAAGTTGCGGTTCCCGTAGGACGAGCAGCTGTTGCCCGTGCCGTAGAGGTTGTCCAGGGCCGCCTGGTTGGGTCGGTACGGCGTGTAGTTGTACAGCCCCGCGGTGGCCTGATTGCGGATGTACACGTCGGAACGGCCGCACGCCGAGTTGGGGTGGTACAGGATGGAGTTGACGCGACCTGCGATGTGGCCGTAGTTGTACGGGACGGCACGATACCGCTGGTACTGCCGCGCGGCGCGGAAGAGTTGGTTCACGAAGCCGTAGTACAGCTCGTCGCACGCGGCGGTGTCCGGGCACCCGAACCCGGCTGCGATCTCGTAGCGCCTGGCGGTGGGGGTGCGGGTTGAGACGAGGCTCTGCTCCTTCTCGAGAAGCACGAGCAGCACCTGGGGGTTGACTCCGCACAGGCGGCCGATCTCGACGATGATCTGGGCGGCGGTCTGGTTGGGCTTGCCCTGGTAGTCCGCGCACAGGCGCCACAGGGCGTCGTCACGGCTCTCGGTGTTCTCGACGAAGTCCTTGAGACAGGGCACTGCTCCAGACACGCATGCCGCGCCCTTGGCATCGAGGAAGGCCTGGACATCGCCGACGGTCATCGTGGTGGGGTTGTAGAACACCTCGTCGGAGATGATGTAGCCGGGGTCGAAGTCGTCCCCGTTGGCCGCCATCGCCTGCGAGTCCACGACCATGAGGCACAACAGGGTCGCCAGGGCGACGCCCGCGCCGCGGCGGAGCCGCGTCACGGGCCCACCGGAACAGGGGTCGCGTCTGACTGCCCGACGCTCGCTGCAGACTCGTACTCGATGACTGCGGTCCACGTGCCCTCGCTCAGGCGTGCATCGTCGACGGCCATGCGCCCGCACGAGGTGCTCGTCGCATCGGGTGCGGCGCTGCGCGTCGCAGTGTACGTCTCGGAGCCCTTGGTGAGGGTGAGGGTGCACTCGCCGTCATCCTCGATCACGTCGGGTACGTACGAGACAACCTCGACGTTGCCGGCATAGACGTCGGCGATGGTGACGATGACGTCGACCTGCGTTCGCGGGTCCGAGTCGGCGGCTGCGGTGGGTGAGGGAGTGGCGCTGGGGGTGTCGCTCGGTGATGCGGCCGGTGTGGGGCTCGCTGACGGCGACGGCGAGACGGTCGGCGAGGGCGAGGCGGAGGGGGACGAACTGGTCCCCGCGATCGGGGCCGCGCACGCCGTCAGGGTGAGCGTGAGCGCACCGAGTGCTGTTGCGGTACGCGCGATGCGTGCTGCTCTGCCCATGAGTCCTCCTCAGAACTGCGTGTTCGCCTGCATCTTAGGCATCGACAGTAAGGGGCATCGACATGACAGGCCGGGTGCGTGAGCCAGCGTGACAATCGTCACAGATCGGTAACAGTTGGCACCGAAAGGATTCGAGGGGGTTGTCAGGAGTTCGTTAGTAACCTTTACTAACTAACCATGACGACTGACGAAGCGCAGCGAGGCTCTTCCGGACGAGCGGCCCAGGCCACTCGTGCCGCCGCCGTGCGACCCGGCGCCCGCGTACGCCCCGAGCACGCGCGCCGCCACAACCGCGCCCTGGTCCTGCAGGCCCTCTACCGCGCCGAAGGGCTGAGCCGGGCCGACCTCGCGAGGGAGGTGGGCCTCACCCGCGTCACGATCTCTGACCTCGTCGCGGATCTGATCGGCGAGCACTTGGTCATCGAGCTGGGGCTGCGTCCCGACTCGCGGCCGGGAAAGCCGGCGACGCTGCTCGACATCAACCGCAAGGGCTTCGTCATCGTGGGGCTCGACCTGTCCAACAACGCGGTGTTCCGCGGCGCGGTCACTGACCTGGACGGCACGGTGATCGAGCGCGGAGAGGTCGACGTGGACGGCGTCGTGGGCGAGGGCGCCACGAACGCTGTCTACGCGCTCCTGGACGGCCTGCTCGCACGCGCCGCGTCGCCGGTCATCGGCATCGGTGTGGGGAGCCCCGGCATCGTCGACCTCGAGGGCACCGTCGTGAGCGCCCCGAACCTCGAGTGGCATCACGTCCCTCTTCAGCAGCTCATCGCCGATCGTTACCAGCTCCCGGCCCAAGTGGCCAACGACGCGAACATGGCCGCGATCGGGGAGCGCACCTTCGGCGGCGCCGATGCGGACATGATGCTCATTCGCGTGGGCCGCGGCCTCGGCGCGGGCATCGTGGTGGGAGGCCAGCTCATCTACGGCTCGGGGTTCGCCTCGGGCGAGATCGGTCACGTGGTGGTGGGTACCGACGGCGGCGACGAGTGCGCGTGCGGCAAGCGCGGATGCCTCGAGACCTGGCTCGCCACGCCCCGGCTCGAGGCGCGCCTCGCCAACGCCTCGAATGAGGCCGAGCGCGAGGACATCCTGCGCGCCGCGGGCGAGCGGCTGGGCATCTCGCTCGGACCCGTCGTGGGAGCGCTGAACCTCAGCGAGGTCGTGCTCGCCGGCCCTCACACCGTGCTCGGGGGTGCCCTTCTTGACGGCACCGCCGAGACGCTTCGCAGCCGCACGATGGCCGAGCTCCATGGCCACCTGACGCTGCGGATGACCACCCTGGGGCGCGACATCGTCGTGCTTGGGGCAGTGGTCATGGTCCTCACCGGCCAACTGGGGGTCTCGTGACCCCCACGCACCACCCACGACGTGGCCCTCGGGTCGCGGACGGCACACACACAACAGAAGGAAGTAGCGCAATGCTGAAGATGACACGCGGTGCGGTGGCCCTTGCCGCCGCATCAGCCATCGTCCTCGCCGGATGCTCGTCGTCCGGATCCGATGACGAGCCGACCACCGACTCCACTGCGGGCGGCGGCGAGCCCACTGCCGAGGCCCAGGCAGAGGACATCACGCTGTGGCTGATGGGGACGGACACCCCTGACACCCTCATCGACTATCTCAAGACGGAGTATGCCGACGTCAACGGCGGCGAACTCACCGTCGAGCAGATCGGCTGGGGCGACGCGATCTCGAGTCTCACCACCGCGCTGCCGGACTCGGAGAACACCCCCGACGTGACCGAGGTGGGCAACACCCAGTCCGCGACGTTCACCACGGTGGGCGCCTTCATGGACATCACCGACATGTACGACGAGCTGGGAGGGGACTCGCTGATTCAGGGCTTCGTGGAGGCAGGCTCGGTGGGAGAGCAGCGCCTCGCGCTGCCGTACTACTTCGGCTCCCGCATGGTCTGGTACCGCAAGGACCTGTACGAGCAGGGCGGCGTCGAGGTGCCGACCGATCTCGCCGAGGTGACCGAGGTCAATGCCTCGCTCATGGACGACGGCGTGGGCGGCTTCTACGTGCCCGGCCAGAGCTGGCGAGATGGCATCTCATGGATCTTCGCGAACGGCGGTGACATCGCCACGTACGACGGTTCGGAGTGGACCGCCACGCTGTCCTCGCCCGAGTCGATCACGGGCATGGAGCAGTGGCAGGAGCTGTTCATGGAGACCTCTGTCGCCCAGGTGACAGACGACGACTCCACGGCGTACGAGGCGATCAACGACGGTTTCCTCCCCGGCACGCCTGCCGCGACCACCATGGCGCCCAACTGGGCGTACTGGTCGCTCGGCGACATCGCCGAGAACGACGAGGGCGAGCCGGTCGCCACGTGGAACGAGGAGAAGTTCGGCGCCTACGCGCTTCCCGGCGTGGACGGGGGAGTCGCTCCCGTGTTCGCGGGCGGCTCGAACATCGGCATCTCGGCCTCGACCCAGCACCCGGAAGGGGCGAAGACCCTGATGCGCATCATCTTCTCCGAGGAGTACCAGACGATGCTCGCGGAGAACGGGCTCGGCCCGGCCAACCTCGACTACGCCGACACGTACGCCGAGGTCGCCGCGATGGGCGACATCGCGCTCACGGCAGCAGAGAACGCCAAGCTCACCCCGGCCGCGCCGGGCTGGGCCGCGATCGAAGAGGCGAAGATCATGGAGCAGTACTTCGCCGCAGTCGCCGAGGGCGGCGACGTCGCCGATCTGGCCGTCGAGTACGACGATCAGATCAACGCCCTCATCAACGGCTAGGCCGTTGCCGGGCCCGGTCCGGCCGTCGATCGACGGCCGGACCGGCACCTCCTCCTCGCCGGCCCGGGTGCGCCACCCGCGCCTGGGCCGGCGCCCGGGGCCTCGCTGACCGCCCCGCCTGACTTCCCCCCCCGTCTGACTTGCACCGAGGAACCGCCATGACCACTTCTGCGCCCGCGCGCGAGCTGCTCGACGCGCCGCCGCCGCCCGCGCGCCCGCGAACACGGCGCAAGCGCCCGCGCCTGCCGTACCTGCTCATCGCTCCCGCGCTGCTCGCGCTGCTGGTCGGCATGGGCTACCCGTTGGGGTGGCAGGTGCTCAACTCGTTCCGCGAGTACGGCCTCGCACAGCAGTTCGGCGAGGCTCCCGCATGGGTGGGTCTCGACAACTACATCGCCCTGCTCACCGACGGCGGCTTCTGGTCAGTACTGATCAAGTCCGTGGCATTCATGGCCGTCACGGCGCTCGCCACGATGGTGATCGGCATCGGGCTCGCGGTGCTGATGAAGTCGATCCCGTCGTGGTCGCGCATCGCACTGCAGATCGCGATGCTGGTGGCGTGGGCGATGCCCATCGTCGCGCAGATGACGGTGTGGAACTGGCTCATCGACGACCGCAACGGCGTGCTCAACTACCTGCTCAGCTACCTGCCGGGCGTGGACCTCGTGGGACACAACTGGCTGGTCGACCCATGGAGCTTCTTCGCCGTCGCGTCCATCATCATCACGTGGGCCTCCGTGCCGTTCGTCGCGCTCTCCGTGTACGCGGGCCTCACGCAGGTCTCGGAGGAGGTCGTGGAAGCGGCGCAGCTCGACGGCGCTGGCGGATTCCAGATGCTGCGGCGCGTGACGCTGCCCATCCTGCGCCCCATCCTCGTGATCCTGCTGCTGCTGCAGCTCATCTGGGATCTCCGCGTGTACGCGCAGATCGAACTGCTGCAAGGGTTCGGCGCCGCCGGAGACAAGTACGACCTGCTGGGCACGTACATCTACGGGCTCGGCATCGGCCAGGGCCACTTCGGAGTCGCGGCAGCGGCGGCGATGATCGTCCTGGTCTTCACCATCGCGCTCAGCTGGTTCTACGTGCGCGAGCTGATCAAGGAGGACCAGTCGTGACCACCAAGCGCTCTCCGCTCCGTCCCCTGTTCACGGTGCTGGCCCTCGTGCTCGCCGTGATGTGGGTCTTCCCGGTGTACTGGATGGTCAACTCGTCGTTCCAGACCTCCGCGACCATCTCGGGTCTCACACCCACCTGGCTGCCGACCTCGGGGTCGTGGACGAACTACCGCGCGGTGTTCTCCGACTCGACCTTCTCGGGTGCGCTCGGCATGTCGCTGGCCGTGACGGGCATCGCGCTCGTGGTGTGCCTGGTGTTCGCCTTCTTGGGCGCACTCGCGGTGTCCCGGTTCCGGTTCCGCGGCCGCAAGTCGTTCGTGCTCGCCGTGATCCTCGTGCAGATGCTTCCCGCAGAGGCGATGTTCATCGCCCAATACAAGATGATCTCCGGGCTCGGTCTGCTCAACAGCATCGCGGGCGTGTCCATCATCTATATCGCCATGGTGGTGCCGTTCACGCTCTGGATGCTGCGCGGCTTCGTCGCCGGCGTGCCCGCCGACCTCGAGGAGGCGGCGATGATGGACGGGTGCACGCGATTCGGGGCATTCATGCGCGTGACGTTCCCGCTGCTCGCCCCCGGCCTTGTCGCATCGGGCGTCTATGCCTATCTGCAGGTGTGGAACGAGTTCGCGCTCGCCTCCGTCATCCTCACCTCCGACCAGAGCGAGACGCTTCCGTTGTGGCTGCGCAACTTCGCACAGCCCTCGAGCCTGGGCATGATCGAATGGGGTCAGGTGATGGCTGGCTCGACGCTCGTCGCGATCCCGGTCATCGTGTTCTTCATGATCGTCCAGGGCCGCATGACGTCGGGCCTCGTGGGCGGGGCGGTGAAGGGATGAGCGCACTCGCGACTCTCATGCCAGGGTTCGAGGGCACCGTGCTGCCCGCGTGGGTCGAGCGACGGCTCCGGGACGGCATGGGCGGGGTGTGCCTGTTCGCCACCAATGTCGAGTCCCGCGAGCAGCTGCGATCCCTCACCGCCAGCATTCGCGCCGCGAACCCGCGGGCGGTGATCTCCATGGATGAGGAGGGCGGCGACGTGTCGCGGCTGCATCAGCGCGAAGGCTCGCCGTTCCCGGGCAACGCCGTGCTGGGCCGCCTCGACGACCCGGCGATGACCCGTGCCGTCGGGGAGCAGGTGGGCCGGGAACTGATCGACGCCGGCATCAACCTCACCCTCGCCCCGGATGTCGACATCAACTCGAACGTGTCCAACCCCGTCATCAGCGTGCGGTCGTTCGGGGCTGATGCGGATCTGGTGAGCCGTCACGGCGCCGCCTGGACACGAGGAGTGCAGTCGGCCGGCGTCGCTGGCAGCGCCAAGCACTTCCCTGGACACGGCGACACCGCGCAGGACTCTCATGTCTCCCTGCCGACGGTCGACGCGGACCTCGACACGCTGCGTGCGCGCGAGCTCGCGCCGTTCGCCGCGGTGATCGAGGCGGACGTGGCGACCATCATGAGCTCGCACATCGCCGTGCCCGCGCTCGATCCCGAGCAGCCGGCCACGTTCTCGCGGCCGATCCTGACGGACCTGCTGCGCGGCGAGATGGGCTTCGAGGGCGTCGTGGTCTCCGATGCGCTCGACATGGTGGGCGCCTCGGGCGAGATCGGCATCCCCGCCGCCGCCGCGCGAGCCC
Organism: Demequina aestuarii; assembly: GCF_000975095.1. Taxonomy (GTDB): domain Bacteria; phylum Actinomycetota; class Actinomycetes; order Actinomycetales; family Demequinaceae; genus Demequina; species Demequina aestuarii. Next base: position 462,439 of record NZ_BBRD01000001.1, read on the forward strand.
TCGCGGCAGGCTGCGACCTGCTGTGCATCGGCACGGCGAACACCGACGAGCAGATCGACGCCATCGTCGCCGCCATCGATGCCGCGGTAGCGCAGGGAGACCTCTCCGCACAGCGCGTGGAGGACGCGGGTGTGCGCATCGGCGCCATGGTGGAGTCCTTCAGTCAGCAGGCGGCCGATGCGGTCGCGGCTGGAAGCACGGCCGCTGGCCTCGGCCAGGCCTCGGTGCGAGCGGCGTTTCACGTCTCCGAGCGCGTCGCAATCAGGCTGCAGGGCCTGGTGTCCGACACCCGGCCGCGTCACTGGATCCAGCTCGAGCCGGACGCGAACATCGCCGTGGGTCACTCGCCGTGGGGGCCGTTCGCGGCGGGCGTCGGGGCAGACGTGGTGGTGCGACCCGGCGATGCCCTCGATCTCGACGCCATTCCGCAGGAGGCGGTCCTGGTCGTGGTCGGCAAGGACAACCATCGTCACGCCTGGATCCGCGAGGTCATCGAGAGCGTGCGGGCACTGGACCCCATCGTCGTGGACATGGGGTGGCCGGACCTGACCGCACCGTATGCGGACCTCGCGACGTTCGGCGCCTCTCGCCTCGTCGGAGCCGCTCTTGCCGAGGTGCTCTCGTGACCGCCCCGCGCATCGGCGTCGACATCGGCGGCACCAAGGTCGATGCGGTCGTGCTCGGCGCCGACGATGCGCTGCTCGCTCGCCACCGCATGCCGGTGACGAGGGGCGCGGAGGGCGTCATCGCGTCCGCGTGCGAGGCGGTGGCGCAGGCGACCTCCCATGCCGGGATCGAGGTCGCCGACGCCGCCGGCGTGGGCATCGGCATCCCGGGCGCCGTGAGGGGCGGCGTCGTCGAGCATGCGCTGAACCTCGACGTCGAGCGACTCGCACTCGCGGACGTGCTGCGCGACCGCTGGGGAGTGCCCGTGACCGTCGAGAACGACGTCAACGTCGCTGCGCTCGGTGCATGGCACCTGCTTGGTGACGGGCCCTCGTCAGTCGCGTACCTCAACGTGGGGACGGGGCTTGCCGCGGGCCTGATCCTGGACGGTAGCCTGTGGCGCGGTGGCAGGGGAGCGGCGGGCGAGATCGGCCACATCTCGATCGACCCGGCGGGCCCAGTCGGGGCGGACGGTCTGCCCGGGGGGCTCGAGACCTACGCGTCCGGCAGCGGGATGGTGCAGCAGTGGGGCCGCGACGGCGCAGCCGCCGTGGACGTGCTGCGCGCCGCGCGTGCCGGCGACGAGCGCGCGCAGCAGATCCGCACGGGTCTCATGCAGGGCGTCGCCACTGCCGTGCGCGTGCTCGTGCTGACGCTCGACGTCGATCGCGTGATGCTCGGCGGCGGGCTCACTGGCCTGCGCTACGAACTGCTTGACGGTGCTCGCAGGGTGATTCGTGGATGGGAGGCGGCCTCACCGTTCCTCGCGTCGCTCGACATGGGCGGGCGCATGGTCCTGGCTCCCCACGGGGAGCCCATCGCCGCGATCGGCGCCGCGAAGCTGGAGGTGGAACGTGGCTGAGATGCTGGTCTTCGATACCGCAGAGAAGGGCGCGCAGGTGGTCGCCGACCACATCGCGCGGGCCGTCCATGCGACTCGGGAGTTCACGCTCGGAGTCGCCACCGGCTCGAGCCCTCTGCCGGTCTACGCCGCTCTCGCACGGCACGCCTCCCAGGGAGCGGACTTCTCGCGCGTCAGCGCCTTCGCGCTCGACGAGTACGTGGGCCTGCCTTCCGGTCACCCCCAGTCCTACGCCGAGGTGGTGGCGCGTGATGTCACCGATCCGCTCGGCCTCGACCCGGCGCGAGTGCGGGTTCCGGATGGCGGGGCCGAGCGGATCGAGAGCGCTGGCGAGCGCTACGAGGCCGCCCTCGACGCCCACGGCGGCGTGGACCTCCAACTCCTCGGCATCGGCGCCACCGGTCACCTGGGCTTCAATGAGCCCGGATCGTCCTTCGCGTCCCTCACCCGGGTGAAGACCCTCACGGAGCGCACCCGCCAGGACAACGCCCGGTTCTTCGACTCGCTGGACGAGGTGCCGATGCACTGCGTCACGCAGGGCCTGGGCACCATCCTCCGAGCTCGTCACCTGGTGCTGCTCGCGTTCGGCGACGGCAAGGCCGATGCGGTGGCTGCCGCCGCCGAAGGCCCGGTCACCGCCTCGATGCCCGGCTCGGCCATCCAGCTGCACCCGCGGGTGACGGTGGTGCTGGATGAGGCGGCGGCATCCCGCCTCGCCCATCGCGACTACTACGAGTGGGCGCAGCGTCACAAGCCCGCGTGGCAGGGAATCTAGCGATGGGTCAGGGCGCATTCACTGACATCCACGGTCATGGTGGCGGGGGACACTCCTTCGGTGACAGTGTCGACGGCACGCTCGCCGCGGCTGCGGCGCATCGGGAGGCAGGGACTCGCGCGATGGTGGCGTCCCTCGTCTCCCTGCCGCTGGCGGAGCTGGAGCGCCAGATCGGCGTGGTGCGAGAGGCGATGAACAGTGACCCATCGCTGCTGGGCATCCATCTCGAGGGACCATTCCTCGCGCCGTCGCGCAAGGGTGCTCACGATCCCGGGAGTCTGGCGCTGCCGACACCGGAGTTGGTGGGGCGGCTGCTGGGTGCGTGTGGCGATGCGCTCCGACAGATCACCATGGCGCCCGAACTGCCCGGCGCTCTCGAAGCCATCGAGACCTTCGTCGACGCAGGGGTCGCAGTCGCGGTGGGTCACACGGACGCTGACGCCCCCGTGGCTCGGGAGGCCTTCGATCGCGGCGCGACGCTGGTCACGCACGCCTTCAACGCCATGCATGGCATTGCGGGCCGCGAGATCGGTCCCGTCGGGGCGGCCCTCGACGACTCCCGGGTGTTCATCGAGGTCATCGCCGACGGGATCCACGTGGATCCCGCATTGATCGCGACGCTGTTCCGCGCCGCTCCGGGCCGCATCGTGCTCGTCACCGACGCCATGGCCGCGGCAGCGTCATCCGACGGCCGCTACCTGCTCGGGTCGCGCGAGGTCGAGGTCAGTGGTGGCCGCGCGGTACTGACCGGTACCGGCACCCTCGCCGGGTCGACGCTCACGCTCCGAAGAGCGGTCGAGGTCTGCGTCGAGGCAGGGGTGCCGCGCGACGACGCCGTCGCCGCCGCATCGGCCGTGCCGAGAGCAGCGCTCGGTCTCGACTGAGCGCGCCTCGCCGCGTCAGCTGAAGACGATGGTGCGGTGACCGTCCAGGAGCACGCGGTGCTCCGCGTGCCACCCGACTGCGCGAGCCAGTGCCCGCCGCTCCACGTCGGCGCCGAGCGCGGTGAGGGTCTCCGGCGTCGCCGTGTGATCCACCCGGTCCACGTCCTGCTCGATGATGGGCCCCTCGTCGAGGTCCGCCGTGACGTAGTGGGCGGTCGCTCCGATGAGCTTGACGCCGCGGTCATGGGCCTGGAAGTAGGGGCGCGCGCCCTTGAAGCTGGGCAGGAACGAGTGGTGGATGTTGATGGCGCGCCCGTGGAGCGCCGTGGACAGCTCCGGCGACAGGATCTGCATGTAGCGCGCGAGGACGACGAGCTCGACGCCCAGCTCCTCGACCAGCGCGAGCAGCCGCGACTCGGACTCTGGCTTGGTGTCAGCGGTGACGGGAATGTGGTGGAAGGGCTTGCCGTAGAACTCGGCGAGATCCTTGAGGGTCTCGTGATTGCCCACCACGGCCGCGATGTCGACCGGCAGGGTGCCCGCTCGCTCCCGGAACAGCAGGTCGTTCACGCAGTGGGCCGCGCGCGAGACCAACACGATGGTCCGCATGGGCCGGCCCGCGACGTCGAGCGTCCACGTCATCGTGAATCGCTCAGCGAGGTCGGTCACGGCGGCATCGAGCTCCTCACGCGACGCGTGCGACGCGAACTCGACGCGCATGAAGAACAGCCCGGTGTCGGGGTCGCCGAACTGCTGGCTCTCGGTGATGTTGCCCTCGTGGCTCGCGAGCAGGCCGGAGACGGCATGCACGATGCCGGGGCGGTCAGGGCACGAGAGGCTGAGGATCCACGATCCCGGTCGTTCGGAAGGCATGCGCCGATCTTAGCCAGCGCCGCGCGGCGCACGTCACGGCGTGTGGCGGCGATGCTGGCAAGATGGACCCATGGCTGAGTCAGACGGAGTGCGCATCGACGTCATCGGCGTCGACCACGTGGGTGAACTCTTGACGGTGCGGCGCGCCGCGTTCGTCACCGAGGCCCAGTTGTACGACGACCCCAACATCCCCGCGCTCACGCAGACCCTCGATGAGCTGCAGGTCGACCTCGAGTCCGACGACGTCGTGACCTTGGGGGCGTGGCAGGGCCACCGCCTCATCGGCTCGATCCGCGTGGGGATCGATGGAGACAAGGCGACCATCGGCCGCCTCGCCGTGGTTCCCGACCTCCAGGGCCAGGGCATCGGCACCCAGCTGCTCTTCGCCGTGCTCGGCCACCTGCCCGAGTCGACCAAGGAGGTCTGGGTCTTCACCGGCCAGAACTCCAAGCACAACATCGCGCTGTACAACAAGGCGGGCTACGACCACCAGTTCGACCAGGTGGCGGGCGACCTCACCTACGCGTACCTCAAGAAGGTCCTCGAGGCGGGCGCCGTGGTCTCGGATGATCTCGACGACAACGCGGTGCGCGGCGACAACTGACTGCTCTCGTCCGGTCCCCTCTCTGAGAGCGGCCTGAGAGGCCTGTCCCGCACAGTGGAGGGGTGACGTCCCCCTCCGCCCTTGCCCTGCATCGGTCGCTGACGCCGCGCAGCGACGCCCGTCGCGAGATCGCTTCGCCTCCCGGTCGCGACCGCTCGATCGACGCCGCCGTGGGTCTGCTGGTGATGCTCGTCGTGTTCAGCCACGCGATCGGGCCGCTGTCCGGCCGTCCCGCCGAGGCGATCACGCAGTGGCTGTTCATGTTCCACATGCCTGCGTTCGTGTTCCTCTCGGGCTACCTCACGCGCAAGTCGTCCGGGTGGTCGCCGCGTGCGCTCGCGGGGCGTCTGCTGTTTCCCTTCGCCGTCTTCCAGGTGCTGCACCTCGGCGCCGCGTCCCTCGTGGCGGGAGAGATCTCCACGCCCACGCCGCTCGTTCCCGCCTGGACCACCTGGTACCTGTTGTCCCTCTTCGCATGGCGTGTGGCCGCCCCGTGGCTGGCGAGGATTCCGCACGTCCTTCCCGTGAGCGTCGGCGTGTCCATCACCGCGGGCGGACTGGCCGTCATCGGCCCTCAACTGTCGCTCGGCCGGACCCTCGGCTTCCTGCCGTTCTTCGTCCTCGGCCTGGTATGGCGCGACGCGTGGTTCGCACGCCTGCGCTCCCCAAGCATCCGGATCGCCTCCGCCGCGCTGTTCGCCGGGGCATGGGTGCTCGCGTACCTCACGGAGCCGATCCTGAACCGTGGCGTGTTCTTCCTCCACGAGGACTACGGGGACCTCGACTTCACGTTCATCGAAGGCGCCGCCCTGCGCGCGGCGGTGCTCGCGACCGGAGGCCTGCTGACACTCGCGCTCGTGTCTCTCACGGGATGGAGCTCGCGGGTGGCCGCGCGCATCGGCGCCGGCTCGCTCGTCGTGTATCTGCTGCATCCGTTCGCTCTGTACCCGATCCGTGACGACGGCTACGGCGCCGCGCTGCCCGAGGCGGCGTGGCTCGCGCTGATCGCCATCGCGACCGTCGCGTTCGCGTGGGCCGTGTCGCACCGCGTCGTCGCGCGCGCGACGGCGCCGCTCATGGACCATCGATGGTGGGCGGGCGAACGGACGGCGTGACGGGGCTCGCCTCGGGCCGATGCGCGTTGCTAGACTGACGCCCGTCGCGACTGGCGCAGTGGGTCACCACGAGGGAGCGGCACATCATCAGACTGTTGGTCGTACGCCTGGGCCAAGGTCACCGGACAACCGGCGGCCCCGTGTGCCGCCACAGACAAGGACACTGATGAGCACTGATTCCAGCGCCACCGCAGCGGTCATGAACGCGACCCTGCAGGACTTCGACCCCGAGATCGCCCAGGTCCTCGACCGCGAGCTCGTGCGTCAGCAGACCTACCTCGAGATGATCGCGTCCGAGAACTTCGTGCCGCGCTCCGTGCTGCAGGCACAGGGCTCGGTCCTGACCAACAAGTACGCCGAGGGCTACCCCGGCCGCCGGTATTACGGCGGCTGCGAAGAGGTGGACGTCGCGGAGAACATCGCCCGTGATCGCGCGAAGTCGCTGTTCGGCGCCGAGTACGCGAACGTGCAGCCGCACTCGGGAGCCACGGCCAACGCGGCAGTGCTGCACGCGCTCATCAATCCGGGCGACAAGATCATGGGGCTGTCCCTCGCGCACGGCGGCCACCTCACGCACGGCATGAAGCTCAACTTCTCCGGCAAGCTCTACGAAGTCGCGGCCTACGGCGTCGACGAGCAGACCCACCGCCTGGACATGGACGAGGTGCGCAAGCAGGCCCTCGCCGAGCGCCCCGACGTGATCATCGCCGGCTGGTCCGCCTACCCGCGCCACATCGACTTCGAGGCGTTCCGGTCCATTGCCGACGAGGTGGGCGCCAAGCTGTGGACCGACATGGCGCACTTCGCCGGCCTGGTCGCCGCGGGTCTCCACCCGTCGCCCGTGCCGCACTCGGACGTGGTGTCGACCACGATCCACAAGACCATCGGTGGCCCCCGCTCGGGCATGATCCTGTCGCGCGACACCGAGCTCGCCAAGAAGCTCAACTCCGCAGTCTTCCCGGGACAGCAGGGCGGCCCTCTCATGCACGTGATCGCTGCGAAGGCGGTCGCCCTCAAGGCGGCTGCGGCGCCCGAGTTCAAGGAGCGCCAGCAGCGGGTCATCGAGGGCGCGCGCATCATCGCGGAGCGCCTGGTGGCGGCCGATGCGACCGAGGCCGGCATCTCCGTCGTCACCGGCGGCACCGATGTCCACCTGGTGCTCGCCGACCTCAGGAACTCGCAGCTCGACGGCCAGCAGGCCGAGGACCTCCTGCACTCGGTGGGCATCACCGTGAACCGCAACGCGGTCCCGTTCGACCCGCGTCCGCCGATGGTCACCTCCGGGCTGCGCATCGGCACCCCGGCGCTGGCATCGCGCGGCTTCGGTGCCGAGGAGTTCACGGAGGTCGCCGACGTCATCGCGACGGCGCTCAAGGGCGGCGCTGACGTGGACGCCCTGCGCGCACGCGTCAAGGCGCTGGCCGACGACTTCCCGCTGTACGACGGGCTCCAGCAGTAGTGGGGGCTCCCGACACCGTGGGAGTCGACGCAGGGGCACGACGACTCGACGGCAAGGCGACCGCCGCGACCATCAAGGCGGAGCTGACCGAGAGGGTCGCGGCGCTCGCTGAGCGCGGCGTCACTCCCGGGCTCGGCACGCTGCTGGTCGGAGACGACCCGGGTTCGACCTGGTACGTCAACGGCAAGCACGCCGACTGCGCCGAGGTGGGGATCTCCTCGATTCGCGAGGATCTCCCCGCCACCGCCACTCAGGCCGAGATCGAGGCCGCAGTGACCCGCCTCAACGAGGACCCGGCCTGCACGGGCTTCATCGTTCAGCTGCCGCTGCCCGAGGGCGTCGATGCGAACCGCGTGCTCGAGACCATCGACCCCGCCAAGGACGCCGATGGGCTGCACCCCACGAACCTGGGGCGGCTCGTGCTGCGCGTGGCGGGGCCCATCGAGTCGCCGCTGCCGTGCACGCCCAAGGGCATCATCGAGCTCATCGAGCGCCATGGGGTGTCTTTGCAGGGCAAGGACATCGTGGTGGTGGGTCGTGGCACGACCGTGGGCCGGAGCATCGGCCTGCTGCTCACCCGCAAGGCCGTCAACGCGACCGTGACGCTGTGCCACACCGGCACGGCGGACCTCGCCTCGCACACGCGCGGAGCCGACGTGATCGTGGCGGCGGCGGGCGTGCCCGGGATCATCACCGCGGACATGGTGAAGGACGGTGCCGTGCTCATCGACGTTGGAGTGTCCCGCGTGACGGACCCCGAGACCGGCAAGTCGAAGGTGGCAGGAGACATCTCGCCCGAGGCGATCGAGAAGTCGTCGTGGTTCTCGCCCAACCCTGGTGGGGTGGGGCCGATGACGCGCGCGATGCTGCTGTCCAACGTGGTCGAGCAGGCGGAGCGCGGCCTCAGCGCGTCGTAGCTCTTCTGAGTCAGCCCTCGGGCTGGTCCGGGACCTCCTCTCCGTCAGTGCTCTCGACGGGGGCTGGTGGTGGCCATTCGCGCCACCCCAGCTCCCGCGAGATGGTGCGCGCAGTCTCGCGCACGTGGTTGCCGATCTGAGGGTCGGGCGGGATGTCACTCGTAGGCAGCACCACCTCGATGGCGGCGACCACCTCTCCCGTGCGGTCCGCGATCGGCGCCGCGATGGCGGATTCGCCGAGGACCGCCTCGTCGCGCTCATGCGCCAGGGTGTTCGCCACGATGCCGGGAAGCGTGGCGAGGAGCGCCTCGGGATCCACGATGGTGTCTCCCGTGAGCGGGCGCAGCGGGGCATCCGTGACCTGACGCGCCAGCTGCGGGTGGTACGCGAGCAGCACCTTACCCATCGCTGACGCGTGGGCCGGGATGGTGAGGCCGGTCTCGTACATCTGCTGGCTTCCGTCGGGGCGCCGGTTGTGGTGGACGATCAGCACCTCGTCGAACAGATCGACTCCCAGCCGTGTCGAGAGGCCGGTGCGACGGGCGAGCTCTCGCGTCCACTGCATGGCACGCGCCCGCACTTCGTGGGTGTCGAGGAACACGTTCGACATCTTGAGCAGCATGGGTCCGAGGCGGTAGCGCTGCGAGCCCCGTTCCTTCACGACCAGCCCGTGCTCTCGCAACGACTGCACGATCCCATGAACGGTCGAGGGCGCCAGATCGAGCTCGCGCGCCAGTTCGCTGATGCCCAGGTGACGCGCGCCCTGGAGCGCGTGGAGCACCCGTGCGGCACGGTCGATGGCTTGGATCACGCTCGGGCTCTTCCACTCCGGTTGACAGGTTCCACTCGCGGAATAGTATTCGATATTGTCGAATAGTGGCCCAATGGTGGGCCAGGCGGTCGTCCTCGACGGCGAGGGCTCCGCACCCAGAGGAGCGCAGATGCACGTGACAGCACCGCGGTCGACACCGGTCCCGCTCGCCACGTCCTCTCGCTTCACGGCTGTCGCAGCGACGATGTCGCGACGCCGCCGTCCGCGGCCGCTGCGCCGCCCGACCACACCCCGCGGGCGTGTGCGCCCGCACCTGTCCTAGGGAGTCACGATGAAGAAGCTCATCAACGCACCAGAGACCGTCATCGCCGATGCCTTGAGGGGAATCGAGGCTGCGGATTCCTCGGTGCGCATCGACCACCAGCACCGCATCATCTATCGAGCGGACCCTAAGCCCGATGGCAAGGTCGCCGTCATCTCCGGTGGTGGCACGGGGCACGAGCCGCTGCACGGTGGCTTCGTGGGCCACGGAATGCTCGATGCCGCGTGTGCAGGGGAGGTCTTCACCTCGCCCACGCCTGATCAGATGCAGGCGGCCACCAAGGAGGTGGACCGCGGCGCCGGTGTGCTCCACATCGTCAAGAACTACACCGGCGACGTCATGAACTTCGAGATGGCCGCCGAGCTCGCTGCGGCCGAGGCGGGCGTCGAGGTCGCCACCGTGGTCACGAACGACGACGTCGCCGTGCAGGACTCCCTGTACACCGCGGGGCGGCGCGGCGTCGGCGTCACGGTGCTCGTCGAGAAGATCGTGGGCGCCGCGGCCGAGGAGGGCCGCGACCTCGCTGCAGTGACCGATCTGGCTCACCGCGTCAACGAGGGCGGTCGCTCGATGGGGATGGCGCTCACCAGCTGCACGGTTCCAGCGGCGGGCAAGCCCACCTTCGACCTGCCGGACGACCAGATGGAGATCGGCATCGGCATCCATGGCGAGCCCGGCCGTCATCGCGAGCCGCTCGCTCCCGCGAAGGACATCGCGGCGCAGCTGGTGGAGCCGATCCTCGCGGACACCGACATGTCTGGCCCCGCGATCGTCATGCTCAACGGCATGGGCGGCTCACCGCTGCTGGAGCTCTACCTGATGTACGGCGAGGTGGCACCCCTCCTGGAGAAGGCGGGAGTGAGGATCGCCCGCACCCTCGTGGGCAACTACATCACGTCGCTGGACATGGCGGGGTGCTCGCTCACGGTGCTGAAGGCGGATGACGACATGCTGGCCCTGTGGGATGCGCCGGTGCAGACTGCCGGGCTGCGCTGGGGCCGATAGAAGAACGACGACAGGAGCGAAGGACGTGGCGGATCAGCTCACTCTGGACATCGCGAAGGACTGGCTCGCCCGGTTCGGCACAGCGGTGCAGGAGCACAAGGCGCACCTGACCGAGTTGGACTCCGCGATCGGCGACGCCGACCACGGGTCCAACATGGCGCGCGGCATGACGGCCGTGAACGACGCGGTCGCCGGCAGCGCGCCGGCCGCCCTCGATGAGATGTTCAAGTCCGTGGGGATGACCCTGGTCAGTTCCGTGGGCGGAGCGTCGGGACCCCTGTATGGCACGTTCTTCCTCCGATTCGGCGTGGCCGCGGGCGAGACGGACTCGATCGACGCGGCCGGACTCCTGGCCACGCTGCAGGCGGGGCTGGGCGGGATCACGGACCGCGGCAAGGCCGAGGCCGGTGACAAGACGATGGTCGACGCGATGGCGCCAGCGCTCGACGCGTTCGCCGCGTCTCTCGCCGACGGCGGAGGGCTGGCTGACGCGGCGCGCGCGGCCGCGACCGCGGCAGCCGAGGGCCGCGACGCGACCGCGCCGCTCGTGGCACGCAAGGGCCGCGCCAGCTACCTGGGCGAGCGGTCGGTCGGCCACGTCGATCCCGGCGCAGCGTCGACCGCCATGCTGTTCGAGGCGCTGGCGGCCTCCGTCACATGAGTCCGCCGTCCCGCGTGGGGATCGTCGTGGTCTCGCACTCGGCTCCGCTGGCCCACGCGGCCGTCGCTCTCGCGACCGAGATGGTGGCGGAGGACCCGCCTGCAATCGTGGTCGCCGCCGGCACTGCGGACGGCGGCACTGGGACCGATGCGACCGCGGTGGCCGCGGCGATCGAGGAGGCGGATGAAGGGTCCGGAGTGGTCGCGCTTCTCGACCTGGGGTCGGCGATCATGAGCGCGGAGATGGCGCTCGAGTTCCTGACCGGCGACATCGAGGTGCGGTTGGTTCCCGCGCCCTTCGTCGAGGGCCTGGTGGCCGCTGCGGTGCGTGCGGCCGCAGGCGCCGGGATCGACGAGGTGGCTCGGGAGGCCGCCGATGCGCTGGCGCCCAAGCTCTCTCAGCTCGGTGAGCGTGGCGACCACCGCGATGGAGCGACGCAGGAGGCTCCGGTCGAGAGCGACGCGGACGCGCGTGCCACCGCCGTGATCGTGAACGTCGCCGGTCTGCACGCGCGGCCGGCCGCCGCGATCGCGGCCACGGTGGGCAGGCTCGGTGCAGACGTGAGGATCGGCGCGGGCGGTCGATGGGCCGATGCCGCCTCTCCCACGTCGCTGGCGATCCTGGCGGCTGCGCCCGGGACCACGGTCGAGATCGTCGGTCGCGGACCCTCGGCACAGGACGGCGTCGATGCCGTCGTGGCGCTCGTCGAGAGCGGTTTCGGCGAGGAGATCGCAGCCGAGGAGTCGGGTGAGCAGAAGGGCTTCACGCCGGACACCGGCGGCGAGGCGCGTTCGGCAGCGGCGGCTCCGCTCTCCGCACCGCTCGGTGTGAGCGCGGGTCGCGTGGTGGGGCCGGTGAGGCAGGCTGCCGCTCCGGCGCAAGAGCCTCCTGCGCGCATGGTGCCTGAGGCCGAGCGCACGGCCCAAGCCGAGCGCATCGCGCCGGCGTGCGCGCACGTCGCGCAGCTTCTCAGGGAGACGGCGGCGCGAGTCGACGGAGAGCGCGCGGCTGTCCTCGAGGCCACGGCCGCCATCGCGCTGGATCGTGCGGTGCGGGAGGGCGCGGAGAGTCGCTGCCGGGAGGGGAGCACCGCAGAGCGTGCGATCTGGCAGGCCGCAGGCGAGATCGCGGTCGCGCTGCGGGAGGCCGGCGGCGTGATCGCGGAGCGCGCCACCGACGTGCTCGATGTGCGCGATCGCGTGATCGCGGTGCTCGAGGGGCGCGAGCTGGAGGCTGCTCGCACGGTCGACCCACACGTGCTGGTCGCCGTCGATCTCGCTCCCGCTGACACCGTCGAGCTCGACCCGTCGACGTGCCTGGCGCTCGTCACCGAACGTGGTGCCCCCACGTCTCACACCGCGATCATCGCCAGGGAGCTGGGGATTCCTGCGGTGGTGGGTGCGAGTGGCGCCACCACCATTCCCGACGGCACCGAGGTGATGGTGGACGGCGGCACGGGCGAGTTCGTGATCGAACCGGATCGAGCGCAGCGGGCGACGGTGCGCGAGCGGATCGTTCCCGAGCCGCTGGAGGCAGCCGGAGCGACCGCTGACGGCGCCGCCGTGGCGCTCCTGGCGAACATCGCTGGAGCACACGAGGCGCGGGAGGCGGCCTCGTGGGGAGCGGAGGGCGTCGGTCTGCTGCGCACCGAGCTCGCGTTCCTCGGTCGAGCCGATGAGCCCTCAGTCGAGCAGCAGACGCGCGAGTACGGCGAGGTGCTCGCGGCGTTCCCGCAGAAGCGTGTCGTGATCCGCACCCTCGATGCCGGTTCAGACAAGCCGGTGCCCTACCTGCCTCTCGCGGCCGAGCCGAACCCGGCGCTGGGCGTGCGAGGGTTCCGCACCGCCACCGTCCACCCCGACCTGCTGGCCCGTCAGCTGGACGCGATCGTCGCCGCGATCACCGGAGGCGACGCGCAGACCTGGGTGATGGCACCCATGATCACCACGCCGGACGAGGCCGCAGAATTCGCGTCGCTCGCCCGCGCCGCGGGGATCGGGCAGGTCGGTGTGATGATCGAGACTCCCGCGGCAGCCGTGATGGCGGGCCAGGTAGCCGCCGAGGTGGACTTCATGTCGATCGGCACCAACGACCTCGCTCAATACGTGATGGCGGCCGACCGCCAGTCGACGGACCTCGCTCACCTGACCGACCCGTGGCAGCCAGCGGTGCTGGCCATGATCGCCGAGGTGGGTCGAGCGGGAGAAGCCGCGGGGATCCCCGTGGGCGTGTGTGGCGAGGCGGCGTCGATGCCGGACCTCGCTCCCGTGCTCGTGGGCCTCGGCATCAGCAGCCTGTCGATGGCGCCGCGCGCGCTCGGACCCGTGGCGGCGTCTCTTGCCGCTGCCTCTCTCGAGACGTGCCGAGAGGCGGCGAGGGCAGTCGTCGGCGCGCGCTCGTCATCGCAGGCGCGTGCCGACGCAGCACAGCGCCTCGGCGCGTGAGCCGCCGCCCGTCTCGCGCGGGTGGTGTCCGCCGCGCGCGATAGCCTCGCAGGTGGACGCGGCAGCATGCGGCCGCACAGCGAGAACGAACAATCCGAACGAGGAGTGCAGATGAGAATCGCATCGGTGAATGTCAACGGCGTGCGCGCCGCCGCACGCAAGGGCATGGGCGACTGGCTCGCGCAGTCCGCTCCCGATGTGGTGTGCCTCCAGGAGGTGCGGGCCCCGCTCGACATCACCGCTCCGCTCGTGGGTGCGGAATGGCACGTGGTCGAGCAGGCATGCGAGATCAAGGGCCGGGCGGGCGTGGCCATCGCTTCGCGGTCCGCACTCACCGATGTTCTCGCCGGGGTCGACGCGCTCGGCGGCATCATGGATGAGCCGGTCCACACCGGCCGGTGGATCGAGGCGACCGTGGAGTCGCCCTCAGGCCCCGTGCGCGTGGTCTCGACCTACCAGCACTCCGGCACCGCAGGCACGCCGTCGATGGACGACAAGTACGCGCTGCTCGACGCCTCCACTGAGCGCATGGCGGCGCTCCGCGAGCAGTACGACCGCGTGGTCGTGATGGGTGACATCAACATCGCCCACACGGAGCGCGACATCAAGAACTGGAAGGGCAACCTCAAGTCGGCTGGCTTCCTGCCGGAGGAGCGGGCCTACCTGGATCGCTGGGCCGAGGCCGGATGGGTGGACGTCCACCGCACTCTGGCAGGCGACCGCGAAGGCCCATACACGTGGTGGTCGATGCGCGGCAAGGCGTTCGACAACGACGCAGGCTGGCGCATCGACTACCACTACGCGTCCCCGGCGCTCGCCGACACGGCGACCGATGCACGGGTGGACCGGCAGGAGTCCTGGGATGCGCGCTGGACGGATCACGCGCCGCTCGTCGTCGACTACGCGCTCTAGGCGCGACGCCCGCCCCTGCTGCGCGAGGAGCTCCTGAGGCGACTCGGCGAGGTCGCTCGCCTGCCCGGCGTAGCATGGGCGTACACGACGCTCCAGGAGGACTTGTCATGGCCGACACCACGCCCGAGCCGACGGCTCCCGAGCCCGGGGATGGCACGGCGCCGAAGCCGGCTGCCCGCAAGAAGGCCCCCGCCCGAAAGCCGGCAGCGAAGCGAGCGCCAGCGTCGCGCACGAGCGCACGGGCATCGTCATCGCCTGCTCAGTCCGAGGCCGCCAGAGCGCCAGAGGTGACGGCGACCCGTGACACGGAGCCCGCGCCCGCATCGGCCGCCGCGGATGACGTGCACCCGGAGCCCGCTCCACACGACGGCGCTCGCCGCGACCACTCGATCCTCGACTCCGTGCGCGCGAACCCGATGGGTCCGCTGACCGCCGGCCTGATCGTCGCGATCGCCGTGGGGCTGCTGTTGTCGGTGCTCGTGCCGAACGACCCCTCGGCGCTGGCGATGGTGATTCTCGGCACGCTGCTCGCGGCGGCCGTCGGGTTCGCGGTGCGCTACCTGTCCGCCCCCGCCGAGCGCGGGCTGCGACGCCAGGTGGAGGCGCTCATCGCCACAGCTGTCGGCGTCCACCTGATGTCCGTGACGGGCACCGTCGGCGGTGAGATCCCGTTGCTCTCGGACCTGGGCGCCGCTGGCCCCGGCTTCAACGAGGCGCTGCTGGTCGCCTTCGCCACCCCTGCGGTCTCGACGGGCGCGCTGCTCGCAGGTCTCACCGCGGCGATCATCGTGGGCTGGGCCCGCTCGCACGACCGCTGAGGCATGCGGGGGTCGCGCTGACGTCAGTGCGTCTCACGACCTGCTGCGAGCGAGAGCGCCGTGGCGGTCAACGTGAGACGGGCGTGACTCCCAGCGACTTCCCGGCCAGTCCGCGCTTGCGAGCCCCGAGCGTGCGTGCCATGCCGATGAGTGCCTGCGACGCCACCGACTCGGGGTCCGAGATGACCACGGGGGTGCCGCTGTCGCCAGCCTCGCGGGCGGTGATGTCGAGCGGGACCTGACCCAGCAGCGGCACCGATGTGCCCAGGGTCTTCGAGAGGCGATCCGCGACGATCTGGCCGCCGCCCTCGCCGAACAGGGGCAGCCGTGATCCGTCGGGCTGCTCGAGCCACGACATGTTCTCGATGACGCCCACCACGCTCTGCGAGGTCTGGGTCGCGATCGACCCCGCGCGCTCGGCGACTCCTGACGCGGCCGCCTGCGGGGTGGTGACGACGACGAGTTCGGCGTGGGGGAGCAGCTGGGCCACCGAGATGGCGATGTCGCCGGTGCCGGGGGGAAGGTCGAGCAGCAGCACGTCGAGGTCGCCCCAGTAGACGTCCGCGAGGAACTGTTCGATCGCCCGATGCAGCATGGGTCCGCGCCACACGACGGGCTGGCCTTCGGGCACGAACATGCCGATCGACACGGCCTTGACCTCGTGCGCGATGGGCGGCAGCAGCATGTCGTCGAGGCGCGTGGGCTGGCCCTCGACGCCGAGCATGCCGGGGATGGAGAAGCCGAAGATGTCCGCGTCCAACACGCCCACCTTGAGGCCGTCGGCGGCCATGGCGGCGGCGAGGTTGGCGGTCACGGTCGACTTGCCCACCCCGCCCTTGCCCGAGGCGATCGCGTAGATGCGCGTCATGTTGCCGGGCTTGGTGAACTGGATCACGGGTTCGGGCTTGCCGCCGCGGAGCTTGGAGCGCAGCTCGAGGCGCTGCTCCTCGCTCATCACGCCCAGCTCGATGCGCACCTCGGTGACCCCGGAGACCTTGGCGGCGGCGCCCTTGACGTCGTCCGTGATGCGCTCCTTCATGGGGCACCCAGCCGTGGTGAGGTCGATGCCGATCAGGGCGATGCTGCCGTCCAGATCGACCGAGCGCACCATCCCGATCTCAGTGATGGGGCGGCGGATCTCGGGGTCGATCACCTTCGAGAGGGCGTCGCGGAGCTGGGTCTCGGTAGGCATTGTTCCATCGTAGGCGCTGTGCGCGAGGGCACGGCACGGCCGATGCGGGGGGATCGGCACACTCGGACCGCTCCCAGGCCTTGTGGTCGGCGGGCAGCGCGTGCCACTCTGGGCGCGTCATCGGTGGCACCGCTGACGGGAGGGCCTCGTGGCCGACAATCCGACGTACTACCCCGATGGTGCGCATGCCGCGCCGCGACGGGATTCCGCAGTGCCGGAGTGGCTGAGGCTCGCGAGCGCGCTCGACCCGCTCGCCCCAGGCGCTGACGGCTTCGCGTCGACCGCGCTCGCCGACGACCGTGACTCGGCCCCGGCATCGGCCGGAGGCCGGCATCGAGCGACACGCATGGCCGCAGCCATCCTCGTGCTCGTCGGGTGCGCCCTGGTGGGCGTGATCGCAGAGACGGGGGTCTTCGTGAGGGGCGTCTCACTCGCTGCGGCGGTCGCCACGGCGTGGTGGGCGGGCGTCACGGTCCGGGTTCGCCGCCGCTGACGCGGGCCGGTCGCACCGACGACGTCGTGCGTGACGTCAGCGCCTGCGGTCGTCCCCGGCGTTCTTGTCGAGATCCTGGAGGTCCTCGAGCAGCGACCGCAGCTCGGAACGCACGAAGTCGCGCGTGGCGGTCTCGTTGATCGCCTGCCGCAGCGAGGCGACCTCGCGCGCCAGGTACTCGGTGTCTGCGAGGGATCGCTCGGCGCGCTGGCGGTCCTGCTCGGCGGAGACGCGGTCCCGGTCGTCCTGCCGATTCTGCGCCAGCAGGATGAGCGGCGCCGCATACGAGGCCTGGAGCGACAGCATCAGCGTGAGCGCGGTGTAGCCATTGGCGGCGTTGTCGAACCGCAGTCCCTCGGGGGCCCAGGTGTTCCAGATGAGCCACACGATGACGAACACCGTGAGGTACACCAGGAATCTGGGCGTGCCCAGGAACCGGGCGATGCCCTCGGAGATCGCGCCGAACCTGTCGGATTTGCGGGGACGGCGCAGCCCGAACCGATGGTTCTCGGCCTTGGGGCGGTCGAGACGGTCGGCCACTTACGCCACCCCCGGCTTCTCTGAGTCGTCGAGGTGCTCATCCACGTGTTCGCGCCAGTCGCGGGGCAGCAGGTGGTCGAGCACGTCGTCGATCGAGATGGCGCCCAGGAGACGGTGGTCCTCGTCGACGACCGGCAGCGCGAGGATGTCGTACGCGGCCATGCGTCGCGAGACCTCCGCCAGGGAATCCTGCGCCCCCAGCGGCTCGATGGCGGGGTCCACGTAGGATCCGATGAGCTCGTGTGGCGCCTCGCGCAGCAGGCGCTGAAGATGCACCAGGCCGATGTAGCGGCCGGTCGGCGTCTCGAGGGGCGGCCTCACCACGAACACCATGGAGGCGAGCGCGGGCGGCATCTCCTGCTTGCGCACCAGGGACAGGCAGCTCGCGACGGAGGTCTCGGGGCCCACGATCACCGGCTCGGTGGTCATCAGTCCGCCGGCCGTGTCGTCCTCGTAGCCGAGCAGCTGACGCACCTGCTCCGCGTCCTCGGGCTCCATGAGCTGAAGCAGCGCCTGCGCCTGCGCGGCGGGCAGGTCGCCCAGCAGGTCGGCGGCGTCGTCGCGGTCCATCGCCTCGAGGACGTCCGCGGCTCGGTCCGACTGCAGGGTGCCGAGCAGGGCGATCTGCTCGTCCTCGGGGAGCTCTTCGAGGACGTCGGCAAGTCGCTCGTCGTCGAGCGCTGCGGCGATCTCCGCTGAGCGTTCGGGGGACATCTCCATGAGCGCCGCCGCGAGATCGGCGGGCTTGTGGTCGGCGAAGGTCTGGATCACGAGGTGCGCTCCCTGGACCTCGTCGCGCCTCATCAGTCCCGTGACCTCGTCGATCTCGACCACGACCGCCTCGCCGCGCCGGGAGAACCCGAGCACGCCCTTGCGCCTCGCGGCCTTGCGCACATAGAGCTTCGACACCGCCCACGTGCCGCCGCGCATCGGCTCGATGGCGACGTCCTCGATGAGGGCCTTGTCGCCGCCGTCCTTGAGGGTGACGGACCGCTCGAACAGTTCAGCGATGGCGAGGGTCTCCGACGCGCGCGCCTTGAATCGGCGCAGGTTCAGGACGCCAGTGCAGATCACCTGTCCCGGCACGATCGATGTCACGCGCGTCAGGGGCAGGAACACGCGGCGCCGTCCTGGCACCTCGACCACGAGGCCCACGGCCACCGGCGCGGCGCTCCGGCGCAGCAGGATCACGACGTCGCGCACCCGGCCCACGGCGTCCCCGATGGGGTCGAAGACGGTCGTGCCCGCGAGGCGCGCGACGTAGACCCGCTCGGCTGAGGTGCTCATGGCCACAGCCTAACGGCGCGCATGCCCGCCCGAGGCGAGCCCGGGCGGGCGCCGCGACGTCAGCCGCGCACCGCTCGCCAGCACCTCAGCATCGCGGTCGCAGAGGCGTCCACATCGTCTCGTGTGGTCGCGGCGTCGGAGACCGAGATGCGCATCGCGGCGCGTCCCTTCCAGACCGACGAGCCGGCCCACGCCGTGCCGTCCTCCTGAAGCGCGGCGGTCACCGCCGCCGTCTCGTGCTCATCGCCGAAGGCCACCAGCACCTGGTTGAGAGCGACCGGCGCGAGCAGCTCAGCCCCGCCGGCCGTCAGCAGCTCGGCGAAGCGCTGCGCGTGCGCGCACGAGCGCTCGATGAGCTCTGCGAGTCCGTCTCGTCCGTGAGACGCGAGCATCGCCCACGTCTCCACGGCGCGGGCGCGCTGAGACATCTGGATGCCGCGGTGCATGGGGGAGTCGTGAGCGGCGCTCAGGTACGCCGCCGTGCCCGCCATCGCACGCTCGAGGTCGCGTGGATCGCGCACCGCCACGAACCCGGAGTCGTAGGGGACATTGAGCCACTTGTGGGCATCGGTCGCCCACGAGTCGGCTCGTTCGACGCCTCGCACCTGGGCGCGCAGCTGGGGCGAAGCCGCCGCCCACAGTCCGAACGCGCCGTCCACGTGGACCCACCCGCCGCGCTCGCGCACGCCGGGGATGATCGCCTCGAAGGGATCGGACGCGCCAGTATTGACGTTGCCAGCCTGCAGCAGCACCAGGGTGAGGTGATCGGTGTCCTGGGGGAAGGCCTCGGCGATGATCGCGCCGGTGCCGTCGGTGGGCACGCGCTCGATCTGCGCCTCGCCGAACCCTGCGAGCCGGAGCGCCTTGAGCACGGACAGGTGCGCCTCCTCTCCGACGATGATGCGCAGGGCCGGGGCGCCGGCGAGACCGTCTCTTCCGACGTCCCGGCCCTGGCGTGCGTAGAGCGCGTCGCGAGCGGCGATGATGCCGGTGAGGTTCGCGACCGTCGCTCCCGCATTGAACGCGCCGGCGGCCGTGGAGGGCAGGCCGAGCGCGTCGATCACCCAACCGCGAGCGACCTCGTCGAGGACGGCTGCGGCGGGCGACATGATGGTGCCTCCCACATTCTGGTCCCACGCGCCCGCAAGGATCGACGCGGCGTGGGCGGCGGGATCGGTGCCGCCATTGACGAAGCCGAAGTACCGGCCGTGAGTGGACACGACGGTCGCAGGTGAGCCGAAGGCGTCGAGCTCCGCGAGCACGTCGCGGGCCGGGATCGGCTCGTCCTGCAGGGGCCGACGGAAGGCGTCGAGTGCTGCGACCGCCTCGGCGGTCGGGTGCACCGGACGGTGGGAGGCGCCGGCGACATACGAGCCGGCACGCCGAGCCGCCTCGGTGATGAGGCTGATGCGCTCGCGGGATCGCCCGAGGGACTGCGGGTTCGTGTGGACGTGCAAGAGGGGATCGGTGGTGGTCATGCCATCAAGCCTGGCCGTACTGGACCCCCGATGAAAGAGCCAGTGTGTGACCAGGTGGCTCTTGTCGTGAGGTGCCAGTTTCGGGTGGAATGGCTCCATGCGCACCACAGCAGATCAGCTCCGCGACGTCCTCGACCACTGGCAGTCCGGCACCGGGCCCCTCTACGCCCAGCTCGCCGACGCGATCGTCTCCCTCGCGGAGGCAGGGTCGCTCGACTACGGGACCAAGCTCCCGTCGGAGCGCGCCCTCGCGACCAGCCTTCATCTGTCTCGCAATACGGTGACCGCGGCGTACCAGCGTCTGCGCGACGAGGAGTGGCTCGAGGTGCGCGCCGGCGCCGCGCCCACCCTCGGATCGCGCGCCCGGGGACTGGACGCGATGAGCGACGAGGACCGCTTCGCCAGGATTCTTCCGACGGGGCGCGCGCCGCTCGTGAGCCTCAGCTCCGCGTGCCCGCCGCCAGCGCCCATCGTCACCGAGGCGCTTCGCGACCCGGGCGCGATGCTCGATGGGGTGCCGGCCCTCGGCACCGGGTACGCGGCCATCGGCGACCCCGAGCTGGTGGCCGCAATCGTCGACCACCTCCGGTCGCGCGGCATCGCCGCCGAGCCGGACGAGGTGGTCGTCACCGCGGGCGGGCAGCAGGCGCTCTGGCTTGCGATCACCGCGGTCGCCGGGCCTCAGTGCCCGGTGGCGCTTGAGTCCGTGACGTACCCGGGGGTGTTCGACGCCATCTCCGCTGCCGGATCCCGACCGCTCGCCCTGCCCATGACGTCGGCAGGCCTCGACGTCACGGCATCCGCGAAGCTGCTGCGGGCCGCTCGCCCCGACGTCGCCTACGTCACCACCTTCCACAACCCCACCGGCACCGCGATGCCGGAGGAGGATGCCGCGCGGCTCGTCGCCGCCGCATCGGCCGTGGGCACCACCGTGATCGACGACCGCATCACGGGAGACCTCGTCCTCGACGGTCAGGCGCGGCCCCCGCTCGCCACGCACTCCGGCGGCGAGAACGTCATCACCATCGGGGGCTTGAGCAAAGTGTTCTGGGGCGGCATGCGCATCGGCTGGCTGCACACGAACGCGACGCTGGCCGCGCAGCTGCGCCACCGCAAGGCCGCCATGGACCTCGGCAGCCCGGCGCTGTTCCAACGCCTCGCCACCCGGTTCCTCACCGAGCACTACGACGAGACCGTACGGTGGCGCATCGGGTCCATGCGTGAGTCGCTCGCGGCGACCGTCGAGGCGATCGACGAGCACGGTCTGGACTGGCGGTTCACGCAGCCGCAAGGTGGTCCGTGCCTGTGGGTCGAGCTGCCGGACGGTGGGGTCGAGCGCTTCGCGTCTCGAGCGGCCGATGCCGGAGTGCCCGTGGCCCCTGCGTCGGCCTTCGAGGTGGTGGCCGGCGCGGCCGGCGCGCACTTCCGGCTTCCTTTCTACCTGCCGCCGGAGGACATGCGCCTGGGCGTGAAGGTGCTCGCCGAGCGAGCGGCGTAGAGCACTGCGCGGGCTGGTGCTGCGCCCTGGTGGGACATGGGTGCCACCATCGGCTCGAATGTGGCACCCATGTCCCGCCAGGACGACCTAGGCGGAGGCGGTCAGCCTCACCGACTCGACCCGCGCATCGGCGCTCATGGCACTGTGCGCCACGATGACCTCGTCGGCGCCCACCTCCCTCGCGAACGTGTCGAGCCACGCGTCCACCTCGTCGCCGGTGCCGATGGCGGTATAGCGCATCATGTCCGCCAACTGCTGGCCCTGAGGCGTCGCCAGGAACGCGTCGATCTCGTCGTCCGAGTACTCGCGTGCCTGAGCGCCACGCTGGATCATGCCGCGCACGCGCCAGCGGCGCGCATGCGTGAACTGCTCGCGCGCATCGGCCTCATCCGCAGCAGCGAAGACGTTCGCTCCGGCGATCACGTATGGCTCGGCCCGCTGCTCCGACGGCTGGAAGCCCGCGCGGTAGGCGGCAACCGCATCGTGCAGCGCGGCGGGTGCGAAGTGGGAGGCGAACGCGTAGGGCAGGCCCAACTGAGCCGCGAGCTGCGCGCCGAAGAGTGATGATCCGAGAATGTACAACGGCACGTGGGTGCCCTTCCCTGGCGTGGCGACGACGCCGTGGACGCGCGACTCGTCGCTCAGGTAGCCCTGCAGCTCGAGCACGTCCTGGGGGAACCGGTCCGATGCGGCGGGGTCTCTGCGCAGGGCCCCGAACACGGCGCGGTCGCCACCGGGCGCGCGCCCGAGCCCGAGATCGATGCGACCGGGGTGGAGCTCGGCGAGTGTGCCGAACTGCTCGGCGATCGCGAGCGGCGAGTGGTTGGGCAGCATCACGCCACCGGCGCCCAGGCGGATCGACTCGGTGTGCGCCGCGATGTGGGCGATCAGCACGCTCGTGGCCGACGAGGCGATGCGCTCCATGTTGTGGTGCTCGGCGTACCAGACGCGCTCGTATCCGGCGGCCTCCGCGGCCTGGGCCAAGGCCACTGAGTGGCGGAAGGAATCGGCGGCGGCTTCGCCCGGCGCGATGGGCGCGAGGTCGAGGATGGACAGGCGTACGGACATGGATCTCCAGCGTGAGCGGTGGGGTTGCTTTGGTGCCAACGCCGAACCCCCGGCGGGTATGCCCGGTGAGTCGGCGCATCGGCCGCCGGTCAGCGCGGCGCGGAGCCGCCCACGGGCTCGGACTCGGGGTCGGGCGTCGCTGCGGACTCCCTCGCGCGCATGATCCGCGACGTGAGGAGGTGGATCGCCATGGCCAGCGCGAAGGCCCCCGCGAACAGCGCCAGCGCCATCACCGGGTTCTCCATGAGGGTGGGGTCGACCACCATGACGGCCGCGAGCACCAGCATGGTGACGCCGGCGAACAGCTTCAGCAGCTCGCCGTGCTTGTCCTGGAGCTTGGTGGCGCGCATCGTGAACACGGCGATGCCGAAGATGATCAGCTCGTCGAGGAGGAACGGGACCATGTAGGCGACGAACAACCCGGCCGTCTCCGCCATCCCCACGCCGTTGGCCTGCAGCATCCCGGTCCACAGCACGGGGAACCCGGCGGTGCAGGGAGTCTCCAGCAGCGACACCCCCACCGCGAGCACGGTGGTCGCGCCCAGGGCGGGCAGGAGCGCCTTCGTGCCGGCGACCTCGCGCATGCGCCTGTAGATGCCGGGCTTGTCCTCCTTGCGGATCGTGAAGGACAGGCCCTTGCCGAACGCGAAGTAGTCCTTGACCGACACGATGCCGAACAAGCCCGCGACGATCGCGACCGCGATCTGAATCCACCCCATGAACCCCACGACCGCGAGAGCCGAGTAGAACGCCGCCATGTACATCGCGTACATGATCGCGGTGACCGTCAGGAACGTGGCGCCGATCGCGAGCACGCGGGGGCGCGACCGGGTGCGCAGCACGATGGCCAGCAGGATCGACAGCACCCACAGCGAGCAGGGGTTGATGCCGTCCACGAAGCCGATCACGATGGTGGAGAACAGCAGCGAGTCGGCGCCGATCGAGACGTCGCCGACGAGCGGGACCTCGATCGTGGTCTCGGGCGGTTCGGAACTGCACAGCCCTTCGTCCTCCGAGCACGTGCCGGCGCCCGCCGTGCCGAACACTCCCGACTGAGGGGCGCTCCCGTTCTCCACGGCGGCGATCGCGCCGGCCATGTCCTGCTCGATCTGATCCGTCCAGCCGATCCACACGCGCTCGCCGATGATCGTCGTCGGCACCGATCCGGCCTCGAATCCCAGGCGCGAGGCCTCCTGGGCGAACAGCTCCTGGTTGGCCTCGTCGTTCCACACCTCGTACTGGACGATCTCGAGGTCGGGGTGCTGCACCTCGACCTCCTCGAGCCAGTGGCGCTCGGCCTCGCAGTTGGGGCAGCCGTCGCCCCAGAACAGCACCAGGTCCGCGTCAGGGTCCACCTCGACGACAGGGGCCGATGCGGGCGCGGGCTCGGTCTCGACGCTCGCCGCGACGAGGGTGAGGGGCTCGCCGGGGCCCGATGCGGACACGGTGGGAGCGGAGTCTTCACCGGCGCTGATGAGCGCGGCGATGGCGTTGCCGCCGGAGAGTGCGAGCAGAATGAAGGCGAGCAGCGCACCGCACAGAATCGCGAGAGCGCGTGGGGCGCGCGTGGCGGGGACGGCGGGCATCGCGGCTCCTTGCCTGAGTCGATGACGGGTGCCGTCAGGCTACGAGCGAGAAGAGCGGGCGCGACGGGCCCTAGGTCCCGCAGGCGCCGGTCAGTACGCGATCCCGATCTTCAGGCCCACGAGGGTGGTCGGTTGCGAGGAACACTGACCGTCAGTGTCGCTATGCGTGCACGTCACGGTGGTGCCGACCGGGCAGAACAGGATGCCGGCGACGAGCGCAACCCACCCCCAGCGCCACCAGGCGCGACGGCGCTCGCTCCACCCGCGCATCACACCCGCCGGTGCGTCCGCATCCAGGCCTCGACCGCGCCGGGCTCTCGGGGCAGCGCCGCCGAGAGGTTCTCGACCCCGCCCTCCGTCACGAGCACGTCGTCCTCGATGCGCACGCCGATGCCACGCAGCTCCGCAGGCACGGCGAGGTCATCGGCCTTGAAATACAGCCCGGGCTCGATGGTGAAGACCATGCCCGGCTCGAGCGGGCCGTCCATGTACAGCTCGCGCTTGGCGGCCGCGCAGTCGTGCACGTCGAGCCCCAGGTGGTGCGACGTGGAGTGCACCATCCAGCGGCGGAACAGCTTGGACTCGGGATTCTGCGCCTCGGGCACGATGCCCCACTCGGTGAGGTGGCGCTCGATGACGTCCATGGCCGCCTCGTGGACGTCTCGGAAGCTGACGCCTGGCCGGGCCGTCGCGAAGGCCGCATCGGCTGCCTCGAGAACCACCTGGTAGACGCGTCGCTGAATGTCAGTGAACTCGCCGTTCACGGGCATGGTGCGGGTGATGTCCGCGGTGTACAGCGACTCCACCTCGACGCCCGCGTCGAGCAGCAACAGGTCGCCCGCGCGCACCTGACCGTGATTGGTGATCCAGTGCAGCGTGGTCGCGTGGGGGCCGGAGGCGGCGATGGTCTCGTAGCCCACCGTATTGCCCTCCTCGCGTGCGTGTCCGTCGAAGGTCGCCTCGACCACGCGCTCGCCGCGCTTGTGGGCCACGGCACGCGGGAGCTCGCCCACGACGCGCTCGAAGCCCGCGATGGTGGCGTCCACTGCATCGCGCAGCTGCTGGATCTCGTACTCGTCCTTGACCAGGCGCATCTCGGCCAGCGCCCGCTTGACTCTCTGGTGCGGGTGTGAGGAGAGCCGGATGCCGCTGGGCAGATCGGACAATGGTGCTGTCGCGATGCCCGTCATCGCCGCGAACTCCTCGAGCCCAGGACGGCGACCGATCCAGAACTCACCGGACCGCGGGTCCGAGTAGAAGCCGTCGTCGTCGCGTCCCGCTGGGGGGATCAGGTAGAGGGTGGAGTCGTGGCCAGCGACCGTGGGCTCCATCACCAGCACCGCGCCGGGCTCGCGATCCGTGCCGAGGCCGGTGAGGTACGCGAAGTCGCGGTCGGGGGAGAAGCGGTAGTCGGTGTCGTTCGACCTCACCTTGAGGTCGCCCGCGGGAGCGACGATGCGGCGGCCGGGGAAGCGCTCGGAGAGACGACGGCGACGCTCGGCGGCGAAGGGGGCGGCGGCCATCGCGGTGGTCTCGAGGTCCTCAGGTTCAGCCCACTCGGAGCCGATCCATGCCTTGAACTCGTCGTTGTCTGGCCGCAGTGCGCGCGCCTTGTTGGTCTTGTTCGGCTGCTCGTCGTTCACGCGACTATGGTCGCACGGCGCACCGCCGCGTTCGCCGCATCGTGCCGCGTACGCTGGCGGAATGCGGATCGACCTCCACACCCACTCGACCGTCTCCGACGGCACGGGCGCGCCTGCTCACGTGATGCGCGAGGCGGCGGAGGCGGGGCTCCACATCGTGGCGCTCACCGATCACGACGCCATCGACGGCTGGAACGAGGCCGCGGCCACGGCGGCCGATGCGGGGCTCGGCTTCGTCCCCGGCATCGAGGTCTCCTGCCGGCATCACGGCATTTCGATCCACCTGCTCAGCTACTGGCATCGCGCGGACGACGCCGACGCGGTTGCCATGCTCGCCCGCACCAGGGAGGCGCGAGTGCTGCGCGCCCGGGAGATCGTCCAGAAGGTCGGCGTCGACTATCCCGTCACATGGGAGGCGGTCGCGGAGCTGGCGGGCGACGCCGCCACCGTGGGCAGGCCGCACATCGCCGATGCGCTCGTGGTCCAGGGGGTCGTGCCCACGCGGGATGAGGCCTTCGAGCACATTCTTGCGGGCAACTCGCGCTACTACGTGCCGCATTACGCGCCTGAGGTGACCGATGCGGTCCGGACGATGCGTGCGGCCGGCGGGGTCACGGTGTTCGCGCACCCGGGCGCCGATGCGCGCGGTCGGATCGTCACCACGTCCGTCATCGAGGCGATGGCGAGGGCCGGGCTGGTGGGACTCGAGATCGATCACCGCGACCACGACGACCGTCAGCGGGAGCGCTTGGCGCGTATCGCGTCGCGGCTGGGCCTGGTGCGCACCGGCGCGAGCGACTATCACGGCACGGGCAAGCGCAACGCCCTGGGAGAGAACCTCACGGACCCGAAGGCATTCCTCGAGCTCGAGAGGGCGCGGGTGAGCCGGGACCGCTGAGCGGTCTCACGGGCGTGGCCGCGTCGGCATCGCTGAGGCGGCGGGCTGGACCATGAGGCCCAGCCCGACCGCGTCAGTCCTGCATCTGTCAGTCCTGCGACTGGGTGGGCTGTCCGCCCTGACCGCCGCTGCGGCGACGGCGACGGTTGCGCTTGCGCGGCTGACCGCCTTCGCCGTCGCGGCTGGGCTGAGGGGACGAGCCGTCCGCTGCGGCCTGCGGGCGGTCCGAGCCGCCCCGCTCGGCGCCCGAGCGCTCCTGACGTCCACGGCCCTCGCCGCGTCCGCCGCCGTCACGCCCACGCCCGCCGCGGTCACGTCCACGGCCCTCGCCGCGTCCGCCGCCCTGGCCGCCGCGTCCACGGTCGCCACGCGCGCCGTCGCGGCCGCCGCGGTCGCCGCCGGGCTTCTTGCCGGTCTCGCCCAGGTCCTCGAGCGTCTCGCCCTCGAGCCCTTCGAGCTTGCGCTCGCTGCGGGGCAGGCGGCCCTTGGTCCCCACGGGGATGTTCAGCTGCTCGTACAGGTGAGGGGAGCTCGAATACGTCTCTTCCGGGTCCGGGTAGCCCAAGTCGAGAGACTTGTCGATCATCGACCAGCGAGGGAGGTCGTCCCAGTCGACGAACGTCACGGCGACGCCCGTCTTGCCGGCTCGGCCCGTGCGGCCGATGCGGTGCAGGTACGTCTTCTCGTCCTCGGGGCACTGGTAGTTCACCACGTGCGTGACGTCGTCGACGTCGATGCCGCGAGCAGCCACGTCGGTCGCCACGAGGACGTCGATCTTGGTGTGGCGGAAGGCGCGCAGCGCCTGCTCGCGGGCGCCCTGCCCCAGGTCTCCGTGCAGTGCTCCGGCGGCGAAACCGCGGTCGCGCAGTTCGTCAGAGACCTTCGCGGCGGTGCGCTTGGTGCGCGCGAACACGATGGTCCTGCCACGGCCCTCGGCCTGCAGGATGCGCGCGAGCACCTCGACCTTGTCCATGGCGTGGGCGCGGTAGAGGAACTGGGTGGTCGCCTTGACCGTGGCGCCGTCGTCATCGGGGTCGGCGGCGCGAATGTGGGTGGGCTGGAGCATGTACCGGCGGGCCAGCTGGACCACGGGTCCGGGCATGGTCGCGGAGAACAGCATGGTGTGGCGCGAGGCGGGCGTCGCGGCGAGCAGACGCTCCACGTCGGGCAGGAACCCGAGGTCGAGCATCTCGTCGGCCTCGTCGAGCACCACCGTGCGGACGTAGCGCAGGTCCAGGTGGCCCTGGTTGAGGAGGTCGATCATGCGACCGGGTGTGCCGACCACGACCTCGACGCCCTTGTTCAGCATGTCGATCTGGGGTTCGTAGGCGCGGCCGCCGTAGATCTGGGCGATCCGGGTGGAGCGCTTCTTGGACGCAGTCTGCAGGTCGCCTGCCACCTGCACTGCAAGCTCGCGGGTGGGCGCGACGACGAGCGCCTGCGGCTTGCCGGGAGCATCGAGCTCGTCGTAGCCGGGCTCGCCCGGGGAGACGGTCCTGTGCAGCAGCGGCACGCCGAAGCCGAGGGTCTTGCCGGTTCCGGTCTTGGCCTGGCCGATGATGTCGTGGCCGCCGAGCGCGACCGGCAGGGTCATCGCCTGGATCGGGAACGGGTTCACGATGCCGCCCTCGGCGAGGGCCTCGACGATCAGTGGGTTGATCTTGAAGTCCGCGAAGCTCTGGTCCGCGGTATGCACGCTGGCGTGCGTCTGAGTGGTCTCAGTCATGGTGGAGAACGATCCTTGGGTGATTTGCGGGCGCGGGATGTCGCGTCCTGTCGGCGGGCAGCCGATCGCGAATCATTGTCCTTGCGGCCTTCGCTATCTCCAGCGGCACCGCGCTTCCATGACGACCGGTCAGCCCCGGGTCGCGTTCATTCTAGCCCCCGTGGCGTCCAGTGGCCAGGAACCCCGTCTACGCTAGCGCACATGCGCGTGGTGGTGATGGGTGTGACGGGGTGCGGAAAGTCGACCGTAGGGATGCGACTTGCGCACGAACTGAAGGCCGAGTTCTGCGACGGCGACGACCTTCATTCGTCGACGGCCGTCGCGAAGATGGCTGCCGGCATTCCGCTGACGGACGAGGACCGGTGGCCGTGGCTCGACGCGGTGGCCACGTGGCTCGAGCGGCATGACCGCGGCGTCGTCGCGTGCTCGGCACTGAAGCGGGTCTACCGCGACTGCATCCGCGACGTCGCGGGGGACTCTGTGGTGTTCGTCCACCTCGCCGCGCCGCAGAGCGTGCTCGAGCCCCGGGTGCGCAGGCGTGCCGAGTACGAAGGGCACTTCGCTCCGCCCGGGCTGTTGGACTCGCAGTACGCGGTGCTCGAGCCCCTCGAGGCCGATGAGCTGGGCGGCAAGGTGCCGGTGCACCGGCACTCTCCCGAAGGCGCGACGCTGGTCGCTCGGTCCATCGTCGACTCCGTGCGCCGCTAGTGCGATGAGGGGGCGGGCTCAGGCGTTGAAGCCCACGCGCCGCTTGGTCTCCTCGCCGATCTCCACATAGCCCAACGATCCCGACGGGACCACGACCCGGCGGCCCTTGTCGTCGGTGAGGTCGAGAGTGGCTCCCGCCACCGCTGCTGACACCGCCTCGGCCACCGCATCGGCCGTCATGTCGGACTCGATCACGATCTCACGGGAGACGTTCTGAACGCCGATCCTGACTTCCACGCTGACCTCCTGGGGTCTGTTCACTGCTGACTACTGATTATCGTAGGGGGGTGAGTGACGGCGGCAGACGCGTGTTCGCGGGCAGGGGAATCTCCCTGCCCACCCTCGGATCCATCGCCCTCGTCGTACTCGTCGCCTTTGGCGCGGGCATCGGCGTGGGCTGGGGGACGGGTCTCGTCGCCGACCGCCTCGCCGCGCCGGAGCCCAGTGTCTCCCCGACGCCGAGCGCATCGGCCACGCCCACCATCGAGGTGAGCATCCCCCCACTCGACCCGATCGATCGGGAACTGGACGAGGCGGACCTGCAGGCGGGCCTGACCACGCTCGACGTCGTGCGCGAAGGCGACGGCAGCTTCGCGACGGTCACCACCGACGGCGAACCCTCCGGCGGCGGCGCCTCGGTGCGCTGGGTGCGAGTCGAGTACGAAGAGGGGCTGAACGCGGACGGGACCGCCTTGGGCGAGTTCGTGCTCGACACCCTCAACGATCCGCGGGGGTGGGGAGCCAGGGGGCGCTTCGAGTTCGTGCCCACCGGTGGAGCCCCCGACCTCCGCATCGTCCTCGCGAGCCCGTACACGGCCGCCGCGACATGTCGCGACGCCCATGCGACCGCCCCGGCCGGAGCGCTCGTCGACGCATCCGCGACGCCGGAGTCGGCGGTCGACCCGTCCGCGGCCGCATCGGCCGACCCGGATGCCTCCGCCGAGGTGACCAGCTGCGCGGACCAGGGCCTGGTGATGCTCAACCACTACGACTGGATGGCGGGAATCGACGCCTACGGCGACGACCGTTCCGGCGCCCGGGCCTACCTGGTCAACCACTTCGTCGGGCACGCGCTGGGCGATGAGGACGTCGAGTGCACGTCCGGCCGCGCGCAGGTCATGGCCGACCAGGGCGAGCTGTCCGACGACTGCGAGCCGAATCCGTGGCCGTGGCCGGACGAGCCGGTGCCGGATCCCAGCCCCTCGGCCGATGCCACGGCTGCCACCCGCGACGACGCGTAGGACGCGCCGTCAGGGGTGGCGCGGCGGGACGCGTCGGTAGACTCCCGGGCATGCCTGACCTCGCGCCCGCCGACCACTCCGCGCCCAGCCGTCGGCGTCGCCTCGGCACCGCCGGACTCAACGTCCTGCGCGGCGGCGTGATTGGCGCCGTCGAGGTCGTCCCCGGAGTCTCCGGCGGCACGCTCGCTCTCGTCGTCGGGGTCTACGAGACCCTCATCGCCTCCGCAGGCGAGTTGGTGCGGGGAGCCGTCGCCGGTGCCACCGCACCGCTGCGTCGCACCGGGATGGACCGCTCACGTGCGCACTTCGCACGCGTGCGCTGGGGCGTGCTGGTCCCGCTGGGGCTCGGCATGCTCACCGCGATCGTTCTCGTCTCCGCGACGCTCGCGCCGCTGATCGAGGACCACCCGGTGCAGACACGGGCGCTGTTCGCCGGGCTGATCGTCGCCTCGCTGATCGTTCCCGCGCGCATGGTGGGTCGGTGGAGGGCGCGCGAGGTGCTCGTCGCCGTCGTGGGTGCTGTCGCGGCGTTCTGGCTGACGGGGCTGACCGGCGTCGAGCGCGCCGACCCGTCGCTGTGGCTCGTCCTGGGGGCGGCGTCCCTCGCCGTGTGCGCACTCGTGCTGCCGGGCGTCTCCGGCTCCTTCCTGCTGCTGGTGCTCGGGATGTACGCGTCGACGCTCGCCGCCGTCAACGATCGCGACCTGGCCTACCTGGGCGTCTTCGCCGCGGGTGCCGTCATGGGCCTCGCGGTGTTCGTCACGGGACTGCAGTGGATGCTCGCTCACCACCATGCGCTGACGCTCGCGACGATGACGGGCCTGATGCTGGGTTCGCTCCGTGCGCTGTGGCCCTGGCAGGGTGACGACGCGTCTCTGCAGGCGCCGGCGGGCGACCTGCTGCCCGTGATCGTGCTGTTCGTGGTGGGGATCGCGGCCGTCGGCGCGCTGCTCGTGCTCGAGCACGTCGCGTCCCGCCGCACCGATGCAGCCCTGCAGACCACCGGTGCCACGGCGGACCGCTGACACCGTGGCCGTCGCCTGCATGTCGGAACCGTGTGGTGAGGTGAGGCCATGACCCGGATTCGACTCGTCGCGCCCGGTCCCACCCCCGCCCGCCCCGCGCTGGACGAGGGGCAGCGGTCGGCCGTGAGCGCAGTCCTCGCCGGCCACCAGCACGTGGTGGTCACCGGCGCCCCCGGCACTGGCAAGACCTCGACGGCACTCGCGGCCGCCGTGGCCGCAGTCGACGGCGGGCTGCGGCCCGAACGGGTCCTCGCGATCGCGCCCACGCGGCGGGCCGCCGCGGACCTCCGGGATCGCGTGAGCATCGCGATGGGACGGCCCACGGGAGTGCCGATGGTGCGCACCTCCGCCTCTGCGGCGCACATGGTGCTCACCGCGCAGGCCCACGCGCTGGATCGTCCCCCACCGGCGCTCATCACCGGGGCGGAACAGGACTCGATCCTGCGTGAACTGCTGGCGGGCCATGCTCGCGGCGAGGGGGCGCGCGTCGACTGGTCGGGAGTGGTTCCTCCCGAGGCCACCGCGCTGCCAGGGTTCCGCGGAGAGCTGCGAGATCTTCTGATGCGGGCCGCAGAGTCGGGCCGCACCGCGGACGAGCTCCGCGAGCTCGGCGAGCGCGCTGAGCGGCCCGAATGGGTCGCTGCCGCCGCCGTCATGGATGAGTACGAGCTGGTCACGACACTGCGCACCATGCCCGCGGATCAGGGAGAGAGGTATGACCCGGCGACCGTCGCGGCGCAGGCCGCGTGGGTGCTCGAGCATTGGGAGGACGTGGCCGATGGTCCCGTTCCGACCTGGGACGTGGTGATCGTCGACGATCACCAGGACTCCACGGCCGCCACCACGGCACTGCTGCGCGCGATGGCGATGCGCGGCGCCCGCCTGGTGGTGCTCGGCAACGCGGACGAGGCGGTGCAGGGCTACCGCGGCGCTCGGCCGCACGGCCTTGCCGAGGCGGCGGGCGGTGCGCTGGGACCGGCGACGCTCGTGGAGCTGTCAGAGGATCACCGCCAGCCGCCTGCGCTGACGCGGATCGCCGCTGCCGTCGCCGAGCGCATCGGCGTGAAGGGCGTGGGGTCGGCCCGTGCCGCTCATCGCCTGCTGCCGCTCGCGGACCCGGCCGTGACCGTGCTGACGGCGGCCCATGCGTTCGGACAGTCACGCGCCATCGCTGCAGAGCTCAGGCGCGCCCGCCACGGCCTCGACGGCCCGTCCATCCCCTGGGGACGCATGGCGGTGATCGCGAGGTCGAGCGCGCAGCTGCGGGCGCTGAGGTCGGACCTGCTCGGAGCCGACATCCCCTGTGAGGCGCTCGGAGACGGCACCGCGCTCCACCGTGAGCCAGCAGTGGCCCCCCTCCTGGAGATCGCGCGCATCGGGATGGGAGAGGAGTGGGACGAGGAGCGCGCTCTCGACGTGCTCGGGTCCCGATTGATCGGCCTGGACGCCGTCGCGCTGCGGCGGCTTCGGCGCGCGCTGGTGCGCGAGGAACGGTCCGGGGGCGGCCTGCGCTCGAGTGCGGAGCTGCTCGTCGAGGCGATGGCGGATCCCGCCCGGTGGGCTTCGCTCGAGGTGGCCGAGGCCCGGCCCGCCGCGCGCGCCTCACGTGCCGTGGCCGCGGTGCAGGCGCGGTCGGCGGAGCCAGGCGCGACGCCAGGCGCGATCCTGTGGGCAGCGTGGGATGCCGTGGGCGTCGCCGACTCGTGGCGCGAGTCCGCGATCGCGGGATCCGCGCGCGACGACGCGGACCTCGACGCGGTCATCGCGCTCATGAGAGCGGCGCAGACCTACTCGGAGCGACTGCCTCAGGCGGACGCGACCGCGTTCCTGGCCCATCTCGAGGGACAGGAGTTCGCCGCCGACTCCCTCGGTGCGCGGGGTCAGTCCACCGATGTCGTGTCGTTCTGCACCCCGGCCTCCGCTGCGGGCCGGGAGTGGGACGTGGTGGCCGTGGCCGGCGTCGAGGAAGGGGCATGGCCCGACCTCCGCCTGCGCGACTCGGTGCTGGGCGCGCAGGCCTTCGCGGAGCTCGTGGCCGAGGGCGCGGTCACGGACGAGCAGGTGGCGAGCGCTCGCGGCCCGCGGGACCTGCATGGCGCGCGCCGTGCGGTTCTCGATGACGAGACGCGCGCTCTGCTCGTGGCCGTCTCCCGTGCACGACACCGACTGATCATCACCGCCGTTGACGACGGCGAGGCGCGGCCCTCGCGCTATCTGCCGCTGATCGAGGATGCCGGCGGAGTGGCGAGGGCCGACGCCTCGGCTCCTCGCGGGGTCGCTGATCTGCGCGGCGCGGTGGCCCGGCTCCGAATCGACGGCCTGGGTGCCACACGACGGCTCGACGAGGATCCGTCGGATCGCAACGCTGCCGCCCAGCTCGAGGGCGCTGCGGCACAACTCGCGCGGTTGGTCGATGCCGGCGTGCCGGGAGCCGACCCGGCCGACTGGCATGGGGTCGCGGAGCTCACGACCACCGAGGGCTTCTGGGAGGACGACGCGGAGGTGCGCGTCTCCCCCTCGCGGCTCGATGCCGTCCGCGCGTGCGCGCTGAAGTGGGCGCTCGAGACCGCCGGCGGGACGATCGAGAGCACCGACGCGCAGCACGTGGGCCTGCTCGTCCACGAGATCGCTGCCGAGTTTCCCGACGGCGGCGAGGACACGATGGTGGCGGAGCTCGAGCGCCGCTGGCGGGAGATCGGCGGCACGGACACGTGGCTCGAGCGACTCCAGCTGGACAGCGCACGGGACATGGTGCGCCGGCTTGCTCGCTATCTCGAGGGCGTGACCGCGGATCGCGTAGTCGTCGAGCAGGGCTTCGGAGTCGTGTTCGGCCAGGCACGTGTGTCCGGCATCGCCGATCGTGTGGAGATCACGGGCGAGGTGGCCCGCGTCGTGGATCTCAAGACCGGACGCAAGATCACCGCGGCCGAGGCGGCCGACCATGGCCAGCTGATGCTCTACCAGCTCGTGGCGAACCACGGAGCATTCGAGGGCGTCACTCGCGCCACCGACGCGGCACTGGTGTTCGTCGGAGTCGGTGCAGCGCGCAAGGGCTCCGTGGTGCCGCAGGCCGCGATCGACGAGAACGAGGCGCGCGCGGAGCTCGACTCCGCGGTGGACGCCATGCGCGCCCAGACCTTCCTCGCCACGCCCAACCCCATGTGCACGCACTGCCCCATCCGGCGATCGTGCCCGGCCCACGCGGTGGGGGCCCAGGTGAGCGACTCATGAGCGACAACGGCATCGTCGTGGGCCAAGGACGGAGCGTCGACGCGCTCGCGGACCTGATCGCCCCCGGCCGGCCTCCCACGGCCGAGCAGGCCGGCATCATCGGCGCCGGCACCCAGCCGATGCTGGTGGTGGCGGGAGCGGGCTCCGGCAAGACGGAGACGCTGTCGATGCGCATCGTCTACCTGCTGGACCACGCACGGGAACTCTTCGGCACGGACATCGCGCCCGACGAGATCCTGTGTCTGACCTTCACGAGGAAGGCCGCCGCCGAGATCGCCGAGCGCGCCGACGAGCGCATCTCCCGTGTGTGGGATGGCGTCGAGACGGGGCCCGACGGACGCGAGCGCCGACGCCGTGACCCCGAGAGGCCCGCGCCGACGGTGGCCACCTACAACGCCTATGCCGCGGCGCTGGCCTCCGAGCATGGGCTGCGCGTCGGCGTGGACCCAGACTCGACCGTGGTGACGGACGCCGCGCTGTGGCAGCTCGCGGCGCGTGCACTCGAGGAGTGGACGGCCGCGCTCGAGACCGACGCTGCACCCGGCACCGTGCGCGGGTCCCTGCCCCGCCTCGCCGCGCAGATGCGCGAGCACGGCGTCGCCCCCGGCGCGATGCGGGAATGGTTGGCAGAGACGCTGTCCTTCATCGAGGGGCTTCCCAAGAAGGCGGGCGACGGCATCCCGGGGACGATGACCGCGACCCTCGCGGGGCGCATCGGCAAGCTGCGCACGCTGCTCGCGATGACCGATCTCGTCGAGGACTTCCAGCGACGCAAGCACGAGGGCGCGCTGCTCGACTTCTCCGACCAGGTAGCCGTCGCGGTCGACCTTGCAGCGCTTCCGGCCGTGCAGCAGATCGAGCGGTCTCGGTACCGTGCGGTGCTGCTCGACGAGTTCCAGGACACGTCCCCCGCGCAGCTGCGACTGTTCGGCGAGATGTTCGGCGCCGACCACCCCGTGATGGCAGTCGGCGACCCCAACCAGGCCATCTATGGCTTCCGAGGCGCGTCAGCTGCGGCGTTGGAAGACTTCGTGACGCTCTTCGGAGGGCCCGAGCGCGTTCGCCAGACGAGTCTGTCCGTCTCATGGCGCAATGAGGGCGCGATCCTCGACGTGGCCAATGCCTCGGCGGAGCCGCTGCGCGAGGCGACCGACGTCCCTGTCGAGCGGCTCGTGTCGCGTGCGGCGCTGCAGGGCATGCCGGAGCCGACGCGGGCCTCTCCCGGGGTCGCGGCCCACATGGCGGCCACAGAAGAGGACGAGGCGACGGCCGTCGTCGACTACCTGCTCGCACGACGCGAGGAACTGGGGCACGGACGTCCGTGGCGCGGTGCCGACGGCGCGTTCGTCACTGACGGCGCCGGACGAGCCACGCCGCGCATCGTCGAGGCGGCCATCCTGTGCCGCCGTCGTGCGACCATTCCGCTCGTCGTCGACGAGCTCGAGCACCGGGGCGTCGACTACGAGGTCGTGGGCCTCGGAGGCCTGCTGGACACCCCGGACGTCGCGGACCTCGTGGCACTGCTCGAGGTGGCGCACGACCCTTCACGAGGGGATGCGCTGATGCGGCTGCTCACCTCCGAGCGCGTCAACTTGGGACCGCGCGACCTCATGGCGTTGCGCGATCGTGCCGAGATGATCGCGGGGAGCAGGGCCGAGCGCGAGGGTGCGCCCAGCATCGTCGATGCGCTCGAGGACCTGCCCGCCGCGGGATGGATCTCGCCCGAGGACCGCACGCTCACCCCCGAGGCCAGGTCTCGCCTCGAGAGGCTGCGGCGGGCGATCCGTCACCTGCGCGAGCACACCTACCTGCCGCTGACCGAGCTCATCGCATTCGCCGAGCGGGTGTGGTGCCTCGACATCGAGGCGGAGGTCGCCCGGCCAGACGGGCGCGTGCGCCGCAACGTCGACGCCTTCCTGGGCGCCGCACGCACGTTCGCTCAGGGCGCCGAGCACGCGACCCTCGGCGCCTTCCTGCACTGGCTCGACGCCGCACGCAGCGAGGAGCGTGGCCTCGACGCCCCCGTCAAGGATCCCGAGCCGGGGGCGGTGCAGGTGCTCACCGTCCACTCCGCCAAGGGCCTCGAGTGGGATGTCGTGGCCGTTCCGGGTGTCACCGACGGCCGCTTCCCGATGTTCATGCACTTCCACGGCAAGCATGAGGACGGCGCGTGGCTGAGCGGGGATCCTGAAGTGCCCTGGTCCCTCCGGATGGACGCCCGCAGCCTGCCGGACTGGCACGTGCGCCGAGCGGTCGACCACGCGAGCCTGAACGACACCATCGCTGACTTCCGCACGGCCGCGGGCCTGCATCGCCTCGACGAGGAGCGGCGCCTGTTCTACGTCGCTCTCACGCGCGCCCGGAGCCACGTGCTGGTGTCCGGCTCCTGGTACGCCGGGGGACGCACGGTGCGCAGGCCGTCGCCGTTCGTGACGGAGCTCGTCGACGCAGGCCTCCTCAGCGACACCGACTGGGCGCCGGAGCCCGAGGACGACGCTGAGCCGCCTGAGCCGCCGTCGCACGGGGGAGCCTGGCCTAGACCAGACTCGCCCGCCCGTGCGCGACGGCGTTCGCTGGCGGCCGCGGTGCGACGCGGCGCGACCGTCACGGTGGCCCCGGAGCTGCTCCCGCTGGCGGAGGAGATCGAGGCGATGCTCGATGAGCGCGAACGTCGCGCGAGCGGGCCGCCCGTGATCCCGCTGCCGGCACACCTGTCCGCATCGGCGCTCGTCGCGATGCGTCGCGACCGCGACGCCTTCGCGGTCCA
The DNA here is from genome assembly GCF_000975095.1 of Demequina aestuarii. GTDB lineage: Bacteria > Actinomycetota > Actinomycetes > Actinomycetales > Demequinaceae > Demequina > Demequina aestuarii. The sequence goes on from NZ_BBRD01000001.1 coordinate 499,909, forward strand.
CCTGCGCAGGCCGGTGCCGCAGGAGCCGTCGCTCGCCGCGCAGCGCGGCTCCGCGCTCCATGCGTGGATCGAGACTCAGTACGGCCACGTGCCGCTGCTGGCACCGGAGGACGTCGACCCGGACGGCGAGGTGTCCGCTGACTTTGCAGGGCTCAAGGAGACCTTCGCGGCCTCTCCGTGGGCGGGCCGCCAGCCGAGCGACGTCGAGGTGGACGTCGAGGTCCCCATCGCAGGGGTGACGATTCGATCGCGCATCGACGCGGTCTTCCCTGCCGGCGGGGGATTGGACCGGGTGACGGTGGTCGACTGGAAGTCCGGGCGGCCGCCGCGCGATCTGGACGAGCGCGCCGCGCGTGAGGTGCAGCTGGCGGTGTATCGACTGGCATGGTCGGAGTGGAAGGGCATCCCGCTCGACGAGGTCGACGCAGCGTTCTACTACGTGGCCGAGGACGTCACGGTGACTCCTCGCGAGCTCCTGTCGCGCGACCAGATCGTCGCGCTCGTCGCTGGCGAGGAGTGATCAGTCCTCGTCGTCGAACAGCAGAGCCTCGAGGTCGGCGAGCATGCCGGCGCCGTCCGCGATGACATCGTCGTTCTCGGTCCGCACGCCGTACATCATCCACTGCAGGAGCGCGAGCTCCGACGACAGGCGAGCGCGATCGAGCAGGTGCGGGTCACGGGTCTCGCGCCGAGCCATGCGATAGGCCTCGACCACCGATTCGAGGGAGTCCTCCGGTGCGGCGGCCACCAGCCACGCGAGATCGTCGGCGGGGTCGGCCACCCGTGCGTCCATCCAGTCGACGATCCCCGAGACGCGGTCGCCCGTCACCATGATCTGGTGCTCGCCGAGGTCGCCGTGCACCACCGTGGGCTCGAAGCGCCACCAGGCGACGTTCTCCAGCTGGTGCTCCCAGCGATCTGCGAGGCGAGGCGGAACCTGCCCGGTCTGGATGCCGGCGTCGAGTTCAGCCATGCGCCGCGCACGGTAGTCCTCCGCAGAGTAGGCGGGCAGCCCCGCGTCCTCGACCAGCGACGGCGACAGCTCGTGGACCTGCGCGAGAGCACGCCCGACCGCCGCGGCGAGGCCCGGTCCCGGCTCGAGCCGGGACAGCACCAACGCGCTGCCACTCACCTCCGAGTACACGACGGCACGGCCGCCCTCCGCCTCGGGCAGCGATGCGGTGCCGCGCGGACGTGGCACATCGAACGAGAGCAGGCCGGTGTCATGGGCGCGAGCCAGGGCGTCGAGGAGGCCCCGCTCCGCCTCGAGAGCGGCACCGGCAGCAGGGCGTTTGGGAGCCCGGACGATCCAGCGCGTGCCGGTCGCGTCCTTCACGACCACCACATCGAAGTCCGCGTCGGTGTGGGGGCTCCGCAGCACGTCGTACACATCGAGTCCAGGGACGGCGACAGACGCGAGAGCGGCGAGGGCGAGCGGCGAACGTGGCACGCCCTCACGATAGGACCTCGTCCGACCGTATGCCACAGTCCACGCCGCCCGCCCGTGCGACCGGACCCACCGGCCGCCTGTGCCGGACGGCACGGTCACCGAGCATGCGCCCGACCGGCCGACCCGTGAGTGTCGGACATGGTGACGGCCGTGGCCGGTGGCGTAGCGTGATCGCGTGAATCACCACCTGCTCCTCGACCAACCCCTCCTCATCGACCGAGGAAGCGAGCGACGCGACCACGTGGATACCGCGTCCGCCCACGCGGTGGTCGTGCGCGACGGCGCGGTGCTCGCCATCGACGGCGACGTCGTCGAGCTGCCACCCTCCGCACGTCCCGCGCACGGTCTCGAGATCTACCTGGGACGCGACGGCGACCGCGACCTCGTCGCGGTCGTTCCCGATGGCCCCATCGACGCCGGCGGGCCCGGTGCCCGCATGACCCCCCTGCGCGAGCTGCTGGGCCTGTTCGCGGCGCGCGGCGCGGACGGTGCGCTCGACCGCGAGTTGGCGACCACCGCGGTGGCGATCTCCGCCTGGCACGCGTCACACCCGCGCTGTGCCCTGTGCGGCACTGCGACTGAGCCGCGCATGGGTGGCTGGGTGCGCCGGTGTCCGGCCGACCAGAAGGACCACTACCCGCGGACCGACCCCGCCGTGATCGTCGCCATCACGGACGGCGACGACCGCATGCTCATGGCGCACGCCAGTCACTGGTCCGCCCACCGCTTCTCTCACCTGGCGGGCTACGTCGAGCCGGGGGAGAGCCTTGAACAGGCCGCCCACCGCGAGGTTGCCGAGGAATCCGGACTGGTGATGCACGATCTCACGTACGCGGGGTCGCAGCCGTGGCCCTTTCCCGCCTCCGTGATGGTCGGGTTCCGAGCGCGCGTCGAGGACCCGGGCTTCGTCCTCGACGATGACGAGATCTCCGAAGCGATGTGGGTCTCGCGCAGCGAACTCGACGCGCGAGTCGCCGACGGCACGCTGGTGCTCGCGCCGCCAGGATCGATCGCGCGCCGCCTGCTCGAGGAGTGGTACGGCTCGACCCTGCCCTGACCGGGGCTGCCCGTCGCCCGGTGTCACCGCGGCCTGACACAATGCCGGTGATGTCAGCCGACCAGATCCTCGATGCGCTCGACCCCGAGCAGCGCGATGTCGCCACCGCCCTCCACGGGCCCGTGTGCGTGCTCGCGGGTGCAGGCACGGGCAAGACCCGCGCGATCACGCACCGGATCGCGTACGGCGTGCGCGTCAACGCGTACAACCCTCAGTCGGTGCTTGCGGTGACCTTCACCGCGCGTGCGGCCGGCGAGATGCGCGAGCGCTTGCGGGCGCTCGGAGCGCAGGGCGTCCAGGCGCGCACCTTCCACGCCGCCGCGCTGCGCCAGCTCAGCTACTTCTGGCCGCAGGTGGTCGGGGGCCAGATCCCGCAGCTGGTCGAGCAGAAGGCCTCGCTCGTGGGTCGCGCCGCCCGCCAGGTGGGCCTCAGCCCGGATCGCCTCACCGTGCGCGACCTCGCCAGCGAGATCGAGTGGGCGAAGGTCTCGCTCGTCGGCGCGGAGGACTACCCCCAGGTGACCGCCGATGCCGGACGTCCCGCGCCTGCCGGGGTCGAGAGGCGCCAGGTGGCCGACGTCATGCGGGCCTACGAGGAGGCGAAGACCGATGCGGTGGTCCTCGATTTCGAGGACATCCTGCTGCTGCTCGCGGACATGATCGGGCGTCACGGCGAGGTGGGGGAGCAGATCCGCCGGCAGTATCGGCACTTCGTCGTCGACGAGTATCAGGACGTCTCGCCGCTCCAGCAGTTCCTTCTGGATCAATGGCTGGGTGGCCGCGAGGAGCTGTGCGTCGTGGGTGACCCGGCGCAGACCATCTACTCGTTCGCCGGGGCATCCCCACGGCACCTGCTCGACTTCCCACGCACCCACCCAGAGGCGACGGTGGTGCGGTTGGTGCGCGACTACCGGTCGACTCCCCAGGTCGTGAACCTGGCGAACGGGTTGATGGCGGCTCGCGGATCGGCGCGCACGGGGGTCGAGCTGGTCGCGCAGCGGCCCTCGGGCCCTGATCCGTCGTTCACGGCGTACGACGACGATTCCGCCGAAGCGGCCGCCGTGGCGGAGCGCATCGAGCGACTGATCGCGTCCGGCCTCTCCGCATCCGAAATCGCCGTGCTGTACCGCACGAACAGCCAGTCCGAGGAGGTGGAGGACGCCCTCGCCCACCGTGGCATCGGCTACCTGATCCGCGGCGGCCGACGGTTCTTCGACCGTGAAGAGGTCCGCAAGGCGATGGTGCTGCTGAGGGGCGCCGCCGTGAGCGCGACAGAGGCGCCGCTCGGCGAGCAGGTGCGCGACGCGATCGCCGATGCCGGGTGGAGCGAGGAGGCGCCTGCGGCCAGGGGAGCGGTGAGGGAGCGCTGGGAGTCCCTGCAGGCCCTGGTGCAGCTCGCCGACGATTTCGATGCGGACGGGGGTGGGAACGCCACGGTGCGCGAGTTCGTCGAGCACCTCGGCGAGCGCGCTCAGGCACAGCATGCTCCCGCCGTCGAGGGCGTGACGCTCACCACCATGCACGCGGCCAAGGGCCTCGAGTGGGATGCGGTGTTCATCGTCGGATGCTCGGAAGGGCTGATGCCGATCTCCCTCGCGGAGGCGCCCGAGGCGGTGGAGGAGGAGCGACGCCTGCTCTACGTCGCAGTGACCAGAGCGCGTGAGCACGTGATGCTGAGCTTCGCGCGATCGCGCAAGACGGGAGGGCGTGCCAGCCGCAAGCGCACGCGGTTCCTGGAGCGCTGGTGGCCCGAGGCCGGCCGCGCGCCGCAGCGCCGGGTCAAGGCGGCGGGCAAGGTCGCCGATCTCGATGCCGACCAGGCGCACCTCTTCGAGGCGCTGCGGGCATGGCGGCTGGACCTCGCGAGCGAGTCTTCGAAGCCGGCCTACACCGTCCTGACCGACGCCTCTCTTGTCGAGATCGCGCAGCAGCGGCCCTCGACCATCGGCGCGTTGGCGAGCGTCCGCGGCGTGGGCGCGTCGAAGCTCGACCAGTTCGGCGCGCAGATCCTGAGGGTCGTCGCAGACAACTAGAGCGCGGCTGCTCCGCTTCGTGCCCGGTGTCTGGCGAGCCTGCTCGCCGAGGGATCAGGACTCGGCCTGCGCGTGATCGGTCATGCCGGTGTGGAGGAAGCCGTTGATGAGGACATCGATCGCCCACGCGTTGCGTTCACCGGGAGTCCCGCTGACGAAGGCGGACGTCCCCGCCTCGACCAGTAGTGGATGACGCGCTGACTCTGCCGAGGCGAGAGTGGACTCGAGGTCGGCAAGGTCTTGTGCGTCGTCAGAAGCATGCGCGGCCCATTCGGCAGCCGACGCGGTGGCGAACTGCAGGAGCAGGTCGACCGCCCGACCGGCTGTCCGGATGTCGAGCCCCAGGCCGCGAAGCGTGCGCAGCAGGAGCTCGAGCAGGTCCAGGTAGTGGGGACCTTCGGGCCAGGTGACGAGGGCGGCTTGGGCGAGGGCGGGCTGGCTGGCGAGGAGCTGAACGTAGTCGCTGAGAACGCGATGGAGGCGCTCGCGCGCGCTCTCGTCGCCGTCCCAGCGCAGATCAAGTCCGGCAAGGTATCTATCGATGAGAAGCGTGTTGAGTTCGGTGGTGTTCCGCACATACACGTAGAGCGAGGCAGGTCCGGTATCGAGCCCTGCTGTGGTGGCACCTGGCAATCTCCACACTCCTCATGGGCATCGGTGCGGGCATCTGCTTCAGCTCGATCTTCACTACCGCGCTCGGAGATGCGAGCCCCCAGGAAGCAGGATCGGCGAGCGGCTCACTCAGCGCCGTCCAGCAGGTCGCCAACGGTATCGGCTCCGCCCTCGTCACCAGCATCTTCCTTGCGCTCGTGCCCGTGGGGGACCTCAGTGCTGTCACCGCCACCCTGCTCGGGCTCCTCGCGCTGATCGGGATCTGCCTCCTGTTCGTGCCCCTCCTTCCGAAGACAGCCGTGCCCGGCATCGACTGATGTCCAGTGCCCTTCGGCGCCTGCGCCGCAAGGGGAGAGGCGCATCGCCCTCCCGGCTGACGCCGACTCGCGCTCGTATCGCCGGCTGGCCCTGCTCGGGGGCTCACAGGGAAGCCGACCATGGGGACGACCGTGTGCGGGCGGTGGCGGCCGTCAGACGCCAGATGGCGCGTCGAGGGCCGTCGCACGCACCGCCTCATCTGTGCAGCGACAGTCGGGGTGCGGCGCTGTGGGCGCGAGCGCCGTCACGTCGCCGCCGCTGACGCGCCAGGTCCTGGAAGCGCGACCCACGAGGAAGGCGGCGGCCTCCCGGCCGGCCAGCGCCCCCGCGATCGTGGCGGTCACGGGGTCCACCCGCGGGCGGCGGGAATCGCTCTGGAGCGCGAGCACCGGCCACGCGCTGAGAGCCTCGGTCGCCGCCAGGCCCAGGCAGGTGGCGCAAGCCGTGACCCCCGGCACGACCAGCGGACCCACGCGCACTGACGCCTCGCCGCACTCGACGAGCAGGTGAGGCTGGTTCGCCGACAGCAACGCCCGAGCCCGGGCGACCGCCGGGCCAGCGGAGATGAGGACGTCGAGCGCGGCATCGGCATGCGCTCCTCGCAGCTGCGCGGACGGGACGGCGTCGCGCACTCGAGCATGCGCGACCGCGCCGCAGTCCGGGTCGGGGAGGTGGGGTGCGGCTCCGGCTCGGGCGGGAGCGCGGTCGACGACCGTCAGCGCGAACCCGGCTCGCGCGACGGCCACCGCGGCCTCCGTACCGAGTGCTCCCGCGCCGTGGATCCGCACGCACAGGGCGTCCCGGCGTGGTTGATCGTCGGCGTCCAGGAGACCGTGGTCGGCGAGCTGACGCAGGAGGTCCGCGTGCCGACGCTTCTCTGCCGCGCCGACGCGCCTGCCGCCCTCGAGCGACCGGAGGAACCGTGTCTCGTCGGCCGAGGCGGAGGCCAGCACGAGCGGAGAGTCCCAGCCCACCTGCACGCCGGCGTCAGGCAGCGCGAGCACGGGGGCGGCGGGGTGGAGGCGCATCTGGCCAGCGTGCCAAAGGAGCCCGCAGAATGGGCGCTATCCACAGGGACAGGGCGGCCTCTGCGCCGTCCTCCAAGCGTCGATCGCGAAAAGCAGACAGCGGGCCGCCCCAGTGGGGCGGCCCGCTGTCAACGATGCGGTCGGGCGGAGATTACGCCTTGCCGAGGATGCGGTTGAGCTTGGTGCCACAGACGGGGCACACGGCCTTCGCCATGCGGCGGCCGTTCTCCGAGACGACGACGTTGCCCTCGGTCTCGCGCTTCTCCTTGCACTTCACGCAGTAGAACTCGCCCTTGTAAGTTTCGTCAGCCATGAGGCATCTCCTTCGCTTGCTCGCCGGGAGCAGTGCGCTCCCGGCTCCGGTGGCCCCTGCGGGCCGATCACCACAAGCGTAGACGGACACCGCGACAATGCGGGACAAGCGCGCGCGTGCCGTGTCGTCGCGTCGCGAGGCCTATCTGCGAGGAGAACCGCCGTCAGATGCGCTTCCGGGGCCGCCGTCCGCCCCCGGATCCTCGTCGTCGGGATCCGGTTCTGGCCCCGCCGCGTCGTCACGGAGCCCCTCCGCCAGCAGCGCCTCGAGGGCACGGTCGACGTCGTCCTCCTCCGCTCCGCCGAGCCACCGCGCGACCCACGCCTGCGGATCGTCCAGTGCGTCCGAGCCGGGCAGCACATCGGGGTGCGACCACACGCGGTCCCGCTCCTCAGGTCCAGCCTCGAGGCTCAGCCGTGCCCAGAGCGTGGCGGCGTCACGCAGGCGTCGGGGCCGCAGCTCGAGGCCGAGGAGGGTGGCGAAGGCGTCCTCGGCCGGCCCGCCCGTCGCGCGACGGCGCTGCATCATCTCGCGGAGCGCGCCGATGGAGGGCAGGTGCGGCGCCGCGGCGCGCACCGTCACTTCCTGCACCCATCCCTCGATGAGCGCGAGCAGCGTCTCGATGGACTCGAGCGTCTCGCGCTGTTCGTCGCTGTGGTGCACGGCGAAGATTCCTTGGGTGAGCGCCTCCTGCATCTTCGCGGGCTCCTCGAAGCCGACGTCGCGCACCGCCTCGTCGAGCGCCTCGACGTCGATGGTGATGCCGGCGGCGTACTTCTCGATCAGGGTGTGGAGGTGGCCGGGCAGCCACGGGACCGCCGAGAACAGGCGGACGTGAGCCGCTTCGCGGAGCGCGATGTAGGCACGCACCTCGTCCTTCGGCACTCCCAGTCCCTCGGCGAACGCATCGATCGCGCCGGGGACGAGGACGACGCGGGGCTCCGCGAGAAGGGGGAAGCCCAGGTCGGTCGCGCCGAACGCGTCGCGAGCCATCTCCCCGGCCGCCTGGCCCACGTGCATGCCGCATACAGTCGGGCTCACGGAGCCCACCAGCGCAGAGGACTCGGCACCGAGTCCGGGCCCACCCTCCGCACCGAGAATGCCGGTGAGTGCCTTCGAGACGCTGGCGGCGACGGGGCCCGCGAGCACGCGCCACGTCGGCATGGTCGCCTCGATCCACTCGGCGCGGCTCCACACTCGCGGTTCGCGACCAGAGGGGTCGAAGTCGGTGGCGGCATCGAGCCACAGTTCGGCGCGGGACACGGCGGCCCGGTGCTCCGAGGCGACGTGAGCGGTCACCGTGGGGTCGCCGCCTTGCGCGGCGACGCCGCGAGCGACGTCGTGAGCGAGCTGCCAGTTCACGTCCTCGCCCTGCGACTGTGCCACCAGCGACCGGATCTGCCCGAGGACGTGGTCGAGCATCGCGGGGTTGGACAGCATGCCGCTCGCCTGAGCGAGCGCCGCAGGATCCATGCCCATGCGCTCGAGCTCCTCGAGTGCGGCCTCCGCGTCGTCTCCGAACAGTTCGCGCAGCAGGCGCATCCACGGGGTCTGGTCGTCGGTCACTGAGTGCTCCTGGAGTTCGCGGCGAGCGCCTGGCGCGCACGTCTGTCCAAGGTAACGAACACCTCGGCCATTTGGGCACGCCGTTCGCTATGAGCAATGATGGTGCGCGTGAGCGCCGCACCCCCACCGCCCCCCGTTCTCCTCGACGGCGCCGGCGGAGACACCACCGCCGACGTCCCCCGAGATCCTGGGGATCGCCGCTCGTTCGTGCTTGCCGTGAGCGGGCTGGGCGCATCGGTGCTCATCGCGGTGCTGTCCATCCTCCCCGCGCCGTTCGCCATCGGCGGCCCGGGGCCGACCTTCGACACGCTGTCGGAGGTGGAGGGCGTGCCCTTGGTGGAGATCCGGGGAGCGCCCACCTTCCCCGCCTCCGGCGAGCTGCGCCTCACCACCGTCTCCGTGGCGCGCGGAAGCTCGTCAGCCTTCACTCTCGGCCGCGTGCTGCGAGGGTGGGCCGACGAGGCCCGTTATGTCGTTCCCGAGGAAGAGGTCTTCGGCACGCCGGACGAGGAGGAGGTGTTCGAGGAGCAGTCGGCCCAGGCGTGGATCACGTCCCAGGAGTCCGCGACGGTGGCCGCGCTCGAGGCGCTGGACCGGCCCGTGCCGGCCGAGCTGGAGGTCGCCGAAGTCATCCCCGCCTCGCTCGCCACCGGGCTGCTGGAGCCGGGCGACGTGATCGTGGCGTTGGACGGTGAGGACGTTCCCACATTCTCCGCGCTGGCAGATGTGCTCGCCGAGGTCACGCCCGGCGACGACGTGACTGTGACGTATGTGCGTGAGGGCCAGAACGCCGACGTGACGTTCGCCACCTTGGATGATGGCAGCGGAGGGGCGCTGATGGGGCTCGGCATCGATCCCGGCTTCGAGCTCCCCATCGACGTCTCGGTCCAGATCGACTCGGTGGGGGGTCCGAGCGCAGGGCTGATGTTCTCGCTCGCGATCATGGACATGCTCACCGAGGCCGACGAGCTCGCCGATGCGCGGGTGGCTGGCACGGGCACGATCGACGCGTCAGGCGACGTCGGCGCGATCGGCGGCATCGCGATGAAGATGCACGGCGCCGTGGATGCCGGAGCGGACTACTTCCTGGCACCTGCGGACAATTGTGGGGAGGTCGTCGGGAACGTACCAGACGGTCTCGACGTCTATTCAGTGGAGACGCTGGACGATGCCTATGACGCGATCATCAGCATTGGCAGCGGCGACACCGCCAGTCTGCAGTCGTGCCGCTCGCCCTGAACTACCCTTGATGTGAATCGACCCCAAAGAAGGACACCTCTGTGACGTTCGACGACGACCGCCGTTCGACCCCACCGCGCCCGATGCAGGCTCCGCGGCGCCGCTCTCCGATGCTTGTGACAGGGATCGTGGTGGCCGTGCTCGTGGTCCTCACGATCATCGCTGCACAGGTGTGGACGGAGATCGCCTGGTATCGCCAGCTCGGCTTCACTGAGGTGCTCACCACTCAGTGGATCACGCGTGCGGTCCTCTTCGTCGGCTTCGGCCTCATCGCCGCCCTCGCGGTGTGGATCACGCTCTGGGTCGCCCGTCGGGTGCGGCCCGCAGTGACGGGCAAGCGCACCACGCTCGACCAGTATCGCGAGCAGATCCAGCCCCTCGAGAAGATCGCCATGGTGGCGCTGCCCGCCTTCGTCGGCATGATCGCGGGTCTCGCGATGTCCGCGCGGTGGGTCGACTTCCTCGCATGGCTGAACCACGAGGAGTTCGGGGTCGCCGATCCCGAGTTCGGCCTGGACGCGGCGTACTACGTCTTCACCCTTCCCGTGCTGCAGACGCTCGCCGGCTTCGTCCTCACCATCGCGATTCTGTGCACGATTCTCGCGGCGTTCGTGCACCTGCTCTACGGCGGCATCGGCGGCGGGCGGGGCTTCGTCGCTTCGGGCGGCGCGCGCATCCAGCTCGCGATCTCCGGCCTGATCATCATGCTCGGCATCGCCGCCAACTATTGGCTGGACCGGTTCGCCCTGCTCAACTCCGAGGAGGAGCGCTTCTACGGGGCCTCCTACACGGACATCAACGCGATCCTGCCGGGGCGCACCATCCTGGTCGGTATCGCCATTCTGGTGGGCCTGCTGTTCCTCGCCGTCATCTGGCGCGGCGACTGGCGGATTCCCGCAGTCGGCGTCTCGCTGATGGTGCTGTCCGCCCTCGTGATCGGTGGCATCTACCCCGCGGTGGTCCAGCGCTTCCAGGTGGAGCCGAACGCGCAGTCGCTCCAGGAGCCCTTCATCCAGCGCAACATCGACGCCACGCAGTACGCCTACGGTCTCGACAACATCGAGACGATGCAGTACGAGGCGGCCACCGAGGCGGAGGCGGACGCGCTGCGCGCGAACGCGGAGACCACCACCCAGATCCGCCTGCTCGACCCCACCATCGTGGGCCCGGCGTTCCAGCAGCTTCAGCAGAACAAGCAGTACTACAACTTCGGCGATGAGCTCGCGGTGGACCGGTACACGATCGACGGCGAGTCACGCGACACGGTCATCGCGGTGCGAGAGCTCGATCTCAATGGTCTGTCCGACGAGAACCGCAGCTGGGTGAACGACCACACCGTGTTCACGCACGGGTTCGGCGTCGTCGCCGCGTACGGCAACCGCACCACGATCGACGGTCAGCCCGCCTTCTACGAGGGCAACATCCCGTCGAACGGCGGACTGGGCCCCTACGAGCCCCGCATCTACTTCGGCCAGACGCTGCCCGACTACTCGATCGTGGGAGCACCAGCGGACACCAACCCCTGGGAGCTCGACTATCCGGACGACGACTCGCCCAACGGTCAGGTCAACACCACCTACGAAGGCGAGGGTGGCCCGAGCATCGGCACTCTCCTGGAGAAGGTGCTCTACGCGATCAAGTTCGGCGAGGAGCAGATCCTGTTCTCCGACCGCGTCACCAGCGAGTCGCAGATCCTGTACAACCGCGATCCGCTCGAGCGCGTCGCGAAGGTGGCGCCGTACCTCGAACTCGACCAGACCACCTATCCCGCCGTGGTCGACGAGGAGGTCGTCTGGGTCGTCGACGGCTACACGACCACGGGATCGTTCCCCTACTCCGCACCGGTGGAGGCGACCGGCGTGTTCGCCGGGTCGGAGAACTCCCAGTTCCCCACCTCGCTCAACTACGTGCGCAACTCGGTCAAGGCCACCGTCAACGCCTATGACGGCTCGGTGACGCTGTACGCATGGGACGAGGAGGACCCGATCCTCCAGACGTGGCAGAACATCTTCCCGAACGCGATCGAGCCGATGTCGGAGATCAGCAGCGATCTGATGAGCCACCTGCGCTACCCCGAGGACCTGTTCTCGATCCAGCGTCACCAGCTCCAGCGCTATCACGTCACCGATGCCTCGGCCTTCTACTCCGGGCAGGACATCTGGTCGACCCCCGCCGACCCGGTGCAGGCAGGCGAAGGTCTGCAGCCGCCGTACTACCTTTCGCTGCAGATGCCGGGGCAGGATGAGCCGTCCTTCTCGCTCACCAGCAACTTCATCCCTGGTGGAAACACGGACCGCAACATCCTGACCGGCTACCTCGCGGTGGACTCCGAGACGGGATCGACCGCAGGCGAGGTGGCGGAGGACTTCGGCACGCTGCGGCTCCTCGAGCTGCCACGTGACACCACCATTCCCGGTCCGGGTCAGGTGCAGAACAACTTCAACTCGAACTCGGATGCGCAGACCACGCTGAACCTGCTCCGCCAGGGCGAGACTGACGTGGTCAACGGCAACCTCCTGACTCTTCCCGTGGGCGGCGGCCTGCTCTACGTGCAGCCCGTGTACGTCCAGTCCAGCGAGGGCACCCGAGTGCCGCTGCTGCGCAAGGTCTTCGTGGCCTTCGGCGACGAGGTGGGCTTCGCCGACACGCTCCAGGAGGCGCTCGACCAGGTCTTCGGCGAGGGCGCGGCCGATGGGGCTGTCGAGGACCCGCGGCCCCCGGCGGAGGACGGCGAAGCCGTCGCACCTGGCGAGGCCGGCGATGAGCCGGTCGAGGGCGACGAGCCCGCCGAGGGTGACGAGGCCCCGATCGACCCCGGCACGCTGACGGAGCTCGAAGCGGCGCAGGCCGACCTGCGGGACGCGCTCGAGCGCGCTCAGCAGGCGATTGCCGACGGCCAGACCGCGCTGCAGGCCAGTGACTTCACGGCCTACGGCACCGCACAGGACGAGCTCGCTGCGGCGCTGGAGGACGCGGTCGTCGCGGACGAGCGCATCGCCGCCATCCAGAGCGAGGCGGCCGGCGAGCCGGACGCCTCGCCGTCGCCCGAGCCTTCGCCGTGATCTGACGGCGCGGCACCGCTTCGGCGGGGTCGCGCCCCGCGGGTGGGCCGCATGAAGCGGTCCACCCGCAGTCACAGCCTCGGGTGGTGTTCGCTCCCGTAGACGCGGATGTAGTCGACCAGCAGTTCCGCAGGGAACACTGAGGGGTCCGTGGGCGCGGACGCCCATGAGCCGCCCACCGCAAGGTTGACGAGGATGTGTTGAGGCTCGTCGAAGCTCCAGCGCTGGTCCTCGGCCAGGTCGTCAGGCGTGATCCGGTAGTAGACCTCGCCGTCGACGGAGAACTCGATGGACTCCGGCTCCCATGCGACGCGGTACACGTGCCACTCGTCCGTCCAGCCGTCCTCGGAGTCCAGGGTGCCGCCCTGCTGCCAGTGACCGTCGATGCGAGTGGCGCCATGAACCGTCCCGTGCACGAGGTCCGCCTCGTCGACAAGCTCGACGATGTCGATTTCGCCCGCCCCCGGCCATGTCTCGCCGTCCTCCTCGTAGCGGCCCAGCATCCAGAAGGCCGAGAGCGTGCCGAGGCCGGCCGTCGCCTTGACCCGGCCCTCGACGCTGCCATAGCGGAACGCATCGACCGTCTCGATGCGGCCCGACGTGTAGTCCGTCCCGGTGCCATACGGGTCTTCCCACGTCTCCGCCCTCGCGGTGATGCGCAGGGCTCCGTCGCCGGTGAGCGAGACGTTCTCAGGGCGAGCGGTCCAGGACGTCAACGACTGACTGGGGTGAGAGGCGTAGTCGTTGACCAGCCACGTCTGGGAGTCGAGCAGGCTGCCGGCGGGCCCGTCGAACTCCTGCGACCATACGAGGGTCTCGGGATCGGCGCGCTCCGTGCCTCGGAACGGCAGTGGGGCGGGGCGGGACGGGGAGGGTGCCGGCGATGAGCTTGCTCGCTCGATCAGCCGCGGGGTGGCACTGCCCTCGACAGCGTCATTCGGCGGCCCGGCGCACCCCGCAAGAATGATCGCGGGGACCGCCGCCAATCGAAGGGCGCTGCGAGGCATCACGCTCCGACTATAAGCGGGCCGGCCGGTTGACGGTAGGGCCGGCGAGACGGGGATTTGGTGGCTCGGCAAGCGTCCGGTAGAGTGAGTGATTGCCGACGCGGGGTGGAGCAGTTCGGTAGCTCGCCGGGCTCATAACCCGGAGGTCGCAGGTTCAAATCCTGTCCCCGCTACTACAGCGAACGAAAGCCCGGACCATCTGGTCCGGGCTTTCGTGCGTTCCCGGCGTGGGTGTGATGATGCCGCCCCTGCCCCTAGGCTGTCGCCGTGACGCAGACCCGCCGGCTAGGACTCCTGGGAGCCACCGGAATCGGCGTCGGCTCGATGCTGGGCGCCGGAGTCTTCTCTGGCATGTGGGTGGACGTTCACGGTGCTGGCCCCTGGTATCTCGCGGCGATCGCGATCGCGGCACTCGTCGCGACCGCGAACGCGCTGTCGACCGCACAGCTCGCCGCCCGCCATCCCGTGGCAGGCGGAGCCTACGCGTACGGGCGCGCCGAGCTCGGCGACTTCGCGGGTCGCCTCGCGGGCACCGCGTTCGTGGTCGGCAAGACGGCATCCGTGGGAGTGGGCGCGGCGGTGCTGGGGACATACGTGCTCCCGGGCCACCCCCAGTCGGTCGCGACGGCCGCGATCGTGGTGTGCTGGGCGCTCAACGCGCGAGGAATCACCCGCACCGCCGCCGGCGCGACCGCCATCGCGGTGGTGGTGAGCGCTGTGCTCGTGGTCCTGATCGTGCTCGGCGCCACCGCGGAGCAGTCGTTCGGATGGTTCTCCTCCGCGCCTCTCGTCGCGAACCCGGCCGATGCCGGGGCGGGCCTTCCCGCCGTGCTCACCGGCGCATCGGCCGCCTTCTTCGCGTTCGCAGGATATGCGCGCATCGCGACGCTGGGGGAGGAGGTCGTGAGCCCCGGGCGCACGATCCCGCGAGCGATCGGCCTGGCGCTCGCATGGGTCCTCGTGCTGTACGTCGGGCTCGCGGTGGTGCTGAGCGATCTCTTCGATGACCGTGTGGCGGCGAGTTCCTCTGGTGTCGGCGATGACGCAGGCGTGGTGACGGCTGCGGCCGCGGAGCCCACTGCGGTGGCGGACGCGCCGATCGCCGTGCTCGCCAGCGCCGTCGGGATGCCGGTGGGGCTCGTGACGATCACGGCCGCGTTGGCGGTGGGCGGAGCGATGCTTGCCGTGATGGCGGGTGCGGGTCGCACGGCGATGGCGATGGCGCGGGAACGCGACCTCCCCCTGGCTCTCGCCCACCAGGGCGTCCATGGTGCGCCGGTGCGAGCGGAGGCTGCGATCGCGGTCGGCGCGATCGCGCTGGTGTGGGCGCCAGGGATCGATCTGCTGCTCGTGTCGGTGGCGACCATCCTCACGTACTACGCCGTGGCGAACATCGCGGCGATGGCGCAGCGGAGGGCGCCCCGCACTGCCACGGTGAGGGTGCCGGTCGCAGTCTCGGGCGCCGGGCTGGTCGGTTCGCTCGTGCTCGGTGCAGTCGCGCTGGTGGGGTCCTCCGCGACCGTGTGGCCGGCGCTCGTCGTCGCACTCGTCGTCGTGGGGTGGCCGTGGGTGCTGCGCGCTCGCGGTCGCCGCAGCACGGGCGCCTAGCTGCCCCGCCCACGTCAGACCAGTGCCAGGCCCACGGTCCATCCGAGTGCCGCGGCCCCGAGGCCGGTGGCGAGCGTGGCACCCACGTACGCGGCCAGCGCACGCGTGCGCCCCTCGCGCCACAGGATCACCGCATCGACCGCGAGGGTGGAGAAGGTGCTGAGGCCCCCCGCGACGCCTCCGCCCAGCACGAGCAGCCAGCCCGCACCCACGCCGCCGTCCACGACGGTCGCGGCGACGCACCCCAGCAGCGCTGAGCCCGCGATGTTGGACACGATCGTGGGCCACGGGAACCTGCCGTGACGGTCGAGCCGACTGATGGCGTAGCGGAGCGTCGCGCCCGTCCCGCATCCGAGCACCGCGACGAGGAACAGCGTGGGCGTCATGACGCGGCCTCCTCGCGACGCTCGTGAGCGAGCGCGATTCTGACGCCGACGAGCCAACCAGCCGCCGCGACGGCCACGGAGGACACGAGGGTCGCGAGCAGCAGGGCCACCGCCAGCGGGGCTCCTGCCTCAGAGACCCACGGCAGCGCGGCGAGCGCCGAGAACGTCGTGAACGCTCCGAGCGCGCCGGTGCCCACGAGCGGCACCCACCAGCGTGCGCCCTGCACCAGCACCCAGGCCGCAAGAATGCCGAGGCCGAAGGCGCCGATGAGGTTGATCGCGACGATGTCGAGCGGGAGCCCAGCGCCGGTCGACGGCACCCATTCGTCGATGCCGAGCCGGAGGGCACCTCCGAGACAGCCGCCCACGAAGACCGCGAGAGGCGCGCGCGCCGACGTCACCGCCGCGCGAGCCACTCGTCCGCGACCGTGAGCTCCTCGCGCAGCGCCTTCACGACGGCGCTGGCCACCGCCTTCTCGATCATGGGCCCGACGAGCGGGATCCTGACGGACACCGTGCCATCGGCCGTGAAGCGCGTGTCGTCGCCGTCGGGGTCGAGTCGCAGCGACCCCGCAGCATGGCCGGGAGTGCCCACGATCTCCACCGCGAACGTGCCCGTGCGGGTGTCGCCGGTGGCGGGGTCCCACACCTCGGTGTAGCGCACATTCAGCTGCGATCCGACGAACGAGCGGAACTCGGCCGGGATCGTGGAAGCGGGGACCGACTGGCGAACCGACACCGAGAATCCGGTCGCGGGGGTGCCGTCCACGATCGCGTCGGCGTGCGCGGCGCCAGCGGCGTCGCTGCGGGCGCTCGCGAATGCGGGATCGGCCAGGAGAGCGGAGATGTCGTCCGGGGTGGCGGCGAAAACGTGGGTGTGTGAGATGTCCATGATGTTCCTTACGAGGTGGGATCAGCGTATCGCGCCTCCCATTGCCTAGGGTGGTCCCTGTGGCAGCACTTCGAGAGACAGCAGAACGATTCGGCCCATTGACGGATGCGGAGGCGGACAGGCTCGCGTTGCTCGCGGGGGACTGGCAGATCATCGCCGATCTGTCCTTCGCCGACCTCGTGATGTGGCGTCAGGTGCCCGAGGGCTTCGTCGCGATCGCGCAGTGCCGGCCGTCCACGGGCCCGACCGTCCATCAGGACGACGTGGTCGGCACCAAGGCAGCTGCGGGGCGCGTCGCTCACCTCCAGCGCGCACTCGACGAGGGCGGCATCATCGCGTCTCGCGAGCCCCGTTGGGACGAGACATACGCGGTGCGTGAGGACGCGTTGCCGGTGGTGATGAACGGGAAGGCCATCGCGGTCCTCACCCGTGAGGTGTCTCAGGCGGTGTCGCGCTCCTCGAGCCGTCTCGAGTTGAATTACAAGGGTGCTGCGGACGACCTTCTGCACATGATCACGCGGGGGGAGTTCCCGGTGCAGACGTCCGTGACGGGCCCCCGACGCGGCGCGCCGCGAGTGGGGGACGGCGTCCTGAGGCTCGATGCCGCCGGGCACGTGACCTATGCGAGCCCCAATGCGCTGTCGTGCTTCCACCGCCTGGGCGTGACGGGCTCGCTCATGAACCGCTCGCTCCCGCGCGTGACGAGCGAGGTCGTGCTCGACAAGGGACACATCGACGAGACCCTGGCGATGGTGGTGATGGGCCGTGCGGCGTGGCGCACGGATCTCGAGGCGAACGGAGCCTGCCTGTCGCTACGGGCCATCCCCGTGACGGAGCAGGGGGAGCGCACCGGTGCGGTGCTGCTGTGCCGCGACGTCAGCGAACTGCGCCGACGCGAGCGTGAACTCATCACCAAGGACGCGACTATCCGCGAGATCCACCACCGCGTCAAGAACAACCTGCAGACGGTCGCGGCGCTGCTGCGCCTGCAGTCACGCCGTGTCGAGGCGCCGGAGGCGAAGGAGGCGCTCGCCGAAGCAATGCGACGCGTGTCGACCATCGCGCTCGTCCACGAGACGCTGTCGGGCACGCTGGACGAGCTCGTGAACTTCGACGACCTGGCGCAGCGGTCGATGCGCATGGCTGCCGACGTCGCCTCGCCGGGCGTGCAGGTGAAGATCGTCCGCGATGGGGACTTCGGCCTGGTGCCGGCGCAGTTCGCATCGTCGCTCGCACTCGTCATCACGGAACTCGTCACCAACGCCGTCGAGCACGGGTTCGAGGGACGGGAGTTCGGCACGATCACGGTGGCGGCGGCGCGCGAGAACGATCGCCTTCACGTCTCGATCAAGGATGACGGCGTGGGTCTTGCGGGCGAGCCGTCGGGGCTCGGGTCACAGATCGTCCGCACGCTGATCGAGAACGAGCTGTCGGGCTCGATCACGTGGACGCGGCTCGACGGCGGTTCCGTCGTCGAGCTCGACGCCCTGGTGGGCGACGAGCGCTGACGGCGAAAGGGCCGAGCCGCAGGGCCGCGAACGGCCCGACAGCGAGTGCTCTGCGGCTACTTGGCGGCGCGGCGCGCGCGAGCGGCGCGGCGCTTGAGGGAGCGGCGCTCGTCCTCGGACAGGCCACCCCAGACGCCGGAGTCCTGGTTGTGCTCCATCGCCCACTGCAGGCACATGTCGCGCACCTCGCAGGTGTTGCAGACGGCCTTGGCCTTCTCGATCTGCACGAGTGCCGGCCCGGTGTTGCCGACGGGGAAGAACAGCTCGGGGTCGTCAACATCTAGACAGGCTGCATTGTTACGCCAATCCATGGTTCCTCCTGGGTTTGGAGGCGCAGCAAAGCCCTCAAGTGTGGTGGGGGGATGCCGCTGCCATCGCGGAATTCACTGGTCCAAGGCTCTCATTGTTAACAACAGATGACAAGGGGGTATCGGTGTGTCGTGTTCCACAGTTCTTCACCCGTTACCGTGTCGTCCATGAGCACAACGATCGGGAGGGCGCTGCCGTTGCGCCGCAGTGCTGCGGCGCTGGTGGGCTCGGAAGGTGTCGCCCTGGTCGCCGTCGCCGTCTGGATCGGAGCGAGTGCCGTGACGGGAGAGGATGCGACCGCGATGGCCGCGGCGATCGCCCTGATGGCGCTGGGAGCGGGCATCGCGTTGGTGTGGGCGAGCCGCTCGTTGTGGCGCGGTGCGGTGTGGCCGCGCGGGCTCGCCATCACGTGGCAGATGCTCCAGGCTGCGGCCGGCGTGACGGTGCTCGGGTGGTCCGCAGGCGCGGGCGTGGCGGTCATCGTGGTGGCGATCGTGGCGGCTGCCGCCCTGCTCGCCGATGCGAGGCGCGACATCCAGGCGATGAGCGCCGATGCGCCGGGTGACCCGGGGTCTCACGCCGCCTGACCCGGCCTCCCTCCACCGAGCGGCACCTGTACCGCGACCGCAGCGCCATCACGGACGAGCACGATGCGGCCGGGCACCTGATGGGGATCGGTGACTCCCCGCCAGGCTTGCGGGGCGCACTGTCGTACGGCGCGCGGGGTCGGCTCGACGAGCACCACAGTGGTCGCGCCGGGAGGGATCAGAGCGGGCATCTCGACTGTCGTGATCGAGGCACTCCCCAGGCGCGCGAGCACCGCATCGCGCGTGCGGCCGGGGGGACCGACCATCGTGACGGGTCCGGTGGGCGCCTCCACCGGGATCGCGTCGTCGCCGCCGATGCCGAGCGACGCGCCCGCGTGCGCCCCGTCCACCTCGAGCGGGAGCGAACGGACAAGGGTGGTGGATGCGTGGTCGTCACTCGAGGCGAGCTGTGCGACGTCCCAGGCGCCTCGGTGCCGGACGTGTGCGCGGCCGGGTGCCGGTGTCCCGGCGTGCTCGACGAGCGTCCGCGGCACGCCCCACTGGGACGCAATGCTCGGCTCCACGCCGGTCAGGATCGCCAGAGCCGACGCCCCGGCCGCGAGGCGGGTCGGCATCGCTGGGCTGCCTGCCATGACGGTGGGGAGACGGAGCGCAGATCTCTGGGCCACGTCGTCGAGCGCTGCGCCGTCATCCACCGTGGCGAGCCGGGCCATGGCCGCGTCGACGTCGTCGATCACGAGCAGCACGTCCGCGCGCGTGGACGCGATGGCGAGGGTCCGCGAGGCGAGTCGCGGATCTGTGGGCAAGGCCACAGGCGTGAGCCCCCTCTCGCGAGCCTGTCGGGCGACCGCGGTGAGCGCGCTGGTGCGGCCTGATCCGGGCGGCCCGATCACGACCGCCGCTCCCTCGTGCGGGACCCACGGGGCGATGACCTGAGTGCGCGAGCCGGGTCGGTCGAGGAGCGCGAAGGCGATGCCGGCTGCTGCGCGCGGAGGTGGCCGCCATCGGCGTGGGAGCGGCGGGAGCCACAGGGGATCGGCGCGGAGGCTTCCCTGCCATCGCTCCGCGGCCACGACGGCGAGCGGCGCCCCGGGACCGCTCGACACTCCCGCTCGCCGGACGCGAGGAGACGGTTCCGCACTCGGTGCAGCGATCTGCACCTCGCGGTGCTCCGTGCCGCGAGCGATGATCGCGCGCCCCGGGACGGATGCGGGGATGGCAGCGGCCGCCGCCGTGCCCAGCAGGTCCCGCGACTCCGATGTCGACGCGACGCGCAATGCGACGGTGGTGGAGACATTCGCCCTCACCTCGGGCGTCACCGCGCCTGCGGGACGCTGTGTCGCCAGCACGAGGTGCAGCCCCAACGACCGCCCCTGTGCCGCGATCCGAGCGAGATCGGGCAGGAACGATGCGTGGCTTGCGACGATCTCCTGGTATTCGTCGATCACCACCAGCAGGCGGGGCGGCGCGCCACCGGCCCGTTCCCAGTCGCTCAGTGACGCGAGACGTCTGTCCTTCAACGCGGCCTTGCGCGCGTGGAGCTCGTGTGCCAGACCAGCGAGTGCGCGGCGGGCGAGACCGCCGTCGAGGTCGGTCAACGTCGCCGCGACGTGCGGCAGCGCCATGCAGCCGCGCAGGCCTGCTCCTCCTTTGAAGTCGATGAGCGCCATCGTGACGTCGCGGGGAGAGTGGGCGAATGCCAGCGCCGTGACCAGCGTCTCCAGCGCGACAGATTTCCCCGATCCCGTGGTTCCGGCGACCAGCAGGTGCGGTCCATCGGCATCGAGGTCGAGCACGTACGGCCCGTCGTCGCTCACGCCGAATGCGGCACGGAGGCGTCGGGGGGCGCCGTCCGCGGGGTGGTCGTCGATCGCATCGGCCATGTCTGCCCAGCGCAGTTCGTGCGGGAGCGGATCATCCTCGCGGCCGGACGCCCGTCGTCGGGCCGCGAGCTCGGCAGTGCTCGCCGCGACTGCGAGTGGCAGCAGGGTGCGCGGCCCGCGGCCGTCGTCCTCGACCCGCGAGTCGCGGTCCACCTCGACACGCATCGCCGCCCACGATGGCCACGCGGCGCCAGGCTGGACGGCGATCATGCGCTCGTGGTCGCTCGGCGGATCGAGCCAGCGCATCCACGGCTCGTCCCACGAGTCTCCCGAGGGCCTCGTCCCGCTCTCGATCGCCCGCGCGCGCATGTAGCCGCGTACCGCATCGGCGTCGCCCCGCACCGCGACGACGCCCGACGGCGCTGGCGCCGGGTCCTCAGGAGTGATGCGGCGGCGAGCCGCCACCTGGCTCAGCCACGGTGCTGCGGCGGGCACGATGCCGACGAGCCCGAGCTGCCACCGGCCCGTCGCCGTGGCCAGCGCGATGCCGGAGGCGAGGCCGCCGGCCAGCGCGCCCCACCGCCGCGGCCCGTCGCCGGTGCGCGCCTGTGGGGCCGGACGGCCGGCATCCGCGGGCGCTGTCGCGCCGGGGTCGACCAGCACGATGCGCGAACGCCCGACGGTGACGTGGTCGCCGGGGCGCAGCCGCCCTCGCCGCGGGGCGACGGTGCCATTGGACGACCGCAGATCGTGCACCCGGATCCGGCGAGGCCCGGTGACCACCGCGTGCTCGGCGCTGACGGCGGGGTCGTCGAGGCGGAGGTCCGCGCTCTCGCCCCGGCCGATGACCACCGGGCGGTCGAGGGCGATGGCGTGGCCAGCGTCGGGGCCCTCCACGACGCGCAGGTGTGGACCGACGAGCGCCATGCACGGCGGGGCCGGTGACGCGGTGATGCGGGCACCGTGCACGAGGGGAGGGACCCCCGCCGGATGGTCGGCGTCGAGCTCGAGAGGGCCGCACCAGACGCGATCGAGGCCGATGAAGGCGCGCACCTCCGCAGCCGTCGCGCCGGGGTTCACGTCGAGATCGACGTCGCCGGGAGCCGTGATGCGCATCGGGTCAGGGTTCCCCGATGGGCGTGTCCCCCGCACTGTTCCGAGACGCGACTGTGGACAACGTTGCGAACCGCCCTGGCTGGGGGCGGCGGAGCGGTCAGGGAGCGGTGAGGGTGTCGCCGACGTGAACTGGGCGCACCTCGCCTGACTCCTCGACCACGCCCGCGTACCAGCTGTACGAGCGCTCGACTAAGGTGCGAGGGATGCGTTGCAGCGTGTAGCCCGAGTGCGTCACCCGAGAATCGACCACGACGAGGGGGTCGGAGGACCACGGCACGTCGTCGACCTCGCGCGTGAGCACCAGGGGGGCGTCGTCCCACGCCTCAGACATCGAGGCGAGGTCGTCGGCGGAGGGCGCGGACAGCATGAGGACGACGGGCACGTCACACATCACGCGCAGGGAGCCGTAGTGCGAGCTCGTGCCGACGAGGACGATGGGTCGCCCGGGGGCGATCGCGCACAGCTGGTCGAGCTGGGTGCGCGCGCCGATCATCTCCCGCGAGGTGACGTTCACCGCGCCCGACAGCGGGTACTCCTCATCGGGGGCGATCGACAGCCACGTGGACAGCGGCAGAGCGATCATGAGCGCGGCCGCCGCACGGCGCAGCGTCGCTTGAGCGGCCGGCGTCCGAGCGAGTCCGGTGAGCGCCCACGCTGCGGCGGCCGCTGCGAGCACGAACCCTGGCAGGGTGGCGGGCTCGAAGCGGCGAATCGCCCACAACTGGTCCGGCACGATGGCGGGGCGCCACAGGTACACCAGCGTGGGGGCCATGACTGCTCCCATGAACACCGTCCAGCCACCCTGCCGCCGCACCATCCGATACGTGGCGATTCCCAGGCCGAGGATGCCCAGCACCACCAGCGGCCACGTCAGGTAGTACGACAGCCAGGTCACCGTGGACTCCGCGTACGTGCGGGTGGGCTCGATGGGGAGTCCCTGCGACGCCTGGAAGCCCTCGATCACCCCATTGGTGAACTGATCGCGTTCCGCTTCGGTGCCGCGATGCACCGTGGTCCAGAGCGGTCGCGAGGCGAGCACCGCCATGCCGGTCACCACGACGGCTCCGGCCGCGATGGCGCCACGGCGGCCCAGGGCGTCTGCCCAGGCGGGAAGCCAGCGGTCGACGTGGAGACGCCGAGACCACAGCAGCACCCACACGCCCATGAGCCCGGCGACGGCGCCGTAGACGAACAGCAGGGCATACGCCTCGTCGGCGAGTCGCTCGAGGTACTCGGTGCTCCAGCGAGCCAATGCGGCGTAGCCGAGCATCAGCACGGCCGCCTGCACGGCGAGGAACACCAGTGCGGCCCTGCGTCGCCACGCCCGGTCCGCGTCGGTGAGCGCCAACGCGACCGTGACGCCGACGAGGGCCCCGATGGCAGAGGCGGCGCCGTCGATCCGGATGAACGTGGTGGCTCCAGAGGCGATCGCGCCCGCCGCCAGCAACGGGACAGAGCGCTCCTCCACGCCCCGCCAGGCCCACAGGACTCCCGCAATCACCAGCAGCAGCGTGAGCGGCTCCGAGTACGCCGCCCGCGACAGGCCGATGTGCGACACCGTCAGTGCCAGCGCGCCGGCGGGGGCGAGAGCCGCCGCCGGACCGAGGAAGCGGCGTGCGACGGTGTACACCGCGAGGATGCCGAGAGCGCCGATGACGACGTTGGCGGCCAGCACGCCCGTGTCACCTGCGACCCAGCCGCCGATCGCGATGGTGG
Source organism: Demequina aestuarii (assembly GCF_000975095.1). Lineage (GTDB taxonomy): Bacteria > Actinomycetota > Actinomycetes > Actinomycetales > Demequinaceae > Demequina > Demequina aestuarii. The sequence continues at coordinate 523,500 of NZ_BBRD01000001.1, forward strand.
CCGGGAGCATCTTCGCTCCCTGCGGCTGGATGACGTCGCCGGCAAGGTTCCATGCCTCGGAGGCATCCGGGAGCGCCGATGGATGGGAGGCCGCAGCCTCGACGGCACCGGCGGCCGGGATGTCCGTGTGGGGGTGATCCGCGAGCCACAGTCCGGAGAGTGTGAGGAAGCCCGGGTCACGGACCACGATCACGTACTCGGCGGCGAGGGCGATGTTCACCACGGTCCAGACCAGGGTGCCGCCGACCGCGATCGCGCCCGCCCGCGCATCGGCCGCCGTGACGGCTGCTCGGGGCCCGAGCCGCCGCCATGCGAGGACCGTGAACGCGCCTGCGGCGGGCAGCACCGTCCACCAGTGGTGGACGCCCAGAGAGACCGAGGCTCCGGCGGCGAGCGCGAGTGCGACACCGATCAGCACGAGCCGTTCGGGCGCGGCGGCGAACGCGCGGAGCACAGGGGAGGGGACGGGCGCAGTGGCGGCGTCGTGAGCGGTGGCGGTCACGAGGCACCAGGCTAGTCGCGGGACGGTGACGGCGTACCCGGGCCGTCTGGCGACGCGCGTTGACCCGCGTTGCAAACGTCGCGCTCGCGGGTAGTGTTGCCCCATGACGCGAATTGTCTTGGTCGAAGATGACCCGACCATTTCAGAACCCTTGACCCGTGCTTTGAGCAGAGAAGGCTACGACGTCGCTTGGCACGGGAACGGCATGGGGGGCGTAGGCGCCGCCGATGAGGCGGACCTGGTCATCCTCGACCTCGGCCTTCCCGACATCGACGGCGTGGACGTCGCCCGCAGGATCCGCGACAAGGGCCTGCAGGTGCCCATCCTCATGCTCACCGCGCGTGCGGACGAGGTGGACCTGGTGGTCGGGCTCGACGCGGGTGCCGACGACTACGTCACCAAGCCGTTCCGGCTCGCTGAGCTGCTGGCCCGCGTCCGTGCGCTGCTGCGCCGGCGCCTGACGGCGGACGATGCCCAGGATCTCTCCGTGCGCGGCGTGCGTGTGGATGTCGCGGGACACCGCGCATTCCTCGACGATCGCGAGCTGCAGCTGAGCGGCAAGGAGTTCGACCTGCTCCACCTCCTGGTCGCCAACGCGGGCTCGGTGGTGTCGCGTGACACGTTGATGCGCGAGGTGTGGGAGGCCGACCCCGGCGCCCCGTCCAAGACGCTCGACATGCACGTCTCGTGGCTGCGACGCAAGCTCGGCGACGACGCGTCCGACCCGTCGTACATCACGACCGTGCGGGGCATGGGCTTCCGGTTCGAGAACGACGAGTAGGCGTCCCCGTGCGGCGCCGCGTGCTGCAGGCCACCATCTCGGCACTGGCCGTCGCAGTGATTCTGCTGGGGATCCCGCTGGGGTTCTTCTCCGCACAGCTCGTGCGCGACGATGCGCTGCGCGACCTGGAGCTGCGGACCGTGACCGCCGCCCGCGCGCTGGACGTGCGCCAGCAGGCGGGCGAGACCATCACGGAGGACAACCTGTCCTCCTATGTGTCGAGCGCGCCCGGCGCCGGTTCGTACATCTATGTCCAGCTCCCCGACGGCACCGAGCTGACGGCGGGTGAGGAGCCCCAGTCCGCATTCGCTGACTCGTACGTCACGGAGTCCGGCATCGTCGTCGTGATGTCCGTCGCGTGGTGGGATGTGTTCTGGCAGGCGGCACGATACGTGGGACTGGTCCTCGTGCTCGGTGTGATCGCCGTGGTGGCGGGCGTCTCGATCTCGATCTGGCTCGCCAACCGATTGGTGGCACCACTGCTGTATCTCGCCGCGAGCGCGGAGCAGCTCGGCTCGGGGCAGGTGCGCCCGCGACTGGCACGCACCGGGGTCGAAGAGATCGACCAGGTCGCCGAAGAGCTGTCGCGCAGCGCCGACCGCATGGCCGCGCGGCTCGCCGCCGAGCGTCAGTTCGCGTCCGACGCCTCGCACCAGCTGCGCACGCCGCTCACGGCGCTCACCATGCGCCTCGAAGAGATCGCCGCGACCACGTCGCAGGACGAGGTCAGGGAAGAGGCGGAGAAGTCGCTCGAACAGGTCGAGCGGTTGGTGGGCGTGGTCGATGACCTGTTGGGTCGATCGCGCCGTGCTCTCGGCTCGGGAACCGAGTTGGTGGTGCTGCAGGACGTGCTCGAGCAGCAGCGCGAGGAGTGGACGCAGCCGTTCCGCTCGGCCGGGCGGCGGCTCGACATCCAGGACTCGGCGGCGACCGTCTTCGCCACGCCTGGGGGCCTGGCGCAGGTCATCGCGACGCTCATCGAGAACTCCCTGCACCACGGCGCGGGCACCACGACCGTCGCGGTCCGTGAGTCAGGAGCGAGCCGTGCGATCGTGATCGAAGTGCGCGACGAGGGCGACGGCGTGCCCGAGGACCTCGCCCCGCGCATCTTCGAGCGAGAAGTGACTGGAGGCCGCGGCACCGGCCTCGGGCTCGCGCTCGCGCGCGACCTGGTGACGGCCGACGGCGGTCGCCTCGAACTGGCTCAGCGGGTGCCCGCGGCGTTCGCCGTGTTCCTGCAGGGCGTCCCGCAGATGGTCGACCTCGAGACGGTGGTCCCGCACGGTCTCACCGTCAAGGCGCGTCGGCACCGGTAGCGGGAGCGGCTCCGGGCGCGGGCGCCTCCTGCGCCTCCGCATGGAACACGAAGAGGGCATAGCCGGTGTACCGCGCGACGGTCGCGATGCCGATCCCCACGAGCGACGCGATGTTGTTCGCGAGCAGGGACGTGAATCCCAGACCATGGTGGCTGATCGCGACCACTCCCGCCTCCAGCACCAGCGCCACGGCGTTGACTGCGGCGAACAGCACCATCTCGCGTCTCGGTCCGTGCCGGCGCCCACCCCGGAAGGTCCATCCTCGATGGGCCCACCATGCGAAGGCGATCGAGAGCAGGGTGGCGATGACCTTGGCGGTCACCACGCGATCGTCCTCGCCCGCCACCTCGGCATCCGAGGCGAGCGGTCCCAGGCGCAGCAGATTGAACGCGACGAGGTTCACAGCGACGCCCGTGACGCCCACGGCGGCGAAGCGGGACAGCTGTCCCGCACGCCTGCGAATCCATGTGGTCACCCTCACGAGCAGGAGCCTAGTCGCCGGTAGGTTGGGCCCATGAACTCACCCATCGTCGCCGTCGTCGGCGGAGGTCAGCTCGCGCGCATGATGGCGCCAGCGGCGACCGCGCTCGGCATCACCCTCAGAGTCCTCGTCGAGTCCGACGAGGCCTCCGCCGCCGACGCCGCCCATGAGACCGTGGTCGGACTGCCGACGGACCCGGAGGCGGTGCGGCGCCTGCTGGCGGCCCCCCATCCCGACGTCGTGACGTGGGAGCACGAACACATTCCGTCCGAGGTGTTCGCGGCGTGTGCCGAGGCGGGCGTCCCCGCCAGACCGGGCGCCGAGGCGCTGCGCTTCGCGCAGGACAAGATCGAGATGCGGGCGCGGATGGACGAACTGGGGCTGCCGAACCCGCCGTGGCGCAGGGTCGAGACCGACGACGAGGTGGAGCAGTTCCTGGCGGCGCACGGTGGCGAGGCCGTGCTGAAGACCGCCAGGGGAGGGTACGACGGCAAGGGCGTGCGGGTGATCCGGGCGGCGTCAGAGGCGCACGAGTGGATCGCTGCGGCGGCCAACGGCGGGCCGCGCCTGCTGATCGAGGCGAAGGTGGCCTTTCGCCGGGAGCTCGCAGTGCAGATCGCGCGACGTCCCGGTGGTGGCAGCGCCGTGTGGCCCGTCGTCGAGTCGATCCAGCGGGAGGGGGTGTGCTCCGAGGTCACGGCTCCTGCTCCCGACCTTTCCGCCGACCTCGCCGAGCGCGCTCGGGAGATCGCGATCACGGTGGCGGAGGCGCTCGACGTCACGGGCGTGCTGGCCGTGGAACTGTTCGAGGTCGACGGCGGCCTTGTCATCAACGAGCTCGCGATGCGGCCGCACAACTCCGGGCATTGGACCATCGATGGGGCAGTCACGAGCCAGTTCGAGCAGCACCTCAGGGCGGTGCTGGACCTGCCTCTCGGCGACACCGTCGCCATGGCGCCGTGGACCGTGATGGCCAACGTGCTGGGTGGGGCCAGGAGCGACCTCGGCGGTGCGCTCGGCGACGTCAGCGACCCAGGCGCGAAGGTGCATCTGTACGGCAAGGGGGTGCGGCCGGGCCGCAAGGTCGGGCACGTCACGACCACGGGTCCCGACCGTGCTGAGGCCTACCGCAGGGCCGTGGACGCGGCCGCTATCGTGAGGGACGGAGGTGCGGCATGAGTGATGCTCCCGTGGTGGGAATCGTGATGGGGTCCGACTCGGACTGGCCGGTGATGCAGGCCGCGGGAGCGGCGTTGCGCGAGTTCGACATCGCGTACGAGAAGGATGTCGTCTCCGCGCACCGGATGCCGGACGAGATGATCGCGTACGGTCGCGAGGCGGAGGCGCGAGGGCTCAAGGTCATCGTCGCCGGCGCGGGCGGCGCGGCGCACCTGCCGGGCATGCTCGCGTCGGTGACCAACCTTCCCGTCGTCGGGGTGCCGGTGCCGCTCGCGCACCTGGACGGCATGGACTCTCTGCTGAGCATCGTGCAGATGCCCGCCGGGGTTCCCGTGGCGACCGTGTCGATCGGAGGCGCCCGCAACGCTGGGCTGCTGGCCGCGCGCATCCTCGGCGCGGGCGACGGCGACGAGGCCGCGCGGATCCGAGCCCGCATGTCCGAGTTCAGGGATGACTTGCGCCAGGCCGCCTACGCGAAGGGTGCATCGCTCCGGTCCTCCGAGTGATGGCTGCGCCGAGTGAGCGCGACGCTGAGCGACGCGCCACCTCCGGGCGCTGAGGCCTCTCTCAGCTCTCCGGAACCACGCAGCTGTCGAGGATGTCCTCTTGCGTCTCGCGCACCGGAGACGCGGTGGGCTGCGGGGTGATCGCGGGCCCGGGGGAGGTCGTGCCCGCTGCCGACGGATCCGGAGAGGGCTCGGCGGTGGCTGACTCCTGATCGTCTTCGGGGATCACGATCGGCTCATCGTCCACGATCGACTGCCACATCGCAGCGGCCTCTGCCTCGCGCCACAGCACGTCGCCCGAGCCGTCGCCCGCGTACTGCCATGGCACGGTGGCGAAGGTCAGGTTCGCGGTGTCGAAGTTCCTCAGCGAGTAGGCGAGGCCGATGATGTTGTTGAGACTGCCGAGCTCGTTGTCGACCGTGAGGGACTCGGCCGCCGACCTCACGAACTGGGTGAGCTCGGGCACGTCAGTCAGGAGGTTCGAGCCGAACACCTGGCGGGCCGTGTTGGTGAGCAGCTCCTGCTGCCGGTCGATGCGCATCAGGTCTGTGCCGTCTCCGAGGCCGGTGCCGGTGCGGGCGCGGGCGTAGGCGAGAGCGGTCTCGCCGTCGAGCACCTGCGGCCCTGCCTCAAGATCCAGCTTGGCCTTCGTGGAGTACATGTCCTGCGGGATGCACATCGGGATGCCGCCCAGCGAGTCGACCATGTTCTGGAATCCCGAGAAGTCGACCATCATGAAGTGGCCGCTGAAGTCCACCCCGGTGAGGTCGTTGATGGTGCGCATCACGCATGCGGCGGCCTCGCCGCGGTTGCCATTCTGGCCTCCGTTGGCAAGCGCGATGTTGAACTTGCCGGTCCAGCCCTTCACCGTGCTGCCGTCGAACATCTGGCAGTCGGAGACCCGCACCCGCGAGTCGCGGGGGATCGAGACGACGTCGATTCGAGAGCGGTCGGCCGAGATGTGCATGACCATGGTGGTGTCGCCTCGCATGCCCTCCGTGACGAAGCCGCCGATCTCCCCGTTCTCGCCGTTGCGCTCGTCGGTGCCGATCAACGCGATGTTGATGGGTTCTCCTGGGGCGAAGTTCGTGGGGCCCTCCTCGACCGGCTCCGCCGTCGAGTTCTTGCCTGGGCCCAGCAGGCCGGAGACATCGTGCGTCTCGAGAGCGCCGACCGTCAGCTGGAGGTAGGTCGCGCCACCGACTGCGGCGAAGCCGAGGATCGCCGCCGATGCCGCCGCGAGCGTGCCGAGCACGCGCCGGTGAACGGCGCGCGAGGCGTGGCGCGGTCGGACGGGCCGGGTCGCTGCCGGCATGGGTTCCTCCAGGACGGGATGTGACGAGCGTGACGAGTGGGGGCTGGGCAGGTAACGCGCCAGTGAACGCGAGGGTTCCCGCGCCCGGTGGCAGCAGGAACGCGCGCGCTCACGAGCCGCACGCGTCCCGAATCTCGTCGATGCTATCGGGTGCGGCGCTGTTCGGGGAGTCTGGCTCGGGGGAATCCCCCGCGGCATCGGGGCCTGCGCTGGGATCCGCACCCCATTCGCTGGTCGCGTCTCCCTCCGACATCACCGACAGCGGACGGTCGTGGCGGATGTCGTCGAACATGCGCGACGCGTCGTCGGTCATCAGCACGTTGAGGCGATCGTCGGTGTACTCCCAGGGCACCGTCGTGACTGTGAGGGCGTCGGCGGTGACGCCCCGGAGGCCGTAGGCAAGGCGGACCATGAAGTCGAGATCGCCGAGCTGCTCATCGGTGGTGAGCGACTCCGCGCCCGCCCGAATGAAGCTGGTCAGCGCTCCCACATCGGTGAAGAGGCTCTTCTCCCTGGCCGTCTGAAGCGTGCGCTCGAGCAGCTGCTGCTGGCGTGTGATGCGTTGGAGGTCGGAGCCCGAGACGTCGCCCTCCTCAGCAGTGCGCAGCCGTGCGTACCCGAGCGCCTCCGCCCCGTCGAGCACCTGAGCACCGGCGTCGAGCTCGAGATCTGCCCTCTTGGACACGATCCGCTCCGGGATGCACATCGGAATGCCGTCGAGGGCGTCCACCATGCGGGTGAACCCCGCGAAGTCGATCACCGCCCAATGGTCGATCGGGATGTCGGTGATGTCGTGCACCGCGTTGATCGTGCACGCGGCGGCCTCCGCTGGGTCGTCATGACGCCCGCCATTGGAGAAGGCCACATTGAAGTCGCCGTACCCGCCCGGCACCACGGTGCCGTCGAAGAGGGTGCAGTCGGGGATCTCGACCTGGAGGTCGCGGGGGATGGACACCAGCTCCACGCGGGAGCGGTCTCCCGAGAGGTGCGCGACGACGGTGGCGTCGCTGCGCATGCCCTCGACGCCATCGGTGACGATCTCGCCGTTCTCGTCGGAGCGCACGTCAGAGCCGATGAGCAGGATCGTGAGCGGGTCGCCGGCGAGCTCCTCGACCGGCGAGTCCGGCGTCCTCGTCACGAGAGGTTTGGCGTCCCGCGTGTCGATCGCGCCGCCGAACTGCACGGCGATGGTCTGTACCCAGACGATGGCGAACCCGGCCGATGCCGCGAGAGCGATGGCGATCGTGCGACCAAGAGCGTGCGTGCGGGCGCGGCGCGCGTGCCGGACGTGACCGATGCGTCTGGACACGCAACTCTCCTCGTCGTCGTCGACAGTGCGCGGAGCATTCCCGCCTTCTGTCAGCGCAGACCTGGCATGGCGGCTGCGCGGTGTTCGTGCTGGATACCTCGCACTTTCGGGGCGTCCCACTCTTCTCAGATAGCCTACGTGTCGTGCCCGCCATGCCTGAAGCCGCTGCCCGTCCCGGCGTGTCGGTCGTCATGCCCGTGCGCAATGAGGAGTCCGCTCTCGACGGCGCGGTGGGCGCCGTGCTGGCAGCGGGGTACTCCGGGCCGCTCGAGGTCGTGATCGCGGTGGGCCCCTCTGACGATGCGACCGCGGACATCGCACGACGGCTCGCCGAGGCGCCCGGCGTCGTGGTGGTCGACAACCCCAGCGGTCGCACCCCCGACGGCCTCAACGCCGCCATCGCCGCAGCCCAGCACGATGTCCTCGTGCGGATGGACGGCCACGCGCACATGCCTGCCGGGTACATCGACCTCGCGGTCGACGCGCTGCTCCGTACCGGTGCCGCCAATGTGGGCGGCCGCATGGTGCCGACGGCCGATGCTCCCTTCGGCCGAGCAGTCGCCGTCGCCATGTCCTCGCGGTTCGGGCTCGGCGGCGCGGGCCACCGCCTCGGCGGCGTGGAAGGCGAGGCGTCCTCCGTCTACCTCGGGTCGTTCCGTCGAGACGCGTTGGCAGACGTCGGCGGCTACGATCCCCACTTCGTCCGCGCGCAGGACTGGGAGCTCAATCACCGGCTGCGCGAGGCCGGTCACGTCGTCTGGTTCGTGCCGGAGATGGCGGTGCCCTATACGCCGCGGTCGCGCTGGTCTGCGCTCCGGCGGCAGTTCTTCACGTCCGGGCAGTGGCGTCGAGAGGTGGTGCGCACCCACCCCAGCACTCGGTCGCCGCGGTACCTGGCGGCGCCGGCGATGGTAGTGGCCAACGCGGCGGCGATCGCGACCGCGGGACTGGGCGCAGTGCTGGGGACACCGGCCCTCGCATGGCTGCTCGTGGTCCCCGGGGCCTACGTTCTTGGCGTGTTCGGCGCGAGTGCGTCTCTTGCGCGACGCACCGGAGCACGAGCGGCGCTCGCGATGCCCGTGGTGCTCATTACCATGCATGTTGCCTGGGGCGTCGGATATTTGTGTGGTGTGCGCTACTCTCGACTTGACGCATAGGGATGACAACGGTGTAATTCCTACATGCAGGAACTCCTGCAGCAGCGAATCGGAGGACGGCCTATGTGGAATATCTACGAAGGCGCAGTGCCCTCGGACGCAGGAAAGCCCGCACCGACCCTCGCGTCGGTCGTGGACATCTTCGATGGGGCCGACGATGACGGTCCCCTGGGCTGGCAAGAACGCGCGCTGTGCGCTCAGACCGATCCCGAGGCCTTCTTCCCTGAGAAGGGCGGATCCACCCGCGAGGCCAAGAAGGTCTGCGCCTCGTGCGACGTGCGGTCAGAGTGCCTCGACTACGCGCTCGAGAACGACGAGCGCTTCGGCATCTGGGGCGGGCTGTCGGAGCGCGAGCGGCGCAAACTCAAGCGTCGCGCTGTCTAGCCGGTCGGCCTGCGTGGGCATCGCATGAGCCCCGCGCGCCTGACAGTGCGCGCGGTCGTGGTCTCGGACGCGCGCGCCCCTCAGCTCTTCGCGGCCCTGGACGCGATCCTCGCTCAAGACCCCGCTCCCGACGCGATCCATCTGCTGCTGACCGCTGACGTCGACGCTCCGGACCACGGCTGGGACCCTCGCATCGATGTGCGGCGCGTCCAGGCCGACTCATGGGGAGAGGCGGTCGCAACTCTCGTCGCCGAGGTGCCCGCAGCCCCACACGAGCTGCTGTGGCTCCTTCACGACGACATGGCGCCGCTCCCGGGCGCCCTCGCGGCGCTCACCGCCACCGCTCGCAAGCGCCTGCGCGCCGGAGTGATCGGCGCCGCCCAGGTGCGGTGGGACGATGCGTCCCGGCTCGTCAACCTCGGCACCACCACCTCCCGCATCGGCGCGCGCCGGCTCGCGCTCGTCGAGGAGGAAGACGTCAATCAGGGGCAGTACGACGATCGCGACGACGTGCTCGCGGTGTCGTTGGGCGGCGCACTGGTCCGGCGCGAGCTGTGGGAGCGGCTCGGCGGCATCGACCCTGGGTGCGACGGCTGGTCCGAGAGCCTGGACTTCTGCAGACGCGCGTGGCGATCGGGCCACGACGTGGTCGCTGTGCCCGCGGCGAAGGTGCGGCATGGCCAGGAACGGCTGTACGGCCGACGCGGTGGGTCCGGTGGCGGGCGTCGCTCGACGTATGCCGTCCGGCGTGCGTCCGAGTGGTACCACGCGCTCACCTACTCGCCGCTGTGGGCGGTGCCGCTGCTGCTCGTGTGGACCGTGATCTCGGCGCTCGCACGCGCGGTGCTGCGCATCGCTCAGAACGAGCCCCGCCTCCTCGTCGCCGACCTGGTGGTGCCGTGGCGAGTGCTCGCGCTCGTGCCGCGGCTGCCGCGCTCCCGACTCCAGGTCCGTCAGGCGGGGAGGGAGGGTCGTGCGGCCGAGAAGAGCCTGCTGGCCGGGTCTCGTCAGATCGCCCACCACGTTCGCGCCCTCGAATTCGGCGTGCGCGACCGCCGCAAGGCTGCGGCCGCGCCCACCGATGTCGTGAAGGCCGAACTGCTGACGGCACGGCGACGGCGCAGGGCCGTCCTGGCCGCTCTGGCCGTGCTGCTCGCGGGTGTGTCGGTTGCGCTCCGGCCACCCTGGGTCGCGGGGATCGTCGGGGGTGAGATGCTGTCCGGCACCATGCTCGGTGTCACCGATCCCGGCATCGGCGCGCTGTGGGACCGTGCCCTCACCGGATGGTCGGCGCAGTCGCTCGGCGCGCCCTCGATCGATGCGGGCCTGAGTGCGCTGCTGGTGCCGCTCGCTGCGGCACCCGGCGGGCTCGCCGTGAGCCTCGGCCTCCTCTTGGTCTTCACCCCGCTGGCCGCTGGACTCGCGCTGTGGGCGGCGTCGGGCGCCTTCACCCGGTCCCTCGCCGCGCGGGCACTCGCGGCCGTCGTCTACGCCCTGTGGCCCGCCGCGCTGGTCGCCGTCGACCAGGGCCGCGTCGGGGCCGTCGTCGTCCACATCGTGCTTCCGTGGGTCGTCCTCGGCCTTGCCAGGGCGGGCGGCTGGCAGCGGGGCGAGCGCATCGGCGGGGGAGACGAGCACGCCGCACGGCCGCCGTCCTCCAGCGCCGCGATGGGCGCGGCCGCGATGCTGGGCGTGGTGGTGATCGCCGCCCCGGTGCTGCTCGCACCCGCCCTCGTCGTGATCGCGGTGCTCGGCGCCGCCGCCGGCCGCCTGCGGTGGAGACTCTGGGGCGTCGCGATCCCTGCGCTCGTGCTGTCCGCGCCGGGACTCATCGCAGCGTGGAATGCCGGCCCCTTCACGCGCGATGCTCTCGCGATCGTGGTGCGTGAGCCCGGGCCCAGCGGCACCGCGGCCATCCAGTCGTCGCTGGATCTCCTCACGGGGCTCGACCTCGACGTTGCCGGAGTTCCGCAGGTCCTGATGCTGACTGCGAGGGGGCTCTCCGGACTCGTGGTCCTGGCGGCGGTCGTCGCGGCCCTGATCGGCAGGCGCCGGGCGCTGTCGGCGCTTGCCGTCGTCGCCGCCGCCCTCGGGCTCGCGGTGGCGGTCCTCGTGCAGGGCGTGACGATGTCTCCCGATGCAGGCTCTGGCGGCGAAGCGGCCGCCGGGTTCTACGGACCAGGAATGTCCGTGGTGGCTGTCGCCTTCCTCGTTCTTGCCACCTCTGCGGCGGCCGACGTGTGGTTCGCGGGTGCCGGCGCCGCGCGAGCCTGGCGGCGCGTGGGCGCGATCGCCGTCGGCGCGGTGCTCGTGGTCGCGACCGCAGGAGCGGCCGCGGCCCAGGTCTGGCCCGCTCGCGAGTCCGATGACGACGTCGCACCGGTCGCGCGCGACGTCCTTCCGCTGGTGGCAGCGATCGAGCAGGGGACGGAGGAGCGCCAGCGTGTCATCACGCTCGCCGAGGTCGATGGCGTGGCCACGTATGCGGTGCTGTCCTCCGACGGGCCCGATGTGGTGTCGTCCGCCGCGACGCTCACCGCGACGGGCTCTCCCGCAGCACGCCGAGACGCCGCGCCCATCGCGGGCGCCGCCGATCTGGGCGCGGCGGTGGCGGGCCTCGTGACCTCCAGCAGCGATGCGGCCAGTGCGTTGGCGCAGTGGGGCGTCGGCGTCGTGGTGGCCGCACCAGGGTCCGAGGGCATCGCTGACGCCCTGGCGCAGACCCCGGGCCTTGCGCTCATGGGAGCGTCTGACCGCGGCACGTCGTGGCGCATCGGCGCTCCGGAGGGAGACGGCCGAGTCGCTCGCGCGTGGATGGAGACACGCGACGGGGTCACCGCAGCGAGCATGGGGCACGCGACGGGAACCGTCGACGCGACAGGGCCCGGCACGCTGGTCGTCGCAGCAGCCGCAGACTCCGCGTGGCGGGCCACTCTCGACGGTGCACCGGTGGTGGCCGTCGAGGACCCGCTCGGCCGCCAGGCCTTCGCGGTGTCAGGGCCGGGAGAGGTCGTGTTCTCCTATGACGACCGCGGATACCGTGCCTGGTTCTGGGCCGCCGCGGCGACGCTCGCCTGGGCGGCCATCGGGTCCATTCCGGCCCGCTCGCGCCGCGCGACCGAGGAGGACGAGAGATGATTCGCACGCTGGCCATCGTCGCCGCTCTGCTGGGCCTCGCCGCCGCGATCGCACTCGACGCCCCGACCCCGGGTGGGGCCCCGGCCGCGACGGCGACCTTCGCGTCGGACCCCCGCACTCTTCCTGCGGTGTGCCCCGGCACGCAGACGATTCCCGTGGGCGATATCCAGTCAGGCGACGCGGAGCTCGACTCCGGCTCGGACGAGGTCGACTTCACGGTGCTGCCCGAGGGCGGTGAGGTGATCGACGGCGGGACTGCGTTCGAGGGCGTCGGAATGTCGCTCGAGCGCATCGGCTCAGGCGACATCGCGGGCCTCGCCGGCATGACCTGTGCGCCCACCTCGCGCGACCAGTGGCTGGTCGGCGGGTCGACGGAGCTCGGCGCGAGCGCGCGGCTGGTGCTCTCGAATCCAGCAGACACGTCGGTGCGCGCAGAGGTCGCTCTCCACACTCCCGTGGGCGCCGTCGACGGCGTCACGTCGGTGGTGATCGGACCGGGTGCCCAGCGCATCGTCCTGCTCGAGGCGATCGAGCCCGAGATGCCGGCAGTCGCGGTCCACATCACCGCCGGAGGCCTCGGCGTCAGCGTGGCAATCCAGGATTCGCGGCTCGACGGCTTCACTCCAGCGGGCTCCGACTGGGTGACCGCATCGGCGGTGGGCGAGGCCCTGGCGGTGCCGGTCCCTGCCGAGTCCGATGGCGGCCGCGGAGCGACGGTCACGCTCATCGCCCCCGACGGTGCCCAGGTGGATCTCTCGATGGTCACGGACCAGGGCGAGGTCACGTGGATCGGCGAGTCAGCGCTCACCCTGGAACCAGGGGTGCTGACCGAGATTCCAGTCCCGCAGGCGGCCCCCGGCACGGTGCTCATCGACGCCAGCGCCCCCGTCGCCGCTGCCTCGCGCGTCCGCATCGAGCGCGACGCTCCCGCAGGCCAGGGCACCCAGGCGTACGACTTCGCCTGGACCGGTTCCCAGGCACGCGCCGATGCGCGCGAACGGGCGGTCGTGGTGCCCCCGGGTGAGGTGTCCCTGCTGGTCCATGCTGACGCGGCGGGCGCAGTCGACTTCGATGCGGTCGGCGAGACCCTGACGGTGACCGTACCGGCGAGCGGAAGCGTGATCGTGCCTGTCGACGTCGCGGCGGGCGTGCGTCTGTCAAGCACGACGGAGGCGTCGTGGACGCTGGTGGTGACCGACGACCCCGGGTTCCTGACCACCATCGAACCGGTGTCGGTCGAGATGTCGTCAGTCGAGACGACGGTCATCGTCGGGGGTTAGCCTCCCACGGTCGCCTCGGTCAGCCGGCGCCGCTCGGCTGGGCGGTGCCACCGCTAGTCGGTTCCATAGTGCGGATCGATGTCCTCCGGCGCGCGGCCCAGCACCGCCCCCACCTGCTCGGCGAGCACGTCGCGGACGAGGGACGCGAGGTCGTCGGAGTCCGCGCGCAGCTCCATGGGACGCCGGTACAGCACCACCCGGGTGGGCTGGCCGAGATCGGCAGGGAACACCCGGCCCAAGGGCACGCCGTGCTCCCACGGCGTCGGATCGGATGGAGGCACGTCCTCGGCGGCGAAGTCGATCCGCCCCCATCGCGATCCCCATCGGCTCTCGAGCCGCTCGGCTCCGTCTCTCACCCAATCGTCGAACACGTCCGCGCGGGTGCGATAGCCCGGCGCGTCGTAGGGGAGCAGGGGCGCGCGGAGGCCGCGGTCGTGGCGGTCCCGGCGTCCCATGGCGTCCACGCTACCCGCGCATCGGCGTGGCAGCCGGAAGCGACGGGGCCGCGCGGGTAGCGTCCCAGGCGTGAAGTCGACTCGTCAGTGCTCCCGTACCTCGTGCTCCCGCCCAGCGGCGGCGACGTTGACGTACGTGTACGCCGATTCGACGGTGGTGGTGGGGCAGCTGGCTGCCGACGCCGAACCTCACAGTTACGACCTGTGCTCGCATCACGCAGATCGGTTCTCCGCGCCGCGTGGCTGGGATGTGGTGCACATCCACCAGGACTTCGTAGACGCCGGGCCCACTCCGGACGATCTCGACGCCCTCGCGCGAGCGGTGCGCGAGGCTGGCAGGCCACGCCCATCGCAGCAGCCGCCGGCTCCGCTGGCCTCCGAGCCCCGCCGCGGACACCTGCGCGTGGTCTCCGGGGACGCCTGAACGCTACCCTGGGCGCGTGACCCTGCGCCCTGATCTCAGCTCCCTCATCAAGTCCTACGACGTCCGCGGCATCGTCGGTGTCTCCCTCACCGTGGACGTCGCTCGTGCGATCGGCGCGGCCTTCGCCGATGCCGTGGTGCTTCCCGATGGGGAGAGCCAGGTGGTGATCGGCCGCGACATGCGCGACTCGGGGCCCGCCCTGGTCGAGGCGGTGGGTGAGGGCCTGCGTGACCGGGGAGTCGACGTGATCGACATCGGCCTGTGCTCGACGGACGGCCTCTACCACGCGTCCGGCGCCCTCGAGCGGCCGGGAGTGATGGTGACGGCCTCGCACAATCCCGCGGCCTATAACGGCATGAAGCTGTGCCGGCGCCTCGCGCGTGCCGTCGGAGAGAACACCGGGCTGGGCGACGTGCGATCGCTCGCCGCGGACTACCTGGCCGACGGCATCCCCGTCGCACCGGACAGGGGCGACGCCGTCGAGCGCGACATGCTCGCCGACTACGCGGCCTTCCTGCGCTCGCTCGTCGATCTGAGCGCGAATCGCCCCCTGCGCGTCGTGGTGGATGCTGCCAATGCGATGGGGGGGTACACGGTGCCCGCAGTGCTCGGCACGGGCGCCGGACTGCCCGAGCTGCCGCTCGAGATCATTCCGCTGTACTTCGAGCTCGACGGCACCTTCCCGAACCACGAGGCGAACCCCCTGGACCCCGCGAACCTGGTCGACCTCCAGGCGGCGGTGCGCGAGACCGGTGCGGACATCGGGCTCGCCTTCGACGGCGACGCCGACCGCTGCTTCGCGGTGGACGAGCGCGGCGAGGTGGTGCCCGCATCGGCCATCACCGCCCTCGTCGGGCTGCGCGAGAGCGCTCGCGAGCTCGCCGCGGGCCGCACCCCCACGGTCATCCACAACCTGATCTCCTCCCGTGCCGTGCCTGAGCAGCTCACGGCGGCTGGCGCCACCCCGGTGCGCTCGCGGGTGGGCCACAGCTACATCAAGGCGGAGATGGCGCGCCTCAACGCCGTGTTCGGCGGCGAGCACTCCGCTCACTTCTACTTCCGTGACTTCTTCTTCGCCGATTCGGGGATGCTCGCCGCGATGCACGTCCTGGCCGCCCTCGGCTCGCAGGAGCGGCCGCTCTCGGCTCTCCTCGAGTCCCACAGCCCGTACGCGGCGTCCGGAGAGATCAACTCGACAGTCGAGGACGCATCCGCGGCCATCGCCCGCGTGCGTGCCGAGTTCGCCGATGATTCGATCGAGGTCGATGAGATGGATGGCGTCACGCTGTCGCACTGGCACGCCGAGCCGCGGTGGTGGATCAACATCCGAGCGTCCAACACTGAGCCGCTGCTGCGGCTCAACTGCGAGGCCGCCGAGCCGATCGAGATGGAGAGGGTGCGCGACGCCGCGCTCGCGGCCATCCGCCATTCCTGAATCCGCTGTCGACCGCCCGAACCGAGGAGCCCCACCCGTGACCCTGACCGACTACGTCATCGCCGATCTATCCCTTGCGGAATCCGGCCGCCACCAGCTTCGGCTCGCGGAGCAGGAGATGCCGGGCCTGATGCAGCTCCGTGAGGAGTTCGGAGAGTCCCAGCCGCTCGCGGGCGCCCGCATCGCCGGGTCGCTTCACATGACCACGCAGACCGCGGTGCTCATCGAGACGCTGACGGCGCTGGGCGCCGACGTCCGCTGGGCGTCGTGCAACGTGTTCTCGACGCAGGACGATGCGGCCGCGGCTGTGGTCGTGGGCGCGGGCACGTACTCGGCGCCCGACGGCGTGCCCGTGTTCGCGGTCAAGGGCGAGTCGCTCCGCGAGTACTGGGAGTACACGGACCGGATCCTCACGTGGGAGGGCCACGACGGCCCCACGCTCATCCTGGACGACGGCGGCGACGCGACCCTGCTGGTCCATGAGGGTGTCAAGGCCGAGCGCTCCGGCTCCGTGCCGGCACCGCTCGAGGAGGAGGACCCCGCCTACAACGCCGAGGTCGAGTCGATGCGGCACGTGCTGCGCCGCTCGCTGGAGTCGGACCCGCAGCGCTTCACGCGCATGGCGGCCGGCATCGTCGGCGTGTCGGAGGAGACCACCACCGGCGTGCACCGGCTCGACCAGATGCACGCCCGCGGTGAACTGGCGTTCCCCGCGATCAACGTCAACGACTCGGTGACCAAGTCCAAGTTCGACAACCGCTACGGCATTCGGCACTCGCTGCCTGACGGCATCAACCGTGCGACCGACGTGCTGATGGGCGGCAAGGTGGCCTTCGTCGCGGGCTACGGCGACGTCGGCAAGGGCGCGGCAGAGGCGCTGCGCGGACAGGGCGCTCGCGTCGTGGTGAGCGAGGTCGACCCCATCTGCGCACTGCAGGCGGTCATGGATGGCTACGAGGTGGTCCGGATCGAGGACGTCGTGGGCCGCGCCGACTTCTTCATCACCACCACCGGCAACAAGGACATCATTCGCGTCGAGCACATGGCTGCGATGAAGGACAAGGCGATCGTGGGCAACGTGGGCCACTTCGACAACGAGATCGACATTGCGGGGCTCGCCCGTTCGGGAGCCAAGCATCAGCCCATCAAGCCGCAGGTCGATGAGTGGACGTTTGCGGACGGCCACAGCGTCATCGTGCTGTCCGAGGGACGGCTGCTCAACTTGGGCAACGCGACCGGTCACCCCAGCTTCGTGATGAGCACCTCGTTCGCGAACCAAGTGCTCGCGCAGATCGAGCTGTGGGTCAACCTCGAGGCCTACCCGCTGGGCGTGCACCGCCTGCCGAAGGTGCTCGATGAGAAGGTCGCGCGCCTGCACCTCGACGCCCTCGGCGTGCGACTCACGGAGCTCACTGCGGATCAGGCCGACTATCTGGGTCTGCCGCAGCATGGCCCGTTCAAGTCCGAGCACTACAGGTATTGACCACCGGGCGGTAGTGACTGCAGGCGGCCGATGCGTGCGCGACGATGCGCGCATCGGCCCTCGGTCAGTGGGTCAGTTGACGGCGTCGGGGATGCCGTATGGCAGTGTGCTCACCCGTGCGGATTCTCCCGCCGCGCGAGCGGAGAGCCGCGACTCGATGGCGGTCTCGCGCGAGCGGCGCTCGGCGAGCACCGCCGCGATCATGTACTCCTGGTGCGTGCCGACCGGCGGCGCGGGCGAGACGTATTCCGTGAGGCGCTCGGACAATGCGGCGGCGAGGCGGGCGCGCGAGCCCAGGTGCAGGTCATTCGCGCGGGCAAGGAACATCCGGCACGTGAGCGCAAGCCCGTCCGGCAGTCGGCGGATGTCCGCCGTCGAGGCCCACGCGGCGAGGTGCGGAGGCATGTCGACGGGTGGGAGGGCGCGCTTGGCGCCGCGCACTCGCATCGCGTACGTGCCCGCGAGCATGTCGCCCAGCCGCTTCGCGCGGGCGGACAGCACGGACACGGTCATCGCCAGCATGCCCAGCGTGCCGAACACCTCGACCAGTCCCACGAGCGACCGCGTGAACGCATGGCGGAACGAGACGGGCCCGCCGTCGTCGCGCACGACGCGCAGACCGGTGGCGTAGCGGCCCGGAGAGCGGCCGCGGGTGAGGGTCTCGACCAGCGCCGGCACGAGCACGAGCATCACGACCGCAGCGATGATCAGCAGCGCCCGGACGAGTGCCTCGTTGAGCGGGATCACGGCCCGCTCGACGGCCGCGATCGCCAGCAGGGCGGGGACGCCGTAGGCGACAAGATCGATGATGCCGGACAGCATCCGCATCGTCACCGAGGCCGCACCGGTGCTGAGCACCACGCCTTCGCCCGTGAGGATCTCGTCGTCGATCTCGTCCACCGTGTACTCCCTCTCCGCCGCTCCTATGGCATCGTAGCGGCGTGGACATCGACGCTTTCTCCCAGGCTCGCGAGGCCCGCTGGGCTCGTCTGAAGGACCTCTCCGGCCGGCGCCGCCTCACAGGCGAGGAGGCCGACGAGCTCACCCGTCTGTACCAGTCGACGTCCGGAGACCTGTCCGCGATCCGTTCCGCGGCCCCTGAGCCCGGCCTGGTCACTCGACTGTCGATCCTGCTCGCCGGTGCGCGCGTGTGGCTCACGGGCGCGCACGAGGTGTCGACTCACGGCCTTCGCCATTACTTGACGCTGGGGCTGGCCGCCGCGTTCTACCGGGTGCGGTGGTGGGGAGTCATCGTCTTCGCGGCGGTGGTGGCCATGGCCGCAGTGTCGGCGTGGTGGACCGTGACCCACCCCGGGGCTCTCGCACTCGTCGGGACGCCCGAGGAGCGGGCGGCCGTCGCCGAGCTCGAGTTCGCGAGCTACTACTACGAGTACGACTCCTCGTCGTTCGCCGCGACGGTGTGGACCAATAACGGACTCATCGCGCTGCAGTGCATCGCCTTGGGCATCACCGGGTTCTTCCCGATTCTCCTCATGTACAACACGGTCATCCAGCTGGGAGTCGCCGCCGCCGTGATGGCCGAGGCCGGGCTGCTCGACATCTTCCTCCAGCTGATCATCCCGCACGGTCTGCTCGAGCTGAGCGCCGTGTTCGTGGCCGCTGGCGCGGGCCTCCGGCTGTTCTGGACGATGCTCGTGCCCGGGGACCGCGCGCGCGGAGAGGCTCTCGCGCAGGAGGGCCGCATCGCCGTGAGCGTCGGCATCGGGCTCGTCGGAGTGCTGTTCCTGTCGGGACTGATCGAGGGATTCGTGACCGGGTCGCACATGCCGTGGTCCGTGAAGATCGCGATCGGCTCGCTGGCATTCGGGGCGTTCTGGCTCTACGTCTTCGTGATCGGCCGCCACGCGGTCGCCTCGCAGATCACGGGGGACTCCGAGGGGGACTTCGCCACTGACACCGCCGCGGTCGTCGGCTGAGGACTCAGCGGCGCTACAGCTTCCCCGAGGCCTTGAGGTCGAGGTAGCGGTCGGCCACGGCCGGTGCGAGGTCGTCCGGCAGCGCGGTGAGCACGTCCGCGCCCAGTTCGCGCACCCGCGCCGCAACCGCGTCCTGCTCGAGTGCTCCCCGTGCGGCCGCGCCCGCGGCGTAGAGGTCGTGCATGTCGTCGCGGCCTCGTTCCAGCGCGCGCACCTCGGGGTCGTCGACGGAGGCGAGAACGACGGCATGGCTGCGCGCGATGGCCGCGACGGCGTCGAGCATGCCGCCATCGACGGCGGAGGCATCGAGCGTCGTCATGAGCACGACGAGCGCGCGCTGGGACAGGCGGGACTGGACCAGCCGTGCCACAGCGGGCCAGTCGGGTTCCACGAGCGCGGGCTCGACGGTCGACAGTGCGTCCGCGAGGACAGGCATCATCGCGGGTCCGGACACGCCCATCGCGCGCGCTCGCTCGACGCGGTCGAACGCGCTCACCTGGACGCGGTCGCCCGCCTTGGACGCGAGAGCGGATAGCAGCAGCGCCGCCTCGATGGAGGCGTCGATGCGCGGAGCGTCCCCCACGCGGGCGGCGGAGAGCCGCGCAGTGTCGAGCACGATCATGACCCGCCGGTCGCGCTCGGGGCGGTAGGTCTTCACCAGCACCTCGGCACGCCGCGCGCTCGCGCGCCAGTCGATGGCACGGACGTCATCCCCGATCACATACTCGCGCAGGGAATCGAACTCGGACCCCGCGCCCTTCAGCTGCACCGCTGTCTGACCGTCGATCTCGCGCAGGCGGGCGAGCCGGGACGGCAGGTGCTTGCGCGAGGCGAACTCCGGGAGCACCCGCAGCGTCGCCGGTGCCTCGATCGAACGCTGCCTGCCCGCGAGCCGCAGCGGTCCCGCCACGCGCACCGTGACGACGTCCGCTCGCCGGTCCCCGCGACGCGTGGGGCGCATCGGCGTGACGCACACCGTCGCCTCGCCCGGCGCCAGCCGGAAGCGGTGGCGATTGCCCGTGGCCCCGGCGGACGGCTGCCACGCGTCGCGCACGGTCCCCGAGACCACCCTGCTCCCCAGGTTCACGACCTCGAGCTCCACCGCGGTGGACTCGGTCAGCCGGACGGCGCGAGGCGCGCTGCGCCTGACGCCGAGAATCCCAGGCTTGGCCGCGAGCGCAGCATCCAGGCACGCCAGCGCGATGACGCCGATCACCCACACCCACGCGAAGGCGCGCTCCTGCACCCACATCGCGGGCACGGCGCCGATCGCGCTGAGCGCCACTGTCCAACCGGTGATGTACATCGTCAGCGCGGCACCGGGACGCTCGCGAGCACCGAGGCCAGCACGGCGGCCGTGGTGACGCCCTCGAGTTCTGCCTCCGCGCGCATCTGGATCCGGTGGCTGAGGGCCCATTCGGCGAGCGCCTTGACGTCGTCGGGCGTGACGAAGGTGCCGCCGCGCATCCACGCCCACGCTCGCGCGGTGCTGAGCAGGGCCGTCGCTCCTCGGGGGGAGACTCCGAGGGCGACCGAGGGGGCCTCTCGCGTCGCGCGGCAGATGTCGACCACGTAGCCCGCGACCTCGTCGGAGACCGCGACCTGCGACACGGCCGCGCGTCCGGCCTCGAGATCCGCGATCGTCGCGACGGCGGTGACCCCGGCCGCCTCCAGGTTGCGAGGGTCGAAGCCGTCGGCGTGGCGACGCAGCACGTCGATCTCATCGTGTCGCGCGGGCATGCGCACCGGGAGCTTGAGGAGGAACCGATCCAGCTGGGCCTCGGGGAGCGGATACGTGCCCTCGTACTCGACGGGGTTCTGGGTCGCGATCACGAGGAACGGGTCCGGAAGGGCGCGAGCCTCGCCGTCGACCGTGACCTGGCGCTCTTCCATCGACTCGAGCAGAGATGACTGGGTCTTGGGAGGGGTGCGGTTGATCTCGTCGGCGAGCAGCAGGTTGGTGAACACGGGCCCCTCCCGGAACGAGAACGCCGCCGTGCGCGCGTCGTACACGAGCGACCCGGTGACGTCTCCCGGCATGAGGTCGGGCGTGAACTGGACGCGCTTGGAGTCCAGGCCGATCGTGCGCGCGAGCGTGCGCACCATCAGCGTCTTGGCCACGCCGGGCACGCCCTCGAGCAGCACGTGGCCGCGGCACAGCAAGGCGATGACCAGACCGGTGACCACCTGGTCCTGGCCCACCACGGCCCTTCCGACCTCGGTGCGGATGCGTGACAGCGCCTCGCGTGCGCTGTCGGCATCGCCGCCGGCGGGGGTCGTCTCGGAGGTCGGGCGTGGGGAGTCAGGGGTATCGGTCACGGTCGGTGAACCTCACTTTCCAGGGTGTCCAGCTCTTGGATGATGCTCATCATGGTGGAGTCGTCGGTGGGCGGTGCGCCGTAGAGAATGCGATCGACGTCGCTCTCGTCGCGGTTCGCGGCGCGGGCCACCGCAGGGACGAGTCCCGTCCGTCCTGCCGCGCGCGGCACGCCCAGCCGGCGTGCCATCCGTGCGGCGGCGGTGGCGCGAAGAGCAGCGGTCGCCCGCCCGCTGGCGCGCGAGCGGCGGTAGAGTCGTGCGCGCCCTCGCGTCGCCTCGGACGCCCGCACGATCACCGGCAGCGGTTCGCGCACGAGCGGGCCGAACCTGCGGGCTCGCCACCACGCCGCCACGAGGGCGGTGAGCGCCAGCAGGTAGACGGCGCTGCCGGTACCAGGAGGCAGGAAGTCGGGGTTGGCCTCGATCTCGGTGGGCGGAACCGCGCCATCAGCGCCATTGTCCCCGTCGCCGTCCCCGTCGCTCCACGTCAGCGTCGACGGGTCGAACAGGTCGCCGACGTACCAGACCACCGTCTCGTGGCGCCCGAGGGCCCGCAGCGCGAGTGCGGCGTTGCCGTCCTCCGCGAGGTGCTCGTTCGTGACGAGCGGCCACGACGCGATCAGCGTGACGCGGCGGTCGCCGTCGTCGACCACGGCGTACGCGTGGCTGCCGTAGTCGTTCGGGAAGCACAGCATCCCGTCCGGGCCAGGATCGCCAGCCAGCCCCGTGTCCGCGACTCGCACGCTCTCGGCCGCCACCGCATCCGGATCCTCGCATGCGGCAGCGACGGGCGCGGCGTCGAGCGATGGCTCGACGGACAGCGCCGGAGCGATGCGGTCGACCACGCTCTGCGACGGGTCGATCAGGACGAGGTCTCCCGGATACTCGATGAGCGCGTCGATCTGGTACTCGGCCATGGGCTCGGTGCCCGCGACCGCGAGCGTGGTCGTCCCAGGTGAGTCGATGCGCGCATCGGCCATGGTCCCGATCTGGCGCACGTCCACACCTTGGGCCCGCAGCACCTGGGCCAGCGCCCGGGTGCCGCTGGGAGTCGCGTTGTCCGTCGACAGCGGCGTGTAGTCCTCGGGGCGCGAGGTCCAGATCAGCGTCACGATGAGCACGACGAACAGCGCGGCGGCGCTCAGCACGACGGGCCGCCGACGTGCGCGCGTCACCAGACCCGCATCGTCGTCCGCGCGGCTGAAGCCTGGGGAGGATGGCGCGGGTCGCGTGCGCGCGCTGTCCACGGATGCGGTGCTCACGCCGTGGCCTCGGCCCGTGCTCCGGGACGCGCGTGGACGAGCGACTCGTACGTCGCGCGCGCGTGATCCGCGTCGGTTCTGGTGAGCCCGCCCGAGCCGTACCGGGCGACGTCGAAGCTCTCGGCGTCGACCGCGACGGCTCCCGCGAGGTCCGGGACCGCTGTCTCGATCCGCACGGCGGCCTCGCGCGCGGTGGCTCCGGGTGAGTCGACGATCATGCGCCGCTCCTCCATGAGCCGCACCGCGGCGCGGAACCATTCCATGGCCGCGAGGTCCCACTGGGCCGCGTCTCCGGCCGTGGCCGCCGCGTCGCGGATCTGCTGAGAGGACCGACCGTCGTCGTCGAACACCGCACCCGCGACGGCGGCACGGCGGGAGCGCCGGAGGGGTCCGAGCACGAGCCACACGATGATCGCGACGGCAGCGACCGCGAGCACCACGATGAGGATGGTGCCGAGCGGGCCGATCGCGCCCCCCAGCGAGCCCACGCCGTCGAACAGCTCCTGCAGCCACTGGAGAAAGCTCTCGAACCAGGTGGTGCCCTGGTCGAGGTACTCGGCCTTCGCCAGCTCCTCGCGCGCCCATTCGCGCGCGCTGTCGGAGTCAGGTGTGACGGGAATGTCGACGCGCATCTGTCAGCGCCGTGCCCGTTGCTCGGCGGCACGGGCCAGGTCGAGGTCGAAGCCCTCGTGACGCATGCGCAGGTCGATGTAGAGGAGCGCGAATACGGAGCCCAGGTAGGAGTACACCAACACCAGCGAGATCACGTAGGACAGTCCGTACACCACGAAGAAGGCCACGATCAGGACGACCATGTTCTCGGGGGCGACGAGCGAGACGAAGATCGCGCCGAACTGCCCCACGTATTGCAGCACGCTCGACACGATGTTGATCAGGATCGCGGCGACGAACAGTACGAGGACGCTCCACCAGAACCGACCACGGATCAGGCGCGTCAGACGCTTGAGTGCCGCCACCATCGAGATGCCCTCGAGCACGATCATCGCTCGTGCGATGCCCTGGCCGAGCGTCACGAGGAAGCCCGCAGGAATCATCAGGAGGAAGAACAGCACCACGGTGAGCGCGATGGCGCCGCCGCTGGCGTCTCCCGCGGCGAGGGACACCAGCAGCGGCGAGAACGCCACGAGCAGCAGCGCGGTGAGAGCTGCGGAGGTCGTGACGTAGAGCAGCAGCAGGGACCCCAGGCGCCGGCGCACCTGGCGCCACGCGAGCGGGATGCCGATGCGCTCCCCGAGCACGGCGCGCGCGACTCCAGGGGCGATGATCGAGCTGGAGAACACGTCCGCGAGCAGCATCATCAGGACTGACACCACGATCATCGCGATGGTGCGGGAGGAGATGCCAGAGAACGTGGGGGTGGTGTTCATCAGGCCCAGCTGGGGGTCGGTGAACACCATCCACAGCGCGACGAGCATGAGGATCGTCGAGACGAGCGTGAACAGCAGCGGTGCGCCCAGGACGACGGCGCGATTGAAGCGCATGGCCTTGAACGGCACGGTGAGGAAGTCGCCGAAGCTGAGGGGACGAAGCGGGATGATCCCCGGCTGCCACGACCGGAACGATGGCGCGGCACCCATCTGCTGCGGCACGGGCCCACGTCCCGCGGCAGGCGTGCCGTAGGCGGGCTGCTCAGCGAGCGACGGGCCCGGTGCGGCGCCGGCGACGGGTGCGGGTGCAGCTCCCGGCGGACCCGGTGGGGTGCCACCTGGCGCGGTCCACGCCTGGGGCGCTGCCGCATCGGCCGCCGTGCGGGCGTCCTGGTCGGACGGCCAGTGCAGCGCCGCCGCGTCGGCTGATGCCTCCGTGCCGCGGCGATCGTCGTTGGTCATCGAGCCCCCTTCGTCGACTCGGACTATCCTGCCATGCGGCGCACGCGGGTTGCGGCCCTCTCACTCCCGTCGCGCCCACCGTGGCAAGATGGCGTCATGACGGCACGCATCCTGGTGGTCGATGACGACCCCGCAGTCTCGGAGATGATCGGAATCGTCCTTCGCGGCGACGGTTTCGAGCCTGTCTTCTGCGATCACGGCGACCGTGCAGTGCAGGCCTTCCGTGACGAGAATCCCGACGTGATCCTGCTCGACCTGATGCTGCCGGGCAAGAGCGGCATCGACATCTGCCGGGAGATCCGCGCAGAGTCAGGCGTTCCGGTCATCATGCTCACGGCGAAGTCCGACACGGTCGACGTGGTGCTCGGCCTCGAGTCCGGGGCGGATGACTACATCCCCAAGCCGTTCAAGCCGCGCGAGCTCATCGCTCGGGTGCGGGCGCGACTGCGCCGCAACGACAACGCCGTCCCGGCGGTGGTGCGCATCGGCGACCTCGAGATCGACGTCACCGGCCACCGTGTGACGCGCGCCGGGGACGTCATCCCGCTGACGCCGCTCGAGTTCGACGTGCTCGTCACCCTGGCCCGCGCGCCCGGCCAGGTGTTCACGCGCGAGATCCTGCTCGAAGACGTGTGGGGCTACCGGCACGCCGCGGATACCCGTCTGGTGAACGTCCACATCCAGCGACTGCGCGCGAAGATCGAGCACGACCCGGAGAACCCCGAGATCATCCAGACGGTGCGCGGCGTGGGCTACAAGGCGGGCGCCCACCAGCCGTGACGGCGTGGGTCTGAGGTCCACCCCCATGACGAGCATCGCACGGTCCGTCGGCGCGGCTCTCGCCACCCCGGTGCGCTACGCGACCCGGCGCTGGACCCGTTCGATGTCGCTGCGCGTGGTCGTGTCGACACTCGTGATGGGCATCGGCACGGTCGCTCTGCTCGGCGCCTACGTCACGACCCAGATCCGCGACGGCCTGGTCGACAACCGTGTGGATCGTGTGCTTGCGGAGAGCGCGCGTGACGCCGCCACCGCTCAGGAACGTGCCGAGACGTCGACGGCCGCCAACCCGCAGGACCTGCAGCAGTTCGTCTACGTGCTGCAGACCGAGTTGCGCGCGCTGGGCGGCGAGAGCCGCGGTCTGGTGATGCTGCGCAGTCCCGACAACACCTCGGCGGTACCGCTGACCATCGGTGAGTCGACCACGGGCCTGCGTCTGGCCGTCTCCTCTGACATGCGTGACGCGGTGGCGGACGGCGTCGCCCAGCCATGGCAGTTCGTCACCCTGCCCAGCACGGGGGACCCGGGGATCGTCGTGGGGTCGCAGTTCGACATCCCCGTCGCAGGCGCATACGAGCTGTACTTCGTGTACTCGCTCGCCGACGAGCAGTCGACGCTCGCGCTCATTCAGCAGGTGCTCGCGCTGGGCGCCGCGGTGCTCGTCGCGCTCGTGGTCGCCATGACGTGGTTCGTGACGTCGCAGGCGGTGCGGCCGGTGCGGCAGGCGGCTCGCGTGGCGTCGCGCCTCGCCGAGGGGCGGCTCTCGGAGCGCATGACCGTGCGCGGTCACGACGAGATGGCCACGCTCGCGCAGACCTTCAACGAGATGGCCGAGTCGCTCCAGCGCCAGATCACGCGCATGGAGCACCTGTCGCGACTGCAGCGTCGGTTCGTCTCCGACGTCTCGCACGAGCTGCGCACCCCGCTCACGACGGTGCGGATGGCGTCCGACGTGCTCCACGACGCTCGCGACGGCTTCCCTCCCCACGTGTCCCGCTCGGCCGAGCTGCTCAGCACTCAGCTTGATCGCTTCGAGGCGCTGCTGAGCGACCTGCTGGAGATCTCCCGCATCGACGCGGGCGCCGCGCCCCTGGAGTTCGAAGAGGTGGACCTCGCCGATGTGGTGAGAGACGAGGTCGAGGCCATGCTTCCCATCGCGGGCGACATGGGCGTCGAGATCCGGCTCCACGTCGCGGCGGGCGGCCACACGGCGTCGATCGATCGACCCCGGGTGGGGCGCATCGTCCGCAATCTGCTCTCGAACGCCATCGAGCACTGTCAGGAGGGCGCCGTCGACGTCGCGGTCCGCGCCGACAGGCGCGGCGTCGCCGTCGTGGTGCGCGACTACGGTCTGGGGCTCACCACGCACCAGGTCGAGCGCGTGTTCGACCGGTTCTGGCGGGCGGACTCCGCGCGGGCGCGCACGATGGGCGGGACCGGTCTCGGACTGTCGATCGCGCGCGAGGATGCGGTGCTGCACGATGGGCGGCTGGAGGCGTGGGGTCAGCCGGGCAAGGGCGCCAGCTTCCGGCTGCTGCTGCCGCGGACGTCGGAGGGGCTCGGCTCGAACGCCCCCTTGCCCCTCGTGATGCGTGAGAAGGACTTCGAGGCCGCTGGCCCCCGCGTGGATTTCGCTTCCACGCTCGTGAGTCCCAGCGCCGAGGGAGGCCAGCCGTGAACACCCGACGACTCGCGGCCGTGATCACGCTCGCCGCCACGACCTTGGTGGGCTGCGCGGCGATCCCGCACACCGGGGACGTGCAGGAGGGCAGCGCCGACGTGCTGCCCGTCGAGCCGCTGCAGCCCATCCAGGAGGGCCCGGGCCCCTCGGACGAGCCGGCGGCGATCATCGTGGGCTTCCTCAACGCCTCCGCTGCGGGCGTCGCCTCGGACTTCGAGGTGGCACGGGAGTTCCTGACGGACGAGGCGGCGGCCAGCTGGAACCCCGGAGCGCAGACGCTCGTCTACCGGTCCGGTGCCGCCACGCCCGTGTGGGACGAGGAGTCGCGCACGGTCGCCTATGAGGTGCCGTTGTCATCCACGGTCGATTCGTCGGGGAGGCGTGTCGACTCTCCCGATGGCACCGTCGCGGACCTCTCGTACACGCTCATCGAGGACGATCAGGGGCGGTGGCGCATCTCCGAGCTCGCTGACGGCGTGGTGATCAACCAGGCGAACTTCACGCGGTTCTTCCGCCAGGTCGACCTGGTCTTCGCCACCCCCGACCTCACGACGTCCGTCCCGGAGGTGCGGTGGCTGCCGGACAACAACGTCGTGACCGCCGCGGCGCGCGAACTCGTGGAGGGGCCCTCGACGTGGCTGGCCGATGCGGTCGTCACCGGCTTCCCGGCGACCGCTGCGCTCGCGGTGGAGTCGGTGGTGGTGACGGGCGGCGTGGCCACCGTGGACCTCACGCCTCAGTCCGCGGGCACGCCGGAGCAGCGCGCGCTGGCGGCGGAGCAGATGCGCGTGACGCTGGGAGCGATGCCGAGCGTGACGGACGTCGAGGTGCGCATCGGCGGACTGCCCATCGCGACCGACGAGCCCGTCGAGCTCACGGCACCGCCGGTGCCCGAGCCGCAAGCGGCCGTGCTCGCGGCGGGTCGCCTCGGCACGTGGGATGGCGAGACGCTGCTGATGACCGCCGACGACGTGGGCGGTGTAGGCGCGAACGCGTACGGCCTGGCGCGGTCATACGACGGCGAGCGCGTGGCCTACGTCGACGGCGAGGCGTTGATGACGAGCACCGTGCTTGCCGAGGACGGTGCCTCGTTCGTCGCCTTCGAGCAGGACATGCCCGCGCCCGTGGGCACGGTGGCGGCCACCGACGTGTTCTCCGGTAGCGATCTGGTGGCGCCCAGCTTCGACCGGCACGGGTACCTGTGGACCGCGCGCGGGGTCGACGGCGAGGGGCTCATCGCGGTCGCCCCCACCGGGGAGAGCGTGGTGCTCGAGAGCGCCTGGCTGCAGACCCGGTCGACGATTGCGCTGTCCGTGTCGCGCGACGGCAGCATGGTCGCCACGGTGTCGCGTTCCGGCGGACAGCCCGTGGTGGAGGTGGCCGCCGTGGTGCGTGACGCCGCAGGCGCGCCGCTGGGCATCGGGGAGCCAGTCGCGATCGGGACGGGGGTCGGCGCGGGCGTCGACCTCGCATGGCTCGACGACTCGACGGTCGCGGTGCTGGGCGAGGACGTCGAGGGCGCCTCGTCGCCCCTGTGGCTCGTGACCGTCGGGGGCGGCACCTCCCTGGTGACCACGCTCCAGGACGCTGTCGACCTGTCCGTGCGCGTCGGCGAAGCGTCGCTGGTGGTGGTGGGCGCCGATGGTCGGGTGGAGGAGCGCTCCGGCTCGGCGTGGGCACCCGTGCTCCAAGGCGTGTCCGAGGTCGCCTACTCGGGTTGAGCCACGCCGTCCCCAGGCGGGCGTGATGGCACGGCGCGCACCGCGACCCTGCTCTGACGGTGCTTCGGCGGCGGACGGCCGGTCATCCTGGGCCGGTGGACTGGGTCGGGGCGGCGCGCACCGCAGCGGAGGATCTCGCACGGCTCGTCGTGCCGGTCGAGTGTGCCGGGTGCGGCGAGGTGGACGTGAGGCTGTGCGAGGACTGCGCGTCCGTCTGGTGGGGGTGGCCCGTGCGCGTGGACTCCGGTGCTCCGCGACTCGACATCGACGGGCGGGCTCCGTTGCCCGTGTGGGCGGTCGCGGGCCTCGACGGATCGCCTGAGTCCGTGGTGCGCGCGTGGAAGGACGGCGCGCGCCGGGACCTCGACGCCTGGATCGCCGGATCCGTGCGGCTCGCCGCCCGGCGGGTCGGCCCGGAGCTCGCGAGGGCGCCGATGCGAGAAGGCCCTGTCGTCCCACCCGCCCCGCCCTCGATCACGGTGGTGCCTGCACCGGCACGCCCCGCCAGCACCCGGCGGCGCGGGGTGGACCTGCCCGAGATGCTCGCCAGGGGTGTCGCGACGGGCCTGAGGGAGGCGGGGCTCGAGGCGTCGGTCGCCAGGGTGATGAGCATCGGCGGCGGGGAGTCGCGCGGGCGGTCGGCGCGCGCCCGCTGGCGCGGCGCGCGGGGGTCCGTCGCGGTGCGGCGCGCCGTCCGCGGTCCGGTTGTGCTGGTCGACGACGTCCTCACGACGGGGGCGACTCTGGCGGCCTGCGTCGACGCGCTCGAGGGGGAGGGCGCGATCGTGATCGGGGCGTTCGTCGCCGCGTCTGCCAGTGGTGCTCGCTCGCGTGCCCGGGTGGGTCTAGGGTGGGATTCAGACAGAGATTCGTCGACACCTTCAAGGTTCGAGGAGGTGATGCCGCAGGCGCAGAAGGCGCCGCCGTCACCATGACTCGGCCACGTGGCCGCTAACGCTGACCCGGAGGAGTTTCACCATGGACATTGCGATCGTCGGACGCCACACGAAGGTCTCCGAAGACACGCGCCTGAAGATCTTCGAGAAGATGGAGAAGGTCGAGTCGCTCGCCCCCAGAGCCACGCGCGCAGAGATCAACGTGGTACACGAACGGAACCCCCGGCTGTCCGGAGAGCGCGAACGCGTGGAGATCACGCTCCACGATCACGGCGTGATTCGGGCCGAGGCCGCCGCCGACGACCGAATGGCCGCGCTGGACCTTGCGACCGCACGCATCGTGGAGCAGCTGCGCCGACAGCACGAGCGCCGCGCGAACCGTCACAAGGGCAAGCCGTCGCTCCACGCGGTGGTCGCTCAGGACATGGCAGCCGCCGAGCAGGCCGGCACCACCACCGAGCACGGCGCCCCGCGGGACGGCGAACGAGTCGAGAGCGTCGAATCGTGGGATGGCG
Source organism: Demequina aestuarii (assembly GCF_000975095.1). Lineage (GTDB taxonomy): Bacteria > Actinomycetota > Actinomycetes > Actinomycetales > Demequinaceae > Demequina > Demequina aestuarii. The sequence goes on from NZ_BBRD01000001.1 coordinate 553,606, forward strand.
CCCCCGAGGGGTCGACAGTCGAGGTGCCCATCGATGGCACGCCGATCGTGATCCGCTCCAAGACCCACAGTGCGACGCGCATGTCCGTGGCCGACGCCATCGATCAGATGGAGCTCGTCGGGCACGACTTCTACCTGTTCCTCGACTCCGACTCCGGTCTCGCTTCTGCGGTGTACCGCAGGCGCGGCTGGACCTATGGCGTGATCCGTATCGAGGAGACCGCCGACGACGAGGACGCTCAGCGCGAGACCGCCTGACCGCCTGACGACACGGAATCGTCGCGGGCGCGCACGCCGGAGCACCGGGGTCTCCCGGTAGTCTCCGAGCGTGCGCACCCGCGACTTTCTGCTCGTCCTCCTCGCCGCCGCACTGTGGGGGACGGGAGGGGTGCTCGGGACGCTGCTGGCCGATGACGGCCAGATTCCGGCCGCCTCGGTGGCGATGTGGCGCATGCTCGTCGCCGGCGCAACGCTGACGCTGTGGCTGGCTGCGCGCGGAGCGGTGCGTCCCCGGTCCCTCACCGTGCCGATGCTCCGGCGCCTCGTCACCACGGGAGCGATGATCGCCGCCTTCGAGGTGCTGTACTTCACGAGCATCGCACTCGCCGGGGTGGGTCTCGCGACGCTCGTGGCGATTGGCTGCGCGCCCGCGTGGGTGGTGCTGTGGGACTGGGCACGGCGCGGAGACCGCCCGGACGCTCGCCGCGCGCTCGCGCTGGTGATCGCTCTCGCCGGTCTGGTCGCGCTGCTGGGCTCGTCCGTGGACGCCGACGACCGCGCGCTCGCGGGCGTGGCGCTGGCGATCGCCACCGGTGCCGTCTTCGCCGGGGTGACGGTGGTCAACCGCGCTCCGGTCCCTGGGCTCGGCGCGGCGCGCCTCACGGCGCTCGCCTTCAGCGCAGGCGGGCTGATGCTGGTGCCGGTCGCCGCGCTGGTCGGGTGGGGAGTGCCCCAGGGGGCCGCCCCGTGGGGGTATGCGCTGGTGCTCGGCGTCGTGTCCACCGCGCTCGCGTATCTCGCGTACCTCTCCGGCCTCCGGACGGTGCCGCCGTTCGTCGCGACCGTGGTCGCGCTGCTGGAGCCGCTCGTCGCCGCCGTGCTCGGCGCGCTGATCTTCGTCGAGCGCATCGGCCCCTGGGGGCTGCTCGGAGGGGCGGCCCTCGCATCGGCCGTCGTGCTGTTGCGCCCACAGCGAGACGAACCAGCGACCCTGCACTGACGCCCTACGATGGTTGACGGATCCGAACCGCAAGGAGAGCTACGTGTCAATTCTCGATCGTGTCGTCCGCATGGGCGAGGGCCGCGTGCTGCGACGTCTCGGCAGGATCGTCACCTTGACGAACGCCATGGAGGACGCCTACCAGGAGCTCTCGGACGACGAGCTGAAGAGCCTCACTCCCGAGTTCCGCACCCGCTTCGAAGGCGGCGAGAGTCTCGACGCGATCATGCCCGAGGCGTTCGCGGCCGTCCGTGAGGCATCGCGCCGGACCCTCGGCCTGCGGCACTTCGACGTCCAGGTCATGGGTGGTGCGGCGCTGCACTTCGGTGACATCGCCGAGATGAAGACCGGTGAGGGCAAGACCCTCGTCGCGACCCTCCCGGCCTACCTCAACGCGATCACGGGCAACGGCGTCCACGTCGTCACGGTCAACGACTACCTCGCGAGCTACCAGTCCGAGCTGATGGGCCGGGTGTTCCGGTTCCTCGGGATGGAGACCGGCTGCATCCTGTCGGGGATGTCCCCCCAGGACCGCAAGGCCCAGTACGCGGCCGACATCACGTACGGCACCAACAACGAGTTCGGCTTCGACCACCTGCGCGACAACATGGCGCTGGACCCGAACTCCCTGGTGCACCGCGGCTACCACTTCGCGATCGTCGACGAGGTCGACTCGATCCTCATCGACGAGGCGCGCACCCCGCTCATCATCTCGGGGCCCTCGCAGGGCGACAATCTCAAGTGGTACACGGAGTTCACCCGGATCGCGGCGTCGCTCGTCATCGACGAGGACTACGAGGTCGAGGAGAAGAAGAAGGCCGTCGGCATGCTCGAGCCGGGCATCGACAAGGTCGAGAAGGCCCTGGGCATCGAGAACCTCTACGACCCCGCCAACACGCCCCTGATCGGCTTCCTCAACAACGCGGTGAAGGCCAAGGAGCTGTTCCGCCGCGACCGCGACTACGTGGTGCAGAACGGCGAGGTCGACATCGTCGACGAGCACACCGGCCGATTGCTGCGCGGCCGCCGCTACTCCGAGGGGCTCCACCAGGCCATCGAGGCGAAGGAGGGCGTCGAGGTCAAGGCCGAGAATCAGACCTACGCGTCCATCACGCTGCAGAACTACTTCCGTCAGTACGACAAGCTCGCCGGCATGACCGGAACGGCCCAGACCGAGGCGTCCGAGCTCAACGCGACATACGGGATGGGCGTGGTGCCGATCCCCACCAACATGCCGATGATCCGCGAGGACAAGTCGGACCTGCTGTACAAGACCGAGCAGGCGAAGTTCGACGCAGTGATCGAGGACATCCTCGCGCGCCACGAGAAGGGCCAGCCGGTGCTGGTCGGCACCGTCTCCGTCGAGAAGTCGGAGCGGCTGAGCGCCGAGCTGCGCAAGCACGGGATCCAGCACTCCGTCCTGAACGCGAAGCAGCACGAGCGCGAGGCGGCCATCGTCGCCGAGGCGGGCCGCAAGGGCGCCGTGACCGTCGCCACGAACATGGCCGGGCGCGGCACCGACATCATGCTCGGCGGCAACCCCGAGTTCCGGGCCGTGCAGGAGATGTCGGACCGCGGCCTGGACCCGCAGGAGCAGCCAGAGGAGTACGAGCGCGTGTGGGACGGCGTGTTCGAGGAGGCACAGGCCGCCGTCGCCACTGAGCACGAGGAGGTGCTCGCCGCGGGCGGACTCTACGTGCTCGGCACCGAGCGCCACGAGTCGCGACGCATCGACAACCAGCTTCGCGGCCGCTCGGGCCGTCAGGGCGACCCCGGCGAGTCCCGGTTCTACCTGTCGCTCGAGGACGACCTCATGCGCATGTTCCAGTCGGGACTGGCCGCGACGATGATGAATTCGTCGGCGCTGCCCGACGATATGCCTATCGAGTCGAAGGTGCTGACGCGCGGCGTGCGCTCGGCGCAGGCCCAGATCGAAGGCCGGAACGCGGAGATTCGCAAGAACATCCTCAAGTACGACGACGTGATGAGTTCTCAGCGCAGCGTCATCTACTCCGAGCGGCGTCGCGTGCTCGACGGCGAGGACTTCCGCGACCAGGTCATGACGTTCATCGACGACATCGTCGGTGCCTACGTGCGCGCTGGCACCGCCGTGGGCAGTCCCGAGGACTGGGACCTCGACGCGCTCTGGAAGGACCTCCGCACCATCTACCCGGTCTCGCTCACCACGGACGAGCTCGTGGAGGAGGCGGGAGGCGTCAGTCAGCTCTCGGGCGCGTTCCTGACGCGGGAACTCACCGCCGACGCGAAGGTCCAGTACGAGGCCGTGGAGGAGCGCCTGGGCGCCGACCTCACCCGTACCGTCGAGCGCCAGGTCGTCATGCAGGTGCTCGACGCGAAGTGGCGCGAGCACCTGTACGAGATGGACTACCTCAAGGAGGGCATCGGGCTGCGGGCCATGGGCCAGCGCGACCCCCTCACCGAGTATCAGCGCGAGGGCTTCCAGCTGTTCGAGGCTATGACGGACTCGATCAAGGAGCAGTCGCTGCAGGTGCTGTACCGGGTCGAGAAGCGCGTCAAGGAGCCGGCGGCGGGCGAGGTCACGGCCGCTTCCGCCGCAGCGACCGCCGCGGGCTCCCCGAACGTCGCGCAGGCGACCGCGGGAGCGCAGGCAGCGGGCCCACAGGCGGGTCAGCGCCGGGGCGTCGCCTCGGCCACGCCCGGCGCCATGATGCAGTCCAACATGGGTGCGCTCACGTATTCGGGCCCCTCGGACGACGGCACGGGCGAGGTCAAGAAGTCGGGGCCCAAGGCGGGCGACAAGCCCTCCGACGACGGCGCGACGTTCCCGGGCACCGCGAAGAACGCCCCGTGCCCGTGCGGCTCAGGCAAGAAGTACAAGATGTGCCACGGCAAGAACGAGGCTTGAGCCTCAACCCACGTGCATCTCGGTGACGAGCCAGCGGCCCGTCACGTCTTCGAGTCGCATGGCGATGGCTCGGCAGTGGTCTCCGTCGTCGACGACGATCGAGACCTCCGCCGCGTCCCGCGACACCCGGAACACGCGTGCCCGACGCACGCCGACGGGGTGCGAGCGAGCGAGGCCCGCTCGGCGAGCAAGGGAGCGCTGCCGAGCCACCTGACCGAACACCGCAGGTGCGATCCAACGCACATAGGGGTCCAGTGCCGGTCCGCCCAGCAGGGCTTCCATGACCGCCTTGGCGACCGTGCAGGCGAGCGGCGCCGGGTCGCCGAGAACCCGTCGCTCCCGGCCGTAGGGCACAGGGCTGGGCGGCGGCGGCGCCGAGGTGAACCCCGGCGCACGGGCACCGCCCTGGGGCGCGGGGAGGCTTGCGGCGCTCATCGCTCCCACCCCGGGGGGATGGTGAGTTCCTGGCCGGGGTGGATCAAAGAGGGATCGGTGCCTACCGTCTCGCGATTCGCCTCGTAGAGCTGTGGCCATGCCGCCGCGATGGCTCCTGCGTCGCGGCTGATGGACCCGTCGTGGAGCCCCCCGTCGATCGCGTCGGCCGTGATGGACCACAGCGAGTCTCCTGGGGCCACGACGTGGAGCCGATCCCGCGAGCGGTCAGCCGGCGCTGCGGTGGTCGGAGTCTCGGATCCGCCAGACTCGGGAGCCGCCGCTGGCTGTCCCTCACGGCCCACGGGAGGCGGCAGCACCGGGTGCGACACGGGAGGCTCCACGAGGCTCGAGCGGGGGGCGATCGGCTCTGGAATCCACCCGGCGTCGGAGTCGCCAGGCGTGGCGCCCGCCGGGAGCGCAAGACCCGCCGACAGCGCCCCGGTGGCGGCGATGGACACCACGCGCCTCCATGCTCCGGGAGTGAGTCGCAGTGCGGCCCGGCGCACGCGCGAGTGCCGCGGCGCGACGACGAGGACGAGCGACATGACGCTGAGATGAGCCGCGACCGCAGCGCCGCCAGCGCCTGCCACCACGGCGACTCCCTCGCCGAGAGTCAGGGGAGCGAGCGCCATCGACGGCGCCCGCGATAGCCCGGCGGCGATCGCGCTTCCTGAGTCCCACGTGGCGACGGCGAGCGCCCATGCGAGGACGGGAGTCGCCGCCAACGCGGCCATCGCGCCCGCCCTCGCCGCGGCTTCGCGCGCCGCGAACGCTCCCCGATGTCCGCGCGCTCGCCGTGTCGTCCTGATCTCCATGTCACACCTCTTCGATAGCGTTTGATGCAGTTTGATAATGGTAGATATACAACGATGCCGCTCTGGCGTCTACCGGAGGTCAGTGCTGGCTGTGGACAGCGCTCACCCCGTAGCGTGTGCACATGCGCTGGGATGCCTTGTTCGACGACCTCGAGGGACAGATGGCTGCGGCGCACGACCATGACTGGCGAGCGGAGGTCTCCGAACGCACGCGGGGCGAGCGAGCCGCGGTCGACCTTCCGGCCCGGATCGCGGGGGCGCAGGGGACGAGCGTCTCGGTGGTGCTGAGTGATGGAGAAGTGCTTCTCGGCGTGGTGACTGACTCCGCGCATGCGTGGGTGCTGCTGGTCGATGAGGGTGCGCGGGAGCACCTGGTGCCGATGTCCTCCATCGCTTCCATCAGTGGTCTGAGCGGAGCCGCGCATCACGTCACCGAAGTCGAGCGCAGGCTCGGCATCTCACATGCGCTGCGTGCTCTCAGCCGTGATCGCGCCCGCGTGCGGGTTCGGACGCGAGGGGGCGAGACGCATGGCGTCATTGCGGCGGTGTACGCGGATCACATCGAGCTCATGACCGACGTTCACCACCGGCACCGCGTGGCGGTGCCCATTGCGGGCATCGTGGAGGTGGCGTCCTCCTAGGACTCGGCAGCGGAGCGGGGCTGGCTCGTCCTCTCGCGCGTCGCGGCGTACTGACGCTCGATGTACGACTCGAGTTCGCTCGCCTCGATGCGCCAGATGCCGCGCCCGCCCACTTGGATGGCGGGCAGATCGCCGGAGCGCACGAGTGCGTAGGCCTGCTGCGAGGAGACGTTCAGGATCTCCTGCACGTCCTCGATCTTGAGGAAACGGGGCGCCATGGCGCCATTGTGGCACGGTGCCGGCTTTCCTTCGGGCGTTTCCACAGGCCCTTGTGAGATGCGTCGCGACGGGGCAGGCTATGCCTGAAGCCGTGTACCAGGGGGGAAAGGCTATGGACGAACGGGCACCTGTCGCGGGTCGACTGCGACGCCCCGGGTGGAAGGACCCACGCCTGCTCATCGGGCTGCTGCTGATCGCCGTGGCGATCGTCGGCGTGTCAGGCATCGTGAACGCGGCGGACCGCACCACACCGCACTACGTCGCGCACGCGACGCTCACTCCCGGGATGGTCCTCGGGGCCGACGACCTCGCCGTCGCTCATGTGCGGGTGGGGGAGGGCGCCTACATCACGGCCGACGGAGCCGGTGACACAGAGCCCTGGGGTCAGGTGGTGACCAGGGTGGTGGAAGAGGGCGAGTTGATCCCTGCCCGAGCGCTCGCCAGCCCGGACGAGTTCGACGGGCGACCCGTGGCCGTCGTCACGACGTCTCCGGTGGCGGCAGATGTGCGTCCCGGTTCCTCGGTCGACGTGTGGGTGACCCACGCCGACGGCGAGGGCGAGGCTCACAGCAGTCTGGTGGGCGACGGACTCGTGGTGGCGGACCTGGACAATGACGACGGCGCGTTCGGTGCCGGCGGAGGCGAGACGGTCTACGTCGTCGTGCCGCGCACCGGGCTGGAGGACTTCCTCGAGGCGCTTGCGACGGGTGGCGAGGTCTCGGTGGTCGGGCTCGCTGGAGGTTCGTGATGGCGGCGCCTGGCGTGATCATTGCGGTCGCGGGTCAGATGGAGGCGCGTGTCGCGCAGGTGATCGACGGCTCGGCCGGACTGAGGGTCGTGCGCCGATGCGCGGATCTGGCGGAGGCGACCGCCGCAGCCGATGCAGGTGTGGGTTCGGTCGTCGTGGTGTCGGACCAGCCTCATCTGACGCGCACGGTGCTCGTCGAGCTGGCGAGGATCGGCGTCGCAGTGGTGGGCGTGCCCACGACTCCAAGGGCGGCCGAGGCGCTATCCCTCATCGGCATCGGCGAGGTGGTTGCGCCGCAAGCGGCGGACGACGCTCTCGTCGCGGCGGTTCAGCGTGCCCTGAGCGTGCTGATGCCGCAAGCGCCTGCTCCCCGTGCTCCCGGTGTGACGGGCGCCGGGCGCGCCACTGCGGTGCGAGAGGGCCCGGTCATTGCGGTGTGGGGGCCCACCGGCGCCCCCGGCCGCACCACCGTGGCGGTCAACCTCGCGGGGGAGTTCGCACGTCAGGGTGCGGCGACGCTGCTGGTGGATGTCGACACCTACGGCGGTGCCGTTGCCCAGGCCTGCGGGCTCATGGACGAGGCCCCGGGTGTGGCGGCCGTCGCGCGAGCCGCCCACCATGGCGTCGTCGATTCCTCGACGATCGACCACTACGCACTCGAGGTGGCGCCGCGCCTGCGAGTCCTGACCGGTGTCACGCGCCCTGAGCGCTGGCCAGAGCTGTCAGGACCGGCGCTCGACGAGGTGTGGCGTGCCGCCCGGGTGGCCGCGGCCGTCACGGTCGTCGACTGCGGGTTCGGTCTCGAGACCGACGAGGAGCTGGCGTACGACACCCGTGCTCCCCAACGCAACGCCGCGACCCTGAGCGCGCTCAGAGGAGCACAGACAGTGGTGGCGGTCGGGACGGCGGAGCCGCTGGGCATCCAGCGTCTCGTCCACGGGCTGGGCGCGCTGCGCGCGCACGTGGGAGCCGAGCCCGTCGTGGTGGTCAACAGGGTGCGCGCGGAGGTTGCGGGTGCCCGGCCGGAAGAAGCCGTCGCCGACGCCCTGCTGCGTTTCGCGCAGGTGCCACGCACGTGGACGGTGCCCTGGGACCCGCGGGCATGCGACGCCGCGACGCTCGCGGGCCAGCTCCTCGCCGAGCGCGCGCCCCGGTCGCCGGCACGTCGAGCCATCGCCGCGCTCGCCGCAAGTCTGCAGACGGCGGACGATGCCGCCGCCGCGCCGCGTCATCCACGCGTCGCGAGCGCCGGGGTGGGACACTGAACCCATGCGCGTCTACGTGCCCATCGCCGTCGAGGACCTCGGCCACTGCCTGTCCGGAACATGGGAGCCGCGCAGCGGCTATGCGCTGACGCCCACCCTGTTGGACATCTCGGCCTCCGATGACGACGAGCTGCTGGCCGAGCAAGTGCGTGACGCCGCGGCTGCCGATGCGGTGCTGGAGCTGGGCGCATCCCGTCGCGCGGTGGTCGCCGTGGACTACCCGCGTGCCGACGTCCAACAGGTGGTGGGGGAGCACCCGGCCGCAGTCACGCTCACGGGACGGGTGAGGGCCGATGCGGTGGCGTGCGCCTTCGTCGACGAGCCCGAGGCGGAGGTCGACGGCCGTGAGGCGGCCAAGGGCGACCGCGACGCGCTCGCGAGGCTCGAGGAGCGCGACCTGCTCTGGTACGACGTGAGCGAGATCGGCGACCTGGCGACGTCCTAGGGCTGCAGGCGGGCCGCGATCTGCGCGTGCAGCCGGCCGTTGGTGGCGAGGGCGTCCCCGCCGAACGGCCCCGGCTCGCCCGCGAGCGACGTGAACTGCCCGCCCGCCTCGGTCACGATGGGCACCAGCGCCGCCATGTCGTACAGCTCCAGTTCGGGCTCCATCGCGGCATCGACCACGCCTTCCGCCACCAGCATGTAGCTCCAGAAGTCGCCGTAGGCACGGGTGCGCCACGCGTCGCTCGCCAGCCCGAGGAAGGCCGGCAGCAGCCCGCGCTCGTCCCAGCCGGACAGCGAGGAGTACGAGAGGCTCGCATCGGCGAGGTCGTCCACCGTGGAGACGCCGATGCGCTCAGCCGAGTCCACGCTCTGGCCCCGCCACGCGCCGTCCCCGGCGGCGGCGAACCACCGGCGTGACAGCGCGGGGGCGCTCACGACGCCCATGACGGGGAGCCCGTCGTCGATCAGGGCGATGAGCGTCGCCCACACAGGGACGCCCCGGACGAAGTTCTTGGTGCCGTCGATGGGATCGACGACCCACTGGCGCGCGCCGCCCGAGGTGGAGCCGTACTCCTCGCCCACGAACGCATCGGCCGGTCGTTCGCTGGCGACCCGCGCACGGATGATGCGCTCCGCCTCGCGGTCGATCGCGGTGACGGGGGAGTCGTCTGCCTTGAGCTCGACCTCGAGGTGACCCGTCGAGGCGGGCAGGGTCAGGGCGTCGACCTCGTCCGCGATGCGGAGAGCGAGCGCGAGGTCTGCGGCGTAGGATCCGGCGGGCTGCATGGCTCCAGGCTAGCGGGACCGCGTGAGCCCGAGAGGCCGGCCGGTCAGTACGCGGTGATCACCACGCGTCACCCTCGGCGCGCGAGGCGAGCAGCCGCCGGATCGAGACCACTCGCGCACGCTGATCGGGCGTGGACGCCCACGCGTCGAGCGCGCACCCCGCCTCCTCCGACTCGTGCGTGCAGCCGCGGGGACAGCCTTCCGCTGCCGCCTCGGCCACGTCGGGGAACGCGGCGATGAAGTGCTCGGGGTTGACGTGCGCGAGGCCGAAGGACCGGATCCCGGGGGTGTCGATGATGCGCCCGCCACCCGGCAGGTCGAAGGCGATCGCGGAGGTCGACGTGTGCCGGCCCCGGCCCGTGACGTCGTTCACGATTCCCGTGGTGCGGTGCGCCTCGGGCACGATCGCGTTCACCAGCGTGGACTTGCCCACCCCCGAGTAGCCCACGAGCACCGTCGACCGGCCCTGGAGCCGCTCGCGCAGCTCGTCGAGGCCGGTGAACGTGCGGTCCTCGCCCACCGCGGTCATCGTGGTGGTGAGCAGCGCCACGCCGAGCGGGTCGTACGAGTCTCGGAGCGCATCGGCCGAGGCGAGGTCGCCCTTGGTGAGCACGAGCAGCGCGTCCATGCCGGCGTCGAACGCCGCCACGAGGCAGCGGTCGATCATGCGGGGATTCGGCTCGGGGTCCGCGAGCGACGTGACGATCGCCAGCTGGTGGGCGTTGGCGACCACCACGCGCTCGGTGGGGTCCGTGTCGTCGGCGGTACGGCGCAGTTCGGTGGCGCGCGGCTCGCGTCGCACGATGCGCGCCAGAGAGCCGTCCTGGCCGCTCGTGTCACCGACCACACCCACGCGGTCGCCCACCACCAGCCCGCGGCGCCCGAGTTCTCGGGCCTTCACGGCGGTCAGGGCCACGCCGTCGTCCATGTGGACCGCAAGGCGGCCGCGGTCCACTCCGACGACGGTCCCGGGGACCGCGTCGAGGTGCGCCGGCCGGATCTTCGAGCGAGGACGGGACCCGCGCCGGCCCGGCCGCACGCGAGCGTCTGACTCGTCGTACTCACGCCTCACGGGCGGAGCATCGCCTTCCACATGGCGGGGAACTCGGGCATGGTCTTGGCGGTGGTGCCCACGTTGATCACCTGCGTGCCGTTCACGGCGAGCCCGACGATCGCGCCGAACGTCGCCATGCGGTGGTCCTCGTACGACTCGACGGCGGCGGGGCGGAGGCCCGCCGCGGGCATGCCGCCGAAGGCGAGCCAGTCGTCGCCCGCGTCACACTCTCCGCCGAGGCGCCTGACCTCGTCCTGGATCGCCGCGAGACGGTCCGTCTCGTGCCCGCGCAGGTGCCCGATGCCGGTGAGGCGCGACGGCCCGTCCGCGAGCGAGCACAGCGCCGCGATGGTGGGCGTGATCTCGCCGGCGGGGGACAGGTCGGCTTCAATCCCACGGATGGTGCCGTCGCCGCGGACGGTCATGACGTCGCCCTCGAGGGAGCACGAGCCGCCCATGCGCGCGAGCAGCTCGGGATACAGTGCGCCAGGCTGGGTGGTGCTGGCCGGCCAGCCCGGGATGCGCACCTCGCCACCCGCGACGAGGGCCGCGGCCATGAACGGTCCGGCGTTCGACAGGTCGGGCTCGACCCGCACGTCACGAAGGCGCACCGGGCCCGGGTGCACCACCCACGTGGTCGCATCGGGCTGGTCGATGTGGACGCCCGCCTCGCGCAGCGTCGCACAGGTCATGTCGATGTGAGGCAGGCTCGGAAGGCGCGCGCCCACGTGGCGGATGGTGAGCCCGTGGGGGAGGCGTGGAGCAACCAGCAGCAGGGCCGTCACGAACTGCGACGACGTCGAGGCGTCGACCGCGACCTCCGACGCCACCGCATCGGGCGGGGTGACGGTGCAGGGAAGGGCGCCGCGGCCGTCGTCGTCGACGCGCGCTCCCAGCGCTCGCAGCGCATCGAACAGCGGGGCCATGGGACGCACGCGGGCGGCATCGTCGCCGTCGAACGACACCGGACCATCCGCGAGCAGGACCATGGGCGGCACGAAGCGCATGACCGTTCCGGCGAGGCCGCAGAACACGTCGGCGCCGCCGCGCAGCGGGCCGGGGGTGATAGTCCAGGCGTCGCCAGCGTCGTCCACGGACGCGCCCAGGCTGCGGAGCGCCGCGATCATCAACGCGCTGTCGCGCGATCGCAGGCCACCGCGGAGGCGGACGGGGGTCTCCGACAGGGCCGCCAGCACCAGGTAGCGCGCGGTGAGGGACTTGGAGCCGGGGACGTCGACCAGTGCATCGAGGGGATCGCTCGCGGCAGGGGCCGCCCACGCCTCGCCCGGGCCGGTGCCGACGGGGAGGGTCTCGCCGAGGCTCACTTCTTCTTGGCCGTGACCGATGCTCCGCCGAGCACGTCCTTCTTCGCCTTGACCTTGGCCTTCTTGGCCTTGGCGCGCTTCACCTTGCGCGGGCTGTGGCCGACCGTGGCGGCGAGCAGGGTGCCGCCGAACAGCGACACGTTCTTGAGGAACAACTCGAGCTGCTCCTCGCGGCGCTCCTCGTCGGTCTCGAGCCAGAACGGCCGACCGACCGCGACCGTGGCGGCGGTGAGGCCAGCAAGGACCAATCCCGCGGTGCGGGGCGTGCGCGACAGCGCGAGGATCGATGCGGCTGCGATGGTCGCCATGCCGTGCGCCTTGACCAGGTCAGTGGTGCTGACATCGTCGAGACCCACCTCCTTGAGGGCGGGTTCGAGCACCGGAGCCGAGCGCGCGGCTCGCTTCTGGGGCTCGAGGACTGACTGGACGCCGCCGTAGACGAACCACGTGGCGAGCAGGGGCCGTGCTAGCACTCGGAACATGACACCTACGCTACCAACCTTCGCGCGAGGTGCACGTGGTGAGCGTGGTGGGAATGGCGGCACGGGCGCCAACGTTCTGACCTGCATGACCGCCACCTTGCTTCGCGACCGCAGTGCCGCTACCGGCAGCGTCGAAGCTGGAGTAGGCTCGCCCCTCATGAGTGAGACCGCGCTGGACTTCGAGACCGAGGCGCTGTCGTACATGGATCAGCTGTACGCCGCCGCCCTGCGCATGACGCGCAATGGCGCGGATGCCGAGGACCTGGTGCAGGAGACGTACGCGAAGGCGTTCGCCGCCCAGGACAAGTTCACGATGGGCACCAACCTCAAGGCGTGGCTGTACCGGATCCAGACGAATGCCTTCATCAACACGTACCGCAAGAAGCAGCGTCAGCCCAAGCTGTCCGACGCCGAACAGGTCGAGGACTGGCAGATCGCGGCGGCGGCTGAGCACACCAGCTCCGGACTCGTGTCCGCTGAGCAGGAGGCGCTGGACCAGATCGGCGACGTCGAGGTCAAGCGCGCACTGTCCGAGCTGTCTGAAGACTTCAGGATGGCGGTCTACCTCTCGGACGTCGAGGGGTTCGCCTACAAGGAGATCGCGGAGATCATGGATACCCCCGTGGGCACGGTGATGTCTCGCCTGCACCGGGGGCGCAAGCTGCTCCGTGAGAAGTTGAGAGAATACGCGGCTGAGCGCGGGATCTACGACAAGCGCCCGGCCCCCAATGTGGACAGTGGGGAGGTGTGCCATGCCCGGAAGGGAGTGTGAGGAGGCCCTTGACCGCCTGTTCGAATACATCGACGATGAGCTCTCGGACGATGAGCTCCGCCGCATCGGCGCCCATCTGAAGACGTGCCCGCCGTGTGAGGCAGAGCACAAGATCAAAGAGAAGATCAAGAACCTGACGTCTCGCTCGGGCGGCGACGCTGCTCCCGAGGAGTTGCGCGAGCGCATCCTCGCGTCCATCAGGTCCACTCGCGCCTGACCCCGCAGGCCAGGCATGACGAAGGCCGCACCGGAGTACTCCGATGCGGCCCCGAGTCAGGTGGGATCACTCAGGCGTTGGGACGCTTGCCGTGATTGGCTCCGCCCTTGGCGCGCGCCTTGCGCTTGCGGCCTCGCTTGCTCATCGGGATCCCCCTTTCTTACGCGGACTTGACGAAATCGACTATCTATCTTCCCACACCGCGCTTCACGTTGATGCCCCGGGGCCCTACCCTCGCTCAAGAGACCACCGACCCGTGCCGATGGAGTACCCGTGAGCGACCAGCCAGTATCCGTCATCCCGTTCTTGCACGCCCTCGCATCCACGGGTGGCTCCGACCTCCACTGCAAGGTGGGCTCCGCTCCGCGGGTCCGCGTCGATGGTCGGCTGCGCAAGCTCCAGGTGCCGCCGCTGACCCCCGCCGACACCCGCAACATGGTGGCGCAGGTGCTGCCCGAGGACCTCGTCGCCCAGTTCCGTGACACGCACGAGGCGGACTTCGCCTTCTCCCTGTCCGGCGTGGGTCGATTCCGCGTCAACGCCTATGTGGCGCGCGGCACGGACTGCCTCGTGTTCAGGCGCGTGGCAGTGGGAGCGACCCCGTTCGAGGACCTCGGCCTGCCGCCCGTGATCGCCGACCTCGCGCTCGAGCCGCGCGGACTTGTGCTCGTCACCGGCCCCACCGGGTCGGGAAAGACGACCACGCTGGCCTCCATGGTGGACCTCATCAATACCTACCGCGAGGTCAACATCATCACCATCGAGGACCCGATCGAGGTGCTCCACAGCGACAAGAAGGCGATCATCTCCCAGCGCGAGGTGCGCTCGGACACTCTCGACTTCACCGCCGCGCTGCGTGGCGCGATGCGTCAGGACCCCGACGTCATCATGGTGGGCGAGATGCGCGACATCGAGACCGTGCGCGCCGCCCTGTCCGCCGCCGAGACGGGGCACCTGGTGCTCGCGACGCTGCATACCGTCGACGCACAGGACACGATCAACCGCATCATCGACTTCTTCACGCCCCACGAGCAGAGCCAGGTGCGGTCGACGTTGGCCCAGACCCTGCGCGGCATCGTGTCCCAGCGCCTGGTGCGCAAGGGCGACGGCTCAGGTCGCACCCTGGCCGCAGAGATCATGGTCAACCATGGGCGCATCGCCGAGGCGATCGTCGAGCCGGCGAGCCAGCCGCCCATCACCGACCTGATCGCCGAGGGCGAGTACTACAAGATGCAGACGTTCGATCAGCACCTGTTCGCGCTGGTGCGGGACCGTGTGGTGTCCGTGGACGACGCCGTGGCGATCGCCACCCGTCCGCACGACCTCCAGGTGACGCTGCGAAACTCGGGCGTCATCGTCTGACCCCGACGCGGCCGGCTGCCAGCGTCGGCGCACCGAGGAGGTCAGGCGTCGGGGGCCGACGAGGGGATGCCCAGCCAGTCGTGCCACGTCGAGTGCAGCACGAGCCACGCCATCAGCCCGTAACCGGCCTGGAGCGGCAGTTCGCCGCCGCTCATGGCCATGTCGGTCGCCCACTGTTCGTGCCGCGCGAGCGGGCCGTACATATCGATGTAGGGCACGTCGCGGCGGGCGGCAGACTCTTCGCAGAGAGCGGAGTACTCGGCGACCGCGCGGCGGTCTTCTGCGGCGACGGGGGGCGGCCCGGCGATCATCGTGCGGAAGCCCAGCGCCGATGCGCGGTCGAGGGTGTTCGCCAGGTGCAGTCGCGTCATGGTGGGCGAGATGCCGTGCGACAGGTCGTGCCTGCCGATCGCGAACAGCACGAAGTTGGTGGTGCCGGAGACGCCGTCGGGGCCGATGCGCCGCAGCGCCTCCTCGTCCCAGCGGCTGGTGAGCTCGCCGGTGGTCTCGCCGGGGACGGCGAGGGTGTGGAACCGCAGGTGAGGAGCGAGCGGCAGCGTGCGCGCGGCGACGCGTCCCGCCCACCCCAGCGCCTTGGGGTCCCCGTGACCCGCGACGAGCTCGTCGCCCACGAAGAAGACGTTGCTCATCGCGCGAACGCCCGATCCACCAGGTCGGCCTGCTCCTCCTGGTGCCGCGAGCTCAGGCCCGAGGCGGGGGAGGCGGCCGCCGCACGTGTCACACCCTTGACGGTGCGCTTCATCAGCGGAGGCAGCGTCATCGACAGGTAGCCCCAGGCGCCTTGGTTGCGCGGCTCCTCCTGGACCCACACAAGGCTGGCGTCGCCGTACGGGGCCAGCGCAGCCTCGAGTCCGTCGTGGTCCAGGGGGTAGAGCTGCTCGAGGCGGATGATCGCGGT
Organism: Demequina aestuarii; assembly: GCF_000975095.1. Classification (GTDB taxonomy): domain Bacteria; phylum Actinomycetota; class Actinomycetes; order Actinomycetales; family Demequinaceae; genus Demequina; species Demequina aestuarii. Next base: position 569,195 of record NZ_BBRD01000001.1, read on the forward strand.
CGACGTGTCGCCGGACTTCTCTCGCCGTGCGGCGAGGTCGTAGTACACCTTGCCTGCGCAGAGCAGCACCCGGTCCACGCCCTCGGGGTCGACCGTGTCCGCGATGACTGGTTCGAACGTGCCGGAGGTGAAGTCCTCGACCGCCGACTGTGCCGCACGCAGCCGGAGCATCGACTTGGGTGTGAAGACGATCAGGGGCCGGCGCGGCCGGTCGTACGCCTGGCGGCGCAGCAGGTGGAAATAGCTGGCCGGCGTGGACGGCATGGCGGCGATCATGTTGTCCTCGGCGCACAGCTGCAGGAACCGCTCGACCCGTGCGGACGAGTGGTCGGGCCCTTGACCCTCGAAGCCGTGGGGCAGCAGCAGCACCACCGACGATGACTGGCCCCACTTCTGCTCGGCAGAGGAGATGAACTCGTCGATGATCGTCTGAGCGCCGTTGACGAAGTCGCCGAACTGCGCCTCCCACAGCGTGAGCGCATCGGGCCGCTCCACGGAGTAGCCGTACTCGAAGCCCACCACGGCGTACTCGCTGAGCGAGGAGTCGTAGATGTGCAGCTTCGCCTGGTTCGAGCTGAGGTACAGCAACGGGGCCCACTCAGCGCCGGTGGCGCGATCGTGGAACACGGCGTGACGCTGCACGAAGGTTCCGCGGCGGGAGTCCTGTCCCGACAGCCGTACCGGGACGCCCTCCTGCAGCAGGGCGCCGAACGCCAGCAGTTCTCCGTAGCCCCAGTCGATGCCGCCCTCGCGGGTCATCAGCTCACGGCGCTCGAGGAGCTTCGCGAGCTTGGGGTGGACGGAGAATCCCTGCGGCGGGCGAGTGTGGGCGACGCCGATGCGCTCGACCTGCGCGGTGGTCGCGGCCGTCTGCCAGCCCACCATGACGCCCGCGTCCGACGACTGCGATGATGGCAGCTCCAGTCCGGAGATGGACTCGGACTCGGTGCCCTTGAAGCCCTCGCGGGTCTCGATGAACACCCGCTCGAGCTGGGCCAGATAGTCCTGCGAGACCGATTCGGCCTCGTCGGTGGTGATGTCACCGCGGCGGATGAGCGCCTCCGTGTACAGGTGGCGCACGGACCTCTTGGCCTCGATGAGGTCGTACATGCGCGGCTGCGTCATCGACGGGTCGTCGCCCTCGTTGTGGCCGCGGCGGCGGTAGCAGACCATGTCGATGATGACGTCGCGTCCGAAGGCCTCGCGGTACTCGAACGCGAGCCTCGCGGCACGCACGCACGCCTCGGGGTCGTCGCCGTTCACGTGGAAGATCGGGATCTGGAAGCCCTTGGCGATGTCTGTGCAGTAGCGCGTCGACCGCGAGTCGCCCGGCCCCGTCGTGAAGCCCACCTGGTTGTTGATGATCACGTGGACGGTGCCGCCCGTGGTGAAGCCGCGCAGGCCCGCCATGTTCAGCGTCTCCATGACGACGCCCTGGCCGGCGAAGGCCGCGTCGCCGTGAATGAGCACGGGGAGCACGGGGTAGCCATCGGTGGCGGGGTCCGCACCCAGCTGGTCGAGCTTGGCCCGCACGATTCCCTCGAGGACCGGGTTCACGGCCTCGAGGTGAGACGGGTTGGCCGCCAGATACACGTTGGTCGTCTCGCCGGTCTCCGCAGTGAAGACGCCCTCGGTGCCGAGGTGGTACTTCACGTCGCCGGAGCCCTGGACGGACCCGGGGATCGCGGTGCCATCGAACTCGCTGAAGATCTGCGAGTACGACTTGCCGGCCAGGTTTGCGAGCACGTTGAGGCGCCCGCGGTGTGCCATGCCGATGCAGACCTCCTGGATGCCTGCGACGGCGGCGGAGGACATCACGGCGTCGAGCAGCGGGATCAGCGACTCGCCGCCTTCGAGTGAGAAGCGCTTCTGTCCCACGTACTTGGTCTGCAGGAACGCCTCGAATGCCTCGGCGGCGTTCAGGCGACGCAGGACACGCAGGTGTTCCTCACGTGTGGGCTTGGTGTAGCCCTGCTCGAGCCGCTCCTGGAGCCATGCCCGCTGGGCACGATCCGCGATGTGCATGTATTCGACGCCCACGGTGCGGCAGTACGCGTCACGCAGTCGGCCCAGCACCTCGCGCATCTTCCAGCGGTTCTTGCCGCCGAAGCCGCCGGTGGCGTAGTGCCGGTCGAGATCCCACAGCGTGAGGCCGTGGGTCTGCACGTCGAGGTCGGGGTGCTTGCGCAGTCGCGTGCTGAGCGGGTCGACATCGGCCATGAGGTGGCCGCGAGAGCGGTACGCGTGGATCAGCTCGGCGATGCGCGCGGGCTTGGCCGCCTCCGCGTCATCGTTCGTCGCCGAGTCCTGGACCCATCGCACGGGCTCGTACGGCACGCGCAGCGCTACGAACACTCGATCCCAGAACCCATCGAGTCCCAGCAGCTTCTTGTGGACCAAGGAGAGGAAGTCGCCGGACTGCGCCCCCTGGATGACTCGGTGGTCGTAGGTCGACGTGAGAGTGAGGACCTTCGAGACGCCGAGCCGTGCGACGGTCTCTTCCGACGCGCCCTGGTACTCGGCGGGGTAGTCCATGGCGCCCACGCCGATGATCGCGCCCTGGCCCTGCATGAGGCGAGGCACCGAGTGCACCGTGCCGATCGTGCCGGGATTGGTCAGCGTGATCGTGGTGCCCTGGAAGTCGTCGGCCTGCAGCGCTCCGGTGCGTGCCTTGCGGACGATTGACTCGTATGCGGCCCAGAACTTCGCGAAGTCCATGCTGTCGACGCCCTTGACGTTGGGCACGAGCAGCTGGCGAACGCCATCGCCCTTGTCGAGGTCGATCGCGAGGCCGAAGTTGATGTGCTCGGGCGTGCGCATGGCGGGCTTGCCGTCGTCCTCGGCGAACGAGACGTTCATCGCCGGCTGCTCGGAGAGCGCCTCGATGATCGCGTAGCCGATGAGGTGAGTGAAGCTCACCTTCCCGCCGCGCGTGCGGGCCAGATGGTTGTTGACCACGACCCGGTTGTCCATGAGGAGCTTCGCGGGAATGGTGCGCACCGAGGTCGCGGTGGGGACCTCGAGGCTGGCCTCCATGTTCGAGACGACGCGCGCGGCGGGTCCACGCAGGCGCTCGAGCCCGTGCTTGACGTCCTTGGCCGCGAGCATTTTGTGGTCGTGGCGCTGAAGGTAGGCGGCGGTGGGTGCCTGCGCGGTCGCGATCGGCTGGGTGGCGAGCTGCTCGACGTCGGCCGTGGGCTCGGGCGCTGATGCCGCAGATGCGGGGGAGTCCTGTCGCGACACGGGCATCTCCTGTGTCGGGGGCTGGGGCACGGTGCGGCGCTCTGCGGCGGGCGCGGGCGTCGGCGCGGAGGGCTGATCGACGTCCTCGTGGCCGCCCGGTGAGGGCACCGGGCGTTCGGCGCGCGCCGCAGGCTGCGCGGTGGGCTCGTCGCCGGGGCTCGCGGTGCCGGCGTCCGACGCGGTGGCCGGTGTGGCGGCATCCGGTGCCGAGTCGGTCGCCGGGGCTGACCCGGAGGTCGTCGCCGGGGCTTCAGGTGTCGAGTCGCCCTCGGAGGCGCTCGAGGCGCTGGGCGCGCTCGAACCGAGGATGAGCGAGGCGACCGAGGGAGCCCCGGCGTCTCGTGCGACTGACGTGCGGTCAGTAGCTGTCGCGCTGGTGTCGGTGGACACGTCGGGGGCCGCTCACTTTCTTGGCGCGAATGCGTCTAAAGAGGACGTCGATGTTCTTCAATACTCCAGCCTAGACGCTCGGAACAGGTGGACTGTTCCCGTTCCTTGGGCAAATCGTTATGAGATGTCCTTGCGGAAGGTGATCAGCCAACCGATGATCGCGGCGATAAGCGCGTACCCCAGCAGCACGAGCAGCCCGGCCCACGGGGCCAGCAGATCGCCCACCCCTGCAGTGGAGTAGAAGCTCGCCCCTGCGATCGCCTCACCTGCCGCACCCGGCATGAACCGTCCGGCTCCCGCGAGCGGCTCGATGAGGGCGAGAGCGAAACGCACGATGGGTTCGACCAACTGGGTCCAGCCCAGCAGGACGACGATGACGACCACCTGGTTGGTGAGCGCAGTGCCGAAGCCCACGCCGACGAGCCCCCAGGCGGTCAGCGCGACGACGCTCATGCCGAGCGTGCGCCAGATGTCGGCGGAGCCGAGTCCGGTCGGTTCGCCGCCAAGCATCAGCGCTCCCGCTCCCATCGCCACCCCGGTGGACACGCCGACGATCGCGTAGATCAGCGCGAAGGGGATCACGGCGATGAACTTCGCACCGATCACCTTGGCTCTGCTCGGCTCCAGCAGGAGAGTGGTATCGATGGTGCGATGGCGAAACTCGGCCGTGACTGCGAGGGCGCCCACCATGACGGGGAACACGTATCCGAACGACACTGGCAGCGAGTAGATGATCTGGGCTGTGGCGACAGGGTCCGCGCCGGCGCCGCCGCCCTCCACTCCGGATCCGCCGATCTCGTCCGCGAACGCGTACGAGAATCCGATCGCGGCGGTCATGAAGGCCACTCCCGCGACCATGCACCACAACAGCACCCACCACAGCCGGGTGGACCTGATCTTGCGGAGTTCAGAAGAGATCACGGCGCTCATGCGGCCACCTCGGTCTCGGTCGTCGCAGGGGTCTCGGTCAAACGGAGGAACACGTCCTCGAGGCTCTCGCCGGTCTCCTCGAGACCGTGGATCTCGAGTCCGTCGGCGAACGCCGCGGCTCCCACCTCGGCGGCACTCGTGCCCAGGATGAGGGCCTGGCCTTCGCCCTCGACCGTCGCGGTGTCAGGGAAGCGCGTACGGGCGAACTCGACGAGCGCATCGGCCCTGGGGCTCCTCAGCATGACTCCGGGTGCGGCGAGGGCCCGCAGCTCCTCGAGCGAGGACTGGTGACGCAGAGAGCCGTTCGCGATGATCACCACGTCGTCGACGGTCTGCTGGACCTCGCTCAGCAGGTGCGAGCTGAGGAGCACCGTGCCCCCGGCGTCGGCGAATGACCGCAGGAAGGACCTCAGCCACTTGATGCCTGCGGGGTCGAGCCCGTTGGCCGACTCGTCCAGCACGAGGACGTCGGGGCGGCCGAGCAACGCAGTAGCGAGGCCAAGGCGCTGGCGCATGCCGAGTGAGAATCCACCCACCCGCCGGCGTGCGGCGTCCGTCATGCCGACTGCGGCGAGAGCCTCGTGGCAGCGGGCGTCGTCGACGCCCACGAGCGGCGCGTAGCTGCGGAGGTGCTGGAGGGCGGTGCGGCCAGGGTGGAACGCGCCCTCGAAGTGCGCACCCACGATGGTGCCGGGGCGGTGCTGCTTCGTGTAGCTCGCGCCTCCGATGTGGGCGGTGCCCGATGTCGCGGAGACCAGGCCCACCAGGATGCGCAGCGTGGTCGACTTGCCGGCGCCGTTCGGTCCGAGGAATCCGGTGACGCGACCGGGCTGTGCGGAGAAGCTCAGGTCGTCCACGGCGGTGATCGCCCCGTACCGCTTGGTGAGCGAGTCGACCTCGATGGTGCGCGGCTGCATGAGACCTCCGGTGAGCGTGGTGTGCTTCGATGCTAACGGGGTCTCGGGGAAGCGCGATACGCGTCCAAGGCCTGGCAGGTCGCCGCTTTCGGGCTGCGTGACCAATCAGACAGAGGCGAGGGGTGGCGTTCTCCGTTACCAATTGGTTACAATCGGATCCAGGCCGACGCTTCGACGTCGGCCGTACTCGTTCGATTCAGATGGCACCTGGAGGCTCGTGTGAGCACTGACGCGCATGCGTCGGCGCCCCAAGCGTCGCGCTCGTCGCGCCGCGAGCGACGGCTCCTGCAGACGCAGGAGATCCAGGTCCGTCAGACCCACCGCCGCCGCAAGGTGCTCACTCGCACCGGCGTTCTCGCGGGGTTCGTGCTCGCCATGGTCGTGTACCCCGTGATGGGCACCCTGACGCCGTACGCGGATGCCGTCGAGGCCGTGCCGGGAGTCGTCTCGGGTGAGAACCCCTCGACGGCGCGAGCGCTGCTCGGAGGCGGTCCGCAGCTCGTCGAATCCGAACTTCCGCTCCCCGAGGCCGATGCCTCCGCCATCCTCGCGACCTCCGTGCAGATCGAGGTCAGTCAGCACCTCCCCGACTGCAACCCGCTCCAAGGCTGGGAGGGCTACAACGGCAAGCTCTCCGCAGACTCGCTCTGCGACGTCGGCCAGGGCGAGCAGCTCCGCAACGACGCCGCCGTGGCCTTCGCGGAGCTCAACAACCGCTTCGCCCAGGACTTCGGGCGAGACATCTGCCTCTCGGACGGGTACCGCACACTGTCGAGCCAGTACGCCACCAAGCGTTCGCGTGGATTCCTCGCCGCGACGCCCGGCACCTCGGTGCACGGCTGGGGCCTCGCCATCGACCTGTGCAGCAGTGATGCGCGTGGGCCGGCGAAGTCGTGGCTGGAGGAGAACGGCGGGACCTGGGGCTGGGTCAACCCCAGTTGGGCCAAGACCAGCAAGTACGAGCCGTGGCACTTCGAGTACGAGCCCGGTACCGATGAACTCGGAGTCTACGGCTCCTCCTACTGGGCCAACTCCGGCGCCTACCGCTCGTCGAACTGACGTTCTTCCCGCATACGGCTCAGCCATGAGGACCGGGCCCTGGCGCGTGGCGGCCCTGGCCGGACGGCGTGCTGATTCTCCGCCGTGTCGGCCGACGCCTCGTCTCCTGCTGTAGCAGGCTGGGGCGCAGGAACCGGCCTCGACCCGTGGCCGCGACCGTACCCGCCGACGCCCGGTCCACCCGCACCAGGCGCGGCGCGAGACGAGGAGGCGCCATGCGCATCGGCATCCCCCAGGAGACCAAGAACCGCGAGACTCGCGTGGCGCTCACGCCGGAGGGCGCGCGTGCGCTCGTCACCGAAGGCCACGAGGTGCTCGTCGAGCGTGGCGCCGGGGTCGCCGCGTTCCTGCCCGACGCCGCCTACGAGGCTGCAGGTGCGAGCATCGTCTCGACGACCGAGGCGTGGGGTGCTGATCTGGTGCTCAAGGTCAAGGAGCCGGTCGAGAACGAGTACGGGCTCTTGAGGGGGAACGTGCTGTTCACGTTCCTTCATCTGGCGGCGAACGAGCCCCTCGCGGCCGCGCTCGTCCAGGCGGGGACGACCGCCTTCTCGTACGACACCGTCCAGGCGGAGGACGGCAGCCTCCCGTTGCTCACGCCGATGAGCGTGATCGCCGGCCGGCTTGCGACGCTCGAGGGCGGCCACCACCTGCTGAGTTCGCAAGGCGGGCGTGGGGTGCTGATCTCGGGTGCTCCTGGCGTGGCGGGCGCCCGCGTGGTGGTCATCGGCGGCGGCGTGGCAGGCTCCCAAGCGCTCTCCCAGGCGGTGGGCATGGGCGCCGATGCAGTGGTGATCGACCTCGACGAGGCGCGGCTGGCGGAGCTCGCACGGGCGCATGGCGAGGCGGTGCGCACCGTGGTCTCGACACCCGCGGCCATTGAGCGGGAGGTGCTCGCCGCGGATCTGGTCATCGGAGCGGTGCTGGTTCCCGGTCACCGCGCGCCCACGGTCGTGAGTCGCGACACGGTGCTGCGCATGCGCCCGGGGGCCGTGATGGTGGACATCGCGATCGACCAGGGCGGCTGCTTCGAGGTGTCTCGTCCGACGACTCATGACGACCCCGTCTTGACGGTGGGGGAGGTGCAGGTCTACTGCGTTGCGAACATGCCGGGAGCAGTGGGGGCGACGGCGACCGCTGCCCTGACGCACGCCACGCTGCCGTTCATCACGGCGCTCGCGGGGGGATGGCAGCGCGCGGCGGCGGCGGACACGGCGCTCGCTCGCGGCCTCAATACCGATGCAGGAACCGTGCGATACCCCGCAGTGGCCCAGGCGTTTCCTCATCTTCCGGCGGATCTTCCCGCGGCTGGCGCGGAGGAGCCGGAGTGACGATGGGGTAGTCGGCGAGCACCGTCTCCGCAGCGCGACGGCCCTCCGCGACGAGCGCGGCCAGATCGCGCGGCACCCACTGAGAGTGGGTGCCGACCACCGGCCGCACGAGCGTCACGTCCGCCCGGATGACCCACTCGTGCACCTCGAGCTCCGAACCGCCGAGCGCGTCCCACTCGGGAGCGAGCCTCACCCCGA
>NZ_BBRD01000001.1:577466-2471443 GCF_000975095.1 Demequina aestuarii
TTCCTGAGAACCGTCACGGTGCGAGTCTCTGCATCGGTGGCGACGGCCCCGTAGGTCACTGGCAGGTCCTCGATCGCCGCATCCCCGGCGACTGTCCGCACCGTCTCACGGAGCGCATCGGCGGTCAGCAGGCCCAGTCCGGGCCTAGGGGTGAAGGTGCCGAACGTGCTCCACGAGGCATTCACGACGTGGTCCTCGAGGGCGTACGGATCGAGCCCCACGGCGTAGGCGGCACCCACGACCGCTCCGGCTGAGGTCCCTGCGACGATGCTGGGTGCGATGCCGCGTTCGCGGAGCACCTGCAGCACCCCCACGTGCGCTGCCCCGAGGGCTCCGCCGCCTCCGAGAGCGAGCCCAAGCCGCGGCACGCGGGTGAGGTCCTGCACGGCTGTCATGGCGCCATCGTAGGCTGGCGGGATGTCACACGAGCCCGACGATCGCCCACGCACCTGGGTTCCCCTGGCGGCGGCCGCGGCAGTGGCCGCTGTGGTCGTGGCTGTCGCGGTCGTCTCCTTCGCGCTCGGTGGAGGGCCCGACGAGACCGAAGCCGCCGTGATCGCCGCATGTGAGGCGGAGTACGCCGACACTGGCGGCCCCGCGATCGTCTCTGGCGAGATCTACGACCCCACTGAGTGGCGCGAGCACTACGCCGTCGTGGAGGAACAGGCGGACGTGCCGACGCCTCTGGGTGACCTGTCCGATGACGCAGTCGCGGCGTGGGAGGCGCGGGCGGAGTCCTTCGTCGACAGCGGCGTGGGCACGATGGTGATCGTGTGGCTGCTCGAGGACGATGCGCTCGCGCAGTGCGCCGTTCCCGTCGAGGACGGTGCCGTCGACGCGCAGCGTGCGGTGGTGGGGTCCCTCGAAGTCGAGCCCGCAGGAGCGGCCGCATAGCGCGACGGTGGGGAAGCACGCACGCGTGAGTTGCGTTGTCCGCCACAGCCGCTACGTTCGATTGTGGACCAGGACCTTCAGACATAGGGAGACGCATGGAGCAGCGCAAGCTCGGAGACCGTACCGTCGGCGCGATCGGCCTGGGCGGCATGCCCATGTCGATCGAGGGACGGCCTGACGAGGCGAGGGCGATCGCAACGATCCACGCGGCGCTGGACGCCGGCGTCACTCTCATCGACACCGCGGACGCCTACCATCTCAATCCCGGCGAGACCGGGCACAACGAGGCGCTCATCGCGCGCGCCCTGATGGTGTACTCGGGTCCGGCCGACACGTCCCAGGTGCTCGTCGCCACCAAGTCGGGCTCGCTCCGCCCCGGCGACGGCACGTGGCATCAGAACGGCGACCCCGACTACCTGAAGTCCGCCGCCAAGGCCTCCGCCCAGCGGCTCGGCGTCGAGGCGATCGGCCTGCATCAGTTCCACCGCCCGGACCCTCGCGTGCCGTTCGCGGACTCCGTGGGGGCCTTCGCCGAACTGCTCGACGAGGGCGTGATCCAGATGGCGGGCATCTCCAACGCCGACACGGCGCAGATCCGCGAGGCTCACGAGGTGCTGGGTGGCCGGCTCGTGAGCGTGCAGAACCAGTTCTCGCCGCGGTTCGTGTCGAGTTACCCGGAGCTCGAGCTGTGTGCTGAACTCGGCATCGCGTTCCTCCCGTGGAGCCCTCTTGGCGGCATCGGTCGCGCGGGGGATGTGGGCACCGAGCACGTGCCCTTCCAGGAGGTCGCCGATGCGCGGGGCATCTCCCCGCAGCAGGCGGTGCTCGCGTGGGAGCTTGCGCTCTCCGACGTCGTGATTCCCATTCCCGGGGCATCGCGGCCGAGCTCGATCCTCGACTCCGCCGGTGCGGCGGAGATCGATCTGACCGAGGATGAGATGGCCGCACTGGCGGTCGTCCTCGGGGACTGACCCCTACGACGTCGGGAGGACATCATGGGTCGCAAGATTGCAGTGAGAGTCGGCGAGACGGTCGGGATCGGTCTCATCGGCGACGGCGTGATCGGGCTGTTGCAGCCCGATCAGCACATCGCGCGGTGGGAGTCCGGACCGGCGTGGTGGCAGCGGGCGCTGAAGCCCTTTGTCGGCAACGCACGCAACACCCGCACGTTCGCCGCAGCCGAGGTGGTGGCGGGCGTCGCCATCGTGTGGCTCCTGCCGCCGGGTCGCAAGGACTAGACGCGACGAAGCCGGAGGGACCCACGCCTTTCAGCGTGCCCTCCGGCTTCTGTGTCGCGAGCATGCGACGCGCCCTCGACAGGAATCGAACCTGCGACCTTCGGTACCGGAAACCGGTGCTCTATCCGCTGAGCTACGAGGGCAAGACGGGATCAACCCGCGAGGATCAAGGTTACCAGCAGGACCGGTGCCCGCTGAGTCCGCCCGGCGAAGCACGTGGTCGTGCCACCCTCCCCGGCGGGGGACCCGGCATAGTCTGGAACCATGGCCGCACCCGACATGTCCCAGCGCTTTCCCCGCCGTGTCTACAGCGTCGGTGACGAGCCGGACCCGCGGTTCAGTCTCGCGAACGAGCGCACGTATCTCGCGTGGACGCGCACCGCGCTCGCGTTCTTCGCCGCCGGGGTCGCTCTCGAGGCGCTCGATGTGCCCATCGACGCGGACCTGCGCATGTGGGCCGCCGCGCTGTTCGTCGTGCTGGGCATCCTTGCCGCCGTCGAGGGGCTGCTGGGGTGGTTCCGCACAGAGAAGGCGATGCGATTGCGTACTCCGCTTCGCGGTCCCTCCGTCGCACCCGTGCTGACGGTGGGCATGATCGTCGGCGTCGTGATGGTCGCGGTGGGTCTGCTCTGGTGAGCGAGCGCGGTCCCTTCGACGAGGGTCTCCAGGCTGAGCGCACGCTGCTCGCGTGGCGCCGCACCGCGCTGTCCTTCGCGGTCGCCTCGCTCATGGGCATCAAGGTGATGGCCGACGCGGGGGTGGCGGTCATCGTGCTCGCTCTTGCGGGCGTCGCGCTGGGCGGCGTTGCGTACGTGGTCGCCTCGGCGCGGTATCGCACGGCGCATGCGCAGTTGGTCACCGACGGCACCGCTCCGCGCCCGGGCCTGGCGCTCGCGGCGATGTCGGCGAGCGTGCTCGTGCTCGGTGTCGCGTGCGCGGCCTACGTCTTCGCCGGGGCGCTGTCGTGATGAGGCGCAGCGCCGCCTTGGTGGTGGCGGTCGTGGCGTGCGGTGGCGTGCTGTCCGCGTGCGGGTCCGGCTCGACGCCGGAGCGCGAGGCCGATGCGGTGGGTACGGCAGCGTCGGTCGGCCTGGAGGAGAGCGCCGTCCGGGTGAGCTTCGCGCACGACGCCGGATACGAGTACTTCGACGGCACGGTGTTCGTGCTGCACGACGGGGTGACGGTGGTCGGGGCCGCATCGGCGGCGAGCGACATCACGGCAGGAGATCGGCTGCGCGTATGGACGGGCGCATGTGCGGAGTCGTTCCCGGTGCAGTGCGAAGTCGAGGCCGTCGAGGTGCTTGACTTGTCTCCATGACCGGCACCCCCCAGGCCACGCTCGTCGGCGGCCCCACCGTAGTCCTCGAGTACGCGGGACTGACCTTCCTCACCGACCCGACCTTCGACCCTCCCGGTCAGGTGGGCAACCTCACCAAGCTCGAGGGGCCGGCGCTCTCTCACGGCGACATTGGGCACATCGATGTGGTGCTGCTCTCGCACGATGAGCACGAGGACAACCTCGACGTCTCAGGACGCACCGTGCTGGACCTCGTGCCGCACGTGCTCACCACGCCCTCAGGCGGGACGCGCATCGGCCGCGCTCAGGGCATGCGGCGCTGGGATCAGGCCATCATCCCCGGTGGTGCGTCGCCGGTGACGATCACCGCAGTGCCGGCCCGTCACGGTCCAAGCGTCATCAAGCACCTCACTGGCCAAGTCACCGGGTTCGTCCTCGAGGCCGAGGGCTGGCCCACGGTGTACATCTCGGGAGACAACTCCTCGGTGAAGAAGGTCGCCCGAGTGGCCGAGCGTTTCCCGGACGTCAGCGTCGCGTTCGTCTTCGCGGGTGGGGCGCGGGTCGAGCGGCTGGGGGACATGCTGCTGACTCTCGATGCCGAGCGAGTGGCCCAGATCGCCGGACTGTGGCCTGACGCGGCTGTGTGCCCCGTGCACATCGACGACTGGGCTCACTTCGCACAGCCGCGCGCCGACCTCGTCGCCTGGTTCGAGGAAGCGGGGCAGCTCGACACCATCACGCTCCTCGAGCGCGGAGTGCGCACCGCGCTGCCTGCCGAGGCGGCATCGGCGTCCTGACGCGCGTGTGTCAGAGGGGGCGCCTAGCGTGGCCGGCATGAGCGAGCCCTCCGACCTGCCCACCGTCGACCAGTGGATGCTGGAGGTGCTGGCGCGACTGCCGGGATCCCAGGTGGTGCCGTACGCCGCGTGGGGGTCGCAGACCTTTCAGGTGGGAGGCAAGCACTTTGGGCGCTTCGGTGTGCATCCCAGCGGCGCGCGCATCGTCACCGTGAAGGGTGATCCGGACGTCAATGCGGCGCTCGTGGCGCAGTTCGAGGCCGTGACTCCCGGGTACTACGCGGACAAGCGGCGGTGGATCTCGATCGAGGTGGACGATCCCGCGCTGCCGCGCGACGTGGCGATCGAGGCGCTGGAGACCGCCTACGCCTTGGTCAGGCAAGGACTGCCCAAGCGAGTGCAGGCCTCGCTCGGGTGACGCCGCGAGCGGCCCGGTGCGCCTCGCATCGGCCGCGCGCCCGGGCGCTGTCGCGCCGATACACTCGAGAAGTGACCCCTGACGAGCTCTCCCAGACGATCCGTGCCGCCCTGCTTCAGGGCATCGACGACAGCGACTTCCAGTTGTCGCCGTTCGACGTGCCAGAGGACGTGCGCGTGGAACGACCCCGCCAGCGCGAGCACGGCGACTGGTCGACCAACGTCGCGATGCAGCTCGCCAAGCGCGCGGGAACGAGCCCGCGCGATTTCGCGCAGACCCTCGCCGAGCGGCTCGGAGAGCTGGAAGGCATCGACAGCGCGGAGGTCGCCGGCCCGGGCTTCCTCAACATTCGCCTGGCGGCCTCCGCCGCAGGCGAGCTGGCGCGCGGGATCGTCGAGTACGGCGCGGACTACGGGCGCGGTGAGTCCCTGACCGGCAAGACGGTCAACGTCGAGTTCGTCTCGGCGAACCCCACTGGGCCGATTCACCTGGGCGGCACCCGCTGGGCCGCAGTCGGCGACTCGATCGCACGCCTGCTCGAGTTCCACGGCGCGCAGGTGGTGCGCGAGTACTACTTCAACGATCACGGCAGCCAGATCGACAGATTCGCCGCCTCACTGTTCGCAGTGGTGTCTGGCGAGCCCGCACCCGAGGACGGTTACAGCGGCCAGTACATCCAGGACATCGCGGATCAGGTGATGGTCGAGGCGATGGCGGCGGGGGACAAGGACCCGCTCGAGATGCCGCGCGAGCAGGCACTCGAGTTCTTCCGCGACCGCGGGGTGACGCTGATGTTCGGCGAGATCAAGCAGTCGTTGCACGACTTCGGCGTCGAGTTCGACGTGTACTTCCATGAGGACTCGCTGCACCATTCGGGCAAGGTCGAGCGTGCGCTCGCGGAGCTCAAGGCCTCCGGCGCGCTGTACGAATCGGACGGTGCGTGGTGGCTGCGCAGCTCCGAGTACGGCGACGAGAAGGACCGCGTGGTCATCAAGTCGGACGGACATGCGGCGTACATCGCCGGCGACATCGCGTACATTCGCGACAAGGCCGAGCGCGGGGCGGACCTGTGCGTGTACCTGCTCGGCGCCGACCATCACGGATACATCGCGCGGCTCAAGGCGGGCGCGGCGGCGCTCGGCTACGCCCCCGAGATCGTCGAGGTCATCATCGGGCAGATGGTCAACCTGGTGAAGGACGGCGAGCCGGTGCGGATGTCCAAGCGCGCGGGAAATGTCGTGACCATGGAGGATCTCGTGGAGGCCGTCGGCGTGGACGCCGCCCGCTACGCGCTCGCGCGCTCCAGCGCCGACCAGTCGATCGACATCGACCTCGACCTGCTGGCCTCGCAGTCCAACGCCAACCCCGTGTTCTACGTCCAGTACGCACACGCGCGCACTTCGGGCGTGTCCCGCAACGCGGCCGAGTACGGCATCCGTCGCGAGGACGGCTTCGACGCCTCGCTCCTGGAGCACGAGTGGGAGGCCAAGCTGCTGGGCGTCCTCGGTGAGTTCCCGCGCGTGGTCACCATGGCCGCGCAGCACCGCGAGCAGCACCGGGTGGCGCGCTATCTCGAGGAGGTGGCCTCGGTGTATCACGGCTGGTACGACCGCACCCGTGTGACGCCTCAGGGCGACGAGGAGATCACCGACCTGCACCGCACCCGCCTGTGGCTCAACGACGCTACGCGGCAGGTGCTGGCGAACGGCCTGCACCTGCTCGGCGTGTCCGCGCCGGAGCGGATGTAGCCGTGTCGGTGTGGTCGAGCACCGTTCAGCGCGGTGAGGACGGAGCGCTGGCCGTCGGCGGCGTCGACGTGCGCGAACTCGTCGGCGAGCACGGCACGCCGCTGTACGTGGTGGACGAGACTGACTTCCGCGCCCGCGCATCGGCCTTCCGGGACCACTTCGGAGCGGCATTTGCCCGTCACGGCGCTGAGGTCGACGTCTACTACGCCGGCAAGGCCTTCCTGTGCTCGCAGGTCTCGGCGTGGATGCACGACGAGGGGCTGCACCTCGACGTGGCGTCCCTCGGCGAGCTGGAGATCGCACTGCGGGGCGGCATGCCCGCCGAGCGCATCGGCCTGCACGGCAACAACAAGGCGGATGACGAACTGAGGCGTGCGCTCATCGCGGGCGTGGGCCGGATCATCGTCGACTCGTTCACCGAGATCGAGATCCTCGACGCCCTCGCGCGCGAGCTTGGAGTCGTGGCTCCCGTGATGGTGCGCGTCACGACCGGTGTGCACGCGGGCGGCCACGAGTACATCGCGACGGCTCACGAGGACCAGAAGTTCGGGCTGTCGCTCGCGTCGGGTGCCGCGCTGCGCGCGCTCCGTGCGTGCCACGAGGCTCCCCACCTGAGCCTGTCGGGCATCCACACGCACATCGGCAGCCAGATCATGTCGATCGAGGCGTTTCGCGAGTCGGCGGAGCGGATGCTCGGCCTTCGCGGTGCGTTCACGGCCTCGACCGGCGCCGAGCTGCCCGAGGTCGATCTCGGCGGCGGCTACGCGATCCAGTACACCGAGGACGCGGAGGCGCTGGATCCCGCAGAGGCCGCCTACGCGATCGCCGATGCGGTGGCTGCGGTCATGGAGACGGTCGGCGGCACGTGGCCGCGCTTAAGCATCGAGCCGGGGCGCGCCATCGCCGGACCGGCTGGCCTCACCCTGTACCGCGTGGGCGTGGTGAAGTCGGTGGACCTCGACGACGGCGGTCGTCGTGCCTACGTCGCGGTCGATGGCGGGATGAGCGACAACATGCGTCCGGTGACGTACGGCGCGCACTACACGGCCGCGATCGCGTCACGCGTGTCGGTGGCGGACCGCGTCGCCTCGCGCGTGGTGGGCAAGCATTGCGAGTCGGGAGACATCGTGGTGCGCGACGTGCAGCTTCCGAACGATGTGGCTCGGGGCGACCTCCTGGCCGTGCCCGCGACCGGCGCATACGGGCGCTCCATGGCGTCGAACTACAACGCCGCGCTGCGGCCCGCCGTCGTGGCGGTCCGCGACGGCCGGTCTCGCGTGCTCGTGCGCCGCGACACCATCGACGACCTCCTGGCACTGGACGTCGCCCCCGAGTGAGGCGCGCCCGCCCGCCGCGAGCAGCGACGGGCGGACGCGAGGGGGCCTTCGGTCAGAGCGCGGCGCGCACTGCGGACTCGAGCGAGGCAGGCGCGCGTCCGATCAGGCGCTCGAGGTCGGTCGACTCGGTGAAGAGGTCTCCCTTCGCGATCGACGCGTCCACGGACGCCCAGAAGCCCGCCGTGCCTGGATCCATGCCTGCGGCCTCCTGCAGGGTCGACGACAGCTCGTCGACGCTGACGTCGCGGTGAGTGACGGTGGTGCCGGTGACGGCGGTCACCGTGCTCGCCAGCTCGTCGAACGTGAAGGTGACGCCGCCGATCTCGTACGTGACGCCCTCCTCGTCCTGGATCGCGGCGACGGCCGCAGCATCGGCGAAGTCCGACCGCGTGCCCGCCGTGAGCGGTGCACCGCCGGTCGCGCCGAGGATGGTGCCCGAGGCCAAGTACTGGCCGATCTGCCCGGTGTAGTTCTCGAGGTACCAGGAGTTGCGCAGGACGGTCGCCGGGATGGCCGAGGCGTCCAGCGCCGTCTCTGTCTCGACGTGTTCGGGTGCGAGGCCGAGGGTCGACGTGTCCGCCTTCAGGATCGAGGTGTAGACGATGCGCGAGACCCCGGCACGCTCTGCGGCGCCGATCACCGCGGCGTGCTGGGCGCTGCGCTTGCCTACCTCGGAGGACGAGACCAGCACGAGTCGTGTCACCCCGTCGAGGGCGGCGTCGAGTGACGCAGCGTCCTCATAGTCGCCGAACCGGACCTGGACGCCGCGCTCCGCGAGGTCCTTCACCTTGGCGGTGGTGCGGGCGATGGCGACGATGTCGGCGGCGGGGACGCCACGCGCGAGCAGGCTCTCGACAATGAGGCGGCCCAGGTGTCCGCTGGTCCCGGTGACGGCGAAAGTAGTCATGAGTCGTGTCCTTCTGCTTGGATCGATGAGGTGAGCATCGACGCTAACCACAAGAAAGCACTATCCATTCCGCAGTGCCTCATCGAGAGTGGTCGAGGCTAGTCTGGAGCAGTGGCAGACAACGGTCCTGACCCGACGCTCGTGGTCAGCGTCTTCGCGCGTGAGTGCACCTCGCGCGCCCTCTTCGAGGACGTCACCGGCAAGTGGGCGTCGCTCGTGCTGCTCGCTCTCGACGAGGGGCCCCGGCGGTTCGGTGAGCTCCGACGGCGCGTCGAAGGGGTGAGCGAGAAGATGCTCTCCCAGGCGCTCAAGACGCTCGAGGGTGGCGGCATGGTCGCGCGGACCGCTCACCCGCAATCGCCGCCGCGGGTGGACTACGAGTTGACCGAGCTTGGCGCCCAGGTGGCGGCCCGGCTGCGCGGCCTCGCGTTGCTGCTGGAGGACACGGCCGCGGCGCGGCTCTCCGACTGACGCGCGGTCCCGTCTCCACTGCTAGAACGCCGATCGTGCGAGGCATGGAAGCGCCCAAGGGAAGGAATTGTTCTCCCCACTGGACGGCAAAGTGCCGTCCAATGACGGAGGGAGAGACACCATGCCAGACCCCACCGACCAGAGCAAGGAAGAGTTCCGCGAGGGTACCGAGACCCTGCAGAGCATCGCCGACGATGTCGAGGCCGAGCGCGAGCGCACAGGGGGCGGGACCGACCTGCCGAGCGACGACGCCGGATCCGAGGGTGCTGCCGAGACTCGAGAGGACCATCTCGAGCCCGACGTGGACACCCCGCTCGATCCCCGGCTCGACGACCAGAAGTAGACCGACGCACCTGCGAGGCACCGCTTCTGCGGCACCTGTGAAAGGTCTGAGAACGCCGCCGGCGTTGCCCGAGGTGAGCGGGCGGCCTCACCGTCGTCCGGTCCAGGGCACCAGAGCGGTGCCTGCAGTGGACGGAGGGAGACCATCATGGCGAAGTTCGCCGACGAGGGCACTGAAGATCTGCAGCACCTCGCTGACGAGGTGGAGAAGGAGCGTGAGGCCACGGGTCATACGCCCTTCGACGACGTCCCTGAGTCCGATGAGCCGGACCGCACCACCCGCGAGGACCACGAGGGCGTCGACGACGGCCTGGGCGATGCGAGCGACCCCGCACGGGCCGGAATCGTCGGCGCTGCGGGCCGCGTGCAACGGCCTGGCATCTGATCCGCCCTCACCGTTGCGAATGCCCGGGTGCCGACAGGCCCCGGGCATTCGTGCCTCACCCGTGAAGGCGGTGGCGCCGCCGAACCGAGCGGTCAGCCGTCGGCCAGCCTCGCCCACGCGGTGATCGCCACCAGCGACTCCGCGATCTCGTCCATGACCCGGTCGTAGGTCTCCTGGTCGAGCGACCACGGATCGTCGAGGCTTCTCAGCGGTGCGGCCTGCTCCTTGCGGGCCGTGTGCAGCGCGGCTGCGGTGTTCATGAGCCGCTCCCGAGGCGAGGCGCCCATGGGCGGCTCCGCCCGCTCGGTGAGTTCGTGGGCCTCCTTGATACCGAAGGAGTGCGCCGGCACGCCGTTCCACTCCTCCTCGATCCACGTCGCATGCTGCTGGGTGGCGACGAGCACCAAGTCCGCGTTCTCGATGATGCGGTGGTCGAGCTGGGTGGGGCGATGGCGGGGGATGTCCAGCCCATGCCTGCGTGCTGACATGCGCATCGGTGTCGGGACATCCATCCCGATCTCTGCGTGGATGCCGGCACTGGTGACCTCTGCCGCGTCACCCCATTCGTTCTGTGCGAAGTAGTGCATCGCGGGGGAGCGGCAGATGTTTCCGGTGCAGACCATGACGACTCGTGCGGGGCGTTCATTCATGATGTCGACCCTACGTCAGCTGTCCGCGCCGCCCGGATCGTCCCTTTGCCGGACCGTGGGACCATCGCCAGGATGGCCGTAGAAGGTCCCCTCGTACTGCTTGAGGGTCGCGATGATGACGAAGCTCAGCGTCACCAGCAGCGCCCACGATCCCAGCTTGCCCATGTGCACTGCCTGCCATAGGTCTGCCTGATCCGGGTACTGCCATGCGCCCAGGAACGTCCCCATGTTCTCCGCGCCCCAGAGGAAGAAGCCGATCAGCACGAACGCGATCGCGAGCGGCATGCGCAGACGACGATCCCCGATCGAGTAGTGCACGGACGTGCCCCACATCGCGGCGAGGAACGCGGCAGCGGTCGCCCACCTCAGGTCCCAGATCCAATGATGGGTGAAGAAGTTCAGATACGCGGCGACCGCGAGGATCGCCATGGGCACGCTGCGGTAGCCCGTGATGCGCAGATCGAAGCGCCGCCACGCTTGGCACAGGTACGAGCCCACAGCGGCGTACATGAAGCCCGAGTACAGCGGCACGCCGGCGATCATCGTGACGCCCGCGTCGGGGTACGTCCAAGAGCCCTGCGCGACCTTGAAGATCTCGAGCCCGAGCCCCAGCAGATGGAAGGCGGCGATCACACCGACCTCGCGGGCGGTCTCGTAGCCGGACCACCACAGGCCCACCGTGATGGCGAGCCCCGCGATCAGCAGCGCGTCGTACCTCGCGATCGGCAGCACGACCACGTCCGTGAACGCCATCGCCGCGAACAGCAGGATCGCGAACACGAGGCTCTGGAGCTGTGTGACGACGAAACGCCACACCAGCCGCAGCTCCTCGCCCACGCGGGCGCGCACGCGGGTCTGAGGGCTCGCGGTCATGGCCCCATCATGACTGACCCCCCGCCCGATGCGCGGACGTTCGTGAGCGCGTGCCCCTCCGATAGAGTTGTGGCCGTGTCTCCCACCTCCGCTCCCGTGAAGATCGCCGTGCTCGGATGCGGCACCGTCGGCACCCAAGTGGTGCGACTGCTGCTCGAGCAGGCGGGTGACCTCGCTGCGCGCGTCGGCGCTCCGGTGGAGCTGGCGGGAATCTACGTGCGCGACACGAGCACACCCCGTGAACCGGCGGTCCCTGTGGATGCGCTCACCTCCGATGCCGAGGCGCTTGTGGACTCTTCTGACGTCGTCGTCGAGGTCATGGGTGGCATCGAGCCGGCGCGCACCCTCATCCTCCGTGCCCTCGAGCGCGGGTCGGCGGTCGTCACCGCCAACAAGGCCCTGCTCGCGCAGGGCGGGGCCGAGCTGTACGAGGCGGCCGATGCGGCGGGGGCCGACCTCTACTACGAGGCCGCCGTCGCCGGCGCCATCCCGATCGTGCGTCCCGTACGCGAATCCCTCGCCGGCGACCGCGTGACCCGCATCCTGGGAGTCGTCAACGGCACCACCAACTATGTGCTCGACGAGATGACGTCCAAGGGACTCGACTACGACGACGTCGTGGCGGAGGCGCAGCGCCTGGGCTATGCGGAGGCGGACCCCACCGCCGATGTGGGCGGCCACGACGCCGCAGCGAAAGCCGCGATCCTTGCCTCGCTGGCCTTCCACCAGCGGGTCGGCATCGACGACGTCTACTGCGAGGGCATCACGGAGGTCACCGCGGACGACATCGCCGCCGCCACGGAGACCGGCCGGGTCATCAAGCTGCTGGCCGTCGCCGAGCAGACCGACGAGGGCGTCTCGGTTCGCGTCCACCCCACGCTGTTGCCCCGCGAGCACCCGCTGGCCGGCGTGCGCGGGGCCTTCAACGCCGTGTTCGTCGAGGCCGAGGCCGCCGGCGAGCTGATGTTCTACGGACAGGGCGCCGGCGGGGTGCCCACCGCATCGGCCGTGCTCGGTGACGTCGTCTCCGTCGCGCGCCACAAGGCGGGCGGAGGCAAGGGGCCGCGCGAGTCCAACTACGCGCTGCTCGACGTGCTGCCGATGTCCGCCGCGATGACCCGGTATGCGGTGCGCATGAGCGTGCCCGACCGCCCCGGCGTGCTCGCCGCCGTCGCGACCATCTTCGCTTCGCACGGCGTGGGCATCGAGTCCGTGCGGCAGATGCCGGGCAAAGGGCACGCTGGGCTGATCCTGTCCACCCACCGGGCCCAGGAGTCGGCGCTGAGCGCGACCGTCGAGGACCTGCGTGCGACCGACGCCGTCAACGAGGTGTGGTCGGTGCTGCGTATCGAGGGAGAGCTGTAGTGGCACACGTGTGGCGCGGCATCATTCGCGAGTACCGGGACCGGCTGCCGTTCGACGAGTCCGATCAGGTGGTGACCCTGGGCGAGGGAGGGACACCGCTGGTGCATGCCCGGTCGATCTCCTCCGAGGTGGGCGCCGAGGTCTTCGTCAAGGTCGAGGGGATGAACCCCACCGGCTCCTTCAAGGACCGCGGCATGACCGCCGCGATGACCCAGGTGGTCAAGAGCGGGGACCACACCGTGGTGTGCGCCTCGACGGGCAACACCTCCGCATCGGCCGCCGCGTACGCCGCGCACGCCGGGCTCACCTGCGTGGTGATGATCCCGCAGGGCAAGATCGCGGCAGGCAAGATGGCCCAGGCCATCGTGCACGGCGCGCGCCTGGTGCAGGTGGATGGCAACTTCGACGAGTGCCTCGACATCGTGCGGGCCCTCAGCGAGGAGTACCCCGTCGCCCTGGTGAACTCCGTCAACCCCTTCCGCCTCCAGGGCCAGAAGACGGCGGCGTTCGAGATCGTCGACCAGTTGGGTGACGCCCCGGACATTCACATGCTGCCGGTCGGCAACGCCGGCAACATCTCCGCGTACTGGATGGGCTTCCGCGAGTACGCGGAGTCGGGCCCCGCGACTCGCACTCCCCGCATCTGGGGAGTGCAGGCCGAGGGCGCCGCGCCGTTCGTGGCGGGGCACCCCATCAAGGACCCCGAGACGGTCGCGACCGCGATCCGCATCGGCAAGCCCGCCTCGTGGGACCTGGCGATCGCCGCGCGCGACGACTCCGGCGGGTGGATTCGCGCCGTCTCCGACACCGAGATCCTTGCCGCCCAGCAGCGCCTGGCCGCCGACGTGGGAGTCTTCGTCGAACCCGCATCGGCCGCCCCGATCGCGGGACTTCTCGCTGCCGGCGCCAAGGGGGAGGTGCCGCGCGGAGCGACCATCACGTGCACCGTGACCGGCAATGGACTCAAGGACACGGCGACCGCGCTCGCGGGCCACGAGGTCGAACCAGTCGTCATCCCCGTGGACGTCGAGGCCGCCGCGCAGGCGCTGGGGCTGTAGGCATGAGGCTCGTCGCTGATCGCGTGCGGGTGCAGGTGCCCGCCACCGCAGGCAACCTCGGACCGGGCTTCGACGCGCTCGGACTCGCCCTGGGTGTCGCGGACGAACTTGACGTGCGCGCCGTCGCGGCCTCAGACGTCGGCATCGAGATCGAGGGCGAGGGTGCCGATTCGCTGCCTCGGGACGACACTCACCTGGTGGTGCGCGCGCTGCGCGAGGCGCTCGACCACGTGGGCGCGTCGCAGGTGGGGCTCGCCATCCGTGCGACGAACCGCATTCCGCACGGGCGTGGGCTGGGGTCCTCTGCGGCAGCGGTCGTGGCGGGCATCTGGGCCGCGCGCGGCCTGATCGCCGAGCCGGACGCGCTGTCGGCCGAGGTGGCTCTCGAGCTCGCGACCCGTTTCGAAGGACACCCCGACAACGCTGCACCCGCCATCCTGGGCGGCGCCACCGTCGCGTGGCAGGACTCGGAAGGCGCACACGCCCGGCCGCTCGTCATGGCGGACGAGATCGAGACTGCGGTGCTGATTCCGCGATCGGTGCTGCCCACGACGCAGGCCCGTTCCGTCTTGCCCGCTCAGGTCCCGCATGCGGACGCCGCCTTCAACGCCGGCCGCGCCGCGCTGCTGGTGAACGCGCTCGCGGGGCGCCCGGAGGATCTGTTCCCCGCCACCGAGGACCGTCTTCACCAGGGCTATCGCGCCGAGGTGATGGCGGCCGCAGCGGCCATGATCGCGCATCTGCGTGCGCAGGGCATCGCCGCCGTCGTGTCCGGGGCCGGGCCGTCGGTGCTGGTGCTCGGTACGGACCTGGCGTCCCACGGCCTGTCCACCGGCCCGCTCTCGTGGGCAGAGGGCATCGGCGACGAGTCCTGGCGTTGCGTCCACACGGTGGAGCGCGTGCCTGGAGCGATGGTGGAGCGGCTCTAGGCGTCGCGAGTCGTGCGGCCGATAAGGTCTCGGCATGGGGATCCGACGGGCGCTGCCCAGCGACGAGGCGGCTATCGCGCGCATCTGTCTGCTGACGGGCGACCATGGTCACGACGCCACCGGCGTGTTCGGTGACGACCGAGCGATCGCGGATGTGTATGCCATCCCTTACCTGCACGGCCCAGACTGCGTGGCGCTGGTGTGGGACGAGGGCGAGGGTGCCATCGGGTACGTGGTCGGGACCACCGATACTCGCGCCTTCCAGCGGTGGTTCGTCGATCAGTGGTGGCCTTCGCGCCCCCCGCGCGAGGTCCAGACCGAGGCGGATCGTTGGCTCCTTCCCTCCGCGATCGACCCTGAGCGGATGCTCACCGACGCAGTCGCTGAGTATCCGGCTCACCTGCACATCGACCTGCTCCCCGAGGCGCAGGGCAGGGGAGCGGGCCGTGCGCTCATCGAGACGATGGTGGAGCACCTCGCGCGCGCCGGGGCGCCGGGTGTGCACCTGGTCGCCCCCAAGGAGAACGCGGCCGCGCAGGCCTTCTACCCGAGGGTCGGCTTTGCTCCCCTCGCGGACGACCACAGTTCGGTGACCTTCGTGCGTCGGGCCGATGGTGACTGACGTGCGCGGTGCGCGCCGATGGGTGCCGCCGCGCCGCGCACTGGCTCTCGCGACGATGGTGGTCGGCGTCGTGCTGGTGATCGGCGCCGGTGCCTGGTGGCTCGGAGGCCGAGGGGCGGCGATGGCGAGTGTGCTCGGTGCGGTGTCGGTGATCGCGTTGGCGCTGCGCCGGCCCACCTGGTCGCACCTGTGGTGGTTCAGCGTCGTGCTCGCCGGCGGTGGCACGGGTGCGGTGTGGACGGGATCTGCGCTGGCGGTGGGGGTGCTCGTGGCCGTGTCCGTCCTCGGCGTCGCTCCGATCGCATTGCGGTATGGACCGGTGGTGGCCATCGTGCCCGTGGTGATCGCGGGCCTGGCCATGGGAGCCGATGGCATCGAGCCCGCCGCCGCCGTCGCCGGGGTCTTCTTCGGTGTGCTCGCGTGCGCGGCAGCACTGCGGACGCTTCCGATCCCGACGGTCACGGCGACACCGCTGTCACGTTCCCTCATCGTCGCGTACCTGGCGGTGCTCGCCCTCCTGTCGGGGCTCACGACCGCAACCGTGATCGCTCTCGAGATGCCGCATGGGCTGTGGATCGTGATCGCGCTCGCGATGGTGCTGGCGCCGCAGTCGCACGAGACGATGCCCCGCGCCCGCGCACGCATCGTCGGCACGGTGGCGGGAGCGGCCGGGGGTGCCGTGGCGGCGACGCTGCTGCCGCTGACGGCTCTGCTCGTCGCTGGCGGAGCCGCGCTGCTCATCAGCGTCGCTCTCGCCTTCGCGGGCAGGCAGAGCGAGTTCATCGCGTTCATGGCGTTCTCCGTGGTCGCGCTCGTGAGCGCGGGTGGTGTCGAGACCGCGTGGGCGGCGGGGCTGTCGCGCGTGTGGCTCACGGCGCTGGGCACGGCGGTGGCGATCGCTGCGGGCCTCCTGCTCGCGCGACGTGAGGCGGTGGCGTGGCAGGAGGATTGAGGCGCGCCTGCTGTCAGCATCAGGTTGCGGAGTGAGTGCTCACTCACTTAGAGTGCTCGCGTGACCGCACCGTCGACCAATGCCGCAATCCCCCGGTCTGGTCGCGCCCGCCCCATGGCACCCGATGAGCGACGCGCGATGATCGTGGACGCCGCCATTCCGCTCATCCTCGAGCACGGTGCCGAGGTCACCACGCGTCAGATCGCGGATGCCGCAGGCATCGCCGAGGGCACCGTCTTTCGCGCCTTCGCGGACAAGACCGAACTGATCGATGCCGCGATCGCGCGCGTCATGGACCCCGCGGAGGCGCTTGAGGCGCTCAGCCGCATCGACCCTGGCGAGCCGCTGCCGGTCAAGCTCGACCACATCGTGACCATTCTGCATGCTCGCGTCAGCCGCGCCGCCGCAGTCATGGGCGCGCTCGGTCCGCGCGATCACGCCCGCCACCGCGCGGGCGACCACGCACGCCATCGCCCCATGCTGGGGGAGGCCACCGAGGTGGTCGGCGTCCTGCTGGAGCCCGACCGCAACCGTCTGCGTGTGCCGGTCGACACGGCGATCGACCTCATCCGGGTCCTCGTCTTCGGCGCCTCGATGCCGTTCCTTCGCGAAGTGGACATCGACCCTGCCACTCTGGCCGACTTCATCCTGCGCGGCATCGCCGCCGAAAGCGAGTGATGCTTTGCTCTGGTCCCTGCTCGTCACGTCTGTCAGGCCATACTGGCGTCTGCTGGTGGCGGTCGTCGTCTTCCAGCTCGCCCAGTCCGTGGCGAACCTCTACCTGCCGGCCCTGAACGCCGACCTCATCGACAACGGCATCGCGACGGGCAACGTGGCGTACATCTGGCGCATCGGCGCGGTGATGCTCGGCCTGTCGTTCGTGCAGATCATCTGCGCGGTCGTCGCGATCTACTTCGCCGCCAAGCTGGCGATGGCGGTGGGCCGAGACGTGCGTGCCCGCATCTTCCACCGCGTCGGCACATTCTCCGAGAGCGAGGTCCAGCACTTCGGTGCGCCCAGCCTCATCACGCGCAACACCAACGACGTGCAGCAGGTGCAGATGCTGGTGCTGATGAGCTGCACGCTGCTGGTGAGTGCGCCGTTCATGGCGATCGGCGGCGTGCTGATGGCGGTGCAGCAGGATGTGGCGCTGTCCTCGATCCTCGTGGTCGCGGTGCCGCTGCTCCTCATCGCCGTGACCCTCGTCATCTGGCGCATGGTGCCGCACTTCAGGCGCATGCAGACGCGCATCGATGCCATCAACCGCGTGCTGCGGGAGCAACTCACCGGGATCCGCGTGGTCCGAGCATTCGTCCGGGAGGGTGCCGAGCGCGCGCGGTTCGGCCAGGCGAACGAGAACGTCACGGAGTCGGCGCTCAAGGCGGGCCGCCTCATGGCCGCCATGTTCCCGATCGTGACCCTGATCCTCAACCTTTCGTCGGTGGCCGTGCTGTGGTTCGGCGCCGAGCGCGTCGACAATGGCGAGATGCAGGTCGGCGCGCTCACCGCCTTCCTGACCTATCTGATCCAGATCCTCATGGCCGTCATGATGGCGACCTTCATGTTCGTGATGGTGCCGCGCGCCGCAGTGTCGGCGGACCGCATCGGCGAGGTGCTCGATACTCGCACCACCGTGACCCCGCCAGTCAACGGCGTCCGCGACATCGCCGATGCGGGCACGGTGGAGTTCGACGACGTCACCTTCGCCTACCCGGGGGCGGAGGAGCCGGTCCTCCACCACGTGACCTTCACGGCGAGACCCGGCACCACGACGGCCATCGTGGGCTCCACCGGAGCAGGCAAGTCGACGCTGATCAATCTGATTCCGCGCCTCTACGACGCCACGTCCGGCACGGTGCGGGTGGGCGGCGTCGACGTCCGTGACATCGAGCTCGAGGCGCTGTGGTCGCACATGGGGCTCGTCCCCCAGCGGCCCTACCTGTTCTCGGGGACCGTGGGGTCGAACCTGCGCTACGGCCGCCGCGATGCCACCGAGGACGAGATCTGGGAGGCCCTGCGCGTGTCCCAGGGCGACGACTTCGTGAGCGCGATGCCCGGCGGCCTCGAGACGTCCATGGGCCAGGGGGGGTACGACGGTCTCGGGCGGGCAGCGTCAACGCCTCGCCATCGCCCGCGCCCTCGTGCGCGAACCGCAGGTGCTGATCTTCGACGACTCGTTCAGCGCGCTCGACACCGCGACCGATGCGCGCCTGCGCGGAGCTCTCTCCGAGGCGGCGGCTGATGCGACCGTCATCGTGGTCGCGCAGCGCGTCTCGAGCATCGTCGGGGCGGACCAGATCCTGGTCCTCGACGACGGGGAGGTCGTGGCGCGTGGCACTCACGCCGAACTCCTCGCGACGTCGGAGACCTACCAGGAGATCGTGAGCACGCAGCTGCGAGCGGAGGACGCGTCATGAGCGCCGAGAGCAGGACGGCACCGCCCCGGCCCCGGCCCCGGCCCCGGCCTCACGGCGGACCGATGGGTGGCCCGCAGCTTCCTGCGGAGAAGGCCTCTGACTTCACGGGCTCGTTGAAGCGACTCGCTGGACGGCTGAGGCCCGAGCGTGCCCTCGTTGCACTCGTGGTGCTGCTGGGGGCGGGCTCGGTGGCGCTCTCCGTGGTCGGGCCCAAGATCCTGGGTGAGGCCACGACGGTCATCTACGAGGGATTCATCACCGGCGAAGGCGTCGACTTCGACCGCCTTCATCGCGTGCTGATCGCCGTCGTGGCCATCTACGCGGTGTCGTCCGTGCTCGCGCTGGTCCAGGGCTGGATCCTCAACGGCGTGACCCAGCGGACGGTGCTGCGCATGCGCACGGAGGTCGAAGAGAAGATCCACCGTCTGCCGCTGCGCTATTTCGACCACCATCAGCGTGGCGACCTGCTCAGCCGCGTCACCAACGACATCGACAACGTGTCGCAGACCCTGCAGCAGACCCTCAGCCAGATGTTCACGTCGCTGCTGACCGTGCTGGGCGTGGTCACCATGATGATCGTGATCTCGCCGCAGCTGGCACTCGTGGCGCTGGTGTCGATCCCGCTCACGGTGGTGATCGTGACGCAGGTCGCCAAGCGCTCGCAGTCGCGCTTCGCGGATCAGTGGCGTCACACCGGTGAGCTCAATGGTCAGATCGAGGAGACCTACACGGGACACGCGCTCGTCAAGGTGTTCGGCCGCCAGCGCGAGACGCAGGCGGAGTTCGACCGCAAGAACGACGAGCTGTACGAGGCCAGCTTCGGCGCACAGTTCATCTCGGGGATCATCATGCCGGCGACCATGTTCGTGGGAAACCTCGTCTACGTCGCCATCGCGGTGCTGGGCGGCATCATGGTCGCGAACGGCTCGCTCCCGCTCGGCGACATCCAGGCCTTCATCCAGTACTCGCGGCAGTTCCAGCAGCCGCTCAGCCAGTTGGGGTCGATGGTCAACCTGCTGCAGTCCGGGACTGCCTCCGCCGAGCGCGTCTTCGAGTTCCTCGACGCGGAGGACCAGTCGCCGGATCGCGATCCAGCGGAGACCCCCGAGCGGTTCCGCGGCCGACTGGAGTTCCACGATGTGCGCTTCAGCTATGACCAGGACTCGCCCCTCATCACCGGGCTGTCGCTCACGGCCGACCCCGGCAAGACCATTGCGATCGTGGGCCCCACCGGCGCGGGCAAGACCACGCTGGTGAACCTCATCATGCGGTTCTACGAGCTCGACGGGGGGCGGATCACGCTTGACGGCACGGACATCGCTCACATGACCCGCGACGATCTGCGGTCCCGGACGGGCATGGTCCTGCAGGACGCGTGGCTGTTCGGCGGCACCATCCGGGACAACATCGCCTACGGCCGTCCCGGCGCCTCCGAGGAGGACATCCACGCTGCCGCGACGGCCGCGTACGTGGACCGGTTCGTGCACTCCCTGCCCGACGGCTACGACACCGTCCTCGACGACGACGCCACGAACGTCTCGGCCGGGGAGCGGCAGCTCATCACGATCGCGCGCGCCTTCGTGGCACAGCCCAGCGTGCTGATCCTTGACGAGGCCACGAGCTCCGTGGACACGCGCACGGAGCTGCTCGTGCAGCACGCCATGGCCGAGCTCCGCAAGGACCGCACCAGCTTCGTGATCGCGCATCGGCTCTCGACGATCCGCGACGCCGACGTGATCCTTGTGATGAAGGACGGAGACATCGTCGAGCAGGGCACCCACGACGAGCTCATCGCGGCGGACGGCGCGTACGCGCAACTGTACGAGGCGCAGTTCGCGGCGCCCATCGAGGACGTCGACCCCCAGGCGGAGATCCTGGAGGTGCCCGCGTCGACCGATGCGCCGGTCGCCTTCGAGCACCCCGCCGTGCCCCACCCGCTCGACGGTGACGACACGACCGAACCGGAGCGGGGCTCGCGACACTAGCGCGCGCATCGGCCGTCCCGGACGTGCCGCGCATGCGCCGTCCAGGAACAGCGACGGCCGCCGACCCCCGAAGGGGCGGCGGCCGTCGTCCGTGGCAGTGCGCCGGTCAACCCGAGGAGGAGGCCTCCCGATTCGCGAGCCGCTGCTGCAGCATCACCGCCACCACGATGATGACGCCCTTGGCGACCAGCTGCCACGAGCTGGACAGGTTGTTCTGCGTGAAGACGTTGACGAGCACCGCGAACAGCATGACGCCCAGCACGGTGCCGCCGATGGTGCCGCGGCCGCCGATCAGCAGCGTGCCGCCGACGACCACCGCGGCGATCACGTCCAGCTCGAGCAGCTGCCCGTGCGTGGAGGTTCCGGCCGTGGTGCGCGACAGGAGCATGGTGGCCGCGATCCCGGCGCAGGCTCCGGCGATCATGTACAGGTACACGGTGTGGCGCTTCACGTTGACGCCGGCGAGTCGAGCCGCGGTGGCGTTGCCGCCGATGGCGACAGTCCGGCGTCCGAACGTGGTGCGGTTGAACAGGAACCAGCCGGCAATCGACACGAGCACGAAGATCCACACGACCCAGTCGATGCCGAGCAGCTCGGCACGGAAGAAGTCCAGGAAGCCGTCGTTGTTCACCACTTGCGTGGAACGTCCCGAGATCAGTTCTGCGAGTCCGCGTGCACCGACGAGCATGGCGAGCGTCGCGATGAACGCCACGACCTTGCCGTAGGCGATGATCAGGCCGTTGGTGAGGCCGGCGAGCACACCGACCGCGATCGAGACGAACACCATCAGCGGCCAGAAGCCCTCGGCCGCGGTCTGGACCGCGCCGACCGACGCGACCACGGACGCGAGTCCGAGTACCGACCCGACCGACAGGTCGATGCCCCCCGCAGTGATGACGAACGTCATGCCGATCGCGATGACGCCGATGACCGAGGCGTACCGCACGATGACGAAGAAGTTGTCGATGTTCATGAAGTTCTCGCCGGCGGTGATGGCGCCCACGGCGACCAGCAGCAGCAGCGCGATCACGAGGCCGATGCTGCGCCCGGCCGGGCTCGCGAAGAACTGCTTCATGGGGTTCGTCTTTCCCACGGCCGATGCGCGGGTGGAGTCGGCGCTCGTGGCGGGGGAGGAGGTCGGCTCGCTCACGCGGCACTTCCCTTCATGATGAGGTCGAGCACTCCGTGCTCGTCGATGTCGTGTGCGGGGCGTTCGTCGAGCACGCGTCCGTCAGCGATGACGTTCACGCGGTCGGCGAGACCCAGAACCTCGTCGATCTCAGAGGAGACGATGAGGATGGCGGTCCCTTCGGAGGCGAGTCGCCGGATCAAGCGGTAGATCTCCATACGGGCGCCGACGTCGACGCCACGCGTGGGCTCGTCGAGCAGCAGGACCTTGGTGCCGTGGATGAGCCAGCGCGCCAGCATCACCTTCTGCTGGTTTCCTCCCGAGAGCGTGCGCGTGATGCGGTCGGGCTCCGCTGGGCGGAGTTCGAGCGCCTTCATCTGCTCCTCGGTCGCGCGGCGCTCGGCGGGCTCGTCGAGCAGCCAGCCCTTGGCGAACCGTGCGAACGTCGACAGCGTCGCATTCCGATAGATGGGCTCCTCCAGGAGCAGCCCCTGGCTCTTGCGCTCCTCAGGTGAGAGTCCCATCTGCGATCCCACCGCGTGGGTCACCGCGCCCGGCTTGAGCTCCTTGCCATTGACGCGCACCGTGCCCGCCGTGGCCTTGCGGTGACCGTAGATGGTCTCGAGAATCTCCGAGCGTCCCGACCCCACGAGGCCTGCCAGGCCGACGATCTCGCCGGCGCGCACCGAGAGGCTGACGTCGGAGAAGTGCTTGCCGAGCGACAACCCCTCGACCTCGAGCACCACGGGTGCGTCGTCGGGCACCGGCACGTGCTCGGGGAAGGCGTGCTCCATGTCGGTGCCGGTCATGAGCGAGATCAGCTCGCGGGTGGAGGTGCCCTTGACCGGCAGGTTGGACGCCTGGCTTGCGCCGTCCTTGAGCACCGAGATGCGATCGCCGATGCGGTCGATCTCCTCCAGCCGGTGGGAGATGTAGATCACCGCGATGCCCTGGTTCGTGAGCTCCTTGATGACCCGGAAGAGGTTGTCGACCTCGCCGGAGTCGAGCACGGCGCTGGGCTCGTCCATGACCATCAGCTTGATGTCGTGCGACAGCGCGCGCGCCATCGAGACCAGTTGCTGATTGGCCGGTGACAGCGTGCCGACCTCGCGCGAGGGTGACAGGTCGGGGTGGCCGAGTCTCTTCATGAGCTCGCGCGTGCGCTGCGCCGCCTCGCGGCGGTTCATCACACCACCGCGCGCGAGCTCGTGGCCAAGGAAGATGTTCTCCGCGATGGTCAGCCCATCGACGACGTCGAGCTCTTGATACATCGTGGCGATGCCGAGCTCGAGCGCCGCGACGGGGTCGGCGATGGTGACCGACTCTCCGTTCCAGCGGATCTCGCCTGCATCGGGCTGGTGCGCGCCCGAGAGGGTCTTGATCAGAGTCGACTTGCCGGCACCGTTCTGGCCGAGGACGCAATGGACCTCGCCCGCACGCACGTCAAGATCGACTCCTGTGAGCGCCTTCGCGCTCCCGAAACTCTTGGCGAGGCCCCGGACCTCGAGTAATGACACGGGGTGGTCGTCTTCGATCACGCGATGAACATAACACAGCCGCATCGCGGCCGACAGTAGGAGTGACAGACCGATGTGGCACCGTGATTTCGGCACGATCCCCGTTCATGGGAGCGCCGCTGACGGAATGTTTCGTAGCCAAACCGTTATGACGATGAGGTGACATAAGTTGCCTACGTGGCGATCACTTCTGCTACGTTGGCCTGGTCAGTGTGGACAAGCAGCCGCGTCGCATCGCGATCCCCGGCAGGCGTGCCCCCCTACTCACTGGCAATGACGACAGTGACCTATCGAGGAGGAACCCATGTACGCATTCCGCTCCAAGCGACTGCGGATGATGGCCACCACCGGGGCGGCGCTCGCGGGCGTGGCACTGCTGGCTGGTTGCAGCTCTGACGCCGACAACGGCGACACCGAAGACGAGGCCGGCGGCGAAGAGACCACCGAGGCAGACGAGGGCGGCTCCGGCGAGACGGTCGTGATCGGCTTCTCTGGCCCCGCCGCCGACCACGGCTGGCTCGGTGCCATCAACTCCGCCGCCATCGCGCAGGCCGACGGGTACGACGACGTCGAGCTCCGTGTGGCCGAAGGCACCAACGACCCGAATCTGCAGATCAGCCAGGTCGAGACGTTCGTCAACGAGGGCGTTGACGTCATCGTCCTGCTCCCCACGGACGGCGCCGCACTCACCGAAGCCGCGATCAATGCGATGAACGCAGGCGTGCCGGTCGTCAACGTCGACCGCGAGTTCTCGTCCAACGATGCCGCCCGGGTCACGATCCTGGGTGACAACTACGGCATGGGCGTGAGCGCGGGCGAGTACATCTGCGGCGAGCTCGAGGGTCAGTCGGATGCAGTGATCGGCGAGATCGCCGGCATCGACTCCCTGCAGCTGACCACTGACCGGTCGCAGGGGTTCAGCGACGCACTCGCCGATTGCGGCCTGAGCGTGGGGCCGCGCGTCGCGGCGGACTTCACGATCGCCGGCGGCCAGGAGGTCACGGCACAGCTGCTCTCGGCCAACCCGGAGATCGACGCGATCTGGAACCACGACGACGACCAGGGCATCGGCGTCCTCGCGGCGATCGATGAGGCTGGACGCGACGAGTTCTTCATGGTGGGCGGCGCCGGTTCGTCGAACGCCATGGAGGCGATCAAGTCGGGTGACAGCGTGCTCAAGGCGACGGTCATCTACCCGTCCACCCAGGCGGCTGACGGCATCGCGCTCGCCCGTCTCCTGGCCCAGAACGCCGACCTCGGCGACCTGGCCTCCCCCGGAGTTCCGCGCCGCATCGTTCTCGATGCGCCGGTCGTGACGGCGGAGAACGTGGACCAGTACATGGAGATCGGGTTCGAGTCCTGATCGCCTGAGGTGCGGTGGCCGCCCTCCCCGGGGCGGCCACCGTGCCGACCGTCTCCGCCACCCACTTCACGAAAGAAAGCGAGAGCACAATGCCCGCGCCGATGCGCGTCGCCATGATCGGCAATGGATTCATGGGCGCCGCACACTCCCAGGGGTGGAGGACCGCCCCCCGCTTCTTCGACCTGCCGGTCGATCCCCAGATGACCGTCATGGTGGGCCGGGATCCCGACAAGAACGCCGCCCTCGCCCAGAAGTGGGGGTGGGCGGAGGCGTCGCAGGACTTCGACGCCGTTCTCGAGCGAGACGACATCGACATCGTCGACATCGTCACGCCGGGGCACCTGCATTGCGACATGGCGATCGCCGCCCTCGAGGCGGGAAAGCACGTGATCTGCGAGAAGCCGCTGGCCAACACCGTCGACGAGGCGCGTCGCATGGCCGACGCTGCCGCATCGGCCGCTGATCATGGCGTGCTTGCCATGGTGGGCTTCACGTACCGGCGCGTGCCGGCCGCGAGCTTTGCTCGCGACCTGGTGGCGCGCGGAGCCGTCGGCACCGTGCGCCAGGTGCGCGCGCAGTACCTCCAGGACTGGCTCTCCGACCCCGAGGCGCCGCTCACGTGGCGCATGGACAAGTCCAAGGCCGGATCGGGCGCGCTCGGAGACATCGGTGCCCACGCCGTCGACCTCGCGCAGTTCATCACCGGGCTGAGCCTCACCGAGGTCTCCGGCGTCATGGAGACCTTCGTCAAGGAGCGACCCGTCCTCGCGGAGGGCCACGGACTGTCCGGCTCGGCCGGCGCCGAGCGGGGACCCGTGACCGTCGACGACTACGCCGCCTTCTCGGGGCGCTTCGACTCAGGGGCCTTGGGCTCCTTCGAGGCGACCCGCTTCGCCACCGGCCGCAAGAACGCGCTGCGCGTCGAGGTGGCGGGAGACAAGGGCGCGGTGCTGTTCGACCTCGAGGATATGAACGCGGTGCAGTACTACGACGCCACGGCTCCCGGGACCGAGCAGGGTTTCACCCGCATCTACGTGACGGAGGCGGATCACCCGTACATGGAGGCGTGGTGGCCCCCGGGACACATGCTCGGCTATGAGCACGGCTTCTCCCACCAGGTGAAGGACCTCGTGGAGGCGCTCGCGTCGGGCTCACAGCCCACGCCGTCCTTCGCAGATGGCTATCAGGTCCAGCGGGTGCTCGGCGCAGTCGAGCGCAGCGCGAATGACGGCAGCGCATGGACCGCGACAGAGTAGTCGTGCGTCTTCGAGTGATGAAAGGACAATGACATGGCACGACCGATCAGCCTGTTCACCGGCCAGTGGGCCGACCTTCCCCTCGATCAGGTCGCGGAGCTCGCGGCCGCGTGGGGCTATGACGGCCTCGAGCTGGCCTGCTGGGGCGACCACGTCGACGTGACCCGGTGGGACGACGCGGAGTACGTCCAGGGTCGTCTCGACCTCATGGAGCGTCATGGACTGCGCATCGTCGCGATCTCGAACCACCTCACCGGCCAGGCGGTGTGCGACGACCCAATCGACCGCCGCCACCAGGAGATCCTGTCTCCGCAGGTGTGGGGCGACGGCGATCCTGAGGGTGTGCGTCAGCGCGCCGCTGAGGCGATGAAGGACACTGCTCGCATGGCCTCGCGACTCGGCGTCAGCACCGTCGTGGGGTTCACGGGCTCGTCGATATGGAAGACGGTCGCGATGTTCCCGCCGGTGCCGGCCGACATGGTCGAGGCCGGCTACCAGGACTTCGCGGACCGTTGGAACCCCATCATGGACGTGTTCGAGGAGGAGGGCGTGCGGTTCGCGCTCGAGGTCCACCCGAGCGAGATCGCCTACGACTACTGGACGGCCAAGCGCACCCTCGAGGCGATGGGTCACCGGGAGTCGTTCGGCCTCAACTGGGACCCGAGCCACATGGTGTGGCAGGACCTCGACCCGGTGGGCTTCCTGTGGGACTTCCAGGACCGCATCTATCACGTGCACTGCAAGGACACCAAGAAGCGACTCAACGGCCGCAACGGTCGGTTGTCCTCTCATCTCGCGTGG
The DNA here is from genome assembly GCF_000975095.1 of Demequina aestuarii. GTDB lineage: Bacteria > Actinomycetota > Actinomycetes > Actinomycetales > Demequinaceae > Demequina > Demequina aestuarii. The sequence continues at coordinate 604,218 of NZ_BBRD01000001.1, forward strand.
GCGGACCCGCGGCGCGGTTGGGACTTCATCTCCACCGGTCACGGCGACGTGCCGTGGGAGGACGCGTTCCGGATGCTCAACGCCATCGGCTACGACGGCCCGCTGTCGGTGGAGTGGGAGGACGCGGGCATGGACCGCCTCGTGGGCGCCCCCGAGGCGCTTGAGTTCGTGCGTCGCCTCGCCTTCGACGCGCCGGACGCCGCCTTCGATGCGGCGTTCAGCTCGAAGGACTGACGCTCCGTATTCTCAGCACGGCCCTCGCGCTCCGGCGCGGGGGCCGTGCTTCGTCAATGCCGGGTGTGGCCGATGCGAGGGGTGCGCCTCGGGCTCCGCCGTGCGGCGCGCATCGGCCGGCTGACATGTCCCTCCGAGCGCACGGCGGCGGTCGTGCAGGTCAGCGGCCGCCGAGCATCGCGTCGACGCGTTCGGGAGAGAGGGCGTGGTGGATCGCGAGCATGCTCGCGCCCTGGATCGCGGCGTTCGCGCCTGACCGGGACTGCGCGATCTGCAGGTTGCCGGTCGCGAGTGGCATCGACCGTGTGTAGATCACTTCGCGGGCGCCCGCGAGCAGGTGCTCTCCGGCGTGAGCGATCGAGCCGCCGAGCACGATCACTGCGGGATTGATGAGGCTGACGCACGTGGTGAGGACCTCGCCGATGAGACGGCCGGCCTCTCGCACCGCCTGGATCGCAGTGGTGTTGCCCCCCTTGACCAGGGCGGCGACATCGGCGCTGGTCTCGACCTCGAGGCCGCTCTCGCGCAGCTGGCGCGCGATGGCGGGCCCCGCGGCGATCGCCTCGAGGCAGCCGAAGTTTCCGCATCGGCACACCACGTCCTTGCCGCTGGGAACGTAGACGTGTCCGATGTCGCCGGCGATGCCCTGTGCTCCGCGCTGCAGGTAGCCGCCGGAGATCACGCCCGAGCCGATGCCGGTCGCGACCTTCACGAAGATGAAGTGGTCGACACCCGGCCACGACATGTCGCGTTCGCCGAGCGCCATGATGTTCACGTCGTTGTCCACCAGCACCGGGACGCCGAACCGTTGGCCCAGGTGCTGAGGCACGTCGTAGCGGTCCCAGCCGGGCATGATCGGCGGGTCGATGGGCAGCCCGCTCGAGTGCTCCACTGGCCCCGGGAGGCCGACGCCGATCGCGAGCAGGCCGTCGGTGGCGCCATGGGCGGCGAGGAGCTCGGTGGCGGCGGTCGCGACCCAGCCCAGCACGGCTTCAGGCCCCTCGGCGACCTCCATCGCGACCGAGTCCTGTCCCAGCAGGGCGCCGCTGAGGTCCGCGATGGCGATGCGGGCGTGTGACGCGCCGATGTCGACGCCGAGGACGACGCGGCCGGACGAGTTGATGGCGAACTGGCTCGACGGCCGCCCACCGGTGGAGACGGCATCGCCGACCGGCGACACGAGCCCGAGCTTGACGAGCGAGTCGACTCGCGCAGCGACCGTGGAACGCGCCAGCCCCGTGATGCTCGCGAGCTCTGACCGAGTGCGCGCGCGACCGTCGCGAAGAATCTGGAAGAGGTCCGTCGTGGGGGAGTCGCCCAACGAGTCCTGTGCCTTTACGTCGACCATGGTCGTATCTTATCGTGGCGTGACGGCATAAGAGTCGCGACTTTGGTCTTGGGCCGTCGTTACCTCGCCACTTGTGCGGTGGCGGCGTACGGGCCACGACCGATTCTCGGATACGAGATATTTGAGACAGTGCCCCTGCGGTGGTAGCGTGGGCGTTGCTTCCCCCGGACGGCAACCGGCCCCGGCGGATAGCAATCCCATATCATTCAGGCGTTCGCGAACGATGGCGTATGCGCATCCCCGCCGCATGGGAGTATCTCGCACTGTTCAAGAGCCAGATGGGCTCGTGCGAGGGAAGGATTCTTCAGTGACAGACACCACCGTGGCCGGCCCCGATAAGGGCGCGGCCCTCAGCGCCATGAAACTCCCTCAGTTGCAGGCACTCGCCTCCGAGCTCGGAGTATCTGGCGTCAAGAAGATGCGAAAGAGCGACCTCGTGGAGGCGATCAACAACGGTGGAGCCGTGCCTTCCAAGGCCGACGCCCCCGCCCCGGATGCGCCCAAGAACGACACTGAACGCGGTCACGGCCGCGGTCAGCAGAAGTCCTCGGAGATCGACGTCCCTGCGGAGGGTCAGGGCAGCGACAGCTCTCAGTCCTCCGAGCGGTCCGCGTCCGACGGTCAGCGGTCGGGCGCCGATCAGCCCTCTGGCCAGCAGTCAGCCGGGCAGCGTCGCGGTCGAGGTGACCGCGGCTCGAAGAGCGAGACCGACGCGGAGCGCGACGAGCGCGCCCGTCGCGCCGCCGAGGCCGTGCAGTCCGCAGGCAATGCCCGGTCCGAGGACGACTCGTCCAAGGGCGAGGGCCGTGGGGGTCGCAACAACGACCGCACCTCCAACGACAACCGCGACCGCAACGACCGCGGCAACGACAACCGTGATCGCAATGACCGCGGCAACGACAACCGCCACAACAACGATGACGATGACGAGCGCGGTGGCCGTCGGCGCCGTGGCCGTGGCCGTGGGCGTGGCCGCAACCGCGACGAGCGCGGCGGCAGCACCACCGGAGGCGCCAGCAACGAGCCCCAGGGCCGCTTCGACGAGGACGACGCCCGTGACGACGAGGAGCTGAGCCCCGTGGGCGGCATCGTCGACGTGCTCGACTCGTACGCCTTCATCCGCACCACGGGGTACTTGGCAGGCAAGTCCGACGTGTATGTCTCCATGAACCAGGTCCGCAAGTACGGCCTGCGCAAGGGTGACGCCATGACGGGCACTGTCCGCCCGCCCCGCCCGGGCGAGCGCGGCCAGCGACAGAAGTTCAACGCGCTCGCGACGGTCGACACGGTCAACGGGGTCAGCCCCGAGGAGGCCAAGACCCGCAGGGAGTTCGGCGACCTCACTCCGCTGTACCCCCAGGAGCGTCTGCACCTCGAGACCGAGACCCGCAACCTCACCAACCGGGTGATCGACATCGTCGCGCCCATCGGTAAGGGCCAGCGTGGCCTCATCGTGTCGCCGCCCAAGGCGGGCAAGACGCTCGTGATGCAGTCCATCGCGAACGCGATCAGCGCGAACAACCCTGAGGTTCACCTGATGGTGGTGCTCGTGGACGAGCGTCCCGAGGAGGTCACCGACTTCCAGCGCTCCGTCAAGGGCGAGGTCATCGCCTCGACATTCGACCGCCCGGCGGTTGACCACACCCAGGTGGCGGAACTCGCGATCGAGCGGGCCAAGCGCCTGGTCGAGCTGGGTCAGGATGTCGTGGTGCTTCTCGACGGCATCACCCGCCTGGGCCGCGCCTACAACCTGGCCGCCCCCGCATCGGGCCGCATCCTCTCCGGTGGTGTGGACAGTGCCGCGCTGTACCCGCCCAAGAAGTTCTTCGGCGCCGCGCGCAACATCGAGCACGGCGGCTCGCTGACCATTCTCGCCACGGCGCTGGTCGACACCGGTTCCAAGATGGACGAGGTGATCTTCGAGGAGTTCAAGGGCACCGGCAACATGGAGCTGCGCCTGTCGCGTCAGCTTGCCGACCGCCGCATCTTCCCGGCCGTGGACGTGAACTCGTCCGGCACGCGCCGCGAGGAGATCCTGGTCTCGACCGAGGAGCTCAAGGTCATGTGGAAGCTCCGCCGCGTGCTGTCCGGGCTGGAGTCCGTCGCCGCGACCGAGCTGCTGCTGGGCAGGCTCAGGGACCACAAGACGAACGCCGAGTTCCTGATGCAGGTCGCCAAGACCACGCCGGACAAGAATGGCGAGAACGAGCTCACCTCGAAGTAAGCGGTTCGCTCACGCACGAAGGCCCGGCATCGGCCGTCCGTCCCGCTCTGCCCCTGCGCGCTACAGGGACTTGAGTGCAGTTCTTGCGCAGAATCCTGCACTCAAGTCCCTCCAGGGTGCCCGGCTAGTACTAGGGCACGCCGCCGATGGCCGATGCGAGCCTCGCTTCCAGTGCGTGCCTCGCTCTCGCGTACCGGCCGCGGGCGGTCGAAGCGTTGACGCCCACCACTGTCGCTGCGTCGGCGAGGGTCATGCTCTCCCAGTGAACGAGCTCCACGAGTTCGCGCTGATTGTCCGGAAGCGTTGCGACAGCTCGTCGGACGTCCATCGCTAGCGCGTCGTCTGGTTCCGACGGGATCGGGGCGTGCGCGGAGACCTTCTCGACGAGCCGCAGGCCGCGTCGCGTGTCGCGGCCGTAGCCTCGTAGGCTCATGCGTGCGATGCCGAAGAGCCAGGGGCGCAGTTCAGCTCGATCGGACGGCGCATCGTCGCGACGTCGCCAGGCGACCAGCATCGTCTCTCCCAGGAGGTCCGCGGCCTGATCAGGCTCTCGCCTCTGGAGATAGCGGAGGATGTCTGCGCCGTGCTCGCTCAGCGCATCGGCAAGGGCGCCGTCGCCGGCGGTCACTTGCCCACCTCGCACGCGCTGTCGGGGACGAGATCACGGAACGGGTCCACGATGTCGGACTCGAGGCCGTCAAGGATCACGCGGGCGTAGGCGTGGTCGAAGGTCTCATTCGCGTGCGTCGACGTCATCGGGACGCCGTCGAGTTCGGCAGTGCCAGCGGCGAGGTCCAGACGTGCCACCTCGTCGTAGGCGGCGTCGATCCACGATTCCCACGTCGAGCGGTCCGCGATCTCCTGCTTGTTCTCGTTCTCGTCGTACTCGGTGAGGGACTCCTCGCGCACAGCGCCGCCATCGGCCGCCAGCAACGCCTCGGGTTCGCTGAGCCGTGACCGGATCTCCGCGGTTTGGCGTTCCGTGAGGTTGAAGCCCACCAGCCGCATCGCACAGCGATAGCCGTCAGCATCGGTGTAGACCCACTCGATGTGCGCGGGCATCGCCTTCCACTGTTCAGCGGTGAGCATGTAGGGATCATCGGTGACGGGACGGTCGGGCAGCACGGCCACGGCACCGGCTCCACCGAGGCCGATGACCGCAAGCGCACCCGCACCAAGTGCCGCGCGGCGCTTCCATGCAGAGCGTCGGGGCGCGGCCGTTCTTGCCTCGTGAACGAGAAGGGTGATCGCTGATTCGAGCCCGGGTCCGTCTGAGGTGGAGGGCGGAGCCGAGCGCGCGAGGATGTCGTCGAGGTCATTCATCGGTGATGTGTTCATGCTCTCTCATGCCAGATCGGTTCCGAAGTGTCCGCGCCCCGTGCTCGCTGGAGGGACATGAGTGCAGGATCCGGCTGTATTCCGGCACTCATGTCCCTCCAGGACGCGATAGGCGACCGGCGACGACGGCCAGGACCCGTTGGCGGCTTCTCTCAGGGCGGCGCACGATGTCGTCCCACCCAAGCCGGACGGTGAGGTAGCCCGCCTCCGCCAAGTCGTTCTGTCGGTCACGGTCGTGATCGCGCGCCTCACGCGCCGAGTGGTAAAGGTCGCCGTCGAGCTCGACCACCACCTTGGCCGCACGGTGGAGCATGTCGACGGTTGCACGCCGCGAAGCCAGGCGAAGGTCCGCTTGCCACTCGAAGTCGCGAAAACGCGCATCGGCGAACGTCTCGTGCTTGGCGCGCACCTCGAGGGGAGAGGTTGCTCCCTCCTTGAACCAGCGGAGGACTCTGTCGAGATCTCGCCTTCCAGCGACGCGCGGGGACCTGGCCGACTCGCGCGCCAGCGCCTGCCACGTGCAGACCCGCGCCCACAGCGCCTCGTAGAGGAGGTTGCGACGGTCAGCCGGGGCCGCGTACCGCCACGCGTCGAGGAGCGCTCGCTCGGGCACGGTGCACGAGACGCCTTGCGGAAGGCCGCGCGCCCGCATCGGCCCTCCTTGGAGGCACCGAACCCAGGGGGGAACGCGGGGACGAAAGCCATCGATCACACGGACGTGGGCAAGCGGGGGAGCAGGCAGCACCTCCGCGTACAGGTGCAGAGCGAGTGGCCCGGAGACGAGCCCGGCGGGATGCCAGAGGTTCAAGGCCTCACCGCGCACCAGCGCGACGGTCTGATGAGCGGCGCCGCAATACACCCCGGGCAGAACGCGCCTTGCGTTGCCTTCCGCCACGGCGCGTTCGAGTGCCGTCCTCGTCCAGCGCCCAAGCAGATCCGCTCGGCTGAATGCGTGGACATTCGCGGAGAGGAAGACGGGGAGTTCGTCGCTGAGTCGGACGAGGTCTGGAATGGGACGCATGAAGGCATCTGAGCGGTGGTGTGTCGTTGAGGGAAGCGGGCAGCAGCGCCTTTGTGGATCGTCCATGCGCTCTGGAGGGACATGGACGCCGGATCGCGGCCGGATCGTGCACTCATGTCCCTCCAGAGCGCGTAGGGAGGGCGGGTGCGGCGGTTCGGCTCAGGGCGGACGGCAGGCAAGTGGCCTCGCGCGCACGGACGTGGCAGAATAGACCGCTGGCCGTCCGGTTCACCGACCGCGAAGTACGCGCGAGGACCCGGAGGCATCTCAAAGGGAGATTCATGAAGAAGGATATTCACCCCGAGTACGTGGCCACCACTGTCACGTGCACCTGCGGTTCCACGTTCGAGACCATGTCCACCGTGAAGTCCGGCGCCATCAGCGTCGAGGTCTGCTCGGCGTGCCACCCGTTCTACACCGGCAAGCAGAAGATTCTCGACACCGGCGGCCGCGTGGCCCGCTTCGAGAAGCGCTACGGGAACAAGTAGTCCGACAAGCTTCGAGACGACGTGGCCGAAGCCTTCGCTGCCGTCCTGCCTCTGCTGGACGAGTACGCCGATATCGAGCATCAGCTCTCGCAACCTGACGTCCATGCGGACGCCGGGCGCGCGCGCAAACTCGGGCGTCGCTTTGCGGAGCTCGGCCGCGTCGTCGCTGCGCATCGGGCCTGGGAGTCCGCGCAGGAGGATCTCGAAGCCGCCCGCGGCATGGCCGATGCGGACCCCGAGTTCGCCGCCGAGGTGCCCGCTCTCGAGCAGGCAGCGGAGGACGCCACCGAGAAGCTCCGGCGCATCCTGATTCCGCGCGACCCCGACGACTCCCGCGACGTGATCCTCGAGATCAAGTCCGGCGAGGGCGGCGAGGAGTCGGCGCTGTTCGCGGGCGACCTACTCAAGATGTATCTCAAGTTCGCCGAGTCGCGCGGATGGCAGGCCGAGGTCCTCGAGGCCACCCCCACCGACATGGGCGGGTTCAAGGACATCTCAGTGGCGATCAAGGCCAAGGGCGCCGTCGACCCGGAGAACGGCGTGTGGGCTCACCTCAAGTACGAGGGCGGCGTCCACCGCGTGCAGCGCGTGCCCGCCACCGAGTCGCAGGGCCGCATCCACACCTCAGCCGCCGGCGTGCTGGTCTACCCCGAGGTGGAGACCGTCGAGGAGGTGCAGATCGACATGAACGACGTCCGCGTCGACGTGTACCGCTCCTCGGGCCCTGGAGGCCAGTCCGTCAACACCACCGACTCCGCCGTCCGGCTCACGCACGAGCCCACAGGAATCGTGGTGAGCTGCCAGAACGAGAAGAGCCAGCTCCAGAACAAGGAGTCAGCCATGCGGATCCTGCGCGCGCGGATTCTCGCCGCGCAGAAGGAGGCGGCCGATGCGGAGGCTCAGGACATCCGCAAGTCCCAGGTCCGCACGGTGGACCGCTCCGAGCGCATCCGCACCTACAACTACCCCGAGAACCGCATCGCGGATCACCGCACGGGGTACAAGGCCTACAACCTCGACCACGTGCTGTCCGGGGACCTCGGCCCCGTGGTGCAGTCCGCGATCGATGCAGACGAGGCCGCCCGACTCGAAGCCCACGGAGACTGACTGATGCCCAGCGTTGGCGCGCGGTTGCGCGGTATTGCGTCGCGCCTCGCGGAGGCCGGGGTGCCTTCTCCTGAGGCCGATGCCGTCGCCCTGATCGCCCATACGTTCGGCTGGTCTCGCGGCGAGGTGCGCACCGCCGCCGCCCGCGACGATCACTGGCCCGAGGATCCGCTCGACTTCGATCTGCTCGAGGCGCGCGTGGAGCGTCGCATGGGCCGCGAGCCCCTGCAGCACATCACCGGCACGGCGTACTTCCGCGACCTCGAGCTGCAGGTGGGCGACGGCGTGTTCATCCCGCGCCCCGAGACGGAGACCGTCGCGCAGGCCGCCATCGACGCGGCGCGAGCTGCCAGGCCAAACCGCGACGGCCGCGTCCGCGTGACGGATCTGTGCTCAGGGTCCGGCGCCATCGGACTGTCGATCGCGAGCGAGGTCGAGCACGCCGAGGTGACCATGCTCGAGGCGAGCGAGGGTGCCCTCGTGTACCTGCGACTCAACGCCCGATTCATGCCGGCCGACGTGCGGCCGCGGGTGCGCACCGTGCTCGGCGACGCGAGGCGCTGTCTGCACCTGTTCGATGGCTGCGCCGACGTCGTCGTCACGAACCCGCCGTACATCCCTCCGGACGGCGTCCCCCGAGACCCCGAGGTGCGCGACTACGACCCGCCCGAGGCGCTCTACGGGATGGGCAAGGACGGCCTGGACCTGCCGCGCGCCATCATCGACGAGGCGGCACGCCTGTTGCGCGTGGGTGGCACGCTGATCATGGAGCACGGTGACGACCAGGGTCCTGCGCTGCGCGCCTTCGTCCAGCGCTCCGAGTTCTGGGCCGATGCGCGTACGGAGCAGGACCTGAACGGACGCGATCGGATGCTCATCGCTACCCGTGTGGGCGTCTGACACACTGAATCCCGTGATCTACCCCTGCTTTGATCCCGCCACCTGGGGACCGAGCCTGGACGCCGCCGTCGACGCGGTGCAGCGCGGTGCCGTCGTCGTGCTGCCGACCGACACCGTCTACGGGGTCGGGGCGGATGCGTTCCAACCGACGGCAGTGGTGGCGGTTCTCGCGGCCAAGGGTCGAGGACGCCAGATGCCTCCTCCCGTCCTGATTCCCGACGTGCGCACGGTCGACGGCCTCGCACGCGACGTTCCCGCTCCTGCGCGAGCGCTCATGGAGCAGTTGTGGCCGGGGGCCCTCACGGTCATCGTCCACGCCCAGCCGTCGCTCGCCTGGGACCTTGGCGAGACCCACGGGACGGTCGCTCTCCGGCAGCCAGACCACGGCGCCGCGCTCGCGCTGCTGCGGCGTACTGGACCCCTGGCGGTGACGAGCGCCAACCTCACGGGTCAGCCCGCCGCCACCACGGCCGAAGGTGCGAGAGACCAGCTCGGAGACGCCGTCGCGGTGTATCTCGACGGTGGCGACAGTCCGCTTGGCACGGCCTCGACCATCGTCGACGCCACGGATCCGGCGGGACTCCGGGTGGTGCGCGACGGGGGCGTGCCACGCGCGCGGCTCATCGAGATCGCGGGTGCCGAGTCGTTCGCGCCCGAGCCGCAGGTCGAAGGCGAGCCCGACGGGTGAAGGTCTATCTCACCCTGATGGCGATCGCCGCGATCGTCGCATATGCGGCGACCCCCGCCATGCGGCACTTGGCGTTCCGTGTGGGCGCGGTGACCGCCGTGCGAGCGCGGGACGTGCACGCCACGCCCACGGCGAGGCTCGGAGGACTCGCGATCTTCCTGGGGTTGGCGGCCGGCGTCGTGATCGCCCAGAACATCCCGTTCCTTCAGCCCGTCTTCGAGGCGTCGGGCGCCGCGTGGGGGGTGCTGGGCGGAGCCGCGCTCGTGTGCGCGCTCGGCATGGCCGACGACATCTGGGACCTGGACTGGATGGCCAAGCTCGCCGGCCAGGTGCTCGCGGCTCTGATCATGGCCTGGAGCGGCGTGCAGCTGGTCACCGTGCCGATCGCCGGCCTGACAATCGGCAGTTCCTACCTGTCGCTCGCGGCCACCGTGATCGTGGTGGTGGTCGCGATGAACGCCGTCAACTTCGTCGACGGCCTCGACGGGCTGGCGGCCGGAATGGTCGCCATCGGTGGGGCCGCGTTCCTGACGTACACCTACGTGCTCGCGCGATCGGCCTCGCCGGGCGACTACTCGTCCCTCGCGACGCTGATCCTCGCCGTGCTCGTGGGCGCGTGTCTCGGCTTCCTGCCTCACAACCTCAACCCGGCGCGCATCTTCATGGGCGACTCGGGCTCGATGGTGCTGGGTCTCACGATCGCCGGCGCCGCCATCGTGGTGACCGGGCAGATCGACCCGGAGGTCGTCTCGGAGCGCGAGCGCATCCCGGCCTTCATCCCCATCGTGCTGCCACTCATGGTGATCGCGGTCCCGCTGGTGGACATGACTCTCGCGGTCGTGAGGCGCCTGCTCCGCGGTCAGTCGCCGTTCATGCCGGACGCGCACCACCTGCACCACGTGCTGCTGCGCACCGGCCACTCGCATCGATGGGCTGTGAGCGTGCTGTACCTCTGGACCGCAGTGCTGTCCTTCGGCACCGTGTCTCTGGTGTTCCTTCCCGCGCGAGGCGCGTTCGTGCTGATCGGCACCGCCTTCATCCTCTCGAGCCTGCTCACGTTCTCGCCGCCCCTGCGACGCGCGCTGTCACGCGTCTGGCGGGCGGCGGGGGAACGCGCCAAGCCTCTCCAGCGGCTCACCCCCGAAGGCCACCACGACCGGCACCGCGACCCTGACCGCGAGGGCGCCGAGGGAGACGAACCCGCCCCCGCATCGGCCGCTCGTCCCGACAGCGGCCAGGACGCCGTCCACCAGACCACTGACCGTCACTCCACCCCGACGAGGGAGACCCCATGAACGAAGAGACCGCCACCTACCGTCGCGCCCTGCGCGCGACGGCCGTCGCCGTTCTCGCGCTCGCGATCATCGCCGTCCCCGTGGGGCTGTGGGTCGACGGGGGTGCGGGGGTGCTCGCCGCGGAGGCCGGCGTCGCCGTGGCAGCGCTGTCGGGCATCACCACGCAGGTCGCGATGCTCCTCGGCCACCGTCAGGCGCCGCACATCATGGCCGCGTACATCGGCGGCTCGTGGCTGCTGAAGATGCTCCTCATCGTGATCGCGCTCGTCGCTCTCGGCAGCATCGACAGCTTCCATCGGGGCCTGCTCGCGGGGTTCGCACTCGCGGGGGTGGTCGCCACTCTCGCGATCGACATGTGGGCGATGCGGGCGGGACGCATCCCGTATGTCGATCCGAGTTCGAATGCCGAGTGAGGATGCGTTAGGATTCTGGGGCATCACGGTCCCGGCTTACTCGGCGGCCAGCCCGCGCTTGCTTCACGACACCAGGAGATAATTCTGTGGCGAATCTAGCCCTGGATGCGGCCACGGAGGCCGCTTCCGAGCTCGCTGCCGACGAGCCCGGCTCCGCCAGCGGCTTCTTCGGATGGCTGTTCTACTCTGACGGCTTCCACGCCCCGACGGTGGGCGAGTTCTTCCCCCCGGCGCTGTTCGGCGAGGGAACGTTCTTCGAGTTCAACCGGATCATGCTGGCGCGCGTCATCGCCGCTGCCGTCCTGATCCTGATCTTCTGGCTTGTGGCCCGTCGCGCCACCGTGATTCCCACGCGCGGCCAGTCCCTCGTGGAGATGCTGCTCGACTTCGTGCTCGTCCAGATCGTCGAGCAGGTGATGAGCAAGGAGAACGCCAAGCGGTTCCTGCCGTTCCTCGCCACCCTCTTCCTCGCGGTCTTCGCGTTCAACATCACCGGCGTGATCCCGTTCATCAACATGCCGGGCACCGCCCTGATCGGCCTGCCGATCATCATGGCGCTGTGGGTCTACGTCCTGTACCTCACCGTGGGCATCAAGCAGCATGGCTTCGGCGGGTACCTGAAGACCAGCCTGTTCCCCGCGGGTGTTCCCAAGCCGATCTACATCCTCCTGACGCCCATCGAGTTCCTGCAGGTGTTCATCCTGCGGCCTGCCACGCTGGCGCTGCGACTCGCGGCGAACATGATGGCCGGCCACCTCCTGCTGGTGCTCTGCTTCGCGGCCACCCAGTACCTGTTCTTCGAGGCGGCGCTGGCGCTCAAGGCCGTGGGATCGGTCACGCTGATCGCGGGCCTCGCCTTCACCCTGTTCGAAGTATTCGTCTCGGCCCTCCAGGCCTACGTCTTCGTCATGCTGTCCTCGGTGTACATCACGATGGCTGTCGAGGAAGAGCACTAAACCCCACATGACCTGCGGCACCGTAGCGGCGTCGCATCAACGGAAGGAAACACAGTGGACACCACCACTCTCGCTGAGCTCTCGGGCAACATCGCCACGGTCGGTTACGGCCTCGCGACGCTCGGCCCCGGCATCGGTCTGGGCATCCTGATCGGCAAGACGGTCGAGGGCATGGCCCGCCAGCCCGAGGTCGCCGGCCAGCTGCGCGCCACCATGTTCATCGGTGTCGCGTTCGTCGAGGTGCTCGCCCTCCTGGGCTTCGTCGCCGGATTCCTCTTCACGGCCTAATGACTACGGCCAGCCTGATCGTCAACGCAGCGGAAGAGGGCGAGTTCCCCAACCCGCTGATTCCCGCCGCCTACGACATCTTGTGGTCGTCGGTCATCTTCCTGGTGGTCGTCGGCGTCTTCATGGTGCTGCTGCTGCCCAAGCTTCAGCGGGTGCTCGACGAGCGCGCGGAGAAGATCGAGGGCGGGATCCTCAAGGCGGAGCAGGCCCAGGCCGAGGCCGCCGCCGCTCTCGAGGAGTACACGGAGCAGCTGACCGAGGCTCGCGCCGAGGCTGCGCGCATCCGCGAGGACGCGCGTGCCGAGGCTGGTCAGATCGTGGCCGAGACCCGCGAATCGGCTGCCGAAGACGCTCAGCGTCTGGTGCAGACGGCTCACAAGCAGATCGATGCGGAGCGTCAGCAGGCCATCGTGTCGCTGCGCGGCGAGGTGGGCGCGCTCGCGTCCGAGCTCGCGTCCCGCATCGTCGGCGAGTCGCTCGCGGACGACGCTCGTCAGCAGCGCATCATCGACTCCTTCCTCGACGACCTCGAGGCTCAGGTGTCGGACACCAGCAAGGCGAAGGGATAGCGCCGATGCGTGGAACCAGTCAGGCCTCGCGTGCAGCGGTGCTCCGGGAGTTCGAGCCCGTGGCCACTGCGGCAGGCGAGGACGGCATCCTCATCGCGGAGCAGCTCTTCGCGGTGGTCGACACGCTGGACCGGTCGGGCTCGCTGCGGCGTGCGCTGACGGACCCGGCGCGCCCGGGTGCGGACAAGGCCACGCTGGTGAGGCGACTGTTCGGCTCGCTCGATGAGCGCGCGGTGACCGTGGTCGCTGACTTCGCCAACGCGCGGTGGTCCAACGAGCACGATCTCGCGGAGTCGATCGACGATGCCGGCGAGGTCGCGGTGTTCTCCTACGCGGAGCACCAGGGCACCCTCGAGGCGGTCGAAGAGGAACTGTTCCGCGTGGAGCGCGCGCTCACGGCCGAGCGCGAGCTGCTGGTGGCGATGAGCAACCGGTCCGCGACCAAGGCGCAGCGGCTCGCTCTTCTCGAGGGCACCCTGGGCGGCAAGCTGCGCCCCACCACACAGGCGCTGCTGACCCGCGTGGTCGGCATGCCTCGTGGGCGGCGCCTGATCCCTGCGATCAACGCCCTGCTCGACATCGCCGCGGCGCGGCGAGGGCGGTCGGTGGCGAACGTCACGGCCGCAGTCGAGCTGAGCGCCGCGCAGCGCTCCCGGCTGGGTGACATCCTCAAGCAGGCGTACGGTCGCGACATGCAGATCAACGTCGCCGTAGACCCCGAGGTCTTGGGCGGCATCCGAGTTCAGGTTGGTTCCGAGGTGGTGGACGGCACTGTGCTCAGCCGCCTTGACGAGGCACGACGACGACTCGTCGGCTAGCGAAGACTACAGCCGCGAACGCGGTAGTGACAGGAGAGATGAGACATGGCTGAGTTGACGATCAGTCCCGACGAGATCCGGGACGCGCTCGACAGCTACGTGAAGTCGTACGAGCCGACCGGCTTCGTGCGTGAAGAGGTGGGTCACGTGACCCTCGCCGGCGACGGCATCGCCCAGGTCGAGGGACTCCCCGGCTGCATGGCGAACGAGCTGCTGCGCTTCGAGGACGGCACCCTCGGCCTTGCGCTCAACCTTGACGTCCGCGAGATCGGCGTCGTGGTGCTGGGCGAGTTCACGGGCATCGAGGAGGGCCAGGAGGTGCACCGCACCGGAGAGGTCCTCTCCGTCCCCGTGGGCGATGGCTACCTCGGCCGTGTCGTGGACCCGCTGGGCACCCCCATCGACGGGCTCGGCGATGTCGAGACCGACGGCCGCCGTGCCCTCGAGCTCCAGGCGCCCGGCGTCATGGCGCGCAAGTCGGTGCACGAGCCGCTGCAGACCGGTCTCAAGGCCATCGACGCGATGATCCCCATCGGTCGTGGACAGCGTCAGCTGATCATCGGCGACCGTCAGACCGGCAAGACCGCGATCGCGATCGACACGATCATCAACCAGAAGAAGAACTGGGAGACCGGCGATCCCACCAAGCAGGTGCGCTGCGTCTACGTGGCCATCGGTCAGAAGGGTTCGACGATCGCTGCGGTCCGTGGCGCTCTCGAAGAGGCAGGCGCCCTCGAGTACACGACCATCGTGGCGTCGCCCGCATCTGACCCCGCTGGCTTCAAGTACCTCGCCCCGTACACTGGCTCGGCCATCGGCCAGCACTGGATGTACCAGGGCAAGCACGTGCTGATCGTCTTCGACGACCTGTCCAAGCAGGCCGAGGCCTACCGTGCGGTGTCCCTGCTGCTGCGCCGCCCGCCGGGCCGCGAGGCCTACCCGGGTGACGTGTTCTACCTTCACTCCCGTCTGCTGGAGCGTTGTGCGAAGCTCTCGGACGAGATGGGTGCCGGCTCCATGACCGGTCTGCCGGTCATCGAGACCAAGGCGAACGACGTCTCGGCGTACATCCCCACCAACGTCATCTCCATCACGGACGGCCAGATCTTCCTGCAGTCCGACCTCTTCAACGCCAACCAGCGCCCCGCGATCGACGTCGGCATCTCGGTGTCGCGGGTCGGTGGATCGGCGCAGATCAAGGCCATGAAGAAGGTCTCCGGCACGCTGAAGATCGACCTTGCTCAGTACCGCTCTCTCGAGGCGTTCGCGATGTTCGCGTCCGACCTCGATGCAGCGTCACGCCAGCAGCTGACCCGGGGTGCGCGCCTCATGGAGCTGCTCAAGCAGCCCCAGTACACGCCGTACCCGGTCGAGGACCAGGTCGTGTCGATCTGGGCCGGCACCAAGGGCAAGCTCGACAAGGTCCCTGTGGCGGACGTGCTGCGCTTCGAGCGCGAGCTGATCGATCACCTCCGTCGCAGCACCTCGGTGCTCACGGACATCGCGGAGTCCGGCAAGATGTCGGACGAGAACGAGACGGCCCTCGAGGCCGCTATCGACGACTACCTCTCGACGTTCCTCGCATCTGAGGGCACCGAGCTCAGCACCGACTCCTCGACGCCCAGCGGCGAGGATGTCGATGTCGAGCAGGAGCAGATCGTCGCGAAGAAGAAGAAGTAGGGACCGATGGGCGGACAGCAGCGCGTCTACCGGCAGAAGATCCGGTCGACTCAGTCGCTGAAGAAGATCTTCCGTGCGATGGAGCTGATCGCGGCTTCACGCATCGGTAAGGCACGCGCCCGCGTGGCTGCTGCGACTCCGTACTCGCAGGCCATCACGCGGGCCATCAGCGCCGTCTCGATCCACTCTGACGTCGATCACCCGCTCACCAGCAAGCGCACCGACACCACCAAGGTGGCGGTGCTCGTGGTGAGCGCGGACCGCGGCATGGCGGGCGCCTACTCGGCGAACGCCATCCGCGCGGCCGAGCGGCTCCGGCTGAACCTGGAGAGGGATGGCAAGGAGGTCGTGCAGTACGTCGCGGGCCGCCGCGCAGTCTCGTACTACTCGTTCCGTCACCGCGAGCTCGCGGGCAAGTGGACCGGCGCATCTGACTCCCCGGTGGTCGAGACCGCCACGGAGATCGCCGATGCGCTCTACCAAGCCTTCACTGCGGCGGCCGAGGACGGCGGCGTCTCCGAGATCCAGATCGTCTACACGCACTTCACGTCGATGGTCACCCAGGAGCCGCGGGTCATCCGCCTGCTGCCGCTGGAGATCGTCGAGGGTGTGGCCGAGCCGGGCGAGGACGTCGAGCCGCTGTACGAGTTCGAGCCCTCTGCCGAGGAGGTGCTGGACACTCTGCTCCCGCGCTACATCCAGGCACGCATCTACAGCTGCCTGCTCCAGTCGGCTGCCTCCGAGCTGGCGAGCCGTCAGCGCGCGATGAACACCGCCGTGTCCAACGCCGAGGACATCATTCGTCAGTACACCCGGCTCGCCAACACGGCGCGCCAGTCCGAGATCACCCAGGAAATCAGCGAGATCGTCTCGGGCGCCGATGCGCTCGCGGCCTCGTGATCGGAAGCGAGACACCCATGACCCCCACCGCGAAGACCGCGAAGAAGCCGGCAGGCGACACGCCCGCCGAGACGAAGGACGCCCCCACGAAGGCCGTGACCGGTCGCGTGGCTCGGGTGATCGGCCCCGTGGTCGACATCGAGTTCCCGGCTGACTCCATTCCCGACATGTACCACGCCCTGACCACCGAGATCGATCTCACGGCGCAGGGCGAGGGCGAGGGCAACGGCACGCTGCACATGACTCTCGAGGTCGCGCAGCACCTGGGCGACAACATGGTGCGCGCCATCGCGCTGAAGCCCACCGACGGCCTGGTGCGCGGCGCCACGGTGGTCGACACCGGTGAGCCCATCTCGGTTCCCGTAGGTGACGTCACCAAGGGTCACGTCTTCAACGTGACCGGTGAGGTGCTCAACGCCAAGGAGGGCGAGGTCATCGAGGTGACGGAGCGGTGGCCCATCCACCGCAAGCCCCCGGCCTTCGACCAGCTCGAGTCCAAAACTGAGATGTTCGAGACCGGCATCAAGTCGATCGACCTGCTGACCCCGTACGTGCAGGGTGGAAAGATCGGCCTGTTCGGCGGTGCCGGCGTGGGCAAGACCGTCCTCATCCAGGAGATGATCTACCGCGTCGCTAACAACCACAATGGCGTCTCCGTGTTCGCCGGAGTCGGCGAGCGCACCCGTGAGGGCAACGACCTCATCGAGGAGATGACCGAGTCCGGCGTCATCGAGCAGACGGCCCTGGTGTTCGGCCAGATGGACGAGCCGCCGGGCACGCGTCTGCGTGTGGCACTGTCGGCACTGACGATGGCCGAGTACTTCCGTGACGTGCAGTCGCAGGACGTGCTGCTGTTCATCGACAACATCTTCCGCTTCACGCAGGCCGGTTCCGAGGTCTCGACCCTGCTGGGCCGCATGCCGTCCGCAGTGGGCTACCAGCCCACCCTCGCGGATGAGATGGGTCAGCTGCAGGAGCGCATCACGTCCACCCGTGGCCACTCGATCACGTCGCTCCAGGCCATCTATGTGCCCGCGGACGACTACACCGACCCGGCCCCGGCGACCACGTTCGCTCACCTGGACGCCACCACGGAGCTGTCGCGAGAGATCGCCTCGCGCGGTCTGTACCCCGCGATCGACCCGTTGACCTCCACCTCTCGGATCCTCGACCCGCGCTACGTGGGCCAGAAGCACTACGAGACGGCGAACTCGGTCAAGTCGATCCTCCAGCGCAACAAGGAACTGCAGGACATCATTGCGATCCTCGGTGTCGACGAGCTGTCCGAGGAGGACAAGATCATCGTCGCCCGTGCGCGCAAGATCCAGCAGTTCCTGTCGCAGAACACCTACATGGCGGAGCAGTTCACCGGCGTGGCGGGGTCGACGGTGCCCCTGACCGAGACCATCGAGGCGTTCGACGGTCTGGTCAACGGCAAGTACGACAACATCGCGGAGCAGGCCTTCTTCAACATCGGTGGCCTCGAGGACCTGGACAAGAACTGGGCCCGCATCCAGAAGGAGATCGGCTGACCATGGCCGGCGCCCTCACCGTCGATATCGTCGGCCCGGACCGCATCTTGTGGTCCGGGACGGCGGAGCGCGTCATCGCCCCGTCCGTCGAGGGGGAGATCGGTCTGCTCGCGAACCACGAGCCCATCCTGTCGCTGCTGCGCTCCGGCACGGTGCGGGTGCGCGGCGAGAGCGGGGACTGGAGCGAGTTCCCGATCAAGAGCGGCTTCGTCTCGTTCGACCACAACATCGTCAACATCGTCGCGGAGCCGGCCGACACGCACGAGGACTGACCCATGCGCGTCGTGATCGCGCGCTGCGCCGCCCGCTACTCGGGACGGCTCAGCGCGCATCTTCCTCTCGCCACCCGGGCCATCATGGTCAAGGCGGACGGCTCGGTGCTGCTGCACTCCGATGGTGGCTCGTACAAGCCGCTCAACTGGATGAGCCCGCCGTGCACCACGCGTGAGGTGGCCCCCGACGGAGCGCAGGCATCGGCCGGCGTGACGGCGGTCTGGACCGTTCAGCACGACAAGACGGACGACCGGCTCGAGATCGAGATCCACGAGGTGCTCGCGGACACTCAGCATGAGCTGGGGGTGGACCCAGGCCTCATCAAGGACGGCGTCGAGGCTCATCTCCAAGAGCTGCTCGCCGCGCAGATCTCGGTGCTGGGAGACGGACACACCCTTGTGAGGCGCGAGTACCCCACGGCGATCGGTCCCGTCGACATCCTGGCCCGCACGTCCGCTGGCGCTGCCGTGGCGGTCGAGATCAAGCGCCGTGGAGACATCGACGGCGTCGAACAGCTCACCCGCTACCTCGAACTGCTCAACCGAGACCCGCTGTTGAGCCCCGTCGAAGGGGTGTTCGCGGCGCAGGAGATCAAGCCCCAGGCCCGCGTGCTCGCGCAGGACCGCGGCATTCGGTGCCTGGTGCTCGACTACGACGCGATGCGCGGCGTCGACGACTCCTCCACACGTCTGTTCTGACCGGTCTCACCCGCGTGGGGAGGGCGCGACGGGCGCCTACCACTCGGTAGAAATTGTCGAAACGGCTCGTTAGACTTGAGCGCATGACAACCACGCCTCAGACCTTCCCCGACGACTTCCTGTTCGGTGCCGCAACCGCCTCCTATCAGATCGAGGGCGGCGCCCACGAGGGCGGCCGCGGGCCCTCCATCTGGGACACCTTCTGCGCCACCCCCGGCAAGGTGGTGGGCGGCGACAACGGTGACGTCGCGTGCGACCACTTCCACCGGTGGGAGGAGGACATCGACATGATGGCCGATCTCGGCTTGCAGGCCTACCGCTTCTCGATCGCGTGGCCGCGCGTGCAGCCGCTCGGCACCGGTGAGTTCAACGCGGAGGGCATCGCGTTCTACCGCGGCATCATCGACCGGCTGAAGTCCAAGGGCATCACGCCCATGGTGACGCTGTATCACTGGGACCTCCCGCAGGCTCTCGACGACGACGGTGGCTGGCTGTCGCGCGACACCGTCGATGCCTTCGCCGCCTACGCGAAGCGGATGGCGGAGGAGTTCGGGGCCGACGTGGACATGTGGGCCACGATCAACGAGCCCTGGGTGGCCGCGTTCGTCGGCTACGGCGCCGGCGCCCACGCCCCTGGTCACGCTGACGATGCCGAGGCGTTGCAGGTCGCGCACCACCTCAACCTCGCTCACGCCCGCGCCTACCGCGCCATGAAGGACGTCCGTGGCGACCTCCGCATCGGCCTCGTGAACAACTGCCACACCCCGCGTCCCTGGGACCCCTCGAGCGAGGCCGACCGTGCCGCCGCCGACCACATCGACGCACTCGCCAACACCATGTTCCACGACCCGTTCGTGACCGGCGAGTACCCTGCGGTGCTGCTGCCCAACACCGCTCATCTGACGGACTGGTCGTTCCTCCAGGATGGCGACCTCGAGGAGATGCACGGCCAGGTCGACTGGTTCGGCGTCAACTACTACGCCTCGCACGTGGTTCGCCACAACCCGAACAAGGGGACGGAGACCACCAAGCTCGCGACGCTCGCGGACGGCCACAAGGCGGGCGCCAACTCGCCGTGGCCGGGCGACGAGGAGATCGAGTTCATGCCACCCACCGGCAAGCTCACCGAGATGGGCTGGAACGTGGACCCCTCGGCCTTCCACGCGCACCTCATCAAGATCCACCGCGAGACCGGCAAGCCCATCTACGTGACCGAGAACGGGTCCGCCTGGAACGACTCGATCGACGAGGACGGGCGCGTGCGCGACACTGATCGCGTCGAGTACTTCCACGGCCACATCGGCGCGGTGCTGAAGGCGATCGGCGAGGGCGCGGACGTCCGCGGCTACATGGCGTGGTCGCTCATGGATAACTTCGAGTGGGCCCAGGGCTACGCCAAGCGGTTCGGCATCGTGCACGTCGACTACGACTCGCTCGAGCGGCGCTGGAAGGACTCGGCGTACTGGTACCAGGAGGTGCTCCGCCAGCGCGCGGTCGTGCCGGTCGAGCAGGCCGATGCGCTCGCGGCCACCCCGCCGCGGGCCTTCTGACTCCCCAGCGCGACACCAGCGCCCGGCCGATGCGCGCATCGGCCGGGCGCTGGTCGCTCCCCGCCTAGACTGGTCCTCATGCCCTCCAAGCGTCGGTCGTTCAAGCGCCCGTACGGAGAGCCGCACCCCGAGCTTGACGTCGACAGGGTCGCGAACGCGACCGGCGGACGACGCGAGCCGGGCCCGGGCGGCGAGGAGTTCATCGTCGTGACTCCCCGTCCCACCGACAAGACCTACGTGTGTCCCGCCTGCCGTCGGGACATCCCGCCGCGGACGGCTCACGTGGTCGCGTGGGCGGCGGACGGGCTGTTCGGCCCCGACGAGGCCGCCGCGCAGCGACGGCACTGGCACACGCACTGCTGGAACACCTTTGGGAGGAACCGTGGCTGAGACCGACGACGTCCAGGGCGACAGCGCCGATATTCGGGCGATGACCGTCCTGCCGGCGATCCGCGAGGACATCGTGCTGCGCACGGAGGACGGCCTCGAGCTGGTGGGCGAGCTCGCGCTGCCCGCCTCCGGCGAGGTGCGCGCCACGCTGATCACACTTCATCCGCTGCCCACGCACGGCGGGTTCATGGACTCCCATGTGCTGCGCAAGGCCGCATGGCGCCTGCCGCACCTGGCCGACATCGCCGTGATCCGATTCAACACCCGTGGGACGTCGTCGCCGCGAGGCACGAGCGAGGGCGAATTCGACGAGGGCGATGGCGAGGTCGCGGACGTGCGCGCCGCCGTGGAGTTCGCCGTGGCGCGGGGGCTGCCGCACCGGTGGCTCGTCGGCTGGAGCTTCGGGACGGAGCTGGCGCTGATGCACGGTGCGGACCTGGATGTCGAGGGCGCGATCCTGCTGTCGCCGCCGCTGCGCCGAGCGGAGACCACTCACCTCGAGCACTGGGCCGCCTCTGGCAAGCCCGTCACTGCGCTCGTCCCCGAGCACGACGATTTTCTCCAGCCCGCCGAGGCGCGCGAACGGTTCGCGCCGCTGACACAGCTCGACCTGATCGCGGTTGACGACGCCAAGCACCTGTGGGTGGGGGAGACGTACGTGCGCATCGTGCTGGACGCGATCGTCGCTCGAGTCGCGCCGGACCGCGCGCCTCTTCCGACGCAGGTCCCGGGTCGCGTGGTGCAATAGGGGAGACCGCCCGCCCTTCACGAGGGAGCCTCCATGAGCCTGATCCCCGACGCCGCCCCCGTCGTTCTTCTCAATGCGTTCCCGCTGGACCGCCAGCAGTGGGAGCCGCTGATCTCCGTCCTCGGAGACCGCGTGCGCGGCGACCTCATCACCTTCGACATGCCTGGGATCGGCGAGATGCCGCTCACGGACGAGGAGCCGGGACTCGACCTCATCGCCGACGCCGCGGTGCTGGCCATGCGAGAGGCCACTGGAGCGGACGCGGCCGTGTGGATCGGCTGTTCCATGGGCGGCTACGTGGCTCTCGCGGTCGCGCAGCGGTGGCCCGATGCCGTCGCGGGGATCGGCCTGGTCTGCACCAAGGCGACGGCGGACGACGACGAGGCACGCGCCAAGCGCGAACAGGTCGCCGTGGCAGTGGAGAACGCGGACGGCCACCCTGACCCGCACGGCGCGGCCGAGGGCATGGTCGGCACGGATGGCGCGGGTCGCGACGAGCTCGTGGAGTGGGTCGCGGACAACATCGCGAAGCAGCGCGGCGACGGGATCGCCTGGGGCCAGCGCGCGATGGCCGCGCGGCCCGACCGCACCGAGGTGCTGCGTGCGGTCGACGCACCCGTCGTCACCGTGATCGGCGGCGCCGACGGAATCGTGGACCGCGCCGATGCGGAGGCGATGGCTGCGGCGGCCGGAGTCGAGCCCGTCGTTCTCGATGGGGTGGGCCACCTCGCGGCGCTCGAGGCGCCCGCTGCGACGGCCGATGCGCTCGAGCCCCTGCTGCGGGCCTGACGACAGTCTGGGCCGGCACGCGACTCGCGGGCAGTCGGTGGAGTCCGGTGAGGCTCAGGTCGCCCAGTCGTTCCCGCCGGCAAGCCGCTTCGCGAGCGCCTCGGTGAGCGGCATGGACTCGCCATCTCGCGCCCCTTTGCCGAGTTCGAGCGGCGGCTCGCCCGGCTCGAGCGTCACTCCTCGCACCAGGCCGCGGAGGCTGCGCGGAGCCGACATCACGTAGAACTCTCCATCGGTGCCGACGGCGACGCTCCTGTCCCGCTTGAGGTACCAGCCCTCGAGAGTCGTGCGCAGGCGGGACCTGCCGTCGTAGGTGCGAGCCGTGAGCCGCTCCGGCGTCAGCCCGGCGGCCGTCGCGTCCGCGGCGAACTGGCGCACCAGCTCAGCGGCACGGCGAGTCTCGCCCTGCCGCTGCCGCTCGAGCGCCTGCGCACGCCTGAGGTGCGGCGAGACAGGGGAGTCGTCGGTCACGGTCGGCGCGCAGCCGTGGTCACCCGCGGTCCGCCGCCGGGGCGGTGTCCGCATCGGCGGTCTCGGCGGTCTCGTCTGCTGACGTGGCGGACGGGGCCGACTCGGCCGATGCCGCGGACTCGCTCGCCGTCCCGGCGCCCGCGGCCTTCTTGAGGCTCGCGACGGGATCCGCTCCGAGCAGGCCCCGCAGATCGTCGAGGTACCCGGTGATCGACTCACGCTGGCGGTTGAGCTCGTCCACCTCGTGCGAGGCGGCGTTGCGCTCACGCTCAGCATCGGAGACGGCTTCGGAGATGATCGACTCCGCGTGCTCGCGCGCCCCCGAGACGATCTCGTCGGCGTTGTTGCGGGCGTTGGTGAGCAGAGTCTGCGAGTGGACCTCGGCCTCCCGGCGCACCGTCTCCGCACGCTCCAGAGAGGCGCTGAGACGCTCCTCGGCCTCGTCTGCGCGCCTGCGTGCGTCGGCAACCATCTCCGCGCCCTCGGCCTGCGCCTCGGCGAGCCGCCGACTGAGGTCCTGCTCGGCCTTCTCGCGACGCTGTGCGATCTCGACCTGCAGGTCCTCGCGGGTGCGGCGGGCCTCTTCGCGGGCGGCCTCGGCATCGGCGTGCGCGGCGGCGCGCTCCTCCTCGCCGTCCTTGCGGGCGACGGTGAGGATCTGCTTGGCCTCGGCTTCGCCATCGGCGACGCGCTGCTCCGCCTGCGCCTCGCCGGCCGCGATCGTCTTGGCGGCGTCTCGGTCGGCGGCGTCGCGCGTCTGCTGCGCGTAGGCGTCCGCCTCCCGGCGGGTGGTCTCGGCGTAGACGTCCGTCTCGTTGCGCAGGTGGGCGTCGTAGTTCTCGGCCTCTCGACGCACACGCGCGGCGTGATCGTCTGCCTCGCCACGCGTCGTCTGCGCATACTCATCGGCCGCATGACGCGTGGTGACGTCGTACCCGTCGGCGTCCTTGCGGACTCCTCGTGCATAGGTCTCGCCCGCCTCGCGGGTGGAGAGCGCGTAGGCATCGGCGCCCTGGCGAGTGTCGGCGTCGTACTGGTCCGCGGCTGCGCGGGTGTCGGCGTCGTACTGGTCCGCGGCTGCGCGGGTCGACTGGTCGTACTCGTCTGCGTCCGCGCGGGTCGACTGGTCGTACTCGTCTGCGTCCGCGCGCCTCGCCGCGGCGTCCGTGTCAGCCGAGGCGATGGTGTCGTCGCGGTACTGGTCGGCGTCCGCGCGGGTCGTCTGGTCGTACTCGTCCGCCGCCGCGCGGGTGGTTGCCGCATCGTCATCGGCGGACGTGCGCGTGTCGGTGGCGTACTGATCCGCCGCGGCGCGAGTGTCGTCGCGGTACTGGTCGGCGTCTGCGCGGGTCGTCTGGTCGTACTGGTCTGCCGCCGAACGGATGCCGGCTGCATCATCGTCCGCCGTGGCGCGCGTGCTCTCGGAGTAGCGGTCCGCAGCGGAGCGGGTCTCGGCGTCGTAGTCGTCCGCGTCGGAGCGCAGGGCGGCGATCTCAACATCGGCCTGGGTGCGGATCTCGAGCGCGGCACGATCAGCATCGCCCACGGTCGTGTCGCGATACGAGTCCGCTTCGGCGCGAGTGTCCGCGTCGTAGCGGTCCGCCTCCCGGCGGCTCGCGGTCGCGTAGTCCTCGGCATCGCCACGAGTCAGGTCGTCGTACTCGTCGGTCTCGGCACGCAGGGCGTCGGCCTCGCGCTGGGCCTGCTGACGCAGCTCACGAGCCGCGATCTCGGCATCCGCGCGGACTGCCTCGGCGTCGCGGTTGGCCTGAGTCAGGAACGTCTGCGCCTCGTTGCGCATGCTCGCTGCCTGAGAATCGGCGGTGGTGCGCACGTCGGAGGCCTCAGCCTCCGCAGCCGCAAGAGCATCCGCGGCCTCCGCCGCGATCGCCTTGGCCTCGTCTCGTGCTGTCGCGAGGGCCGCATCGGCTTCACCGTGCAGGCGCTCCGCGTCCTCCTGAGCGCCCTGAACGAGCGCGTCGGCCTCGCCGCGCGCGTTGTCGACCAACTCCGTGGCCTCGCGCTGGGACGTGACTCGCAGCTCCGTGGCCTCGCGTTCGGCGGTCGCGCGCAGGGTGTGGGCCTCGCGGTCCGCGGTCGCGCGACGCTCGGCGGCTTCCGCTTCCATGGCCGACGACAGCCGCTCGGCCTCCCGCCTGGCCTTCTCCACGATCTCCGCGGCCTGGCGTGATGCGGCGTCTCGGACGTTGGTGGAGTCGGACTCGGCAGCGGTGCGGATCTCCTCCGCTTCGCGGCGGCTCTGCGCGAGGATCTCAGCGACCTCGTTATCGGCGCGTGCGCGCAGCTGCTGAGCCGCGACGTTGGCACGCGCCACGGTGTCCTGCGCGTGCGTGTTCGCGCGCTGCACCACATCCGAGGACTGTTCCTCTGCGGAGCGCAGCAACTGCTCGACGCGCGCGCCCAACCCCTTGTAGGTGGGCTGCTCGGACTCTCGGAGACTGCGCTGCGCGTCATCGAACTGGGCGCGAATCTGAGCCGCGTCGTGCTGCGCCTGTTGCGCAGTGGACTGGGCTTCTCTGACCGAGTCCTCCAGTCGCGCGATGTGCGCAGCGACGGCCTCGCGGTCGTACCCGCGCATCGCTACTGGAAAGGGCAGGGTCTCATCAGGCATGCTGGTCTCCTCTCGCGCGGTCGGAACTGGCCGCGCGGTCCGCTCCCCAGGGTAATGCGCGGCCTGAGGTGAGACAAAGCGGCGTCGTGCGACGTTACCCCGTTGTCTCCTAGAGTGGACGCGTACATCTGGAGGTTTGTGTGAGTTTGAGGACAACCGCGCTCGTGGCGGGCGTGATCGGCGTGCTGCTCCTGGCGGCGGGCCTGATCGCCGAGTCGCAGCGACCCCCGCGGGACGTCACCGCATCAGCGAGCGTCGACACCGCGGTGGTGGTCTACGAGGCGGAGATGATCGCTTTCGCAGGCGACTCCCGCATCGGCGTCTCTGGCGACGGCGTGATCGTCGCCGTGACGGCGCGCCCGGTCGACGCCGAAGCCTGGCTCGCTGAGCACAGCGCGGCGCGGGTGTCCGGTCTGCCGTCCTGGGAGTCGTTGTCCACCGAGGCGCTGGATCCCGTCGCGCCTTCGACGTCCCCGTCCCCGTCGCCGTCGACATCGGCGTCCGCCTCTCCGGAGCCGGAGGAGGAGCCCAGCCCGAGTGCGTCCCCGTCAGCGGGTGCGGAGGAGGCGGCAGCGGCCGACGCGGTCGACATCCTGGCCGCCACCTCGCAGGACCACTGGCGCGCCGACTGGCGCGGCGAGGGTCGGCTGTCGATCAAGGCATCCGATGTGCCGCCCGGAGAGACGCTGGTGATCGTCAGCGAGGATGGGTCGCCCCTCACGGACACTGACCTCGCTCTGACGCGCGACGTCGACGACGGCTGGATCACTCCGCTCATCTGGTGGGGCGCGTTCCTGACCGCGGTCGGAGTGGTCGCCCTCGTGCTGCGGTTCATCGACCTGCGCCCGGCCCAGGCCAGGGGCGAGGAGTGGATGGCCAAGCGCCAGCGCGCCGGCGATGACGAGGCCGACCGGAGCCCTGGAACGCGCCGCTCGCGCCGCGCCAAGGGAGAGCATCTGCCCGATGCGAGCCTCGAGGACGAGCCGCCGTCACCGACTGCACCATCACCGACTGCACCAGCGGACGATCACCCGGGAGAGGAGCGGCCATGAGACGCCTCATGACCACCGGCGCCGTCGCCGTCGCAGGAGCCGCCGTGCTCACCGGATGCGTGGCCGAGGTGCCCGCGCCCGTCACGTCCGCGCCGCCCATGACGGAAGCCGCGGCGCTGCTCGAGCCTCAGAGCACCCAGATCATCGACGAGACCCTTGCGGAGCTCGCCGCCGCCGATCGCGCGGGCGATGCTGATCTGCTCTCCGCGCGGGTGGGCGGCGATGCGAAGACCCTGCGCGAGATCGAATACACGCTCGCGGAGGCGGAGGACGGCGCCGAGCCCGTCGCCATCCCGTCGACGATGCAGGCCGTCTACGTGTCCGGCGCCGACATCTGGCCGCGCACGCTCGTGTCAGTCACGGAGCAGGCATCAGAGGACGTCACCCCAGTGGTGCTGCTCTGGGTGCAGGACTCCATCGACGCCGAGTACCAGCTGCGCGGCTGGGCGCACATGATCCCGGGTGCCACCCTGCCCGCGATGCCAGGGACGTCGTCCGGCGCGGCGCAGCTCGAGATGACGACCGACACGCTCGACCCGACCCCGGAGGCCGTGCTGACGGACTACGCGGAACTGCTCCGCCAGGGCGAAGGGTCGGATCTGGCCGCCTCCTTCGGCGCCGACTCGTATCGCGAACGCCTGTTTGCGGCGCGCGAGACCCTGACGGAGGCCGCAGAGGACTCGGACGGCGAGTACCGGGACGCGGTCTCGGCCGACCTCGTGGGGTCCTACGTCATGGGCACGGCCGACGGCGGCGCCCTGGTCTTCACTCCGCTCACGATCACGTCGTCTTTCACCGTCGAAGATGCGACCGTGTCGATTCCCGACGAGGACGAGCCGCTGTTGGAAGGCGAACTCGACGACACCGTGACGCACGAATACCTCGACATGATCGTCATGTACCTTCCCGGCCCGGACGTGGACGCGCTGCCCGCAGTCGTCGCGGCCGAGCACACGCTGATCAACGTCTCCGATAGTTAGGCGAGCATGACTGCTGACAACCCTGAGGTGCCGCTGCGCGGTTCCGTCGACCTGTCCCAACTGGTGAAGAAGGATGAGCCGCCCGCTCCGGCCGAACCCGTCGCTGGGTCCGCTCAGGGGACTGCGCCGGCGCCCATCGAGGTGACGGAGCAGAGCCTCCAGGAGCTGGCGCAGCTCTCGGCTCAGGTGCCGGTGGTGATCGTGTTCCTGTCGAGCGCCTCACCGGCGTCGAAGGAGCTCGTCGAGCGGATGCGCACCCTGCTGGTGCGCTACAACGGAGCGCTGGTGCTGGCGTCGTGCGATATCGACACGCAGATGTCCGTCGCCGGAGCCTTCCAGGTGCAGGCTGTCCCCACGGTGATGGGGCTGATCGCCGCACGTCCCGCGCCGCTGTTCCAGGGCAATGCCGAGGACGAGCAGATCATCAGCGTGCTCGACCAGGTGCTCGAGATTGCGCGCCAGAATGGGGTGACCGGCAGCGCAGGGGGAGCCCCCGAGCAGCCGCAGGGCCCGCCCGAGCCGCCGCCCCTCCCGCCGCTTCACCAGGAGGCGTACGACGCGATCGAGCGCGAGGACTACGTCGCGGCGATCGATGCCTACGACCGCGCTCTGCGCGAGAACCCCAAGGACGCCGATGCGCGGGCGGGCCGAGCGCAGGTCGCGCTGATGGAGCGCAGCAGGCTCGCGGACGTCGACGCCGTGCGCAGTGCTGCGGCGGATGCTCCCCACGACGCGGAGGCGCAGATGGCCGTCGCGGACCTGGACGTGATGGGCGGACAGGTCGAGGACGCGTTCGCGCGCCTCATCGATGTGGTGCGCACCAGCGCGGGTCCGGAGCGCGAGCAGGTGAGGGTGCGGCTCGTCGAACTGTTCGACGTGGTCGGCACCGACGACGCGCGGGTGGTCAAGGCACGTCAGGCGCTCGCGGCGGCACTCTTCTAGCCGCCCTGAGCGTGGGCTCGTGCTGTCAGCGGCGCTGGCGGAGCACCACGGCGCCAAGCGGCGGGATCCGCAGTTCGGCGCAGTGCTCCCACGTGCCGTGCTGCTTGTCGGCAGCCTTCACGTCGCCGACGTTGACCACGCCGGAGCCCCCGTACGCCTCCGCGTCGGTGTTCAGCACCTCTTCCCAGACGCCGCCAGAGGGCAGGCCCAGTCGGTAGCGCTCGTGAGGGACGCCCGCAAAGTTGATGACCACGGCCACCGGCTCGCCGCGGCTGTCCCACCGCAGGAACGCGATCAGGTTTCGATCCGTGTCGTCCGCGTCGATCCACGTGAAGCCCTGGGGGTCCGCGTCGCGCTCCCAGAGCGCCGGCACCTCCTTGTAGAGCCGGTTGAGGTCGCGCACCAGGTCCTTGAGGCCCGCGTGCAGGTGGTCGTCGAGGTGCCACCAGTCGAGCGAGCGGCCCTCGGACCACTCGGCCTCCTGACCGAACTCATCGCCCATGAAGATCAACTGCTTGCCGGGGTGCGTCCACTGGTACGCGAACAGCGCCCTGATGCCGGCCACCCGCTGCCAATGGTCGCCGGGCATGCGGGTCAGCAACGATCCCTTGCCGTGCACGACCTCGTCGTGACTCAGAGGCAGCATGAACTGCTCGGAGAAGGCATACATCAGCGAGAACGTGATGGTGTGGTGGTGGTACGAGCGATTCACGGTGTCCTCGCGCAGGTAGCGCAAGGTGTCGTTCATCCAGCCCATGTTCCACTTGAGGCCGAAGCCGAGCCCGCCGCCAGAGGTGGGCGCCGTGACACCCGGCCACGCGGTCGACTCCTCGGCCACCATCACGATGCCGGGGCTTGACCGGTATGCGGTGGCGTTGGTCTCCTGCAGGAAGGCGATGGCGTCGAGGTTCTCGCGCCCGCCGTGGATGTTGGGTCGCCACTGCCCGGCACTGCGCGAGTAGTCGAGGTAGAGCATCGAGGCGACCGCGTCGACCCGCAGGCCGTCGGCATGGAACTCCTGCAGCCAGTACAGCGCGTTGGCGACCAGGAAGTTGCGCACCTCGCGCCGGCCGAAGTCGAAGATGAACGTCCCCCAGTCGGGCTGCTCTCCGCGCAGCGGGTCGGGGTGCTCGTAGAGCGGAGTGCCGTCGAACCGGCCCAGCGCCCATTCATCCTTGGGAAAGTGACCGGGAACCCAGTCCAGCAGCACCCCGATGCCCGCCTGGTGAAGCTCGTCGATGAGGTGGCGCAGCTCGTCTGGGGAGCCGAACCGCGACGTGGGCGCGTAGTACGACGTGACCTGGTAGCCCCAGGAGCCTCCGAACGGATGCTCCATCACGGGCATCAGCTCGATGTGCGTGAAGCCCATGTCCGAGACGTACTCCACGAGTTCGCGGGCGAGTTCGCGGTATCCGAGCCCCTGGCGCCACGATCCGAGGTGGACCTCGTACACGCTCATCGGGGCGCGGTGCGGCTCCGAGTTCGCGCGCTTGGCCATCCAGTCGGCGTCTCGCCACTCGTACGAGGACTCGGTGACGACCGATGCGGTCTTGGGCGGCACTTCGGTGCACCGCGCCATCGGATCGGCCTTCTGCTTCCAGTGGCCGTCTCTGCCGAGGATCTCAAACTTGTACTTGGTGCCGTCGCCGACTCCGGGGATGAACAGCTCCCACAGACCAGTCGACCCCAACGAGCGCATCGCATGGGTGACACCGTTCCAGCTGTTGAACTCGCCGACGACGCGTACCGCACGCGCGTTGGGCGCCCACACCACGAAGGAGGTGCCGGTGACATCGCCGAGCACCGACGGGAATCGCTTGACGTTCGCGCCGAGCACGTCCCACAGGCGCTCGTGACGGCCCTCCCGGAACAGGTGCTGGTCGAGCTCTCCCGGAACAGGGAGGAATCGGTACGGGTCGTCCTGCACCAGGGGCTCGTCGGCGTAGGTGACGTGCACGCGATAGTCGGGTGCCTCGTCTCCCGGGAGCTCCGCACACCACACGCCTTCGTACTCGTGCACCGCATCGAAGGAGCCGTCGAGAGTCTCGATCGAAACCTTGCTGGCGAGCGGCCGGAGCACGCGGACCGTGACCCCCTCCGCACCGACGTGCGGGCCAAGCACCGCGTGGGGCTCGTGGTGGGTGCCTGCCGCGATCTCGGCGAGCGCGGCCCTATCGATGTCATGTGCAGCCATCGCTCATCACCAGCCTGTCATCTGTAGCCGCGCGGCGCCGGGTGGTCGCCGTCGCCCCGTGTAGCAGGGAAGAGTTCACACTCGTTCCACTCACCCTAGCGTCCTTGCGAGAACCGTCGTGGTGCATGCCCGTCACAGCCCGCGCACCCCGGCGACGTGAGCCATGGTGACCGCGGGGTCGAATCGCACGTAGAACTCCTTGCCCCAGGTGTAGGTGGCATCGGTCAGCGCGTCGTCGACCACCATCCGGGCATCGTCCGTGAGGTCGAGCGCCGCCATGTCGAGCGTGATGATCGCGTCGCGCACCACGTGCGGGTCGAGGCTGACGGCCACGATCACCGTGTCGGCCTTGCCCGTGGGGGACTCGGCGGCGGGGACGTGCCGGGAGAAGCACAGGATGTCGCTGTTCGAACTCGAGTGCAGCGTCAGCCCGCGCAGTCGGCGCAGCGCCACGTGACGCGCACGCGCAGTGTTGAGGCGGGTCAGCACGTCCTGGACGCCGTAGCGGTCCGCAGCGGCCCAGTCTCGGGGCTTGTACTCGTACTTCTCGTTGTCGATCTGCTCCTCGACGCCGGGGCGCGGCACGTTCTCGACGAACTCGTATCCGGTGTAGATGCCGTAGCTCGGCGACCCGGTGGCCGCGAGCACCGCCCTGGCCTTGAACAGCGGAGCGCCGCCGACCTGCATGTCGGAGGTGAGGATGTCATGCGTCGTGGGCCAGAAGTTGGGCCGCATGTAGAACGACGACTCGCGGTCAGACACCTCCTCGAGGTACTCGCCCATCTCCGTCGCGCTCTGGCGCCAGGTGAAGTACGTGTACGACTGATGGAAGCCGATGCGCGCGAGCGTGTGCATCATCGCCGGCCGTGTGAAGGCCTCCGACAGGAAGATGACCTCAGGATGCCTGCGTGCGATGTCCGTGAGCAGTCGTTCCCAGAAGGTCAGGGGCTTCGTGTGCGGGTTGTCGACGCGGAACAGCGTGACACCGGCATCGATCCAGACCTGGACCACGTCCCGCACGGCCTGGTAGATGCCCTCGGGGTCGTTGTCGAAGTTGAGCGGGTAGATGTCCTGGTATTTCTTGGGAGGATTCTCCGCGTACGCGATCGTGCCGTCCGTGCGGGTGGTGAACCACTCGGGGTGCTCCGTCACCCAGGGGTGGTCGGGCGAGCACTGAAGGGCGAGATCGAGGGCCACCTCGAGGCCGAGCTCCCGGGCGCGCGCCACGAAGGCCTTGAACGAGCGCATCGTCCCGAGGTCGGTGTGGATCGCGTCGTGGCCGCCGTCTGCGGAGCCGATCGCGTACGGGCTCCCGGGGTCTCCGGGCTCGGCCTTGAGCGAGTTGTTGCGGCCCTTGCGGTGGGTGTCGCCGATGGGGTGGATAGGGGTGAGGTAGACCACGTCGAAGCCCATGTCGGCGATGCCGGGCAGTCGCTTCGCGGCCGTGGCGAACGTGCCGGACCGCCATTCGCCCGTCTTCTTGACGTACCGTGCGCCCTCGGACCTGGGGAAGATCTCGTACCAGGCGGAGATCAGCGCCTTCTCGCGCTGGATCAGCAGGGGGTAGACGGCGGAGGGCGTCACCCACTCGCGCAAGGGCCGAGCGGTGAGCTCATCCGTGACGTCCTCACTGATCGCGGGGGCGAGCCGGTCCTCGGGCTCCAGCGAGTGGTCGTTCAAGGTGGCGATCGCAG
Organism: Demequina aestuarii; assembly: GCF_000975095.1. Lineage (GTDB taxonomy): Bacteria > Actinomycetota > Actinomycetes > Actinomycetales > Demequinaceae > Demequina > Demequina aestuarii. The sequence goes on from NZ_BBRD01000001.1 coordinate 636,430, forward strand.
CGGTCAGGAGCGCCTTGCCCGCGGCGGTGCGGCGCACTTCCTTGAGGGCGCGGCTGAGGACGGTGACGCCGTCGTCGAGCATGAGCTGCACGTCGACGCCAGCCCTGACCTTGACTTCGGCAGCGTGCGCCCAGGTGGAGTACGGGTCTGACCACGCCTCGACATGGAAGGTGTGGTGTCCCTCGAGCTTGGGGATCCAGGCGGCCTCGTAGAGTGAGTTGCCCCAATCCGTGCACGGCATCGGGAGGACGTCGCGCTTGCCGTCCGGTCGCGTGACGACGACGGTCGCACCCTCAGCGTCGTGGCCCTCGCGGAAGATGGTCGCCCAGATGGGAACCGCCTCCCCCACGACGGCGCGGGCCGGCCAACGACCCTCTTCGAGCGAGGGACCCACCCCGACAATCGGGATGCGTCCAACGGATTGCTCTCCATGGAACGACATGTATCGAACCTACCGGCTGATGGCGGTGGCCGGTAGCGCCTCGCCCGGTTCGGCAGGGCGGGAGGCGGCCGATGCGGGGGGACCGGAACGCTTAGGCCGTGCCCCGAACGATCAGCTCGGTGGGCAGGGTCGCCGATTCCGCCGAGCGGCCCTCGACCAGCTCGAGAAGCAGTTCGACCATGGTCGAACTGATCTCGCCGAACGGTTGCCGCATGGTCGTGAGCGGGGGATCGAGCGTGGCCGCGAGGCCGGAGTCGTCGAACCCGACCACCGCGACGTCCTGAGGAACCGCGCGGCCCGCGGCACGAACAGTGGCGATCGCGCCCGCCGCCATACGGTCGGAGGCGGCGAAGACGGCGTCGATGTCGGGCGCACGCTCGAGCAGCCGGGCCATCGCATCGGCCCCTGACTGGCGGGAGTAGTCGCCCTCCTCGACGAGCGCAGGGTCGAACCCGTCTCCGAGCTCCTCCCGGAATCCCACCACACGGAACCGACCACCCGGGGTGTCGGGCGGACCGGTGATCATGGCGACGCGGGTGCGGCCCAGGTCCATCAGGTGCCGCGTCGCAGTGCGGGCGGAGCCGACCTCGTCCACCGACACCGTGGTGATCTCAGCCTGGTGCCCGAGCGGGATTCCGCAGGCGACCGTGGGCACGCCAGAGGCAAGCAGGGACTCGAGCAGGGGATCGCGCTCGTGGGAGGAGATCAGCAGCACCCCATCGACGTGACCCGCGCCTACGAACTGCGCGACGTTCTCCCGCTCCTCTGGCGTTCCCGCGACGAGCAGCACCAGCGTCTTGTGTCGCTGTGCCAGCGCCTCGGCGGCCCCGCGAAGGAGCAGCGGGAACGTGGGGTCGTCGAAGAGCAGCTGGTGCTCCTCGGTGAGGAGGAACGCGACCGAGTTGGCGCGACCGGTCGCGAGGGAGCGGGCGTGGTGGTTGGCGTAGTATCCGGTGCTCTGGATTGCCTGCTCGACGGCGGTGCGCGCCTCGGGGGACACCCAGTGCCCGCCGTTGAGGACCCGCGAGACAGTGCCGCGAGAGACCCCGGCAGCCGCGGCGACGTCACGGATGGTCGGCTTGCGCCGCCCCGTGTTCGTCATCTGCGTCATCTCGGTCTCCACGACGCCTGAGCCTAGCCCTGTTGGGTGCGACGGCACCGACGGGCTCTCACGCATCTGTGCAAGCGGTGACGGTTCGGGACGACAACGGGCGGGGATTTGCGCCGGAGCGAGCGTGATCGCACAATGTAAGCGTTTCCATCACCGGACGGATGGTCCGTCACAGTTGGGTCACGATCGATCGTTGGAGTTTGCATTCCTGGCGGGCGGGGCGTAAGACTGGGACCGGTCACAGTTTCGTCAGGGGTGGCCATTCGCATGCGGCTCACGCCGCCTGACTCAACGGAGCGTCATGTCGCAGTCTGCTTGGCCCGCACTCGAAGGCATTGCGTATGGGGGCGACTACAACCCCGAGCAGTGGCCCCGCGAGGTGTGGGACGAGGACGTCGCGCTCATGCGCGAGGCCGGAGTGAATCTGGTGAGCGTCGGCATCTTCTCGTGGGCTCTGCTCGAGCCCAAGGAGGGCCTCTACGACTTCGCGTGGATGGACGAACTCCTGGACCTGCTCCACGCCAACGGGATCGCCGCCGACCTCGGTACGCCGAGCGTGTCGCCGCCCGCGTGGTTCTTCCACGCCTACCCCGACGCTCGCGTGGTCGCCGAGGACGGCACCGTCATGGGGTTCGGCTCTCGCGGGATGGCGTCTCACGCATCCCCGGAGTATCGCGCCGCGATCGAGCGCCTGGCGACCCAGCTTGCGACGCGCTACGCCGACCATCCCGCCGTCGTGATGTGGCACGTCCACAACGAGTACGGCGTGCCCGTGGGCGAGGACTTCTCGCCCCGCGCCGTCGCCTCGTGGCAACGCTGGCTGCAGCACCGCTACAGCACCCTCGAGGCACTCAACGGTGCCTGGGGCACCGCCTTCTGGGGTCAGCACTACGACGACTGGGAGCACGTGGTGGCACCGGCCGCGATGCCGTCCGTCGCCAACCCGGCGATGAAGCTGGACTGGGCGCGATTCACCGACGACCAGCTCCGCGAGTGCTTCCGCATCGAGCGGGACGCCATCCGGGCTCACGCCACCCAGCCGATCACGACCAACCTCATGGCCCACCAGTCCTGGAACACGGACCTGTGGAAGTGGGCCGAGGAGATGGACGTCGTCTCCGACGACCACTACCTCTGGGCTCCGGACGAGGACTCGCACATCGGGCTCGCGCTCGCGGCTGACCTCACGCGCTCCGTGGGCCGGGGTCGCCCGTGGATCCTGATGGAGCACTCCACGTCGGCCGTCAACTGGCAGGGGCGCAACGTCGCCAAGCGCCCGGGAGAGATGCGTCGCAACGCGCTCACCCACCTGGGGCGCGGCGCGGACGCCATCATGTTCTTCCAGTGGCGGGCATCGCGCTCCGGCGCGGAGAAGTTCCACTCCGCGATGGTGCCGCACGCGGGCCCTGACTCTCGCGTCTTCCGCGAGGTGACGCAGCTCGGCGCCCACCTGAAGGGCCTCGCTGAACTCCGTGGCAGCACCGTCAAGGCCGATGTCGCGGTGCTGTACGACTGGGACTCGCTGTGGGCGCAGGACCTTGAGTGGCGCCCGTCGGACGACCTCCAGTTCCGGGAGCGCATGCGGGCCTACTACGAGAGGCTGTGGCGTGACAACGTCACCATCGACTTCGCGCACCCTGAGCACGATCTCAGCGGCTACAAGCTCGTGGTGGCGCCCGCGTCCTACCTGCTCACCGCATCCGCCGGGGAGAACCTCACACGCTATGTCGCGAACGGCGGCACGCTGCTAGTCTCGTGCTTCGCGGGCGTGGTCGACGAGCACGATGCGGTCCACGAGGGCGGCTTCGGGGCGCCGCTGCGCGACGTGCTCGGGGTGGCGGTGGAGGAGTACCTGCCGCTGCGCGCCGGGCGAGAGATGACTGTGTCCTACGGGGAGCAGTCCCTGGCCGCCGACGTGTGGGCCGAGGACATGACGCTCGCGGGGGCAGACGTGCGTGCGACGTTCGTCGACGGACCCGGCGCGGGCCTGCCTGCGATCACCCGGCACTCGCACGGCGACGGTCACGGCTGGTACGTCGGCACCCGACTGAGCGCGGACGCGCTCGCGACCGTGATGGCAGATGTCTACGCGGACGCGGGCATCACCCCGCCTGGCACGCCGAACGATGTCGAGGTCGTCACGCGCCACGGCGACGCCTTCGACTACGTCATCGCGGTCAACCACGGCGAGACGCACGCTGATCTACCGATCCGTGGCACCGACCTCATCACCGGTGCCAGGGTCGACGGAAGACTTGAGCTGCAGGCCGGCGACGTCGCCGTCGTGCGGACCTCGCACGCTCGAGAGGGGGGTGGTCGCTGACGTCCGCTCCCACCCGGCGGCACCTGCGCCGCCGATCCACCTCAGAAACCTCCACACCATCGACGCGGCAGCGCCACTGACGGCGATGTCGCACCACACCAGCGGTCGCACCGACGCGATCTCGCCCGAGAGGCGCGATGCGGCCCACTTTCGGAAGGAAACATCATGCGCAAGCAGATTGCATGGGGAGCCGCATTCGCGGCGACCGCTGCGCTCGTCGCCGGTTGCAGTTCAGGAGACGCCGAGCCCGCCGAGACGTCGGCTGGTCCCGACGCCGCAGAGTCCGAGGCGCCCGCCATCGACGGCACCGGCGCTGAGCTCGTCATCTGGACGGACGCCGAGCGCGAAGAGGCGCTGGCGACTGCGGCCGAGCAGTTCGAGGCCGACACGGGCGCCACGGTGACGCTGGTCCAGAAGAACTTCGAGGACCTCCGCAACGACTTCATCGCGCAGGTTCCCACGGGCGAAGGCCCCGACATCACCGTCGGTGCCCACGACTGGCTGGGCGCGCTCGTGACCGCAGGCGTCGTGGACACCGTGGACATCGGCGACAAGGCGGCCGAATTCCAGCAGGTCGCTCTCGACGCGATGACCTACGACGGCCAGCTCTACGGCCTGCCGTACTCGACCGAGGCGATCGCGCTCATCCAGAATGCCGACCTGGTGGGCGACACGGCGCCGACCACCTGGGACGAGTTGATCGAGATGTCCAACGAGGCGGGCTTCGAGGACCGTCCGTTCATCCTGTTCACCAACGGCACCGCCGGTGACGGCTACAGCGCCTACCCGCTGCAGACCTCTTTCGGTGCGCCTGTGTTCGTTCAGGACGAGTCGGGCTCGTACACCACCGAGGTCGGCATGGGCGGCGAGGCTGGAGAGGCCTTCGCGCAGTTCCTGTACGACAACGGCTCGGCCGGCACCGGCGTGTTCTCCGACACGATCGACTACGACACCTCGAACCAGCTGTTCGCGAGCGGCGAGTCGCCGTTCATCCTGCAGGGTCCGTGGATGCCGTTCTTCGATGAGGGCGACATGAACCTCGTCGTCTCGCCGATGGTCTCTGCCGGTGGCGAGACCGCCGCGCCCTTCGTGGGAGTACAGGGCTTCTACCTCAGTGCACAGAGTGAGAACGCGCTGCTGGCGAACGAGTTCCTGACCAACTACATGGCCACCGAGGACGCCCAGCGCACCCTCTATGAGGCCGACCCCCGCCTGCCCGCGCTGAGCGCGCTGGCAGAGGAGGTCTCCGCCGACCCGATCACGGCCGGCTTCGTCGAGTCGGCGTCGGCTGGCGTCCCGATGCCGTCCATCCCCGAGATGGGCAACGTATGGGAGCTGTGGAACGCCGCAGAGATTCAGATCATCACGGGTGCTGACCCCGTGTCGACCTGGAACGACATGGTTGCCGAACTCGAAGCGAGCATCGGCTAGCACCATTGCACGGCCCGGTCGCGAGGGCGGATCTCCGCCCTCGCGACCGGTTCCCTGGTTGACTGCAAGAACACGACAGGAGCACTCATGACCGTCGAGACCGGCGCCCCGCGCCAGGAGCCCGACCTGCGGGAGTCGCACGCGCGCGGCTGGCGCGGCGTCGGGTGGGGCTTCGTGGCGAAGCTCCTCATGATGGCGCTGGTCAACGCGCTGGGGCTGAGCATCATCTTCGCCGCTCTCAACGTTGAGGCGTGGGGGATCCTCGCCGCCTCGACAACGCTGCTGATCGCCGCGGACGTCATCTACTTCATGAAGCGCACCCTGCCGCTCAAGTACATCTTCCCTGGACTGGTCTTTCTCCTGGTCTTCCAGGTGTTCGTGCTCGGATACACCGGCTACGTCGCCTTCACCAACTACGGCACCGGGCACGCCGGCTCGATGCAGCAGGCGGTCGATGCCGCGCTGATTCAGGACGAGCAGCGCGTCGAGGGGTCGCCCACCTACCCGCTGGCCGTCGTCGACAACGGCGACGAGATCGGCTTCGCGATCAACGCCGACGGTGAGGTGAGCGTCGGCACCGAGACGCAGCCCCTCGAGCCCGTGGGCGGTGCGGTCGTGGACGACGCCGGCACGCCGGTCGAGGTCGAGGGGTGGGAGATCGTTCCCCGCTCGGCGCTGTTCACCGACCAGGACCTGCAGAACCAGGTCGTCGCGCTGCGCGTCCCGGTGTCCGACGACGCCGAATCCGGGTCGATCCGCACCCGAGACGGGTCGTCTGGCGCGATCTACAGCTCCTCGCTCGACTGGGACCCCGACGCCCGTACCTTGACCGACAGCGAGACCGGGACCGTCTACGAGGCCACCGACACCGGCAACTTCGTCGCCGCGGACGGCAGCTCGCTGCCCGCCGGCTGGGTCGTCACCGTGGGCTTCGACAACTTCGTCGACGCCGTGACCGACACGAACCTGTCCGGGCCGCTCGCCAAGGTCACCGTGTGGACGTTCGCGTTCGCGATCCTGACGGTGCTCACGTCGTTTGGCCTGGGCCTGCTGTTTGCGATCATCTACAACGATCCCCGCATTCGCGCCCGGCGCACGCTGAGGACGCTGTTCATCCTCCCGTACGCGTTCCCCGCGTTCATGTCCGCACTCCTGTGGCGCGGAATGTTCAACCGCGAGTTCGGCATCATCAACGACTGGTTCTTCTTCGGGATGGACATCAACTGGCTCGGCGACCCGCTGCTGGCCAAGGTGGTGATCCTGTGGGTCAACCTGTGGCTGAGCTACCCGTACTGGTTCCTGGTCTGCACCGGAGCGCTCCAGGCGCTGCCGGGTGACATCACGGAGGCCGCCCGCATCGACGGCGCCGGCCGCTGGCGCCAGTTCAGGTCCATCACGCTGCCGCTCCTGATGGTCTCGACGGCGCCCCTCGCCATCGCCTCCTTCGCCTTCAACTTCAACAACTTCACGATCATCTACATGCTGACCGAGGGCGGCCCACCGTTCCCGGGCACGAGCGGGCTCGGATCCTCGGACATCCTCATCTCCGCGATCTACAGCATCTCCGGCGTTGACGGAGGCGTGGCCAACTACGGGCTCGCATCGGCATTGTCGATCGTGGTCTTCATCGTCGTGGGCGTCATCTCTGCGATCGCCTTCCGCCAGACCCGCAAGCTCGAGGAGATCCAGTGATGTCTGCTCACAACGCCGTCGCCCCGCGTCACACCCCGACCCGCCGATCCCGGTGGTGGGGAGAGCTCGGCTGGAAGTACCCGGTCGCGGCCGTCATCATCTTCTACTCGATCTTCCCGCTGGTCTACGTGCTCTCGGCGGCGCTGTCCGATTCGGGCACGCTGTCGAGCGGCGGTGCGCTGTTCAGCGACGTCTCGTTCTCGAACTTCGCCGCGCTCGGCGACACGTCCTATTGGTCGTGGGTCGCCAACACCCTGATCGTGGGCGGCGCGTCCTCGTTCGGAGCCGTGATCATGGGCGCGGCGGCCGCGTACGCCTTCTCACGCTTCCGCTTCAAGGGACGACGCCCCGGGCTGACGTCGCTGCTGATCATCCAGATGTTCCCGCAGACGGTCGCCTTCATCGCGGTGTTCCTGCTGCTGACTGCGCTCGGCAACGTCGCGCCGGCGCTCGGCATCAACTCGAAGATCGCGCTGATCTGCGTGTACCTGGGCGGTGCGCTGGGCGCCAACACGTTCCTCATGTACGGCTTCTTCAACTCGATCCCCGTCGAGATCGACGAGGCGGCCAAGATCGACGGCGCGACCCATTCGCAGATCTACTGGCAGCTCATCATGCCCCTGGTCACCCCGATCCTCGCCGTGGTGGGGCTGCTCGCCTTCATCTCGGCGTTCGGCGACTTCATCCTGGCGAGGATCGTGCTCGTGTCCGAGGATCAATGGACGCTGGCCGTCGGCATGTACCAGTGGGTGTCGAACCAGCTGACCAGCAACTGGGGCCTGTTCGCCGCTGGTGCGGTGATCGCCGCGATCCCCGTGCTGGTGCTGTTCCTGTCGCTCCAGCGCTTCATCGTGGGCGGACTGTCGTCCGGCTCGGTCAAGGGCTAGGAGCCCCTCACGCCCTCCGTCGGAGGGCGGCATCTCGGAGATCAATGACGATCGAAAGGACAATCACATGACACTGCGACGCAGACTGGGAGCGGTCACGGCCGCGGCGGCCGCCTCTGCACTCGTCGTCACCGGACTGGTGACCACAGCATCGGCAGCCGAGGACGGGCCCGTCGATGCGGGGATCACCGTCCCCAAGGTCGAGGGCATGGGTGAGGGGTGGATCAACGGCGTCGACGTCTCGTCGGTGCTCTCCCTCGAGGAGTCGGGCGTGGTCTTCCGCGACGATTCAGGCGCCGAGGCGGACCTGTTCGAGGTGCTCGCCGACCATGGCGTGAACTGGGTGCGCGTACGTGTGTGGAACGACCCGTGGACGGCCGATGGCAACGGCTACGGCGGCGGCAACACGGACGCCGACCGCGCGACGGAGATCGCCGAGCGCGCGACGGCGGCGGGCATGCGCGTGCTCGTGAACTTCCACTACTCCGACTTCTGGGCGCACCCCGGACAGCAGCAGCTGCCCAAGGCCTGGAAGGATCTCGACACGGTCGCCGAGCGGGCCGTAGCCGTGCGTGCCTACACCGCCGCCACTCTTCAGCAGATGGACGACGCAGGCGTGGACATCGGCATGGTGCAGATCGGCAACGAGACGACGCCGAACGCCAGCGAGCAGATCGTCGAGGTGGGCGGTTGGGACGACTTCGCCACCGTGGTGAGCGCCGGATCCGCCGCGGTCCGCGAGGTGGTGCCGGACGCTCAGGTCGCGGTGCACTTCACCAACCCCGAGCGGGGCAACCACCCGTCGTTCGCTGCGGCGCTCGACGAGCGAGGCGTGGACTATGACGTCTTCCTCAGTTCGTACTACCCCTTCTGGCACGGATCGCTCGAGGACCTCACGGGCAGCCTGAACACCATCGCCCAGACGTACGACAAGGATGTCGCCGTTGCCGAGGTGTCGTGGGCCTACACGCTCGAGGACGGGGACGGCCACCAGAACACGGTCCGCACCCCGTACGACCAGTACTCGATCTCGGTCCAGGGCCAGGCCCTCGCCATCCGGGACGTGATGCAGGCCGTCGCGAACGTGGAGAACGGTCGTGGCATCGGCACCTTCTATTGGGAGCCCGCCTGGCTTCCGGTGGGGACGCCGGACCAGCTCGAGTCCAACCAGGTGCTGTGGGAGCAGTACGGCTCCGGCTGGGCATCGAGCTACGCGGGCGAGTACGACCCGGCCGATGCGGGCGTCTACTACGGCGGCAGCTCGTGGGACAACCAGGCGTTGTTCGACTTCGACGGGCGCCCGCTCGAGTCGCTGAAGGTCTACGACTACGCCGTGACGGGATCCGTCGCGCCGCGTGAGGTCGACTCCGTGTCGTCCCCGTCGATCACGGTCTTCGACGACGAGGCGGTCGCGCTTCCCAGCTCCGTGACCGTGCGCTACACGGACGGCACGTCCGAGGCAGCCCCGGTCACGTGGTCGGCCGACGCCACGTGGATCGCCGGCCCCGGCCTCTACACGGTGGTCGGCGCCACGAGCGACGGCACTGAGGTGACTGCCACCGTCGAGGTGCTCTCGTCGGAGACGACGGGGGAGAACCTCGTCGTCAACGGCGGCTTCGAGGACGCTGACGTGTCGATGTGGGAAGGCACCGGTTCGGGCTTCACCATTGGTCGGGCGGAGGACCCCTACACCGGCACGCAGTCGACGCACTGGTACAGCGGGAGTGCGAACTCTTTCGAGATCGCCCAGACTCTCACCGACGTGCCCGCGGGCACGTACCGTCTCTCGGCGTTCCTGCAGGGTGGCGGGGCCGGCCCCGACGATGCGGTGACGCTGTACGCGCAGCACGGCATCAGCACGGTGTCCGCCGCGGCGACTCTCGAGGGCTACGAGGTCTGGCAGAACCCCACGACGTCTCTGCTCTCCGTCTCCGACGGCGGCACCGTGGACGTCTGGATCGAGTGGGACCTCAGCGCTGGCGCGTGGGGCACGCTCGACGACGTGTCCTTCGTCCTGGGCGCGGAGCTGCCCGACGCTGACACGGGTGCGCTCGAGGCACTGGTCGACCAGGCCGAGGCCGTCGATCGCGACACATACTCCGCCGTCTCGTTGCTGAGCCTCGACCGGGGACTGCGCCGTGCGTCATTTGTCCTGGGCTCGCCGGCTCCGTCCCAGCTGGCGGTGGACGGCGCTGTCTCCCAACTGCAGGCCGCGATCGACGGGCTTGAGGAAGGGGACGGCACCATTCCTGATCCCACGGTCGCGCCGGTGGAGGTCGTAGTCGTGGACGGTGACGCGATCACGCTTCCGGACACGGTCACGGTGGTCGCCTACGACGATTCCACGTCCACGGAGTCCGTGGTGTGGGACGACGTTCTGGACGCGATTCCCGGACCGGGCGTCTACGCCGTGGCCGGCGTGACCGAGAACGGTTGGGACGCGACGGCTCAGATCACGGTGACCACACGCAACTGGATCGCCAACGCGGGCTTCGAGAGCGGCGTGGACGACGTCTCGCCGTGGAGCCTGGTGGCTGACCCGTGGCCATCGGACGACGGCAGCTACTGGGTGACAGCGGCGGCCGGATCGGAAGGCGACGAGGGAGCGTTCGCACTGAACTACTACGTCCAGGCGGAGCCGTACGAGTTCACGGGCTCGCAGGTGATCGACCTGCCCGCGGGAACGTACCGCCTCGAGGCGACGGCGATGGGGGGCAGCGACGCCGGCGGTCCGGCCTCCGTCACGCTCGTCGCCTCTGTCGACGGCGAGGAGCACGCCGCACCATTCACACTGTCCGGCTGGCCCACGTGGGACCGCCAGGCGATCGAGTTCGCGGTGAGCGAGGATGCCGTGACCACGGTCGGGGTGCGCGGCAGCGCCGATGACGGGGACTGGGGTTTCATCGACGACTTCTCGTTGGTGGCCGTGGGAGTTGACGCCGCCGATGCCTCAGCGCTCGAGGATGCCATCGCTCAGGCGGAGGCGCTCGACCCCGATCTCTACACCCCGGAGTCGGTCGCGGCGCTCGCGCTCGCAACCGAGCGCGGCCGCATCGTGCTGGCGGCCACGAGTGCGACCAAGGCAGTCGTCGACGCGGCGGCGGCGCAGGTGCGTGCTGCCGTCGACGGCCTTGTCCCCGTGCGCGGTCCGATGTGCGAGATCGACTACGCCGTCCATGGCCAGTGGCCGGGGGGCTTCATCTCCCAGGTGTGGATCACGAACGTGTCCGACGAGTCGATCGACGGCTGGGACCTGTCCTGGACCTTCGCCGGCGATGAGCGGGTGGCGAACCTGTGGGGCGGCGACGTCGATCAGGATGGCGCCGGTGTCGCGGTGTCGAGCCTGCCGTGGAACTCCACGATCGATCCGGGCGAGCGCATCACGTTCGGCTTCGTCGGCGCGAGCTCGGGCGGCGCGCTGCCGCTTGACGCGTTCACCATGAACGGGTCCGCCTGTGAGGTCGCGCCCGAGCAGTGATGGCCGACCGGGTGTGGTGCGGCACACAGCGCGTGTGCCGCACCACACCCGTCTCGAGGGTGCCGGTCACACTTCGGACAGATACAGCCTCACCGTGAGCGCCTCGAGAGTCTCCGTCTGGCCGGGCGCGATCACCTCGACCTCGACGCCCTCCGGGGTCTCCCACGCGGAGTCCCAGACGAGTCGCCACGGCTTGCCGTCGTCGAACGGGATCGTCACATCCACCGGATCACGCCAGCCGTTGATGACGAGCAGAGCATCGGGTTCGCCGAGGTCGGACAGGGATCTCATGAACTGCACGACACGGGTGGCGGGGTCCTCCCACCAGTCCTCGGTCTCGGGCTCTCCCGACGAAGCGAACCACGCCGAGTCGGCGCGAGGGTTGGTGTCGTCGGGGCGGGGGTCGCGCCCTTCGTAGAACGTCGCGGGCCGCAGCACCCGATGGGCGCGCCGGAGCCCCACGACGTGAGCCACGGTGGCGCGCAGGTCCTCCTGCCACGGGGCGTGCTCCCAGTCCAGCCAGGAGAGCTCGTTGTCCTGGCAGTAGGCGTTGTTGTTGCCGCCCTGGGAGTTGCCGAACTCGTCACCTGCCAACAGCATCGGCGTTCCCGCCGAGAGGAGCGTCGTGCCCAGCAGGTTGCGGATCGACCGGCGTCGCAGCGCGAGGATGTCCTCGTCGCCGGTCGCGCCCTCGAAACCGTGGTTCCACGACCTGTTGTTGTCCGTGCCGTCGCGGTTGTCTTCCTGATTGGCCTCGTTGTGCTTGCCGTTGTAGGCGGTGAGGTCGTGGGCAGTGAAGCCGTCGTGGCACGTCACGAAGTTGACCGAGGCGAGCGGCCCTCGCATGAGCGGCGGCTCGGTGTGGCCGAACAGGTCGGAGGAGCCGGCGAGCCTCGTCGCGAGTTCGGGAGCGGTGGGGTGGTGCCGGCCGCCCTTGGCGGTGTCGGTCAGCCAGAACGACCTGATGCGGTCGCGGAACCGGTCATTCCACTCGGTCATGGGCGCCGGGAAGTTGCCCACCTGCCACCCGCCCAGGCCCGTGTCCCATGGCTCGGCGATGAGCTTCACGCCGCCGAGCACGGGATCCATGGTCAGGCCCACCAGGAACGGGTGGCGCGTCGAGAAGCCGTGGCCGGTGCGCCCCAGCGTCACCGCGAGATCGAACCGGAACCCGTCGACTCCCACCTCTTCGACCCAGAACTTGAGCGAGTCCAGGGCCATCTGGACCACGCGCGGGTGCGTGAAGTCCAGTGTGTTGCCGGTGCCGGTGGTGTCGTCATAGTGACCGGGGGAGTGCGGCTGGTGCTTGTAATAGTCGTGGTTGTCGAGGCCGCGCCAGCTCAGCACGCGGTCGCCCCAGCCTGCTTCCGCGGTGTGGTTGTAGACCACGTCGAGAATGACTTCGAGCCCGGCCTGGTGAAGCAGGTCGACCATGCCCACGAACTCGTCGAGCACGCCCTGAGCGCCGCGCTCTCGTGCTTCGGCGGTGGCGTAGGGGGCATGAGGGGCGAAGAAGCCTGCGGTGGAATATCCCCAGTAGTTGCTCAGGCCGCTGTGGTCGAGGTGGGGCTCGGAGGCGAAAGCGTGCACCGGCAGCAGCTCGATGGTGGTGACGCCCAGCGACTTCAGGTACTCGACCGAGGCGGGGTGCGCGAGGCCGGCGTATGTGCCGCGCAGCTCCTCCGGCACGGCCTCCATCTGCTTGGTGAAGCCCTTGACGTGCAGCTCGTAGATGACCGTGTCCTCCCACGGCACCCACGGGTGCGGGGTCTGCCATGACCCACCGGGCTCCACGGTCACCACCGAGCGCGGCATCAACGGGGCGGTGTCCGTCGCGTCGCGGTTCGACAGCAGCGTCTGAGCGCCCTCGGCATTCATGGGGGTGAAGTCGCCCTCGATGCCGCGTCCGTACGGGTCGAGCAGGAGCTTCGCGGGGTTGTAGCGGTGGCCTTTGGTGGGCTGCCACGGGCCGGCGGCCCGGAAGCCGTACAGCTGACCTTCCGCGATCTCCGGGACGAACGCGTGCCAGACGCCTGCGTTGGGGCCGTGAAGAACGACGCGCTCCTCCGTGCCCTCGTCGTCGAACAGGCACAGGTCGACTGCGGTGGCGTGGCCGGCGTACACGCCGACCACCGCGCCACCCTCAACGAGGTGGACGCCAAGGCGGTGCGGCGTAGGGGAGGGGGTAACACCTTCACGGGACATGGTCCTATTGTGCCTGCCGAGTGTGTCCGTGCGGTGACGGGGACGCCTCGCGTCTCGCGCCGCCGTCGCGGCGCGCACCGGACTGCCACCATGCTCGTGCCGGATTCCGCCTCCTCGACGCTCACACGCGCCCGCGCGGAGACCAGCGCGCCGACGGCGCACGGCTCTCCCCCCGCTAGGCTTGGCCCATGCGCATCCTGGTCACTGTCAAGCACGTCCCGGACCTCCAGTCGAACCGATCGTTCACCGACGGCACGGTCACCCGGACCGCCGACGATGGATCCATGAACGAGCTCGACGAGCACGCGGTCGAAGCAGCCCTGCAGCTCGTGGAGGCGGCAGGGGAGGGCGAGGTCTACGCGCTCACCGTCGGCGGGCCCGATGCGATCGCGGCCGTGCGGAAGGCTCTTCAGCTGGGCGCCCACCACGCGATCCACGTGAGCGACGTTGGGATAGCCGGCTCCGACGTGTTCGGCACCGCGATGATCATCGCCGCAGCGGTGCGGAAGCTGCACGCCGAGGCACCGCTCGACATGGTCGTCACCGGGATGGCCGCCCTCGACGGACTCACCTCGATGCTGCCCACCGCGCTCGCGGCCGAGCTGGACTGGTCCCAGCTCACCCTCGCATCGGCCGTCAGCGTCGCCGATGGGGAGGCGACGATCGAGCGTCACCTTCCCGACGCGCACGAGACGGTCGCGGCGTCACTGCCGGCGGTCGTCTCTGTCACCGACGAGGCGAACAAGCCCCGCTACCCCAACTTCAAACTGATCATGGCGGCCCGCAAGGCCGAGGTGCCGGTGTGGACCCTCGCTGATCTCGGGATCGATCCCGCACTCGTCGGCGGCGATGCAGCCCGTGCCACCGTGGTGGAGGCCTCCGAGCGGCCTCCGCGCGAGAACCGCCGTCACGTCACCGACAAGGGTGAGGGTGGCCGCGAACTGGCCGAGTTCCTCATCGAGAAGGGCCTCGCATGAGCACCGACACCGTCGCCGTCCTGATCGAGCACCGCGATGGCGCGGTCACGCCGCCGTCGCTCGAGGCGCTCACGCTCGCCCGCTCGCTGGGCACTCCGATCGCCTTGTGGCTCGGGGATGCGCCTGCGGCCGATGCGGTCGCTCAGTTGGGCGAGTACGGGGCCGCTGAGGTGCGGGTGGTGGGCATCGGCGACGATGCGCGCCTGCCCGCCAAGGCCGCCGCCGCGATCGCCGCCGCGACGGAGGATGCCCCGGTGCTGGTGGTGATCTCGACCTTCGTCACTAAGGAGATCGCGACCCGCCTGGCCGTCCTGAACGGAGCCGGAGTGGTGGTCGACGCTGCTGGAGCGTCGCGGGTCGATGGCCACATCGAGACCTTCCAGACCGTCTTCGCCGCCACCTGGAACGTCCGCACCCGCATCGACGCCGACCGTGCGATCGTGGGCGTGCGACCGAACACCACCCAGGCCACTCCGGCGGAGTCGCCTGGCGCTGCGACCCTCACCCAGGTCGAGGCGACGCTGCCGCAGACTCGCGAGCGCATCGTCGCGGTGGAACCCGTGGATCAGGGCGAGGGCGTCCCGCTCGCGGAGGCGCCCGTGGTGGTCTCGGGTGGGCGCGGCACGAACGGCGACTACACGCTCATCGAGGAGTTCGCCGGGGTGCTGGGCGGCGCCGTCGGAGCGTCGCGCGACGCGACGGATGAGGGCTGGATCAGCCACGAGCACATGGTGGGCCAGACAGGCACCACGGTGACGCCGGCGCTCTACGTCGCGTGCGGAATCTCTGGCGCGGTGCACCACCGTGGCGGCATGCAGGCCTCCGGCACCATCGTGGCGATCAACATGGATCCCGATGCGCCGATCTTCGAGATCAGCGACTTCGGCGTGGTGGGCAGCCTGTTCGACGTGATCCCGCAGGCGATCGAGACCATCAAGGCGCACCGCGGCGAGTAGTCAGCCGCGGGTGTCGATCGACAGCCCCAGATCCTCCCACGTGTCGATCTCCGCCGCGAGACCCTCGGCCTTGCCGCGTCCTTGAGTGATCGCGTGGCGCCCCGCGAGCAGGTGCAGCGGCGGCTCGTCCATCTGGGAGATCTGCAGCATCACCCGTGCCAGCGCATGCGGGTCGCCGGGCTGGTTGCCGGGAAGAGCGTCGATGCGCCGCCAATACGGCTCCATGACCTCCGCATAGTCAGGCAGGCCGTCGTGGACCTTGGCGCCTGACGGGATCCACTGCGACAGGACTGGTCCGGGCTCGACGATGCTGACCTTGATCCCCAGGTGGGCGACCTCTTTGCACAGCGACTCCATGAAGCCGGACACGGCCCACTTGGACGCGCTGTAGTAGCCCAGACCGGCGGATCCCCGCACGCCTGCGATCGACGAGATGGTGATGATGTGGCCAGCGCGTCGCGCGCGCAAGTGCGGCAGGAATGCGGTGGTGACGGAGGCGGCTCCCCAGAAGTTCGCCTCCATCACCGCCCGCGCGTCGGCCTGCGGCGTCTCCTCGATCGTGGCGAAGCACCCGATCCCGGCGTTGTTGACCACGACGTCGACGCCGCCGGTGCGGCTCTCGGCCTCGGCGACGGCCGTCTCGACGGCGGCGGGGTCGGTGACGTCCAGCGCGAGGACGATGGCCCGCTCCGGATGCGCGGCTGCGAGGTCGTCCAGCGTCTCGGGTCGGCGCGCGGTCGCGACCACGGTGTGGCCGGCGTCTGCCGCGGCCCATGCCGTGGCACGGCCGATCCCCGTCGAGCATCCGGTGATGAACCAGGTGGCCATGAGTCCTCCTCGAGTGTTCCTGCTCTCACGCTATCGCGGGCGACATCGCGTCGAGCGGGACCCGGGGCCCGCGCCTTGCGCAACACGGTGGACACACAGGCTTCACCCAGAGTTTCCCCGTCCGTCGTGCGCGGCGCGACGCCGGTCCCTACGGTGGAGTCAACCGGATAAACAGGGAGAATTCATGCGTCGTCGCACCACCGCTTCTGCTGTCGTGATCGCGTTGGGGGTGACCGCCGCAACGGCGCTTCCCTCCGCTGCGGACACCCCCACCGAGCTGCTCCTCTCCGAGTACGTCGAAGGGTCGAGCTTCAACAAGGCCGTCGAGATCTACAACGGCACGGGGGAGGCGGTGGACCTCGAGCCCTACGTGCTCACCCAGTACTCGAACGGCAACACCTCGGCGTCGGTGAACCTCGACCTCACGGGGAGCGTGGCCGCAGGCGACGTCTTCGTCGTGGCGCACTCGAGCGCAGATCCCGCGATCCTCGCTGAGGCGGACCTCACGAGCGGTGCGGGCCTGTTCAACGGAGACGACGCGCTGGTGCTGTTCCGTGACGATGCCGTGGTCGACTCCTTTGGTCAGGTGGGGGTGGATCCGGGCTCCGAATGGCCGGGCGGCGGCGCCGACGACACCCTGCGTCGTCTCCCCACCGTGTGCGCGGGCGACACCGACCCGTTCGCCGCCTTCGACGCCGCGCAGGAGTGGGAGGTGCTGCCGGTCAACACCGTCGATGGCCTCGGCGCCCACGCCACCACCTGCGACGGCGGGCCCGTCGAGGACGCGGCCCCTGCGGTCGCCTCCACGTCGCCCGCCGACGGCGCGCTGGGGGTCAGCCCCTCCGCGCCGCTCGACGTGGAGTTCACGGAGCCCGTGGTGGCCGACGGCGCCTTCGCGCTGGAGTGCACGGAGTCAGGAGTGCTCGCGCTCACGGTCGACGGTGGCCCCACCACGTTCACGCTGACGCCGGACGCGGAGCTCGTCGAGGGCGAGGAGTGCGTGCTGACCGTCGCCGCATCGGCCGTCACGGACGTGGACACGAACGACCCGCCGGACGCCATGCTGGAGGATGTCGCGGTGACGTTCACCATCTCGGACGGCCCCGTGACCATCAGCACGATCCAGGGCGAGGGCGACACCTCCCCGCTCGACGGGCAGACGGTGACGTTCGAAGGAGTCGTCGTGGGCGACTACGAGGGCGCGAGCCCGAACCTTCGCGGCTTCTACGTGCAGTCGCGCGATGAGGACGCTGATGACGACCCCGCGACCTCGGAGGGCATCTTCGTCTTCAACGCAGGCGCCGACGAGGTCGACCTCGGCGACGTCGTCTCGATCACGGGCGAGGTCTCCGAGTACCAGGGCCAGACGCAGGTGAGCTTCGCCGACGTCGAGGTGCTCGACACCGGAGCATCCGTCACGTCCGCCTCCGTCTCGCTGCCCTTCGCCGATGCGGCGGAGGCGGAGCGCTACGAGGGCATGGCGGTCGAGTTCAGCCAGGAGCTGTTCGTCACCGAGTTCTACCTCCTCGGCCGGTTCGGTGAGATCACCGTGTCGAGCGGGGACCGGCTGGACCAGCCCACGACGGTCGCCGAGCCCGGCACCGAGGCCAACGAGGTGCAGGCAGCGAACGACCTCAACCGCATCACGATCGATGACACCCTCAACAGTCAGAACCCCGACCCGATCATCTTCGGCGGAGCGGGAGACCCGTTGGCCGCGGACAACCCGCTGCGCGGCGGCGACTCCGTGACCGGGCTCACCGGCGTCATGACCTACACCTGGGCGGGCAACTCGGCCTCGGGCAACGCCTGGCGCGTGCGCCCGGCCTCGCCGACGGCCGACGCCCCGGTGTTCGAGTCGAACAACGCGCGTCCCACCAGCGCGCCCGAGGTGGGTGGCAGCCTCAAGGTCGCGAGCTTCAACGTTCTCAACTACTTCACCACGATCGACGGCGACGGTCCCATCTGCGGGCCGGTCGGATTCGAGCAGTTCTGCCGCGGTGCGGACTCGGAGCTGGAGCTGGAGCGCCAGACCGAGAAGCTGGTCGCGGCGATGCTGGAACTGGACGCTGACGTGATCGGCATCATGGAGATGGAGAACACGCCGGGGGCCGAGCCGCTGGCCTACCTCGCCGACGCTCTCAACGCGGAGGTCGGCGCGGGCACCTACTCGTACGTCGACTCCGGGGTCATCGGCACCGACGTGATCCGGGTGGGGATGCTGTACGACACCACGGCCGTGGTCGAGGAGGGTGAGATCGCGGTGCTGGACTCCGGCGTCGACCCGCGATTCGACGACGACAACAACCGCCCCGCGCTCGCCCAGACGTTCGAGGAGATCGCCACCGGCGAGACCTTCACGGTGGTGGCGAACCACTGGAAGTCGAAGGGCTGCGGCTCCGCCACCGGCGCGAACGCCGATCTGGGCGACGGTGCGTCGTGCTGGAACGAGACCCGCACCCTCGCGGCCGAGGCCATCGTGGACTGGGTGGCCACGTCGCCCACCGGCGTCGAGGACCCGGACGTGTTCATCCTCGGGGACCTCAACTCCTACGCGCAGGAGGACCCGATCGACGTGCTGCGCGACGCCGGCTACGTGGACATGGCGGCGGACGGCTACGGCTACGTCTTCGACGGGCAGTGGGGATCTCTGGACTACATGTTCGCGTCCTCGAGCCTGGCCGACCAGGTGACGGGTTCGGCTCACGTGAACATCAACGCCGACGAGCCGTCGGTGCTGGACTACAACACCGACTTCAAGTCGGAGGCGCAGATCGAGTCCCTCTACTCGCCCGACTGGTACCGCACCTCGGACCACGATCCGGTGCTGGTGGGACTGAACCTCGACTCCGGCCCGGAGCCCACTCCGATCTGTGAGATCAGCTACGAGATCCACGGGCAGTGGACGGGCGGCTTCATCTCGCAGGTCGAGGTGACGAACACTTCGGACGAGACCATCGACGGCTGGGACGTCGCGTGGACGTTCGCTGGAGACGAGCAGGTGTCCAACCTCTGGGGCGGTCAGGTGACCCAGTCGGGAGCGGACGTCTCCGTGGAGTCCATGTCCTGGAACGGCACCATCCGGCCTGGGAAGAGCACCACGTTCGGCTTCGTGGGAACGACTGGCGGCCGCGCGCTCGACATCGCGGAGTTCGCGCTCAACGGATCGCCGTGTGACGTGGACGTCGAGCCCGTACCGGAGCCCACCCCCATCTGCGAGGTGGACTACACGGTTCACGGGCAGTGGCCGGGCGGCTTCATCTCGCAGGTCGAGGTGACGAACATCGGCGACGAGCCGATCCACGGCTGGGACGTGGCGTGGAGCTTCGCCGGAGACGAGCAGGTGGCGAACCTGTGGGGCGGCCAGGTGACGCAGACGGGCGCAGACGTGTCCGTGGCGTCCATGAGCTGGAACGGGACGATCAAGCCGGGCAAGCACACCACCGTCGGGTTCACCGGCTCGACCGGTGGCGGAGCGCTCGACGTGGGCGAGTTCACGCTGAACGGCACTCCCTGCACCGTCACCCCCTAGCGCCATGACGACGCGACGGCCGACGCGCGCTCACCCGCGCATCGGCCGTCGCGCTGTCCCGCTTCCCGGCCGGGCGGCCGCGCCGCACGCTGGCTAGACTGCCCGACATGCCCCCGCACTACCTCGACCACGCCGCGACGACGCCGATGCTGGACGCTGCGCGTGCCGCCTACGTCGCGGAGTTGGCGAGAGTGGGCAACCCGTCGGCGCTGCACAAGTCGGGCCGGCTGGCCCGGTCCGTGGTCGAAGACGCGCGCGAGCGCATGGCGTCGGCGCTTGGTGCGCACCCCACCGAGGTGATCTGGACCTCGGGCGGCACGGAGGCGGACAACCTCGCCCTGAAGGGCCTGTTCTGGGCCCGTCACCAGGCGGACCCTCGCCGCACCCGCATCGTCACCTCGGCGATCGAGCACCACGCGGGCCTCGACCCGGCGCACTGGCTCGAGTCCGAGCACGGCGCGGTCACAGTGGTGCTGCCGGTGGATCCCGAGGGCCGCGTCGACCTCGACGCGCTGCGGGCCGAAGTCGCCGCCCACTTCGACGAGATCGCGCTGATCTCCGTCATGTGGGCGAACAACGAGGTGGGCACGGTGCAGCCGGTGCGCGAGATCGTGAACATCGCCACTGAGCACGAGATCCCGGTGCATGCCGACGCGGTGCAGGCGGTCGGGCACATCCCCGTGGACTTCCGCGCATCCGGTCTGGCCACGATGGCGGTCAGCGCGCACAAGTTCGGCGGGCCCGTGGGCGTCGGCGCTCTCGTGGCGAGGCGCGACCTCACCATCACCCCGCTCACCCACGGCGGGGGCCAGGAGCGCAGGGTGCGTTCGGGCACGCTGAACGCGGCCGGCTTCCATGCCGCGTCGGTGGCGGCCACCGAGGCGGTGGCGACCCTCGAAGCAGAGGCGGACCGCCTGGGTGTTCTCCAGCGGCAGCTGATCGCGCGCGTGCGTGACGCGGTGCCGGAGGCGCGCCTGTCCGGGCCCGAGCCCGGGCCAGAGCGGCTGCCTGGCAACGTGCACTTCGTGTTCCCCGGCTGCGCGGCCGAGGCGCTGATGTTCGTCCTCGACTCCCATGGCGTGGAGGCCTCCAATGGCTCCGCGTGCTCGGCGGGTGTCGCGCAGGCGAGCCACGTGCTGATCGCCATGGGCAGGCCCGAGCGCGACGCGGCCTCCACCATGCGCTTCTCTTTGGGGCACACCAGCACACAGGACGACCTTGATGCGCTGATCGCGGTGCTGCCCGAGGCCGTGACGCGCGCTCGCACGGTGGCGGGCGTCTTCGACGCCAGCGTGTTCGGGTAGCGAGTGCGGGCCCTCATCGCGGGAGGCCCGCGCGGCACGGACATCCTGGTGGCGGCCGCAACGGCCGTCGACGCTGGCGTCACGCAGGTCAGGTGACGGGGTGAGGCGCCTCCGGGGCCTGTTCGCGTGGGGCGCGGTGTACCTGCGTCATCGGGTGCTGAGTCGACCGACGCCTCGGCTCGCGAACGTGCGCGATCTTGCCGACGCGGGTCCGGGAATCGTCCGCGACGTCGCGTACCGGTCCGACGCGCCGATGGAGGGCGACGCGGCCCCCGGTGGAGCGTTGCGCTGGCCTCCGGCGACCGTGGTCGACCTGCGTGGGGCGGGGGAGAAGGCGCCGATCCACCCCCTCGCGGGCGAGTCCCGCATCGTGGCCGTCGATGTGCTCGACGCGGCGGCGTTCGCGGGTGGTGAGCGGGACTCCATGAGTTCGTTGGCGGAGCTGTACGCCGTGATGACGGCTCCCACGGCCGCGCCAGGGCTCACGCGAGTGGTCGGTGAGGTCGCGTGGGGTGAGGCCCCCGTCCTGGTGCACTGCTCCGCCGGAAAGGACCGCACCGGAATCGTCGCCGCGCTCACCCTGCGCCTGCTCGGAGTGGAGCGCGACCGCGTGGTCGCCGATTACGTGCTGACCCAGCACCACATGCCGCGTGTCCTCGCGAGGATGCTGTCCGGGAGCCGCAGCTCGATCGGTGGCACTCCGCTCACGTCGGTGCCGCACGAGATCCTCACCGCCCCGGCCGCAGCGATCGAGACCGTCCTGCGCGCGTGGGACGACCACGACGGCGGCGTCGAGGGCTGGTACCTCGCCCACGGCGGGGACAGCGAGACGCTCGCCGCGCTGCGCCGCCGTCTTCTCGCCTGAACCGCCCGCGCATCGGCCCGGCGGGCGCGCGGATGCTCACGAGGTGCCGCGAGCGCCCGAGCGCTGAGCGCGCCGCGTACCATGGACGGGTCCCACGCCGCCGTCCCCGAGGTACTCATGCGTGTTCTTGCCGCCCTGTCCGGTGGAGTCGACTCCGCCGTCGCCGCCGCGCGCGCCGTCGAGGCGGGACACGACGTGGTGGGAGTGCACATGGCGCTCAGCCGCAACCGGGACGAGTTCCGCTCTGGTTCGCGAGGCTGCTGCTCCATCGAGGACTCCCACGATGCTCGCCGTGCCGCCGACAAGCTGGGGATCCCGTACTACGTGTGGGATCTGTCAGAGGAGTTTCACGACACCGTGGTGAAGGACTTCCTGTCCGAGTACTCTGCGGGGCGCACGCCCAATCCGTGCGTGCGCTGCAACGAGCACATCAAGTTCGACACTCTTCTGGAGCGGGCTCAGGCTCTCGGCTTCGACGCCGTGTGCACCGGCCACTACGCGCGCATCGAGATCCGTGACGACGGTGTCCGAGAGCTTCACCGCGCGGCCGATGCGGCCAAGGACCAGTCGTACGTGCTCGCGGTGATGGGGCCCGACAAGCTCGCGCGCTCGATGTTCCCGCTCGGGACCGCGGAGACGAAGTCGGACGTGCGCGCCGAGGCCGCGGCCCGGGGCCTGGGAGTGTCGAACAAGCCCGACTCGTATGACATCTGCTTCGTCGCCGACGGTGACACCAAAGGTTTCCTGCAGCGCGCGCTCGGCGAGAGTCCAGGCGAGATCCAGGACGAGTCCGGAGCCGTCGTCGGTGAGCACACGGGCGCCTACTCCTACACGGTGGGCCAGCGCAAGGGACTCGGGATCGGCCGACCCGCCGCCGATGGGGCGCCGCGCTACGTCACCGGCGTCGACACGGCCCGCAACGTCGTGACCGTGGGTCCAGAGACGCTGCTGTCCGTGTCCACCCTCGAAGCCGATGCGGCCGTCTGGCTCGCGCCCGACGTGTCTGCAGACGCGCCCACGCGCTGCGAGGCCCAGGTGCGCGCGCACGGCATGCCGGTGCCGGGAACGGTGACGAGGGACGGCGACCGCATCGTGGTCGAGCTCGACGAGCCGATGCGCGGTGTGGCCGCAGGCCAGTCGCTGGTGGTCTTCGACGGCACCAGGGTGCTCGGGCAGGCGACGCTCGCCAAGCGCGAGGCCTGACGACGGGGTCTCGCTGGGCCCCACGTCCTGGACGTCGCTCCGGTGTCAGTGTGCACCGCCCGCACGACGGGTCCTGAGGAGACTGCGTCTGTCCCCACGCTGCAGATGGCTCGACAGCCACAGGCGCTCATGGTCGCGGCGGCCCGGCCTCGGGTGCGTCACGCGCCCGCGTGCGGCACGGACCTCGTGCCCCGATTGTGGCGCATGACGGTCCATATTTCGCATCAAGCAGCGCTATCGTAACGTTTTGATCAGTGTTGGTAACGAATCGGTATCGAAACGTTTTGCAAGCGCGTACGGAGTTTGACACTGCGGGGGCGGGGGGCATAGCGTGAACGCGATTCGTGGGAGCGCTCTCACGCAGGGGAGAGCGCTCTCATGGGTCCGATAAGAACCCTCATCACAAAGGAGTGGACGTGAGTTTCACGCGACGTAAGAAGACGCTGGCCCTGACCGCAGGTGCCGCGATCTTCGCTTTGACCCTCGCTGGCTGTGCCAGCGGCGACGAGCCCGAAGAGGGCTCGACTACCGACAACACTGCCGAGGCTGGCGACGGCACCAGCAACGAGCCCGTATCGCTGACGATCGCGACCTTCAACACGCCGGGCCTCTCGAACTCTGAGACTGACGCTGAGTACGAGTTCGACCTCATCGAGGAGTACATGGAGCTCAACCCTCACGTTGACATCACGTACAACCGCGCTGCGGAGTCGGGTGACGCTCGTGAGAACTTCTTCACCAAGCTCGGCCCCGGCGGTCTCGCCGACGTCGAGATGGTCGAGGTCGACTGGATGCCCGAGGTCATGCAGTACTCGGACCTCCTGACCGACCTGTCGTCCGACGCCGTCGAAGGCCGTTGGGTCGACTACGTCGAGGCCGGCGCTACCGACGCCGATGGCCGCCTGATCGGCTACGGCACGGACACGGGCCCCCAGGGCGTGTGCTACCGCGCCGACCTGTTCGAGGCGGCTGGCCTGCCGACCGACCCCGCGGAGGTCGCCACGCTTCTCGAGGGTGACTGGGACAACTTCTTCGCGGTGGGCGATGACTACGTCGACGCCACCGGCTCCGCGTTCTACGACTCGGCCGCCGGCGTGTGGCAGGGCATGATCAACCAGCTCGGAACCGCGTACGAAGACGCGGACTCCGGCGAGATCGTGGTCCTGGACAACCCCGAGGTCAAGGCGCTCTACGACCAGGTGACCGCAGCGTCCGAGACGCAGTCGTCGCACTTCGGTCAGTGGTCTGAGGACTGGTTCGCCGGTCTCTCGAACGGTGCCTTCGCGACGATGCTGTGCCCGCCGTGGATGCTCGGCGTCATCGAGGGCAACGCCCCCGACACCACCGACTGGAACCTCGCCAACGTCTACCCGAACGGTGGCGGCAACTGGGGTGGATCCTGGCTGACCGTTCCCGCCTCCGGCGCGAACATCGAAGAGGCCACCAAGCTTGCCGAGTGGCTGACCGCCCCCGAGCAGCAGGCCAAGGCGTTCGCCAACGCCGGCACCTACCCGAGCCAGGTCGCCGCGTACGACGACCCGGCCGTGACCGGCGCCGTGAACGCGTACTTCAACGACGCACCGATCGGTGAGATCTTCGCCGAACGTGCGGAGGCCGTCGTGCCGTCGCCGTTCAAGGGAGAGTTCTACTTCCAGGTGAACGATGCGATCAACAACGCGCTGACTCGCGTCGAGGAGGGCACGGATGACCCGGCCGCCTCGTGGGAGAAGGCTGTCGCTGACATCGAGGCGATCGGCTAACACCGATGCATGAGGTCCGGGCCGCCTCCTCCGGGAGGCGGCCCGGACTCATCCCCCCTGCTCCTGACCCTGCAAAGGAACCTCATGGCATCGACACACGTGGACGCGCCAGCGCAGAAGCACACCCTGCGCCAGCGTCTCGGCCGCTTGGACGTCAAGGCTTCGCCTTACCTCTACATCGCGCCGTTCTTCCTCATCTTCGGCATCTTTGGCTTGTTCCCGATCGCGTACACCGCGGTCATCTCCCTGATGGACTGGGACACCATCCGCAACTCTGGCGAGTTCATCGGCTTCGGCAACTTCGAGTACGTGCTCAACGACCGCAAGTTCTGGATCGCGATCCGCAACACCTTCTCGATCTTCGCCCTCTCGACGATCCCGCAGCTCATCATCGCGACGTTCATCGCCGCGATGCTGGACCACCACCTCAAGGCCAAGACGTTCTGGCGCATGTCAGTGCTGCTGCCTTACGTCGTGATGCCCGTTGCGGTCGCCCTGATCTTCTCGCAGCTGTTCGCTGACGAGTACGGCATCTTCAACCAGTGGCTGGGCATGATCGGCATCGACGCCGTGCAGTGGCACAAGGACCCGTTGGCCTCGCACTGGGCGATCGCCACCATGGTCAACTTCCGCTGGACCGGCTACAACGCGCTGATCCTGCTGGCGGCGATGCAGGCCGTGCCCCGCGAGCTCTACGAGGCCTCCGCGATCGATGGCGCGGGCAAGCTCCGCCGCTTCTTCTCGATCACCCTGCCGCAGATCCGTCCCACCGCGATCTTCGTGATCATCACGTCGACCATCGGTGGTCTGCAGATCTTCGACGAACCCCGGATGTACGACACCACGGGCAACGGCGGCGCGGACCAGCAGTGGCTCACGGTCGCGCTCCACATGTACAACACGGGTTGGGGCGAGCTGAACTTCGGTCGCGCGTCCGCGATCGCGTGGCTGCTGTTCCTGCTCATCGTCGTCTTCGGCCTGCTGAACTTCTGGCTGACCCGACGACTGGTTTCTTCTGACAAGACGGAGGGCAAGTGATGGCCCGCACACGTAAGCAGGGCGCTGCCAACATCCAGCGTCCCACCTGGTTCGTATACGGGGCACTGGCCGCGGTCCTCGTGGCCTCGCTCTTCCCGTTCTATTGGACGCTGCTGATCGGTTCGGGTGACGCGGGAACGCTCCGTGACCCGAACATGTCGTGGATTCCCGGCGGCAACTTCATCGACAACGCGATGAGGGTCATCGAGAACCCGGCCGTGAACTTCTGGAAGGCGCTCGGCAACTCGGTCATCGTCTCGACCACGGTGGCGCTGAGCACGGTCGTGCTCTCGACGCTTGCTGGCTTCGCCTTCGCGAAGCTGCGCTTCAAGGGCAGCAGCGTGCTGTTCGTCGCCGTCATCGCCACCATGGCCGTACCGGTGCAGCTCGGCATCGTCCCGCTGTACATCCTGATGGCCGAGTACGGCTGGACGGGCACCCTCGGAGCGGTCATCGTTCCGGCGCTGGTGACCGCGTTCGGCGTCTTCTGGATGACGCAGTACCTGCAGCAGGCGCTGCCGAATGAGCTCATCGAGGCCGCGCGTGTGGACGGGTGCAACATGATCCGCACGTTCTGGCACGTGGCCGTCCCGGCGGCGCGACCGGCTGCGTCGATGCTGTTCCTGTTCACGTTCGTGACAGCATGGAACAACTTCCTCTGGCCACTCATTATCCTGGACCAGTCGAATCCGACCCTGCCCGTCGCGCTGTCGATGCTGCAGGCGAACTACTTCGTGGACTTCTCGCTGGTCCTCGCGGGCGTGCTGTTGGCCACCGTGCCACTGCTCATCCTGTTCGTCTTCACCGGTCGCCAGCTCGTGACGGGCATTATGCAAGGTGCCTTGAAGGGCTAGTTCATGACACAGGTCCCAAGCGTCGACCCAAAGGTGGGCAGGCGTGAGCCATACGTGAGTGCTCGTCCCGCGCGCACCACGGGCAAGGACCGAGCCTACGTCCGGGCCGCTGCCCCCACTCTGGAGGCGGTGGCGGCCCGGGCGGGCGTGTCCCGCGCGACGGTGTCGCGTGTGGTGAACGGCTCACCCAAGGTGCATCCTGACAGCCGCGAGGCGGTGCGTCAGGCGATCGCTGAACTGGGTTACGTGCCCAACCGCGCGGCGCGTTCGCTCGTGAGCCAGCAGTCTCACGCGATCGCACTGGTCGTTCCCGAGGACATCACGCGGTTCCTGGGCGACGTCTATTTCGCGTCGATCGTGGCGGGCATCACCAGCAGGCTGGAACAGTCCGACTATGTGCTGAGCCTGATGGTCGCCAGCCAGGCGCCCGAGGGTAAGATGCTGCGCTACCTCGCCGGTGGAGCCGTCGACGGCGTGGTGGTGGTGTCGCACCACACGAGCAACCACTCGCTGCGCCAGATCAGCGAACTGATGCCCATGGTGTTCGGCGGGCGCTCGGCCATCCCTGGCGTGGACGCCTACGTGGTGGACGTCAACAACGTCGACGGCGCGGCCAAGGCCACCCAGCGTCTGATCGACCGCGGCTGCACCAGCATCGCAACCATCTCCGGACCGCTCTCGATGCACAGTTCACTGGACCGAGTCGAGGGCTGGCGGCGGGCGCTCCACGACGCCGGTCTGATGCCGGGACCCGTGGTCGACGGCGACTACTCGATGCTCGGCGGCGCCCGCGCGATGCGCGAGGTGCTGGCCACCTACCCCGAGGTCGACGGCGTGTTCGTCGCGTCCGACCTGATGACCAGCGGCGCGATGCCGGTGGTCCTCGAGAGGGGACTGCGAATCCCCGATGACATCGCGCTGGTCGGCTACGACGACAGCCCCGCCGTCGAAGCGTGCGAGATTCCCCTCACGACTGTGCGGCAGCCCTCGGAGGAGATGGGGCGCGAGATGGCGGACATTCTGCTGGCCGTGCTGTCGGGAGACACTGACCGTCCGCGCACCACGATCATGCCCACCACGTTGATCGTCCGAGAGTCGGCCTAGACCGTCACGACGATCTTGCCGCGGACGTGCCCGCCTTCGAGCTCGCGGTACGCCTCCACCGTGTTCTCGATCGGGTACGTGCCGGCGATCTCGACCCGCACGTGGCCCTCGTCGATGAGGGTCGCGAGCTCAGCGAGGTCGTCCGCATCGGGGCGCACCCAGATGTAGTGACCGCCGAACTCCGTCGCCGCGCGCGGATCCGCGACCGACGCCACCACGCCCTCCGGGGCGAGCAGCGCGACCGTTCCGTCGAGCGACGCGCCGCCCGCGAAGTCGATGATGGCGTCGTAGCCGTGCGGTCGCGCCTCGAGGGCTCGCTCGACCAGGCCGTCTCCGTACTCGAGGTGCGTCGCGCCCAAGTCGCAGACGTAGTCGTGGTTGCGGGCCGAGGCCGTGCCCACCACGTCGGCGCCGAGGTGTCGCGCGATCTGCACCCCGAAGCTGCCCACGCCGCCGCTCGCGCCGTGGATCAGCACGGTCGATCCGTGTCCCACTCCGGCGCGACGCAACGCCTGCAGCGCGGTGAGTCCGGCGAGCGGCACGGCTGCAGCCTGCGCGTGCGAGAGCGACGACGGCTTGCGGGCGGCGGTCCTCACCGGCACGGCGACGCGCTCGGCCAACGTTCCGCCTGACACCACGTCGGTGCGCGCGTAGGCGTACACCTCGTCGCCCACGGAGAACTCGGGCGTGTCGAGCCCGGCCTTCACGACCACCCCTGACACGTCCCACGCGGGAACCACGGGGAAGCGCGCGTCCAGCAGCCCCTCGAGATGCCCCTGCCTGATCTTGTAGTCCACCGGGTTCAGGCCGGCGGCATGCACCTCCACGACCATGACGTCAGGGCCGATGTGCGGCTCAGGGTGGTCGGTCAGGGCCAGAACGTCGGCACCGCCGAACTTGTCGTAGGTGATGGCTCGCATGGTCATGGCAACGCGCGGTGACCGCGCCCCCATTCCTGGGAGCACCGATCGCCGGAATGCGCGTATGATCCGGCCAGTTGTTGACGGTGGAACGACCGCACCCGACTGAGGAGACCCACGATGACGTACGTCGCCCATCCCGCCCGCTATGACGGCCCCATGCAGTACCGCAGGACCGGCCGCTCGGGGCTCGACCTTCCGGTGCTGTCGCTCGGGCTGTGGCACAACTTCGGGGACGATCGCCCGCGCGAGACTCAGCGCGAGATCCTGACCCGGGCCTTCGACATGGGTGTGACCCACCTGGACCTGGCGAACAACTACGGTCCCCCGTACGGCTCCGCCGAGCGCAACTTCGGCGAGATCATGAAGAGCGACCTCAAGCCGTACCGTGACGAGCTGGTGATCTCGACCAAGGCGGGCTGGGACATGTGGCCCGGTCCCTACGGTCAGGGAGGCGGCGGCCGCAAGTACGTGCTCGCCAGCCTCGACCAGTCGCTCGAGCGCATGGGGCTCGACTACGTCGACATCTTCTACTCGCACCGGTACGACGCGACCACGCCGCTCGAGGAGACCGCCGCCGCCCTCGACACCGCAGTGCGATCGGGCCGTGCGCTGTACGTGGGCATCTCGTCGTACGACGCCGAGCACACCCGCGAGATGGCGGGATTGCTGCGCGATCTCGGCACTCCGCTGCTCATCCATCAGCCCAGCTACAACATGCTCAACAGGTGGGTCGAGCACGAGGGGCTGCTCGATGCCGCGGATGAGGTGGGCGCTGGCGTGATCGCGTTCACCGCGCTCGCGCAGGGCATGCTCACCGACAAGTACCTCAACGGGATCCCCGAGGGCTCGCGTGCGGCGGAGGGCTCGTCCCTCGACAGCGCGTGGCTCACGGACGACGTGGTGCGGAGACTGCGGGCGCTCCACGACATCGCTGCGTCCCGCGGCCAGTCGCTCGCCCAGATGGCGCTGGCGTGGACGTTGCGCGACCCTCGCGTCACGTCGATCGTCATGGGCGCCAGCTCGGTGCGTCAGCTCGAGGACAACGTGGGCGCTCTCGACCGTCTCGACTTCAGCGACGCCGAGCTGGCCGCGATCGACGAGCACGCGACCGATGCGGGCGTCGACCTGTGGGCCGATGCGCGCAAGGGCGCTCTCTAGGGCTCCGCCCGCGGGGCTTCGCCCCGAAGTCCCGGAGCGAGCAGGTGCCACGCGCGCTCGGCGACGGCGTGGCGCTCGGAGCGCGGCGCGTGGCTGACCGCCATGGCCACCATGGCCACCGCGAGCATCAGGTCGTCCACCGAGGCGCCGGGAGCGCGGCCGACACCTGAGGCGGCGGCTTCTGACCATTTGCGCGCCAGGACCGCGCGCAGGCGCGCGTCGAACCCGGCGACGCGCGCATCGGCCCTCGCCACGGCGATGGTCTCGATGAAGGCCGATGCGGCCTCGGCCTGGTGCGTGACGAGGTCCAGGACGTCGCGCATCGTCGAGCCGGGCCTCTCTGAGAGCCGCTCGATCTCCACGAGGTTCTCCTCGAAGACCGCCACCGTGAGCGAGATGCGGTCGGGGAAATGTCGGTAGAGGCTGCCCTGGCCCACCCCGGCGAGCTTTGCGACGGCGGAGAGCGGAGCGTCGACGCCGCGCTCATCGAACACGGTCCGTGCCGCAGCGACGAGGGCCGCGCGGTTCTGCGGGCCCGCGCTCGGTCCGCGGTTCGTGCCTCGTGGGGTGGCCATAGCCTTAGGATAGATACCGGACAGCGTTGTCCGGAGTCGAGTGCATGGGAGGCACGCCGATGGTAGAGCAGACGTGGGATGAAGAAGTCGATCTCCTGGTCGCAGGGTCGGGGGCCGCGGCGATGAGCGCGGCGATCGCCGCTGCGGACGAGGGCCTGACGGTCTTGATCGTGGAGAGCACCGACAAATGGGGTGGCACCACGGCGATCAGCGGCGGCGGTCTGTGGATGCCGAACCATCCCGACATGGGCAAGGTGGGCAAGTCCGACTCGCGCGAGAAGGTGCTCGAGTACATGGACGCCGTCATCGGCGACGTGGGGCCAGCGTCGAGCGATGAGCGCAGAAGCGCGTACGTGGACGCCGTCCCCGAGGTGTTCAATGCCTGGCGGCGCTTGGGCATTCGGTGGGCGCTCAGCAGCGACTACCCGGATTACTACCCGGACAAGCCCGGCGGCATGGACGGCGGCCGGGCCATCGAGACTGAGCCCTTCGACTCCAAGCGGCTGGGCGGCTGGTTCTCCGCGTCACGGGCTCAGATCCCCGCGCCGCTCAAGACCGACGACATCTGGCTCCTGACGCGCGCATGGTCCTCGCGCACCGGGTTCGTGCGCGGTGCGCAGGTGGTGGGCCGCACTCTCAAGGGAGTCCTCGCAGGCAAGCGTCTCTACGGTCTCGGCGGCGCGTACGCCGGTCACCTGATGATGACCGTGCGCAAGCTCGGCGTCGAGGTGCGGCTGCGCACGCCGATCACGACCATCCTGAAGGACGAGCGTGGCGCCGTGGTCGGAGCGGAGGTGGCGGCTCCCGGAGGCACGATGCGCATTCGCGCCCGGGCGGGCGTCATGCTCGGCACCGGAGGTTTCGCGCGCAACACCGCGTGGCGCCAGAAGTACCACGGCGTTCCCGGCTACACGTCGGCGCCGGAGGGTGACCTGGGCACCGGCATCCAGGCGGGCATCGATGCGGGCGGCGACGTTGCACTGATGGACGACGCATGGTGGGGAGCCTCGGTGCCGATGCCGAACGGCGAGGCGCAGTTCGTCCTGAACGAAAGGTCCGACCCCTACTCGATCATGGTGGATCAGTCGGGCCGCAGATTCTGCAACGAGTCGGCGAGCTACATCGACGTGGGCCACGCGATCCTCGAGCGCGACAAGGAGGTCCCGGCAATCCCCAGCTGGCTGATCCTGGACCGCCGTCACCAGAAGAAGTTCCTCAACAACGTCGCGCTCACGGGACTGAAGAAGCTCAAGAAGGCAGGCATCGTCGTCGAGGCGGAGTCGCTCGAGACCCTCGCGGCTCGGCTGGGCATGGAGCCCGACGTGCTACGCGGCACCATCACGCGATTCAACGGGTTCTGTCAGACCGGGGTGGACGAGGACTTCGACCGCGGTCGCACCGCGTACGACAACTACTACGGCGACCCGTCGCTCAAGAACCCCAACCTCGGTCCCATCGAGAGAGGGCCGTTCCTCGCCTTCCAGATCGTGCCGGGAGACCTGGGCACCAAGGGCGGGCTGCTCACCGACGAGCACGCGCGCGTGATCGACACGGAGGGCGCACCCATCGAGGGTTTGTACGCGGCCGGCAACGCCTCCGCATCGGTGATGGGGCGCACGTATCCTGGCGCGGGGTCGACCATTGGCCCCGCCACCGTCTTCGGCTACCTGGGCGCGCGGCATGCGGCCGCCCGGGTGCGCAGCACAGTCTGATCGGATCGGGAGGGAACCATGTTCGGCAAGAAGGACAGCAAGAAGGACAGCGACACGCAGGCGCCCGTCTCCGAGACTGAGCCGGGCCAAGCCGCTGGCGTCCCGGGCACCACCGGCCTCGGCGGTGACACCAAGATCAAGGACTGGCTGGCGCATCCTCAGGGCGGGCCGGTGCTCCGGGAGATGCTCGCTCAGGCGGGCTCCGACGAGTCACAGCTCAAGCCGGTGCGGAACTTCGCCATGAAGCGGCTCATTCCCATGAGCAAGGGTCAGTTCACGGAGGAGAAGATCGCCCAGCTGGTGGTGAAGGCGGAAGCCTACGATCCGTCCACTGCCCCTGCTGAACCAGCCCACGCATCGGCCGCATCGGAATCGGACGAGGACGACGAGTTCGACCTTCCCGAGTTCGTAGAGGTCGTCACTGAGGGCAGGTTCGCCGGCAGGACCGTGATCGTGACGGGGGCGGGATCGGGCATCGGGCGTGCCACTGCATCGCGCATCGCTCGTGAGGGCGGGCGGGTGATCGCCGCAGATATCGACGGCTCGCGGCTCGCAGCGCTCGCGGAGGAGCTCAAGGGAGCCGATCTCGTCACGGTGGTCGCGGACATCACGCGACAGTCGGACGTGGATGCGCTCGTGGCCGCCGCTGGCGAGCGCATCGACGGCTTGGCGAATGTCGCCGGGATCATGGACGACATGACCCCGCTCCACGAGGTCAGCGACGAGGTGTGGGATCGCGTGATGGCCGTCAACGCGACCGGCATGTTCAAGCTGTCACGCGCCGTGCTGCCAGTGATGCTCGCGGCACATGCGGGCTCGATCGTGAACATCACCTCCGAGGCTGGCCTGCGCGGGTCTGCGGCGGGCCTGGCCTATACGACGTCCAAGCACGCGGTGGTGGGACTCACCAAGTCGAGCGCGTTCATGTATGGGCCGCAGGGGATTCGTGTCAACGCGGTCGCGCCCGGACCGGTCATCACGGGGATCGAGGCGAGCTTCGGCTCGGACCTGGGGGGCAGTCGCATCCGCACGGCGATGGCGGCGATGCCCGGCCCCGTCGGCCCCGAGTCGCTCGCAGCCTCGATCACGTTCCTGCTGTCCGACGACGGGCACAACGTCAATGGGGCGATCCTGCCCTCGGACGGCGGGTGGTCGGCGGTCTAAGGCGGTGCGCACGAGCCGTGCGGGGTGTGCCACGGCCGTGACGCACGAAGGCCCCGACGGTCGGCCGGAGCCGGCCGTCGAGGCCCTGAGTGGAGTCGCGCCCTACGAGGTCGCGACCTGGATGCGGCGGGGCTTGGCGGACTCGGCCTTGGGCACCGTGATGGTGAGCAGGCCGTCGCGGTACGCCGCCTCGATGTGGTCGGGGTCCACGCGGTCGGGGAGCCGCACCGCGCGGTGGAACCGCCCGAACCTGCGCTCCACGCGCTTGAAGCCGTCCGGGTTGGACTCCTCGTAGAAGTCGCGCTGGCCGGCCACGGTCAGCACGTTCTCCTCGATCGAGACGTCGACCTGATCGGGTGAGACCCCGGGGATCTCGACGTGAAGGGTGAACCCTTCCTCGTTCTCCTCGACGTCGAGGGCGGGGCTGAAGGCGCCCGCGAGCGCAGTGTCCGAGTCCCCGAAGAACTGGCGGACCATCCGGTTGAAGTCGTCCTGCCACAGCGACTGAGCCGTCGCCGGGACCGTCTGACGAGTGACCTCTCGTGCCATGGTGAACCTCCTGAAAGTGTCGTGTCACCGCCTCCTCGGCGGCGTCGGCGTCAAAGTTGAGCCGATGCCACTCATGTTAAGACTTGAGTCGGGGGCGCGCAACTCTTGCAGGGGCATGTTCGCTGAGGGAGATCGTGCTCGCGTGAACGACGAACCACTTCCGGTCGCGACACCCCGTCAGGGCAGGGTGTCGCGGTTCCCGGAGCGGCGTGTCGAATGAAAAGTGGTTCGCACTTCACGGGTGGGGCGGCCGATGCGCGGGCCGGCTGGGGGCCGCGCAGCTACAGTCCGGTGGCCTCGGACAGATCGCCTGGCTTGGGTCGCGACACGTGGCCCACGATGGTGACGGTCACGGTGATGAGCGCGCTCGCGAGCATGCCCACGGAGATGTCCACCTGCAGCAGCAGCGCCCCCACGCACGCGCCCGCGCCGATGAGCAGGATCGCGCCCATGCGACGCTTCCAGAAGTTGAGGCCCTCGCCGCCGGCGAACGAATCCGCAGCCAGCCCCGTGATGGTGGACGTGACCACCACGGTGGTGACGTCCTTGACCGCGATGTGACGGGCGACCGCGGCCTGCAGCCCCATGGCGGCGCCGAGCGCAGTGGTGATCGCGAAGGTGAGCACGTGCGGGAGCTCGGACTCGATGGCGGCGGTGATGGCCGAGGCGACCAGCACGGCCGAGACGATCGAGAACAGCACCGTGGTCTTGTGCGACCAGCCGGCGTCGAAGGTGCGCAGCGTGCGTCCGCCGACGGCCGCTCCGAGGAGGAACCCGACGAGAGCGAGCACAGGGCCCAGCACGGGCAGGCCGTCCACGCCGGTGAGGGCCATGCCGAGGATCACGACGTTGCCGGTCATGTTGCCGGTGAAGACGCGGTCGAGGCCGAGGTAGCCCACCGCGTCGATCACGCCGGTGGAGAACGTCAGGGCGAGCATCAGCCCCAGGTGCGTGCGGGCGACGTCTCGTCGCAGGGCGTCGCGCATGGCGGCCTCCTCGTGGATGATGGCCCCGCACCGGAAATGCGGTGGAGCCATCCTTGGCCGGGGCGCCGGTAGTCTCGAACAAGAGTAGGGCACCGACCAGGCGGGAGGCGTGAGGATGGGCGATTTCGCGGGCGTGCTGCAGCGGGGGGAACGGGTGCCGGAGGGTGCGGTCTACCTGCCGGCGGGACGCGACACCGCGCTGTGGGGTCGGATCCCCGCGAGGGGTGACGCGCCGGTGCTGACGGTCGATCCCGGCACCACGGTGGTGGTGGACACGCTCTCTCACGAGGGCCTGCTGCCGGATCAGGGTTCGGACCCGCGCGCCTTCTTCGGCAGCCACGGCGTGACGGCCGATGCGGTGCTGGCCGAGGTGTCCGAGTTCGCCGGGGCAGGGGGCCGCTCGGCGGAGGACGGCCCTCACGTCGTGACCGGTCCGATCGCCGTGCGTGGCGCGAAGCCCGGCGACCTGCTGGTCATCGACCTTCTCGACTTCACCCCGCGCGTGCCGTACGGCGTGATCTCGAACCGGCACGGCCGAGGTGCGCTTCCTGGCGAGATGCCAGCGGGGCCGGACAGCGTCAGCGTATTCACGCGCATCGGGAAGGACACCGCCGGCACGTGGC
Source organism: Demequina aestuarii (assembly GCF_000975095.1). Classification (GTDB taxonomy): domain Bacteria; phylum Actinomycetota; class Actinomycetes; order Actinomycetales; family Demequinaceae; genus Demequina; species Demequina aestuarii. The sequence continues at coordinate 672,110 of NZ_BBRD01000001.1, forward strand.
GCGGCTGGCTCCCGGGGCGTGACGGGGGGCGGCCGACCACGGGCTTCCCGCTGGCGCCGTTCATGGGCATTATGGGCGTCGCCACCGACACCGACGAGCGCGCCCATTCCGTGCCGCCGGGAGCGCACGGCGGCAACCTCGACATCAAGGAGCTGGTGGCCGGCACCCGGCTCTACCTGCCGGTTCAGGTGCCCGATGCGCTCGCGTATCTTGGCGACCCGCACTTCGCCCAAGGCGACGGCGAGGTCGCACTGACGGCGCTGGAGGCCTCGCTTCGCGCCACGGTGCGGTTCGATGTGGTGCCGGAACGTGAGGCGCTGAGGTCCTTCGGCGAGCTGGCGAGCCCACTCGGTGAGTCGACTGACTATCTGATGCCCACCGGACTCGACGCGGATCTGGACGAGGCCATGCGCGCGTGCGTGCGGCAGTCCGTGGCGATCCTCGCCGCGCGCTACGGCATGGAGCCTCACCTGGCGTACGCGTATCTGAGCGCGGCGACCGACTTCCGCATCTCCCAGGTGGTGGACCTCGTGCAAGGAGTGCATGCGATGATCCGTACGAGCGACTTCGAGGCGGTGCCCGGTGAGTGACCCGAGCGAGCACCCTGCAGAGGACATCGCTCACGACCTCCAGGGGGTTGTGGGCCTGCCGGACGGCGTCGAGCCGCCCCCGCAGTTGTTCGACGCGTTCTGGGCCTACGAGGCCGCGCTGATGGACGACGACCTCGAGCGCCTGGGTGCGTTCTTCGCGACCGGACCCGACGTGATGCGCGGCGATGCCAGCGGGCTGCTGGTGGGACGCGAGAACATCGACCGGTTCCGGACCGGCCGCGGGGGAGCGCCCGCGCGCACGGTCACCGAGATCCAGGTGCGTCCCATCACGGAGACCCACGCGTACGTGACGTCGGTCAACGCACCGGACAAGGGCGGTCGCGGGCTCGTGACGCAGCTGTGGGAGCGCTGCGGGGACCAGGACGCCACCCCTGGCGGCTGGGTCATCACCGCCGCGCACGTGAGCGCGCCGCCGCCCGCGATGGACACGCGGATCTGGCGCGTGCTCGGATCGCCGCTGGTGCCAGCGACCACCTCCGACGGCCCCCTCGCGGGCGTGACCGTCGCGGTCAAGGACATCGTCGCCGTGCCAGGCCAGCGCATCGGCGCCGGGGTCCCGGCCTACCTCGCCGAGGCGACGGTCGAACAGCGCCCGGCCGATGCGCTCGCCGCGCTGCTCAGCGCCGGCGCCTCCGTGCGGGGCATCGCCCAGACCGATCAGTTCGCGTACTCGATCGCGGGCAAGAACGCCGCGTACGGAACGCCCTCGAACCCGGCCGCACCAGGGTCCATCCCTGGCGGCTCGTCGTCTGGCCCGGCGACCGCCGTGGCAAGTGGCCAGGCGGACCTGGGGCTCGGCACGGACACGGCGGGCTCGATCCGCGTGCCGGCGTCCTACCAGGGGCTCTGGGGCCTCCGGCCCACGCACGGCGCAGTCTCGCTCACCGGCGTGCTCCCGCTCGCCCCCTCGTACGACACCCCTGGATGGCTCGCACGGGACGGGCGCGTGCTGCTCGAGGCTGCTCGTGCGTCCCTGCCCTCGGCGTCGCAGCGGCCCCTGGCCTCTCGCCGGGCCCTCGTCGACCCCCGCCTGTTCAATGCCGTAGACGACGAGGTGGGCATCACGCTGCGCAGCGTCGCGCACGATAGCGCTGACCGTCGCATTCTCGACCCGCTCGAGCACGTCGAGCTGCCCGCCCCCGACGAGCTGTTCCGCATCTTCCGGTACACCCAGTCCGCGGAGGCCGCGAGGTCATGGCAGGAGTGGATCGACCGCCACCCGGGCGCGCTCGCGCAGGACGTCGCCGAGCGATTCGCCTGGGCCGCATCGGTCACGCCCGAGCAAGAAGAGGAGGCGCTGGAGGCCAAGCGCCAGGCTCGCGAGGCCATCGACGCCGCGCTGGGCGACGCGATCCTGCTGCTCCCCTCGGCGAGCTCCGTCGCACCGCCGCTGGACGCGTCGGTCGAGCGCCTGCAGGAGGTGCGCGAAGCGACCCTCGGGATCACCGCCGTCGCCGGGATCACCGGGCGGCCCGCGCTGTCCGTGCCGCTGCTCCAGTGCGACGGAGGGCCCGTGGGACTCAGCCTGGTGGGCCCGCGCGGCAGCGACCTCGTGCTGATCGACATCGCGCTGGAGTGGGTCGACGCGCTCAGGTGACAGCGCGGCGCGACTCCGCCCGCGCATCGGCCGCATTCAGGAAACCCGTAGGTAACCCGGGCTTGGCATGATGGGCAGGTGACCATACCTGGATCGATCAACCCACCGCCGCGACTGCTCATGGGGCCCGGCCCCATCAACGCGGATCCGCGCGTGCTGCGAGCCATGTCCGCGCAGCTGGTGGGCCAGTACGACCCGTGGATGACGGACACCATGAACGAAGTCATGGACCTCTACCGGCAGGTGTTCGTCACTGACAACCTGCACACGATGGTCGTCGACGGCACCTCCCGCGCCGGCATCGAGGCATCGCTGGTGTCGCTGCTCGAGCCGGGGGACAGGGTGCTGGTGCCGATCTTCGGGCGGTTCGGGCACCTGCTCGCGGAGATCTGCCGCCGTGCGGGCGCCGATGTCCACACCATCGAGACCGAGTGGGGTCGCGTGTTCACGGAAGAGGCGCTCGAGGCGGCGATCTCCGATGTCAGCCCCAAGGTGGTCGCGATCGTTCACGGCGACACGTCCACCACCGTGGCGCAGCCGCTCGAAGGGCTGGGCGACCTGTGCGAGAAGCACGGCGCGCTGCTCTACACCGACTGCACCGCGACGCTGGGCGGCAACGAGTTCCGCGTCGACGAGTGGGGCATCGACGTCGCCACGGCTGGCCTGCAGAAGTGCCTGGGTGGCCCGTCGGGCTCCGCGCCCGTGACGTTCTCCGAGCGCGCCGCCGCGGTCATCGAGGGGCGCAAGTCCATCGAGGAGGGAATCCGCGACGAGGGCGACCCCGTCTCGGCGCACCCCATCCGCTCCAACTACCTCGACATGGCGCAGATCTTCGATTACTGGTCCGAGCGGCGCCTCAACCACCACACCGAGGCGACCACCATGCTGTTCGGGGCGCGCGAGTGCGCCCGGATCCTGCTCCAGGAGGGCCTGGCCGAGTCCTGGACCCGGCATCAGCTGCACGGCCGCGCGATGCTGGACGGCACGAGCGCCCTGGGGCTGGAGCCGTTCGGTGAACTCGCCTACAAGATGACCAACGTCGTGGGAGTGAAGATCCCTGACGGAGTGAACGGGGATGCCGTGCGGGGCGCGATGCTCGAGGACTTCGGCATCGAGATCGGCACCAGCTTTGGCCCCTTGCACGGCAAGATCTGGCGCATCGGCACCATGGGCTACAACGCGAGGACCGATGCGGTGCTGCAGACGCTCGCGTCGCTCGAGGCTGTGCTCAGGCGAGCCGGGCATCGGGCGCCTGCCGGTGCTGGCGTGGATGCGGCGTACGAGGTGTACGGGGCATCAGCGTGAGTCAGCACGACGCGGCGGAGGTGCTCGCGCGCTGCGACACGCTTGCGGACATCTCGGCTGCAGTCGACGGCATCGAGCGCAGCTACCTGACGCCCGAGCACGCGCGCGCCAACTGGACCGTGGGCGAGTGGATGGCCGATGCGGGCCTCACGGCCTGGCAGGATGCAGCTGGCAATCAGCGGGGCACCTTGGCGGGGCCCACGGCCGATGCGCCGGTCCTGCTGCTGGGGTCTCACCTGGACACCGTTCCCGGCGCCGGTCGCTACGACGGCGTGCTGGGCACGCTGATGGCCATTGCGGCCGTGGGGCGGCTGAGGGCGCGGGGTGTCGCGTTGCCGTTCGGCATCGAGGTGCTCGGCTTCGCGGATGAGGAGGGGACCCGCTTTGGTCGGACCCTGCTGGGATCGTGCGCCGTGGCAGGCACCTGGGAGGACGGGTGGTGGGGGCTGCAGGACGCGCACGGAGTGACGTTGCATGACGCCTTCATCGCCTTCGGGCTGGACCCGTCGCGCGTGGGCGACGCCTCGTTGGTGGGGCGTCCGATCGTGGGGTACCTCGAGGCGCACATCGAGCAGGGACCGCTGCTGCAGGACGCCGAACGGCCGTTGGGTGTGGTGCGCGGCATCATGGGCGCGCGACGGTTCGAGCTGGAGATGATCGGCGAGGCGGGTCACGCGGGCGGCATGCCCTACGGGCGCCGGCGCGACGCCCTCCTGGGGGCGTCCGAGGTCGTGACTGCGGTCGAACTGCTGGCGCGCGACGCCCGTGCGGTCGGCACCGTGGGCCGGTTGCAGGCGTTCCCCGGGGCCATGAACGTGATTCCAGGCCGCGTGGAGTTCTCCCTGGATCTGCGTGCCGAGACCGACGCGGTGCGCGACCGGGTGTGGAACGAGATCGCGGAGATGGGACTCAAGGCGGCGGCCGCGCGCCAGCTGTCCTTCGGCGTGCAGCAGGTGCATGAGGCGCGCGCCACACAGGTGGGGGAACGGCTGGCACTCGCGGTCGAGGCCGGCATCCGTTCGACGGGCGACGCTGAGCCGATGTGGCTGCTGTCCAAGGCCGGCCACGACGCCATGGCGATCGCGGACCTGTGCGACTACGCCATGCTGTTCATCCGTTGCAAGGACGGCATCTCGCACCACCGCGACGAGGCCGTCCGCGCGGACGACGTCGAGATCGCGCTGGACGCGTTCGAGGCCGCGATCCTCGCGCTGGCGTCTACGGCGTAGCGGGAGAGCGCTGGGGCTCGGCGACCCGGGGCATCTCGAGGATGGCGGTGGTGCCGCTGACGCCGTCCGATTCGAGGCGCACCGCGAAGTGGTGTCGACCGGCGAGCTCGCGCACCATCGCCAGTCCCAGCCCCACCCCGGGAACCTGGTTCTCTGTCGCGAACGTGCCGCGGTGGAAGCGCTCGAACACCCCGTCCAGCTGGTCGGGGGGGATACCGGGTCCCTGGTCGGTGATCGCGATGCGCACCACGGAATCGGTGAGTTCGACCTCGACCTCGACGGATGCACCTTGGGGACTGAACTTGACCGCGTTGCTCAGCAGGTTGATCAAGATCCGCTCGAGGTCCGCCCGCACGCACACCACGTATGCGGGCACAGTGTCGTGCATCCGCAGGCGCACGCCCCGATGGAGTGCTCCCGTGTGGACGTCCTGCACGGCCTCCTCAGCCACCGTGGTGACGTCGCACGGTCCCGGCTGGGAGCGCGAGGTGGTGGTGATCGCGAGGATGTCCTCGACCAGCCCGCCGAGCCTGCGTGCGTTGCGCTCCACGATCTCCAACTGGCTGCGTTCGGCCGGCTCGAGTTCCGCCTCGTCCAGGAGGATCTCCACGAATCCCAGGATGCTGGTGATGGGTGTTCTCAGCTCGTGGCTGACCGAGGCGACGAAGTCGTCACGCTCGCGGTCGACGGCACGCAGCCGCTCTGCCGCCTCCCGCTCGTCCTGCAGCGCCCGTTGGAGTGCCCGTTCGCTGTGGAGACGCTCCGTGACGTCCTGGACCTGCACCGTCACGAGCGTCTCGTCGTCGTCGGAGGAGGTGCGCGTCACCGTCAGGCGGAGCGTGCGGTCGCGCACCGTGACCTCGACGCTTGTGGGGTCGTGGGTGGGGGATCCGATGGACTCCTCCACCGCATCGAGCACCGACCGGGTGGCATCGTCCACGGGCAGCAGTGGGACGGCTGTCGTCGAGGCGGGGTTCGGCGCGCTGGCGACGTGCTCGCCGAGCTCCAGGACGGCGCGGGTGTTGCTCTGGATCACTGACACGTTGCCCGCTCGGTCCTCGCGCAGCATGAGCATGCCGATGGGAGCCCCCACGATGCCGGTGCGAAGCAGCTGCTCGCGACGCTCCGCACGGGCGGCACTCACCATCTGCTCCAGTCGCGCCGCAGAGACGTACAGCGAGGACCCCACGAGCGTCAGGAGAAAGGCCTGCACGACGAACCGCCGGTTGAGCTCCTGCCACGACGGGTCGGCGAAGGGCCCACCCCCAAAGATCGTCAACGTGGTGGTGGCGGCGACCACCAGCACGAGCTCGATCGCCAGCGCTCGCGTCGAGAGCGTGAACGCCGCCCACATGAGCACGGGGAAGAGTACGAACTCGAGGGGCAGCTGGTTCGCCGGTGAGAAGACGAAGGCGACGACGGCGGCGAGGACGACGGGTTGGACCCAGCGGTAGGCGGGGCCGCGAGACCGGGCCTCTGGCCCCCATGCCAGCGCCATGGGCACGATCGCCAGGATCGCGGAGACGTGACTCGTGAACACCGAGAGCGCGGTGGAGCCAAAGTCGTCGACTGACAGGATGGCCACCGAGAGGCCGGCGAGAATCGCGCCCACGAGCGCTCCCGCCGAGGCGGCGATGACGAGCGACGACACCTCACGCACCGAGGTGAGCCGAGGCGTGCGTGCCTGCCGGGTGAGCACCAGCACCACGAGGTATGTCTCGATGGCGTTCGCGATTCCAAAGGCGATCGACAGGTCGACGGCCCGTCCCGCGACCATGTTTGACAGCGATGCCACCACCGCGACGCCCACGGCGGCGACGATCCGCCATCGCCGTGGCATCATCAGGATCGCGATCGTGGCGGCGCCCGCGGCTGGCCACCACGCGGACGTGCTCTCTCCGAGAGTCGCCAGCTCCACGGCGGCGACGCCGAGCACGAAGGTCACGGCCAGCATCGCTGCATAGCGGGATGCCCCCAGGCTGCGACTGCGGGTTGCGACTGCCATGCGCGTGACCTCCATTGACCGGGCTCACGTCAGTCTAGGGTTGATGGCGAACGCTCAAGCCAGACGCCGCCCGACGGCGTGGCACGACGTGACGACTGAGGAGTGACGCATGGCGACGGTGATCGTGATCGAGGACGATCCGGACATCTCTCTGCTGGTCGCCCACAAATTGAGGGCTGCTGGACACCGTGTTGAGGTGGAGGCGGATGGCAGGGCAGGTCTTGCGGCCGTGGTGCAGGTGCGGCCCGACCTTGTGGTGCTGGACTGGATGATGCCCCGCATGAACGGGATCGAAGTGTGTGAGGCGATGCGTGCAGACCCCGAGCTCGCGGGGACCCCGGTGCTCATGCTGACGGCCAAGGCACAGGAGGCCGACCTCGAGCGTGCGTACTCCGTGGGCGTGGACGAGTACATCCAGAAGCCCTTCTCGACCCGTGAATTGGCAGTGCGTGTGGAGCGACTGCTGGGAGCCTGAGATCGTCACCCCGGGAGTCGAGACCGTCGCAACGGTCATCCTCGTCGCTTCCACCGTGCTGGTGCTCGTGTTGGTGCTGGCCGTCGTGTCCCTGCGTGCGCTGAGCGCGGTGAAAGGGGTGGTCACGAGCCGGCGCACGGCGGCCGCCAGGGCCGTCATCTTCGCGGTGATCGACGGAGACCCACCGCGCGCCCCTCGGGGTCCCGTGCGTCGGGCCGCCGTGGCTGCCACCGCAGTGAGGCTGTCCACCAAGCTGCGAGGCGCGGACCGTGCCGCACTCGCACGATGGTTGACCGATGAGGGTTTTCGCCACCGTGCCACGGTGATGATGCATGCGACCTTCGCGATCTCTCGTGCACGCGGCGCACGGCTGTTCGTCGCGTGCCTGGCGGACCGTGAAACCGGGCCGCTGCTGGACCTGCTCCACGACAGAGATGTGCGGGTGCGCGCCGTCGCCGCCCGAGCGCTGGGGGAGTGCGGAATCTCAAGCGCCGTGCCATTCCTGGTGCGCGCCGCCGCCTCCCACGAGAATCCCCTGCCGGTGTCGGCGGCGGCGATGGCGATCGTGCACACCGCTCCGCGCTCGGCGAGAGGGCTGGGCATGGCATGGGGCAGTGGTGATCCGGCCGTGGCGTCGATGGCGGCGGACGTGGCGGGCTACCTTCACCTCACTGATGCGCGGGAACGTCTCGAACGGCTTCTGAATTCAGGCGAGCCCGAGGTGGTCGCCAGCGCCGCACGCGCCCTCGCGCGTCTGGGCGATCCCCGGTCAGCAGCCGCGATCTCGACGCGCCTCGTGGACGGGGACCTGCCGGCCCAGGTGCGCAACGGACTCCACGTCGCGTTCGCTGACCTGCACCACGTGAGGTTCGAATCATGAGCATCCTCGAAGTCACGTTCACGACCGTCACCGCGGTGGCCATCGTGTATTACGCCGTGCATCACCTGATCTTCGGCTCGGTGGTGATCCGCGCAGCGCTGCACGTGGGCCGTGAGCAGCGGTGGGCGGACGAGACCGCGCAGTCACTCACCTTCGCGAATCCGCTCGCCCCCGGGGTCTCGGTGATTGTCCCCGCGCACAACGAGGAGGCGGGGATCCTGCCGTCGGTGCGCTCGCTTCTCGACGCGCACTATCCCACGCTCGAGATCATCGTGGTGGACGACGGCTCCACGGACGCGACCGCACAGCTGCTCATCGACGAGTTCGAGCTCGAGCCGCGCGACGTGCCGGTGGTCGACTCCCGCGTGAAGCAGGTGGGCCACATGATCGCCACGTATCGGTCGCGCCGTCACCCGGGTCTGGTGCTGCTGCGGAAGGAGTCCGTGGGAAGGCGGTCCGACGCCGTCAACGCGGGCTTCGCGCGCTGCACCCAGCCGCTGGTGTGCATGATCGACGGTGACTCGATCCTGGAGCCCGATGCGCTGCTGCGGGTGGCGCAGCCGTTCGTGGATGACCCGCGCGTGGTGGCGGCAGGCGGCGTGGTGCTTCCCTCGAACGGCTCCTCGGTCGAGCGCGGACGGGTCGCCGATGCGCGCGTGCCTCGCACCTGGCTCGAGCGCACTCAGGTGCTCGAGTACATGCGGGCATTCCTGGTGGGCCGTGCGGGGTGGTCGGCCTCGAACGGGCTGATGATCATCTCGGGCGCCTTCGGGGTGTTCCGGCGCGAGGCGATCGCCGAGGTGGGCGGTCTCGACGAGCAGTCTCTCGCCGAGGACGCGGAGCTGGTGGTGGCAATCCATCGCAGTCACCGGGCGCGAGGCGAGGGATACCGCGTCGTGTTCCTCGCGGATCCCGTGTGCTGGTCCGAGACGCCTTCCACGGTCAGCGTGCTGGCCAAGCAGCGGCGGCGGTGGTCACACGGACTAGGGGAGATGCTCGAGAAGCATCGCTCGATGATCCTGCGGCCTCGCTACGGGCGCCTCGGAATGGTCACCATGCCCTACTTCTGGCTGTTCGAGCTGTGGGGTCCCTTGGTGGAGGTGCTGGGTCTCACTGCTGCGGTCACAGGCGTGCTGACGGGGTGGGTCGACCCGTGGGTGTTCTGGCTATTCATCGCCGTGTCGTTCCTGCTGTCGATCGCGGTGTCGCTCGCGGCCCTGCTGGTCGAGGTTGTCGCCTTCGGCCGCTATCAGCGGGTCAGGGACACGTCCCGGCTGGCGGCCGCAGCCATCCTTGAGCCCTTCTGGTTCCGGCCGATGCACTGGTGGTGGCGCATCCGCGGGCTGTGGGCGTCGCTGCGGCACGAGCGGGCGTCGTGGGGAGAGATGAAGCGCACGGGCTTCGGCGGCGAGGCCTGAACACCCGTCTAGAGAGGCCACGCATTGCGAGGCGGGGGCACAAAAGGGTTCCGTTGGTGGACCTGCTTGGCCCGTGGGGCACCGCGGGCTTCACCTGGACCCCGTCTTGTCACGCACTTCTGTATGTCGCGGCGCGGAACTCCCCGTGATCGCTCGCCCCCGGAGGCACTCCCGCAACGTCGGGCGGCGTCGTGGTTCGCACCAATTGGCGCGAAGACGTCACCAACGCGCTCTTGCCGACGATGGGGGATGTAGCCGGCCGAGCACGGTCGGCTGATCGGCCTGAGTGCAGAGAGGCGTCAGTCTCATGGAGCGACACGCGTACACCGGCATCTCCGCCGGGCATCGCTCCGAGGACGCGCGCCCCTCCGTGCCCAGGTGGGCCGCCGATCCCACCTCCTCACGCCACCTGGCAGGACCCTATGAACCGCGCCCGCATCGCGAAGGCCTTCGCACCCACCTCTGCTCTCGCCGCCGCCGTGATCGCCACGGTGGCCGTCTCGTCAGGCACCGCGCCCACGGCGCTGGCTGACGAAGCTCTCGCGGCCCCCGTGGTCGCGCCGATCGTCCGGAACGTTCCGGCGGTCACCGCTCCCGCGGACATCGAGTTCGTGACTGGTGACGTGACGGTGATCGATGTTGAGCGCTGGGAGACCGTCAACCTGATCCGCTTCGCCTCCAAGGACGGCATGCAGACCTACGCGAGCCCGCGCGACGATGCGGACAAGACGGGGACGCTGAAGACGGGCGACCGTCTCGCGATCGACCGGACCACTCAGGAGGACGCGTGGTCACGGACTACCGGCGGCGCCTGGGTCAAGACCGCGCTCATCTCCTCCTCCGACCCCACGTACGTCGCGCCGCCCACCCGGTCGTACTCGTCGCCGGCGCGAGGCAGCTCCACGCCAGGCGCGGCCTCCTCGACGCTGAGCGCGAAGCGCATCGTCACCCAGCACGTGTACACCTCGGGCTCCGGCACCAGCCAAGCCAAGGTCGATGCGTGCAGGGGTGCGGTGTGGAGCGACTTCGGAGCAAGCGGTGTGGCGATCGCCGAGCACGTGCACTGCGGCGGGGCGTGGATCCTCGACGTCAAGGTCGGCGACACCATCAAGCTCACCGGCGTCGGCGCGGGCACCTACACGGTGACGGGGTCCAAGTCGGTGCCCAAGAACTCGAGCGCGAGTGTGCTCAACGGCGGGCTGTGGCTGCAGACCTGCTATCGGAGCGGCAGCCAGATGCGACTGGTCGCGATCTCGAGGATCTAGCCGGCGCCCTCCTCGGTACCGGGGGAAGTGCCGGGGCCCCGGCCGTGTTGACGCAGGCCCGGGCCGGGACCACCATTGCTCCCAGGCCACATCTGAAGAGGGAGCCTCGCGGTGAGCGCAGCGCACGTCGGAATCATTCTGAATCCATCGAAGACCAGCAAGGCCGACCTCGAGAAGGCGATGGCTTCGGCGATCGCGGAGCACCCCGACGCCACGGTGTCGTGGTTTGAGACCACCGTCGAGGACCCCGGTCGGGGCATGGCCAAGGATGCGCTCGAGGCGGGCGTCGACCTCGTCATCGCCGCGGGCGGTGACGGCACGGTGCGCGCGGTCGCGGAGTATCTGGCGGAAGTCAAGTCCTCGGCAGACCTCGGGATCATCCCGATGGGCACCGGCAACCTCCTCGCGCGCAACCTTGAGGTCCCGCTGAACGACATCGAGAAGGCGATGGAGGCGGCCCTGAACTCTCAGGCCCGGACCATCGACCTGGGCTGGGCCGACATCACCACGGCGGACGGCACCGAGAAGCTGGCGTTCACGGTGATGGCGGGGGTCGGGATCGATGCCCACATGATCATCGAGACGGCGGAGGGCCTCAAGGACAAGGTGGGCTGGCTCGCCTACATCGAGTCCCTGGGCCGCGCACTGTCCGCGAGCGACGTGATCGACATGGACATCACGGTCGATCAGGGAAAGGTCTCGAAGGAGCAGGCCCACACCCTCATCGTGGGCAACTGCGGCATGCTTCAGGGCGGCGTCACGCTGCTGCCTGATGCGGACCCCGCCGACGGCGAGCTGGACATGCTCGTGCTGCGCGCGGACGGCGTCGCAGGCTGGCTCGAGACGTTCAAGACCATGATCTGGGACAACGGGATCAAGCGGCTGTTCGGCCGCAAGGGAAAGGCCTCGAGCAGCGACTCCGTCACCAACCGTCAATTCTCGGAGGCGACCCTCGGCCTCGGCAAGCCGCGCGTCCTTGAGCTCGACGGCGACGAGGTGGGCGAGTGCACGCGCGTGGAGTTCAGCATTCAGGCGGAGGCCATCCGTGTACGGTCGCCCCAGGCATAGGCGCCGTCAGGCGTCGACGTCCGCCCCGCCGCCCAGGTCTGAGCAGTCCACCTCGACGGTGAGGTGCCGCACCAGGTAGTCCCGTGCACCCATGTCGCCCACCACGGTGGCGGCGATGTCGCCCCAGTGGTCGCGGCCCATCAGGACCGGGTGCCCGGGCTCGCCGTCGTAATGCGCGCGGGCCAGCGTGCCGCGCGGGTCGTCGAGAGCGGCATCGAGCACCCGCCGTCCGGCGGCGGCGGTCTGCCCGGGCAGGTCGACCAAGGTGAGCAGCACCGCATCGGTGCTGGACGTGGCAGCCGCGGCGAGCCCCACGCGGAGCGACGCGGCCTGGCCGTCCTGCCAATCCGTGGCGACCACGGGGAGGGCTCCGCGCGGCACCAGAGCGAGTGCCGCATCGGCCTCCGCGCCCAACACGATGATGACCTCACGGCACCCCGCGTCGTGCAGCGCCGCGCACGCGATCTCGAGCCACGGCGTGCCGTCCTCGGTCCGGCGCAGTGCCTTGGGCCCGCCCGCGCGGCTTCCCGCTCCCGCAGCGAGTACGACTCCCGTGACATCCATGCCCCCACCCTACGATGGGGGCATGCGGCTGGAACGGGATCGACTGTTGGAGTGCCTGCGCGTGGAGCGCTGGGCCGATGCGCTTGCCGGCAAGGACTTCCAGACGGCCGATGCGCTGGTGGCGGCGGGCATCGGCGCGGCGACCCCGCTCTCCGAGGCCGAGGTGGACGAGGCGCTCGCGGCGCACCCGCGCATCGGCGACAGGGCCGAGGGCGAGGGAGCGGAGGCCTCGTTCTCGCGTGCCGAGCAGGCCGCGAGCCAGGACCCGGACGAGCAGCTCGAGGCGCGCCTGCGCGAGGGCAACGCCGCGTACGAGGCGCGCTTTGGCCGAGTGTTCCTCATCCGCGCCGCCGGCCGAGATCGCCGCGAGATTCTCGAGGAGCTGGACCGGCGACTCATGAACGACCCCGGCGTCGAGACTCACGAGGTCGCCGAGCAGCTCCGGCAGATCGCCGCGCTGCGTCTGCAGCAAGTCTGGGAGGATGCATGAGCCACGTCACCACACACGTGCTGGACGCCGTCCGCGGCACGCCCGCCGCAGGGGTCTCCGTGACCCTGTCGGAGCGTGGGGGAGAGGGGTGGGAGCCGCTCGCGTCGGCGGTGACCGACGACGACGGGCGGGTGAGCGCCTTCGGCCCCGATCGCCTCGACGACGGCGTCTATCAGGTGCGATTCGACACCGGCATGTACTTCTCGCACCTGAACGTCGAGACCTTCTACCCCGAGGTGGTCATCACGTTCGAGGTGGACGGCGGCGACCATTATCACGTGCCGCTGCTGCTCAGCCCGTTCGCGTACTCGACGTACCGCGGTTCCTGACCCCGTTCGGCACTGACGGCCGCGTCGGCCTTGACAATCGATAGAAATCTATCGATTATCAATACATGAACTCACCTGTGCGCGGCACGCTCCGCCTCCTCCTCGTCCTGCTGTTCCTCGGAGCTGTGGGGGGTCAGGCCCTCGTGCCGCTCGCGGCATCTGTGATGGGCGAGGACTATCCCGAGGTCGACCACCTCGTCCTGCCCTACTCGATCGCCGGCATCGCGGCCATCGCCTGCTTCCAAGTCGCGATCGTGGTGGTGTGGAGGCTGCTCACCATGGCCGCCACGGGCGAGGTGTTCACCGCCAAGGCGCTCCGATGGGTCGAGGTCATCGCGTGGAGCGGAGCGATCGCCGCTCTGATCTGTGGGGGTGTCACCTCCCACATGATGGTCGCGGAGAACATCGGAGGGCCGCCGGCCATCTTCTTGTGGATCGGCTCGCTGGTGGGCGGCACGGCCTTCGTGTTGCTGATGGTCGTCATGCGCGGACTCCTCGCCGTGGCGATCGCGGACCGCAGCGAGCTGGCCGAGGTGATCTGATGCCGATCGTGGTCGACATCGACGTCATGCTCGCGAGGCGCAAGATGTCCGTGGGGGACTTCGCCGCCGCAGTCGGGATCACGCCAGCGAACGTCGCGGTGCTCAAGAACGGCCGGGCGAAAGCGATCCGATTCACCACCTTGGAGCGCATCTGCGCGGTGTTGGAGTGCCAGCCTGGCGACCTGCTGCGCTGGGAGGAAGCCGAAGCGCGCGACTGAGCACGCGCGTCGGCCGGGAATCATGTGCCGCCGTGTGGGGTTGGCCCCGACATGATTCCCTCCACGAAACTCAACGACGGAACGACCATCCCCCAGCTCGGATTCGGCACCTACCTGGTGCCGCCCGAGGAGACCGCCGCCACGGTGGGCACCGCGCTGGAGGTGGGCTACCGCCACATCGACACGGCGCAGGGGTACCACAATGAGGCCGAGGTGGGCGAGGCGATCGCCGAGTCCGGGCTCGCGCGCGACGAGGTATACGTCACCAGCAAGCTCACCAACAGCGAGCACAAGCCCGACGACGTCTACCGCTCCTTCGACGAGACTCTCGAGAAGCTGCGCGTCGACAAGCTCGACCTGTTCCTCATCCACTGGCCGCTGCCGACCCGCTACGACGGCGATTTCGTGTCGACGTGGAAGGCGATGGTGGACCTGGTCCAGCAGGGGCGCCTCGCGTCGGCCGGCGTGTCGAACTTCCAGCCCGACCACCTCGAGCGGATCGTCGGCGAGACCGGAGTCGCGCCCGTCGTGAACCAGATCGAGGCTCACCCGTACTTCCGCAACGACGAGGCCCGCAAGGCGTCGCACGAGCACGCCATCGCCGTGGAGGCGTGGGGCCCGCTCGGCCAGGGCGCCGTGCTGAAGGACGAGACCATCGGCGGCATCGCGACCGCAATCGAGCGCGCTCCGTCGCAGGTCATCCTGCGCTGGCACCTCCAGCGCGGCGACATCATCTTCCCCAAGTCGATGCAGCGTGAGCGGATGGTCGAGAACTTCCAGATCTTCGACTTCGCGCTGACGGACGAGCAGATGGCGCAGATCGATGCGTTGGACCGTGGACCCGAGGGGCGCGTGGGCCCGGACCCGGACACCTTCGACAGGATCTAGCGTGCGACGGGCCGATGCGCTCGTGGCGTGACGCTCGACGGGGACCCGGCCAGCAGGCCGGGTCCCCTTTCCATGTGCGCAGCCCGCGTGGTGTGGGTCACCCGGCCCTCGCCTTGGGATGTGCCCGAGCGTAGGTTGAGGGGGTGCTCGACGATCAGACCATGCGCATCGTCCTCGGCGGCGTGACGCTGACGGTCCTCGTACTGTTCCATCTGGGCGTCTACCGGCCCACTCGCTCGAGTTTCTCCGGCTGGTGGAGCTTGTCCTTGTTCTGCGCGGCCCTCGCGCGCCTTCTTCTGCTGTTCAACGGACGCGACCTGCAGATGATCGCGAACCCGGCGTCGATCACGCTGGCCGCCATCGGTGTCACCTGCGTCTGGTTTGCGACGCGGTCGCTGCGCGGTGAACGACTGCCGCTGTGGCTGCTCGGCGTGGCCCCCGTCGCCATTGTGGTGCCGAAGCTCCTCGACGGGGCTGCTGGTGGCGTCTTGGCCGGGAACGGTCCGTTGTTCCTCTACATGTCCGTGATGTTCGGCGCGGGATCCGTGGAGACGTGGCTGGCGTGGAGGGCACGGCGCGCTCTCGCCCAGTCCGCTCGCAGTGGCGAGGCGGTGGTCGCTCTTCTGGTGACGGCCATGGCAGGAACCGTGCTCGCCACGTTCTACGCGCTCCGCGCGGTGACGCACGTCGTGGCACGTCCGAGCAGCGGTGGCTTCGAGCTGGCCGGGTTCTCCGGCGCGGACAGCATCGTTCTGTTGGTCTGTCTCGTGGGGGTCACGTTCAGCGTGTCGGCCGTGAGCTGGGACCAGCAGTCGCAGGAACTGCGCCGCCGCGCGATGCACGACGACCTCACCGGGCTCCTGGACCGTACGGAGTTTCGTCGTCAGGCCGGGCGGGCCTCCGAGAACGCGCGGTCGAGCGGCGTGGCGGCATTGGTGGTGGTGGCCGATCTCGACCGATTCAAGGCAGTCAACGACGTTCACGGTCACGCGGCGGGCGATGGCGCGCTCGTGGCATTCGCCACCGCGCTGAAGGACTCCGTCCGGGCCGGAGAAGTGGCAGGACGGCAGGGTGGCGACGAGTTCGGCATGGTTCTCCTCGACGTGGATGACGCCGGTGCGTTCGCGCGCCTGAAAGCCATCAGCGACGCGTATGCCGCACATGCGAACAGCGTCGACTTCCCGCTGCCCACGGTGAGCTTTGGGTTTGCCGCATTCGACGACGGCAGTTCGCTGTCGGAGGTGCACGAGCGGGCAGACCTGGCGATGTACGTGGCCAAGGCGCAGGGTCGCGACCGAGCGGTGAGGTATTCCACCGACATCGTGTCGCGGGAAAGGCGCGGGCCGAGCACCCCGGACCTTCCGGACGGTGCGCCTCCGGTCGTGGCGCTTCCGTGACGGCGGCCGATGCGTGCGTCGGCAGAGCGAAGGAGGGGGACCAGGCCAACAGGCCGGGTCCGCTTCATGCATGAGGGCGCGCGCGGCATGCCTCACCGGTTGCGCCTGGTACGGGGTGCACCCGCGTAGGTTGGGCGGGTGCTCGATGATCAGACCATGCGCGTGGCGCTCGGCGCCGTCGCCTTCACGGTGCTGGTCCTGTTCTACCTGGGCGTCTATCGCCCCACGCGGTCCAGCTTCTCTGCCTGGTGGAGCCTCTCGCTGCTGGTGGCGGGGCTCGCGATCACCCTCCTGCTGTTCAACGACACTCCCGCGCGCATAGCGACCTATCCGGTCGCCACCGCGCTCGCCGCGGCAGGGTCGACCTGCGTCTGGTTTGCGATGAGGTCGCTGCGGGGCCGGCGGCTCCCACGCTGGCTCCTGATCGTCGGCCCGATGCTGATCCTGATCCTGGCATCGCTCGCGACTCCCGACGAGAACGGCAGGGCCACCACAGGGCCGGTGTCCCTCTACATGGCGGTGATGTTCGTCGCGGGGGCGGTCGAGGCCTGGAACGCATGGCAGGCACGGCGCGCGAGCAAGGACGGTCACCCCAACGGCGAGGCACTCGTCGCACTCCTCGTGATCGCGCTCGCGGCCACTGCCCTTGGCACGTTCTACGCGTTCCGCTTCCTCATCCTCATGACGGTCGGCTCCGACAGCGGCACCTTCGAGCGCACGGCGGGTTCCGGACCCGAGGACGTCACGCTGCTCGTGTGCATGGTGGCCGTCACCTTCAGCGTGTCGGCAGTGGGGTGGGACCAGCAGAAGCGCGCGCTGCGGCGCCTGGCGATGAAGGATGACCTGACCGGGCTGTGGGGCAGATCCGAGTTCCGTGCGCAGGCCACGCGTGCCCGGGCAGGCGCGGGCTCCAGAGGGGATCGCGCGCTGCTCGTGGTCGCGGACCTCGACCACTTCAAGGACATCAACGACACTCATGGTCACGCTGCAGGGGACGGGGTGCTTGTGGCCTTCGCCGCGGTGCTGACGAGTCACCTCCGCCCTGGGGAGCCCGCCGGACGGCTCGGCGGCGAGGAGTTCGGCATGGTGCTCCTCGACGGCGACGACGCCGATGCGCTGGTGCGGCTGCGCGCCATCAGCGATGACTTCGCGGAGCGCACGAGAGGGCTCGATCTCCCGGTTTCCACGGTCAGTTACGGCTTCGCAGGCCTCCACGACAGTGATGCGGTGGATCAGGTCTTCGAACAGGCCGACCAGGCGATGTACGTGGCCAAGGCGCAAGGCCGCGACCGGGCCGTGCGGTACACCGAGGAGATCGGGCGCCGGCCCAGTAACCTGCTGCGCCGGAGGCAGAGCGATTGGGAGGACGTGGAGGAGCCGCTGTAGCGCGCCGTAGCGCGCTCTGAGGTTCGCGAGCTCAGCAGTCGAGGACGGCGAGCGGTGCCGCGCGGTCATCGCGGTCGCGAGTGCCGGACGGCGCACGGTGCTGGCGCACCACGCGGCCGCATCCCCTCTCCACGTGCGGCGCCCGGGTGAGGTACGTCACGCGCTCTACGTGGTTGGCCCCGCGTCAGCGTAAATTGGCCCAATGTTGGACGACGAGACGATGCGCATCGCCCTGGGCGCGGTGTCGCTGGTGGTTCTCCTGTTGTTCTACCTGGGTGTGTATCGGCCCACCCGATCCAGTTTCTCCGGCTGGTGGACGCTGTCGCTGTTGAGCGCGGGAACCTCGAGCACGCTGCTGCTGTTCAACCACGGCGAGCTGCAGCTCGTCGTCACTTCGGGGTCGATGGCGTTGGCTGCGGTCGGCGCCACGTGTGTGTGGTTCGCGACGCGGTCGCTGCGGCGTGAGCGGCTGCCGTTGTGGCTGCTGGGCGTGGCGCCCGTCGCGATTCTGGTGTCAGCGATCGGGTATGAGCCTGACGGAGACACGTGGGTCGATCACGGCCTGCTCAGCCTCTATATGGCCGTGATGTTCGTCGCGACCGCCGTGGAGATGTGGATGGCGTGGAGGGTGCGTCGCGCCATGGCGGAGCACGCACTGAATCGTGAGGCACTCGTGGCGCTCCTGGTGATCGCCATCGCGGGGAGCGTGCTCGCCGCGTTCTACGTGCTGCGCACCGTGATGAACGTCATCGTCGGACCGGGGAGCGATGCCTTTCAGTTGACCGTGGGTTCCAGCGCGGAAGACGCGCTCTTGTTGGTCTTCTTGGTGGCCGTCACGTTCAGTGTCTCCGCGATCGGGTGGGACGAGCAGGCACACGACCTGCGGAGCAGGGCCATGCACGATGACCTCACCGGACTCCTGGGACGGACGGAGTTCCGCGCACAGGCCAAGCTCGCGCTGGCCGGCGGGGACTCCAGCGATGATCGCGCGCTGCTGGTGGTGGCTGACCTCGACCACTTCAAGGACATCAACGACACTCATGGTCACGCCGCGGGGGACCGGGCGCTCGTGACCTTCGCGACGGTCCTGACCGACCACCTCCGGCCGGGGGAGTGCGCGGGACGGCTCGGCGGCGAGGAGTTCGGCATGGTGCTGCTGGACGTGGATGACGCTGGTGCGCTGGTGCGGCTGCGCGCCATCAGCGATGACTTCGCGGCACGGACGAGCGGTGTCGATTTCCCTCTTCCCACGGTCAGTTACGGCTTCGCTCGGCTCCGCGACGGTGATGCGGTGGATCAGGTCTTCGAAGAGGCGGATCAGGCGATGTACGTGGCCAAGGCGGAGGGTCGCGATCGGGCGGTGCGGTACACCGAGGAGACCGGGCGGCGGCCCAGCAACCTGTTCCGGCGCCGACACAGTGACCGGGACGACGCGGCCGAGTCACCGTAGCCCGACGCAGCGCGCTCAGCAGTCGAGGGCGTCGAGCAGCGCCGCGCGGTCATAGCGCTCGTGAGTCCCCGCCTGGACGCGCTCCTCGTGCACGACTCGGCCGGGCCGGTCCGAGAGCACCAGGATGCGGTCAGCGAGCATCATCGCCTCGTCGATGTCGTGCGTGACCAGCACCACCCCGGAGCCCGGGGCGGCCGCGAGGCTGGTGCTGTCGCGCGTCGTGGCGTCGGCCGCCCGCTCGGTCAGGCGGACCGATGCGAGCCAGGCATTCATGCGACGGCGGGTGACCGGGTCGAGCCCCCCGAACGGCTCGTCGAGCAGGAGCACAGGGCGCTCGGCGAGACACGTGCGCAGCAGCGCCAGTCGCTGCCTCATCCCTCCTGACAGCTCGTGCGGCCACGCCCGCTCGAACCCGCCGAGACCGAACTCGTCGAACAGCCGCCGCGCACGCGGGAGTGCTCGCTCCCCGGGGATCCCAGCCGCGATGGCTCCGACCATCGCGTTCGGCAGCGCCCGGCGCCAGGGCAGCAGGCCATCCCGTTGGGGCATCCACGCGGTGGCGCGGCGACCTGCGCCGTCGCGCGGCACCACGATCTCGCCGGACACCCGCGCACGCGGATCCATCAGCCCTCCGAGCGCACGCAGCAGCGTGGACTTGCCGCACCCAGAGGGGCCCAGGACAGCGACGAACTCGCCGTCTCCCATCTCGAGGTCCAGCCCGTCGAGCACCTCGAGATCGCGCGCGCCACGGCTCATCGCGGGAAAGGAGATCCTCAGGTCTCGCACTGCCAGGACGGGCGCGGGGATCGACCCGGCCCGCGCATCGGCCCTCCTGGCGGTGACGTCCATCACGGCTGCGAGGGCAGGAACGCGTTCGTCCATGCCCCCTCCACGTCGGGGTCGCCGTCGAGCATGCCGCCGTCGGCGAGCCACTGGGAGAAAGCGGACCAGGTGGACGCCTCCTGGATGCCCCACGCCTCGGACGACGCGGCGTACTCGTCCGCGAGCCACCGGGCGCTCGCGGTCACGAGCTCCTGGTCGAGCTCGGGAGCGACGTCCATGAGCGCATCGGCCGCCGCCTCGGGATCGTCCATGGCCATGGCGTAGCCACGCGCGGTCACCTCGACGAACGCGCTCACGGTCTCCGGCGACTCGTCGATCGTCTCTGCGGTGGTGGCGAGCAGCGGCGTGTACCAGTCCGGAATGCAGTCGAACCAGTCACGGAAGGCGATCGTCGACACGTCCAGGCCGTCTACCGTGCCCAGCCGCACCGTGTCCCACGCGTCGAAGACCCACGTCGCGTCGAACTCGTCCTGGGTGAGCCCGATGCGGAAGTCGTTGCTCACCAGCGGAGCGTGCTCGACGAGGGCGGGGTCGCCGCCGTCGCACGCGACCAGGCTGGAGATGATCGCCTGTTCCAACTCGGACCCGTACGAGCCGTACCGCTTGCCCTCGAGGTCGCGCGGGCGGGTGATGCCGTCCTCCGTGAGAGAGAGGAGCGACGAGGTGTTGTGCTCGACGACGGTGGCGACCGACACCACGTCGGCGCCAGCGGCACGGGCGGGGAGCAGCCCCTCGGCCACGGAGAACGCGAAGTCTGCCTGCCCGGCGGCGATCAGTTGCAGGCCCGAGGTCTCGCCGGGCTCGATGACGGTGACATCCAGTCCGGCGTCCGCGTACCAGCCGTTCTCGAGAGCGAGGTACAGGCCGGAGTGGTTGGTGTTGGGCGTCCAGTCGAGCACGACGGTCACGGGCGTCGGCTCGGCTGAGGCATCGGTCGGGTCGACCTCGACCGGAGCGCTGGAGCAGGCGGCCAGCGTGGTGGCCGTGACGGCGGCAACGGCCGCGAGCGATGCTGTTCGGACAGTGGGGGTCATGAGGGTTTCTCCTAGGTCGGGGGTGGAGCGGATTTGGGGTGGTGGGGGAGGGGTGTCAGTGGTGAGCGGCGGCGCTCTGCCACGGGGTGGCGACGCGTCGCAGCAGCGTGATGGCCGCGACCATCACTGCGGAGAGCAGCGCGATGAGCAGGATTCCGACGAAGATCTGATCGACGGCGTAGGCCTTGCGCGAGCGCTGGATGAAGACGCCGATGCCGGACTCGCCCGCGAGGTACTCCGACACCACGGCGGCGCCCACGGCGTAGGTGGCCGCGATGCGCAAGCCCGCAAGCGCGCCCGGGATCGAGGCCGGCAGCCGCACCAGCCACAGTTGATGCACGCGCCCGCCGCCGAGCCCTGCCACCGTGTCCGAGTACTCGGCGTCCACATTGCGAATGGCGGCGGTGGCGGCGACCAGCACGGGAAAGAACACCGTGAGCGCGACCAGCACCACCTTCGACGTGAGGCCGAAGCCCGCCCACAGGATCATGAGCGGCGCGAGCACCACCGTGGGGATGGTCTGGCTGAGCAGCACGACGGGTCGGGTCGCGTGGCCGACGGAGGCCACGGCCGAGGCAAGCACGGCCAGCAGCCAGCCGAGTGCGGTGCCGAGAGCGAGGCCCAGCACCGCCTCCGTGGCCGTCGTCGCGATGTGCTGGCCCAGCGACGGGGCCTGATCGATGGCTGCGGCCGCCACCTGGGAGGGGCTGGGCAGCACGAACTCGGGCAGATCGCCCAGCCGCACCGACGCTTCCCAGGCGACCAGCAGCAGCCCGACGGTGGCGGTCCCGATGAGCGCGGCGCGCCCGCGAGTGCCGCGCGTCATCGGCGGTGCTTGCCCACCAGATCGTGGACGCTCGGCCCACCGTCGCCGGCCGCGCCGGACACCTTGATGACGGAGAGGCAGCCCTCGGCGCCGGCATCAATGGTGGCCTCGTGCACCCGGCGAAGCAGGTGCCAGACCTCGTCGGGCGTTCCCTCGATGGTGGTCCCCAGCGCACCCACCTCGTAGGACAGGCCGGACGCCTCGATGGTGGCGATGGCGGCGTCGACGTGGGCGTAGTGGTCGTCGGGGGTGCCGACGGGGCGGGGAAGGACTTGGATCTCGGCGATCACGGGTGACTCCTTGGCGTCGGACCTGGGGTCCGCACGGCGCACAGTCAGCCGTCGACGGCTCTTGCGGGCGGGTGCGCTCCGGAGCCATGGCAGGCCCCACGATGCTCACGCCCGTGCCGTCGACACGTCCTTACGCTGGCATTACCCAGGTCAAGTTCTCGGGTCGACGGCGCGCTGGTGGCCGTCCTCTCAGCTCGGTTGCCCCGAGCTCCCCGCGTTTGCCCTTGCATCGTAGCCACATCGCGGCGGTGGGGTCCAACGCTGTCCGGTGGTGAGCGCGGCTGCTACGACGGATCGTCGCTGTAGTGGGCGATCTTGTCGTCGAGCACCGTGATCGCCGCCGCCAGCGCATCGGCCTGGCGCACCAGCTCGGCCCGGCGCTGTCGCAGGAACTCGGAGCGCTCCGTGGCGACGCCATCAGCCCTGAGGAGGCTGGTGAACCGTCGCAGGTCCGCGATGCCCAAGCCGGCCTCCCGCAGACAGGTCACGACGCCGATCCATGCCACCTCGTTGTCGCCGTAGCGCCGGTGGCCGGACGCGTCTCGATCGATGGGCCCCACGAGGCCCTCGCGCTCGTAATACCGCAACGTGTCCTCGGTCAGCCCCGTGGAGTGGGCGACGTCGCCGATGGTGCGCCCCTGTCTCACTGTCATGACACCGAGTTCAGCACGTGCAGCGACTCGGCGTCCAGGGCGAGGTGGCGGGCCTCCATGGCCTCGTTCAGCTGGGCGACGGAGGAGACGCCCACGATCGGCGTGATGGGAGGGGTGCCGCCCAGCAGCCACGCCAGCACCACCTGGTTGCGCGTCGCGCCCGTGGACGTCGCCACCCGATCCAGGGCCGCGAGGCGTCGGTCGGAGTCGGCATGCGCGTAAGGGTCCGGGAGCGGGCGGGCCGGGCGCGCGTATGAGCCCGCCATCAGCGTGTTGTATGCCCAGAAGGCCAGGCCCTCGCTGCTCGCGTAGTCCAGCGCATCTGGGGTGGCTACGACGTGGCCGCCGTCGGGCAGCGGTGCGAACGGCACCGGCTGCAGGTACGTGTGGCGCAGCTGCATCGCCGAGTACGGCGGGACTCCGGCGGCCGATGCGGTGGCGCGCGCTCGCTCGACGCGCCAGATCGCATGGTTCGACGCGCCCAGCTGACGCACGCGGCCGTCGGCGACCGTGGCGCCCAGTGCGGCGACCTGGTCGTTCAGGGGCACGGACCTGTCCTCGACGTGAGCCCACAGCAGCTCGACGTGATCGGTGCCGAGTCGGTCGAGCGACCCGGTCAGCGCGGAGTCGATCGCGGCCAAGGACAGGCCTTCCATCGACTCGGGCCAGTGGCCGACGACGAGGGGCTCGGCGCCCAGCTTGGTCGAGACCCACATCTGCTCGCGGAGGCCGGGGTTGGCGGCGAACCACTCGCCGAGCATGCGTTCGCTCGCGCCGCCGTGACCCGTGGCGCTCTCCCAGAAGCTGTAGTTGTCCGCGGTGTCGAGCCAGCGCCCGCCGAGCTCCGCGAAGCGGTCAAGGATCGCGAATGACTCGTCGCGGTCCTGGCGAGTGCCGAAGTACATCGCGCCGAGCGCGATCTGTCCCTGGTGAATGGTGTTCATGCCGCCAGGCAACACCCTGGAGCGCGCTCCAGGTCAAGCCGCGAGAGCTCCTGAGAACACCTGCCACGCAAGCGCTGTCTTGGCGACGAGGCTGAGGACGATGTACGCACGCTCTCCGCGCAGGTAGTTCGCCCACTTGCCCTTCGCGCGGTACTGCAGCCACTGCACCACCGCGAAGGTGTTGAAGAACACGAACAGCGAGATGATGATGCCCCACACGAAGCCGGGCACTGCCTGGTCGCTGGTGTTGCCAGGGCCGGTGAGGGTGATGGCGATGATGAGCCAGGGGACGATGCCGACCATGCTGCCGAAGATGAACGGCAGCAGATCGCCGTCGCCGGGAGTCGCATAGCGCTCCTGCAGCCAGCCGAACAGGATCATGCTGGCGTTGACGGTGAACAGCCCCGCGAGCGCCGCGAACTCGGAGATCCCGTTGAGCTGCAGGATCAGCACGATCATGATGGACGACGACAGTGAGTACTCGACCCAGCGGAACGTGTTCCGGTTCTCGCGCAGGCCCGCCGTGTAGCGCGGGAAGGAGGCCGGCGAGATCACGAGGAAGTGGAACACCGCCGAGAGCAGCAGGAACCCCGCCACCGCGTAGGCGATGTTGATGTCCAGCAGAGTCACCGGTTCGCCGAACGCGTCCGAACCGGGAGGTCCGTTGAGGTAGGTGGCGCGCACGGGCAGGGTGGCGTCGTTGGCGAGCAGCACGATGCCCACGAAGGACGCGAGGTGAAGCAGGCCGGCGATCAGGTTGAACGGGCGGAGCTTGGCGAGCGCGGTGTCCATGGTGTCCCTCTTCGTCGAGTGGTGAACCGACCTGTTGTCCGCGCATAACCTCGCTGATACGCGTCCCATTCCCGCCGTCCGCCTCCCGGACGCCGGGGTTCTCCCGGAGGCCGAATCAGGGGACTGGTCATCCACGCGGAGGACGGGCGAGGCACGGACGTCGCGGTAGGTTCGGTCCCATGCCCGCCATCGCCACGCAAGGCCTGACGAGGTCCTTCGGCCCCGTGACCGCGCTGTCACAGCTCACCGTCGAGATGCCCACCGGGGTGGTCGGACTGGTCGGCGCCAACGGAGCCGGCAAGTCGACCTTCATCAAGATTCTTCTGGGGCTGCTTCCCCCCACGTCGGGAACGGCGACCGTGCTCGGAATGGACTGCCTCACGGACGGTCTCGCGATCCGTGAGGTCGTGGGGTACATGCCCGAGAGCGAGTGCCTGCCGCCCGACGTCTCGGCCACCGAATTCATCGTGCACATGGCGCGCATGTCCGGGCTGCCGACTGATGTGGCGCGGGAGCGCACCGCGGACACGCTGAGGCACGTGGGTCTGTACGAGGAGCGATACCGCCCGATCGGCGGCTACTCCACGGGCATGCGTCAGCGCGTCAAGCTGGCCCAGGCGCTCGTGCACGACCCCCAGCTGGTGCTGCTCGACGAGCCGACGAACGGGCTCGACCCCGCGGGCCGCGACGACATGCTCGAGCTCATCCGGCGCATCAGCGCGGACTTCGGCATCTCCGTGGTGGTGACGTCGCACCTGCTGGGAGAGCTGGAACGCATCGCCGACCACATCGTGTCCATCGAGGCGGGCGTGCTCCAGCACTCCACCTCGACGGCGGCCGCGACGGAGTACAGCGGTGTGGTGCTGGTCGAGGTGACCGACCGCGGACCGGAGGTCGCCGAGCGGCTGAGGGCCATCGGAGCCGCCGTGACCCCCAGCGCTCAGGCGAACAGCTTCGCGGTGGCGATCAGGGACGAACAGGTGCTCGACGACGTGCGGTCCGTGGTGGTGGACCTCGGCGTCGGCCTCATCCGCATGCAGCGCGGCCGTCATCACCTCACCGAGATGTTCTCGACCCCGCAGGAGGCGCGCCATGGCTGACCACACGCCGCCGCTCACATCGGCCACCGCTGGGGGCGCGGAGCCCGCCGCCCCGCAGTCGCAGAGCGTCATTCACGACATCGGCTTCCGGCACTACGACGGCCCGCGCCTGGGCCGCGGCTGGATCGTCCGATCGCTGCTCGTGGAGACCTTTCGCGGCGTGTTCGGCTTCGGTCGCCCGGCCAAGGCCAAGATCATGCCGTGGGTGCTCGTCGGCATCCTGATGGCGCCGCCGCTGATCTTCGCACTCATCGCGGTGCTGCTCGGCCTGGACGAACTGCCGACGTCCTACACCGAGTACCTGCCGACCATGGGATTCGTGGTGTCGCTGTTCGTCGCCAGCCGGGCCCCGTACTGCGTCTCCCGCGACCTTCGCCACGGCGTCATGCCGCTGTACCTGTCGCGGCCCATTCGCCGCAACGACTACGTGCTCGCCAAGTTCGCGGGCCTGGCATTGGGTGTGTTCACAGTGCTGGCCGCCGCGCAGACTCTGCTGTTCGTAGGCGCACTGCTGGCGAAGCTCTCCGTGGGCGCTCAGATTGCGGGCTACGCGCAGGGCCTCATCGCATCGGCAGTGCTGTCGCTGGTGCTCAGCGCCATCGGCCTGGTCCTCGCGGCCTTCACCCCTCGCCGGGGAATGGGCGTGGCCGCGATCATCACGGTGCTCGTGGTGCTGGGGGGCATCGGGTCCGTCGTGTCGACGCTGCTGACCCAGAACGGGAGCGCCACCCTCGGCGGGTACCTCGCGGCGATCGATCCGTTCCTCCTGGTCGACGGCATCGCCATGTCGTGGTTCGGCGTCGACTCGGCGATCGGTGTCGAGGCTGGCCTTGGGGCCCTGGGCGGCGTGATCTTCACGGCCGCGGCCGCTGCGATCGTCGGCGGTGGCATCGCCCTGCTGATGCGCCGCTACACGAAGGTGGGTATCGCATGAGCACGCTTCAGCTGACTGGCGTCTCCCGCTGGTACGGCGACGTGGTGGCGGTCAACGACGTCACGATGACCGTCGGCCCCGGCGTCACCGGGCTTCTCGGCCCCAACGGCGCGGGCAAATCGACTCTGATCTCGATGATGGGCGGCTTCCTTCCGCCCTCGGCAGGCACCGTCACGCTCGACGGCGCACCCGTGTGGCGCCACACGGAGGCCTACCGCTCGATCGGTCTGGTGCCGGAGACCGAGGCGATGTACGACATGGTCTCGGGGTGGGAGTTCGTGCTCGCCAACGCGCGACTGCACGGGCTCGCCGATCCCGTCGCCGCCGCGCGTGCCGCCGTCGAGCAGGTGGACATGATGGACGCGAAGGACCGTGACATCTCCGGCTACTCCAAGGGCATGAAGCAGCGCATCAAGATGGCGACCGCCCTGGTCCACGACCCCGCCGTGCTGCTGTTGGACGAGCCCTTCAACGGCATGGACCCGCGCCAGCGCCTGCACCTCATGGAGTTGCTGCAGGCCCTCGCGGCGCAGGGGCGCACCGTGCTGTTCAGCAGCCACATCCTCGAAGAGGTCGAGGAGATCGCGGGCACCATCGAGGTGGTCGTCGCAGGACGGCACGCCGCGTCTGGTGACTTCCGGCGCATTCGCAAGCTCATGACTCAGCGGCCGCACCAGTACACGATCCGGTCGAGCGACGACCGCGCGCTCGCGGCCGCCATCATCGCGGACGGCTCGGCGGACAGCGTCGACGTCTCGTCCGGGTCGCTCGCCGTCCAGGCATCCGACTTCGGTCGGTTCGTGGAGGCGCTGCCCAGGCTCGCCCAGGACGGCCAGGTGCGGCTGCTGGAGGTCACTCCGGCCGACGAGTCTCTCGAGAGCGTGTTCGCGTACTTGGTGGCGCGATGATCGCGCACGGAATGGGGTCCTCACGATGAACGTCACCGTCATGCGACTCACCGCACGCGGTCTGCTGGGACGGCGCCGGGCGCTGCTGCTGGTGATCCTGCCGGCGCTGCTGCTCGTGCTCGCCGCGCTCACCCGGTGGGCGTCAGACGCGTCCCCGAGTGCGTCGAGTCTTCTGGGAAGCGGCTTCGCCATGGGCACCCTGCTGCCGCTCATGTGCCTGCTGGTCGCCACCGGCGTGATCAGCGCGGAGATCGACGACGGCTCGATCGTGTACATGCTCGCCAAGCCGCTCAAGCGACGGGTGATCCTGTTCTCGAAGCTCGCGGTCGGGTTGGCCGCTGTGATCGTGTTCGCGGTGCTGCCCACCATGGCCGCCGTCGCGATCGCGGGAGACGAGGGCGGCCAGCTCACGCTCGCCTATGGGGCCTCCGCCTTCTTCGCGGCGATCGCCTACACCGCGATCTTCGTGACGCTCGGCATCGTCTCCCGGAACGCCGTGGTGTTCGGGCTGCTGTACGCCCTGCTGTGGGAGAACGTGCTCGGGGGGTACGTGCCCGGCGTCCGCGCCGTGAGCGTCCGGCAATGGGCGATGTCGGTGGGAGAGCAGATGCTCGGCTCGCAGGCAGCCGAGTGGTCGTTCACGGCCGAGGTGGGCATGGCGACGGGCCTGATCCTGCTCGCGCTCACCACGGCGGGGGCCGTGTACCTGGGCGTGCGCAAGCTGAGCACGCTCACCCTGAGCTCGGTCGACTGACCGGGCCGCGCTCAGCCCAGCGACCGCATCGGCCGCACCTCAGGAGACGAGCGATGGGAACGCTGACGCGCGAAGGGGCCCAGCCAACCGGCTGGGCCCCTTCGTGTGCGTCGTGGTGTCAGTTGCGGTGCGCCTGGTAGTACTCGATCAGCGACTGGGTTGAGGCGTCCTGAGCGGCGAACGCCCACTGGTCGCCCTCGACGGCGGGCGCGATCTGCACGGCGAGCTGCTTGCCGAGCTCCACGCCCCACTGGTCAAAGCTGTTGACGCCCCAGATCACGCCCTGGACGAACGTGATGTGCTCGTACAGCGCGATGAGCTGACCGAGCACCGCAGGGGTCAGCGACGGCGCGAAGATCGACGTGGTGGGCTTGTTGCCCGCAAACGTCCGCGCTGCCACCAACGCGCCAGTGGTGCCCTCCTCCTCGACCTCCTCGGCGGTCTTGCCGAACGCCAGCGCCTTGGTCTGCGCGAGGAAGTTGGCGAGGAACAGGGCGTGGACGTCCTGATCGCCGTCCTTGAGGTCGTAGGCCGGGTTGACCACCGCGATGAAGTCCGCGGGGATCAGTTTGGTGCCCTGGTGAATGAGCTGGTAGAAGGCGTGCTGGCCGTTGGTGCCGGGTTCGCCCCAGAAGATCTCGCCGGTCTCGGTGGTCACCGGAGAGCCGTCCCACCGCACGGACTTGCCGTTCGACTCCATGGTCAGCTGCTGCAGGTACGCAGGGAAGCGGTGGAGCTGCTGCGCATAGGGCAGCACGGCGTGCGACTGCGCGCCCAAGAAGTTCACGTACCAGATGTTGAGCAGCCCCATGAGGACGGGGACGTTCTGCTCGAGCGGGGTCTCGGCGACGTGCTGGTCCACCGTGTGGAAGCCGTCGAGCAGCTCGCCGAACACGTCCGGTCCGAGCGCGATCGCGAGAGAGAGGCCGATGGTGGAGTCGACGCTGTAGCGGCCACCCACCCAATCCCAGAACCCGAAGGCGTTCGTGGGATCGATGCCGAATGCCTCGACCTTGTCGAGCGCGGTGGAGACGGCGACGAAGTGGTGCGCGACCGCATCGGCCCTCTCCTCGTCGGTGCCCACCGAGACGCCTGCCGCGCCCAGCTGCTCCCAGAGCCACGTCCGTGCCAGGCGCGCGTTGGTGAGCGTCTCGAGCGTGGTGAACGTCTTGGACGCGACGATGAACAGCGTGGTCTCGGGGTCGAGTCCCTTGACCTTCTGGCCCATGTCGGTGGGGTCGATGTTGGACACGAACCGCGCCGAGATGCCGGCGTTGGCGTAGGGCTCGAGCGCCTCGTAGACCATCACAGGGCCCAGGTCGGAGCCGCCGATGCCGATGTTGACGATGGTCTCGACGCGCTTGCCGGTGACGCCGGCCCATTCGCCGGAGCGCACGCGGTCGGCGAACTCGTTGACGCGGCCCAGCACCTCCTGGACGTCCTCGTCGATGTTCTGGCCGTCGACGACCAGCTCAGGTGTCGCATCGGCCGGGCGGCGCAGCGCGGTGTGGAGCACGGCGCGGTCCTCGGTGGTGTTGATGTGCTCGCCCGCGAGCATGGCCTGGTAGCGGTCGGCGACGCCGGTCTGCTCCGCGAGCTTGACGAGCGACGCGATGACCTCGTCGGTGACGAGGTTCTTCGACAGGTCGACGTGGAGATCGCCCAGGGGGAGGCTCATGCGGCCCACGCGGCCGGCGTCAGCGGCGAACCAGCCGCGCAGGTCGGGCGCGAAGTCGCGGTGGTGGGCCTCGAGTTCGGCCCAGGCGGAAGTGGCGGTGGCATCAATGGGAGAGTTCACGCCTCCCAGGCTAGTGCCGTTCGCGGGCTCCGTCACCGGGACGGTGGGCCCGCCTGGGCTGCGCGGTCGATCGCCCCCCGAGTGCATGAGTGCACGCCCTTGCCCCGAACCGTGCACTCATGCACTCACAGCGCGCAGGGGCACCCGCTACGCGCGACCGAACTGAGCGTCGATGCGGTCCGGCCAGTCAGCATCGGCGAGATTCGCGCGATCGAGCAGGTCGCGCCAGTCGTCGCGTGCGTGCTCGATGGCGTCATCGAACAGGCTGAGGTTGCCGCGGGCTGCGATCAGGACGCCGGCGTGGAGTCGCTCGGGGTCGACTCCCGTGCCCACCGGAAGGCGCTCGAGACGGCTCTGCACTCCGGGCGCCGATG
This sequence comes from Demequina aestuarii, assembly GCF_000975095.1. Classification (GTDB taxonomy): domain Bacteria; phylum Actinomycetota; class Actinomycetes; order Actinomycetales; family Demequinaceae; genus Demequina; species Demequina aestuarii. The sequence goes on from NZ_BBRD01000001.1 coordinate 702,477, forward strand.
CGCGGAACGCCTCGACCAGGTGCTCGCGAATGCGATCGGTGATGACGGCCATGGACGCGATTCTTCCACGTGGACGAGGCGACACTGAGTGCTCGCCAGGAGACGCGGGGCCGCCGAAACCGACACTGAGCGCCCCCTGGGACGCTCAGGCGGGGACACGGACGGCGCGCGCCTTCCCGTCCGTCATCTTCGCCACCGCGGTCGCTCTTGTCGCTGCCGGATGCTCGGGCTCCGGGGAAGAGGAGAGCGTCGATCCCTCTCCGGGTGCCGATGAACCCACTGTCACGTCATCCATCCGGGCAGACCCATCTGCGAGTGCCCCCGCTGGTGGTCCAGATGTGACGGTATCGACGGCTCCGTCGGCTGACCCTGAGCCGCCAGCGGTCGATCCCGAGACGGGCGAGTGGCTGGTGAGCTCTGCGGGCATCGGTCCGGTGGAGATTGGCGAGCCGTTCTCCGCCTACGAGGACCAACTCGACGACGATGCGCGGGAACAGCTCGAGTGGTGTCCTGTCCTCTTCCTCGATGAGTGGGACGACGAGGTCCACGAGGGGTGGGGCATGGTCGCCGAAGGGGACTCGGAGGACGAGCGGGTGATCGCCCAGATCGTCGTCGGCGAAGGCGGCCAGAACGTGGCGCAGGCAGCTACCGCCGAGGGTGTGGGGCTGGACTCGACCGCTGACGACGTACGCGCCGCCTATCCCTCTGCGCGGCGTACGGAGGGTGAGATCCTGGACTCCCCGCCGCCGTACAACCTGGTGATCGAGCGAGATGGCGTGCCCATCGCATTTGAGATCTCCTCCGATAGCGACGAGGTCATTGGCGTGGCAGTGGGCACCGAGGTGCCCGCGTACGAGTACTGCGGCTAGGCGTCCGCCTCAGGCCTTGGCGCCCCACCCAGCCCATGCTCGGGCGGGGTGGTCAGTAGTAGAGGGGCGGCCTTGTGGCGCGGTCCTGGGGTACCGCATGAAGGCGGGGGACGGCGAGGAGGGCGGCGATCGCGGCGGGCGTGCCGCAGGCACCCGCGAAGTGGGGATCGACGTCGTGCACGAGGCACCATGCGCGGTCGCGGGGCCAGATGAAGCACGGCTTGTCGTACTCGTCGAGTCGCAGGTTGTCGTGCCAGTTCCTCAGCTCCGCAAGGGTGCCTTCGGCCAGGTAGGTGTCGCGGTTGGTGAGGGGGAGGTGCGAGCGCGCACGGACCTCCGCCGGGATCGTGCTGACGCCACTGTCCCAGACGAGGAAGAGGGCGTCGTCCGCCGTCGTCGTGTGAGGTGCGAGGGCATCGACGGCATCCGCCAACAGGGCGGTGCGGGTGGGGTATTCGTCCGGCCACGAGGGGACGTCGCCTTCTTGCTGGCGTGGCCGAACGGGATCGGGGAGCAGGCGCAGGCGTGCATAGGCCTCGTAGCCGGTGGGCCCGAGCACGAGGTCGGTCTCGTCGTCACTCGCCAACCACGTGGCCTCGTCGGTTCGGGTCGACCAGCGCATCACCCCTCCACGCTAGCGGGCTGACCTCGTGCGAGGCCGATGCGGGCGCCGGGTGGTCAGTCGTCGATGGGTTCCGGTTCCGCGCGCGGGCCGACGGTCTGGATCACAATCGCTGCCGTGACCAGGCCCGCCGCGAGCGGGAGCGCGAAGTTGTGAGCCATGTTCAGGGCGAATCCGAGCACGCGCCCACCTGCTCGGTCCTGTGCATTCAGTCCTCCGCTGAGGCGGTAGAGGATATCGGGGCCGTAGACGAACGTGATGGACCCCACCACGGCGAGGACGGCGGCCCAGATGAGTCAGCGTTTGGCGACCGGGTGCATGGCCGACACGGTAGCAAGCGACAGTCAGCGTGCTCCAGGCGACACGGACCCGCCGAAACCGACACTGAGCGCCCCCTGGGACGCTAAGGCGGGAAGGAGCGGGAGGGGGCGGGAGGAGGGAGGGGCGAGGGGTTAGTCCGGGTCGAGGCCCGGAGTGACGACCTCCTGGCCTTGCACGTACACGCCGGCGATCGCGGGCTGGCGCAGGCCCATCAGCAGGGTGAACAGTTCCTCGAGCGTCGCCTCCGCCTCGTCATCCGAGCGGATGCCCATGGTGAGCATGCCGTCCAGCGGCTCCCACCTGGACTTCTCGATGAGCAGGAAGTCCGCCTCCTTGCCCACATCGAGGTTGCCGAAGGCGTGCTCCATGTCGAGGGCGCGCGCGCCGGCGAGGGTCGCGGCGAACAGCAGCTCGGCGGGGTGCAGCGCGGTGCCGGCGTCGCCCTCCTCGGAGATGTGGACCTTGTAGCAGTCGCCGGCCACGCGGGAGATCAGCCACTCGTCGCCGGCGCCGATGTCGGTGCCCAAGGCCACATTCACGCCCGCGTCGATCGTCCGTCGCCACGGCATGGTTCCCGAGCCCAGGAACAGCTGCGACGTGGGGCAGTGGGCGATGGACGTGCCGGTCTCGGCCATGCGGGCGAGTTCGCGCGGCTGCGAGTGGACAGCGTGCGCGAGCGACGAGCGCCGGCCCAGCAGCGTGCGCCCACCCTCGCGCGAGCCGCTCAGGAACCTGCCGTCGTAGGTGTCCAGGTAGGTCTCGACTCCGTAGGTGCCAAGCACCGCGGCGATCTCGCCGTCGCCCTTGCGGTTGTTCTCGTTCAGGTGGCTGTGGAAGTACACGCCGCGCATGCGCGCCTCGTCGTAGAGCTCGCCGAGCGCTCCGAGGGTCTGGGCTGTGACCGACAGGGAGAAGCGCGGCACGATCGCGACCTGCACGCGCGCGGTGCGGGGGTCGCCCGTGTCCACGGCGTGCCAGTGGTTGATCTCCTTCGAGACCAGGTCGATGGCCGTCTTCTCGTCGGTGATGAGAGCCGATGCGGCATCGGGACCGACCGTCTGAATCCCGCGACCCGACACGATCCGCAGGCCAGAGGCGAGCGTCTCGCGATACAGCGCGTCCTGCGCCACGGGGAAGGCGCTGCCGAACACCATGGCCGCCGTTGTCCCGGCGGCGATGCGTCTGCGGGTGAAGTACCGGGCAGCGCGGCCGGCGAACTCCGGGTCGGCGTACTGGGTCTCGGTAGGGAAGATGCAGTGGTCGAGCCACTCGAGCAGCTGACCGCCGCCGTGCGCCGCGGTCGCGTACGACTGCGGGTAGTGGACGTGCGAGTCGACGAATCCGGGGATCAGGTAGTCGGCTCGGGTGACGGGGGCGGCCGCGTGCTCCGCAGGCAGGTCCGCCCACGGGCCCACCCACGCGATCTCGCCGTGGTCGCCGCTCACCACCAGTGCGCCGTCGGGGATCGACACCAGCGCTTGCGTCACGTCCTGCTGCGCGGGCGAGCCGGCGATGTGAAAGAGGTGTGCGCGGAAGACGCGCGTGCCGGGGGTGTGAGACATGCCGCCGCCGTTCAGACGAGACCGGTGTACTGGCTCCACGCGGGGCCGGCGTCGGGCGCGTCGTCCTTGATCGCGCTGGCCTGGATGAGGCCGTAGGGGCGGTCGTCTGCGTGAAAGACCTCGCCGTGGTTCTCGATGCCGAACCGTCCCAGGTCGTACTCGAAGTGGTGCTTGTTGGGCGCGGACATCCGCACCTCGACGAGCTCCGGCACGGCCTCGAGGGCGGCGGTGCCCATCGCATACAGGGTCTGCTGGAGCGCGAGCGAGTGGTGCTCGGCGAAGGTGCTCGTCAGCGCTCGTTTGATGGTCGCGTACGCCGCGTTCCAGTCCACATCGGTGCCATCGAACCGCCACTTGGCGTTCAGCGCCGTCGCCATGATGCGGTCGTGCGTGGGCTCGAGCACCGTGAACTCGTCCTCGAGAAAGCCGTGGAACTCGCTGCCCGTGGACTTCAGGATGATCAGGTCCTTGAGGCCGCCCGTCACCCAGGAGCGCCGCGCATCGGCCGTGCCCGTCACGGTGACAGAGGCCGTCCGGACCTCCTGCCCCGAGCGCACCCAGGTGTGATCGTGCCCGGCGCCGCTGCCGTCGGCGTCCACGCGCGTCCACTCGTAGTGCTCGACCTCGACTCGCGCCTCGTGCACCGGCTCCACGTCGTCGACGAAGTGAGACGCGAGGGCCAGGGCGTAGGCCTCGATCGACTCGAGGCCGACCGTCTTCGCGTAGGCGTACGCGGTCTGTTTCTGGGTGTCCGTGGGGAGCACCGTGGCCTGGTCGCCGGTGAGGTGCGCCGCGTCGAAGTCGCCGCGCAGGCAGGTCGAGACGTTGACGTCCGCGATCTGGTGCCGGGCCGTGTTGCGCACGATGCGCACGATGCGGTTCTCCGCCTTGCCGTACTGATGGTCGCCCAGAACGATCGCCATGATCACGCCTTTCACACGAGTGCCGGCGCGGTGGCACGCCTGCGGATCCCCTCACGTTATCCACTCCGAGTTTCGGTGGCGTTTCGCGAGCGGTGCATCGTGCGAAGCAGCGGCTTCTTCTCACCTTCGGTAATGTGGACAGCGGGGACTGGGGGGACAGATGCCCGAGGACACTTCGGCACCACAGTGGCGCCGCACCGCGCGCAAGGCGGCGGCAGTCGCGGCGATCGTGATCGCTGTCGGCCTGGCGCTCGTGGTCCTGGTGCCGATCGTCCTGGTGGGCCTGCACCAGTCATCCGAGGACCGCGATGCGCGAGGCGCCGCTGAGTCGTCGAGCATCGTCGCATTCCAGATCGTGACCGCCTGCACGGCCGATGCGGTGTCGAGCCTCCCCGCAGGCGCCGCCGCCTCCGACGCGGGCAGCGCATTCCGAGACTGTGTGGACGAGCCACGCGGCAGGTCGTTCACCGAGATCCTGCAACAGGACATGGGCAGCGGTGGCGTGACCTTCGCTGTCAAGACCTCGGCCTCCGCGACCACGGGTGGGGGATCGGATTGGTTCGCGGGGTCCGGCGACGCCGGCGGCTGCTGGTCCCTCACCATCGACGCTGGCGCGCGTGCCATCACGGCGTTGGGCACGGTCTCGTGCGTCGACGCTGGGTCGAGTGAGCCTCCTCGGAACGAGATCGATGTGGCGGCAGCCGGCGGCTTCAGCCCGATGCCCTTCGGCGTGGGCCCAGAGACGTCGGGCGAGGTGACGTCGCTTCGCGTGACGACGGGCGACACGCTCGAGGCCGGAGACGTGGTCGCGGAGATCGACGGCCTGCCCATCATCGCCTATCCAGGCCCAGGCCCGCTGTCATCGGAAGACGGATGGACGCCTGACGAGGACAACAGGGCAGAGGGAGCGTGGACGCGCGACCACGCGATCCAGCACATTCTGGCGCGTCTCGGATACTACGAGGGACAGCTCGACGGGGCCATCGGCTCGAACTCTCGCGAGGCCATCCGGCAGTTCAACGCCGACCAGGGAATCGACAGCGATGAGCTTGATGAGAGCCGGCTGGTGTGGATCGGTGACGTCGAGCCGGGGACCGAGCGAACCGACCACGATGCTCCCGTGGTGACGGCCATCTATGTGTCCGAGGGCGACGCGATCAGTGCGGGAGATCCGCTGTTCGCCCTCGGACGTCGCGACTAGCCCGGGTCGACCGCTGCCGCGCTCTGCACAGCGAGCGCTGGCCGCGCGATCATACGGCCCGCGAGTGGCGCGTCTGGAACGGGCGGGTGCACCTGCGCACCGCCCACCCACGTGTGCGTGACCTGCCCGGTGAGGCTGCGGCCGTCGAACGCCGACACCTTGTTGCGGTGCTCCAGGTCCGCGGCCTCGACCGTCCATGCGCGACCCGGCGCGAACGCCACGAGGTCCCCGCGGGCGCCCTCGCGGATCGTGCCCTTGTCGTCGAGGCCCACGAAGGACGCCGGCTTCGACGTCAGCCACGAGACGGCGGTCTCGAACGATATCCCCCGTGCCGCAGCGCCGGACGTCACCGCCGACAGCATCACCTGCAGCCCGGAGATGCCTCCCCACGCGCGGCCGAAGTCGCCGTCCGCGCCCACCTTGAGCTCGGCGGTCGCGGGGGAGTGGTCGGAGGCGATGAAGTCGATGGTGCCGTCGACGAGTGCGGCCCACAATGCTTCGCGGTTGTCCTCGTCGCGTACCGGCGGGCAGCACTTGAACTCGGTCGCTCCGTCCGGGATGTGGTCCGCGTCGAACGTCAGGTAATGCGGGCACGTCTCGACCGTCAGCTGGAGGCCCTCAGCCTTGGCCCCGCGGATCTGATTCAGCGCAGCGGCGGAGCTGAGGTGCAGGACGTGGGCGCGGCCGCCGGTCGCGCGCAGCGCGGAGATGATGGTCGCGATCGCGCTCGTCTCGGAACTCTCGGGCCGCGAGGCGACGAAGTCCTCGTAGTAGCGACCGCCGCCGTACGTCTCCAGGCGCGCAGGGTCCTCCGCGTGGACGATCACGAGCCCTCCGAACGCAGCCGTCTCGCCGAGAGCCTCGCGCAGCTGCGCGGCGCTCAGATGCGGAAACTCGTCGACCCCCGACGGCGACAGGAAAGCCTTGAAGCCGAACACCCCGGCGTCGTGCAACGGCTCGAGGGCGCCAAGAGAGGCGGGAATCGCGCCGCCCCAGAACCCGATGTCCACGGCCGCGTTCTCCATCGCCGCCGCGCGCTTGGCCTCCAACGCTGCCACGGTGGTGGTGGGCGGGATCGAGTTGAGCGGCATGTCGATGATGGTCGTCACTCCGCCCGCAGCGGCGGCGCGGGTCGCGGTCGCGAAGCCCTCCCAGTGGGTGCGCCCCGGCTCGTTGACGTGCACGTGGGTGTCGACCACGCCGGGGATCAGCACCTCGTCGGTGGCGAGCGAGACTGCCTGCGTCGCGGTCCACTCGGCGTGGCGAGGGCCGATGCGCGCGATGACGCCGTCCGTCACGCCCACGGCGGCGCGCTTCCAGGCACCGTCGATCAGCACACGGTCGCCGCGCAGCACGAGGTCGAAGTCCGTCATGGCGTGAGAGTACGGCCCCGATGTTGCGCGCGCGTGTCCAAGCGGTGACGCATGGGCGTGGCAGTGACGCCGCAACGCGCGCGAAACGTCCTCCGCCTACATTGGGCTCATGCTGGACATCGCCGCCGAGCTCGAGCGGGCGCTCGAGGCCGGACACCGGGTGGGAGTCGTGACGGTTGCGGCCGTGCACGGATCCGCGCCACGGGCCGTCGGCTCCGCGATGGCGGTGACGGATCACGGCGAGGTCATCGGCGCGATCTCGGGCGGCTGCGTGGAGTCAGAGGCGCACGCGCTCGCATCGGCCGCGCTCGCGGGCCAGGCCGAGCCGGCCACGACGCTCGGCCTGACCGACGGCGATGCTCTCGCGGCGGGACTGTCCTGCGGTGGTCATCTCTCCGTGGTCGCGACGGTCCTCACTCCGGTCGATGCGGGGGTGCGGGAGCAGCTGCGAGCGGCCTCGCGAGGTCAGGCAGCCGCGCTGGACCTGGTGCTCGACGAGGGCGCGGCGTCGACCCCGGCCACCACCGACTCCGCCGGGACTCGGCTCGAGGACGGCGTGCTCCACCTGAGGCGCCCCGCAGCACCGCGGCTGATCATCGTGGGCGCGGTCGACTTCTCGTCCGCGCTCGCGACGGCGGCGCGCCCTCTCGGCTACCGCATCACCGTGGTGGATGCGCGCCCGGCGTTCGCCACCGCGGCACGCCACCCCGACGCGCACGAGGTGGTCCGCGCCTGGCCAGGGGAGTACCTGGCCGGCACCGACGTGGGCGCCCGGGACGCGATCTGCGTCCTCACCCACGAGGAGCGCTTCGACATCCCCGCGTTGGCGGCAGCCCTGGCGACCGACGCCGCCTACGTGGGCGCCATGGGATCGCGTCGCACGGATGCGCGCCGTCGCGAGCTGCTGCACGAGGCCGGTGTGGGTGCAGAAGCGCTCGGCCGCCTGCGCAGTCCCATTGGGCTCGACCTGGGCGCCGTGACGCCCGCTGAGACGGCCGTCGCCATCGTGGCCGAGATGGTGGCCGATGCGCGGGCGGCTCGGGCTCCTCGCCTCAGCGAGGCCGAGGGGCCGATTCACGTGCGTGCCGCTCTCGCCTGAGGCGGTTCGCGGGCCGGCGGGCCACCGTCAGTCCGCGGCGGCCATCAGGCGCCAGAGGCGATCGCGCGACATCGGCAGCGCGTACGGTCGAGCGCCCAGGGCCCGCCGTATCGCATTCGCCAGCGCCGGGGCGACGGGGTTGTACGGCGACTCCGACATCGACTTGGCACCGTACGGTCCCAGGGCGTCCGAGGTGGACGCGAACAGCACCTCGGTGCGCGGCACGTCGGCCATCTGGGGAACCCGGTACTGCCGGAAGGCCGCGTTCTCGACGGCACCGGACCCGTCGATCATCACCTCTTCGTACAGCGATGAGCCGATGCCTTGAGCGACGCCGCCCTCGATCTGACCCAGGCACTGCTCGGGGTTCATGACCGTCCCTGCATCCGCCGACTGCACGGACCGCAGGATCCGCACCTCGCCGGTGTCAGCGTTGACTGCGACGCGGAAGGCCTGCACGTTGTAGGACACGGACCGCATGAGCTGATTGAGGGAGACCTCCGCGTGGGCCGCCCCGTCACGGGAGTGCTCGGTGTCCACTGCGGCCACCACGTCGCCGAAGGACGCGGTGATGCCCCCGGCGCCGACCCCGTCAGGTCCCAGCTCGCAGTCGGCCGGGTTCACGCCCAGCACTCGAGCGCCAGCAGCGACCAGTGCGTCGCGCAGCTCGAGGCACGCCGCGTGCAGCGCCTTGCCCGCCACCGTGATGCCCGTGGAGCCGAATGCGCCCGTGTCGTATGCGACCGCGTCCGTGTCGGCGTGCGTGATGGCGACGCGCGCTCGGGGCACGCCGAGCGCCTCCGAGACGACCTGAGAGTGCACCGTGATGGAGCCGTTGCCGAACTCGGCGGTGCCGACCCCTACGCGGTACACGCCGTCGGCGCCCACGTTGACCGTGGCGACTGCCCGGTGCCCGCGCGGCGGCAGCGTCGCGATCATCGACGCGGCCATTCCCTCGCCGAGCGCCCACGCGTCTCCCTGAGGGGCCGGGACGTCGTCCGGCGCCGCGAGGCCGTCGCGCGCCAGCTCGAGGCACTCGTCGAGTCCGTAGGAGCCGAAGATGAGGTCCTTGTCGGGCTCGCCCGCCACCACGAACGGGTCGCCCGGCCGCGCCGCGTTGAGCCGCCGCAACTCGAAAGGGTCCATGTCGAGCGAGATCGCGAGCTCGTCGAGAGCGGATTCGATCGCGAAGATCACCTGTCCGAGCCCGTAGCCGCGGAACGCCCCGGAGGGCACGTTGTTCGTGTAGACAGCCTCGGCGTCGAGCCGCTTGGCGGGCACCCGGTAGAGCGCCATCGACTCGTGGCAGCCGTGGAACAGCACGCCCGCCGCGTGGTTGCCGTACGCGCCCGTGTCGCTCAGCGCGTCCACCGTCAGCGCCGTGAGCCGCCCAGCGGAGTCCGCGCCGGCTCGCACCGTGACGCGGAACGGATGGCGCACGGCCGTCCGGGTGAACTCCTCGTCCCGGGTCATCTCGTACGCCACGGGCCGGCCCACGGCCAATGCCGCGATCGCCGTGATGTCCTCGGTGAACATCTCCTGCTTGCCGCCGAACCCGCCGCCCACACGCGCCGTGAACACGCGCACGCTCTGCGGGTCACGGTCCAGCAGCCGTGCGAGCTCGTCGCGTACCAGGAACGGCACCTGCGAGCTGGTGCGCACCGTGAGGCGGCCGTCCTCGGCGACCCACGCGATCGAACCGTGGGTCTCGAGCTGCGCGTGCGTCACCCGCGCGGTGGTCCAGGTGCCCGATGCGGTCACGGCGGAGCGCCCCAGGGCCTCCTCCACATCGCCCACCTCGCTGTGGGCGCTGGCGACGACGTTCCGTCCGGCGTCGGCGACGCGCTCCGACGGTGTGCGGTCGGGGTGCAGCAGCGGGGCTCCAGGGGCTCGCGCCGCCTCCGGATCGAGCACCGCGGGCAGCACCTCGTAGTCGACCCTCACCAGGCGCGCCGCCTCGCGCGCGACGCGCGGGTCCTCCGCCACCACCGCCGCGACACGCTGACCGATGAACCGCACCGTGTCGTCGAGCACGCGAGTGTCGTCCGCATCGTCCGTGCGGTGCTCGTGGCGTGCCGTCGAGTACCGACCGCGCGGCGCATCCTCTTGGGTGAGCACGGCGAGCACGCCGTCCATCGCCAGCGCGGCGGAGGCGTCGATCGCGACGATGCGCGCGTGGGCGTGAGGCGACCCCACCACCGCGAGGTGAGCGGTGCCCTCGGGAAGCTCGTCGAACGTGAACGGCTCGCGGCCCTGCACCACCCGCCTCGCCGCCGGAGGCGACGCATCCGCGCCGACGCCCTCGACCCCCGCATCGGCCGACGTCACTCGGGCCAGCCCGCGCTCGCACCCGCCGCACCCCTGCTGCGCATCGCCGCAGTGCCGGATCGACTCCTCGATCGCGCGGTAGCCGGTGCAGCGGCACAGGTTGCCGCGCATCTGGCGCTCGAGGTCGTCGGCCTGGTCCTCGGTCAGCGCTGATGCCGCCACGACCATGCCCGGTGTGCAGAACCCGCACTGGAAGCCGAAGTGATCCACGAAGGACTCCTGCAGCGCGCTGAGGTCATCGCCGGGGGCGAGCCCTGCCGCCGTCGTCACGTCGCTGTCCATCGCGCGGAACGCCGGCGTGAGGCATGAGTGCACCGCTGTGCCGTCGACGAGCACCGTGCACGCCCCGCAGTCCCCGGAGTCGCAGCCCTTCTTGACCGACGTGCGTCCGGACTCGCGCAGGAACGTTCGCAGGCACTGCCCGGGCGCCGGCGTGCCGGAGACCTCCTCGCCGTCGACTCTCATGGCGCGAGCTCCTCGCGCACCTCGGCCAGCAGCACCGCGCTCACCTGGCGCCGCCAGTCCGCGGTGCCCAGGGGGTCGGTGTAGTACCCGTCGGCGTCGCGCACGTCGGCCTCGAGCGCGGCCGCCGCTGGCAGCCCGGAGTAGCGCAGCACCGTGGGCGTGACGGTCGCCGCGGTGATGACGAACGTGCAGGCGCCGTCCGCGTCGCGCCTCCCAGTGAGCAGCGCTCCGGAGCGACCATGCTGCGCCAGCGCGATGCGGCGGTGGGCCGTGCGCGCCTCCAGGGCCGATGCGGGAACGATGACGTCGCGCAGCACCTCGGTCGCAGCGAGGGCGGTGGTGCCATTGCCCGTGGGCAGGTCCGCGACGGGAACGGCGCGCTCGGCTCCGTCCGCACTCCAGATCGTGGCGGTGGCATCGAGGGTGGCGGCGAGCGCGACCATCGATGAGGCCGCATATGAGCGCACGATGTTGCCGCCGACGGTGGCGGCCGAGCGCACCTTGGCGCTCGCGAGCAGGGACTCGGCGCACTGGCCGAACAGCGGAGCCGCAGGGAACGGGGCCGTCGCCGCCCAGCGCTCAAGCGCTCCGATGGTGGTCATCGCGCCGATGCGCAGATCGCCCTCGGCCGTCACGGCGAGTTCGTCCCAGCCCAGCGCGGAGAGGTCGACGAGGCCCGTGACGCCCGGCTGGTCCTCCGAGAACAGCCACGTGCCGCCGGCGAGGTAGCGCTCGCCAGGGGAGAGCGTGAGGTCCGCCCGTGAGCGCGCCGTCCTGACCCCCTGCACCGCCGTCAGATCCACGTCTCCACCTTCTTCTGACCCCTGTCTCACGGCCGTTGCCTCGGCGGCCTTCCTGACGAATCTGCCACGAGTGCAGGGGTCGTTCTCGCCATTCGACGGGAAATTTACGTCCGCGAAACACCAGGGGAACGGTGGTGGCCCGTGTCGGGGTGGGTCAGACGGCGCCGATGGCGCGGGGTCGCGCGCGGACGGATTGGATCCACGGCGCCCAGGACGGTCCCCCCGACGGTCCTGGGCGCCGTGATGCGCCCATCCAATCGGATATCGAGCTGAGGATCAAATCGTTTCGACCACGGGAGTGCGTCCGACCGCGGGCATCACCACGTTCGCCCCGCACAGCACGACGCCGATGCGCGACCCCGGCTCCGGCACCCAGCGTCCAGTGAGCAGCGCGGCGAAGGGGGCGGCGACGCCCGGCTCGACGACCACCCGCAGCAGTCGCCACAGCCGCGCCTGCGCGTCGAGCACCTCGTCGTCGGTCAGGACGACCGACTCGGCCTTCGCCCGGGAGAGGGCGGCCCAGGGCACGTCGCCGATGCGCCGGGCGCCCAGGTGATCCGCCGCCACTCCGGACACGGGAACGGTCACCGGCTCGCCGGCCTCGACCGCAGCCGCATACGAGGCGGTGCCGGCGGTCTCGCAGCCGATGATGCGCATGCGGTCGCCGCACCAGGCGGCAGCGCCGCCGGCGAGCCCGCCGCCGCCCACGGCCAGCATCATCGCGTCGAGGTGGCGACCGGACTGCGCGCGGTCGTCCTGATCGAGCTCCATCGCGACGGTGCCCGCGCCCGCCATCACCACCGGGTCGTCGAAGGCCTCGATGCTGGTCGCGTCGTGCTCCGCGAGGTAGTCGACGGCGGCGTCCCTGGCATCGCCGTACGTGATGCCGATGGAGTGGACCTGCGCGTCGAGGCTCAGGAGCCGCTCGACCTTGGACGGGTTGGCGGTGGTGGGCACGAAGATGTGAGCCTCGTGGCCGAACTCGCGGGCGGCGTAGGCGACGGCCGCGCCGTGGTTGCCTCCTGAGGCCGCGACGATTCCGGCAGGCGCGATGGGCTGCGTCGCGACGTAGTGCGTCGCGCCGCGGGCTTTGAATGCCCCGGTGACCTGCAGGAACTCGAGCTTGAACACCAGGGTGGCGTCGATGCCGAGGGTGTGCCCCGGGATCTCGATGATGGGGGTGTGGCGCACGTGGGCGGCGATGGCCTCGCCCGCGCGCGCGATGTCGTCAGCAGTGGGAATCGTGGTCACCCCACCAGTCTGCCGTGCCATGCCGCGAATCGTCTGGGACCCGCGCATCGGCCGTGCGTCATCTGCCTTCGGCAGAACTGTGTTGGTCATCCGCCTTCGGCAGAGAAATGCATCCAGTCTTCACGGCCTTCCCAATGGCCGCCCCAGGTCCAGCCGATCTCATCGAACGCGTCGTAGACCACGCTGGGGTCGTAGATCATGCCGTCGCGCTCCCACGCGCGGTCCTTGTACGACTCGGCGAGCTCGGGGAACAGCTCCTCGCCCTTGTAGTACGGGTTGTGGAACGGGTTGATGTCCACCGCGAGCCCCTTGGAGTGCTCGGACCACACCGTCGCGGCTCCCACCACGCGTCGGCACCAGAACGCGCTGGTGGTGTTCTGGTCGCCGGTGGGAGGGGACAGGTGCTCTTCGAGGGAGATCACGCGCATCTCCTCGATGGGAAAGCGGGCGTCGTAGATCTTCTCGAACGCGCCCACCACCTCTTCGGCGCGGTCTCGGTGGATCAGCATCTCCCCCGTGTGGGCCTGCTGGTCGAAGCCCCAGTAGGTCATGGTGATGTAACTGAGGTCATCCAGGCCGATGGGGCACTCGTTGCGCCACGACGAGCGGGCGGCGACGTCGTCCGGAACCTCGGTGATCTCGTAGGCGAAGTCCTCGGACTCGGGGTCCGGAAGCCACGGGCGCGGCGCGAGCTTGCGGTCCTGCAGCTCCTCCGGCGTGGGCTTGCGCTGCCCCAGGTTGTCGGGCTGGATGGGCAGCGGGATCGTGCCGAGCCACATCGGGCGTGCATAGAGGTCATCGTGGTCGTCGCGGTCCGGCTGCTCGGAGACCACCGGCTCGGGCTCCGGCTCGGGCGTGGCCGTCGCTGTGGTCACTGCCTCGACGGTCACCGTCGGCGTGGGGGTCGGCGACAGGATGGAGCAGCCGCCGAGGGCGACGGCGGCGGCGAGCGTCAGGAGGGCGAGACGGGAGGGCACCGTTCCAGGATACGGGGGCGGCGCTCGGCCTGGCGAGGGCCGATGCGCGCATCGCTGTTGTCGGTCCTGCGTGGTGAGATAGGGGCGTGAGCGAGACCAACGAATCCCGTCCCGCGCAGGTCGACCCTCGCGCCCGTCACCAAGACCTGGTGCAGCAGGTGGAAGAGCATCGCGCCCGCTATTACGGCGACGACGCCCCCACCATCTCCGATGCGGAGTACGACGCTCTGGAGCGCGAGCTGAAGGACCTGGAGGCGGGCCACCCCGAGCTGATCGAGCCCGATTCCCCCACGCAGGTGGTGGGCGCGGCGCGGGGGGACACCGGCTTCGCGTCGGTCCGTCACCGCGAACGCATGATGAGCCTCGACAACGCATTCTCCCTGGCGGAGGTCGAGTCCTGGCTGACGCGCATCGGCAAGGAGGCGGGCGACCGGCGGATCGTCTGCGAGCCCAAGATCGACGGGCTGTCCATCTCGCTGACGTACGTCGATGGCGAGCTCACGCAGGGCGTCACGCGGGGCGACGGCACCACGGGCGAAGACGTCACCGCGAACGTGCGCACCATCGCCGGGCTGCCTCACTCCCTCGCTGGCGATCACGTGCCCGCGCTGGTCGAAGTGCGCGGCGAGGTGTACCTGCCGGTCGAGGCGTTCCAGCAGCTCAACGACCGACTGCGCGACGAGGGCAAGGACCCGTACGCGAACCCGCGCAACACGGCGGCGGGGTCGCTGCGGCAGAAGGACCCCCAGGTGACGGCCACCCGCCCCTTGGCGCTGACCGCGTACGCCCTCGGCGCGTTGGAGTGGGGCGGCACGGAGCCACACCCGAGCATTGGGTCGCAGTCGGGCATCTACGACGTCCTCGCGCAGTGGGGCATGCCGGTGAGCGAGTTCGCGCGGGTGCTGGACGGCATCGGCCCCATCGAGGACTACCTCGTGGACTTGGAGAAGCGTCGCCACGACATGGTGCATGAGATCGACGGCGCGGTGCTGAAGGTCGACGACCGCAGCGTGCAGGCGGAGCTCGGGTCCACCTCGCGCGCGCCACGGTGGGCGATCGCGTACAAGTTCCCCCCTGAAGAGGTCCACACCACGCTCGAGGACATTCGCGTCGACGTGGGGCGCACCGGCCGCGTCACGCCGTACGGGGTGATGACGCCCGTGACGGTGGCGGGATCCACCGTCACCTACGCGACCCTCCACAACCAGCACGAGGTCAAGCGCAAGGGCGTGCTGATCGGCGACACAGTGGTGCTGCGGAAGGCGGGGGATGTCATCCCCGAGATCGTCGGCCCGGTGGCCGCGGCGCGCACGGGCAAGGAGCGTGAGTGGTCCATGCCCACGCACTGCCCCTCATGCGGGACGGCTCTCGCGGAGCAGAAGGAGGGCGACAAGGACCTGCGGTGCCCCAACTCGCAGTCCTGCCCTGCACAGATCATCGACCGCATCGCGTTCATCGGCTCGCGCGGTGCGCTCGACGTCGAGGTGTTGGGGGAGAAGGCCGCGGCGGCCATGGTCGAGTCGGGCGTGCTCGTCAACGAGGCCGGCCTCTTCGATCTCGGCGCGCAGGATGTTGCGTTGGCTGACTTGTTCACGCTCAAGGCGACCGAGTCGCTCACCAAGGCCCAACGTGATGCGGGCGAGACTCCCCGCCAACCTGGTGACCTCACGCGGAATGCCAGCAAGCTGTTGGAAGAGCTTGAGAAGGCGAAGAAGCAGCCGCTTTGGCGCGTGCTGGTATCGCTGTCGATCAGGCACGTGGGCCCCACGGCCTCGCGCGCGCTCGCGACCGCATTCGAATCCATGGATGCCATCCGCGCAGCGAGCGAAGAGGAACTGGCGGCGGTCGAGGGCGTGGGCCCGGTGATTGCCGAGTCCGTACGCAGCTGGTTCGCGGTCGACTGGCACGTCGAGATCGTCGAACGATGGGCGGCGGCCGGAGTGCGGATGGCCGATGAGCGGGACGAGGCCGTCGAGCGCACCCTGGAGGGACTGACGGTGGTCGCCACCGGGTCGCTCGAGCGCTTCACGAGGGACTCAGTCAAGGAGGCGATCATCACGCGCGGCGGCAAGGCCGCGTCGTCCGTCTCGAAGAACACGGACTACGTGGTGGTAGGGGCGAACGCCGGCTCGAAGGCGGCCAAGGCCGAGCAGCTGGGGGTCCCGACGCTCGACGAGGCGCAGTTCGAACGCTTGCTTGAGGGAGGGCCGCAGGCCCTCGCCTAGGCACGGCCGCCGCCCCGCTCGCGCCCGCGAGTGGTGGGCTACATTGGACTCAGCCCGCACGCAGGTCGTCCAAGGAGTGTCATGGCCCAGACCATCCGCATCGTCGATCCGAGCGAGTCGAGCCGGCTCACGGAGATCGGAGAGCTGACCGCGCTGGCATACCTGGCGGACGGCCTCGTCGACCAGGCGCACCCGTACATCCCGCAGCTCAAGGACGCCCACGCGCGCGCCGAGGACGCCATGCTGCTGATGATGGCGGACGGCGAGACGGGGGAGGGGCCCGTCGTGGGCACCATCACGGTGGTGCCGCCGGGCTCCAGCTTCGTCGAGCTTGCGCAGGGGGACGAGTTCGAGCTCCGCATGCTCGCCGTCTCGCCCATCGAGCGGGGCCGCGGGATCGGCCGGACGCTCACGCGCGCCGCGATGGACCTCGCTGTCGAGAGGGGCGCCTCGCGCATCGTGCTGTCCACCATGGAGTCCATGCACGTCGCGCACCGCCTGTACGAGCGCATGGGCTTCAAGCGCCGGGAGGACCTCGACTGGACCGTGATCGACAATGCGGATGGCACCGTCTCCAAGGTCTCCGAGGCTGAGGGCGGGATTCGGCTCATCGGCTACTCCTGGGAGCCCTGACCCCATAGCGGTCGCTTTCGGTCCGCGCCCTGAGCTTGCCGCCCGCGCCTGCCGTCACCGTCCGCCTCAAGTAGCCGCGCGACACTGCGCGTTCTGCGATGCTTCGATAGCGTCGGGCGATGCAGAGTCTCGAGATCCGGCGGGCGAGGTTGGATGACGCCCGCGGTGTTGCCGTCGTCCATGTGAGAACGTGGCAGAGCGCATACCGCGGTGTGATTGACGATTCCGTCCTTGATGCACTCGACATCGACGACCGCGCAGCTCGCTGGTCGAACTGGATCCACGCATCGAACGCTGGAGAGCCCACTGGCGGCGACGCGAACGCCCCGCACACCATGCTCGTCGCAGAGCTAGACGGACAGATCGTGGGCTGGGCTGCGTTTGGAGCGGGACGCGATGAGGGTCAGAGCAGGTCAGGTGAGTTGGCGGGCCTGTACGTTCACCCTGAGCACTGGTCGAAGCGAGTAGGGCATGCACTCATCGAGCGCGTTGAAGCGGAGCTTCAACGCGAGGGCTTCCACGACGCGTACCTGTGGGTGCTCTTCGGTAACGAGAGAGCCGTTCGCTTCTACGAGGGCCATCACTGGGTGGCCGATGGCAACGAGAAGATCGACGATGCTGGCGGAGCGCACGAGCTGCGCGAAGTTAGACATCGGCGGACCCTCCGGTAACGATCATTCTCGAACGACTGAGAACTGCGTCAAGTACACGGGACGAGGGGGCGATGAGTACCGGAGACTTTGATCTGACGACGGACGAACTGCGAGCAGTCGTCCGGTTCGCCGCCGACGTCGCCGAGGCGTTGCTGCCCGACTTCGAAGCCGCCTCCCCAGATGACTCGCGACCACGCGATGCGATTGACGCTGCGCGACTGTTCGCTGGCGGCGCTCCGCGCTCAAACCTGCAACGAACGGCCGCCTTTGCATCACACCGCGCCGCCAAGGGCGTCGCTGAGGGAGCCGCCCAGCTCGCAGCAGTGGCCTGCGGCGATGCCGCAGCGGCGGCCTACCTCCACCCGATCGCGAAGTCATCGCAGGTCGGACATATACTCCGTGCCGCTGCCTGCGCCGCGCGGGTTTCCGAACTGAGAACAGGCGCCGCGGACAGCGATGGGGTTCGCGCTCTAGCCGATCGCGCGACTTCACCCCTGCCCGAGATACTTCGTCGATATCCGTCCGCCCCGTCGGGCAGTTCACGAGTGGCGCAGCTCATGAGTGAACTCGACTCAGTGATTCGGGCTCGAGACTAGGGCCCGAAACCGAACCTCCCAAGAAGGGGGCTTCAATGGCCACGTTTGCGGTGACCGACTCAGCGCTGGCGACGACGGCGCCCGGTTGCCGGACGGCCTACAGGCAGGCTCTTACTGTCCTTTGAGCGGCAGGGTCGGGCGCCGCGACGCTCCCTGCCACGCCACACGTGAACGATGCGACGTTCGAGAGTTCATGTGATGGGGGCGAGCGGGACTGGGACAACGACGCTCGGCCGAGCGTTGGCCGACTACTGGTCAGTGCCCCATGCGGATGCCGACGACTACTTCTGGGCGCCCACCGTTCCGCCCTACACAACCAAGCGCTCGTCGAGCGCACGACTGGAGTTGATGCACGACGTATTCGTCCCGCGCGAGGGCTGGGTGTTGTCGGGGTCGTTCATGGGTTGGGGTGAGAGCATCGTCGCCGAATGCGACGCAGTCGTCTTCTTGACACTCGATCCTGAGGAGCGATTGCGACGCCTGGAAGCCCGTGAGGTCCATCGCCGGGACGGTCACGAGTACGACGAGGCGGCGTGGTCTGCCTTTCTGGAATGGGCGCGAGGTTACGACGATCCATCCTTCGACGGCAGGAGCCGGGTCGCCCACGAGAAGTGGATTGAACGATGCGATCGGCCAGTTCTTCGGCTGAATAGTGCGATCCCGCCGCTCGAACTTCGTGACGCGGTGGTGAGCTGGAGTCCCTAACGTTCAGGCGAGACTGGCGCCTGCCCGCTGGGAGAATCGACCTGCGCGTGCGGACCGGCCTGAATCAGCGGCGCCGCACTCGGACCGGAAACGATCGATGCTGTACGAGCAGCGCCCTCATCGCGATACGACGGCCACCGCTGCGCGGGGCGAGCCGGCGGACGTCCCGGCCAGGCAGCAGGGAAGGCTTCCGGTGTCGTCTCCGAGCGTCGACGTATGGTCCGGGGATTCGACGCATGCGTCGCCACTAGACTCTGGGGCATGTCTCTTGAACGCGCAGACGTGGCACGCCTCGCGGCGCTCGCACGCATCGACATGACCGACGAGGACCTCGACCGCCTGGGGGGTCAACTGAACGCCATCGTGGACTCGGTGGCCAAGGTCGCCGAGGTCGCAGGCGAGGACGTCCCCGCCACCAGCCACCCCATCCCGATGGCCAACGTGCACCGTCCCGACGTGGTGCGCCCCTCCCTGTCTCAGGAGGCGGCGCTCTCCGGCGCGCCGGAAGCCGAGGACGGCCGGTTCCGCGTTCCACAGATCCTGGGGGAGGAGGCATGACCGCCCCTCACGACTGGACCCGCCTGAGCGCGGCGCAGATGGCCGCGGCGATGAAGGCAGGCGAGGTGACGTCGGTCGAGCTCACGCAGGCCCACTTGGACCGCATCGGCGCTGTGGACGGTGACGTCCACGCGTTCCTGCACCTCAACACCGAGGGCGCGCTCGCGACGGCCCGTGAGGTCGACGAGGCCCGCGCCGCTGGCGAGGACCTGCCGCCGCTCGCGGGCGTGCCCATCGCGATCAAGGACATCCTCGTCACCCGGGGCATGCCCACGACCGCTGGCTCGCGCATCCTCGAGGGCTGGGAGCCGCCGTACGACGCAACGGTGACTCGCAAGATCCGCGAGGCCCGCATGCCGATCCTCGGCAAGACCAACATGGACGAGTTCGCCATGGGGTCCTCGACCGAGCACTCTGGCTTCGGCCCCACCCACAATCCGTGGGACCTCGACCGCATCCCGGGCGGTTCCGGCGGCGGCTCCGCGGCGTCGATCGCCGCGTGGGAGGCCCCGCTCGCGATCGGCTCCGACACCGGCGGGTCGATCCGCCAGCCCGCATCGGTGACCGGCACCGTGGGGGTCAAGCCCACGTACGGCGGGGTGTCCCGTTACGGTGCGATCGCGCTCGCCAGCTCGCTCGACCAGCTCGGCCCGTGTGCGCGCACCGTCGAGGACGCCGCGATGCTTCACGAAGTGATGGGCGGCCACGACCCGATGGACGCCACCAGCCTCAACGAGCCGGTCCCCGGCTGCGTCGAGGCCGCGCGCCAGGGCCGGGAGGGCGACCTCGCGGGCGTGCGAGTGGGCGTCATCAAGGAGCTGTCAGGCGAGGGATACCAGGCCGGTGTCGAGCAGCGCTTCGAGGAGGGGCTCGACAAGCTCCGCGCGCTGGGCGCCGAGGTCGTCGAGGTGTCCTGCCCGTCCTTCGAGTACGCCCTCGCGGCCTACTACCTGATCCTGCCCTCGGAGGCCTCGTCCAACCTGGCCAAGTTCGACTCGGTGCGCTTCGGCATGCGCGTCGAGAAGGGCACCATCGAGCGCACCATGGGGGCGACCCGTGCCGAGGGCTTCGGTGACGAGGTCAAGCGCCGCATCATTCTGGGCACCTACGCCCTGAGCGCGGGCTACTACGACGCGTACTACGGATCGGCGCAGAAGGTCCGTACGCTCATTCAGCGTGACTTCGCGGCCGCGTTCGAGAAGGCGGACGTGCTGGTGAGCCCCACCACGCCCACCACGCCGTTCAAGCTTGGCGAGCGCATCGACGATCCGCTGGCGATGTACCTCAACGACGTCGCCACCATCCCGGCGAACCTCGCGGGAATCCCGGGAATGTCGCTGCCGTCTGGTGTGGCACCCGAGGATGGTCTTCCTGCGGGATTCCAGATTCTGGCCCCCGCGCACGAAGACGCGCGGCTCTACCGCATCGGCGCGGCGCTCGAGAAGGCGCTCGCCGAGGACTGGGGCGGCCCCTTGGCGGCGCTGGCCCCCGAGCTGGAGGTGTCGTAAGTGACCGCGCTGACGTACGAGCAGGCCATGGAGCAGTTCGACCCGGTGTTCGGGATCGAGGTCCACGTCGAGCTCAACACCGCCACCAAGATGTTCTGCGGCTGCGCGAATGAGTTCGGGGCCGAGCCCAACACTCAGGTGTGCCCGGTGTGCTTGGGCCTCCCGGGGTCGATGCCGGTGACGAACGAGAAGGCTGTGGAGTCGGCGATCCGGTTGGGGCTGTCGCTCGGCTGCCAGATCCGCGAGTCGAGCCGCTTCGCCCGCAAGAACTACTTCTACCCGGACCTGGCGAAGGACTACCAGATCTCGCAGTATGACGAGCCCACGTGCTTCGAGGGCAGCCTCGACGTGGTGCTCGACGACGG
Source organism: Demequina aestuarii (assembly GCF_000975095.1). Lineage (GTDB taxonomy): Bacteria > Actinomycetota > Actinomycetes > Actinomycetales > Demequinaceae > Demequina > Demequina aestuarii. Next base: position 723,514 of record NZ_BBRD01000001.1, read on the forward strand.
CACCGTGGTGACCATCGGAATCGAGCGTGCGCACATCGAGGAGGACGCCGGCAAGAACACCCACGTGGGTGGCACCGGCGGAATCCAGGGCGCGAGCCACTCCCTCGTGGACTACAACCGCGGCGGCGTCCCGCTGGTCGAGATCGTCACCAAGCCCATCACGGGCGCGGGGGCGCGCACCGCGGAGGTCGCGCGCGCGTATGTGGCGACCATCCGCGACATCGTGAAGGCCCTCGGGATCTCCGACGGGCGCATGGAGCAGGGCTCCGTCCGCGCGGACGTGAACCTGTCGCTGCGCGTCAAGGCTGGTCCGGGCGAGGACCAGAACTCTGTGCCGTTCGGCAAGAGGTCCGAGACCAAGAACGTCAACTCGCTGCGCGCGATCGAGCGCTCCATCCATCACGAGGCCTCTCGCCAGGCCGGGCTGCTGCTCGCCGGCGAGCCGGTGGTGCAGGAGACCCGTCACTGGCACGAGGACACCGGTTCGACCACGCCAGGACGGTCCAAGGAGGAGGCGGAGGACTACCGCTACTTCCCTGAGCCCGACCTGCTGCCGGTCGAGCCGAGCCGCGAGTGGGTCGAGGAGCTGCGCGGCACGCTGCCCGAGCACCCCGCCAAGATGCGCGCGCGCCTCAAGGAGGACTGGGGCTTCAGCGATCTCGAGATGCGCGACGCGGTCAACGCCGATGCGCTGGACCTCATCGCCTCGACGGTCGCCGCGGGCGCCACGCCCCAGGCGGCGCGCAAGTGGTGGATGGGCGAGCTCGCACGGACCGCGAATGACCGCGACGTGGCGATGCGCGACCTGCCGGTCACCCCCGAGCACGTCGCCGAGCTCCAGGGGCTGGTCGACGAGGGGCGCATCAACGACAAGCTGGCCCGGCAAGTGCTCGAGGGCGTGCTCGCGGGCGAGGGATCGCCCGCGGAAGTGGTCGCCGCTCGTGGCCTCGAGGTCGTGTCTGACGACTCGGCTCTCGAGAAAGCCGTGGACGAGGCGCTTGCGGCCCAGCCCGACGTGCTGGAGAAGATCCAGAGCGGCAAGGTGCAGGCAGCGGGCGCGATCGTGGGTGCGGTCATGAAGGCCACCCGCGGTCAGGCCGATGCAGGTCGGGTCCGGGAGATCATCCTTCAGCGAGCGGGCGTCGAGGGCTGACGCCGGCAGCAGCCACACCTCCGGGCACGCGTGCCCGGAGGTGGTCGCCAGCGTGCGCGCCCGCGTACATGAGCGCGGGCTGACACCCTCTCCGTTCTCGCGTGACGAGCGAGCCACGTCCCTGCCGCCATGGGTAGGGAGAGACCCTGCGCGAGCGCGCCTGCGGCCTGTGAGCACGGGCGTGAGGCATCGCAATGCGGTTCGTTAACATCCGCGCCTGCGCACCCCGTCACCTTTTGGTCACGATCCCGTAACGGTCGCCCTCTCGCCCTGCGCTCGCGCCTCGCCGGCGATATGTTTGCGAAGTCAACATAGTGTGACGTCTGTGATGCGACAGCCTGACAAAGGAGTGAGGTATGAGCACAGCATCTGTGACCAGGGGGGTTGACCCAGTGCTGGAAGACGCCTCGTTCGCCACGCCCCACTCCTTCGGCGGCAGCATCATCCGCACGTTCATCTCCTCGGGGAGCGCGACGCCGCGGTCCCCGAGGGTGGACGAGCGCCACCGCACGGTGCCGATCGGCACTCAAGGAAGGAAGTTCTACGCATGATCAAGAGGAACAGGTTTGCGCTTGTCGCGGGCTTCAGCGCTATGGCGCTCTCGCTCGCCGCATGTTCGTCGGGGGAGGAGTCGCCGGACGCCGACTCCACGTCCGGGGGCGCCCCGGCCGCGAGCGACGAATGCAATGTGGGCATCGCAATGCCCACCCGCTCGCTCGAGCGCTGGATCAATGACGGTGAAGGCCTCAAGGCGCGCCTTGAGGAGGACGGCTGCACCGTCGACCTGCAGTACGCAGACAACGAGACCGACCAGCAGATCTCGCAGCTGCAGAACATGATCGCCAACGGCTCGAACATCTTGGTGATCGCCTCCATCGACGGCACCACGCTGGGACCGGTGCTCCAGACGGCCGGCGACGCAGATGCGACCGTGATCGCCTACGACCGCCTCATCCTCGAGTCGGAGAACGTGGACTACTACGCCACGTTCGACAACTACTCGGTGGGCACCCTCCAGGGTGAGTACATCGAGTCGGAGCTCGGTCTCGCGGACGGTGACGGGCCGTACAACTTCGAGCCCTTCGCTGGAAGCCCCGACGACAACAACGCACGGTTCTTCTTCGCCGGCGCGTGGGACGTCCTGAGCCCGTACGTCGACAGCGGACAGCTCGTCGTGCCGTCGGGCAAGGCACCGGCCTCTGTCGACGACTGGCAGTCCATCGGCATCCTCGGTTGGGGCTCCGACGACGCTCAGGCTGAGATGGAGAACCGCCTCAGCTCGTTCTACGCCGGCGGCGAGAAGGTCGATGTGGTGCTCTCGCCCAACGACTCCCTCGCGGTGGGCATCGCCCAGGCCCTGCGCACCTCCGGCTACACCGCCGACGACTTCCCGATCCTCACGGGTCAGGACGGCGACAAGGCCGCGGTGACGCAGATCCTCGCGGGTGAGCAGTCCATGACGGTCTGGAAGGACACCCGTCTTCTCGGCGAGCGCGTCGAGGAGATGATCATGTCCATCCTTGCGGGCGAAGAGCCGGAGGTGAACGACACCGAGACGTACGACAACGGCGTCAAGGTCGTTCCTTCGTACCTCATCACCCCTGAGGTCGTGACGGCGGATGACGTGCAGTCGAAGCTGATCGACTCGGGCTTCCTCCAGCCCGGGGACGTGGGCCTGTAAGTCTCGACTGATGGTGGTGGCCGTCGCACGCGACGGCCACCACCATCTGCCCACCGTGGGCACAATGGGAAGGAGCACTGTGTCGGATCTCATCTTGAAGATGACGGACATCGTGAAGGAGTTCTCCGGGGTGCGCGCACTCGACGGCGTCTCTCTCGATGTCCGCCGAGGCGAGGTGCATGGCATCTGCGGCGAGAACGGCGCCGGCAAGTCGACGCTGATGAAGGTGCTGTCAGGCGTGTACCCGCATGGCCACTTCGAAGGTCGGATCGAGTTCGACGGCGAGCCTGTCGAGTTCCGTTCGATCAACGACTCCGAGCACACCGGAATCGTCATCATTCACCAGGAACTGGCGCTCTCCCCGTACCTGTCGATCGCCGAGAACATCTTCCTCGGCAATGAACGCGCCTCGCGCGGCGTCATCGACTGGCACGAGACCAACGAGCGGGCGCAGGAACTCCTGAAGCGAGTCGGCCTCAATGAGGAAGTGACGACCCAGGTGCTCCATCTTGGTGTGGGCAAGCAGCAGCTCGTCGAGATCGCCAAGGCGCTCTCGAAGGACGTCAAGCTCCTCATCCTCGATGAGCCGACGGCCGCCCTCAACGACGACGATTCGGCGCACCTCCTCGACCTGATCAGGGGCCTGAGGGATGAGGGCATCACCAGCATCATCATCTCGCACAAGCTTGCGGAGATTCGCGCTGTCGCCGACACGATCACGGTGATCCGTGACGGCGAGACCGTGGATGACTTCAGCATGTCCGACGAGGACAACTCCGAGTCGCGCCTCATCCGCTCCATGGTGGGTCGCCCGCTGGACAACCTCTTTCCACCCCGCACGCCGGACATCGGCGACGAGGTGTTCCGGGTGGAGAACTGGAACGCCTTTCACCCGGTCGATACCGGCCGCCAGGTCGTGAAGGATGCGTCGTTCTACGTCCGCGCTGGAGAGGTGGTGGGCTTCGCGGGCCTGATGGGGGCCGGGCGCACCGAGCTCGCCATGAGCCTCTTCGGCCGCCAGTACGGTGCGCACGTCTCGGGACGGGTGCTGAAGCACGGCAAGGAGATCTCGACGCGCTCCGTGAACGATGCGATCGCCAACGGAGTCGCGTACGTCACCGAGGACCGCAAGCGCTACGGCCTGAACCTCATTGCGACCATCGCCGCCAACATCACGGGTGCGAACCTCCGTGGCGTGTCGAACTATGGCGTCATCGACCTGCACGACGAGATCGAGGTGGCCGAGGAGTACCAGAGATCGCTCAACATCAAGACGGACTCGGTCAGCCGGGTCGTCGGCACCTTGTCGGGCGGGAACCAGCAGAAGGTCGTGCTGTCCAAGTGGCTCAACACGACGCCTGACGTGCTGATCCTCGATGAGCCGACGCGAGGCGTCGACGTGGGGGCGAAGTACGAGATCTACGGCATCATCAACAAGCTCGCCTCCCAGGGCAAGGCGATCGTGGTGATCTCGTCCGAGCTTCCGGAGCTGCTGGGGCTCTCTGATCGCATCTACACCATCTCCGAAGGCCGCGTCACGGGGGATGTGCTTCGCAAGGACGCAACGCAGGAACGACTGATGCAACTCATGACGGTGGGAGAGAACTGACGATGTCCGAGTCATCTACCAAGAAAGCGGCCGAGAGGCGCAAGTCCTCGGTCGGTGTCAGCGCGCGCGACTACGGACTGCTCAGCGCCCTCGTCGTCATCGTGGCACTGTTCCAGTTCTGGTTCACCGACGGAAAGCTCCTGCTCCCCGCGAACTTCAACAACCTGATCAGCCAGAACGCCTACGTGGTGATCCTCGCGATCGGGATGGTCATGGTCATCATCGCGGGCCACATCGACCTGTCGGTCGGTTCGCTCGTCGCCATGATCGGTGCCGTGTCGGCGCTCGCCATCAGCGAGTGGGGCCAGCCCGTCTGGGTCTCCATCGCCGTGTCGCTCCTCGTGGGTGCGGTCGTGGGGGCGTGGCAGGGGTTCTGGGTGGCATTCGTCAGGGTGCCGGCCTTCATCGTGACACTGGCCGGCATGCTGATCTACCGCGGCTTGGCCATCGTGTTCCTCACCGGAGGCACCATCGGCGGCCTGCCCCAGGGGTACGTGGCGATCGGTGCAGGATGGATTCCCGACTGGCTCGGCAGCGTGAACGACCTCGACGTGCTGACGATGCTGATCGGCGCGGCCGGTGCGATCGGCTACGCGTTCTCTCAGCTCCGTGCCCGCAGCAAGCTCATCAGTCGTGACCTGCCGCGCGAGTCGATGCCGCTCTTCGTCGGCAAGATCGTCCTGATCGCGGGCGCCATGCTGTTCTTCGCCTATCTGCTCGCTCAGCACAACGGCACGCCGTACGTGCTGATTCTGCTGGGCGTGCTCGTGCTGGCCTACTCGTTCGTCCTCAACCGCACGGTGTTCGGACGCCACATCTACGCCATGGGCGGCAACCGCTTCGCCGCGATGATGTCGGGCGTCAAGACCAAGTGGGTGGACTTCTTCATCTTCGTCAACATCGGCGTCCTCGCGGCCATCGCGGCAGTGGTGACCACCTCCCGTGCGGGTGCGGCGCAATCCGGCGCGGGAAACTTCTACGAACTGGACGCCATCGCTGCGGTCTTCATCGGAGGTGCAGCCGTCCAGGGCGGCGTGGGAAGAGTGTCGGGTGCCGTGATCGGTGCGCTCGTGATGGGCGTGCTGAACCAGGGACTGTCCATCATGGGCATCGACTCGGCATGGCAGCAGGTCATCAAGGGTCTGGTGCTCCTGGCGGCAGTCGCGTTCGACGTGGTCAACCGGCGCCGTGCCGGAGCGGCCTGAGGCGCCTCGTACGCCTGAGCCGCTTGACCGCGCGCGAGGGCGACAGTCACGCGCCGATGCGGAGCACATGACCGCTTGACCTTCCAGTCAACTGGAAGGTTTACAGTGAGGGAACGTTCTCCTACCAGGAGGTCCTCATGGAGCATCAGCAGCACGCACAGCACGCGGCGCACGAGCAGCACCAGCACCACGGCACGGACCATTCGGGCCATGCCGACATGTTTCGTCGACTGTTCTGGTGGAACCTGGTCATCGCGGTTCCGGTGATCGCGACCAGCCAGATGGTCGAGCACTGGTTCGGCTATGACCTGCCCGGCACGGCGTTGATCCCTCCACTGCTCGGATCAGTGATCTTCGTGTGGGGCGGCTGGCCGTTCCTGTCGATGGCGTGGCGGGACGAGATCGCGTCCCGCCGACCGGGCATGATGACGCTGATCTCGCTCGCCATCACCGTCGCATTCCTCGCGTCGGCGGCCGCGACCCTCGGTCTCGGCGACCTTGACTTCTGGTGGGAGCTCGCAGCGCTCATCGTCGTGATGCTCCTTGGCCACTGGCAGGAGATGAAGGCGGTGGGGCAGGCCCGGGGTGCGCTTCAGGCACTCGCCGAACTGCTGCCCGACGACGCCGAACGAGTGGTGGACAACGATGCCACGGAGACCGTCCCCATCTCCGAACTCGGTGAAGGCGACGTGGTGGTGGTCCGCCCTGGAGGCCGCATCCCGGCGGACGGCACGATCCTGCAGGGCGATGCTGCGGTCGACGAGTCGCTGATGACGGGCGAGTCCGCTCCCGTCGCGAAGCACCCGGGTGACGGGGTGGTGGCGGGCACCGTGGCGACCGACGGCGCTCTCAGGATTCGAGTGACGGCCACAGGGGAGGGCACCGCGCTTGCGGGCGTCCAACGCATGGTGCAGTCCGCACAGGAGTCGCGTTCCGGCACGCGTCGACTGGCCGACCGCGCGGCCGCGTGGCTGTTCTGGGTCGCGCTCGGCGTCGCTGCCCTGACGTTCATCGTGACCTCCATCGTCGACGACCCTGCGACTGGCCTGACGCGAGCCGTCTCCGTCCTGGTGATCGCCTGCCCCCACGCGCTCGGCCTCGCGATTCCCCTGGTGATCGCGATCAGCACGTCGTCGAGCGCGCAGCACGGGATCCTGGTCAAGGACACCCAGGCGCTGGAGTCGATGCGCACGGTGGACACCGTGCTGTTCGACAAGACGGGCACGCTGACCGAGGGATCCCATGTGGTGACGGACGCGGCGGCCGCCGACGGTCGGCTCGATCGAGTGCTCGCTCTCGCGGCGGCGTCCGAACGCGACTCCGAGCATCCCGTCGGCCGCGCCGTCATGGCTGCTGCCGCGGATCGGGGCATTGCGGTTCCGTCCGCGGACAGCGTCCAGACCGTGCCCGGGAAGGGCGTGCGTGCGGTCGTCGACGGTCACGAGGTGGCGGTGGGAGGCCCGGCGCTGCTGTCCGATCTCCGCCTGGCGGAACCCGATTCGCTGGCGCGTGCCACGGCACCGTGGAACGAGCGCGGTGGCGCCGTGCTCCACGTGGTGGTCGACGCCGAGGTGGTGGGCGCCTTCACGACCGCAGACCCGGTGCGAGAGGAGTCACGCGCCACCGTCGATGCGCTCCATGCACGGGGCATCGCGGTCGCGCTCGTCACCGGTGACTCCCAGGCGGTGGCCGATGCCGTTGCCCGCGACGTGGGAATCGATGACGTGTTCGCCGAGGTGCTTCCGGGCGACAAGGACGATGCCGTTGGCACGCTGCAGAGCCAGGGCAGGAAGGTCGCCATGGTCGGGGACGGCGTCAATGACGCACCGGCACTCGCCCGCGCGGACGTTGGCCTGGCGATCGGCGCCGGCACCGATGTCGCGATGGAGGCCGCGGGCGTGGTGCTCGCGAGCTCTGACCCGCGTGGCGTGCTGTCGGTGATCGACCTATCGCATGCCTCGTACCGGAAGATGCGCCAGAACCTGGTGTGGGCCACGGGGTACAACGTGATCGCCATTCCGGTTGCGGCCGGTGCTCTTGCGTGGGCGGGAGTCACGATGCCGCCGGCTGCCGCGGCGATCGCGATGAGCCTGTCGACCATCGTGGTGGCCGCGAATGCGCAGTTGCTGCGCCGCGTCAGCCTCCGCCCGGAGGACGCGACCCGGTGATCTCCGGCCCCGCGCGCATCGGCCACCCGGCACTCTCGTGAAGGGGATGCTCAGGCGGCCGCCCGCGCGGGTGCGGACGTCGACGAGCGGAGCGTGAGCGACGTCGGCAGCTCCAGACGCCCGGACGGAGCGCGGCCCTCGTAGGCGATCTGGGCGGCGGCTCGGATCGCCGCGCGCGCCATCTGCTCGAGCGGCTGGTGCACTGTCGTGAGGGGCGGCTGCAGCCATTCGGACACGATGACGTCGTCGAACCCCACGATCGACAGGTCCTCGGGGATGCGCAGCCGGCGTTCGCGGGCGGCGGTGTAGACGCCCGATGCGGTCTGGTCCGTGCCGGCGAAGATCGCCGTGGGACGGCGGGACATTCCCAGCATGCGCCGCGCGGACGTCAGGCCCGATGCGGGCATGAAGTCGCCGTAGTCCTGGAGGTGGGGGTCGAGGGGGATTCCGTGGCGTCGATGCGCGTCCCGGTATCCCTCGAGTCTGTCCTCGGAGCATCGGACGCCCTGCGGGCCCGTCACGATGCCGATGCGTCGGTGGCCGAGCCGGAGCAGATGCTCCGTGGCCATGCGGCCGCCGGCACGGTTGGCAGCGGTGACTGTGGGCATGTCTCCCGGGGTCGACCCCACGGGATCGACGAGCACGACGGGTGTGTGGAGCCGGCCCAGTTCGGCTGCCGCGCCCGTCGAGAGTTCGGAGACCACGATGACGACCGCGTCGGTGCGGCGGCTCGCGAGGTGCTGGATCCAGCGAGGGTTGCTGACGGACCGCCCGTGCGTGGAGGTGAGCACGATGCTGGCACCCGACCTCAACGCTTCCGTCTCCGCCCCTTGGATGAGCGGCATCGCCCAGATCGGGTCGAGGTCGCGCAGCACGAAGTCGATGAGCCCCACGCGCTGTCGCTGGGACGTGCCGCGGCGCCGATACCCGTGCTCGTCGAGCAGGGACTGCACCGCGGTGCGGGTCTTGTCAGAGACGCCTGTGCGACCGTTGAGCACGCGTGAGACGGTCGGCATGGAGACGCCTGCCTCTTCCGCGATCTGCGAGATCGTGACCCGAGGCGATCGACGTCGTTGTCGGTCGACGGTCATCGTGACGCCTACTCCAGGGCCACGCGCAGGGAGGTGGTGGCGCCGCGATCAAGGTGAATGCTGGCGCTGCCACTGCCGTCAGAGACGCGATAGTCCCCGGCGAAGCCGCGTATCTGCACCCGGCCGTCGCCGTCGGTCCGTACGGCGGTGGGTGACATCCACCACTCATCCTTGATGAGCTCCACCAGTGCGTCGAACGCGGGCTTGGCGCTCCCGTCGCGCCTCAGCAGCCCGGCGGGCGCGCCCAGCCAGGCGCCCTCGTCGGTCAGGCCCCAATAGGTGATCGACTCCACCGCGGGGTGGGAGACGAGGGTGCGGTAGTGGCGCACGACTTCGTCCGCCTGGCGGGCCTCTCCCTCGGGCGTCGACGGCCAGTCGTCCACCACGTAGTCGTTGAGGTCGACGATGTGCGCGGGCATGAGGTCGCCGGAGACGAGCGTGGTCTCAGTCATCTGCAGCGGCAGGCCGAACCGCGCGAACCGCTCGAGGATGTCCCACACGGCCTCTTCTCCGCGGTACCCCTGGTGCATGTGGGTCTGCAGGCCGATCGCGTCGATCTCGATGCCGGCGTCGAGACACTCCTCGATGACGCGCTCGTAGTCGAAGGACAGGTCGAAGTCGTTGAGGACCAGCCTGGCGTGACCGTTGCCCTCGCGCGCGGACTCGAAAGCGAGGCGCACCATCTCGAGGCGTCCCTTGGACTGCGCGAGCCGAGTGACGGCGTTGCGCTCGGCGGTGAAGACGGGGAGGATCACGGCCTCGTTGATCGCGTCCCACAGGTCCACGACGCCCGCGAACTCGCGGGTCTCGCGCGCGATGTGGGCCCGCATCACGGATTCCGCCTCCTCGTCGTCGAGGTCGAGCAGCCACTGTGGCGCCAGCGTGTGCCACAGCAGGGGATGACCCTTGACGGCGACTCCGCGGTCCACGAACCACTGCGCCGCACGGTGAAGGCGGTCGGTGTCGGGCGAGCCACGACGCGGCTCGAAGCCACGCCAGTAGAACGGCAGCGTGGTGGCGTTGTGGAGCTCGAGGTACTTCTCGGCGAGCAGGGGAGCCGATGCCGCAGAGGCGCCGCCGAACAGGTGGGTGCCCGCCTCGCCGTCGCCGCCGATCCACTCGACCAGGTCGAACCCGATGTTGCCAAAGGAGAAGTCGTGGCGCGTCTGCTCCACGATGACTTCCCGCTCGGCGAGAGGGGTGCCGGCGCCGTCAGTGACGGTCACCGTCCCCTCGCCCATGCGGTGGTCGACGTCGCGGCCAGACGTCATGCGATCCTCGTCGCGGTCCACCGGGCCGAAGCGGTGGTGACGGGGTGCGTGTCACCGACCAGGGCGAGGGTCGCCTCCGCGAAGCGCTCCTCGCTCGTGCCCGTCCACAGTTCGACGGCGCCGGGCTCGACCACTCGCGTGAACGAGCGATCGGAGAACGCGAGTCGCGTCGTGGGCACGGTGAACTCCACCCGCGCGCTCTCGCCGGGGGCGAGGGTCACCCGGTGGTAGCCCACGAGTTGTGCGACGGGCCGGGTGATGGAGCCGACGACGTCGTGGGCGTAGAGCTGCACCACGTCCTCGCCGTGGCGCTCGCCCGTGTTCGTCACGGTGACGGCGGCGATGATCTCGCCGTCCGTGGGGGCATCCGCCGTCTCGAGGTCCTCGTGCGCGAACGTCGTGTACGAGAGTCCGTGCCCGAAGCACGCCGCCGGTCCGGTGGAGAGGTTGGTGACCTCTCCATCCCCCCCGAGCTTGGGATGCAGGTACGAGTACGGCTGGGCGCCCACCGACCGGGGGAGCGTCACGGGCAGGCGGCCGGAGGGATTGACCCGTCCGGACAGCACGCGCGCGATCGCGCCCGAGCCCTCTTCTCCAGGGAAGAAGGCCTGGACGACGGCCGCACACCGCTCGATCGCCCACGACACGGCGTACGGGCGGCCGGTGAGCATCACCAGCACCACGGGGGTGCCGGTGTCGAGGATGGCCTCGACCAGATCGCGCTGCACGCCTGGCAGCTCGAGGTCGTCGCGGTCGCAGCCTTCCCCGACGGTGCCGCGGCCGAACAGGCCAGCCTCGTCACCGACCACCACGATCGCGGTGTCGGCCTCGAGCGCGACCGTGACCGCATCGTCGAAGCCGGAGCGGTCGTCGTCGTCGATGCCGCAGCCGCGAGCGGCGAGGACGGTGCCAGCGAACTCCTCGCGGATGCCCTCGAGCACGGACGGCGCCTCGAATCCGAGTTCCACGCCGGGACGCTGCGACAGCACGTGATTCGCGAACGAATAGCACCCGAACAGCGCCGCGAACGTGTCCGCGTTGGGGCCGATGACGCCCACCGCCTGACGGTCGTCCGTGGCGTCGAGGGGCAGCGTGCCGTCGTTCGAGACGAGCACCACCGACTTCTCGGCGATCTCCCGGGCCACCGCGCGGTGGGCGGGGGAGTCGAGGTCGACGCCAGTGGGCGGGTCCTCATCGAACGTGGCGTCGAGCAGGCCCAGCCGCTCCTTCTGCGCCAGCGCTCGCTCTGCGGCGCGGTCGACATGCGCGATGTCCGCGACACCGGACTCGAGCGCGGCCTTGAGCGGCGCCAGGTAGGCGTCGCCCGTGGGCAGCTCGATGTCCACGCCGGCGGCCAGCGCCTGCGCTGCGGCGTCGCCCAGGTCCGCCGCGACCCCGTGGAGCAGGTGGAGGAACGCGACGCCGAAGTAGTCGGCGACGACGACTCCGGTGAAGCCCCACTCGTCGCGGAGCTTGGTGGTGAGCAGTTCCGGGTCGGCCGCGACGGGAAGGCCGTCGATCTCGGCGTACGAGTGCATGATCGAGTGCACGCCGCCGTCGAGCACCGCCATCTCGAACGGGATGAGGAGCGTGTCCTGCAACTCTCGCCGGCCCGCGTGGACTGGTGCGAAGTTGCGTCCCGCACGGGAGGCCGAATAGCCCACGAAGTGCTTGAGCGTCGCGTCGACTCCCTCCGACTGGAGGCCCCGCACGTACGAGGTGCCGATGGTTCCCACGAGGAACGGGTCCTCGGCGATGCACTCCTCGACACGTCCCCACCGGACGTCGCGGATGACGTCGAGCACCGGGGCGAGGCCCTGGTGGATGCCGAGCGCGTGCATGGAGCCGCCGATCAGCGCGCCCATGCGTTCGACGAGCTCGTGATCGAACGTCGCTCCCCACGCCAGGGGCGTGGGGAACGTGGCGGCCTTCCACGCCGCCAGGCCGGTGAGGCACTCCTCGTGAACCAGCGCCGGGATGCCGGGCCGCGTGTCCGCAATGAGCGACCGCTGCCGCTTCCACAGGTACGCGGCACGCTCGTCAGGGTCGACGGGATTGGTGCCGTAGACCCGAGTGAGGTGACCGAGGCCATGCATCATCGCATCGTCCAGCTTGCCCGTGCTGGCAAGCTCGCCCTGGAGCGGGGCGACGGAGTCGCCCTCCTCGCCCTCCCAGAACCCGACGATCTGCGCGAGCTTCTCGTCCAGCGTCATCTCCGCGACGATCGCACGCACCCGAGGGCTGATGCCATCGGGGCGTCCGCTGGCGCGCGGGGGTGCGCTGATGGAATTGGTGCTCATCGTCACTACCCCTTCACCGCGCCCGAGAGGCCGTCGACGATGCGCTTCTCCATCATGAGGAAGAACACCAGCGCCGGGATCATCGCCAGGAACGTGTACGCCATGATGCCCGCGAAGTTCGCGGCGTTCTGGCCCTGGAACTGGGTCACGCCCAGCGGCAGCGTCGTCGGCGCGTCGCGGCCGGTGAGCATGACGAGGGGCAGCAGGTAGGCGTTCCACGAGCCCAGGAAGGCGAGCACGCCCACGGTCACCATGCCGGGCCGCGCCAGCGGGATGACCATGCGGAAGAAGAAGCCCACGCGCGTGAGGCCGTCCATGAACGAGGCCTCTTCGAGCTCGTCCGGAAGCGCCGCGAGGAACGGGCGCATGATGATGACCGTCACCGGCAGCGCGAAGGCGATCTGCGGAATGATCAGGCCCCACATGCCGCCCAGCCCCAGGTCCTGCAGCAGCAGGAACAGCGGGAAGATCGCGACGGTGAGGGGGAACATCAGCCCGGCCGTGAACATCAGGAACACGCCCTCGCGACCACGGAACGAGTACCGGGCCAGCGGGTACGCCGCCATGGTGCCGAACAGCACCACGCCGGCGGTGGTGGCGATCGAGATGATCGCCGAGTTGAGCGTGAACTCCCAGAAGGTGGAACCGGTGAGGATGTTCCGGTAGTTCTCCCACACCCAGGGGTCCGGGAGGCCGGTCGGGTCGGAGGCGATCTGGCCATTGGTGCGGAACCCGCCTAGCCCCAAGAAGAGGATGGGGCCGAGCGTGAGTCCTACGGCGATGAGGGCCACGAAGATCGTGACATAGATCGACGAGTCCCCACCGAGCCGCGTGCGGGCGCGCGACTTGCCGGCCTTGCGTGTGGTGTCGTCCTTGACAGCGGTGGCCATGTCAGGCCCCCTTTCCGGCACGAGCACCGTTGTCACGACGCATGACGAGGGTCATGTACGTGATCGCGGCGACCATGGAGAAGATGAACATGATGATCGCGAGGGCGGAGGCGTAGCCACCGTCGTTGCGCTGCGTGCCGATGTCGACCATGAGCGTCGCGATGGTGGAGTACTGGCCCGTCGAGCCGCCCTTGTTGAGCACCCATGCCATATCGAACAGCTGGATCGAGCCGATGATCGAGAGGAATGCCCAGACACGGACGGTGGGGCCGATGAGCGGGATGTTGATGCGCCACTGCACCTGCCACCAGCTCGCGCCGTCGATCGAGGCAGCCTCTTGAAGCTCCGGCGGCACGCCTGACAGACCTGCCAGGAACAGGATGATCGCCAGGCCGATGTACTTCCAGGACACGATGAAGAAGAACGTCCAGAAGCCCGCCTGCGGATCTTCGAGCCAGCCTCCTGCGGGATCGGAGATCCCTATCGCCGCCAGCATCTCCGTCACCGGGCCGCGAGGGTCGAGCAGCATGAGCCACATCAGACCCGCGACGACCTCACTGAGGACGTAGGGCGCGAAGATGATGAGCCGCACACTCGAACGGCCGGGGAACTTCCGGTTCAGCACCAGCGCGATGATCATCGCGATCGGCAGCTGGATGAGCATGGACAGCGCAATGATCTGCGCGTTGTTGCCCACGGCGTTCCAGAAGGGCTCGGCGTACGCCTTCCAGAAGATCTCCTTGGTCTCCGGATCCGTCCCGCCCATCAGCGCGCGGGTGTAGTTATCGAATCCGATGAACTCCGCGAGCTCGAACGGCTGGCGGGAGTCCCACTTGTAGAGGCTGTAGCGCGCGGCCATGATCATCGGGAAGATCACGAAGACCAGGAAGATCAGCAGCGCGGGGCCGACGAAGATGGCGATCTCGAACCACTTGCGGCGGCGATCACGGCGGGGGTTGAATGCGGCGGGGGTGACAGGGGTGGACCCCGCCACCGATGCCTTGGCATCGGTGGCGGGGCCCGTTCCCGTACCCGAGGCCTCTAGTGCAGTCACCAGGGAGCCTCGCTTTCTTGGGATCAGGGGGTCGGGTGGATGAGTCCTACTCGGTCAGGGCGGCGGCGGTCATGAGATCCACCACGTCCTGAGCCTCACCGGTGCCGGCGAAGATGCTGACGATTCCGTCATTCATCGCGCCGCCGACGTTGGTGCCGAAGGAGGTGTCCAGCCAGAGCTGGACGTACTCAGCGTTTCCGGCCACCTGGGCCAGCTCGACCAGCACCGGGTTGCTCACGGCGTCCGCCGCGGCCGGTGCGACGGGCAGGGCGCCCGTGGCCTCGGTGAAGGCCATCTGGTTCTCGTCGCTCACGATGAACGACAGGAAGTCAGCGCACTCTGGCGGAGCGTCCACGTAGCAGGAGAAGCCGTCGCCGCCACCCAGAGCGGCGCTGGGGTCACCGTTGCCGCCGTCAGTCGCGGGCATCGGGAACCAGCCGAGGTCATCCTGCAGCGCAGCGATCCCCTCGTCGGTGCCGTCGGTGAAGCCCTCGTACACGAAGACGTTCCACTGACCCATGAGCTCCATCGCTGCGTCACCCGAGGCGACGAGTCCGGCAGAGGACGTCGCTCCCGTCTGGGCGACGGTGGAGATGAACTGGTCCTGGAAGGGTTCGGTGGCGATGAACTCCTCGAGCTGCTCGCCAGCCTGGACCCAGCACGGGTCCGAGAAGTCACGGTCGACGCCTGCGGCCGCCATGACTTCCTGCGAGCACGAGCGCAGCGCGAAGTTGTACCACCAGTGAGCTGCGGGCCATCCGTCTGCGGCACCCACCGCGATGGGGGTGATGTCCGCGTCCTTGAGCGCCTGCACGGCCGCGTTGAGCTCGTCCATGGTGGCCGGCTCTTCGGTGATGCCAGCCTCTTCGAAGAGCGACTCGCGATACCAGATGCCCTCGACGCCGAAGGTGAAGGGCAGGCCGTAGGTCGACCCTTCGTGCTGCCACGGTGAGACACCGCCGCCGAGGCGTTCGATGTCGTCCGCGAGCGTGTCCGACAGATCCTGGACGTAACCGGACTCGACCTGGCTCGCCAACTCGCCACCGCCCCACGCCTGGAAGAGGTCGGGAGCGTCCCCGGACTGCAGCGCCAGCGGGATGCGCGTGCGCTGCAGATCCTCGTTCTGGACCTGCTCGATCTCGATGGTCACGTGCGGGTTCTCCGCTGTGTAGGCGTCGGCAACGGTCTGCCAGTAGTCGCCCAGGGCGTTCTCCCCGTTGTCGCCCGCAACAGCGTTGTGCCACCAGGTGAGGGTGACCGGCTCCGCACTCTGCTCCGCCTCACCGTTGGTGGGGGAATCTGTGGGATCCGTCGTGTCGCCGTCTCCGCTGCTGCAAGCAGCCAGCAGGAGAGCGGCAGAGGTGGTGAATGCCGCGAAGGCACCCACTCGTCGCATGTTCGCCATGTCCTGTCCTTTCGATCTTCGTTGACCAGCTGAACACGGGAACTATGGCACCCGCTTCGATGCGGTGTCAATCGTTATGGATAACGTTTTAGTCACAACAAGGTTGCAGTCCTTCGGCGCGGTAGCATCAGCCCATGGAACCCGCCCCTCGCGTCAAGATGGCGGACGTCGCCGCGAAGGCGGGCGTCTCCGTCGCGACCGTGTCCAAAGTCGTGAACGGCCGCTACGGCGTCGCCAAGGACACGGTGGAACTCGTGCAGGGCGTCATCAACGACATGGGCTACGAGTCCAACCTCATCGCCGCATCGCTGCGCAGCCACACGAGCAACGTGCTCGGCATCCTGGTGCCAGACTTCGAACCCTTCAGTGCTGAGCTCCTGAAGGGCGCCGCGCTCGGGGCCCGTGGAAGCGGCTACGAGCTTCTGTCGCACTCGGGCGGCGACCAGCACGGCTGGGAGCGCCGCTCGCTGTCGCGCCTGGGCGGCACGCTGATCGCCGGCGCGGTGCTTGTCACCCCCACCGTCCTCGACGCCCGCACCATCGTGCCCGCAGTCGCGGTCGACCCCCATTTCGGCCCCTCCTCGATGCCCACCATCGATGCCGACTCGTACTCGGGCGCCAAGCAGGCCACCGAGCACCTGATCTCGCTGGGGCACCGCCGCATCGCCTTCCTCGGAGGCCGCTCCGAGTTGGACTCCGCCCACTTGCGCGAGGCCGGCTACCGCGACTCTATGGAGGAGGCAGGCGTCCCGGTGGACCCGTCGCTCGTCCGCGAGTCCCGCTACGCTCCCGACCGCGCCGCTGAGATCACCAGGGACCTGCTCGAGCTCCCCGACCGCCCCACCGCGATCTTCGCCGCGAACGACGTCACGGCCATCCGCGCCATGGAGGTCGCCCACGAGTACGGGCTGAGCGTCCCGGAGGACGTGTCGGTGGTCGGGTTCGACGACATCCCCGAGGCGTCCCTCGCGGTGCCGCAGCTCACCACGGTGCGGCAGCCCATGCAGGCGATGGGCCGTGCCGCGATGGAGATGCTGCTGGACATCATCAATGGCGTCGAGCGCGAGACCCACGTGCGGATGTCGACCGAGCTGGTGGTGCGCGGCAGCACTGCGCCGCCGCCGGCCACCGTGCGTCCCGCCTCCATCCCCTGACCTGATCGGGCGGATGGAAGACTGGTGCCATGATCACCGTCGCCGTGCCACACCAGAAGATCGCCGATGCGCTCGGAGAACTGGGCGATGACGCCCGGGTCATCGTCTGGGACCCCAGTGCGGGTCCGGTCCCCGAGGGCGAGCGCGAGCGCGTCACCATCGTGTGCATCCCGCACCTGTCCGGCGGAGCGGCCGTCTACGACCGCATCGCCGAATGCCCTGACGCGAGGGTGATCCAGATCCCCTCCGCCGGCTACGAGCACGCTGCCCCGTTCGTCCCCGCGGGCAAGAAGCTGGCCAACGCCAGGGGAGTGCACGATTCGCGGACCGCAGAGATGGCCCTGGCCCTCGCGCTCGCGAGCCAGCGGCGCCTCCCTCAGTTCTGGGACGCGCAGGCGCGCGGAACGTGGGAGGCGGACGTCCACGCCCCGTCGCTCGCTGACCGTCGATGCCTCGTCATCGGATACGGGAGCATCGGCGCGGCGCTGGGCGCGCGACTGCGTGCGTGCGAGGCCCAGGTGACCGGTGTGGCGCGGTCAGCGCGGACCGCACCTGACGGCACCGACGTGCGCGCCATCGACGAGCTGCCTGCACTGTTGCCCGACGCCGAGATCGTGTTCCTCGTCACCCCGCTCACCGAGCAGACCGAGGGGCTTGTCGACGCCGACTTCCTGGCGGCGCTGCCCGACGAAGCGCTCGTGATCAATGTGGGGAGAGGCAAGGTCGTCGACACCGACGCTCTGCTGAGCGAGCTCCAGGCCGGGCGGCTGCGCGCAGCGCTGGACGTCACGGACCCCGAGCCGCTTCCCGACGGCCACCCGTTGTTCTCCGCGCCCGGGTGCATCGTGGTGCCGCACGTCGCCGGCTTCGCACTGCTCACCGACAAGCGCTACATCACGCTGGTGCGCAAGCAGGTCGAGGCAGTGCGCCACGGGGACGATCCGGTCAACTTCGTGATGATGGGCGCGTTCCCCGCCTGAGGGCTCACGACCCCGAGGGGTTCATGTCCTTCCATTCGATCCACGCCTTGATGAGGGCGTTGATCTCGTCGCGATGCTCCTCGGCCTCGGCGATCGACACGATCTTCATGGCGCGAGCCTCAGGGCCGCTGCCCACCAGGCTGGGGAAGTGTCCCGGGATCAGCGCACCCTGATGGAACATGAGGGTCGCGTAGTGCGTGGACTTGGGGAAGAAGCTCGCGATGTTCCCCTTGTAGACGAACGTGGGCGTCGACCACTTGAGGCACTCGCTCACGCGGTCGTCGCTCGCCAGAAGGATCTGTCGGATGCGCTGCACGACATCCTTCATCGGATTGTCGTAGTGACCCATCCACTGGTCGACCTCATCCCTCCGCATGGTCTTGACGCTACCGCTGCGCGCGGGCCTTCGCGCGTCGGTTGAGCTCCAGCGCCCGTTCCCGCTCGGCCTTGTGGTCGACCATCGGCCCTGGGTAGGCAGGGGTGTCCAGATCGGGCACCCAGCGTTCGACGTACCGCCGATGCGGGTCGAACTTGTCCGCTTGCGTCTGCGGGTTGAACACCCGGAAGTACGGTGAGGCGTCCCGGCCGGTGCCTGCCACCCACTGCCAGTTGAGCTGATTCTGCGAGTGGTCGTAGTCCACGAGCGCACGCCTGAAGTGGTCGGCGCCGCGCTGCCACGGCAGGTGCAGATCCTTCACGAGGAAGCTCGCGACCACCATCCGCACCCGGTTGTGCATCCACCCCGTGGAGGCGAGCTGCCGCATCCCGGCGTCCACGAGGGGGAAGCCGGTGCGACCGTCTCGCCAGGCGATGAACGCCGCGTCGGCTTCCGCGCCGGTCGCCCAGTCGTCCTCCAGGACGACGGTCGACAACGACTCGCGCCGCGCCTGCGGCTCGTGCCACAGCGTGTCGGCATGGAACTCGCGCCAGGCGATCTCGGATTCGAAGGCGCGGGCGGCCGAGTGGTCCACGGCGCCGGTGAGCGCGAGCACGGTCCGGGGGTGCACCAGTCCGAAGGCCAGTGCGGTCGACAGGTGCGACGTCGAGTCGAGATCGGGGCGATCGCGCTCCTCGCCGTAGTGCTCGATCCTGTCGTCGACGAACTCCTCGAGGTCCTCGCGCACGCGGCGCTCTCTGAACTCGTGGGTGCGCTCCAGCGGATCCT
The DNA here is from genome assembly GCF_000975095.1 of Demequina aestuarii. Classification (GTDB taxonomy): domain Bacteria; phylum Actinomycetota; class Actinomycetes; order Actinomycetales; family Demequinaceae; genus Demequina; species Demequina aestuarii. The sequence goes on from NZ_BBRD01000001.1 coordinate 742,640, forward strand.
CCGCGTCCGCGTGCGCGGCGATCTGGTCGAGGTCGGCATCGGCGGAGTCCGCCGGAAGGCGCGCGAAGGCGTCGGCGTCCGCGGGGGCGGCGGGGGAGCGCCAGCCGTGCTCGCGCCACGCGCCGCGATACGGCGTGAAGACCCGGTACGGGGTCCCGTCTCCCTTGGTGACGCGTCCGGGCGCCACGGCGTACGGCGAGCCGATCATGCGCAGCTCGCGGCCGTCGGCCCCGAGCGCCGCGGCGACGGCCTCCTGCTCGCGCACGCCGGACGGGGTGTACTCCTGTGCCGCCCAGACCACCGGCGCATCGGCCTGCCGGGCGGCGGCGAGCACCGCATCGGCCGGCTCTCCCCGGCGCACTGCAAGGCCGCCGCCGGTGTCGTCACGCAGCGACCACAGGGCCCGGGCCAGGTGAGCGCGGCGCCTGCCGGACCAGAAGTGCAGGGCTGGCGTCCACGCGAAGACCGCCGCGGCTGGGCCGTCCTTCTGCGCCGAGATGAGCGCGGGGTTGTCGTCGAGGCGCAGGTCGCGCCGGGCCCACCACAGTTGCGTCATGCCCGGCACAACGCACCACGGCCGCCGGGCAATCCCGGCGGCCGTGGTGGTGAGGCGTCGTGCGTCCTACGTGGTGCTCATGAGCACTCTGAGGACGGTCCTGCGTTCTGCGTAGGCGCTACGCCCATGCGGAGAGTCAGACGTTCGCGTTCATGCGCGCGTGCGACTGGATGTGATCCACGGCCGCGTTGACGAAGCCGCCGAGGACTGCCGCCTGCGCGTCGTCCTGAAGCGAGCCGTCCTGGCCGAAGGCGGCCGGGTTGAAGTGGAAGAACGTCTCGGGCTGACCCAGCGTGGGCGCCGAGAAGTGCGCGAGGATGTTGCGCAGGTGCTGCTGCGCCATCGCGGTGCCGGTGGTGCCGATCGAGGCGCCCATGATCGCGACGGGCTTGCCGGTGAACGAGTTCTGACCCCAGGGGCGCGAGGCCCAGTCGAGGGCGTTCTTGAGGGCGCCGGGGATCGAGCGCGAGTACTCGGGGGTGACGATGATGATGCCGTCGACGTCCTCGATGGACTGCTTCCACTCGGTGGCCACGTCGGGCCAGTTGCCGTCGAGCTCGTAGTTGTAGATGGGGAGCGCGGTGAGGTCCAGGTGGACGAACTCGACGCTCTGGTCGTCCGCGAGCGTGGGGAGCACGGTTGCGACCTTCTTGTTGATGGAGCTTTCGGCGACGGAGCCGACGATGATACCGATGCGAGTCATGGGATGTCCTTGATCGTTGAGTACGGGTGGTCATGGCTGTCGGCAGCGATGGCGACACCTGTCCAACAATAGATGATCTTTCAACTATTCCCGCACAGCGAAGTTCTGTGCGACATCGCACCCCTTGATGCAGACCGGCCGATGCGGTCGTCACCCAAGTGACGATCGCATCGGCCGGAGGGGCGCGGGGGCGCTAGAGGCGCGTGTCCGCGTAGACCTCGGCGCCGTCGCGCAGGAGCTGCGCGGCGCCCGGGGCCACCTCGTCGTAGTGGGAGCGGAACCGCTCGTCGTCCACGTACATCTGAGTGAGGCCGCGGTAGGCGTCGGCGTCCGGGGTCCAGATGACGCTCACCCACGCGTGGTGGCGGGCGATCACGTCCTGGACCTCGGGGCTGTCGGGGGCCAGGTGGACCCGCACTGCGGCGCCGAGGGCCTCGACGATCTCGCGGTCCGTCTGCATGTGGCGGCGCTTGCCGTCTTCGCCGAGCTTCTCCCACTGGGCGTTCGAGGCGTCGACGGTGGCGTCGCCCCAGCGCTCGCGGGCCTCGGGCTCGTACTGAGCGTGGTCGAACCCGTCGAACAGTTGGTCGGTGGTCATGGTCTTGCCTTTCTCGAGTGAGTCGATGGTTCTCGCGACGGTGGCCGCGAGACGCGCGTAGCGGTCGCGCTCGGCGGTGAGGCCGGCGTGGTGGTCGCGCAGTTGCGCGATGGTCTCGGCGGGATCGTGTGCATCGACGATGCGCCGGATCCGGTCGAGTCCCGTGCCCAGCTCCCTCAGCACGAGGATGTGCTGGAGCCGGAGGAGCTCCGGGCGCGAGTAGTGGCGGCGGCCGTCGGCGCCCGTCCAGGCGGGGGTCAGCAGGCCGATGCTGTCGTAGTGGCGCAGCGTCCGGCTGGTCACCCCGGTGAGGCGGGCGAGCTGGGCGATGTCGAGGGCGTCCGTCGTGTCGCCGGACATGGTGTCTCTCGTGGTCATGGCTCGACTCTAGAAGTTGACGCCGCGTCAATGTCAACCCCGGTTTTCGCGAGAGTTGCACACGACCCCATCGGGCCGTCCTAGACTCCGGACTATGACGACGACGCCTGATATCAAGCCCCGCTCCCGCCAGGTCACCGACGGTCTGGAGGCCACCGCGTCGCGCGGCATGCTCCGCGCCGTCGGCATGGGTGATGACGACTGGGTCAAGCCGCAGATCGGCATCGCGAGCTCGTGGAACGAGATCACGCCGTGCAACCTGTCGCTGCAGCGCCTCGCGCAGGCGTCCAAGGAGGGTGTGCACGCCGGCGGTGGCTACCCTCTCGAGTTCGGCACCATCTCCGTCTCCGACGGCATCTCGATGGGCCACGAGGGCATGCACTTCTCGCTGGTGTCGCGCGACCTCATCGCCGACTCGGTGGAGACCGTGATGAGCGCCGAGCGCCTGGACGGATCCGTGCTGCTGGCCGGCTGCGACAAGTCCCTGCCCGGAATGCTGATGGCGGCCGCGCGGCTCGACCTAGCATCGGTGTTCCTGTACGCCGGCTCGATCATGCCGGGCCACGTGAAGCTCTCGGACGGCACCGAGAAGGACGTCACCGTCATCGACGCGTTCGAGGCGGTGGGCGCGTGCGCTCGCGGCCTGATGTCGGAGGAGGACCGCCTCGCGATCGAGAAGGCCATCTGCCCCGGAGAGGGCGCCTGCGGCGGCATGTTCACCGCGAACACCATGGCGTCGGTGGGGGAGGCGCTCGGCATGTCGGTACCCGGCTCCGCGTCGCCGCCCAGCGCCGACCGCCGCCGCGACATGTACGCGCGCAAGTCGGGCGAGGCCGTCGTCGAGATGCTGCGCCAGGGGATCACCGCGCGCGACATCATGACCAAGGAGGCGTTCGAGAACGCGATCGCCGTGGTGATGGCATTCGGCGGCTCCACCAACGCGGTGCTGCACCTGCTGGCGATCGCGCACGAGGCCGAGGTGGACCTCACGCTCGACGACTTCTCGCGCGTGGCCGCCAAGGTGCCGCACCTGGGCGACCTCAAGCCGTTCGGCCAGTTCGTGATGAACGACGTGGACCGCGTGGGCGGAGTGCCCGCGGTGATGAACACCCTGCTGCAGGCGGGGCTCATGCACGGCGACGTGATGACGGTGACCGGCAAGACGCTCGCCGAGAACATGGAAGAGCTCAAGCCCTCGACGATCGACGGCCGCGTGGTGCGCGCGCTGAACAACCCCATCCACAAGACCGGCGGCATCACGATCCTGAAGGGGTCTCTCGCCCCCGAGGGCGCTGTCGTGAAGTCCGCGGGCTTCGACGACTCGGTGTTCACCGGCACGGCGCGCGTTTTCGACCGTGAGCGTGCTGCTCTGGATGCGCTCGCGGACGGGACGATCACCGCCGGGGACGTGGTGGTGATTCGCTACGAAGGGCCCAAGGGCGGGCCTGGCATGCGCGAGATGCTCGCGATCACCGCCGCCATCAAGGGCGCGGGCTTGGGCAAGGACGTGCTGCTGGTCACCGACGGGCGGTTCTCCGGCGGCACGACCGGGCTCTGTGTGGGTCACATGGCGCCCGAGGCCGTGGACGGTGGCCCCATCGCGTTCGTGCGTGACGGCGACCAGATCACGCTCGACGTGGAGAACGGGCTGCTGAACCTCGACGTCTCCGAGGAGGAGCTGGCGGCCCGCCGTGAGGGCTGGGCGCCGCTGCCTCCCGTCTACACGAAGGGCGTGCTCGCCAAGTACGCGAAGCTCGTGCAGTCGGCCTCGCGGGGCGCGGTGCTCGAGTAGGCCGACCTCCCAGGCGGGACCTGGGCGGCGCGCGGTGTGCTGGCGCCCCCACGAGTCACGACATCGTGACCAGGATGTGATGCGGGCGTGATTGCGTGCGGTGATGCCCCCGATACGGTGGACGTCGGGTCAAGGGGGCTGCGATGACACAGGTGTGGACGACGTTCGTGGGGACGCTCAAGCGAATGCCGCGTTGGCAGCAGGCGATCGCGATCGTGGCGGCGACACTGCTCGTGGTGGCCGCAGGCGCCGGCATCGCCGCCGCAGTGGCACCAGCGCCGACGCCGGAGCCTGAGGCCGCGACCACCCCTGCGGCCACGCCCACGCCATCTCTCTCGCCGACCGCGCCCGTGGCGACTGCGACTCCTCCCGCCCCGTCTGCCAAGCCCTCACCGTCGCCCTCGCCGACTGAGCGTGAGGCCACCGTCACCCTGGGTGGCCCCCTCGAGCGTGCTGAGAGTGACACGGCCGGGCGCGGCGTGGTGGCATGCGCCGTGCCGAACGAGGGCGCTGACGCCGAGGGCTACGTCTCGATCAGCTTCCAGGCGATGCGCGACGAATCCCGTCGCACGCCCGTCCACCCGGGCGACGACAGCGCCTCCCTCGTCATCGCGAGTGAGTTCACGCGCGACCCCTCCGATCCCACCGTTGGGGACGCCCTGCTTACGGCACGTCAGGTCGCATGGTCACCTGACTCGAGTCAGGTCGCCTTCGTGAGGGAGTCCGACGCGACGCTGTTCGTGCTGGACGTCGCCACGCAGCAGCTCACCACCATGCCGGATGCCACCACCGTGTCGAGTGCGCATCCGCTGGTGTGGTCGCCGGATGGCTCTCGACTCGCTTACGTGGTGACGGCGGGGGCGGTCGACGGCGTACGCATCGCAGCGCCTGGAGACCGTGACAGCCGGGTGATGCTGGGCGCGGCGCACGTCAATGGGGTGGCCTGGGCTCCTGACGGAGACGCGGTGGCCATGTCGACGTCGGAGGCTCAGCCCCATGCTCGGGGCAGCGTCCACGGCAGCACCGTCGAGGTCTTCGATCTGGCCGACGATTCGATCGCCACGGTGGTGGAGCAGGGAGCCTTCCCGGCATTCTCTCCCGACGGCCTACGGCTCGCGGTGTTCGCCGATCGCGGCGGCGACGGGACGTTCGGCACGTGGGTGATCGACCTCGAGACCGGCGATGCCTGGGCGCCGCTGGGCGAGTTCGAGTTCGACGAGTTCCTTCCCGCCTATTGGGAGCGCTTCACCCCGCAGTGGTCGCCGGACGGCTCTCAGCTCGCGTTCGCCGCACCGTCGGGGGAGAACCGGCGATTCGTCGGCGCGTACGTCGCGGATCTCGACAGCCGCTCGACCCTCGAGTTCGCGGACCGGTACATCCTCGAGGCGCCGCTCTGGAACGACGACGGCACCGCCGTCATGACTGATACCGGCAGTACGGTCCTGGTCCTCGAGCTGGACGCCACGACGGTGACGACAGTCGAGCGCGGGCCCGGGGGCTCCCCGCAGTGGATCCCTGGGAGCGATCGGATGTCTCTCTACGGAAGCGCGTGCCCGGATCGCACCCTGCGCACCATCGTGCTCGATGAGAGCCTCGACAGTGCGCAGGTGTACGACCTCGGGCAGGGCTGGGCGGAGATCACGACGCCAGCGTGGTCGCCCGATGGGCGCTGGATCCTCACTGATGCGTTCGGCCCCGACAGCTGGACGCCGGGCCTCTATCTCTCGCCCGCGCACTGACCGCGCCGTGATCCGCCGTGCCCCCTCTGACGATGACGAGCGTCAGACAGTGGCGGGCTCCCTGCGGGCGTCCTCCATGCGTGCCGACCCCGGGATCGTCTCGATGACGCGGCGGTAGGCCGCGGTGTCGTCGTAGATCTCCTCCTTGAGCGGGTTCTTGCGACGCTTGACCATCTTCGTGATCTGCAGCGCCGCCAGGGCGAGGTTGGCCGCCAACGCGATGGCCGACACAGTGAAGAGAGCGGCCGGGTCGTGCGAGGCCTCGACCGAGAACTGAGAGTCGCCCACGAACGCTGGCACCGCCATGGTGAACATCATCCACAGTGCGAGCGTGTGGGCTCGGTGCTGCAGCCAGGCTCCCTTGCGGATGAAGAACGCCGGGATGGTGCAGCTGATCAGCAGAGCGGCACCGGCATAGAACGCATGGTCGCCCACGCAGTTGTAGACGTAGGCGAAGTTCCAGAGGTCGTACGCGATGATCCATGGCCAGATCATGTCGGGCCACATCATGTCCTTGGACTTGTCCTTCGAGATGTAGATGCCCATCCAGCCGGTGATCGCCACCAGGTTGATGAGGCCCGCGATGCCGTTCATGTAGTTCCACGAGCCGGAGATCATGTAGACGCCGTCGACGATGCCGTCCGCCTGCATGGCTCCCACCTGGAAGTCGCGGATGCAGGCCTCGAGGATGTTGAGCCCCAAGATGGCAGGCGGGAAGATCAGTGCCCACTTGTTGGTCGCGAAACGCGGGATGTATCGAATCGCCATGAAGCCCAGACAGCCCGCCAGCGCCGAGTAGACCTTGACCCAGTGGAACCACGTGCCGGTCGAGGAGTCCGCGCCAGCGGTGTGCGGCCACACGACGACCGTGAGGGCGAGCGGCACAGCAACGAACAGAAACAGTCCCGCCCACTTTCCGCGGCGGGAGATCTCGTTGAGTCCGATCAGTGCGCCGAGCACGACGAACCACATGAGGCCCGCCTGCCAACTGATGTCGCCGAACAGGAACATTTCTTACTCTCCTTCGAGTGCAGTGGTGGGTTGGTCCGCGGGATGCGGGTCCGGGGCGCTGGGGGCCAGGCGCAGCGTCTGGCGCACGAGGCAGGCGAGCACGTCGTCCTCGACTGTCGGTTGCGATCGCACGAGCGCGATGAGGCCGTGAATGAGGGCGATGAAGGTCTCGCGCACGTGAGTGATCTCGATGGGGTGCCGTGCCGCGTAGGCGGGGATAGTGGTCTCCTCGAGCACGTCCACCAGTGCATCCACTGCCCGGTCCAAGAAGTGCAAGGACAGCGAAGCGTCGTCGATGCGGGGCAGTGGAGGGGCGGGAGGGGGCCGGTGGTCGCCTCTGGTGGGGACATACCGCCGGAACAGGCCGATGCACTCCATGACGGCCGCGTCGATGTCGCCCGGCGTGCGGTTCGCGTCCCACTCGCGGACGTCGGCGGTGAACTGATCGATGTAGCTGTCGAGCACCTGCGTCACCAGGCTGTCCATGTCCCCGACGTAGTGATAGATGAGCCCCCGCGTGACGCCCACGTACGTGGCGAGGTCCTGCACGGTCGTCGCGCGCACCCCTTGGCGGGCGTAGAGCACTCTCGCGGCGGCAAGGATCTCCTCGCGCCTGATCGTGGGATCTTTCACGGTGCGGGCCATAGCAGGGACGCTAGTGCGCATTGACGGACCGTCAATAGGACCTTTGGCACGGGCCCGCTGCGCTGCGCGTCGTTGCTCGGCGCGTGCGGGCGGCGCAGTCAACGGACCTGCGGCGCGGCTGGCGGTTTGGCAGGATGGCCTCATGGCTCACGAGATCGGACCCCTGGATCACACCTTCACGGCGCCCATCGGCGTCGAGGTGAAGAGCGAGACGTGGGCGTGCGTCGAGATGCCCGACTCCGCCGAGTTCTTCGGCACTGGCAAGTCGGTGAAGGTCGACGCCGAGGTGGACGGCGTGGCGCTCGAGAACGTGGGGTTCATGCCGACAGGTCGAGGCGGCCATATGGTGTCGCTCAGTGCAAAGGTTCGCAAGCAGCTCGGCAAGGACATCGGCGACGAGGTCACCGTGTCGCTCACTCGCAGGCTGACGTAGGGCGACACTCACCGCCCCTCAGGATGCATGGAGCTTCCAGAACCGACACTCAGCGCCCACCGTGACGCCAAGGCGGGAGAGGGTCGGGGGTGTCCAGTATGCGAGACGGTGAACCAGAATGTGAGATTGTTGGCCCAAATGGCGACATGAGTGCCGTCCTGGGCGTACAGTCGATCCCATGCAGACGATTCTCGTAGTTACCGGGCGCGCGGACCTCTAGTCCAAGCCCAGGCATCGTCCGCGCGCATCCCCCGACAGCCACCCAAGGCCGAGGGGTTTTTTCATGCGAGGCGGACGCGAGAGCCGCCTCATCATTTCGACTCAATGGGAGAGAAGATGGCACAGGTCAAGGCACCTAAGCCTTCGGCGCTGATGAGCCCCGCGCCCGGGTCCGCTCGGCCGCCCTCGACGGCGACCGCATCAGTGAGCGAAGGCGAGCGGATGTCGGGAGCGCAGTCGCTCATCCGTTCGCTCGAGAGCGCGGGGGCCACCGATATCTTCGGTCTCCCCGGCGGCGCGATCCTGCCGGCGTACGACCCGCTGATGGACTCCACCCAGCTGCGCCACATCCTGGTGCGCCACGAGCAGGGAGCCGGCCACGCCGCGCAGGGCTATGCCCACGCGACCGGCCGCCCGGGTGTGTGCATCGCCACCTCTGGCCCCGGCGCGACCAACCTCGTCACGCCCATCGCCGATGCGAACATGGACTCGATCCCTCTGGTCGCCATCACCGGTCAGGTCGCGGCGGCATCGATCGGCACGGACGCCTTCCAAGAGGCGGACATCGTGGGCATCACGCAGCCCATCACCAAGCACAACGTGCTGGTGACGGACCCCGACGACATCCCGCGCGCCGTGGCCGAGGCGTTCTACATCGCCACCCACGGCCGCCCCGGCCCGGTGCTGGTGGACGTCGCCAAGTCCGCGATGCAGTCCCAGACCACGTTCCACTGGCCCGAGCGCATCGAGCTGCCCGGCTTCAACGCCGGTGCGCGCCCGCACGCGAAGACGGTCCAGGAGGCCGCCCGCCTGCTCGCGACCGCTCGTCGTCCCGTGCTCTACGTGGGTGGCGGCGTGATCCGCTCCGGCGCATCGGCCGGCCTGCGCCGCCTCACCGATCTGTCGGGTGCGGCCGCCGTGACCACGCTGATGGCCCGCGGCGCACTGCCCGACTCGCACCCGCAGAACCTGGGCATGCCCGGCATGCACGGCACGGTGGCCGCGGTCGCCGCGCTGCAGAAGGCGGACCTGGTGGTCGCGCTCGGCGCCCGCTTCGACGACCGCGTCACCGGCAAGCTCGAGAGCTTCGCCCCGCATGCGACCATCGTGCACGCGGACATCGACCCGGCGGAGATCGGCAAGAACCGCGCGGTGGACGTGCCGATCGTGGGCGACCTCAAGGAGGTCTTCGCCGCTCTGGTGCCCGCGCTCGAGGCTGAGCACGCGCGCCACGGCAAGCCCGACCTCGAGGCGTGGTGGGCGCAGCTCGACGACTGGCGCACCACCTATTCGCTGGGCTACACGCCCACCGACGACGGCCACGGCTCTCCGCAGTACGTGATCCAGCGCCTGGGAGAGATCTCGGGGCCGGACACCATCTTCACCTCGGGCGTGGGACAGCACCAGATGTGGGCCAGCCAGTTCATCAAGTACGAGCGACCCAACACGTGGATCAACTCCGGCGGCCTGGGCACCATGGGCTTCTCGGTGCCCGCGGCCATGGGAGCCAAGGTGGGTGAGCCCGACCGCACCGTCTGGTCCATCGACGGCGACGGCTGCTTCCAGATGACCAACCAAGAGCTGGTCACCTGCGCGCTCAACAACATCCCGATCAAGGTCGCGATCATCAACAACTCGTCGCTGGGCATGGTGCGCCAGTGGCAGACGCTGTTCTACAACCAGCGCTACTCGAACACGGACCTGCACACCGGTCACGGCACCCGCCGCATCCCGGACTTCGTGAAGCTCTCGGAGGCGATGGGCTGCGTGGGACTGCGCTGCGAGACCGATGCGGACGTGGACGCCACCATCAAGCGCGCCATGGAGATCGACGACCAGCCCGTGGTCGTGGACTTCACCGTCTCGCGTGACGCGATGGTGTGGCCCATGGTGGCGGCAGGCACGAGCAATGACGAGATTCAGTACGCCCGCGGCATCGCCCCCGAGTGGGACCGCGGCGAGGAGGAGTGACAGCATGACCAAGCACACGCTCTCGGTGCTCGTCGAGAACAAGCCGGGCGTGCTCGCACGCGTCTCCGGACTGTTCTCCCGCCGCGCCTTCAACATCCACTCGCTGGCCGTGGGCCAGACCGAGCACCCCGGCATTTCGCGCATCACCGTCGTGGTCGACGTGGACGCGCTGCCGCTCGAGCAGGTCACCAAGCAGCTCAACAAGCTGGTGCACGTGCTCAAGATCGTCGAACTCGACCGCGACAAGTCGGTCCAGCGCGACCTGCTGCTCATCAAGGTGCGCGCCGACGTCCGTCAACGCGCGGACGTGCTGCAGGTCGTGGACCTGTTCCGCGCCCACGTGGTGGACGTCGCGGCCGACTCGCTGGTGATCGAGGCCGTGGGGTCTCCCGACAAACTCGAGGCCCTGCTCGCAGCGCTCCAGCCGCACGACATCCGGGAGATCGTGCAGTCCGGCACCGTCGCCATCGGCCGCGGTGCGAAGTCGATCACCGAGCGCGCCTTCGAGCGCGTGAGCGCGTAAGCCTCAGCGTCACCACCCCAAGCCGGCCCGAGCATCGGCCGCACGCAGTTTCCCCCGCTTGACCACTGTTCACACTGAAGGAGAGAACCACCATGGCTGAAATGTTCTACGAGCAGGACGCGGACCTGTCGATCATCCAGGGCAAGAAGGTGGCCGTCGTCGGCTACGGCTCGCAGGGCCACGCGCACTCGCAGAACCTGCGCGACTCCGGCGTCGAGGTGCGCGTCGCGCTCCGCGAGGGCTCGCGCTCGACCCAGAAGGCGGAGAACGACGGCTTCACGGTGCTGTCCGTGGCCGACGCCGCGCAGTGGGCGGACGTCATCATGATCCTCGCGCCCGACCAGCACCAGCGCACCATCTACAACGACGACATCAAGCCGTACCTGACCGAGGGCAAGGCACTGGCCTTCGCGCACGGCTTCAACATCCGCTTTGGCTACATCGAGGTGCCCGAGGGCATCGACGTGCTGCTGATCGCCCCCAAGGCGCCCGGCCACACCGTGCGCCGCGAGTACGTCGCCGGCCGCGGCATCCCGGACATCGTCGCCGTCGAGGCCGACGCCACGGGAGGCGCCTGGGACCTCGCGCTGTCGTACGCGAAGGCCATCGGCGGCACCCGCGCCGGCGTCATCAAGACCACCTTCACGGAAGAGACCGAGACGGACCTGTTCGGCGAGCAGTCGGTGCTGTGCGGCGGCACGAGCCAGCTCGTGCAGTACGGCTTCGAGGTCCTGACCGAGGCCGGCTACCAGCCGGAGATCGCCTACTTCGAGGTGCTGCACGAGCTCAAGCTCATCGTGGACCTCATGCACGAGGGCGGCATCACCAAGCAGCGCTGGTCCGTGTCCGACACCGCCGAGTACGGCGACTACGTCTCCGGACCGCGCGTGATCACCCCCGAGGTCAAGGAGAACATGAAGGCCGTGCTCGCAGACATCCAGTCCGGCGCATTCGCCGAGCGGTTCATCGGTGACCAGGACAACGGCGGCAAGGAGTTCGCAGAGCTGCGCGCCAAGGGCGAGGGCCACCCGATCGAGGAGACCGGCCGCGAGCTGCGCAAGCTGTTCGCCTGGAAGGACGACGTGGACTCGGACTACGTGGACGGACAGACCGCTCGATGACCGTGGAGACCCAGCCGCAGGCGTACCGCCTCGCCGTCGTCGCTGGCGACGGCATCGGCCCCGAGGTCGTGGCGGAGGGGCTCAAGTGCCTCGCCGCGGCGACCGAGGGGACGGGCATCACGTTCGAGACCACCGAGTTCGACCTGGGCGCCAAGCGCTGGCACGCCACGGGCGACACGCTGGCCGCGGATGACCTCGAAGCCATCAAGGGCCATGACGTGATCCTGCTGGGCGCGATCGGCGACCCGTCGGTCCCGTCCGGCGTGCTCGAGCGCGGCGTGCTGCTGCCCCTGCGCTTCGCGCTCGACCAGTACGTGAACCTGCGCCCCTCGCGCCTCTACCCGGGGGAGGTGTCGCCACTGCGCGACGTCGACGCCGTGGACTTCGTGGTGGTGCGCGAGGGCACCGAGGGCCCGTACGTGGGCAACGGCGGCGCGCTGCGCGTCGACACGCCTCACGAGATCGCGACCGAGGTGTCCATCAACACCCGCCACGGCGTCGAGCGCGTGGTGCGCTACGCGTTCGACGTGGCGTCCAAGCGCGACCGCAAGCAGCTCACGCTGGTCCACAAGCACAACGTGCTGGTGCACGCAGGTCACCTCTGGCGCCGCACGGTCGAGGCCGTCGCGCCCGAGTTCCCGGACGTCACGTGGGACTACCTGCACATCGACGCCGCGACCATCGTGATGACCACCGACCCGGGCCGCTTTGACGTGATCGTCACTGACAACCTGTTCGGCGACATCCTCACGGACCAGGCTGCGGCGATCTCCGGCGGCATCGGCCTGGCCGCGTCAGGCAACGTCAACCCGGACCGCACCTCCCCGTCCATGTTCGAGCCGGTGCACGGCTCGGCGCCGGACATTGCGGGTCAGGGCATCGCGGATCCGTCGGCCACGGTGCTGTCGGTGGGGCTCATGCTCGACTTCCTGGGCTACCCGGAGCTCGCCGCTCGCGTGGAGGACGCGGTGGCGGCCGATGCGGCGGCGAAGGACGGCGCCTCCCGCACCACGGTGCAGGTGGGCGACGCCCTGGCCGCGCGGATCCGCGGCTAGCACCATGCTCATGCGCGCTGGAGGGACATGGGCGCAGGATCCGACCGGAATCTTGCGCTCATGTCCCTCCAGAACGCATCACGAAGGGGAACCGACATGACTGAGACCACTGCATCGGCTGCTCAGGCGAGTGCCGCGCCGTCCAACGTCGCGGCCTTCGACGTCCGCCCCAGCGCGAACCCGCTGCCGGCGGTTCAGCGGGACGCCGCGCTCGCGGACCTCAAGTTCGGCACCCAGTTCACGGACCACATGGCGCGCATGCAGTGGCGCAAGGACGAGGGCTGGACCGACCGCCGCGTCGAGGCCTACGGTCCTCTGCAGCTCGACCCGGCTGCCGCCGTGCTGCACTACGCGCAGGAGATCTTCGAGGGGCTCAAGGCCTTCAAGTGGGCCGACGGCAGCGTGCACCTGTTCCGCCCCGAGGCCAACGCCGAGCGCTTCAACCGCTCCGCGCATCGTCTCGCGCTGCCGCAGCTGCCCGTCGAGGACTTCGTGGGCTCGCTCGAGGCGCTCATCTCCGCCGACGTGGCGTGGGTGCCGGGTGTCGAGGAGTCGAGCCTGTACCTGCGCCCCTTCATGTTCGCCTCGGAGGCGTTTCTGGGAGTGCGCCCCGCCCACGTGATCGACTACCTGCTGATCGCCTCTCCCGTGGGCCCGTACTTCCCGGGCGGCGTCAAGCCGGTGTCGATCTGGGTCGCGCAGGGCTTCCACCGTGCCGGACCGGGGGGGACTGGCGACGCCAAGTGCGGCGGCAACTACGCCGCGTCGCTGCTCCCTCAGCAGCAGGCGGCCGAGCACGGCTGCCAGCAGGTGCTGTTCCTCGACGCGAAGAACGACAGCTACCTCGAGGAGCTGGGCGGCATGAACGTGTTCGTCGTGCGCCGCGACGGCACCATCGAGACTCCGCGCCTGACGGGCACCATCCTCGAGGGGATCACGCGCTCCAGCGTGATCCAGCAGCTGGAGGACGACGGCCGCAAGGTGATCGAGAAGGACATCACGCTGGCCGAGGTGCGCGCAGGCGTCGAGGACGGCGACATCGCCGAGATCTTCGCGTGCGGGACGGCCGCGGTCGTCACGCCCGTGGGCCGGCTCGCGTCGCCCACGTTCGACGTGCAGATCAACGGGGGAGAGGCCGGCCAGGTCACCCTGGGCATTCGCCAGCGCCTCACGGACATCCAGTACGGTCGCGACGAGGACACCTACGGCTGGATGCGCCGCGTCGCTTAGGATTGCGCTGTGCGCAAGATATTGCCAGTGTCCGACCTTGCCGGATCGAGAGCCACAGTCGACCTCATTTACAACGCCAAGAGGTACGGCACACGCGGGACTTTGGTGCTGGACCTCTCTCGGACCCGCGCGGTTTTTCCAAACGGCGCAGTCGGGTTCGCCACGGCTCTGCAGTTCTTTCGTCGCGGTTTGTTCAATATTGAACTAGGGACGCCATCGAAGTCCGTGCTCGACGCCCACGTGCTCAACCCGTCCCCTGCATCCAGCTATGAGGCCGGAACCCGGGCGACGAACCGATTGTGGGAGTACACGACGCCCGAACAAGCGAGTCGACTAACGACTGCCTTTACGCGTGCGATTGAGGACAACGTCCACTGCGGTCGAGGTGTGATTGACGCGCTCACCTGGTGCCTCTTTGAGGTGATGGATAATGTGTTTCAGCACTCAAACGCGGCGTCAGGTTATGTGATGATGCAGATCCATCCGAAAAGTCAGCAGTGTGCGATCGCTGTGGGGGACTCTGGTATCGGAATCCATAAGTCGTTCATTGAATCGGGTGTCCATCCAGCCAAGGATGCGTATGAAGCTCTCAAGCTTGCCGTCCAGGAGCGAGTGACGAGCAAGACCAAGAATATGGGCAACGGACTCTACGGACTAATTCGTGTCGTGGGCCTCAACGGCGGCGAACTCGAGATCCGATCGGGACGCGGTGCGCTGCAGTTTGCGGACTGGCAACTTCAGGGCGGTGTGAGTTTGTCAACCCCACTGATGGATCAAGAGAACCACCAGGGAACATTGGTCGACTGGCAGCTGCACATGGGTCGCGCCGTAACTCTGAACGACGCCCTCGACACGCCCCGCGCTACTCCGTCGAGGCTCGAAGATGTTGAGGATGAGTACGGCCAGATACGCCTGAGGGTTAGCGACTTTGAGGATGAGATTGGTTCTCGCACTGCCGCGAGGAATATTCGTATCAGGCTCGAGAACGCGATCTCAGACTCAACAGCACCGGTTGTTCTCGACTTTGGGGGGATCGCTGTAATCTCCTCTAGTTTCGCCGACGAGGTATTGGGTAAACTTGTCCTTGCACGCGGCATGGATTTCTTCGCAAATCGGGTCCGAATGCGGAACATGTCATCAACCGTCCAAGGGATTGTTGATCGGTCTATCGTGCAGCGGGTACAGGAGGGTGACGAGGACCATCCCGCGCGAGAGGTTCCTTAGTTCCGAGGGAGGTGCCCCGCGAGGTGACCATGGGCATTCGCCAGCGCCTCACGGACATCCAGTACGGTCGCGACGAGGACACCTACGGCTGGATGCGCCGGGTCGCCTAGGGCGTGTCTGGCCGGGGCAGTCCGGCCGATGCGCTCGCCGGGCCTCGGTGGGCACGTATCCTGACGCGTCACGCTCCATGCCCACCGAGGATCCACGAGAGGACCCCGCATGTCCCGCAAGACCATCGTCATCACTGGCGGCAGTGACGGCATCGGCGCGGCGGCGGCACGCAGGCTGGCGGCGGATGGTCACGAGGTGGTCATCGTGGGTCGCAACCCCGAGAAGACGGCCGCGGTCGCGCGCGAGGTCGGCATCGCCCATCACGTCGCGGACTTCGCGGACCTCTCCCAGGTGCGCGACCTCGCCGCGACACTGCTGAGGGCGCACCCCTCGATCGACGTCCTCGCCAACAACGCCGGCGGCATCATGGGCCATCGCGAGCTGACCGTCGACGGCCACGAGAAGACGCATCAGGTCAACCACCTCGCGCCGTTCGTGCTCACCATGGAGCTGATGCCGGCTCTCGAGGCCGGCCGCGCCACGGTGATCCAGACGTCGAGCGCGGCGGCGCTCAGGTTCTCCGACTTCGACATCGAGGACCTCCAGGGAGAGCGGGACTACGCGCCCCAGACGGCGTATGGCAATGCCAAGCTCGCAAACATCCTGTTCGCCGAGGAACTGCAGCGCCGCTACGGCGACCGCGGCATCGCGCCGGTGTCCTTTCACCCGGGCCTGGTCGCCACCGGCTTCGCGGCCGGCACGACCCACTACATGCGATGGCTCTACCAGACCCCGCTCAAGCGCCTCTTCACCATCAGCGCGGACGAGGGCGCCGGCCAGCTGGTGTGGCTGGCCACCGGCGAACCGGGCGTGGACTTCGCGCCGGGCCGCTACTACGAGTCCTACAAGGTCGCGACGAAGGTCGCCCGGGAGCTCGGCGACGCCGCGCTGGCTCGCGAGTTGTGGGAGCGCTCCGCGACTCTGGTCTGAGCGCTGGCGGGGCCAAGGCCGGCAGATGCGGCGATCAGGTCCGGTCGAACGCTCCCAGCCGGGCTGCCTTCGCCACCGCATCGGCCCTGTCGTGCGCGTCGAGCTTGCGCAGGAGCAGCCGCAGCTGCGTGCGCACGGTGTTGACAGACACGAACCGGCGCTCCGCGATCTGTGCGTTCGTGCAGCCTTCGCGCAGTAGCGCCAGGTTCTCCAGGTCGGGGCGGGTGAACCTCACGGTGGTGACGTGGCTGAGGGGCCTCGCGTCCGCCCGAGCCTCATCGAGCGTGGCCGCAAGATCCGCGCTCCAGACCGACATGTCCTCAGTGAGGGCGGCGAAGTCTTCGGCCGGAACCATCCTGAGAGCGAACCTCATGAGACCGGGCGTGGTGCGGTGCCAGGCCGATTCGAGTCGCTCGATCGCGTAGGCGTGCTGGCCCAGGCGGTGCAGTGCGGCCACAGCAAGAACGTCGGTGACGATGTGCGCGCGGGGGGCCTCGCACAGGCGCGCGGCGACGTCCAGCAGGGTCAGCGACTTGCCCGCGCGATCGGTGACCAGCAGCACGATCGCCTCCACCATGGCGGTGAACCAGTCGCGAGTGGGGGCGGTCCTCAAGGTGCGCTCGGCACCGACGGCATCGCCGCTCGCCACCTGAGCGAAAGCCGTCGACGCCAGGACCACGGTGCTGGGCTGACCGTCGGACCAGAACCGTCGACTCCGTTCGAGCGGCGTGCTCTTCGCGTGCGGGGTGAGCGTGTGGGGAGCGACGAGTGCCTGGAGCGACAGCACGAAGCCCTCGGCAGCGGACCGCGAGGGGGAGGACTCGCTGCGTTCGGCGAGCAAGCGGATTCGATCGAGAGCACGGGCGTCGTCTCCGACCTCGATCAGCGTCATCGGCGACGTGGTGGTGCCTGTCAGGTCCTCGTCATGCGGTTCATGGATGCCTGCGAAGACCTCCTCGGTGAGCGCGGTGAGGTGCTCGGCGATCGCGGTGGGACTGCGGGGGTTCGCGTGAGACCGCATGATGGAGGCGAACCGCATGCCGAGTGCGTGATCATCGATCTGCGTCGCAGCCCAGAACGGCAGGTACATCTCCGCCGCGAGCCTCGTCATGATGGAGGGGTCGTGGACGCACTCGGCGAGCACACCATCCCCGGGAGACTCGCCCAGCAGCTCGACCACAGTGTCGAGGTGACGACGAGTCTCGGCCCGCTCCCCGAGCGACACGCTGGCGAACATGCGACGCGTGGTGAGGCGCAGGCGCTCGAAGGGAGTGTCAGCGGCCACAGTCGCGAGGGCCTTGGCTGCGGCCGCGTGGTACGTCACGGCCTCCGAGGCCGAGCCTGTGGCGCGCATGCGCAGCTCGCCCAGGAGCAGCAGCAGGCTCGGGAATGCCTTCAAGGTGCGCCAGGGCACGTCCTGGATGGCCTGCACCGTGACGTCGTGGGTGGCCAGCAGGAAGTATCGGAAGTGGTCGTACACGAGCGCATCGGCCGCCGAGAATTCGCCCAGCCGCACCAGGTAGTACGGCTGCATCGCGAGGTGCCCGCGTGCGCGAGTGGTGGCGAGTGCGTCACGCAGGCGCACCTCGAGGCCTTCCGCGCGGCGCTCCTGCTCGACGAGTGTCCACACCTGCTCGGACCACTCGAAGACGGTCTGGCCCGTCTCGGAGTCCACCTCGATATCGCCGAAGGGGAGCGCGGTGAGGCGCGCGAAGTGGCTCGCGATCTCCGCCTCGTCGACATCGGGAAGCGAGAGCAGGTCCACCGAGACGCGCCGGAACCGTGACGCCCGCGTGATCACTGTGACCAGTGAGCTCTCGGCCGGGGTCGATGGGCTCCTGCTCAGCACGCGGGAGATCAGCTCGCGTGCGAGGTGGATGTCCAGCCGAGTGTCGGGGCCCGCCCACGGGGCGCTGTGCTCGTTCGCGCGCAGCCGCTCGAGGTGGCGGCGGGCGAGCGTAGGGCTGCCGCGATAGCGGGTGGCCAACGCCGCGTAGAGGCCCGGTGGGGCTGACACTTCGTTGGCGGCGGCGAGACGGTCCACCTCATCTGGCGTGAACGCGAGGTCCCGCTCGGTGAGCACTCTGACGTCGTGGCCAGGCAGCGGTGGTGGGCAGTCGAGGGACGAGACGATCACCCGCGGTCGCGACGGTGCGCGGGTGAGAGCGGCGATGTGCTGCCATCGTTCGTCGCCGGCGGTGACCACGGCATCGTCGATGAAGACCACGTCCAGGGCTTCCGGCGAGGCGTTCACGAGGTCTTCGAGCGCCCGCTGCGAACCGATCCAGGCGGTGCGCGCACCCTCCGCGGCGATCAGGTGCGCGCGGCACTGGCGCATCCATGTGGTGCGGCCCCAGCCCGGGATCGTCGCGATCACCGTGAGCGAAGCCAGATCCGACAAGGCCATGCGGGCCCCCGCGCGCTCGATCTCGACCCACATGCCGTCGCCACCTGCACCGAGTGCGTGGTGCGTCACCGTCATAGCGTCCTCGCGAGAAGGCCACACCGGGCACGTGCGGGGCGCGTGCCAGGCGAGTGGCGGTTGGGGCTGTGATGCCGACGCTAGCGCACGGCATGTCCGCTTTGAGCGAGTTGTCGGGTGAGGCGCGGGGTGACGGGGGGTGATTCTGGGGGTGAATTCTTCAGGAGGCGAAGACCCAGGTAGGGGCCCGATGCTCCACTGGAGCAGTCGGTGAGCGATGGATCGCCACCGAGGGTGCCGTGGACTGCGGCAGCTGAGGGAATCCCGGGCCCGGTGGGTCTGTACATGTGCGCTCGTGCGCCGTGCGGCATCAGCCGTACCGCCTTATCGCGCGCCATTCTCCTCACCTGCGTCGAGCGTCTCGGACGAGAAATGCGACTGAGGAAAAGGTATGCCCCGGATGAACAGTACGACCGCGACCCGCAATCGACCCGTGCGCGCGTGGCGCGCCACGGTGGCCGCAGCTCTGGCCACGGTGCTGGCGATCGCCGGCATCCACTCCCCGGCGTTCGCAGCAGCGACGTCGGATGGCGTGACGCTCACCATCGACTACGGCTCTCAGTCCTACGACGGCTACCCCGTCGTCGAGACCGGCACGTCCTACACGGCGCGTCTGCAGTACTCGGTCCCGGACCTGACGCCGGGCGCATCGGTGGTGATCGAGGTGCCGGACGGCATCACCGTTCCTGCGGGTGCGCTTGTGGTGCCCGGCGGCAACACCATCGTCGACACGCTGGAGCTCAACGGCGACGGCGACGTGGTGATGACCTTCAAGGACCCGCTCGACAACTCGATCGACCAGGGCGTGATCGCGTTCGACTTCGTGTTCGACGCTCGTCCGGGGGGATCCGGAATCGAGACCGTCACGTGGCGGCTCGAGGGCGTGGAGGACTCCCTCACCATCATCGTGCGCGAGCCCGGAGACCAGTTCCGTCCCGACCTCAACGACACTGAGGGCAAGTCGGTGGGCGGTGCGAACCTGAACTCGTTCGTGACCCGCGACGCCCTGGGCGACGTGACCCTGGACCCCACGGTTGTCGACGCCGAGATTCCGTACACGATCCGCATCGAGTCCGATACGGCCCGTACCGGCGTCACCATCACCGACGTGATCAGCGACTACCTCCAGCACGACGCAGCGAGCGTCGTCGCCACCCTCGTGACGTGGGACGCCGACGGGCTCAACCGCACCGAGGCGCCATTCACGCTCCCTGCGGCAGATGTCACCGGCGACACCATGACCATCGGCGCGTTCAACCTTCCCGCGCAGTCAGTCCTCGAGATCCGCTACGACGCGTCCGTGATTCCCGGCCGGGTGGCCGCTCTCGAAGCGGCCCTGCAGACCCAGGCAGATGCGGTCGACGAGGAGTCCGGCGGCAATTACGCCGTGGTCTTCGGCAACGATGCCGTCATCGACGGCTCGGTGGGCTCCAACGCCTCGATCGGCATCGGCGGGTATATCGCGCCGGCGCCGACGCCGAACCTGGGTGCGGCCTTCGCGAAGACCGTGACTCCCACGGGTTCGTTCGAGATCGAGGTCGATGGCGACGGGGAGCTCGTGACTCCCATCGACGTCACGTACCGACTCCGCGCGAATCTCACGCAGTTTGCGGGCTTCGAAGGCACGCAGCACGAACTGACGCGCAACGTGGTGATCACGGACACGCTGCCGGCATCGATCGAGTGGGCGTCACCAGCGTTCATCAGCGACAACGGGATCGGCCTCGTGGCTGCGGATGGCACGTGTCTCGCGGCCGGTGACTTCTCGGACGATTCGTGCGTGGGTCAGTACCAGGTGATCGACGCGGGCAAGACGCTGATGATCAATGTGGGAGGCGACACTGCGGCCAACCACCTGATCGACGCTCAGGCGGTCATCACCAGCGTTGAGGGCCTGACGGCCGTCAACGAGCCGGGCAACCAGCCGCAGGTGCAGACGCGCTACACCGTGACCAACGCTGCGGACTTCGACTACAGCGACACGCGTACTCCCTACCGTCGCAGTGCGAGCAACACTCTGCTCGTGCCGAAGGCTCCGGGAAGCGTGATCAACGACCCGAGTGAGTTCACGAAGACCACCGAGTCTCCCATCGTGCTGCGACCGGGCGAGAGCGCGGACGTGCCGTACACCTTCACGCTGGCCGCCGGTGCGGTCCCCGACCTCGCGTCCACACGCCTGATCGACGAGGTGGACACCACGGTGTTCGACGTCAGCGACCTCGGCGTGATCCAGGACTCGATTACGGGCACCTATGACTACCAGGGGACCCTCTCCGGCTCGGACTTCGACGTCGTTCTCTCCGGCGATGACCTGGTGTTCACTCCGTCGTCGACGTTCGGCGCGGACCTGCCCGGATCAGTGGACCTGACCGGCGCCCTCACTGACCGGCTGCAGTTCTCGTTCGACCTGCCCACGCACGTGATTCAGGGCAAGCAGACCCTCGAGGTGAGCAACACCGCTCGTGTCGAGGGTGACGACGAGGACGCCTACGAGTGGGTCTCGGAGGCCCGGGGCTCTGCCACCACGTACGGAGACGAGCTCGAGGTGAGCAAGCTGCTGTACGCGGGTGACGACACGTGGACCCGCAACCTGCGAGTGGAGCTGGACAGCGAGGGCGAGATGGTGAGCGCATCGTTCATCTACCGCGTCGAGCTGATCCCTCACGGCAACTACTCGGGCGTGAGCATCATCCCGCTCGAGGACACGCTGCCCGCAGGCACCACGTTCGAGGGCTTCGTGACGGACGCCCAGCTGGAGGCAGGCGACGTCACCGGCAGCAACACTCAGGCCATGGGCGGCAACGTCCGGGCGACGTGGGTCGAGGCTGACAACACGGTGGAGATCGAGCAGATGGAGGGCACGACGCTGCCTGCTGGCGCCTCGGTCGCCGTGAACTTCAAGGTGCAGGTCACGGACTTCACGGAGGACGTGAGCATCACCAACTCGATCGGCAACGCCTCTGCGACGATCACCCCGTCCAACGGCTATCCGCTCATGGTGCTCAAGCAGGACTCGGAGCGCCCCACGGTCAGCATCACCGACCGCAACGCACGCTTCACGGTGACCGGCCCGGACGGCGTCATCACCGATGAGGCCTACGTGGTGGGTGGCCAGCTCATGGTGGCGGGCGACGGCGGGGACACCGCCATCGTGGTGCCCGAGGACCCGGACGCCGTGGACGGCATCCCCGCCGGCCAGTACACCATCACGGAGACGATGCCGCCTGCCGGCTATGCGCTGGCAGACGAGCCGGTGGTCGTCACCATCGACGACGAGGGCGGATCGAACTCGGTGACGCTGTTCAACGACCCGCTGCCGCTGTATGCCATCGGCGACCTCGTGTGGATCGACGCGGACAACGATGGCCTCCAGGGGCCGGAGGAGGCCGTGCTCGACGGCGTGACCGTCGAGCTGGTCGATGCCGACACCGGCGTGGTGCTGCGCACCACCACGACGAACGCGGACGGCCGCTATCTCTTCGACCTGCTTCCCGAAGGTGAGTACCGCGTGCGGTTCACGCTGACCGAGGAGCAGGCCAAGATGTGGACCCTCACCACGCCCCACATGGGCGAGGACGGCACCGTGGAGTCGGATGCCGACCGCGCCACTGGCGAGACGGGCGTGATCGCGCTCGGCGAGACCAACACCGCGGTGATCCCCGGCCCCAGCTACCCGCACGGCGATGTCCAGGCCTTCCTGGGTGTGGATCCTACGTGGGACGCCGGTGTGGTGCTGCGACCCGGCACGGTCGCCGTGGGTGACTACGTGTGGATCGACGAGGACCGCGACGGCCGTCAGGATGAGGGCGAGCCGGGGATCCCCGGCGTCACCCTGGTGCTGACCGGGCCCGACGGCGAGCCCGTCATCGACGTGGATGGCCGCACGGTCCAGCCGCAGGTGACGGACCGGGACGGCCGCTACCTCTTCACGGACCTGCCGGTCCTCGAGGAGGGCCAGTCCTACACGGTGGCGATCGACCGCGAGGCATCGGCCGATGCTCTCGCTGAGTTCGACATCACCCTCCCCGGGGAGGGGGATCGCGGGGGCGACTCGTCCTCGTGGACCGCATCGTCCGAGGGACTCACGGAGGCGGGCGAGTTCGACCTCACGCTCGACTTCGGGTTCGTCCGCCCAGAATCGTCCGAGCCCGGGGAGCCTACAGGCCCGTCCGAGTCCGGCGGAGTGCTGTCATCGACCGGCGTTCAGGCGACTGGAGCCGTGCTCCTCAGTGCGCTGCTGATCATGGCAGGGGCCTTCGTGCTCGCCTGGCGGCGCCGCGTGAACGGCTGATCACCCCCAGCGTGACAGCGCTCGCGGCGGTCGGGGGTCCCTCACCCCCGGCCGCCGCACCTTTTTTTGCGGCCGATTCCTGCTGCCGAGCTCCCGCGCGACGGAAGCGGCTCTGGTGAAGGAGTCAGCACTGGCAGGCGGGCCGGTAGGCCGGTAGGCGACTACTGAGCGCGGCGCAGTGCGAACGCGTCGCGGATCACGACAGCCGCAGTCGCAAGTGCGGCGACAGCGAACACGCCGTCAATGTAGATGCCGAAGCCCTGACCGGTCACGCCGTCGTCGGGGAACAGCCTGATCACCTGGGAGGCAAGGAGGGCGACCGACCACGCCGCCAGCCCCACCAGCGTGGCCCACGTGACTGCTGCCTGGACACGAGATGCCTCGGTTCCCGCCGAACGCCGCTGCACCCACCCGGCCACCAGGAGCGCCATCGCGGCCACCGTGACGATGGCGAGCACGGAGTTGCCCCACACCGGCATGGTCCGCTCGCTCGGCAGCACACTTGCGTTGGGTGAGTCCCAGGAGTCGACGTTCTCGGGCAGCCCGATGAGCAAGAACACTGCTGGCGCCAGCAGCACCGCGCGCCCCAGCGCCGATCCCAACCCTGGCCGCCCCACCTGCGATCCCATGTGATGGATCGTGGCACGCTGTGTGCATGAACAGCGAGCGTCCATGAACGGGGCCGGCAGCGCGACCGTGTTCCTGGCCGAGCTCGGCATGTACGTCGGTGTGGCGTGGTGGGGGCTCGCCGCGTACGAGGGCGTGTGGTCGTGGATCGTCGGCATCGGCCTGCCGCTGGCCGTCATGGGCATCTGGGCCGTGTTCCTGTCCCCGCGCGCGGGCATGCCGCTGCCGGATGGTGCGCAGGTGGCCGTCCGTGTCGCGCTGCTGCTCGTGGGTGCCGCAGCCTTCTGGGCCGTCGGGATGCCGGTGCTGGCAATCGCCCAGGCGGTGCTCGCGGTCGTGGGGACCGCACTGTCTCGGCGCGGCCGCGGCGACCACCGTCCTTGAGGCGGCCGATGCGCCGGCTGGGTCGCGACACAATGGCACCGTGATCTTTGGAGCAGCACCGGACCCCGATGGCAGCGAGCAGCGCTACCGCGCGGCCGAATCCGCCATGTGGGCGCACCACGGCATGTCGCCCACGGAGCGCTGGATCGAGGCCGATGCGCTCGGGATCCGGGTCCACGCGAAGGAGCACGGCGAGGGCCGGCCGGTGGTCTTCATCCACGGCACGCCCACAGCGGGTGGGGTGTTCGTTCCTCTCGTGGGGCAGCTGAGCGGCGTTCGCGCCATCGTGGTGGATCGCCCCGGGTGCGCGCTGAGCGATCCGCTGGACTTCGACGATTTCACCCCCGACCGCATGCGCGAGGTGATCGACGGCTGGGCACCCGCAGTGGTGAAGGCCGTGAGCGACGAGCCCGTGGACCTCGTCGCGAGCTCCGCGGGCGGGCTGGTCGCGCTGGTGCTGGCCTCCCGTCATCCGGAGCTGATCCGCAGCGTCGCGCTGCTGGGCGCGCCGGCGGTGGAAGGCATGAACCTGCCGGGTTCGATGCGCTTGGGCACCTTCGCTCCGGTGGCACGCGCGGTGGCTCGGCACCGCGTCAACGAGCGCGACCTGCGCCGGTCCTTCAAGTCGATGGGCCACGGCGACCTGGTGCGCAACGGCGGGCTCTCCACAGCGGACCTCGAGTGGCGCTACGCGCTGTCGCGCGACACCACCACGTACGCGCACGAGATGCAGTTGATGCGCCTGGCCGCCACGTGGCGTGGCCCGCGCCCTGGGTGGGTGGCGAGCACCGCGGAGATCGAGTCGTTGGCCGCGCCGTCGCTGTGGGTGGCCGGGGAGCACGACCCCTTCGCCACGCCTGAGCGCATCGGCGAATGGGCGTCTCATGCCCGCGGCTCGACGGTGAGGGTCATGCCGGATTCGGGGCACCAGCCGTGGATCGACCACCCGGCCGACCACGCGCGCATCCTCGAGGACTGGTGGGCGAGCATCGGCGCGGGTCGCGCCTCAGAAGGAGACACCGAATGAACGTTGCTGACGTGTGGGACACGATCTGGACCGATGCGACCACCCCGGTGGTCGCATCGACGGTGGCCGCGCTGGTGCCGTTGGCGGCCGTGATCGTCTGCTTGGCGATCCCTCAGGCCTGGCACGCGGTGCGTCACGTGGTCACCATCGCCCACGAGGCGGGTCACGCCGTGGTTGCGACGCTGCTCGGCCGGAAGGTGAGCGGCATCCGCCTGCACTCCGACACCTCGGGGCTCACCACGCACTCGGGCTCGACCAAGCGGCTGCCGCTCACGCTCACCGCCTTCGCGGGCTACCCGGCCCCTGCGGTGCTGGGCGTGGGCGCGGCGGCCTTGCTCGGCGCGGGGTACGCCTTCGGGCTGCTGTGGGTCCTGCTGGTGGTGCTGCTGCTCGTCCTGGTGCAGATCCGCAACGTGTACGGATTTCTCGTGATGGTGCTCGCCATCGGCGGCTTCGGGTGGCTGGCGTGGTCCGCGCCCGACCCGTGGCGCGTGGGCGTGGCCTATGGCGTGACGTGGCTGCTGCTGCTGGGCGCGGTGCGTGCGGTCGTGGAGTTGCACGGCTCGCGGCGGGGCGTCCAGGGCGGCGGCTCCGATGCCGACGCGCTGGCTCGGACCACGCGCGTGCCGGCACTGGTGTGGGTGGGCCTGTTCTGGCTGGTGACGGTCGCGTGCGCCGCGGGTGGGGCCTGGCTGATGCTGGGCGATGTGATCGGGGGATAGCGGACGCTCCTCCACAGTTCCGCAGACGGCCGGGGGTGGTCTCGGGGGCGGCCAAGAGAGATGATGGAGGGGAACGGGTTGCCAAGGAAGTCGCCCGGGAGAGGAAGTCATGCCTGACTGGGGACACGGAATGGGCGGCCTCTGGTGGATGGGGGCGTCGTGGCTCTTCATCGCGATCGGAATCGGCCTTCTCGCCTACGTGGTGGCAAGGCTCGCGTCCCGGCCTGACGACAGCAAGCGGTCCGACTCTGCGGCGGCATCCGCGCCGGGTCAGTCACGGTCGCCGGCCGCGCGTCAGATCCTTGAGGAGCGCCTCGCTCGCGGCGAGATCGATATCCCAGAGTTCAACGATCGAGTGCGCGCTCTCGAGGGACAGTGACGGGCCCGATCTCGCGCCGCCAAGCGATCGGCCTCGGCCTGCTCGGCGTGGGGTCGCTGGGTCTTGGGATTGCCGGGGTCACATCGGCCGGCTTCCGCTCCGGAGTGTCGGCCACGAACGTGCCGGGCGGTGCCGCTGCGGCCTCATGGGCGGAGCCCGCGGTGCTCGCCTCCTCCGACGGCGTCCTCACGTGCGAACTTGCCGTTGCCGAGAGGCCGGTCGACGTCGGCGGCGGGTCTGCGCGGATGCTGACGTACAACGGCACGGTCCCCGGACCGACGCTCCACCTGCGCCCGGGGGACACGCTGCGCGTTCGCCTCGTCAACGGTCTCGAGACGCCCACCAACCTCCACACCCACGGCCTGGTGGTCAGCGCCGACGGCAACGGGGACAACCCCTTCGTGTCGATCGGTCCGGGGGAGTCGTTCGACTACGAGATCTCTCTGCCAGACGATCACCCGCACGGCGTGTTCTGGTATCACCCGCATCTCCACGGGTTCGTCGCAGACCAGGTGTTCGGGGGACTCTACGGCGCCATCGTGGTCGACGAGGAGGACTGGTCCGAGGGAGCGCCGCGCGTGGTGGTGGTGTCCGATGTGACCTTGTCGAGGGGCGCCGTCGCGGCTGTCTCCGATGCCGAGCGTCGCCAGGGCCGGGTGGGAGAAATGGTGATCACCAACGGGCTGGCGTCCCCACCCCTCCCAGTCCCGCCCGGGCTCACGGGGCGGCTCCTGCTGGTGAACGCGTGCACCAGCCGCTATCTGGACCTGGGTGGTCTCGCGATGACCGTGCGTGGTCTCGACTCGGGGGCCTTCGTTCCGCCGCGGGTGGTCGACCGACTGGTGCTCGCTCCGGGCAGCCGGGCGGACGTGCTTCTCGAGGGACCCGCACACCCCACGCCCCTGGTGGCGCGTGCCTACGAGCGGGGCGGGGTCGGCATGGGAATGATGGGTGCAGTCGCGCAGGAGTCCGATGCCACCATCCTCACGCTGGTGCCCGACGCCGCGATTGCCCCCAGTGCCGTCGTGCCCCCGCAGCGCCCTCCACACGACTTGCGAGATGCCGGCATCGACCGTGCCCGCACGCTCACCTTCACCATGAGCATGGGGGGCGGCATGAGGTTCTTGATCGACGGTGTCGCCTTCGATCCCGGCCGCGTGGACCACACGGTCGACGTCGGTTCCGTCGAGGAGTGGACGCTGGTCAACGTCACGATGATGGATCACCCCTTCCATCTGCATACCTGGCCGATGCAGCTGGTGGACGGCGAGGGCGTCGACACGCGTGACGTCGTCGACGTGCCCGCCGGAGAGTCCGTCACCGTGAGGATCGCGTTCGACCGCTTCCCGGGCCGCACCGTCTATCACTGCC
Organism: Demequina aestuarii; assembly: GCF_000975095.1. Lineage (GTDB taxonomy): Bacteria > Actinomycetota > Actinomycetes > Actinomycetales > Demequinaceae > Demequina > Demequina aestuarii. The sequence continues at coordinate 770,162 of NZ_BBRD01000001.1, forward strand.
ACGTCCTCGACCACGAGGACCTGGGCATGATGGGAGTGGTGCAGAGCCGCTGACGAGCGGCGTCTCTTGAGGCGGCCGTGCCGTAGTCGTCGGGCGATGGAGACACGGGTCAGGACCCGGCGGCTCACGTGCTCGGCGAGGTGCTCGGGCGTAGATGGCGACAACACTCCCTGAGAACGCCCTGCCCGTTCTCAGCAACCTCTGAGGATCCGCGACGAGCATGGATTCATGACGGCACCCCGACCGTGGGTGCCCGAAGGGAGAAGGCTCATGCGTGGGATCGACCACAGCGTCGCACCGGTGATCTGGTCGGGCGTGTTCTGGGTGTTGGCGGTGCTCGCCATCAGCGCGGCCGTGTACCTGACCGTGCGCCTGGTGACTGACCGACGGGCCGATGCGCTCGGCGAGCAGTCCGCCGCCGCGCCCGCCGCTCAGGTGGAGCCGGCGACCAGCGCGCGCGCCATCCTGTCCGAGCGGCTTGCCAGGGGCGAGATCGACGTCGACGAGTACAAGCAACGCCTGGAGGCGCTGGACCAGTAGCGCCCGGCCCTGACCCGCATCGGCCGTCGTCGCACCGTGGATTCCTCTCCCTGCGGCTCGCGCGGACGGCCGATGCGCTGGGGGCGAAACCGGGACCTTGTCCCGGCTAACCTACGGGACCGTAGGTTAGAATCGAGATATGCCCACAGAAATGTCGACGCCAACGCTGGTCCAGCGTGACGAGATCACGCACCTCACCGCCATGCTGGCCGCGCGCGCCCATGCTGCACCCCGCGCCGTCTTCGCCGAAGTCAAGGACCCGGACGGCGCCTGGCGCCAGATCACCTTGGCCGAGTACCACTCCCGCGTGCGCGCCGTGGCGAAGGGACTGATCGCCCGCGGTATCACGGTCGGCGACCGCGTGGGCATCATGGGCGACACGCGCTACGAGTGGTCGGTCATGGACTTCGCGATCATGGCCGCCGGTGCCGTGAGCGTCCCCGTCTACCCGTCCTCGTCCGCCACGCAGGTGGAGTGGATGGTGGCCGATGCCGGCATCGGCCTGGTCGCCGTCGACACCCTCGAGCGCGCGGAGCTGGTGACCCAGGCATCGGTCGCGATGGTGATGCTGGACGACGACGGCCTGGATGCGCTCGCAGCCGCAGGGGAGTCGGTCTCGGATGCTGACCTCGACGCGCGCACCGCCGACGTGGTGGGCGACGACATCGCCACGATCATCTACACGTCCGGCACCACCGGCCGCCCCAAGGGCGCCATGCTCTCGCACGGCAACTTCGTCGAGCAGGTGCTGAACATCGAGCGCGACCCCGGCTACGGCGGGTTCGTCGCGGGCGACGACGCCCGGCTGCTGCTGTTCCTGCCGCTCGCGCACGTCTTTGGCCGCATCGCCATGATTCTTGCGCTGTCCGCCGGCACCGTCATCGGGTTCGCCCCCAGCCACAAGACGCTCGCTGACGACCTCGGGACGTTCCGCCCCACCTTCCTGGTGCTGGTGCCGCGCGTGCTCGAGACCGTCTACAACAGGGCCGATGCGGCACAGTCCGGCCTCAAGAAGCGCATCTTCCGCTGGTCCGCCAAGGTCACGCGCCAGTACGCGAAGGCCACGGAGACGGGCACCCCGGGGCTCGGCCTCAGGATGAAGCTCGCCGCCGCGGACAGGCTGGTGCTGTCGAAGCTGCGCGCCAAGCTGGGCGGCAAACTCAAGTACGCGCTCGCGGGCGGCGCTCGCCTGAATGAGGACGTGGGGCACTTCTTCCAGGGGCTCGGCGTGACCGTGCTGCAGGGCTACGGCCTCACGGAGACCACCGCCGCCGCGATGGGCACGCCTGAGGATGCCAACATCATGGGAACGGTGGGCAGGCCCATCGCGGGCAACGAGATGAAGCTGGCCGAGGACGGCGAGATTCTGCTGCGCGGCGCGAGCCTGTTCCAGGGCTACTGGAACTCGCCCGAGGCCACGGCCGAGGTCATGCGCGACGGCTGGTTCGCCTCCGGCGACATGGGCGAGATCGTCGACGGCGCGCTGAACATCGTGGGCCGCAAGAAGGAGATCCTGGTGCTGTCCTCGGGCAAGAATGTGCAGCCTGCGGTGCTGGAGAACTCCATGCGCTCGCACCCCGCCATCCAGGACTCGGTGGTGGTGGGTGAAGGCAAGCACTTCGTCTCCGCGCTGGTGGCGCTGGACGAGGCGATGCTGCCCGCATGGCTCAAGCAGCACGAGCTGCCCGACATGACGGTGGAGGAGGCGGCGACCGACTCCCGAGTGCAGGACCTGATCTCGCGTGCCATCGCCCTCGCGAATGCCCAAGTGTCACGCGCCGAGTCGATTCGCGAGTTCCGGATCCTGCCCAGCTCGTTCTCCGAGGCGCGCGAGGAGCTCACCGCCTCGCTCAAGACCCGACGCGCCGTGATCATGGCTCACTACGCGGCCGTGGTCGACGAGATCTACTCGAAGGCGATGCCGCCCAGTCGTCCGTGACGAGCGCGCGGACCGCCGGCGTCTAGGCCCGCTGCGCGGCCTCGCGCACGAGCGACCGCGCGAGTTCGGTTGCGTCGGTCAGGAGGCCTCGTGACAGCGGCTCGGTGGCGAGCGCGCCCTCGTGGATGAGCATGAGCCGGCGCGCGAGAGCGGGCGGCTCCGCGCATCGGGCGTCCGTCGCGAGGCGTGCGAACAGGTCCAGCAGCCACGCTTTCTCGTCCATCGCAATGCGGCGGCCGGGGTGGTCGGCGTCGGGGAGTTCGGCGAGGGCATTGATGAACGCGCAGCCGCGCGCGCTGCTGCGGTCCTGCGAGGCGAGCACCGTGAAGGGAGCGGTGACCGCATCGGCCGGGCTGCCGCTTGACTCCACCGCGGTCATCACCTCGGCGCGCCAGCGTTCGTCGCGCGAGCTGAGATACGCGGCGATGAGGCCGTCCTTGGAGCCGAATCGGTTGTACAGCGTCCGCTTGGTGACCCCGGAGCGCTCGGCAACGAGGTCCACGCCCACCGCGGTGATGCCGCGCGAGTAGAACAGCTCCTCGGCGGCGTCGAGCACGCGGCTGGCCGCGGGGGACATCGTCTCAGTGCTGCGCATTGGCAATCCTTCACCGATCGGTATACATTGGCATGAGTTCACCGATCAGTATACCCACGACGAGAAGGAGCAACGTTATGACAGTCCCCGACACCATGCGCGCGGTCCGCATCACGGCTCACGGCGGCACCGAGGTGCTCGAGCACACCGAGGTCTCGGTTCCTCGGCCGGGTGAGAACGAGGTGCTGGTGCGCGTGAGCGCGGTCGCGCTCAACAACACGGACCTGTGGACGCGCCAGGGCGCCTACGGACTTCCCGAGGATCCCGATGCGCTCGCCGGCTGGCGCGGCCCGATCGACTTCCCGCGCATTCAGGGGGCGGACGTCGCCGGCGAGGTGGTCGCAGTCGGCGACGGTGTCGACGCCGCTCTGATCGGCACGCGCGTCGTCGTCGACCCCGCGATCTACGACGGCGACGGCCCCGACGCCCACCCGGTGGGGCTCATGGGGAGCGAGCGCGACGGCGGTTACGCGCAGTACGCGACCGCCCCCTCCACCCACGTCCACGACGTCACGGGCTCGCCGCTGGTCGACGAGCAGCTCGCGTCGCTCCCCACCGCGTACGGCACCGCTCTCGGCATGATCGAGCGCGGGCGCTTGCGCGAGGGGGAGACCGCGCTGGTCTCGGGCGCATCGGGCGGTGTGGGGCTCGCGGCGGTCCAGCTCGCGCGCGCCAAAGGTGCACACGTGATCGCGATCAGCAGCGGCTCCAAGATCGAGGCCGTGCGCGAGGCGGGCGCCCACGAGGTGATGGACCGTGGCGGAGACGTCACCCAGCAGTTGCGCGAAGTCGCGCCCGAAGGCGTGGACGTGGTCCTCGACGTCGTGGCCGGTGATCTGCTGACCGAGGGGCTCCCGCTCGTGCGCGAGGGCGGCCGTTGGGTCGTCGCGGGCGCCCTCGGAGGGTACGCGATCAACGTCGACGTGCGCAGGCTGTATCTGCACAACATTCAGATCATCGGCTCCTCGATGCACACGCGCGCCCACTTCGAGCAGCTCATGGACATGGCGCGCACGGCGCAGATCGAGCCGATGGTGGCGAAGACCTACCCGCTTGCGGAGGCCGCCCAGGCTCAGGACGAACTTGAGCGACGCGAGCACGTGGGCAAGATCCTGCTCCGCCCGTGATCACGAGAGACCTGCGTATCGCTTCGGGGTTGAGTCGTCACGCGAAGTCGTAGATGAGCGTGACCTGCCCGGTGGGCAGGGGAGTGGCGGAGCTCAGCGTGAGGTGCCGGGGCAGGAGCGCGGCGTCCCACAGTGCCGTGCCGCGCCCCAGCACCACGGGCGCCACCCGCAGGCGCAACTGGTCCACGCGGCCAGCGTCCAGGAGTGCCGATGCGAGCTGGAGGCTTCCCCAGAGGATGATGTCGCGCTCGTAGTGGGCCTTGAGCTGATCGGCGATGTCGGCAGGATCGCCGGTCTCGACGGTGGCGGGCGCATGGTGCCCCCACGGGGCCTCGCCGAGCGTCGACGAGATGATGTGCTTGGGCAGCCGGTTGATGGGCTCGGCGAGCGGATCGTGCTGCGCCGTCGCGTGCGGCCAGTAGCCGATGAACAACTGGTAGGTGTTCGCGCCCAGCAGGATGGCGTCGGCGTGCTCCAACTCGGCGAGCGCCTGATCGACCATGGGCCCCGGCTCCGAGACCGAGGCGTCGACCCAGTCCAGCTCCCCGTTAGGTCCGGCGGCGAACCCGTCGGCGGTGACGTGCTGCTCCACGATGATGCGTCCCATGGGGTCAGGCTAAGACCCGTCGTTCGCTTGCGCGCGGCGTGATCGCACGACCTCGACGATGTTGGTGGCCACCACTGCGGGATCTTCGTGCTCCCAGTAGCGGAGCACCGTCCATCCCGCTTGTCGGAGTGCCACGTTGGTCTCCGAGTCTCGCTCGCGATTCCGCGCGAGTGTGGGCACCCGGTAGCCAATCCATGACGTTCCCTGCGTGAGGCCTGGTGAGCTCGCTGCGTCCGTTGCACGGTGGCATCTAGATCCGCTGCGCTCGTCGCCAGTTTGGTTCGTTGGGGCAAGCACTGCGTGATCTTTAGTGCGTGCCCCGCTAGAGTCTTGGTCAAAGACCGTGTCGGCCTACGTCTTCCGTACTGCACGGGCGCGTTTCATTGTTGGCGAAGTTGGAGTGAGGGGCGTGAATGGCGCTGCCGCGAATCGTGAGTGTCTTCTCGGGCGCGGGAGGGCTAGATCTGGGCTTCCATGAGGCTGGATTCAGTCTTGTGTTCGCGCTCGACCGATCGCTAGCGGCGATCCAAACACACCGAAGAAACTTCCCGGGCACGAAGTCGATCGCGGCCGACCTGACAGAACTCGGGCCCGCCGGTGTCCTCGAACAATTGGAGGACATGCTTAACCCCGGTGAGGCTATCGCGGTCATCGGGGGGCCCCCGTGTCAGGGCTTCTCGCGTGCCAACACCAACTCACGCGCCGACGATCCGCGGAATCGGTTGCCGATGCTCTATCTGCAGATCGTCGAGTCACTTCAAGAGAAGTATCAAGTCGACTTCGTCCTGTTTGAGAACGTTCTTGGGATCCGCGATGCAAAACACGCGGAAGTCTTCTCGGGGATTCTTGCCAAGTTCAAGAAAATGGGATTCACTGCTGATGTGAAGGAATACTCGGCACTTGACTATGGCGTGCCCCAGGCTCGGCGGCGTGTCATAATCTCGGGTTTCCGGGATCGAACGGTCGCCAAGCGCTTCGCACCAGTGAAGGTGGACTCGACAGATTTGTCTGTCAGGTCGGCAATCGGAACTCTTCCCGAGCCGACGTTCTTCTCGCGTGAGCTGGATGCGTCAGAGATTCCACATCACACGAATCATTGGACGATGCGTCCGGTGTCCAAGAAGTTTTCGCAGCCGAATGGTGCTGAACAGTCCGGCCGGAGTTTTCGTCGCCTTGATTGGGACAAACCGAGCCCGACCGTGGCGTACGGCCACCGAGAGATCCACGTTCACCCCAATGGGAGACGCCGGTTGAGTGTCTATGAGGCGATGCTTCTCCAAGGGTTCCCCCCCGAGTTCGTGCTCGAAGGGACACTATCGGCGCAAGTAGAGCAGGTATCGAACGCTGTCCCACCACCACTTGCAGAATCACTTGCGACGGCGATTCGGGACGCCATGTCGGAGAGCCCGGTCGTAGAGCAATGACGCAGACCTCTACGCGGGAGCCGGTTCGATGCAGGAGCGAAAACTGCAGGTGTACGGTTCGATAGACGCATATGTACCAGGGAGAGCCAGCGAGGCACGCACGGGGAACCGGGGAGAATACAGATCCGTCGTACCCCCTGGCGCGGCTACTGTTGGCCGATTCTGAGCTCGACCTCCCTGGCGTTCCCTTGACTTGGATCGGTAGCCTTCTCGCGCTCGGCGCGCGGCTCGCCCGACTTGTGCACGGTGATGGACATCGCAAGCTCGTTGTCGCGGTCTCTGTGCCACGACGAGACTTCGCGGCTGCGATTATTGCCACGGGCTGGTCGCTGGCTCGCGAACCCAAGATCCTAGGCTCGCCGCTCGAAGTCTTGCGCTTGCTTGAGCGCGGTCAGGGGATCCGCGCGGTCAACGACAAGTACGTCGTGACAGGCGCATTCGGCAAACTTCATGAGGCGGCGGGGACGGCTTTCTTTGCGGAGAGTTGGTGGCACCTCGATGAGATCCGCGCCGTGACCCCGCTCCGCACGGTACCCGCGGCGACGCGTATGCGCCGACCGAATCCAGGGAGCATCGCCCGGTTCGCGCACGTAGACGGGGCTTGGGATGTGCGGCTCGCCGCACCGCCCAGTGACCTAGCACTTATTGGCACGCGTGCATGGCTCGAGCTTGACCTCCAGGCGCTCTTGGGAGTTGAGGGTGACGATGGTCCGGCAGATTCACTGTCTTCACTACTTCTTCCTGACAGAGATGGTGCCGCGTCGATGGGCGCGCGTGTCCTCTCATGCACGCGACTCGCCGAGAATCTGCCCCTCCCAGACGCGACTATGTGCGCGATCCTCGACGGCTCCGGCGCGATCGAGTATTTGAGCGACATTGACGTGCCTGCGGTCGTCTGCGTAGTCGACCGCTCGGTGGCCGACGATAGGGCGGCCGAGACCCTCGTAGGACGCCGCGTTGTCCGTGGGGCGCACTTCTCAGTGAGTGGTGATCTTCGTTGGAGTCCGCCAAGAGGCATCGAGGCCATGGCATATACGGAGCCGCTATGAGCCGGTCCCGTCAACTCTTGGATCGATATGGGGCAGCAGCACAGGTCCAACAGCAGGGCGTCGAGATCTTCGTAGTCGTCGACGAAGAAGGTTCCCGCTTCGACCGTGCAGTACGCGCTGTGTTGCGTGCCACTACAACAGATGGGCCGGGAGTGTGGGAGGACCTGCTCGGTGCCTCGAAGTCGCTACGGTGGCGCATGGCGACACATCCGCAGCCAATTAGCGCTAGCCCGGCATTGCTGCAAGGGGTTGAGTCGGTGTTGCATGAAGCGAACTCGCTGCGCGGCGCCGTCGGTGAAGAGGATCTACTTGACGAGATTGCGGGCGCCGCACAGAGAGTGGCTGAGGTCGATCCCGGGTTCGGATCCACGTTGCGAGAGTCGATCGTCGAGGTTGGTGCCCAAGACTGCCTCGTGATTGCCGCGAGCGTGGCAGCACGAGACGGTATTCGCGGGTGGCTCAGCGACTTGGGCGTGATAGTAGTCACTGCGAGCGAGGTGCGCACGACGTCGAGCGTGGTCGAGCAGTCGTATGTTGTCGGGCCTCCGCGTTTCTACGCCCATCCAGTGGTGGCCGCACCCGCGTCGTACGGAGTCACGTTTCTAGTGCCTGAGTGGTTCGGAGATCGAAGCCTGCCGCACTCGGTGCTGTCTGACTACGCTGAAGGTGCCGTCAAGGTGTCGGCCAGGATCTTTGACGTAGGCGAACGGCTTGCTGAGTATCATCCTCCGCCTCAGGATGACGACGCCGCAGAGGCGGAGACGGCCCTACTCCCGCGGCCGAGCTGGAGTAGTGGGCTTCATGCGGTGGTTGAAGTAGGGCAGGACGCTGTTAATGCAAGAAGGGTGGTGCTAGCAGGGGAACTGGCCATGTGGCTGGATTCGGGCAAGATCCGCTCCTTTGATCCAAGGCAACCTCCTGGCGAGCGCGTGACCTATGTCGAGGTCGACTCCGTGGGCCCGGGAACCTACTTGCTCCTGCGGCCGGGCGCAACCGAGCATCAGGCCCTGGTCGATATTGCGCTCGGCGAACTGGGCGCCCGCGGAGCGGGCATCGCCGAGAGCCAGCGTGAGTGGAAGGCGCGCCTAGCGGATCGACTCCGCACGCGCGACTTGGTGATGGTGACTCGTTCGCTGCGAGACGACGGCGTCAAAGCGGTCGCGCAGGTGCGCGCCTGGACTGATCCCGCACTGATCCGGCCTCAGCGCGAGATGGACTTCCGCCTACTCCTCTCCTGGCTAGGGCTGTCGCACGAGCCATACGTCGAGAATGCTGCGGCCCTTCATCGTGCGATCTTGCGGGCAAGCGTGAGGCTCCGCGAAGAACTTGAGCACGCGGTGTCGGCGGCTGACGTGACGTCGTTGGAGCGCGACGGGACTCTTGAGTTGGAGGCACCGATGGTAGGGGTCAGTGCCATGTTGGCGACCCGCGTGCTTGCGGTGTCGCCGTTCACCAGGCGCGTCGCGAGGCATGAGGTTCGCGTCCCGGAACCTGATAGGAGTGGCCGATGGCTCGAATGATCCCACCCGTCCGACCATTGGGTGTGGCACCGGGCGAGTTGAGTCTTTTCGACGCTCTGAGTTCGAGCAGCGGCGCCGACGGTTGGGCGGTCTTGCACTCGCTCGACATCGCGAATCACGTGAGTCAGGTCGAGGGCGAAGCGGACTTCGTCGTCGTCGTACCTGGTGGCGGGATTCTGTGTATCGAAGTCAAGTCGCACCTGAACGTCGAACGGTCGCCGGACGGGATATGGAAGCTGGGCGGCGACCCGCCCACTGCGCGTAGCCCGTTCAAGCAGGCGCATGACGAGATGTATAGCCTTCGTGGCTATCTCAAGAAGCACACCACCTTGCGATCAATTCCGATGCTATGCGCGGTGTGGTTCACAGGAGCCCCTGCCCGGCGGACGCTCGATGACAGCCCCGAATGGCACTCATGGCAAGTCCTGGACTCCAAAGATCTCGCGGACGCAGTCAGCGCCATCCAGCGCACGCTCGCTGCTGGGATCGCTCATCTGGAAGCGACTTCGAGGGCGTTCTCGGGCGGGGCGAAGGGGCCAACGAACGAAGAAGTCGACCGGGTTGTTCGCGCGCTCCGACCACGGTTCGAGCTGGCGATGTCACCAGGCGATCGGCGACGCGCGCGTGAAACGCAGCTCTCGGGATTCGTCGAAGAGCAGTTCAGCGCGCTCGACGCCATGGTCGACAACCGCCAGGTCCTGTTCACTGGTGCCGCAGGAACGGGCAAGACGTTCTTAGCGCTGGAGGCCGCTCGCCGCGAGTCTCTTGAGGGCCGTCAGGGGCGGCTCCTCTGCTTCAACAGCCTTCTCGCGGCTCAGCTTGCAGGCGACGCGAAGGGCCTCGCTGGACTAACGGTCAGGACGATCCATCAGGACCTTCTCAGCCTCGCGGGCATGCGTGCCGCTCCCAAAGGCGCGGATTCAGCGTTCTGGCGCGAGGAACTGCCGATGTTGGCCCTGGAAGGACTCGTGTCTCGTGGCGACGCTGCCGTCCAGGACTTCGCCGTCATTGACGAGGTGCAGGACATTGCGGTCGAGCCGTACCTGGACGTGCTGGACCTCATGGTTTCGGGCGGACTCGCAGAAGGTCGACTGCTCCTCTTCGGAGATTTTGAGCGTCAGTCCATCTTCGAGAACCAGGCGGGCCGGGAGTTGCTGTCCGAGCGCCTTCCAAGGTTGGCGACGTTCCGACTTACGGTGAATTGCCGCAATCTCCCGCGCATAGGCTACGGCGTCAACTCGCTCACTGAGCTGCAACCCGGGTACGCGGACTTCCGTCGTCTTGATGATCACGTTGAGCCGATGATTGTCCGGTATGGCCTAGCGCAGGACCAGGAGGCTCGGCTCGTTGATGCTGTTCGGAATCTCCGGGACGAGGGGTTTGCACTGCATGAAATCGTCGTGCTCAGCCCGCTGCGGGCAAACTCTGCGGCGGCGAAGACTAGCAACGTATGGCTCCGCCAAAACCTAGAGCCAATGTCTAGTGAGGGGGTGCGCCCAGGCCGACTTCTCTACACAACGATCCAGGCGTTCAAGGGCCTTGATGCCCCCGCGGTGATCGTGACGGACCTGTGCGACGCCAACCTTCCAAATTTCGAGTCGCTCATGTACGTGGGCCTCACGCGCGCGACTGACCGACTTGTCGCCTTTTTTGAAGCCGAGACGCTCAAGCGAGCACTAGGAGGGGGTGCATGATGTCCGGAGTGGCCGCACGGGACACCATCGAAGAAGCCGTCAGGAGGGAGTTGTTCGGACCCATCGACACTGTTGAGCCGAGAGGCAGGCCGCTGGACTGCAGCGGTTTGTCGCTGCAATTCGACTCCGTTGAGGACAGTCGTGGCCAGTTTCATTGCCAGGCCACTGGACAGGAGATCCTCAACCAGAGCACGCCGCTGCAGCGGTATGGGGTCGGAATCCTCTACAGCGGCGGCTCGGTCGGGGGAACGTCCTCGGGCGCCGACTCAGTACCTGAAGCAGCTGACGATTCCGAAGCGGTACCCGGACTTCCCCAAAGCCAAGACGATCCCAGCCAGCCGCCGGTCGAGGTGGAAGGCGCTACATCGAAGCCAGCCGCTGACGATGATGACTTCGACCTGACCGACGCCAATCGCCGACAGCCCTCGGCCATGGCGATCTCGTTTCAGTGCCGAGTCCCTGGGGGAGGCACTCTCGACGTGTGTGTGACGGGCGCCTACTACGAGCGGTTGAAGGTTGCGATTCCCGGCGTTGCGAGGGTGGCTGATTGGTGGCGCCGGTCGCCCTTCACGATCCGGGGCCAGATCGATGCGTCAACACTGCTGCGAGGGGTCGGACACCTGACGGTGATTCCAACCGTGTCGGACGGAGAGGCGCCGAGACTTGCGCCTACGGTGAAGGCGCTGAGTCGACACATTCCGGGGCGCTCGAGTTCGGACGAGCGGCTGGTGACCGTCGCCATAGTCAACCAAAGCCCTGGTACCGGTCCAGCCTCGGCTCTCTTCCAGATGGGCTTTAAGGTGACTGTCGGTGGTGGCACGGCCATTGAGCCTTACCCCGAAGTTCGCTTGCCGGATAACGACGAAGAAGAGCAGTCGATTGAGCTGCTCTACAGGAAGAAGCGAACGTTCGCGATTGGGCACGGTTGCGCGGCGGAATGGGTCGCGGGAAGCGAAGCGCAGAGCACTTGGGTCGAAGCGGTAGCTCTTCCCGCGCATGAAGTTGAGAGCCTGACGCCCGACGTGTATCTGACCGATGAGGCTGGAGAATTTGTCCTTGACGATCGAGGAGACCGTCAAGTCATCTCGGTGAGTATGAAAGCGCTCGCAGATGGCACCAGTACCGGCCATGATGAGGTTGAGCGTCTGCTCAGCCATTACTCCACCTGGATTCAAAGGCGCCGAGGCGAGATACCGCGGCTGCCTGACCACCTGCAGCCCATTGCCACAACCCATATGCGCCGAGCGGACGAAGCACTGACCCGCATGAAGACTGGTTGGGAGATGGCGAGTTCCCCGGGCATCGCCCAGAGAGCATTCCGCTGGGCGAATCGAGCGATGCTGGACCAGCAGGTTCGATCCAACTTCCCCACCCGCGAGGTCAAGAGCGTTAAGGGTGGATTCTGGCGTGTGGTTGACCCTCACCCGACGTTTGCGGTGCCGGAGGGCCGCGGAATCTGGCGACCCTTCCAGATCGCCTTTCTTCTTGCGAGCCTTCCTGAACTAGTTGAGCCGTCACGGCGGGAGCGGGCTCTTGTCGACCTCATCTATTTTCCGACCGGTGGCGGCAAGACAGAAGCCTATCTTGGAGCGTCTGCGATTAGCCTGTTGGCCCGCCGTCTGCGGAACCCAAGCGACGCCGGAACGGACACGCTCATGCGGTACACGTTGAGGCTACTCACCGCTCAGCAATTCCTACGGGCGGCTTCTCTAGTCTGCGTGCTGGAAAAGATGCGTGAAGACAACGCGGACGCGCTCGGCGACACCCCCTTCGGTATCGGCGTCTGGCTCGGCCAGGACTCGACGCCGAACACTTGGAGCGCAGCAGTCGACTTGCGCAAAAGGCTGGAACGCGACCATCGTGAGCGCAACCGATTCCTACTCCTACGGTGCCCTTGGTGTGGGGCCGAGATGGGCACGAAGCCCAAGCGAGGCGGTCAGGTCGTTCTCGGGTATGAGTATCGCCGCGCCGAGAACAAGGTTGTCTTTCAGTGCGTCGACCCGGAGTGCCATTACAGCCGAAAGGCGGGCCTGCCGGTCCACGTCGTCGATGAAGACATCTACGAAACGCGTCCATCGATTCTGATCGGCACAGTCGACAAGTTCGCGATGCTGGCCTGGCGCCCAGAAGCAAAGCGACTGTTCGGACTCGGTGATGGTGGCAAACGCGAGGTGTCTCCGCCCGGACTAATCGTGCAGGACGAGCTGCATCTGATTTCTGGGCCGCTGGGTTCCATGGTCGGACTGTACGAAGCGGTCATCGATGAGTTGTGTACTGATCGCCGGAGAAGTGAGCCCCTAGTACCGAAGGTCATCTCGTCCACCGCGACCGTCCGGCGCTACGGACAGCAGATCGCTGGTTTGTTCGGCAGGCGTGAGGTGGCCCTGTTCCCGCCTCACGGCCTGGAGGAGGGCCACTCGTTCTTCGCGGAACCGGCGCGTGCCGCTGACGGATCGCTGGAACCGGGGCGGCGCTACTTGGGCGTGATGAGTGCGTCCCTCGGTTCGACCCAGACGGTCCAGGTTCGGACCATGGCTGCGACGCTGCAAGGGGCGACTGAGATCCCGGAGGAGCATCGTGACGGTTACTGGACCAACGTCAACTTCCTGAATAGTTTGCGAGAGTTGGGCAACACTGTCTCCCTGCTTCAGTCCGACGTTCCCGACTACTTGACGGGCTTGAAGCGTCGCGACGGCATCGAACCTCGATGGCCCCGCCCAGGTAGAACCATGGAGCTCACCTCGCGGAGACGGTCGGATGAGATTCCTCGCGCGATCGAGGAGCTCCAGCGACGGTACAGGCCCAACTTCAGCGGGCCGCAGGATGCCGTCGACATCTGCCTCGCATCGAATATCATCGAGGTGGGCGTTGATATTGAGCGCCTCGGCCTGATGACCATCGTTGGCCAACCAAAGACGACTGCTCAGTACATTCAAGTAAGCGGACGCGTCGGTCGACGGCCATCGGTGAGTCCCGGTCTTGTCATCACCATCTATGGCTCGATGAAGCCTCGTGACCGCAGCCACTACGAGCGCTTCCGCACCTACCATCAGCAACTCTATGCACAGGTAGAGCCCACCTCTGTCACACCCTTTGCTCTGCCGGTGTTGCGACGAGCGCTCCATGCCGCGGTGGTCGCGCACATCAGGCAAGCCACGGCTCAAGAGAAGCCGTACCCGTTTCCCCGCGAAGCATACGACCGCGCGATAGCACTCCTTCGGGACCGCGCCAGAATCGTTGATGAATGCGAACTCCACGTCTTGGATCGCGTCGCAAAGTCCAAAGCAAGCCAATGGGAACGCTGGGAGCGTACGGAGTGGGATGCGAACCCACACAGCGGAGACCCACGACAAGGCCTCATGCGGTACGCGGGCACGCTTCCGAACCTCGACAACCGGGCCGTGATCTGGGACGTGCCGACAAGCATGAGGAACGTCGACGCTGAGTGCGAACTCTCCGTTTCGATGGCATACGCACTTGAGGACGATCCCGAACACAAGGGGGAATGATGGCTAGCGGGAAGATGCGGCGGTCACAGTTGGTGGCGCCCTTTGGTGTCGGGGCGATGAGCGTGCTGGTCGATGGCACATCGGTGATTACCGCCGGGCTAGATTATTGGTTCGACCATGACCAGGCCACGACGCTCGATGAGGCGGAGTACCAGGAGTACGACTGGAGGCTCCAGGAGCGTCTGCACGTCTCAGGGTTCCGGCTGCCGCCGGATCACCGGAGAGGATCGAAGGACGGTGACAACCGCAACGTCGGTCTCAGAGTGCCTGTGCTCCGATTCCCGTTGTGGTCCTTCTGCATGTACTGCAAGCGACTCGAGCGCGCCACGCTGACCAGGAAAGTGGCGCACATATGCCCCGACGCGAAATGCCAAAGCAAGGGGTACAGGACTCGTATGGCGCAGGTGCCATTCGTCGCGGTTTGCAAGCATGGCCATCTCGATGACTTTCCTTTCAACGAGTGGGTTCACCGCTTGAGATACCCCGGGTGCTCTGGTCCGTTGCGGTTGAAGTCACGTGGCGGTGGGGGTCTTGAAGGGCAGGTGGTTGCGTGTGACGCTTGCGGAAAGGAGCGGTCGTTGCGAGGGATAATGGAGTCGCGAACCGATCCTGGTGGCGTCGAGCACACAAACCTAAGTGATCAGCTGATCGCAGCCGACGATCCGTATCTCTGCACCGGTTCTATGCCTTGGCTCGCGGAACCGGCGAGTGCATGCTCCCTTCCGATGAGGGGCGCCCTCCGAGCTGCGGGCAATGTCTATTTTCCGAAGGTTGAGTCGTCGATCTACCTACCCCCGGAAGAAGGCGGGATTAGTGCAGAACTCCATGAATTTCTTCGCCACCCAGGTGTTCGCACTGGACTTGGAATGCTTCGCGAGTTCGTGGGAATAGACATTACGCCCGCAAAGCTTCGAAATCAGTTGATGAAGCATCTCTCTCCGGAGGTTCTTAATCCGCACTCGGACGACAATCTTATGGCTGCCTATCTCGAGTACCTCGGATCAGACAGTGACACGCTCGCCAATTTGAACAGCGGGACGATGGAGATTCTGACGGGAGATGATGAGTGGCGGTACCCGGAGTACATGCGAATCCGCGAGGAACCCCAGAACGACTATCTCGCAGCGTCGGACCCCGGCGTTGATCATGGCCTCGCACGTTACCTGGCGCGCGTGCGTTCGGTCGACGCGCTTCGGGAGACCCGCGCGCTCCGCGGATTTACGCGCGTCAACGACGACGCGCTCCGGCTATCTGTGGGGAAGCACCAGTTGCGACGTCACCCTCTCCCGCCTGAGCAGGATTGGCTGCCAGCGTATGTGGTAAGGGGCGAGGGCATCTACATAGAATTGGACGACCAGACGCTCTCGGAATGGGAGCGCCATCCGGGAGTTCGGAGCCGCGCCCAAAAGATCACTGATCACTACGGGACCGTCGCTTCCGCCCGGGGTCTGGAAGCCCGTGCTTTGGGGCCGCGGTTCGTGATGCTTCATACTCTCGCGCACTTGCTCATCAATGAACTGGTGTTCACTTGCGGCTACAGTTCGGCTTCACTGCGCGAACGCCTATACGTCTCGGACGACCCCAAACGGCTCATGGCGGGACTGCTAATCTACACGGCTGCGGGCGACTCAGAGGGAACGATGGGAGGGTTAGTTAGGATGGCGCGGCCTGACAATTTGGCTGCAGTGTTCCGGTCTGCGGTTACGAAGGCGGCTTGGTGCTCCACAGACCCTGTGTGCATGGATGCAGGTGAGAAGGGCCAGGGCCCCGAGTCGTGCAACCTTGCTGCCTGTCATAGCTGTGCGCTGCTACCGGAAACGAGTTGCGAAGAATTCAATCGGTTCATGGACCGAGGGCTCGTGATTGGCACGTTGGCCGACCCGGAGTTGGGGTTTCTTTCATCGCTTCGTGGCTAGCCGGTTAGGTACTAGGAGGCTACTTCTGTGTGACTCGCGGAGGCCTGCACTGGAGGGCACAAGGCCGCTTGTGCGCATATGTATGCCCGACCGGCCGGAGGTGTTACCTCTGTTTTCTGTAGCACGCGATTCCACCGACTAGGGTTTGATCGTATCCAGCCTTAACCACTGACAGGTGATGCGTGCACGCTACAAGGCATGTTTTAGCCCCGTGTAGGCGATGGCCTTGCTCAATGGATCTTCGTGGCGCAGTTTGGGCAAGTGCCGATGGCGCGTCTTCATGCACGAGGGTGGTTGAGGTTGCAGTGTCCCGCTCGAGGGCTTGGGTAGACACGGTCCTGCAGCGGGGCGGGAGCAGAGCGCGAGATCACGTCCGGGAGAGCCGCATCGTGGACGCGATAGGGGCAACCGACTCGCGCGTTCGACGGTGAGGTCACAGTCATTGGCTGACCTTGCGGTCGCCCCGCGACAGTGCCTTCAGTAGCCGATGAGGAGTACGCCCTTGAACGGCAGCTCGAGCCTTCGGGACTGGTAGATAGCGTCCACCTGTGCTCGAGAATTGGAGTAGGCGTGGATCGCCGTTGCGCTCGGGTTGGAGCGATACGCGTACGGCTGCATGAGGACCAGGTAGTTGGCGTCCAGGATCAGTGCCGTCCGAACGATGTCGCGGTAGTCCGCTCCGTTCGCCGCACCTCGTCCGGCTTCAACTTCGACCGCAACGCCGATGAAGTCGTTGAATGCGTCGATGTCGTAGTTGACTTCGGGGACGCCATTCTCGCCATAGAGCACTGTCCGACGCACCTTCTGGTTCGCGCCCTTACCCGACTCAACCTCGAAACCCAACGCCTCAAGTCCGGGTCGCAATTCTGCGAGTACGGCGTCGGAGCTCAGCCCGGTGTGCGCATCGAACGTGGAGATGGCGAGTTCCGCTCGGTTGACCGTATCGACCACGTCGCCCACCCACTCCGGCGGGGTCGAGTTCAGCGGGTAGTACTTCCACATCGGATACTGGTTGGCCACGTGGTGCAGCTTGCCCGAGTACTAGGCAAGAAGCTAGCTCCGGTGCCAGGCCCATCAGGAATACCCACCCAAACCTGCACGTTCTTCCGACCATGACCACCATCGGAATCATCGGCGCCGGTAACATCGGCTCCAACGTCGCTCGCGCCGCCGTCGACCACGAGCACGAGGTGCTGATCGCGAACTCGCGCGGCCCCGAGACTTTGCAGGACTTGGCGCGGGACCTGGGCAAGCACGCCACAGCCGTCACGGTGGAGGACGCCATCCGCAAGGGAGACATCGTGCTGGTCGCGATCCCCCTCAAGAGCATCGGCGATCTTCCCGTCGAGCCTTTCGAGGACAAGATCGTGATGGACGCGAACAACTATTACCCGCAGCGGGACGGTCGCATCGAGGCACTGGACCGCAACGAGACCACCACCTCCGAGCTGCTGCAGGCACGGCTGCCGTACAGCCACGTGGTGAAGGCGTTCAACAACATTCCGGCCAAGCAGATCCCCACGGACGGGCTTCCCAAGGGGGACCCGGATCGCCGCGCGCTGCCCATCGCTGGCAACAACGGCCACGCCAAGGCGGTGGTCGTGGGCTTCCTTGACGACCTCGGCTTCGACGCAGTGGACCTCGGCCCCCTGAGCGAGAGCTGGCGGGTCGAGCGCGACACCCCCGCATACGTGAAGCGCACCACCGCAGACGAGTTGCGGGCGCTCACGCGCGACGTCGATCGCGTCCAGCAGATCTGAACCCCCGCATCACCCCTTGACGGCGGCTTCGACCGAAGCGCGCCACCGACCACGGAGGTAACCCCATGAAGGCGATTCTGAACGACACTGTTCTGGCAGAGGCGAGCACCGACGACCTCGTGAAGATCGAGGGCAACTGGTACTTCCCGCCGTCGAGCCTGACGGACAACGTCACGCCCACGAGCCCCACGCAGTACCACTGCCCATGGAAGGGTGACGCGCAGTACTACAACGCCACCACCGACACCGGCGAGAAGGCCGATGCGGCATGGTCCTACAACGACCTGTTGCCTGGAGCGGTGGACCGGGTGGGCAAGGACTTCTCCGGCTACGTGGCCTTCGACCGTTCGGTCGAGATCACGGAGTAGAGCAACAACGTCGAAGCTCTGACCGCTGCCGGGCGGGCGTGCACTCACTGACGTGAATGCCCGCTCGCCCGGTTGCGCGTGGCGTCGCGACTTGAGGTGGAAAGCCCGAGGCCACGCTCGGGCCAGCCGGGTCTTCAGGGGGCCTGCCTCGTGAGCCACCGCGTGAGTTCCGCAGAGAGTTCTCGGTGAGCATCGAGCTGGACGAGGTGGCCGGCGCCGTCGACCTCGGCGAGCGAGGCATGGCCGATCGCCTGCTTGAGCCGGTGCGCGCGGTCCACAGGGATCCACGTATCAGCAGTGCCCCACACGATGTGTGTCGGCTCATCGATGGTGCCGTAGCGTCCCTCGATCTCGTCGGTATAGCTCTCGTCGGCCTGAGCGATCTGCCGGTAGAACGCGCTCTGCCCCTCGGAGTCCAGCCATGGTGCCACGAGCATCGCAAGATCGTCCTCGCTGAGGCCACGATGACTCGCTCCACGGATGTATGCCTCGAGGGCGCCGCGGTGGATGGCCGCAGGCAATCGGCTGAAGACATCTGCGTGATCCTTCACGAGGGTGAAGAACGGCGAGCCCCACGGCGATAGCGCCACCACGTCCACAAGGCACAGGGATGCGTACCGTGCTCCGTGAAGAATTCGGCTTCGCAGAGCGACGGCTCCGCCGAAGTCGTGGGCGACCACATGCGGTCGGTCCAGCCCCCACTGGTCGAGCAGATGCGCGAAGAGTTCGCCCTGAGTGGCGAGGTCGACGTCGTGGTCTGGATCCTTGGATGAGGCCCCGTAGCCGGGCATGTCCCAGAGGTAGACGGTGTAGCGAGCGCTCAGTTCGTCGGCGATGGGTCGCCAAAGCGCCGAGGACCACGGCGTTCCGTGCAGCAGGACAAGCGCAGGGCCGTCCCCGAACCGGTCCCACGCGACGGAGCGGCCGCGCCAGTGGAGTGTGCGAGCGAGCGTGGGGGAGTCCATCGTCCAATCCTCTCAGGGACGCGACGCCACGCCGAAAGGCCGGCCCCGCGCCACGCGATTCACGTGCGGTCGTGGAGGGTGAGGTGGTACCCGTCCGGGTCGGCGAACGTGAAGGTGCGGCCGAACGGGCCGTCGATCGGCGCCGACACGATCGTGTGGCCGTCGGCGACGAGCGCGTCATGGATCGCCTGGACATCGGTCGCGTGCATCCACAGCGCCGCGCCGATGCCGGGCTGCGCGACGGAGTCGAGGTCAGTCCCTTCGACGACCTCGCGCAGTGCGAACGCGATGGGCTGGGTCTCGAACACCACCGCGTGCGGCGGCCCAGACTGCGAGCGCACGAGTCCCAGGTATGTCTCGTAGAACGCCTGCGACGCATCCAGATCGCGCGCTTGCAGTGAAATGAAGTCGGGTCCGGTGACGGGCATGAGCAGCTCCTTCTCGGTGTGTCAGTTTTCTGACATGACGCAATCTATGTCAGAATCCTGACATGAGTCAAGACGCTGACGGCATCGACCTCGACACCTCCGTGGGCTACCTCCTCAAGGAGGCTTCAAGCGCCCTTCGCCTCTCCATGGAGGAGGTGCTGAAGCCGCTCGGCATGACCGTGACGCACTACGCGTGCCTGGAACTCCTGGCGCAGCGGCCGGGCCTGTCCAACTCCGAGCTCGCGCGGCGCGCATTCGTGACGCGCCAGTCGATGAATGTGCTTCTGCAGGCATTGGAGCGACAGGGGCAGGTGAGCAGGCCGGCCGAGGCGTCGGTGGGAAGGGTGCTCCCGGCGCGACTCACGCCCCACGGGCGCCGCAGCCTTGACAGGGCCACCGCCGCAGTGCGCGGTGTCGAGCGCAGGATGCTGGCCGATCTCACCGACGCGGATCAGTCGGCGGCGCTCCGCGTGCTCCGCACCATGGTCGCGTCCCTTCGTCAGGGGTAGCCGGCGAAGGGCCCCCGGACGGCGGGGACGCCGGCACGGGTGCGCTGGGCATCCTGTGAGGGGTCAGCGGGCACGCGCCGCGGCTCGGAACTGTGCCGCTCACCGGAGGCCTACCAGGTGATTTCCTGCGACGTTCGGGTTCCTTCCGGCGTCACACGCCCCGTCACATGCGCGCGATGAACGATGGCGGTGTCACCACAGGAAAGGGGCATCATCATGGAACTCAAGGCAATTCTCGACCGGATCGCTGACATCATTCTGGAGCGTGGAACGGGTGCCGTGCGCAATGAACTCGACGTGCTCGCCCGCAGCGCCGAGGCCGACCACCCCGGCGCCGCGGCGGCATTGACCGACTGGCACGGTGCGGAGATCGCGCGCGAGCGAGCGTTCGCGATCCTCCGCAGGGAGGCCGCGTACGCCGACGCGGTCCATCGGCACGAACTGGCGTCGAGCCTGCTTGCGCTCCACGGAGTAGCGTTGGCGGTATGAGCCCGTCTCACGGGTGAGGGGAGGCCCGGCCCCATGTTGACAGTCCGACTGCTGGGGCGCCCGCGGCTCGAACGCGAAGGCGTGCCGATACCGGGCCCCCGCGGTCACAAGTCGTGGGCCCTGCTCGCGCGACTGGTGAGGTCGCCGCAACCCGTCACGCGCCAGAGCCTCGTCGACGAGCTGTTCTCGCAGGCCGACGACCCCATGGGCGCGCTGCGCTGGAGCCTCGCCGAGCTGCGCCGGCGGCTCGGCACGCCGGATGCCTTCCACGGCAACCCGCTCACGGGCGACCTGGGTCCAGGCATCGAAGTGGACGTCACGGTGGCCTCGCACGGCCGCTTCACGGGGCTCCCGCCCGAGGGGCGGCTGCTGGAGGGCGTCGACGTGCGCGACAGCGCGTCGTTCGAGACGTGGCTGCTGGTCGAGCGCGAGCGGGTGGACGCCGAGGTGTGCGGCGGCATCCGGGAGGCCATCATTCGCGCCATGTCCGGAGGGGACGCCGAGCGCGCAATCGACCTGGCGCGGGTGCTCGTGGCGCGCGATCCCCTGTCCGAGGGTCCGCACGTGCTGTTGATCTCGGCTCTCTCGGCGGCCGGGCGCCACGACGCCGCGTCCCAGCAGGCCGAATCCGCGACCGCGATGCTGCGCCGTGAACTGGGCATCGCTCCCAGCAGCGCGCTGCGCGACGCGGCCACGCCACCGCCCCAGCCCTTGCCGGCCGGAGTGTCGCCGCGCGCGACGTCCGCGGCTCTGCGCGCGTCGGGACTCGCAGCGCTCTCCGCAGGCGTGCCTGCCAGCGGCATCGACCGCCTGCGCAGCGCTGCGGCGGCAGCGGCCGAGGCGGACGATGCGACCCTGCTGGCCGAGTGCCTGCTCGAGCTCGGCACGGCGCTGGTCCACGCGGTCCACCGCCACGACGACGAGGGTGCGGTGGTGCTCGGCAGCGCGGTCGCGGTCGCGATGGATGCCGGGCACGATGCGGTCGCGTCGCGTGCGCTGGCCGAGCTCGGTTACGTGGACGTGCTGTCCGGTCGCCGCGTGACCGCTGGCCTCCACCTGGAGTGGGCGCGGGAGATCGCGGGGGACGACCGTGGGCTGCTGGCCACGGTCGCGTCGATCGAGGCGACGGACCTGCATGACCGCGGGAGGCTGGCCGAGGCCGCGGAGCGGTTCGGCGCCGCGATCGACCACGCGCGGGCGGCCGGCAAGGTGCGGCGAGAGGCGTGGTCCCTGGGAGTGGGCGGGCGCACGCTCTACGGGCTGGGCGACTATGCGGGCGCGCAGCGGTGGCTGGATCAATCATTGGCGATCATCGACGCCGAGCACTGGAACGCGTTCCGGCCGTGCGTGGAGTCGTGGCGCGCGCACGTGAACCTCGCGCTGGGCCGCGACCCCCGCGGGGTGAGGGAGGAGCTCGAGTCCACCTTCGCGACGGCCTGCGAACTCAGCGATGCGTGCTGGCAGGGACTCGCGGCCAAGGCGATGGCGCTCGCGTGCCACGCGGAGCTCGACCGCGCCGGCGCTCAGTGGTGGCTCGCGACTGCGGCACGCGCCTGTGCCCGGGAGACCGACGCCCACGTCTGGGTCCGCGCCGACGTGGCGCTCGCGGCCGCACGGATGGCGATGGACTGGGGCGATCTCACGATGGCGCGAGAGCAGGCCGAGACGCTCCAAGCGGTGGCGGTGCGCTACGGCATGGACGGCATGCTCGACGCGGCGACGGCGCTGCTGGACGAGATCGCCCCGGATCGTGCGCCCGCGTTCAGCGGTGCTGGTGCTGGTGCAGCCCGGCGATGATGCGGTCCACCACGTGGGCGCCGAGGGCCGAGAGCACCTCTGCAGGCTGGCGCTGGAGCGGTCCGCGCGTGGCGATGTCCGCGAAGCCGTGCACGGCGGACCAGCACGGCCACTCGGCATGCTCGCGCTCGGTGGGGGACAGTGCGCCCGCCTCGACCATGCCGTCCAGGGCGTCCAGCAGCAGCTGGAACGGCGGCGGCACCTGAGCATCGACAGTGACGCTCGGCTCACCGCTCGAGTTCGGATCGAACGTGAGGAGAGCGAGCGCGAACCATCCCGGTTCAGCGATCGCGAAGTGGATGTAGCCCAGGCCCACCCCGCGCAGGCGGGCGATCGCCGCATCGGCCGCCGGCTGTGCCGAGTCGACCTGGGCGAGCAGCGCCGACGTCTGCTCGCGCATGGCCGCCGCGAGGCGATCCTGCGCGACGAGTGCGGCCGCGACCGTGAGCGCCCGGAAGTCGTCGAAGTGGCGGTAGGCGGCGTTCGGGGCGACACCCACGAGCCGCGTGACGGCGCGCAGCGAGAGATGCTCGACCCCGCCGTCGCGTGCGATCTCCAGCACGGCGTCGATGAGCGCGGGGCGCAGATCGCCGTGGTGGTATGTCTCCTCTGTCGTCGCCATCTGTTGCACCTTAGGGGATCGGTGTGTAGCGTGTTGCTGGTCCGATGTGGACACTGTGAACATAGTACCGGCTCGGCCGCTGTCTGCTCGAGCCGGACCCACCCCGGGGGATTCCTGATGACTGACCTTGCCATCGAGACCGCTGGTCTCACCAAGACGTACGGCGACCTGCGCGCGGTCGACGGCATCGACCTCGCCATCTCACGCGGGGGAGTGCACGGCTTCCTGGGGCCGAACGGTGCCGGCAAGACCACCGCGATCCGCATGCTCGCCACCCTGATCCGCCCCGATGCCGGCCACGCCCGCGTGCTCGGGCACGACATCGTCCACGACGCGGATGAGGTGCGCAGCCTGGTGGGCCTCACCGGCCAGTTCGCCTCGGTGGACGAGGACCTCTCGGGCATGGAGAACCTGCGCCTCATCGCACGCCTGTACGGGTATCGGGGCACCGCCGCCGTGCGCCGCGCCAACGAACTGCTCGAGGCGTTCAGCCTGGCCGATGCGGCAGGCAAGCAGGTGAAGAACTACAGCGGGGGCATGCGTCGCCGCATCGACATCGCGGCCTCGATCATCGTCAGCCCCGAGCTCCTGTTCCTCGACGAGCCCACCACCGGCCTGGACCCGCGCGCCCGCAACGAGGTGTGGGACATCATCCGCGCGCTCGTCGACTACGGCACCACCGTGATGCTCACCACTCAGTACCTCGACGAGGCCGATCAGCTGGCGGACCGCATCAGCGTGATCGACACCGGCAGGATCATCGCCGAGGGAAGCGCCACCGAGCTCAAGGCGTCCGTGGGCGCCGGGTCGCTGCACGTGCGCGTGATGCACCGGGACGACCGCGACGCAGCTCATGAGGTGCTGGTCCGCGAGCTGGGCGTCGAGGTGAACCGCGAGCCCGACCCTCAGGCGCTCAGCGCGTCCGTCGAGGACCGCGCCCGCGCCACCCGGGCGCTGGGTGCGCTCGAGGGGGCGGGCATCGACGTCGCCCAGTTCTCCCTGGGTCAGCCGAGCCTCGACGAGGTGTTCCTCGCCCTGACCGGCCATCCCGCAGAAGATACGGACCCGCACGAGGAGGAGGCGGCATGAGTGCCACCGAGGCCCCCGCATCGGCCACCACGACCACGGGCCAGCAGCCCCACGCGATCGCCGCCGCGCTTGCCAGGGGAGAGCGGCCAGCGCGGCCGAGCGCCCTGTCGACGTCCATGACCTTCGGCTGGCGCGCGCTGCTCAAGATCAAGCACGTGCCGGAGCAGCTGTTCGACGTCACCATCTTTCCCGTGATGATGACGCTGATCTTCACGTACCTGTTCGGCGGCGCGATCGCCGGCTCGACGCAGGACTACATCGCGTACCTCGCTCCCGGGATCCTGGTGCAGTCGGTGCTGTTCATCACCATGTACACGGGGGCGACGTTGCGCGAGGACATCGACAGGGGAGTGTTCGACCGGTTCCGCTCGCTGCCGATCTGGCGACCGTCCGCCCTGGTGGGCATGCTGCTGGGAGATGCGGCCCGCTACACGCTTGCGGCGCTGGTCACCGGGGTGGTGTGCCTGGTCATCGGGTGGCGCCCCGAGGGTGGGCTCATGGGGGTGGTGCTCGGAGTGCTGCTGCTCCTGGTGTTCGCGTTCGGCCTCACGTGGGTCTGGACGTTCCTCGCGCTGATCATGCGATCGCAGCGTGCCGTCATGGGCACCGCGATGATGATCCTCATGCCGCTGGTGTTCGGCTCCAACATCTTCGCTGACCCGACCACCATGCCCGGCTGGCTGCAGGGCTGGATCAGCGTCAACCCGGTCGCCCACGTGGTGGACGCGGTGCGTGCACTGATGAACGACACGCCCGTGGGCGGTTCCATGGTGTGGGTCGTGGGCTGGTCCGCGGCGCTCGTGGCCGTGTTCGGGTCGCTCACCATGTGGAAGTACAGGGATCCGCGATGAGCACGGTCCCGCGCTAGGGCTCAGGCGGGGTGCTCGACATCGTGTCGAGAGCACCCCGCCGAGTGCGGGAAAATGGGCCAGTGACACCCAGCACTGACCTCGAATCCCGCACCTACTTCTCCACCCTCGATGGCGCCCTCGCGGACTTCGAACTGCCCCTCGGGGCCGTCGACAAGGCCCGCGCAGCCGTGCGCGCGCTCGACTTCGAGCACGTATTCATCCCGGACTCTCGCGACCACGTCGCGCTCGAGCGCGCAGGCCAGACCACCCCCATCGCGTACATCACCCGCACCTTCGTCGCGATCCACCCGCCGGACGGCGTGCGCGACTGGGTCCAGATCGCAGAACCGGAGAGCGTCCCGCCGGCACCGGCCGATGCGGGGTCGCGTTCGGGCATCCGGCGCGCCTCGCCGCGGCGCAGGCCTGCAGCGGAGCCTGCGCGCGCACAGGCCGTCGCGACCTGCCCGTCCTGCTACACGAATCTGCCGTCGACGGGCGTGTGCGACTGGTGCGGCTGAGCCTCTAGCCCACCACTGCGATCGCGTCGATTTCGACCAATGCCTCTGGTCGTCCGAAGCCGGCGACGACCACCACGGTCACGGGCACCGCGTGCGGTCCCCACACCTCCTGGGAGGCCGCGAACGCCTCCTGCACATCGGTCTCCGCGTGGAGATAGATGGTCAGCTTGACCACGTCCTCCTGCGACGCGCCGGCCTCGGCGAGCACGGTGAGCACGTTGCGCAGCGCCGTCTCGGTCTGGGTGACGAGGTCGCCGGTGATCACGTTGTCCGCATCGACGCCGTTCTGCCCGCCCACGTAGACCGTGCGGGAACCCGTGGCGACCGCGCCCTGCGAGAACGCGGGGGAGCGATGCATCGACTCGGGATTGAGGTGCGTGACTGCCATGACTGCCTCCCGTCCGCGGACGCGGTCGGCCCGCTTCCTTGACGGTAGCGCGGGAGAGGGCAGGATGCGCGGCGAGGCGGGCGCGTCGCGTTCCCCCAGCGCGGTTAAGGTGACGGCATGAGCGACTCGACGGCTGGCACCACACCCACTTTCGCCGTGACGCAGAACCCCGCGCCCGCATCGGCCGAGGAGCGCGCCCGCCGTATGGACTCGCAGCCCTTCGGCACGGTGTTCACCGATCACCTCGCCAAAGCCACCTGGACGGCGGAGCAGGGGTGGCACGATCACCGCATCGAGCCGTTCGGCGACCTCGTGCTGCATCCCGGGGCGACCGTGCTCCACTACGGCCAGCAGGTGTTCGAGGGGCTCAAGGCGTATCGGTGGGCCGACGGCTCGATCCGCCTGTTCCGGCCAGAAGCCAACGCCGCTCGGCTCGCGACCTCCGCGCTCCGCATGGCCCTGGCCCCGCTGCCCGAGGCGGACTTCATGGCGTCCGTCGAGGCTCTCCTCACCGTGGACGAGCAGTGGGTGCCGTCCGCTGAGGAGACCAGCCTCTACCTGCGCCCCATGCTGATCGGCACCGAGCCCTGCCTGGGCGTGCGGCCGTCGCAGACCGTGGAGTACGTGCTGCTGGCGTCTCCGGTGGGCGCATACTTCCCGAATGGCGTGAAGCCCGTGTCGATCTGGGTGGCGCAGGGGTATCACCGTGCGGGCAACGGCGGCACCGGCCAGGCCAAGACCGCCGGCAACTACGCAGCGTCGCTGCTTCCGCAGCAGCAGGCCACGGACCACGGCTGTGACCAGGTGCTGTTCCTGGACGCCGCGCGCGACACGTACGTCGAGGAGCTGGGCGGCATGAACGTGTTCGCCGTGCGCCGCGACGGCACCATCTGGACGCCCCGCGTGACCGGCACCATCCTCGAGGGCGTGACCCGCTCGTCGGTGATCGAGCTGCTGCGCTCCGAGGGTCGCGACGTCATGGAGCGGGACATCTCCATCACGGAGCTGCGGGACGGCATCGCCGATGGTTCGATCCAGGAGGCGTTCGCGTGCGGCACCGCCGCCGTGGTGACGCCCATCGCGCGGCTGGTGTCGCCCGACCACGACGTGGTCGTGGGCGACGGTGGTCCCGGCACCGTGACGATGGCGCTGCGGAAGCGGCTCACCGACATCCAGTACGGGCGCGCCGACGACGTGATGGGCTGGATGCGCCGCGTCGCCTAGACGCGTGTCTGCGTCGCCGACTGGCGGTGCATGGCGTGTTCGTCGCGAGGAGCCCGGCACCGCGGGTTGTCGACGGTGTGGGTAGGGTACGCGTGTGAGTTCCGAGCCCTTCGCCCTGGTGATGACGGGTGCGCCCGCCTCAGGAAAGTCGACCACCGCCGCTGAACTCGCGCGACGCATGGGTGCAGCGCTGCTGGATCAGGACTCGATGACCAACCCCTTGGTCGACGTGGTCGCGGGAGTGGTGGGGACGTCGGACTACGCCGACCCCCGGCTCGCCGCGCTGACCCGCGAGGCCCGCTACGAGTGCCTGCTTCGTGTCGCCTCGGACTGCCTGCGTTCGGGCGTGCCCGTGATCATGATCGCGCCGTTCACCGCCGAGCGCCAGGATCCTGACGCGTGGGATCGGCTCGCAAGCCAGCTCGCGGATACGGGCGGCCGTGTTCGGCTGGTGTGGATCCGCATCTCGCCTGGGCTCCTGATTGACCGCCTTGTTGCGCGAGCCGCCCCGCGTGATCAGGGCAAGATCGACGACCTTCCCGGTTACATCGCGTCTCTCGATCTGGACCCGCCTCGCGCGCCGCACATCGAGGTGGACGGCGCCTTGACGGCGAGCGAACAAGCGACGCGAATCCTCGAGTCGCTTTCCGACTTCGCTGCGTAGTCCCCACCCGCCCCGCTGACGTCGGGGCCCGTGGCATCGGGGTCTCGCGGCAGGTGGGTCGAAGCCTCGGGCGTCCACCTCTCGCTACGCCTCCGCTCAATGTCACAGTCGTGCAACAAAGATGACACCGATGTCATCGCGGGCTTGACATCGGTGTCACGACGGCCCAGGATGGGACTCGCGTCACCATGACAACGATGACATGCCTCAACGAGGAGGGCTCCACGAATGCTTGCCCCGAACATTCGGCTCGACGGACCGGCCACCGCGGCCGCGGTCGTGTACGCCAGTGGAGCGGCATCGTGACCAGCGCCAAGGAACCGATCCTGAGAGACGTCGCCGCGATGGCGTCGGTGTCCATCAAGACGGCGTCACGTGTGCTCAACGACGACCCCCGAGTTGCTCCGGCAACTCGCGAGAACGTGCGTGCCGCGATGCTCGAGCTGGGCTACCGGCCAGACCCTGCCGCGCGCTCACTGCGAGCTGGCAGAGACCTCAGTGTCGGGGTGGTCGTCGAGAACATCGGCGACGTTTTCGTCGCAGCCCTCGTCGCACGCATTGAGGCACGGCTCTCGGACGCCGGGTACCAGGTGTTGATCACCTCGAGCCACCGCGATCCGCTCCGCGAGCGGGCCATCGTGCAGGACTTTCAGCAGCGCAGATGCGCGGGCGTCATCGTGATGCCGAGCTCGGAGACGAGCCTGGTCGGGCTTCGGCTGGGCACCATGCCGGTGGTCTTCGTGGACCGCGTTGGCGAGTTCCCGGGCTCGCGCTCTGTGGTGTCCGATGACTACGCGCTCGCGAGGCTGGCCACTCAGCACCTCATTGATCACGGTCACCGCCGTATCGCCATCCTCAGCGACTCACAGAAGGTGCCGACCACGCGAGACCGCCACGCTGGATTCCAGCGCGCGATGGCGGACGCGGGCCACCCCGTCGACCGGGCGCTGGTGCGGGACGAGTGCCTGGACGAGAGCTTCGTCCGCAACGCGGTGGCTGAGCTCTTCGCTCTGGAGACGCCCCCGACCGCACTGGTGGCGACCAATACCCGGCTGTCGTTGGGCGCGGTCCCTGCCCTCCATCTCGTCCAACGAACTGAGACCGCGCTGCTGGCCTTTGGCGACTTCCCCATGGCGGAGAGCCTGACCCCGGCGGTGACCGTCATCGACCATTCGCCGCACCGGCTTGGCCAGGTCGCCGCGGACACGCTGCTGGACCGGCTGCGCGGCGATGGGACGAGTGTCGAGACGAGTCCGATCGTGGTGCCCGCACAGTTGATCGCGCGGGGATCTGGAGAGCTTCCGCCACGTCCGACGGCGGGAGACAGTCGCGCGTCCGTGACAGTCGACACGGCCGGAGGGCACACGTGAACCAATCGAGCAGGGGAGTGGTGGACATGGCAAGCGCTGCTGGTGTCTTGGAAAGGAGTCAACGATGACAACACCTATTTACGAAGCACGTGGGATTGTGCGGTCCTTCGGTGCGGTTCACGCGCTCAGGGGAGCCAACTTCGACGTCTACCCGGGCGAGATCTCGGCTCTCGTCGGCGACAACGGAGCTGGCAAGTCGACGCTCGTGAGAATTCTCGCGGGTGCGGATCAGCCCAACGAGGGGCAGATCCTCTACAACGGGGAGCCGATTCACCTCAGCACTCCGACCGACGCCCGTCGCCGAGGAATCGAGACCGTGTTCCAGGACCTCGCGCTGGCGAACCACCTGAACCCGATCCAGAACATGTACCTGGGCCGTGAAGTGATGAAGCCAGGCCTCCTGGGGAAGCTCGGATTCATGGAGCGCTCCTTGATGAGGGAGCAGGGCAAGGCTGCGTTCGAGGACCTGGGCGCGACCGTGCGCAACTTCACGGGACCGGTGACGGCCATGTCCGGAGGGCAGCGGCAGGCGATCGCCGTCGCGCGGGCCGCGGCGTGGGCCAGCGAAGTCATCTTCTTCGACGAGCCGACGGCCGCGCTCGGAGTCGTGCAGACCAAAGGCGTGATGGATCTCATCCGCAGGATCCGGGACAAGGGCGTCGCCGTCGTTCTCATCAGCCACTCGATGCCTCAGGTGCTTGACGTCGCGGATCGCGTGCACGTGCTGCGCCACGGACAGCGAGTCGCGGTCATGGAATCGAGCAAGACCAACGTCGAGGAGCTCGTCGGTGCCATGACCGGTGCCCTTGACGGGAAGGAAGCGGCATGACGCTCACCACTGAAGACGGCATCACCTCGCGCAGCGCAGAGGATGCCGTCATACGCCGACCGTTGGGTGGACGTCTGAGCGACACCCTCAAGTCGCAGGCCATGCAGATCGTGCTGGTGTGGCTGGGGATCGTCGTGGTGTTCTCCGTGTTGAGTCCGGGTGCGTTCCTCGACATTGCGAACTTCCGCAACACCGCCATCAGCATGTCGATTCTCGCGATTCTGGGCGTCGGGACGACGTTCATCATCATCACCGGCGGCATCGACCTCTCCATGGGGTCGGTCCTGGTGTTCAGCGGCGTCATGGCCTCCCTGGTCGTCCAGGGCACGGGTGACGGCCAAGGCTGGGGAGCCGCCATCGCCGGCATCCTCGCCGCCTTGCTATCGGGGTTGGTGTGGGGGCTGATCAACGGCTTCCTCGTCGCCAAGGCGAAGGTGCCTCCCATGATCGTCACCCTGGGAACGTTCGTCGCGGCGCTCGGGCTTGCTCAAGTGCTGACGGGCGGCATCGATATGCGCGCGGCCCCCGATGTGCTGGTGGACTCCGTCGGCTTCGGAAGCCTCTTCGGAGTGCCGAGCCTCGTGATCATCGCGGGTGTGGTGGTGATCATCGGCATCGTGCTGCTCAACTACACGCGGTTCGGTCTCCGCACCTCGGCCGTGGGTTCCAACGCCGAGGCGTGCCGTCGGGTGGGAATCAACGTCGATCGCCAGCTCATCAAGGTCTACGCGTTCGCTGGCCTCCTCGCGGGCCTCGCTGGAGTGTTGAACCTGTCGTTCTTCCGTTCGACCACCATCGCCGGCCACAGCCTGACGAACCTCGACGTGATCGCGGGAGTCGTCATCGGCGGTACCAGCCTCTTCGGCGGCATCGGCACGGTGTTCGGCACCCTCGTCGGCCTCGCCATCCCGGCGACGCTGCGCAACGGATTCGTGATCCTCGGCGTCGAGCCGTACTGGCAGCAGGTCGTCGTCGGTGCCTTCCTCGTCGCCGCGGTGTACGTCGATCAGACGCGCCGGGCCGCCAACGCTGGCGGCTCGTCCGGTCAGTCGCTCCTGGCCCGAGTTTTCCCCCGCAAACGCAAGTCCCAAGAAAAGGAGAGTAAGAAATGAGTCGCATCACCACCATCAAGGCCGGCTCCGTAGCCGCAGCAATGGCGCTGACGCTCGCTGCGTGCTCGAGTGCAGGCGAGTCCGACCCCAACGACGGGGCGACCGGAGAGGGCACGGGCAGCTCGAACGAAGCACTGGAAATCGCGTTCGTCCAGGGCGTCATCGGAGACAACTTCTACATCTCGATGGAGTGCGGCGTTCGCGCGGCGGCCGAGGAGATGGGAGACATCGAGGTGAGCGTTCAGGGACCCCAGAGGTGGGACCCCGCCTTGCAGCAGCCCATCGTCGCTTCCGTGATGGCCAGCGAGCCGGACGCGATGCTCATCGCACCGAACGACGTCTCCGCGCTCCAACGCCCGCTTGAACAGGTCGCGGAGAGCAGCGAAGTCGTGCTGGTCGACACCACGGTCGAGGACCCCTCGTTCGCTGTGTCGCACATCGCCTCGGACAACGTCGGCGGCGGCGCCGCGGCATTCGACGCGATCAAGGAGCTCGTGCCCGATGGCGGCAAGGTGCTCGTGATCGACAACCAGCCGGGCATCTCGACCTCCGACGACCGCGTCAAGGGCTTCGAGGAGGCCGTCGCACAGGACTCGTCCTTCGAGTACATCGGCGTGGAGTACGCCCAGAACGAGCCCCGGACCGCGGCCGAGATCGTCACCTCGACCATCCAGGCCCACCCCGACCTCGCCGCGATCTTCGCGACGAACATCTACGGCGCTGAGGGCGCCGCCACTGGCATCGAGCAGGCCGGCGTCGCAGGCGAGGTGCAGGTCGTCGGCTTCGACGCCGGACCCGCCCAGGTCGAGGCCCTCCAGGACGGAACGGTCCAGGCGATCATCGCTCAGCAGCCGTACCAGATCGGGTACCAGGGAGTCGAGCAGGCGGTCGCGGCGATCCGTGGAGAGTCCACGGAGTCCAATATCCAGACCGGATTCTCCATCGTCACCTTGGACAACCTCGAGAGCGAAGAGGGGCAGGCGGCGCTGTACGCGTCCTCCTGCTAGGTCCACCACTCACACCTCGGTGGTTCTCCCTGCGCAACGCGGGGAGAACCACCGAGGGGGCGGGCAGCGATCACTGACCCCCACGACTCTTCCGCGACGGAAAGGATGCACCGTGCACACCGAATTTGTGGCCGGCCTCGACCTGGGCAGCACAGGCGTCAAGATCCTGGTGCTCGACCAGACCGGCGCTGAGCTGCTCGTCGAGCAGCGGCCGACTCCATGGATCGCGGGCCCTGCGGGCACCACCGAACTCGAGTCGACGGCCGTGATCGCAGCCGTTCGCTCGCTGTTGGAGTCTGCGGCCGCGGCGGTGGTCGACCGAACTGGAGACCCCGACGCACGCATCGCGTCCATCGCGGTCGCAGGGATGGGGGAGACCGGCTTCTTGGTCGACGCCGCATCGTCTGCCGTGGCTCCTGCCTTCGCGTGGTTCGATCCACGCGGCGCCGACCAGGTGGCGTCCATGCCCGAGCAACTACGGTCGGAGTTCGCCGGTCGGACCGGTCTGCCACTCGGTGCACAGGTCTCCGTGGCGAAGATCCTCTACCTTCGCGATCAAGGTCTCGACCTCACGGGTCTGCGGTGGCTCAACCTTCCCGAGTTCGTTGCGGCGGCGCTCGGCGCCGCTCCGGCAGCGGACCTGTCTCTGGCCTCGCGCACAGGTCTCCTCGACCAGGACACCGGTCAGGCGTGGCCGGAGATGCTCGCCTACCTCGGGGTGGATGAGGGCTTCATGCCGCCG
The DNA here is from genome assembly GCF_000975095.1 of Demequina aestuarii. Taxonomy (GTDB): domain Bacteria; phylum Actinomycetota; class Actinomycetes; order Actinomycetales; family Demequinaceae; genus Demequina; species Demequina aestuarii. The sequence goes on from NZ_BBRD01000001.1 coordinate 802,814, forward strand.
CTCGTCGCCGCCGGCACGTTCCGGGGCGTGGCCGATCAGGAGTGGATGCCACGCGCGCTCGCGGGAGCGGCCATCACAGTCGCGGGGCACGACCACCTCGTGGCAGCCGTCTCCGGCGGCACCATCCCGGGCTCGCAATACCAGGTGTCGATGGGCACGGCCGAGGTCATCCTGAGGGTGCTCGATCAGCCGCTGTCACGTGCCGCACGTGAGCGTCTCGCGGGGCATCTCATCAACTGTGTGCGCCACGTGGTCGACGGGCAGTTCGTCCTCGTCGCCGGGGTGAAGACGGGGCTCCTCATGCGTCGGAGCCTCCAGCTCCTCGGTGTGGAGGGCCACGATGAACGGCAACGTCTCGACACTCAGGTCTGCATGCTGCCGCCGGGTGGGCGACTCCCGGAAGGCTCAGTGGTCGTACGAGGCGCACGCAACGACGACGGCGTCCTGTCGCTGACGATCCCCGCCGACGGCGTGACCCCGGCCGAGGCCTTCCTCGCCGTGCTGCATCACGGCAACGACGAGATCGCGATCCTGCTCGACGCGATGAGCAGGGAGGTCCCTCCCGCCACGTCCACGCTGCTGTCAGGCGGGTGGGCGGCGATGGACAGTGTTCGGCAGGCTCGGGCACGCGTCCTCCCCAACATCCGGGTGTCGGCACAGGCGCAGGACACCGCCTTCGGTGCCGCGATGGCAGCACGCGACCTCGTGGACGCCACTGCTCGCTCGTGACGGGCGCGCCCCCTCACGCACAAGATCCAGACCAGATCACCTCACAACAATGGAGAGAACTATGGCTAAGAACGAACTCAACACTCGGGAGAAGCGCGCAATGGCGGCCATCTCGACCGCCGCTGGAAACATGCTGATTGTCGCCGCTGACCAGCGCAACGGCATGAAGGCCGTCATGACCGACGGCCCCGACGGCGCGGTGACCCCGGCGGAGCTCGCAGAGGCGAAGGCGGACTTGGTGCGCTACCTCGGCAACGAGGCCTCTGCGATCCTTCTGGATCCGGAAGTGGCCCTGCCCGCCATCCCGGACAACGGCGTCATCTCGCGTGACACGGCGCTCGTCGTCGGAATGGATGCGTCAGGCTTCGACGAGGTTGACGGCCTGCGATTCACTCGCTTCTCCGACGGCGTGACCCCCCAGACGGTGCTCGATCTGGGAGGCGATGTGGCGAAGATGCTGTGGTACATGCGCGCCGATCGTCAGGACGCGGACTCGCGTGTGGCTCATGAGATCAGGGACCTGGTGACTGCCTGTGAACAAGCGGGGCTGTTGCTGATCGTGGAGATCCTCACGTATCGCCTCGACGGGGAGAGCGAAGAGGAGTACGCGGAGAAGCTGCCCGGGCTCGTGGCCGAGGCCGCGCGCATCAGCGTCGAATGCGGGGCGAAGGTGTTGAAGCTTCAGTATCCGGGATCGGCGGCCGCGTGCGCTGCTGTCACCGACGCCGCCCAGGGCGTCCCGTGGGCCGTGCTCTCCGCCGGAGTCGATCACACCACGTTCATCGAGCAGGTGCGCACCGCGGTCGCAAACGGTGCGAGTGGTGCCATGGCGGGCCGCTCCCTCTGGAAGGACAGCTTGTCGGTGAGTCATGAGGTGCGGGCAGGCCTTCTCACGTCCCGTGCGCTCCCGCGGCTTCGCGAGCTGGAGGCAGCGGTCGACCGGATCTAGTTGGGGTCGCCCTCGACACCAGAGGGCACTCCCGTACTCGACTCTCGGACGATCAGTGTCGTGGGGACCTCGAGCCGACGTGGGAAGTCGCGCTCGGGGTCCTCGATCCGGTCGAGCACGCGCTGCGCGGCAAGCATGCCGATCCTTCGTGGGTTCTGCGCCATCGCCGATATCGCGGGTTGAAGGGCATCCGCGAGTGGGAAGTCGCCAAAGGACACGACGGCGACGGGATGGTGCTTCAGCATCGGTACCAGCGCCATGGTCGAGCGAGAGTTCGAGGAGAAGATGGCGGTGGGTGGGTGCGATAGCTGGAGCAGACGGGTCGTGGCGGCCTCCACGGCTGCGGTGCTCGTCTCCACCAACTCTTCCAGGGTGGAGTCGGGGGCGATGCCCGCCTCCTCAAGAGCGCGTCGGTAGCCCTCGAAGCGCGCGTTCGTGGTGGAGACCCCAGCGTTGTCGCCAAGGAACGCCACAGTCCGGTGCCCGAGAGCGATCAGATGGCTCACCGCGGTGTACGCCCCGTGCTCGTCGTCCGACTCGATCCAGTCCACCGCGAGGTGAATCGGCTGGCGATCGACAAAGACTATCGGCAGTTCATGCGCCCATGGCGTGAGGTACGCGTGATCGTGACTGGTGGGTGCGAGGACAAAGCCCTGGAGGCGCCGGCTGAGCAGCGCTTCGACCCGTTCCCGCTCCAGTTCCTCGTCGGCAATCGATGCCACGACAGTGATCAGCCGATTCTCGGCCGCGACCGCATCCACCCCTTGCACCAGTGCGGCGAAGAACGGGTCGCTGATATCCGGCACCGCGATTCCAATGACCGGCGAGCGCCCTGTGCGAAAGGTCGACGCCAGCCCGTTGGCGACATAGCCGAGCTCGTGAATGGCGCGCTCGACACGCTCCCTGGTGTCCGGTGAGACATGAGCGTCACCGGTGTAGACACGCGAGACGGTCTTGACTGAGACCCCTGCCGCATGTGCGACGTCGCGCATACTCACCATGTGGGCTCGTCTCCTCCACTGCGATCGGCCGCTGTCCAGCGACGTTGGACGACGACGCTCCTGGGATGCGCGCGGTTTGCTAGGTCGCGGTGAATCCGCCGTCGATCGGCAAGTGCGCTCCCGAGATCATCGAAGCCCCGTCGCTCAGCAGAAATACTACCGGTGCGGCAATTTCGTCCTGCGTTGCCCAGCGACCCAGCGGCATCTGTGCGAGAAATGGCTCGCCGATCTCTGGGCGTCCCCAGTAGAACTCCGACATCTCTGTCATCACCACGGTGGGGTGGACGCTGTTGACGCGGATGCCGTACCGGCCAAGCTCGAGAGCGCTCACTCGTGTGATGTTGTCGACCGCAGCCTTCGAGGAGCCGTAGGAGACGTGATTGGCGAGCGCGACGAGAGATGCCTGGCTGGAGACATTGACGACTGCGCCGCCTCGTTCGCGGCGGATCATTGTCCGCGAGGCGTATTTCGTCACCAGCAGCGTGCCACGTGCGTTGACCGCCATCACCTTGTCGAAGACGTCGATGTCCGTTTCCATCGGCGTGGCAATCTCGCCGCCGAATCCACCACAGTTCACGACGCCCCAGACGTCGAGGTCCCCGAGTGCCGATGCGATCTCGTCTTCCGACGTCAGGTCGAAGGGCAACGTCCGGCAGCCGGTCGTTGAGCTGATCTCCTCGAGGCTCTCCGCAGTGCGGTTGCTCGCGATCACATCCGCATTCGCGGCGACGAGATGCCGGACGATGGCGCTCCCGATGCCACCCGCGGCGCCCGTCACCAGAATGGGCCGCTGCTCGAAATCGATCGTCATGTCTGATCCCTTCGTAGGTCCGTGACGGTGTCTCGTCAGGGGCGGGCCCATCCCGAGAAGTCGCTCGGACTGCGTGTCGTGACACGGATGACCGGCCCAATTGACACCGGTGTCATCCGTGCGTAGCGTAGCACTCGTCGCTGCGAAGACGTCGACCGCTGGACGGAGGCACAGATGCCGAATCTGCAGGGTGGTGGTCCGGTCGAACTCACGCTCGAGGACCTCCTGGCACGTGCGCGCAGCTTCCTGAAGCGACCGGGGCGCACCATGCTCGGCATCACCGGGCCGCCGGGTGCGGGCAAGTCGACCGTCACGGAGCACCTTGGCGCCGCGCTAGGCGCCGACGCAGTCGTGGTCCCGATGGATGGCTTCCACCTGTCGAACGAACTGCTCACCGAGATGGGTCGCAGGGGCCGCAAGGGCGCACCCGACACCTTCGACGTCGCTGGCTACGTGTCCTTGCTTCGGCGCATCCGAGATCGCGACGCACACGTCTACGCACCCCGTTTTGACCGCGCGATCGAGCAGTCAATCGGAAGCGCGCAGGAGGTGGCCGCGACGATCCCCCTGGTGATCACCGAGGGAAACTACCTCCTGACGACCTCGCACGGGTGGTCGGAGGTGCGCGACCTGCTGGATGAGGTCTGGTACATCGACGTCGATACCGAGGTGGTCCGCCGGCGCCTAGTCGAGCGGCGCGCCGGACACGGCCACCCGCTGGACGCTGCCACGGAGTGGGTGGAGTCCGTCGATCTCCCGAACGCCCGGTTCGTCAGTGAAGCGCGCGACCGCGCCGACCTGATCGCCCGCCTTCCTTCGAGCCCGCCCGCGGATGGCCGCGTCAGCACGCACATCGCACACGAGGAGACCCGATGACGAGCCTGAGCCCGCACGCGCTGGCCGACCTGGCGCCCCATGTGCGGCGACCCGAGTATGACCGAGCCGCAGTCCGCATCGGCATCGTGCACATCGGGGTCGGCGGGTTTCATCGTTCGCACGAGGCGCTGTATGTGGACCGGCTGTTGGCGGCGGATCCCCAATGGGGGATCTGCGGCGTGGGCGTTCGCCCCGCAGACGCCGAGATGCGTGACGCACTGGTGCCTCAACACGGGCTCTATACGCTGACGACCGTCGACCCGCATGGGGCGGAGGAGGTGCGCGTGGTCGGCAGTCTCGTCAAGCACCTCCACGCGCCGGACGACCCAGAGGCCGTGCTCCAGCAGATGGCAGACCCCGCCGTGCGCATCGTCTCGCTCACGATCACCGAGGGCGGCTACGGCATCGACGACGCGACGGGAGACTTCTCGCCCCCCGACGAGGCGACCCGGGAGGACATGGAAGGCACGGGCACTCCGTCCAGTGCGTTCGGGTTGATCTCTGAGGCGCTGCGGCGCAGACGAGACAACGGGGTCGCGCCCTTCGCGGTGGTGTCCTGCGACAACGTGCAGCACAACGGGAGCGTGGCCCGAAAGGCGCTGATCGCGGTCGCGCACGCGCGGGAACCGGAGCTCGCGCGCTGGATAGCCGACGAGGTGTCGTTCCCGAACTCGATGGTCGACCGCATCACACCGGGCACCACGGAGGAGACGCGCCGAGCCGTCGCCAGCGACATCGGACTCGAGGACCGTTGGCCAGTACGAGCCGAGTCGTTTCTGCAGTGGGTGCTCGAAGACGACTTCCCCGCCGGGAGCCCTGCGTGGGAGGACGCGGGCGTTCAACTGGTCACGGACGTCGAGCCCTACGAGCTGATGAAGCTTCGGCTGCTCAACGCATCGCACCAGGTCATGAGCTATCCCGCGCTCCTCGCGGGCCTCACGTGGGTGGACGAGGCGTGCCGCGACCCGCAGATCGTGGCGTTGCTGTCGGGGTGGATGCGCGAAGCGCGGGCCACCCTTGCGCCTGTGCCAGGAGTGGACCTCGATCAGTACTGCGAGACGCTCATCCAGCGCTTCGGTTCGCGAGCGGTGCGCGACACCGTGGCGCGACAGGTCGTCAATTCCTCTGACCGACTTCCGAAGTTCGTGGTTCCGGTGCTGGCCGCGCGCGGCTCGGGCGCGCTCAGCCACCATGGACTCTTCGCGGTGGCCGCGTGGAGCGCGTGGCTTGCCGAGGCGTTGCCCACGGCCGGTGAGGGCATCACAGACACCTGGCTCGACCTTCTGCTCGCGACGGCCGCTCGAGAAGAGGCCGGGGATGTGGGAGTTCTCCTGGACATCGAACCCATCTTTGGCGCGCTTGGCCGGGACGCCGACGCTCGGGACGCGTACTGGAGTCATCGCGCACGCATCCGTGAGCACGGAGTTCGGTCCGCCTTGACATCCCTCCTGACGGGAGTCGCACCGGCGAGGGACAGGTCGCTCTCGTGAATGCTGAACGAGGCGAGTCAAGGGGGAGGCCATGGTGGAGATGAAGCCGAACATGAGGCTCGGGCATCCTGAGCATGCGCGATGGCTCGACGATCACGTCGACGGGCTCCTGCGGTTCGGTGCAGGCAGCGCCATCAGCACGGGCTTCGGGAATCTCGACTCGCACGGGCAGGTCGCGCCGTCCCGCCCTGACGGCTACTCCGATCTGTACGTGACGTGCCGCATGACGCACTCGTTCAGTCTTGGCGCGCTCCTCGGGCGTCCGGGGTGCGCCGCGTTGGCAGACCACGGCATCGCGAGTCTGCAAGGAGCCTTCGCGGACAAGGTTCATGGGGGATGGTTCAGTTCCGTCAATGTCGATGGTCCGGTGGATCGCACCAAACAGGCCTACGCGCATGCCTTCGTCCTGTTGGCGGCTTCGTCGGCAGCCGTCGCGGGACGGCCGGGCGCTGCGGAGCTGCTGCAGAGCGCGATGGTGGTGCATCTCGACAAGTTCTGGCGCGAGGACGAGGGCATGGCGGTAGAGGGGTGGGACGAGACCTGGTCCCATTCAGAGCCCTACCGTGGCGTCAACGCGAACATGCACACCGTCGAGGCGTACCTCGCAGTCGCCGATGCGACCGGCGACCCCTCATGGCGTGCCCGCGCGTTGAGAGTGCTCGAGCGGGTGTGTGGCTATGCAGCTCACGAGCACTGGAGAATCCCGGAGCACTTCTCAGAACAGTGGGAGCCACTGCCCAGGTACAACGAGGATGACAAGGCGCACCCGTTCCGCCCCTTCGGCGCCACAGCGGGGCACTCCTTCGAGTGGGCGAGGCTGGCCCTTCATGCTCGCGCTGCCGAGGTGGCAGCGGGGACGGCTCCGGGGCGCGTCTCGTGGTTGTGGGACGCGGCGCAGTCGCTGTTCGACAGGGCCGTCGCCGACAGTTGGGCAGTCGATGGGGCAGAGGGCTTCGTGTACACCGTGGACTTCGATGGCGCTCCGGTGATCCGCGCGCGCATGCACTGGGTGGTCACTGAGGCGATCGGCGCCGCCGCCGCACTCTGGCGCGCCACCTCAGAGCAGAGCTACGCCGACTGGTACGCGCGCTGGTGGGATCACGCCGCGACCTCCTTCATCGATGGGACCGGTTCGTGGGTGCACGAGCTCGATTCCCAGAACCGACCGTCGAGCACCGTGTGGGAGGGGAAGCCGGACATCTATCATGCGCTCCAAGCCACGCTGATTCCGCGTCTGCCGCAGGCACCCACGCTGGCGAGTGCGCTGCGACAGGGCCTGATCGATCCTCGAGCGTGACTCGCGCCGTGGAGGAGCTCCAGCGCTGTCGCCCGTGATGCTTTCCGCGAAGGTCCAGCTCTGACCGCCTCCCCCCGGGAGGGTGGGGTCCCCCGTCCACTAGGGTGGGCCCCGAACCGTCTGGGGTCACGACATCGACGCCAGCTCCTCACCGACGCATTGGACCTGAACCGTGGACGATGACGCCCGCGCCGCCGCGACGGCATTCACCCCTGTGACCGGCTCTCGCGTGCGGGTCAATCAGTACGGCTACGAGCCGAGCGCGCGCAAGCGAGCCACTGTGGTGTGCGACGCCACCGCGCCGGTGGCGTGGGAGGTGCGGACGAGCGAGGGTGCCGTCGTCGCCTCCGGCTCCACGACCGTCCTGGGGGCCGATGCGACCGCAGGCCTTCACGTGCACCGGGTGGACTTCTCGACGGTGGACGGTGCGGGGATCTACGCGCTCGAGGCGGACGGCGAACGCAGCGCGTTCTTCGTGGTCCGGGAGCGGCTGTACGCGCCCCTGATGACCGATGCGCTGGCGTACTTCTATCTTGCGCGTTCAGGCACCGAGATCGAGGCGAGCATCGTCGGGGACGACTACGCGCGAGCCGCCGGTCACGTCTCCGATGCGACCGGCCGCGACACGAACAAGGGCGACCTGAACGTGGCGTGCCAGCCGGCGGAGGAATCGGCCAAGGTCTACGGGGAGCCGTGGACGGCCGGTTACCGGCTCGACGTGGCGGGAGGCTGGTACGACGCCGGCGACCACGGCAAGTACGTGGTGAACGGCGGCATCGCGGTGGCGCAGCTCCTGGGTGTGTGGGAGCGGGCGCTCCGCGCGGGCGGAGCCGCCGTCGACGCCCTGGGGGACGGCTCGCTGCCTCTTCCCGAGCATGGCGACGGCGTTCCAGACGTGCTGAACGAGGCCCGGTGGGAGCTCGACTTCCTGATGTCGATGATGGTGCCAGAAGGCGAGCCGCTCGCCGGCATGGTGCACCACAAGGTCCACGACTTCGGGTGGACGGGCCTGCCGATGCTGCCTGCCGACGATCCGCGAGAGCGATACCTGCACCGACCGTCGACGGCGGCGACCCTGAACGTGGCGGCCACGGCGGCCCAGGGGGCGCGGCTGTGGGCACCCTACGACGGCGACTACGCGCGAACGCTGCTCGCGGCCTCGATCACGGCGTGGAAGGCGGCGCTCGCGAACCCGGACTTGTACGCGCCTCAGGAGGACGGTGCCAACGGCGGCGGGCCCTACGACGACGAGGACGTCTCCGACGAGTTCTACTGGGCAGCCGCGGAGCTGTTCCTCACCACGGGGGAGTCCGAGTACGCGGACTTCCTGGCCGCGTCGCCGGTGCACTCCGCCGACTCGTTCCCCGTACAGGGCTTCAGCTGGGACCAGCTGGACGGCATCGCCAAGATCCAGCTCGCGACGGTGGACAGCGCGCTTCCTGACCGCGCGGGCCTCGCGGCCCAGGTGGTGGCCGGGGCGCGCGCGATCGCCGCGGTCCAGGCGCAGCAGGCCTTCGGGCAGGCGCTGCCGGAGGATGGCTACGTGTGGGCCTCGAACGCCCAGATCCTCAACAACATCGTGGTGCTCGGCGCGGGGTACGACCTGTCAGGTGACGAGTCGCTGCTGGCCGCCGCCCGGGAGAGCATGGACTACCTGCTCGGACGCAACGCGCTGGATCTGTCCTACATCACCGGCTATGGCACCAGGGATGTGCAGAACCAGCACTCGCGGTGGTTCGCGCACCAGGCCGACGAGTCCCTTCCGCACCCGCCCGTGGGCTCCGTGGCGGGAGGGCCGAATGCCGACGTCGGGACGTGGGACGAGGCGATCACGGCCCTGTACCCGGACAAGGACTGCGCTCCGCAACTGGCCTACGTCGACGACATCTCCTCGTGGTCCACCAACGAGATCACCATCAACTGGAACTCGGCGCTGGCGGCGGCCACGGCCTTCTTGGCGTTCCCTGAGGCCCGCGTCACGCTCTAGCCCCGCCCCACCCGTGGTGCCCTGCGCCCCAGATAGTCGCCGGGCCCACTCTCACCGTCGGCGTGCGTCCTGCGTAGTCCTGCTGACCATGCCGCCCGCCCACCACTGGCGCGCACCGTGCACCGGGCGCATCATCGAGCCATGACGAAGTTCCTGATCACGTTCCCGAGCGTGGCGATGGCGGCTCTCACCGAAGACGAGCTCGCGGCCGCCTCCGCCGACTCCCACGCCGTCATCGAGGAGGCCAAGGCGGCGGGTGTCTACGTGTTCGGCGGCGGGATCGACGAAGCCGTCGAGCCGGTGCGCGTGGCCGCCGATGGCTCGGTGAGCGCAGAGACATACCCGGGCTCGAGCCTCACGGGTGGCTTCTTGGTGCTGGAGCTGCCCTCACGTGAGGATGCCGTCGAATGGGCCGCGACGATCGCCGCCGCCTGCCGCTGCCCGCAGGAGTTGCGCGCCTTCGGGTACGACCCGGCGAGCTAGCCGTTCTCCTGCGCCCACTGCTGGAGCAGCATCACGTTCTCCTGGTGCTCCTCGAAGTCTTCCGCGAACCGCATCTCGCCCGTGTCCGGGTCCACGACGACGAAGTACATCCACGGGCCGTCTGCCGGGTCGATCGCGGCCTCGAGCGCCTCGCGGGACGGCGTCGCGATCGGCCCGGGAGGCAGCCCAGCATTGACGTAGGTGTTGTAGGGGGAGTCCACTTCTCGGTCTTCAGCGGTGGTGAACGGTGAGATGTCTCCCTCCGCGCCAAGGGCATAGTGAACAGTCGAGTCGAGCTCGAGCCGCATGCCCGCATCGACGCGATTCCGGATCACTCGCGCCACCTGAGGCATGTCCTCGGTGCGCGAGGTCTCCTGCTCGACGAGCGACGCGATGGTCAGGACCTCCTGCCACTGCTCGCGCGGCACGTCGTACAGCGCTACTTCGGTGCCGGCCACCATCGACGATGCCTGGTGGGTGAGGGTGCCCGCTGTCGCCGAGCCGTCCTCGGCCCACGTGGCGTGCTCTCCTGCTGCGAGCCAGCCCTCGGGGTTGCCCGCCGCCTCGGGTGGCAGTCGGAGGGCGACGGACTCGCGCGCTGTCTCGGCGTCGGTCTCGTAGGCCTCCGCGAGGCGCTCGATGATCGCATCGGCGCGCTCGCCCGCCTTGACCTCGATGACGGTCCCGGCGGGAGCAGAGTCGCTCGGCGCCGGTGAGGGACTGACGGAGCCCGAGAGGGAAGGCGACGGAGCTCCCATAGGCCCGAGCGCATCGGCCCCTCGCAGGTGCAGGGCGCCGAAGGTGCCGGCGCCCACCACCCCGACGCCGGCGAGAGTGGCGGCGCTCGCACGGACGGTGCGGTCGCGGCGCACCCGCCTGGTCACGCCCCGGTGGCTGGAGGCGAGGGCCGTGCCGGCGTACGCGGTCGCCCCGCGGTGCTGGATAGCGGCGAGCTGTTCGCGTGCGGTGCTCATCATCTGCCTCCTCGGGCGTGGGCGTTCACGGGGATGGACTCGGGTGTATCGAAGTCGACGTCGGCGCAGATCTCGCGCAGCCGCGCGACCGCATCGGACAGGTAGCGCTTGACCGTCCCGACGGCCAGGCCGAGCTCGCTCGCCACGCCCGCGACGGGCAGGTCGTCGAGGTACCTCAGCACCACGCACGCGCGCTCGCGGGCCGGGAGCGTGAGGATGGCGGCGTGCAGATCCAGGTGCGTAGCCACGCGCACGGAGGGATCCGCGCCAGCGGCCGATGCGCGGGCGAGGGTGTAGTCGCCGTCGTCGCCTCGGGCGCGTTGCGGGCGGGCGGTCGCGCGGCGGTGACGATCGATGAAGGCCGTTGAGATGGCGCGCTTCACGTACGCGTGGGCGGCGTCGATGTTCGTGACGCGGCGGCTGCTGCGGAAGGTGCGGACCAGCGCCTCCTGGAGCAGGTCCTCGGCCTCATGTGCGTCACCCGTCAGCACGTACGCGTAGCCGAACAACGCGGCCGCGCGCTCGCGCATCAGGGCGTCGAGAGTGCTCGACCAGGCGCTCATGCGGTCATCGTCCCATTGCTCATAGTGGCTAGGACGCAAGTGGCCGTCCCCAGGTTGGGTGCGCTCGAGATGCCCACCGCAGTGGCGCCGATGCGCGGCCCCGAGACAGCGGTCGCGCATACTGTTCTGGTCATGTCACGAGACCACGCCGAGTACCGATCCGCGGCCCCCTCGCTCGAGTACACGCTGACCCGCAAGCGGATGCGGAGCATCCGCATGCGAGTGGTGCCGCCGGACGGCGAGATTTGCGTGAGCGCGCCGCACGCGACGCCGCTGTGGCAGATCGATCAGTTCGTGACCTCCAGGCGCACGTGGATCGCGAAGCGACGCGCATTGCTGGTGGGCATGGAGCCGCGACTGGAGCACGGCGCCGAGGCAGAGGCGCTCAGGGCTGAGCTCGCGGACTGGCTCGAGATCCTGCTGCCCCGGTGGTGTGCCGAGTTCGACGTGGCGACCCCCCACCTGTCGTTGAGGATCATGCGCACGCAGTGGGGGAGTTGCCGCCCGTCCACCCGTCGCATCACGCTCAACATCGAGCTCGCGCGGCGCGGGTACGAGATGGCCGAGTACGTGCTGGTGCACGAGTTGTGCCACCTGTTCGCCAACGGCCACGGACGCGACTTCTACGCGCTCATGGACCGTCACCTGCCTGACTGGCGCGACCGCCGGAAGAGGCTGGGTCCGCTCTGAACGCCCGGCCCTCATACAGCGTGATACCACTTTGATACCATCGGGGGATGGCGATGACGGTGCGGATGACGGCGGAGCAGGACGCGATGGTCACGGCCCTCGCCAAGCGGTGGGGAGTCTCGAAGAACGAGGCGATCCTGCGGGCGGTCGAGGAGTCGGCGAGCGCCGACCGCACCGACGCTGCGTTCACCGACGCTTACGAGCACGTGAGCAGTAAGTACCGCGACGCGCTTGATCGTCTTGGAAGCGTGTGATGACGGAACCCGTCATCTACCCGTCCTTCGCGGTTGCCGTGAAGGTCATCAGGCGAGAAGGAATCGGGCCTATCCGCGACGACGGGCTCCTGGATTCCGCGCTGATGCGGCCGAGCACCACTGTCATGGGGGCTGACGCCTACCCAAGCGTGGAGATGAAGGCCGCCGCGCTCCTTCACTCGCTGTGCCTCAACCACCCACTCGTCGACGGCAACAAGCGGCTCGCGGCTCTGCTCGCCGCGATGTTCCTGTACGTCAACGGCCGGGATCTTGCACTGTCGAACGACGAGCTGTTCGACCTCACGATGGCCGTCGCCAGCGGCGATCTGCGCGACGTGGAGGACATCGCGGCGCGACTGCGCACCGAGGCGCGGTAGCCGCGAGGGTCAGTCGCCCTCCTCGTAGGTGCTGGCGCCCTTGACGTCCACCCACGACGTCGAGTCGAAGCGCGTCACACCCAGCAGTGACACCTGGTTGTGGAGCACCATCATGATGTCCGCGTCGACGTCCGCGGCGAACTCGGTCATCTCGAGATCGCCGTCGTAGTGCCGCTCGTCGATGACGTACAGCTCGCGCACCCGCTCGGCGAGGTACATCGCGAACGGGTTGCCGTACGAGTCCTTGAGAAGCACTGCCGTGGTGTCCGAGGGTGCGTCCTCGTTCACGATCCGCAGCAGCCCTGAGTCGCCGCCGAGGAACACGCGATAGCGGTTGGCGTACAGCGAGTCCTCCTCGAGCCGGTACGTGTTGATGAGCGGCGAGTCGCACGCGTCGTCCAGGCACTGGCGCGCCGAGAAGCCGCCCTCGGGCTCCAGCCAGGAGAGGAAGTCCTTCCCCGGGGTGACGGGCGCGGTCACGCGGCGACCGAGCGTGCCGTAGAACGCTGCATCGTCGTAGATGACCCGCTCGTACGAGCGCGCATCGTCGGGGATGTCGACGTCGAGCTCGGCCCTTGCCAGCTCTGCCGCCTCCTGCACGGCGAGCGCCGCCGCATCGGCCGTCCAGTGGTGGTCGTTGCGGAAGTACTGCACCCGGAACAGCTCCGGGTCATCGAAGGTCTGGGTGAGGTCGAGCATCGGGTCGCCGGTATCGAGCGCCGCCATCACGTTGGGCCGCTCGGCGATGAGGTCGTTTCCCCACGCTTCGGGGGTCACCTCGGGACGCAGTTCCTCCTTGCGCGGGGCGTAGATCCACATGAGCGGGATGTCTGCCTCAGCGAGCTGGTCGGACAGCGCCTGCGCGTTGGTGGCCATGTTCTCCGGCACCGAGCGATCGAGGTGCCGCTCGAAGAGGAACCCGTCGGGGCCGTCCATGTAGACGTCATCGACCACGGGGTCCTGGAGCACATCGGTCTGCACCACGGCGTGGATCGACAGCCACGTGGCGCGTCCGGGGATCTGATCTCCTGCCCAGTCCTCGACACCGGCCATCCAGGACTTGTCGATGACGGCCTCGATGGCCTCCACCGGCTCGTCCGGATCGGGGGCCGGGAACTCGACGAGGTCGCGGCCGTCGAGGTTCGAGGCGCGCGGTTCGGTGCGCAGGGACAGACCCACCAGTCCCACGACGACGACGGCGAGCAGCGCGACCGCCGGCAGGAGCGTCACGAGGAGGGTGCGGCGGCGAGGGGCGGCGTGCGAGGGGGTGTCAGCCATGTCAGAACCTGAAGTAGATGAAGGGTGCGTACGTCAAGGAAACCATGTAGGCGGTCGCGATCAGCATGCACGCCACCACCACCACGGACCAGCCAATCGCGGCGCGTGTCGACAGCACGCGTGTGGCTCGTGTCTCGGCGAGGGACGTGAGGGACTCATCGTCATCCGGCAGCGCGATCTGGCTGCGGACGCGATCCATCAGCCACTTCGCGGCGCCGGCGGCGAGAGCGATCGACACGATCGCGAGGCCCGCGCCACGCTGGAGGGCGAGCGTGGCCTGGGCGTCCCACAGCGGCACCCCGCCCGCGCCGAACAGCGAACGGTAGTACGCCATCGCCTGGCCCACGTCGACGGCCCGGAACAGCACCCAGCCGAGCATTGCGACCAGGACGCCGTACACGTGCTGCAGCCATCGCGGCAGCCGTTCCAGGGGCTTGCCGATCGCGAAGCGCTCGATGCCGATGAGCACGCCGTAGTACAGGCCCCACAGCACGAAGGTCCACGCGGCACCATGCCATAGGCCCGTGAGCGCCCACACCACGAAGAGGTTGCGCCACACCTTGAGGGGCGAGACGCGGGAGCCGCCCAGCGGGATGTACACGTAGTCGCGGAACCACGAACCGAGCGAGATGTGCCACCGCTGCCAGAACTCGCGGGCGGAGCGCGCCAGGTAGGGGTACCGGAAGTTCTCGTGGAAGCGGATTCCCATCATGGCGGCAAGGCCGATGGCGATGTCCGAGTAGGCGGAGAAGTCCAGGTAGATCTGAAGCGAGTAGAGGATCACCGCCAGCCACGCGGCTCCCACCGAGGTGGGGTGGCCGCTCGCGAACAGGCTGTCGACGATGGGCGCGATCGAATCCGCCAGCACGGCCTTCTTCGCCAGTCCCGTCGCCACGCGGATGGCGCCGTACGTGAACAGGCCCGGGTCGAACGTGGGCTTCGCGAGCTGAGGGCCGATGTGCGCCCAGCGCACGATGGGGCCCGCGACCAGGTGCGGGTACATCGCCAGGAATCCGGAGAAGTCGAGCAGCCCAGGGGCGCCATCGTCGCGGTGACGGTAGATGTCCACGAGGTAGCTGATGGACATGAACGTGTAGAAGCTCACGCCGATGGGCAGCGGGAGGGTGACCTCCGCCGACACTCGTTCGAGCCCCAGGGAGTCGAGCACGAACTCGAGGTACTTGAACACCACCAGCGGGATGGAGATCACGACGATGCCGGCCGCCAGCCACCACTTGCGCGCGACTCCCTCGGCCCGCAGCAGCACCTTGCCGAGGTAATAGGTGACCATGCCGGTGCCCAGGATCAGCAGCACCAGCACGGGCTCGCCCCAGGCATAGAACACCGCGCTGGTCACGAGCAGCGGGATCGTTCTCCACCGCGCCGGGAAGAGGTAGAACAGCGCCATCGCGATAGGCAGGAACAGGAAGACGAAGACGACGCTCGTGAAGACCATGCGTCAGCTCCTGTCCGTCATCAGCGTCTCGACCACACGCGCCGAGGCCGACCCGTCATCCTGCGGACAGTACCGTGCGGCGAACGCGTCGATGTCGTACCCGGGCAATGCACCCTGGGTCAGCGCGGTGTCGATCGCATCGTGCACCTCGCTGTCGGTCCGGGTGAGGGGGCCGGGCAGGTCGGTCTCCATGTTCAGGTAGAAGCCACGGAGCTCGTCGCGATACCGGTCCAGATCCGGCACGTGGAAGATCATGGGCCGGCGCAAGTTCGCGAAGTCGAAGAACAGCGACGAATAGTCGGTGATCAGCACGTCGGCGGCCGCGAGCAGGTCCTGGGTGTCCGGGTAGGCCGAGACGTCCATGACGGAGCCCGACGCCTCGTCGGGGATCACCACGGCGGTGCGGTCCAGGACGTGCTTGCGCACCAGCAGGACCGCGTCGGCGCCGAACCGACGAGCGAACATCACGGGATCGACATTGCCGGCCGGCCCCTCGCCGCTCGTGCTGCCCAGCTGATCGTCACGGAACGTCGGGGCGAAGAGCACGATGCGCCTCGTGGGTGAGAGCCGGTACGCGCGGCGCACTCGAGCCTCGGCACCGAGGCGTGCGATGCCGAACAGCACGTCGTTGCGCGGGTACCCGAGCTCCGCGATCTCGCCACCGAACTGGAAGGCCGATCGCATCACCGTCGTGGAGTGCGGGTTCGGCGACAGCAGCACTGACCATTGCTGCGCGGCCGTCGTGGCGCGCTCGATGTAGCCGGAGTCACGTCCCGTGACGGCGTCCAGGTCGTGGAGCATGCGCTTGAGCGGAGTGCCATGCCACGTCTGGATGTACACGCGCCGGGCGTCGCTGTGCACGTAGTGCGGCAGGCTCTGGTTGGAGACCCAGAACCGGGCGCGCCCCAGATGGGCGAAGTAGCGCAGCGATAGGCGCTTGACCACGTCAGCGCCGCCCCCGATGTCCGCTGGTCGACCGTTGTAGGCCCACACCGTGCGGAGGTCGGGCCTCCGGCGCAGGACCTCCTCGTAGATCGCTCGTGGGCTGTCGCCGAACTGCTTGCCCACTCCCGATTCGAAGACCACGCGGCGGTCATCCCTCGGCAGCGCCGATGCGACCCTGAGCACCAACCGTGCGAGCGGGAAGTAGAGGTCGGAGCGCCGCAGGCGCCGGTAGGCCGCGGCCGCGATGCGCTCGCGAGTCCGGCGCGCATTGGTCGCGATGCGCAGGCCGCGCGTGCGATGGGCCGATGCGATGGCGGCGTGGATGCGGGCGTTGGCCTGCTGGTCGCGGGCGGGATAATACGAGTCCGCGACCTGGACGTTCTCCTCCGACGGCCGCAGGCCGTTGCCTATGACTCTCGACAGCGCCGCCATCACCTGCGTGCGGGTGAAGGCGATGTCGCCAGGGAGGTCGGTGTCGAGGTCGAGGTGGGATCCCTTGCGGCCCAGGAACCGGTCGCGGTCGAACTGGAAGTACAGCACTGGTCGGTGCAGCAGCGCCGCATCGAAGCCCACGGAGGAGTAGTCGGTGAGCACGACGG
Source organism: Demequina aestuarii (assembly GCF_000975095.1). Classification (GTDB taxonomy): domain Bacteria; phylum Actinomycetota; class Actinomycetes; order Actinomycetales; family Demequinaceae; genus Demequina; species Demequina aestuarii. Next base: position 819,573 of record NZ_BBRD01000001.1, read on the forward strand.
CGGAGTCGATCAGCAGGTCCTGCACGCTGCTCTCGCCCGCCCGCATCACGGTGACGCCGGCGTCCTCGAAGTCCGCGACGTAGCGGCGCATGTTGGGGTGCAGCGAGAGTGCGACCTCGAGCCCCGCATCGGCGCACATGGTGACGAAGGCCGGGTCGGTGAGCAGTCCGTGCCACTCCCGCGAGTACTCGCTGCCCGCATAGTCGTCGGGGTTGGCCAGCCAGTCGCGCCAGGTGGGGATCACCAGCAGGCGACGGCGAGGTGCGGGATGGTGCGCCATCAGCGTGTCGAACCGCGACAATCCTGTCACGGCGATCTGCCGGGGCCGGTAGCCGAAGTCGCGCACCAACAGGTCTCGCTCGCGTTCGGAACTCGCGATCACGAGGTCGGGGGAGAAGCCGTCGGCGTCGCGACCGTAGAGATCGGCCATCCACTTGGTGCCCATGATGCCGTGCTGCAGGAACACGCGCAGGCCCCGTACCCGGGCGTCGAAGCGATCCGTGCGCAGCGGGTACAGGTAGCCGGGGTGGTGAGAACCGATGACGCGCGTCGCGTGCAGCACGGAGCGAACGTGGTCGACGGTCCCCGTCCTGACGACGGTGCCCACTGCGGCGGCGCGGTCGACGTCGGGGCTGTCGGCGTCGATCACCGCGCGGGCGTCGATGTCCGGGCGGTGCGCGCTCAGCCACGCGAAGAACGCGAACGCCGTGTCCTGGAACCTATCGGGCCGCTCGCCGATCACCCAGATAGGCCGCTGGGACGGATGCCGCACCCGGGACCACGTGCGTCGAACCCGGATCAGACGCGACTCTGACCGGATGAAGGCCATCACATCGCGGGGCAGTCTGCTGTGGGTGAAGGAGAGCCGCTTGGCCTTGAACGTGAAGAAGGGGCTGAAGACGTGGCCCCCGTCCCCGTCGACCGCGAAGCTCGGGCTCATGCGCACGATGCCCGCGGTCCGGGGCCGTGGCATCCGCACTCGGACCGTGTCGGCGGACTCGAGTGCGATCTCCAAGGAGACGTCGAGGGTTCCCGGCTCGGCGAACGCGTGGAGGGTGTCGGCCCACGGCAGCGTCGCGCGAAAGGCGTGACGCTGGAGGCCTCCCGCGTTCTTGGTGGCACGCCACATGCGGACGGGGAGCGAGACGGCGTTGTCGGTGCCCCGCTCGCGCAGCACGAGGTTCGCGGATGAGTCGCCGTGTGGGGGCACCCAGGCGAACCCCGCGACCGTCAAGGCTGACGGGCGGGAGATCATCGCGTTGGTCACGACCTTGGGCGTGGGCGGGGAGGGCGGGCCGGCCACGACTACGACGTTGCCCGCTCCAGAGATCGACACGAGCGCAGCGGTGTCGCGCTCGCGCAGGGGGCGCATCGTCTCGACGGCGACACGCCTGGGCAGTGCGAGGGGAACGCGCGATTCCCCCGTGAGCGTGTGCACCGACCACAGCTCGCGCTCCACGGCCGCGAACTGGCGCAGGTCGATCTGGGTGACCGCGTGCGCGCCGTCGGACGCGAGCGGCAGGGGTACGCGGGCGCCCGAGTTCCGCGAGATCGCGACGACGGCATCGGGCGTGGGATCGAGGTGAGCGAGGGACACCGTGACGAGATCGCCGTGCTGGCGAAGGGCCGTCGAGACAGCACCACCACCATTTGCGTGCACGGAACCCATCCTTCTTTACGCATGCTGCGCTGACCGGGGAGATGTGAAGAAGGTCCATTTTACCCAGTGCCAACTCAGACGCTTCTCAGGAGCCGCGTCCCACGCCCGCCCCCATGCCGGACGCCGCCGATGTGCCGTCTGCACGCCCTATGCCATACTGAACCCGATGGATACCGCGATCATCATTCCGTAGCGCGTCGGCGACCACCCTCCCGACGCGCAGCCTCCCGTACCCTGGGGGGCTTTTTTGTTGGGCGAATGGTCGTCGCACGGTGCCGAGAGTGAGCACGAACCGAGGAGAACACGATGACGGATCTCACAGTGGAGGTCTACGACACCACTCTGCGCGACGGCGCGCAGCAGGAGGGCATGAACCTGTCCGTCGCGGACAAGATGGCCATCGCGCCGCTGCTCGATGAACTCGGCGTGGGCGTCATCGAAGGCGGCTGGCCCGGCGCCGTGCCCAAGGACACCGAGTTCTTCGCGCTCGCCGCCAAGGAGCTGACCTTCAGGAACGCCCAGCTGGCGGCGTTCGGCATGACCCGCAAGGCGGGCACCACCGCTGCCGCAGACCCGCAGGTGCGCGCGCTGCTCGACTCCGAGGCGCCGATCGTGACGCTGGTCGCGAAGTCGGACATCCGCCACGCCGAGCGCGCGCTGCGCGTCGCGCCAGACGAGAACCTGCGCATGATCGAGGAGACCGTCGCGTTCCTCGCGGGGGAGGGTCGGCGAGTGATTCTCGATGCTGAGCACTTCTTCGACGGCTATCAGTACGACGCGGAGTATGCGGTCCGCGCGCTGCAGGCGGGCGTCGGGGCTGGTGCGGATGTGGTGTGTCTGTGCGACACCAACGGCGGGATGCTGCCCGATGACGTGAGCGCGATCGTGGCGGCCGTCGGCGAGAGGGTCGACGCGGTGCTCGGCATGCACGCGCACAACGACTCCGGGTGCGCCGTCGCGAACTCGATGGCCGCCGTCGCCGCCGGCGCCACCCACGTGCAGGGCTGCGTCAACGGCTATGGCGAGCGCACGGGCAACGCTGACATCGTCGCGGTGGTCGCGAATCTCCAGCTCAAGCGCGGCGTCACCGCCCTGACGCACGACGGCCTCGCGGAGTCGACCAGGATCGCGCACGCCATCGCCGAGATCACCAACATCGCGCCGTTTGCGCGCCAGCCGTACGTCGGGGCATCGGCGTTCGCGCACAAGGCGGGCCTGCACGCCTCGGCAATCCGCGTGGACCCGGACCTCTACCAGCACCTGGATCCCTCGCTGGTGGGCAACGACATGCGCATGCTCGTGTCCGAGATGGCGGGGCGTGCGTCGATCGAGCTCAAGGGCAAGGAGCTTGGGTTCGATCTGGCGGGGCAGAACGAGCTCCTGGGCCGGGTCACGGACCGCGTCAAGCACGCCGAGGCAGCCGGCTACACCTTCGATGCGGCCGATGCGTCATTCGAGCTTCTCCTTCGCAGTGAGCTGGGGGAGACGCCCTCGTTCTGGGACGTCGAGACCTGGCGCGTGCGCGTCTCGTCCGTACCGGGCGACCCGACCGATGCGGATGCCGAGGCCGTCGTGAAGCTGCGCGCCGGGTCCGAGCGCATCGTCGCGCTGGGCGAGGGGAACGGCCCGGTCAACGCCCTTGACCACGCCTTGCGGGACGCGCTGTGCGGCGTGTATCCGGAGATCGAGGAGTTCGAGCTCACCGACTTCAAGGTGCGCATCATGGAGGCGTCGCATGGCACCGATGCGGTGACGCGCGTGCTCATCACCACCGTGCACCGCGAGACCGGCACCACGTGGCGGACCGTCGGCGTGGGCCCGAACGTCATCGAGGCGTCGTGGGAGGCGCTCGCGGACTCGCTGGTCTACGGGCTGCTCAAGGCTGGTGTCGCGCGCCGCTAGCGCGAGTCAGGTGTGCTGCGCCTTCAGGTGCGCGGTGCTGGAGCCGTCCAGGACGCGAGGGCCTCGGGGAACATCGGACGGGCGATGTGATACCCCTGCGCGTGGTCGCATCCGAACTCGGTGAGCAGGTCGATCACGGCGGCGCATTCGACGCCCTCGGCCGTGCACTCGAGCCCGAGTGCGTGAGCGAGATCCAGCATGGAGCGGACGAAGATCTCGGCCTCCCGAGTCTCCGCGATCTCCATCACGAAGGAGCGGTCGATCTTCACTTCGCTGAATGGCAGCGCCGCGAGCTGGCGCATCGACGAGTAGCCCACGCCGAAGTCGTCGATCGACAGCCGGAAGCCTTGAAGTCGCAACCGCGTGAGGAGCTCGAGCGAGAGCCGGGCGTCCTCGAGGGGGCTGGTCTCCGTCAGTTCCAGGATCACGCGGTGGGGGTCGACGCCGGCCTTCTTGCAGGCTCCGGCGAGGCGCTGGTCGAGTCCCGGCGTGCTGAACTCGCTCGCGGACAGGTTGATCGACAAGTGCTCGTCGCCGTGGCCCACCGCATCGGTGAACCATGCGAGCGCGTCCGCGAAGACTCGATCCGTGAGTGCGGACGCGAGGCCGGTCTTCTCGGCGCGCGTGACGAAGCTCGATGGCGGAATCGAGACGCCACCGACCTCCCACCGCGACAGCACCTCGTAGCCCACGACTTCGCGGGTCTGGCAGGACACCTTGGGCTGGACCGCGAACCGCACCTCGCCGTCGTCGAGCGCCTGGCGGAAGACTTCGGTGAACTCGGGGTCGTTCCAGCGGGACAGGGACTCGTCGACGCCGAGCGTGGCCTGTCGGCGCGCGTTCGGGGTCGCCCTCAGCACCACCTCGACGTCGGCCGCCGTGAACGGCTTCGCAAGCGCACCCGCGTAGGTGAGTCCACGCGCCGCGGTGACCTCCTGGGCGGCGCCGATCACCCGTGCGCCCATGCCGCTTGAGATGACGACCGCCGCCTGAGAGCCCGACTTCGCCAACCCTTCGAGGACCGCGAGCCCATCCATGTGCTCCATCACCAGATCCACCACGACGTGACTGGGATGCCACTCGCGCTCGATCTCGAAGAAGGTGTCCGCGTCCTCGGTGACTCGGCCCTCGAACCCGGCTGCTTCGACGTGTGCGCGCAGCATCCGGCCGACGAGCGGGTCGTCGTCGATGATGAGTACGCGTCCGGCGCTGGCTGAGTCGGTCATCGCTCCTCGCGTGCCGCCTCGGTCATCTGTTCGTGAACCCGAAACGCCAGTTCCTCGGCCGAATACGGCTTGGTCAGCAACGCGACGCCTTCGTCGAGTCTGCCGTTGTGCATGATCACATTCTCCGTGTAGCCAGAAGCGTACAAGACGGGGGTTCCGGGTCGAGCGGCGACCACGCTCTGAGCGAGGTCTCGGCCCGTCATGCCCCCCGGCATGATCACGTCGGTGAAGAGCAGGTCGACCGTCTCCAGCTGCAGCATGCGTGCGAGGGCCTCCGGTCCGGTCGCCGCCGGAACGACGTCGTAGCCCAGGGAGCGGAGGTGGTCCGTGGCGAAGGTGCGCACCAGCGGGTCGTCTTCCGCGAGCAGGATGACCCCGCTTCCCTTCGCCGGGGCGGTGCCCGGCATCCGTGCCGGCTCGGCTGCGGGGGAGCCCTCGGGCGCCAAGGGGAGATACAGCCGGAAGGAGGAGCCGATTCCCACCTCGGAGTACACCGTGATGTGGCCACCGCTCTGGCGCGCGAAGCCCCACGCCATCGCGAGGCCCATGCCTGATCCCTCGCCCACCTCCTTGGTGGTGAAGAACGGTTCGAACAGGTGGTCCAGGTGGTCGGGCGCGATGCCGGTGCCGGAGTCCGTGACCGTCACGACTGCGTAGGTTCCTGGCTCCACCTCGGCGTGCGCGGTCGTGTAGGTCTCGTCCAAGTGCTTGAGCGACGTCTCCAGCGTGAGGGTGCCGCCGTCCGGCATCGCATCCCGCGCGTTGATCGCGAGGTTCAGCACCGCGTTCTCGAACTGCCCCGGATCGACCAGTGCCGGAGGCAGCCCCGGCTCCATCACGGAGGTGATCGTGATCCCGTTGCCCAAGGTGCGGTGCAGCAGCGGTACGAACTCGTCGAGGAGGCGATTGAGGTCGGTGTGCTGCGGTGCCAGGGGTTGGCGGCGTGCGAAGGCGAGCAGCCTGCTGGTCAGCTGGCCGCCTCTGTCGGCGGCCTGTCTGACGAGTCCGATCATCTCTCGAGACTGCGGGGAGATCGCCGAGTCGCGCGCCACCGCGTCCGCGCCGCCGATGACGACGGTGAGGAGGTTGTTGAAATCGTGGGCGATGCCTCCGGTCAGGCGGCCCACCGCCTCCAGCCGCTGCGCCTGCTCGAGCTGTTCGCTGAGGAGCCGCGTCTGAGTGACGTCGCGGAGGAACACGGTGATTCCGAGCTCACTCGGCGTGGCGGTGATCTCCAGCCAGCGATCCTGGGCGCGGTCGTGGAAGGACAGGAACTGGCGTTCACCGGTGGAGATCGCCTTGCCGTAGGCCTCGTGGACCGGCGTCTCGATGATGTTCGGGTACTCCACCAGAAGGTCTTTTCCCAGCAGGGACTCTCGGCCCTGACCCAGCATTCCTTGCGCGTGATCGTTCATGTACGTGATGCGCCAGTGCGCGTCGAGCCCGAGGACGCCGTCCGACATGCTGTCGAGGATGACGTCCCTCTCGCGCGCCAACTGCTGCGCCTGCTGCTTGAGCGCTCGGGTGCGGTGAATGTCGATGGAACTGCCCCACCAGCGCGTGACCTCGCCGTCGCTCCCGCGCTCGGCCCTGGCGCCCACGCGGTGCCAGCGGTACTCGCCGTGACGATTGCGCACACGACACTCCACCTCGTACGGGTCACCGGTGTGGATCGCGGCGGTCCACCGCTCGACCATCATGTCCTTGTCGTCGGGGTGGACCAGCGAGAGCCAGCCCGCGTCGACGAAGTCGAGGACGCTTCCCCCGGAGTACTCCGCAAGCGCCTCGCTGATGTAGTCGACCACGCCGTCTGGGGTGGCGCTCCACACGGCGAGCGGCAGCGCACGGGTGAGTTGGTCGAACCGCCGTCGTTGGGCCTCTGCCGACGACTTGGCCTCGCGCCACGGGGTGAGGTCCTGGATGGTGCCGCGCAGCCGCTGGGGGCGTTCCTGCTCGTCGAGCAGGGGCTCTCCGATGATCAGGATGGTCCGTCGCACGCCATCGGCGGCGTCGATGAGGCACTCCTCCATGAACGGTTCGCCGTCCACCGCCGCACGGGTGATGGCGTCGCGCAGCCGGTCGCGGTCATCCGCGACGAAGTAGGAGAGTGTCTCGTCTGCGGTGGGGCGGTAGCCGGCGGGGTGGCCGTGGATCTCGGCGACCTCGCCCGACCAGCTGACATCGCCGGTGTCGTAGTCGTAGGTCCAGGTGCCGATGTGGCTCAGCCTTCCCACTGCGCCCAGGGGCGGGGCCTCGCCAGCATTCTGTACGGACGCCGGGTCCGATGTGTCTGTGGCGTCAGTCGGGCCCGACGGGTCCATCACTGGTCGAGCCGGGGCGGGCTGACGGCGGTTCCAGACGGCTGCGGCTGCGACGATGAGCGAGAGGACCATCGCGGACGCGGCAAGGATGGTGATGGCGGACGGCTGGTCCGTCACGATGGCGGCGACGGTGATCAGCCCTGCTAGGGTGGCTGTGCCCACAGCTCCGACCCCGACCGCACGGGGCAACGGTGGCTGCATCGGCTCCATGGTGGACCTTACCAAGGCCCGATGGGGCAGGTGAAGAGGCGCGTGCGCATCCGCCCCTGTGGGGCGGTGCGCCCCCAGGCGGTGGGGTGTGCCCGCTGCGGTCTCGCTCCTACAGGGCGACTCCGACCACATGCCCGATGCCATAGGTGATCGCCATCGCCAGCGTGCCACCGACCACGTTCCGCACGATCGCGCGCGGGAACGCGGAGTGGGCGATCCATGCGGACGTGATGCCGGTGAGCGCGAGGGCCACGATCACGCCCGCGAAGGTGAGCGGCACCTGCAGCGGCGGCGAAGCGAGCAGGATGGTCAGCAGCGGAATGATGCCGCCCAGGGTGAAGGCGCCGAGAGACGCGATGCCGGCCTGCAGGGGACTCACGAGCTGCTTGGGGTCGATCCCGAGATGCATGAGCGCGTGGATCGCCAGCGCGTCATGCTCCGTCTGTTCCTTGGCGGCGAGCTGCGCGGTGGGCTCGGACATGCCGGTGCTCATGTTGAGTCGCGTGAGCTGCTCGAGCTCCCATTCGGGCCGCTCGTCGTGCCAGCGCTCCTCTCGCGCGAGCTGGGCCTTCTCGGCGTCGCGCTGCGACGAGACCGAGACGTACTCGCCGACTCCCATCGACAGCGCGCCGGCGGCGAGACCCGCGGCACCGGCCGCGAGGATGGCCGCGTGATTCTCCGGAGTTGCCGCGGCCACTCCGACCACGAGCGCGGCGATCGAGACGATGCCATCGTTCGCCCCGAGTACGCCCGCTCGCAACTGGTTCAGGCGTCCCGTGATGCGGCTCTCGTCGGGTGCTGCGCGACTGCTCATGCGGCCAGAGTAGGCCGCCACCGGCATGGGCGCTAGCAAGGCTAGCCTCATTTGGGAGCACCGAAACCCCTGGTAACGGTGCGGTTGAATCGAGGGTTCGGGCCTGCGTGGTCCGCTGCGCGCCTACTGCGCTGCCACGTCGAGCAGCTCGATCACCGGCGCGCCGGCCTCGTCGGACGCATCGAGATTCACGAGCGCCGTGATGGCCCAGTCGTGGTCTCCCGCGGGGTCGTCGATCACCTGACGCACCACCCAGGTGCCGGGCGGCAGCTGGGCGTCCGGGGCCGCCGCAAGCGCCGCTCGCGCACGTCCCTCGTCGTGGTCGCCGTCAGGCTCCACGAACGTGATCAGCGCGGCGGACCGCGCATCCGGGCCGATGCCGATCGCTGCGCCGCCCTGCGCCTCGAACAGCGGGTCGAGTGCATCGCGCCAGGCCTGGGCGTTCCATCCCGAGGCCCCGTCGAGTGCACCGAGTGCCGCGTAGTTCTCGCGCGAGGCGAGCTCGATGCGGTGGAACATCGCGTTGCGCACCAGTCGGCGCAGGATGCGGGGGTTGCCGGACATGGGTCGTGCCGGGCCCGTGACGGTGCTCGTCGCGGCCACCGAGGCTGGATCCGCATCGTCGCCAAGGGCGACGTCAGGATTCATCAGGCTCTCCCACTCGTCGAGCAGCGACGAGTCGGTGGCGCGCACCATCTCGCCCAGCCAGTCGGTGATCGCCTCGACCTCGTCGGTGCGGTGCTCCTCGGGGACCGTCTGCCGCAGCGCCCGGTAGGCCTCCGCCAGATAGCGCAGCACCACACCCTCCGTGCGCTCGAGCCCGTAGACGGACACGACGTCGCCGAACGACATCGCCTTCTCGAGCATGTCTCGCACCACGGACTTGGGGGACAGCTCGGCGCCGAGGATCCATGGGTTGGTGCGGCGATAGGCGAGGAACGCGGGCTCGAGGAGGTCCGCGAGAGGCCGGGGCCAGGTGACATCGTCGAGGAGTTCCATGCGCTCCTCGTACTCGATGCCGTCCGCCTTCATCGCGGCCACGGCGACGCCCCGCGCCTCGTGCTGCTGCGCCATGAGGATCTGGCGGGGATCCGACAGCGTCGCCTCGATCACCGACACCACGTCCAGCGCGTGGTCAGGAGCGTCGACGTTGAGGAGGTCCATCGCCGCCAGCGCGAACGGAGACAGCGGCTGGTTGAGTGCGAAGTTTCGCGGCACGTCCACGGTGAGTCGCACCGAGGGGCGTTCGCCCCGCGGGTGAGCGGGGTCGGGCACCCGGATGTGCTCGACGACGCCCGCGATCCGGAGCGAGCGGTAGATCCTCAGCGCCTGGCGCAGGTGTGCCGATCGCTGTGCGGGAGTGTCGTGCACGGCCTCGAGCAGGGTGCGCATCGCGAGCACGGGGTCTTCCGGTGCGCGGTCCAGGAACGGGTTGGCGACGCCCCGGGACAGGACGTTGAGGACCATCGCGTGCGTCACGGAGAACCGGCTGGTGAGGGGTTCTGGGGGTGCGTCCCGCAGCCGCTCGAAGGTGGCGTCCGTCCAGTTCACGGACCCTGCCGGCGCCGACTTGCGCACGATCTTCTTGCGCTTCTTGGGGTCGTCGCCCGCCTTGGCGAGAGACTTGCGGTTCTCGATCACGTGCTCCGGTGCCATCACGAGGACCTCGCCCTCAGTGTCGAACCCGGCGCGGCCCGCGCGCCCCGCGATCTGGTGGAACTCGCGCGCCGTCAGATGCCTCATCCGCTCGCCGTCGTACTTCACCAACGACGTGAGCAGCACCGTGCGGATCGGCACGTTGATGCCCACTCCCAGGGTGTCGGTGCCGCACACCACCTTGAGCAGTCCCTGCTGCGTCAGTCGCTCGACCGTGCGCCGGTACTTGGGGAGCATGCCCGCGTGGTGGACGCCGATGCCCGCCCGCAGGAACTTGCTCAACGTCTTGCCGAAGCCTGTGCGGAAGTGCGTGTCCGCGAGCGCATCGGCGATGGCCTGGCGCTCCGTCTTGGTCGCGACCTGCGTGCTGAGCAGCGCTTGGGCGCGGTCGACGGCGTCCTTCTGGGTGAAGTGCACGATGTACACCGGCGCACGGCCGGTCTCGACGATCTTCTCCACGACCTCGGGCAGCGGCTCGAGGCTGTAGTCGAACGTGAGCGGCACGGGTCGCTCGAGCGTCGTCACCTCGGCCACCGCGCGGTCGCTGCGCTCCTTGAGCGCGTCCACGAGCCAGGTGGTGTCCCCGAGAGTCGCGGACATGAGCACGAACTGCGTGCGCGGCAGCTCGATGAGCGGCACCTGCCACGCCCATCCGCGCTGCGGGTCGGAGTAGAAATGGAACTCGTCCATCACCACCAGCGAGGCGTCGGTCGCCGCCCCGTCGCGGAGCGCGAAGTTCGCCAGGATCTCCGCGGTGCAGCAGATGATCGGGGCGTCCGCGTTGACCGCCGAGTCGCCGGTCATGAGCCCGACGTTCTCGGTGCCGAACATCTCGATCAGGGCGAAGAACTTCTCGCTCACCAGGGCCTTGAGCGGCGCCGTGTAGTACGTGCGGCCTCCGGTTCCGGCACGGTGAGCGGCCATCGCCGCGAAGTGCGCTCCCGTGGCCACGAGAGTCTTTCCGGAACCCGTGGGCGTCGCCAGAATCACATGCGAGCCGGAGACGATCTCGATGAGCGCCTCGTCCTGGTGCGGGTACAGGGGCAGGCCCTGATCGGAGGCCCACTGGCTGAACGCCTCGTAGAGCCCGTCCGGGTCGGGCGCGGTGCCCGGCGCGGTGTCGGGCAGGCGGGAGAGGAGTGGGGCGTCGGCGGAGGTCATCGTGACCATTGTGGCGGACGTGAGTCCTCGCGTTCCCACGACAGGGAGCGCGGCCCAGACATGAGCCCCGACGCTCCTACGTCGTGGGCGTGGGGCGGGCGCCCATCACCGCGGAGCCCACGCGCACCATCGTCGCGCCCTCCGCGATCGCCCACTCGAGGTCGCGCGACATGCCCATCGACAGGTGCCACGCGTCGGTCAGGGGGAGCGCGCCGCTCTCGGAGCGGATCAGCGCAGCGTCGCGGATCTCGCGCAGCCGCCGGTACCCGGCGCGCACGGCCTCCTCGACGCGGGAGTGGAGCCCGATGGTCATGAACCCCGTGACCGTCAGTGCGGGCAGCGCCTGCACCGCGGTGGCGAGAGCCAGAGCGTCGTACGGGTCCACGCCGGCCTTCGACTCCTCGCCCGAGACGTTGACCTGGATCATCACGTCGAGATCGCGCCCGGCCTCGACGCACAGCCGGGACAGGCGCTCCGCGAGCTTCATCGAATCGACCGTCTGCACGCAGTCCGCGAACTCGACGGCGATGGCGGCCTTGTTGCGCTGCAGCTGCCCGATCACGTGGATGCGAGCGCCCGCCGTGCGCAGCGCCGCGCCCTTCTCGGCGAGCTCCTGCATGCGAGACTCGCCGACCAGTGTGGCGCCGGCGGAGACTGCCGCCACCGCAGCATCGGCGCCCCACGTCTTGGTCGCGACCAGCAGACGCACTCCCGCCCCCGCGCGCCCGCACGCGGCCTCGGCGATATGAACGCGGGCCTTCACCTCGGCGTAGCGCGCGGCGTGGTCCCAGTCGGGGGCAGGCGCGGCGAGCGTGCTCATGCGTCCTTCGCGATGGGCGCGGTGGCGGCGTCGGTGAGCGACACCAGGTCCGCGGGCGCGAGCTCGATGTCGAGGCCGCGGCGCCCACCGGAGATGTACACCTGATCATGGTCGAACGCACTCGAGTCGATGATGGCGGGCAGCTTCTTGCGCCCGCCCAGCGGCGAGATGCCTCCCAGCACGTACCCCGTGACGCGCTCGGCCTCGTCGGGTTCCGCCATGATCGCCTTCTTGACGCCGAGGGCGCGTGCCACCGCCTTCAGGTCCAGCAGGCCGGCGACGGGGACGACGGCCAACGCCAGCGCATCGTCCGCCCGCACGCACAGCGTCTTGAAGACGCGTTCCGGCGCGGCGCTGAGGGCCTGCGCGGCCTCATGTCCGTACGACAGCTCGGACGAGGGATCATGATCGTAGTGGTGGACGGTGTGTGCGACGTCGGCGGCGAGCAGGGCCGCAACGGCGGGGGTGCTCGCACTCTCGTGGCTGGCCATGGGCACCAGTGTGCCGCATGTGCGACGCCGTCCAGCCGCGCGCATGGCCTACGCTCTCGGGGTGACCAGCGACACCCTGACCCCTGTGGACATGTGGACCGACGGCGCCTGCAAGGGCAACCCCGGCGTGGGCGGATGGGGCGCGTGGATGCGCACCGGCGGCAAGGAGCGCGAGCTGTTCGGCGGCGAACTCCAGACCACCAACAACCGCATGGAGCTCACGGCGGTGATCGAGGGACTCAAGGCGCTCAATCGGCCGTGCGCGGTGACGCTGCACGTCGACTCCACGTATGTGATGAACGGCGTCACCAAGTGGATTCACGGCTGGAAGCGCAACGGCTGGAAGACCGGCGACAAGAAGCCGGTCAAGAACAAGGAGCTGTGGATCGCGCTCGACGAGCAGGTGGCGCGCCACGAGGTCAGCTGGGTGTGGGTCAAGGGCCACGCGGGCGATCCGGGCAACGAGCGCGCGGACCAGCTGGCGAACAAGGGCGTCGACAAGGTGCGCGGCGCCTAATCCGCCCCGGCCCCGCGTCGCCCCTCACGCCCCAGGTTTCTAGGCAAGTCATGTTCATTCGACTTGCGTCACCCGGCCCTCGCTCCCACCAACGAGGAAGCTGACGACTCGATTTTGGCCTTGGCGTCCGGCTATAGGAACGTCAGGACTCATCTGGGTGCTGCTCAACCCACTGAGAACTCGCCGATCACCGTGATGCCGTCGCTCTCGTAAACCGGAATCGTGTCCGGCCGGGGTGGGGGAGTGGCCTGCATTTCCAGGGCGTGCGCGGGCGAGGTGGGCATCGGTCCGTGCGCAGCGTCGAGTTCCGCTCGACGAATGTAGCCTTCACGACCGTTCGTCGCCCATGCCAGGATCAGGTCCGGCCGGGCATCGAACGCGTCTGTGCCATACGTCTCCCCGTTCTCATTCACCGCGAGCGGCACCGGCTCGGCCGCGATGTACGAGGCCGTCAGTGACCACTCGTCGTACACCGACGCGCGAATCTCGACCATGCCGTCAGATACCGCATCGAGTGGGATCTGACCGCCCGTCCAAGCGGTCCCCGCGAGGATGTCGTCCTCGCCGCACACCACGCTCCCAGAACCTTCGATCTCGAAGTGCCCGGGTGTCAGGCAGTCGAGGCGGTACTTGATGGCAGTGGCCTCGTCGGGAGCCTGTCCCAAGTCGAGCGTTCCGGGTCCGTGCGTTGCCATCGTCTTCGGCTCACCGAGCGGGGTGACGATCTCGCCTCCCGGTGTGCCCGTGATCACCGCCGTCGCGACGCCCGCACCTGTCACGAGCACGACGGTGAGCCCTCCGATGAGCCCACTCCGCCGCGGCCAGAACCGCCGCGAAGGCACTCGGGCCGCCGTCGCATCGGCCGCGCTGACGAGTTCGCGCCGCAGCGCAGCGGCGAACGCGGAATCGAGGGTGTCAATCATGGTGAGCCTCCTCGCGGGCAGACGGGTGAAGCTCTCGCAAGTCCTCGCGCAGCCGGGCCCGCGCGCGAGACAGGCGCTGCTTGGCAGCATCGGGCGTCGTGCCGACGGTCGCCGCCGCGTCCGCGACGGAGTAGCCCTCGAGCACGGTGAGCACGAACAGGCCGAGCGTGTCCCGCGGCAGCGCTCGCAGGGCATCGCCGATGCGCGGATCGAGGTGGTCCCAGAGCTCACCTGCCTCGCGCGCAGCGACATCGTCAGCGGCTGGCGCTCCGCTCTCGCGGGGAAGCTTCGCGATCAGCGCTCGGTATCGGCGAGCCGAGCGGGTGACGTTTCGGCACGTGTGCGCGGTGGTCACGAGCAGCCAGGGGAGCACGCTTCCGTCGACCTCGCGCACGGTGTCACGGCGGCGCCATAGTTCGAAGAAGGCGGTGGCGGTGGCGTCTTCGGCGGCATGCACGTCGCGGAGGGTCCGCAGCGCGAGGCCATAGACGCGCGGGTGATGTCGGTCGAAGACTTGCCCGAGAGCCTCGCCGTCCCCGTCCCGGGCACGCCGCCACAGGGGGGCCTCTGGCTCGTCAGCGCGTCTCATGCCCCTGAGTGTCCGGCACGTCGCCGCAGGTGACACTCGGTGCGCGGCGATAGCCTGCCAGGGTGACCTCCCGCGCGCTCCCGTCGACTGTTCGCTCGGCCGTCGAGCATCGCGTGGAGGTGAAGAAGTCGGTCTTTCTCGCTCGGCTCGAGCCCGTCGGGTCCGTTGAGGCGGCCGATGCGGTCGTGGCCCGGGTGCGCAAGGAGCACTGGGAGGCGCGTCACCATTGCGTGGCGCTCGTGATCGGGCCGCACGCGGAACGGCAGCGATCCAATGACGACGGCGAACCCGCGGGCACCGCCGGCGCGCCCATGCTCGAGGTGCTCCGCCACCGTGAGGTCACGGACCTGGTGGCGGTCGTGACGCGCTGGTTCGGCGGCACACTGCTGGGCGCTGGCGGACTGGTGCGCGCCTACGGAGGCGCGGTGACCGGCGCGCTCGATCGGGCTCAGCTCGTGGAGCGCGTGCACCTCACCCAGGTGACGGCCGATGCGCCGCAGGCCGAGGCAGGGCGCATCGTCGCCTTCCTCCACCAGTGGGCGGAGGCGCACGGCGCCGTCCTGGACGATCCCACTTACGGCGCGGCGGTGACTCTCTCCATCCATGTGGCGCCAGACCGGGTGCCGGTGCTCAAGGCTGACATGGCCGCGCTGACGGGCGGTGCGGTGGCGATGGCGGTGGGCGAGACGGCCATCGTTGACCGGCCTGCGCACTAGTCGGGTGGCCCTGACCTGCCTCGTCGACGTGGTCCGGGGGTGGCGCTTGCCTCCGTGGCAGATCCGTGCGGGCCTATCGTCCCGGGCCGGGGATTCCGATATCGGCTTATCCTGGCATGCGATGCTCCCGCGATTCGTCTCCGCACGCCGCCACCGCACGCCGGTCGCGGCGCGGGTGATCGCGCTCGCCGGTCTGGTGGCGGTGATGGCGGCATTGGCATTCGGCTCGCTTCACACCACGGCGGACGCGGCGCCCTTGTCAGCCGGAGCCGCGCATGCGGTCGCCGACGCCACCCACGCCGACGCCACCCACGCCGACGCCGACGCGGGCTGCGTCACCTGTGGTGAGCACGACGGTGGCGTCATGGCGGCGTGCCTCATGGTGCTCGTGATCGTGGTGATGATGAGCTCGCCGCGGGGAATGCCGAGATCGTGGGAGATCAGGATCCCCGCGCGTGAGCGTCGGTGGGCACCGCGGATCCTCCACCGGCCCATGACGCCCAGCCTGAATGCGCTCTGCATCTGTCGCACGTGAGGGAGAGGCGCGCGTGCCTGCCCGTCAGGGACGGGCACCAATGCCCGCACCGCATCGACCCGCTCCCACGCGGACCGGGCGAACTTCCACTTTCCTCACGACACAAGGACTGATCATGCACCGCTTTCTCTCTCTCACCGCGCGACGCACCGTCGCGATCATCGCCGCTACTGCGGCCATCACCATCGGTGTCTCGGCGTGCTCGAGCACGCCCGAGTCCGCACCAGCACCCGCCAACGAGACCCCGGCGTCCACCGCAGAGGCCGCCGCGCCGAGCTCCGCCGAGGCGGACGCGATGCTCGCGGCGCAGGGCCTTGATGGGCTCGACACCCGCGCGCTCATCGACACGCTCGATGCGACGGCGCTGTCCGAACGGCCCGAGGGCCTCATCGCGTCCGTGCGCCCCGACGAGCTTCTGCTCACGGACGCGACCGGCGCCGAGGCCTCCGTGCCGATGCCGGATGACGCGTTCTACGTCTCCTTCGCTCCGTACGTCGACACGACCCACGAGTGCTACTTCCACTCGCTCACCACGTGCGTCGGTGAGTTGCAGAGCG
The DNA here is from genome assembly GCF_000975095.1 of Demequina aestuarii. Lineage (GTDB taxonomy): Bacteria > Actinomycetota > Actinomycetes > Actinomycetales > Demequinaceae > Demequina > Demequina aestuarii. The sequence continues at coordinate 835,671 of NZ_BBRD01000001.1, forward strand.
AGCAGATCGACGTCGTCGTGACAGACTCCGCGACCGGCGAGGTGCTGGTCGACGAGACGATGACGACGTTCGACAACGGATTCGTCGGAGTGTGGCTTCCGCGCGACATCGATGCGGACGTCACGGTGGAGCACGACGGGCTCAGCGCGAGCACCACGGTCTCCACATCGGAGGCCGACGACGCGACCTGCATCACGACGATGCAGCTCGCCTGACCCCTGCGACCAGCGGTTTCGGCGGGTGCCTCCTTGCGATGGCGGTGCCCGCCAGAGTCGTGAGGCCTCACATGCTGACAAGTGAGTCCTGACGTTCCTACACGAGGCGCAAGGTCGCGAAAATGGGTCCTGAGCTTCCTAGAAGATGCGGCCCCAACCGGATCGGTCCGCGGTACGTTCTTGCTCGCATGAGAACCGGGGGGACCACACGGTGAGTGCGTGGCGCGAGACGCTCGACGACCTCGTGCGGCTTCGTGGCCGCGCGCTGTTCGGCTACGCGTACATGCTCACGGGCGATGCGTCGAGGGCGGAGGACCTGCTGCAGGACGCGCTCGTCAAGGCCTTCCGCAGTGGCCGGCACGCGCGATCGCTCGATGCGGCGCACGTGTATGTGAAGCGCTCGATAGCCACGTCCTTCATCGACTCGGGAAGGCGAGCGGCCTCGAGGCCGATCATCGCCGCGGGCGGCGGCCAGTTCGAGACGTGGGCCCGCCAGCATCCGGCGGCTGCGGACCACAGCACCCGTGTGGACAATGCGATCGACCTCCGGTCCGCGCTGCTCACGCTGTCGCCTCGAGAGCGGGCATGCGTGGTGCTCCGCTATCTCGAAGGCATGACCACCACCGAGGTCGCGGACACTCTGGGCATTGCGGCCGGGTCGGTCAAGCGGTACGTGTCCGACGGGATCGGCCGACTCAAGGTCGCTCTACCCCAGATGAACTTCGACGGCTCCGAGATGGTCGCGGTTCACACGCACGAGAGGGGACGCGATGAGTGAGGCACGCGAGGCATTCCATGACCTGCACGGGCTCGCAGGCGCGGGCTTTGACGGCACCGGGCTCGCCGACGGTCCCGAGCGGGTCGAACGCCGGGTGGCACGATGGCGCGACGCCCGCGCCGCGCTCGCGTCGGTGGCGGGCATCGCTGTCGTGGCGATGATGGCCGTGGGGCTCAACTCATCCCCCGCGGTCGTGCCACTGCCAGGGAGCCCGGTGGAGCCGCCCGTGACCGCATCGGCGATGCCAGCCCCTGGGGTCTCGATGGGTGGCACGGACCCGTCCCCGTGTGCGGAGGCCACAGTGGTGCCCGGCAAGGCGATCGGCAACTTCGGCGGCCTGATGGGCTGGTTCAGTGACACGCCATCGGCGCCATGCGACGAGTGGGACCAGCAGATTCTCGACCACCCTGACACGGTGCTCATCTACACGGCGGACAACACGATGGTCGAGGCGTACTACCGCACGAGCATCGACGCCCTGGGTCCGTACGCCGATCTGGGGCCGGACTTCGAGGTTCCCACTCCCGACCCGGACTGGCCAGAGAACATGGTGGTCCTGATCGATGCGAAGACTGGTGAGGTGCTGCTGGTGCAGGAGGTGCCCGAGACGTTCGGCGACGCCGAAGGGGGCGCGACCGAACTGTCCGACCGGCTGGTGGGCGACCGCGATGCGCTCGCGGATCGGCTCGAGGGTCTGGCGCGCGGGGGCGAGGCTCCAGACGGGTTTCAGATCGACGCTGAAGCGACCGGTCCGGGCACTGAGGCCGATCTCGCGGACCCGCTCGTGTTCGTCCCGGCTGACCACCCGCTCAGCGAGGATCTGCCGACCATCGTGGCGAGACTCGTGCGAGGGGACCAGACGGCGGCACCGTCACCCGAGGCTGAAGCACTCGAGACTGGACTGCCAGTAGCTGGCGCGGTGCTCTTCGACGTCATGGAGCCCGGGGACATGGCGGCGCGGACGATGCAGTTGGGCGTCCCCATCGGGGACGATGCGACCTTGGTTGTCGTGGGCACCGGAGATTCGGCCGACCAATATCTCATTGAGCTGGTCGCCTGGCACCTCTTGGCGGAGTGACCACACGACAGCGCCCCCGGACGAATCCGGGGGCGCTGCGCTGGGGGCGGTGTGGCGGACATGTCTCCACGTGCGCTGTCCCGCGAGGGTGAGAGAGCTACGGGCGCCTCTCGGCAGGCGCGCCCCCTCCGGTCGTGTGGTTCTGGTGAACTCCGACAGCGACGGGAACGACGGCGCCGGGCACGGGTGCTCCGGTCGCCTCGGCCTCGGCCAGCCCTTCAGGAGTGAGGGACCGGTGGCTGTCGCTCGGCCTGGCGTTGACCAGGACCGCTGCCACGATCGCGGCGAGCAGCACGGCGCCCACCGACACCCACATGGCCGTCGTGAATCCCTGCACCGCAGCCTCGTTGACGTTGGCAGCGGCTCCGCCATTGTCGGCGATCCACGTGCTTGTCGCGGTCGCGGCCACAGTGTTCAGCAGCGCGATGCCGATCGAACCGCCCACCTGCTGAGTGGTGTTCAGCGTCGCCGACACCACGCCGGCGTCGGTGCCGCGCACGCCGCCAGTGGCCGTGGCCATCGAGGGCATGAACGTGAGGCCCATGCCGAGTCCCAGGAAGATGAGGCCGGGGAACACGCTGACCCAGTACGACGAGCCGACCTCGATCTGAGTCAGGTACGTGAGGGCTGAGGCTGCGATCAGCAGTCCCGGCACCATGAGCCGGCGCGGGCCGACTCGGGGAAGCAGTCGAGCGGACAGCACCACGGCGCCGGTCATCATGCCCACCACCATGGGCAGGAACGCGATGCCGGTCGCCATCGGCGAGAATCCCTGGACGCCTTGCATGTAGTACGTCAGGAACAAGAACACGCCGAACATGCCGATCTGCGACAGTCCCACTGCAGTGAGCGCTCCCACCCGGTTGCGGTCACGCAGCAGGTGCAGCGGCAGCAGCGCGTGCGGCGTGCGTCGCTCGACCTGCACGAATGCGGCCATGAGCAGCAGCCCGAGCGCGAGAGAGCCGAGCACGATCGCGGAGGTCCAGCCGTCCTGCTCCGCCTCGCTGAGGCCAAAGACGATTGCGAGCAGTCCGCCCGAGGCGAGCAGCGCGCCGGGAACATCGAGACGTACCCGCACTCCGCCGGTCCCGTGGTCGCGCAGGAACAGCGCCGCGCCGACGACGGCCAGGATCGCGATGGGCACGTTGACCATGAGGGTCCAGCGCCAGTCGACGTACTGGGTGAGGGCGCCTCCGAGGATGAGGCCGATGGCGGCGCCACCTCCCGCGATGGCTCCGTAGACGCCCAGGGCCCGGGCGCGTTCGCGAGCGTCGGTGAAGGTGACGTTGAGCATCGACAGCGCGGCCGGTGCGAGCAGAGCGGCGAACACACCCTGGAGGGCGCGGGCCGTGATGAGGATCTCGAAGTTCTGAGCCATGCCGCCCAGCGCGGAGGCGACGGCGAAGCCGATGAGGCCGATGATCAGCGTGCGCTTGCGGCCGAGGACATCGCCGAGCCGTCCGCCAAGGAGCAGGAGCCCGCCGAACGCGAGCGTGTAGGCGGTGATGACCCACTGGCGATCAGCATCAGAGATGCCGAGGTCAGCCTGGGCGGTCGGCAGCGCGATGTTGACGATGGTCATGTCGAGCACGACCATGAGCTGCGCGAGCCCGATCGCGGCGAGCCCCCACCAGCGGCGGGGATCGGGGGTGGTGTCCATGGGGGACCTTTCGTGACGATGGCCGCGGCGGCAACGGGGGCGTTGGCGGCCGGCGCTGGCGGGGAGACGTCCGTGGGGGCGTCGTCGCGGCCTCGGGAGAGGCCGGCGAGAAGGGCGGCCGGGGGCTCCTTGCGGAACTTCCTAGCCGTCCGGTAAGTTACGACTGTGACGCTAGTACGACTACTAGCCGGCCGTCAAGTAGATTTCTCAAGAACTTTCGATGCATCGAAGGAGCACCCATGGTCGAGGCAGGCACGCGCCGGCGCGGCGATACGCGCGAGCGCATCCAGACTGTCGCGCTCGAGCGCTTCACCTCCAACGGCTATGACCAGACCTCGCTGCGCGAGATCGCGGAGGACCTCGGTGTCACCAAGGCGGCGTTGTACTACCACTTCAAGACCAAAGAGGAGATCCTCGATTCCCTCCTGAGCCAGGTCTCTGCGGATGTCGACGGGTTGGTGTCATGGATGCTCGACGGGCCCTCGACACGTGAACGACGGTTCGAGATGATCCGGCGGCTCGCCGAGATCACCCGCGGTGCCGGCGGTGGGGTGATGCAGTGCGTCCAGCAGAACGAAGTCGCGCTGCACAACCTCCGCGCCACCACGGACCTGGTCCATGACATCAAGCAGCGCCTGTGGGCGGCCGCTCTTCCCGAGGACGCCACCGTCGAGGAGAAGCTGCGCATGCGCATGGCCGTCATGGCGGTGCTGTTCGCCAACAAGCCAGGCAGCGACTTGGGGGGCACCGCGGCCGAGCGGTCCGCCGCCGCTTTGGCGATCGCCGAGGACGTCATTCCCTAGCCCGGCGGGTACAAGAACGTCCCCCAGGGCGCCCCGCGAGTGCGAAGCGTGGACAGAACCTTCCTACAGGCGGGTGGGGGAGAGAGTTGCGTCGCATACCTCGATGAGACGTGAGCGCAACGGCGCCGCCCGCTCCGCGAACTCCCGCTGACGACTCGCGTATTCGCTCTTGCCCTCAGGCGTCTCGACCGGAATCGCGGCCAGCCCGTACGAGGACACGTCGTAGGGTGACGCCTGCATGTCGACCCGGCGCACGTCGCGCGCGAGCTCGAAGCAGTCGAGCATCAGGTCGCCCGGCACCGCAGGCTCGAGCTTGAGGCACCACTTGTACAGGTCCATCGTCGCGTGCAGGCAGCCGGGCTGTTCCATCTCGGGCTGCGAGAGCCGCGTGAGCGCGTGGGCGTTGCGGGGAGTCGCGTCATCAGTGAAGAAGCGGAAGGCGTCGAAGTGCGTGCACTGCAGCGGGTGCGCCTCGACCACGGCGTCGGTCCCGCCGGGCCCCAGGCGCAGCGGCAGGCCGTGGCGCCGTCCCTGGTCCGATGCGCGGTAGACCATCGCCCACTCGTGCATGCCGAAGCAGCCCAGCAGGGGAGCGCGGCCCGCCGTCGCGGCGAGCAGTCGCCGGATGTGGGCGACGGCGTCACCCCGGTCGGCGTGGAAGGCCCCGACATCGACAGTCGTCACCTCCGCATCCGTGCGGTACCAGCGCCACTGCTGGTGCTCGGGAGCGTCCGCAAGTGCGACGCCGACGCCGGGGTGCCATCGGCGCAGCCTGCCCGGCTTGGTCGAGTAGTACTCGAAGAGGAAGTCCTCGATCGCGTGGCGCTCGCCACGGGAGCGACGGTCGAGGTGCGCGGCCGTCAGCGCGTCCGCCCGCCCGGCGTGAGCACGCGCAAGCGGCTCCCACTCGGCGCGGGGCAGCGCGGTGACGACGGCAGGCATGCGGTCATTCTCTCAGGGGCCGATGCGGGCCCGGGCCTGCCGGTCAGCCCTGGGTGCTCTCCCACCAGTCAAGAACCCTGAGGGCCCGCAGGGTGATCCACCGGCTCGGTTCGCCGACCTCCTCGAGCGGAAAGTGCATGCGCCCGGCATGCGCTCGGTCGAGTTCCCAGCGTCCGTCGTCGCGCTGCTTGGACCGCAGCACCTCGATCGCCTCGGCCGCGCGGGGATCGGGAGCCCTGCCGGCGACCCGAAGGTGGTCGAGGCCGCGCAGGATGTCGTAGTGCCATTGGGGTGGGAACGCGAGCCGCAGGTAGCCGGGATGGGCGACCTCACCGGTGGTGCGACGCCGGAACATGCGGCGTTCGAGCAGGTATTCCTCGCCGCCCCGAATGGCGGCGTCGACGTGCAGGGGTCCGCCGGCGGCCGCATACGCCGCCAGGCCCTCGAGCACGTTGACCGTGGTGTCGAAGCTTGAGACCGACGATGCGTGGGGGGCCTCGCAGTTCCACCCGCCGTCAGTGAGGCGCTCCGTGAGCAGCCGCTCGACGATGGGGGTGGCGTCGCGGCCAAAGTAGGTGGCGATCGCGACGGTGCGGCCGTTGATGCACGGCTCGACCTCGCCGTCGAAGAACTCTTGGCCGCCCTCTTCCCATCGCACGCCGTCTCCGGCGCGGGTCACGGCCTCGGCGACGGACGGCTCCGCCGGGTCAACGCCGAGTTGGCACAGCAGCGACAGCGTGGGGTAGGTCGCAGTCCACGGCTGGCCCTCGCGCTCGTACAGCGCCTCGGAGAACGGGCTCGGGAAGCACGCGCCGCCATCCCAACTGCCGTCGTCCCACTGCAGTTCGAGAAGGCGAGCGCCCCAGCCCTCCCGTGCGACCCGTGAACGCTCGATGGCGACGGTCTCCGCATCGACGCTCAGCAGGTCGCGCATCACCTGCCAGCGGATGGCCGGATCGGCCTCGAGGAGCCACTCGACCACGTCGTCTCGCGAGAAGCTCATGAGGCGAGCGTAGGCGGCATGCGCGGCAATTGCGCGCCAGGGTCTACGTCCAGCGCGTCGCTGCCGCGGTCGACGCCGCCGTGAGCATGCGCTCGAGCGGGCCCTGGCCAAGGGCGGCACGCCACAGGCACGCGAGAGCCACCAACGCCGCCGCGAGCACCACGAATGACACGTTCGACGGCTGCCACACCATCTCGACCCCCACGGCAGCGATGACGATCAGGTGGGCGACGTAGAGCGTGAGTGCCATCGACCCGGCCGCGATGAGGGGCCACAGCGCTCGCGGCCACAATGACGCCGCCAGCAGCGACAGCCCGATGACCACGCACGCGACGCCGATGTTCTCGGTCATCTCGAGCGGAGTGTACGAATGCGGTTCGTCGGTGAGCCAGCGCTCGAGAGTGGTCTCGGAGATGTCGGGCAGCCGGTCGCGCAGCGTCCATCCCGAGACGCGCGCGCCGACCGCGATCACCGCTCCGGCGGCGAGGATGCGCAGCGCCGTAGACGTCGACCGCAGGTCCATGCGCCCCAGAGCGAGGCCCACCATGATGTACGCCATCCACGCGAGCGCGGGGTAGTGCTCCGACCACAGCGCACTCAGCACGGGCCAGTCGCCCACGCCTGCGGCGGCGGACCACTGCGCCGCGGTGCGCGCGAGCCACCCGCCACCGACCGTCAGCACGGCCGCCCCGCCCAGCAGCACACCAGCGCGCCACCTCAGCATGGGCAGCGCGAGGAGGAACATGACGCCCAGGTTCATCAGGATCACGATGACGGGCGTGCCGAGACCGGCCAGCACGAACCCGAGCGCGATCAGGATCGCGGCACGGACGGCGATGCGCACGCGGGTGCTGGCGAGGTCATCCGTGGGCACCTCGGCGACCGGCACCGCGCCTCGCGACGTGACCATCAGGGTCATGGACACCCCGGCCAGCACGGCGAAGAGTGCGGAGGGGTAGCCGTGCGTGACAGTGAGCCAGGCCCAGCCGCCGCCCTCGCCGCCCTCGTCGCCGGTATGGGCGCCGACCATGCCGAGGACGGCGATCGCGCGGGCGACGTCGAGTCCGTCGATGCGCAGGCGGCGACGTGCAGTGGCTGCGGTGGGGGACGCATCGGCCGTGCTCGCTTGCATGTCTCGCATCGTACGCATCGGCGGAAGGCCGCCCGCGCGGCGTTCCGCCGCGTGCGCAGGCTCGCTGCCGGGCTACTGTGGAGACCATGCGCATCGCGAGATTCACGACCGGAGGCGAGCCGCGCTACGCGATCGTCGACGGCGAGCCAGGCAAGGAAGAACTGATCGTCCTCACCGGGGACCCCATGTACACGCCAGGGGAGGTGACGAACGAGCGCATCCCCCTCACCGACGACGTACGGCTGCTCGCGCCGGTGATTCCGCGCTCCAAGGCGATCTGCCTGGGCAAGAACTACGAGGCCCACGCGAAGGAGATCCCGCACCGCGGCCCGGCCTCCGAGGTGCCGATCCTGTTCCTCAAGCCCAACACCGCGGTGATCGGCCCGGACGACCCCATCGTGCTGCCGCACTACAGCGACGACATTCAGCTCGAGGCGGAGCTCGCGGTGGTGATCGGTCGCGTGTGCAAGGACGTCACCGCTGAGCGCGCCGAGGACTTCATCTACGGATACACCTGTGCCAACGACGTGACCGCTCGCGACCTGCAGCGTGCCGAGGACCAGTGGTTCCGCGCCAAGGCCTTCGACACCTCGCTGCCGCTCGGCCCGTGGATCGAGACGGAGCTCGCGACGGACGGTGCCGAGATCACCTCGCGCATCAACGGCGAGGTGGTGCAGAGCGGCAACACCCGCGACATGATCAGGAACGTCGCGCAGGCCGTCGCGATGGCATCCGAAGTGACGACGCTGCTGCCGGGTGATGTGATCCTCACCGGCACCCCGTCGGGAGTGACCAAGCTGAGCCACGCCGACATCGTGGAGATCGAGATCGAAGGGCTGGGAGTGCTGCGCAATCCGGTGATCCGCCGATGACGGAGACGACCACGACGGCCGATGCGGTGAGGGTGCGGTTCTGCCCGTCTCCGACTGGCACGCCCCACGTGGGGCTCATCCGTACCGCACTGTTCAACTGGGCGCACGCGCGCCGCCACGGCGGCACGTTCGTGTTCCGCATCGAGGACACGGACGCCGAGCGAGACTCTCAGGAGTCCTACGAGCAGTTGCTCGACGCGCTGAGATGGCTGGGGCTCACGTGGGACGAGGGGCCCGAAGTGGGCGGCCCGTACGCACCGTACCGCCAGTCCGAGCGCCACCAGATGCACATGGACGTCGCGCGCCGCCTGGTCGAGGGCGGGTACGCGTACGAGTCGTTCTCCACCCCCGAGGAGGTCGAGGCTCGTCACCGCGAGGCCGGGCGTGACCCCAAGCTGGGCTACGACGGCTTCGACCGCGATCTCACCGAGGATCAGAAGGCCGCATACCGCGCGGAGGGCCGCCAGCCTGTGATCCGCGTGCGCATGCCTGACGAGGACATCACCTTCACGGACCTCATCCGTGGAGACGTGACGTTCCCCGCGGGCAGCATCCCTGACTTCGTGATCGTGCGAGGCAACGGCCAGCCGCTCTACACGCTGGTCAACCCGGTGGACGACGCGCTGATGCGCATCACCCACGTGCTGCGCGGCGAAGACCTGCTGTCCTCGACGCCGCGCCAGATCGCGCTGTACCGCGCGATGGTCGAGATCGGTGTCGCGGAGCGTGTGCCCGAGTTCGGTCACATGCCGATGGTGACGGGGGAGGGCAACAAGAAGCTCTCGAAGCGTGCGCCCGAATCGAACCTGTTCCTGCACCGCGACCGCGGCTTCATCCGCGAGGGACTGCTCAACTATCTGGCGCTGCTCGGCTGGAGCATCGGCCCGGACCGCGACGTGTTCACGCCGGAGGAGATGGTCGAGGCCTTCGACATCCGCGACGTCAACCCCAATCCGGCGCGGTTTGACCTCAAGAAGGCAGAGGCGATCAACGCCGAGCACATCCGCAAGCTCCCCGTGGGCGAGTTCGTGGTGCGCATGGCGCCGTACCTGCACGCGAGCGGTCACCTGTCCACGGCGGACACGCGCGAGCTCCTGCCTCACGAGGAGCAGATTCTCGCCGAGGCCGCGCCTCTGGTGCAGACGCGCATGACGCTGCTCGGCGAGGCTCCCGGCATGCTCGGATTCCTCTTCGTGGGCGACGAGGACCTGACGTACGAAGAGGCCGCACTCGCGAAGCTCCCGGAGAACGCCGCCGAGGTGCTCGACGCCGCGATCCGCGTGATCGACGGGCTCGAGGACTTCGGCGCGGAGGGTCAGCAGCAGGCGCTGCAGGCGACGCTCGTGGACGAGATGGGCATCAAGCCCCGTTTCGCCTACGGGCCGTTGCGCGTCGCGATCACCGGCCGGCTCGTATCGCCGCCGCTGTTCGAGTCGATGGAGATCCTCGGCAAGGACCACGCGCTCGCCCGCCTGCGCCGCCTGCGCGCGACACTGTGACGGCAGGGCTGTGACGGGCGGCCCGATCCGGGGCCTGCTGCTCGATGTCGACGACACTCTTGTCGACACGCGCGGCGCGTTTCGGCACGCCTTGGTGCGTGTGGGACGGGACTACCTCAGGGACGGAATCGACCCTGAGGAGCTGGTGCAGTTCTGGCGTGCGGACCGCTCTGGCTGGTATCGCGCTCACACCCGGGGTGAACTGACCCACCGCGAGCAGCGACAGCGGCGGGCGAACGAGCTGCACGCCGAGTTCGGCGGCGACCTCATGGACGACGATGCCTACGACGTCTGGGACGAGGGCTTCGAGCGGTACTTCCGGGAGGGATGGCGCGCGTTCGACGACGCGGTGCCGTTCCTCGATGCCCTCGTCGAGGCCGGGATCCCATACGGCGCCGTCACCAACGCGGCCTCGGCGTACCAGGAGCTCAAGTTGGCCGCCTGCGGACTCGAGCGCGTCGAGGTGTTCGTGGGCGTCGACACCTTCGGCGTCGGCAAGCCCGATGCGAGGGTCTTCGTCGAGGGATCGCGTCGCCTTGGTCTGGAGCCGGGTGAGGTCGCCTACGTGGGGGACGAGCCTGACATCGACGCCGGCGCCGCTGCCGCGGCGGGACTGGCAGGCGTGTGGCTCGACCGGCCGGGCGCACGCCGGGGCACCCACGAGGAGTCAGCGCCGAGCGCTGCGGGCGTCATGCGCGTCAGCTGCCTGGACGAGGTTCTCGCCGCGCTCCGGTAGCGGCGCCGAGCACCTGCTCTCGGCAGGACTTCGCCCACCTCTGGCCCCGCGCACCCGGGCGACGTATCGTCGTATGGAGAGCGCAACGGCGCCGGTCCCCATTCGCGGCGTGTTCGGGCGCTCAGGGGAGCGCGATGGAGACCGTCGACGTGGTCGGAGGGCGAGAGCGCAGCGGTGCTCGACCGCGGTCTCTCCGGGGGTGGCACGTGCCGTGGCGCGTGCTCGGCACGATCGCTGTCGCGGTGGCCGTGCTCGTCGGGATCGATCAGTTCTCCACGAGTGAGCCGGTCGTCCAGGCGGAGCCCGCTCCCGAGGTCCGGTCCGGCACAGTGCTCACTGACGAGCAGCAGACCTTCCTCCTCTTTCACGAGTGGACCGACGAGCAGCAGGTCGCTGCGTGCATGGAGGAGCGGGGGCTGCCGTATGAGGCAGATCCTCAGCGCGAGGCGGGGCGTGCCGACCGCGTCGCGTCGTTGCTCGACATCGCGCCCACACCCACCGGCGCGCACATCGCCTCCGCCACCATGCGCAACGCCCATGTCCTCGCCCTGCTCGAACCGGCCGGGCAGGAGTCCTGGCGCGCCGCGCTCGCGGCGAAGTCCAGCGCCGGGGGCTGCGCGTCTCCGTCCCACCTCGTCTACATCGACAACACCAGGGCCGTGTCGGAGGCGGTCGAGGCCGCGAGAACGGACACGGACTTCCGCGCCTACGTGGCCGAAGTGCTGCACCTGCGAGACGATCCCGTGCGCGCAGTCCAGTCGGCCGCCCTGGTGGGAAGCGGGCAGCCGGAGCCCGCCGCCGACGGGCAATGGGACACGGAACTTGCACGAGTGAACGAGTTGCTCGGCGCGTCCATGGTGTGGATTCCTCAGGACCCGGTGCGCGCCGCGTCGCACGCCGATGTCGCTGGGCTTGCGGGCGACGGCACCGCGCTGTTGGTGCGCGTGGCGCGAGAGGGTGAGCCGCGCATCGTCTCAGCAACGGCGGGAGTCATGCCGGACCTCATCACGTGCGCCGGCCAACAGATCGAGATCGCGGCGTGGCCATCCTGGGCTGCGTCCCGCGGGGGAGTGGACGGACCGGCGGCGATCGCGCATCAGGCGATCACCGAGGGCTTCTGCTGACGGTGGCCGCCCACTCTCGCCGCCACGGAGCCGCAGGGGTAGGGTCCGAAGCGAGGGGCGCGACGAGGCGAGGTGACGGGTGACGCAGGAGTACGTGGTCGTCGAGGACCAGCACGCCGCGCGCGACCGACCGCGGCTCTCGGCCCCGCGCCGCGCGCTCCGCACTCGGATCGCCCTCGTCGCCGCCGCAGCGCTCGTGGTCCTCGGTGCTGGCATGGTGCTCGCGTGGCCCGACGACCGTACCGATCCGCTGCCAGAGATTGGCCCGCCCACCGCGACCGCCGCGAAGACCACCGCCATCGTCTACCAGGAATGGAACGACAGGCGTGCGCTGGTGGAGTGCCTTGACGAGCGAGGCTTCTCCTACGAGACGCGGATCGTCGACCACCAAGGCTCCCTCGGGACGGTGGCGCAATACCTGGGTGTGGAGCCGGCGACCGGCACGCCGAGTGCGCCCGTGCCGATGCTGCGCCAGCCCGACCTCTACCTTGGGCGCGGTGGCGGCGTGGTCGAGGAGGCGCTCCGAGGCGAAGCGACCTGCACGCTGCCGCGTACGCCTGTCGACACCACCGATGACACGGTGGTCGATCAGGCCGTCGCGGCAGCACGGGTCGATGAGCTCTTCCTCGCGACCGTCGCCGAGCAGGTGTGGGTCCAGCAGCATCCCGCCGAGGTGACCCACGAGGTCTCGTTGCTGCGCCACGACAGGTCCGCTGGGATGGGCGCCGACGAGTCGACCCGCTGGGACCGGGCGCTCGCTCTCGTCGCGGACGTGGCCAGCGAGGGCACCGTGTGGGTGCCGGTGGTGAACGCGTCGCAGGAGACGTTCGCCCAGTCCGTGGGGCTGACGGTGAGCGGCGGCGCCGTCGCGGTGCGCGTGGGAGAGGAGGACGCCGCGCTCGACCGGGGCACCTACATGTCGCGCGCCCAGGCGATCCAGTGCGGCCCCGTGACCATCAGCGCGGCCGTGAAGGGGCCGTGGGGAGACGGCGAGGATCTGGCCGATGTGATGGACGCGCTCGGAACCGCATGCAACGCCCTGATCAGGGACGGAATCGTCGAGGCCGAGAGCCTTGCGGATGTGTACTGGGACTGAGGCGGCGCGCGCGACGCGCTCGCAGGTGTGGTTTTGGACAGGCGGCCGATGCAGGGTAGAGTGGTTCGTCGGCCGGGCTTGGTGCTCGGCCTTCGTCTCGGCTCCGGCCGGGACCGTTGGGGTATGGTGTAATTGGCAGCACGAGTGATTCTGGTTCATTTAGTCTAGGTTCGAGTCCTGGTACCCCAGCCAGAAGAGAAGGCCCGCTACGGCGGGCCTTTTCTCGTTTCCGGAGTCGGCGCAGTGGACGTGCGCCAAGGCCACCAAGAGTCGATCGCGGACCCGCATCGGCGGAACAGGCCTCCTAAGGTCAGCTGTGACCAAAGACCCGCGACGCAGGACCGTTGTCGTGCCTACGGTGGTGTCTTCGGGACAAGGGAGCATCATGGGCACCATCAATCGCCAGTGGCACGCAGATCACCGCATGCCCGCCAAGGCCACGGAGGATCAGCGCGGCGCATGGCACAGCGAGCACATTGAGGCCTGCGGTTGTCGAGAGCTCAGCGCACGGGAGCAGGACCTCGTCGTGCGCTGGCGAGACGCTCAGCGCGCGGCAAAGGACTAGCGCCCCGACGCCCTCGGCGCGTCGATGTCTGCCGAGGCACGGTCCTCGACGCGCCTCCTGTCACCTGCCCTACGCGGACTCGAGCACCACCTGAGTGCCGTCCCAGTCCGCGCGCACCTGATCGCCCTCGCCGACGGTGCCGTCCACGATCTCCTTCGCCAGCGCATTCAGCACCCGGGTCTGGATGAGTCGCTTGAGCGGACGTGCGCCGAACGCAGGGTCGAAGCCGTCGCGCGCGAGAGACTCCCGCAGCGCGTCCGTGACGGTCAGCGCGATGTCCTTCTGCGCAGCGATCCGTGCGACGGCCTTGGCGAGCTCCGTCTCCACGATGTCGCCCATCGCCGACGGGTCGATGCGGTCGAAGATCACCACGTCGTCGAGCCGGTTGAGGAACTCGGGACGGAACGCCGCGCGCAGCGCCACCTGCAGGTTCGCCTCGAGCGCGGCCCGGTCCACGCCGTCCCAGCCGAGCACGATGTCGGAGCCGAGGTTGGACGTCATGATCAGGATGGTGTTCGTGAAGTTCACCGTGCGGCCGTGGCCGTCGGTGAGGCGGCCGTCGTCGAGGACCTGCAGCAGCACGTTCCACACGTCGGGGTGGGCCTTCTCCACCTCGTCGAACAGCACGATGCTGTATGGCCGGCGCCGCACGGCCTCCGTGAGCTGTCCGCCCTGGTCGTAGCCCACGTAGCCCGGAGGTGCGCCGATCAGGCGTGCCACCGCGTGACTCTCCATGTACTCCGACATGTCGATGCGGATCATCGCCCGCTCGTCGTCGAACAGCTGCTCCGCGAGAGCGCGCGCCAGCTCCGTCTTGCCCACACCGGTGGGGCCGAGGAAGAGGAACGAGCCGATGGGCCGGTGCTCGTCGGCGAGCCCTGCGCGGGCGCGCCTGATCGCATCGGCCACGCTCGCGATCGCGCGGTGCTGTCCCACGACGCGTTCGTGAAGCCGGTCCTCGAGCTGTCCCAGCTTGGACGATTCGTCGGTCAGCAGCTTCTCGACCGGCACGCCGGTCCACTTCGCGACCACGCTGGCGATGTCGTTGCCGGTGACCTCCTCGCGGAGCATGCGCTCCTCGGTGGGAATCGCCTCCAGCTCAGCGCGCGCATCGGCCATCTCCTTGTCCGCAGCCGGAATGTCGCCGTAGCGGATGCGGCCGGCGCGCTCGAGCTCGCCGTAGCGCTCGGCGCGGTCGAGTTCGCCGCGGAGGCCTTCGAGCCGTTCCGTCGCGGAGGACACGCGGACGATCAGATCCTTCTCGCGGGCCCACCGCATGTTCAGCTCGTCGGACTCCGCCTTGAGGCGTGCGATGTCCCGATCGATCTCGTCGCGGCGGGCACGGGCGGCGGGGGACTTGTCCTTCGCCACCTGCGTGCGCTCGATCTCGAGCTGCATGATGCGGCGGCGCGCGCGGTCGAGCTCGATCGGCATGGAGTCGAGCTGCATCTTGAGGGCGCTGGTGGCCTCGTCGATCAGGTCGACGGCCTTGTCGGGCAGGAACCGGTCCGAGATATAGCGGTCGGAGAGGCGGGCTGAGGCGACGATGGCCTCGTCGGTGATCTTCACGCCGTGGTGGACCTCGTACTTCTCCTGCAGTCCGCGCAGGATCGCGACCGTGTCCTCGATCGACGGCTCGCCCACGTAGACGGGCTGGAATCGGCGTTCGAGCGCGGAGTCGGTCTCGATGTGCTCGCGGTATTCGCCGAGCGTGGTCGCCCCGATCATGCGCAGCTTGCCGCGGGCGAGCATCGGCTTGAGGATGTTGCCTGCGTCGACGCTGCCGTCCGCCTTGCCGGCGCCCACGATCGTGTGGAGCTCGTCGATGAACAGCAGGATGCGACCCTCGGCCTGCTCGACCTCGGTGAGAATGGCCTTCAGGCGCTCCTCGAACTGGCCGCGGTAGGCGGCGCCAGCGACCACGGAGCTCATGGCGATCTCGATCACGCGGCGGTCCTTCAGCGACGACGGCACGTCGCCGGCGACGATGCGCTGCGCGAGGCCCTCGACGATCGCGGTCTTGCCGACGCCGGGCTCACCGATGAGCACGGCGTTGTTCTTGGTGCGCCGAGTGAGCACCTGCATCACACGACGGATCTCCTCGTCGCGGCCGATGACGGGGTCGAGAGAGCCCGACTCCGCGAGGGCGGTGAAGTCCTGTCCGAACTGCTCGAGAGCGCTCGGCTGTGCATCGGCCTGAGGCGTCTGCTGGGGGGTGGTCATGATGAACCTCCTGCGTGATGTGACATGAGGCTCAGAGTTGAGCCGTATGCACTCAAGTTTACATAACGCTTCCCGGAACGGCAAGGGCAAAGGCGGCCGATGCGGGGGAGGGGTGGGTGCTCAGGCGGCGGCGTGGGTGTGGCCTGAGCCTCGGTCTCTGGGACGATTGCGGTCGTTCGTGAGGGCGACAGTGGAGTGCGCGGCCGCGATTAGCGCAACGGTCGAAACATCGGCTATCATCGTGACTCGCGTTCGCCGCAGGTTTGGGCGGACCGCTAGGGCCCCGTTGTGTAGCGGCCTAGCACGCCGCCCTCTCAAGGCGGTAGCGCGGGTTCGAATCCCGTCGGGGCTACGGAAAGACTCCTCACCATCAGGTGGGGAGTCTTCTTCGTTGTGCGGCGCGTGCACACGGTGGTGCACCGCGTCGATCTTCGCCGTGCCATGATGCGAAGAGATGGGAGGTGGCTCGGCCGTGACCTTGGGCGAGTTCTTCCCTGCGACGCTCGCGGCAGCGCGGCAAGGTGCCACCTGGGCGTGGGAGAACATCTACCGGGATCTCTACGGACCCCTCCACGGGTTCGTGCGTGGATCGGGTGTTCCGGGCGAGGCGGAGGATGTGGTCTCCGAGACCTTCCTCAGCATCGCCCGTGACATTCACCGCTTCGAAGGCGACGAGGACCGATTCCGTGCGTGGACCTTCACCATCGCGCGCCGGCGCATCCAGGACGCATGGCGATCGCACGGGCGCACCGCGCCCATCTCTGACGACGTTGACCCGTTGACGATCGCTGATGAGCGGTTCCTCGGCGACGTGGAGTCGGAGGCACTGAGCGACCTGTCCCTCATGGAACTGCGCGCAGTGATTCGTGGATTGACCGCGTTGCAGCGCGATGTGCTGATGCTGCGGGTCGTGGCCGACATGTCGGTGAAGGACACCGCAGAGGTGCTGCAGAAGTCGGAAGGTGCCGTGCGCGTGCTGCAGAACCGCGCGGTGCGCGCGCTGCGCGAGGCCCTCGGTCGAGGCAGCTCCGACGAGTCCAGAAAGGAATCCGGCGATGACGCGTAACGCGGGCGGGCTCCCGAGCGATGACCAGGGTGAGATGACTGCTGACGAGGATTTCACCGACCGCGACCTGAGCGCACTGTTCTCTGGCCGCGAGAACGTCGATGCACGCCTGGCGGACCTTGTGCCCGCGGTGGCCGCGTTGCGGTCGACCTCCATCGTCTCGCCCCCCGACGACCAGGTCGCCTCCATGGCGGTCGCGTTGTCCCGTGCGGTTCCTGCGACGACCGATGGTGGCGTCGCACGAGCCCGCACGCGGACGTCGCCGCGACGCGCCTCGGCGCTGTCGCGGCGCCTCGTCGCCATCGCGGCGGGAGCCGGACTCCTGGGGGCGGGCTTCGCCGGCGCCGCGGCCGCGGACGGTGCGGCACCCGGTGACGCGCTCTACGGGCTCGACCGAGCCTTCGAGGGAGTCGGCATCAACGACGGTGGGGCGCATGAGCGTCTCGCCGAAGTGCGCGTGCTCCTCGAGGCGGGCGATGTCGACGGGGCGCTCCGTCACGCCGAGCAGGCCACCGATGAACTCGAACCCGAGGCGACCGAGGCGCTCCGTCTGGCCGCGGCATCGGTGGCATCCGCCGGTTCCGAACAGTCGCTCGAGGTCCGGGAGCAGGTGTCGGCGATGCTGACGTGGATGTCGGAGACCGACCTGGAGGGCCGAGAGTTCGGCCAAGGCGTCGCGGAGCGCGCGAGGGCGATCGGCAACGGCCGAGCCGCGGCTGACGGCGTGCCGAGCGAGGACTCGACGTCAGCCGCAGCCGGGAACGCAGGCACGCCGCAGCAGGCACGCCCGTCTGTGGGAGCCGATGGTGGCACCTCGGGAAGCGCGGGCAAGCCAGAGGTGCGCGGCAAGCAGGAGAGCGCTGGAGACTCCGGCAACGCCGGCGACTCGGACGATGCGGCTAAGTCCGGTGGCGCTGGCGCACCCGCTGGTGCTCCCGGGCCGGAGACCTCCGGTCCGCCCGCCGGGGTGGGGGCACCGAATGATTCCGCGCCACCCGCTGGCGCGGGAAAGCCTGAGGACCCGGGTGGTTCAGAGAACGCGGGACCGCCGGCAGACGCGGGCGAGAACGGGAAGAACGCAGGAGGGGGACGGCCCTAGTCGCTCACGGTGAGCGATGACGGCCGGGCGATGCGGCAACGATCGCCTCGACGTCCTCGGTAGTGGCGAGGCGTGCACGCCACTCGGTCACGAGCTCCCCAGGGGGAGTGCCGCAGGCCGGGTCATTGGCGGGACGCCGAGGGCGTCTCGCCGCTACCGCGGCGTACACGCCGTCCCGAAGCCCGCGCGGGACCCAGCTGATCGCGGCACCGCCGCGCCACGGCCACCCGAGCCTCGAGGCAACGGTCGCCACGGCGTCAGAGCGCAGGTGCGGGCCCGAGGGGGTCGCGATCACGAGCGTCGAGGCCGCCACCTCGGGGGCGAGGTCCATGGCGTCGAGTGCGGCACGGCCCACCGCGCCCGCACTGCCTGCGATCAGGAACCGGCGGTCGCGATCGTGGCGGATCAGCCACGCGACGAACCCATTGCACAGCCCGCAGTCGCCGTCGAATACGACGATGTCGCGCGGCTGGTGAGTCATGCGGTCAGCGTAGGCCACGCGCACGCGGTGTTCACGAGCGGTGCTGTGGATCCTTGCTCTGTGGAGAGGACATGACGGTGGCGAGATGCTCGCCCCAGTGCACGGCCTTCTCCTCCTGTCCGCCGATGAGGAGCGCCGCGGGTTCTGCCGACCCGGTGACAAGCGCAACGGTGAAGGCATGGGGCTCGTCGATAGGGGTGTGGCCCAGCGCCGTCAGGCGGGCGATGATCGCGCGTCCCGCCCCGTGCCCCAATGGTCCGCGGATGCCGGTCTCGAACGCGGCGCACTGACGCTCGGCGGGGGGAAGTCCCTCGAGCCAATCGCGAACCGAGGGGTGGCTCACGTCGGCGTGAAGACCGGGGCGGCCATAGACCTTCGACATCGCGGAGGTGCGGGAGGCGTCGGTGGGGAGGTTCATCGCGTGGACCGGAGCCCCGACGATGAGGAGGCGGGCGCGAGCGACGACGGAGGGCGTGGCCTTGTCGGTCGTGAGTGCCACAGCGCCGTTGCCGTAGCCACGCGCGATCGCCTGAGCGATGGCGGCGGTGTTGCCCCACAGCGACTCATACACGACGACGGCGTCCATGATTCAGGTCTACTCCGGATGCGGCCCGGTCGCAACGGACCTAGGTCCCAGCGCCCCGGATCCGTGTGACGAGCAGGGACCGCGTGACGGGCAGGGTCGCCAGGCGGTGTCGCCCGGGGACCCTGCCCCGCTCGCTCATCCGGTGGTGCAGGCGGCGCCGTTCACCCAGAACTGCTCGGGCGGCGCATCGGCCAGGGTTCCGGGAGAGCCGATGAAGCCGATGGTGGTGCGCTTGCCGGGCCTGATGGACCCGTTCCACGGCATCGACTCCGCCGTGACGAACGCGCCGTCCTGGCTCCACTGGGCGCTCCACGCCTGCCTGCTCACGGCGTCGTCAGCGGGGTAGCCCCACGTCAGCGACCAATCGGCGATCGCCTGGTCCGAGGTGTTCGTGATCCACACCTGGGTGTTGTAGCCCGCGGGCCATGACCCGTGGACGGTGTACGAGACCTCGCACGGTGCGACCTCGGTCGCGGCCTGCCCCTGGTCCGCCATCCACGAGGCGACCCAGCTGAGCGCCGAATTCCAGTTGACGGTGATCTCGTTGGTCGACCAGGACTGGATGTGGTCCACGTAGCACAGCTGTGGGGCGCAGTCCTGATCCGGGTAGAGGCTCTGAATGGTCGGGTCCCACGTGCCGTAGTCCGGGTTCGGACCGCCCGCCACCGAGCCTGCAGGCGGGTTCGGGAGCTCGGCGTTGAGCTGGTGAGCGAACCAGCGCGAGTGCTGGTTCTGGCTCGTCACGTCGCCGTACTCGGTGACGTACGACAGGTTGAGCGCGTTGCGGCCCAGCAGGTAGTCCATGGACTCGATCACCGCATCGGCATACGCGCGCTCTCCCGTGAGGTCGAACGCGGTGCCCAGGATGACCTGGTTGTTGAGCACTGCCGAGTTCGATCCCCACTCGAAGGCATCGTCAGCGAGCGCGAGGCCGAACTCCTGGCCCTCCTGGACCGCCAGCAGCGCGTCGGCACCGGCGATGACCTGGTCGACGATGGTCGAACGGTGCGCGTAGTCGTTCGGCACTGTCGCGAGGTCCAGTTTTGCGAGCGCGGCGAGCGAGCCCCAGTAGAAGCCGTCTGCGACGTCGGCCGCGGCGTCGACATCGGACGCCAGCAGGTAGTCCTCGAACTCCTGCTCTCCGGTCGTGAGGAACAGCTCGGCCGCGGCCCAGTAGAACTCGTCGGACACGTCGTCATCGTCGTAGGGACCGCCGCCATCCGCGCCGTCGGCCACCGGAGCGTAGAGGTCGGGGGTGGCGAGCGCCGCCGCCCACGTGGACCGGGCCGCCGCGAGCAACTCGTCAGCGAAGTCCTCGTCGTACGGAGCGAAGAGCCGGGCGCCCTGTGCTGCGGTCGCGGCAAGGTTGAGCGTCGCCGCGGTCGAGGGCCGGTGCAGCTCCCGCACCTGTGCGTCGTTCGCAGGCATCAGCGGCAGGCCCGTCCAGCCGTCGTCGTGGATCTTGTGGTGGACCATGCCAGCGAACTGAGCCCCCTCTGGCACCTGCATCGCCAGCATGAACTCGAGCTGCCAGCGGGCCTCGTCGAGCACGTCTGGAACGTCGTTGCCGGTCTCGGGGAGGTCGAGGGTGTCGTCGCCGAGAGCGCCCAGATCGGCAGATGCGGCGGTCTTGGTGCGCTCGTAGGTCCCGAGCAGCTGTGCGGTGGATACTCCGCCGTTGACCACGTACTTGCCGTGGTCGCCCGCGTCGTACCAGCCGCCCACGACGTCGAGCGTGTAGTCGCAGTCCTCCCACCCGTACTCGTCGGTGTACACCGCCGCAGCATCGGCCGCATTCTGGCACGGAACGTCGAGGTCGCCCTTGTTGGCGACGCCGTCCGCGGGCGACGACACGTGGCCGGCGGCCCGCGCGTACTCCTCGCCCACGAGGTCGCCATCGATCTCCAGCCCCGAGCGCGCCAGGTAGAAGTAGTTCAGCGCGTCGTAGCGCAGCCGCTCGTAGGCGTCCGTGCCGATCTCGAACTCATAGGACGCCTCGCCATCCGCCACCAGCGTGTATGTGCCGGTCGCCGTGACATCGGAGAAGTCGATGGCGTGCACGTTCTGATCCGCGGACTCGTCCGTGCCGCGCGGGACGGTCGTGCCGGACGCGACCACCGCATCGGCGCTGTCGCGCAGCTCCCAGCTGACGGGGTCCGTCGCGTCGGTGACGAGGGTGGCCTCCTTGGGTCCGTGAGTGAGGTAGCCGACCTGATTGACTCTCACCCGCGGGCCGGTCTCGGGCTCGTAGGGCTCGACCGTCACGCCGCCCAGGTACGACACGTTGTCAAGGCAGAACTCCCACTCGGACGCGGCGCCGCCGACCTGGAAGCCCAGCCGGGGGTCGACCGGGTCGCTGTTCGCCTGATGCGAGGTCTCGTAGTGGGTCCACTCGGCGTCGTTGCCTGCGGCGATCTCGCCGTACGAGGCATACGCGCCGCCTTCCTGCTGCACGATCGCCCGGACCGGCCCCGCGGCGCTGGCGTCGAAGCTGAACGAGTAGTCGCCGGCCACGAGCTGCAGGTCCTGGAACAGCGCCACATCCCACGGGTTGGTGGTGCCCGCCGGCACCGTCGCGCAGAAGGTGCCGTCCTCGACCCGTGCGCTTCCGTCGACGAATCCGTAGTGGGTCCACCCGGTCAGGTCGTCGTCGAACGTGCCGTTGACCACCTGTTCCACGCCCGCGGGCGCCACCGACACGTTGTCCACGCAGAAGGTCCAGGGGTCGCTCGCGCCGCCGATCTGGAAGGCCGTCTGCAGTCCGGTGACGTCCTCGTCGACCGTGAAGGACGTCTCGTACCGCGTCATCTCGGTGGTGAGCGGTTGCGTCACGTTCGCCAGCTGGGTCCACGGGTCCACGGGGAACTGAACGAGCCCTACCGCGGTCGACATGCCGGTCGAGGACGATGCGTCGAAGCCGAACACGTAGTCGCCGGGGGCGAGGCTCAGCGCGTCCTGGCCCACGATCGCGTCCCAGGGATTGGCGGTGCCCCCGGGCACGTCCACGCACAGCGCGCCGGTGTCGACGCTCGCGCTGTCGGTGAGGTTCGCAGTGGTCCACCACGGGTCGACGGTGGACTCGAAGTCGCCGTTGACGACGTCGGCGCTCGCGGGCGAAAGCCCCACGGCGACCAGAATGGCGGCGCTCGCCGCGGCGATGGATGCGCGTCTTGACGCTGCTCGGTTCACCATGCTCTCCTTTGGGCCATCGAGGTATACGTGACCTTCCCAGGCCGGGCGCGAGGCGCCCCGAAGCCCGTGTCAGGAACGTAGCAAGAAACGTTTCGATACGCGCGCTGTAGAACGTTCACATCGAAAAATGAATGGTGTGCCAGGGGTGATGCGTGAACGCCCGCCGCGCGGGGGAGAGCCCGCGCTCAAGCACGCATCGGCCCTGCGATGCGGTATGGCGCTAGTGGTCGGTGCGGCGCAGCACGTCGCTGAGCTGGCGCGCGGCGTCCATGACGGCCGATGCGTGTGCCGCCCCGGGGTGCGCCGTGAGCCGTTCGATGGGCCCGGAGATCGACACGGCCGCGATCACCGTCCCGGCCGTGCCCCACACCGGCGCAGACACGGACGAGACGCCCGCCTCGCGCTCGCCGGCGCTCTCGGCATGGCCCGCGTCGCGGACCTGGGCGAGATCGGCGGCGGTGAAGTTCGCGTCGGCGAGTGCCTGATGGATGCGGCCGGGCTCCTCCCATGCGAGCAGCACCTTCGCGGCGGATCCGGCGCTCATGGTCATGGTGGTGCCGACCGGGATCGAGTCGCGCAGGCCCACGGGGCGGTCGACGGCGGCGATGCAGATGCGGTGGGCGCCGTGCGGGCGGTACAACTGGCTCGACTCGCCGGTGCGGTCCCGCAGGGTCGTGAGGACCGGCAGCGCCGCGGACACGAGGCGATCCTCGCCCACGGTCGCCGCAAGCTCAGAGAAGCGGCGGCCCAGGATGAAGGCGCCGCGTGCGTCCCGGCCCACGAGGTGGTGGTGCTCGAGCGCGAGTGCGAGCCGGTGCACGGTGGGACGCGCCAGGTGCGTGGTCGTGACGAGTTCGGCGAGAGTCGCCGGTCCCTGCTCGAGCGCGCCCAGAATCGCCGCAGTCTTGTCAACGACGCCGACGCCGCTATGCTTGTCCATAGAGCGATACTAGCGTCTCAAAATATGAGATGTCGAGCACGGAGGTTGAGATGGGAAAGACACTGGCGGAGAAGCTGTGGGCCGACCACCTGGTCCGCAAGGGCGAGGACGGCGCGCCGGATCTCATCTACATCGACCTGCACATGTGCCACGAGGTCACCAGCCCCCAGGCCTTCGAGGGACTGCGTCTCGCCGGCCGCGAGGTGCGCCGGCCCGATCTCACGATCGCGACCGAGGACCACAACACCCCCACGCTGGACATCGACAAGCCGATCGCGGACCTCACGAGCCGCACCCAGGTGGACACGCTGCGCACCAACGCCAAGGAGTTCGGCGTGCGCATCCACTCGCTGGGTGACGCCGACCAGGGCATCGTCCACGTGGTGGGCCCGCAGCTGGGCCTCACCATGCCCGGCATGACGGTGGTCTGCGGCGATTCGCACACCTCGACGCACGGCGCGTTCGGCGCGCTGGCCTTCGGCATCGGCACCTCCGAGGTCGAGCACGTGCTCGCCACGCAGACGCTTCCGCTCAAGGAGTTCAAGACGATGGCGATCAACGTGAACGGCACCCTCCCCGAGGGCACCACCGCGAAGGACGTCATCCTCGCGGTGATCGCCAAGATCGGCACCGGCGGCGGTCAGGGCTACGTGCTCGAGTACCGCGGTGAGGCCATCCGGTCGCTGTCGATGGAGGCGCGCATGACGGTGTGCAACATGTCCATCGAGGCTGGCGCACGCGCCGGACTGATCGCGCCCGACGACACCACCTTCGAGTACGTGAAGGGCCGCCCGCACGCCCCCGAGGGCGCGGACTGGGACGAGGCCGTCGAGTACTGGCGCACGCTCGTGACCGATGACGACGCGACGTTCGACACCGAGGTGAACCTCGAGGCGAGCGACCTCGAGCCGTTCGTGACCTGGGGCACCAACCCGGGCCAGGGACTGCCGCTGAGCGCCTCGATCCCCAACCCGGAGGAGATCGCCGACGCCGACGAGCGCGAGGCCGCGGCCAACGCCCTCGTCTATATGGGCCTCGAGCCTGGTCAGGCGCTGCGCGACCTCGAGATCGACACCGTCTTCCTGGGATCATGCACCAACGGCCGCATCGAGGACCTGCGCGCCGCCGCCGCGATCATCCAGGGCCGCACCAAGGCCCCGAACACCCGCATGCTCGTGGTGCCGGGATCGGCGCGCGTGCGCCTGCAGGCCGAGCAGGAGGGGCTGGACCAGGTGTTCAAGGACTTTGGAGCCGAGTGGCGCAATGCCGGCTGCTCGATGTGCCTGGGCATGAACCCGGACCAGTTGAAGCCCAAGGAGCGCAGTGCCTCCACCTCGAACCGCAACTTCGAGGGGCGCCAGGGCAAGGGCGGCCGCACCCACCTGGTGAGCCCGCTCGTCGCCGCCGCCACGGCGGTGCGCGGCACCCTGTCCAGCCCCGCCGACCTGGAAGACGCCGACGTGCTCGTCGGTGCCTCCGCCTAAAGGAGAGACGCCATGGAGAAGATCACCACCCACACCGGCATCGGCGTCCCGCTGCGCCGGTCCAACGTCGACACCGACCAGATCATCCCCGCCGTGTACCTCAAGCGCGTGACGCGCACCGGCTTCGAGGACGCGCTGTTCGCCGCGTGGCGTGGGGACGAGTCGTTCGTCCTCAACCAGGAGGCGTACAAGCAGGGCTCCGTGCTGGTCACGGGCCCGGACTTCGGCACCGGCTCGTCTCGCGAGCACGCCGTGTGGGCGCTCAAGGACTACGGCTTCAAGGTCGTCCTCGCGCCGCGCTTCGCGGACATCTTCCGCGGCAACTCCGGCAAGCAGGGCCTCGTCACCGGCATCGTGACGCAGGAGAACATCGAGCTCATCTGGAAGCTCCTCGAGGCCGAGCCCGGCAAGCAGATCACCGTGTCCCTCGAGGACCGCACCGTCACGTGCGGCGAGCTCACCGTGCCATTCGAGATCGACGACTACGTGCGCTGGCGCCTGCTGGAGGGGCTGGACGACATCAGCCTGACCCTCAAGCACGAAGAGGAGATCACGGCCTTCGAGGCGACTCGCGGTTCGTGGCGCCCCAAGACGTTGCCCGCCAAGACCGAGCCGGGTTTTCATGTCGAGGCGGCCCGCCCGGTCGACGCCTGACCCGGCGACCGCATCGGCCGCACCCTCTCGCACCGCCGCCCCAGAAGTAGGAACGTCACGACTCGTCTTCATCCGCAGGCGCCTTCTGTAGGAACGTCAGGACTCACCCGAGTTGCCGAGCGCCATCCCTCGGAATGCCACGGCCCCGGTAGGTCTGATGCCTCCGATGAGACCTCTCGTTCCTCCAGGGAGCGCGCCACGCCGAGAGTGAGTCCTCGCGTTCCTAGTTCGGGGCCGGGGGGTGCGTTCGCGCGTCCAGGCGTGCGACCGCATCGGCCGTGGGTCATGGGATGCTCGTCACCATGACCTCTCAGGCCCCAGTGGAGATCGTGCCCCTGCGCGCCGACGCGCGAACGGCGGGCAGGGTCGCGGCCGCCGTGCTGGTGTGCGGTGCGGCGGTGCTGCTCTTCGCGATTCACGAGCGCCCGCTCGGGTACGTCCCACTGATTGCCGGAGTGGTGCTCGCGTTCCTGATCGACCGCAGTCTTGCCAAGGACCTGAGCCTCATCGCTCTCGGCCAGCTGATCATCTCCACGATCTCGCTCGAGGCCGACCTTTCCGACGCGGGCATCACCCGCTTCGCCATCGCGCTGTCGCTGGCCGTGCTGGTGCCGTGGGCGCTGGCGCGCTACTGGCTCAAGCACGATGCCGTGAAGTTCCCCATGTTCACCGGGCGCCGCTGGAGCCGGGCGCAGTGGTGGTACCTGGGGTTCGTCGTCCTCGCCGGGTACCTGATCCTGCCGTTCTACTTCATCGGCTCCGGCGCGTACATGAACTGGCCTGAGATCACCGGCGGCAACGAGATCGCACGGCTCTTCGTGGGCGTGAACGCGGTCGGCATCTGGGACGAGCTGTTCTTCATCTGCACCGTGTTCGCGCTGCTGATGCGGCACTTCCCGATGTGGCTCGCGAACATCCTGCAGTCCTTGGTGTTCGTGTCGTTCCTCTGGGAGCTCGGCTACCGCGAATGGGGCCCGCTGCTGACCATCCCGTTCGCCCTCATCCAGGCGTGGATCTTCTCGCGCTTCAAGTCGCTGCCGTATGTGCTCGCGGTGCACCTGCTGTTCGACGCGGTGGTGTTCGCGGTGCTGGTGCACGCGCACCACCCGGACCTGTTCAATATCTTCATCACCGTCCCGGGGCGCTGACTCTCGCCTTCAACGTTGTAGCCTGATTGCCACCGAATGAGGGGCAGGGACCATGACGCCGACGTTGCGAGAGGTGGCGCAGCTCGCAGGCGTGTCCATCAAGACGGTGTCGAACGTGATCAACGGCTACCCCCACATCAGGCCGGCCACTCGGGAGCGGGTGGAGAGTGCCATCGCGGAGCTCGGTTACACGCCGAATCTCACTGCCCGAAATCTGCGTGCGGGACGCTCCGGGGCGATCACGCTGGCGCTGCCCGATATGGGCCTCGCGTACTTCGCGGAGCTCGCGGCACAGGTCATCGAGACTGCGGAGTCGGCGGGGCTCATCGTCCAACTCGAGCACACGGGCGGCGTCCGCGAGAGAGAGCTTGAACTCCTGAGAAGCCCGCGCCGCCAGAGCAGCGATGGGCTGATCTTCAGCCCCCTTGGCATGAGCCAGGACGATGCGGGCGCGCTCAACGTCCCCTATCCGCTCGTGCTCCTCGGCGAGCGCATCTTCGATGGCCCCACCGACCACATCACGATGCGCAACCACGATGCCGCCCGTGCGGCGACCGAGCACCTGCTCGAGTCTGGCCGCCGTCGAATCGCCATCATCGGCGCCCACGAGGGAGAGGTCATCGGCTCGGCCGGGCTGCGGTTCGCGGGCTACCGCGCCGCGCTGGAGGGCGCTGGCATCGCCGTGGATCCGGCTCTCGTGGGTTACACAGGGCTGTGGCATCGTGCCAACGGCGCGGAGACGATGCGGGCTCTGGTGGAGACAGGCGTGGACTTCGATGCGGCATTCTGTCTCAACGACACCCTGGCACTCGGGGCGATGCGTGCACTGGAGGAGCTGGGGCGTTCGGTGCCGGACGACGTCGCGGTCATCGGCTTCGACAACCTCGACGAGGCGCAGTACTCGATCCCGTCGCTGACGACGGTGGAGCCGGGCCGTGGCTGGATCGCCGACACCGCGGTGAAGGCGCTCAACGCCCGGATCGACGGTTCGGTGTCACGAGAAGAGCGCAGTCGCACGCTCTTCGCGCCGTACCGGATCGTCGAGCGTGAGTCGACGTTGGCGGGGCGGAGCACCTAGGCGCTCCGCCCCGCCGGACGGGCCTACTGAATGCCTTCCCGCACCAGCCTCCACTCCTGGCACGGTGCGCCATTGGCCGGCCACTGCTGCGCCACGGCGCCGTCGTCAGTGGAGCAGGAGTCGATCTCGAGGCGCTTGCCGCTGTTGGCGTTGTCGAACGTCCACCAGCCGCCGTCGGACTGAGCCGTCCAGTCCTGGGTGGGGTGCCCCGTGGGTCCCCATTGGACCGCGTCGATTCCATCAGCCGTCTGCGCTGAGGGGATCTCGAGCAGCTTTCCGCTGTTCACGTTCTCCAGCTGCACGACGGATCCATCATCGACTACGCGCCAGCGCTGGGTCGGGTGGCCGTTGTCCGTCCACTGTCCCACCGCAGCGCCGTCGGTGGTCTCCGCGTCGAACACCTCGAGCAGCTTCCCGCTGTTGCGGTTCGCCAATGTGAACTGCGGTGCCAACGCGCTGGCCCGATCGAGGTGGACCACATCCACCTCCGCGAAGCCGGTGCCCTTGGCGAGGCGGATCGTGTTGGTGCCGGCGACGAGCGAGACCCCTGCGGTCGACCACTGGTACCGTCCCCAATCGACCGTCGCGGGGTACGTGACCGCCGTGGCGGAGACGCCGTTGACTGCCAACGCGTGCGATGCGGTGGCGCCTGTGCCGTTGGCGTATCGCAC
This sequence comes from Demequina aestuarii, assembly GCF_000975095.1. Taxonomy (GTDB): domain Bacteria; phylum Actinomycetota; class Actinomycetes; order Actinomycetales; family Demequinaceae; genus Demequina; species Demequina aestuarii. The sequence goes on from NZ_BBRD01000001.1 coordinate 863,796, forward strand.
GCTGAGCGTGTAGTTCCCGCCAGCCGGTGCGTCCACCTCGAACTCGACATAGCTGCCGGAGTTGTTGATGTTGCCGACCTTGGAACCGTTCGAGGCCTGAGGGTGAGTGACGAGAGAGGCGTCGTTGATCGTCGCGAGCTCGGCCTCATACTGCTGGGCGTCCACACGCATGCTGCCCACGCGTATGTCGTTGAGCCCCGTGTTCAGGTTCTCGACGTTGACCGCTTGGTACAGCGTTCGCCCGTCAGGGGCGACGGCAAGGCCTTGGGCGAAGCCACTGAAGTTGCCGCCCTGCGTGTCGGTCGCGTCGAAGGTGACGGGCATGGGCAGGCGCTCCCACGGTCCTTGGCCCAGCGCATAGTTGACGTAAAGATTCTGGCCGCCGTCGATGGCGCCTGACGAATCGAGCGACCACATGGAAGCGACGACGAGCGTGCCCTGCGGGCCACCCGAGGGCACCCAGGTGACGAAGGGGGACGACCCGATGCCGCGGCCATCCTCCAGTTCGATCGGTTGGCCGACGCTGGTCTCTGATCCCCAATCGAGGCCGTCAGGAGAGGTCTTGAAGTACACCGGTGCCGCGTTCTGTGACTGACTCGGGCGGTTGACCACCTCGAAGGTGGCGATGTACGTGCCGTTCGGCAGCTTCGCCACGGTGATCATGCCGGGTCGATCGCTCTGGTTGTCGGGAGCCGAGACGTTCACCAGGGGGCCCCATGACTGGCCCCCGTCCGTCGAACGCCGGTAGGAGACGGCTTGCAGGACGTCATCCGCCTTCTGGCGCTCATCCGAGTAGTAGGCGACGAGTCCGCCGTAGGCGTCGACTGCGAACGAGGGCTCCCACACCGTGGTCGTGGTCGACGACGGCGATGGGTCGTAGACGGCGGGACCGCCAGAGTCGATGGTGCTGAGCAGGCTCCATGAGTCGCCCTGGTCCGTGCTCTTGTACACGACGAGTCGGCTGCTCGATCGATCTTCCGGCATGAGCATGCCGCCCAGGAGCAGTGTGCCCGCCGGGAGGCTTCCCGAAGCCTCAGGGAGTTCATACAGGAACGGCTGTGCCGTCCGTGTGAGCGTTGGGAAGTCGTCGCTGGGAACCACGTCCGTGACGTGAGTCCAGGTGGTCCCGCCGTCGGTGCTGCGATGGATCGGGTACACCTGGACCCCGCCCACGAGGACCAGCTGGTCGTATGTCACGACAAGATCCCCGTTCGCGGAGCCATTGTGCTGGAGCGCCGCGATCTTTGCGTACGTGGTGCCCGCGGGGGCGCCGCCCTCGGGGTTGAAGGATGAGCCTGCGGCCGGTGAGTACACCAGTGAGCCGTTGGCGGGCGAGACGCCCTGCGCGGGTCCTGTCGCGGCCCAGGATGCGAGCGCGAGGGCGAGCGCGGCTGCCGTAGCCGCCGCAGCGATTCGTCGTCGTAGCGGTGGGTGAGTGGTGCGGGCTATCTGCATGAGTGATCTCCTCCTCGAGATGTCAGGACGGGGCTCGCACGAGCCGATCTACAACGTTGTAGATCTCTCTCAGGCTAGGACCCGTTCGTGGCATCCGCAACTGGAAGCCCCCGCTCCGTGGCTGACGGCGCCGCCGGCGGGGGTGGGTGAGCGGTCCTCTCCATCACGAATCGGTAACCGAGCAGGCTGCGTGTTGACATCCGTCGCGCGCTGCGTCACGATGTCTCTACAACGTTGTAAATCGTGGTGGATGACGACGCGCCGTCATCCGTTCACGCTGACAATGACGTCGCGCGTACGAGCCAAGGAATGACACCATGACACGGAGAATCAACGCAGGCATTGCGTCGGTCGCTCTCGGCGGGCTGCTGCTCGCAGGGTGCTCGAGCGACGGTGACCAGCCAGAATCGACGGATGCCACCGGCGACACCGATGCAGGCACGGGCGAGGTGGTCGAGCTGACCTTCTGGCACGGCTACACCGAGGCCGACGGCGATGTCCTGGACGGCATCGTCGAGGCCTTCAACGATGAGCACCCCAACATTCAGATCAGCACCGAGGTCAACCCCTGGGACGTGATCGACGACACCCTGCTCCCGGCACTCTCTGCCGGCGATGGGCCGGACATCGTGGCGATGCCCGCCGAGCGCCTGCCGGTCTATGCGGATGCTGGCGCGCTTGCCTCGCTCGACGACTTCTATGACGGTGCGGGAGACATCACCCCGGCGCTCAACCCGGGCGCGGTCGAGATGATCACTGTCAACGAACAGCGCTACGGTGTCCCGACTGGATTCGTGCCGCTCGCGCTCTACTACAACCAGGCGCAGTTCGACGAGGCGGGCATCGAGAGCGCGCCCGAGACATGGGACGAGTGGGTCGACGTCGCTGAACAGCTCACGGTCGATGAGGATGGCGACGGCACACCGGAGCAGTACGGAATGGTGCTGCCCGACCACGCCACCGTCGCGAACGGTGTGTGGCCGTCGCTCTTCTATGGCAATGGGGGAGGAATCATCGCCGACTCGAGTACGGCTGCGATCGATTCTGAGGCCAACGCGGAGACCCTGCGCTACTGGCAGGACGCGGTCGTGAACGACTCGATCTCGCCCACCGGCGTTGACGGCATCGGTGCCGACGAGGTCTTCTCCAGTGGCCGTGCGGCGATGACCATCGGCGGACCCTGGATGGTGTTCATCGCAGCCGACAACGAGATCGAGCTGGGCATCGCGGCCATTCCCTCAGGTCCGGTCGAGCAGGCCGCCTCGGCCATCGGTGTGTCGATGGGAGTGACAGACAAGGGCGATGAGGCTGCCCAGGCTGCCGCGGAGGAGTTCTTCGCGTACTTCCTCAACGAGCAGAACTCCGTCGAGTGGTCGCTCGGGTCCGGCTGGCCGCCGCTGCGCACGGACATCGCGCCGGAGCAGGTGGCCGAGAACCCGACGGTCGAGACGCTCACCGGGATGGCCGATCTGGGCCAGCCGCTGCTGCCGGGCGTGGTCAACAGCGTCGACGTGCTCGCTGCGATTGACGAGCTCACTCAGCGCACGCTGGCAGGCGAGGATATCGATGAGCTGCTCGACCAGGCGCAGTCCGAGGTGCAGGCCGCGCTGGACAACTGATCCGACGATCACGAAGGCTGGTGGTGGCGCGGCGCGCAACGACGCGGCGCCACCACCAGCTCCCACTGGGAACCCAAGGAGTTCTGATGCTGACCACGAGCAAGGCGCGCTACCGAGCGCCTGCGCCCCTCGGCGGGCGACCACGGCGACGGCCCCCGCGCCGGAGGTCGTCTGGTGCCGCATGGGGCATGCTGACACCCGCCCTCGTGGTCCTCGGCATCTTCGTGGCGTGGCCGATGCTCGTCGCGCTGCGCATGTCATTCACGGATGCCAGCGGATTCGGCGATACCGCATGGGTGGGGCTGGACAACTACGTCCGGGCGTTCACCGACCCAGACGTGCTCGACGCCATGGTCAATACCGTGATCTACACGGCCCTGTTCACGCCGGCGGCCGTCATCACTGCGCTGGTGCTCGCGCTGCTGGTGAACAACTCCAAGGTCTTCTTCCGGTCGTTCTTCCGCACCGCGCTGTTCCTGCCATTCATGGTGTCCCTGGCCGTCGGGGCATTTGCATGGAGCTACCTGCTGGATCCGCAGGTGGGCTTGCTGAACTACTGGTTGTCGACCTCGGGCGTGCAGCTCGGCAATGTGCTGCAGGACCCGACGCTGGCGATGCCGACGGTGGCGTTGGTGGGAGTCTGGAAGAACTTCGGGTTCTACTTCGTGATCTTTCTCGCTGGGCTCCAGGACATCCCGGCCTCGCTGTACGAGGCGGCGCGCGTCGACGGCGCGGGGGTGCTTCGCACCTTCCGTTCGATCACCATCCCCATGCTGGCCAACACCTTCACGTTCGTGCTGGTGTTCGCGATGATCGCGGCCCTGCAGACCTTCGATCAGATCTACGTCATGACCGGCGGCGGGCCCTACGGACACACGCAGACCATCGTCATGGAGATCTACGACGCTGGATTCGGGCGGCTCGAGCTCGGGTTCGCCTCCGCACTGTCCTACATCCTGCTGGTCGCCACCATCCTGCTCAGCGTCATCCAGTTCGTCTTCTTTGGGCGGCGCGGAAAGGACCTCTCATGAGCGCCGTCGTCGCGGCACGCCGTCGGATCACGCCGGGAGGTCTCGGGGCGACCGCCGCCCTGATCTTCGCCACCGCGGTCGCCCTCCTGCCGATCGCCATCGTCGTGTTCACCGCCTTCAAGCCCATCGCGGAGGTGAACGCCTACCCGCCCACGTTGGCGCCAGGGGAGTGGACCCTCGACAACTTCAGGCGCATCCTGGACGACCTGCCCCTCGCCCGCCTGGTCGGCAACAGCTTCGTCTTCGCCGGGGGTGTCACTCTCTTCGCGCTGTGCTTCGACTCACTCGCCGCCTACGCGCTCGCACGCATCGACTTCCGTGGCAGGGGCGTCTTGCTTGCCGCCATCATCGGAAGTCTGATGATCCCTTTCCAGGCCACCCTGGTCCCCGTCTACCAGGTCGTCTCGGACCTGGGCTGGGTGGACACGTTCGCGGGCATGATCGCCCCGCGAGCGGCGGATGCGTTCGGGATCTTCTTTCTCCGGCAGTTCTTCCTCGCGATCCCGCGTGAACTCGACCAGGCTGCGCGCATCGATGGCGCGTCGGAGTTCCGGATCTTCCGCTCGGTGGTGCTCCCCAATGCGGTTCCCGCCGTCATGACCCTCGGAGTGTTCACGTTCGTCAACAACTGGAACGACCTGCTGTGGCCCCTCGTCTTCACCAACTCGCAAGAGATGGGAACCATCACGTCGGGACTCACCCTGCTGACCGGGCCGAGCGGCATCGTCCCCCACGGAGTGATGATGGCCGGATCGCTGGTGGCGATCATCCCCCTCGTGGTGATCTTCCTGCTGGTGCAGCGTCGGTTCATCGAGTCCATCGCGACGACGGGACTCAAGGGATGAGCGCCTGGCACCGTGACGGCACGTTCCACATGGCCGTCGGGATCGAGGACACCTTCGTTCCGCAGGGGCGGCCGGGCGAGCGGCCCATCGACGAGTACGAGCTCACCGAGCACTACGGCCAGGTCGAGAGCGACTTCGCTCTTGCCGCCGATGTGGGGGCGGGCCTGGTCCGGTGGGGTGTGCCCTGGTACCGCATCCAGCCGGAGCGGGACTCCTGGGATTTCGACTGGCTCGACCGCGCCATGGACGCATTTGGGGCGTCGGGCCTGACACCGCTCGTCGACCTGATGCACTACGGGACGCCGCTGTGGCTCGACGGCCAATTCGACAACGACGACTACCCCTCCCGTGTGGCCGAGTACGGCGCGCGCGTCGCGGAGCGGTACGCCCACCTGGGCGTCACCTCATACACGCCGGTCAACGAACCGATGATCCACGCGCTGTTCTCTGGCGAGTACGCCTACTGGCCGCCGTATCTCGCGGGGGAGGCTGGGCTGAGTCGCATGGTCAAGCAGGTGGCGCTCGGATTCCAGGAGACTCAACGTGCCATCGCGGCCGTGCTTGGCGAATCCGCGGTCTTCGTGCACGTCGACGCCGGCATGCGCTACACGGGCGATGTCGACGCGCCGGAGCATGCGGAGCACGTCCGTCGACTCCAGGGCCAGGTCCATCTCGTCGAGGATCTCGTCGTGGGCACCGTCGACGAGAGGCACCCTCTCCACCCGCTGCTCGCCGCCAACGGATGGTCCGAGGCGGACTTCGCGGCCTTCGCGGACCGCCCGACGCCTCCCGACGTGATGGGGATCAACTACTACCCACGCCACTCGACCGAGGTCTTCGAGCGGGGCGTCTTCCACACGGGGGGCTTCGCCGACCCGAGACCCTGTGACGATGCGGGCGTTCGCGGCCTGGATGAGGTGGTGCGCAACGCGGCAGCGCGCTTCGGCGTGCCGGTGATGGTGACGGAGACATGCGTCACGGGGACGGTGGCGGAGCGGGTGCAATGGCTTCGCGAGTCAGTCGCCTGGGCGCTCGACGCGCGTCGGACGGGGCTTGACCTCGTGGGCTACACGTGGTGGCCGCTGTTCGACATGTACGAGTGGACCTGGCGGCATTCGGACCGGCCCCGGGAGGCGCATCGGCTCACGATGGGGCTGTGGGAGCTGGTCGAGGCGCCCGAGGGATTGCTGCGGCGAGAGACCGATGTCGCGAGAGTGTTTCGCGAGATCGCCGCCTCGGTGCGCGACGACGACACGATCAGAAGGAGCATGAACCAGTGAAGAACGACCACCTCGCCATTCGCGCCGGAGCCGCCCGCAGGGTCGGCGTCGTCGACCGGAGGCTGTTCGGCGGATTCGTCGAGCACCTGGGCCGTCATATCTACGACGGCATCTACGAGCCCACCCACCCCACGGCCGACACCGAGGGGTGGCGCACCGATGTCATCGAACTGGTCAAGGAGCTGGGAGTCGACACCATCCGGTACCCGGGCGGGAACTTCGTGTCGGCCTTCCAGTGGGAGGACTCGGTAGGGCCGGTCGAGGAGCGGCCGCGCAGGCTCGATCTTGCGTGGCATTCGACCGAGACCAACGAGGTCGGCCTTCATGAGTTCCACTCCTGGCTCGAGAAGGTGGGCTCCGACCTGATGCTGGCGGTGAATCTCGGGACGCGCGGCACCAAGGAGGCGCTCGAACTGCTCGAGTACGCCAACGTCCCAGAGGGCACCGCCCTGTCGGAACAGCGCCGTCGCAACGGTCGCGACGCTCCCTTCGAGGTGGGGATGTGGTGCCTGGGCAACGAGATGGATGGGCCGTGGCAGATCGGTCACCGCAGTGCCGAGGACTACGGAAAGCTGGCGGCGCGTACGGCTCGGGCGATGCGGCAGCTCGATGATCGGATCCAACTCGTGGCGTGCGGCTCGTCGAGCTCTCAGATGCCCACGTTCGGAACGTGGGAGCGCACGGTGCTCGAACACACCGCTGGCCTGGTGGACTTCATCTCTTGTCACGCCTACTACGAGGAGCGGGACGGAGACCTGGGGTCCTTCTTGGCGTCCGCGGTCGACATGGACCACTTCATCGAGACCGTTGTCGCGATCGCGGACGAGGTCAAGGCCCGTCTCGGCAGCGACCGGACCGTGAACATCTCCTTCGACGAGTGGAACGTCTGGTACAACACCCGGTTCGAGAACGTCGACAAGATCGAGGGCATCGACAACTGGCCCACGGCACCACGGCTGCTCGAGGACGTCTACTCGGTCGCGGACGCGGTGGTGTTCGGCAGCCTCCTCATCTCCTTGCTCAAGCACGCGGATCGCGTCACCAGTGCGTCGCTCGCACAGCTCGTGAACGTCATCGCCCCGATCATGACCGAGCCGGGCGGCCCGGCGTGGCGACAGACGACGTTCTTCCCGTTCGCGATCACCTCGCGCCTGGCGCGTGGCTCAGCGCACGTGCTGTCGCTCGACGCGCCCACGTACGACACCCGCCGGCATGGGGAGGTGCCGCTCGTCGACGCCGTCGCGACCCATGATGAGAGCGACGGGACCGTCGCGGTCTTCCTCGTCAACCGGTCGACCGCAGTGTCGGTGCAGGTCGCCGTCGACGTCGGCGAGTTCGGCGTCTCGGACGTGCACGAGTCCCACGTGGTGCATGATGAGGACGTCTACGCGAAGAACACCCTGCATGAACCTGATCGGGTCGTGCCTCGTCGCAGTGATGCAGCCGTCGCCGACGGCACCCTGCATGTCACCCTGCCTCCCGTGTCGTGGACGGCGGTCGCCCTTCGCTGATTGCCGGGGTCACGTCCGTAGCCACGCCCGCGTGCCGAACGAGGCGAGCGACGGTGCCACGGCCCGCGCTGCCCACGCGATGTCCTCGGCGAGACGCGCATCGGGCAGGCCCAGCGTCGCGACCCGCCACACGAGAGCCCCATGGAAGAAGTCTCCCGCGCCCAGCGTGTCCACGACGTCCATGGGCACGATCTCCACGGTTCCCGTCGCGCCCGGCGTGCGCCAGTGCACGTCGCGTGCGCCGCGGGTGATGACGGTGCTCTCGACGCCGAGCGACACGAACCACGCGACCACGTCAGCGGGTTCGGTCGATCCCTCCGGCGTCGCGACATCGGCCGATGCGATCACCATGTCGACCTCGCGCGCCACGTCCGCGGTGTGCGGCTTGACGCTGCCGGCATCCATGAGCACGGGGATGTCCGAGGCGCGGGCGGCCTTCGCGGCCGCGATCGCGGTGGCGGGGTGGTAGCCGTCCACGAGCAGCGCGCCGACTCCCTCGAGCGACGGAATCGCCATAGGTGCGTCGTCGAGAGCGCTCGCACGGGAGGTGGGCGACACGACGGCGCGCTCGCCGGTGCCACGCGTCACCATGATCGATGCGGTGACGGGAGCTCCGGAGGCGGCGCGCGCCTCGGAGAGCGTGACGCCGCACGTCCCGAGGTCGTCCCTGATCACCTCGGACAGGGGATGGTCGGGCAGTCGAGTGAGCAGGGTCGCAGCACCGCCGTGGTGCGCGAAGGCCACCGCCGCATTGGTTGCCGGACCGCCAGCGGCGAGCAGCGACTCCCGTGCGACGACCTTCTCGTTCGCACCCGGCACGCGGTCCACCGATTGGATGATGTCGAGGGTGCAGAGGCCGACGAAGAGGGCGCGGGCGGCAGATGCGGTCACCGCACCATCGTGTCACCCAGGCGTGGACGAATTCTTCCTCCAGCGCGCACCCCGAGCGCGAACTGGGTACAGATCTTTCCTCCAGGGGAGGGACGGCGCTGGGCGGTGCGGGCGACGCGCCGATGCGGTGCCGACTGCCGCAATGGGGGAAGATAGCAACCATGACCGACTCCATTCGTGTCCACGGCGGCGTGCCGCTGCGTGGCGAGATCACGGTGCGCGGCGCCAAGAACTTCGTCTCGAAGGCCATGGTCGCCGCCCTGCTCGGATCGACGCCCTCCACGCTCCGCAATGTGCCCGACATTCGGGACGTCAAGGTCGTCTCCGAACTGCTGCGCCTGCACGGCGCTGGCGTCGACTACAGCGTCGACTCCGGCGAGATCAGACTCGACACGACGACGCTGCAGTCCGCCGATGCCCTGCAGATCGCCACGCACGCCGGATCGTCGCGCATCCCAATTCTGCTGTGCGGCCCGTTGCTGCACCGGCTCGGCGAGGCCGTGATCCCCGACCTCGGCGGATGCCGCATCGGCGATCGTCCCATCAACTTCCACCTCGAAATCCTGCAGAAGTTCGGGGCGGAGGTCGAACAGGGCGGCGACGGACTGCACCTCACGGCGCCGAACGGACTGACGGGCATCGCTCACACCCTGTCGTATCCGTCGGTGGGCGCGACCGAGCAGCTGCTCCTGACGGCGGTGCTCGCCAAGGGCATCACGACCCTCGACAACGCGGCCGTCGAGCCCGAGATCAAGGACCTGATCGACACCCTGCAGAAGATGGGGGCGATCATCTCGGTCGACACGGACCGGTCGATCACGATCGAGGGCGTCAAGGAACTGCGCGGCTACGACCACACCGCTCTCGCGGACCGCATCGAGGTGGGGTCGTGGGCCTCGGCCGCGCTCGCGACGCGCGGCGACATCACGATCCACGGCGCCCAGCAGCGCACCATGGGGATGTTCCTCAACGTCTTCCGCAAGGTGGGCGGCGAGTTCGACGTGCAGCAGGACGGCATCCGGTTCTGGCACCCCGGCGGCGACCTCAACGCGATTCCGCTGCAGACCGACGTGCACCCCGGCTTCATGACGGACTGGCAGCAGCCACTGGTCGTGGCGCTCACGCAGGCGAAGGGCCTGTCGATCGTCCACGAGACCGTGTACGAGAATCGGTTCGGGTTCACCGACGCGCTCGTGGCGATGGGTGCCGAGGTGCAGCTCTATCGCGAGTGCCTGGGCGACAAGAAGTGCCGGTTCGGCCAGCGCAACTTCCGCCACAGCGCGGTGATCTCCGGGCCGACGCCGCTGCACGCTGCGGACATCGAGGTGCCGGACCTGCGCGGTGGGTTCTCGCACCTCATCGCCGCGCTCGCGGCTCAGGGCACCTCCACCGTGTCCGGCATCGGCATCATCGACCGGGGCTACGAGGCGTTCCGGCACAAGCTGACGGCGCTCGGCGCGGCGGTCGAGTAGCCCGTGCCTCCCAAGATCCCCGCCGGATTCCGCGCTGTCGCGACGTTCGTCAAGCCGGTACTGACGGCGACCACGCGGCGCCACTGGTCCGGTGAAGAGCACCTGCCGCGCGATCAGGGCTTCATCGCGGTGTCCAACCACGTGACGTACGCGGACCCGTTCACCGTCGCGCACTACCTCTACGACCAAGGGTTCGCTCCGCACTTCTTGGCGAAGGCGTCGCTCTTCGAGATCCCCGTGGCAGGGAAGTTCCTCGCGAGCCTCGATCACGTTCCGGTGCACCGCGGCAGCGCCCAGGCGCGCGAGGCCGTCGAGGCGGCGGTGCGGCTGCTCGAGCGCGGGGACTCGATCGTGGTGTTTCCCGAGGGCACGCTGACGCGCGACCCAGACATGTGGCCCATGCTCGCCCGCACCGGTGCCGCCCGCATGGCGCTGGCGCACAACGTTCCTGTGATCCCCATCGCCCAGTGGGGCGCGCACGAGCTGCTGGCGCCCTACGCGAAGCGACCGCGCCTGTTCCCACGCACGGACGTCACGGTCCAGGCGGGACCGCCGGTGGACCTGGACGAGTTTCGTGGGCGACCGCTCGACATCGAGGTGCTGCGTGCAGCCACCGACCGCATCATGGCTACGCTGACTTCCATGCTGGAAGAGATCCGTGGGGAGAAGGCGCCGACGAAGCCGTGGGACATGCGCCGCGATGGTGGCGGCCGATGACCCGCGCCGCAGTGCTGGGCGCCGGGGCGTGGGGAACCACGTTCGCCGCCGTGCTCGCAGATGCCGGCACCGAGGTCACGTTGTGGGGTCGCGACGCTGACGTCGCCGACCAGATCAACGCCGAGCGACGCAACGAGCGGTTCCTGCCGGGAATGGACCTCCCCGAGGGGATCGTGGCGACGGTCGATGCGCGGGAGGCTCTCGCGGGAGCCGACATCGTCGCGGTGGCGCTGCCCGCCCAGCGGGTGCGCGGCATCATCGGCGAATGGGCCGATGCGGTCCCGGCCGGCGCGGTGGTCGCCTCGCTCATGAAGGGCATCGAGGTCGGCACGCACGCGCGCATGAGCGACGTTCTGCGCGAGGTGTGGGACCTGCCCGCCGAGCGCACGCTGGTGGTCTCTGGACCGAACCTGGCGCGCGAGATCGCGGTCAAGCAGCCCACCGCCACGGTGGTGGCGGGCACGGACTCGCACGCCGCGGAGATGCTCGCGACTGCGACCGCGTCCAGCTACTTCCGCCCGTATACCAACCCCGATGTCGTGGGTGTCGAACTGTGCGGGGCGTTCAAGAACGTCATCGCCGTGGGCGTGGGCGTCACCGACGGCATGGGGTTCGGGCACAACACCACGGCCACGGTCATCACCCGGGGCCTCGCCGAGATCACACGCCTGGGCGTCGCGTTGGGGGCGCACCCGGACACGTTCTCGGGCCTCGCCGGCATGGGCGACCTCATCGCCACGTGCGCGTCGCCGCTGTCCCGCAACCACACGCTGGGTGCGCACATCGGCCGCGGGCTGAGCCTCGCCGATGCGATCGAACGCACGGGCGGCACTGCGGAGGGCGTTCAGACGTCGCTGTCCATCCAGGAGCTCGCGCGCGCGCACGTCATCGACGTGCCCATCTGCGACGCCGTGGTGGACATGCTCCATCACGAGCAGCCGCTCTCAGACGTGCTCACCTCGTTGCTGTCCCGGCCGCGCAAGGCGGAGCTGAGCTAGCGTGAGCGCGCCGTCCCGGCCCACCGTTGCCGTGCTGTTCGGTGGGCGGTCCTCCGAGCACGAGGTGTCGTGCGCGACCGCCGGTGGCGTGTTCGGCGCGATCGACCGCGACCGCTGGAACGTGGTCGCCGTCGGCATCACCCGAGAGGGTCGCTGGGTGCCGGCCTCTGCCGATGCGGCGCAGTGGCGCATCCGCGACGGCGCCCTCCCTCACGTTCCCCATGATGATCGCACCGTGCTTCCCCCTCGTGATGCCTCCGAGCGCACGTGGCGCGTGCTCGACCCTGACGGGACCGCATCGGCCCTGGCGGAGGTCGACGTGGTGCTGCCGCTGCTCCACGGGCCGTTCGGCGAGGACGGCACCATCCAGGGCGCCCTCGAGCTGCTTGATGTGCGCTACGTGGGTTCGGGCGTGCTCGCCTCCGCCGTGGGGATGGACAAGGCCTACATGAAGATCGCGCTGCGTGCCGCAGGGCTGCCCGTGACGCCGGACGTGGTGCTCGCGCCGGGGGAGAGCCCCGATGAGCGCCGCGTCGAGATCGAGGCGCTGGGCATGCCGGTGTTCGTCAAGCCCGCACGCGCCGGGTCGAGCATGGGCATCTCGAAGGTGTCGGAGTGGTCGCAGCTGGACGCGGCAGTGGCGGCCGCGGTGAAGCACGATCCCAAGGTGCTCATCGAGCAGGCGGTGGTCGGTCGAGAGATCGAGACGGCGGTGCTCGACGGGCCCCAGGGCCCAGTGGCATCCCCCGCCGGCGAGATCGTCACCGGCGCCGGCCGGGACTTCTACGACTTCGAGGCCAAGTATCTCGACGAGTCTGCCGTCGACCTGCGGTGCCCCACCGAGCTCGTGGACGATGTCGCGGCACAGGTCGCCGACATGGCGCTACGCTCCTTCGCGGCGGTGGGGGCGGAGTCCCTCGCGCGGGTCGACGTGTTCGTGAGCGACGACGGCACCGTCACCGTCAATGAGATCAACACCATGCCCGGCTTCACCGAGACCAGCATGTACCCGCGCATGTGGGCGGCGGCGGGCGTGAGCTACCCGGAGCTCATCGAGACGCTGCTCACGGGTGCGCTCGAGCGCACCACCGGTCTCCGCTAGTCCGAGACGCCCGGCTCAGCTGCACTCGAGTCCGTTCTCGGGGGCCAACGCTGCTGCGGGCGACAGCTCCGCGAGGACGTCGCCCACCGCCTCGTCCGCGCGAATCTGCGGCACCGTGAGCTCGAGCGCGGGGGAGCGGCCGAACGTCACTGCCACCCAGTTCTCGCCTTCCTCACGCAGCAGCCAGTCGACGGTCGCCGCGGGCGTCTCCACCGCAACGCACTGCTCCGTGGTGGGTCCGGGCGGTTCGACGCCGCACCGCGCGAGGATCGGGTACTCGGCACCCCACGCCTGAGTGGCCTGCGAGGTGGTGGCCCGCATCTCCAGTCCTCCCACCGTCTCGGGGGCCGCCAGCATCACCCGGGCGCAGTCGGGGTCTGCAGCGTAGGGGGCGGCGTCGATCACCTCAGCGTGCGCGCATCCGGCCAGGAGCGGCACCGCCATGACGGCCGATGCGGCGGCGACGGCAAGGCGGCTGGGCATGCGTCCCAGCCTAGTTCGGTCGCCTGGCGCCCCGGGCCACCGCATCGGCCCTGGCGGGCGGCCGGTGCCGGAACGGGTAGCGTCGATCCGTGACTTCTCGCCGCGACCTCCTCAGGGGGCTCCCGCACCGGCGCGCTCTGTCCCTCGCGTGGCCCATGATCGTCGCGAACGTGTCGGTGCCGCTCGTCGGGCTGGTCGACACGGCGATGCTGGGGCACTTCTCGGACACGCAGAACCTGGGCGCCGTCGCGGCGGGCGCGATCGTGCTCTCGGCGGCGTACTGGGTGCTGTCCTTCCTGCGCCTCGGGACCACCAGCCTGGTGGGTCGCGCGGTCGGCGCGGGGCGTCCCCTCGACACCATCGCGCACCTCCAGCGGAGCCTGATGCTCGCGGGCGTCATCGCGGCGGCGATCCTGGTGCTGCAGTGGGTGCTCATCCCGCTGGCGATGACCATCGTCGCCCCTGCCGGTGAGGTGCGCGACCTGGCGACGGCCTACGGTCAGATCCGCGTGCACTCGCTCCCGGCCGTCCTGGGAACGTCGGTGGTCACCGGGTACTTCATCGGCTCGCAGGACACCCGGCGGCCGTTGGCGATCGCCGTCGTGGTCAACGTGCTCAACCTGGTGCTGGACATCGCCTTCGTGGGCGGACTGAGCTGGGGCGCCGCCGGCGCGGCGTGGGCGACGATGATCGCCGAGTGGGTGGGCCTCGCGGTGGCCGCCGTGCTGCTGTGGAGGTTCCTCGACCCAGCGCTGCGGGAGCGACTGCGCAAGTGGCGTGGCCAGGGTCTGCGCCGGCGCTGGCGCGCGCTGCTGACGATGAACGCCGATCTCGCGGTGCGCACCGCGCTGCTGTACGTCGCGCTGACGTTCCTGACTGCCGCCGGCGGGCGCATCAGCGAGGACGTGCTGGCCGCGAATGCGATCCTGCTGCAGGTGACCCTGCTGGCGAGCTACGGCCTCGACGGGTACGCCCATGCGGCGGAGGCCATGAGCGCGAAGGCGCTCGGCACCAGGAACCTCACCGAGTTCCACCGTGTGAACGCCGCGGCCACGCTGCCCGCACTTGGTATCGCCGCAGCGTTCACGGCGGTCTTCCTGGTGGCTCAGGACCCGTTCATCGCGCTCATGACGGACCTGCCCAGCCTGGCCTCGACCACGGCCCAGTACTTCCACTGGGCCGCGTGGCTGCCGCTGATCTCGGTCGCGGCGTATCAGCTCGACGGCATCTTCATCGGCTCGGGTCAGTCACGGATCATGCGCAACACCATGCTCGTGGCCGTGGTCGGCGTCTACCTGCCGGTGTTCTTCGTGCCGGCGTGGATGACGGGTGCGGCCAGCAACGACGGACTGTGGCTGGCGTTCACCCTGCTCAATGTGGCGCGCGGAGTGCTGCTGGGTGCCGCGTACTGGCGCCTGACCCGCACGCGGGGATGGCTTCGGACGGCCGATGCGGGCGCCTAGGCTCGTGCCATGACGACTTTCGGAGAGATGGACGAGGACGCGCTGATCGCGCTGTTCTCCCCGAGACTGCCCACGACGGACGCCGAGATCCTGGGGCCGGGCGACGACGCCGCGGTGCTGTCGGTCGACGGCGACCTCGTGGTCAGCACTGATGTCCTCGTCGAGAACCGGCACTTCCGCCTCGAATGGTCCACCGGGGCGGACGTGGGCTGGCGGGCCGCGATGCAGAACCTCGCTGACATCGACGCCATGGGCGCGGTTCCCACCGCGCTCGAGGTGACGCTGTGCGCGCCGTCGTCGACCCCGGTGGAGTTCGTGCTCGGGCTCGCCGACGGGCTGCGGGAGGCGTGCGAGCCGCACGGCGTGGGCGTGGTGGGCGGGGATCTGTCGGGGGCCAGCGAGATCGTGGTCGCGGTGACCGCGATGGGCGAGACCCACGGCACCGAGCCGATCACACGGGCCGATGCGGTGGCGGGGGACGTCGTGGCGGTCGCGGGCGCGCTCGGCGCGGCGAGGGCTGGCTACGAGCAGCTCTCGCGCGGCGAGCGCGTGGACGAGGAGGCTGTGGCGCTGTTCCTTCGGCCCCGTCCGCGCATCGGCGCCGGCCTGGAGGCGGCCCTGCATGGTGCGACTGCGATGATGGACCTGTCCGACGGGCTGGCTCGCGACGCCGCGAGGCTCGCGCGGGCCTCGGGCCTGACGATCACGGTGGAGTCATCGGCGGTGCCGGTCCACGCGGCGGCGCTGCGCACCGCCGCGGCGCTGGGCGAGCCGGGTCGCGCGCTGGCGTGGGCCATGGCTGGCGGGGAGGACCACCACATGCTGGCGACGTTCCCGCGCGCGTCGGCGGTGCCGGGGGGCTGGCACGTGATCGGGGCCGCCGTCGAGGGCCCGGGAACGCTGCTGGTGGACGGGGAGACTCCCGTGGACCAGGGGTGGGACCACTTCTCCTGACCGGAGGGTGAGGAACTCCTCACCAGCGTGGTGGTCCAGCAGTCGCATGGCCGTGGACAGACGCGAAAAAGCCGACGCCCCCCGAGGGGTGCGCCGGCTTCCCGAGTACGCCGTCGTCAGACGGCGCGCTGAACCTTGCCCGCCTTGAGGCAGGAGGTGCAGACGTTGACGCGCTTGGGCGTTCCCGCCACCACGGCGCGCACGCGCTGGATGTTGGGGTTCCAGCGACGCTTGGTACGGCGGTGCGAGTGCGAGATCGAGTGTCCGAAGGACGGACCCTTGCCGCAGACGTCGCAGTTGGCAGCCACGATAGTTCTCCTCAGTTGCACTTGCGCTTCGCCCGACTGGGCGGCGCCACGTTCATCTGTCCGGTGTCGGACAACCGCACTAGGGTATCTGACGAATGCCGCACCGAGCAACCGAGGCGCCGCGGCACGGTCGCCAGGTGAGTGGGGTCAACGGTTCCCGGCGCCCACCGTGACACCATGGTGCCAGGAAATCGGGCGACAGGCGCAGCGGGATCGGCGCCGAAGAACTGCGCGCAAGTCGCGTGACGGGCGGGATGGATGCACGAATCAACGGACGTGAGGCGCTGGCTCGACGCCGGTGCCCGCGCCGTCAAGCATGCCCGTGAGCGCCTGGACGCGATCAACGTCTTCCCGGTGGCGGACTCCGACACCGGCACCAATCTCTACCTCACCCTGCAGGAGGGGAACCGTGCCGTCGCGAAGCTCGCGTCTGACGCGAGTCACCGCGAGGTGGTCGCCGCCTTCGCTCGCGGCTCGCTGATGGGTGCCCGCGGCAACTCCGGCGTGATCGTCTCCCAGTACCTGACCGGGTTCCTCTCGGCGATCGATCAGCACGGCGGCCTCAGCCGGGTCGACGGACGGGGCATCGCCCAGTCGCTCGATGCCGCGGCGGCCGCCGCCTATCGCGCCGTCGGTTCGCCCGTCGAGGGCACGATCCTCACGGTGGCGCGCGCGGCGGCGACCGGAGCCCAGCGCGGCGTTGATGCCCGCGCCAGCCGCGACGCCACGCTCGTCGCGGCGGTCGAGGACGCGCGCGCCGCACTCGCGCAGACTCACGAGCAGCTGCCGCTCGCCAAAGAGGCGGGCGTCGTCGACGCCGGTGCTGCAGGGCTGGTGCTGCAGCTCGAGATGCTCGCCGAGACGCTCGGCGGCTCCGAGGTCCTCAGTTCCCTCGACCGGGTCGAGTGGGAGGTCACCGACGCGGGCACGACCCGGATCGCCCACGTCCATCACCACCACGAGGGCACGTACGAGGTGATGTTCGTCGCCAAGTCCGATGACGACATCCACGAGTCGCTCACCCGCGACCTCGAGGCGATGGGCGACTCCGTCGCCGTCTCCGGCACGCACGGGCTGTGGCAGGCGCACGTGCACACCAATCAGCCGCATCTGGCGGTCGAGCGCGGGATCGAGGCCAAAGCCCGCCAGATCGTGGTGCGCAACGTGCGCGTGGGTCATGACTCCGACCGCGCGTCGACCGGCATCGTCGCCCTCACCCACTGCCCCGGTCTCGCGGAGCCGCTGTCCGATGCGGGCGCGATCGTCCTCGTGGTGCCCGAGCCGACCGCGCTCAAGCGCCGCGCACTGCGACGCGCCGTCAGGGATGCCTCCGGCACGGCGGCGGTCGTCGTGGCCGGCCATCCGGCCCTGCGCGCCGCGGCAGAGGAGCTCGCTCGCAAGCGTCGCAAGCCCCGACTCACCATTCTCGACAGCCAACACGAGGCGCAGGTGATCGCCGCGGTCGCCGCCGCGGCCCTGGTCACTCCTGGCCAGGACCTCGCGGACGAGATGGGTGCGGCCGTCGCGGCGACCGCGGTGGGGCAGAGCAGCGGCGACGCGCTCGACGACGACATCGACCGCCTGATGACCCCGGATGCCGAGGTGGTGTCGTTGATCCTTGCCGCGGGAGTGGCCGTCAGCGTGGCCGATGCCGCGCGCATGTCGGTGCGGGCCGCCGCCCCCCATGCGGATGTCAACGTGTACCAGGGTCAGCAGGCCCACCCCGGGGTGCTGATCGGCGTCGAGCGCGCGCCCTCATGAACGGCGCGGACAGGCTTGCCGAGCCGCTCTCGCGGGTGCTGGGCGCCCGCACCGCTGGCGGACTTGCCAAGCTGGGCCTCGAGACGGTCGAGGATCTGCTTCGCCACTACCCGCGTCGCTACGGATCGCCAGGAGAGCGCACGGACATGTCGGCGCTGACTGTGGGGGAGCACGTCACGGTCATGGCCGAGGTGCGTTCCACCCAGGTGCGCAGCATGCGCTCGCGCGGCGGCGCGATGCTCGAGGCGATCGTCACCGACGGCCACCACACGCTGCAGCTCACGTTCTTCGCCAAGCGTGCGGGAGTGCTGCGCATGCACGAGTCGAAGCTGAAGCCGGGCAGCACCGGACTGTTCACCGGCACCGTCGGCGACTACCGCGGCAGGCGCCAGCTCACTCACCCCGACTACCTCATCGTGGGGGTGGATGCGGCCGACGAGGCTGAGGCCGTCCTCGAGGCCTCCCGTCCCATCCCGATCTATCCTGCGGCCGCCGCGGTGCCCACGTGGCGCATCGGCCGCTCGGTGCGCACCGTCCTGGACCCCCTCACCGACGAGGACGTGCCGGACCCGATCCCCGCCGGGATCCGCGCGGAGCGCTCGCTGCCGACGCTGCTGGAGGCGCTCCGTGCCGTCCACGTGCCCGAACGGGAACAGGACTGGGAACGTGGTCAGGACCGACTGCGGTTCGAGGAGGCGCTGGTGCTGCAGACTGCGCTGGCGCGCCGGCGGGCCGCGCGGGAGGATCTCGCCGCCACGCCGCGGCCTCCCGTCGTCGACGGCCTCGTCGCCGCACTGGACGCGAGCCTGCCGTTCACCCTCACGCCTGCGCAGGAGAGCGTGGGGCGGGAGATCGCTGAGTCGCTCTCCGGTGCGACGCCCATGATGCGACTGCTGCAGGGCGACGTGGGTGCCGGCAAGACGGTGGTCGCGCTGCGCGCCATGCTGCAGGTGGTGGACGCCGGGGGCCAGGCGGCGCTGCTGGCACCCACCGAGGTGCTCGCCGCGCAGCACCTGCGCAGCCTGGAGCAGCTGCTGGGGCCGCTCGCGCATGGTGGGATGCTCGGCGGCGACGCCCGCGCGACGAGGGTCGCTCTCCTCACGGGCTCGCAAGGGTCTGCGGCGCGACGCCAGGCGTTGGGCGAGGCCGCGTCTGGCGCCGCGGGAATCGTGGTCGGTACTCACGCGCTGCTGAGCGAGGGCGTGCAGTTCGCCGACCTGGGCCTGGTGGTCGTGGACGAGCAGCATCGGTTCGGCGTCGAGCAGCGAGACGCCCTGCGCGCCCGCGGCGACCGCCCTCCTCACATGCTCGTGATGACGGCGACGCCCATCCCTCGCACCGTCGCCATGACGGTGTTCGGGGACCTGGAGACGTCCACCCTCTCCGACCGGCCACCCGGTCGCGCGGAGACTGTGACGCACATCGTGCCCGCTGACAATGCGGCCTGGCTCGCGCGCACCTGGCAGCGCGTGCGCGAGGAGGTCGACCAGGGTCGGCGTGTCTACGTGGTGTGCCCGCGCATCGACGCGGACGAGCAGGCACGGGGCGAGGACGCCCCGCCGACCGAGCCGGCCGATGCGCCCGGTGACGAGCCGTTCACGCTCGAGTGGGACGGCGACGATGCACCCGCAGCGAGCGTCCCGCTCGCCTCCGTGACGGAGACGGCCGCGATGCTCGCCGACCGGCCCGAGCTCGCCGGCGTGCGCATCGGACGTCTGCACGGCCGGCTCGCGGCGGACGCGAAGGACGCCGCGATGGCGGCGTTCGCGTCGGGCGAGGCGCCCGTGATGGTCTCGACCACGGTGATCGAGGTGGGCGTGGACGTGCCGCAGGCGACGGTGATGATCGTGCTCGACGCCGAACGGTTCGGCATCTCCCAGCTGCACCAGCTGCGGGGTCGGGTGGGCCGCAGCACCCTCCCTGGACTGTGCCTGCTCGTGTCTCGCGCGGAGCCGGGCTCGGTGTCGAGAGAGCGCCTCGAGGCGCTTGCGTCCACCACCGATGGCTTCGCGTTGGCGGAGAAGGATCTCGAGCTGAGGCGCGAGGGCGATGTCCTGGGTGCGGCGCAGTCGGGAGGGCGGAACTCGCTCCGGCTTCTGCGGGTGGTCAGGGATGCGACCCTGATCGACCAGGCGCGCCTCGTCGCGCGTGACCTGGTCGCCGCGGACCCCCGGCTCGAGACCGCCCCCGCGCTCGCGTCTGCGATCAGCCTGTGGCTGGGACCCGAGCGCGAGGACTTCCTCGAGCGCGGCTGACGTCAGTCGAGGGGCGGACTCCCGCCGTTCTCGTAGTACTCGCTCACCGTGACGCCACCCGGCAGCGGCACCTCGTGGTCGAGGCCCACGAACGCCCCATCCTCGTCCTGCCACAGCGCGGGTTCGACGAGCGCGTACTTCTCCTCGTCCCACGTGGTCCAGTCGTCCTTGAGCAGCCCACCGGTGTCGCTGGAGTTGGGATTCACGACCCAGAACGTGTGATGCAGGTGGCGGTCCACGATGAGGTCTCGCAGATACGTCATCCACCGGTCCTGGCGCTCGTCCTGACCCAACCGACCGCCCCATTCGCCGATCAGCAGGGGGGAGAGGCCGTCGTCGTGAAGGTAGAGCCACGTCGGTCCCCACACCTCGCGCTCGAGGCTGGCGGCCGAGAACGTTCCCCGGAACCATGGCTGCTCGTAGACCAGCGGGCCGTAGTCGTGGGGCGAGTACATGACCTTGTCCGCCGGGCCGTCCACGGGCTGGTCGCCAGCCAGGCGGAGGTTGCCGCCCCACCAGGTGATGTCATAGTCGCCCGGATCGTTCGAGGACCACTGCTCGCCGTCGGCCGGGGTCGCCTCGATGCCCTCGACCAGCAGCAGCGCCTCCGGGTGCGCGGCGTGAATCCGCTGCGCCGCCTCTGAGGCGACCGCGCGCCAGTCATGGTCCGAGCCGTCGCCCCACGTCGCGCGCGGATCCTCCGGCGGCTTGCCGTGCGGTTCGTTCTGGAGGTCGAAGCCGACGATGGTGTCGTCGTCGCGGTAGCGCTCGGCCACCCACTCCCACGCCACCATGAAGTCCTCGGTGGAGATGCCCTCGGCGGACCAGAGGGGCGCGTTGTGGCCCGCGTTGTCGGCCTTGGCCGAGTGGACGTCGAGGATCACCTTGACCCCGTGAGCCTTCGAGGTGACGAGCAGCGCCTCGAACGCCTCGAGGGTGGTGGCGCCCTCGAGGTCGGGATTGGTGCCGGTGTTGACGTTGTCGGCGGCAGGGGCATCGCCGGATCGCCACTCGAGCAGCAGCTCGGTCGAGATCGGCACCCGCAGGACGTTGAACCCGCGCTCCGCGATCGCCGCGATGGTGCTCTCGAGGTTCACCGACCAGAGGCCGTGCAGCACACGCTCGGAGGTGTTGAAGCCGAACCAGTTCGCTCCCGTGAGCCAGACGGCGTTGCCGTCGTCGTCGACGATGCTGCTGCCGTCCACGCTGAGCCAGTCGTCACCGCTGGGCGCGTTCGACGGGGGAGCGACGTCGGCGGCGGCCCCGGGGGCGCGTTCGACGTCGTCGCTGTCCTCGTCGCCAGGTGAAGTCGTCACCGTGCCGCCGCACGCGGCGGAGACCGCATCGGCCGTGCCGGACGCGGTGAAGCCGAACGTCGTCTCCGCGCCGTCGGCGACCACACCGTTGTATTCGAGGTTCGCGGCCTCGACCAGCCCCGTGGCGCCTCGCATGAGGGTCGTGCTCCACGCGCCGTCGACCACGGCGTCGCCGAGCTCGAGCATGACGGACCAGGAGTCCAGCGCTCCGGCGCTCGCGTGCACCACGACGTCAGCGGTGAAGCCGCCGTCCCACTCGTCGCGGACCACCACCTCCGCCGAGCACGAGGACGCCGAGGTGGCCGCGTCGGCGAGCGCAGTCGAGGACGGGGTGGGGGAGGTGCCAGCAGAGGTGTCCGATCGTGACGACTGCGCCAGCGCCCAGGTCCCCGCCACGACGAGCACCAGCACGCCTACGGCGGCGCCTGCGATCATCACCCAGCCGCGGCGAGTGGTGGGCGGCCAGCGTCGCGCACGCGCCTGGCTGGGCTCGTGCTGGGCGGGCGTGGTCGGTGCGGCCTCGCCGTCCGCGTGCTGATCGTCCGCGGCGTCGCCGGGTGTCGTCTGGTCGCTCATGAGCCCCCCTCATCGGTCCCGGCACAGCCTAACCAGCGGCCGGAGAGGCGCCTGACGCCGGAGGCGAGGGTCATAGAGTGTCCGGGTGACACGCATCATCGCCGGAGAGCTCGGGGGCCGCCGCATCGCTGTCCCCCCGCGCGGCACCCGTCCCACGACCGATCGCGTCCGCGAGGCGCTGTTCTCCCGACTGGATCACCAGGACGCGCTGCACGGTGCTCGGGTGCTCGATCTGTTCGCAGGGTCAGGGGCGCTGGGTCTCGAGGCGCTCAGTCGCGGTGCGACGTCCGCCACGTTCGTCGAGGCAGCGGCCTCCGCCGCGCGCGTGATCGCCGCGAACGCCAAGGCTCTCAGCGCCACCGACCGCACTCGCGTGGTCAAGGAGCGGTCGCTGCCGTTCCTCGCCCGCACCACCGACCAGTGGGACCTCGTCCTGATCGACCCTCCGTACGACATCGCGGCCGACGATCTCGCAGCGGTGCTGGAGGCGCTCGCGCCGCGTCTCATGGCCGATGCGGTGGTGGTGGTGGAGTGGACCAGCCGCGCGCCGCGGCTCACCTGGCCCACCGGACTGGTGGTCGAGCGCGAACGCGATTACGGCGAGACCCGTCTGCACTGGGCGCGCTGGGGTAGCGTCGAGGCATGACGCTCGCAGTTCTGCCAGGCACGTATGACCCCATCACGCTGGGCCACGTGGACATCGCGGTGCGAGCCCGCCGGCTGTTCGACGAGGTGGTCATCGGGATCGCCCACAACTCCACCAAGTCCCCGTTGCTCGACGTCGAGACGCGTGCGCGCCTCGCGCGCGAGGCGACGGCGCACGTCGAGGGCGTCCGCGTCGAGGTGATCGACGGACTGCTGGTGCACTTCTGCGCACACGTGGGAGCCACCGCGATCGTGAAGGGGCTGCGCGGCGGTGCGGACTACGACGTCGAGCGTCCGATGGCCCTGATGAACCGCTCGCTGACCGGGGTGGAGACGGTGTTCGTCACGGGCGACAACGCGCTGAGCCACATTGCCTCATCGCTCGTGCGGGACGTCGCGCGCCACGGTGGCGACATCGACGCGTACGTGCCGGCCGGGGTGGCCGCCGCCGTGCGCACCGCCCTCGACGCCGCCTAACCGCCCGGGCGATTGCGCCGGGTTGAGTGACCCCCTGGGGATCACGTAGGATAGTGCGCCGGTCCTGCCGAACGTGCACGGGCCGGGGTCCACCAGGACCGGAAGGATGGGAGGCGCGGATGTCGCACCGCCCAGACAGCTCTCCGTATGCCTTCTCCGTGAGGGATATCGCACGGAAGCCGGGCGCTCAGCGCACGGTGAGCGGCACCTTTCCGGCCCCCGCGGTCCTCGGCACCGCTATGGTCGGTGTGCCGGAGGGGACGGAGACCACGCTCGAGGTGAGCTTGGAATCCGTGTCCGAAGGCATCTGGGTCTCCGGAACCGTGACCGCTGAGGCGGTCGGCGAGTGCGGACGATGCCTGGACGAGGTGCGACTCGATGTCGCGGCCACGGTCCAGGGACTGTTCGTGCACGACGATCCGCACGTGGATCAGGGTGACGAGGAATCAGAGGATGTCTTCGAGTTCGACGGGGAAACGCTCGATCTCGAAGAGGTGGTGCGGGACGCGGTCGTGATTCAATTGCCGTTCACCCCGCTGTGCCGCCCGGACTGCCCGGGCCTGTGCGACCAATGTGGCGCCAGGCTCGCGGACGATCCGGACCACGCCCACGAAGTGATCGACCCGAGGTGGTCGGCGCTCACAAGTTTGACTGAACAGGAAGAGAGTTAACCGTGGCAGTTCCGAAGCGCAAGATGTCGCGTTCGAACACGCGTGCACGTCGCTCCCAGTGGAAGACCACTGCTGCGAACCTCACCGCGTGCCCCGCGTGCAAGGGCGCAAAGCTCGCTCACGCAGCATGCCCCACGTGCGGCGCCTACAACGGTCGCCAGTACTCCGAGGCGCTGCGCACCGAGCACGGAGCCTGATCAGGCCTCGCCGCATGTGCGAGGCACTCAGGTGAGCGTTCCAGGGCAGGCTGCGGCCACCGCCCTGGCAGAGCGGTTGGGTGTCGTTGTCGACCCCGAACTTCTCGTGCTCGCGCTCACTCACCGGTCGTTCGCGTACGAGGCCGGTGGCCTTCCCACGAATGAGCGCCTCGAGTTCCTCGGGGACTCGGTGCTCGGCGTGGTCGTCACCGACCGCCTCTACCACGCCCACCCCGACCTGCCAGAGGGCGAGCTCGCCAAGATGCGCGCCGCCACCGTCTCGCAGCGCGCGCTGGCGCGAGTGGCGCGCGACCTCGAGCTGGGTCCATGCGTGCTGTTGGGCAAGGGCGAGACCGCCACGGGCGGAGCCGACAAGGACTCGATCCTGTGCGACTCGCTCGAGGCCGTCTTCGGGGCGGTGTACCTGACGCATGGGATCGACACGGCGCGTGACGTGATCCTGCGACTCGTCGGGCCGTCGCTCGTCGCCGCTGCCTCGTCTGGCGTGGCACTCGACTGGAAGACCTCGTTGCAGGAGGCCTGCGCCCAGCGCGGCCTCGGCGTCCCCGCGTACGCCGCTGAGGGCGCCGGACCCGACCACTCGCGCACCTTCACCGCGACGGTCGCGATCGACGGCGTCGTGCGCGGCACCGGCACGGGGAGCGCCAAGAAGCACGCCGAGCAGGAGGCCGCCGAGCGTGCGTACGCCGCCATCACCGCCGACGACCCCGCGCCGGACACCACGGCCTGACGGGCTCGTGCGCCACCGCCCGCGACGGCCCACCGCACCTCCTCACTGATCGTGCCCGAGCTCCCCGAGGTCGAGACCGTGCGATCAGGCCTTGCGCCGCTCATCACGGGCGCGGTGGTCCGTGCCGTCGACATCCGCCGGGACAGCTGCGTCCGCCTGCTCCCTGGTGGCGCCGCCCAGTTCAGCGCCATGGCGGCCGATGCGCGCATCGGCGCCGTGGTGCGTCGAGGCAAGTTCCTGTGGCTGCCGCTGGCGCACGCGGGTGCGCCGGAGCCCGCGGAGGCGCTCTCGGCGCACCTGGGGATGTCCGGCCAGTTCCGCGTGCACCCCGGACCGTGGGACGGTGCACCCGAACCGCACCCGCACTGCCGTGCGCGGCTCCTGCTCGATCGCGACGGCTCCCCGCTGACGCTCGACTTCCTGGACCAGCGCACGTTCGGCTATCTCCACGTCGAGCCGCTCGTTCCGACGCCCGACGCCCTCGCCGGGGGACAGGGGGCGGAGCTCGCCGCGGTCCCGCTCTCGGTGTCTCACATCGGCCGCGATGCTCTCGATCCACACCTGGACGAGGCCGCGGTGGTGCGCGCGTGGCGACGAGGGACGAGGGGCGTCAAGCAGGTGCTGCTCGACCAGAGCCTCGTGAGCGGCATCGGCAACATCTACGCCGATGAGGCCCTGTGGCTCGGGCGCGTGCACCCCCAGCGTCCCGCATCGGCCGTGACGGCGCCGCAGGCGCGTGCGCTGCTCGACGCCTCGCGTGCGGTCATGCGGCGCGCGCTGTCCCAGGGAGGCACGAGCTTCGACGCGCTGTATGTGAACGTCAACGGCGAGTCGGGCTACTTCGCGCGCGACCTGGAGGCCTACGGACGCGGCGGCGAGCCGTGCGGCCGCTGCGGCGCGACCCTCCGGCGCGAGACCATCGGAGGGCGGTCGACGCACTGGTGCGCGCGCTGCCAACGGCGGTACGCCGCGCGCGGCTGAGCCGAGCGGCAACGGCGTCCCGCTACGATGCGGGGTATGCCTGATGTGAGAGTGCTCGTGCTGGACGACCACGAAGTCGTGAGACGTGGGATCTGCGACATCCTGGACCGCGCCGACGGCGTCGAGGTGGTGGCTGAGGCCTCGACTGTCGCGCAGGCGATCCGTCGCGTCGACGCGACCCGCCCCGATGTGGTGCTGTCCGACCTGCGGCTGCCCGATGGCACCGGACTCGATGTGATCGCCCACGTGCGTGCGACGCACCCCGACACCCACATCGTGGTGCTCACGAGCTATGACGACGATGACGCCAAGGCGGCGGCTCGCACAGCGGGTGCCGATGCGTTCGTCGCGAAGACCGCGGGCTCGGCCGAGGTCCTCAAGGCGGTGCGCGACGCGGCCTCCGGACGCGAGCACGGACAGCACATCGACGTGCAGGAGGACGCCGACATCGCGGCCCTCACGCCCACCGAGCGCAAGATCGTCACCGCCGTCGGCGACGGGATGTCCAACAAGGAGATCGCGGACCGGCTCGGCATCGCCGAGAAGACGGTCAAGAACCACGTGACGAGCATCCTCGCCAAGATGGGCCTGCAGCGGCGCACGCAGGTGGTGGCGTGGGCCACGCAGCGCCGCGCACAGTCGTTCCGGCGCTAGTCGCCCTCCCGGCGCGCGCACTCGACGTTCCATACGGCCACGCATCCCGGGCGGTCCTCGCCGGGCCAGCGCTCGGTGAGGCTGAAGGTGCCGTTGCGCCGCAGTGCGCGGTTCGCGAGGTTCGACGTTCCCGAGTGCCGCTGAGTGGCTCCGGCCGGGCCGATGCCGTCGTCCTCGAGCCGGACCTCGACGCGGCCTTCGTGGGCAGTGAGCACGATCCTGACCGCGTGCGCCCGGGCGTGCCGTGCGACGTTCGACACGAGTTCGCGGGTGACCGCCACCAGGTCGTCCGCGAGGGTCGGGTCGCCCATCACCGCGTCGTCCAGGTGTGGCCACTCGGCGACCACGGACGGTTCGAAGCCCAGCGATGATCGCGCGAGCAGGAGCTCGCGGCGCAGCCGCTCCGCGATCGGCTCCTTGCTTCGCTGACCCGCCAGCGAGCTCATCACTCCCCGCACCTCGTGCTGCGCACGCTTGACGTGCTCCAGCGTGCCGCGCAGTCGCGTCGCGACGTTCTGATCGCTGTCCTCTGCGATGGCCTCGATCTGCATCGCAGTCGCGAACAGCTCCTGCGAGACGAAGTCGTGGAGATCGTCCGCGAGCATCGCCCGCTCCTCGAGGAGGGCCGAGACCGACTTGACGTGGCTGAGCTCCGACAGGCTGAGCGCGAGCGCCGCCTGGCCCGCGAAGCGCTGCGCGAGCGACAGGTCGCCGGCATCGAACTCAGGCTCGCCACGGGTGCGCCAGAGCATCAGCAGGCCGACGGCGTGGCCCTGCGCGACCAGCGGCGCGTACAGCGTGGGCCCGTACGACATCACGGGTGCGAGCACGTGACTCCCGGGCGGCTCCGCGGCGATCAGCCCCTCGCCCGAATGGATCACGTCCATGCCCGTCCCGCCTGGCGGCAGGGCGAGCCCGAGCAGGTGATCGGCGCCCTCACCGGCGGTGACCTCCATGACCCAGGCGTCGCCCACGCCCTGCAGCACCAAGGCGGCCGCCGCCGCACCGGAGAGCTCGAGGGCGGCGTCGATGGTGCGCTGCAAGGCGCCTTCCGCCCCCGGGTCGGAGAGAAGGTCCATGGTGATGCGCTGCGTGGCGACCAGCCATCGCTCCCGCTGCCGCGCGAGGTCGTACAGCTGAGCGTGGTCGATGGCCACCGAGGCGGCTGCCGCGAGCGCCTGGATCGCCTGCTCGTCAGCGGGGTGGAATCCGCCCGGCTTGTTCGCAAGGTACAGCTGGCCGAAGGCCCGGCCGCCCACGTGCAGTCCGGCGCCCAGGAAGCTGTCGAGCGGCGGGTGCCCCTCCGGAAGACCGATCGACGCCGGGTGCGCCGCGACCTCCTCGAGCGCGATCGTTCCCTCGCGAGGGATCTCTCCGAGCACGCCGACGGGCCGTGGAGGCCGGCCGATCTGCTCATGCACGGAGGCGGGCATGCCGTGCACATAGAAGGCAGTGCTCTGGCCGCTCGAATCGAGCACGTTGATGGCGGCGAAGCGCGCGGCGGTGAGTTCCGCCGCAGCGCCCAGGAACGCGTCGAGCACGAGCGGCAGGTCGAGCTCTTCGTTGAGCGCGATGACCGCGCGTGCGAGCGCGATCTCTCTGGCGTGTGCGTCAGGCATCGGAGTTCACCGCGTCAAGGCTGACGGTGCGGTCAGCGGCGTCGAGAAGCGTCAGGTCATGGGTCACGATCACCACGCTACGGCCTTCGCCGCTGAGCCGGGCCAGAGCCGCGCGCAGCGCCTCGCGACCAGCGCGGTCGAGGTGCTCGCCCGGCTCGTCGATGAGGTGGACCGGGTGCGGCGCGAGGAGCGCGCGGGCAAGCAGCAGGCGTCGCCGCTCGCCTCCGGACACCGTCCCGCCGCCAGAGCCGAGCACGGTGTCGAGGCCGTCTGGCAGCGCCACCGCCCAGTCCCGCAGTCCCACGACGCCGAGCGCGTCGAGAGCCTCGTCCTCGGTGACGCTTCCGCGCGCCACGCGCAGATTCTCGAGCACGGTGGTGCCGAACAGGTGAGCGTCCTCGGCAGTGATCGCCACGACGGTGCCCAGGTCATCCTCGGTGACGGCCGCACCGTCGATGAGCGCCTCTCCGGCAGCGGGGGCCAGTGCGCCGCCGAGGGTGGCGAGCAGGGTCGTCTTGCCGATCCCGGAGCGGCCCACGACGGCGAGGACCTCGCCTGGCGCGACCCGCAGGCTGACGGGCACGGTGGGCGTCATGCGCGGCCACGCCGCCGAGACCTCGCGCGCCTCGAGGACGGCCGATGCGCGGGGGTCGGAGTCGCTCGTGGCGTGGTCGGGGGCGTCGGCGTCCGAGGGCGGCGCGAGCTCTTCGATCCGCTCCGCCGCACGGGCGGAGCGGAACAGCTGCTGCATCGCTGCCGGGACGGCGCCCACGGCCTCGAACGCCGCCAGGGGCAGCAGGGCGATGACGGCGGCAGTCGTGGGCCCGATGGCGCCGTCGGCGGCAGCGGTGACCGCGACTGCGATCGACCCGATCAGTGCGAGCCCAGCGGCAAGGGTCTGGACGGCCGCGGCCAAGGCGGCGGGCCGCGCAATCGCCTCGTGCGCGCGGGCCGACGCTGCGTCGGCCTCAGCGAGCTCTGCCTCGGCCGACGCGGTGGTGCCCCACACGCGGTGCTCGGCTGCCGCCTCGAGCGCCGACAGTGCGCTCTCAGTCACGCGCGCATCGGCGGTCACCGCCAGCGCCGCTGCGGCGCGTGCTGAGCGGAGGGTCAGTGCCGCCGCCCCGACGCCGGCGATCAGCACGCATGCCGCGAGGACGACGCCCGCCAGCGGCACCATGAACGCGGCGATGCCGACCGAGACGCCGGAGACCACCACGGCCACCGCCATCGGGATGAGGCCGCGCACCACCGCGTCCGCAATCGCGTCGACGTCGGCGCCGATGCGCGCCATCACCTGTCCCCGGGTCAGGGGGAGCACGTGCGCTGCCGGGGCGTGTGCGAGGCGCTCGTAGACGCGCACGCGGAGGGAGACGGCTCCGCGCAGCGCCACATCGTGAGAGGTGAGGCGTTCCAGGTACCGGAACAGCCCCCGACCGATGCCGAAGAAGCGGACCACCACGGCGGCGATGGCGAGATCGGCGGGGGAGGGCATGCCTGCCGCGCGCGCGATCATCCACGCCGCCACCGCCGCCAGCCCCACCGCGGAGCCCAGCGCGGCGGATCCGGTCAGGACTGCCAGCACGGTGCGCCCGCGGCTCAGGCCGGCGTCTCCGAGCACGCGCCGCAACGCGCCCTTGCGCATCTGGGTCGCGAGCAGGTCCGTCATGGCGTGACCGCCGTGGCCGACGCCACCTCGACCACGGCGTCGGCCGCTGCGATCAGCTCCACCTCGTGCGTCGCGACCACGACGGCGACGCCGCGGGCGGCCGCCGCACGGATGTGCGCCACCACCTCGGTGCGCGCCTCGATGTCGAGGTGGGCCGTCGGTTCGTCGAGCACGATCACGGGGCGTCCCGACTCGAAGGCACGAGCGAGCGCGGCCCGCTCCCGCTGCCCGAGGCTCATGGTGCGACCCGGCACCCCGAGGTCGGGCCGCTGCGGCACCCACGCGAACTCGCGTGCCCAGCCGTCGGCGTCGACATCATCAAGAGGGACGCTCGTGCCGTCGGCCAGCATCGCCGATACCTCGCCGGCGTCGGGGCGCAGCAGGCCCATGAGAGCCAGCAACGCCGTGGATTTGCCATCGCCGTTGGGACCCACCAATGCCGTGATGGAGCCAGGGGGTGCGTCGAACGTCAGCGACTCGGGCGCGTGGCGGCGCCCGTCCGGAGTCGCGACGGCGAGCCCGCGCATCGACAACGTGGCTCCGGCGAGCGAGGGGGCGGGGCCGGTGCCGCCCACGCGCGCGACCGGCGTGTCCAGGACGTCGAACGCCGCATCGGCCGCAGCAAGGCCGTCGGCAGACGCGTGGAAGTGCATGCCCACGTTGCGCACGGGCAGGTAGACCTCGGGGGCGAGCACCAGCACCGCGAGCGCAGTCTCGATGCTGACCTCGCCGTAGACGAGTCGGAACCCGAGAGTCACGGCGACCAACGCGACCGCAAGAGTCGTGAGCAGCTCCAGCACCATGCCGGAGAGGAAGGCGATTCGGAGCGAGCCCATGGTCGCGCGGCGCTGAGCATTG
Source organism: Demequina aestuarii (assembly GCF_000975095.1). GTDB lineage: Bacteria > Actinomycetota > Actinomycetes > Actinomycetales > Demequinaceae > Demequina > Demequina aestuarii. The sequence goes on from NZ_BBRD01000001.1 coordinate 894,355, forward strand.
CCGAGCTCGCGCACGCGGCCCGCCGGGCCACGGTGACGGCCGAGCGCCCGCAGCGTCGGGAGCCCGGAGATGAGGTCGAGCACCCGCGAGGAGAGCCGCTGCATGGCCTCGAGGTGCTTCGCCGAGTGCTGGCGCGTCACGAGGCCGATCAGGATCATGAAGAGGGGCACCAGCGGGAGCGTGCCAGCGATGATCGCCGCGGAGATCCAGTCGAGGTCGAGCACCACGAGCAGCATGATGGGCGTCACGGTGGCCGCGAGCATGAGCTGGGGGAGGTAGCGCACGAAGTACGGGAGCAGCCCGTCGAGGCCGCGCGTCACGGTGGTGGTGACCGTCGACCCCTCGCCGGAGGCCGCCCACCTCGGTCCCAGACGCGCGGCGTGGGCCACCACGCGTCCGCGAAGGTCCGCGATCACGGCCACGCCTGCGCGGTGCGCCAGCCGCTCCTGAATCCCGACCAGCAGCACCCTCACCACGACGAGCGCGGCCAACCACACCACACCGGTCTCGAGAGCCCGGGCACTCGTGGGCACGATCGTGCCGATCCAGCCCAGACCGTCCTCGGTCAACGGGGACGGTGCCAGCACCGGCGCGACAAGCCGCGCGATGACGAGCGCCTGCACGCCGATCACGATCGCCGTGAGCAGGCCCAGCACCGCCGTGGTGATGACGTAGCGGCGTGCAGGGCCGATGCGGGCGATCAGCCGTGGGTCGACGGGGCGCACGTCCCTACTTTTTGAGGAACGTGAGGGAGTTGTGCTCGGGGATGTTCTCCGCCGAGAGCCGGCGCCGGAACACCCAGTAGGTCCAGCCCTGGTAGAGCAGCACCACGGGAGTGAGGATCACGGCGACCCACGTCATGACGGTCAGCGTGTAGTCGGTCGACGAGGCGTTCTGGACCGTCAGCGAGAACGCGGGGTCGGTGCTGGACGGCATCACGTCCGGGTAGAGCGAGCCGAAGATCAGCACCACGGCGAAGGCGATCGCGACGGCGTTGCCGGTGAAGGCGTAGCCGTATCGGCCGATGCGCCCGGCCACCAGTGCGACCGCGAGGCCGGCGGCGGCGACCACGACCGCGATCCAGGTCCACGCGACCCCGTAGGCGAGCTGGGTCCAGATCGCGAAGACCGCCGCGATCCCGAGCGCGATCGGTGCCATGCGGCGCGCCACCGCCTCGGCGCGCTCGCGCACCTCGCCGTCGGTCTTGAGAGACAGGAAGATCGCGCCGTGGCTGAGGAACAGGGCGAGAGTGGTCGCGCCGCCCAGCAGGGCGTACGGGTTGAGGAGGTTGAAGAACCCACCGGTGTAGGTGAAGGTCTCGTCGATCGGCACGCCGCGCACGATGTTCGCGAACGCCACTCCCCACAGGATGGACGGCACCCAGGCTGAGCCCATGATGACCCAGTCCCAGCGGCGACGCCACGCGTCGTCGTTGATCTTGCCCCGGTACTCGATCGCGACCGCGCGCACGATGAGCGCGAGGAGGATGAGCAGCAGCGGCAGGTAGAAGCCGGAGAACAGCGTCGCGTACCACTCAGGGAACGCGGCGAACGTCGCACCGCCTGCGGTGAGCAGCCACACCTCGTTGCCGTCCCAGACGGGGCCGATGGTGTTCAGCGCGGTGCGTCGCCCGCGGTCGCCCTTGCCCACCTTCTCCATGAGCATGGCGACGCCGAAGTCGAAACCCTCGAGGACGAGGTAGCCGGTCCACAGGACCGCGATCAGGATGAACCAGAAGATTGCGAGATCCATGACGGCCCTTTCTAGTACGCGAACGACATCGGTCGGTCGGAATCGTCGCTCGGTTCTTCATACGTGACGTGGGCGGCACCCTCCGACGCGTAGCGCTGGATGAGTCGGTACCAGAAGATCCCGAGCACGGCGTAGATGACGGTGAATGCCACGAGAGAGGTCGCCACCTCGCCCACGGACGTCGCGTCGGACACCCCGAAGGTGGTCATCAGCATCACTTGGTCGGACCCGGTCGGATTCGGTGCGACCACGAACGGCTGGCGTCCCATCTCCGTGAAGATCCATCCGAAGCTGGCCGCGAGGAACGGCATCGGCAGCGCGATCAGCGCGAGCTTCGACATCCACTCCTGGTCGATGGCGCGGCCCTTGCGGGTGAACCAGAAGATCGCGACGCACAGCGCGGCGCTGAAGAAGGCGAGGCCGATCATCAGACGGAAGGACCAGTACGTCACGGCCAGGTTGGGCCGGTACTCGATCGCCTCGCCGTTCTCGTCCACGGCACCGTAGCGCTCGGCGTAGATCTCCTGCAGCTCATCGAGACCCTTGACTTCACCTTCCCAATCGCCGGTGGCCATGTAGGAGAGGAAGTACGGGATCTCGAGGATGTGATGGACCGAGTCGGGGTCGTCTCCCGCGAGGTTGCCGATGGTGAACAGTGAGAATGGAGCAGGCCCGACGGGGGTCGCGACCAGTCCCTCGGCCGCCGCCATCTTGATGGGCTGCTGTTCGAACATGAGCTTGGCCTGGACGTCGCCGGTGACGACCACGCCGATGCCGGAGACGAGCATGACGACGGCGCCGAACCTCGCGGCGGTGCGGTACATGCCGAGGTCCGCGTGGTCGCGGTCCTCGCGGGACTTCTTGACCATCCACCACACCGCGATGCCAGCCACGAAGGTGCCGGCGACGAGGAAGGCGGTGGCGATCACATGGGGGAAGGCGACCAGGGTGGTGTTGTTGGTGAGGACGGCCCAGATGTCCGTCATCTCGGCGCGGCCGGTCTCCTCGTTGAACTCGGCACCGACGGGGTGCTGCATCCACGAGTTCGCGGCGATGATGAAGTAGGCCGAGAGGATCGAGCCGATCGCGAACGCCCACACGGTCGCGAGGTGCACCTTCTTGGGCAGCTTGTCCCAGCCGAAGATCCACAGGCCGAGGAAGGTGGACTCGAGGAAGAACGCGGCGAGTGCCTCCATCGCCAGCGGAGCGCCGAAGACGTCGCCGACGAACCGCGAGTACTCCGCCCAGTTCATGCCGAACTGGAATTCCTGGACGATGCCGGTCGCCACGCCGAGTGCGAAGTTGATCAGCAGCAGCTTGCCGTAGAACTTGGTGAGCCGCAGGTACTTGTCCTTGCCCGTGCGCACCCACGCTGTCTGCAGGATCGCGACCAACGTGGACAGCCCGATCGTGAGGGGCACCAGGATGAAGTGGTAGACGGTGGTGATCCCGAACTGCCAGCGGGCGAGTTCAAGCACTTCCATTCGGGGCCTCCAGGGTCAGGCACGAGACGGGGAATATCGCGCCACCTAACCTACCTGGGTGTGCCCGGGTGGGGAGCCAGGACCTTGGTCCTAGAACCTCATGTCTTGTCGTCGGTCCCATCATCGCCGGGCGCGTCACGAGGCGTTCGCGTGTTCGTGTGTCACAATGGTCGACAGGTCGCACCCAGCCACACCGGGTGCCTACCGCGCGACAGACGCAGCGCCCGCGACAGCTGCCAGTCCCGTCACGGTCCCGTCCGGCTACAGCCGGAGGCGGAGACATCGGGGATAGGCGCTCTCGAGCAGGCGCCGCTGTCCGCCGCGACCTGAAGACTTCCGTGGCCGCAGAACGCGAGTCACGACCGACGAGAGAGCGTCGATGCGGTGTGTGGGCCGTATCGATCTGAGGTACCCGCGTTGAGCGAGGACAAGACCACACCCGAAGCGCCATCCACGGCCGTCATCTTCCAGGCCCCCGAGCCCGCTGCCCCACGCCGCGCATCGGCGCCCGCGGGACCCCCCTCCATTCCCGATGCGCCGGCCAAGGCCGAGCAGGGATCTGGATCGCGAGGGCGCGGCAAGGCGTCCTCCGACTCGTCTGAGGGCGACAAGCCCAAGCGCAAGTCCGGCGGCGGTCGTGCCAAGGGCGGCAAGAACGCGGACTCCAAGAACAGTTCCGCGAACCCCGACGCGGGTTCGAGCGAGGTCGTGGCATCCGAGGGCGCGACGTCGGGTGAGCACCGGGCCGGCGCAGATGCGCCGTCGTCCGACGACAACGACAGCCGCAGCCCCGGCTCCCGGGACCAGGGATCCGGCGACGGTTCCGACGGTGACGGCGACTCGGGAGACGGCAGCAAGCGCCGCCGTCGTCGTGGTGGTCGGGGTCGCGGCAAGAAGCGCACCGACGGCGACAACTCCTCCGGAGATGACGAGTCGACCGGCGGCGACCAGGGTGCGAGCAACGGCGCCGGCGATGACCAGGACAACGACTCCGGGGATTCCGGCGAGGACGACGGTGACGGCTCGTCGCGGCGACGTCGCCGCCGCCGCGGGTCCCGCTCCAGCAGTGGCTCGGGTTCAGGCCCCGGTTCGGGATCGAACTCCGGAGACAAGTCCGGCTCCGACGACCAGTTGCAGGGCTCCACGCGACTTCAGGCCAAGCGCCAGCGCCGCCGCGACAACCGCGACGGCCAGCGCCGCCGGCCCACCATCTCCGAGGCCGAGTTCCTCGCTCGCCGCGAGTCCGTCAAGCGCGACATGATCGTGCGCGAGAAGGACCACCGCGTACAGATCGCCGTGCTGGAGGACGAGGTGCTCGTCGAGCACTACGTCTCGCACCAGGCGCAGCAGTCCATGGCCGGCAACGTCTACCTGGCGCGCGTGCAGAACGTGCTGCCCGGCATGGAGGCCGCCTTCGTCGATGTCGGCCGGGGGCGCAACGCCGTGCTGTACGCCGGAGAGGTCAACTGGGACGCTGCGGGCCTCGAGGGCAAGCCGCGTCGCATCGAGCTCGCGCTCAAGCCCGGCGACACCGTGATGGTCCAGGTCACCAAGGATCCGATCGGTCACAAGGGCGCACGTGTCACGAGCCAGATCTCGCTGGCCGGACGATTCCTCGTCTACGTGCCCGCCGGCGGGGTGACCGGCATCAGCCGCAAGCTGCCCGACAATGAGCGCGCCCGCCTCAAGAAGCTGCTGCGCGAGGTGATCCCGGCGGATGCCGGCGTGATCGTGCGCACCGCGGCCGAGGGCGCCTCCGAGGACGAGCTGCGCGCCGACGTCGAGCGCCTCAAGCGCCAGTGGGAGAACATCCAGGCCGAGGCGAAGTCCAACAAGGGCCCCACGCTGCTGCGCGGCGAGCCTGACATGGCCATCCGCGTGGTGCGCGACATCTTCAACGAGGACTTCGAGTCGCTGACGATCCAAGGGGACGACACCTGGAACTCGCTCAGCGCCTACGTGGGACAAGTCGCCCCCGACCTGCTGCCCCGCCTGCAGAAGTACACCGGTGACGGCGACCTCTTCGCCGAACTCCGCGTGGACGAGATGCTCACCAAGGGCATGGACCGCAAGGTGTGGCTCCCGTCCGGTGGGTCGCTCGTGATTGATCGCACCGAGGCGATGACCGTCATCGACGTGAATACCGGCAAGTTCGTCGGCAAGGGCGGCACTCTCGAAGAGACGATGACGCTCAACAACCTCGAGGCGGCCGAGGAGATCGTCCGGCAGCTGCGTCTGCGCGACATCGGCGGCATCATCGTCATCGACTTCGTCGACATGCTTCTCGAGGCCAACCGCGATCGCGTGCTGCGCCGACTCATCGAGTGCCTGGGGCGCGACCGCACCAAGCACCAGGTCGCCGAGGTGACGAGCCTGGGTCTGGTCCAGATGACCCGCAAGCGCGTGGGCCAAGGACTGGTCGAGGCGTTCTCGGAGACCTGCGAGCACTGCAAGGGTCGCGGATTCCTCGTCAAGGGGGAGCCCGTCGCCGAGGCGACGGAGAAGCAGCCCGAGAAGCGTCGTGGCAACCGCGGTGGCGGGACCAGGACGGCCAAGAAGCAGTCGGGGTCCGACGACCACTCGCACGGCCAGGGCAAGGGTGAGACCCACGCTCTGGACGATCGTGATGAGGCGCGCGCCGCCGTCAAGGCGACGCTCGCATCGATCGCTGCCGCGGCGGAGAAGGCGCATCATCATGACGATGTCGACGCGCCGGCGGAGGCAACGGACGACACCTCGGGCGCCGAGAAGGGGACCGACGGCGATGCTGTCGTCGAGCCCCTCATCGATCTTCCCGAGCGCACGGATCAGGCCGAGTCATCGGCCGACACGCACGACTCGCCGAGCCAGACATCCGAGGCGGATGCGATGGCCGGTGAGGACCACCCGACCGAGCCTTCCGACGGGGACGCGCAGCGGTAGCCGCCCCGGACGCCGCCGGTTTGACCGGGGGCGTCTTGGCCGGGTACATTTGTACGTCGGCGCGAAAGCGTCAGGGCCTGCCTGCGCCCAGTGAGGCAGCGGCAGGAAACCAGACCATATGTAGAGGATTGTAGATTTCATGGTGTACGCGATTGTGAAGGCCGGTGGCCGCCAGGAGAAGGTTTCCGAGGGCGATATCATCGTCGTCGACCGTCTCAAGGCTGCGGCAGGTGACTCTGTCCAGCTTCCCGCACTGCTGCACGTCGATGGTGACAAGGTCACCTCCGACGCGAAGGCACTGGCGAAGATCACGGTCACCGCTGAGGTCGTTCGCGACGAGCGCGGGCCGAAGATCGACATCCTGAAGTACAAGAACAAGACCGGATACCGCAGGCGCATTGGTCACCGTCAGGACCTCACGCGCCTGAAGGTCACGGGCATCAAGTAGGCGAGGAAGCACTCATGGCTCATAAGAAGGGCGCGAGCTCCTCGCGCAACGGTCGGGATTCCAACGCTCAGTACCTGGGCGTCAAGCGCTTCGGTGGAGAGGTCGTCAACGCAGGCGAGATCATCATTCGTCAGCGCGGCACGCACCACCACCCCGGTAACAACGTGGGCCGCGGCAAGGACGACACGCTCTTCGCGCTGTCGGCCGGCACGGTCCAGTTCGGCCAGCGACGCGGTCGCAAGGTCGTCGATGTGGTGGCCGGCTAGCCCGACCCGCATCACCGTCTTCGTCAGGGGCGTCGCCGATATGGCGGCGCCCCTGACGCATATTCTGACCACCTCGCGAAGGGAGGCGTCATGGCCACGTTTGTGGATCGCGTCACCCTGCATGTGACGGCGGGCAATGGCGGTCACGGAGTCGCGTCCGTGCACCGTGAGAAGTTCAAGCCGCTCGGCGGCCCCGATGGCGGCAACGGCGGCCGCGGCGGCTCCGTCATTCTGTGCGTGGACCCGCAGGTGACGACCCTGCTGGACTATCACCACGGACCTCACCGCACCGCCGCGAGCGGTGGACAGGGTGCAGGCGACAACCGGCACGGCGCCAGCGCGCCCGATCTGCGCCTGGGCGTGCCGAGCGGCACCATCGTCAAGTCGCCTACCGGCGAGGTGCTCGCCGACCTCGTGGGCGAGGGCGCGGAGTTCGTCGCCGCCACGGGCGGCAGGGGCGGGCTCGGCAACGCCGCCCTGGCCACCGTCAAGCGCAAGGCCCCTGGCTTCGCGCTGCTGGGAGAGCCGGGCGAAGAGAGCACCGTGCTTCTGGAGCTCAAGTCCATCGCAGACGTGGCCCTGGTGGGCTACCCGAGCGCAGGCAAGTCCTCGCTGATCGCCGCCATGAGCGCCGTGCGGCCCAAGATCGCCGACTACCCCTTCACCACGCTCGTGCCGAACCTCGGCGTGGTCGAGGCCGGCGGCACACGATTCACCATGGCGGACGTGCCCGGGCTGATCGAGGGAGCGTCCGAGGGCAAGGGTCTCGGACATGACTTCCTGCGCCACATCGAGCGCTGCTCCGTGATCGCGCACGTCCTGGACACCGCCACCCTGGAATCCGACCGCGATCCTGTTCGTGACCTCCAGGTCATCGCGGCAGAGCTGCGTGCGTACAGCGGAGACGACGCGATCAGCGGCATCCCGCTCGCGGATCGCCCCCAGATCATCATCCTGAACAAGGTCGACGTGCCCGACGGCCGCGATCTCGCCGAGATCGTGCGCCCGGACCTCGAGGCGACGGGCATGCCCATCTTCGAGGTCAGCGCCGTGAGCCACGAGGGCCTGCGCCCGTTGTCCTTCGCGCTCGCGACGATGGTCACCGATCACCGCGCCGCGGCGCCGGTCATCGAGCGTGCTCCCATCGTGATCCGGCCCAAGGCAGTCGACGAGTCCGGCTTCACCGTCACGCATGTGCGGGACGGTGCTGAGGACTACTTCCAGGTGCGCGGCTCGCTGGTCGAGCGGTGGGTGCGTCAGACGAACTTCGCCAACGACGAGGCCGTGGGATACCTCGCGGACCGGCTTGCGAAGGCCGGGGTCGAGAACGAACTGTTCCGCGCGGGCGCGGTGCCGGGTTCAGAGGTGGTCATCGGGCCGCGTCAGGGCGGCGTCATGTTCGACTGGGAGCCCACCATGGGCACCGGTGCCGAACTGCTCGGCCAGCGGGGCTCCGACCTGCGAGTCGAGGACCACGAGCGTTCCGGTCGCGCCACGCGCGCCGAGAAGAGGGCCGAGCACAAGGACCGCATGGACGCCAAGTCTGCGGCCCGCGAGGAACTCTGGACCGAGCGTGGCTCCGGGCACTGGACGGATCCCGCCAAGGACGAGTGACTGTCCCGTATGACCGCACACGAAGGAGGCCCGGTGGAGGCCACGCGAGAGATCATCGCGCAGTCCCGTCGCATCATCGTCAAGATCGGATCGTCCTCGCTCGCCGGCGCCGATGGCCGATTGAGCGAACAGTCCGTCACCCGCCTGGCCGATGTGCTGGCGGGGGTGCGCGCCGCTGGCCGCCAGGTGATCCTGGTGACCTCGGGCGCGATCGCCGCCGGCGTGGGTCCGATGGGGCTGCCCGAGCGTCCCAGAGACCTCGCGACCGCGCAGGCGACCGCGTCGGTGGGTCAGGGCGCGTTGGTCGCCGCGTACTCCGCCGCCTTCGCGCGGCACGGACTCACGGTCGGCCAGGTGCTGCTCACCGCCGATGACATGATGCGCCGTTCGCACTACGGCAACGCCCAGCGCGCGTTCAACCGCCTGCTCGACCTGGGCGTGCTGCCGATCGTGAATGAGAACGACGCGGTGGCGACGGACGAGATCAGGTTCGGCGACAACGACAGGCTCGCGGCGCTCGTCGCCACGGTCGCCCACGCCGACGCCCTCGTGCTCCTGACCGACGTGGACGGCTTGTACACGGCCGCGCCGGGGACTCCCGGCTCCGAGCGCATCGACGAGGTGCGCGGCCCGGAGGATCTTGCCGGCATCGACGTATCGAGGCGCGGCTCCGCCCTCGGCACTGGCGGGATGATCACCAAGCTCGAGGCCGCGTCGATCGCCACGACCTCCGGCATCGCCGTCGTGCTGGCCAGCGCGGCCGATGCGGCATCGGCTGTTGCGGGCGACGCGGTCGGGACGCTGTTCCACCCGACGGGCAAGCGCGACACCACGAGACTGCAATGGCTGGCGCACGCGGCGCGGACACGCGGGGCGATCATGGTAGACGACGGTGCGGTGCGTGCGCTGCGTGGCCGGCGCGCGTCCCTGCTCGCGGCCGGTGTCACCGAGATCCGGGGCTCGTTCGAGGCGGGCGAGCCCGTCGACCTCGTCGGCCCTGACGGCGCGATCGTCGCGCGCGGGTTCGCGGGGTTCTCCTCCCCAGAGGCGGAGCAGATGCGCGGGCTCAGTACCGATGCACTGGGGGAGACACTCGGCGACGGCTACGCCCGCGAGCTGATCCACATCGACGACCTTGTGGTGATGTAACGCCGTCCCTCCCGCGCGCGACCTCGTCGCAGTGCCTAGAATCGAGGCACCGAGACGAAGGGCCTGCTTTGGGTAAGGAAGACGACTCCCGCGGCACCGATGCATGGTGGGCGATGGAGCCCGCCGAGGCAGCGGCGCGGCTCACCACCGGGCTCGACGGCCTGGAGTCCTCCGAGGTGGAGCGACGTCTGTCCCGCTACGGCCCCAACGCGCTCACCGCGGCGCCGTCGGCGACCTTGCTGCAACTCGCGATGCGTCAACTTGCGGATCCCATGAACCTCATGCTGCTTGCGGTCACCGCGATATCCGCGGCGATCGGCCAGGTCTCGACAGCGGTGATGGTCGGTCTGCTCGTCGTCTTCAACGTCGGGTCGGGGGCCAGCCAGGAGCGCAAGGCGCAGGCGAGCGTCGACGCGCTCGCCACGATGCAGATCCCGCGCGTGCGCGTCCGTCGTGATGGGACGCTCGCCTCGGTGCCTGCCCCCGACCTGGTCCCCGGCGACGTGATCGAGCTCGAGGCCGGTGACATCGTGCCCGCGGATGCCCGCATCGTGGTGGCGTCCTCGCTTGAGACGCAGGAAGCGGCCCTCACTGGCGAGAGCGCGCCCATTGCGAAGTCGCCTGCGGCGCTGACCGACCCGGAGGCGGGACTGGGCGACCGGACGTCGATGCTGTTCCAGAACACGTCGGTGACGCGCGGCACGGCCACCGTGCTGGTCGTCGCCACAGGGATGGCAACGGAGATGGGCGCGATCGCGACGATGCTGTCGACCGTCGAACGCGTCCAGTCGCCGCTGCAGAAGGAACTGGGCACCCTCACTCGCATCATCGGTGCGGTGGCCTGGGGCGCGGTCGCGGTCATCGTCGGTCTCGGCATCGTCCGCGGGCAGTCGCCCGCGGACCTCCTCTTCCTGGGCACCGCGGTCGCGATCTCGGCGATCCCCACCGGGCTTCCGACGTTCGTGCAGGGACTGCTGTCGTGGGGGGCCTCGCGGCTCGCGGAGGCGAAGGCGGTCGTCGCCTCCCTCAACGACGTCGAGACCTTGGGCGCGACCAGTGCCATCTGCTCCGACAAGACCGGCACGCTCACTATGAACGAGATGATGGCTCGCAGCGTGTGGGTCGGCGGCGAGTCCTTCACGGTCGACGGCGCGGGCTACTCGTTCGACGGGAGAGTGTGCCGGTCGCAGGGTGACGAGGTGCCGTTGGGCGCCCCGATCGCCTATGCGCTTGCGCTTCCGAACGATGCGACGGTCAGCGCTGACGGCACGGTGGTGGGAGATCCCACGGAGGCGGCGTTCGTGGTGCTCGCGCACAAGCTCGGCGTCGATGCTCCCGAGGTGAGACGCCGCTTCCCGCGCGTGGCGGAGGTGCCGTTCGACTCCGACTACAAGTTCATGGCGACCTTCCACCATGTTCCGTGGCAGGGCGAGCGACGCCTGGTCGGCGTGGTGAAGGGCGCGCCGGACGTGCTGCTGGCGCGATCCTCGACGGCATTCGGTGCGAGCCGCGAGGTCTTGCCGATCGCGTCGCTGGCGGATGACGTGACGGCCGAGATCGAGCGCCGCTCGGCTGAGGGTCTGCGCACGCTCGCCCTCGCACTGCGGGTGTACGAGATCGAGGAGGAGCCGGCCGTGGTCGCCGACCCGATGGCTGCCGTCGCAGACCTTGGCTTCGTCGCGGTGGTGGGCATCGTCGATCCGCTCCGTCCGGAGGCGAGGATCGCGGTCCAGCAGGCTCATGCCGCCGGGATCGACGTGCGCATGATCACGGGCGACCACGTCGTGACGGCGACCGCGATCGGTGACGAGTTGGGCCTCGTCGGCGAGGGCCTCTCCGGACAGCAGTTCGCGTCGCTCGATGACGATGAGGTCGATGCGCGACTGGATCGCCTTGCGGTGTTCGGCCGCGTCACGCCGCAGGACAAGCTGCGTCTGGTTCAGCGCCTTCAGGCTCGCGGCGAGGTGGTGGCGATGACGGGTGACGCCGTCAATGATGCCGCAGCGATCAAGCAGGCGGACATCGGCGTCGCCATGGGCTCGGGCTCTGAGGTGACCAAGCAGGCAGCCAAGCTCGTGCTCACGGATGACAACTTCGCAACGCTGGTGAGGGCGGTCGAACTGGGCCGCGTCGTCTACCAGAAGATCTCCAGCTACCTCACGTTCCAGATGTCGCAGCTGATCGCGCTGCTGTTGCTGTTCCTCGTCGCGAGCGCGGCCGATCTCAACGACGGAGTGGCGATGACGCCTACGCAGGTGCTGACGCTGAACTTCGCGGTCGCCATCTTCGCGGTGGTGGTCATCGTGATGGAGCCATCTCCTCCGGGTCTCATGAGACGCCCACCTCGCGATCCTGGCGCAGGGCTCGCCTCTGGTGACAACGTGCTGCGCTGGGTGCTCTACGGCGGCGTGCTGTGTGCGGCGGCGCTGGTGCCACTGCTGGTGGGCGCGGAGGAGCTGTCTCCCGACGCGGGATCGGCTCCCATGACGATGGCCTTCGTCATTGTCGCTCTCGGCACGCTCACCACCGGGCTGCAGTTGCGTCGCGACCCCGAATCGGGGCTCACCGGCCCGTGGGGACGCGGCGCACGTCTGCTGCTGTGGCCCGTGGGCTTCGTGATACTCGTCACCGAGATCGGGTTCCTGCAGGAGTGGTTCGACACCACCGCGCTGTCCGGGGCGCAGTGGGGCGCGTGCCTGCTGCTCACGGGCGGAGTCGTCGTCGCCGTCGAGGGGCATAAGGCATGGATGCGCTCGCGACAGCACGCCACGACCGCTGGGCTCGCCGTCGCCGAGGCGGTCGCGCCCGCTCGCGTTCGCTGAGCTCGGGGACGGCCACGCCCGCAAGGTCATCCACATCGACCGCCTCGTCGTGATGGAGGTCCGCCTCGCGCGGCCACGAGGCTCGGGCAGACGCCGGGACTAGACTGGACGTCATGACTGCGACCGTCCCCTCCGTCGACATCGAGAGCGCTGTTCTCGAGGCCTGTCGGCGCGCCAAGGTCGCGTCCCGAGCGCTCGCGACCGCCACGCGCTCCACCAAGGACGCGGCGCTCCACGCGATGGCCGATGCGCTGGTCGAGCAGTGCGCGCGCATCGTCTCGGCGAACGCAGAAGACCTGGAGCGAGGGCGCGCGAGCGACATGACGCCCGGCCTGCTGGACCGACTGGCGCTCACGGAGGAGCGCATCGGCGGCATCGCCGAGGCCCTCCGGTTCCTGGCGACGCTGCCCGACCCGGTGGGAGAGATCAAGCGCGGCTCCACGCTGCCCAACGGCCTGAGGCTCATTCAGAAGGCGACGCCGATGGGCGTGGTCGGCATGATCTACGAGGCGCGACCGAACGTCACGGTCGACGCCGCGGGGCTCGCGCTGAAGTCGGGCAATGCCGCGGTGCTGCGCGGAGGTTCTGCTGCGGCACGGTCGAACGAGGCCATCGTCGACGTGCTCCAGGGAGCACTCGACACGGCGGGGCTGCCGCGCGATGCGGTGCAGTCGATCGATGCCTACGGCCGCGAAGGCGCGCGCGTGCTGATGAACGCACGAGGTTTGGTCGACGTGCTCGTGCCGCGGGGCGGACGCAGCCTGATCCAGGCCGTGGTGCGGGACTCGACTGTGCCGGCGATCGAGACCGGCGAGGGCAACTGTCACGTCTACCTTGACGCGTCGGCGCCGCTGGACCGGTCTGTCGAGATCGTCGTCAATTCCAAGACGCACCGGGTGGGGGTCTGCAACGCAGCCGAGACGCTGCTCGTGCATCGCGACGCGGCCGAGCGAGTACTCCCTGCCGTGCTCGCCGCGCTCCACGCGGAAGGGGTGACGCTGCACGCGGACGCGTCCGCATCGGCCCTCGCCCCGCAGGGGGTGCCCACCGTCGCCGCCACGGAGGAGGACTGGGCGACGGAGTACCTGAGCCTCGACCTCGCCGTCCGGGTCGTAGATGACCTCGACGAGGCGATCGCGCATGTGCAGCGCTACTCAACGGGTCACACGGAGGCGATCGTCACCGACGACATCGGTGCCGCCGATCTGTTCGTGAGCCAGCTGGACACCGCCGCCATCATGGTGAACGCGTCGACGCGGTTCACCGACGGGGCGCAGTTCGGCCTCGGAGCCGAGATCGGGATCTCGACACAGAAGCTGCACGCGCGCGGCCCCATGGGTCTCGGCGAACTCACCACCACCACGTGGGTCGCCTACGGCGACGGCCACGTCCGCGGCTGACGAGGGTGCAGGGTCACGGCCCTCAACCGTGGAATAATCGACAGCCAAGCACACGAAAGGACTCACAGTGATCACCCAGGTGACGGAGACGGCCGAGCACGTCGTCAACGAGCTGCCCATTCCTGCCGAGGCGTTCGGGCTGCTGGCGTTCACGGGGCTCATGGCCCTGCTGTTCATCACCTTCGCCTTCCGGAGCGTCGGCACGCGTCACTGACGTGAGCGCACCGCAGGCGCGCGTCGGAGTCCTCGGCGGGACATTCGACCCCATCCACCACGGCCACCTCGCGGCGGCCTCAGAGGTGTGTGCTGCCCTGCGGCTCGACCAGGTGCTGCTGGTCCCCGCCAACATCCAGCCGTTCAAGGACGGACTCGACGTCGCGGACGCCGATCACCGGCTCGAGATGTGTCGTCTGGCGGTCGAGGGTGACGATCGTTTCGCCGTGAGCCCCGTCGACATCGAGCGCGGCGGCGTCACGTACACCGTCGATACGCTGACCGATCTGCGCGCACAGCTGCCAGATGCGAGCCTGTACTTCATCACTGGAGCAGACGCGCTGCAACGGTTCGACGAGTGGCGCGACGCGGACCGCCTGAGCGATCTCGCCCAGTTCGTGGGAGTGACTCGGCCCGGCCATTCGTTCCCTGAGTTGGAAACTCCACATGCGTGGGTAGAAGTGCCGGCGCTGGCGGTATCCTCAACGGATGTTCGCCGTCGGGTGAGGACCGGTGCACCGATCCGTTACCTCGTGCCCCGCTTGGTCGCCGACTACATCGCGCAGCACGATCTGTATGCCGGAGGAATCGATGACTGACGAGAGCCGCCCGCTGTCGCGGCGGGAACGCCGCGAGCAGGAGCTTCGCGACGCCGCCCGCCCTGCGGACGACACCGACGCACTGCTCGGAGCGCCTATCTCGGAGTCGATACCCACCCACTCGCCCGAGGGGCGCATGCTGACGCGCCGCGAGCGGCGCCGGCTCGAGCGCGCACGCCAGCCCATCGAGACGTGGACCGCGGAAGAAGAGATGATCGCCACCGGTCAGATCCCCGCGATGACCCCCGAGCGGATCGCCGAACAGGAGCGGGTCGAGCGCGAGCGCGCCGAAGCCGCGCAGCGAGAGGCCGAGAGCCTCGCCGCCGAGGCCGCCTCCGAGTCCGGCGCCGTCGACTCGCACCAAGGCGAGGCTCCTGCGGTCGAGCAGCCGGAGCCTGAGCCCGCGGCACCCGCCTCGTGGCACACGCACGCTGATGAGGAGCCTGAGACTGTCCGGGACGGGGCCGCGAGCACCGATCACGACGTCGACGTCTCTGCTCCGTCCGCCGAGGATGGCTCGCACGATGCGCCTGCGGTGGAGGAGAACTCCCAGGAGCCCGAGTCGTCGCCCGAGCAGCCCGTGGAGCCTGAGCCGTCGACGGAGCCCGAGCGACCCACGGCCCCGCAGCGCACGAGCCTGATCCCGGCCTCTCCGGACGCGGGCCACCCCGACCCCGCCCTTCACAAGCCCTCTCCCGCGCACGCGGTCTCGGCGCCGCAGAGCGAGCCGGAGTCCGGTGTCGACTGGGCTCCTGAGACCGACGAGTCGCCCGCTCACGTCGATTCCGTCCCCGAGGACGAGGCGTCCGACCACGACGACGCACCCCACGAGGAGCCGACGCCCCCCGCACCCCCGTCGGTCCTGGGGATGCCACCGGGAATGTCTCCAGAGATGTTCGCCGCGCTCTTCCCGCCCGGTTCTCTCCAGCGTCGGTTGATGGAGCAGCAGGCCACCGACCAGGCCGAGCCTGCCGTGGAAGAGCCGGACGTCGAGGACCCGGCGGAGGAGATTCGCCGTCTGACGCAGCAGGCCGTGGCAGGCATCGACGCCGCGAGTTCGCGCCGGTCCGTCTCCACGCCTGCCGACGCGGATCCAGTTGCCCAGTCAGCGGCCGAATCCGCCGCTCACGCTGTCCTGCCACACGCATGGGGACCGGCGGCCAGTGACGCGCAGCCACCTCGGGACGCCGACAGCGACTCCACCAGCGACACGGCGCCGTCGTCGCCGAGCGCTCCGCAGGCCGCGTTCCCCGACGCCGCGCAGCCGTGGGCAGGGTCTGCGCCCTCCGCGCCGACGGCCTGGGGATCGCCAGCGAGCGACGGCGACCCTCATGCGCCGTCGCGCGCCGATGACGAGCCGTCCCAGCAGGCCCCCGTGTCGCTCGACGAGGCCCCTTTCGATGCGATCATCGGCCACCACCCAGGGACCGCGGCTCTCGACGAGGCGTCGACGGCATCGGTTGAGATGCACCGGCCGGCCTTCCACTCCGTCTCGGCGCAGCCGCAGTACGGCGCCGCCGAGCGCGTGCCCGATGCCTCCGCGCAGCTCGCTCCGCACTATGCCGCGTTCGACGTTCCGCAGGGGTCGGTCCAGGCTCCTGATCAGGCCGAGTCGCCGTGGGCGGCGCACCCGCTCATGAGCGTCCAGCGCGCTGCTCCCGAGCTGCCGGAGGTCCGGCCTTCACAGAACATCCCTCAGCCGGACCTGAGCAGTGTCCGGCGGCCCACGTTCGAGCCGCAGTCCGGCGGCATGCCGTCGATCGAACCCGTGCCGACAGGCCAGATCGAGGTGCCGCCACGCGAGCGTCCCGACCTGGAGGCCGACGGCGGCCCACGTCATTTCAAGTGGGCTCATCTGGCGGTCTTCGGTGCCGTCGCCTTTCTCCTAGGAGTGGTTGTGTGGAACGTCGCGGTGAAGCCCTGATGGGCGCGTCCAAGGAAGCGGTGGAGCTGGTACGCCTCGCCGCCAAGGCAGCGGACGACAAGAAGGCGGAGGAACTGGTGGCGCTGGACGTGAGTGCGCGCATGCCGCTCGCCGATATCTTCCTCGTCGCGTCGGGGAGCTCCGAACGCCAGGTCATCGCGATCGCAGAGGGCATCGAAGAGGCGCTGCACGACGTGGGCTCGAAGGCGTTGCGACGTGAGGGCGTGCGCGAGGGCCGCTGGGCCCTGCTCGACTTCAACGGCCTCATCGTCCACGTGATGCACCAGGAGGATCGGGCGTACTACGAGCTCGAGCGCCTCTGGAAGGACTGCCCGGTCGTCGAGCTCGGCTAGGGTGCCGGCCATGGATGTCTTCGTGGTGCGGCACGGCCAGACCGAATGGAACGTCAAGGGTCTCCTGCAGGGCTCCTCGGACGTCGAATTGACGGACGCGGGGCGGGCACAGGCTGCCGCGACCGCCCAGGCGCTGGCGGGCCTGCTCGGCTCGCAGACGACGGTCGTCACCTCTCCGCTGGTGCGCGCGCGTGACACGGCCGATGCGATCGCGGGGGCCATCGGTGCCGCGGTCGAGGTCGACGAACGGCTGCGGGAACGCGCCTACGGCGCATGGGAGGGCATCACGCCGGAGAAGCGGGAGAGTGAATGGCCGGAGGAGGTCCTCGCGTGGCGCAAGTACGGCAGCGCCGACGTGCCCGGCTTCGAACATCATGACACCGTGCGTGCGCGCATGGTCGAGGCCCTCGAGGAGTGGGCGGAGCGCACGCCATCCACGCTGCTGGTGGTGTCTCACGGCAGCTCGGCTCGCGTGGGGATGCAGGGCGTGATCGGGCTGTCGCTCGATCACCGGACGCTCGGCAACCTCGGCAACGCCGCCTGGTCGCGACTGACGCGCCGCGACTGCGGCGACTGGACGCTCGAGCGCCATAACGTGACGCCGGAGACCTTGGGGGAGCGGCCATGAGCTCGCTCGTGCTGTGGCGCCACGCGCGCACCGACCACAACACCGAGGGGCGTCTGCAGGGGTCTCTGGACATCCCCCTCGACGCGGACGGGCGCGCGCAGGCTGCGGCCGCGGCCGCCCGCATCGCCGCGCACGTGGGCGACCGCGCGCGCGTGGTGTCGTCGCCGCTTGCCCGCGCGACCGCATCGGCGGACGAGCTCTCCTCGCTGATGGGCGTCGAGACCGTGGTCGATGGCGCGTTCACGCAGCGCCCCTACGGGGTGTGGGAGGGGCTCACCTGGGACGAGATCCGGGAGCGTTGGCCCGAGGATTACGACCGCCGTCACCGAGGTGAGGAGCCCTTCATCGACGGCTGGGGGTCGTCCTCCCACGTCGCCGCACGCGTGGGTGAGGGGCTGCGGCGCTGGTACGACGCTGAGGTGCCCACCGTCGTGGTGAGCCACGGCAGCGCCATCCAGCTGGGGGTGCTCGATCTGGTCGGCCTGGACACTTCGTCCCGGGCCTTCGGCACGATCCCGCACGGCGCATGGCACGTGCTGACGCTGTCCGACTCCGGGGCATGGCACGTGGACGCGTTCTCGCAGGGAGCGGATTAGCGCCGCGTCCTCGCGGTGCGTTACACTGTCAGTCGCTCTTCGGGGCGAGGTTTGGGGCTGTGGCGCAGCTGGTAGCGCACCTGCATGGCATGCAGGGGGTCAGGGGTTCGAGTCCCCTCAGCTCCACGATGTGTTGAGACAGCATCACGAAGGCCGCTCCCTGTCAGGGGCGGCCTTCGCTGTCTCCGCATGCAGTCGTGACTCCGAGACGTCTCGGCGGTGTGTCCAGCATTGTGGACTCCGCGCGTGGGGCCTGCGGTCACTGCCGCAACGGGACCTTGACGTCTCCACCGCCTTCGGGGGTGATCCTCTCTCTCATCTGAACGAACACCGGGGCGCTGACGAAGCCTCCTGCGAAGAGCGCCTGCCCTTGGGCGAAGGTCTGCGCCCGACGAACGGCGTCTTCCGGTGCGAACCCGAACACGGCAGCCAACTCCGCCAGGTCACGTGGGGCGTTCACTCGCATCAGGCCGAGGTTGTCGCACTGCGACAGCACGTTCGGGTGGATCTTGGTGGGGCGCTGGGTCGACAGGAACAGCCACAGCCCGAACTTGCGGCCCTCGGCCGCGATCTGGATCACTTGCTCCGTGAGCGCCCTCTCTACAGCCGTGAGGGGTGACGGTGGGCAGACGTTGTGCGCCTCATCGATGACGATGAGCACCGGTCGCCGTTCTTCACGCCGCGCCCACAGCCGCTCCAGCACCGCGAGAGCGGCGACCTTGGGTTCAGCCGGGTGCTCGAACCCGCCGATGTCGAGAACCGTCGCCCGAGGGCGTTCGTCGACGGTGTCGACGGCCGACGCGGTGCCCAGGGACCACAGATCCCACTCCAAGACCTGCAGGTTCTCCATCCGGTTGGCGAGCCGACGCTTCACCGGGTCGCTGCTGGCGCGAAGGTCACGCACCGTGGCCTCACCATCGAACGACTCACCGTCGATCTCCATGTGCAGGAGCACGTTGTACTCTTCCGAGTCCGCGATGGGGTCGAGCTGAAGCACCGCCGCCTTGGAAGCGGCGGAGAGGTCGACGTATCGGACACGCAGCGGGTCCCCCGTGACGTGACCCGAGCGAAGCACGCGAATGTCAAGGTCGCGCCATCGCGATGCGTCCTCACTCGACGGGGCCGCTCGAACGTCGCCCAGCCGCACATAGTCGGAATTGGGATCAAGAATCAGGATGGGGAGCTCGGTGTGGAGCAACAGCTGCTCAAGCACGACCCCCAGCGCGTAGGTCTTGCCGCTGCCGCTCTGGCCGCACCAGAAGGTGTGTCGATTGAACCGGGTGGCATCGAGTCGCGCTGTCGTCTCCCGCTCCCCGAGTGAGGCCCCGATGTCGATGTGAGTCACGGCGGTCCTTTCGTGCGGTGCCGGTCTACAGAGCCATCATGCAACACATCCTGGCGGAGGGGACTGTGGAGCGTGGGGGGTGGAACGGTGAACCGTCCGCGCCCCGCAGGGTCCGACGATCCGACACGCAGTCGATGCGCAGCGTCGTAGGCCATACTCGGAGCAACAGGCGCTCGTGACCGAGGCGGGCGCGCGAATACGAGAGGACCTCATGGTCACCGCAGCCCTCGTGCTCGCGGCGCTTGCCGCCGCAGTGCACGTCTTCATCTTCTACCTTGAGTCCGTCGCGTGGACTGGTCCCAGGGCACGCGCGGTGTTCGGCACTAGTGAGAGCGAGGCTCATGCGACTCGCGGGCTCGCGTTCAACCAGGGGTTCTACAATCTGTTCTTGGCGATTGCGGTGGTGGCCGGCATCGTCCTCGTCGCGGTGGGGCACACCGTGGCGGGTGCGACCTCGGTGTTCGTCGGGGCGGGCTCCATGGCAGCAGCCGCGCTGGTGCTGGTGCTCTCCGACCGTGCACACGCCGGCTCCGCTCTCAAGCAGGGCGCGCTGCCCGCCGCGGCCGTCGTGCTGCTCGCGGCCGGTCTCGCTCTCTAGGAGTGCTGTTCCTCGAGCCACGCCAGCGCACCGTGCGCCGCGACCACGCCCATGCTGAACGAGGCCTGGAGCAGATAGCCGCCTGTCGGTGCCTCCCAGTCGAGCATCTCGCCCGCCACAAAGGTGCCGGGCATGCGGCGCAGCATGAGGCGCTCGTCGACCTCCGTCCACGCGATGCCACCCGCCGTCGAGATCGCGCGGTCGATGGGCATCGTTCCCGTCACCACGACGGGCACCGCCTTGATGAGCGCGGCAACGGTGGCGGCGTCGTGGGGCAGCGTGCCGCCGGAGGTCTCCCGCAAGAGACCGATGGAGGCGGGGTCGAGGCCGATGGACCGACGCAGCCAATTGGTGGCCGAGTCCTTGGCCCTGCGCTTGCCGAGGCGTTTCGCGACGTCCTCGAGCGAAACCTCCGGTCGGAGGTCGACCCTGACGGCGCATCGGCCGTGTGCCTTGAGGGAGTTGCGGATGGCGGCACCTCGCGCGTAGACGAGTCCACCCTCGACCCCCGTGGCGGTGAGCATCAGCTCACCACGCTGCGGATCGCCGCCGCTGACGGTGACGGACACGTTCTTGAGGGGCGTGCCTGCGAATCGGTCGGCGAAGAGGTCGGACCACTCGACGCGCACGCCGACGTTCGCGGCCTCGAGGGGCGTGACGTCGATTCCTCGTGCGGTGAAAGGCCCCACCCACGTGCCGTCCGCGCCCAAGTGAGGCCATGACGCCCCGCCGAGCGCGAACACCGTCACGTCGCTGGTGACTTCGCGAGTGTGACCCGTCTCATTCGTGATCAGCAGCGTGCGGTCCGCCGATCCCACATCGCCCGCCCAGCCAGACCAGGATGTCCGGCGTTCGATGTCCACGCCCAGATCAGACAGCCGCGCGAGCCATGCGCGGAAGAGGGGCGTCGCCCGAAGAGCCTGCGGGAACACCCTCCCGCTGGAGCCGACGAACGTCGGCTCCCCAAGGTCGGCGGCCCACGCGCGAAGGACGTCCGGGCCGAACCTCTCGAGCATCGGCGCGATCCGCTCCGCCGACTCGCCGTAGCGCGTGACGAAGTGGTCGCGGTCCTCGCTGTGAGTGAGGTTCAGCCCGCCGTGACCGGCGAGCAGGAACTTGCGGCCTGGCGACGGCATACGTTCGTGGACCGTGACGTCGACTCCGGCCCCGGCCAGCACCTCGGCTGCCATCAGGCCAGCCGGGCCGCCCCCGAGAACGCGTGCGGTGGGCATCAGGCGCGCCGAGCGCCGGCGTCGTCCTCGAGCTCGTTGAAGGTCACGCGGCGCAGGGGAGAGCCAGCGAGGTAGGCCGAGCGGGCGAGCGCCATCGACCCTACGGCGGACGTGAGCAGCTGGGCGGTGACGATCAACACCGCCACCACGGCGTTCGACACGGTGAAGTCGTGCAGCAGCACCCCGACCACGATGAGCACGAGGCCGATTCCGCCGGCAGTGCCGACGGCGGAGACGTGGGTGTACGCGTCGGGGAACCTCAGCAGCGCAAGGGCGCCGGTCACGAACACCAAGGCGCCCAGGACGATGATGACTGCGCCGATGATCTCTAGCACGCTATCTCCTTCCTCGCGTGAGTGCGCGCGCCAGCGCGATCGTGCTGAGGAACGCCAGCAGCGCGGCGATGAGCACGATCTCGAGCGCAGAAGGCGTGTCGAGCAGCACGCCGAACAGCGCGAGCATCGCGATCACGCAGAACATCAGCATGTCGCCGGCGATGGC
This sequence comes from Demequina aestuarii, assembly GCF_000975095.1. GTDB lineage: Bacteria > Actinomycetota > Actinomycetes > Actinomycetales > Demequinaceae > Demequina > Demequina aestuarii. Next base: position 916,201 of record NZ_BBRD01000001.1, read on the forward strand.
GCGCTCGGCGTCCGTGGGGCCCGTGACCATGCGGTACACGGTTGAGACCCCGGCGAGGCCCACCAACACGATGCCGATGACGACGCCGATCATGACGGACCCCCCTCGCGACGTATCGCCGACAGCAGTCGCCCCTCGATGTCTCTCAGCTCGGCCCGCAGGTGGTCGGCGTCAGGGGAGTACATGCCGTGGACGTAGATGGTGTGGCCGACGTCGGACTCTTCGGGGGTGTGGTGGCCCACCGTCAGCGTCCCCGGCGTGAGGGTGATGCAGGTCGACAGCAGCGTGATCTCGGCGTCGGTGCGGCAGCGGGAGTCGTAGCGTGCGATGCCGGGCGTCGAGTCCTGTCCACGCGTGAGCGCGTCGCGGAGGACAACGGCGTTGGTGCGCACCACCAGCCAGGCGAACCACAGCAGGAAGGCGACGATGCGTACGGGCCAGGTCAGCCAGGTCATGGGTTCGTCACCGCCTCGATGTACGCGGAGGTGTCCGTGAGTCCAGCGGCGGCCGTCTCGGAGAGCCCCAGCAGCAGTTCTGCTCCCAGGCCGAGGGCGATGGTGAGCATGGCGAGCACGACGGCAGGGACGGCGAGCGCGACGCCGATGCGCGGCTTGGTGCCAGTGTCGAGCACGACGGAGGTGCCGTCGCCGGGTGTCGCCCCCGCGACGGGCAGATCCTTCTCCTCGTGGGTGCGCAGCACCTGGTCAGGGGGCCGGCCCCAGAACACGCCGTTCCAGATCCTGAGCATCGCGATCAGCGTGATCAGGCTCACCGCCAGCATCACCACGACGGCCAGCACTTGGCCCGCATCGATCGCAGCGATGATCATGCTCAGCTTGGCGACGAAGCCAGAGAACGGCGGGATGCCCGCGAGCGACAGTGCTGCGACGAAGAAGGCTGCGGCGATCCACGGCTCGCGCTTGGTGATCCCCCACACGTGGCCGATAGTGCCGGTGCCATAGCGTTCCTCGACGGCACCAACGGAGAGGAACAGCGAGGTCTTCGCGACGATGTGGTGGAGCAGGTAGAAGATGCCCGCAGCGAGCCCAGCTCCGGTGAAGAGGGCGACTCCCAGGAGGATGTAGCCGATCTGGCTCACGGTGCTGAACGCGAGGACCGTCCTGCTGTCATTCTCGCCCAGCGCGCCGAGGCCGCCGATCACCATTCCGGTGATGACCACGGCGATACCGATCCACAGGAACCGCTCTTCGCCGTCGAAGACCACGGCGTACAGCCGGTAGATCGCATAGATCGCGACCTTGGCGTGGAGGGCGGAGAACAATGCGGTCATGGCGGGAGACGTCGCGGGGTAGGCGCGCACGTACCACCCGTGAACAGGCACTGCGGCTGCCTTGATGCTCAGCGCGAAGATGCAGATCGCCATGGCGAGCGCCACGGTGTCGTCTTCCGCAGCGACGCCGGCGAGCTCGGCCAGGTTGACCGTGCCGGCGGTGCCGTACACGAATCCCACTCCGGTGAGGAAGATCGTCGATGTCAGCAGGTTGACCGTCACGTACAGACGTGCGCCCGCGATCTGGCGGAGCGGAGCGGAGCCCGGTGCGGCCAGCACGAAGAGGCCGTAGGCGGGCAGCAGCATCACCTCGATGAACACGAACATGTTGAACAGATCCGCGGTGAGCAACGCGCCGCTGACGCCCGCCACCATCACGAGCAGCAGCGGGGAGAAGAACGGAGACGCGGCGCGGCCGGACGCCATCGCGAAGCCGGCGCACACGATCGTGACGAACAGGGTGAACGTGAGCATCAATGCCGTGAACATGTCCGCCGCGAAGGGAATGGCGATGCCGAATGGCCACAGACCCACTGCATCGGCCCACGCCCCTCCGTCGCGGAAGGCGACGATCAGGGCGACGGCCCCGGCGAGCGCAGATGCGAGCACGACGAGCATCGCCACCGCCTGCACGCGTGGCCGACGCCCGAGGATGGTGAGCGCGCCTGCCGCCGCCAGGGGGATGGCGACGAAGAGAGGAAGCATCGACGCGGTCATGAGCGGCCCTCCTCGTCGACGTCCGATTCCACGGTGGTGTCGTCGTCCTGGTCGCGACCGGTCACCGCGAGCACCAGCATCAGGATCGTGATGGCGAAGGCGATGACGATCGCGGTCAGCACGAACGCCTGGGGCAATGGGTCCGCCACGGTCGAGAGGTCGTCGGGTGCGCCGAAGGGAGCGTCCCGTCGCGAGGCGCCCCCTGCGGCCATGATGACCAGGTTGGCGGCGTGGCCGAGCAGCACGAAGCCAAGCACGATGCGCAGCATCTCCCGCTTGAGCAGCAGGTAGACGGCGCCCATGACGAGCAGCCCGGCGGTGATCGCGAGAGTCATGCGGTCACCTCCTGGTGGTCGGGCGTCTGAGGGGCATCGGCGTGCGGGTCGTCACCGTCGTCGCCCTCGTCGAAGCCATGCGCCGCGTCACGTTCGTGCGGGTGCGGCAGGCCGAGCAGGTTGAAGGCCGACAGCACGATGCCGATCACGGCAAGGTAGACGCCCACGTCGAACACCAGGGCCGACGTCAGCTTGTAGCCCAGGATCTCTGTGTGCAGCGGCGCGAGGAAGGAGCCCTCCGTCAGCCCGAAGAGGCCCGTACCCGCGCCGATCACGATGCCGGCGCCGATCAGCGCGAGATAGGGCAGGCGGATGCGCCGTACATCGTCGGTGGGGGACATCAGGTAGATGAGGGCGAATCCCGCGCCGCCGACCAGCGCGGCGATGAACCCGCCGCCCGGCTCCTGATGACCGCGCAGCAGGAGGAAGACGGAGAGGATCACGATCAGCGGGCCGACGAGCCGGGCCAAGGTGCGGGTGAAGACGGAGTTGTCGAGCGCATCGGCCAGTGGTGAGTTCTCGTCGATCTCGATCCGGCGGGCCGATGCGGGCCTGCGTGAACGCAGCAGCGTCGCAATCACGATGCCGGCGACGCCCAGCACGGAGAGCTCTCCGAGCGTGTCGAGAGCACGGAAGTCCACCAGGATGGTGTTGACGACGTTGGCGCCTCCGGTGACGCCTTCACCCTCGGTCAGGTAGTACTCGGCGGCGCTCGACATCGACCGGCGGCCCGTGAGCGCCCACACTCCCAGTGTGGTGGTCAGCCCGGCCGCAACGGCGATCACGAGGGAGGGCAGCGTGCGACGCAGCGGGGTGGGCTTGAAGTCCGTGGGCAGCCGGCGCAGCAGCAGCACCATCACCGTGACGGTGAGGATCTCGACCAGCAGCTGAGTCAGGGCGACGTCCGCCGCTCCCAGCGACATGAACCACAGCGTCATCGCGAATCCGACCACGCCGACCACGACCACGGCACCCACGCGCGTGGACACCATCATGGCGGCGATGACGCCGGCCGCGAGCAGCACGACCAGGACCCAGTCCAGCGGCCGTGAGGCGTTCCCGTCGATGGCGGGCAGGCCCGAGAGGCCGAGCACTCCCACGGTGCCGATGCCGATGGTGACGATCACCGGCATGGCGAGGTGGAGGCGCGGCGCGGTCGAGCTGGACCAGCCGCTCACGACGCGGCCCGTCCGGGCGAGGCCGGCCAGGATGGCCTCGACCACGTCGAGGGCGGAGAAGGGCAGTCGGTACGTGAGGAGCACCGGCTGGATCTTCTTGCGCGCGAGCACCAGCAGTACGCCGGTGGTGATGACGAGTGCGGAGATGAGCAGGGGCAGGTTGAATCCGTGCCACAGCGCGAGGTGAGCCTCGACGGTGGTGCCGGTCGCCGCGGTGGCCGCGCCGGAGATGAGCGGGTCGAGGGTGAACGGCATCAGCCCGAGCACGAGTCCGGCGAGCGCGGCCAGGCTCGGGGCGGCCCACACGGCGGGTCGCACCTCGGTCACTTCCCGGCCGTCCGGATCGTGGCCGCGCGCGCCCATGACGATGCGGGCGGAGTACGCGAAGGTCAGGGCGGAGGCGACGGCGGCCGCTACGGTGATGGTGATCGGTCCCCAGGGCGTCGCCGGAGCGTCGACGAAGGCCGTGAACATCGACTCCTTGCTGACGAAGCCCAGCAACGGTGGCAGACCAGCCATCGACGCGGCGGAGATCGTGATCGCTCCGAGCGTCACCGGCATGCGGATGCGCATGTGCGTCAGGGCGCGGATGTCGCGCGTGCCTGCCCGATGGTCGATCACGCCCACGAAGAGGAACAGCGCAGACTTGAACAGGGCGTGGGCCACGGTGTGCACGGTCGCGGCCTTGATCGCCTCAGGGGTGCCGACGCCGATCATCGCGACCAGCAGACCCAGCTGGCTGATGGTCGAGTACGCGAGCAATTCCTTGAGGTCGTACCGGCGCAGCGCGGCGACGGCGCCCAGCAGTGCGGTGATCAGCCCTGAGGTGATGAGCATCGTGTTCCACAGTGGAACCTCGGAGAACGCGGGGGAGAAGCGCAGCAGCAGGTAGATGCCGGCCTTCACCATCGCGGCGGCATGCAGGTACGCGCTCACCGGAGTGATGGCGACCATCGAGTCAGGGAGCCACGCCTGGAACGGGAACTGCGCAGACTTGGTGAACGCGGCGATCGCGAGCAGTGCGATCACCGTGGACGCGACGGCAGTGTCCTCCTGCCACATCGGATCCGCGATGATCTCGCTCAGCTGGGTGGTGCCCGTGGCCACGGCCATGGTCGTGACGGCGCCGAGCAGGCTCAGCCCGCCCATGGCCGTCACCAGCAGGGTCCGGATGGCCGGCCTGCGGGCCTTCGCTCCAGAGCGCGCGATGAGCAGGAATGAGCACAGGGTGGTGAGCTCCCACGACACGAACAGCAGCACCACGTCGTTCGCGAGCACGAGCATGGTCATCGCGGCCGCGAAGGCCGTCATGAGCGTGAAGTACCGGGTGTGGCGGCCGACCGCGAAGTAGCGCGAGCTGTACGTCAGGACCGCAGCGCCGATCAGGAGGACCAGCAGCATGAAGGTGAGCGACAGTCCGTCGAGCCTCAGATCGAAGCCGATGCCGAGAGTCGGCATCCACGGCACATGCTGAGTTCCCGAGCCGAGGACGATGAGCCCAGCGGCCGCCGCGAGCAGAGGGATCGAGAGGATCCAGCCGGCGCTGCGTCCGAGCAGCCGCGTCACGAGCGGGGCCAGGACACACGTGGCGACGACAGTCGCGACACACGCGAGGAGCAAAAAACCACCTGGGTCCGGTCACTGGAGCGCTGGGCTGCTGGCACGAGGGTTCTGAGGGCCCCCGGCGAGCAATCGGATGGACGGGTGCACGGCACGGGAGGTTCCGTCTGCACTACGCGCCATATTCTACCGGAACGGGGCAGGGGGTCGGCCCGTCTGTCGCCGATGCGCGAGGCCGGCGGACGGACGTGTCGCGCTGTGGAGGCGGAGGCTGCGGAAGGATGGCTGGCATGACGCGGGTGGTCGTGATCGGGGCGACGGGGTCCATCGGTCGCGAGGTCGTGCCCGCGCTCGCCGCGCACGGCCTCGAGCCGGTCGCCGCGGTGCGCGACCCCGAGCGCGCCCGGGCGCTCCTGCCTGGTGTCGAGACCATCCGTGCCGACGTCACCGACCATGCTGGGCTCGCTCGGGCCGTGCGCGGGTCCGACGGCATCGTGATGGTGCACGGCTCGGATCGCCGGCCCGAGGACGTCGACTACGGGGCCGTGCCGGCGGTGCTGGAGGCACTGGCCGGCGCCCGCCCGCGGGTGGTGCTGATGACGTCGATGGCGGTGACTCACGAGACGGGTGCGTGGCGCGAGATCATGCGCTGGAAGGCACGTGGCGAGCGGGTGCTGCGGTCCAGCGGTGTGCCGGCCACCATCATTCGCCCCGGCTGGTTCGACGCGCAGCCGTCCGGCTTCCACTCGGCGACGCTCGAGCAGGGAGATCGGACGCCCGTCGACAGCCGCAGGGGAGTCTCTCGACGGCACATCGCTGAGGCGATCGCCCACGCCCTTCTCTACGAGGAGGCCGCGGGGGTGACCTTCGAGCTGTTCTCTGCCCCGGGAGACGTGGCGACCGACTGGCGGGCGGCGTTCGGGTCGCTCGCCAAGGACGCCGCGGGTTCGCTCGATGCCGCTCTTGACCCGGCGGGTCCGCCGCTCTCGCGTGAGCCCGATCGTGTTCGCGAGGACGTGGAACGGCTGAGGGCGGCGGCCAGCGGACCTGTCGCGTAAGGCGGCCCGGAACGCGAGCGGGGACTCTCAGCGCGCCGTGGACGCGTCCGCAGTCGCCTGACCGACGAGGGCGACGAGTGCGTCGGCCGCGACGTTGGCCCCGAATGCCGGAGTGCCTGGCTCGAGCCTCCTGCCGGCGGCGAGGCCGCCGATCACGACGGGGTCGAAGCCCACGGCGTCGACCAGGGTGCGCGCGGCCTCGACCGCTCCGACGTCGTCCCCCGCGATCGCGATCGCACGGCGTCCGGGCGCCCCGGCGTGGAGAGCCCCCTCGTCGAGGTCGTGGTAACCCATGTGATTGAAGCCCTTCACGAGCCGAGCGCCCTCGAGGTGCTGCGCGACGATCTCGCTGGTCGACGTGGCGGGTGAGGCGAGGTCCTCCCGCGCGCCGTCGACCTCCCACCAGTAGTTCATGGCGTCGACCACGACGGTGTCGCGGAGCGACTCGGCGTCGAGCGTCGGGTACTTGCCCAGCGGAAGTGCCAGGACGACGAGGTCGGATTCCCGCGCGACCGCATCGGCCGTCGTGGCCTCCGCGCCGGGGGAGAGGACCTCGAGGGTGAGCGAGATGCGCGAGGGATCTCCCGAGCCGGCGACGAGCACGCGGTAGCCGGCCTCGACGGCCTGGCGCGCGAGGACGGTCCCCAGCTTGCCGGCGCCGAGGATTCCCACGGTGCCCAATCCGGTCGCGGTCATGACGGTGCTCCGTCGGCGAGGAGCTCCCGCACGCGCGGGATGACCTCGGTGCCGTACAACTCGACGGCCCGCATGCGCTGGCTGGCAGGCATCGCGCCGCCGCCGGTGTACACCAGGTCGAACCGGCCCACGTCGAGGCCGCTGATCGAGGCGGCGATCTTGCGCGCCACCGTGTCGGGGGAACCCACGTAGAGCGAACCGCTCGTGATCTCCGCGTCGTACGAGGAACGCGCCATGGGAGGCCAGCCGCGCTCAGCCCCGATGCGGTCCATCATCGCCTTGTAGCCCGGGTAGTACGCCTCGCGAGCCTCGTCGTCGGTGGCGGCGATGAACCCATGGCTGTGCATGCCCACCGGGTGTGCCGTGGTGCCGAGCTGCTCGCTGGCGCGGCGGTAGAGGTCGACGTACGGGGCGAAGCGCTCGGGCTGGCCGCCGATGATCGCGAGCATCAGGCGGAATCCATACTTGGAGGCCCGGATCACGGACTGCGGAGAGCCGCCCACACCCACCCACGTGGTCAGCGAACCTGATTCGGTCTTGGGGTAGACGTCCGCCTCGTGGAGCGCCGGGCGAGTGGTGCCCTCCCAGCTGACCGGCTTCTCGGTCAGGAGTCGGGAGAAGATCTCGATCTTCTCCTCGAAGAGCACTTCGTAGTCGGCCATGTCGAAGCCGAAGAGTGGGAAGGACTCGGTGAACGAGCCGCGACCGAGGATCACTTCGGCCCGACCAGAGGAGACCGCGTCGAGCGTGGCGAAGCGCTGGAAGACCCTGACGGGGTCATCCGAGCTCAGCACCGTCACCGCGGAGCCGAGGCTCACGCGGGACGTACGGGACGCGATCGCGCCGAGCACCATCTCGGGGGAGGAGATCGCGAAGTCGTGGCGGTGGTGCTCTCCGAGAGCGACGGCATCGATGCCGATCTGGTCCGCGAGTGCGGCCTCGTCGACGACCTGGCGAATGGCGGCGGCGTGCGTCATCAGGGCGCCGTCATCTGCCAGCGGGATGTCGCCGAAGGTCTCGATGCCGAACTGGACTTGCGTCATGGACTGCTGCTCCTCGCGTTGATCAGTTGATGCTTCAACTAAGAGCGTACCGGTGCGCTCATTCATTCCCGGTCAGTCGGTGGCGAGGGCGTCCTCGATGTCGGCGGCGATCGCGGCGGGCTCGGTGTTCGACCCATAGCGCTTGATCACGTGGCCGTCGCGTCCCACCAGGAACTTCGTGAAGTTCCACTTGATCGCAGAGCTGAGCGTTCCGCCCGCCTCGGAGCGCAGCCACTGATACACGGGGTGGGCATGCCTGCCATTGACGTCGATGGTCGCGAACATCGGGAAGGTCACGCCGTAGTTCTTCTGGCAGTAGTCGCCGATCTCGTCGGCGTCCGCCAATTCCTGCTTGAACTGATTGCTGGGGAACCCGAGGACGGTGAAGCCCTGGTCCTTGAACTGTTGCTGCAGCGCCTCGAGTCCCTCGAACTGCGGGGCGAAGCCGCACTTCGACGCGGTGTTGACGACGAGGGCGACCTGCCCCGCGAACTCGGAGAGGCTGCGCTCGTCGCCGGTGAGAGCGGTGGCGGTGAAGTCAGTCAGTGAGGGCATAGGGCCATCGTGCCACTCGCCGCGACGCGGGACGAGCATCACGATTCGGTAAAGCCCTCCGCTCGCGGGTTGCGTCTCGATCCGCGCTCCGGCTACTGTCGAACCGGTACGAATCGAACCGGTTCGACAATGATGCGAACGAAGGAGTGACGCTGTGGTCACGATTGGCGATGTGGCGAAGGCCGCGGGTGTGTCGAGGTCCACCGCGTCGTACGCGCTGACCGGAAAGCGCAGTATCTCGACGCCGGTGAGGCAGCGGGTTCTCGCCGCCGTCGAGGAGTTGGGCTACACGCCGAACGCCGGAGCGCGAGCCCTCGCGACCTCCGAGACGAAGGTGCTCGGGCTGCTCTCGAGGTTCCTCGACGACGAGTTCGCCCCCGCCATGCTCCAGTACGTGCTGGGCGTCACCAATGAGGCGCGGGCGCTGGGCTACGACACGCTGCTCGTCTCCGAGGAGGACGGGGTCCACGCCCTCCAACGGCTGTCCTCGTCGCGGATGGTCGACGGGTTCGTGCTGCTCAACGTGGCGGAGCACGACGACCGCCTGCCGATCCTCAGCGCCGCTCCTCAGCCGGGAGCGATGGTGGGGCTTCCAGCCGACACCAGCGGGTTCGACGTCTTCGACCTCGACTTCGTGGCGAGCGGACGCCTGATGGTCGACTCCCTCGTCGATCTCGGCCATCGCGAGATGGTCCTGGTGTCGCAGCCCGAGGATGTCGTGGTGCGTGGCGGGGCATACGTCTGGCGGCTCGCGAACGCGGCGCGGGCGCGGGCGGAAGAGCGCGGGGTCGTGCTGCACCACTACTTCGGGGCGTCGTCGCAACCGCAGATCGGGACCGATCTGCACGGATACCTGGACGCACACCCGACGGCGACCGGCCTGCTCCTCAACAACGAGGGAGCGGCAGCCGCACTGCCGTCGGTGCTCTCCGCTCGTGGCCTCCACGCTCCTCATGACATCTCGGTGATCGGCCGCTACTCCACCGACTTCGCGCGCACGTTCTCGCTGCCCTTCACCGCGATCGACTCCGCTGCCGACGAACTCGGTCGGCGTGCGGTGCGCCAGCTCGTGGCCCGCATCGAAGGTGGCGCCACGACCGCCCTCCCTCACGTGCTCGAGCTCATTCCCCCCGCGATCGATGACCGCGGATCGACTGCACCACCCCGGAAGGCCCTGTAAGGGGCATACAGCCCATCTCGTCCTCGTGGCGGGACTGTTCAAGGAGGAACACTGATGTATGCGAAGAAGACACAAGCGGTCACGGCGTTCGCCAGTGCCGCGCTCGCCCTCGGCGTCCTTGCCGGGTGTTCATCGGACGCCTCGGACCCCGAGACCTCGGGAACGTCCGGTGGTGGAGGAAACGGCGACAGCGTCGGTGGCACCTTCACGTGGTGGGACCCGTATCCCCAGCACGAAGACGGATCAGACTGGGACGGGCGCGTGCAGGCATGCGGAGACGAAGCCGGCGTGACGATCGACCGAACGCCGTACGACACGACCGCGTTGACCAACCAGCTGCTGCTCTCCGCGCAGGAGGGCACGTCGCCGGATGTGGTGCTGCTGGACAACCCTGCCGTCTCGACGCTCGCCGACACGGGAGCCATCATCAGCATGGACGAGCTGGGCTTCGACACCAGCAGCATCGACGACAACCTGCTCGCTGCCGGCGTGGTCGATGACACGGCCTACGGCATCCCCATCGGCGCCAACACCCTGGCGCTGTACTACAACGCCGAGATCCTCGAGGATGCGGGAGTCGACCCGGCGTCTGTGACCGACTGGGACAGCCTGAACGCCGCCCTTGGCTCGATCTCCGATGCGGGATACCGCGGCATCACCTTCGCCGGCATCGGAACGGAAGAGGGGTCCTTCCAGTTCCTGCCCTGGTTCTGGGGCTCCGGAGCCGACCTGCTCGAACTGAACTCGCCCGAGGCCGTCGAGGCCGTGGAGCTGTGGGTCGAATGGCTCGAGAACGACTGGGCGCCGCAGTCCGCGATCCAGAACTCGCAGAACACCGCGTGGGAAGAGTTCCTCGACGGTCAGACCGGGTTCGTCGAGAACGGCACCTGGCAGGTCAACAGTGCCGCGGAGGCCCCCTTCGAGGCGAGCTACATCACGCTCCCGGCGAAGGACGGCGGAGCGGCGCCCGCGCCGACAGGCGGCGAGTTCATCATGGCGCCCGTGCAGGATGACGAGGCGCGATACGACACCACTCGCCAGATCATCGAGTGCATGACGACTCCTGAGGGATTTGTCGAGACGGCGGAGACCTTCGCCTACTACATCCCGCCGACGCCGGAGGGCCAGGAGCAGTTCATCGAGGCTCACCCCGAGCTCGAGGTGTGGGTCGATGCGGTGCGCGCCGCCAAGGGCCGCACCAGCGACAACCTGGGCACGGACTACCCGCTGATCTCCGAGCAGCTGTGGACCGCGGTCCAGGCCGCGATGTCGGGTGCGATGTCTCCGCAGGAGGCCCTTGACGCCGCTCAGGACACGGCGCTCTCCACCACCGGCCGCTGACGTCAGCGTCCCATGATCGTGGTGTGGGGCGGATCCCTCGGATCCGCCCCACACCACGGAGCCGAGGAACACTCATGACTACCGCCACCACTATGCACGAGCGCCGTCCGGAACGGCCGCCTGGCGAGTCGCGGTCTCACGTCGACCGCCGCAGGCGCCGCATTCACGGGTCACCATGGGTCGCTGTCGCGTTCGCTGCGCCGCTGATCGTCTACCTGATCGCGTTCTACGCCTACCCACTGATCCGCAGCATCGACCTTTCTGTGCACGACTACAACATTCGCGCATTCGTGCAAGGGAACGCGGAGTTCGTCGGCCTCGAGAACTTCGCGAACGTGGTGTCCAGTCCGCTGTTCCCCCAGGCGCTGTGGAACACCTTCCTGTTCGTGTTCGTGTCGCTCGTGTTCCAGTACTCGATCGGGCTGGCCCTCGCGGTCTTCTTCAAGCGCCGCTTCCCGCTGTCGGGTGTCCTCCGAGCGATGTTCCTCATCCCGTGGCTCCTGCCTTTGATCGTCTCCTCATCCACGTGGGCGTGGATGATGAACTCCGACGCCGGGGTGCTCAACTCGTTCCTGGGCGTGGTCGGTATCGATCCCGTCAACTGGCTCACCTCGCCCGAGACGTCGCTGCTGTCCGTGATCATCGCCAACATCTGGCTCGGGATCCCGTTCAACCTCGTCATCCTGTACTCCGGCCTGCAGAACATCCCCGAGGAGGTCTACGAGGCGGCGGCACTCGATGGCGCAGGGCCATTCATGGTGTTCTGGCGCGTCACGTTCCCGTTGCTGCGGCCCGTGTCCGCGATCACCATCCTGCTTGGCCTCGTCTACACGCTGAAGGTCGTGGATGTGGTCTGGATCATGAGCAAGGGCGGTCCTGCGAACAGTTCGTTGACGCTGGCCGTCTGGTCATACCGCGAGGCCTTCGGCACCGGTCAGCCCGACTTCTCGCCGGCCGCGGCGATCGGAAACATCCTGATCGTCATCGCGCTCGTCTTCGGCCTCGCGTATGTGAACCTCCAGAGGAAGGTCGAGCAGTGATGAGGACGTCCACTCGACGCTGGTGGCACGCAGGGCTCGGTCTGGTGTTCACCGCGATCATGCTCTTCCCCGTGTATTGGATGTTCAACGTCTCGCTGACGCCGCGCAACGACCTGCGCAACGACCCCCCGCAGATGTTCCCCGTCGATCCGACGTTCGAGGGCTACCAGGCGGTCTTCGATCAGCAGCTCCCGGCGCTCGTCACGAGCCTGCTGATCGGCCTCGGCTGCGTCGTGCTGACGGTGGTGATCGCCGCCCCCGCGGGATACGCGATGGCGATGCTCGACATCCGCGGCGGTCGGACTCTGAACTTCCTGCTGCTGGTGGCGCAGATGATTCCCGCCGTCGTGATGGCGATGGGCTTCTATGCGATCTACGTGAGGCTGGGTCTTCTCAACTCGGTCTGGGGTCTGATCGTCGCGGATTCCACCATCGCGGTGCCGTTTGCCGTCTTGCTGTTCACCGCCTTCATGCGCGGAATTCCGCGTGAACTGCTGCAGGCCTCGCGCATGGACGGGGCTGGCGCCTGGCGCACCTTTCGGTCCATCGTGGTGCCACTGAGCCGCAACGCCATCCTCACCGCATCGCTGTTCGCGTTCCTGTGGGCGTGGTCGGATTTCGTGTTCGCCTCGACCCTGGCGCGGAACTCGGACTTCATCCCCGTGACGCTCAGCATCTACAACTACATCGGCAACAACACGACCCAGTGGAACGCCATCATGGCGACCGCGGTCGTGGCCTCGATTCCAGCCGCCGTCCTGCTCGTCTTCGCCCAGCGCTATGTCGCTGCGGGCGTGACCGCCGGCGCAGTGAAGGACTGACCCGTGACGACGACGCACGACACTCGCCGGAAGCCGATCTCCCGGGGCGGCTCTCCCGTCGTCCCATCGAAGGGTCCGCGCCGTGGAGCGCGGGTGGGCGAGGTCCGGTGGGATGCCGGCAGCTTCTGGGGATCGCGCATCCGCATCAACGCCCAGGCGACCTTCGACCACTGCATCGCGTGGATGGACCGGCTCGGTTGGCTCGAGAACTTCGATCGAGTCGCACGCGGAGAGACCACGACGGACCGCCCCGGATGGCAGTTCTCGGACTCGGAGATCTACAAGCTCGTCGAGGGCATCGTCTGGGAGCTCGCGCGCCGTCCCGACCCGCTCCTCGAACACCGCTACGAGTCGCTCGTGGCGCGAATTGCAGCGGCACAGGACGAGGACGGCTACCTCTGCACGGCGTTCGGGCACCCGGGCCTTCCCGAGCGATACACCGACATGTCGATGGGCCATGAGCTGTACAACATGGGCCACCTCCTCCAGGCAGGCGTGGCACGATTGCGCACCGCCGGCGACGATGCGCTGACGGAGGTCGTTCTCCGTGCCGCTGACCACATCTGCCGTGAGTTCGCTGACGGGGCCAGGGAGACGCTGTGCGGGCATCCCGAGATCGAGGTCGCGCTCGCTGAGCTGGGTCGTGCGACGGGAGAGGCCCGATACGTCGAGCAGGCACGACTGTTCGTGGCGAGGCGTGGGTACGGCACGCTGCCCGTGCGCCCGCTGCTCGCCGCCGACTACTTCCAGGATGATGTGCCTGTCCGGGAGGCCGCAGCGCTCCGTGGGCACGCGGTGCGTGCGCTGTATCTGTCGGCAGGCGCCGCGGATGTCGCGGTCGAGACCGAGGACGCGGAGCTGCTGGACACGCTTCAGCGTCAGTGGGTGCGCACGGTCGAGCGCAGGACGTACATCACCGGAGGCATGGGATCCCGCCACCAGGATGAGGGCTTCGGCGATGACTGGGAGCTGCCGCCGGATCGCGCCTACTGCGAGACGTGCGCCGGCGTCGCCTCCGTCATGTTCGCCTGGCGGCTGTACCTCGCGACCGGGCAAGCGCGACACATCGACCTGATCGAGCGCACGCTGTACAACGTCGTCGCCACCGCGCAGGCGCCGGATGGGCGGGCGTTCTTCTATGCGAACCCGCTGCAACAGCGGGAGGCGCCGGAAGACGCGGTCAGCGAACACGTCAACATGCGCGCCGAGGGCGGCGTCCGGGCACCGTGGTTCGACGTGTCATGCTGTCCCACCAATGTCGCCAGGACCCTCGCCTCTCTCGAGACGTATGCGTCCGCGGTCAAGGGTGATGTGGTCTCGCTGCTGCTCTACGGCGCCGGCGATATCTCGATCGAGGTGACGGGCGCGACGCTCGGGCTGCGCGTCGACACGGCGTACCCACACGATGGCGCGATCCGTGTCACGGTCACCGAGGCGCCCGCCAGTGCCGTGACCGTGAGGCTGCGCATTCCGCAGTGGGCGGCCGATGCCGCCGGGGCCGGTCCTGGCGAGGCGCGCCACACCGTCGGGCCAGGCTGGTGGGACGTGCGTCGCACCTTCGTCCGTGGGGACCGCATCACGCTCGACCTTCCACTTCAGCCGCGCTTCAGCTGGCCGGATCCCCGCGTGGACGCGATGCGGGGCACGGTGGCGGTCGAGCGCGGTCCGCTGGTGCTGTGCGTCGAGGGCGTGGACGTTCCCGGCGATGACCGACTGGAGCGTCTGCTCGTCGACACGGGCACCGCACCGGACTCGTACGCGGACGGCGCCGTCGTGCGAGCACTGGTCCTCGACGAGCCAGCCGTGCCCGAGGGTCGGGTGCCATTCAGTGCATCCCTCGCCCCGTCCGCGCAGGGAGGCGAGCACCGCCTCGTGCCCCTGATTCCCTACCATCGGTGGGCTTCTCGTCAGCCCAGTGCGATGCGAGTGTTCCTGCCGACGGTGTCGACTCCTCTGGGAGCACCCGACGCCGGATAGGCTCACGGTATGCGTTTTGCAGCGATCGGAGACAGCTTCACCGAGGGAGTGGGCGACCAGCTCGACGGCGGCTCCGTGCGGGGGTGGGCGGACCTCGTGGCCGCAGGCCTCGCGCAGGCGAGCGAGGAGCCCGTGCACTACGCCAACCTGGCGATTCGCGGTCGGCTCATCGCGCCGATCGTGGATCAGCAGCTCGAGGACGCGCTCGCGCTCGACCCGCGGCCGACGCTGATGACCTTCAACGGCGGCGGCAACGACATGATGCGGCCCGGCTTCGGGGTGGAGCGCGTCATGGAGTACGCCGCGCGGGTGGCTGACCGATGCGCGGAGGAGGGCGTTGCCCTCGTGGTGCTCAGCGGCGGCGACCCCACCGAGCGTCTTCCGCGTGGCTCTCTGATCCGCAGCCGCGGCAACGAGTTCCTCGAGGCGACCCGCGCGTTCTCAGCGGAGCGACCGGACGTGACCTTCGTCGACAACTGGTCCGACGCCGAACTGCGGCGCTCTCCGTATTGGGCTCCTGACCGGCTGCACCTCAACTCCCTGGGACACAGCAGGGTCGCGGCGCGAGTGCTGACAGCGCTGGGCGTTGCGACGGAGCTGCCGGAAGCAGGTGCGACGGAGGACCCGCCGGGAGGTCCCGTCGCAGAGGCGCGCTACTACGCCACCTACGTGCTCCCGTGGCTCGCGCGCCGCGTCGCGCGCCGCTCGTCCGGCGATGGCCGCGAGCCCAAGCACCCTCATTGGTCGCTCGTCGACCCCGTTGCTGAGTGACGCGATGGCGACGCCTGACTTCGTCCTCGACCTGCGCGAGAAGGTGGGCCACGCGCTTCTGTGGCTCCCTGGGGTGACGGCGGTGGTGCTGCGCGACGGGCCCGCGGGCACGCGCGAAGTGCTGCTGGTGAGGCGTGCTGACAACGGCGCGTGGACGCCCGTCACCGGCATCGTCGACCCTGGTGAGGAGCCCGCAGTCGCGGGAGTGCGGGAGGTCCATGAGGAGGCCGACGTGGTCGCCGAGCCGGTGGCGCTCGTGCGCGTGCACACCCTGCCGCCGATGCGCTACCCGAACGGGGACCAGGCGCAGTACCTGGACCACACCTTTCGGTTCCGCTACGTGAGTGGCGAACCGCATCCCGCAGACGGCGAGAACACCGCCGCCGCATGGTTCGCACTCGACGACCTCCCGCCGATGTCCGAGGACATGCTCGCGCGCGTCGCAGCGGCGACCGACGGGTCCGAACGCGCAGCGTTCCTCCGCTGATCTGCCGCCGCGCGCTGACCGCCCGGCGGCCCCACCCGTGTCACGGGAGTGGGGCGGATGCCTCGTAGTCGACGTGGGCCGCGGTCGTCGGCTCGCCTGGCGCGGGCGGAGTCCCCTCCACCGACTCGGGTCGACGGATGAGCAGCGCGAGGCCCACACCGAGGGTCGCGAGGATCGCGCCGACCATGAACGCGGCGCGAATGCCGGCAGCCTCGGCCCCGACGGCGTCGACTCCCGCATCGGTCTGGGTCAGTGCCACCGCGGTCATCGTCGACACGAACAGCGCGGTTCCGGCCGCCGCAGCGACCTGCTGCAGGGTGGACACCGTCGCGGAGCCGTGCGAGTACAGGCGCCGCGGGAGGGATCCCAGGCTCGCGGAGAACAGCGGGGTGAAGATGAGCGCGAGACCCATGCTCAGCGTGACGTGGCAGGCCAGCAGCGCCCACCACGGGGTCGAGACGCCCAGCACCAGCGACATCGCCCACAGCGCGACGGCCACCAGCACCGTTCCCGGCACCAGCAGCGCGCGCGGGCCGATGCGGTCGTAGGCACGGCCGATGGGCGGCGCCAGGAGTCCCATCGCGAGGCCTCCCGGGAGCAGCAGGAGCCCGCTGGCGAGGACGCTCAGACCCAGCACGTTCTGCATGAACAGCGGCAGCAGGATGATCGTGCCGAACATCGCGATCATCGCGACCACGAACATCGCGGTGGCGACCGAGAAGGTGCGGACCTTGAAGACTCTCAGGTCCAGCAGCGGGGCTTCGCGGCGCTGCAGCGCGATCTGTCGCCAGGTGAACAGCGCGAGCACGCCCACGCCCACGCCGATGGCGCTCAGCGCGGTGCCGAGGTCGCCCTCGGCGGACTCGCCGATGCGGCTGAGGCCGAACACCAGCGAGCCGAAGCCCAGGGCCGAGAGCGCGACGGACAGGACGTCGATGCGAGAGGGGGTCGGCTCATTCGTGCTCCGCATGCGCAGGATGCCGAATGCCAGCACGGTGACCACGACGGGGAGCACGAACACGAACAGGAACCGCCACGGCAGCACGGACAGGATCAGACCGGAGATGGTGGGTCCGAGCGCAGGCGCGACGGAGATCACCACGCCGATGGTGCCCATGCGGCGGCCGCGTTCACGCTCGGGCACCAGGCTGATGACAGTGGTCATGAGCAGGGGGAGCATGACGGCCGTGCCGCCGGCCTGGATCACTCGGGCCACGAGGAGCACCTCGAAGCCCGGCGCGAGCGCCGCCAGTGTGGTGCCCACCAGGAACAGCGTCATCGCTCCGATGTAGAGCGGTCGCGTGGGGTAGCGCTGCAGCAAAAAGCCGGTGATGGGGATGACCACCGCCATGGTGAGCAGGAACGCGGTGGTCAGCCATTGCGCGGCGATGGCGGTGACACCCAGATCCTCCATGAGGTGGGGGATCGCCACGCCCATGACGGTCTCGTTGAGAATCACCGTGAAGGCCGAGACGATCAACACGCGAAGCACCAGCTCGTCGCGGCGCGACACCGACTGGGGCGCGCTCGTCATGGCAGGGGAGGAGGGGGCGTCAGGCATGCGGGGACCGTTCTTGCTCGTAGGAGGGGCGGCGCGACAGAACGCCGACTGCCACCCAGTGTGGCACTGGGTACTGACGTCAGACGAGGCCCAGGTCTGCGAACGCCGCAGCAAGGCCGGCGCTCTCGGGGCCTTCGGCCACCACGTCAGCGATGGCGAGAACGTCCGGGTGGCCTCCGGCAATTCCCACGGCGGTGCCGGCGTACTCGAGCATCTCGATGTCGTTCGGGCCGTCGCCCACGCCGATGACGTCCGCCGGCGTGAGGCCCAGGTGCTCGACCACAGCCGCGATGCCCACTGCCTTGGAGACGTGCGTCAGATACAGTTCGCCGGCGCCGCGCCCGAGGTCCCGCAGCGAGGTCTCGACCGCCGCGACCTCGGGGCCGATCGCCGCAGCGATCACCGACAGGTCGGTGTCGGCGGACAGCGTCACCACCTTCGCGAAGCTGAGCCCGTGCAGGGTGTCGACCACGATTCGGGCCGCGCGCAGGTCCTCCCACAGTGCGGCCTGGGCCGCAGCGCCGTGCCGGTGCGAGCGCTCCTCGATGGCCTCGTGGGCGTCGGACAGGGCGTAGAGCGCCGCCGTCGACTCGACGAGGCTCACGGCATTGTAGGTCGCGAGCGCGTCGATGGTGCGGCGAGCGAGCGCGGCCGGAAACACCTCGTCGCGGAGGACGAGTCCGTCGATCTCCGCGTAGGCTCCGGCGCTCGCGACCACGCCGTCGAAGCCTGCGTCGAGCAGGCGCGACGACACCGCGCATCGGGCACGCCCCGTGCACAGCAGCACGCGGTGCCCGTTCTCCCGCACCTGTCGCACGGCCTCGACATGAGCATCAGGCACCGACCCGTGCGAGGCGTACGTGCCGTCGATGTCGAGGAAGACCATGCGGGGCGAGGGCAGGGGAGAGGAGGGCACCTGGCCACTCTATCGAGCGCTGCGGAGCGCCCGTCGCGGATCACCTAGGGTACGAAGGTGACCTCCCCCGACACTGTGGTGCCCCCCGCCCTGACGCTCGGCATCATCGGTGCGGGACGCATCGGTCGAGCGATCGCCGTGCTGGCGCGCCGCGCGGGACTCGACGTGAGAGTCGCCGCGTCGCGACCGCCAGAACAGCTCCGGGCCGACGTCGAGGCGGCCGCGCCCGGCGCATCGGCCGTCTCGGTCGAGGACGTCGCGCGCGCCGACATCGTGGTGATCGCGATCCCGCTGGGCCGTCATCGCCAGCTCCCGCCCGAGGCGCTGGCCGGCGCTCTCGTCGTCGATGCGATGAACTACTGGTGGGAACTCGACGGCGCGCGGCCCGAGTTCGAGGATCCCACGACATCCACGTCGGAGACGGTGCAGGCGCACCTCGCGGACGCTCGGGTGGTGAAGGCCTTCGGTCATGTGAGTGCGTACGCACTGGAGGAGCTCGCGCGTGCCGCAGGCGACCCGGAGCGACTCGCCATGGCGATCGCGGGTGACGACGAGCGCGACGTCGCCGCAGTGGGCGCCCTGGTCGACGCCTTGGGCTTCGACCCGCTGCCGGCGGGGACCCTTGCCGAGGGAGTCCGGTTCGAGCCGGGCACCGAGCTGTTCGGGGCCGATGCTGACGTGGCCGAAGCGCGCGACATGCTGGAGCGCTTCTGGGACTCGCAGCGCGGACGGGTGGTGGCGCGGGCGCGCGGGCTCAGTCCGGAACGGGGCGCCGACGGCGCGGGGTGAGACGCACTTCTGGCATGGGAGGGGCGGGAACGCGCGTCTGGCCGTGTCCCACCACGTGGCCGAAACGAGGCTCGCGCGCTTCCCACGCACGACGAGCCTCCGCGACCTCGTCGTGACTGCGCCCCACGAAGTTCCACCACATCACCAGATCGTCCGGGAATGGTTCCCCTCCGAGGAGGAAGACGCGGGCGCCGCCGGTCGTGCTGACCGTCACCTCGGGCCGCCGGTTGCCCAGGTAGAGGATGTCGCCTGCGGTGATGTCCGGAAGAGCGGCGCCGTCATCGCCCCGGACCGCCATGTCTCCGTCGATGAGAGCGAGCCCGTGCTCCCAGGCCGAGTCGAGCGGGAGCCGAACGGTCGCGCCCGCAGGGATGCTCAACTCTGCGCCGACGATCGGGGTATGGGTGGTCGCCGGGGACGTCGCACCCGCGAACGTGCCCATGACGACGACCGCGACCGCATCGGCCCCGTGACGGGAAGCCGTGCTCTGGGGCGCCTCGAGCACGACCTCGGGGAGGTCCGAGTGCGACTCGAAGCCGTGGTCGCCGTGACGGACGTGCTCGGGCAACGCCACCCACAGCTGAAGCGCATCGAGGTCGATCGGCTCCTCGGTCAGTGAGTACTCCGAATGCGAGATGCCGTGACCGCTGGTCATGAGGTTGAGGGCTCCGGGGCGCAGCACCACGTCCGACCCGATCGAGTCGCGGTGACGGATCTCGCCGGTGAGCGGCCACGTCACGGTCTGCAGGCCGATGTGAGGGTGGGGCTCGACGCGCATGGTGGTGCGTTGGGGGCCGAACCGGTCCAGGAAGCACCACGCACCGATGGTCGGCACCTCACGCTGGGGCAGCGACCGGCTCACCGTCATGCCGCGCAGACCGCCCAGCGGCACGTCGCGCGACGGCAGCACCTCGGCTCGGCGGCCAGGATCGAAGGCCGGCGGCGCAGTGCCGGAGTCCGGCTCGTCGCAGACGTCGTCGTGAACGTCGGTGCGCGTCATGGGTCCGGCCTACTGCGGTGGCGCGACCGTCGCGCCCTCGACCTCGTGGCGGTCCAGGTACTTCGCGATGTACGGACACACGGGAACGATGGTGAGGCCGCGCGACGCGGTGTCCGCGAGTGCCTCGCCGGCCAGCGTGCCGGCCACGCCGTCGCCTTGGTAGGCCTCGAACACCTCGGTGTGGGTGAAGGCCGCGCGGTCTCCGTCGATCTCGTACTGGGCGAAGCCTGCGAGCTCGCCGTCGACGTGCACGTCGTAGCGGGACTCGCTCTCGTTACGGGTGACGGTCGTGTCAGTCATGGGTCTCCTGGTGTCTCGTGTGGTGGTCGAGGGCGTCAACACGCGCGGCGGCGCGTGTCTTCCGTCAGCCCTTGCTCAGGTCGAACGGGTCCTCGCCGTCCCGAAGCGTGCCACCGGTGGCCAGGCGCATCAGGTCGGAGTCGAGGTCGATGCCGAGTTCGGTGCCGCCTGCGGATCCGAAGCTGTGCTGGTAGCGACCCCACGAATCGTCGCGGACGGCTCTGGCGAAGCCGGACTCGACGAGGATCGCGAGCTCCGTCGCGGCGCGGTCGATCCGAGTGCTGAGCGCCTTGTCTGTCCAGTCCTCCGTCGAGGCGAACAGCCCGGTCGGGACCGGCAGTGCGCGCAGGTAGGCGAACAACGCACGCATCTCGTGGTCCACGACGAGAGCGTGGCGCGCGGTGCCCGCCGTGGCGGCCAGGATCACCGGCTTGCCGATGAGCAGGTCGTTGTCGAGCACCTGGAAGAAGCTCGTGAACAGCCCGGAGGCGCCCGCCTTGTACACGGGTGCGGCGGCGATGACGCCGTCCGCAGCTGCCAGTGCCTCCACGGCGTGCGTGAACTTGGGGCCCAGCAGCTGTGACGACAGCGCCTGTGGCAGCTCCGGCAGGAGCTCGCGCAGGTCGAGGAAGGTCACGCTTGCCTGGTGCCCCCGCGCCTCGAGGGTCGCGACGGTGCGCTGGACGGCGCGATCAGCGAGCAGCCTGGTCGAGGACGGGTCGGAGACTCCCGCGCTCACGACGACGAGTCGGTAGGTCTGGTCGGTCACGGTGCCTCCTGGGCGAGCTTGGTGGATAGGTTCTCGAGCGCGTGGAGCTCCTCGTCGGAGAGCGCCGCGGTCAGCGAGTGCGCGACGGCCTCACCGTGGGCGAGACCGATCTTGCGCTGGATCGCTCGTCCCGCAGTGGTGAGCGAGATGTGGGAGGCACGGGCATCGCCGGGATCGGCACATCGGGTGAGCAGATCGCGTTCGACGAGGCGCTCCACGAGTCGCGAGAGTCCCGGCTGGCTCAGCAGCACGTGGCGGCCGAGGTCGCTGATGCGTTGGGGAGCATCGCACTTGGACAGTGTGTACAGCACGTCGTACTCGCGCATCGACAGCCCGTGCCACACGTCCTCGGCGGCGAAACGGCGCATGAGCACCGCGTGTGCGGTGAGCGCCGCCTCCCAGGCCTGGTTCGCGAGCACGGTACGAGAGCGGGGCAGGGTGCGTGAGTCGATGACGGTCATCGGGCGCTCCCTACGACGTGGGGTACGACGCGACTGCCGCGTCGGAGTCCTGGTACGGCGAGCCGCCGGTCACGTTGTCGCCGCGGTTGGCGTTCGGGCGTGGCTGGCGCGGCTCGGCGTCGCCGTACTTGGCCTTGACGAGGCTCGCGTGGGTGGGGGCATCGGCCGCCTCGGGCGCACGCTTTGCGGCAAGCTCCTTGCGGAGCACCGGTACGACCTCGCCGCCCAGCAGCTCGAGCTGGTCGAGCACCATGCCCAGCGGCAGGCCCGCGTGGTCGACGAGGAAGAGCTGGCGCTGGTAGTCGCCGAACGCGTCGCGGAACGTGAGCGTCTTGTCGATGACCTCCTGCGGGGAGCCGACGCTCAGCGGCGTCATCTCCTCGAAGTCCTCCATGCGCGGACCATTGCCGTACACCGGGGCCTCGTTGAAGTACGGCCGGAACTGGTCGTGCGCGTCCTGCGAGTTCTTGCCGATGAAGGCCTGGCCTCCCAGTCCGACGATCGCCTGGGCCTGGCTGCCGTGGCCATGGGCCTCGAAGCGGCGGCGGTAGAAGTCGATGAGCCGCTTGTAGTGGTCCTTGGGCCAGAAGATGTTGTTCGCGAAGTAGCCGTTGCCGTAGTACGCGGCCTGCTCGGCGATCTCGGGGGTGCGGATCGAGCCGTGCCACACGGACGGCGGGACGTCGTCGAGAGGCCGTGGGGTGGACGTGAATCCCTGGAGCGGGGAGCGGAAGTTCCCCTCCCAGTCCACGACGTCCTCGCGCCACAACCGGTGCAGCAGGTTGTAGTTCTCGAGTGCCAGCGGAAGGCCCTGACGGATGTCCTGACCGAACCACGGGTACACCGGCGCAGTGTTGCCGCGGCCGAGCATCAGGTCCATGCGGCCCTTGCTGAGGTGCTGGAGCATCGCGTACTCCTCGGCGATGCGTACCGGGTCATTGGTGGTGATCAGCGTCGTCGACGTCGTGACGATCAGGCGCTCTGTCAGGGCGGCGATGTGCGCGAGCAGCGTCGTGGGGGAGGAGGAGAAGAACGGCGGGTTGTGGTGCTCGCCGATGGCGAAGACGTCGAGGCCGACCTCTTCGGCCTTGACGGCGATCTTCGTGATGCCGTCGATGCGCTCCGCCTCCGAGGGCGTGTAGCCGCTGACGGGGTCGCGGGTGATGTCCGAGACGGACATGATGCCGAACTGCATGAGTGCCTCCTGGCTGCCTGCGCGAGGGGTGGGGAATCGCGCCTGCATCGATTATATGCGTATGCATGTAATAACGCAGGGCGGCGAGGTTCATTCCCACCCTCCCCCGCATCGGCCCACCTTCGCCTCGTAGGAACGTGGGGACTCACAATCCCGGCCGTTGACCTCGTGGAGGAACGTCAGGACTCATCGGCCTACGTGAGCGCCAGCACCGCCCGCGCCGCCTCGGCCAATTCGACTCCGTACGCGCGCCCGTGGCCCGCAGCGTGCACAGCAAGCGGGTGCAGTTGGTGCAACGGGATTCGCGCCTGCCAACCCTCGCGAAGCGGTGACGACTCGTGGTACCCCACCAGGATCGCCTCGAGATGCGGCGCCCCGAACAACGCGAGCATCGCGAGGTCGGTCTCCGCATGGCCGCCGTGAGCGGCGGGGTCGATCAGCACCACGCCGGCTGGGGAGAAGAGCACGTTCCCCGACCACAGGTCTCCGTGGATGCGCGCCGGAGGAGCATCGTCGTTGAATGCCCCGTCCGCGATCAGCTCGCACGCCTCGCGGACCACGCCGGCCTCGGACTCGCGCACATGCCCGGCACTGAGCGCCGGCTCGAGGAACGGCAGCACCCGGCCCTCGGCGTAGAACCGCCCCCACGACTCGTCCGTGACGCGAGGCATCTCGCGACGGCCGATGTACAGCGGGCCATCCCATCCCTCTGGCGGTGCCCCGAACGTCTCCGCACCTGCCGCGTGAGTGTGAGCGAGCGCGCGGCCAAAGCTCGTTGCCGCATCGGCGGTGGGGCGGGCCGGTTCGATGCGCTTGAGCTCGATGCGTCCGGCCGATGCGCTCCTCACCTGTGCGATGCGAGCTCCGCCCGCCTCGGCGAGCCATCGCAGGCCCGCGGCCTCGGCCTCGAAGAAGCCGGGAGGGGCATCGGCGCGTTCCTTGACGAAGGTGTCCATGAGTCCTCACGCTCCTACAGGAGGCTGGCACGGCACAAGATGAGTCCTGACGTTCCTACACGGCGCACCCTGAGGGCGAAGTGGGGACAGAGCCTTCCTACACGCGGGAGGGGGAGGGGGCGGGGGCGTGCCTGCGCGGGGCCATGACTCCGGCGAGGAGGATCACGAGCACGCCGAGCACCGGCATGATCAGCAGTCCCACCCGGAGGCTCGTCGCGTCCGCGATCAGGCCCACCAGCGGCGGTGACACGAGGAACGCGAGCCGCAGCAGCCACGACACCACGGTCAGACCCGTGCCCGGCTTCAACCCCGGCATCTCGTCCGCGGCATGGAAGGCGCCCGGGATGAGCGTCGCGATGCCGAGGCCCGCTGCGCCGAAGCCCGCGATCGTGCCCCAGGTCGAGGGGAAGGCGAGGGCGAGCCCCATGCCGAGGACCATCAGCACTCCGCCGACCCTGGCGATGGTGCGCTGGCCGAACCGATCGATCATGCGGTCGCCGGTCATGCGTCCGATGAACTGGAAGCCCTGGAGCGACACGAATCCCAGCGCAGCGATGGTCGCGCTCGCAGACAGTTCGTCCCGCAGGTAGCTCGCGGACCACGTGGACGCGGCGTCCTCGAACCAGCCCCCGGCGATGCCGATGAGGCTGAGCGCGAGCAGCACCATCAGGAGCCGTCCGGGCATGTGACGGATGCTGGTCTTGTGCGGGAGCCCGGCCTCATCGGCGCCGTGCTCCACGCCCTCGCGGGGCTCGGGGCCCTTGAGGAGCAGGGGGTAGCTCGCCACATTCATCGCGATGACGAGACCGGCCATCCCGACGAAGTGCCACTCGACCGGAATCTCGAGTCCTGCGGCGGCTCCGCCCATCAGGCCTCCCAGCACCGCGCCCAGCGACCACATCGCGTGGAAGGCGTTGTTGATGGACCGCCCGTACAACCGCTGCACGCGCAACCCATGCGAGTTCTGCGCGACGTCCACCCACGCGTCCGTGACGCCCACGATGAACAGTGCCGCGCCGAAGACCAGCACGCTGGAGGTGGTGGCCGCGCCGAGCATCGCGAGTGCGCTGCCCATCATGGCGACGACGGCCACGCGCGACGAGCGGAACCGGCGGATCAGGACGCCCGCGAGGAGACCGAGTCCCAGCGACCCCACGGGCCACATCGCCATCGCGACGCCCAGGCCGCCGTACGACAGGTCGAGACCCTCGCGGATGTCCGGCAGGCGGGGGGCGAGGTTTCCGAGCAGCAAGCCGTTCGTCATGAAGACGAGTGCCACGCCCAGCCGTGCCCGACGCAGCTGGGGTTCCATGACGGCGGAGGCGCGCGACATCAGAGACGTCATCCGATGCGGAATCGCGCGGCGAGCAGATCGTTCAGGCGCGATGACGGGCCCACCAGCAGGGTGAAGTCACCGGGCTCGACCCGGCGCACTCCGTTCGCATCCACCATCGTGCACGACGCGACCGGAATCTGGACCTCGACGTCTTCCGCACTTCCAGGCCTGACCCACACCTGACGGTACGCCTTGAGCTCGCGATCCGCCCAGGTGGCGCTCGTCACCTCGTCGCGGACGTACGCCTGCACGGTCTCGAGAGCGGCACGATCGCCGGTGTTGGTCACCGTGACCTGAGCGAAGATCTGGTCCTCTGCGCCCTCGCGCGGCGGCAGGATCTGCAGGTTCGAGTATTCGAGGGTCGTGTAGGTGCGTCCCTCGCCGAACACCCACTGGGGCTCCTGCGTGAGGTCGGCGTAGCGATAGCCGTGCTGGGCGTCGATCTGGTTGTAGAACGTGGGCTGCTGGCCGACGTGGCGCGGCCACGAGATCGGCAGGCGGCCGGTGGGCTCGATGTGGCCCAGGATCAGCTCTGCGATCGCGCGGCCCCCGGCCATTCCAGGGTTCGCCGCCCAGATGATGGCCGATGCGCGCTCGGCCGAGGCGGGCAGGACGTGCGGCTTGGACGCGAGCACGACGAGGATCACCGGGGTGCCTGTCTCGACCAGGGCATCGAGCAGCGCGGTCTGGCCGCCCAGCAGCTCGAGGGTGGCGGTGGACTTTCCCTCACCGATGAGCTCGATGCGGTCGCCGAGCACTGCGACCACGGTGTCGGCGTCGCGGGCCGCGTCCACTGCCTCGGCGATCATCGCCTCGTCGGGCCCGACAGGCATCGCGATGAGGGGGCGCGGCTGCCCGTCCGGGAAGAACTCGCCGGCGGGGTCGGGGCCGGTGGAGATGATGTCCGCGCCGCGCGCGTGGCTGACGTCCCAGCCGTCGGGCACCCGCTCCCGCAGGCCGTCCAGCACGGTGGTGATCATGTCGCGCGGTTGCCCATCGGGCAGCCAGTCCGCCTGGCCGGAACTGCCAGCCCAGTCGCCCAGCTGCGTCTGCGCGTCGTCGGCATTGGGGCCCACCACCGCGATCCTTCGGGGTGCGCCGGCGGGGTCCAGCGGCAGCAGGCCGTCGTTCTCGAGCAGGACGAGCGATCGTCGCGACGTCTCGAGCCCGAGCTCGCGGTGCGCCGGCTGGGCGATGACCTCCCGCTGACGGTCGACGTCGGGCAGGCGCGGGTCCTCGAACAGCCCCAGGTCGAACTTGAGGGTGAGGATGCGCGAGACGGCCTCGTCGATCCGCGACTCCTCGAGCAGCCCTCGTTCGACGGCCTGCTGAGCGCCGTCGAAGAACGATGGGGTGGTCATGATCATGTCGTTGCCGGCGTTCACCGCCGCCGCCGATGCCTCGGCGTAGTCGGGGTACATGCGCTGCTCGCGGACGAGGTTGCCCACGTTGTCCCAGTCGGTGATGAGCGTGCCGCCGTACTGCCACTCGCCGCGCAGCACGTCGTTCAGGAGCCAGTCGTTGACCGTGATCGGGGTGCCGTCGATGGACTGATAGCCGAGCATGAAGGTCGCGCATCCCTCGCGCGCCACGCGCTCGAATGGCGGCAGATACCAGGAGCGAAGCTTGCGGCGCGAGATGTCGGCCTCGGAGGCGTCGCGCCCGCCCTGGGTCTCGGAATAGCCGGCGAAGTGCTTTGCGGTCGCGAGGATGGCGGTCGGGTCCGCCAGGCCGTCGCCCTGGTAGCCGGCGACCATCGCCGATGCGAGCTCGCCGAGCAGGAAGGGGTCCTCGCCGAAGGTCTCGGACACGCGACCCCAGCGGAGGTCGCGGGCGATGCACAGCACGGGGGAGAAGGTCCAGTGGACGCCGGTCGCCGCCACCTCGACCGCGGTCGCGCGCGCGACGCGGACGAGCAGGTCGCGGTCCCACGACGCCGCCAGCCCCAACTGCGTCGGGTAGATCTCGGCGCCCTCCCAGAACGAGTGGCCGTGGATGCAGTCCTCTCCGACCAGGAGCGGGATGCGCAGGCGGGTGCCCTCGACGAGCTCGCGGGCCTCGAGCACCCTCTCCGGAGAGGTGTGCAGAATCGAGCCGACATGGAAGTCGTTGACCAGGTGGGCGACGCCTTCCTTGGCGTTGAGCTGCATCATCTGCCCCACCTTCTCGGGCAGTGTCATGCGGGACACCAGGTCCGCGACGCGCTCAGCGGTCGCGAGAGTCGAGTCGAGGTAGGGGGCCGTGTCGTTCACGCGTATCCTTTCGCCTTCCAGCGCTCTCACGGTAGCACCAAACCTACCGCGTGGTAAGTTGGCAGTTATGGATGCGGACCGAGACGGCGACGGCTACCAGAAGGGGCGCGACACGCGTGCCCAGATCCTGGACGCCGCGATGCGTCAGTTCGCCGTCAGCGGCTACCGCGGGAGCTCGCTGCGCGACATCGCGGCCAGCGCGGGTCTCACCCATCCGGGCCTGCTGTACCACTTCCCGACCAAGGCGTCCCTGCTCAGCGCGGTGCTCGAGTACCGCGACCACGTGGATTCCAAGGACCGCCCGGTGCGCGGTGAGCTGGGCCTCGACTCGCTGCGCAGCCTGGTCGCCTCCGCCCGCCACAACGAGACGCAGCGAGGGATCGTCGAGCTCTATGCCGTGCTCTCTGCCGAGGCGACGGGCGCTGACCACCCAGCTCACGAGTACTTTGCGAGGCGCTACGCAAGTCTGCTCGCGCGCGTCACCTCCGCCTACGAGGTGGCGCGCGACCGCGGCGCGCTGCGGCCCGGCATCGACCCTGCGGCGGCCGCCTCCCAGCTGGTCGCGCTGATGGATGGACTGCAGGTGCAGTGGCTGATGGGCGCGAGGCCCACGCCGATGGGCGACCTCGTCAAGGCGCACATCGACGCTCAGCTGACGCAGCCTCTCTAGCGTCCTGGCTCTGGAGCCGGCTCGCTATTCCGGAGCGGCCAGGCCTGCCAGCCACTCCTCGTAGGCCCGAGTGCTGAACGGTCGGCCCAGGAAGTCCTCGATCAGGCGCGTCGCGGGCCGCGAACCGCCCGGCGCCAGCACGGTGTCCCGGTAACGGCGCGTCCGGCCCTGGTCCAGCAGGTGCTCGGGGTCGAAGCCGGTGAACAGGTCCTTGGCGATCGAGAGGCTCCACTGATACGTGTAGTAGCAGGCGGAATACGTGGTGAGGTGGCCGAAGGAGGCGTACTGGTGCGTCCCGTCGAGCGGGGTGCGCACGTCCAGTTCGCGCTCGATGGCGGCCGATGCGCTCGCGAGGTCCTCGGGGATGTCGCGGTGGAGTCGGTAGGACAGCTGCGCATACACGAGCTGGCGGCACGTCATGAGGCCCGCGCCGAGGTCGCGGCTCGCCCGCAGCGCCTCCACGAGCTCCGCGGGAATCGGCACCCCGTCGTCGTCGATCGCGAAGCGCGCCAGCACCTCGTGCGTCCAGGCCCACTCCTCGAGCAGCTGCGATGGCGCCTCGACGAAGTCCCACTCGCCCTGCTCCGACAGCCCGGCGAGTCGAGAGTGGCGCACGCCACCGGAGAAGACCACGTGCAGCAGGTGGCCGAACTCGTGCAGGTAGGTCTCGAGGTCGTCGAACGTCATCCGGCCACGCGGGAAGTTGCACACCAGTGCGCCTTCGGGCAGGTGCTGTCCGCCGATCCCCGTGACGAGGGGGAAGCAGGCCATGTGGCCGTACTTCCCCGGGCGCGGGTGCATGTCGAGGTAGATGCGGCCGATCGCGTCGTCCCCGTCGACGACATCGAAGACCTGGACATCGTCGTGCCAGCGGGGAGCGTCGGGGACCGGGGAGAACGCGACGCCGAACAGTTCGGCCGCGAGGTCCAGGATGCCGTCGCGCACCCGCTCGTAGTCGAGGTAGCGGCGCACCTCGCGCGCATCGACGCCGAACCGTTCGGTCTTGAGGGTCTCGATGTAGAAGCGGGAGTCGGACACGAGCAGCTGCGTGGCTTCGGGCACGTCGCGGCGCTTGCGCTCGAGCAGCATCGCTGCGTCGGCCTCGCCCGCCGGCCTCGCCGCCGCCTCCACGCCCGCGAGGAACGTCTCGATGCCGTCGCCGTCCGTCATCATCATGCGTGCGGTCGCGTAGTCAGCCCAGCCGTTGAATCCCAGCAGCCGCGCCTTCTCATCACGGAGGCGCAACAGGCGCCCCAGCACCTCGTCATTCGCGGGGTACGCGCGCTGGTAGTCGGCGCGCAGGAGCTGCTCGCGCGCATCGGCGTCGCTCGACATGTCGAGGAACGGCGTCATGTCGGGGTAATCCGTCGTGATCTCGACCAGGCCATCGTCGCCCGCGGGGTGCGCGTCGACGTAGTCCTCAGGAAGACCGGCGAGTGCCGACGGCGCGACACGGATGCGCCGCGTGTCCTCGCGGATGTTCTCGGAGAACTCGGTCGTGGCGGACGAGAGCGCGTCGTCGATGGAGGCGAGCCGTTCGCGCTGATCCGCCTCGAGGTGGGCGCCTGCCAGCCTGAAGTCCTCGAGAATGAGATCCCGTGCATACGCGTCGTCGCCCTCGAGCGAGGCATCGCGGAGCGCCCCGGCCACCGCGGCGTAGAGCGAAGGGTCGCCGTCGCGTGCGGTCCGGAACCGCTGTGTGCGCTGCTGGAGCTCGGTGCACCGCACGCGCACCTCGCGATCGGGGTGCACCTCGGAGATGCTCTCCATGAGCTGGTGCGCGTGGGTGATCGCGATGTCCGCTGCGTTCCACGCCGCCAGCACCTCCGTGGCGGTGAGAGCGTCGTCAGCCGTGAGTGTTCCGAGGCGAGCCCGCGCGGTGTCGAGCCGCTCGGACACGTAGTTCTCGGCAAAGGCCAACCAGTCGGCGTCGGCGGTGGGAAGGGTCACGAAGGAGGGCGCTCGGCTCATGGCGACGACTGTACTCCCGGGACGTACGTCCCAGACGGGGCCCGGCAGCCCCCTGGATCCCGGCGACACGCGCTGTCCCTGCGGGTTCTCGCCGTGCTTCCTGCGTCCTTCTTCGCTACGGTCGGGAGCGAACGACCGATTCAGACCCCGAGGAGCACTGTCATGTCTGCAATGGAGCACAACGAGGACCACGCAACCGGACCCGTCGGGTCGCGCACGGGCTGGATCTTCCTCAGCCTCACCCGCATCGCGATCGGCTGGATCTTCCTGTGGGCGTTCCTGGACAAGCTGTTCGGACTGGGCTTCTCGACCTGCCGCCAGGACGACGGCTCGATCCAGGTGATGTGTGAGCGCGCCTGGCTCGAGGGAGGTGCCGTCACGCAGGGCTACCTCGCGTCATCGTCCGGCCCGTTCGCCGACTTCTTCATCGGTCTCGCCGACCAGCGCTGGACGGACTGGGGCTTCATGATCGGGCTCGCCGGAGTCGGCCTCGCGCTGATTCTCGGCATCGGCACTCGCGTCGCGGCAGTAGCCGGATCGCTGCTCCTCGCCATGATGTACGTCTCTCACGCGTGGCCGAACGCGGGCGGCAACACCACCAACCCGTTCATGGACGACCACATCCTCCAGATCCTCGCGATCATCGCCATCGTGCTCCTCGAGCGCACCTGGCAGGCAGTGGGCCTGGGCAACTGGTGGCGCCGGCTGCCGATCGTCCAGAAGAACCGCTGGCTCGTCTAGCACCCGCCCTGCGCGGACGACGCTGCGGCGGTGCGGCCCACGCCTTCAGGCGCGAGCCGCACCGCGCAGCCGCGCCCGTCGCTCCTCGAGCATCTCGTGCGTGACCGCCTGAGCCACCTGCGGAATCAGATCGCGGCTGCGCCGTGCGGCCCAGGGCGCGCCCTTGCGCATCAGCCACCAGGCACGTTCCGCCGCGCGGGGCGGCACGGGCGGGGGCTCGATGGGGGCCACCGGTGCCCACCACGGCGCCAGTCGTTCGAGGGCGCCGGCCGCGATGGCGCGGTGCCCGAGCGGAGAAGGGTGGATGCGGTCGATGTGCCATGCCGACCGGCCGGCGTGGCGGAACACCAGCGCCCCGTCGACGACGATGGTGCCCGTCGCCTCTGCCGCCCCACGGATCGCGCCGTTGAGCGCGTGGACCCGTCGCGCCATGACCGCACCAACCGCCGCCGGAAGCAGGTCGAACAGTCCGATCCTGTCGATCGTGACCGTGACCACCAGGCATCCCGGGCGTGACAGCCGCTCCCACGCCGCCCTGAGCCTGAGCTCGACGTCGATCGGGTCGAAGTCGCCGCGCAGGACGTCATTGCCACCCGCGGTGACGAGCACCACGTCAGGCCGCACCGCCACCGCTGAGGCGAGTTGCGCCCCGTCAAGGTCGCGCACCCGTGTGCCGTTCGCCGCGAGGTTCAGGTAGGTCGCGGCTCCCAGGGCGCGGGCCGTATGCGCCGCCCACCCCACCTCGCCGCGGGCGTCCTGGACCCCGTCACCCACCCCCAGGGTGATGGAGTCCCCGATCGCGACGACCACAGGTGCGGGCACGGGGATCCTCCGTCCGTCAGCGCCCGGAGCGGGCTCTCTCGCGTGCGCGGCGTCGTGCCGCCGCGCCGCTGCGAGGGTCAAGGTCAGCGCCCAGAGCGCGGGTGTGAAGCGCAAGCATCGCCTCGACCGTGGCGGACCAGGGCATGGTCTCGGCCCTCGCGCGGGCCACGGCGCGGCGCGTGGGCTCATCGCGGTCCAGCACTGTCTCGATCGCATCCGCGAACGCCTCCGCGGTACCCGCTGCCGGTTCGCCGCCGTCGCCCACCACCTCGGGGAGCGCCGAAGCGGCGTTCACTACTGCGGGGGTGCCGGAGGCGAGCGCCTCGAGGGCCGCGAGGCCGAACGTCTCGATGGGGCCAGGTGCGATGACCGCATCGGCCGTCGCGAGCAGCCGCGCGAAGCGTGACCGTCCCTTGACGAACCCGAGGAAGTCCACGGGCAGGCCCGCAGCATCGGCGCGGACCGCGGACTCGATCGCGCCGGTGCCGGCGCTCAGCAGCCGCACCCGGCGTCCTCGCTCCGTGAGGACGCGCACGGCGCCGACGGCGAGATCGGGCCGCTTCTCTGCAGAGAGGCGGGACGCCATCAGCAGCAGCGCCTCGTCGGGTTGGGCCACCTCGGCGCGAAGCGCAGCGTCGAGGTGCGAGGGGTGGAAACGCTCCAGGTCGACGCCCAGCGGAACGTGGGCGGTCTCCTGCCCGATGCGTGCGAACTCCTCTGCCGCGTAGTCAGTGGTGCAGACGATGGTGGCGAAGCGGCGCGCGGTGCCCCTGTTGTGGGCATCCGCGATCCGGCCGAGCGGAAGGACGCCGCCGAGCCATCCCGGCAGGTGCGACGCCAGCGCGCCGTCCGCGCGCTCGTGAGCGAAGAAGGCGCTCGGGATGCCGCGCCGCGCCGCCCAGGTGCCGAGGTCGCGCAAGGTGGTGCGATCGGACACCTCGAGCACATCCGGTGCGAAGCCCGTCAAGACCTCCCGTACCTGTGCCACCCGGGTGATCATCCGGTAGCCCCCGGAGAGCGGCAGCACGGGGCTCGCGACGCAGACACGCCGTCCGTACTCGGTCTCTTCGTCAGTATCGTGCGGCCCGGGCACCACCATCAGATACTCGTGACCACGCTCGCGGTAGCCCCGTCCCAACTCATGCATGGCTGTACGGAGGCCGCCAGACGTGGGGCCGTAGAAGTTCGCGATGTGGGCGATCCTCATGGTTCGACCACGTCGTGCTCCAGGACGTCCCAGGGGCGCACTGGCGTCGCGCCGTGGTCGCGGATCGCCTCCTCGTAGTAGCCGATGAGGGTGTCGCACACCCGCGGCCAGGTCCGATCCTCCACGGACACCCTGGCGTTCGCGGAGAAGCGCTCGCGGCGCTCGGTGTCGGCGACGAGCGTGCGCACCCCGTCGACCATGACGTCGAGCCGTCCCGGGGGGTAGAGGTAGCCGGTGTGATCCGTGTCGACGAGATCGATGGGGCCGCCGCGCCGCGGTGCGATCACAGGAACGCCAGAGGCGTGCGCCTCCTGAATGGTCTGGCAGAACGTCTCGAGCTCGCCGCAGTGCACGAACACGTCGAGGCTTGCAAGAGCGCGCGCGAGCTCGTCGCCCGCGAGGAAGCCCGTGAAGACCGCGTCCGGCATCAGCGCCTCGAGACGGGATCGGGAAGGCCCGTCTCCGATGATGACCACGCGAATCCCGTCGATCTCCGTGAGACGGGCGAGGTCCTCGACTCGCTTCTCCGCAGCGAGGCGGCCCGCGTACCCCACGATCACCTCACCATTCGGCGCCCAGCGGGCGCGAAGGTCCGCGTTGCGGAGGTCGGGCCGGAACCGGCCCGTGTCGACGCCACGCGGCCAGAGGCGCAGGCGCGGGACTCCGAGCTGTTCGAGCTGGCGCATCGCGTACGTCGACGGCGCCAGCGTGAGGCCGGCCCGCGCGTGAATGTTCAGGACGCGATTCCACAGGAGCGGCTCGCCCCACGCTGCGTTGTAGCTCCCCGCGTAGCTGGGGACCTCGGTCTGGTAGATGGCGACCGTCGGCAGGTCCAGTTCGTTGGCAGCACGAATCGCGGACCACCCGAGCATGAAGGGGGACGCGAGATGCACCACGTCCGGCTCGAAGTCGTCGAGCATCCGGCCGATGCGCGCCGAGCCTGACAGTGACACCCGCACATCGTCGTAGCCCGGCCAGCCCATCGACGGCAGTCGCTTCACGGTCGCGGAGCCGTAGCGGATCGGACCGGCCGACCCCTTCGCCTCCGGGGCGATGACGAGAGCCTCGTCGCCGCGAGCGGTGAGGTGCTCGATCACGCGCAGGAGCGAGTGGGTGACGCCGTTCGCATGCGGCAGAAACGACTCGGCGACCAGTGCGACCTTCACGCCCCCATTGTCGCCACCCGGGGGAGCGACGGCGACCCTCGGTGTCACGAATGTCGCGTGAACGTTGAGTGTCGGCGCGATGACGGCGCCGGGGGATTCTCGTGCGACGAGAGTGGGACACTAGGAACCATGTCCGTCGATGCTCGCAGCCTTGCTCGTCCAGTGCTCGTTCTCGCCGCCGTCGCGGCGCTCGTCCTCGCATGGGGACCGCCGGCGTTCGCCCACACCGAGCTGCGGGCGTCGACCCCGGAGCAGGGGTCGACGGTCGAGCAGCTGACCGAGGTCCGGCTCGAGTTCACGGGCGACCTGCTCGACATCGGCGCCGAGCTCACCCTTGTCGACGCTGACGGCGCCGAGCACGAGCTGGAGCCGCAGTTCCCCTCGGCGAATGCCGTGACGGGATCCGTCGAGGACGAGCTGTCCGCGGGAGAGACGGAGCTGCGCTGGCGCATCGTCGCCGAGGACGGACACCCGATCGAGGGCGTGCTCGCATTCACCTACGCAGGAGCGCCTGAGCCCGAGGCGCCGGTGGAGAGCCCCGCCGCCACGGACGACGAGCCCGCCGGTGAGGAGGTCGCGACGCCCGCCACTCCCGAGGCCGATCCGTCTCCCACTGCGTCGACCGTCCCCGACTCCGGTGCGCCCGACGACATTCCCACCTGGGTCCTGCCCCTGCTCGGGGTGCTCGCGGCGGGCGGCGCTCTCGTCGCGATCCTCGCGGCCCGGGCCCGCCAGCGATGACACGCGCCACCGACCTCAGGGCACGGTCCGCATGACGGACCTCCCGTCGACCCTCGCCGCCGGGCAACCGCGCTGGAAGGTTCCGCGCACTGCTCTCGATCCTCGGGCCTGGCACGTGCTCGCCGCGTTCGCCGTCATCGGGTTCGGCATCGGACTCACCCAGAACGGCGCGGCCAGCGTGGTGCAGGACCAGATCGCGGACCTCGGCACGACCATCGATGTGCTCGGACTCACCATGGTCGCGTACTCGGTCGGCGTCGTGGTCGGAGCGCCGCTGATCATGGTGGGCCTGGGCCGCGTGCGCCGCAGGCCGCTGCTCGTGGTGATGGCGGGGCTGTTCCTGCTGACGACCGTGGCGACGGTGATCGCCCCGACCGTCGAGGTCCTGCTGGTCGTGCGCTTCGTCGCGGGGCTTCCCCATGGTGCGCTGCTCGGCGTCGCGTCGTTCGTGGCGATGAGCGTCCTGGGCCGCGAACGTCGCGGCAAGGCCGTGTCGATCATCATGCTGGGTCTCACGACGTCCCTGGTGGTCGGGGTTCCCCTCATGCAATGGCTGTCGAATGTCGCCTCGTGGCGCATGGCGTACATCGTGGTGGCGATCATCGCCGCGATCGGCTTGGTGGGAGTCTGGCTGTTCACGCCCGACCTGCCGGGCGACCCCGCCGCCTCACCTCGATCTGAGCTGCGCGCGCTGCACGGCCGGCCGCTGTGGACCGCGATCGTCGCCATCACCGTCGGCTTCGCGGGGCTTGGCGCGGTGTTCTCGTACATCGTTCCCCTGCTGGAGATCACCAATGGCTTCGCGCCGAGCCAGGTCACGTGGATCCTCGTGGCGTGGGGTGGTGCCATGACGCTCGGCGCGTGGCTGGGCGGACAGCTCACTGACCGCTCGCACGTGGGTGCGGGACGCCTGGGACTCGTGGGCGTCGCGTGCGCACTCCTGGGAATCGGGCTGTTCGGCGACATCCCCGTCGCGACAGTGGTGCTGCTGGTCGCGCTCGGAGCCTCCGTCCAGGTGTTCTCGCAGTCATCCCAGGTGCACCTGATGGACGTGCTGCACGGTTCCCCGTCGCTCGGGTCTGCGCTCGCGCACGCCGCGCTCAATGCGGCGACCGCCGTGGGCACCGGTCTCGGCGCGCTGGTCATCGCGTGGGGATTCGGATACCGGGCTCCGGCCTGGGTCGCGCTCGTCCTCGCGGTGGCGGCACTCGTGATCGTCATCGTCGGCCCCGGCTACCGCGGGCCGGTCCAGTGGCGGCGGCCCACCGCGTGACTATGGAAAAGTGGGGGACATGAAGCTTCGACTCGGCACGCGCGCGTCCCTTCTCGCCCGCACCCAGTCGGGCATGGTGGCCGATGCGCTCACCGAGCGCGCACGGGAGCGTGGGGTCGACCTCGAGGTCGAGCTGGTCGAGATCACGACTCATGGCGACATCTCACGTGGTTCGCTGGTGGGGCTGTCGGAGGTGGGTGTCTTCGTCGCCGCACTCCGCGAGGCCGTGCTCGACGGCACCTGCGACCTCGCGGTGCACTCCCTCAAGGACATGCCGACGCAGCTCCACCCGGAGCTCGAGCTCGCGGCCGTGTCCGCCCGCGAGGACGTGCGAGACGCGCTGTGCACCACCGGTCCAGGACTGCGCGACCTCCCGGAGGGTGCG
Source organism: Demequina aestuarii (assembly GCF_000975095.1). Classification (GTDB taxonomy): domain Bacteria; phylum Actinomycetota; class Actinomycetes; order Actinomycetales; family Demequinaceae; genus Demequina; species Demequina aestuarii. The sequence goes on from NZ_BBRD01000001.1 coordinate 952,762, forward strand.
GCGATCGGCACTGGCTCGCCGCGGCGCGGGGCCCAACTGCTGGCCGTACGGCCGGACCTTCGGGTCGAGCCGCTGCGCGGAAATGTGGACACCAGGCTGGGTCGTGTGGGGGCGGACCTCGACGGCGTCGTGCTGGCCGCTGCTGGCCTCGCGCGCCTCGGGCGCCTGGGCGAGGCCACCGAACTGATCGATCCGGAGGACATGATGCCGGCTCCGGGTCAGGGCGCGCTCGCGATCGAGATCCTGCCGACGGCGGATGCGCAGTGGGCGGACATCGTTCGCGCGCTTGACGACGTGGCCACGCGCGCCGCCGTCACGGCGGAGAGGTCGCTGCTGGGCGTGCTCGATGCGGGGTGCTCCGCGCCGATCGGCGCCTACGCGACGGTCGAGAGCGGGCAGCTGTCGCTCAGGGCACGGGTCGTGGACGTGGCCGGTACCCTCGCCCTCAACGAGTCGATGCGAGGACCGGCCAGTGAAGCTGCGTCGCTGGGACGCAGCACCGGGTGGACGTTGCTGGGGCGCGGAGCCGCCCGCCTGATGGGGAGGAACTGACATGGATCTCACAGCTCTACGAGGACGGCGCCTGCTGGTGCCGGTGACCGCACACCGTCGCCACTTGGCGCAGCGACTCGCCCAGGCCGGCGCCGTGGTCGAGGAGGCGGAGTTCATCGCGATCGCCCCCGCAGAGGACCAGGACGCTCTGGAGGAGGCGACGTTGGCGTGGTGCTCCGGCGACTACGACTGGCTCGCGGTGACGAGCCGCAACGCGCTGCGTGAGATGAACCGCATCGCATCCACGCGCGGCATGTCGCTCTCGGCACCGCTGCCGGAGGCGAAGGTCGCCACGGTCGGCGAGGCGACCCGGACAGTGTGCGAGAGCCTCGGTCTAGACGTGGCGCTGGTGCCCTCGGGGCGTCAGAACGCGCGCGGCATCGTCGAGGAGTTTCCCGAGGGGCCGGGCCGTGTGCTCGCGCCCCTGGGCAATCTGGCGGCCCCCGTGCTGCCGCGGGGCCTGGAGCGCAAGGGCTGGCAGGTGCACGGTGTCGAGGCCTACCGCACCATCGACGGTCCAGGCGTGGGTCGCGCGACGCGCGAGGAACTCGAGGCGGGGGAGTTCGACGCGGTGCTGCTGACGTCGGGTTCCGTGGCCGAGCGCTTCGCCGCGACCGTGCCGGATCTGCCCGAGCACACGATGGTGGTCGCGATCGGCGACATGACCGCAGCCTCGGCGCGTGCCGCGGGCCTGACGGTGAGTGCCGTCGCCACCGCGCCGTCCTATGACGGCATCGTCGCAGGACTGCTCGAGGCTCTCGATCCCGACGTCGCCGAGGCGTACGACGACGAGGACGCCGAGGACGCCCAGATCGAAGCGACCGAGACGGTTGCAGGCGAGGACGACGCCGCCCCTCACGCCGACGACGATGCGACGGACGCCGACGAGTCAGCAGCCGATGACCTTCCCGAGGACGACGGCAACCGATGAACGTTCCCCAGCCCGCGCGCAGGCCGCGCCGCTTGCGCACCACCCCGGCCATGCGCCGGCTGGTGCGCGAGACCCGCGTGGACCCCGCTCAGCTCGTGCTGCCGCTGTTCGTGCGCGAAGGCGCCGCCGAGGCGCGCCCCATCGCCTCCATGCCCGGCGTATGCCAGCACGCACTGGCAGGCATCGGCGCCGAGGTGCGTCGGGCGGCCGATGCGGGGATTGGCGGCGTGATGCTGTTCGCCATCCCCGAGACGCGCGATGCGACGGGCACTCAGGCATGCGCGGCGGACGGCATCCTCAATCGAGCGATCGCGGCGGCTGTCGAGGCCGCAGGCGACGACCTCGTGGTCATGGCAGACCTGTGCCTCGATGAGTTCACCGATCACGGCCACTGCGGGGTGATGGCGAGCGACGGCTCGGTCGACAACGACGCCACGCTCGAGGTCTACGCGCAGATGGCGCTGGCCCAGGCACATGCCGGGGCACACGTCCTGGGACTGAGCGGCATGATGGACGGCCAGGTCGCCGCGGTGCGCCACGCTCTCGACGGCGCCGGCCACACGTCCACCAGCGTGCTCGCGTACGCCGCGAAGTACGCCTCCGCTGCGTACGGACCCTTCCGTGACGCCGTCGAGAGCGACCTCCAGGGCGACCGGCGCGCATACCAGCTCGACCCGGCGAATGGTCGCGAGGGCATCCTCGAGGCCGCGCTCGACGAGGCCGAGGGCGCGGACATGCTGATGGTCAAGCCCGCCCTGCCGTATCTGGACGTGCTCGCCGACGTCGCTGCCGCATCGGCCGTCCCCGTCGCCGCGTACCACGTGTCCGGCGAGTACTCGCAGATCGAGGCCGCCGCCGAGCGCGGATGGATCGACCGGCGCGCCGCTCATCTGGAGGCGGTCACGTCGATCGCTCGCGCTGGCGGCGACATCATCCTGACCTACGCGGCGGTGGAACTCGCCGGCTGGCTGAGAGACGCGTGAGCGACCAGCGCCCCGCACCATCCCTGAGGAGCGAGCAGTGACCCAGTTCTCCGAGCGAGCCGCAGCGATTCTGCCCGGCGGCGTCAACTCACCTGTCCGCGCCTGGAATGGAGTCGGGGGAGAGCCGGTGCCGATCGCCTCCGCCCGTGGCGCGCGGGTGACCGATGCGGACGGACGCGAGTACGTCGACATGGTCGGGTCGTGGGGCCCCGCGATCCTGGGCCACGCGCACCCGACCGTGGTGCAAGCGGTCCAGGAAGCGGCAGCACGCGGGCTGTCGTTCGGCGCGACCACCGTGCGGGAGGTCGAGCTGGCCGAGGAGATCCGTGGTCGCTATGCCCCCGCCGAGCGGGTGAGGCTCGTGTCGACCGGCACCGAGGCCACGATGACCGCCATCCGCCTCGCGCGCGGTGCGACCGGCCGGAACACGATCGTGAAGTTCGCCGGCTGCTACCACGGCCACTCGGACTCGCTGCTGGTCGCCGCGGGCTCCGGGCTCGCGACCTCTGGCGTGCCCGACAGCGCTGGGGTCACGCGTGGCACTGCCGCCGACACCATCGTGCTTCCGTACGGCGACGAGGAGGCTCTGACCGACGCCTTCGCCGAGCACGGTCCGCGCATTGCCGCGGTGATCACCGAGGCAGCGCCGGCGAACATGGGCACCGTCACGCCACCGTTGGGCTTCAACCGCCTCATCGCGACGCTGTGCCGCAACGAGGGCGCGGTGTTCATCGTCGACGAGGTGTTGACAGGATTCCGGGCGGGACCTGCGGGGTACTGGGGCATCGAGCGCGATGCGGACCTCGCCTCGGGCGTCGACCCGTGGCAGCCGGACCTCGTGACCTTCGGCAAGGTCATCGGCGGCGGCATGCCCGTCGCGGCTCTGGGCGGTCGCGCCGATCTCATGGAGCAGCTTGCCCCGCTCGGCCCGGTGTACCAGGCCGGCACGCTGTCGGGGAACCCCGTGGCGGTCGCTGCCGGCCTCGCGACGATGCGCCTGCTCACTGACGATGTCTACGCGACCATCTCTCACACGGCCGACGCGCTGGCTGGGGGCGTCAGCGAGATCCTGGCCGAGGCGGGCGTCCGTCACGCGGTGGGCCGAGCGGGCACCCTGTTCTCGGTGTTCCTGGGACTGGGGGAGCCACCGGTGACCTTCGAGCAGGCCGCGCTTCAGGACACTGCGGCCTTCGCGCGCCTGTTCCACGCCCTCCACGACGCGGGCGTGCACATGCCGCCGAGCGCCTTCGAGACGTGGTTCGTGTCGTATTCGCATGGCGACGTCGAGATCGAGCACGTGCTCGACGCCGTGCGAGCGTGGGCGGCCTCGGAGCAGCCCTCAGCCTGACTTCTTGCTCCCTCGAGGGACATGAGTGCTGGATCGAGGCCGAAACCTGCACCCATGTCCCTCTAGCGCGCCGGGCCTGCGAGAAGATCACCTCACAACGGCCGCCCCTGTGAGGTGAGCAAGAGTTCTCGCCCCTTTCACATGGCGCGGAGCCGATAGAAACATCCCCTCCCTAGCGTGAGACGTGTCCGATGGAGCGCTGTGTCAGCGCGCCGCCGATTGTCTGGCGCGGACAACACTCGCAGCATCGCACCCTGGGGAGGGTTCATGACGATTCAAGACAAGACCGGCACGGCAGAGGTCGAGCCAGGCGTTGTCGGCCATGGCCGATGGATCGAGCACTGGACGCCAGAGGACGGGACGTTCTGGGAGGCCAAGGGCAAGGCCATCGCCTTCCGCAACCTGACGTTCTCGATCGTCGCGGAGCACATCGGCTTCTCGGTGTGGCTGCTCTGGTCGATCGTCGTGGTCAAGATGTACGGCACCTTCGACGAGTCGGGCGCGCTGGTGACCGCCGGGTCGAACGGGTGGGCGCTCACGGCGAGCCAAGGACTGACGCTGTTGGCGGTCGCCTCCGGTGTGGGAGCCTTCCTGCGCATCCCGTACACGTTCGCCGTGCCGATCTTCGGCGGGCGCAACTGGACGGTCGTCTCCGCCCTGCTGCTGCTCGTCCCCACCCTCGGCCTCGCGTGGGTCGTGGGCCGGCCGGACACCTCGTTCGGCGTGCTCGTGGCGATCGCCGCCACCGCAGGCTTCGGAGGCGGAAACTTCGCCTCGTCGATGGCGAACATCACCTTCTTCTACCCGGACAAGCAGAAGGGCTGGGCGCTGGGCCTGAACGCCGCGGGTGGCAACATCGGCGTCGCCGTGGCGCAGAAGCTGGTCCCATTCGTGATCGGAATCGGCGGTGTCGGCCTCGCCGCTGCGGGCCTCGTGTACGTCCCGCTCGCCCTCGCCGCCGCAGTGCTGGCGTTCCTCTACATGGACAATCTGCGCGAGGCGAAGGCGGATCCCAAGCCGACAGCCCGCGCCCTGCGTCACGGTCACACGTGGCTGATGGCGTTCCTCTACATCGGCACCTTCGGCTCGTTCATCGGCTACTCCGCGGCCTTCCCGACGCTCCTGTCCGTGGTCTTCGAGCGCACCGACATCGCTCTCGCGTGGGGCTTCATCGGGGCACTGGTGGGCTCGCTCGCGCGTCCCTATGGCGGCCGTCTGGCCGACAGGTTCGGGGGGTCGATCGTCACGATCATCGCGTTCGTCGCGATGGCGGCCGCCGGATATGCGGCGGTCGTCGGAGTGCAGCAGGAGAGCCTGGGGATGTTCTTCGCGAGCTTCATCGCCCTGTTCGCTCTCACCGGCATCGGCAACGGCTCGACCTACCGGATGATCCCGTCGATCTTCACCCGCCTGCGCGACACCCGAGGCGACGGCTCGGAGGCGTCCGCTCTGGACTTCAAGAGGCAGAGTGCCGGAGCGGTGGGCATCATCTCGTCGATCGGCGCCTTCGGCGGCTTCGCGATCCCGTTCGTCTACATGTGGTCCCGCGAGACCTTCGAGGGCTCCATCGTTCCCGCGCTGCAGATCTACGTGGTCGTGTTCCTTGTCATGGCGGCCCTGACGTGGGTGTTCTACCTGCGCAAGGGCTCGCCGATGGCGAACGTCTGATCGTGTCTGCTCCCGCCGAGTCGGCGTCGCCCGGGGCCACCGCGCCGGGCGACGCCGTCGCGACCCATTGCCCGTACTGTGCCCTCCAGTGCGCGCAGACTCTCACCCGGACTCCCGACGGCCGCCTGCCGGTCGAGGTGGACGGGCGCGAGTTCCCGACCAACCGAGGAGGGCTGTGCCAGAAGGGCTGGACGTCCGCCGAGGTGCTGCGGGCCGCGGACCGCGTGACCACACCGCTGATCCGCACGACCGACGGCGGCTTCCGCGAGGCCGAGTGGGCGGAGGCCCTCGACCTGGTGGCTGATCGCCTGACGACGCTGCAGGAGGCGCACGGCCGCGAGACGGTCGCCGTGTTCGGCGGTGGAGGGCTCACCAACGAGAAGGCGTACGCGCTCGGCAAGTTCACCCGCACCGTGCTGCGCACCCCGTACATCGACTACAACGGCCGGTTCTGCATGTCCTCCGCCGCGGCGGCGTCCAACCGAGCCTTCGGCATGGATCGGGGCCTGGGCTTCCCCCTCGCTGACCTCGGTGGCGCCGATGCGGTCCTCATCCTGGGCTCGAACATGGGGGTCACGATGCCTCCGTTCGTCCAGCACTTGGCCGGAGCGCGCGAGCGCGGCGGTCTGGTGGTGGTGGACCCGCGGGAGACGGTGACGGCGCGTCTGGCGAGCGACGGCCAGGGCATTCACCTCGCCCCCGTGCCCGGAACCGACATGGTGGTGCTGCTTGCGATCACCCACGTGGTGCTGGCCGAGGGGCTCGCCGACGTGGACTACCTCGAGGAACGCACCCACGGATTCGACGCCGTCCGGCGGTCGGTGGCGTCCTGGTGGCCTGAACGTGCGGAGACCGTCTGCGGCATCCCGGCAGACGAGCTGCGCCGCACCGCGCGCCTGCTGGCCGCCGCCTCGCCCTCGAAAGGCGGCCGTGGCGCCTACGTGCTCACCGGCCGCGGGGTCGAACAGATGACGCAGGGCACCGCGTGCGTGACCGCCGCGATCAATCTGTCCCTCGTCCTGGGCCTCGTGGGACGCGAGGGGTCCGGCTTCGGGCCCGTCACGGGACAGGGCAACGGCCAGGGCGGGCGTGAGCACGGCCAGAAGTCCGATCAGCTTCCGGGCTACCGGTCGATCTCCGATCCCGCGGCGCGCGCCCACGTGGCCGGCGTGTGGGGAGTCGCACCGGAGTCGCTGCCCGGCCCCGGCGTGCCAGCCGTGCGGCTCCTCGCGTCTCTGGGGCGAGAGGGCGGACCCCGAGCACTGCTCGTGCACGGCAGCAACGTGGTCGTCTCTGCACCGAACGCCGATGCCGTCCGCGAGTCCCTCTCCAGGCTCGATCTGCTCGTCGTGTGCGACATGGTGCCGTCCGAGACCGCGCTGCTCGCCGACGTGATCCTGCCGGTCACGCAGTGGGCCGAAGAGGACGGGACCATGACCAACCTCGAGGGTCGGGTGCTGCGGCGCCGCAAGGCCGTCGACGCTCCGGGCAGCGCTCGCTCCGAACTGTGGATCCTGGGCGAGCTCGCCCGTCGCCTGGGCGTGAGCGAGGGCTTTCCCGACGACCCGCGGGCGGTCTTCGCAGAGCTTGCGCGGGCATCGGCCGGGGGCGTCGCCGACTACTCGGGCATCGACTACGACCGCCTCGACGCGGGCGAGCAGATCCAGTGGCCGTGCCCGTCGGCGGACCATCCGGGCACACCACGAGTGTTCCTCGAGGGATTTCCCACCCCGGACGGCAGGGCGCGGATGACGGCCGTGGATCACCACGCACCTGACGACGACGTGCGCGCCGACGCGCCGACGTACCTCGTCACGGGCCGCGTGCTCCAGCACTATCAGTCGGGCGCGCAGACCCGTCGCGTCCCCGAGCTCTCCGCCGCTCAGCCCGAGCCCTTCGTCGAGGTGCACCCGCTGCTCGCCGAGCGCATCGGCCTGACCGAAGGCGAGGACGCGGTGCTGACGACCGCACGCGGCACGGCCACGGTGAGCGTGCGCCTCACCGAGTCCGTCCGACCGGACACGGTGTTCATGGCCTTCCACTGGGCGGGCGCGGGCAGCGCGAATCGCCTCACGAACGACGCCACCGACCCCATCAGCGGCATGCCCGAGTTCAAGGTCACCGCCGTCGCCATTGCTCCTGCCCGCGTTCCCGTGGAGGTGACTGCGCCATGAAGGTGGTGGTGATCGGCCACGGCATGGTCGGCTCGCGGTTCGTCGACGACCTTGTCGGACGCGACCCCCACGCCGAGGTCACGGTGCTCGGCAAGGAGCGCCACGAGCCCTACAACCGCGTGCTGCTGTCGAGCGTCGTGAGCGGTCGCACCGAGCCCGGCTCCCTCGCGCTCCCCAGTGCGCCGACCGCCAGGGTGAGGGTGCTCCGCGGCGTCTCGGCCGCCTCGATCGACCGCGACGCTCGCGAGGTCGTGGACTCCGCGGGCGAACATCACCCGTACGAGCGACTGGTCCTCGCGACCGGCTCTCAGGCACGCGTGCCGGGGATCCAGGGCGTCGCCAACGACCGTGGGCTCCTGCCGGGAGTGAGCGTCCTCAAGGATCTCGACGACGCGCACCGCATCCTTGCGGGCATCCCGCAAGCACGTCGAGCGGTGGTGCTCGGCGCCGGCGTTCTCGGCCTCGAGGTCGCGACCGGCCTTGCGTCGCAAGGCCTGGCCGTCACTCTCGTGCACCATCACGGCAGGCTCATGGAGCGCCAGCTCGGCGAGGCCGCCGCACAGGTGACCACGGGTTCGCTGCGCAAGCTCGGCGTCACGGTCATCACCGAGACATCTGTGGCCCACGCCCTGGACCGTCGGGGCGCACTCAGCGCCGTGAGGCTCACCGACGGCACCGAGATGCTCACCGACATGCTCGTCATGTGCGCCGGCACCATTCCCGACACCGCACTGGCGCGTGCCGCAGGGCTGCCGTGCGAGCGTGGGGTCGTCGTGGGCGCCGACCTCGCCTCGCCGGCCGATGCGCGGGTCTTCGCGATCGGCGACTGCGCCCAGCCGCCCGAAGGCGGCACCGGGCTGGTGGCGCAGGGATGGGAGCAGGCGACGCGTCTGGTCGATTCCTGGGCGAGCACCGGCACCAGTGGCGCCGATGCTCCACCTGAGGAGAGGGACGCTGACGGCCTCGACCCCACGAACGTGGTGCGGGTCAAGGCCGCCGGACTCGACGTGGTCACCATGGGGCTGTCGGGCAAGTTCGAGCACGGCGAGCGCGAGCTGCGCGCCGTGCGCATGAGCGACCCCGCGATCGGCCGGTTCGTCGAGGTGGTGGTCTCGCACGGGCTGCTGGTCGGCGCGACGGTCGTGGGGGACAAGCAGGCGGCCTCCGAGCTGAGCGCGATGTACACACGGATGCTGCCGGTGCCTGCCGACCCCGCGCACCTCATCATCAGGCCGCTCGCGGGTGCGGCCCGCCCGGCCGCGACGGCGGTGGCAGACATGGGCGACGACCACACGGTGTGCCAATGCAACTCCGTCTCGAAGGGCCGCATCGTGGCGGCGGTGGGCGACGGCTGCGCCAGCGTCGACGACGTGGCCAAGGCCACCCGCGCCGGCACCGGATGCGGCGACTGCCGCTCCGTGGTGGCCGCGCTGATCGCCGTCAGCGCCTCCGAGAACCCCGGCTCGCCGAGCCATGACGACGAGATGTCGGCCCCCGCGCTCGCGGGTGCCTGAGAGAAGGAAGATCATGACGGAGACGCAAAGAATCGTCGTCGTGGGCGGCGGTATGGTCGCGCACCGGTTCACGGAGGCGCTGCGCGCACGGGATGCCGACGGGCGGTTCGCCGTCACGGTGCTCGCCGAGGAGCCGAGAGCGCCGTACGACCGGGTCGCCCTCACCACCTACTTCACGGGTCGACACCCCGAGGACCTCGAACTCGGTGACCGGGCGCTGTGGGATGACCCCCTGGTGTGCCTGGAGCGGGATGCCCGCGTCGACACGGTGGACCGCGATGCCAAGGTGGTGACGGACCGCCATGGCCGCGAGCACCCGTACGACCACCTGGTGCTCGCGACCGGCTCGTACGCCTGGACGCCGCCCACGGAGGGCGCCCACCTGCCCGGGGTGTTCGTCTACCGCACCATTGACGATGTCGCCGCTCTGCGCACGTACGTCGAGCACCGCGCGCAGGAACTCGGGCGTCCGGTGCGCGGCGCGGTGATCGGCGGTGGGCTGCTGGGGCTCGAGGCCGCAGGAGCGCTCCAGGAGCTCGGGGCGACCAGCACGGTGGTGCAGTTCTCGGACCGACTCATGAACCTGCAGGTGGACGAGGGCGGCGGCCACGCGCTGCAGCGCCTCATCGAACGGCTCGGCGTCACGGTGCGCTGCTCGACCAAGACGCAGGCCATCAAGCCCGACCGCGCGGGCCGCGCGGGCCGACTGGTGTTCGAGGGAGGCGGCGAGCAGCGGGTCGACGTCGTGATCTTCGCCACCGGCGTGCGGCCGCGTGACGAGCTCGCGCGTGCCGCAGGGCTCGCGATGGGCGAGCGCGGCGGTGTGGTGGTCGACGACACGTGCCTGACCGAGGACCTGGCCATCAGTGCGATCGGCGAGGTCGCCTGCATCCAGGGCGCGTGCATCGGGCTCATCGCTCCGGGCAATGCCATGGCGGAGATCGCGGTGGACCGGCTGCTCGGCGGCGACTCCACGTTCCCTGGTGCGGACACCGCCGCGAAGCTCAAGCTGCTGGGCGTCGACGTGGCGTCATTCGGCGACGCATTCGCCACCACCCCGGGTGCGCTCGAGCTGGTCTACGCCGATCCGGTGGCGGGCGTCTACAAGAAGCTCGTGCTGACCGACGACGCACGCACGCTGCTGGGCGGGATCCTGGTCGGGGATGCGTCGGCGTACGCCTCGCTCCGCCCCATGGTGGGATCCGAGCTCGGCGGCGATCCGGGCGGCTGGCTGCTGCCCGAGGGCGCCGTCGAGCGCCCGAACGTCGAACTGCCCGACGACGCGTCCGTGTGCTCGTGCAACAACGTCAGCGCGGGCGCGATCCGCTGCGCCGTGACGGACGAGGGCTGCACCGACGTCGCGGGAGTGAAGGCCTGCACCAAGGCGGGGACGTCGTGCGGCTCCTGCCTCCCGCTCGTGAAGAAGATCGTCGGCGCCGAACTCGAGAAGTCCGGCATCGAGATCTCGAATGCCGTGTGCGAGCACGTCGACATGTCGCGGGCGCAGCTCTTCAGCGCCGTCCAGGTGAGCGGTCTGCGCACCTTCTCCGAGATCATCGAGCGGTTTGGGACTGGCCGTGGCTGCGACCTGTGCAAGCCGGTGATCGGGTCGATCCTCGCGACGCTGTACAACGAGCATGTGCTCGCGGCGGACCGGGCGGCGCTCCAGGACACCAACGACCGCGTGATGGCGAACATGCAGAAGGACGGCACCTACTCGGTGGTCCCGCGCGTGCCGGGAGGAGAGATCCTGCCCGAGCACCTGATCCTGCTCGGCGAGATCGCCAAGGACTACGGGCTCTACACGAAGATCACCGGCGGCCAGCGGATCGACCTGTTCGGTGCGCGTCTCGAGCAGCTGCCCAGCATCTGGAAGCGCCTGGTCGACGCGGGCATGGAATCCGGGCACGCCTATGGCAAGTCGTTGCGCACGGTGAAGTCGTGCGTGGGCTCGGCCTGGTGCCGGTACGGAGTGCAGGACTCGGTGGGGCTCGCGATCGCCCTCGAGCTGCGGTACCGCGGGCTCCGGAGCCCGCACAAGATCAAGCTGGGAGTGTCCGGCTGTGCACGCGAGTGCGCCGAGGCGCGTGGCAAGGATGTGGGCGTGATCGCCACGGACAACGGTTGGAACATCTACGTCGGCGGCAACGGGGGGTTCACCCCCCGGCACGCGCAGCTGCTGGTCGAGGACGTCGACGACGATGCGGTGTTCCGGATCATCGATCGCTATCTGATGCTGTACGTCCGCACTGCGGACCGACTGCAGCGCACCGCGCCCTGGCAGGAGGAGTACGAGGGCGGCCTCGATGCCATCCGCGACGTCGTGGTGAACGACTCGCTCGGCATCTGCGACGATCTCGACGCGCACATGGCGCGCCACATCGATTCCTACGAGGACGAGTGGGCGGCCGTGCTGAAGGACCCGGAGCGGCTGCGCCAGTTCAGCTCCTTCGTCAACGCGCCAGAAGAGCCCGACCCGTCTCTCGCCTACGTCGAGGAGCGCGGCCAGCGCCGGCCCGCCACGGACTCCGAGCGCGGTGGCGGCGCCGTCCTCATCGCTCCCGCGACGCTCGAGGTCCGCTCATGACCGGCGCTTCCGTGAACCACCCGACCACCGCATCGGCCGGGCGGACGCGCGGCTCCGCCACGACTCGCGTCCCGATCTGCGATGTGGACAGGCTCACGCCGGACCTCGGGGTGGCCGCTCTCGTGGACGGACACCAGGTGGCGATCTTCCGGCTCGCCGACGGAAGCGTCCACGCCGTGCAGAATGTGTGCCCCTTCTCGGGAGCTGCCGTGATGTCGCGGGGCATCACAGGCGACCGCGGGGGAGTGCCCACCATCGCGTCGCCGCTCTACAAGCAGGTGTTCTCCCTGGTGGACGGCACGTGTCTGGCCACGATGGACAAGGCGCCGCGCCCCGGGCGCGCGGCGGACTTGGTCGTCTACCCCGTCACCGTCGACAATGGCCAGGTGTACATCGACCTGGCAGGTGACGAGTGACGGCACTCTTCGGACTCGATCTCAAGGACAAGCCGATCCTGATCGTGGGCGGCGGCTCCGTCGCGTCCCGGCGCGTCCGACGGTTCGTCGCCGAGGGTGCGCGCGTCACGGTGGTCGCGCCTCACGTCTCGCAGGACATCGAGCGGCATGCCGGCCACGGCGACATCGTCGTGCACCGGCGCGGCGTCGCACCCATGGATCTTGACGGTGCGTGGTTCGTGCTCGCCGCGACGGACGACCCGGTCCTCAACGACGCCGTCGCGCAGTGGGCGCACGAGCGTCAGATCTGGTGCATCGACGCGTCCGACGCCTCCAAGGGAACTGCTCGGCAGGCGGCGATGTCGAAGCACGGCGACCTCGGCGTCGGAGTGATCTCTCTCGGCGCCCCTGATCCTGGACGGATTCGCGCGGTGCGCGATGCGGTCGCCGCGCATCTGGACGGCGGCGAGGTCGATCTGCGCCGCCGCCGGCCAGGTTCCGGCCGGGTCATCCTGGTCGGCTCCGGCCCCGGCGACCCCGGCCTCATCACGGTCCGCGGACGCCAGGCCCTGTCGGAGGCCGACGTCGTGGTCACTGACCGCCTGGGCACCGCCGAGCTGCTGGTCACCGTGCCATACGACGTCGAGGTCGTGAACGTCGGAAAGTCCCCCGACCGCCACCCGGTGCCGCAGCGGGAGATCAACAGCCTGCTGGTGGGCCGAGCGCTCGAAGGCAAGACGGTGGTGCGTCTCAAAGGCGGCGACCCGTATCTGTTCGGCCGCGGGGGCGAGGAGGTCCACGCCTGCATCGAGGCGGGGGTGGACGTCGAGGTGGTGCCGGGAATCACGTCCGCCTTCGCGGTGCCCGCCCGCGCCGGGATTCCCGTGACCCAAAGAGGGGTCTCCACGTCCGTGCTGGTCACGACCGGTCACGCGGGGGCCGATCCCGCCTCGATCGCGGCCATGGCCGCCGGCGCCACTGTGGTGATCCTCATGGGTGTGACGGCGCTGCCCGAGATCGTCAGGGCCGCCGTCGCCGGCGGGTGCGATCCGGAGACGCCGGTGGCGATCGTCGAGAATGGCACCACCGTTCACGAGCGGGTCACTCACGGCGTCATGGCAGATATCGTTCGTCGTGCGGACGAAACGGACGTGAAACCTCCAGCCATTATCGTCGTGGGACAGGTGAGTCAGCCGGGCCTGTTGGCGAGCGCCGTGGCAGCGACGCCTGAGCTGTGAACGGGGGAGCCGTGAGTCACGTGGGGGAACCGCTCGCAGGGTGCGCGATGGTCATCACCGCGGACCGTCGCAAGCGCGAGTTCGCATCGGCGCTCGAGCGCCGTGGCGCGACCGTCCACCACGCCCCGGCGCTCAGCACGATCTCGCACCTGGACGACGAGCAGCTCATCGCGGACTCGCGCGCGCTCATCGCCGCGCCCCCGGACGTCGTCGTGGCCACCACCGGCATCGGGTTCCGTGGCTGGATCGAGGCGGCCGACGCCGCCGGGATCGCGGAAGAGCTTCTCGACTGCATGCGCGACGCACGGCTCATCGCCCGCGGCCCCAAGGCCAGGGGCGCCATTCAGGCGGCCGGGCTCGAGGCGGACTGGGTCGCGGAGTCGGAGACCGCGGCCGAGCTGCAGGGCTACCTGCTCGCAGAGGGCGTGGCGGGCCTGCGGATCGCAGTGCAGCACCACGGCAACGGCTCGGATGGTCTGGATGAGGCATTCGAGGCGGCCGGGGCGGACGTCCAGTCCCTGCTCATCTACGGCTGGGGGCCGCCGCTCGACCCCGCCGCCCATCTGCGCTGGATCGACGGCGCTGCAGCCGGGCACGCCGATGCGGTGCTGTTCACGTCTGCTCCTGGCTCTCACGCCTGGCTCACGGATGTGCGGCGGGCGGGTCTGTTCGACGCGATCAGCGGACGGGTCCACTCGGGTGACCTGCTGCTGGCGGGCGTCGGTCCGGTGACCGCCGCGCCGCTGGAGGGCGCGGGGCTGCCTACCTGCTTTCCGGATCGCTGGCGGCTTGGTGCGCTCGTGCGCGAGCTCGTCAAGCACTACGGCGAGGCGACGGAGGCCGTCGCGACGCCCGACGGGCCGTTGGTGATGCGTGCCACCGCGGCCGTTCTCGACGGCGAGGTGCTGCCTCTGACGCCCACGGGGCTCGAGATCCTGCGTGCGCTCGCGAATGCCAGAGGCAACGTGCTCACGCGGGACCAGCTCGGAGAGCTGCTGCCGGGGGCGCAGGCCGGGCCGCATGCGGTCGAGGCCGCGATCAATCGACTGCGTGAGAACGCGGGCAGCCGCTCGCTGGTGCGCACTGTCGTCAAGAGGGGCTACGCATTGGGGGTGAGCGCCACATGAGCGCAATTCTGATCGGGTGTGCCCACGGCACACGCGCAGACGAGGGACAGCAGACCGTGCGAGAACTGCTCGACGCGGTGCGCGAGACGATGGGCGTGGAGGTCCGCGAGGCGTACGTCGACGTGCAGGACCCCAAGATCGATCATGTCATCGCGGGCGTCGAGCCTGGCGATGGCGTGTCCGCGGTGGTGGTGCCGATCCTGCTCGCCGGCGGCTACCACGTCTACGTCGACATCGCCGAGGCCGTCGAGGGCCGCACGGACGTCCGCTCCGTGGGGGCGCTCGGGCCCGACCCGCGTCTGCTCGAGATCGTGCGCGAACGTCTCGACGACCAGGGCGTGCCGCACGACGCCACCGTGGTGCTCGCGGCGGCCGGGTCATCCGACCCGCGCTCGCAGGCGGACACCGAGCGGGCGGCCGAGATGCTGCGCGAACACTGGGACGGGCCGGTGCGCATCGGCTTCGCGGCGGGCACCAAGCCGTCCGTGACCGATGCGGTGGCATCGGCCCGCGAGAACGGCGAGGATGGCGTCGTGGCCGTCGCCTCGTACCTCCTCGCTCCCGGACTGTTCCAGCGCCGCCTTCACGACGCGGGCGCGGACTTCGTCACGGAGCCGCTTGCGCCGCACCACTTCCTGCTCGAGATCATCGCGGACCGCTTCCATGACGCGCTCAGCGCCTGATCGGTACTCCCGCCAGCGAGGACTCTCGGGCTTCGGCGAAGCCGGTCAGCGCGCGCTCGCGGGCGCCTCGGTCGCGATCGTGGGTGTCGGCGGGCTGGGGTGCCCGGCCGCGCAGTACCTGGCGGCCGCCGGCGTGGGACACCTCACGCTCATCGATGCGGATCACGTCTCGCTCACCAACCTGCACCGGCAGATCCTCTATGGTCCCGACGACGTGGGGCGTCCGAAGGTGCACGCGGCCGTGCGCCCGCTGCGCCTGCTCGCTCCGGGGCTCGACCTCCACCCGGTGGTGCGCCGGCTGGAGGCGAGCAACGCCGCCGCGCTGCTCGCGGGTCACGACGCCATCGTCGACAGCACGGACACCTTCTCGTCACGCCTGGCGGTGGCCGATGCCGCGGAGGCGCTGGGGATTCCCGTGGCCTGGGGCGCGGTGCAGGGCTGGCACGGCCAGGTGACCGTGTTCTCTGGGCCAGCGCGGATGCGCGACCTGTTCCCCGTGGAGCCCCCAGAGCCGCTCGACGCGTGCGAGGGCGGTGCGGTGCTCGGCACCCTGTGCGGTCAGGTGGGCGCGGCGATGGCGACCGAGGCGCTCAAGCTGGCGAGCGGCGCGGGCACGTCGCTGGCAGGGATCCTCGCGATGGTCGATGCGCGCACCGGGCGCTGGCGCGAGATCCCACTGTCGCCGGTGACGCCCAGGCGAGAGGCAGCGAGTGCGGGAGCTTGAAGCTCACGTCGCGCGGGCGCTCGCGCTCGTCGCGCCGCTCCCCGGTGAGGCGCACTCTCTCGCCAGTGCGCTGGGTCTGACGGCGGCCCGCGACCACGTCGCGCGCCACGCGAGTCCGCCCTTCGATAACTCGGCGATGGACGGATACGCGGTGCGTGCCTCGGATGTGCAGGGCGCGACTCACGCGTCTCCGGTGGTGCTGCCCGTCGCCGGGGAGACGGCGGCAGGGGCACCGCCCGGCGTGGTCCGTGCAGGGCACGCGTGGCGGATCATGACGGGCGCCCCCATGCCGGACGGAGCAGACGCCGTGGTCCCGGTGGAGTCGACGGACGGCGGTCTCACCGAGGCCGCGGTGACCGCCTCGGTTGACGAGGGTCGCCACGTGCGTCGCGCGGGTGAGGACGCCCGCCCGGGAGACGTCATCGTCCATGCCGGACGCCGCTTCACCGCCGCGAGGCTGGGGGCCCTCGCGGCAGTGGGCGTCGAGACCGTCGACGCGGTGCGAACGCCACGGGTCGCGGTCATCGCGACCGGTGACGAACTGGTGGACGTGGGCGATGACCTCGCATCCGGCCAGATCCACGACTCCAACTCGGTGCTGCTCGCCGGACTCCTGCGGGAGGCGGGCGCCAAGCCCATCGTGATGGCGCGGGTGGGCGACCGTCCCGCGGAGCTGCTCGCGCGCATGACGGCAGTCGACGCCGACCTCGTGGTGACCACGGGCGGCGTGAGCGTAGGCGCCTTCGACGTCGTGAAGGAGGCGCTCGCCGCCCGCGGAGTGGAGTTCGTCCGGGTCGCGATGCAGCCCGGCAAGCCGCAAGGACTCGGGACCGTGGACGGCACCCCGACGGTGTGCCTGCCGGGCAACCCTGTCAGCGTGCTGGTGAGCTTCGCCGCCATCGTGGCGCCGATGCTCCGGCGGCTGCGCGGCGACGGAGACGGGGGCCTGGACTGGGGAGGCCGCGCGACCGAGACCGCGGTGGTGGGCGACGGGTGGGCCGTGCCGCCGGGGCGCCGACAGTTCATGCCTGTGCGCTTCACCGACGTCGGCACCGTGGTCCCGGCGACGCTTGGCGGCTCCGGGTCACACCTCATCGCTGGGCTCGCGGCGGCCGAGGCGCTTGCCGACGTTCCGGCCGGTACCGAGCGCGTGGCACCGGGGGATACGGTGAGCCTCATGAGGTGGAGCGGATGAGCGAGTTCACGCACCTGGACGGCAGCGGGCACGCCCGGATGGTCGACGTGACGCAGAAGGAGCCGACGGTGCGACGCGCCACGGCGGAGGCGTTCGTCGCGTGCGCCGCCCCGGTGGTCGCGGCGCTGCGCGACGGCTCGGTTCCCAAGGGCGACGTGCTGGCCGTGGCGCGCGTCGCCGGCATCGCGGCGGCCAAGCGCACGCCAGAGCTGCTCCCGCTCGCGCACGTGATCGGCGTCCACGGAGTGGCAGTGGACGTGACGGTCGAGGAGGAGGGGGTGCGGATCGTGGCGGCAGTCTCGACGGCCGACCGTACCGGAGTCGAGATGGAGGCGCTCACGGCCGCCTCGATCGCCGCGCTGAACGTGGTCGACATGGTCAAGGGGCTCGACAAGGCCACGTCGATCCGTGACGTGCGGCTGCTGTCGAAGCAGGGTGGCAAGTCGGGAGGGTGGACACGCCCGTGACCACCACTGGCGCGATCATCCTCACCGGGGGCGGTGCGCGCAGACTCGGCGGCGTCGACAAGGCGTCCGTCCGCGTGGGCGAGGCAACGCTCCTGGAGCACGCGCTCGCCGCGGCCGCTCGCTGCGCACCCGTCGTCATCGTGGGGCCCGTCGCCCCCGGCCACCCCGATGTGGTCTTCACGCGAGAGGACCCGCCCGGCGGCGGCCCGGTCGCCGCGATCGCCGCGGGGTTCGGCGTGATGACGGACGACTCGTCTCGCGTGCTGGTGCTCGCATGCGACATGCCGCACGCCCACGAGGCGGTGCCCGCGCTGCTGGAAGCGTTGGAGGGGCCGGGTGCCGACGGGGTCGACGGTGCCTGGGCGACCGACCGCGACTCCCGTGCTCAGCCGTTGCTCGCCGTCTACCGGCGTGAGTCGCTGACGCGAGCGCTCGCAGCCCTGGGCGACCCCCACGGCGCCTCGATGCGTGCCCTCGCGTCGCCGCTCGTCATGCGCACCGTGCCGGTGGGCGGCGCGGCGCGCGACGCCGACACCTGGGATGATGTGATGGCACTGCGAGAGGAGTGGCGATGACCACCAGCCAACTGGACGCGTGGGTGGCCGCGCTGTCGGAGGAGCTCGACCTCGACCTCACCGATGTCGATGTCGAACTGCTGCTCGACGTCGCGCGAGACGCCGCTCACTCGGTGACCAGGCCTGCCGCGCCCCTCACCACCTTCCTGGTGGGATACGCGGTCGGCCGTGGCGGCATGACCGCAGCCGAGGCATCGGCGACGGCCGCGGCGTTCGCACGTCGGTGGACCGAGGAGATGCCCGGCTGATGGTGACCGTGCGGTTGTTCGCGGCCGCCGCCGAGGCGGCCGGTGTCGACGAGAGCCAGGTGTCAGCGACGACAGTGGGGGAGGTGCGCGCTCAGCTCCTCGACGCTCACGGTGCGGGGCTCGAGGCGGTGCTGCGCCAGTGCGCCGTCGTGGTGGCGGGGCACCGGCGCGCGGACGATGCCACGATCCCCGCGGGCGCGACCGTGGACGTGCTGCCACCCTTCGCCGGCGGGTGATCCGTGCACGCCCGCTGATCCCGGACGGCAGCTAGGACTCGTACACCGCGACGGGGGGGATGTCGAAGGCGATCGCGGCACCCGGCAGCAGTCCCGCGGCTGCGGCCGGATCGAGATCCGCCATCAGACGTTCTCCATGGACGCGCACCACATCGCCCCGGGGCTCGATCGTGCGGACCACGTCCGCGATCCCGCCGGACCGAGCGAGGGACACGGCGCGCGGGCGCAGCGCCGCCATGGCACGGCGACCCTCCGGCAGGTGCGGCGCGAGCGAGGGCACGTGCATGCCGCCGTCCGTCACGAGGGTCCCGTCCGCCCCGACGGCACCGGTGAGCAGCAGCATTCCCGCCATGCGCGCGGTGAACGCGGTTCTGGGGCGGGTGAGCACGTCGGCGACGGTGCCGCGTTCCATCACCGAGCCGCGGTCCAGGACCGCGACGTCGTGTGCGAGCAGGTGAACGTCGAGCGGGTCGTGGGTGGTGATGATCACCGTGAGGTCAGTGGCGAAGGACGCAACGAAGGAGCGGAGCTGAGAGGCCGCTTCCACATCGATCCCGGCAAAGGGCTCGTCGAGCGCGAGCACCTCCGGCGCCGATGCCAGGGCGCGTGCGATCGCCACCTGACGGTGCTGACCGCCCGAGAGGAGCGCGGGCCTCCTGTCCCTCAATGCGGAGAGCCCCAGCCTGTCGAGCCAATGCGCGGCCTGAGCGCGCGCATCGGCCCGCGGCGAGCCCTGCGACCGAGGGCCGAACGCGACGTTGTCCAGCACGGTCATGGTGGGGAACAGATCCGCGCCTTGGGTGACGAGGCCGACCCGGCGCTCGCGGGGACTCAGCCAGACGGGACGCGCCGCGTCGAGGTCGTGCAGCACGCGCGTTCCGGAGGTGACCGCCCCGGACTCGGGTCGCACCAGGCCCGCGATGGCGGCGAGCAGAGTGGACTTGCCCGAGCCGTTGGGGCCCAGGAGCGCGAGTGTGCGGCCCGCCTCCACCGAGATCGCGGCGTCCACACCCCGTGCGGGGGCGACCACGCGCGCCGTGAGCATCAGCGATCACTCCGCACGGTGGGCCGGTACGCGACGGCGACCACGACCACGGCCACGGTCACCAGCAGGATCGCAAGTGCGATCGCGGCATCCGCATCGGTCTCCCGACGCAGGTAGATCTCCAGCGGCAGCGTGCGTGTCACACCCGGCAGGCTGCCGGCGAAGGTGAGCGTAGCGCCGAACTCTCCGAGCGCCCGCGCGAAGGTCAATACAGTGCCGGTGACCAGCGCCGGTCGCAAGGCCGGCAGGGTGACGCGCCACAGCGTCGTCGATCTGCTGGCGCCCAGCGTGGCCGCGAGCGACTCGTGATGGCCCGACCGTGCGGACACCGCCGACTCGACGGTCAGCACCATGAACGGCATGGCGACGAACGTCTGGGCGAGCACGACTGCGGCGGTCGAGAAGGCGAGGTCCAGCCCGGCGTCCGCGAGCGGACCGCCGATGAGGCCGCGGCGGCCAAAGGCGTACAGCAGCGCCAGACCTCCTACGACGGGCGGGAGCACCAACGGCGCGAGCACCAGCGCGCGCACGGCGGGGCGGAGCCGAGATCGCCATGTGGCGAGCGCGTAGCCGAGCGGCACGCCCAGCAGGATGCACAGCACCGTGGACAGCGCGGCCGTGCGGAGGCTGAGCGAGAGAGCCTCGAGGGCGGGGGGTGAGGTGAGGAGGGTGGGGAGGCGCGCCCAGTCCAGCCGCAGGGTCGTCGCGAGCAGCGGAAGCGCCACCACGGCGGACGAGACGATGGCGAGGGGAATCATCCATCGAGGAATGGCCCCGGTCATGGCGCGCCGAATCCCGCGCTCGCCAAGATCTCTTGGCCCCTCGTTCCGACCACATGCCGCACGTAGCTCGCCGCGAGGTCGCCGTCCCGTGCGCCCGCGAGCGCCGCGATCGGATACGTGTTGACGGCTCCACCAGCGCCGGCGATCGCCACCTCCTCGACGCCCGTGGCGCGCGCGATGTCCGTCGCGTAGACCACCCCGGCATCGGCGTGACCGGAGGCCACTTTGTTCAGCACGTCCGTCACGGAGCTCTCCTCGGACGAGGGCATCAGCTGCATACCCTGGGCCGCGGCGAGCTCGGACGTCGCGGTTCCGCATGGCACCTGTGGAGCGCAGATCACGCTGCTGACGCCCCCATGAGCGAGGTCGGCAAGGCTCGTGACGTGTGCCGGGTTGCCGGTGGGCACGGCGATGGTCAAGGTGTTGGTGGCGAAGGGGACGGGGGTGGCGTCGAGTTCGTCCGCGATCGCCTCCATCGGGGCGAGGTGCGCGGATGCGAAGACATCCGCTGGCGCGCCCTCCGCGATCTGCGCTGCGAGGTCGGTGGAGCCTCCGTAGACCGTCGTGACCTCGACATCAGGGTGCGCGGTCTCGAAGTCCTCCTCGATTCTGGCGAACACGTCGGTGAGCGACGCCGCTGCGTAGACCGTCAGCGTGTGAGCAGGCTCAGCGGGCGCGCCGCACGCCCCGATTCCGGTGGCGACGAGCGCACCCACGGCCGCCGCCGATGCACGCCTCACCTAGCCGCCGATCGCGCTCATCGGGCGGTCCGGCTGGAGGAACGCGGGGTCGTCGATGTCGTGTCCGGGCTGCTTGAGACGCAGGCAGGCGGCGATGGCGCCCGCGAGGGTCGCGTCGTTCGCGCCGTCCCGCAGCAGGGTGCGAAGGTCCGACTCCTTGCGCGCGAACAGACACGCACGCAGCTGACCGTCCGCGGTGAGCCGCACGCGGTCGCACGTGCCGCAGAACGGTCGCGTCACGGAGGCGATCACGCCGACCGACGCGGGTCCGCCGTCGATGTCCCATACCTGAGCGGGGGCGGCTCCGCGGCCGGCCCGCTCGGTGAGCGTCCAGTGAGCGGACAGCGCCTCGAGGATCTCTTCGCCCGTGACCATCTCGGCACGGTCCCAGGTGTGCCCGGCGTCGAGGGGCATCTGCTCGATGAACCGCATCTGGTATCCGTGATCGACGCAGAACTGCGTGAGGTCCACGATCTCGTCATCGTTCACGCCGCGCATCGCGACGGCATTGATCTTGACGGGGGACAGCCCGGCGACGTCCGCCGCCGCGATCCCCGCGAGCGTATCGGTGAGCCTGTCGCGGCGCGTGAGCTCGAGGAACCTCTCGCGACGCAGCGTGTCGAGCGAGATGTTGACGCGTGCGAGCCCCACGTCCCGCAGGGGAGCGGCGAGGGCGGGCAGGCGCAGAGCGTTGGTCGTGAGGGAGATCTCGGGGTGTCCCGAGGGTCCCTCGAGGTGGGACAGGCGGTCCACCACGTCCACCACATCGGGGCGCAGCAGCGGCTCGCCACCCGTGAGCCGGATCTCCTCGACTCCCATCCCGACGGCCACGCGCGCCACCCGCACCAGCTCGTCGGTGGTGAGCATCGTGTCGCTCTTCAGCCACGGCACACCCTCGGCTGGCATGCAGTACGTGCAACGGAGCGAACAGCGATCGGTGAGGCTGATCCGCAGATCGCGGTGCACACGACCGAACCGGTCGGTGAGATCGGGGTTCGCGAGCGCGGTGTCGCTCGCGCGGGGGCGACGGGCGTCGTTCATTGGATCCCCACCCACGTGTGCGACCCGTCGGCGAGGATCTCTCGCTTCCATACCGGCAGCTCCGCCTTGACTCGCTCGACGAGCGCTCGGCACGTATCGAAGGCATCGGCCCGATGCGGGCTCGCGGCGGCAGCGATGATGGCGGCCTCGCCCACGGCGAGCAGGCCGATGCGGTGGGAGACCGCGACGGTGGTGTCGCCGGAGCAGCTCTCTCGCGCGAGTCGGGCGAGCACGGCTGGAGCGTCGGGATGGGCCGAGTACTCGAGGTGCGTGACCTCGCCGTCCACGCTGGGGTCGTGGTCGCGCACCTGTCCGATGAATGCGGCGATCGCGCCATGGGAGGCACCGGTCACTGCGGCGACGTGAGCGTCGACGCTCAGCGCCTCCGCCGAGACGCGAGCGAGAGCGACCCCCATCAGTGGTCGCCGCCGTCGAGCTGCGACAGCAGGTGGGCGAGCAAGGGAAGCAGGGTGTCGATGCCCTCGCGTGCCCCGGCCTCGGAGCCTGGGAGGTTCACGATGAGCGCGGGGCCGTGTCCGGCGCTGACTCCTGCGACCCCACGGCTGAGCGCGGCGGTCGGCGTGGTGCGCGCGCCCGTCGAGCGCAACAGTTCGGGGATGCCCGGCAGGTCGCGGGCAAGGAAGGGCCTGGTCGCCTCGGGGGTGACGTCGCGAGGATGCACGCCCGTGCCGCCCGCGGTGAGGATCAGGCGCGCTCCGGAGGCCAGCGCCTGCTCGATCGCGGTGGTGACGGAGTCCAGCCCGTCGGCCACCACCCACGCCTCCACGGCGGCGCCTGCCGCATGGAGGGCATCGGCGACGGCGGGGCCGGCCGTGTCCTCGGCCTGCCCGGCCGAGCGCCTGTCGGAGACGGTGATGACCGCTGCGGCGGCACCCGTCAGCGCGGGTGTCTCGCGTGCACCAGTCATGGTCCCGACCCTTCCTGATCGCTGTCACGTCAGTGTAGGCAGGCGCGGGTTTCCGGCGCGTTGCGAAGGTCGCTCAGCGCTGGGGGCGCGATCGTGAACGCGTGAACCGCGCGAGTCGGACCGGATCTACTGACGCTCGTCGTCCTCGATCTCGTGGTGGAGTTCGTCGTAGAGCATCGAGTGCACGCGCTCGACCCGGGGAATGTCGTCGAACTCGAGCGGGTCGTCGGAGGCTGACTCGATGACGAGGGTCCCGGTCCGGAACAGGCGGTCGATGACGCCGTGGCGGAACTGCACGGTGTTGATGCGCGCCAACGGGATGTCGATTCCGGACCGCGTGAAGACCCCGGTGCGGAACAGCACGCGCCGGTCCGTGATGACGAAGTGCGTCGTGAACCAGCGCACGTACGGTGCGACCACGAGCCATGCCATCAGGATCAGCCAGACCACGATCAGGGCGATTTCGAGCACGGTGGCGAGCGTCGCGTCGAGGTCCTGAGCGCCGAGCCAGGCGTACAGCGCGATGCTGGCCGCCGTGAGGACCAGTGCCCACAGCGTGGGCGCGACGAGCGCCTTCCAGTGCCGGTGCCGGTGCAGCAGGAGTCGTTCCTCAGGCGCGAGCAGGCGTTCCGGATATCCCATGGTCGGACTCTAGCGGCACCCGTCTGTCGACACGCGGTTGATCGGGGTGAGAAACGTCCCTGCAACCATCGGAGGTTACCGTGGGGTCATGACCGACGACGTTGCCTCGACTCCCTGGACCGGATACGCGCCGTCTGCGGCGTGGGACGAGGCGATGGATGTCGACGGGCGCATCCGCGAACCGTACGCGCGCGTCTACGCCGAGATCGACCGCATGTCCGGCGACGACCTGGTGTCGCGAGCCGAGGCGCTCGCCAATACGTACCTCGCGCAGGGCGTCACGTTCGACCATGCTGGCGAGGAGCGGCCGTTCCCGCTGGACATCGTGCCACGCGTCATCGGCGGCGACGAGTGGGACATCATCTCGCCCGGAGTGTCCCAGCGAGTGAAGGCGCTGGAGGCCTTCCTCGCGGACGTCTACGGATCCCAGCACTGCGTCACCGACGGCATCGTCCCGAGACGCCTCATCGCGACGTCGCCGCACTTCTACCGGAAGGTGGCGGGCGTCGAGCCCGCCAACGGCGTGCGGGTGCACGTCTCCGGCATCGACCTCGTGCGCGACCAGCACGGCATCTGGCGCGTGCTCGAGGACAACGTGCGCGTGCCGTCCGGAGTCAGCTACGTGCTGTCCAACCGTCGCGCGATGTCACAGATGTTCCCCGAGATGTTCGGCGCGATGGGCATCCGGCCGGTGCTGGAGTACTCGCGCCGACTGCGAGCGTCGCTCGCCAAGTCCGCCCCCGAGGGCGTCGACGACCCCACGATCGTGGTGCTGACGCCGGGTGTGTACAACTCGGCGTACTACGAGCACTCGCTGCTGGCGCGAACCATGGGCGTCGAGCTCGTCGAGGGCCGCGACCTCGAGACCACCAACGGCCGCGTCTATATGCGCACCACGGCGGGCCGCCGCCGCGTCGACGTCATCTACCGACGGGTCGACGACGACTACCTCGACCCCGTCGCATTCCGCTCCGACAGTGCTCTCGGCGCGCCAGGGCTGGTGACCGCGGCACGATTGGGCAACGTCACCATCGCGAATGCGATCGGCAACGGCGTCGCCGACGACAAGCTGATGTACACCTACATGCCGGATCTGATCCGGTACTACCTGGGCGAGGAGCCGATCCTCCCCAACGTGGACACCTGGCGCCTCGAGGAGGCCGATGCGCGCGAAGAAGTGCTCGACAGGCTCGACGAGCTCGTGGTCAAGCCCGTCGACGGGGCCGGCGGCAAGGGAGTCACCATCGGCCCGCGCGCCTCGAAGGACGAGCTCGCGCAGGTGCGTGATCAGATTCTGCGCGACCCCCGCGGCTGGATCGCGCAGCCGGTCGTGCAGCTATCCACGGTGCCCACGCTGACGGATGACGGGCTGGAGCCGCGCCACGTCGACCTGCGTCCGTTCGCCATCAACGACGGCGAGGACGTGTGGGTCCTCCCTGGCGGCCTGACGAGGGTCGCGCTCGCACGCGGGCAGCTCATCGTGAACTCCTCTCAGGGCGGCGGGTCCAAGGACACCTGGGTGCTGGGCGGCGTCCGACACCGAGGCTCGTCGCAGGCACCGCCGGAGTCCCGGATCGAACTGAGCGGAATGACCTCCGTGCCGCAGGCCGCGCACCCCGAGGACAACATCGCCGGGCAGCAGGCGCAGCAGCAACAGCAGCAGCGGACCCAAGGGAGCGAGCCATGCTGAGCCGCATCGCCGAGTCACTGTTCTGGATCGGTCGCTACGTCGAGCGCGCGGACAACACCGCCCGGCTGCTCGACGTGCACCTCAACGTGCTGCTCGAGGACCCCTGGGTCGACGAGCCGAGCGCCAACGCGTCGATTCTGTCCGTGATGAACATCCCGCATGAGGACCAGGTGAACCGCGACGACGTGCTGCGCAAGCTCGCGTTCGACGTCGGCAGCTCCGCCTCGATCGCCGGCACCCTCACGGCTGCGCGCGAGAACGCCCGTCGCGCTCGCGAGGTGATCAGCACCGAGGTGTGGGAGGCGCTCAATACCACCCGCATGGGCCTGCCGCGGTGGACCAGGGCGTCCCGGCCCCACGAGTACTTCGTCTGGGTGCGCGAGCGGGCAGCGATCGTGTGGGGACTGTCGTCGGCGACCACGTCGCGTGACGACGCGTGGCACTTCATGGAGCTGGGACGATCCCTGGAACGCGCGGACATGATCGCCCGCCTGCTCATGACCCGCAACCTCGAGGGCACCACCGGGCCCAACTGGACCACGCTGCTGCGCACGTGCTCGGCCCATGAGGCCTACCTCCGTACGGTGCGTGCGCTCGTGACCGAGGAGCGCGCCGCCGAGTTCCTGCTGATCGACCGGCTGTTCCCGCGCTCGATCGCGTACAACCTCGATCGAGCGGAGACGATTCTCACCGAGATCGAAGGCTCGGAATCCAACCGTGTGCTCGCGGGCCGGGCACGCCTCGCGCTCGGCCGTGCACGCACCAACCTCGAGTACAGCCCCGTCCGCGACATCCTCGACGACCTCGTGCCTCAGATGCATGAGGTCCAGCGGGCATGCTCGACGGCCTCGGACCTGATTCGGGATCGCTACTTCCTGCCGGCCGCGACGGTCGCCTGGAACCAGGAGGCGCTGTGACCCAGCTGAAGATCGAGCACCGCACTCACTTCCGATACGGCAAGGACGTGCCGTCCTCGTACAACGAGGCGCGTCTCACCCCCGCCTGGCTGCCGCGTCAGCGCGTGCTGGAGTCCAAGGTCGAGATCTCTCCGGTGTCGTGGAGGACGACGTATCGGGATTACTGGGAGTGCGACGTCACTGCCTTCGAGGTCCTGCAGCCGCATCGGACGCTCACCGTGCTCGGGTCCTCGCTGGTCGAGATCGTGCCGCAGCCGGTCCGCGCGGAGCGCGCGGACTGGGACACGCTGCACGGGCCGAGGTTCCAGGACCTGTTGTGCGAGTACCTCGACCACTCGGCGATGACGGAGCCGCCACGAGAGCTCGCCGACTTCGCGAGCGAGGCCGCGGGCACGATGACGCCCGACGACACGGCGCGCGCGATCTGCCAGTTCCTCTACGACGAGATCCAGTACGTCCCGGGCGCGACGAATGTCCACACGGCCGCATCGGACGCATGGAACGCGCGCTCCGGCGTCTGCCAAGACCTGGCCCAGCTCGCCGCTGGGGCGCTCCGCAGCGTGGGGATCCCTGCGCGCTACGTCTCCGGGTACCTGCACCCGAAGAGGGACGCGGAGATCGGCGAGACGGTCAACGGCGAGTCCCACGCGTGGATCGAGTGGTGGACGGGGGAGTGGACGGGCTTCGACCCCACGAACGACCGCGAGGTGGGCGACCATCACGTGATCGTGGGCCGGGCGCGCGAGTACTCGGACATCCCGCCGCTCACCGGCGTGGTGGCGGGCAGCACCGAGCACCTGGATGTGACGGTCTCCGTGACCCAGGTGTCCTGACGGGCCGGCGACCGCCGGGAAGGAGCCTCCGTAGTCGCCGATAGAATCGCCGGGTGACTGCTGCGAGCCCTGAGACCGACGAGAACCGTTACGACTTCCGCGCGATCGAAGAGCGCTGGCTGCCCGAGTGGCGCCGCACTCAGCCGTTCCGTGCGGCAGGGCCGGACGACGAGCGCCCCACCAAGTACGTGCTGGACATGTTCCCGTACCCCTCGGGCGACCTGCACATGGGTCACGCCGAGGCGTACGCGCTGGGCGATGTGATCGCGCGCTACTGGACTCAGCGCGGCTTCAACGTGCTCCACCCCATCGGTTGGGACTCGTTCGGCCTGCCGGCCGAGAACGCCGCGATCACCCGCGGACTGGACCCCCGCGGCTGGACCGAGGACAACATCGCGCAGCAGCGCACGTCGATGGAGCGGTACGCGTGCTCGTTCGACTGGGACCGGGTGCTCGCGACGCACCGGCCCGACTACTACCGGTGGAACCAGTGGCTCTTCACCCGCCTGCACGAGCGCGGCCTGGCCTATCGCAAGCACAGCAACGTCAACTGGTGCCCCAAGGACCAGACAGTGCTCGCGAACGAGCAGGTCGTGGGCGGCCTGTGCGAGCGGTGCGACACCCCCGTCACCAAGAAGAAGCTCAACCAGTGGTACTTCAAGGTCACGGACTACGCTGACCGCCTGCTCGACGACCTCGACACCCTGCAGGACACGTGGCCGTCCAAGGTCATCGCCATGCAGCGCAACTGGATCGGGCGCTCGACGGGTGCCGACGTCGCGTTCCGCATCGAGGGCCGCGACGAGCCGATCGACATCTACACCACGCGCCCGGACACTCTCTTTGGCGCGACCTTCATGGTGGTGGCCGTGGACTCCGACCTCGGGGCCGAGATCGCGCAGCGGGCCGATGCCGGCGTCCAGCAGCAGTTCGACGCGTACCTCGAGCAGGTGCGCGGGTCGAGCGAGATCGACCGGCTGAGCACCGAGCGGCCCAAGTCTGGCGTCTTCCTCGACGCGTACGCCATCAACCCGGTCAACGGCGAGCGGCTTCCGATCTGGGCTTCCGACTACGTGCTCGCCGACTACGGTCACGGCGCGATCATGGCGGTGCCCGCGCACGATCAGCGCGACCTCGACTTCGCGCGCGCCATGGACCTGCCCGTGCGTGCGGTGCTGGACTGCCGGGACGAGGACGGAGAGGCGCTGCCGGACCCGGCCGAATCTGGCGTCGCCACGACAGGCGACGGCACTCTCATCAACTCGGGTGACCTGGACGGCATGGACAAGGTGCAGGCGATCGCCGCCATCACGGCGCGGCTGGATGCCGACGGCCGGGGCCGTGCGTCGACCAACTATCGGCTCCGCGACTGGCTGATCTCGCGCCAGCGCTATTGGGGCACACCCATCCCGATCGTGCACTGCGAGGCCTGTGGCGAAGTCGCGGTGCCGGATGACCAGCTGCCGGTCGAGCTCCCGCCGACCGAGGGCCTGGACCTCACGCCCAAGGGCACGTCGCCGCTGGGCGCCGCCACTGACTGGGTCACCACCACGTGCCCCCGGTGCGACGGCCCGGCCACGCGCGACACCGACACCATGGACACCTTCGTGGACTCGTCCTGGTACTTCCTGCGCTTCCTGTCGCCCGGCAAGACCGACGGTCCGTTCGATTCCTCCGAGGCCGCCCGGTGGGCACCCGTGGACCAGTACGTGGGCGGCGTCACCCACGCGATCCTTCACCTCCTGTACGCGCGCTTCTTCACCAAGGCCCTTCACGACATGGGGATGGTCGACTTCGAGGAGCCCTTCAGCGCACTGCTCAATCAGGGCATGGTGCAGATGGACGGCTCGGCGATGTCCAAGAGCCGTGGCAACCTGGTGCGCCTGAGCGATCAGCTCGACGAGTTCGGCGTCGACGCGATCCGCCTGACCATGGCGTTCGCCGGTCCTCCGGAGGACGACATCGACTGGGCGGATGTCTCGCCCGCCGGCAGCGCGAAGTTCCTTGCGCGAGCGTGGCGCCTGGCGCGGGACGTCGAGTCCACCCCGGATGCGGATGCGTCCACTGGCGACGTCGCGCTGCGCGCCGTGACTCACCGCACGCTTCACGACTGCGCCTCGCTGGTCGAGGGCTTCCGCTTCAACGTGGTCGTCGCACGCATCATGGAGCTGGTGAACGCCACGCGCAAGGCGATCGACTCGGGGCCCGGCGCCGCCGATCCCGCGGTGCGCGAGGCTGCGGAGGCCGTGGCGATCCTGCTCAGCCTGTTCGCGCCGTACTGCTCGGAGGACATGTGGGCGATGCTGGGCCGCGACAACGTGGCCCGCGCCGGATGGCCCGCGGTCGACGAGTCGCTGCTGGTGGAGGACACCGTGACGTGCGTGGTGCAGGTCAAGGGCAAGGTGCGGGACCGACTCGAGGTCGCGCCGGACATCAGCGACGGCGACCTGGAGGCTGCGGCCATGGCGTCGCCCGCGATCCAGCGCGCGCTCGATGGTGCCGCGATCCGCACCGTGATCGTGCGCGCGCCCAAGCTCGTCAACATCGTCCCCGTCTAGCGGATCGTCTCAAGCATGCTGGCGTCGCGGTCGCTACGCTGACCCTCATGTCAGGAGCCGTCGCCGTCATCACCGACTCGGCCGCGTCGCTCCCGTCGGCCTTGGCGCGCACGTGGGGCATCGGCGTCGTGCCGCTCCAGGTGACGATCGATGGTGAGGCGCACGACGAGGGCGAGAAGATGGGCGCCGACCACGTCATCGAGGCGCTGATCGCCGGGCGTGAGGCGAGCACGTCGCAGCCGTCCATCGCGGCCTTCGAGAGGGCCTTCGCCCGCGCCGCCGAGGAGGGCGCCACTCACATCGTGGCGGTGCTCATCTCCGCGAAGATGTCGGGCACGGTCAACGGGGCGCGGGCCGCCGCCGCGGCGGCTGATGTGCCGGTCACGGTGGTCGACTCGGGAACGTTGGCGATGGCGACCGGATTCGCCGCCGTTGCCGCCGCCGCGCTTGCTCGCGAAGGTGCGAGCCCCGGTGAGGTGGTGTCGGAGGCCGAACGCGTCGCTCGCTCGTCGCGGTGCGTCTTCACCGTCGACACGCTCGACTTCCTCCGGCGCGGCGGACGGGTCTCGCCGGCGGTCGCCGCCGTCGGGCGCGTCCTCAGCGTGAGGCCCGTTCTCGAACTGGTCGATGGCGAGGTGGCGGTGGTCGAGCGCGTCCGCAGTACGCACCGAGCGCGCGCCGCGGTCCTCGAACGCGCGGAGGCCGCGATGGCGGAGATGGCGAGGCCCGCATCGGCCGTCATGATGCTGGGTGACGCATCGTACGGAGACGAGGCCGCTCGCGACCTGGAGGAGCGGCACCCGGACCTGCGGCTGTTGGTGCGCACCCCGGTGAGCGCGGTGCTCGCCGTTCACACGGGACCCGGCACCTTCGCAGTGGTCGCGGCGGACCTCCCGGCCCGCGTGCGCTGACGCGGGAAGAGTCCGGCCCGCCCCTCGCCCCGTCCACAGGCGTTGCCTGACCGACCGTGCCCACCGCGGGTTCAGTCGCGCGGAGCGGGCGCCGACACCCCCGGCGTACGGTGCTCGCGTGCCCACGCCTCCCCGTTCCACCGGCCCCATGGACGACCGCGACGCTCTGTCTCGTCCGCCAGGGTCCGACGTGCCGGCTCGCTGGGCCGACAGCGCATCGCGGGCCGCGTCCCGGGCGTACGCCGCCGCGTACGGGCGCGAGATCGTCGACGATGCGACCCGCGCGCGGTGGCGCCTCGAACCACGGGTCGCGGTGACCGCCGCCGTCGCTCTCCTGCTCCTGGCGCTGGGCTCGTGGTGGGTCGCGCGCGCGGAGCCCGCGCTCCCGGCACACGTGCAGTCCTCGGCGGCCGCCTCGGCCACCGCCTCGGCCGTGCCCGGCCATGCTCCCCGTGTCTCGCCCGACCCGATGACGACGGCAGCCGTGGTGCACGTCAGCGGCGCCGTCGGCGACCCGGGCCTCGTCACGCTCAGCGCCGATGCGCGGGTGGCGGACGCCATCGACCTCGCCGGGGGTGCGTCGCCCAGCGCGGACCTCGGAGCAGTGAACCTCGCGCGCCGTCCCCACGACGGCGAGCACATCCACGTGCCGGAGGTCGGAGAGTCCGCCGCGCTGGACGGCCAGTCCGGTCAGGCGGGACCGGTCGACCTCAATTCGGCGTCGGCCCAGCAGCTCGAGGAGCTTCCAGGCATCGGGCCGGTGATCGCTGCACGCATCGTGGCGGACCGGGAGGCGAATGGTCCGTTCGACTCCCTCGAGGACCTGACGCGGGTGAGCGGCGTCGGCGATGCTCTCGTCGCAGGTCTGGTCGACTCCGCGGTCGCGTGAGCACGGTTCACGACGCCCGGTTGGTGCCAGCCGCAGGCGCGGCGTGGGCATCGGCGCTGATCGCCACCGCTGCGGGCCGTGTGCCGGTTTGGGTCGTGGTGCTCCTCCTATGCCTGAGTGGCGGCGGCGGTGCGGTCGCGATGCTTCGGGGGTCGCGGGCGATGGCCGCGTGCGCCCTCGTCTGTGTGGTCGCCGGCGCAGTGGCGTGGGTGGCGACCACTCAGGCCGACCAGGACGCCACGTCCGGCGACGCTCTCGTATCGGCTGGTGACACGGAGGCATGGATCAGGGTCAGCGGCCAGGCCACGCCCCTCGCCGGGTGGGATGGTGGTGAGCGGCACCGGGTCGCCGCCACCGTGACCGCGTGGCGACCGCAGTGCCGAGAGCCGCCCTCATGCGCACCATGGACGGCGTTCGATGCCCCGGTGATGGTCTCGCTGGACGCACCGCCACGGCGCGGAGAGACGCTGCGTCTCGAGGCACGCTGGGTTGCGTCCGACCGTGGCCCGGCGACGGCGGTCGCGTGGGATGCCCGCGTGGTAGAGGTCGGCCCGCCATCGCTGCTCGTGGAGTGGCGCGCGCACTTCGAGCGTGCGACGGCGGGGCTCGAGCCTGAGGCGCGCGGACTCGTGCGCGGCATGGTGGTGGGCGACACGTCGAGCATGCCGCCCTCCCAGGTGCGGGACATGCGGGTCTCGGGGCTTGCGCACCTCACGGCGGTGTCGGGAGCCCACTTCGCGATCCTCATCATGGCGAGCGGTGGGGCCATGGCGGCGATGCGGATGCCGCGTGCGTTGCGCGCGGCGGTGATCCTGGCGGTGGCCTGCACGTTCGCCGCTCTCGTGGGGGCGGAGTCGTCCGTGCTGCGAGCTCTCGGGATGGCGGTGGCGGTCGCTCTCGCCACCATTTGGGGTCGGCCGGCGCGCGGACTCGCCGCCCTCGCGGCCACCGTCACGGTGCTGCTGATGGTGGAGCCGGTGCTCTCGCGCTCGCTCGGGTTCGCGATGTCGGTGCTCGCCGTCGCCGCGATCGTGCTGTGGTCGCCACGGGTCGCGGTGACGCTCGGTCGCGTGGTGACTCCTGGGCTGGCGCGGGTGGCCGCGATCCCGATCGTCGCTCAGGCGGCCGTGACGCCCGTGCTCGTGCTCATGGAGCCGCGCCTCGGGCCCTACGCCGTGATCGCGAACCTTGCGGCCGGCCTCGCCGTGCTGCCGACCATGCTGGCGGGTGCGGTGTCGCTCATGCTCGCGGCACCCATTCCTGCGGCGGCAGCGGCCGTGGCGGAGCTCGCGGGCATGGGCGCATCGACGATTGCACTCATCGCCCGCGCCTGCGCGGGGGCGCCCGGCGCATCGCTGGCGTGGCTGACGGGAGCGTGGGGCGTGGTCGTGGCGACGCTCGTCACCGTGGGGCTCATCGCCGCGACCGTGCTTCATCACCCGAGCAGGCGTGTCACCGCGCTCGTGCTCGTGTGCGCGCTGACGGGGGCGGGGCTGTCCGTCGCGGCGCACGTGGAGCGCCCCGTCATGCAGCACTGGGACATTGCCGCGTGCGACGTCGGACAAGGCGACATGCTTCTGTTGCGGGCGGGGCCGGCGGCGGCGGTCGTGATCGATACCGGACCTCCTGGCGGCGGAGCATCGGACTGTCTCGAGCGCCACGGCGTGGAGCGCATCCCCGTGCTGGTGCTCACGCATCCCCACCAGGACCACGACGGCGCGGTGGTCTCCGTGCTCGGGGCGGCGACGGTGGAGTCAGCGTGGGTCGCGGCTGCGGGCGCCCACGGACCGGCCGCGCAGGCGCTCGCGGGTGCGGGAGTCACCGTCGAGGTGCCGCGCCCCGGACGCCAGGAGCAGACGGGTCGGGTGGCCGTGAGCGTGCTGTCCGAGGCGCATGCGGACCCCAACGAGGAGGGCAACGATGCCAGCGTGGTCATCCACGCGGCGGTGGGGGAGACCACTCTGCTGGCGCTGGGCGACCTGGAGCGCCAGGGTCAGCAGGACCTCGTGACGGTGATGAGGGGTGAGGTGGTGGTCGACGTCGTGAAGGTCGCCCATCACGGATCGGCGGATCAGCTGCCGGCGCTCGCCGCGCGCATCGATGCCCGTGTCGCGGTCGTGACTGTCGGGCTCGGCAACCGTCACGGTCATCCCACTGACGAGGCACTCGCGCTCTACGGAACGGGCACAGAGGCGCTGCTGAGGACCGATCGATGCGGCGATGTGCACATCGGCGCCGTCGACGGCGACCTGGCGTGGTCCCAGTGTCCGACGGACGTGGCACGCTAGTGCCATGCCGCCCCGTACCCGCGCCGCCGAGCCGACGTGGCACCGTGCGCAGCCCGCGCCGCTGGTGCTGGTGAGTGGTCCGGAGTCCCTGCTCGCTGACCGTGCCGTCGAGCGCATCCATCGCGCGATGGGCGCTGGGGTCGCAGTCACGGCCCTCGACGCCGGCGCCTACTCGCGCGGCGCGCTGATCGCGGCCGCGAGCCCCTCGTTGTTCGACGAAACCGGCCTGGTGGTGGTGCGCGGGGCCGAGGCGATGAACGACGAATTCCTGGCCGATGCCCTCGCGTACGCCCAGGCGCCGGACCCAGAGGTGGTCGTGGTGATCCTGCACGGCGGTGGCGTGCGCGGCAAGCGCCTGCTCGACACGCTGCGCAAGGCGGGCGTGCCCGAGTACCTGTGTCCGGCGGTCAAGAAGGACGCCGAACTCGTCGACTTCGTGCGCTCAGAGTTCGAGCGCGAGCGGCGCCCCGTGCAGGCCGCAGTGGCGCGCCGGCTCCTCGACGCCGTGGGCGGCGACGTCGCGGAGCTCGCAGCTGCGTGCCAGCAGTTGATGAACGATGTCGACGGCACCGTCGACGAGGATGCGGTGGCGCGGTACTACGGCTCACGCGTGAACGCGACCGCGTTCGCCGTGGCCGACGCCGCCATCGCCGGTGACGTCCGACAAGCGATCGCGCTGACCCGTCACGCGCTGTCGTCTGGTGTGGACCCCGTGCCGCTGACCGCGGCGCTCGCGGCCAAGCTGCGCACGCTCGCGAAGGTCGGAGCATCGCGAGGTCGCGGGCTTGACCCCACCAAGGACCTCAACATCGCTCCGTGGCAGGTGGACCGGGCGCGACGCGATCTGCGGCGATGGACGGCCGAGACGCTCGGAGAGGCCATCGAACTGGTCGCACAGGCCGACTCGGACATCAAGGGCGGCGGGCGCGCCCCGCACTTCGCGATGGAGCGCGTGGTGAGGCGCGTCGCTCAGCTGGCGGCGGACTGATCCTCGGCCAGGGGCTCGCGGCCCCGGTCCATGATGATGGCCGGCTCGAAGAGGTGGCCCTGGTACAGGTCGAACCCCAGCGCGCGGCACCAGTCGAGGGTGTCGAGGTCCTCGACGCGCTCCGCGATCATGGTGCAGCCGTAGCCGCGCCCCGCGGCTGCCAGCTCGGGCCCCCGTGCGGCAAGGTCTCGCACATCGATCTTCACGTAGTCGGCGTGCTCGAGCAGCGCCCGCTGAGACGTGGTTCCCACGAAGTCGTCGATCGCGACCCGGTAGCCCTCGGCCCGCAGCGTGCGCACGCGGTCACGGAGCGCATCATCCGCGAAGGCTGATTCGACGACCTCGATCACGGCCTGATCGGGAGTGAAGCCGATCCAGTCGCGCTCGATGAGGTAGCTGCGCGTGAAGTTCACGAATGCCTGGTGGTCGATCGGTGGGCGTTCGTCGAGATGGAAGGCCGCCGCGACCACGTGCTCGGTGGCACGATCCTGCTGGCGCGAGTTCCACAGGTCGACGCGCAATCCCACGCGACCGGGGGCGCGGAACAGAAGCTCGTACGCGAAGAGGTCGCGATCGGCCGTGAAGATTCCCTGGCGGCCCAGGAGCACTCGTCGCGACGTACCCGCGTGGCGTCCCGATGCGGGCAGATGCCAGGTTCGAGGAGCGGCCGGGGCGCGGGTCACGGTCGAGACGATATCGGCAGGCATGGCAAGAGCCCCGCACGCCGGTACGGCGAGTCGGGGCTCTTGGCGCAGAAGTCGTTAGAGGGCGGCGACGTTCTTGGCGAGCGAGGACTTGCGGTTCGCTGCCTGGTTCTGGTGGATGACGCCCTTCGAGGCGGCCTTGTCCAACTTGGTGAGAGCGGTCTTGAGAGCCGTCTCGGCTGCGGCCTTGTCGCCAGCGGCGACGGCCTCGCGGACACGACGCACGTGGGTCTTGAGCTCCGAACGCACGGCCACGTTGCGCTGGCGCGACTTCTCGTTCGTGCCGATGCGCTTGATCTTCGACTTGATATTTGCCACGACAGTCCTTCTGCGATGATGGGAAAATTCTGGAATGGAGCGCGAGCGCGCTCACACACGGCTTCCTATGCTACCAGTGATGCAGCGCCGAAAGCGAACGAGCGACCTCGTCGAACATCCGGCGACTCAACATCGCACCCTCGCGCCGTACAGCGAGGGGGTCCACGCGAACGATCCTATCGAGTCGCACGGCCGACGGTCGCCGCTGGGCGTCCCACGGCCCGGCGCCGATGCCGAGCCAGTGCCGCCCCCGCTGCGCCTCCTGCGCCGCGTAACGGTCGTGGTCCTTGCTCGAGAGCTGGAGCCCTAAGAGCCATGGACCGTCCCTTCCGATGAGCAGCACGGGGCGATCCTTCCCGCGGGAGTGGTCCTCCTGGAAGGGCACCCACGTCCACACGATCTCACCGGGGTCGGGCTCACCGTCGCGACGGGCTGCGTAGCGCACCTCGACTCGTCCCGTGTAGTCGCCGGGGTAGGCGCCGCGGGACGTGCGGGTGTCGCGAGGTCGAGAATGTGGCGGTTGGCCGCGTCGGGCGGAGCGCTGGTGTCGCTGCACTGCGGACAGTGCGGCGATGACGGCCACGGCTCCCACGATGATGAGTGGCTCCACGGACGCACTCTAGCCAGCAGCGGTCTGCTCCCGCGAGGGCGCGGCCAGGCTGGTGTCGATCTGGTCGGCAGGAACGGGGTGATTGAACAGGAAGCCCTGGCCGAGTCGCCACCCATGACGCAGCGCCTGTCGGTACTGGGCCTCCGTCTCGATTCCTTCGATCACTCCGTACATGTCCAGGCTGTTGACCAAGGTGGCGACGGCGGTCGAGATGCGGTCCCCGGTGGATCCGTCGCCCAGTCGAAGCGTGAACTCGCGTGCCAGCTTGAGGCCCGCGACCGGGTTCTGCAGCACCGAGGACAAGGCCGAGTACCCGGTGCCGAAGTCGTCGATGATGAGGTCGATCCCCATGTCGCTCAACGCCACCAGGTCCGCGTGCGCGGCCTGGGTGGCGAGCAGCATTCCCGACTCGGTGATCTCGAGCCCGATCCGCGACGGGTCGACGCCGGTCGACTGGAGCGCGGCGCGCACCACCCGGGTGAGGTCTGCCGCACCGATCTGGCGGGTCGACACGTTCACGAGCACGCGGCCCGTGTACTCGGGCCGCTCGGCGATGAACCGGCAGGCCTCGTGCAGCACGAAGGCACCCAGCGGCACGACCAGGTCCGCGTCCTCGCAGACGTCGATGAAGTGCTGGGGCAGGAGGAGCCCGCGAGTGGGGTGGTTCCAGCGCACCAGCGCCTCGAGCGCGACGGTCGTTCGGGATGCCAGGTCCACGATGGGCTGATAGTGCACCACCAGCTCACCCTCACGGATCGCGGAGCGCAGCTCGGCCTCGATCGACAGCCTGACCAGGGCGCTCTCGCGCAGGCGCTCGGTGAACACCTCTCTGCGGTTGCGGCCCCTCGCCTTGGCGTGGGACATCGCGGTGTCGGCATTGCGCATCAGCGATTCGGCCGATACTCCCGGCTGGGCGAGCGCGAGGCCGGCGCTCACGGTCGGCACCACCTCGTGGCCCTCGACGACGAACGGCGACTGGACCGCAGTGCAGACCGTGGCGAGCAGGTCCTCCGCGACGTCCTGGTGCGCGATGTCATCGAGCACGACGACGAACTCGTCGCCGCCGAGCCGTGCCACGGTGTCGCCTGCCCGGACCGCGTGCTGAATGCGGCGGGCGAGCTCGACGAGAAGGGCATCGCCGGCCTCGTGGCCGAGTGAGTCGTTGATGAGCTTGAAGTGATCGATGTCCAGGAACAAGCATGCGACGGTCGTCTCGCGATTGCGGTGGGCGTCGATCGACACGGAGAGACGGTCCAGGACGAGAGCGCGGTTCGCGAGTCCGGTGAGGGGATCGTGGAGGGTTCTGCGCGACAGCAGATCCTTGGCCTTGCGCACCTCGGTGACGTCCTCGATCTGGGCCACGTACTGCGCGTCGCCGGCGTGGTCCACGACCTTCGACACCGTCGAGCGAGTCCACACCACGTCGCCGGAATGGTGCAGCAGCCGCTTCTGCACCTGGTACGAACGCTGTTCGCCCGCGACGAGCTTGTGCACGAGCTCGCGCTCACGGCCCACGTCGTCCGGGTGCGTGAGAGATTCGGCCTGCCGTCCCTGCAGCCCGTCGCCGTCATGACCGAACATGTGCGTGAACGCACGGTTGACGGAGACGACCTTCCCCTCGGCGTCGGCGATGAGCATGCCGATGGGCGAGTCGTGGAAGGTCTGGTGAAACAGAACATCGTGGTGCGCCATCCCGTGCCCCCTTGTGTCACGGTCGTGACGGGGGACAAATCCCACCGTCACCAGGCTTTATCGGCATGAATGCCCGTCGCATGAGCGTGGGCACAGTCGTGGGAGGATAGGTGTTCCGCATCACTCGACCCGAGGAAACGCCACGACTGTGACCACCGATCCCCGCATCGTGCCTGCCGCGACCGCGCCGGAGCTCCTTCGGAACTTCTGCATCATCGCGCACATCGACCACGGCAAGTCGACGCTTGCCGACCGCATGCTCGGCATCACGGGCGTGCTCGAGGAGCGTCTGCAGAAGGCGCAGTACCTCGACCGCATGGACATCGAGCGCGAGCGCGGCATCACCATCAAGTCGCAGGCGGTGCGCATGCCGTGGCATGTGGAGGGCAGCCCTTTCGCGCTCAACATGATCGACACCCCCGGGCACGTCGACTTCACGTACGAGGTGTCTCGCTCGCTCGCGGCGTGCGAGGGTGCAGTGCTGCTGGTCGACGCGGCGCAGGGAATCGAGGCGCAGACCCTCGCCAACCTGTACCTGGCGATGGAGAACGATCTCACCATCATCCCGGTGCTGAACAAGATCGACCTGCCCTCGGCTGAACCCGATCGCTACGCGGCCGAGCTCGCCCAGTTGATCGGCTGCGACGTCGACGACGTCCTGCGCGTGAGCGGCAAGACCGGCGAAGGAGTGCCCGAGCTGCTCGACCGCGTGGTGCGCGACATTCCGCACCCCGTCGGCGACGCGAACGCGCCCACCCGGGCCATGATCTTCGACTCTGTCTACGACTCCTACCGCGGCGTCGTCACGTATGTGCGGGTGGTCGACGGCGACCTCAAGCCACGCGAGAAGATCGCGATGATGTCGACTCTCGCCACTCACGACCTGCTCGAGATCGGCGTGATCTCCCCCGAGCCCACCCCGACGAAGGGGCTCGGCGTCGGCGAGGTCGGCTATCTGATCACCGGCGTGAAGGACGTCCGCCTGTCCAAGGTGGGCGACACAGTGACGCGTGCCAAGGGCCGCGCCGAGACGTCCCTGGGCGGCTACCGGGATCCCAAGCCGATGGTCTACTCGGGCCTGTTCCCTCTCGACGGCTCGGACTTCCCGGTGCTGCGCGACGCGCTCGACAAACTGCAGCTCAACGACGCGGCGCTGGTGTACGAGCCCGAGAGCTCTGTCGCGCTGGGATTCGGCTTCCGCTGCGGCTACCTCGGGCTTCTCCACCTCGAGATCGTGCGGGACCGCCTCGAGCGCGAATTCAACCTCGACCTGATCTCGACCGCCCCCAACGTGGTCTACACGGTCAGGATGGAGGACGGCAAGGAGATCACGGTCACCAACCCGTCCGAGTTCCCCGGCGGCAAGATCGCCGAGGTGAGAGAGCCTGTGGTGAAGGCCAC
Source organism: Demequina aestuarii (assembly GCF_000975095.1). GTDB lineage: Bacteria > Actinomycetota > Actinomycetes > Actinomycetales > Demequinaceae > Demequina > Demequina aestuarii. The sequence continues at coordinate 992,384 of NZ_BBRD01000001.1, forward strand.
GATCCTGGTGCCGAGCGAGTTCATCGGGTCCGTTATGGAGCTGTGCCAGGAGCGCCGCGGCCAGATGGGCACCATGAACTACATCAGCGAGACCCGCGTGGAGATGCACTACACGCTGCCGCTCGCGGAGATCGTGTTCGACTTCTTCGACCAGCTCAAGTCTCGCACCAAGGGCTACGCGAGCCTCGACTATGAGCCCGACGGCGAGGCGGCCTCCGACCTCGTCAAGGTCGACATCCTGCTGCAGGGCGAGCAGGTCGATGCGTTCAGTGCGATCGTGCACAAGGACGCGGCCTACGCGTACGGCGTGTCGATGGTGGGCAAGCTCAAGGATCTCATCGATCGCCAGCAGTACGAGGTGCCCATCCAGGCGGCCATCGGCGCGCGGATCATCGCACGGGAGACCATCCGCGCCATCCGCAAGGACGTGCTCGCCAAGTGCTACGGCGGCGACATCTCCCGCAAGCGCAAGCTGCTCGAGAAGCAGAAGGCCGGAAAGAAGCGCATGAAGAACATCGGGTCGGTCGAGGTCCCGCCCGAGGCGTTCATCGCCGCGCTGTCCACCTCTGACGACAGCGCCGCCAAGGGCAAGAAGAAGTAGTCGTGGGCGACGCCCCGTCCGCCCCGTTCACGCCGCCGCGCGAGGGCGTCGGGCGCGACTTCGGCGTGTATATTCACGTGCCGTTCTGCGCGGTGCGGTGCGGCTATTGCGACTTCAACACGTACGCGCCAGGGGAGAGCGAGTTCTCCTCACGGGACGATTACGTGGGTGCGGCGCTCGCCGAGATGGCCCACGCACGCCACGCGATGGCGGGCGATGAGCGCCCCGCACGCACCGTCTTCGTGGGCGGCGGCACCCCGACCATGCTCGACGCGCAGGCGCTGGCCGCGCTGCTCGACGGAGTGCGACAGACGTGGGGGCTGTCCGCGGACGCGGAGGTCACGACAGAAGCCAACCCGGACTCGGTGACGCGCGAGTCATTGGCGGCACTCGCATCGGCCGGCTTCACGCGGGTGTCGTTCGGGATGCAGTCAGCGGTGCCGCACGTCCTGGCGACGCTGGACCGTACCCACCGGCCGGAGAACGTCGAGCGTGCCGTGACGTGGGCCAAGGAGGCCGGTCTCGCGACGAGCCTCGACCTCATCTACGGCACCCCTGGCGAGTCGATCGCGGACTGGCACGCGAGCCTCGACGCCGCGATCGCGCTCGAGCCCGACCACGTCAGCGCCTATGCGCTCGTGATCGAACCCGGCACCCGGATGGGCACGCAGCTGCGCCGGGGTGAGATCCACGCGGTGGACCTCGATACCCAGGCGGACATGTACGAGGCGGCCGATGCGCGCCTGGCCCAGGCCGGATACGGCTGGTACGAGGTCTCCAACTGGTCACGGACGCCGGCCGATGCGTGCCGCCACAACATTGCGTACTGGACCAGTCAGGACTGGTGGGGGATCGGGCCGGGGGCCCACAGCTACCTTGGCCCCCGCATCGGCCCGGCGGGCGCCGAGGCGCCCGCCGAGCGCTGGTGGAACGTCAAGCTCCCGCGCGTGTACGCCCAGCGTCTGCACGCAGGACAAAGCCCCGAGGCCGAGCGCGAGCCGCTCAGCCCCGCGGATCTCGCTCTCGAGTCGGTGATGCTCAGGGTGAGACTCGCGCAGGGAATGCCCATCGGGGATCTCCCCGAGCCGCGCGCTCAGGCCGTCGCCGCTCTCGTCGCTGATGGGCTGCTCGACGGCAGGGCCGCCATCGCCGGCACTCTGCTGCTGACCCTGCGGGGCCGGCTGCTTGCCGATGCCGCGGTGCGCGCGCTCACCTGAGCGCACGCACTGCAGATCAGGGTCAGCGGATGAAGCGGATGGTGAAGCCGATCGGGTAGTACTCGCCGGCATTCGCCTTGACGCCCGCGATGATCGAGATGACCAGCGCGTAGACCCCGTAGGCGAAGAGTGCGGGCAGCGTGATGAGGAATGCGACTCCGAACGTCACCAGCCCGATCACGATGGCCGAGACGCCGACCACGAGCAGCGTGAGCTGCAGGTTCAGGTTCTGCTTGCCGTGGTAATCCACGAGCGCGCTGCGCTCGCGATACAGCAGCCACACCACGAGGGGCGCGACGAACGCGAGGGTGCCAGCGCTGAGGACGATCGCGGCGGCGGCGATGATGTGGACCAGCATCGCCCAGGTGCGAGCCTCTGACTCGAGCATCGGGACGACGGTGGGTGCGAAGGGCTGCGGAGAGTAGCCGGCGGGAGGCTGCCCGTAGGGGTCGGGCGCGCTGGGCGGTGTGGGGGTGCTGGGGGGTGTGTTCTCGCTCATGTGACCAGCGTGGCAGAGACGACGAGGGCCCGTCATCGGTCTGGCGACCGATGACGGGCCCTGAATTCCGTCGGGGTAGACCCCTGAGGACTACTTCACGATCGGGAGCGTGAACGGGTACTTGTACGGCTTCCCGCTGTTCGCGGCCATGGCGCCCTGGATGCCGAACACCAGCGCGGCGATGATCGCGGCGATCCAGATGAGCCATCCGATGAACGGGATGACCGAGATGATGTACGCGATCGAGATGAGGATGCCGAAGTTCAGCGCCTTCTTGCCCTCCTCGTCGGCGAACGGGCTCTGGTCCTTGCCGATGAGCCAGAAGATCAGCGGACCGAGGAAGCCGGTGAAGACCGTCGCGTGAGCGAGCGTGGCCATCGTGTACGGGTTCTGGCCCTGCGGCTGTCCGCCGGTGGCGGGCTGCTCGGGGGGCGGGGGAGTCGTGCTGTCAGTCATGCGTGTCTCACCACTTTGATCTCGTAGGGGTACGTCGCTGGATGCCCTCGACGCACGGAGCGGAATGCCTGGAGGCACAGCGCGACCGCGACGATGAGGATCACCAACTGGGCCAATGTACCGAGAAACCCCACCAAAGGCACGAGTTCCCTGACGAGCGTGGCGACCACGAACCCTGCAAGTACCAGGAAGCCGAAATCTGTCGCAGTGGCGGCTTCACGCGCGGCCCACGGGTCGCTCTTGCGCTTCGAGAGGTAGACCATCCACGGCACGAGCGGCCCCGCCATCGCCCCGAGGTGTGCGACGCTCGCGAGGGTGATGTCGCGGCCGGCTGTCACGTCGTCGTCTGCGGGCTCCCTCATGGGCCCACGCTACCGCCCCGCGGTCCGCGTTAGAATTAGCACTCGAACCATTCGAGTGCCAACACGAACGGGTCCCCAGGGGAGGTGTCGTCAGTGAGCGAGGAACGCAGGCGCGCCGTGCTGCACGCCATCGTCGAGGGCTATGTGTCCACCTCCGAGCCCGTGGGCTCGAGGGCGCTGGCGGCGTCGTCCGTGCTCGGTGTGTCCTCGGCGACGATCCGCAACGACATGGCCGCGCTCGAGGAGGACGGGCTCATCGCCCAGCCTCACACGAGCGCAGGACGCATCCCCACCGACGCCGGCTACCGCTCGTTCGTCGACCACCTCGCCGCATCGGCGCTGCAGGACCCGCACAAGCGGGCCATCCAGACGTTCCTGTCCGACGCCGTCGACCTCAACGACGTCGTGGAGCGGTCGGTCCGCCTGCTGAGCCAGCTCACGCGTCAGGTGGCCGTGGTGCAGTACCCCAGTCTGCGCGAATCCGCGGTTCGCAGGGTCGAGTTGGTGAGAATGGGCACGGATCGCGCACTGGTGGTCGTGGTCTCGGCCGACGCCAGGGTCGAGCAGTCCACCATCTCGCTTGGCGGCGAGACTCCTGACGAGGAGTTCGAGCGCGTGGCTCGCGAGATCAACGAGGGCTCCGTGGGGCATACCCCGGCGGCGCTCCAGCGGTCGCTCGACGGCTGGGTCGCCCGCCCGTCGCAGGTCGCATGGGCGCGCGCGGTCGCCGACGCGGTGGTCACCGCGGCGCGCGGCGGCACCGTGGAGCGCGTGGTCTTCGCGGGCGCGGCTAACCTGGCACGTGCGGGCGCAGGCTTCGAGTCGGACGCGATCGGCTCGGTGCTCGACGCGCTCGAGGAACAAGTAGTGCTGCTCCGGCTGTTGCACGAGATGGCCGCTGACGGCCAAGACATCGCCGTGCGCATCGGCGCCGAGACCAAGAACGAGGCGTTGGCACGCACGTCGATCGTCGCCGCGGGCTACGGACCGGGCGGGGACGCAACGTCTCTGCTCGGTGCGCTTGGCCCCACCCGAATGGACTACCCAGGGACGATGGCCGCCGTGCGAGCCGTCGCCCGTTACCTCTCAAGAGTCGTGGAGAACGAGTGAAGGACTACTACGCCACCCTGGGCGTCTCGCGAGACGCCTCCGAGGCAGACATCAAGAAGGCCTACCGCAAACTCGCGCGCGAGCACCACCCCGATGTGGCGGGCCCCGATGCGGGCGACCACTTCAAGAACGTGGCGGCCGCGTACGAGGTCCTCGGCAATGCGGACAAGCGCGCGCAGTACGACCGCGGCGTCGACCCTCGCTCCGCCTCGGGCAGCCAGGGCGGCCCGCAGGGCTACGGGTTCGAGGACATCTTCGAGCAGTTCTTCGGCGGCTCCGGCGGACCGTTCGGGGGAGCGCAGCAGCGTGGCCCGGCGTCACGCACGCAGCGCGGCGGGGACACCTTGGTGCAGACCACCGTCACCCTCGAGGAGGCCGTGTTCGGTGTCACGCGCGAGGTGCAGGTCGACCTCGCCGACAAGTGCGAGACGTGCCAGGGTACGTGCTGCGCACCGGGAACCTCGCCCGAGACCTGCCGGCAGTGCAACGGCGCGGGCATGATCCAGCGCACCGCGCGGTCGCTGCTCGGACCCGTCATGACGACGTCGCCGTGCCCCGGCTGCGGCGGCTACGGCACGATCATTCGTCAGCCCTGCGCGGACTGCTCCGGCCAAGGGCGCACGCACTCTCGTCACACCATCTCCGTCGACATCCCGGCGGGCGTCGAGACCGGCACCCGGATCCGCCTTCCGAACCGCGGCGACGCGGGCACGGGTGGCGGCTCCAAGGGCGACCTGTACATCGAGATCCGCGAGAAGCAGCACCCCACCTTCGAGCGGCGCGGCGACGACCTTCACTGCACCGTCGAGGTGCCGATGACCGCTGCGGCGCTCGGCGCCACCATGGGCGTCGACACCTTCGATGGCGAGCAGCAGATCGACGTCAGGCCGGGCACGCATGCAGGCTCGACCGTGCGGCTGCGTGGCCTCGGCGTCGGCCGCCTTCAGCGCGGCAGCCGGGGAGACCTGTTCGTGCACCTCGACATCCAGACGCCAGAGGACCTGGACGACGAGCAGCGCGAGCTGATGCGTCGCCTCGCCGAACTGCGCGGCGAGGAGATGCCGGAGGCCACGCTCGCCCCGATCGGCGGCGGCGTGTTCTCACGGCTGCGCGACGCGTTCAAGCCTCGCTGACGCCGCCATGAGCGCACCGGTCTTCCTCAGCGACGCTGCGGCCGATGCGCGCCCCGGCGACGTGATCGCGGTCACCGGTGACGAGGCGCGGCACGCGGTGACGGTCCAGCGTCGAGGCCCGGGCGAGGCCGTCGACGTGGTCGACGGTGCAGGATGGCGCGCCCGCGGCGTGATCGCGGAGGCGAGCCCAGACCGCATGAGTGTCCGCGTGGAGTCGGTCTCCCGCGATGACGACCCTGCCGTGGTGCTGGTCCAGGCGCTCGCCAAGGGAGGCCGCGACGAACAGGCGGTCGAGGCCGCGATCGAGCTGGGTGCCACCCGCATCGTCCCGTGGGCCGCGTCCAGAAGCATCGTCCAGTGGCGGGGCGACAAGGCGCAGAAGGCACGGGCGAAGTGGCAGTCGCTCGTGGTCACCGCCACCAAGCAGTCGCGGCGTGCCCTCGTCGCCCCGGTGGACCCGCAGGTCTCGTCCGCTGAGCTCGCCCGGCTCGTGCGCGAGGCCGTCGCCCGGGGGGAGCGGGTGCTCGTGCTTCACGAATCGGCGACCACCGGCCTCGCGACCCTCGCGTGGGTCGGTTCGACCACTCCGGTGTGGGTGGTCGTGGGGCCAGAGGGCGGCATCTCCGACGACGAGCGTGCCGCTCTCACCGACGCGGGAGCCGAGGCAGTGGTGCTCGGGCCCCATGTGCTGCGCGCCTCGACCGCCGGCCCGGCCGCGATGGCAGCACTCGCGGTGGCACGAGGGCACTGGACCGCGCCCGGCGCGGCTGACGCCGCCACCGGCGGGGGCCTACGCTAGCCGTATGAGTGACGACTGCCTGTTCTGCACCATCATCGCCGGTGACATTCCCGGCGACATGGTGCTCGAGACCGAGCGCGTGGTGGCCTTCCGCGACATCGCGCCCAAGGCGCCGGTGCACGTGCTGGTGGTGCCTCGCACCCATGTGGCGAACGTGGCTGCCGCGGCTCGCGAGATTCCTGAGGTGCTCGCCGAGATGGCGGAGGTCGCCCAGCGGGTCGCCGACGCCGAGTGCGGCGGCCAGTTCCGGTGGATCTTCAACACTGGCGCGCGCGCGGGCCAGAGCGTGTTCCACGTGCACGGCCACGTGATCGGCGGCGGCGAGCTCGGATGGAACCCCGCGTGAGCGGCGCTCGCGTGATCGTGATCGACGACTCCGCCGAGATGACCGCGCTGATGGGCAGCGGCGACGGCGTGATGAAGGAGATCGAGCGTGGGTTCGGCACGGTCGACGTCCATGTGCGCGGCAACGAGATCACCCTGACGGGACCGGACGCGGACGTCGCCGCCGCGGCGACGGCCATCGAAGAACTGCGATCGGTGCTCGCCGCGGGGGTGCCCCTGACGGCGGACGTCGCGCGCGAGTCCATGCGCATTCTCAGCGCCACCCGAGGCGTCGCCGCCGCGGCGGCACACGCGGGCGATGCCGCCGCCCCTCCGGCGTCACGGCCAGTCGAGGTGCTCGCGCGCTCGGTGCTGTCGACCCGTGGGCGCACCATTCGACCCAAGACCCATGGCCAGGCCGAGTACGTCCAGGCCATCGAGAACCACACGGTGACGTTCGGCATCGGCCCCGCGGGCACGGGAAAGACGTACCTCGCGATGGCTCAGGCCGTCGCCGCTCTCCAGGCCAAGAAGGTCAACCGCATCGTCCTCACGCGGCCGGCCGTCGAGGCGGGGGAGCGGCTTGGGTTCCTGCCCGGTGGCCTCAACGAGAAGATCGACCCGTACCTGCGTCCCCTGTACGACGCGCTGCACGACATGGTGGATCCCGACTCGATCCCGCGGCTCATGGAGGCTGGCACCATCGAGGTGGCGCCGCTGGCGTACATGCGCGGCCGAACGTTGAACGACGCCTTCGTGATCCTGGACGAGGCCCAGAACACCACGCGCGAGCAGATGAAGATGTTCCTCACCCGCCTGGGGTTCGGCTCGACGATGGTGGTGACCGGCGACGTGACGCAGGTCGACTTGCCGGGCGGCACCCAGTCGGGGCTGCGCGCCTCGCGGGAGATCCTCGAGGGCATCGACGACATCGCGTTCTGCGAGCTCAATGCCGACGACGTGGTGCGCCATCGCCTGGTCAGCGACATCATCACTGCGTACGCGAAGCTGGACGAGCGCACCGTCCCCCGCGGCGGCGGTCAGCGTCGGCGTCTGGGTCACCAAGGGAGTTCTTCATGATCGATGTCAACAACGAGACGGATGTCTCCGTCGACGAGGTGGAGTTCGCAGAGCTCGCCACCTACGTCCTGCAGGAGATGCACGTCGCCGACGGCGCAGAGCTCGCGATCCTCTTCGTCGACGAGGCCGCGATGGAGCAGCTCCACCTGCAGTGGATGGACGAGCCCGGCCCCACCGATGTGCTCAGCTTCCCCATGGACGAGCTGCGTCCAGGCACGGCTGATGCGCCCACCCCGCCAGGGCTGCTGGGCGACATCGTCGTGTGTCCCACGGTCGCCACCCGCCAGGCGGCGACCGCGGGCCACACCCCCGAAGAGGAGATGCTCCTGCTCACCACGCACGGAATCCTGCACCTGCTGGGCTACGACCACGCCGAGCCGGACGAGGAGAAGGAGATGTTCGCGCTCCAGCGACGCCTGCTGCTCACCTTCCTGGCGGGACGTGCCTGAGATGGGAGACGACGCCACCACCGCATCCGAGCACCGCAGCGGCTTCGCGTGCTTCGTCGGCCGCCCCAACGTCGGCAAGTCGACGCTCACCAACGCGCTGGTGGGGGAGAAGGTCGCGATCATGTCCTCGCGACCGCAGACCACGAGGCGTGCGATCCGCGGTGTTCTCACTCGCGAGGACGCGCAGCTGATTCTCGTGGACACGCCCGGGCTGCACCGCCCGCGCACCCTGCTGGGAGAGCGGCTCAACGACGTGGTGCGCGAGACGTTCAACGAGGTCGACGTCATCGGCTTCTGTCTGCCGGCAGACGAGAAGATCGGACCTGGCGACAAGTGGATCGCGCGCGAGCTGAGCGAGGCGCGCGCTCCTGTCGTCGCGATCGTCACCAAGATCGACGCGGTGCCCAAGCCGCGCGTGGCCGAGCACCTCATGGCCGTCTCCGAGCTCGCGGACTGGGCCGAGGTGATTCCGGTGAGCTCGGTCGAGGACATCCAGGTGGACGTGCTCGCGGACCTGCTCATCAAGTACCTGCCGAAGGGACCGCCGCTGTACATCGACGGCGAGATCACGGACGAGCCCGAGGACGTGCGCGTCGCCGAGCTCATCCGCGAGGCCGCGCTCGAGGGCGTGCACGACGAGCTGCCGCACTCGATCGCGGTCATGATCGAGGAGATGGTCGAGCCCGACTCCCCGGAGGCCTCGAAGGACGTTCTCGAGATTCGCGCCCAGCTGTTCGTCGAGCGCGACTCGCAGAAGGGCATCATCATCGGCCACAAGGGCGAACGGCTGCGGGACGTGGGCGCGACCGCCCGCGCGGGCATCGAGCGACTGCTCGGCCGGCGCGTCTACCTGGACCTGCACGTCAAGGTCGCCAAGGAGTGGCAGCGCGACCCCAAGCAGCTGGGCCGCATGGGCTTCTGAGGGCGACGTGACCCGCGCATCGACCGTCCGCTATGGTGAACGCATGCGCGCACGCTCGCTTCTTCTTCGTCGCCGCGACGAGGCCTAGCACCAGGCCGGCTCCTCGTCGCGGAGGTTGTCGCGCCGGCTGACTCTTCAGCCCAGACCCCGACGAAGGACTCCACACATGAGCGATCACTACACCTCGGGCGATCAGACGCCCTCAGCGATGCCCATCCAGAAGTACCGCCCGTTCCACGAGCAGATCACGGTGGACCTGCCGGACCGCACGTGGCCCGACAAGCGCATCGAGAAGGCCCCGCGCTGGTGCGCCGTGGACCTGCGCGATGGCAACCAGGCGCTCATCGAGCCCATGAACATCGAGCGCAAGATGCGCATGTTCGACCTCTTGGTGCGCATGGGGTACAAGGAGATCGAGGTGGGCTTCCCCTCGGCGAGCCAGACCGATTTCGACTTCGTGCGTGCGCTGATCGAGGGCGAGCGCATTCCCGACGACGTCACCATCCAGGTGCTGACGCAGGCCCGCGAGCACCTCATCGAACGCACGTACCAGTCGCTCGAGGGAGCGAAGAACGCGATCGTGCACTTGTACAACTCGACGTCCATCGTGCAGCGCGAGGTCGTCTTCCGCGCGGATGAGGATCAGATCCTCGACATCGCGACCCACGGAGCGATGCTGTGTCAGAAGTTCGAGGAGACCATTCCCGACACCCAGGTCTTCTACGAGTACAGCCCGGAGTCGTACACCGGCACGGAGCTGGAGTACGCGGTGAAGGTCTGCAACGCCGTGCTCGACGTGTGGAAGCCCACCCCGGAGCGCAAGGTCATCATCAACCTGCCCGCGACGGTGGAGATGGCGACGCCTAACGTCTACGCGGACTCGATCGAGTGGATGAACCGCCACCTCGACTACCGCGAGGCCGTGGTGCTGAGCCTGCACCCGCACAACGACCGCGGCACGGCCATTGCGGCCGCCGAGCTGGGGTACATGGCCGGCGCCGACCGCATCGAGGGCTGCCTGTTCGGCAACGGTGAGCGCACCGGCAACGTCGACCTGGTCACCCTGGGCATGAACCTGTTCAGTCAGGGCATCGACCCGCAGATCGACTTCTCCGACATCGACGAGATCCGTCGCACCGTCGAGTACTGCAACCAGATCGATGTCCACCCGCGCCACCCGTGGGGCGGCGACCTGGTGTTCACGGCCTTCTCGGGTTCGCATCAGGACGCGATCAAGAAGGGCCTCGAGTCGATGCAGGCGAAGGCCGATGCCCAAGGCGTCGGCGTGGACGACCTCGCGTGGGCCGTGCCGTACCTGCCCATCGACCCGCGCGACGTGGGCCGGTCCTACGAGGCCGTGATCCGCGTCAACTCGCAGTCCGGCAAGGGCGGCGTCGCGTACCTGCTCAAGACGGAGCGCAATCTCGACCTGCCCCGCCGGTTGCAGATCGACTTCTCACGCGTGGTCCAGGTAGCGGCGGACTCGACGGGTTCCGAGCAGACCGCCGAGGACATCTGGCAGATCTTCCAGGACGAGTACCTGCCCGCGCCAGACGAGGGGCGCCAGTGGGGCCGGCTCGCTCTGCACGGCACGCGCACCACCTCGTCGGACGAGGGCGCGGACACGCTCGCCGCGGATATCCGCGACGGCGACCGCACTCTCACGATCGAGGGGTCAGGCAACGGCCCGGTCGACGCGTTCGTCGCGGCCCTCGGCACCCGTGGCATCAAGGTCGAGGTTCTCGACTACCACGAGCACGCGATGACCGGGGGTGGCGACGCCCGTGCGGCAGCGTACGTGGAATGCCAGATCGGCGACGACATCCTGTGGGGTGTGGGAGTCGACCCGTCGATCACCACCGCGACGCTCAAGGCCATCATCTCGGCGGTCAACCGCGCACAGCGGTAGCGCCCCCGTGTCATGCCTCGTCAGGCGGTTCGTCCCGGCCGATGCTGGCGCGGTGGCGGCCCTGTGGCGCCAGTCGTTCCCGGACGATCCCGCGCGCAACGAGCCACTCGGCATGATCGCGCGCAAGCTCGCACGCGACCCGGAACTGTTCTGGGTCGCGTGCGAGCCACCGGCCGATGCGCGGGCCGGGTCCTGCTCGGAGGCTGCGGCGGGAGCGGAGGCCGGCAGTGTGGTGATCGGGGCGCTGGTGGCCGGCTACGACGGCGTGCGGGGCTGGCTCTACCACCTCGCGGTGACGCCCGTGCATCGGCGCGAGGGAGCGGCGACGGCCCTCGTCGCGCGGGCGGTTGACGAGCTCCGAGAGCTCGGGTGCCACAAGGTCAACCTCCAGGTCCGAGAGACCAACCGGGAGGTGCGGGCCTTCTACGAGTCGCTCGGGTGGACTGAGGACCACTCGGCGTCTCTGGGGCGCGTGATCGGCGACTCGCCCTGAGGCGCGCTCGCGCCGGTGAGAGCACGAGCGAGAGACAATGGGGGAGTGCCCCTCTACCGTGACGACGCCATCGTGCTCCGCACCCACAAGCTGGGCGAGGCCGACCGCATCATCACGCTGCTGACCAAGCGCCACGGCAAGGTGCGAGCGGTGGCGAAGGGCGTGCGCCGCACGTCGAGCAGGCTCGGCTCGCGCGTCGAGCCCTTCATGCTCGTGGACGTGCAGCTCTACGAGGGCCGGAACCTCGACATCGTGAGCCAGGTGGAGACCAAGGAGCCGTACGCCCGCCGCATCGCGGAGGACTACGCGCTCTATACCGCCGCGACGGCGATGGTGGAGACTGCGGACAAGCTGGTCGACCACGAGAAGGAACCCGCGTGGGACCAATACCGCCTGCTCCACGGTGCGCTGGGTGCGCTGAGTCGACGCGAGCATGACCCGGGAATGGTGCTCGACAGCTTCCTGCTGCGCTCTCTCTCGCTTGCCGGCTACGAGCCGAGCTTCGACCTCTGCGCGAGCTGCGGCCGCGAGGGACCGCACCGCGCCTTTGTGGTGGCAGGGGGCGGCGCCGTGTGCGAGGCGTGTCGGCCGCCGGGGGCTGCCGCCCCCGCGCCCGCGACGTTCTCTCTGCTCGAGGCGTTGCTGAGCGGCGACTGGCTCTCCGCTGATGCCTCGGACGACCGGCCGCGACGCGACGCTGCCGGTCTCATCGCCGCCTACACGCAGTTCCACCTGGAGCGGAAGGTGCGCTCGCTGAGTCACGTCGACAGGACGGATGGTCGACGGGCCTGACCGCGCGCGCGCCGTGTGATGGTCGCGGGCGGTGGTGTCGCCCAGCGCCGGAGGGGAGAGGGGGTGACGGGCCCGGCTAGGCTTGCCACCGTGACGTACTCCCGGCCGTATCCGCACGCAGGAGGCGCGACGCCTCCCGACCTGCCCGCATCGGCCGTGCCCGCCCACGTGGCCGTCGTGATGGACGGCAACGGGCGCTGGGCCAAGCAGCGCGGCTTGCCGCGCACCGAGGGCCACACCCGCGGAGAGGCGGCCCTGCTCGACGTGGTCGCCGGCGCAGTCGAGATCGGCGTGACGCACCTCAGCGCGTATGCGTTCAGCACCGAGAACTGGAAGCGCAGCCCCGACGAGGTGAAGTTCCTGATGGGCTTCAACCGCGACGTGATCCGTCGCAGGCGGGACCAGATGGCCGAGTGGGGGGTGCGGGTGCGATGGGCCGGGCGGCGGCCGCGCCTGTGGAAGTCCGTGATCGACGAACTCGAGCGCGCCGAGGAGATGACGGCAGGCAACGACGTGCTCACGTTGACCATGTGCGTCAACTACGGCGGCAGGGCGGAGATCGCCGATGCGGCGCGGGCGATCGCGATGAAGGTCGCGGCGGGGGAGATCGACCCGTCCAGAGTCTCGGAGAAGACGCTCGCGGCGCACCTCGACGAGCCCGACATGCCCGACGTGGACCTGTTCTGGCGCTCGAGCGGGGAACAGCGATCCAGCAACTTCCTGCCGTGGCAGGCGGCGTATGCGGAGTACGTGTTCTCCGACGTGCTGTGGCCTGACGTGGACCGTACCCACCTATGGGCGGCGATCGAGAGCTACGCGCACCGCAACAGGCGGTTCGGCGCGGCCTAACGGCCGATGCGCTCGGAAGCGGGCGTGGTCGCCTGCGTGTCGTGGGTGGTCGAGCGGCGTCGCCAGCGGCTCAGAGCGAACGCCACCACGACCACGGCGGCGAGCGCCCCGATCAGCAGGGCGGGCGATCTCAGCCACGCCTCCCACAGCGACAGCCCGATCGCGGTGTAGACGGTCGCCCACGCGACGCAGCCGGGGATCATCGCGAGCGTGTAGAGGTCGAAGCGCATGCGCGCGAAGCCGGCGGACGCGTTGACGAGCGTCTGGAACCCGACGGTGAGGAAGGATACCGGGATCCCGAGAAAGCCCCAGCGCTCCAGGAACGCGCGGGCACGGTCGGTGCCGGGGCCCGCGAGTCGCTGTGCGAGGCGAGCACGCCGACTCTCCTGCGACTCGGCACGCTCGGCGACCGCGTCGGCGCCTGATCGTGCCCATCGCGCGACCCAGTAGGTCGCCTGGGTGCGGACGAACACGACTGCCGTGAGGAAGAGGAACAGGCCCCACCACGGCCCGGCCAGGATGAAGGCGGGAACTCCGGGCATCAGTGCGCGTCCGCGCCGCTAGCGTGACACTCCGTGCAGACGCCCGTGAGTTCGACCGTGTGGTCGATCAGGGAGTAGCCATGCGAGCGAGCGATGCGGTCGGCCCACGATTCGAACTCGGGCACGTCGATGTCCTCGGCACGTCCGCAGACGCGGCAGCGCAGGTGGTGATGGTGCTGCTCGCCTGCCTCGCAGCGGCGGTAGAGCGTCTCGCCAGAGTCGGTGACCACAGTGTCCAGGTCGCCGGCCTCGGCGAGCGACTGCAGCGTGCGGTAGACCGTCGCGAGGCCCACGCTGGAGCCGTCGTGTCGAAGCGTGTCGTGCCATGCCTGCGCGGAGCGGAACTCCGTGTGGGTGTCGAGCAGCTCGAGTACGGCGGCACGCTGCCGGGTCATGCGTTGTGCTGTCATGAACTGGTCTCCGCAAGGGGGCTTCGGCGTCGATGGCGGCGCACGAGTGCGGCGCCGACTGCCACCACGATATAGGTCGCGACGCCCAGCACGACAATGAGGGCGCCCGGCTGGAGGTCGTGCTCGAGAGTGATGCTCACGCCGGTGACGCACAGCACCATGCCCAGTCCCATCGCCGCCGTCATGGTGCGAGCGAAGGACCCCGTCAGCAGTTGCGCGATCGCCACGGGGACGATCATCAGCGCCGACACCAGCAGGACGCCGACGACCCGCATGGACACCGTGATCGTGACGGCCGCCAGCACGGCCACGACCATGTTGAGCACCTTCACGGGCAGGCCAGTGGAGTAGGCGAACTCCTGGTCGTGTGTGACCGCGAACAGTGCGCTGCGCAGTCCGATGCCGAGCACGAGGATGACGGCCGCCATCGCGAGCGTGACCGCCACGTCCGTCCATGTCACGGTGGAGATCGATCCGAACAGGTAGCCCAACAGGTTCGCGTTCGAGCCGCCTGCGATTCCGATGAGCAGGACGCCCAGTGCGATGCCGCCGTAGAACAGGATCGCCATGACGACGTCCGCTGCGGCGGTGCCGCTCTCTCGCATCCTCTCGATCACGACCGCTCCCACGATGGCGAAGACGATCGCGCCTGGCACGGCGAGAGCGTCCTGCTGGGCGAGCCCAGCGGCGGATCCCGCGAGCCACCCAGCGGCGACTCCCGCCAGGGCGACGTGGCCGATGCCGTCGCCGAGGAGCGCCATGCGGCGTTGGACCAGGTAGGTGCCCACCACAGGCGCGCTCGCCCCGACCAGCACGGCGACGATGAGCATGCGCTGCACGAGCGGCTCCTGAAGCATGGCGATCATGGCCCGTCCCATCCGAGTCCGGTGCGGTCGGCGGTGGGCAGGTCCGCGTGCGGGTGTTCGTGATCGTGCCCGGGGAGGGCGTGGACGCCCATGTCCGCCGGGGGAGCGCCGGCGTACGTCACGCATCCATGCTCGAGGACCACCGCTTGGTCGATGTGTCGCGCGACTGCCCCGAGCTCGTGGAGCACGATGACGATGGCAGCGCCGTCGTCCTTGAGGTGCCCGAGCGCGTGGGCGAATGCCACCTGGGACTCCAGGTCGACTCCCGCCATCGGCTCGTCGAGCACGAGGACGTCTGGGCGGCGTACCAGGGCGCGCGCGATCAGCGCACGCTGCTGCTGACCGCCCGACAGCCGCGTCACGTCACGGTGGGCGAGATCGCCGATGCCGAGAGTGTCCAAGGCCTCGGCCACCCGGGCGCGAGAGTGCCGGGGAGCCCGGAGCCGTCGGTTGCCGAGCAACCCCGAGGCGACGACCTCGGCGACGGTGGCGGAGACGCCGCCCGCTGCCGTGAGGCGCTGCGGCACATAGCCGAGCCCCGCGCGGCCGCTGGGAGTGAGGGGGCGGCCCGAGAGTCGGATGTCGCCATGGGTGGGGGTGACGGCGCCGACGAGCGCTCGGACGAAGGTCGACTTGCCCGATCCGTTGCCGCCCATGAGCGCGACGACCTCACCCCGGTGAGCGTCGAGAGAGACGCCGTGGAGGATGCGCGTGCCGCCCAAGGACACGCGCACGTCCCTCGCGCTCAGCACGAGGGACGTGGCGGGTGCTGCGGGGTCAGTTGCAGGCAAGCCCGGCTCGCAAGGCGTCGAGGTTGCGGGTCATGACATCAATGTAGTCGTCGTCGCCCGTGACCCCCTCGACGGGGTCGAGCACCGCGGTCTGGACCCCGGCATCCGCGGCGAGCGCCTCGATGGCGGCGGCGTCGACCAGCGATTCCGAGTAGACAGTGGTGGCGCCGGTGGCCTGCACCTCGTCGCGCACCTCGCGCACGCGGGCGGGGGACGGCTCGGCGTCAGGGTCCAGGCCGGACAGTCCGTGCTGCTCGAGACCGAGCCGCTCGGTGAGGTACCCGAAGGCCTCGTGGCTCACAAAGATGTCGCTGCGCTCGCACTGCGACAGGCCATCCGTGAACGACTGGTCGAGGGCGAGGAGCTCGGTCTCGAGCGCCTCGGCGTTCGCCGCGTACTCCTGAGCGTTGTCGGGGTCGACGTCGGAGAGCTCGACGGAGACCTCGTGCGCGTACTCCGCGAGCAGCGCTGGGTCGAGCCAGAAGTGGGGGTCGCCGGCCGAGTGGTCGTGGCCCTCGTGCGAGTCCTCCTCGTCGGCGTGAGCCTCGTCCTCGTCCGCGTGGTCCTCGTCCTCGTCCGCGTGGGCCGACTCGTGCTCCTGGACGATGGGGTGCGCGTCAAGCGCACGCACGCCGGTCGTGCCCACGGCGTCATCCACAGCGGGCTGGAACTCGCTGAGGAACAGCACGAGGTCGACGTTCTGCATCTCGCGCACGACAGCGGGGGACAGCTCGAGGTCGTGCGGCTCGACTCCTGGCGCAGTCAGCGGCAGGACCGAGACCTGGTCACCCCCCACGCGCTCGGCGACGAACTGAAGGGGGTAGAACGCGGCGGCGATGGGGACCGCGCCCTCCGCGGCGGCTGCGGGGGCCCCCGCCGATGAGTCGGTGGTCGTCTCGGCAGTCGAGCAGCCGGCGAGCACAAGCGAGGCGGTCGCGGCGGTGGCAGCGAGGACGGAGGCGCGAATCTTCATGAGAGGCATCCTATTGCTAATGAGAATCGAAGTCAAAATGCCTCGGGGGCGCCGAGCCAGTCCTCCAGAGCGTCGCCGTGCGCGTGCCAATCTGTCCCGCGCTCGTCGTCGCGCACCAGGCAGTCGTGGAAGGCTGCGGCGATGGTGTCGTGCTCGGGGCCACGACCCGTGGCGACGAGGCGCGTTCCGCAGTCGTGACGGCCCCAGGGCCCCAGTGGGCCGACGCTCACCTGGCGGCCGGCGCCGTCCCACGCACACGCATCGGCCGGACGCGTGGGGACCCAGAAGTGGCCGCGAGTGCGGGCCTCGTGCCCGCCGAGCTCGGTCAGGCGCGCCCGCAGCCTGCCGGGGTGGAAGGGGCGGTCGCTCCGGAGGTCGATCGACCACACGCCGGCGCATTCGGGCTCGACGTGACGGTTCATACGGAGCGGGTCGATGCGGCCCAGCGCCGCGTCGCAGCCATGCTCGGTCCCCATGATGCGCGCCGCTCGAGAAACCCGCCGGGCGCATCGTCCGGATCTCTGCTGGCGCTGCGCTGCCGGGTCCGGGGCCCGTCGCGCGCCGATAGACTGTCGACGCATTCCCGTCGACCCCTCAAGGAGCACTCAGTGGCACAGCCGTCCCGCCTCGACAACGTGATCTCACTCGCGAAGCGCCGCGGCTTCGTGTTCCCGTGCGGCGAGATCTACGGAGGCACACGGTCCGCGTGGGACTACGGACCGCTCGGCGTGGAGCTCAAGGAGAACATCAAGCGTCAGTGGTGGCGCAACGTCGTCGCGAGCCGCGACGACATCGTGGGCCTCGACTCCTCGGTCATCCTGCCTCCTAAGGTGTGGGAGGCCTCGGGCCACATCGGCGCGTTCGTCGACCCCCTGGTCGAGTGCCTGAGCTGCCACAAGCGCTACCGCGAGGATCACCTGCTCGAGGAGTTCGAGGAGAAGAAGGGCCGCGCGCCCGAGGGCGGCCTCGCCGAGGTGGCGTGCGCCAACTGCGGCAACCGCGGCCAGTGGACCGAGCCCAAGATGTTCAACGGCCTCCTGAAGACCCACCTGGGTGTCACCGAGGACGAGTCGGGGCTGCATTATCTGCGCCCCGAGACCGCCCAGGGCATCTTCGTGAACTTCGAGAATGTGCAGCGCACGTCGCGCATGAAGGTGCCCTTCGGCATCGGCCAGATCGGCAAGTCCTTCCGCAACGAGATCACGCCGGGAAACTTCATCTTCCGCACCCGGGAGTTCGAGCAGATGGAGATGGAGTTCTTCGTCAAGCCCGGCTCGGACGAGGAGTGGCACCAGTATTGGATCGACGCCCGCACCGACTGGTACACGGGACTGGGCATCGACCGCGACAACCTGCGCCACTACGAGCACCCGGCGGAGAAGCTCTCGCACTACTCGAAGCGCACCGTGGACATCGAGTACCGGTTCGGCTTCACGGGCTCGGAGTGGGGCGAGCTCGAGGGCGTCGCGAACCGCACCGACTTCGACCTGTCGACGCACTCGCAGCACTCGGGCAAGGACCTCAGCTACCTCGACCCGGCCACGAACGAGCGCTACACGCCGTACGTCATCGAGCCCGCCGCCGGCCTCACGCGTTCGCTGATGGCCTTCCTGGTCGAGGCGTACGACGAGGACGAGGCGCCCAACACCAAGGGCGGCGTCGACAAGCGCACGGTGCTGCACCTGGACCCGCGACTCGCACCGGTCAAGGCCGCCGTCCTGCCGCTCTCGAAGTCCGAGGAGCTCATGCCCACCGCATCGGCGCTCGCTCAGGAGCTGCGCGGCATCTGGAACGTCGACCTCGACGTGACCCAGGCGATCGGCAAGCGCTACCGCCGTCAGGACGAGATCGGCACGCCGTACTGCATCACGGTCGACTTCGAGACGAAGGACGACCAGGCGGTGACCATCCGCGACCGCGACACCATGGTGCAGGAGCGGGTCGCGCTCGGCCAGGTGCAGTCGTACCTCGCCACGCGCCTCGTCGGCGCGTAGGGCCACGATGGGCGCGGGCCACTCCCACGGGCTCGAGCGGCCGCCGCGCGCGTCCGAGCGCACCACGCTGATCCTTGCGGTCATCGTGGCGGTGGTGCTGTTCCTCACGACCCTCGGCGCCATGGCCGTGTGGCCCTCCGACTGGTCGATGCTGCGCTCGGTCCCCACCACCTACGAAGGCGCCGAGTGGGTGTCGGTGACCGTCGACACCGTGGATCGCGACACGGGCGTGGCCCAGGTCTCGACCTCCGGGAACGAGGACGTGGGCCTGCGCGAGCTTCCGCCCGCGGACCTGGGGACGTTCGAGTACGAGCCGGGTGACCGCGTGCGCGCACTCGAGCTCGAGACCGGAGAGCTCGTCTTCGGTGACTTCGAGCGCGCCAACCCGATGCTCGTCCTGCTCGTCGCGTACGTCCTGTTGGTGGTCGGCATCGCCTGGTGGCGGGGGATCGGAGCGCTCCTCGGCCTCGGGGCGGCGTTCGGCATCGTCATCTTCTTCACGGTGCCCGCCCTCTTCAACGGCGGCGACCCGTTGATCACCGGGCTGGTCACGGGTTCGGGCGCCCTCGCCGTGCTGCTCTACCTCGCGCACGGGCTCAACTCCCGCACGACCACCGCCTACTTGGGGACCCTTGCAGGGCTCACCGTCACAGCCGTTCTCGCCTGGTGGGCGGTGGACGCGTCGCGCCTGACCGGGATCTGGTCGGAGGAGGGCGCGCATCTCGAACTGTCGGGGAGGTCAGTCGACCTGCAGGGGCTCGTGCTGTGCGGCATCGTGATCGCCGGCCTCGGCGTGCTGAACGACGTGACGGTGACCCAGGCGTCGGCCGTGTGGGAGCTGCGGGCCGCCCGTCCCGACATCTCGCGCTGGAATCTGTTCCGGCGCGGCATGAGGATTGGCCGGGACCACATCGCGTCCACGGTGTACACGATCGCGTTCGCATACGTCGGCGCCGCCCTGCCGGCCATCATGCTGATCAGCCTGTACGACACCTCGCTCGGGTCCACGCTGACCACGGCCGAGATCGCCGAGGAGGCCGTCCGCACGCTCGTCAGCTCCATCGGCCTGGTGCTGGCCGTGCCGCTCACGACGGGGATCGCGGCGCTCGTGGTCGGCACCGACGCAATCGTGCGGAACGACGAAGCCGTCGGGTCGATGCCCGGCGGCGACGTCGGTCGCGCGGCGGCTCCCACGGCAGGACCGTCGGCGCTGGCGGATGCGCCGGGTGCCCCCGCGGAGTCCGCGGCGGGTGCGGCGCCGGGCGAGGGCGGACCATCAGCGACAATGGACAGATGACGACCACCCCGAGCACTGCGGCGCGCGTGCTGCCACCGCTGCGCATCGGCCCCCTCGAGGTCGAGACGCCAGTGGTGCTCGCTCCCATGGCGGGCATCACCAATGCGGCGTTCCGCCGCCTGTGCCGCGAGCACGGGGGCGGGCTCTACGTCGCCGAGATGGTGACGTCGAGGGCGCTGGTCGAGCGCACCCGCGAGAGCATGCGCATCATCCATCACGACCCTGACGAGAAGCCCCGCTCGGTGCAGGTGTACGGAGTCGATCCCGCCACCATCGGTGCCGCCGTACGGATGCTGGTCGAGGAGGATCGCGCGGACCACATCGACATGAACTTCGGCTGCCCTGTCCCCAAGGTGACACGCAAGGGCGGGGGAGCGGTGCTCCCCTGGAAGCGGGACCTGTTCCGGGACATCGTGCGGGCTGCGGTCCGGGAGGCGGCCCCGTTCGACGTGCCCGTGACCGTGAAGATGCGCAAGGGGATCGACGACGACCACCTCACGTACCTGGATGCGGGCCGCATGGCCGAGAGCGAGGGCGCGGCGGCCGTGGCGCTGCACGCGCGCACGGCTGCCGACTTCTACTCCGGCACGGCAGACTGGTCGGCGATCGCGCGCCTCAAGGAGGCGATCACGTCCATTCCGGTGCTGGGAAACGGCGATATCTGGTCGGCCGAGGATGCTCTCCGGATGGTCGAGCAGACGGGCTGCGACGGCGTGGTCGTGGGCCGCGGGTGCCAGGGCAGGCCATGGTTGTTCGGGGACCTCCAGGCTGCCTTCGAGGGCCGCGACGATCGCGCCAGGCCGGGTCTGCGCGAGGTGGCGGACACCATCTACCGTCACGGCGAGCTCATGGTGTCGTTCTATGGAGACGATGAGACGAAGGCGATGCGTGAGATCCGCAAGCACATGGCCTGGTATCTCAAGGGCTACCCGGTGGGCGGCGACACGCGCCGGTCGCTGGGCCTCGTGGAGAGCCTCGAGGGCCTGCGCGCGCTGCTCGACTCGCTGCCGCTGGACACCCCGTACCCGGGCGAGGCCGCAGAGGGTGCGCGCGGGAGGCAGGGAACGCCCAAGCGCCCGGCCTGCCCCGAGGGATGGCTCGACACCCAAGAGATCACGCCCGACCTCGAATCCCGCCTGCGGGAGGCCGAGCTCAGCGTCTCAGGCGGCTAGTCCCCAGCGCGGGGGTCGCCGATGGTGGGAACCCTCAGGCGAGACCGAGCGGTGGCTCTCCACCCGCATCGGCCGCCGGACCTCCGCCTTCCGGCACCGGGGACTCGTCGCGCGGTTCGCGAGCTGGCACCAGCGTGAGCTGCACCATGCCGTCGCCGTAGCGGCGCACATCCGCCACCGTGATGTGGTGGCGGTGCTCGGCCCCCGCGAACAGCGGCCGTCCCGAACCGAGCACCGTGGGGTGCACGGTGACGGTGAGCTCGTCGATGAGACCCTCGTCGAGAGCCTGCCGGATCATGCTCCCGCCATCGATGTAGACGTCGTCTCCGTTCGCTGCCTCGAGGGCCTCGGCCACCAGATTCGCGATGGGCCCGGACGCGGCCCGCACGGATGGAGGAGCGCCGTCAAGGGGGCGTTCGGTTGCCACCAGGATGGGCACGTCTCCGTATTGCCAGTCGATGTCGAGGCTTGCGACCACGTCGTAGGTGCGCCGTCCCATCAGCATGGCGCCCACGTCCGCAAAGAAGGCCTCGTAGCCGAGCGCATCGGCCGGGTGGTTCGCCCACGTCCCGCTCGCCATGGGCGCCCAGGTGGGGCGCGGGGCCTCGAGCCAGTCGAGCTCGTCATGCGGACCGGCGATGAATCCGTCGATCGAACTGGCGATGTATGCGCGCACTCGTCCCATGGCTCCACGCTACGGCCGGACGCATCGGCGCGCAGTGCGGGGCGCGCCAAGGTGAACACCGGGTGGCCCCCGATGCGGGGGTGATGCGCCGCAACGCTCGCCCGATAGCATCGAACGGTGAGCGCCCTTCCCGATGGCTACGAGCCCGCCGATGCCGAGCGCTGGATCACCGAGCCCCCCAAGGCCGCCCAGCGCACGCCGTTCGAGCGCGACCGCGCGCGCATCGTCCACTCGAGCGCGCTGCGGCGACTGGGCGCCAAGACCCAGCTGCTGGGGCTGGGGTCGGGAGACTTCGTGCGCACCCGTCTCACGCACTCGCTCGAGGTGGCGCAGGTCGGACGTGAGCTGGGCAAAGCGCTGGGATGCTCGCCGGACATCGTGGATGCGGCCTGCCTCGCCCACGACCTGGGGCACCCGCCGTTCGGCCACAACGGCGAGCGCGCCCTGGATGACGTCAGCCGTGACATTGGGGGCTTCGAGGGAAACGCCCAGACGCTGCGGCTCCTCACTCGCCTGGAGCCCAAGTCCATCGACCCCGCGACGGGTCGTTGCGTGGGTCTGAATCTGACCCGCGCCGGCCTCGACGCTGTCGTCAAGTACCCGTGGCGCGAGCCGTCAGCGCCCATGCGCCCCGACGGCACGCCGAGCCGCAAGTTCGGAGTCTACGACCAGGATCTGCCCGTGTTCGACTGGCTCCGCGACGGCGCCGTGGGCGATCAGCAGAGCTTCGAGGCGCAGGTCATGGACCTGGCGGACGACATCTCGTACTCCGTGCATGACGTCGAGGACGCGATCGTCTACCGGGCCCTCAAGCTCTCGACGCTACGAGACCCTGGCCAGGCCCGGGCCGTCGTCGCGCACGTGCGCGAGTGGTATGGATCCGGTGAGGACGAGCCGCTCCTCGCGGCGCTCGGCCGGCTGCAGACCTTCCGATGGTGGGCCGAGGACTACGACGGATCTCGGCGCTCTCTGGCCGCGCTCAAGGACATGACGAGCCAGATGATCGGTCGCTTCGCGCAGGCCATCATCCAGGCGACGCGTGAGGAGCACGGACCGGGCGCGCTGACCCGCCACCGCGCGTCGCTGGTGGTGCCGCAGGAGACGCTCGACGAGATCCTCATCCTCAAGGGCATCGCCGTGCATTTTCTGATGGCGCCGCGCGAGATGAGCCCCATGTACGCCAAGCAGCGCCGAGTCCTGAAGGAGCTGGTGGCGGCGATCGCTGAGCGCGGCGACGAGGCGATGGAGCCGCAGTTCGCGGCGGATTACCGTGAGGCGTCAGGGGACGGCGACCGCCTGCGCGTCGCGGTCGACCAGGTAGCGTCGCTCACCGACACGTCGGCGTACAACTGGCACCACAAGTACTGCGGGGGTCAGTAGCCGACCGGCGGCCGCGTCCGGTCAGTCAGCGACGGCGTCGGGACGCGTGGCGCGCAGCAGCACCACGAGAGCCACGATCGGCAGCGCGAGCGGCACCCAGCCGTACGCGGAGCCGTACCCGGTCCAGACGGTCTCGTCCGGCCACCACGAGGGTCGTACGTAGCCCAGGGTCCCGACGGTGAGAACCCCCACGAGCTCGACCCCGGTACCCCACAGCGCCACCGAGCGCCAGCCGCGCCAGAGCGCGACGGCGATCAGGACATACAGTGCGGCCGATGCGCCCGAGACCAGGTAGGGGACTGGGGCCTCGGACAGTCGCGTCGAGATCTGCACCACCGAACGTCCGGCGGCGGCGAGACCCAGCACGCCATAGGCGACGATGAGCAGCAGGCGACCGATCGGTGGCATCAGGACCCCAGGATGACGAACACGCGCCATGCGAGCACGGCCGCCGCGATGGCGACGATGACCGCGGCGCCGCCGTCGACTCGGGCGATCTGGTCGGGTTGGAGGACCGGACGGTTCGGGTCAGGGTCGAGGGCCGCGGCATCGGGTTCGCCCAGGCGGCCGATGCCGAGGAGCGGGAGCAGCAGGACGGCTGCCAACAGGTAGCCGAGCGTGAGGACGAGACCCGCGTCGTTGCCGCGGATGAGCACGATGAGCACCGAGAGCACCTGGATCGCCGTGACGATCCAGAAGCCAGTCACGGCCTTCTCGAGGACTCTGTGGGCCCGTACCTGCACCATGGTTCCGACGCCGGCGAGCGCCAGGATCGCGCACGCCACCAACACTGCGGGGTAGATCACCCCGCCGTAGAGCTCCATCTACTGCTGCTGCGCCTGCTGCACGCGCATCGGCAGTCGGGACACCTCTTCGCCGTCGATCGAGATGGCCCAGCCGAACATGCCGGCCTCGGCGAACCGCAGTCCGTCGATCGTGAAGGCGAAGCAGGCGACCTGCTCATCTCCGTCGACCAGGTGCGGCGGGCGCCCGAGCGTGAAGTCGCCGCCCATGGCGCGCACGGGCTGAGCCTTGCCGTCCGCGTCGGCGCGCAGGCCGATCGGGTACTCCTTGCCGTCCTCGGTGACGAGCTTGAGCTCGAACTTGTGGGCCACGTTGGTCGCGGTGAACGGCACGTGCACCGTGGCGGCGACGGCGAGGCGGCGGTGCGCGGCCGGGAACTGTCGGACGTAGATGGTGTTCCATCCGGCGCCGAGGGCGTAGATCTTGCCCTGGACGACCTCGGCCGAGTCAGCAAGGAAGGCGTCGACTCTCACAGGAATTCCTTTCGTGGATGGTCTGAGGCCAAGCCTACCGACACGGCGCCAGCTTGCGGTTCGGGTGGGAGACGGGGTCGGGGGTGCGGCCTGGGCCCGGCACGCGCGCGAGTATGGTGATGCCGTGGCAGGCACCATCAATCGGGACGACATCGCGGCCGTTCGCGAGCGTGCTCCGATCGAAGACATCGTGGGCCAGCACGTGGCGCTCAAGACCGCAGGGGTGGGCTCGCTGAAGGGCCTGTGTCCCTTCCATGACGAACGGTCGCCGTCGTTCCATGTGCGCCCAGGCGTGGGCCGGTGGCACTGCTTCGGCTGCGGCGAGGGCGGCGACGTCATCGAGTTCGTCATGCGCATGGACGGCCTCCCGTTCGCCGAGGCAGTGGAGTATCTTGCCGACCGCGCCGGCGTCCAACTGCGCTACGAGGCGGGCGGGGCGTCGCGGCGCGAGGGCACCACCGGACTTCGCAAGCGTCTGCTCGAGGCGCACCGGATCGCCGCCGCCTACTTCGCCGAGCAGCTGGGCTCGCCCGAGGCGCGCATCGGCCGTGACTTCCTGCGGGAGCGAGGCTTCGACCGCGATGCCGCGGAGATGTTCGGCGTCGGATACGCCCCCCAGGGCTGGTCGCACCTCGGCGAGCACCTGCGCGGCAAGGGATTCACCGAGGAGGAGCTGCGCGCCACCGGCCTGATGTCCGAGGGCTCTCGAGGACTGTACGACCGGTTCCGGGGCCGCTTGGTGTGGCCGATTCGGGACGTCACGGGCGAGGTCATCGGCTTTGGCGCGCGCCGACTGCACGAGGACGACCAGGGCCCCAAGTACCTCAACACCCCAGAGACCGCGCTGTACAAGAAGGCCCAGGTCCTCTACGGACTCGACCTGGCGAAGTCCACGGTGCGCTCCGAGCGGACCACCGTCGTCGTCGAGGGATACACCGACGTGATGGCCTGCCACCTCGCCGGCGTCACCAACGCGGTCGCGACGTGCGGAACCGCCTTCGGCTCCGAGCACGTCAAGGTGGTGCGTCGGCTCATGGGGGACACTGGCGGGCCGCAGACCAAGGTGGGGGAGTCGGGCGCGAGGGTCGTGTTCACCTTCGATGGCGATGAGGCCGGACAGAACGCGGCGCTCAAGTCCTTTCAACTGGACCACCAGTTCCTCGCCCAGACGTTCGTGGCCGTGGATCCCGACGGGCTCGACCCGTGCGACCTGCGCCAGCAGCGGGGCGATCGCGCGGTCACGGAGCTGCTTGCGCACCGGGTGCCGCTGTTCGAGTTCGTGATCCGCACCGCGCTGAGGTCGCATGATCTGGACACGGCAGAGGGCCGGGTGGCCGCACTGCGCGCCGCCGCCCCCGTCGTCGCCGGGATCAAGGACCGCGCGCTCCAGCCCGAGTACAGCCGCCGACTCGCCGGATGGCTGGGGATGGATGTCGAGGCGATCTCGCGTGCGGTCACGGATGCTGCCCGCGCCCGAAGGGCGGCACCCGGAGAGCCGCCGCCGTCCACGGGAGCGATCCCCGCGTACCAGGACGAGGGCCCGTCGCGTCCGAACCCCCGCGATCCGGTGGTACGGGCCGAGGCGATGTCGTTGGGCGTGCTGCTGCAGGCGCCCCGCGAGGCTGCGTCCGACCCCGTCGGTGCGCTGGTGCTGCGCGACCTCGACTCGTCGGCGTTCACGGTGCCGCAGTACCGTGCCGTGTTCGACGCGATCACCGCGGCGGGCGGCCCCGGCAGCGCCGGTGGGGACTGGGCCAACGCCGTCGCGGAGCAGGCGGGGGAGACCCTCGCCGGCATCGTGTCCGAACTCGCCGTCACCCCCCTGCCCCACGACCGGCCCGATGCGCTCGGGCACTGGGGCGGGACTGTGCTGGCCCGGTTGATGGACCTGAGCCTCACGCGCCAGATCGCCGACGTCCGCGGCCGCATGCAGCGGGCCGGCGAGGGCACTGAAGGGCACCAGGCCGGCTTCGCCGAGCTCATCGCTCTCGAGAAGCGTCGACGGTCGCTCCGCGACCCCTGAGACGCCAATGTCTCGGTAGCGTCGCGGTACGGCAAAGAGTGTGTGAACGCGATGTGACGAGTGTGAAAAATCTACGATTCCCGGGAGCATCGCCACTTCTTGCGAGGTAGGTTCCGAGGAAGGCCGCGACGTCACCCGGCGCCGGCGCCTCGAAGAAGTGAAAGGTGCGACTGTGAGAATCAGGTTCAACCCCCTCGCCGCGACGGCGATCATCGGCGCGGCAGCGCTGACGCTGGCTGGCTGCGCGAGCGGCGACGGCGACGACGACGCGACCCCCGAACCCAGCGACGAGATGACGTCGACCTCGGACGCGGGAGAGGGCGGCGAGGGCCTCCCCGAGGAGCTCATCCTCGGCCTGGTGCCCTCCGACGAGGTCGACCAGCTCGTGACCGACGGCAAGGCTCTCGCGGAGCTCCTCAGCGAGGAGCTGGGCGTCGAGGTCACCACGTTCATCCCAGAGAGCTACTCGGCAGTGGTGGTGGCGATGCAGACGCAGCAGGCGGACATCGGCTTCCTCGGCCCCATCGCCATGGTCCAGGCCGTCGACGAGGCGAGCGCGGTGCCCGTGCTGCAGTCGGTGCGCTACGGCTCGTCGAGCTACGTGACGCAGTGGATGACCAACGA
This sequence comes from Demequina aestuarii, assembly GCF_000975095.1. Lineage (GTDB taxonomy): Bacteria > Actinomycetota > Actinomycetes > Actinomycetales > Demequinaceae > Demequina > Demequina aestuarii. Next base: position 1,019,413 of record NZ_BBRD01000001.1, read on the forward strand.
CCCGGACACCTTCTGCCTGGACGAGGTCACCACCGAGGCGGACGACGACGGCGTGAACTACTCCTACTGCAACGGCGCGACCGGCTACGACGGCCCGCAGGGCGAGGACGCTCTCGAGCTCATCGACCCGTCGTCGCAGATCTCCTTCGTCGACCCCAGCTCGGCGTCCGGGTACTACTACCCCTCGACGCAGCTCGAGACCATCCTCGGCATCGACCCGCTCACGGATCTCACTGGAGCGTTCTTCGCCGGCGGTCACCCGCAGTCGGTGCAGGCGGTCTATGACGGCGACGCCGTGGTCGGCACGTCCTTCAACGACGCCCGCTCCGAACTCTCCGAAGAGTTCCCGGACGTCGGCGAGAAGGTCGTCGTGTTCGCGTACTCGACGAACATCCCGAACGATGGCGCGGTGCTGAACGGCGACCTGTCGGCCGAGGCGCAGCAGCAGATCACAGATGCTCTGATGGCCATCGCCGGCACCGATGAGGGCCTTGCCGCCCTCGACGCGGTCTACAACATCGAAGGCTTGGAGCCCGCCGACGTCGAGGCACTCGACGAGGCGCGTCAGGTCGCGGCGAACTTCGGCGAGGAGTAGCCACACGCACGCTCACGCGGTGGTCGGCCCTCGGCACCGAGGGTCGGCCACCGCGGTCGCGTTCCATGGCACAGTGAAAACATGATCAGACTCGAAGGCGTGACGGTCCGCTACCCGAACGGCGTGGTGGGCCTCGACAATGTCGATCTCGAGATCCCCGACGGCCAGTTCGTCGTGGTGGTCGGACTGTCCGGCGCGGGCAAGTCCACTCTCATCCGCACCATCAATGGACTCGTGCCCATCACCGCGGGCTCGCTCACGGTCGATGGAGCCGAGGTGTCGGGCGCGTCCAAGCGCGAGATGCGGGCGATCCGCTCCCGGGTGGGGATGATCTTCCAGTCCTTCAACCTCGTCAAGCGCACCTCGGTGATGAACAACGTGATGATGGGCCAGCTGCATGCGATCCCGGGCTACCGGTCGATGGTGGGCGCCTGGACCAAGGAGGAGAAGGAGCGGGCCTACCTCGCCCTCGAGCGCGTCGGGATCGTCGAGAAGACCTGGACCCGCGCGTCGCAGCTCTCCGGGGGCCAGCAGCAGCGCGTCGCGATCGCGCGGGCGCTCGCGCAGGATCCCTCGGTCATGCTTGCCGACGAGCCGGTCGCCTCCCTCGACCCGCCCACGGCTCAGATGGTCATGAAGGACCTTCAGCGCATCAATCGAGACCTGGGCATCACCACCATCGTGAACCTGCACTTCCTCGACCTCGCGCGCCAGTTCGGCGATCGCGTGATCGGCATGCGTGACGGCACAGTCGTGTTCGACGGGCCAGGCTCCGAGGCCGACGACGCCGCGTTCGAGAGCATCTACGGGCGCTCCCTCACGGCGGAAGATACGCTGCCCGGGCGCGCATGAGCACCTCGACGCTCGCAGGCTCCCGCGCGGACGCCGATCGTCGGCCACGACGTCCGCCACCATCGAAGGGCGTCATCGCGGCGCTCGTGGTCGCGGCAGCCTTCACTGTCTGGGCGGGCAGAGAGATCGGCTTCACGCTGCGTGACCTCGCCGAGAACTTTGCGAATGGCTGGGTGGTCATCCAGCAGTTCCTGAGCCCGAATTGGTCCTTCATCTTCCGCGTGTGGGACGCATGGGTCGAGACCATCGCTATCGCGGTCATCTCGACATGTGTGGGCGTGATCGTGGGGCTGGTCTTCGCGTTCATGGCGTCGCGGGTCACGAACCGCTCTGGCCCTGGATACCGGGTGATGAAGCTGGTGCTGTCGGTGATACGTTCGCTCCCGGACATCGCGTACGTGCTGATCTTCGTGGCGCTCGTGGGGATCGGCTCCCTCGCCGGCATCCTCGCTCTGATCATGTTCAACATCGGCATCGCGGCGAAGCTCACGGCCGAGACCATCGACGCCGTCGACCAGGGCCCACTCGAGGCCGCCGACGCCGCCGGATCGGGCACCTTTTCGCGAGGCCGGTGGGCGGTGCTGCCGCAGATCATGCCCAACTATTTGTCCTACTGCCTCTACATCTTCGAGCTCAACATCCGCGCATCGGTGATCATCGGCATCGCGGGCGGCGGCGGCATCGGTCAGGTGATCGACGTCCAGTTCTCGCGCTTCGCGTACGAGAACGTTGCCGCCATCACGGTCGCGATCTTCGTGATCGTGCTCGTTATCGACCAACTGTCGCAGTACCTGCGCAGGAGGTTCGTATGAACGCCCGCGACGAGACCCCGGCGAACGCGACCGCATCGGCTGGCCGCGCATCGGCCGTGCGCCCGCAGGAGCCGTCGAAGGCGCGCTCGACACTGGTGTGGATCGCTCTGCTGCTCGTCTTCGCGGGCGCGGCGTTCCTGTCCGATGCGCGGTGGAGCCAGATCATCGGCATCTTCACCGACGGCGGCAAGTACCTCGTGCTCATGGCCGAAGGGCTGTTCCAGAATCCGCTCCAGGAGCCGCAGAGCGAACAGTGGACGCTGGCGTTCGAGCGCATGATGGAGTCCGTCTACATGGCGTGGGTCGGCACCCTGCTCGGCGCGCTCATCTCGGTGCCGTTCGGCTTCCTCGCCGCGCGCAACGTCTCTGGCCCCGTCACAGTTCAGGTCACGCGCGCGTTCCTGAACCTCATCCGTGCGGTGCCGGAGCTGGTGTTCGCGATCGTGATCATGCTGCCGATCTTCGGATTCGGCCCGCTCGCGGGCGCCCTCGCACTCGGTGTGGGCGCGGTCGGCACGCTGGGCAAGCTCACGGCGGAGGCGCTCGAGGGGATCGACGCCGGGCCCGTCGAGGCGGGGCAGGCCTCGGGTGCGTCGCGGTGGTCGATCCTCCGCTGGGCGTACTGGACTCAGGTGCTGCCCGAGGTGCTCGCGTTCTGGCTGTACCGGTTCGAGATCAACATCCGCGCCTCGGCCGTGCTCGGCGTGATCGGGGCTGGTGGCATCGGCTCGCTGCTGAGCCAGCTGTTCGGCCAGCGCGAATGGGAGCAGATCGGCATCACTCTTGCGGTAGTGATCATCGTCACGATCGGGGTCGACGCGATCTCGGGAGCCATCCGCCACCGGATCATCGCGGGCTCCGGGCGCTCCGTGTCAACCGAGGAGAAGGCCGAGGCCACGGTTTAGGGACGACGGTGTAGCCTGCCCCTCAGAACGGGGGAGAGGCGACGATGGCGGGGCAGCGGGTGTCGGTGATAACGCTTGGCGTCGGCGACCTTGAGCGCGCGCGGTCGTTCTACGGCGCGTGGGGCTGGATCGAGCGCGAGAGCGCGGACGAGGTGGTGTTCTTCCAGCTCAATGGGCTGGTGCTCGCGCTGTTCTCTGCCACCGCACTCGCCGAGGAGCAAGGGCGTCCGGTGGCCGAGCTCGGCACGGGTGCCATGGCGCTCGCTCAGAACTTCCACACCGAGGCCGAGGTCGAGGACCGGTTCCACACTGCGCTCACCGCGGGTGCGACCATGCTCCGGCGCCCGCAGAAGGCGCCGTGGGGCGGGTACAGCGGCTACGTGGCGGATCCCGACGGTCACGTCTGGGAACTCGCGGTGAACCCGTTCTGGGATCTGGAGGACGATGGTTCGGTGACGGTGCCGGAGGCACCGCCCGCGGCGTAGGGCGCGGTGCAGGGCCAAGAACGCGAAAGGCCGGCCCGTGTGAGCGGACCGGCCTTCTACGAGCTCCTCCAGTTGGACTCGAACCAACAACCTGCCGATTAACAGTCGGCTGCTCTGCCAATTGAGCTATGGAGGATCGCAGTCAGCGAGTTTACATGATCCAGTCGCCCGGTCACGCCACCCGGATGGCCGATGCTCGGGCCACGGATAGACTGGCGCGCGGCCGCCCTCGGGGGCGGCATCGGGCCAGTAGCTCAGCCGGTTAGAGCAGCGGACTCATAATCCGTCGGTCGCGGGTTCGAGCCCCGCCTGGCCCACGCGAGGCGTGCGCTCGCCTTTGGGGTGCTCGAGAGGTTTATAGGCCCCTTGGGGGGTGCGCACGGGCGGCGTGTGGCCGATGCGTGGATTGCTTGGCTATCTGCGTAGGTACCGGGCATGGTTCGCTCTTACTGCAACCGAGTTGACGAGGTGTCCGTGACATCCCGGGCACGCACAGCTTCCACCACGGACCCCGTCCGCGGCATCACGCCCATCCACGTTCACGAATGACCTGACAGACTCCCGACTGCACCCCATCACGAGCGCTTCGCACAGTCCTATTCGTGTTCGGGCAGTCGCGGCGCGGACAACCCGGGGTCGCGACCGATGAGCGCCGCGCGGGTGACGGCCGAGGAGCCGAACCGATCGCGTACCGCGTCGAGCGCGACGTCCAGTTTGGCGTCGGTGCGTGCCCCATCGTTCCAGTCGAGGAGGAGCTCCCCCTGGACGGTGCCAGCGTGAGTCAATTGTGAAAGCGAGACGCCGATCAGGGTGATGCCGTGCTCGGCGATGTCGCGACCCGCCGCGGCGAGCAAACTCTGGGCCACGGTGAGCAGCACCTCGGTGTGATCGGTGGGAGCGGCGAGGGTGCGCGATCGAGTCGCCTTCGTGAAGTCGCCGTAGCGGAGTCGCAGGACGACCGTGGCGCACGAGGAGCCCCGATCGCGGAGGCGCTTCGCGAGCCCGTCGACGATCTGAGTGAGGATCAGCTCGAGCTCACCGCCCGAATGGGACCGGTTGCCGAGCGCGCGTTGCGAGCCGATGGATCCGTGGCGCCTGGTCGTCTCGACTGGCCGCGGATCCCGGAGCCGGGCCAGCGCATGCAACTGGGCACCGGCTGCCCTGCCGAGCCACTGCTCGGCGGTCGCCGCTTCGATCTCTGCCAGCTGTCCGACGGTGTAGATGCCTCGCGCGTGCAGCTTCTCCGCGGTCACCGCGCCGACGCCCCAGAGCCGTTCGACCGGGAGCGGATGAAGGAACGCCTCCTCGCGTTCCGGCTCCACCACGAGGAGCCCGTCAGGTTTACTTGCCGCGCTCGCGACCTTCGCCAGGAACCTGGTTCTCGCGACGCCGACGGAGATCGGAAGGCCCACTTCGCCACGCACGCGTTCCCGCAGCCGTGCGGCGATCTGATCGGGGGCTCCTGCCAAGCGGCGCAGTCCCCCCACCTCGAGGAACGCCTCGTCGATCGAGATCCCCTCCACATAGGGCGTGGTGTCATGGAAGACCTCGAAGACCGCTCGGCTGGCTGCGGAGTAGGCCTCCATCCGGGGCGGGACGATGACCGCGTCGGGGCACAGCGCGCGCGCCCGCTGCACACCCATCGCAGTGCGAACCCCCCGGGCCTTCGCTTCGTAGCTCGCGGCGACCACGACACCGCCGCCCACGATGACGGGCCGGCCCCGCAGTGCAGGCTCGTCCCGCTGCTCCACCGATGCGTAGAACGCGTCGAGATCGGCGTGGAGCACTGTCGCTTCGCCGCGCACCCGCCACCTCCTGCCGCCACACGCTCTTTCCGACATGGTCTCACCCGCGCCTGACATCGCAGGCGCGGCGACACACGCGCTCGCGGTCCTACCTCCCGATGAGCGAGCGCCAGCCTCGTTTCCATCGTGACCAGCGCGACGGCACAGTGGTGCGGCGCGAGGGTCATGTCGGTCGCCATGATGGGCTCGGGGTCGCCGGACTTGCCGCGGTCCGGGCTTACGATATGCGACAGGAGCCACACGCGATACGCCGCTCGACCGTATCGTTGCTGGTAGATGCGCATTGCACCAAGACGGTCCCTAGGGGATCGACTGTACGAAGAAGTGCCATGGACTGGGCGATTCCGCAGCCTCGCATACCCCCTGATCAATCAACTCCGAGTCTTGCCCACGTGTGGTGCAGCGGTGCCGACCGTGGAGGAACCTGGTGGTGCGATGACTGTCGCAGAGAACCTCGTCACGACTGTCACTGGTCTGTTCGTGCTGGCCACGTCCCTTGCGGCCCTGGCTGCGCTCAACCGGCCACGCCGATTCCCGCGCTTTGTACGCGGGATGTACCGCTACTGGCTCTCTCGGTTCGGCAAGAGCCGGGTGTTCTTTGTGCGCGCCGTGAAGGCGTTGTATCTCGGAATGATCCCGTTATCGCTTGTGCTCGCTTTGCTGCCGTGGCACGCATTCGGCGCGATCCACCCGCTCCTGGTTCTCCTGCCGATGGCATCGTCGTTCGTGGTTCTCTTGGTCGGCTTCCTCTACGCCACGGGACCGGGCTCGCGACCCGCGGTTCCCTGGATCAGCATCCGGGAACTCCTGGACATGACCGAAGAGCAGCTCAGGAGAGAGATGTAGCTGTTCTGGCTCGCCGTGGTCTTGCCGCATTCAAGGGGAGGGCTCGGGCTTGCGGAGCGTGTGGCCGCTGGTAGCAATACGCTTCCGGCGACAGCGGTGGCCCCGGGAATCGGGAACGGCAGGCGGATCGATCCTGAGCGAGCGGCAGGAAGGGCTGGACGACACCATGAGTGACGTTGAGATGGAGTTGCGCGCACCGACGCAGTTTCGGGCGATGTGGCAGGTGCAAGGATCGGTCGTTGTCGCCATGTCCCTTTTCATGATTGAGGCGAGCTCAACCGTTTCTGGGATGGTGTGGATCATGGTCTGGACGCCGCCGTTCATCATGTGGGCCGTGCTGGCGACGTCGCGAGGAGGATTCCTTGTGCACAAGGACGGTGTCCGGGCTCTCGGCATCTACACCGAGGTGTGGATGCCATGGTCCCGCGTCGAGGATGTGGAGTACGAGAAGGGCAATGGCGGGCTCCCGTTCGTTGCGGGAGCGGCCGGCGAGCACCGAACGCGAGGCCATCGTGACCCGCATGCGTCGGCTGGAGACGGGCCAGTACGTCCTCGTCGCACTGGCGCTGGGGACCTCTGTGGCGCTCGCGCTTTGATGCTGTTGCGGTCCGGGGGAGTGCGACCAGGGGTCTGCCGCAGCAATAGCTGACGTCTGATCTGGCTTGCTCTTCGGGGCGGTCCTCGCACTGGCAAACCCCATGGTCAGCCGATTCTGAGCCTGGCCCACGTCCGTCGCTGGCGCTACCGTGTCGCCATGACCACGTACGAGTTCGACGCCGAGCCCTGGCGCTGGGCCGGCAACGGCGCTCAATGGGTGTTCGTCACGACGCCCGATGACGTCGCGGACCATGTCGAGTCGCTCCAGACCGGAGCAGGACGCGGCTTCGGCGCGGTCAAGGTTCGCGTGGCCGTCGGCACCACGACCTGGGATACGTCGATGTTCCCCTCGAAGGAGCACCGCGCGTACATCCTCCCGCTCAAGGCGGCCGCGCGCGCCGCGGCGCACATCGAGGTCGGAACCCCCGTACGGGTGCGCATCACGCTCATCGCGGCGTGAGCGGCATCTCCGGCGGGTCGCGGCCGGTTTGTGGTGACCCGGCGTGAACCGACTTAGGGTGGACAGATGAGCGACGACGCGACCGACACCAGGCCCTACGGCGGCAACACCCGTGCCGCGTGGCTTGCCACCGCTACCGGCATCCCCCTCTACGTGCTGATGTGGGCGATCGTCTGGGGCCCCGGCGTGCAACTGTTCGGCTCTCTCGCCGACATCGAGCCGCGGCCCACGGTGGAGAACTCCACGCTCGCCGCTATCGCTGCGGTCAACATCCTCATCGTGCTGGTGGGGCTGGCCGTCGTGGCCCACACCGTGGGCAGGGTGCTTTTCGCACGGACGTCGAGCATGGCCCTCGGTCAGGCGGCCGTCGCGTTCGCGGCGATGGCTGCGATCCTGGCGGTGGTGCCCGTCGTCTTCATTGCGGTGGGTCAGGAAGACACGGGACCCGCGGTGGCCGCGGCGATCGTGATCGTCCTCGTGCCGTGCGTCGTCTCTGCGGGGGCTACGCGTGCACTGCTGCCCGCCGTCGACCGCTATGCGGCGCTGCGGGGCACCGTGATGGTGCTGCTGGTCATCGCGATCATCGCGGTGGTGGTCTTCACGTTCTACGCCTACGCCGGCGCAGGACAATAGCAGGGGAGATGACGCCTGCGATGCTCTCCGCTCGATGACCAGGGCGGCCATCGCACCGGTGCGATAGCCTGGTCCCGCCACACAGCGAGGAGGGGCACCCATGGGCTTCATCAAGGCCGCCGCAGGAGCGATCTCAGGAACGCTTGCAGACCAGTGGATCGACTTTCTTCTGCCGCCGGACAACCTGCCGCAGACCGCGGTGGTGTTCCCCGCGGTGCCCAAGGGGCAGAACGCGGGCCGCGGGTCGAACGTCCGCGCCTCCGAGAACATCATCACCAACGGCTCGAAGGTGGTGGTGCCGGAAGGCTACGGTCTCCTCACCTTCCAGGATGGCCGCATCACCACGTTCGTCGCCGAGGCCGGCGCGTACATCTTCTCGGATGACGACCAGCAGGCGAAGTCGGTGTTCACCGGCGGCGGGTTCCTGTCGTCGACCGTGGAGAGCTCGTGGGAGCGATTCAAGTACGGGGGCCAGCCGGGCGTCCAGCACCTGGCGTTCTACGTCAACCTGAAGGAGATCCCGAACAACCGGTTCGGCACTCAGGGGCCCATCTACTGGGACGACCACTACCTCGGCACGCAGGCCGGAGCGGTGACGCGCGGCTCGTACACGCTCAAGGTCGTCGACCCGATCCTGTTCGTGAAGAGCCTCCTGCCCGCCTCCTACATCACGGCGAACGCGGGCATCTTCGACCTCACCGAGGTGAACAACCCGGTCTCGGAGCAGCTGTTCAACGAGGTGGTCGGATCGCTGTCGGCGGCGTTCTCGCGCTACACGAACGATGTCGAGCGCGGCAACCGGATCTCGTCGATCCAGGGCGACGCGCTCGGATTCGCCACGACGCTGTCCAGCGTGGTCGAGGAGCACTATCACTGGACAGACGAGCGCGGCATCACCATCCACGCCGCGAACCTGCTCGCGATCGAGTACGACGCTCCCACCGCGAAGCTCCTCGAAGACGTCCAGAAGGCCGATGCGCTCTCGGGTGGTCGTGGGGATTCGTTCCTACGTCAGTCCGCTGCGCGAGGGATCCAGTCCGCCGGCGAGACCGGCGGCGGCGATGGCCTCGCCTTCATGGGGATGGGCATGAACGCTGCCGGGGGTGCGGTCAGTGGCCTCATGCAGAATCAGCCCGGCCAGCAGCCCGTGCCGCAGCAGGGCGTCGGCCGGCAGCCGCAGGCGGCCCAGGCGGCCGAGCCCACGCCTGCGGACAAGATCCGCGAAGCGAAGGCGATGCTCGACGAGGGACTCATCAACCAGGAGGACTTTGACGCTCTCAAGCGCAAGGCGCTGGGCCTCTAGCGGCCGGCAGGGGAGCGAGCAGTGACACAGCCTCACGACTCCAACGGCGTGCCATCGGGCCAGGCGTCTGAGCCCACCATCATCGACACCACGACGGGACAGGCGCACGGCCACGACTCGTGCCCGCAGTGCGGGTCCACCGAGATCACTCGCAAGGGTGTGACCCTCAGCCTCATCTGCCAGTTCTGCCGGTACGAGTGGGTGGGCAGCAGGCTCGAGGACACGCACGGGCTCGGCGAAGGCATCGGCGAGTTGGAGGGCCGCGTCTACACCTCTGGCGCCGCCGACATCACCAGTGACGACACGCTCGTCACGCTGAAGTGCACCGGGTGCGGCTCCGAGGTCGTGGTCGACACCGCGCACTCCCTGGAGGCGCGGTGCCACTGGTGCCGCTCGATCCTGTCGATCAACGACAAGATTCCCAATGGCGCCGTTCCGGACGGTGTGCTGCCCTTCACTATCACGAAGGACGATGCGGTCGCGCGCATCGCGCAATTCGTGGAGAAGCGCCAGTTCTTCGCGCTCAAGAAGTTCAAGGACGAGTTCAAGCCCGACAACGTGATGGGCGTCTACATGCCGTATATGACCGTCGACGGCAATGTGGGCGCGAGACTCCACGGCCAGGGTGAGGTGCTCACGCGGCGCTACACCGTCCAGACGGGCAAGAACACCTCGACTACGTACTACGACGCGAACGTGTTCGACGTCGTGCGCGACTTCGACCTCCACATCGACGATCTCATCGTCGAGTCGTCGGCCTCGCGCTCGCACATCGACAACCGCTCGAACACGAACAACATCATCAACTCGCTGCTTCCGTTCGACGTCAAGGAGATGGTGGCGTTCGACAGCAACTACCTGGGCGAGTTCTCGGCCGAGAAGCGCGATCTGAACATCGACGACGTCTCGTCTCGCGCCCACGTCCAGTTCCTCACGATGGCACGCGAGTCCATTCGCGACGACATCGCGGGATATGACCGCGGCGTGCGGTGGACCCACGAGCAGCTCACTGTCCACGGGAGCCGCTGGGCCTCGGTGTTCCTGCCCGTGTGGCTGTACAGCTACGCGGAGAAGATGGGTGACGGACAGGTCATGATCCACTACATCGCCGTCAACGGCCGCAGCGGCGCGTGCATGGGGAGCGTGCCCGTGAACAAGGGCCGGCTCTGGGCAGTGACGCTTGGCGTGTCTGCCGCGACCGCCGCGATCGCTTGGCCGCTGGGGATCATCGCGATGGCGTCGGGGGCGTGACCATGGACCTGTTCACGACGTTCTCGACGGTCACGGTCACGGTCGCGTCTTCCAGCAGCAGCGACGGTGGCGGTCTCATCGGGGTGGCGCTGCTGGTGCTCCCGTTCGTGGTGGGGTTCCTGCTGTACCGAGCCATGTACCGGCGCTACCGCAACCAGGACAAGCGCTACGAGTTCGAGCACACCACGTCGGTGGTGCGGAGCAATCTTCGCCGCTGGGACACCTTCGTGCGGGAGCACAAGCGCCAGCGCAGCAGTGAGATCGACGGTCGCAACGAGGACAACCCGCTCCTCCGCGCGCCTCACGTGGCGGTGGACGAGGTCGACACCGCCCGCCAGGCGCAGGAGGCGAGGGAAGCCCAGGAGCCTCGGCTCGCGCAGGAGGCCCGCGAGGCTCAGGACGAGCGCTCTGCGCAGTCGCAGCGGGTCGCTGAAGAGCCACGCGAGATCGAGCTTCCTGTGACGGAGGATCCGGGTCGACCGCAGGGCTGACGTCGGCCAGCGCAGGTTCGACCGCTACCCGGCTCGCGTCGGCGAGGTGCGGGCTCGATCCGCCTGCCGCAGCAGTGACTGAGCGGTGCCTGAGTCAAGGATGAGATCGGTGATCGTCTTGGCGTGGAGGGCGGCAAGCAGCGCGACGGCCTTGGCGGGCGCGGCGACCACAGCGACGCGACGGGGGATGCGCTTCAGAGTGAGCGGCGTGGGTCCGCTGGCACGCATGTTGATGGAGATGTCTCGCCACGAGCCGTCGGCTCGCATGAAGACGGTGCACACATCTCCGACGACGCCGTGGGTCGCGAGGGAGCGGCGGTCGGCCTCGTCGAGATAGCCGGAGGCGTAGACGTGAGACGGCATCGGCGAGTGAATCGCGCCCACGCCGAACAGCGCGACGTCGGTCCTGGTCTGGCATTCGAGCACCTGTTGCACTGACCGCTCCTGCCACATCATCTCGCGCGTGCGAGGGAAGTCGAAGAACGCCGGCACCGGGAAGGGCATCATCTCAGCGGTGAAGGCGCGCGCAATCGCGCTCACCTGCTCGGCGCCGAACGCGAGGCCGGTGGTGCGGGGCGAGACGGAGCCGTTGAGCTGCACCACCGTCGCTCCCTCCCGAGGGTGGTTGGCGAGGTGGGCGATGATCCTCGAGACGGTCGTGCCCCAGGCCACGCCGAGCGTCATCCCGTCGCCGAACCACTCAGGCAGTGCCTCCGCAGCGAAGCGTGCGACCCGATCAAGCCGCTCGGCCTCGCTCAGCGGCTCCTGGACGCGCACCACGCGGGCGCGGATCCCGAAGCGGTCCGCGAGGTCCCGCGAGAGTCCACTGGTCGTCTCCACATCCCTGACGTGGATCCGCACGATCCCGGCCGCGCGGGCCGCCTTCAGCATCCGCGACACGGTCGAGCGCGATTGGCCGATGCGCCTACCGACGGCCTCCATCGTCTCGTCCTCGAGGTAGTACAGGTGCGCCGCCTCCCGCATGAGGTCGTCGTGGCTCCGTGGTGCTGCCCCTCGGTGACCGTCACGTGTTCCCATCGTCTCTCCTCGGCCTGCACATATGTGCGCTCGAGTTGCGCATCCGTTCATACCAGGGTCTCATGAAAGGGACGAATGGAGACGAATCGCGTATGAGAAGCACGCTTACCCCGGAAAGCAGGCTCGCCGACCTGGAGTCGATGAGCAACGAGCATGGGCTGGACGTCCTCGTGATCGGCGGGGGCGTCACCGGCGCCGGCGTCGCACTCGATGCCGTGACCAGGGGACTGCGCACGGGCATCGTCGAGGCGCAGGACTGGGCCTCAGGCACCTCGTCTCGCTCCTCGAAGTTGGTCCACGGTGGGCTGCGCTACCTGCAGATGCTCGACTTCCACCTGGTGCATGAGGCGTTGACGGAGAGGGACCTGCTCATCACCGAGCTCGCCCCGCACCTCGTCGAGCCGGTGTCGTTCCTCTACCCGCTCGAGAACCGAGTGTGGGAGCGCGCGTATGTGGGCGCGGGCGTCGCCCTGTACGACACGCTCGCCTCGGTCAATGGCCGCCGGCGCCGCGCGCTCCCGATCCACCGGCACCTCAGCCGCACCGCGATGTCCAAGCACTTCCCCGACCTGCGGCACGATGCCGCAATCGGCGCGATTCGCTATTGGGATGCGTCGGTCGACGACGCTCGCCTGGTGCTGACCCTCGTCCGGACTGCGGCGTCGTACGGCGCACTGACCGCGAACCGCACCCAGGTCGTCTCCCTCACTCACTCCTCGGTAGGCGCGGTGACCGGCGCGGTGGTCCAAGACCTCGAGACAGGCACTCGGTACACGATCAAGGCCCGGCACGTCATCAACGCGACGGGCGTATGGACGGAGGAGACCGAGTCCCTGGCGCAGTCGGACGGCGGGCTTCAGGTCTTGGCCTCGAAGGGCATCCATGTGGTGGTGCCTCGCGAGGCGATCCGGGGCGATGTGGGGCTGATCCTGCAGACAGAGAAGTCCGTGCTGTTCGTCATCCCGTGGTCTCGCTACTGGATCATCGGCACGACCGACACGCCATACGACTTCGACCCGACGCACCCGGTGGCGACGCGAGCCGACATCGACTACCTCCTCGACCACGCCAACTCCGTGCTCGCGAAGCCGCTGACCCGTGACGACGTGGTGGGAACCTGGGCGGGTCTGCGACCACTGCTGCAGCCGGGGACCAAGGACGGCACGTCGTCGGCGAAGGTGTCCCGCGAACATACTGTCGCATCGCCGGCGCCGGGGATGACAGTCGTCGCCGGGGGCAAGCTCACGACCTATCGCGTGATGGCCAAGGACGCGGTGGACTTCGCCCTTGGCGCGCGCGCCTCAGCGCTCCCCTCGATCACCGACCGCATCCCGCTGTGGGGCGCCGAGGGGCTCAAGGCCGTGAAGCGCCAGGGACCCGCGCTCAGTGCGCGATACGGATGGACCCGCGCGACGTTCGATCACCTCACGCACCGGTATGGCTCGGGCCTGTCCCAACTCCTCGATGCGGTGAGCGCCCAGGAGGACCTTGCCCGGCCCCTCGAGCACGCGCCCGCCTACCTGCGCGCCGAGATCCACTTCGCCGCCACTCACGAGCAGGTGATGCACCTCGAGGACGTGATGATGCACCGGACGCGATTGGTCTACGAGGTTCCGAATGGAGGCCTCGCGGCCGCGCCGGAGATCGCCGCGATCGTGGCCGCTGTTCAAGGGTGGGACGACGACCGTGTGGAGCGGGAGATCGCCTCCTACCGATCGCGAGTCGAGGCCGACGCCGCCGCTGCCCGCGAGCCAAGCGATCAAGAAGCGATCGCCGCACGGGCAAGCGCACCGGACATCTCACCGATGGCGGCGCTCGGAGGATCGGAGGCGAACGACCACTGACCTCGATCCCTCGACGTGATGCCGGTGACAGGCATCGCCCGGCGACGCCTGTCGCCACCCTTCTCACAATGACGTGAACGAAAGGAAATCCCCGTGACTGACATCTTCCTCTCCGAGATGCTTGGAACAGGCATGCTCATCCTCCTTGGAGGCGGCGTGGTGGCAAATGTGCTCCTCGCCAAGTCCAAAGGCCTTGACGGCGGCTGGCTGCTCATCAACTTCGGGTGGGGCCTCGCGGTCTTCTCAGGTGTATACGTGGCCTTCGCGACCGGTGGTCACATCAACCCGGCAGTGACGGCCGGAATCTGGGCCTCTGGCTCAGAAGAGTTCGCCGACGGCATCGCGGCCGATGCCGGCAACTTCGTCACCTATGTCGCCGCACAGCTCGTCGGTGCGTTCATCGGTGCCGTGCTGGTCTACCTCGCGTACAAGAAGCACTTCGACGAGACACCCGATGCGGGGGCCAAGCTGGCGGTCTTCTCCACCGGTCCGGCGATTCGCTCCTCCGGCTGGAACGTCGTGACGGAGGTGATCGGGACCTTCGTGCTCGTGTTCGTGGTGCTGAGCTTCGGCAACTGGCCCGGCGATATCGGGCCGCTGGCTGCCGCTCTGCTGGTGACCGGCATCGGCGCGAGCCTGGGCGGTCCGACCGGCTACGCCATCAACCCGGCGCGTGACCTGGGACCCCGTATCGCTCACGCGCTGCTGCCGATCAAGGGCAAGGGCAGCTCGGACTGGAGCTATGCCTGGGTTCCTGTCGTCGGACCGCTCATCGGCGGCGTCGCCGGTGGACTGCTGGCCGGCGTCATCTACTAGCGAGCACGACTCGCGCCGCCACGGCGCATCCCCACTCTAGAGACAAGGACACCACTATGAACGACTACATCCTCGCCATCGACCAGGGCACCACGAGCTCGCGGGCCATCGTCTTCGACCATGAAGGCGCGATCGTCTCCACGGGCCAGAAGGAGCACGAGCAGATCTTCCCGCAGGCGGGCTGGGTGGAGCACGACCCCCACGAGATCTGGACCAACGTCCGCGAGGTCGTGGGCATCGCCCTGACCAAGGCGGACCTCACCGGAGAGGACATCAAGGCGGTCGGCATCACCAATCAGCGCGAGACCGCGGTGGTGTGGGACAAGACCACAGGCAAGGCCGTGTACAACGCGATCGTCTGGCAGGACACCCGCACGCAGAAGATCATCGACAGGCTGGGCGGCGATGATGGCCCAGACAAGTACAAGGAACGCGTGGGCCTGCCCCTCGCGACGTACTTCGCGGGGCCCAAGGTGATGTGGATCCTCGAGAACGTCGAGGGTGCGCGAGAGAAGGCCGAGGCGGGCGACCTGCTCATGGGCACCATCGACTCGTGGGTGCTGTGGAACATGACCGGAGGCAAGAAGGGTGGAGTCCACGTGACGGACGTCACCAACGCGTCCCGCACCATGCTGATGGACCTCAAGACTCTGTCATGGGACGAGTCCATCGCCGCCGACATGAAGATCCCGATGTCGATGCTTCCCGAGATCCGCTCCTCCGCAGAGGTCTACGGTGAGGGCCGTCGCGGCGGAATGCTGCCCGGGGTGCCGATCGCCGGCATCCTCGGCGACCAGCAGGCTGCGACGTTCGGCCAAGCATGCTTCGAGGTCGGCATGGCGAAGAACACCTACGGCACGGGCAACTTCATGCTGATGAACACCGGCACCGAGCTCGTCCCGTCAAAGAACGGACTTCTCACCACGGTCTGCTACAAGATCGGCGACAAGCCGGCCGTATACGCGCTCGAAGGGTCAATCGCCGTGACGGGGTCCTTGGTGCAGTGGCTGCGCGACAACGTGGGACTCATCAAGAGCGCGGAAGAGATCGAGACGTTGGCGAGCAAGGTCGACGACAACGGCGGCGCATACTTCGTCCCAGCGTTCTCGGGCCTGTTCGCCCCGTACTGGCGGTCAGACGCCAGGGGAGCGCTGGTCGGTCTCACTCGCTACGTCACCGCCGGACACATCGCTCGTGCCGCGCTTGAGGCGACCGCGTACCAGACTGCGGAGGTGCTCGACGCGATGCGGGCCGACTCCGGAGTGGAGCTCACGGAGCTCAAGGTCGACGGCGGCATGGTGGTCAACGAGGTCCTCATGCAGTTCCAGGCAGACATCCTCGACGTCGAGGTGGTGCGGCCGAAGGTGGCGGAGACCACGGCGCTCGGCGCGGCCTATGCGGCGGGAATCGCTGTCGGATACTGGGAAGGCGAGCAGGACGTCATCGACAACTGGGCGGAGGACAAGCGGTGGGTCCCGGACCTCGATGGTGACGAACGCGAGCGGCTGATGCGCAATTGGAAGAAGGCGGTCACCAAGACCATGGACTGGGTGGACGACGACGTCACCTGATCCTCGGCGGGTCAGGAAGCGTCGACGCACCGGTCCGCGCCGTGCGGCCGGTGCGTCGACGCGCGTCGGAGGCGTGCCGCCGTGAGGACTCGCACAGACGAGGTGGCACCCTCGCGGTCGGACGTCACCCGGCGAGTGTCAGCGCGTGGATCTAGCGTGGTGGCATGAGCACGCCTCGATGCGCCGTCTGCGGCGCCGACGTCAAGGACGCTGGCGCGCTCGTCGAGTTCCTCCCGCGCGAGGCCGATCTCGAGTGGCACCTCGCGTGGTGTGGCGGGCTCTCGTCAGCAGGAGACGGCATGACGCGGGGCGAGCCGCCCGACGCCGCGTGGCTGTGCGGCCGCCACCTCGAGTGCGGTGTTCTGCTGGCGAGTCGGCTCGACATCGCTCGTGGACTCGCCCTGCTGGGAGAGGCCGATGCGGGCGTCGAGGTCCGTGGTCAACTTGCGACGACGATCGGTGTCCACGAGTGGGAGCGCGTCCTTCGTCGCGCTCTTCCTGACTTCGCGATCGAGATCGGCAGTGACGACGTCGAGGTCGAGGAGGACTGGCAGACGAGCTACCTCGAGGACTCCGATATTCCCAGCGGCGCGAGCAATGGCGTCGAGTGCACCAGTTGGCAGGTGAGCGGCGACCAGTCGATGGTGGCCGTCGATCGCATGATCGTCTTCTGGCAGCGGGGTGGCGTGGCCCGCACTGATATCCACATCGGTTCAGTCTCGCCTCACGCGCCCGGCTGGTCCGTGTGGGTGACGCCCGATGCTGATGCGGATCGCTTCGGCTCTGAACACGTGAGTGTCCACGGCGACCCCTCGCCTCTCATGTGGGACCTGTTGCGCCGCTATGGGCTGACGACCACGCGGGTTCGTCCCTGACCGACGGCGCCACCGCCATTTCGATCCGGTGAGGTCGGACGCGACGATCCGCGCGGAGACATGACAGCGGCGGGGACCAGATGGCCCCCGCCGCTGTCATGACTGGTGTCAGGACTTGTCGTCGTCCTGGTGACGGTCGGTCGCTTCGTTGTACTTCTCCGCAACCGCGTCCTTGCCGTCCTCGACCTTGTCCTTGGCGGAGGCCTTGCCCTGGTCGAGCTTTCCCTCGGCCTCGAGCTGCTCGTTGTCGGTCGCCTTGCCGAAGCCTTCCTTGACCTTGCCCTTGGCGTCCTCGGCGGCGTTGCTCAGTCGGTCTGATCCACTCATGGCGTGTCTCCCTTGGTCTGCGTGGCGATCGCTGGTGCGCACCGCCTGTGTACCTGGAACAACCGACACAGGGGTGCGGACTATTCCGACGAAGGGCGGGGCCGACCGCGAAGGAGCGAGGCCACGAGTCGCGGGAGCGCCTCGGCGACGTCGAGCGCGGCGACGGGGCCTCCGGAGTTGGCGTCATCTGCCGCGCGGGCGTGCACCCAGGCCGCGCACGCCCCGGCATCGGCCGCAGTGAGACCAGCCGCGAGAAGAGCGCCGGCGATGCCCGCGAGGACGTCTCCGCTTCCCGCGGTGGCGAGCCACGGGGGAGCGCTCGGCAGCTCCACCACCACTCCGCCCGGCGACGCAATGATGGTGCGGGCTCCCTTGAGGAGCACTGTCGCCCGGGCGGTCTCGGCGAGGAGTCGTGCGTGACCGGCACGGTCTGCGGCGATGTCCAGGATGGTGGCGTCGTGGCGCAGTGCACCGAGGGTGCGCATGAGCTCCTCCGCGTGCGGGGTGAGCAGCACTCGATCGGACGGCGTATCGCGCGAGCCGGAGGCCCGTGAGCGCGCGACCTCTTCGAGGGCGCCCGCGTCCACCACCATCGGCAGTCCGGAGGCCATGACCGCTCCGATGGCGGCATCTTGAATCGGGTGGTCCGCGACCCCGGGGCCCACCACCCAGGCCTGGGCTCGCGGAAGGGACTCTGCCGCGTCGCCTGGGTCGTGCACCACGCACTCGGGGCGATGGGAGAGCACCAGGTCCTGCGCTCGGGCCGGTCCGACGTAGCGCACCATCCCGGCCCCGGCGCGCACCGCCCCTGACACGACCAGAGCCGCAGCGCCAGGGTACGCGTCCGAGCCCGCCACCACCCCTACGACGCCGCGCGAGTACTTGTCAGCGTCGGCGTGGGGCACGGGCCAGCGTTCCCGGACCTGCTCCGCGCCCCAGTCTCGTGGTGTGCTCACGCATCCAGACTGGCACATCGCCACCCGTGGGCGCGGGATCGACCTGCCCGGCTCCCGGCGGGTGCGCGGCACGTGCGAGAATACTGGGCATGGCCATGCGTGACATCCGGGTGACCGGCGACCCCGTCCTGCGCACTGTGTGCGAACCGATCACCGACATCGACGACCGTGTCCGCACGCTCGTCGAGGACTTGGTGGAGACCGTCGATCACGAGGGCAGGGCGGGCCTGGCGGCGAACCAGATCGGCGTCAGTCTGCGAGCGTTCTCGTGGAATATCGACGGCGAGGTCGGGTACATCCTGAACCCCGAGATCGTGGAGCGCAGCGCCGATCTGCAGGAGTTGGGAGACGAGGGATGCCTGTCTGTCCCGGGGCTGTGGTACCCGTGCGAGCGCCCCTCCTACACCAAGGCCTTGGGCACCGACCTGGACGGCAACGAGGTCGTGATCGAGGGCGAGGAGATCTGGGCGCGGCTCATCAACCACGAGGTCGACCACCTCGATGGCAAGCTGTACCTCGATCGCCTCGCGAAGGATGTGCGCAAGCGCGCGATGCGCGAACTGCGGGAGTCGCTCGAGGCGTAGACGGCGTCACCGCCGGAGCACGCCGACCTGCGCCACAATCACCCTCCCGGCCGATGCGGCCGCCGGCTGCTCCACCAGGCACGGCTTCGGTGCGGTGAAGGTCACGGTCACATCGGCGCGCACGTGCGGCGCCGCGACCGATCCCGAGTCGACGTCGAGCCCGCTGGGGAGATCCACGGCGACCACGATGGTTCCTTCGGGGATGGCCGCCACCAGCGCATCGGCTGGAGCGCGCAGGCCCGGCTTCGCACCCACGCCGACGATGCCGTCGATCACCAGGTCCGCCGTCTCCACCGCGTGCAGGGCTCCGGAGAGGTCGCTCGCGCCGTCGATGACCTGCGCGCCGGCTGCTTCGCACTCTCCTCGTCCCATCGTGTGAGCCACGGGTGCCACGAGCACCGCCGTCGTCTTCGTGCCCCGGTAGTGCAGGCGTGCACCGGCGAGCAGCGCATCACCGCCGTTGTTGCCGCTGCCCGCGAGCACCACCACGCGGCAGCCGCCGGTGCGCCCATGGCGCTCGAGCAGCAGGGCCTCGCACTCGGCGGCGATCGCATCGGCCGCCCGCGCCATGAGCACGGGCTCCGCGACCGTCCGCATCGCCTCCCTCTCGGCGTCGCGCACCTGCTGAGCGGTCATGGTCGGGGCGGTCGCGGAGAGGGTCATCGGGCCTGCCATGCGCCCAGCGTTCCACACCCCGCGCGCGGGCGCTGGAGTTATCGGCGCACATGAGGCACCATAGGAGCACACCTGGTGCAGCCAGGTTGTCCTTCGAGGTCGTAGGGGAAGACGTACCTCACTAGGAAGGATGGGTCATGGCTGCGATCACCCGAGGTGTTCTATTCGTGCATTCTGCGACGCGCGCGATGTGCCCGCACATCGAGTGGGCCGCCCAGTCTGTGCTGGGCGCGCGAGGCTCATTCGAGTGGACGGATCAACCCGCTGGTTCCTCGCTGTACCGCGCTGAGGTCGCCTGGCAGGGCACTCCTGGCACTGGCGCGCGCCTCGCATCGGCGCTGCGCGGTTGGGAGCACGTGCGTTACGAGGTGACCGAGGACCCGTCCTTCGGCTCGGACGGTGGCCGCTGGTCCCACACCCCGTCACTGGGAATCTTCCACGCCGTCACCGATGTGCACGGCAATATCGTGGTGCCCGAGGACCGCATTCGCGCGGTGGTGGAGGCGGGCGCGTCCGTCGCCGAGTTCAAGCGGGCGATGGACCTGGCGCTCGGCGCCGCATGGGACGAGGAACTCGAGCCCTTCCGGTACGCAGGCTCTGGTGCACCCGTCCGGTGGCTGCATCGCGTTGGCTGAACACGCGATGCAGGAGCTTACTCGTGAAGAAGTCCTCACTCTTCAGGCCTTGGAGGAGGCCATGTGGCGCGCCGACACGCGGTTCGACATGCGGTTCATGGATGCCGTGCTCGCCGCGGAGTTCATCGAGGTCGGCCGCTCGGGCCGGACGTACACCCGTGACGAGATCTTGGCGCTGCAGTCGACCGAGATCGACGTCGACCTCCCTCTGACCGGTTTCACCGCCGTGGCGATCTGCGAGGATGTCGCTCTCGTCCGCTACACGTCCGTGCCGACCAAGGCGTCCCGTGGCGAGGCTCATCGCACCTCCGTGTGGGTGAACGATGGCCGGTGGCGGCTGCGGTTCCACCAGGCCACGTCCACCGACATCTGACGGATCGCGCTGCCTGTCGCCCCACCGCCTCACCGCCGACAGTACGAACCCCTTCCCGCGCGACACGCCGTGCGCTCGGCACTCCTGGGCGCGATTGCGCGGCGTGTCGGACAGAAATTGGTTCGCAGTGAAAGCTCGCGAGGGGTCTAGGCGGTGCCGAACACCAGCGCCACGTTGTGGCCGCCGAATCCGAACGAGTTGTTGATGGCAGCCAGCTGGCCCTCGGGCAGCTCGCGCGGCGTGTCCCGGACCAGGTCGAGCTCGAGCTCGGGGTCGGGGGATGTGACGTTGATGGTGGGCGGAGCGGTGCGGGTCTCGAGTGCCTTGATGGTGAACACTGACTCGAGCGCGCCGGCGCCGCCGAGCAGATGACCCGTCATCGACTTGGTCGCGCTCAGCGCCACCTGGTCTGCGTGAGAGCCCAGCAGTGCCCGGATTCCGCGGGCCTCGATCATGTCCCCGACGGGGGTGGACGTGGCGTGCGCGTTCACGTGAGCGACGTCGACGGCAGTGAGGCCTGCGCGCTGGAGGCTGAGCTCCATGGCGCGCGTCTGGCCCGTGCCGTTGGGCTCCGGGGCGGCGATGTGGTGGCCGTCGGACGTCATGCCGACGCCCAGCAGCCGCGCGTAGATGTGCGCGCCACGGGCCTTGGCGTGCTCCTCCGACTCGAGCACCACCACGCCAGATCCCTCGCCGAGCACGAACCCGTCGCGAGAGGTGTCGTAGGGGCGCGACGCGCCTGCCGGGTCGTCGTTGCGCTTGGACAGCGCTGCCATGGCGGCGAAGGCGCTGATGGGCAGCGGGTGGATCGCGGCCTCGGTGCCGCCCGCGACCACGATGTCGGCGCGCCCGGACTCGATCATCTCGAAGCCCATGCCGATCGCCTCGGCGCCCGAGGCGCACGCCGAGACGGGCGAGTGCGAGCCGGCCCGTGCCTTGAGCTCGAGCGACACGTAGGCAGTGGGGGAGTTCGGCATGAGCATGGGCACCGTGAGGGGGAGCACGCGCGCTGCGCCCTTCTCCTTCATGGTGTCCCAGGCGCTCAGCAACGTCCACACGCCGCCGATGCCCGAGGAGACCACGGCGCCCAGGCGCTCGGGGTCCACCTCGGGCGATCCGGCGTGAGCCCACGCCTCGCGCGTGGCCACAATCGCCATCTGGGCGCTCGGGTCCATGCGCTTGGCCTCAGGACGCGACAGCACCTCGAGGGGCGACACCGCCAGCTGACCGGCGAAGTTGACGGCCATGCCGTATGTCTCCGCCCAGTCGTTGTCCAGAGTGCGCACGCCGGACCTGCCGGCGAGAGCGCCCTCCCAGGTCGAGGACACGTCCCCGCCGAGAGGCGAGGTCGCGCCGAGTCCAGTGACGACGACAGTCATGGTGTTGCTCCAGTGGGGATCGGGGATGTGGGTGGGTGTCAGCCCTGTGCGGCGGCGATGAAGTCGACGGCGTCGCCGACGGTCGTCAGGTCCTTGACCTTCTCGTCGGGGATGCGGACTTCGAACTTCTCCTCCGCGAGCGTGACGATGGTCATCATCGACAGCGAGTCGATGTCCAGGTCATCCGTGAAGGACTTCTCGAGCTCGACCTCGGCGGTGTCGAGGCCGGTCTCCTCGGCGACGATCTCAGCAAGGCCTGCGAGGATCTCGTTCTTGTCTGCCATGGTGTTTCTCCTTGTGATGGTGATGCAGTCGCATCGGGTTCGTATGGAACGGTGAGAAGCCTAGTTCGGACCCCGCCTCTAGGGCAGGATCACCACCTGCGCGGCGTAGACCAGGCCGGCGCCGAAGCCGATCTGGAGCGCGAGGTCGCCCGAGTGAGCGTCGCCGTCGCGCAGCAACCGCTCGGTGGCGAGGGGAATGGACGCGGCCGAGGTGTTGCCGCTGTCGACGATGTCCTTGCCCACCGCCACGTGGGCCGGCAGGCCGATCTGCTTGACCAGCTGGTCGATGATCCGCACGTTGGCCTGGTGGGGGATGAAGGCCTTGATGTCGTCCGGCGTCACCCCGGCGGCGGCGATTGCCTCGAGCGCGACGGGAGCCATCTTGAAGGACGCCCACTTGAACACGCTCGGGCCCTCCTGGTACAGGGTGGGGAACGCGGTGTCGGCGTCGTCGCGCACCTCGAGCCAGGAAGCGGTCTGGCCGATGAGCGGGGCTCCGGAGCCATCCGACCCCCATACCGTGGGACCGATGCCGGGGGTGTCGGAGGGGCCGATGACGACCGCACCCGCCGCGTCTCCCAGCAGGTAGGAGATGGAACGATCCGCGGGGTCGACGTAGTCGCTCATCTTCTCGGCACCGACGACGAGCACGTGCCGCGCGTTGCCCGCCCGGACGAGCGCATCGGCCTGGCCGATGCCATAGCAGTAGCCCGCGCACGCCGCGGAGATGTCGAAGGCTGCGCCGGTCGACCCAAGCCGGTCGGCGAGCACGGGGGCTCCGCCGGGAGTCATGTACGGGTGGGTGATGGTCGACAGGATGACGGTGTCGATGTCGGCTGGCTCGATGCCCGCCTGGGCGATCGCGTCGCGCGCCGCGCGCTCGGATAGGTCGATGACCGAGGTGCCAGCGTTGGCGCGCACACGCGTGACGATTCCGGTCATCTTGCGAATCCACTCGTCTGACGAGTTGATCGGCTCGATGATGTCGTCGTTGGGGACCGCGTTCTCGCCGCGAGCGACGCCCAGGCCCATGATGCGCGTGAATTCGGGTCCACGGCGGATGTTCAGAGTTGTCACGCGTGCTGCTCCAGGAGATCTCGGGCGGCGGGGAGGTCGTCGGGCGTCTTGAGCGCGACCGCCGGCACTCCCTTGAGGGAACGCTTGGCGAGGCCGGTGAGGACGCCCCCGGGCGCGACCTCGATGATCGCGGTCACGCCGAGATCGAGCATACGCGCCTGGCAGAGGTCCCACCGGACCGGGTTGGCGACCTGCGCGACGATCCGCGCGAGAGCGTCGGCGCCCGACGTCACGGCGCTGCCGTCCGCGTTCGTCAGGAGTGTCGTCTCGGGGTCTCGCGGTGCGGCCGATGCGGTCGCCTCTGACAGCGCGGAGACGGCCGGCTGCATATACGAGGTGTGGAAGGCTCCGGCCACCTGCAGAGGGATCACACGCGCTCGGGCGGGCGGGTCGGCGGCAAGGGCCTCGATCGCGGCGGTGGCGCCTGCGGCGACGATCTGGCCTCCGCCGTTCATGTTCGCGGGGGTGAGGCCGAGCTGCTCCAGCCGCTCGAGCACGTCCTCCTCGACGCCGCCGAGCACAGCCGCCATCGACGTGGGGTCGGAACCGGCCGCAGCCGCGGCCATCGCCTGCGCGCGCACCGACACCAGCCGCATCGCCTCGGCGTCATCGATCACGCCTGCGAGCGCTGCCGCGCCCAACTCGCCGACGCTGTGGCCCGCGACCAGCCCGGGCGTAGTCGAGCCCAGGAGCGCGCGAGCAGTCGCGAGCCCCGCTGCCACCAGCAGAGGCTGCGCCACCGCGGTGTCGCGGATCGTGTCGGCGTCAGAGGTCGTGCCGTGTGCGAGAAGGTCGACATCTGTCGCTTCTGACAATGCGCGCAACTGGGCGGCGACCTCCGGGATGTCGAGCCACGGGGCGAGCATTCCGGGAGTCTGGGCGCCCTGTCCGGGGAAGAGAACGGCGATCATGTGTCAAGCATCTCCTATTCGGCAGGTGACGGTGGGCGCTTGGGCCACCGTTTCGGCATGCCCGATTTGTAGGATCGCTACAAAGGCGTGTGGGTGGAGTCTCGCAGACGGCCCAGCGCGAACGCCGTCTCGAGCACGTGCGCGTCCCGGGTGGAGAGCACGTCCCACCCGGTCAACTGGGCGACCTTCTTGAGACGGTATCGGACAGTGTTGGGGTGGACGAACATGGTGCGCGCGGCCATCTCCAGTGAGCGCCCGCAGTCCAGGTAGGTCGCGATCGTATCCGCGAGGGCGCCTCCGGCACGGACGATCGGGTCGTAAGCGATGGCGATGAGCCGCTCGCGCGCCATCGTGTCACCCACGAGGACCCTTTCTGGCAAGAGGTCGTCGGCACTGACGGGACGGGGCGCGATCGACCACGCCGGCGCGGCCACGACGCCGGCAAGAGCCGCACGCGTCGCCCGGGCGACCTCCACCAGGGTGACGGCAGCCGGCCCTATCACGACGGGACCCGGCCCGAAGCTGCTGAGCAGGTGGGTGGTGAGGGCGCTGTGGTCGTCGTCGGCGCGCGCGATCACCACGAGGTCGTCGCCGTGGATGCCCACGAGTGCGCCGGGGGCGGCGCGCCGGATCGTGCGCCGCAGCTCTGCCGACTGCACCTCGCCCAGAGTGCCATCTGTCAGGCCCACCATGACCAGCGTCGGCCCGGGCTTCCATCCGAGCGCCGCCGCGCGGGAGGGGAGCCCCTCGTCGACCTCGCCGCGCACGAGCGCATCGACCACCAGTGCCTCGAGTCGGGCATCCCACGCTCCACGCGTCTCCGCAGCACGCGCATACACCTCCGCTGCGCTGAAGGCGATCTCACGGGAGTAGATGAGGATGGCCTCTCGGACATCGCGCTCTGCTCCGGGGGACGCGAACTCGTCAGAGTGGCTCTCCACGACGCGCACCACCGTGCGGATCACGCTGAGGGTGTGCTGCAGGGAGACGGACCGGGTGAGCTCCGTGGGAGCGGCGGCGAACACCTCGGTGGCGCTGCGCTGACTGTGCTGGGGGTCGGCGTACCAGGAGACGAACGAGTCGATGCCCGCCTGTGCCACGGTGCCGACCCAGGAGCGCTCCTGGGCCGGCAGGGCCCGAAACCACGCGTAGTCGGAGTCCAAGGTGGTGAGCGCGGCGGTCGCGAGCCGGCCCGTCGCCGCCCTCAGGCGCCGCAGCGTCTCGGTGCGCGCCTGTGGTGTGGACATGGCGCCAGCATAGGGCCGTGTTGTGGGGTCGTGACAAGTGGGGCGCGCACTCGCGCGAACATTGGAGCGTCGCCGCCCGCCATTCCGCCGCCGTTCGTTGTGAATCCGTACCAAGCGTGGCGCCGCCGACCGGGCGTGGCGAGGCGGGAATGGTGGCCGCGGTCCAGTGTTGAGGCTAGCGTGAGACCAGGACCGTAAAGGAGCGTGGCGATGACTGAATCACGACCGAAGCCCCTGGCGGGTGCTCTGCTGGGGCTCGTCCTCGGCCTGCTGGTGATGGCGCTGCTGACCGTGCTCGGGGTGCTGCCGCCTGACCGCCTGCCGTTGTTCGGCATCGTCGGATTGACGATCATCGCGTCGTCTGCCCTGCTCACTCAGCGTCTGGCGCTCGCGAAGGGGCGGATGATCACTGTCATCGTCATCGGGGCTCTGCTGGGAGGCGTCGCTCTCACGGGGATCCCCGAGATCATGCGCGGTGGCTCGATGTCCTCAGGGTGCATGGCGACCGCGACATCGTCGCTCGAGGCCGAGCCCGTCTCGCCTCCCAGCACCACCGCGATCGACCCCTTCCGCGTCACGACCACCGACACCATCGCCTGGACCACCACGACGGACGGCGCCGTCACCGAAGCGCGTGCCCGTCTGTCCGTTCTGGTCGGGGGGTTCGCCATTCCGCTGCGCAACGCCACGTTCGCCGAGGCGCCCGACCTCACCGAGTGGAGCGGCGAGACGTCTGTCGAGAGCCAGTTGGATGAGATTCAGGACGCCTCGGGCATGCTCCTCACGGGCACCTATCACCTGGCCGCGACCGTCGACACGGATGCGGGGGAGTGCGCGGGAGACGCGTACCTCCGCGTCGAGCCCGTTGGAACGTTCAGTGGCGTGCTGCTCGCGCTCCTGTGGAGCCTGCTCGCCGTGGTGGTCGTGACGATCGTGGTGCTCGCGATCATCGTGCGCCGCTCGATCAATGACTCGGACGCGACGCTGGCGATGGTCGGCACCTCTGCCATCCCCGGCGGAACATCGACCACGCCTCCGGCGAGCCCACGTCGGGCCCCATCGCCCGAGGCTCGGGAGGGGTCCAGGGCGGCCGATGCCCCTTCGAGCGCATCCGGCCGGGAACGTCGACCGTCGTCGGGGGCCGATGGTCGTGGCGAGAAGACCGCCGCAGACCGCCCGAGCGGCAGCGATCGCTCGGCTCCGCAGTCGCCGGGGCGACTGGAGGCAGCCGACGAGACGAGGCACGAGGACGGGCTCGCGCGGTCGCCGTATGCCGAGGCCGCAGGGCTCGACACTCCGGCAACGGACGACACCGCAGTCCCAGCCGACACGGCGCCCGAGGAGCCTGCACCGGTGGAGCGCGAGACTGCTCAAGACCCAGCGCCGGTCGAGGAGCGGGAGGGCGTCGACAAGTCCGACCCACCGGCGTCTCCCGGCGAGGCCCCCGTCTCTGATGAGCCGGCCGCACCGGATCAGCCTGTCGACCCCGACGGGACCGACGAGCGTCGGGGACCGCGCTCGACCTAGCGGCCGCCACGCCGCGGACCACGGCGTCGTCGCGATCGACCTCTGGGGACGGCCTGTCACGCGCGTGATCGACTGGCTCGTCGCGGAGGAGACCCTGGACGAGCTCGGACTCCGGTCGCTCGCCGAGCCTCACGACTTCCGGGTCGAGAGCGGGTCGTGGCTGCGGGTGCGAATCGCCGAGGTGTCGCCCGGCAGGGTGTGTGTCACGGGCGCCCGTTCGCGCGGCCTGCGAGAGCGAGCGGGAAGCCCAGGCAACCCGCCGCCAAGCACGACGGCCGATGCGAGGGTCACCCTCGCATCGGCCGTCCGGACCTGGAAGTGCCGTCGGCTACGCGTCGCCGCCCGCGTTGCCCGAGGTGCCCTTGGTCACGTCGTGGAGCTCGTATCGGTCGATCGCGTCCTTGACCAGTCCACGATCGATCTCTCCACGCTTGGCGAGCTGCTGGAGCACGCGGACCGCAGTGGAGGGGCCGTCGATCTTGAAGTACCGCCGGGCGGCGGCACGCGTGTCTGAGAAGCCGAAGCCGTCGGCGCCGAGCGTCGCGTAGTCGCCGGGGACCCAGGCGCGGATCTGGTCAGGGATCAGGTGGTCGTAGTCCGTGGTGGCGACGAACGGGCCCTGTGCTCCCTGGAGCTTCTGCGTGATGTACGGCATGCGCGGCTCCTCCTCGGGGTGCAGGAACTCGTGCTGGTCGGCGTCCAGCGCGTCGCGGCGCAGCTCGTTCCAGGAGGTCACCGACCACACCGTGGCACGGACGCCGTAGTGGGCGGCGAGCAGCTCCTGTGCCTCGAGGGCCCACGGCACGGCGACGCCGGACGCCAGGATCTGCGCCTCAGGACCGTCGCCCTCAGGGGCCTCCGCGAACTTGTAGATGCCCTTGAGGACGCCCTCGACGTCGAGGTCCTCGGGCTCCGCGGGGTGCTGGATGGGCTCGTTGTACACGGTGAGGTAGTACATGACGTTCGGGTCGCGGCTGGTGTCGGGACCGTACATCCGCTCGATGCCGTCCTTCACGATGTGGCGGATCTCGTAGCCGAACGCCGGGTCGTACTGCACCACGGCGGTGTTGGTCGCCGCGAGGATCGGGGAGTGCCCGTCGCCGTGCTGAAGGCCCTCGCCCGCGAGCGTGGTCCGGCCCGCGGTGGCGCCGATGATGAACCCGCGGGTCATCTGGTCGCCCGCCGCCCAGAACTGGTCGCCTGTGCGCTGGAAGCCGAACATCGAGTAGAAGACGTAGAACGGGATCAGCGGCTCGCCATGGGTCGCGTAGGAGGTGCCGACCGCCTGGAACGCCGCTGCCGAACCCGCCTCGTTGATGCCCGTGTGCATGATCTGCCCGGACTCCGACTCCTTGTAGCTCAGCATGAGCTCACGGTCCACCGGCAGGTAGTTCTGGCCGCGGGTGTTGAAGATCTTCGCGGACGGGAAGATCGAGTCCAGGCCGAACGTGCGAGCCTCGTCGGGGATGATCGGCACCAGGCGGTGGCCGAAGCTCTTGTCCTTGACGAGGTCCTTGAACAGTCGCACGAACGCCATGGTGGTGGCGATCTGCTGCTTGCCTGATCCCTTGGCGAGCAGTTCGTATGCCTTGTCGTCCGGCATGTCGATCTGCTTCTTGGGGTCGCGCCGCTCCGGCACGAATCCGCCCAACTCCTTGCGCCGTCCCAGCATGTACTTCACCGCCGGGTCGTCCATGCCCGGGTGGTAGTACGGCGGGTTGTACGGGTCTTCCTCGAGCTGCTCGTCGGTGAACGGGATGTCGAATGTGTCGCGCAGCACCTTGAGGTCGGCGGTGGCCATCTTCTTCATCTGGTGAGTCGAGTTGCGCGACGCGAAGTTCGCGCCGAGCCCGTAGCCCTTGATGGTCTTCGCGAGGATGACGGTGGGCTTGCCGTTCTGGCTGGCCGTGGCCTTGAGGTAGGCGGCATACAGCTTGCGGTAGTCGTGACCGCCGCGCTTGAGGGCCCAGATCTCATCGTCGGTCATGTCCTTGACGAGTTCCTTGGCGCGCGGGTCGCCACCAAAGAACTGGTCGCGGATGAACGCGCCGGACTCGGCGCGGAAGGTCTGGAAGTCGCCGTCGGGGACGGTGTTCATCAGATTGACGAGCGCGCCGTCGTCGTCGCGGACCAGCAGCGGGTCCCAGTTGCGGCCCCACACCACCTTGAGGACGTTCCAGCCGGCGCCGCGGAAGTAGGCCTCGAGCTCCTGGATGATCTTGCCGTTGCCGCGCACGGGGCCGTCGAGTCGCTGCAGGTTGCAGTTCACCACGAACGTGAGGTTGTCGAGCCCCTGGTTGGCCGCGAGCTGCAGCATGCCGCGCGACTCGGGCTCATCCATCTCGCCGTCGCCCAGGAACGCCCACACGTGCTGCTGCGACGTGTCCTTGATGCCGCGCAGGTGCAGGTAGCGGTTGGTCCACGCCTGGTAGATGGCCGATGCGGGGCCGAGGCCCATCGACACGGTGGGGAACTCCCACAGCTCGGGCATCAGCCGGGGGTGGGGGTACGACGGGAGGCCGCGACCGGCCGCGGACTTCTCCTGCCGGAACGAGTCGAGGTCCTCCTCAGACAGGCGCCCCTCCATGTAGCCGCGGGCGTACACACCGGGAGCCGCGTGACCCTGGAAGTACACCTGGTCTCCGCCGCCGGGGTGGTCCTTGCCGCGGAAGAAGTGGTTGAGCCCCACTTCGTACAGCGTCGCGACGGACGCGTAGGAGGAGATGTGGCCGCCCACGCCCTTGTCGCCGGCCTGGGCGCGCGTCACCATGACGGCGGCGTTCCAGCGGATCCATCCGCGGTAGCGGCGCTCGGTCTCCTCGTCTCCGGGGAACTCGGGCTCGTTCGCGACGTGGATGGTGTTCACGTACGGCGTGTTGAGGCTCAGCGGCACCGACAGCTGCTTGGCCGCAGCGTGCTCGACCATGCGGTCGAGGATGTACTCGGCTCTCGACTCACCACCGGCCTCGATGAGTCCGTCAAGAGACTCGATCCATTCGCCGGTCTCGCTGGGGTCCTTGTCAAGCTCGCCGTGTGATGCCACCGGTGACCTTCCTGTCGGGCGCGGGGTAGTGCGCCGATGCTGCGTGGGTGGGGGACGGGTGTGCCGCCGCTCCTGCCATTCTTGCCATTTCTTGACCGAATGTCACGCCAGCGCCCTGCGCCCGATCACGGTGCCACGGTTGCCAGGCGTTGCCACCACCGATCACCGG
Source organism: Demequina aestuarii (assembly GCF_000975095.1). Taxonomy (GTDB): domain Bacteria; phylum Actinomycetota; class Actinomycetes; order Actinomycetales; family Demequinaceae; genus Demequina; species Demequina aestuarii. Next base: position 1,049,779 of record NZ_BBRD01000001.1, read on the forward strand.
GCCGTACTGTGAGCCGTGAGCGTGCGGTTGCGCGCAGCGACGACGAAGGGAGCAGCGCCACCGTGGCGACAGAAGACGGTGCACGCACCGTGGACACTGGGATCATTGACCGATTCGGACTTGAGCGCGGCACGATCCTGCAGGAGTTCGGCTACGACGACGATGCTGACGACGCCCTGCGCGCGGCCATCGTGGACGCGACAGGCGAAGAACTCGTCGACGAGGACTTCGGTGACGTCACAGACGGCGTCCTGCTGTGGTTCCGTGACGGCGACGACGACCTTGCCGACCTCCTCATGGACGTCCAAGCTCTCCTCGACGACGGCGGCACGGTGTGGCTGCTGACACCCAAGGCGGGAACGACGGGCCATGTGCTGCCCGGCGACATCCAGGAATCCTCGTCTTTGGCGGGGCTCCACGCGACCTCGACCTTCATGGCGGGCGAAGGGTGGTCCTGCACGCAGCTGGGGGAGAAGGGCCGCTCCAAGTGACGGGTCCCCTCACCGGCACCGAGGCACCTGACTTCACTCTCACCGACCAGCACGGACGCCGCGTCACACTGAGCGACTTCCGAGGCACTCCCGTGCTGGTCGTGTTCGTGCCATTCGCCTTCTCCGACGTCTGCACCAACGAACTCGTGGACTTGCGAGACGCCCCCGACCTGAGCGAGGGCAAGCCTCTCGAAGTCATCGTGGTCTCGTGCGACTCGATCTACACGCTCAAGGCGTGGGCCGATGCGCACGCGTACACGGCGGAGCTCCTGAGTGACTTCTGGCCGCACGGGGAGGCGTCGACGGCGTACGGCGTGTTCAACGACGCGAAGGGCCTGGCGACACGCGGGACGTTCCTCATCGATGCGGCGGGCACGGTTGCGTGGTCCGTGGTGAATCCCACGGGTGAGGCGCGCGACGTCGACGACTATCGCGCCGCCATCGCAGCGCTCTAGCACCTCCCCGTCATCACCGCGGTCCTGCCGACGGTCGCGTTTGCGGGCCCGCGCCCGGGCGTCGCTACGCCGGCGCTGCTCGGGTGACCCCGGGTATCGAGGTCAGTGCCAGTCGGCGTGCCTCACCGCGTACTGGAGATCTTCGGGGACACGCGAGGCGACCATCTCCTTGATCTTCGCGCGCCCACGCCAGTCTGCGGGTTGGACGAGCATGCCGTCGCCGGTATGGGTGGTGAGGTCCCACATCCCGCACTGAGCGCATGTCCCGGCGAGGACGATGTCACTCCATCTCGCCTCCATGATGCCCACCTGGGGCACAGCCCAGGCGATTCGTTCCGAGTCGAGGATGAGCTGCTGGCCTCGACGCCCGGTGAATGGCTTGGGGCTGTACACACTGACGGCGGGTGTGACGAAGGCCGTGAACAGTGCCTTCGCCGACATCGCCTCGTAGTGACCGAGTGGCCCTCGCGCCCACGGCAGTGCGAAGTGGTCCGTGATCTGCTCCGGGCTCAGGTCAGGGTCGACATCGCCCACGGACAGCACCATGGTCGTGATGCTTGCGGCGATGATGGCGCGCACGTCGTCCCGAGCGATGCTCTCAAACTCGCGGTGATCGATGGACGTGGCCGGCTCCCCGTCGCGAATGAGGTCAACGCCGGCGTCGACCAGCGCAGCGCTCAGCACCTCGGAGTCCTCCTCGATGTTCCGTGACTCGTCGATCAGTGATTGCCACTCGTCTGAGGTCGGCCCCTCGTCCGCGAGAGCCCGCAGCTCGGTGAGCGCATCCTGCGCCGCGGCCATGATGTGATGCTTCGGCGGGTCCAGCACCATCACGGTGGTGGTGGTGTCGTGCGACACACGAGCGACGAGGCCGTCCACGGAGTAGATCAGGTGACGCTCAGTTCGCAGCACTCGCCGCAACCGTTCGCTGATGATCCAGCGAGCGGCGAACCGTGCGAGGCGGCAAGGGGACGTGAAGTCGAGCGTGATCGCGAGAGGCTCCTTCCCTCCCGCGATCCAGCCGTGGACTCGATGCTCAAGGGGGATGATCTGCTCCCGAGCGGGACGAGCATCGCCGCCGGGCAGCGTCACGTTCAGGCCCCCTGGTGGAGGCCCGGTGAAGGTGAGTACGGCGTTGTCCCGCTGGAACCATGCTGTCGCCCACGCCATGACCTGGTCTTTGGTGAGCGTGGTGAGTGCGGGGCTTCCCAGGTCGAGGAGCCCTAGGGATGCGGCCCCATACCGCTCGAGCAGCGGGCCGTGGCCCGTGCGCTGAAAGCCCTCGCCGAGCTCGGCCGCGATGATGTCGTGTTGCGCGGTCACCTCCGCGTCCGACAGCTCCGTCAACGACGAGACTGCTGCGCTCGCGCGGTGGAGGAAGTCCTTCATCAGGGCGCTGGGTCCTTGCGCGTAGAACGAGGTTCTGTCCTCGGTGGTCAGCGCGTGATGGGAGATCGACACCTGACCGACTCTGCTCATCACCAGATGTTCGACGAGATGGGACAGCCCTGCGGTGCGGGCAGTCTCGTCGATCACTCCCACGCCAAAAGTCAACGAGCCTGCGTACGTGGCGCGAATGTCGGCCCACAGCAGCGGAATGCCGTGGTGGTCCTCGACCACGATCTCGGGTGCAGTCATGAGCAGATTATGGGACCTACGGGCGGCGACCCACGGGACTTCCTACCCCTGTGTTCCAGTGTCGTCGCCTGCCGCCGATTTCCCTCTGGCGACCGGACCTTAGACAATGACTACCGGGCCCTTAGCTCAGTTGGTTAGAGCACTGCGTTTACACCGCAGGAGTCGCCGGTTCGAGTCCGGCAGGGCCCACTGACGTCGTGACGGAGGGAGCGGACCGGTGGCGGAGTCGATGGGCAGGAGGTACGACGCCTACGCGGCGCGCATCGACCCCTGGATGGCGGTGCTGGCACTCGTCTTCCTCGTCGTGTGGTCGGCGCGGATCATCTTCTTCCACTCGTTGCCTTCAGGGCTGGGCGCGACCATGCTCGTGGTGCAGTGGTGGATCTGGCTGGTGTTCCTGGCCGACATCGTCATCCGGACCGTGATCTCGAGTCGTTCGTGGCGATACCTGTGGACGCACCCCCTCGATGTCATCGCCGTCGCGATCCCGGCCGCACGCCCGCTCAAGCTGCTGACGGCCTTCACGCAGGGGGCCGCGTTCTCGAGCGCTCGCGGACGGATGAAGACCATGCAGGCGGTGATCATCTCCGTCGTGCTGCTGCTGTGGATCGGATCAGTCGCCGTGCTGGCGGCCGAGCGCGAGGACACGGACTCCGCGATCAACACCTTTGGCGATGCCCTGTGGTGGGCGATCGTCACTGTCACCACGGTCGGCTACGGGGATCTCGCCCCAGTGAGCGTCACCGGCCGCGTGATCGCGGTGGTGATGATGCTGGTGGGCATCGCGCTCATCGGTGTCGTGACGGCCTCGGTGGCCGCGTGGTTCGTCTCTCGGACCACCGGCGAGGACGAGCGTCAGCAGGAGTTGCAGGACGAGGGCCGGCACGACGAGCTGACCGAGCGGATCGCACGTCTCGAGGCCAAGATCGATGCACTCGCTGGATCTGAACCCCAGTCCACACGGGAGGACGACGGCACCGGCGCTCGCGGCACCTAGTCGCGGCCGGGAGGCACGTCGCTGGCACCGCCAGACATGCACGTGGTGCGCACGGGGGCGCGGACTCAGAGCAGCCAGTCGTGCACGGTGCGGGCGGGCCGGTAGCGTGTCCTCATGACCACTGTGGCCGAGATCGCCGAGATCATGGAGTCCCGTTTTCCGCCGGCCCTCGCCGAGGACTGGGACGTCAACGGGCTGTCGGTGGGCGATCCGGACGCCGAGGTGTCCCGGGTGCTCTTCGCCGTGGACCCCACGCTCGCGGTGGTCGACGAGGCGATCGAGGTGGGCGCGCAGCTTCTCGTCACGCACCACCCGCTGATGCTGCGCGGCGTCACGGGCGTCGCCACCACGAGCACGAAGGGTGCAGCGGTGCACCGCCTCATCAGCCACGGCATCGCGCTCTACAACGCCCACACGAATGCCGATGCGGCTGCCGGAGGCGTCTGCGATGCTCTCGCCGAGGCGCTCGGCATCAGCGCGCCCATGCCGCTGCTGCCGGCGGCGGACGACGCCGCCCAGGGCACGGGTCGCATCGGCATGCTTCCCGGGCCCACCACTCTCGCCGAGTTCGCTCAGCATGTGGCCGAGGTGCTCCCGGCGACCCACCACGGCGTCCGGGTCGCGGGAGACCCCGACGGCCTCGTCACCACCGTCGCGGTGGTGGGCGGCTCGGGTGATGCGTTCCTCGAGGCCGTGCGCCGCTCCGGTGCCGATGCCTACGTGACGGCGGACCTTCGCCACCATCCCGCATCCGATGCGCGTGAGCTTGCGGCGCTCGGGGACGGCCGGCCGTTCCTGATCGATGTGTCGCACTATGCCTCGGAATGGGCGTGGCTCACGGCCGCTGCGGAGCACGTGGCCGACGCGGCCGGGGTGGATGCCGTGGTCAGCACCCTCAATACCGACCCTTGGACCGCGCGCTACGGCGCCTGAACTCACCGGAGGACCCCGTGCCCACCGCCCCCGTCGCCGATCAGCTGCGGCTGCTCGACGTGCAGGACGCTGACCTGCGCATTCAGCAGGCGCGCCACAAGCGCAACCATCTTCCCGTCCATGCGCAGCTCGCCGAGCTGTCCGCGCAGGACACGCTGCTCGATGATGAAGCCATCGCTCGCGGCGCCGAGGTCACGGACCTGCGGCGCGAGGTCGCCAAGGCCGAGGATGACGTGCAGACTGTGAGGGCCCGCGCCGAGCGTGACCGCGCCCGTCTCGAGTCGGGCAGCTCGAGCGCCAAGGACCTGCAGGCACTCCAGGGTGAGCTCGAGCTGCTCGAGCGCCGGCAGTCGAACCTCGAGGACGTGGAGCTCGAGGCGATGGAGCGGCTCGAGGCGGCCGAGACCGAGCATGCGCGGGTCAAGGCCCAGCGCGAGGATCTCACCAAGCGGGTGCGCGAACTCGAGCACGAACGTACCGTGGCGGTGCGCTCTCTCGATGCCGAGATCGAGCAGACTCAGGCAGAACGCGCCGCCGCAGCCTCGGGACTGGACGCCGCACTGATGGCGGTCTACGAGCGGGTGCGCGGCCAGAACGGCGGCGTGGGTGCCGCGCTGCTGCGCGGTTCGACGTGCGGCGGCTGCCACATGACCTTGAACCCGAGCGACCGCGAGGCGATTGAGCGTGCCGAGCCGGAGCAGGTGGTGCGCTGCGAGGAGTGCGGAACCATCTTGGTGCGCAAGGCGTCTCAGTGAGGGCGGGTCAGTCGCAGAGCCGCTCGCCGTTCGCCGTTGACCAGGGTGACCTGGTCAGCCCGCTGACCATGGTCCTGGTGCGGCATGGCGTGACGGACATGACCGAGACTCACGCGCTGTCCGGCTCCGGGGAGGTCGGTCCTGCGCTGAACGCGACAGGCCGCATCCAGGCCGCGAAGGCGGCCGATGCCGTCTACCGCATCGGCCGCAAGACCTGGGAGCAGGTGCCGCACGTGTCTCGCGTCTTCGCGTCGCCCATGACGCGCACGCAGGAGACCGGTGGCGCCATCGGTCGCCGCATCGGCGCTCATGTCGAGACGGAGCCGCGCGTGCGCGAGATCCACTTTGGCGAGTGGGAAGGCTTCACCGGCGATGAGATCGCCGCGCAGTTCGGTGATGCGATCCACCGCTGGCGCTTTGGCGAGATTCCGGCGCCGGCCGGGGAGTCGATCCCGCAGGTGGGTGAGCGGTTCGACGAGTTCCTGGTCGAGGCGGCGACGGACCACGCGCGCCGATGCGTGGACGGAGACGATCAGGCGCGCGCCTGGGCGGTGGCATCGCACGCGGTGGCCATCAAGTCCGCCGTCGGCGTCTCGCTCGCGATGCCGACGACGCACTGGGGTCAGATCTGGCCGTCGCCCGCGTCGCTCACGATGCTGCGGCTGCACGTCCACGCGGACGGCACCATCGCCGAGCGGCACGTGCTGTGCGTGGGAGCGCGCACCGACTGACGATGGTCAGGCGGTGCCGCCCTGGCCGCGCCTGCTGAGGAACTTGCGGTCGTCGTTCGCGTAGGCGTAGTACCACCCGATCAGCACGCCGCCGCCCACGAAGTTGCCCGCCAGGACGATCCCGATGTTCCCGAGCGCGAGCCCGACGTCGACGCCCCCTTGGAGCGCGACGATCGAGAACAGCACCGTGTTCGCGACCGAGTGCTCGAACCCCACGAAGGCGAACACGAATACGCTCATGATCATGGCGAGCGACTGGGTGAGGTCGTCCTTGATGCGGCCGTTGTAGACCATCAGCATCGCCAGGTTGATCATGAAGTTGCAGAGCACCGCGCGGAAGAACAGATCTCCCCATCCGGCGATGCCGCTTGCGACGAAGTCGAGCTTGTGGTCGACGGAGTCCGCCATCTGCGCGCCGACGGCGCCGTCGGCGATGCTCGATCCCGCCACCATGAGCGCGATGACGAGTCCGCCGACGAGATTTCCCGCGTAGCACAGCGTCAGGATCCTCAGAGATTTGAGCACCGTGGTGCGCCGGTAGTACAGGCCGATCGATACGACCATCATGTTCGAGGTCAGCAGCTCGGACTTGCTGTAGTAGATGAAGACCAGCGCGAATCCGAACACCAGCGCGCCCACCAGGCGGCCCAGGGGTACGAGGTCGCCGTCGCCGATCCCCTCGAAGGCCGAGATCACCGCGTAGTACGTGAGGTACATGACGCCGATGAGTCCGCCAGCCATCGCAGCCCGCATCACATAGACGCGTGCGAGGCCGCCGCTCATCGCGGTCTTGGTCTCCAGTGCATGGAGCGTGGTCGAGATGAAGTGCTTGCCGGGGAACAGTTCGTCCTGGTCAGTCATAGGGTCAAGAGTGGCATGCGGCGGGATCAGCCGGCGACGACGAGGGTGATCTCGTGGGCGCCGAGCGCCACGTCGACGACGCCGTCGAGGGCGCGCGCCGCATCGGCGAGGTCGTCCGCGGACTCGGGCACCGCATCGGCCGTCGCGAGCGCTCCGGTGAGCAGGCCGCGCGCGTGCTTGGCCATGTGGCTGACGACGGTGCGGCGGCCGTGGCGCTCGCGCTCGACCCGTACGGACACGTGCTCCGCGCCGGTGGGCCGCCATGCCGCGACGTACGACGAGCTGCGACAGTCGACCACCAGGCGGCCGTCGGCCAGGTGCGACAACTCCTCGGCCAGGTGCTGTCGCCAGAAGGACGCCAGCGGGCCGAGGCGGCCGAGGCTGGTGGACATTGACAGGCGATAGGCGGGGATGGCGTCGGCGGGGGAGACGGCGCCCCACAGGGCGGAGACGATGCGGATGCGCTCGGCGGCGCGGTTCAGCAGCTCGCCCGACCACGTGCCCATGCCCGCCGCGTCGTAGAGGACTCCCGTGTAGACCGTGGCCGCAGCGCCCGAGGGGTTGTCCCACAGCGTGACGTTGCGCGCTACGTCATCCGCGAGGGACGGCCCGACGCCCAGTGCATCGAGGGCATTGCGTTGGCCGCTGACCGTGGCCAGGGTGTCGCCCACGCGCTGACGGGCCGAGGACAGGGCCGGATGGGACAAGCCGGCCAGGTCGACGGATGCTCCGGCAGTGGGCGCAGTCTTGCCTTCGGACGGGGGCAGCAGGATCAGCACGGGCACCAGGGTACGGGCGCTGAGCGGGGCGTCCGCGCATTCCCCTCTTGACGTCGTGACTATCGCGATATATCGTGAGTAGGTCGGAACATATCGAAGGGAGTTCGACATGAAGCACATGAACGACGACACGCAGACGTGGTTCCTCGGCAGCGAGGGTCACGACGACAGGCGCGGCGGGCCGCGTGCAGGACGAGGGCGCGGCGGACGCCACGGGCGTCCGGGTCCGGGCGGAGGCCGCGGTGGCTTCGGTCCGGGGAACCCCGGACCTGGAGGCGTGGGCCCTGGTGGCTTCGGGCCAGGAGGCCGCGGTCGCGGCAGGGGAGGACGGCCTCGCGGCGACGTCCGCATGGCCATCCTCGTACTGCTCGCTGAGCAGCCGCGGCACGGCTACGACCTGATCCGCGCGATCGAGGAGCGCACGGACGGGGCGTGGGCCCCGAGCCCGGGATCGATCTACCCCACGCTGCAGGCGCTGCAGGACGAGGGGATGGTCACGATCGAGGAGGTCGAGGGACGTCGCACGGCGTCGCTGACCGACGCCGGTCGGGACTGGATTGCTCAGCAGGGCACCCCCGAGGAGCACGTGTTCGAGCGCGCCCGTGGCGGAGACGACGGGCACCAGCTGCGCGAAGAGATCGCCGCGCTGACGGAGGCCGCCGTCCACGTGGCGCGCCGTTCGGGCACCGAGGGCGCTCCGGCCAAGGTCACGGCGATCCTGGCCGAGGCCAGGCGAGACGTCTACCGTCTGCTGACCGAGCAGGCCTGACCCCTCGACCCCAGTGGGGTCGAGCACAGCGGCCGGTGACGGGCTCGACGAGAGTTGACCCCAGGCACCGGCCGCTGCGGCGCGGGCTCACCGGTAGTGTGGAGTCGCGGATGAGTTGGCCAGGCGGCCGCGTCGCCCTTCGGGGCGCCGAGGAACGTCCGGGCTCCACAGGGCAGGGTGGTGGCTAACGGCCACCCGGGGTGACCCGCGGGACAGTGCCACAGAGAGAAGACCGCCTCCCAGCGTCGCAAGGCGCTGGGCGGTAAGGGTGAAAGGGTGAGGTAAGAGCTCACCGCGCGACTGGTGACAGGAGCGGCACGGTAAACCCCACCCGGAGCAAGGCCGAACAGGATGCGTCTGAGGGCTGCCCGCCCGAGCATCTGGGTAGGCTGCTGGAGCCCTGGAGCAATCCAGGGCCTAGATGGATGGCCGCCCGGTGCGCAGCGGTGACGCGGCGCACAGGACAGAACCCGGCGTATCGGCCAACTCATCCGCACCGCAACGTTCGAGCGCGGCCTCACCGCGTCGCACGCGCCGAGGGGTTACCCTCTCCGAGTGAGACCCGAAGACGACGCCGGCAGGCGCGACGGAGCGTCCGGCCCGCGAGACCGCCGGCGTCCGATGCCACCTTCCATCCAGCCCGGGGGTGCCCGCCCACCGTCGGGGCAGCCTCGCCCGGCCACGGGCGGCGCGCCCCAGCGCCGCAGCACTCGCCCCACGAACCCGCCCGTTCCGCAGCCGGCGCGCCAGCCTCGATCCTCGTCCAGCCAGCCGGGGCAGGCGGGGCGACCCGTCCCACCGCGAACCGGTGGCAGTCCTGTCCAGACCCGCACGCCCGCATCGGCTGCGGTGGACCCGCCGCGCCGCCCGAGCGTGCGCCGCAGGCGTCACCGCGTGCGCAACACTCTGATCGTGTTGCTCGTGCTGCTGTTGGTCGCGGCGGTCATCCTGTATGCGTGGGTGGACTCGCGCATCCAGACGGTCGATGCGCTCAGCGGGGCGGCGGACACCCCGGGCAGCACGTATCTGATCGTGGGTTCCGACTCTCGCGAAGGATGGCGGGCCTCCGACACGACGCCGGGCCAGCGCACCGACACGATCATGGTGCTTCACCGTCCCGAGAGCGGGCCGACGGCGCTCATCAGCATTCCGCGGGACTCCTACGTCGAGATCCCCGGCAACGGCAGCAACAAGATCAACGCGGCCTTCGCCTTCGGCGGACCGCCGCTGCTCGTGGACACGGTCGAGGACCTGACGGGCTTGACCGTCGACCACTACCTCGAGGTCGGCTTCACCGGCGTCGAGGGGCTCGTCAACGCCATCGGCGGCGTGGAGCTCTGCTACGACGAGGACGTGTCCGACAAGAACAGCAAGCTCGAGTGGAAGGCGGGCTGCCACATCGCAGACGGCAGCACCGCCCTCGCGTTCGCCCGCATGCGCTACAGCGACCCGCTCGGGGACATCGGCCGAGCCCAGCGTCAACAGCAGGTGGTGAGCGCTGTCGCGGACAACGTGCTCAGCCCCGCGACCGTGCTCAACCCCTTCACCGCCATCCCCGTGGCGAGCGCGGGTCTTGATGCGTTCCGCGTGTCGGAGGAGACGGGCCCGTTCGACCTCGCGGGCTTCGCGCTCGCATTCAACTCCGGGCGCGGGGGACAGGCCGTCACCGGCACGCCGCCCATCGCGAGCATGGGGCACAGCGTCGACGGCGTGGGTTCCACCGTGCTGCTCGACCCGGATCGCATCGACCAGTTCTGGATCGACATCGCCGACGGCGCCTACGAACCTGGCAACGAGGTGGGCGGGGTCGAGTAGGTCCGGCCGATGCGCGGTTCAGGCGGCGGAGCTGTCCCGCAGGTGAGCGCGCGACTCCGCTGAGCCCAGACCCCAGCGCACGGCCCGGGTGGCGACCGCGCCGCCGACGGGACCCAGGATTCGCGACGTCCAGCGATCGATGCCGAGTTCGCTGCGCGCCCACCCGGGCAGCAGCGCGACCGCGCCAGCCGCGAGCGGCGCGTAGCCGAGCCGCAGCGCTCGGGGCAACGGCGGCTCGCGCAAGAGGAACTGAGCGGTGTCGAGCGCCTCGCGCGAGGCTGCGAGCTCGGGGCGGTAGTCCGCAAAGGCGTCGGCCAGTTCGGACCTCGTCTGCGGGACGTGCTCGGCGCCGAGTGCGGTGGCGACACGGCCGGACTGCTGAAGGTATTCGTCTGCCTCGCCCGGGCCGAGCGGACGCTCCCCGTAGCGCTCGTAGGCCGCGAGGAACGAATCGGCCTCGGCGATGTGCACCCACGTCAGCAGACGAGGGTCGCTCGCGCGATACGCACGGCCATCCTCGGTCTTGCCGCGCACCCGCTCATGCACGGCGCGGATGCGGTCCACCATATCTTGCGCGTCGTCAGCCGTGCCGAACGTGGTGAACGCAAGGAACGTCGAGGTGCGCGCGAGTCGGCCCCACGGATCTCCGCGGTAGCCGGAGTGTCCCGCCACGCCGGCCATCGCGAGCGGGTGGAGCGACTGCAGCAGGAGTGCCCGCAGCCCGCCCACGAAGGTGGACGCGTCGCCGTGCACCCGCCGGATGGGTGCCCCGGCGGGGAACCAGCGTGGTCCCGGCGTCTCGTGGATGCGCGCGCGAGCCTCGTAGCCGTGGGGGCCTGCGATCCGCGTGAAGAGCGCGTGGCCCATGCGGGCCTGGGCGCTGGCGAGAGGTCCTGAGGAGGTCATGTCAGCCACAACGCTCGCACGGGGCCGAGCGTTACCGGGGACGTCATCCCGAGCTGTGGCGCGTCGCAGGCGTCGCCGCCCTCCCTTGTGTCCGCTCCGCCTCCTCGTCCGTGAGCGCGCGCTGTGGACGTACTGCAGGCCGCTAGAATCGGAGCCCACACGATGCACGCGCTGCCTGGCCCGATGGCACGAGAACCACCGCCTCCTTGCGGTGCCCGCGGCTCGGCGCATCCGCCCGAGCGGAAGTGCCACGACGAGGGGAGCCTGCGGTTCGATGGTCACGAGCACACTCATGACGACCCGTTCCGCGGTGTCCCGCGCTCTCGCCACCGAGGGCGCGCGCTCTGCGGTCACCATCTGGACCGTCGTGCTGCTGATCTCCGGTCAGGGCTTTCGCTACCTGCTCGGCCTGCCGATCTACGGGGCGCTCTGCGTCGCCACCGTCGCCGCAGTCTTCCTGGTCTTCAGGCCCACGCTTCGCACTCTGCGGCCGCCCGCGCTGATCGGCGCCTTCGTGGGCCTCGCGGCTCTCAGCATCGTGTGGTCGGCGACGCGGGCCATCACTGTGGTCGCCGTGATCGCGCTCGTCGCCACCACTGCCATCGCGATGATCACTGCTCGCGGTGCGAGCAACATTGACTTCATGCTGCGCCTGTATCGCGGCCTGCAGGTGAGCCTCTTCCTGGGCATTCTGTTCGAGCTCGTGGTGGCCTTCATCATCCGCTCGGCGGTGCCGCCCCTCGTGAGCGATCTCGAGTCGCTTGCCGAGACGCGTGGCGGTGACCCACGCCAGTCGAACTGGTCGGAGAACCTGCTGCTCGAGGGTGGGCCCGTGCAGGGGTTCGTGGGCAACCGGAACCCGTTTGGGGGGATCGCGCTTCTCGTCGCGGTGGTCGCGTGCGTGCTGCTTCTCGATCGCGGCATCAGCCGGCTCGACGGCTGGGTGACGCTGGGGGCCGCGGCGGCGGTCCACGCCGTGACGATGTCGGCGACGGTGACGGCCTCGGTGGCCGTCCTCGGCGCTCTCACCGTTGGCGCATACGTGCTTCGCCGACTGCGACCGCGAGCCAAGCGAGTGCTGTCGTTCACGATCATCGCGTGCAGCGCGATCGGCGCGGTCATGACGTTGAAGTATCGCGAGGCCATCTTCGAGTTGTTGGAGCGTGGTTCCGACTTCACGCACCGCACCGAGATCTGGTACGAAGTCATCAACTTCGCCATGCAGCGACCAGACGGGTGGGGCTACGTGGGCTACTGGCCCATCTGGCAGTACCCCTACTCGGAGATCGGCACCGGCCTTGAATGGGTCAGGCCCACGCACGCCCACAATGCGTTCCTTGACGCTTGGCTGCAGCTCGGGCTGATCGGTGTGGTGCTGCTGGTGGGCATCGTCGTGCTGCTGTTCGGGAGCGCCTGGCGCCTGGTCGAGCGTGCCGACCGGGGCGACACGCATCTGCCGCTGGGATGGGCGCTGCTGACGGTGGCGCTCGTGATGCAGGCGCTCACGGAGTCGCGCCTGCTGGTCGAAGGGGGCTGGTTCCTGCTCGTTGCGCTGTACTGCATCGGGCCCCCCGTCTTCACGCTGACCATCGTGGACCCCGAACTGGTGCACTACGGGACTCGCATGCGGAAGGCCGACGAGGCTCGTGTGGCGCGGCGCATCGACGCCGCCGAGGAACGCCACGGCCGCACCGCGCGGGACTGACGGCGCCGCCGCCCGCCCGGAGTGGCGTCGGCGCGACGTGTCGCGGCGTCGGTAGGGTCGCCGGGTGGTGAGTGACGAGCACGTGAATCGCGCGCGGAGCCGTGCGCAGTGGGGCGTCCTGTCCCTGATCGCAGCGGTGGCTCTGGTGGCGTGCGCACCTGCCTCCGCCCCCGAGGTTCGCACGCACGGTGACGGGTCCTCGCCGACGCCCACCGTCGTCAGCCCTGCCGGACCGGCCGGTGAGAGTGCTGCACCCACGGCGAGCGCCGACGCCGCCGACACCGCCGGAACGGCGAGCGCCGCCGCCCTCGACCTCACCGTCAAGGGCCGCGCACCCGCGACCGGCTACGACCGCGGCCAGTTCGGTGACGGCTGGGTCGACGTCGACCGAAACGGCTGTGATACCAGGAACGACATGCTGCGCTTGCGGCTGACCGATCGTGTCATGTCGGGCGAGTGCGTGGTGCTCGAAGGCTCGCTGGCGGACCCGTTCACCGGCCGTACGCTGCGGTTCGTCCGGGGCGGCGAGAGCGAGGTCGACGTCGACCACCTGGTGGCGCTGTCCGACGCGTGGCAGAAGGGGGCCGCCACGTGGGAGTTCGCCAAGCGTGTGGCGTTCGCCAACGATCCGCTGAACCTCGAGCCCGTGGACGCGGGCGCCAATCGTGCCAAGGGCGATGGCGACGCAGCCACCTGGCTGCCGCCGCAGAAGGACTATCGCTGCGAGTACGCGGCACGTCAGATCGCGGTGAAGGCGAAGTACGGCGTGTGGGTCACGGAGGCGGAGCTGGATGCGCTCCTGCGTGTGCTCGACGGCTGCCCCGGGCAGGGTCTTCCGCGCCCCGGGGGCCAGCCGGTGATCGCCGACAACATCGGCCGGGCCCCCGACGCGGCGACGACGCCCGAGGCGGAACCGGAGATGGCGGGTGGCGACGCTGCCGATCCCGACATGGGCACCTGCAAGGCCGCAGTCGCCGCGGGGTACGGCCCGTACCGTCAAGGCGAGGATCCTGAGTACGCGTACTACCGTGACGCGGACGGCGACGGCCAGGTCTGCGAATAGCCGATGCGGGCGTGCCTGCTCTCTGACCGGCGTCAGATTCGATGGCTATGGCCGCCTGCGGGGTTCGCTCACTTCTTCTTGGAAGCGGCCTTCTTCGCCTTCTTCTCTTCGTCCTTGCGGCGTTTGTCGTCGCGGTGGTGCAGGTTCGCGGCCCAGGCTGCGGCACCCACGATGCCGGCGCCATTGCGCAGCTCGGCGGGGATGATCGGCGCCCGCAGGCGGAGGTGGGGGAGGTACATGTGGTGGGACTTCGAGACCCCGCCGCCGACGATGATGAGGTCGGGCCAGAGCAGCTTCTCCATCTCGGAGTAGAACCGCTGCAGGTTCTTGGTCCAGTCCTCCCACTCGAGACCCAGGCGGTCTCGGGCCGAGTCCGCGGCGAAGTCCTCGGCCTCCTGCCCGCCGATCTCGACGTGGCCGAACTCGGTGTTGGGCACCAGCTGGCCGTCGACGATCAGCGCGGTGCCGATGCCGGTTCCCAGGGTCGTCATCAGGATCACGCCGTCGCGGCCGTGGGCGGCGCCGTGGCGGTACTCCCCGTACCCGGCCGCGTCCGCGTCGTTCAGCACGTAGACGTCGTGCCCCGCGTAGTCGCGGATGATGTCGCGCATGTTGGTGCCGATCCACGCGTCGTCGACGTTGGCGGCGGTCTTGACGACGCCGTCCTGGATCACGCCAGGGAAGGCGACGCCGATGGGGGTCTTCTTGGACGGCGAGAACTTGGAGATGCACTTCGCGACGGTCCGTGCGACGGCATCGGGTGTGGAGGGATCCGGGGTGGGTATCCGGTAGCGCTCTTCGGTGAACTCCCCAGTTCGCAGGTCGACGGGGGCGGCCTTGATGCCGGTGCCGCCGATGTCGACGCCCAGCGCGATGTGTTTGCTCATGGCAGTGTCAGGACCTCCGGGCCATCCTCGGTGATGACGATCGTGTGTTCGAACTGGGCCACCCACGAGCCGTCGTCGGTCACGACGGTCCAGCCGTCGTCCCACTCGTGGCTCTCTTCCGAGCCCAGGCACAGCATGGGCTCCACCGTGAAGACCATGCCTGGCGCGATCACATCCGCGTGCAGGGGCGCGGCGTCATAGTGCGGGATCACCAGGCCCGTGTGAAAGGCGGGCCCGACCCCGTGACCGGTGTAGTTGCGGACGGACTCGAAGCCGTGCCGCGTCGCATACTTCTCGATCACGCGCCCGATCACGTTGACCTCTCGGCCCGGCTGTGCGGCCTTGATGCCTCGCATCATCGCCTCGTGCGTGACCTCGACGAGCTGACGTGCGGCGTCGGAGCCCTCGCCCGCGATGAACGAGCCGCAGTTGTCGCCGTGGACGCCGTCCAGATACGCGGTGATGTCGATCTTCACGATGTCGCCCTCGTGCACCACAGTCGAGTCGGGGATGCCGTGGCAGATGACCTCGTTGACGGAGGTGCACAGCGCCTTGGGGAACGGCGGCCGGGCGGCAGAGCCCGGGTAGCCGAGCGTCGAGGGATACGCGCCGTGGTCGAGCACGAACTCATGGCCGATGCGGTCGAGCTCGTCGGTGGTCACCCCGGGCACGATGTGGCGCCCCACCTCCGCCAGGGCCTGAGCCGCGATCCGTGCGGAGACGCGGATGCGCTCGATCGTCTCCGCGTCGTGGATGTCGCCGCCCTGCCATCGTGCGGCGCGCGTGCGGCCCACATACTCAGGGCGGGAGATGGACGCGGGGACGTGGCGCCACGGGGACACGACACCCTTCGTGATGCTCTCGCGGACGGGGCTCATACCTGGCAGTCTATTCACGGAGGCGATGCGCATGTCACCGGACAAGCCTGACGAGGTGGAGTACTTCTTCAACACCCGTACGCGGATGGTCGAGAAGGGCAGGGTCAGCTCGTGGGAGCACCTGATGGGCCCGTACGCGACCCGGGATGAGGCCGAGCGGGCCCTCGCGAAGGCCCAGGCGCGCGCGGAGGCGTGGGACGAGGCCGACGACGAGTGGCAGGGGAAGGACTAGCGACGGCCGCTCTACTCGTCGAAGGTGTGGTCGGCTGACGGGAACGAGCCGGCCTTGACCTCGCGAATGTAGCCGGCGGCGCCTTCCCTCATGACGGCGCCCACGGCGGCGAACTGCTTCGAGAAGGACGGGTGCCAGTCGCCCACTCCAAGCGCGTCGAGCCACACGAGCACCTGACCGTCGGTCGCCGAGCCCGCACCGATGCCGATCGTGGGGATGTCCAACGCCGCCGTGACCTTCTCCGCGACGGGGGCGATCACCATCTCCAGCACGATGGCGAACGCTCCGGCCTCCTGCAAGGCGAGCGCGTCGGCCAGCAGTGCGTCGTACCCGCCGTCGCCCCTGCCCTGGATGCGTCGACCGCCCAGTGCGTTCTCCGACTGGGGCGTGAAGCCCAGGTGGCCGCAGAAGGGGATGCCCGCATCGGTCACCGCCCTGACCTGGCGCGCGATCCGACGGCCGCCCTCGAACTTGATCGCCTGCGCGCCTGAGAGCTTCATCATCCGGATCGAGGACTCGACTGCCTGCTCCGGGGAGACCTCGTAGGTGCCGAAGGGGAGGTCGGCGACGACGAACGCGTTCGCGGCCCCCTTCGCCACAGCCCGCGCGAACGGGATCATCTCGTCCAGCGTCAGGGGCACAGTCGAGTCGTAGCCCAGGATGTTGTCGCCCAGCGAGTCGCCGACGAGCAGCATGTCCACGCCTGCATCATCGAAGGCCCGCGCGGTGGGGTAGTCGTACGCGGTGAGCATGGTGATCTTCTCGCCGCGTGACTTCATCTCCTTGAAATGGTGGATGCGCTTCATGGCTCCACTCTAGGACGAGCCCCCGGCTCGGTGGGCCCGCGCTACTCGGCGCGCTCGCGCCAGCGGCTGGTGATGGGCAGGCGTCGGTCTCGGCCGAAGGCCAGCGCGGTGACCTTGGGACCGGGGGGATACTGACGCCGCTTCCACTCGGCACGGTCCACGAGCGACAGCACCGTGTCCACCACCTCCTCGTCGAATCCTCGCGCCAGGAGCTCGGCGCGGCCCTCGGCATGCTCGACGTATGCGTCGAGCACCTCGTCGAGCACGTCGTAGGGGGGGAGCGAGTCCTGGTCCGTCTGGCCGGGGCGCAGCTCGGCGCTGGGCGCCTTCTCGATCGAGTTGACCGGGATGGGGGGAGTCTCGCCCTCTGCCTCGGCTCGCGCATTGCGCCATCGGGCCAGGTCCCACACCCGAGACTTGTCCACGTCCTTGAGCGGTGCGAATCCGCCGATGCTGCCCGCGTCGTAGATCGTCGCGTAGCCGGTGGCGAGCTCCGACTTGTTGCCGGGCGCGATGACGAGGTGACCTTCTCGGTTCGAGATCGCCATGAGGATGACGCCGCGCACGCGGGCCTGGAGGTTCTCCTCGGCCACTCCCTCCAGCGCGAGCTGGTCCTGGAAGGCGTCGACCATGGTCGCGATGGGCTGGACGCGGTAGTCCGCGCCGAGCCTCTTGGCGAGGTCCGCAGCGTCGTCCTTGGAGTGCTCCGAGGAGAACGTGGACGGCATGGAGACTCCCACCACATTCCCGCCGCCGATCGCGTCCGCGGCGATCGCGGCGGTCAGGGCGGAGTCGATGCCGCCCGAGATTCCGAGAACGACGGACGAGAAGCCGTTCTTGGTCACGTAGTCGCGCAACCCCGCCACGCAGGCGCGGTACACCTGCTCGTCGTCGCTCGTCGCAGGGGAGAGCGCCGATGCGCGGGCGGGCTCGGCGCGATCGCCCAGGTCCCACGTCAGCAGGGCGTCAGCGAAGCCCGGCGCTGAGGCGAGCATCGTGCCGTCCGCGCCCACCACGAAGCTGTGTCCGTCGAAGACCAGATCGTCCTGCCCGCCCCACAGGTTCACATATGCCACCGGGGCGCCGAGTTCCCGTGCACGTCGCTGGGCGAGCTCGGTGCGCACGTGTCCCTTGCCCTCCTCGAACGGAGACCCGTTGAGGACGGCGAGCAGGTCGATCCCCGCGGCGTCCATCTGCTCCACCGGACCGCCGTCGGCCCAGATGTCCTCGCAGATCACGACGCCGATGCGCCGCCCGCCGACCTCGACCACGCATCGGTCCTCGCCGGCGGCGAAGATGCGCCGCTCGTCGAATACGCCGTAGTTGGGGAGGTGGTGCTTGTTGTAGCGCGCGGTGACCTCGCCGCCGGTCATCACCACAGCCTGGTTGAAGGGTCGGCCGGATGTGGCCACCCCCAGGGTGCCCAGCACCACGGTGAGACCCCCGCATCCTTCGGAGGCGAGCTGTGACGCGATCCGCTGCACCGCGCGCTCGGCAGCACGCTGGAAGCTCTCCCGCAGGGCGAGGTCCTCGATGGGGTACCCCGTGACCGTCATCTCGGGGAGGACCACGAGGTGCGCGCCGCGGTCGTGGGCGGCCCGGCAGGCGTCGAGGATAAGTGCGGTGTTACCAGCGATATCCCCCACGCAGGTGTTGATCTGGGCGAGCGCGATGCGAAGGTCCGGCATGCGGTCAGCGTAGTCGGCGCGGTGTCAGCGGGTCACGTGACACGAAGGACACATAGTTGAGGCAGGATGGGCACATGGACAAGCAGCAGGAATACGTGCTCCGCAGTGTGGAGGAGCGAGACATCCGGTTCATCCGCCTGTGGTTCACCGACGTGCTCGGGATCCTCAAGTCGGTGGCGATCGCCCCGGCCGAGCTGGAGAACGCGTTCAGCGAGGGCATCGGCTTCGACGGCTCCGCCATCGAGGGGCTGACCCGTGTCTCCGAATCGGACATGCTCGCCAAGCCCGACCCGTCGAGCTTCCAGATCCTGCCGTGGCGAGGCTCGAGCCACGGCGTGGCGCGCATGTTCTGCGACATCGCGACGCCCGATGACGAGCCCGCCCTGTCCGACCCGCGCCAGGTTCTCAAGCGCAACCTCGACCGTGCGTCCGAACTGGGATTCACCTTCTACACGCACCCCGAGATCGAGTTCTACCTGTTCGAGAAGCCGGAGCCGGGCATGCTGCCCAAGCCGGTGGACCAGGCCGGATACTTCGACAACGTGCCGCGCGGCACCGCGCACAACTTCCGCCGCGAGGCGATCACCATGCTCGAGTCGATGGGCATCTCCGTCGAGTTCTCTCACCACGAGGCCGGACCTGGCCAGAACGAGATCGACCTGCGCTATGCCGATGCGCTGACGATGGCCGACAACATCATGACCTTCCGCGCGGTCATCAAGGAGGTCGCGCTCGAGCAGGGCGTCTTCGCGTCGTTCATGCCCAAGCCGCTCGTCAACGGGCCCGGCTCCGGCATGCACACGCACATGAGCCTGTTCGAGGGTGACCGCAACGCGTTCTACGAGGCCGGGGCGGATCACCAGCTGTCACCCGTCGCTCGTCAGTTCATCGCGGGACTGCTCAAGTACGCACCTGAGATCAGCGCCATCACCAACCAGTACGTGAACTCGTACAAGCGGCTCTGGGGCGGCGCGGAAGCGCCGTCGTACGTGGCGTGGGGATCGAACAATCGCTCCGCACTCGTGCGGGTGCCGGTCCACAAGCCGGGCAAGGGCCAGTCCACTCGCATCGAGTACCGCGCGCTCGATTCCGCGGCGAACCCGTACCTGGCGTTCTCCGTGCTGCTCTCGGCGGGCCTCAAGGGCATCGAAGAGGAGCTCGAACTCCCTGAAGGTGCCGAGGACGACGTGTGGGAGCTGTCTCCCGCTGAGCGCAAGGCCATGGGCTACCAGGCGCTGCCGGCGTCGCTGTCCCAGGCGATCGACCTGATGGAAGGGTCGGAACTGGTGGCAGAGGCGCTCGGCGAGCGCGTGTTCGACTTCGTGCTGCGCAACAAGCGTGCGGAGTGGGAGGCGTACCGCGCCCAGGTCACGCCGTACGAGCTCGAGCAGTACCTGCCCGTCCTCTAGCGACGCTCTCGTGAGCACCCGCGAGATCTCGTTCGCCACGCGTCTGCGTCGCGCGGGCGTCGCCGATGCGACGCGCGCCGAGCGGATGATCGACCAGATCCGCGAGATCGCCGGCGTCGACATCGACGACCCGGCGTTGGCGGTCTCGTACCTCGCCGATCCCGACACCGGACTGCTCCAGCTGCTTCGGCTCGCGGAGTCGGCCAGGGACGCGGGCCTCGTCGACGAGCTCGCGTCGCTGGCCGAGAGCCGCGCCGGGGGATACCTCGCGGTTCTCCTTGGCGGTTCGGTCGCCCTGGGTGACTTCCTGGTGCGCCACCCGGAGTTCATCCGCGACTTCTCGCAGTGGCCGCAGGACCAGTCGTTCGCTGAGGTGGACGCACGACGAGTGATGCTCGAGTCCGTCGGCGCCGACCCTGATGAGGCCGTTCCCGTCGCGACCATCGGGGGTGGCGATGGCGTGGCGGCGATGCGAGTCGCGTATCGCCGGCTGCTGCTGCGCATCGCGGCCGAGGACCTGTACGCCAAGTCCCCGCCGTCCCTCTTCCCCGAGGTGGGCGCGGCTCTCGCGGACCTCGCGGGCGCCGCTCTGGAGGCCGGACTGGCGATCGCTCGCGCAGGCGAGCCCGATCATGCAGCCACGCGACTGACGATCATCGGCATGGGCAAGTGCGGCGGCCGCGAACTCAACTACATCTCGGACGTCGACGTCATCTACGTGGCGGAGCCGGCCGAGGGCATCGACGAGCAGCGATCGTTGAAGGTCGCCACCAAGCTGGCGACGGTGGCATCCCGAGCCTGCGACAGGGCTGGCGCCGAGCCAGCGCTGTGGGAGGTCGACGCGAACCTGCGGCCCGAGGGCAAGGACGGTGCGCTGGTGCGGGGGGTGGC
Source organism: Demequina aestuarii (assembly GCF_000975095.1). GTDB lineage: Bacteria > Actinomycetota > Actinomycetes > Actinomycetales > Demequinaceae > Demequina > Demequina aestuarii. The sequence goes on from NZ_BBRD01000001.1 coordinate 1,070,468, forward strand.
CGGGCACCGGGCCTACTACGAGCGCTGGGCGAGCACGTGGGAGTTCCAGGCGCTGCTGAAGGCGCGGCCCATCGCCGGCGACGCCGAGGTGGGCCAGTTGTACCTGGACGCGGTGACTCCCATGGTGTGGAAGGCCGTCGAGCGTGAGGGATTCGTCCAGAGCGCCCAGGCGATGCGCCGTCGGGTCGAGGACCACGTGCCGGCCCAGGAGGCCGACCGTCAGCTCAAGCTCGGCCCCGGCGGGCTGCGCGACGTCGAGTTCACGATTCAACTGCTGCAGTTGGTGCACGGCCGCCATGACACGACCCTGCGGTCCCGCACCACGCTCACAGCGCTGGAGGCGCTGCGCAAGGGCGGCTACGTCGGCAGACCCGATGCGGCCAAGATGGAGCGCTCCTACCGGCAGTTGCGCGTGTGGGAGCACCGCATTCAGCTGAGACGCATGCAGCGTACGCACCTCATGCCAGCCGACGAGGACTCTCTGCGCATCCTTGCGCGGGCGTCCGGCTACGCCACGGTCGAGTACATGGAGGAGGTGTGGCACGACATCCGGCGTGACGTGCGAGCGATGCACCTCGAGATGTTCTACCGCCCCATTCTGCCGCTGGTCGCCAGCATGTCCGCCGACGAGGCGCGGCTCGACGAAGGTGCCGCGCGCGACCGCCTTGCTGCGGTCGGGTTCGACGATCCTCAGGCGGCGCTCCGTCACATCACCGCGCTCACCGACGGCGTGTCACGCCGCGCCGCGATCCAGCGTCAGCTCATGCCCGCGATGATCGGTTGGTTCGCTCAAGGCGCGGATCCCGACGCCGGACTGCTGGCCTTCCGCAAGCTGTCCGAACAACTGACGGACGCGCAGTGGTACCTGAAGCTGTTGCGAGACTCCGGCACCGCTGCAGAGCGACTGGCACGGCTCCTGTCGACATCACGCTACGTGACGGCCGCGCTGCTGCTGTCCGCGGAGTCCGTCACCTGGTTGGGTGACGATGCCGAACTGAAGCCGCGCGACCGCGACCGGATGTGGCGCGAGGCCGACGCGATCCTGAAGCGCTCCGACGACCCCGAACAATCGGTGACGGCGATGCGGGGTCTGCGACGCCGGGAGCTGGCGCGCACGGCTGCAGCCGACGTGCTCGGCCTCGTCGACTCCGTCGAGGCGGCACGCTCCGTCACCGCTGCCGCCGACGTGCTGATCAGCGGCGCGCTGCGGATCGCACGCAGTGTGGTGGCCAAGGAGGAGGGCGACGGGGCGCTCCGCCTGCCCATGATGGTCGTGGCGATGGGACGCTACGGCGGCAACGAGATGGGGTACAAGTCGGACGCGGATGTGCAGTTCGTGTTCGATTCAACTGAGCCGGGTGCGCAGGAGCTCGCGGTGAAGATCGCACGTACGATCCAGCGGATCCTGACGCAGGTGGGGTCGCAGCCGCCGCTGGAGATCGATGCCGCGTTGCGCCCGGAAGGGCGCAACGGACCGCTCGCACGGTCGCTGACCTCGACCGCCGAGTACTACGGCCGCTGGTCCGACCCGTGGGAAGCGCAGGCGCTGCTGCGCGCGCGACCCTGCGCTGGCGACATCGAGCTGATCGACGCGTTCACGGCAGTGATCGACAAGGTGCGCTATCCCACCGAGCTCCCCGCATCGGCGCTCAAGCAGATGCGCACGCTCAAGGCGCGTATGGAGGCGGAGCGGCTCCCGCGGGGCGTGGACCCGAGGCGCCATCTCAAGCTTGGGCCCGGTGGCCTCGCGGATGTCGAATGGACCGTGCAGCTGCTCCAGCTTCAGCACGCACACGCGCATCCCGAGCTGCGCACCACGATGACGATCGATGCGCTGCACGCCGCCTCGGAGGCCGGCCTGATCGCGATCGACGATGCCGCCACTCTCGAGGAGGCCTGGGTGCTTGCGACATCGCTGCGGGGAGCCCTTGCGCTGCGCGGACGGGACCGCAGCGCCGATGTGCTGCCTGGCGACGCGCGTGACCTCAAGGTTCTCGCGGAGATCATGAACGTGGACGACACCGGGGCGGAGCTTCAGGATCGGTACGGGCGCGCGACTCGGCACGCGCGCGCCGTCACCGAACGAGTGTTCTTCGGATGGGACAGTGGGGCATGAGCGCTCTCCGCACGCTGATCTCCGCGATCTGCATCGTCGCCGGTGCACTCCTGATCGCGTGGTGGGCCATCGCCTCCGTGATCATCGACCAGATCGAGGACGGCGAGGCGGTGCGCGGCATCACCGAGCGGGCGCTCGAGTCGCCCGCCGTGACGGCGGCCCTGTCGGCGGAGCTGTCCGCGCGTACTCAGGAGGCGCTGGCGGCGCAGGGGGTCGACGTCGGTGGGATCGGTCTCGATCACGAGCTCGATGCGGCGATCGCCAGGGCCGTCGGCACCGAGGCATTCCGCGCCACGGTGCTGGATCAGGTCGAGGAGGCGCACGGCCAGGTCACCGATCAGCTCACGGACTCGCTGCGGACGCCCGCCCCGCTGACCGTCTCGGTAGACCTCTCCGACGCGGTGAACGCCAGAGTCGACGAACTCGGAGGAGCGGCGGCCGGCGTGGCAGACGTGACCGTGCCGCCCGTCACGATCGAGGCGCTCGACACGGCGCAGTTCGAGCAGGCGCGCACCGCCTACGAGCGGACCTCCTGGGCGCAGCAGTGGGGGTTGTGGTCGGGGCTTGCGCTGCTGGTGTTCGGGCTGCTGATGTCGCACCGTCGCCAGTGGTTCCTCGCCAAGGTGCTGACGGTGCTGGGCCTGCTGTGCGTGGCCTTCGGCGGCGTGGTCGCACTGCTGGGTCCCGACACCATCACGACATTCATGCCCGGAGGCGTGGACGGCTCACTGTCGACGATGTGGCGAGAGGTCCTCACTGACGAGGCGACGCCGATCGTGGTCGAGCGGTCACTGTGGATCGGCGGAATCGCCCTGGTGGCCGCGCTCGTCGCGACGCTCCTGGGCGCCGCGCTCGGCGGGCGCCGGCGCTAGCCCCGACCATGGGCCGCACGGGAGGGGCGATGTCATACGGAAGGTCGATCGTCGCGGTGCTCCTGGTGGTGGTCGGCGCGCTGCTCAGTGCCGTGTGGGCCATCAGCGCGACCGCAGTGCGCAGCATCGAGGACGGGACAGCGGGGGATGCCCTCGTCGCGAGCGTGCTCGACTCGCCGCAGTCCGCAGACGTGGTCGCGGACCAGGTCATCGACGCCCTCGAAGACGCCCTCGACACTCCTGTGGGCCGCACCGCACTCGCGTGGGGCGAGCAGCAGGTGAGGGACGCCGTGACGACCGTGGTGGCGTCCGATGCGGTGTCGGAGATCATCCGTGAGCGTGGATCGAGAGCCAAAGACCGACTGCTCCGTGACCTGACCGACCCCGACCGGGAGCCGGGGGCGTTCGTGCTCCGCGTCAATCTCTCCGAGCGCATCAACGCCATGCTCGCAGAGGTCCCCGTGATCGGTGCGCTCCTGCCGGAGATTCAGCTTCCGGCTCTCTCCGTCGAGGTGATCTCCGCCGAGGCCTTCGAGGACCTGCGGGGCCTGTTCGCGGTCATGAAGGCGCTCTCGACGTGGGGGCTGTGGTGCGCTGTCGTGAGCCTGGCCGCAGGGATCGCCGTCTCCCGTCGATGGCTCGTCTTCGGAGCGAGGGCGCTGGCGAGCGTCGGGGCCTTCGCCATCGCACTGTCGCTGCTGCTGGGGGCCATGGGACCGAGTGCCCTCGCAGGACTGATGCCCGGTGGTCGTGACGGGGGAGCTGGAGTGCTCGTCGAGGACCTTCTCGCCGGCGTGGCTCTGGGCCCCCTCACGCACACGCTGATGGTGCTGGGGATAATCGCCGCCGCGGGCGCCGTGATCTGGTGGGGCGCGGTGCGAGGTTTCCGGGTGGGACGAGACGACGGCGGCGGCGATGGCTCGCCGTCGGCGGGTCAGCCTCGGGACGAACCCGGCGCCGGTCCCGTCGACTTGCGCACCACGAGTTCATAGGGGAGCGCCTCGTTGCCTGGCTCCGGTCTGTCGCCGTCGAGCTGGTGAAGCAGGATCTCGACCGCGTGCCGTCCCTGCACCTCCGGGAACTGATCCACGGTCGTGAGGCCGAAGAACTCTGAGAGGTCGTGGCCGTCGATGCCGATGATCGACAGGTCCTCCGGCACCGAGCGCCCCAGGTCCCTGGCCGCGAGCATCGCGCCGATCGCCATCTCATCGGAGGCCGCGAAGATCGCGGTGGGGTGGACTCGTGGGTCACCGAGCAGCTGGAGAGTCGCGTCGTAGCCTCCGGCGATCGTGAAGTCCGCCGTGCGCAGCATCAGCGGATCCGAGGTGATGCCTGAGTGGGCAAGCGCCTCCTCCCACCCCGCGCGCCGATGCGCGGGCAGGTGGAAGTCGATCTCGAAGTCCTGATCGCCCGCGAGGTGGGCGATCTCGCGGTGTCCGAGCGCGAGGAGGTGGTCGACCGCGAGCCGGGCGACCTCGTGGTCGTCGAGGCTGAGCGTCTGGATGCCTGGCAGCGGGCCACCGATTCCCACCACGGGCTTCTTGATGGCGGTCAGGCTGTCCAGCTCGGCCCGGGTGAGCTCGAGACTCACCGCGATCAGCGCGTCCACCCGGCCGCGGCGCAGGAACTCGTCGAAGAGCCGGCGGCGCCGTGGGTTCTCCTCGACGGGACGATCCTGTCCCACGTTCGGATCGAGGTGGTACAGCGTGAGGTCGTAACCGGCGTCCGCGAGCGACCGCTGAATGCCCTTGAGCACCGCGATGAAGAACCAGCTGTCGATGAACGGCACGACCACGCCGACGTTGCGGGTCCTGCCCGATGCGAGGCTCGAGGCGTTGGCCGACACGACGTACCCGAGTTCGCGGGCGGCGTCCTCCACCCGCGAACGGGTGGCAGGCGAGACCGACGACTTCCCGGCGAGCGCACGCGACACGGTCGCGGTCGACACGCCCGCGAGGTCCGCGACCTTCTGGATCTTCGTCACTGGCCCTCCTTGGCCCTGCGATGCCGCCTCAGCGCAGCATCCACACCGTGGTGTCCGCTGGAAGGGTACCGGTCGTCGGGCTCGAGGCAAGAATCTGCTCGCCGTCCGGCAGGTCGAAAGGCTCGCCCGCGATGTTCGCGTACACCGTGACGCCACCCACCCTGAAGCCCAGCACGCCGTCAGGGAGTTCCTCGATCCAGACCAGGTCGCCCTCGGCGAGGCGGTGCTCGCGGCGCAGGCGCAGGGCGTCTTGATAGAACGTGAGCGTCGATTCGGGGACGCCCTCCTGGACGTCACGGGCCAGGTGCGCCCACTCGGCCGGCTGCGGGAGCCACGACTGGCCGGACGGCGAGAACCCGTAGGCCGGCGCATCAGCCGTCCACGGAATGGGCACGCGGCACCCGTCGCGTCCGTAGCGTTCGCCCTCCGTGCGGTGCCATGTGGGGTCCTGCCTGGCCTCCCCCGGAATGTCGGTGACCTCCGGCAGCCCCAGCTCCTCGCCTTGGTAGAGATAGGCAGAGCCCGGGAGCGCCAGCATCAGCTGGGTGGCCGCTCGTCCTCTCCTCACGGCGGTGTCCGCGTCGGGGAGGCCGGGGGAGTCGGGGCCGATTCCCTGGCCCTGCGGATGCGGCACCGTGAGAGACAGCCTCGAGCTGTGGCGAATCACATCGTGGTTCGACAGCACCCAGGTCGCGGGGGCCTCGACGCCATGGAACGCCGTCAGCGACTCGTCGATGACATCGCGCAGCGCTGCGGCGTCCCATCCTGTGATGAGGTACGGGAAGTTGAATGCCTGATGCATCTCGTCGGGGCGCACCCAGTCCGCCATCCTGGTCAGAGGCTTGACCCACGCCTCGGCCGTGAGGATGCGATCGCCCGGGTACTCGTCGACGACTGCGCGCCAGCGCCGCCAGATCTCATGGACGCCGGTCTGCGCCCAGGCGGGGTGGTCCATCGCGGCTCCACCCATGGACGCGTCGACCTCCCCCTCCGGAAGGTAGTCGGGGAGACCGGGGACCTTCGCCAGCCCGTGTGCGACGTCCACGCGGAATCCATCCGCGCCGCGGTCGAGCCAGAACCTCAGGATGCGATCGAACTCGACGCGCACCTCCTCGTTCGTCCAGTCGAGGTCGGGCTGGGACGAGTCGAACAGGTGGAGATACCACTGGTCGGGCTCGCCGTCCTCACGGTGCACCCGAGTCCACGCGGGCCCGCCGAACATCGACTCCCAGTTGTTCGGCGGCTGCTCCCCGCCCTCTCCGGAGCCGTCGCGGAAGATGTAGCGCGCGCGCTCCGGGCTCCCCGGGGCTGATGCGACCGCGTGCTGGAACCATACGTGCTCGCTCGACGTGTGGTTGGGAACGATGTCGACGATCACCCGCAGTCCGAGGTCGTGGGCCCGCTCGCGCATCGTGTCGAAGTCCTCGAGGGTGCCGAAGACGGGGTCCACGTCGGTGAAGTCTGCGACGTCATAGCCAGCGTCGTGCTGCGGGGAGACATAGAACGGCGAGAGCCAGATCGCGTCCACACCGAGCGCCGCCAGCGAGTCGAGCCGTGACGTGATGCCGGCCAGATCGCCGATGCCGTCGCCGGATGCGTCGGCGAAGGATCGCGGGTAGATCTGGTAGATCACAGCCGTGCGCCACCACTCGGCGGCGGTCTGCTGATGGGCGCTGGCAACGTTGCTCATGGGGCTCTCCTCGAGGCGCGTACGGGTGCTTGCTCCCACGATACGGCGACTGCAAGCGTTTCCGGTCCGCGCGCTCCTGAGGACGTACGTCCTGGTCCAGCACGACTCTGAATTTCTACGCTGGTTTCGTGGAAAAGACTCCGGCACGAGCGTCGTCATGAGGGCCCGCTGGCACCTGCGCGTCCACGTGTTGGTGCTTGCCTGGCTCGTCGCCGCAGCGATCGCTGCCGGCGCTCACCGGGTCACGCCAGCGAGCGAGTGGCTCATGGTGCACCTGCTCATGCTGGGCGGCGTCACGGCGGCGATGCTGATCTGGAGCGCGCACTTCACGCAGGCACTGCGCCGCAGGCCGTTGCCGACAGGACGCCGGGGTGAAGCCGCCCGGCTTGCCGCGCACACGGGTGCGGCGGTGGCGGTGATCGTGGGCATCGCGCGGCCCGTGCCGTCGCTGGTGATCGCCGGCGCCGCCGTGCTCGGTGCCGTCGTGGTGTGGCACGGCGTCGAGATCGCGATGACCGCCCGTGGTGCGCTGTCCAACCGCTTGGGATGGAGCACCTGGGCCTACGTCGGAGCCGCCGCCGCCCTCGCCATCGGCGTCGTCTACGGCGTGCTGCTGTCCCGCGGCGGCGCGTCGATCGACGGGGCCGCGCGCTTGTACGTGTCTCATGTGTCGCTCATGATCCTCGGGTGGGTCGCGCTCACGGTCGTGGCCACGCTCATCACGCTGTGGCCGACGGTCCTCGCGGTGCGCATGCCGGAGACCGGGGTGCGCGACGGCCGAGTCGGCTTGAGCGTGATGAGCGCGGGTCTGGCGACGACCGTCGCCATGGTGGCCGTGGGGTCGCGGGCGGCCACCTCCATGGCCGTGGCGGTCGTCGCCGTCGGCATGCTCATCGCGGCGCGTGCGATGGTCGCCGCAGGACGTGCGCGAGTCCCCGTCACCGTGGCGGCATGGCACCTGGCATGTGCGGTGCTCTGGATGGTCGGCGCGACCGTGACCTGGGCCGCAGCGATCGCGCTCGCCTCCAGCTGGGACGATGCGCGCGCACGCCTGGGCGGGGTGCTGGCGGCATTCGTGGTCGGTGGCGCGGCGCAGGTGCTGCTCGGCGCGCTCTCGCACCTCATCCCGATGGTGATCGGGGGAGGGCCGCATGCCGTGCGTCGGTCGCGGGCCGCAGTGGAGCGGCACGCTGTCGCGCGCCTGGTCCTCATCAACGGAGGCGTCGCCCTGTGGGTGCTGCCCACTCCCAGCCTCGTGCGCGTCGGCGGCTCCGTGCTGGCCCTGGCGTCGGCGGTGTGGACGCTGGCGGCGATCATCGCCGCGGTCAGGACGTCCTATGTTGCGCGGCATGAGCCTGAGGCCCAGCACGCGGTGGTGGTCTCCGCCTCAGCGCTGTCCGAACGCCCCCGCCTGCCTGGCAAGTCATCGGCCGTGGCGGCCGCGGTCGCCCTGGTCCTGACGACGGCAGCCGGAGTCGCTGCCGACCCCGGCGCAGCGGGCATCGGTGCGGCCGCGAGCGCGGACGTCGATCCGACCGGGCGCACCGTCGAGGTCGAGGTGGAAGCGTCCCAGATGCGGTTCACGCCCGGCGACGTCGTGGTCGATGCCGGGGACCGGCTGGTGATCCACGTCACCAACACGGATGAGACCGCGCACGATCTGGTGCTCGACAGCGGTGACCGCACGGAGACGATTCCACCGGGGGAGCGCGCGCTCCTGGACGTAGGGATCGTGGGCCGCGACATCTCCGGATGGTGCTCTCTCGCGGGCCACCGGCAGATGGGGATGGTGCTGGAGATCGACGTCGAGGGTGCACCACCAGCACACGAGTCCGCCGCCGCTGAGGACCGTGCCGCCGACGACGCGGCAGGCGCAGCGGCGCGGATCGACTTGCAGGCGACGTCGACGGTCGCGCCGCACCCGGCCACGCTCGAACCCGCTCCGGAGGGCACCGTCCACCGCGTCACCCTGGAGGTCGAGGACGCGGTGACCGAGGTCGCACCCGGGGTCACGCAGCGGCTGTGGACCTTCGGAGGGTCCGCGCCGGCGCCGACGCTCCGAGGAAGCGTGGGCGACACCTTCGAGATCACGCTCGTGAACAACGGAGACATGGGCCACTCGATCGACTTCCACGCGAGCGCGATCGCCCCCGACGCGGTGATGCGAACCATCGAGCCGGGTGAATCTCTCACCTACACGTTCGTGGCGGAGCGCGCCGGGGCATGGATGTATCACTGCTCGACCGCCCCGATGTCGCTGCACATCGCCAATGGCATGGCAGGGGCCGTCATCATCGATCCGCCCGGGCTGGCGCCCGTGGATCGTGAGTACGTGGTGGTGCAGTCCGAGCTCTACCTCGGGGAGCAGGGTGGCATCGCCGATGCGGCGAAGATCGCGGACGAAGACCCGGACCTGGTGGTGTTCAACGGCCACGCTACGCAGTATCGCGATCAGCCGCTGACCGCCGCCCCCGGCGAACGCGTGCGCGTGTGGGTGGTCGACGCGGGCCCCTCGCGCGCAAGCTCCTTCCACGTGGTGGGCACGCAGTTCGACACCGTCTTCAGCGAGGGCGCCTACGCCTTGGGCGGACCTGGCGATTCCGACGGGGTCGGCGGCGCTCAGTCGCTCGCGCTGCAGCCAGGGCAGGGCGGGTTCGTCGAGCTGACGTTCCCGGAGCCCGGCCACTACCCGTTCGTCTCTCACATCATGGTCGACGCCGAACGCGGCGCGGCCGGTGTGTTCGACGTCCACGACGACCACCCATGAACAGGAGACACCACATGAACCAGGACACGGCCCCGACCACGGAGTCCACTGAGCCCGCTGACCGCTGCGCGTGCGGAGGCGGCGGCTGCGGTGCCGCGCAGGCGGCACCCGCCGTCGACCGCGGCGAACGCACCGAGCTGTCGACAGCCGCCGCAAGCCCGGTCCGCGCATCGGCCGCCGAGCCGGGGGACATCGATGTGCGAGCCATCCCTCGCGAGCACCGTCACGCGCGAGTCATCGGCCAGGTGACGTCGCTCGTGCCGGGCGAGGCCATGGTGATCGCGGCGCCCCACGCTCCCGAGCGGCTGCTGGCGGAGATCGATGCAGAGGTCCCCGGAGACTTCTCCTTCGAGTACCTCCAGCGCGGCCCCGAGGTGTGGCGCGTGTCGATCTCACGGCTCACCTGCTGCTGATGTCTCCCGCGGATCGAGAGACGCACGCGGACTCGCGCCAGCGAGTGCTGCGCGCGCTGTGCCGCGTGGCCGCACCGGTTCCGCTCGCGGACGTGGCGGCCGCCGTCGGACTGCACGCCAACACCGTCCGCGAACACCTCGAGGCGCTCGTGGAGGACGGCCGCGTGACCACGTGGCACGAGCACACGGGGGCGCGCGGGCGTCCGCGCGCGCTGTATCGCGTCACGCCCGCAGGGCTGCTTGCGCACGACCCCGGGGTCGACGCGCTGCGTCTCGCAGGCATCATTCTCGAGGCGTTTGGCCAGGACGAGTCGAAGGCACGCGCCACGGCCTTCGCGGCCGGTGCCCGGTGGGGAGAGGAGCTCGCTGCGTCGTTGGCAGGCGTCGATGCTCCGATCGACCGGCTCGTGACGGCGCTCGGGGCGGTGGGGGCGGAACTCTCCATCAGCGCTGCGCCGTCCGCCAGTGCAGGTGCCCCGGGAGGCGTGGGCTGCGTCCATGTCGCCCGGTGTCCCTTCCGGGACCTGGCGGCGGTGCGTCCCGATGTGGTGTGCGGGATCCACGCGGCGGCGATCGAGCGCATCGCGAACCGGCCGGGGCAGGAGGACGTCCTCGTGACCGTCCGCCGTGCCACTGGGCGCGAGGGAGGCGCGTGCATGGTGGAGCTGGAAGGAGCGGCTGACGCGCCCGCTCCGCCGAGCCCGCATCGGCCCTAGTCAGGTCCCGGGAAAGCGAAAGCGGGGCCGGCCCGTGAAGGCCGACCCCGCTCGTCGCGTGACGCGACTACTGCTTAGCAGTCGTAGTACAGCTCGAACTCGTGCGGGTGGGGACGGAAGCGCAGCGGGTCGATCTCGTTGGTGCGCTTGAAGTCGATCCACTCCTCGATGAGGTCCTCGGTGAACACGCCGCCCTCGAGCAGGTAGTCGTGGTCGGCCTCGAGGGTGTCGAGCACCGCGGGAAGCGAGTCGGGAACCTGGGCGATCTGCGCGTGCTCCTCGGGCGGGAGCTCGTAGAGGTCCTTGTCGATGGGCGCCGGCGGCTCGATCTTGTTCTTGATGCCGTCGAGGCCGGCCATGAGCAGCGCGGAGAAGGCGAGGTACGGGTTTCCGGACGAGTCAGGGGCGCGGAACTCGATGCGCTTGGCCTTGGGGTTCGTTCCGGTGATCGGGATGCGCACTGCGGCCGAGCGGTTGCGGGCCGAGTACACCAGGTTGACCGGCGCCTCGTAGCCCGGCACCAGGCGGTGGTAGGAGTTCACCGTGGGGTTGGTGAACGCCAGCAGCGACGGCGCGTGCTTCAGGATGCCGCCGATGTACCAGCGCGCGATGTCCGAGAGACCGCCGTAGCCTGCCTCGTCGTAGAACAGCGGCTCGCCGTCCTTCCACACGGACTGGTGCACGTGCATGCCGGAGCCGTTGTCGCCGAACAGGGGCTTCGGCATGAACGTGGCGGTCTTGCCGTTGCGCCATGCGACGTTCTTGACGACGTACTTGAACTTCATCAGGTCGTCGGCGGCGTGCAGCAGCGTGTTGAAGCGGTAGTTGACCTCCTGCTGACCGGCGGTGCCCACCTCGTGGTGCGCGCGCTCGAGCTCGAGGCCCACTTCGCCGAGCACGGTGCACATCTCGTCGCGAAGGTCGCCCATCTGGTCGCCGGGCGACACGGGGAAGTAGCCGCCCTTGAAGCGCGTCTTGTAGCCGAGGTTGGGCGAGCCGTCGAGCTCGGTCTCCTTGCCGGTGTTCCACCAGCCCTCGGAGGACTCGATGTGGTAGTAACCCTCGTGCTGGTTGGTGTCGAAGCGCACGGAGTCGAAGATGAAGAACTCGGCCTCGGGGGCGAAGAACGCCGTGTCGCCGATGCCGGTGGACTTCAGGTACTCCTGCGCCTTCATCGCGACGTTGCGCGGGTCGCGGGAGTAGGGCTCGTCCGTGAACGGGTCGACGACCGAGAAGTTGATGACCAGGGTCTTGGCCTTGCGGAAGGGATCCACATAGGCGGTCTGGAGGTCAGCGATCAGCTTCATGTCGGACTCGTTGATGGCCTGGAAACCGCGGATCGACGAGCCATCGAAGGCGGCACCGTCCTCCAGCACCGTCTCGAACTGGGACGCGGGAACATTGACGTGCTGCATCGCGCCAGGAAGGTCGCAGAAGCGAATGTCGATGTACTCGACGGCCTCATCCTTCACATACGCGATCGCCTCTTCGGCAGTCTTGAACATCCGTTTGCTCCTTGCAATGTCAGGTGTGCTCGGGCTAGCAAGCCCACCCTAGGGGCAGGCCGTTTCCCCCAGATTCGTGTGATGTTACGAGAGTGTTACGCGATCTCTGGGAGAGCGCGTCTCAGCGGCAGCGCTGGGACGGCGACGTCATCGACCCTAGTCCACGCGCCGATACGATGGAACGGTGACCCACCCGATGCCCGAGACTTCACGCGCGTACCCGGGCCTGCGGCTCGTGGGAGTCGCCGTCGACTGGGTGCTGTGCCTGCTGATCTCCTCCGCCTTCTTTCCGGCCGGAGACACGTCGGCCCTGACCGCCGTCGAACGCGTCCTGCTGGCGGGCGATCCCATGGCGACGCTGGTGATCTGGATGGTGCAGCACCTCGTGCTCGTCGCCACGCTTGGCACCACCGTGGGGCACCGCCTCGTGGGGCTGCGGGTGACGAGGGAGGACGGCGCGCCGTTCGTCGGCGTCCTCCGCGCGTTGGCCAGGACGGTGCTGCTGGCCCTGGTGATCCCCGCCGTGGTGTGGGGTCCGGACGGCCGCGGACTGCACGACCGCGCCGCAGGCACCCTGATCGTGCGCACCAGAGGAGCCGTCAATGCCTGAGCTGACCGTGTCCGCCGTGCTGTGCGACATGGATGGCACCCTCGTCGACTCCAACGCGCTGGTCGACGTGATGTGGAACGAGTTCGCCGGCGCCCACGGCTTGGACGGCGTCGAGGTGCGGGCCTTCGCCCACGGACGCCCGAGCCGCGCGACCGTGGCGCGCTATCTCACCGACGACGCGGAGATCCGCGAGTGGCTGGATCGCATCCACACGATGGAGACGAGCAGGTTCGACGGGGTGGTGGAGATTCCCGGCGCAGCGGCGTTCGTCGAGGCGCTCCCTGACGGACGCTGGGCGCTCGTGACCTCTGCGCTCGCCGGGCCCGCCAGGGGCAGACTCTCGGCCGTCGGCATCGATCTGCCGGAGATTCTCATCGGTGCTGATGACGTCGAGCACGGCAAGCCGGACCCCGAGGGATTCGCGCGAGCCGCAGACCTGCTCGGCGTGGAGCCGGGCGAGTGCGTGGTGTTCGAGGACACCGATGCGGGGATTCGGGCGGGCCAGGCGGCCGGATGCGCGGTCGTCGTGGTGGGGGACAACCGCTCCTCCGTCACCGAGGGCCTGCTGCGGGCCGACGACATGACCCAGGTGGGTGTGCGAATCGACGGCGACCGCATCGTCCTGACGCTGCCCGAGCCTGACTGATCTGCGCCCGGCCGATGCTCGTGTGGCTCAGCGCCCGCGCATCGCCTTGCGGTCGGGGCGGGCACGCATGGGGTCGACGCCCTTCGGCACGGGCAGCTTCTGACCACCGATGGCGCGCAGTCGCGCACTGACCTGCTCGCGCTGGTCCTTGGTGAGCGCCTTCTTGTGCTTGCGGATCGCCTTGGTGAGGTTCTTGAGCGAGACCTGGCCCTCGCCAGCGCCGATGGAGATCACATGGACAGGCACGCCGGGCACCAGCTTGTTGATGCGCCGCTTGACTGCTGTCACCTGCTTGTTGGCGGCATTGCCTCCCTCGGCGAGCAGCACCACGCCGCCCTTGCCGATGCCCTGGAACACGAGGGACTTGCCGCGCGGGTCGATCGACACCGGGTCGTCTTCGAACTTCCACCCCCGGCGAATGGACTGCGCGATCGAGATCGACGCGCCCATCTGGCCCTCCATGCGCTGGAAGGCATTCTTCTCGAAACGGCGGGTCAGCGTGTACATGGCGGCGAGCGCGGCCGCGAGGACGCCGAAGAGGACCGAGTACACCAGCACGATGGTCGAGTCGGAGACGAGCAGCGCCACGAGCACCGACAGGCCGATCACCGCCACCGGGATGAGGATCATCAGCGGCAGCAGCCACTTGTCGTCGGGCGCTGTCGCCTTATACGCCTGCGCGACGAGCTTGTACCAGCGGGGCTTCTTCTGCGGTTCCTTAGCCATGATGCGGCACAGTCTAGTCGCTCAGCGGCGTGCGGCCGATGCGCTCACGGGATGGCGGGTCAGCAGGCTGGTGCGGCGGAGCGGTTCAGGAGGAACGATGCCTCCTGGCGGGCCTCCATGGGCTCACCGAGGTGCGCCAGCTCCTCCGGAATCGGACGGCCCTTGCTCTTCATGGCCTGGCCCCACAGGCGTCCGGCACGGTAGGAGGAACGCACGAGCGGCCCTGACATGACACCGAGGAATCCCATCTCCTCCGCAGCATCAGAGAGCTCGACGAACTCCTCGGGCTTGACCCACCGCTCCACCGGGTGGTGGCGCGGGCTCGGGCGCAGGTACTGGGTGATCGTGATGAGGTCGCAGCCCGCGTCGTGCAGGTCCTGGAGGGCCTGCACCGCCTCGTCGAACGTCTCTCCCATGCCGAGGATGATGTTGGACTTGGTCACGAGCCCATCGCGCTGGGCCTCCGAGATCACGTGCAGCGAACGCTCGTACGTGAACGCGGGCCGGATCCGCTTGAAGATGCGCGGGACGGTCTCGACGTTGTGCGCGAGCACCTCTGGGCGTGAGGAGAACACCTCGGCCAACTGGTCGGGCACCGCGTTGAAGTCGGGAATCAGCAGCTCCACGCCGGTGCCGAGCCCCAGCTCGTGGATCTTGCGGACCGTCTCCGCGTAGAGCCATGCGCCGCCGTCGGCGAGGTCATCGCGGGCGACACCGGTGATGGTCGAGTACTTGAGCCCCATCTCCTTCACGGAGTTCGCAACCTTGGTGGGCTCCATACGGTCCAGGGGAGAGGGCTTGCCGGTGTCGATCTGGCAGAAGTCGCATCGCCGCGTGCACTGAGCGCCGCCGATGAGGAACGTCGCCTCGCGGTCCTCCCAGCATTCGAAGATGTTGGGGCAGCCGGCCTCCTCGCACACCGTGTGCAGCCCACCCGATCGGACCAGGGTCTTGAGCTCCGAATACTCGGGGCCCATCGTGGCCTTGGTGCGGATCCACTCAGGCTTGCGCTCGATCGGGGTCTCGGCGTTGCGGGCCTCGACGCGCAGCATGCGGCGGCCCTCTGGTGCGATGGTCACACGGTCTCCTTGGGGTGCTCGGCGACGGCAGCGGCGGCGCCTGTAGGCGTCGCCGTCTCCCAGCGTACGTCTGTCAGTGCGGTTTCTAGGAATCCAAGCGCGGCGGGCAGGACGTCGCCGATGCCCACGTCGCGCCCGAGTTCCTGGGACAGCGAGGTGACGTCGGCGTCATCGATGCCGCACGGGACGATGCGGTCGAACTCGCCGAGCGCCGGGTCGCAGTTGAATGCGAAGCCGTGCATGGTGACTCCCTTGGCGACGCGCACGCCGATCGCACAGATCTTCCGCTCGCGCCGGGTGTCCGTCGCCGGCAGCCACACTCCGGAACGGTCGTCCACCCGTGTGGCGTCGAGGCCATACGACGCGCTGAGGTCGATGAAGGCCTGTTCGAGCGCCCGGACGTACTTCACGACATCGACGGGCTCGCGCAGACGGATGATCGGGTAGCCGACCAGCTGGCCGGGACCGTGCCACGTGATCCTGCCACCACGGTCGACGTCCACGACGGGGGTGCCATCGACGGGCCGGTCCCACCGGGCGGTGCGCTTTCCCGCGGTGTACACGCTCTCGTGCTCGACCAGGACGACCGTGTCCTCACGGTCGCCGGCGACCCGCTCCGCGTGGAGGCGGCGCTGCAGGTCCCATGCCTCCTGGTACGGCACGAGCCGCGCGCCGACATCGAGGGTGAGCGTCTCCATAGAGTCCAGGCTAAACCCCCGGGAATGCAGTGATCGCCGCAGCGTTGAGGCACGATATGAACATGTCTTCACGCGCCTGGATTCGGCCCCTCGTCATCGTCCTCGTCATTGCAGGGTGGCTCGCCGTCGGCGGCGTCGGGGGCCAGACCTTCGGCAAGCTGTCGGAGGTACAGGAGAACGACTCAGCGGCATTCCTGCCTTCGTCGGCCGAGTCGACGCGAGCCGCAGAGCTGCAGGCAGAATTCTCACCGGCCGATGCGGTTCCCGGGATCTTCGTCGTCGACGGGATCACGGGCCCGGAGGACATCGCTTTCGTCGAGCAGTTCGTCGCCACCGTCGTCGACAACCCCATCGAGGGAGGCGAGGCGGGCCGCACCGTCGGCGAGGTGCTTTCGCCACCGGCAAGCGAACAGATGCCGCAGGTGGTGCCGTCAGAGGACGGTGAAGCGGTGCTCGTGTCGTTCTCAGTCTCGGGCGACGTCGCAGAGGAGAGCGCAGGCGAAGGAACGGTCGGCGAGCTTGTCGCCGAGACCATTCGGATGACGTGGGAGGGGAGCGAGAGTGGAAGCGACCTGAACGGTCACTTGACCGGCGGGCTCGGGATCCTCGCGGACCTGCTCGAGGCCTTTGCGGGCATCGACGGGATCTTGCTCGTGGTCGCGCTCGTCGTGGTGCTCGTCATCTTGCTGGTCGTCTACCGCAGCCCCGTGCTGCCCCTGCTGGTGCTGTCGACGGCCATGATCGCGCTCACCGGCGCGATCCTGGGCGTCTACGCGCTGGCGGACTCGGGGGTCATCACCCTCAACGGTCAGGCGCAAGGAATCATGTTCATCCTCGTCGTCGGCGCGACCACCGACTACGCGCTGTTGCTGGTTGCCCGCTACCGCGAGGAGCTGGTCCGCAACGAGTCCACCTACACGGCGCTGTGGAAGGCGTGGCGACGGTCTCTCGAGCCCATCGCCGCGTCCGCCGGCACCGTCATCCTCGGACTGCTGGTGCTGCTGCTGAGTGACCTCAAGTCCAACGCCGCGCTCGGTCCGGCAGGCGCCATCGGCATCGCCGCGGCGCTGCTCGCGGCCCTGACGCTGCTTCCCGCGCTCCTGCTCATCGGCGGCCGTCGCGCACGCGGCGTGTTCTGGCCGGCTCTGCCGCGCTATCAGGCGAGCGAACAAGGGCACGGCTCCGACCCGTCGATGGGCTCCGGCTTCTGGCCGCGGGTGGCGCGTGCCGTCGACTCGCGCCCACGCCGCACGTGGATTCTTGCCGCGGGCGGGCTGCTGATCTTCGCCGCCTTCTTGCCCACCTTCAAGGCGCAGGGACTCGGCGCGCAGGATGTGTTCACCACCCGCACCGACTCGGTTCAGGGAACCGAAGTGCTCGAGGATCACTTCGACGCCGGTGCGTCATCGCCCATCCGTATCTTCGTGCCCGTGGATCAGGCCGATGACGCGGTTGAGGCCGCCACTGACGTCGAGGGCGTGGAGAGCGCATACGTGCTCACCCCCTCCGTCGCAGAGGGAGCGCCTCCCGGTGCCGTGCCCGGCGAGGCTCCGATCGAGATCGACGGTCGCGTCTCGGTGGTCGCGATCACGCAGGTGTCGTCGAGTTCTTCAGAGGCGGCCGACATCGTTGAGGGCGTGCGCGACGCCGTTCATCCCTTGGCCGACGATGTCCTCGTGGGCGGTCAGGCGGCTGAGCAGCTCGACACGCGCGTGACCACGCAGCGCGACACGCTGATCATCATCCCCACCATCCTTGCGGTCATCTTCGTCGTGCTGGTGATGCTGCTCCGCTCCGTGCTGGCGCCGCTGCTCATCGTGCTCGCCAACGTCCTGTCCTACGGCGCGACGCTCGGGCTCTCGGCGATCCTGTTCAACCACGTGTTCGGCTTTGCCGGCTCGGACCCCGCCGTCCCGCTCCTGGGGTTCGTGTTCCTCGTGGCGCTCGGCGTCGACTACTCGATCTTCCTGATGTCGAGAGCGCGCGAGGAGTCGCTGGCGCACGGCACCCGCGACGGAGTCAGGAGAGCCCTCGCGGTGACGGGCGGCGTCATCACGTCTGCAGGCATCGTGCTGGCGGCGACGTTCGCTGCGCTCGGCGTGATCCCGCTGATCTTCCTCGCGCAGATCGCCGTGATCGTCGGCCTCGGCGTGCTGATCGACACGTTCGTCGTGCGCTCCCTGCTGGTCCCTGGTCTGGTCTCCGACATCGGGCGGCCGGTGTGGTGGCCGTGGGCGCGTCGCATTCCGAGTGACGACTCCCTGAGCTGATGGCGGTCGCCGGGCTCACGGCGAGTCCCGCACCGACGCTGTGGATAACCCCCGTGCCCGTGGCCGGGACGTCACAGTGGAGGCATGTCCAGTGATCGAGGAGCCGATGCACGAGTACTGACGCGTTCCGTCGGCATGGGGCCAGAGGTGCTGGCGAGTGTCTCCGAGCGCGTCCGAGCGCTCAGAGAGGTGGAGCATCCCGGGGTGCTGGTCCCGCTCGGGGTGGGCGTTGCGGAAGGCGACCAGGTGGTCGTGACGCTGCCGTGGATCGACGGCGTCGACCTCGCCGAGCTCGAGACCAGGCGCGGCCCCCTGGCCGCGGGGGAGTGCGTGTGGCTGGGAGTCCGGGTCGCGGCGGCGCTCGACGCGCTCCACGCGCGCGGGATCGCCCACGGTGACGTCGCACCCGCCAACATCGTGATCGCCGACGGCGAGGTCATCATCGTCGACACCGTCGGCGGGTGTCTCGACGATGAGCGGGGCACCGTGGGGTTCCGCGCGCCGGAGCGCCGCTCGGGACCGTCGCTCACGGCCGATGCGTACTCGCTTGGGGCTCTCCTGCGGTGGTGCGTGGCAGCGCACGACAGTGTGGCAGTGGAGGCCTGGACGGCACCCCTCCTCGCGCACGACCCCGACTCTCGACCTCCGGTGGCGGTGGCGGCACAGGCCCTTGCCTCGTGCGCCCCGCAGCGGCCAGTGGCCGTGCCGTCCCGGACGGAGGTGGTGGGCGCGGTCCGGGCGAGGGCGAGCGCGAGCACCGAGCGGATCGCCGCGGGACGCGCGTGGCGCATGCGCCGCGTGGCCAGCCGGATCGCTGTGGGGATGGCGGTCTCAGCAGCAGCCGTGGCCGGGGTCGTCGCCGTGCCCCGCGTGGTGGACGCCGCGATGCCGTCGATCCCCAAGCCGCCCGGAGTCGAGCGCACCGGGACGCCGCAGTTGGCCCACTCGCACACACCCGACGCCGGAGACTCGGCGGCGCCTGCGACAGCGCCCTCAAGCTCCGCCGGTCGCGTGCCGCGCGATTCTCCTGGTGAGGCCGCACTCGCCCTGACCGCCCAGCGCATGGACGCCCTGGCGGCGGGTGACGGGGCGGCGCTGCTCGCCACCATCGCCGACGGGCCGCTGACTGCGCAGACGCGGGCGTTGGCGCGTGCGCTCGACTCTGGAGACACTCGCTACGACGGGCTGGAATACGACCTCGGCGAGGTGGAGGTCGCGTCGCAGTCGGGAGACGGCGCGACGGTCACGGTCAGTTATGAGGTCGCTGCACACCGGATCGTGACGCCGGATGGCGCTGCCGAGGCGGCGGCGTACGTGCAGAGCGTGGAATTGGAACTCA
The DNA here is from genome assembly GCF_000975095.1 of Demequina aestuarii. Lineage (GTDB taxonomy): Bacteria > Actinomycetota > Actinomycetes > Actinomycetales > Demequinaceae > Demequina > Demequina aestuarii. Next base: position 1,089,899 of record NZ_BBRD01000001.1, read on the forward strand.
GGTGGGACGGGCGCTGGTCGGTGGTGCGTGCCCGGCCTCAGCCATGACCCACTGCGCCGCGCCCGTGATCTCCGGGTGACGCCACGAGAAGTCGAGTCTCTTGAGCACCCCGGGGGAGGCGAGCTGGCTCGACAGCAGGTCCTCGATCGCACGGCCGATGGCAATCTTCAGCGCCCAGCCCGGGACGGGCAGCCCAGGAGTACGCCCCGCCGCCTCCGACATCGCGCGGATGAGTTCACGGTCGCGCACCGCGATCGGTGCGATCACGTTGGCGGGGCCATGGTGATCGGAATCGATGAGGAACCGCAGGGCTCTGATGTGGTCATCGAGGGAGATCCACGAGTGCCACGCGGTGCCCTTGCCGAGCGAGCGCAGCAATCCGCGGGTGACGAGCGGCATCAACCGTTCCGCGAACCCTCCGTGCGGAGCGAGCACGAGTCCGGTGCGCGCGAACACGGTGCGGATCCCGGCGTCCACCGCCGGCTGTGCGGCGGCCTCCCACTGGCGCACGATGGACGCCAGCAGTGTGTCTCCCGGTCCGGAACGCTCCGTGAGGTGGTCCTCTCCACGATCCCCGTAGTACCCCATTGCAGAGCCTTGCAGCAGCAACCCGGTGAACCCGGAGTCGACGAGCGCACGCACGATCGTTCCGGTGGAGTCGAGCCGAGACTGCAGGACGAGATTGGCGTGGGAGTCGGTGAGGCGCTTCGCGCCGATCGACGCCCCCGCGAGGTTCACGACCACGTCCGCAGACGCGAGCACCTCACGATCGACGTCGCCGGAAGCGGGCTCCCACGACGACTCGTCCGGATCGCGCGCCTCACGGCGCACCAGCGAGACCACATCGTGGTCGTCACGACGCAGAGAATCCTTGAGCGCCGTCCCGATCAGGCCCGATGACCCCGCAATGACGACCCTCATGAGGTGCCCTAGAGCCCGAGGTCAGCCTCGAACGCGCCGGCCTCGATACGCTTCTTCACGCTCTGCAGGAACCGAGCCGCATCCGCGCCGTCGACCAGTCGGTGGTCGTAGCTGAGGGGCAGGTAGCACATGGGGCGGATCGAGATGACGTCTTCGCCGTCCGGACCCTTGACGACCGCGGCGCGCTTGACGATCGCGCACGTCGCCAGAATGCCGGCCTGAGGCGCGGGCACCACGGGCGTGTCGAACAGGGTGCCCACGGAGCCAGTGTTGGTCACCGAGAAGGTTCCGCCCGAGATCTCGTCGGCCTTGAGCCCGCCGGAGCGCGCACGCTCCGCCAGGTCCGCGATGGCCTGGGCCTGCTCGGGAAGCGACTTGGCGTCCGCCTCCCGCATCGTCGGCAGCATCAGGCCCTTCTCGGTGTCCACCGCGATCGACAGGTTGACGGCCGGGTGATACACGATCGACTTGCCGTCCTCGCTGACCGAGGCATTGATGTTCGCGTACTCCGCGAGTGCCTCGGACACTGCCTTGGTGAAGAAGGGCAGGAACGACAGCTTGACGCCGTGCTTCTCGTAGAAGGCGTCCTTCGAGGACGCGCGAAGTGCCCAGATCTTGGAGCAGTCGACCTCGATGACGGAGGTCAGCTGCGCCATGCCGTGCAGCGACTCCATCATCTTGTCGGCGGTGACCTTGCGGATGCGGGACATCTTGATGGTCTGTCCACGGAGCTCGGACTCGACGGGAGCCGCCGCCTGTGCCGGGGCAGAAGCGGCGGCGGGGGTCGCCGACTGGGCGGGAGTCGCTGCCTTCGCGGACTCCGCGGCGCTGATGATGTCTTCCTTGCGGATGCGACCGCCCACACCAGTGCCGGAGACCTGGGACAGGTCGACCCCGCGCTCCTTGGCGAGCTTGCGGACGATGGGCGTGACGTAGCCAGAGCCCGACGAATCGCCAGGCGCCGATGCGGCCGCCGGGGCGGCCGTCGTGGCGGGGGCCTTCTCCTGATCCGCGGTGGCGGCAGCCTCGGCGGCAGGGCTCGACGCCGGCTCCGCCTGAGCGGGCTCGGCGGCGGAAGCGGTCGTCTCCGGTGCGGGAGCGGACTCCTGCGCCGGTGCGGACTGCTCTGCCGGTGCCGACGCGGCTGCCGGGGCGGACGGCTCGGCAGCCGCGGAGGCCGCTGCGGGTGCCGACTGCTCTGCGGGTGCGGACGGTGCTGCGGGCGCGGCGTCGGCGTCGCCGATGCGGGCCAGGACGGCGCCCACCTCCACGGTGTCGTCCTCCTCGACGAGGATCTCGTTCAGGGTGCCGGCAAAGGGCGAGGGGATCTCGGTGTCGACCTTGTCGGTGGAGACCTCCAGCAGGGGCTCGTCGACCTCGACGGAGTCGCCGACGGACTTGAGCCAGCGTGTGACGGTGCCCTCAGTGACGGATTCGCCCAGGGCCGGAAGAGTGACGTCGTTGCTCATGATGAAGATTGTCTCCGTAATCAGTCGTGGGCGTGGAGGGGCTTGCCGGCCAGGGCCAAGTGCGCTTCGCCCATCGCCTCATTCTGCGTCGGGTGCGCGTGGATGAGAGGTGCCACGTCTTCGGGGTGTGCCTCCCAGCTCACGATGAGCTGAGCCTCGCCGATCTGCTCGCCCACGCGTGAGCCCAGCATGTGGACTCCGACGACCGGGCCGTTCTTGACCCGGACCAGCTTGATGAAGCCCTGGGTGCCGAGGATCTGGCTCTTGCCGTTGCCACCCAGGTTGTACTCGAGAGCCTCGACCGCATCGTCGCCGTGGATCTCGCGCGCCTTGGATTCGGTCAGCCCTACGGACGCGACTTCGGGCTCGCAGTACGTCACGCGCGGGATGTTGGCCTCGACGATCGGCTGGGGGCTGAGCCCCGCGATCGTCTCTGCGACGAAGATGCCCTGCTGGAAGCCGCGGTGCGCGAGCTGCAGCCCGGGAACGATGTCGCCGACGGCGTAGATGTTCGCCACGCCGGTGTGCAGCCTCTCGTCGGTGAGCACGAACCCGCGGTCCATGCGCACTCCCTGCTCCTCGTAGCCCAGGCCGGAGGTGCGCGGTCCACGGCCCACGGACACGAGGAGCACGTCCGCCTCGAGAACGGTGCCATCCTCGAGGGAGACCTTCACACCCGAGTCAGTCTGCTCGACGCCCTGGAACTTGACGCCCAGCTTGTAGTCGATCTTGCGGCGCCGGAAGGCGCGCTCGAGTCCCTTCGAGAGCACCTCGTCCTCGTTGGGCACGAGGTGGGGGAGCGCCTCGACGATGGTGACGTCCGCCCCGAACGACTTCCACACGGAGGCGAACTCCACACCGATGACGCCGCCGCCGAGCACGATGGCGGAGCTTGGAACGGTGTCCATCTGGAGCGCCTGATCCGAGGTCATGACGCGACCCGTGATCTCGAGACCGGGCAGTGAGCGGGCATACGATCCGGTCGCGAGCACGATGTTCTTGGCGGTGTAGCGCTCGCCACGCACCTCGATGGCGTCGGGGCCCACGAGCGTGCCGTGGCCCTCGATGAGCTCGACCTTGCGGGCTTTCACCAGGCCCTGGAGTCCCTTGTAGAGCCTGTCGACGACGCCCTGCTTGTACTCGTTGACGACGGCCATGTCGATGGAGTCGAGGGTGGCGTTCACGCCGTACTTCGCGCCGTCGCGCGCGTTGTCAGCGACCTCGGCCGCGTGCAGCAGCGCCTTGGTGGGGACACAGCCGTTGTGGAGGCACGTGCCCCCGACCTTCGATTCCTCGACCAGCCCGACCGTGAGGCCGAGCTGGGAGGCGCGGAACGCGGCGGCATAGCCGCCGGAGCCTCCGCCAAGGATGAGCAGGTCGAACGAGCGTGGGGTGGACTCGGGCACGATGAGTTCTCCTTGTGGGAAAGTCGGTCACACCCATCTTGCCACCAGTCGGCGTCGGCGCGAACCGCAACCCATGACTACCCTGGGCTCATGAGCTTCTTGTCACACATGTTCGGGTCAAAGCGAGCAGACGGCGCCGCCGGGAGCGCGGCATCGAAGGACGCGCGAGCGGAGACGGTCGCGCACCTCCAGGCCTTCGTGGCCGAACATGAGGGCTGCGAGGCGTTCATCGAGCCTCCCACTCGGGTCACGCAGACCACGATGGTGGTGGTCGCCGACACTGGCCAGTGGACCCGGCGGCGCGTGCCCGACATCGAGACGGCGCGCAAGGTCGCGAAGCAGCTCGGCGTCCCCGCGTTCGACGTGAACCTCTCCGGCTACCCGTCGCGCATGCGCGAGTGGAACGAACGGCAGCGCAAGAGTCACGGCTGACCCGCACCACGGAGAACGGCGGCCGAGCAGAGCCCGACCGCCGTTCTCGCGCGTGACGCACGTGCCTGACTAGAGGCCCGCGCGCGTCTCCAGGAAACGGAACATGGTCCGCACCGAGGCGCCGGTCGCGCCGGAAGGCGTGAAGCCCCACGGGGAGCTCTCGTTGAACGCGGGGCGCGCGATGTCGAGGTGCGCCCACGGGGTGTCACCCACGAACTCCTTGAGGAACACGCCGGCCGACAGCATGCCACCCATCGGGTCTCCGATGTTCCTGAGGTCCGCGACCTTCGAGTCGAGGGACTCGCGCAGGTACTCGGGAAGCGGCATCGGCCAGAACGCCTCATCCACCGAGTCGGCCGCGGCCACGACGGCTGCGCGCACCTCGTCGTCGCCCATGACGCCAGACGTCCGCGAGCCGAGCGCGACGCCCTGGGCGCCGGTGAGAGTGGCGATGTCGAGGACCACGTCCGGGTCCTCCTCGATGGCGCGTGCGAGACCGTCGGCCATCACCAGCCGACCCTCGGCGTCAGTGTTCATCACCTCGACCGTCTTGCCGCCGTAGATGCGGATGACGTCCGACGGCCGCTGGGCGGTGGCCGACGGCATGTTCTCTGCGAGGCACAGCCACCCGGTGACCTTGACCGGCAGTTCGGCGCGGGCGGCCGCCAGGACGATGTGCAGCACGGCGGCCGCTCCGGACATGTCCGACTTCATCGTCTCCATGCCCTTCGGCGGCTTGAGGGAGATGCCGCCGGTGTCGAAGGTGATGCCCTTGCCCACCAGCGCGACCGAGCTCTTCGCGTCCGCGGGGTTCCACTCGATGCGCACCAGGCGCGGCAGTCGGGACGAGCCCATGCCCACGCCCAGGATGCCGCCGAAGCCCTCTTGCGCGAGACGCTCCACGTCCCACACCTCGACGTCGACGGGGAACTGCTGCGCGTAGCCCTGAGCGGCCTCGGCGACGGAGGCCGGGAACATGTCGAGCGGCGGAGTGTTGACGAGATCCCGCGTGCCGGTGACGGCCGCAGCGAGGATCGACGCGCGCTTGAGCGCCGCGTCGGACGCACCAGCGATGTGCCAGTCGGCGCCCTCGTAGCTCGCCAGAGCATCGTCCGACTTGTAGTCGTGGAACGTGTACGCACCCATGAGTGCGCCCTCGGCGACCGCGGAGGCAGCGACGTCGTCGGAGGCGGGAAGCGCGACGACGACTGACGACGGGCGCTTGCCGCAAGCGCGGGAGGCGGCGCCTGCGGCGATGCGCAGGTCGCCCTCGGAGCCGTCACCGATGCCGACGATGACGACGCGCGTGGCGCTCACGTCGATGCCGGGCAGGACGACGGTGGAGCCGACCTTCGCGGAGGGCTCGAGCATCCCCGCGGCCGTCGCGATGGTGGCGCGCACGTCCTCCGGGAGCTGAGGGTGTGTGGTCACATCGCCGTCGTAGCCCAGGATCAGGGCGTCGGCGTCGATGGTGCTGACAGAGTCGCTCGTGGCGTTGAGAGAAGTCATGACTCGACCCTATCCGCGCTACGTTGGTGCCGTGTACCGCCTGTTCTACGACCACGTCCTCGCGCGCGTCGACGCGGAGAACGCCCACCGCCTAGGCATCGCCGCCTTCCGCTACGGGGGATGGGCCTTCCGAGCGGCGCGTGCGCTGCACCTCACTGCCCGGCCGTCTGCTCCGGTGAGCGCCATGGGCATCGAGTTCCCGGGGACTGTCGGGCTCGCCGCAGGCATGGACAAGAATGCCGAGGCGGTGACGGGGCTGGCTGCCGCCGGGTTCGCGTTCGTCGAGATCGGCACCGTGACCGCGTGGGGGCAGCCGGGCAACGAGCGGCCCCGATCCTGGCGCGAGCGGGACGTGCGGGGCCTGCGCAACCGCATGGGCTTCAACAACGAGGGGGCCGATGCCGTGGCGCGCAGGCTCGCGCGCCTGCGGTCCACACGGCCCGGGCGCGCCGTCGTGCTCGGCGTCAACATCGGGAAGACCAAGCTCACCGCACCAGAGGACGCGCCGGCGGACTACGCATACTCGGCGCACGTGCTGTCTCCGTACGCGGACTACCTGGTCGTCAACGTCAGCTCCCCCAACACCCCGGGGCTGCGTGACCTGCAGAGCACCGAGTCGCTGCGGCCGATCCTTGCGCAGGTGCGTGCGGCCGCCGACGAGGCCGCGGGGCATCACGTGCCCCTGCTCGTCAAGATCGCCCCCGACCTGGCGAATGACGACGTCGATGCCGTCGCTGACCTCGCCATTGAAGCGGGCCTGGACGGTGTCATCGCGACCAACACGACGATCGCGCACGATCGCGGCCCCGGGGGGCTCTCCGGCCCTCCGGTGAGGGCGCGAGCGGTCGAGGTCGTGGCGCGCCTCAAGGAACGCGCCGGGGACCGGCTGACCATCGTGGGCGTCGGTGGGATCGAGTCCGAGGACGATGCTCGTGCTCTGCTCGACGCGGGCGCGACGCTCCTTCAGACGTACACCGGCTTCGTCTACCAAGGTCCGGGCTGGGTGGCGCGGCTCAACGCCGCGTTGTCGCGCTGAGGGGGACGTCTCACCCTCCTGCATTCAGTCGGAGGTGCGAAGGACCGCGAGCACCTCGTCGTCAGAGGTGGGGGAGAAGTCCCGGTACCACTGGCCGACGGACGTGAACGGCTCGGGAGTCATGGCAGCGATCGCGCGGTCCGCGTGGCGCCCGAGCATCGCGAGGACATCGGGGGGCGCGGTGCCCACCGCGACCAGCACACGCGCGGCTCCCATGGTCCGTGCGACCGCGATCGCCGCCTGTGCGGTCGCTCCGGTGGCGGAGCCGTCGTCCACGATGATCGCCGTGCGTCCCGTGAGCGTGAGTGCGGGCCGACCGGCACGGTAGACGGCGACGCGACGGGCCAGCTCCCGGCGCTCCGCGGCCACGACCGCCGCCACCTCCGACTCGACCAGGTCCGCGGCCGCCACGATGCGCTCGTCGATCAGAGGCTCGCCGCCCTCTCCGATCGCACCGAACGCGTATTCGGGATTCGACGGCAGCCCGAGCTTGCGCACCACGAGCACGTCGAGTGAGCAGGACAGCGCACGGGCGATCGGCGCGGCCACCGGCACCCCTCCCCGGGGCAGGGCGAGCACGGTGGGCCTCGCCGGGGCGAGCGCCGCGAGCACCGGAGCGAGTCGTTCTCCTGCTTCGACGCGATCCGCCAGCACCTCGGGGGCGCGGCGGGCAGTCGCGACGGGGTCGGTCATCACGTCTGCCCAACGCTCCACCGAGGCGAGGTGCTCCCGATCCTTGGGGCGACCGAGGCGGCGCTTGTAGGCCACCACGTCCGCGAGAGAAGCGACGCGCACCCCGTCGACGTTCGCGCTGCGAGCGATGACGGCATCGGCTGGTTCCCCCCGCCACCCCGAGAAGACCTGGATGCCTCCCGGGAGGTCGACGTAGTGATCACCGAGCTCTCCGGCGTGCACCTTCCCCCGAGCCGCGAGGCGCTCCCAGGCGTCGCCGCGGGCCACGATGTCGACGTCCCCGATCTCGGCGATCACGCCGTGGGCGAGCAGCGGGCCGCTGCCAGTGAGGACGATGTCCTGATGTGGAACGTCCAAGGACCGCACCGCATCGATGACGTCTCTCCATGTCAGGCCCATGGCACTACGCTACGGTGCTCGCTCGGGTGGGCACCAGGGCGCGACGGTCATGAGCGCAGCGCCGCCGTCACTGCGGCGCCGATCTCCGCCTCCGCCTCCGCGAACTCGAGCTCCTTCCCCGCGCCGGGCCCGCCGGACAGGTCCACGCCGACCACGCCAGGGATCGTGAGGAACTCCAGCGCGAGTCGCGACGCCGCCGCGACGCCCTGAGCGCGAACGTTCCGAGCCTCGAGGATGCCGTACAGGTATCCGTCGGGGAGCGCCAGGGACGTGAATCCCCGAATCAGCTCCGCACTCCCGCGATCCACGATCACCGGCACGCAGGGGATGAAGCCCATCGTCACCCCCAGGTTCTGAGCGCGCTCGATGAATGCGCGCACCGGCTCGGGGCCGCCAGCGTGGTTGACGAAGCAGACCTCGGCGCCGGCACGCTGCTTCTCGAGGAGGCGCGCGGGGCGCGACTCGACAGGCGGCGACAGTGGGGCCTCCGCCACCGACACGAGGTGCCCTCGAGACGCCATCATCGCCGCAAGCCGCGTCGAGTCGAGGTCGAACACGGGCGCGGCATCCGGGCGAGAGCCGATCCCGGTGTGGTCACCTGTCACGCAGTGCACGCCCGCGGCCCCTGCGTGAGCGAGAGCGGCGGCCTCGCCCTCGAGCGCCACCCGGTTGCGATCCCTGGCGTTCACTCCCATCCACGCGTCGACGCCCGCGTCGCTCAGCAGCCGGGCACGGTATGCGGGAGGGAACTGCACCCGTGCGGTGCCGGAGTCGCCCGCGAGCACCGCATCGACCGAACCCGACAGGGCCCGAGCGCACGCCGACAGCGACTCGGCGTCCAGGGCGCGGGCGGGGAAGTCGGCGATCACGACGCCGCCGGTGGCCAGCCGCTCGCGCATGAGCGAGGCGGCCGGGGGAGGCGCCACGTGTCCGGCCGGGTCGGCGGGCAGCGCGCCGCGCCAGCGCACGGGGGCCAGCGATAGGAAGGAGCACGCGTGGTCGGCGACCTCGCACCTGCCGGAGAACTCCACCCCGCCGCAGGGCCCGTACTCCATGTGCTTGGGACAGCCTGCCGCACCGGTGGCGGGCGAGGGGGCCGGCGATGAGCTCGGGCTACCCGGCACGGAAGGTCGCCTCCCAACCGCCGTCCGTCGCGACGTACTCGACTCTGCGCGAGGCGGTGTCGGCAGCGCCGATCCAGAAGCGCAGCAGGCGTGGGCGCACCACGTAGCCAGTCCACGACCCCGGTGGAGAGAAGCCGCCGGTGTGCTCGGTCGAGAACCGCGCCCACTGCCTGGTGCGCGACGCGTCGTCGGCGGCGGCGAACTCGGGGGTGTTCATCCACGCGAGCTGCTGCAGGTACGGGCCACGATCGCGGTAGGCCTGGGCGATCTCCGCCGCCGGTGCGGCGTCGGCCGTGCCCTGAACCACCAGCTGCCGGCTCTGCTCGGCGAGCAGGATCGTCAGGGAGACTCGCGCATCGGCCGCAATCTGCGCGCACTTGCGTGACAGGGCATCCGTGTGGAAGTGGAAGCCGTCACGGGTGACCTCCGACAGCAGCATGGTGCGCGAGTCAGGGGCGCCCTCGTCGAGCGTCGAGAGTGTCATGAGGCACTGATTCGCGCCGCCCGGCAGCCAGTCGAGCGCCAGATCCATCGGGTCGCTCGGAAAGCCCCGCGCGATCGGGTCGTCGCCCGCCGTCACGCGCCACCGCCCGCGGGGTCGAAGCGCGAGATCTCCTCCAGCGACTCGACGGCGATTCGGACGAAGTCTTCGGCGACGCTCGCGCCCGCGCTGGCATCGGCGCGGGTGGGGTCACCGAGAACCCCGTCGAAACCGAAGTCGTCGCTCAGCCACCCGAACTGCACCGGAGCCCCCGCGAAGCCGATGTGCCGATAGTCGGCCAACCCCTCGGGGATGGCACGGGTGGCGCTGCCGTGCGCGACCAGGTCCGGCCGCAGGTGCATCATGAGCGAGGTCTCGCCCCAGCCGCCGTGGATGCCCAGGCCCGACTCCTCGGGGGCGCTCGGCACCGCCACCGACAGCGAGAAGGTGCGCAGGTCGTAGAGCCGACGCAGCTCTCGCAGTGCGACTCCGAGAGGGGCGACGTTGCCGCCGTGACCGTTGATGAGCACGAGCGTCCTGGCTGGCGTGCGCGCCAGCGACCGTCCGATGCCGCGCAGGGTGGCGAGAAGCTCGTCCGCGCCGATCCAGAACGTGCCAGGCGCCCAGTCGTGCTCGTCCGACTTGGTGTAGGCGAGCGGGGGCAGGCGCCACACGTCGAGCCCAGCCTGGGCGGCCTCGTCGACGGCTCGAGCGGACATCTCATCGGCCATGATCAGGTCGGTGGCCACCGGCAGGTGCGAGCCGTGGTGCTCGATCGAGCCCACCGGCAGCACCACGATCGACGTGGCAGTGAGGGTGGCGTTCAGGGCCGGTCCGCTCAGCTCTGCGAGCTCACGGGAGGAGGCGCTCACATCTGCGTCCCGGTGTACTCCGACGCCCTCGCGCCCAATTTGCCGGGGTTGAGCAGCCCCTGCGGGTCCGTGACGGCCGCGAGCGCAGCAGCGCGTTCTGGCTCGAAGTCGACGGCCCACTGGTGCGGATTGTGGGTCTGGACGCCGAGCGCGGCCAGGCGATCGAAGCCGGCGAGGACGTCCGCAGCTGAGGTGTACCGCGCGGCCAGCATGCCGATGGGGCGGCCCCGCTGCGCCTCGATGTGGAGCATCGCGTCGGGGTACACGGACTCGACCCCCGCGAGGTCGTCCACGAGCGCGTCGCCGAGCACCTCGAGGTGGAAGTACTCGCCCGGCGCGGACTTCTGCAGCCACTCGATCGGATGGTTGTACGAGTTCATGGACAGCTTGACGGTGTGCTGGGCGCCTTCGCGCACGTCGTCCACCCGTCCGCCCGCCTCGTTGACCAGGCGAGTCGCCTCGTCGATCGTCGCCTCATCCAGGATGGCTCTCAGCGACGCGCGTCCTGCCGGGATGCCGAGATCGCTCGGGAGGGTGCCGGCAATGCGTGCCCGGTCGCCGGACACCAGGCGCGGGGTGGGGTCAAGCGCGGCGAATGGGCGCATGAGCGACACCACCTGCTCGAAGGTGTCGAAGCTGGCGAGGAACGCCCGCCACGGCTGCAGGGGTTCCGTGGCGACGCGGACCTTCGTGAGGATGCCAGTGGTGCCGTACGCATGCAGGTAGGGGATGGCGTCCTCGCCTTCCATCCATTCGGGCTCGGAGTCGGGCACGGCGCGGATGACCTCGACGGCGGTGACGAAGCCCTGGTGGAGCAGCCCGTTGGCGATCGACCCGGTGCCGCCCGAGCCGCCCGAGACGAAACCGCCCACGGTCGTCTGCGCGGTCGACGGGTACATCCACAGCTGGCGGCCGGCGCGGTTCGCCGTCTGTTCCAGCATCCACATCACTGCGCCTGACTCGGCCTCGATGTAGTCGTCGCCGACCTCGAGGACACGGCGCGCTCGGCTGGTGTCGAGCACCAGGCCGCCGGCCATCGGAATGCCTTGGCCGTAGTTGCCCGTGCCTTTGCCGCGGGGGGTGATGGGGACCTCGTGTCTCACGGCCGCACCGACGGCCACCGCGATATCCGCGGCGGACGTGGGAGTGACGACGATCTGCGCCTGGCCGAGCGGAAGGAGCTCGGTGATGACGGGGGACAGATGAGAGCCGTCGATGGAGGCTCGTGCGAGGGCGGCGGCGTCGGTCGTCACGACATCCGCGCCGAGTGCTGCAACGAGGTCGGCGACGAGAGCGTCGATACGGTCGGCGTCGACTGAGGCGAGGTCGGTCATGGGGAAGATGCTCCTTGTAGCGCGGGGACGGTGAACGGTGGGGCGTCAGTGCATGACCATGCCGCCGGTGAGATTGAGCGCCTGGCCGGTGATGTAGCTCGCGGCATCGCTGGCCAGGTACGCGGCGAGCTCTGCGACATCCGCGGGAGCACCGAGGCGACCCAGCGGTGAGCGGGACGACCATTCGGCGACCTGGTCGGCGGTGCGCGTGGCTGCGCCCATCTCGGTCAGCACGTAGCCGGGACAGATGGCGTTGACGCGGATGCCGTGCGGACCCCATTCGAGAGCGGCGGCGCGGGTCAGCGCCACGACGGCGGCCTTGGAGGCGGCATAGTGGGCCTCCATGGCGCCGCCCGACTTCGCGGCCATGGATGCGAGGTTGATGATCACGCCGCCATCGCCGGCGATCATCTGGCGCGCCGCGCTCTGCATGGTGAGGAGCGTGGCCCTGGCGTTGATGTCCACCATCGCATCCCAGGCCGCGACGTCGATGTCCAGCAGCGGCGAGAGCGCGAAGATGCCGGCGGAGTTCACCAGCACGTCGAGCCCGCCCAGACCATCGATCGCCTCTGCCATCGCCCGCGACGTGTCTGCCGGATCGGTCAGGTCCACTGCGACGGCGATTCCCCCGCAGGCGAGGGCCGTCTGATCGGCCGGGAGCCGGTCCATGATTGCGACGTGAGCGCCTTCGCGCGCGAGGTGAGTGGCGATGGCGGCGCCGATCCCACGCGCCCCTCCGGTGACGATGGCACGACGCGCCGTGTGGCGGTTCGAGGTCGGCACCGGAGGGGCGGTCATGGTTGCTCCGTAGGGGTGGAAGGGAAGGGGATCAGGAACCGAGCGAGATGGACTCGTCGATGAACTCGTTCGTGTACAGGTCCTCGGGAGTCAGACCCTCGGCGACCTCGATGCCCTGCTCCGCGTAGATGGGCTCGACGATGTCGAAGAGTTCCGCCACTCGCTCAGCGTCGAACGTGCCGAGCACACCGTCCGGCCCGTCGGAGGCGATGCCGTCGGCGAGCATGGTGTCGAACGAGTAGTCAGCGACGTCAGCGGAGTAGACCCAGCCGGTGTCGAACGCCTCGACCAGTTCGAGCACGAGCGACTTCACGGACTCCTTGAGGGTGCCGTCGTAGTAGTCGACCTCGGCCTGCTGCATGATCGGCACGAGCTGCTCGAGGCAGTCGGCATACTCGGTGACGTCATCGGGACGCACGGACATGGACGCTGCGTACTTGGGATAGCCCGCGTCGTTGATCAGCTGGTAGCCGATCGGCTTGCCCCAGTCCGCGACCTCGTTCTCGTAGATGAAGGGCTCTGCGGACGCGAAGCCCTGCTGAGCGATCGCACCGTTCTCCGAGACGAAGACCGCCGGAGTGCCGTCGTAGGTGGTGTCGATCTGTGCCTCGTCGAGCACGCCCGTGCCCACGAAGTAGTCGATGTACACGCCGCCGGGGAACACGCGGACGGTGGTGCCCTCATCCCCCAGGTCGGCGATGCCGTCGACGTCGGGATAGGTCTCGGGATCCCACATGATCATCTGCGGGTCCTTCTCGAGCGGCTGGAAGACCGACACGGTGGGCAGGTCCACCGAGTGCGCGATCGCCTCGTCGGTGCCCACGTACGCCATGAAGATGGACTCGTCGGAGTACAGCTGGGCGTTCGGCTGCGCGAAGCCGACCGCCGGGCCGCCGGAGAGCACGGTGACGTCGACGCCGGTGTCCTGGCCCGAGGCCATCAGGGGGCCGGTCACGGACTTGTTGTTGGAGTCGACCTCGTACTCGTCGCCCAACAGCGCGTACAGGTGGCCGTGCTCCATCTCGGGGTTCCAGTCGGTCTGGATCCTGATGTCGGCGGGGCAGATCGCCGCCAGGTCGACTGAGCCGTCCGCGCTCGCTGACGAGGTGCCGGAGGGGGCGGGGGAGCCGGTAGTGTCGTCCGGCTCTTCCTCGGCGCCCGGGCTGCACGCGGCGAGGGTGAGGGCGGTCACGGCGACGCCTGCGAGGACGATGCCGCTTCTAGGGTGGACTCGCATGCTGAGCTCCTTCTGGGTGGGGTGGGGACAGGTGGTAGCGACGGCGGCGGGTCAGCCGAAGTCGTACCACTTTCCGACGGCTCTCTTGCCGAGCCAGCCGAAGATGAGGAAGATCGCCACGCCCAGGAGAGAGGCGACCAGAACGGAGGCGAAGAGTTCCTCCGACAACAGGCGTGCGCTGTACTTGTTGATGAGCGAGCCGAGGCCAGGAGTGCCGCGCTGGAAGAAGAACTCCCCGACGATGGCACCGACGACAGCCAGTCCCGCCGAGATGCGCATCCCAGCGAAGATGGCGGGCATGGCCGCCGGCATCGACAGCTTGGCGAGGACGGTCGACCGGGAGGGCCCTTGCAGCATGAAGAGCTCGCGCATCGACTTGTCGACCGACTGCAGCCCGAACAGGGTGTTGGACACCATCGGAAACAGCGCGATGATCACGCAGACGACGACGCGGGCCGTGAAGTCGTACCCGAACCAGAACCCGATCAGCGGAGTGATCGCGAGGATGGGGATCGCCTGCAGCATCACTGCGTAAGGGAACAGTGCGCGCTCGGCCCACCTGGCCTGGTTCATGATGATCGCCCACGTCACACCGATCACGATGGCGATCGCGAGCCCCGTGAGCGACACCACCGTGGTGCGCCACAGCGCCGTCCAGATCTCAGGGGCCGACGTGGGATCCCACAGCTTCTCCAGCACCTGGTGCGGCTGTGGCAGCAGGAAGCTGCGCTGCCCGAGGGCCGCGTTGCCCAGGTAGGCGGCGGTGACGAGCAGCGCGGCGAGAGCGAGTGGCGGCCCCCACTGTCCCACCCCCGACGCGTCGCGCCGGCGCTGGGCCGGTGCGGGAACGGTATCTGCCGTGGTCATCAGTGGGCCTCCCTGAGTGCGTGAGAGATGGTGCCGACGAGCTCCGCGAACTCAGCGCTGAACCTGACCTCCGGGTCTCGCGGCACGTCGAAGGGCACGTCGTATTCGGCGACGAGGGTGCCGGGGCGGCCGGACATCACCACCACGCGAGTCGAGAGGTAGACGGCTTCAGCGACGGAGTGGGTGATGAACAGCCCCGCGAACTGCTTCTCGTGGAACAGCCGGATCAGCTCGTCGTTGAGCCGTTGGCGCGTGATCTCGTCGAGGGCGCCGAACGGTTCGTCGAAGAGGAACACCTCGGGGTTGAGGGTGAGAGAGCGTGCCAGCGACGCGCGCATGCGCATGCCGCCCGAGAGCTGCCGCGGGAGGTGCTCCTCGAAGCCCTTCAGCCCCACCAGGTCGATCGCCTCCTGAGCCGATGCGGTGCGCCGCGTGCGACCCTCGCCGTGCAGCTCAGCAAGGAGTTCCACGTTGCGACGCGTCGTACGCCAGGGCAGCAGGGTCGGGTCCTGGAACACGTAGCCGATCCGGTCCGTCGCGAGCCCGACGTCGCCCTCGGTGGCGTTCTCGAGCCCCGAGGCGATGCGCAGCAACGTCGACTTGCCGCAGCCGGAGGGGCCCACGACCGAGACGAACTCTCCGCGCCGTACGGTCAGATCGACGGAGTGAAGGGCGACGGTGCCGTCCGGGAACGCCATTGCGACGTCACGGAAGGACAGGAGCGACGCGCGCTCCGTCGTGGGGGCAGTGCTCATCGGGCAGTCTCCGGGGAAGGGGTGAGCGATGGGTAGGTGACACTGGTGGTCGAGCGTGAGACCACTGAGCCGTGATGGATCACGACCCGGTCGGCCGGGGCCTCGGCGACGGCCTCGATCAAGCTGTGCGCCTTGACCGCGAGCAGGTCCGCCGCGGCCCCGGGGGTCGGCCCGGCGGGCGGCAGGGCCATCACCTCGCGCGCACCGTGAGAGACGGCGGTGAACGCCTCCTCGACGTCCAGATGCGCGGCGACGACCAGCAGCATTGCCGTCTCGAGGGCATCGGAGCGGCCCAGCGGGTTGAACGGGTCGCGCACGTTGTCAGCGCCGGCCGCGAAGCGCGCGCCCGCATCGAGGAGCTGGCGGGCGGCCGTCAGTCCCCGAGGCGTGGCGACCTCGTGGTTCCAGCCCTGCAGGTAGAGATTGGTGATCGGGTTGGCGATGATGCCGATGCGGGAGCGCACCACCGCGGCGATGAGTTCGTCGCGGTGAGCCGGCTCGAGGGTGCCGAGTCGGACGCAGTGGCCGGCCGAGACGTTGCGCGTCCAGCCGTGCGTGCGCTCCGCGAGGGCTCCCAAGGTGACGGCCTCATCGAGCGACTCGTCGGTGTGCATGTCCAGCACGCAGTCGCGCCTGGCCGCGATCTCCACGAACCGGTCGAGCTCGGTGAGCGGCTCCGGGGCGAGGTGAGCGGCGCCGCCGACGCCGTCGGCGCCCGCGTCGAGCGCTGTCTCGATGACGGCCGTCGGGACGTCGTCGGAGGCCAGGGCGATGATTTCAATGTCCATGACGTCGCGGAGCATGTCGCGGACCTCCACCAGGGCATGGATGCCTCGCAACGGCTGCGGTCCCCGCAGCACGTCCACGTGGGTGCGGATAGCGGTGGTGCCGTGGCGGAGGTTGCGGAGCGCCTGGTCGTGCGCGCGGGCGACGATGTCGTCAGTGCTCATGTGGTCCGCGTACGCCCGCCAGCTGGCGATGGCCGCGCGCAGATCGCCCATCGGCGGGGTGATCGCGTCCCAGGACCGGGCCTTGTCCAGGTGAGCATGCGGGTCGGCTGTAGCCGCCAGCAGAAGGTGACCGTCGAGGTCGAGCACGCTGCTGGAGTCGGTCGGCACCGGGGCGGTCCCGGCCGTCGCGACATCCACCACCAGGCCGTCGGCGATCGACACGTCCACGGCGCTGCCGTCGGCCAGTCGAGCGCCGCGGATCAGCGTGGGACGCTCCCCGGATGGTGGCATCGAGCACTCCTTGAGAATGGGCATAATGTTGATCACATCAACAATGTTGAGAGTAGGGATCGTTCGTTTCGGTCGCGTGACGCGGTGGTTTCCCTGCGTTAATTCGTGGTCACGAGTGGGGTGCGGCGCAGGCGGCGACCCGGGCAAGGAGGACGCGGTGGCATCACCCGAAGGCACGCCCGAGCAGCGAGAGCAGGCGCGGGAGCTCGGTCAGCGCTTGCGCGCGCTGCGGCGAATGCGGGGCATGACCCTCGTCCAGCTCGCCGAGAAGGCGGAGCTGTCCCACTCGTTCCTGTCGCAGATCGAGCGCGGTCGGGCGATGCCCAGCATCGGTTCACTGGGACGCATCGCGCACGCAGTCGGGACCTCTCAGATCGAGTTGCTCACGCCGCCGAGCGCCCCCACTCGCTCGAACGTGGTGCCCACCGCTGCCGCGCCGCGTGGCACCTATGGCGACGAGGCGGCTCGTCTGCTGGTGACCCACGCCGGGGCTCGGTTCCGCCCACTGTCGCTCACGGGATTCAGCCAAGAGTTTGGAGAGCCGTACTCTCACGCGGAGCACGAGTTTCTGCACGTGATCTCGGGACGAGTCGAGGTCGAGATCGACGGTGAGGTCAGCGTCCTCGACGAGGGCGACTCGGTCTACTACGGCTCCGACGTGCCGCACCGCTGGCGGGCCGCCGATGATCAAGGATTCCACGCCATCGTGGTCAAGGAGCAGCCCGCTGCGTCCCGCACCGCACCGTCCGCTCAGGAGGCCCCGTGACCCCGCCCACCTCAGCCATCGACGTCACCGTCGCCTCCCGCGCGGTGACGGGAGACGTGGTCGTGCTCGACCTCGCCGGCGCCGACGGGGCCCCGTTGCCCACGTGGACGGCCGGTTCCCACATCGACGTGCTCATGCCCGAAGGCGTGGTCCGCCAGTACTCGCTGTGCGGCGACCCGGACGACGACAGGTGGCGCATCGCCGTGCTGCGTGAGGCTGACGGCCGCGGCGGGTCGCGATGGCTCGCGGACCACGCACTCGTCGGCACCGCCCTGCAGGTGGTGGGGCCACGCAACCACTTCGCGTTCGAGACGGACGGGGGCCCGGTGCTGCTGCTGGCGGCGGGAATCGGAGTGACGCCGCTGTGGTCGATGGCGGCCGAGGCGGCCCGCGACGGCATCGACTATCGGCTCCGCTACTCCGGATCCAGCCGCGCCTCCATGGCGCTGGTCCGCGAGTTGACGGCGGCGCACGGTGATCGCTGCTCCCTGCATGTCTCGGACGAGGGGACCCGACTGGACCTGGACGCCGCGTTCGCGGAGGCGACCACGGGCACCGTCGCCTACGCGTGCGGACCTCGCCGGTACCTGGAGGCCGTAGAGGCCGCAGCGGGGGCTCATGACGTGCCGCTGCGTGTCGAGCACTTCACGCCGGTGGAAGTCGACGAGCCGGTGCTCCACGACACATTCGAGGTCGAGCTCGCGATGACGGGGATCACCGTGGAGGTGCCGCCCGATCAGTCCATCCTCGCAGCGGTCGAGGAGCACGGCGTCCTCGTGCTGTCGAGCTGCACCGAGGGCACGTGCGGGACGTGTGAGACACCCGTGCTCGCGGGAGAGGTCGACCACCGCGACTCGATCCTCACGCCCGCCGAGCGTGAGCGCAACGACGTGATGTACGTCTGTGTGTCGCGTGCGGCGTGCCCGCGACTCACCCTCGACCTGTGATGCGAGCCGTCATCGTGGCCACCAGGTCGGGCTCGGCGGCGCGCACGAGCGCGTAGTCGCGGACCACGACCTGCCCGTCGACGATGACGTGCCGCGGTCGCCTGCCAGGAGAGGCCCACAGCAGGCCCGCGACGGGGTCGGCGACGCCGGCATCGGCGACCCCCGAGACGTCCCACACGCACGCATCGGCCGCGGATCCTGACGTGAGTCGGCCCAGTTCGCTGCGGCCGAGGCCGTCGGCGGAGCCGGCGGTCGCCATGGCCAGGACGTCGCGCGCCCTCAGCTGCGGCCCGACGAGAGCCGAGACCTGCAGCGCGAGCCGAGCGTCGGCGAGCAGATGCCCGGCGTCGTTGGAGCCGCCGCCGGACGTGCCGAGGCCGACTGTCACCCCGGCTTGTCGCAGGGCCCTCACGGGGGCGATCCCCCAACCCATCGGCACATCGCACCCCGGGGCGTGGGTCGCGCTCACGCCGGCCGCTGCGAGCCGCGCGATCTCAGGCTCCGTCACGTCACACAGGTGGGCGATCGTGACGTCGGGGGAGAGCCAGCCCCATTCCTCGAGCAGGTCGAGAGGACGCCGACCGTACGTCGAGAGGGCGATCTCCGTGTCGACCTGCTCGTTGGCCTGCGTGCGGCGGCGCAGCCCATGCGTGGACGCCACCTCTCCCAACAGGCGGAAGGTCGCCTCAGCGTCCGAGTGCACGCCCGCGGGCCCGACGGCCAGCTGCAGCATGCCGTCGGCACGCACCCCGCGTGTGTGGGAGGGCAGGATGGCGGTGACGATCGCCTCTGCGCTCGACGCGGCCCGCTCCGGGTCGTCGCGAGCCGCGCCGCGGACGAAGGCGAGCCGGCCACCCAGGGCGAGGGCCGCATCGGCCGTTGCCCTCACGATCTCGACATGGGTGTCGATCGACCCCTCCGAGGGCCACGTCAGGTGGTGGTCCGCGACGGTGGTGACGCCGTTCAGCAGCCCCTCCGCGATCCCGACGGAGGCCGATGCGGAGGCCAGCGATGCGTCCACGCGTGCGCGGTCGTAGGAGGATGCCATGGTCGGCAGCCACTCTCGCATCGGCACCCCACGTGTGCCGGGCAGGGTGCGGAACGCGCTCTGCAGCAGATGGTGATGGGCGTTGACGAGGCCCGGGGTGACGACGCAGCCTGAGACGTCCAGCGTCTCGTGGCCGTGCCACGCGGAGGTGTCAGGCGCCACCCGACCGTCCACGAAGGCGAGATCGCCCGTGCGATCACTGGCCGCGTCGTGTGGATCGACGACGATGCAGAGGGCGTCCGTGAGCAACATGGCGGAAGTGTGCCACGCAGATGTTTCGCGCGGGATACGGGCGAGGACGCCGACGCACGACGGCCCCGGAACCGCGAGGGGTTCCGGGGCCGTCGTGGAGCACGGGGGAGAGGGTCAGACGACGCGCCCCTGGGGGTTGGTCTCGACGGTCTTGCGCGCGTCGCGCTCGACGACGTCGCCGAGCGCCTCGTCGATGCGGGTCATCAGCTCGGCGGGGATCTCGACGCCCGAGGCCTTCGCGTTCTCGGTCACCTGCTCGGGGCGCGAGGCGCCGATGATGGCGGCGGCGACGTTCGTGTTCTGCAGCACCCACGCGATCGCGAGCTGCGCCATGGTGAGGCCCAGCTCGTCGGCCACAGGCTGCAGCTGCTGGACGCGGCCCAGGACGTCATCGTTCATGAATCGCTTGATCATGTTCGCGCCGCCCTTCTCGTCAGTGGCGCGCGAGCCTGCGGGAGGTGCCTGACCCGGCTTGTACTTGCCGGTGAGCACTCCCTGAGCGACGGGCGACCACACGATCTGCGACACGCCCGACTCCTGGGATGCAGGCACGACCTCGTCCTCGATCACGCGCCACAGCATCGAGTACTGCGGCTGGCTCGAGATGAGGTGGATGTTCAGCTCCTTGGCGAGGCGAACGCCCTCACGGATCTGATCCGCGGTCCACTCGGACACGCCGATGTAGTGGGCCTTGCCCTGTCGGACAACGTCCGCGAACGCGATCATCGTCTCTTCGAGCGGCGTCTCGTGGTCGTAGCGGTGTGCCTGGTACACGTCGACATAGTCGGTCTGCAGGCGCGTCAGCGAGCCGTTGATTGACTCCATGATGTGCTTGCGCGACAGGCCGGTGTCATTCGCACCACCGGGGCCCGTCGGCCAATACACCTTGGTGAAGATCTCGAGGCTCTCGCGGCGCTCGCCCTTCAGGATGTCGCCCAGCACGGTCTCCGCGGCGGTGTTCGCGTAGACATCCGCTGTGTCGAAGGAGGTGATGCCGACATCGAGGGCGGCCTTGACGCAGGCGGCGGCCTGCTCGTTCTCCACCTGCGACGCGTGGGTGAGCCAGTTGCCGAAGGTGAGCTCCGTGATCTTGAGGCCGGAATTGCCGAGGTATCGATAATTGATCATGCCTCCAGCCTAGAACGGCCGGAGGGGATCTGCTTACCAGGCGGTCAGACGGGGAACTCTCCGCGCGCGACCTTGGGGCGCGGCACCCGGAACCGGCGCAGGTTGAGCGCGCGCGAGATGACGTAGAACGTCCAGCCCCGCGGCAGCTTGCCCTCACCGAACTTGGCGCCGAAGTGCTTCTTGATCCGCTTGATCGTGATGAAGGTCTCGACGGCTGCGGCCAGCACGATGAGGTAGAACACGACGATCAGCAGGAACCCGGCGATGCCGAACTGCGGCAGGAACAGCGACAGCACGACGAACACGATGGCCATGGGCAGCAGGAATTCGCCGATGCTCGTGCGGGCGTCCACGAAGTCGCGCAGGAACCGACGCTCGGGTCCGCGGTGCTCCGCGGGCATGTTGCGCTCGTCGCCGTCCTTCATCGCCTGGTACTCGCGCTCGCGCAGCTCGCGGGCCTTGGCGCGGCGGTCCTTCGCGTCCTGCTTGGAGTCCGCGAGCACGCCGCGCTGGTTGGCGGCCTCGCGCTCCTTGCGCTTGGGCGTGGGCCGCCCCTTGCCCACGATGGTGGGCTCGGCAGGCAGGTCGACGGTCGACTCTGGCGCGTCGTGGTGGTCGGAACTGTTCTTCTTCATCATGTCCTTGCGTTGCGAGGCGCCGACAACGAGCCGGCGTCAGTCCTTGGCGGAGTCTTTGGCGGGCAGGGCGAGCATGCGGTCCAGGGCCACCTTCGCCTCTGCCTGCGTCTGAGCGTCGACGTCGATGCGGTTCACCACATCGCCGGCAGCGAGAGACTCGAGCGCCCACACCAGGTGGGGCAGGTCGATGCGGTTCATCGTCGAGCAGAAGCACACCGTGTCTTCGAGGAAGTGGATGTCCTTGTCCGGGTGCGCGTCTGCGAGCCGGCGCACCAGGTTCAGCTCGGTGCCGATCACCCAGGACGAGCCTGGCTCGGCCGCGTCGAGCGTCTTGATGATGAACTCGGTGGAGCCGACGTAGTCCGCGCGCGTCACGACATCGTGCGTGCATTCTGGGTGCACCAGCACGTTGATGCCTGGCACCCGCTCGCGTGCGGCCTCGACGTTCTCCTTGCGGAACCGGCCATGGACCGAGCAGTGCCCCTTCCACAGGATCACTCGCGCACGCTCGAGCTCCTCGGCCGTGTTCCCGCCCAGGGGCTTGCGCGGGTCGTACACCACGCAGTCCTCGAGTTCGAGACCGAGCTGCAGGACGGCGGTGTTGCGCCCCAGGTGCTGATCGGGGAGGAACATGACCTTGCCGTCGCCGTCGACGCCGCCCACCTGGTCGAACGCCCATCGCATCGCGACCTCAGCGTTGGAGGATGTGCAGACCACGCCGTTGGTGCGGCCGCAGAACGCCTTGATGGCGGCGGTGGAGTTCATGTAGGTCACGGGAATCGTGCGGTCGGCGAGGCCGGCCTCTGCCAGCTGATCCCAGGCGTCCTCGACCTGGTTGATGTTGGCCATGTCGGCCATGGAGCATCCGGCCGCCATGTCGGGCAGCACCACGGTCTGCTCGTCGCCCGTGAGGATGTCGGCGCTCTCGGCCATGAAGTGCACGCCGCAGAAGACGATGAATTCGGCCTCGGGACGCGCCGCCGCGTCGCGCGCGAGCTTGAACGAGTCTCCTGTCACATCAGCGAACTGGATGACCTCGTCGCGCTGGTAGTGGTGGCCGAGGATGAATACTCGGTCGCCCAGCGCCTCCTTGGCGCGCCGTGCGCGGTCCACGAGGTCAGGGTCGGATGCCGCAGGAAGGTCACCGGGACAGTCGACGCCGCGCTCGGACAGCGGGTCGCGCCGGCCTCCGAGCAGGAGCAGCGCAGGCGACTCGGACGGTTCAGTGAACGTCGTGCTCATTCGGTCATTCTCTCACGCTTGCCACGGCAGACTGGAGCCATGCAGATCGTGGTCCTCACCGAGTCCTGGCCGAACGACGGCGCCGGCGCGATGACGGCGCTTCAGACGGCCGATGCGGTTGCGGCGACCTGGATTGCCGCCGCCGCCGACGCCTCGGTGCAGTGCTTCGCGATCGGCGACGGGGGAGCGCGGAGCGGAGAGTACCTGACGGGCCGCCGCGTCCCGGTGGGAGGTGCGGAGGCGATCGAGGCAGGCCGTTCCCTCGTGCTCGCGCCCGCGGGGGGTGAGAAGCGGTGGGAGCCCCACGCGCTCGCCACCGCGCTGCTGGGCCTCGCGGCCGAGCATGCCGGCTCTCGGCCGGCGCGGACGGTGATCGTGCCTGTCGGTGACGCGCCCCCGGCGGGCGACGCGACCGATCTGTGGCTCGGCGGCATCGCCCAGATGCGCGCCGGCGTCGCGGCGCTCGACGTGGTCGCGGCGGTGTCGTCGCAGCGCCCGCTGCTCGGCTTCCACGGCATGAGCGCGGCGCTGCGCGACGGCCGCGAGGTGGATGAGGCGATCGGCCTCGCTGCACAGGCACAGGAGGATCGTTGGGCCGCGATCGCACGCGACGCTGACGACGTCGCGAGCGTCCCGTCGCTGCTGGGCTCGTCGCGCCTCTCGGACCTCCCAGGCACCGGCGCCGCCGGCGGACTCGCCTATGCGCTCGGAGCGATCGGGGCGCGGATCGTGCCGAGCGCTCCGTTGATGGCCACGCTGACGGGAGCAGATGAAGCGGCGGCCACAGCCGACCTCGTCGTGGCTGTGGTGCCAGGGCTCGAGCCGCGCTCGCTGGACGACGGCGCCGTCCCGGCGGCCGCGTCGCTCGCCGGCCGCCGAGGCCTGCCAGCGATCGTCCTCGCCCCCGAGTCGCGCATCGGCCGGAGAGACCTCATGAACGCCGGGCTGGCCGCCGCGCACGAGGGTGGGAGCGGAGCAGATGGCCTCGCTGCTGCGGTGCGGCGCGTCGCGCAGACGTGGACGCCGCGCCGCTGAGCGCGGCGGCACCGGCCGGAGCCGGCGTGGGGTCGTGCTATGGGTACGGACAGGCGTACCCTGGTAGTCAGAATCTACGAAAGGAGGCCGCATATGACTGATACTGCGACCGAGGCTGTCACTCACGGAGTCGTCATCACCGATGCGGCGGCTGGAAAGGTGAAGAGTCTGCTGGAGCAGGAGGGTCGAGATGACCTTCGCCTGCGACTGGCAGTGCAGCCCGGAGGATGCTCCGGACTCATCTACCAGCTGTACTTCGACGAGCGCATGCTCGACGGTGACGTGGCACGGGACTTCGACGGCGTGCAGGTCGTTGTCGACAAGATGTCGGTGCCGTACCTCGACGGTGCGACCATCGACTTTGCCGACACGATCGAAAAGCAGGGTTTCACGATCGACAACCCGAACGCTGCAAGTTCCTGCGCATGTGGAGACTCCTTCAGCTGAACTGACGCTTCTCGCCGACGGGCGGCGCTGGCCTCACGGCCGCGCCGCCCGTTCGCGTCTCCACCGGCAGACTGCTCGGGTCAGTCGGCGGTCATCGTGCGGCGCACGTCCTCGAGCACTCGCGGCAGCGTCGCGATGAACCGCGACACATCCTCGTCCGACACGCCGGGGTGGAGGCCGATGCGGAGGTTGCCGTGGGTGAGAGCGCCCATGGCCGCGAGCACATGGCTGGGCTCGAACGCCGCAGTTCCGCATGCGGAACCGGAGCCCACCGCGAAGCCCTCGCGGTCCAGTCTGGTCACCACCGGCTCGCCGTCGAGGTACATGAACGCCGCCGTGAGCAGGTGGGGCACGCGCGACTCCGCGTCGCCGACCACGGTGACGCCCTCGAGCCCGGCCAGGCCCTCGCGGATCCGTGCGGACAGCGCGGTGAGACGGGCTCGATCCTTCTCTTCGGACTCGCGTCGCTCCTGCAGGGCGACGGCGGCGGCGAGGGCGAGCGGGATCGACACTCCTCCCGGAGCCCATCCCTCCCCGGGCCAGGCGGCAAGCCAGCGCGTGCGTGGGCGGGTCGCGAGGACTCCCAGCCCCGAGGGTGCGCCCCAGTCGGCGGGGTCTGCGAGCAGCGCGTCCCACTCGGTCGGCGGGTCCACGTGTCCGATGCTGGCGCTCGCATCCACGATCAGCGGCACCTCGGCGCGCCGGGTGAGCTCCGCCACCTCGTCGAGGCGCTGGATCGTCCCGATCTCTTGATTGGCGTGCTGGATCAGTGCCAGTGCGGTCGCGGGGTGGCTGACGCGAGCCGCAAGCTCGTGGAGACTCACGTGGCCCGCGTCGTCCACGGGAATCCGGTCGACAGCGTCTGGCGCCGTGGAGTCGGCGGCATCGAGAATGGCCTGTCGTTCGATCGCGGAGACGACGATGCGCTCCCGACCCCGCCGTGCCCGGAACACGCCGGAGGTGACGCGCTCGGCCGCGACGTGCGCCGACGGCAGGAAGTGGAGGTGTGCCGCCTCGGCCCCGATGGCGTCGGCGATCGCCTCCCTGGCGCCGTCGAGCAGAGCCCGGGCGCGACGGGACTCGTTGGTGAGGCGAGTGGGATCGGCCCAGCCATCTGCGACCCCGGCGAGGAGCGCATCGGCCGCTCTCCGCGAGACTGGAGCGCGCCCGCCGGCGTCGAGGAACACCCGAGTTGCTGGCATACGCCCACGGTATCGCGCGCTAGACTGACCGCGTGTCCAAGAAGCCACTCTCTGCCATGCCCCGGAAGGCCCTGACTGGCGCTGCGATCGCGGGCGTCGTGACCCTGCTCGCAGGCTGCTCGCAGGGCATCGAGAACGGTGCCCTCCCGTCGACCCCCGACATCACGAACCAGACCGAAACAGTCATCACACTGTGGAACGGTTCGTGGATCGCGGCACTCACGGTGGGAGTACTGACCTGGGGTCTCATCCTTTGGTGTGTCGCCGTCTACCGCAAGCGCAAGGACGACCACAAGCTCCCGGTGCAGAACCGCGTACACCTGCCGCTTGAACTGATGTACACCGCGCTCCCGTTGATGGCCATCGCCGTGCTGTTCAAGTACACCGCAGAGGACATCGGCGAGCTGACCAGCCTGGATGCTGAGCCGGATCTCGAGATCCAGGTGGTCGGCAAGCAGTGGAGCTGGGACTTCAACTACCTCAGCGATGACGTCTACGACCCGGGCGTCCAGGCGACCCTGACAGGAGAGGAGGGCGTCGAGGAGACGCTTCCGACCCTGTACCTGCCCGTCGACGAGACGGTGCACTTCTACCTCGACTCTCGCGACGTGATCCACTCGTTCTGGATCCCGGCGTTCCTCTACAAGGAGGACACGGTCCCGGGCCGCACGAACGAGTGGCAGGTCACGCCGACCGAGGTCGGCACGTACCAGGGCAAGTGCGCGGAGCTGTGCGGCGAGTACCACGCTTCCATGCTCTTCAACGTCGAGGTCGTGGAGCGCGCGGAGTACGACGCACACATGGAGGACCTGCGCGCGAGGGGATACGAGGGCGAGCTCGGCCTCGAGTACAGCCGCGACCAGGTCGTGGAGATGACGACGGACCACGGGGAGACCGAGTAATGGCAACCGCCGACTACGCCGACGACCGCCACGAGCCCGCCGGTGCCGCGATTCCCGCCGCGCCGTCGCGCTCCGGCTCCATCGCGGTGAAGTGGATCACCTCCACTGACCACAAGACCATCGGGTACATGTACCTGATCACGTCGTTCATGTTCTTCATCATCGGCGGCGTGATGGCGCTGGTGATCCGCGCCGAGCTGTTCGAGCCCGGAATGCAGATCGTGCAGTCCGCGGAGCAGTACAACCAGTTGTTCACGATGCATGGCACGATCATGCTGCTGCTGTTCGCGACGCCGCTGTTCGCGGGGTTCGCGAACGTGATCGTCCCGCTCCAGATCGGTTCGCCTGACGTCGCGTTCCCGCGACTCAACATGTTCGCGTACTGGCTGTACCTGTTCGGTGGGCTCATCGCCTCCGCCGGCTTCTTCACTCCGCAGGGTGCGGCGTCGTTCGGATGGTTCGCGTACGCGCCGCTGTCGAACGCCGTGTACTCGCCTGGCGTGGGTGGCAACCTGTGGGTCTTCGGCCTGGCGCTCGGCGGCTTCGGCACCATCCTCGGCGCCGTGAACTTCATCACCACCATCGTCACGATGCGCGCACCCGGAATGACGATGTTCCGCATGCCCATCTTCACGTGGAACATCCTCGTGACCTCGATGCTCGTGCTGCTCGCGTTCCCGCCGCTGGCCTCCGCGCTGTTCGCGCTGGGCTCCGACCGCGTGCTCGATTCCCAGGTGTTCAACCCCGAGAACGGGGGAGCGATCCTGTGGCAGCACCTGTTCTGGTTCTTCGGGCATCCCGAGGTGTACATCATCGCGCTGCCGTTCTTCGGCATCGTGTCCGAGATCCTGCCCGTCTTCTCGCGCAAGCCGCTGTTCGGCTACCACGGGCTGGTCTACGCGACCATCGCCATCGCAGCCCTGTCAGTGACGGTGTGGGCGCACCACATGTACGTCACTGGCGCGGTGCTGTTGCCGTTCTTCGCGTTCATGACGATGCTGATCGCGGTGCCGACCGGAGTGAAGTTCTTCAACTGGATCGGCACGATGTGGCGCGGCAAACTCACCTTCGAGACGCCGATGCTGTGGTCGATCGGGTTCATCATCACCTTCCTGTTCGGCGGACTCACCGGCGTGATTCTGTCCTCTCCGCCGCTCGACTTCCCGGTGTCCGACTCCTACTTCGTGGTCGCACACTTCCACTACGTCGTGTTCGGCACCGTGGTGTTCGCGATGTTCGCCGGCTTCTACTTCTGGTGGCCCAAATTCACCGGCAAGATGCTGAACGAGCGCTGGGGCAAGGTTCACTTCTGGCTGCTGTTCATCGGCTTCCACACGACGTTCCTCATCCAGCACTGGCTTGGCGCGAGCGGCATGCCTCGCCGGTATGTCGACTACCTGCCGGAGGACAACTTCACGTGGATGAACCAGGTATCCACGGTGGGTGCGGTCATCTTGGCGCTCTCGACTCTGCCGTTCTTCTGGAACGTCTACATCACCACCAAGCGTGCACCCAAGGTGTCCGTCGACGACCCGTGGGGCTACGGCAACTCTCTCGAGTGGGCGACCAGCTGCCCGCCCCCGCGCCACAACTTCACGTCGATACCGCGCATCCGCTCGGAGCGCCCGGCCTTCGACCTGCACCACCCCGAGGCCGCGGCTCGCGATCACCACGCCGCGTATGGCTCAGGGAGTGACCATGCCCCCGTGGCGGCCGGCGACAGCCACGCTCACACCGCGTCCGACAAGGAGAGCTGACCGATGCGACTCGAATCCAACGTCTTCTGGATCCCGTCGATCTTCTTCTTCCTTGCCGGAACTCTCTACGGCATCTTCACTGGCTGGGCAGAGTGGGTCGGGATCGTGGCGATCCTGCTCACGGGCGGCATGTTCATCATGATCGGCATCTATTTCAAGATGCTCGAGAAGCGCCACGGGCGCCGTCCCGAGGACGATGAGGACGCCCACATCTCCGAGCTCGCGGGTTCTCAGGGCGTGTACGCGCCGTGGAGCTGGTGGCCCCTGGTGATCGCGCTCGGCGCGGCGTTGGCGTTCGTCGCCATGGCCGTGGGCTGGTGGATCATGGTTCCGGCCGTGATCATCGGCTCCGTGGGCCTGGTGGGCTGGGTGCTCGAGTTCTCGACGGGACGTCACGCGCACTGACGGACGCCCCCCTCGCTCCTCCGAGTCGAGTTGCCCTGCCGGCAGCCGACACGAGGCGCGAGACGGCCACGGCGACACCTGCGGGACGTTGCCGCATCCCAGCGCCGTCAGGGTGACGATGCTCCCGCACAGAGGACTGTGCCATGGCAGAGGAACCATGGTCACCGTGGGGTCGGCGAAGGACCCAGGGGACGCTCCCTCGATGAGCGCGTCGACCAGCACCGCGACCAGGAGCCTGTTCTGCGGAACGGCGCTCGGAGCGGCGGGTGGCTCTGGGCGCTGCTGGGCTCTGATCGGCCTCTGAACCGCCGCTGACGGCCTCAGATCGCCGTCCCGGTCCTTGGGAACACCACGCTGGCCGCGAGCCGCGCACCCATCGAGACGCACGAAGGGCGGGCACCCCGGAGGATGCCCGCCCTTCGTAGACCCGTGTCAGTGCGTTACGCGACGATCAGGCCCTGCGTCGCCGACGCGGTGGCGAAGCGCTGCTGGACGTTCGCCCAGTCCACCACGTTCCACCACGCCTTGACGTAGTCCGCCTTGACGTTGCGGTACTGCAGGTAGAAGGCGTGCTCCCACATGTCGAGCATCAGCAGGGGGACGAGGCCCACGGGCACATTGCCCTGCTGGTCGTAGAGCTGGACGATGACGAGCTTCTTGCCGATGGTGTCCCACGCGAGGATCGACCAGCCGGAGCCCATGACGGTGAGCGCGTTGTGCGTGAAGTGCGCGCGGAACTTGTCGAACGATCCGAAGTTCTCGTCGATCGCCGCAGCGAGCTCGCCGGTGGGCTTGTCGCCGCCGTCCGGGGACATGTTGGTCCAGAACACCGAGTGGTTGGTGTGCCCGCCAAGGTTGAAGGCCAATGCCTTCTCGAGACCGGCGATCGCACCGAAGTCGTCGCTGTCGCGCGCGGCGGCCATCTTCTCGAGCGCCGTATTGGCACCGGCCACGTACGTGGCGTGGTGCTTCGAGTGGTGCAATTCCATGATCTCGCCAGCGATGTGCGGGTCGAGAGCGCCATAGTCGTATGAGAGGTCCGGCAGCGTGTAGTCAGCCATACTTCCTCCTGCGTTGGGCGCGGCGTCGTGCGCCGCGCGGTTTTCCGGGGTGTCCCCTTCAGCCTATCGCCGTGGGCTGTTCCCGCAGCGACGAGCTGTGTGCGTGTCAACACCAGGAAGTGCCTGGGGATTCCCTGTGGGGGCGTGGTGCGGGACAGACGCACGAAGGCCGGTCCCGACGTGGGGACCGGCCTTCGAACGCTGCTCGGACTGCTACTTCTTGGTCGCACCCTCGTCGAGCTCTTCCCACTCGTCATCGAGGCGCTCGTTGGCGCCCTTCGCGTCAGCGGCGTCCGCCAGACCGTGCGCCGAAGGTGCGTCGGAGTGCGCGTGGTGGGCGGCCTCGAGCTCCTCGGGGGTGACGGGCTCGATGCGCTCCTCGTAGTAGAAGCGGGACAGTCGCTGCTTGAAGCGGTCCCATCGGTATCCCTTGCGCGCGACGCCACGGTCGTTGCGCTCGGGGGCGATCTCCAGGGGCTTGTGGTTGTCGAAGGACACCCGCACCCACCGCTCCTCGTCATCCAGAGGGCTGTGGACCTCGACGTACTCGCCGTGCTCGTGGCGGACGATGGTGCCCGTCTCGTGGCCGTGCAGCACCAGCTCGCGGTCCTTGCGCTGAAGACCCAGGCAGAGCCGCTTCGTGATCCAGAAGGCAAGGACGGGGAGGATGAAGATGCCCCATTGGAAGAAGATGGTGAGGTCGTTCAGCGACAGGTGGAAGAGGCTCGCCACAATATCGTTCGAGCCCTCGAGGACCAGGATCACGTAGAACACGATCATCCCTACGCCGATGCCCGTGCGGACAGGCACGTTGCGGGGCCGGTCGAGCACGTGCTTCTCGCCCTTGTCGCCGGTGGCCCATGACTCGATCCACGGGTACAGCGCGATGAAGCCGAAGAACAGTGCGGGGACGATCACTGAGGGGATCAGGATGTTCAGCGACAGCGTGTAGCCCCAGAGCTCCCATTCCGTGGGGAGACCGAAGAGCCACCCCGGCCACATGCGGAGCAGCCCATCGATGAACAGGATGTACCAGTCGGGCTGCGTTCCCGCGGAGACGGGGGAGGGGTCGTAGGGTCCGTAGTTCCACACCGGGTTGATGGTGAACACCGAGGCGACCAGGGCGATGATGCCGAAGACGACGAAGAAGAAGCCGCCGGCCTTCGCCGTGTACACGGGAAAGAGGGGCAGGCCCACGACGTTGCGGTGCGTGCGGCCACCACCCGGGTACTGGGTGTGCTTGTGCAGGAAGACGAGGAACAGGTGGAGCGCGATCAGCGCGAGGATCAGGCCGGGCACCAGCAGGATGTGCGCGGTGAAGATCCGGGGGATGAGCGCCGTGCCGGGGAACTCGCCGCCGAACAGCCAGAACGAGATGTGACTGCCCAGGAGCGGAACGCCCTTGATGACGCCGTCGATGATGCGCAGTCCGTTGCCGGAGAGCACGTCGTCGGGAAGCGAGTATCCGGTGAACCCGGCCGCGAGTCCGAGGATCATGAGCGTGAAGCCCACGAGCCAGTTCAGCTCACGGGGCTTGCGGAACGCACCGGTGAAGAACACCCGGCACATGTGGACCATGATCGAGGCGAGGAACAGCAGGGCGGACCAGTGGTGGGTCTGGCGCATGAGCAGCCCGCCCGGCACCTCGAACGAGGTGACGAGCGTCGACTCGAATGCCTTGGTCATCTCGACGTCGTGCATGGTGGCGAAGGGACCCTCGTAGTGCACGGTCTCCATCGACGGCACGAAGAAGGCGGTCAGGAACACCCCGGAGATCAGCAGCACGATGAACGAGTACAGCGCGATCTCACCGAGCATGAAGGACCAGTGGTCCGGGAACAGCTTGCGTGCGAAGAACTTGACGAATCCGCCGATGGACGTGCGCTCGTCGACGTAGTTCGCGGTGCCGGAGGCGGCGGAATTCAACGTGGCACCCATCAGCGGGTCTCCTCCTCGACTGCGGTGTCATCCCCGCCCTTGAGCCGGTCCCAGTACGACGGACCGATGGGTTCGTCGAAGTCCGCCTGCGCGACGATGTAGCCATCGTCGTCCACTGCGATCGGCAACTGGGGGAGCGGTCGCTTGGCGGGGCCGAAGACCACCTTGGCGCCGTTCGCGACGTCGAACGTGGACTGGTGACACGGGCACAGCAGGTGGTGGGTCTGCTGTTCGTACAGTGCCACGGGGCAGCCGACGTGCGTGCAGATCTTGGAGTAGGCCACGATGCCGTCGAACGACCAGTCCTCACGCCCCTGCTGGATGGTGAGGTCCTTGGGGTCGAGGCGCACCAGCAGCACGACGGACTTCGCCTTCTCGTTCATCATCGCTGCGTGGTCAAGCTCGTGGAGGCCGTCGGGGATCACGTGGAAGACCGAGCCGATGGTGACGTCGGAGGCCTTGATCAGGGCGCCGTCGGGGTCGCGCGCCAGACGCACTCCCGGGCCCCAGATGGTGTGGCGGAACTTCGAGACGTTCCAGTCGCCGCCCATGTTGCCGATCTGCGGAACGAGCACGGACAGGGGAGCGATGGCGAGCGCCGTGATGAGCGTGCCCTTGAGCAGGCCCCGGCGCTCGACTCCAGCGAGGCCCGAGTCCTCCGCGCCGTCCTTCAGGTTCTGGATGGCGCCAGCGCGTGCCTCGTCGGAGCTGCGCAGCTCGTGGCGCTCCTCGACCATCTCGTGGTCGCGCATCAGGGTCTTGGCCCAGTGGATCGCTCCCAGGCCGATGCCGATCATCGCGAGGAAGACGCCGATGCCGATCCACATGTTGATCTGCTGGATCGCCGCGACGTCGCCGCCGTCGCCGATGTCGAGACCGAAGTACGCCCAGATGGCAATGACCGTGCCGATGATCGAGATGGCGAACAGCAGTGCGGTCTGTCGCTCCGCGCGCTTGCCGGCCTTCTTGTCCACGTCTGCGCGCCGGGGACGGTGATGCGGCAGTCCGGGGTTGTCGTGCCCGTTCGCCGACGTGAGGTCGGAGTACGGCGATGAGTTCTTGTCGGCGGCGCTCATGAGGAACGGGCTCCTACCCAGATGGTGCTGGCGATGATCAGACCGAGCAGGACGAGCCACGCCCACATTCCCTCGGACACGGGGCCGATGGAGCCGAGTGTCAGACCGCCGGGCGAGCCGTTGCTCTGGAAGTCGAGGTAGGCGATGATGTTCCGCTTGGTCTCAGGGGTGATGTTGGCGTCGTTGAAGACTGGCATCGATTGAGGGCCGGTCAGCATGGCCTCATACAGGTGAGTGGGAGTCGTGTTGAGCAGCGACGGCGCGAACTTGCCCTGCGTCAGCGCGCCGCCGCCGCCGATCGAGCCGTGGCACATGGCGCAGTTGGTGCGGAAGGCGAGCATGCCGTCCGCAGCATCTCCGAGGGCCGGGTCCACCTGCTCAGCGGTGGGGATGGCGGGACCGGCTCCGAGGGAGGCGACCCAGGCCGCGAGCTGGTTGATCTCGTCCTGCGTGAACTGCGGCGCCTTGGCGGGGGCCTGGGGGCCCGACGCCTGCATGGGCATGCGTCCGGTGCCGACCTGGAAGTCGACTGCTGCCGCGCCCACGCCGACCAGCGACGGAGCGACGCCGTCCTGCCCCTGGGCATCGAGGCCGTGGCAGGACGCGCAGTTGGCGGCGAACAGTTGCTCGCCCTCGTCCGCGTCCGCCTGCGTCATTTCCGTCGAGGCAGTGGCAGGGCCGGAGGTGGAGAGGGCAGCGATGCCGGAGATGAGAGCGAGCAGCGCCAGGACGAGCAGCAACGGGGCTGACCGGTGGTGGCGCCGACGGGCAAGAATGTGCATGGGTCTCCCCCTACTGGACCAGGTAGATCACGGCGAACAGGGCGATCCAGACGACGTCGACGAAGTGCCAGTAGTACGACACGACGATGGTGGTGGTGGCTTCGTGCGTGCCGAACTTCTTGGCAGCGAATGAGCGCCCGAGCACGAACAGCATGGCGATCAGTCCGCCGAGGACGTGGAGGCCGTGGAACCCGGTCGTCAGGTAGAACACGGAGCCGTAGGGGCTCGAGGAGATCGTGACGCCCTCGGAGACCAGCACCGCGTACTCGTAGACCTGGCCGGCGATGAACACCGATCCCATGATGAACGTGAGCACGAACCACTCGTGCATGCCCCAGCTCTTGACGTTCCACAAGGGGCCGGTGCGGCGACGCTGATAGCGCTCGGCCGCGAACACGCCCGCCTGCGCGGTGAACGAGGACAGCACCAGGATCGTGGTGTTCCCCAGGGCGAAGGGCACGCTGAGCAACGGCGCCTGCTCCGCCCAGATCTCGGGCACCTGGGCGCGCAGAGTGAAGTACATCGCGAACAGACCCGCGAAGAACATCAGCTCTGAACTGAGCCAGACGATGGTTCCTACAGCTACCTGGTTGGGGCGCGTCGCATGAATAGGTGACGGCACACTCGTCGTCGCGTGGGACATGCGCACCATTATTGCCTATGACGTAGGTCCTAGATGCCAGAACGCGCGAGACTCCCGAATTGCTGCACTGGAGTCAGCCGATGCGCGTCGCGCTTCATGCCAGAATGGTCTGCATGAGTGACGTGGCCAAGCGCAATGACGACGCGGTGGGGTCTGCCAAGGCCCGCATCCTGCTCTACAGCGACGATCGCAACGTGCGGGAGAAGGTGCGCTTCGCGTGCGGCTCCACGACGCACGGACGCACGATCGAATGGACGGAGACCGCCACGCATGATGCGGTCATCGCCCAGGTGGACTCGGCGAGCTTCGACCTGCTGATCCTCGATGGTGAGGCGGCGAAGTCCGGTGGCATGGGGCTGTGCAGGCAGATCAAGCACGAGATCTACGACTGCCCGCCCATCATGATCCTCGTGGGCCGTGCGGGAGACGCCTGGCTCGCGACGTGGTCGGAGGCCGATGCCGCCGTCGCTCACCCTCTCGATCCCTTCGCGGTGCGTGACACCGTCGACGCGTTCTTCGCTCCCGTCGAACAGACCTCCTAACGCCAGCCCGAACACGAGGAGGCCTCGTGGCCACCCTGCAGGATCTGCTGTCCCGCCTCGTCGAGCACGAGGACCTCACCGCCGAGGAGACCGCGGACGTGATGAACTCGGTGTTGACCGACACGGCGTCGCCCGTGGCGATGGGCGCGTTCCTGGCGGCGCTGCGTGTCAAGCGCGAGACGCCGACCGAGGTCGCGGGTCTCGCGAAGGCGATGCTCGACCACGCCATCCGCTTCGAGGTGCCGGGGCGTTCGGTGGACATCGTGGGAACGGGCGGAGATGGCGCGCATACCGTGAACATCTCGACGATGGCGTCGATCGTGATCGCCGGCGCAGGGCTCACGGTGGTGAAGCACGGCAATCGCGCCGCCACGTCGAAGTCGGGCAGCGCGGACGTCCTCGGCGCGCTCGGAGTGCGGCTCGACCTCCCCCCGGCACGCGTGGCAGAGCTCGCGACGGAGGTGGGCATCACCTTCTGCTTTGCGCAGGTCTTCCACCCCTCGATGAAGTTCGCGATGCCCATTCGCAAGGAACTCGGGGTGCCGACGACCTTCAACATCCTGGGCCCCCTCACCAATCCCGCTCAGCCGGCCGCCACCGCGATCGGCTCATCGAGTCTCAGGGTGTCGCCGGTGCTCGCAGGCGTGATCGCCCAACAGGGCCGCGAAGCATTGGTCTTCCACGGCGACGATGGTCTCGACGAGCTCGCGCCCACGGGGGCCGCCACGGTGTGGGAGGTGCGCGGCGGCGGAATCACCGAGCTGCGGCTCGACCCGGTGGGAGACCTCGGAGTCGCCCCCATCACGATTGACGAGCTGCGAGGCGGTGACGCCGAGCACAACGCTGGGGTGGCGCGTCGCGTTCTCGAGGGGGAGCGGGGAGCGGTCCGGGACACGGTGATCCTGAACGCCGCGGCGGGCCTCGTGGCGGACGCGACGCTGCCGGGGACCGCATCGGGCACCATCGCGGAGCGCTTCGCCTCTGCCATCGTGCTCGCCGAACGGTCCGTCGACTCGGGCGCCAGCGCAGACGTCCTCGACCGCTGGGTTGCCGCAACCCGCGCCTGAGCGAGCCCGCCCAGCGCCCTACCGTTCGCCTCTTCTCGTTCCACCCTGGGCGGCGCCATCAGCAGCAGTCACCGTCGTGGCGACGATCCCCGTCACCTCTGACGTCGCCTCCTCGGAGATGGGTGCGGGGATGGCGGTGCTCTCGGTGGTGCTCGCGCATCGGCGCGTCGTGGTCGATGCTGCGACGCGGTGCCTGGCGTCAGCGCCGCTCCGAGCCGAGTCTCGAGTCGTGGTCGGAGCGGCGAGCGTCCACCCATTGCCGGTGCCGCCCGGCTCCGGTGACGGGGGAGGCCCACTGTCCGTCGACGTACAGCAGCCGGATTCCCGGTCGTTCGAGCCACCGCAGCGCCAGTTCCTGCTCCTCGACGAGGGCGGCGTCGATCTCGAGCGCGTCCCACCGAGCGCGCAGCTCATCTGCCGCGTCCCAGACGCCGCTGTCAACTCGGGCGGAGCCCGCGAGCGCGCCGTGGGAGAACGACGCCAGCTCCCAGGCCTCGTCCACGCGCCGCACCGCGACCAGTCGACACGCGCGCAGTGCGGCGAGCCGGTCGCGACGCATCGCGCCGTCGACGAGGGCACTGAGCGCGTCCCTCAGTTCGCCTGCGCGCTCGTACTCGAGCCGCTCGGCTCGGGAAGCGACCTCCCGGCGCATCGCCTCCACCACGGGTGAGACGTCGCGGTCGAGAGCGTCGCGGGCCGCAGCCACGGTGGCGTCGTATCCGGACTCTTCCCCTGTCACGCACGGGGCGGCGCACGCACCCAGGTCCTTCAGGATGCACGCACGCGCGTCGCTGCGCGGCACGATCGTGAGCCGCGTGGTGCACGTGCGCACACCGATCACCTGCTCCAGCGCCGATGCGGCGAGGCGCGCGTCCGCCATCGAGCGCATCGGCCCCAACCACGAAGGTTGGCCGTAGGCAGACTTCACCGCGGCCAGCCGCGGGTAGCGCTCGTCGGTGAGTCGCAGCCACGCGGTCCGCTCCGGACGAGCGGACCGACGGTTGTACCGAGGCCGCCACTGGTCGATCATGCGCACCTCAAGGATGTTGGCCTCGAGTTGGGTGGGACACACCACGGTGTCGACGTCGACAGCCAAGGCGAGCATGTCGCGGATGCCCCGACGGCTCTCGCCGCTCGTGAAGTACGACTTGACGCGCGCGCGCAGGTTGCGAGACGTCCCCACGTAGAGGCGTTCGCCGAGCGGCCCGCGGAACGTGTACACGCCCGGCTTCGCGGGGACGCGGTCCGCCATCGTGGCCTTGCGGCGCAGAGCGCTGGGCATGGGGTTGCGCAGCGAGTCGAGGTCCTCGCGATGGGTGATGCCGAAGGCTGCGAGGCGCTCGAGCATTCCGTGCAGGACTTCGGAGGTGGCGCGCGCGTCCTCGAGAGCACGGTGATTGGGCGTGACCCGAGTGCCGAACACGCGCGCGAGGGTCCCGAGCTTCTTGTTGGGTGCCTCCTCCTTGGTGGTGGCGCGGCGTGCGAGCAGCACGGTGTCGACGATCTCGGGGGTGGGCCAGGCGTACCCGTGGCGACGGCACGCCTCCTTGAGGAAGCCCACGTCGAAGCGGGCGTTGTGGGCGACCAGCACGGCGTCGCCCAGGAACTCGAGAAAGCTCGGCAGCACCTGGGCGATGGGCGGGGCGGACACGACCATCGCGTCTGTGATGCCCGTGAGCGCGACGATGTACGGCGGGATGGGACCCCCAGGGTCGACGAGGGTCTGGAACTCGCCGACGACTTCGCCTCCGCGAGTCTTGACGGCGCCGATCTCCGTGATCTCGCACTCACGCGGCGATCCTCCGGTGGTCTCGAGGTCGACCACGACGAAGGTGGTCGCCGACAACGGCTCGCCGATCTCTTCGAGGCTGCCCTGCACGACCACTGTCATGGTGATGACGCTACGTGGTGCCTGTGACACCGCACGGTGATGCGCTCTCACGCGTCGATGTCAGAGGTCGCGCCTAGCGTCGGAGTCATGATCATCGATTGCGATACATGCGAAGTCCGGGGCAAGGCCTGCGGCGACTGCGTGGTGTCGTTCCTCACGATCCCGGTGCGACAGCCGCGGCCGGTCGAGATGGACGACGACCAGGCGGCAGCGGTGGACGCGCTCGTCGAAGGCGGTCTCGTGCCGCCCTTGCGGCTGGTGAGGTCCAGCGTCGCCAGCTGACCACCGTCCCGCTCGCATCTGGTCGACCCCGTCTGCGATCGGCGTCGTCTGGTCGATGTGCGCTGTCAGTCGGCGCGCTTGGCGGCGTAGAGGTCTTCGATGACGTCGGCGTAGGTGTCCAGCACCCGAGCCCGCTTGACCTTGAGAGACGGCGTCAGCATGCCGTTGTCGATGGTGAGGTCGCCGTCCAGCACCCGGAAGGCGCGGATCGACTCGGCTCGGGAGACAGCACTGTTCGCACGATCGACGGCCTTCTGGATCCGCGCGAGCACCCGGTCATCCTTCGCCGCCTCTGCCAGCGCCATGGGGTCGATGCCCTTGCTCTGGAGCCACCCTGGGAGCGCGTCCGCATCAATGGTGATGAGCGCCGCGATGAAGGGACGCGCGTCGCCCACGACCACGCACTGACTCACGAGTGCGTAGGCCCGGATCCGATCCTCGAGCTCGGCGGGGGCGACATTCTTGCCGCCCGCGGTGACGATCAGCTCCTTCTTGCGACCCGTGATGGTGAGGTACCCGTCGTGGTCCTGGGCGCCGATGTCCCCGGTGTGGAACCACCCGTCGACGACGACGTCGGCGGTCGCATCGGCGTTGTGGTGATAACCCTCGAACAGCTGCTCGCCGCGCAGCAGGATCTCGCCGTCGTCCGCGATGCGCACCTCGATCCCCGGCAGCGGCGGCCCGACGGTGCCGATCTTCGCCAGCGTGGGCCGGTTGACATGAGAGGCGGCATTGGTCTCGGTGAGGCCGTACCCCTCGAGCACGGTCAGGCCGAGCCCACGGTAGAAGTGCCCCAGCCGGTCGCCGAGTGGCGCCGATCCGGAGATCGCCCACTGCGCACGCCCTCCCAGGACGTCGCGGATCTTGCTCAACACGAGCGCATCGGCCGCCTTGTGGCGTATGCGCAACCCCAACCCGGGTCCCGCATCGGTGTCGAGAGCCTTGGAGTAGTCGATGGCCTGCTTCGCGGCCCAGCGGAAGATACGCACCTTGCCGCCCGCGGCGGCCTTCTGCTCTGCTGAGTTGTAGACCTTCTCGAAGACCCGCGGCACGGCCAGCACCAGCGAGGGGTGGAAGCTCTGCATCGCCGGCACGAGCTTGGACGGGTCCGAGCAGTAGCCGATGCACATTCCCGATGCGACCAGCGCAATCTGGACCAGGCGGGCCAACGAGTGCGCCAGCGTCAGGAACAGCACGGTCGAGGCGCCCTCGCCGAACAGCACCGGGCGCATCTCGTCGTGAATCCCCGCGATGTGACGCACATAGGAGAAGTGGGTGAGGCGCACGCCCTTGGGCCGGCCAGTGGTGCCCGAGGTGTACATGATGGTGGCGAGCGAGTCGTGGCCCAGTGTCGCGATGCGGGCCGCCAGCTGCTCGTCGGTGACGGAGGCGCCCGCGAGCGCAAGGTCGTCGAGGGCGCCGTCGTCGATGACGAGCACGCGCGTGATGGGGCTCTCGTCGTCGGTCGCGACGGAGTTCGCGCGATCTGCATGCTCCCGCGTCTCGGCGATCACGACGCTGACCTCCGCGTCCGAAGTGATCCAGTCGACCTGGGGCGTGGACGACGTGTCGTAGATGGGCACGGGGATCGCGCCCGCGGACATGATGGCGAAGTCGAGGACCGTCCACTCGTACCGGGTGCGAGAGTAGATCGCCACCCGATCTCCGGCCGCCACCCCGGTCGCGATGAGTCCCTTCGCGACGGCATTGACGTGGGCCTGCGCCTGGGCGCCGGTGACGTCGATCCATGCGTCGTCGGCATCGGGGTAGCGCAGCACGACCTTGTCAGCGTGGGTGCTCCAGGCGTCGCTCACGAGCGCGATGATGCTGGTCGGGTAGTCGACTGCCGGGCTTCCCATGGTGTCTCCATTGGCATTCGGGGTGGTGGCGCTCACGATACCCTCTTCCCAGAGTCAACCGAGCATCCAGGGAGCACCGTTCATGCACGCGATCGGCGTAGACATCGGCGGCACGAAGATCGCCGTCGGCGTGGTCGACGACGAAGGTCGAATCGTTGAGAAGACCCGCCGCGCGACACAGCCGGAGGACGCTGCCAGCATTGATGCAGCGATCGCCGATGCGGTCGCAGAATTGGCAGAGCGCCACGAGTTCCATCACGTGGGGCTGGCCGCGGCGGGGTTCGTCTCCTCCGACCGCCGCCGGGTGCTGTTCGCCCCCAACATCGCGTGGCGCGAGTACCCGTTGGCCGAACGCGTGGAAGCGCTCATCGGCCGCGAGGACCTTGATGTCGTCGTGGAGAACGATGCGAACGCCGCGGGCTGGGGGGAGTACCGCTACGGCGCCGGGCGTGACGTGCGTGACATGGTCATGCTGACCATCGGCACGGGTCTCGGTGCGGCGATCATCTCCGAAGGACAGCTCGTGCGCGGCGCGTATGGCTTCGCCGCGGAGCTCGGGCACCTGCGGGTGCAGCCGGGCGGGCACCCGTGTGGCTGCGGTCACCGGGGCTGCTGGGAGCAGTACGCGTCCGGATCGGCACTGGTGCGCGAAGCGCGCCGAGCGGCGCGCGAGCGGCCCGTGCGTGCCGCGGGACTGCTGGCTCTCGCCGGTGGCGATCCTGCGTCCATCGCAGGACCCGATGTCACGCGTGCAGCCGCCGACGGCGACGAACTGGGCATCGAACTCCTCGCAGAACTGGGGGACTGGATCGGCGCGGGCTGCGCATCGCTCGCAGCGGTGCTCGACCCCGAGTCATTCGTCGTCGGTGGCGGCGTGATCGCGGCAGGCGACCTCATGCTCGCGCCCGCGCGGACTGCGTACGAGGAGAACCTTCCCGCGCTCGGACATCGTCCTGTCGCTCCGATCGTCGCGGCCGCGATGGGCAACGACGCCGGTATCGTGGGCGCCGCCGCGCTCGCGCGCGAGGTGCCGCACACGCAGAATTGACGTAAGGACCATTCACGACCGCCCAGGAACAGGAAGTCGAGACCGCCCCCCGATGAGCGCCTACTACACGCTTTTCAAGCATGTGCTGATCGGCCCACCCCTGAAGGGCTACTACCGCCCGTGGGTCGAAGGCGTCGAGCACGTCCCCGAGACCGGCGGCGCGATCCTCGCGTCGAACCACCTCGCGGTCTCGGACTCGTTCTTCCTTCCGCTGGTGATCACACGGAAGGTCGTGTTCCTGGGCAAGCAGGAGTACTTCTCCGGCAAGGGCCTCAAGGGCTACGCCACCCGTGCCTTCATGGAGGGCGTGGGGACGATCCCTGTGCATCGCGGCGGTGGCCGGGCCTCCGAGGCCGCGCTTCGCACCGGACTGCAAGTGCTGCAGTCGGGCCAGTTGCTGGGCATCTATCCCGAAGGCACGCGCAGCCCTGACGGCCGCCTCTACCGCGGCAAGACCGGCCTCGCCCGGATGGCGATCGAGGCGGGCGTGCCGATCGTTCCGCTCGCGATGATCGGCACCGACGTCGCACAGCCCATCGGCCAGAAGGTTCCCAGCCGCACCGACATCGGCGTGCGGTTCGGGCCGCCGTTGCGGCTCGACGCCTACGCCGGTCGTCAAGAGGACCGCGACGCGCTGCGAGAAGTGACCGACGGCGTGATGAAGGCGATCCAGGAGCTGTCCGGCCAGGAGTACGTGGACCGCGATGCGGCACGCTACAAGCTCGAGCTCGAACGCGGCAAGACCCCGCCCGTCGACCCGAACGAGTCCCCCTAGAATGAGCGGGACGCCAACCCACCACGAAAGGTTCACCATGTCGGTCCGTCGTGTCGCCCTGCTCACCGCAGGCGGCTTCGCCCCGTGCCTGTCCTCCGCAGTGGGCGGCCTCATCGGCCGCTACACCGAGATCGCTCCCGAGGTCGAGATCATCGCCTACGAGCACGGCTACTGGGGACTGCTGCAGGGCAAGTACACGACGGTCACGGACACGGTGCGGGAGAAGGCCGGGATCCTCCACGAGTTCGGCGGTTCGCCGATCGGCAACTCGCGCGTCAAGCTCACCAACGCTGAGGACTGCGTCAAGCGCGGACTCGTGCAGGAGGGCCAGAACCCGCTCGAAGTCGCCGCGGAGCAGCTCAAGACCGATGGCGTCGACGTGCTCCACACCATCGGCGGGGACGACACCAACACCACCGCCGCGGACCTCGCCGCGTACCTCCACGACAACGGGTACGAGCTCACCGTCGTGGGGCTTCCCAAGACCATCGACAACGACGTGGTGCCGATCCGCCAGTCGCTCGGAGCGTGGAGCGCCGCGGAGCAGGCCAGCGTCTTCGCGCAGAACGTCATCGGCGAGCACCGCTCCGGACCTCGCATGCTCATCGTCCACGAGGTCATGGGGCGCGCCTGCGGATGGCTCACCGCCGCATCGGCTCTGAAGTACCGCCAGTGGCTCGATGGACTCGAGTTCGTACCCGAGATCGGCCTGTCGCGTGAGCGCTGGGAGATTCACGGGCTCTACCTCCCCGAGCAGTCGATCGACCTCGACGCTGAAGCCGAGCGTCTCAAGGCGGTCATGGATGAGGTCGGCAACGTCAACATCTTCCTGTCGGAGGGCGCTGGCGTGCCCGAGATCATCAAGCAGATCGAGGCGGAGGGCGGCGAGGTCGCCCGTGACCCGTTCGGACACGTGCGCCTCGACGAGATCAACCCGGGCCAGTGGTTCGCGAAGCAGTTCGCCGAGCGCATCGGCGCCGAGAAGGTGATGGTTCAGAAGTCCGGGTACTTCTCGCGGTCCGCGAAGGCGAACACTCAGGACCTTCGCCTGATCAAGTCCATGACCGACTACGGGGTCGAGTGCGCGCTGCGCGGCGAGTCCGGCGTGATCGGCCACGATGAGGAGGACGGCGACCGTCTCAAGGCGATCGCGTTCCCCCGCATCGCGGGGCACAAGGCCTTCGATGTGACCACCCCGTGGTACACGCGCACCCTGAGCGAGATCGGCCAGGCCTGAGACGATGACTGAGGCAGCCCTCGCGGCCGCCGGCGCTGATTCGTACCTGCAGTTCGAGGCGAAGCAGCAACCGGCATGGCCTGACCAAGAAGCGCTCGCGCGCACCACGGAGCGACTGCGGCAGGTTCCCCCGCTGGTGTTCGCAGGCGAGGCCGACGTGCTTCGCGACCACCTTGCGGCCGCAGGCCGCGGGGACGCGTTCGTGCTCCAGGGCGGCGACTGCGCAGAGATCTTCGCTGAGGCGACTGCGGACCGCATCCGGAACAAGATCAAGACCATCCTCCAGATGGCGGTGATCCTGACGTACGGCGCCTCGACGCCCGTCATCAAGATTGGGCGCATGGCCGGCCAGTACGCCAAGCCGCGTTCGGCCGACACGGAGACCCGTGACGGCGTGACGCTGCCGACGTACCGCGGAGACATCGTCAACTCGTCGGCGTTCACCGAGGAGGCCCGGATCCCCAACCCCGAGCGTCTCATGGACGCCTACCACGTGTCCGCCTCGACCTTGAATCTGATCAGGGCCTTCACGCACGGCGGCTTTGCCGACCTGCGTCGTGTGCATGCGTGGAACAAAGGCTTCGCTGCCAATCCCGCATACGCGAGGTACGAGAAGGTGGCGGCGCAGATCGATCGCGCGGTGCGCTTCATGGGTGCCGCCGGCGGCGACTTCGATGCGCTGAAGACCGTCGATCTATTCTCGAGCCACGAGGCGCTGCTGCTGGACTACGAGCGCGCGCTCACGCGCATCGATTCGCGGACCGGGCTTCCCTACGATTGCTCGGGCCACTTTCTGTGGATCGGCGAGCGAACCCGTGAACTGGACGGCGCGCACGTCGAGTTCATGTCCAAGATCGCGAACCCCATCGGTGTGAAGCTGGGCCCCACGGCCACCGGCGCCGATGCCGTGGCGCTCGCCGAGCGACTGAACCCGGACAACGTCCCCGGAAGGCTCACGTTCGTGGCGCGGATGGGCGCGGACAAGATGCGCGACTCGCTTCCCCCACTCGTGGAGGCGGTGCGTGACGCTGGCCTCGCTGTCACGTGGCTCACGGATCCGATGCATGGGAACACCTTCACCTCGGAGTCGGGGTACAAGACCCGCCGCTTCGACACGATCCTGGACGAGGTCACCGGCTTCTTCGAGGTGCATCGCGCTGCGGGGACCATCCCCGGTGGCATGCACGTCGAACTCACGGGAGACGACGTCACCGAGGTGATGGGCGGTACCGAGGACATCGACGATGAGGGTCTGGCGCGGCGCTACGAGACCAAGGTCGATCCGCGCCTCAACCACCAGCAGTCGCTCGAACTCGCGTTCCAGGTGTCCGAACTTCTCAGCGCGCGGTAGCCGGACGGCGGGACCCGAGGCCTCGGGTCCCGCCGTCCGCGTGGCTGAATGTGGGGAGCGCGGCGGGGGAGTGTCGCCCCGTCAGGTGTCGTGTCTCAGCTGTCGTAGACCAGCGTGACCGTGGAGCCCACCTCGAGCTGCGTGCCGGGCGCCGGTCGCTGGCCCACCACGAACTCCGGGGTGGTCCACGGCCAGGGGTTGTCAGCCTCGAGGTTGACGGTCAAGCCAAGCCCCTCCAGCTCGTCACGAGCACGCTCGACGGTGTTGAACGTGTAGTCGGCCAGCTCGACCAGCGGGGGACCGTCCGAGACCCAGATGGTGATCTCCTGGGTGCGGACACCGTCTACACCTGCCTCTGGGCTCTGGCGGAAGACCTCACCCTGAGGCGCATCGAGGGTGCGACCGCGCTCCACGGTCACCACCAGCGCGTCCTCCTCCAGGACGTCGATGGCCGCGGCCTCGGTCGACCCGACGACGTCGGGGACCGTGATCGGTGCGGGACCGTCGGAGAGCTGGAGCGACACCTTCGTGTCGTGCCGCACCGTCTTGCCCTGCGCGGGGGTGGACGCCGTCACTTCACCCTCGGGAACCGTGTCCGAGTGCGTGAACGTAGGGTCGCCCACA
This sequence comes from Demequina aestuarii, assembly GCF_000975095.1. Taxonomy (GTDB): domain Bacteria; phylum Actinomycetota; class Actinomycetes; order Actinomycetales; family Demequinaceae; genus Demequina; species Demequina aestuarii. Next base: position 1,134,418 of record NZ_BBRD01000001.1, read on the forward strand.
GGGAAGCCCGCGTCGCCCAGCACTGCGATGGCTTCGCTCTCCTGCAGGCCCACGACTTCGGGAATGGTCTCCTGGCGAGCGCCCTGGGACACGATCAGCGTGATGTCGGAGCCGTTGAGCAGCCGTGCCTGCTCCTTGGGATCAGTGCCGATCGCGATGCCTTCGGCGATGACGTCGTCGAACTCCTCCTGCGTGGTCACCACGAACCCGAGGGCTTCGAGCGACGCGGTGGCGTCCGCCTCTGTCTGGCTCTGCACCGAGGGAACCGTGGTGTAGGCACCGGGGCCGATCGAGGTGTACCACCAGAGGCCCAGGCCGCCGAGCACGACGAGAGTCGCGAGGACGGCTCCGATCCACCAACCCGTGCGGCGGTTGGGCCGCTCTGGCTCGATCGCATCCGGGTCGTCGTCCAGGATCTCGGCATCTCCGCCCGCGACCAGCGCCGCGGCGCCGCCCAATCCGATGGGGAGGGCGATGGTCGATCCAGAGGGAGCGTCGGACAGCACCGTCGTCGCGCCGTCATCGTGCGCAAGGGGGACGGCACCCGACGGCGGGTCCGCCCGGCGATCGAGAGTGGGGTCATCGATGAGCGAGCGAGCGTGACGCACGAGCACGAGAGCGGCGGCGGCATCGGCCGGGCGGCCCTGAGGGTCGCGCGCGGTCATGACGGCGACGAGCTCATCGAACTCCACGGGAAGCCACGGCACGGTGGCCGATGGCGCAGGCATGTCCTCGTGGACGTGGCGCGACGCGACGCCAAGCGCGGTCTCGGCAGTGAAGGGCTGACGCCCCGTCACCATCTCGTAGAGGAGGATGCCGCACGAGTACACGTCCGCGCGGGCGTCGGCATCGCCGTCGGCGACGAGCTCGGGCGCCAGGTAGGCGACCGTGCCGAGCAGCATGCCGGTGGACGTGCTCGTGACCTCGGTGACGGCTCGCGCGAGGCCGAAGTCGGCGAGCTTGGGTCTTCCGGACTCATCGAGCAGCACGTTCTCAGGCTTGACGTCTCTGTGCACGAGTCCTTGCCGATGCGCGGCTGAGAGAGCGTCGAGGACGGCATCGGTGATGGCGAGGGCCTCTCCGACCGCCAGCGTGCCCTCCTGCGTGACGCGCTCACGCAGGTTCTCGCCGTCCACGTACTCCATCGTGAGGTAGGAGAGATCGCCGTCGACGCCCTGGTCGTACACCCGCACCATGCCCGGGTGGGTGAGCCGAGCCGCGGACTTGGCCTCGCGTCGGAACCGCGACACGAAGTCCGCCTCGCTCGCGTCGGCGGCGAGGTGCTGGTGCATGATCTTGAGAGCGACGTCGCGCTCGAGCCGCTTGTCGAAGGCGACATAGACGGTGGCCATGCCGCCCGCCGCGACCCTTTCGCGCACCTCGTAGCGGCCGTCGATCAGACGGCCGAGCAGGGGGTCGGTCAAGGTCTCGGACACGGGTTCATTGTATGCGGGTCGAACGGCGCTGACGGTGGTCTGTCGACGGTGCGCCGCGGGTCAGGAGAAGCGGCCCCTCAGCGCGAGCACGCTCGCGACGTAGCGCTTGGTGTCGGCGTACATCCCGTACTTCCGCACACCGGACTCGCCCTGGTAGTAGCCGGCGATGGCGGTCTCGAGTGCACGACCGTCGCGCTGCAGGTGGCGAAGCACGGCGACACCTGCGGTGACGTTGTCCTGGGGGTCGAGCAGGTTGAGGTCACGGCCCACGAGGTCTGACGCCCATTCGCCCGTCGTGGGGATGACCTGCATGGCGCCCACGGCGTTCGCGGGGGACACGGCCCGCATGTTGAAGCCGGACTCCTGGTAGGCCACGGCCTGCGCGAGCGCGGGGTCCACGCCCATCTGCTGCGCGGTCGTGATGATCATCTGCTGCATCTGGGCTCGCGACGGGACGTCCATGGCGTTGAGAGTCGCCTTGTTCTGGTTGGCGGCGCCGACGACTCCCGCGGAGTATGTGCGGCCCAGGAAGGTGTCGCCGACGAGTCCCGTCGGGACGCCGCCGGGGATGGTGAGGCTCTGCCCGACGCGGATGACCGAGGGGTTCTTGATGGCGTTGGCCGACACGAGCGAACTCACCGAGACGCCGAACCGAGTCGCGATACGCGCGAGGGTGTCACCGGACGCGACCGTGTACTGCTGAGTCGTGCCTCCGAATTCGGCAAGGTTCTTGTCGGTCGCCACGCTCGAGGCAGGGGCCGATGCGGGGGCGTCTCCTACGGCGGTCGCGCCGGGGATCGTCAGCGACTGGCCTTCGCGGATGATCGCCCGCGAGTCGAGGCCATTGGCGCGCACGATCGACGAGACCGACGTGCCGTAGCGCCGTGCGAGGTCCCAGACGGTGTCTCCTCCCGCGACGGTGTGGCGCAGCGCGTCGGTCGTCGACGATGCGATCGTCACGGTCGAGGAGACGGGGGTCGCGGTTCCGCCACCGGGAATGGCGAGCTTCTGGCCGTCGCGGATGATCGCGCGCGAATCAAGGCCGTTGGCAGTGATGATCGCGGAGACGGTGGTGCCGTAGCGCCGTGCGAGGTCCCACACGGTGTCGCCGGGCGCCACCGTGTGGGAGCCGGACGCCGTGATTGCGGCGGCGTCCGAGTCGGTGGGGATCGTGAGCGTCTGGCCCACGATGATGACAGCGCGAGAGTTCAGGCCGTTCGCGTCGATGATCGAGCGCACCGTGGAGTCGTAGCGAACGGCGAGCGCGCCCACCGTGTCACCGTCGGAGACGCGGTGGCGTTCGTCGGCGGCTGCGGGCATCGCCGCGAACGTCGTGGCGGCGATTGCGGCCGCGGTGGCGAAGGCTGCGGTCCGCGCAGTGCGGACGGAGGGGGACGTCGGGGCCACGGTGTTCTCCTAGCTGAGGCGCATGAGGCTGATGTGACATATGTGACTCATGTGACTGTAACTCCGGCCCTGGGGATACGCAAGGGTGCGGAACCTTTGTAGCCTTGGTGCGTGACTGACTCTGATCGCTGGCTTCCTATCCCCGACTTCGCCGACCGGCTCGACATCACTGCGGCGCGCGTGCGTGAACTGCTGCGGGAGCGTGCTCTCGTGGCCGAGCGGCGCGGCGATTCGCAGGCGTGGCACTTGCCGGAAGGCTTCATCGACGAAGCGGCCGACGAGGGCCCGCGAATCCTGCCCACGCTCCGCGGCACGATCACGGTGCTCGCCGATGGAGGCTTCTCCGACGAGGAGATCCTCAGGTGGCTGCTCGAGCCTTCGGAGGAGTTGGGGACCACCCCCCTCGCGGCGATGCGCGAGGGACGTCGTGCTCCCGTCCGCAGGGCGGCGCAGGCACAGTTGTAGACGTCAGGCCGTGCGGTCGACCGCCATCGTGATCAGCGCCTCCAACGCGGCGCCGCCCTGGGGCGTCGGACGCTGAGCGACGAGAGTGGCGCGTGCGCTGGCCGCTGAGGCGGCGATCTCCGCCTCTGACCACGCCACCGCATCGGTGCGACGGACGACGTCGAGCACGCGCTCGACGTCATGATCCGCGGCCGTGCGGTCTCCCAGGGTCGAGGCGATCACCGCCCGTCCCTCGTCGTCAGTGCCACGCCACGCTCGCCACATCACCAAGGTCCGCTTGCCTTCCCTGACATCGTCCCCAGCGGGCTTGCCCGTCTGCGCGGGAGAGCCAGTGAGGCCGAGCAGGTCGTCCCGGAGCTGGAAGGCGTGGCCGAGTGACAGCCCGGCTTCGCGCATGGCAGCGATCGCCGCCGCATCGGCGCCCGCGATGGCGGCGCCGAGCGCGAGGGGGAACTCCGCGGTGTAGGAGGCTGTCTTCGCTCTCATCACGTCTCGTATCTCCTGCTCCTGGTCCCCAAGCGCCGTGAGTGGGGCCGCGGCCGCACGCATGTCGGCGTACTGGCCCAGGGTGACGATGTCCGCCATGTCGGAGAAGAGCGCCGACACCGAGCGTGCGACCGCAGCAGAGAGCGTGGTCAGGGCGTCTCGCAGCGCCCGTTGGCAGCACATGAGCGCGAGATCCCCCGCAAGCACCGCACCCGCCTCGCCGAACGCGGCCGCGTCGCCGTGCCAGCCACGTTCGTCGTGGAGCGCCTCCACCCGCCGGTGCGTCGCGGGCCTGCCTCGCCTCGTATCGGAGCCGTCCAGCACGTCGTCGTGCACGAGCGCGGCGGTCTGGAACAGCTCCAGAGCGGCAGCCACGCCCGTGGCCGCGTGCGACTGCGTTCCACCGCACGACTCGTGGGCCGCCAGCAGCAGCAGCGCGCGCACGCGCTTGCCCCCCGTCGACACGTCGCGCAGGGGCGTGAGCAGCTCCTCCGCGAGCGGACCGAGCACGGCACCTGCGCGCGTCTGCTCGTCGAGAGCGGCGGCGATGGCGCGGTCGGTCTCCGACTTCCAGCGTGCGATCTCGTCATTCACGCGATCAGCCTAGGCGCTCGCGTCCCCATCCCGGCGCGTACGGCGTGACTCCACAGTTCGCCGCCGACGGCGGCGCGCGGCGGCGCCTACCGCGTCCACCATGCACGCATGCAGACACGACACCTGACCGGTCCGGGCGAACTCATCGCGGCCATTCCCGCGCTCCTAGGCTTCACGCCGCGCGAGTCGGTGGTCGCCGTGGGATTGGACGGCGCTGGCGAGGTGGTCGCCGCGCTGCGGGTCGACCGCAGCGATGCTGGTGTCGCCGAGGTAGCGGCCTCGCTCGGGCGAACGATGGCCGCTCGTCTGCGGGCCGCATCGGCGAGGCGAGCCTTCCTGGTGACCTTCACGGTCGACGATGTGTCGCTCGCGTGTCCCGCCGTCGAGGCACTTCGCCCCGAGGTCGAAGCCTCAGTCGAGCGGCTCGACGTGTGGGCGTGCGACGGTGACCGCTACCTCAGCCCCGGGTGCGCGGATCCGGTGTGCTGCCCGGTGGGCGGTCGCGCGGTGCCGTGGCGATCGCTCCGGACGGACGGCCCGATGTCGGCGAGCGCGCTCGCCCACGCCTTGACGGATGACGGAGATGGGCCCGCAGCCCCATCGCGGCGACGCAGTGCCGCGCGAGCGGCCGACCGTTGGTGGAGCAAGAGGGCGGGCGGGCTCGACGCATGGCGCTGCGATGCCTGGCAGAGGTGTGCCGAGTCGTTTCCGCTCGACGCAGGGGCGCCCGAGATCGGCCGCGCCATCGCCGGCCTGCAGGACGTCCGGGTGCGCGACGCACTCATCGTGGAATGGCTCGGCGGCTCGGATGACGCTGTTGCGGACACCTTGTTCGGCCGCCAATCGCCGGCGGTCGCGGACGTACTGGATGGCGCGATGCGCGACCCGGGGCGAGAGCCGCCCGGCGAGGCTGCCGTGGCGGCGTCGCTCCGGTGGTGCCGACGGCTGGTGGCGCACGGCCGTCGTCGCGAGCAGGCTCCCGTGCTCGCGCTCGCGGCGGTGGTGCTGTGGTGGTCGGGGGACATTCCGGGCGCCCGCCAGTCGGCCGAGGCGGCCCTGCGGCGCGACCCTCGCTACTCTCTCTCGCGCCTCGTGCATGAGGTGGCAGAGGCAGGAATCGCCCCCGCGTGGACGCGCCGTCCGGGTACCGGTTCACTCACGTGAAGGCGAACGGTGGGAACGGATGCCTTGACATCGACGTTATAATTTAATGGATTTGCGCGAGGCGGAAGGAGCCTCCTAGCTCCCGATTCTCAAGCGAGAGGTTTGCAGTGCCCACCACCTCACCCGAACGCTTCGGCGGCTCGGGGAAGTCCGCGCAGAACCCACAACGTACGGCTGGCGCATCGCGCGTCCGCACCCGACAGGGCATCACCACCTCGCCCGCGTCCGCCTCACGGCGGCCGACATGAAGGAGAAGGCCACGACTACCGCAGCCGCTTCCAGCGCCCGCAAGACCCCCGCAGCGAAGAAGGCGTCGTCCCCGACGGCAGCCGAGTCCGCCACCGAGGCGGACGAGACCACTGAGAGCGCGGGCACCCCCGCAGCGAAGAAGGCACCCGCAAAGGCCGCCACGACGAAGCCGCGTGCGACCAAGGCCGCTGCACCCGCGAAGAGCCGTCGCGCACCGGCCGCAGCCAAGGACGAGGCGGCCAAGGACGCGGACCCAGACGAGGCTACTGACAAGGACGCCAAGGGCGCGGACGCCGAGGACGCTGAGGAGGACGACGAGAAGGCTGGCTTCGTGCTCGGCCACGCCGAGGACGACGCGCCGGTCCAGCAGGTCATGACGGCCGGAGCGACGGCGGACCCGGTCAAGGACTACCTGAAGCAGATCGGCAAGGTCGCGCTGCTGAACGCCGAGCAGGAGGTGGACCTCGCCAAGCGGATCGAGGCCGGCCTGTTCGCCGAGGAGAAGCTCGCCACGGGGGAGAAGATCCCCGCCGCCATGCGCCGCGAGCTGCAGTGGATCTCCAACGACGGTCGCCACGCCAAGAACCACCTCCTCGAGGCGAACCTGCGGCTGGTCGTGTCGCTCGCCAAGCGCTATACCGGCCGCGGCATGCTGTTCCTCGATCTCATCCAGGAGGGCAACCTGGGCCTCATCCGTGCGGTCGAGAAGTTCGACTACACCAAGGGCTACAAGTTCTCGACGTACGCGACGTGGTGGATTCGCCAGGCGATCACCCGCGCCATGGCCGACCAAGCGCGCACCATCCGCATTCCGGTGCACATGGTCGAGGTCATCAACAAACTCGCGCGCGTGCAGCGTCAGATGCTCCAGGACCTGGGACGCGAGCCCACCCCTGAGGAGCTCGCCCGCGAACTCGATATGACGCCCGAGAAGGTCGTCGAGGTGCAGAAGTACGGGCGTGAGCCGATCTCGCTGCACACCCCCCTCGGTGAGGACGGCGACAGCGAGTTCGGCGACCTGATCGAAGACTCTGAGGCCGTGGTGCCCGCCGATGCGGTGGGCTTCACCCTGCTCCAGGAGGAGCTCACCAAGGTCATGGACACGCTCAGCGAGCGTGAGGCCGGTGTGGTGGGCATGCGGTTCGGTCTCACAGACGGCCAGCCCAAGACCCTCGACGAGATCGGGCGTGTGTTCGGCGTCACGCGCGAGCGCATCCGTCAGATCGAGTCCAAGACGATGTCGAAGCTGCGTCACCCGTCACGCTCGCAGGTTCTCCGCGACTACCTGGATTGATTGGCGGCGCGTCTACGGCGCCTCCGGTGGGACGCCGGCCCCGAAGCCCTCGGGAGCCGGCGCCTCCTCCGAGCGATCGCGCGCAGTCTGGGCCACGACGATTCCCGCCAGCACCACCGCTGCGCCGACCAGTTGGCCCACGCTGAGGGTCTCGCCCAGCCACAGCCACGCCACGGCGAAGGCGAACAGCACTTCCGACGAGGCGAGAATGCCTGACGCGGTGGCGCTGATGTGTCGCAGCGAGATGAAGATGAGCGTGAAGGGCGCGAAGCCGCCGAGGACGACAATGAGCACCAATGGCAGCCACATCGGCGCCACGATGTGGTCGAGGCTGCCGCCGAAAGACACCGGATCACCGAGCGATCCGGCCGGGATGGCCCACCAGCGCGACAGCAGGATCCAGAACGCCGTGGCGAACGCGCCCGTCCAGAACGCCACCGCCATCGCTGGCCTGCCAGCCACGGAGCGTTCTCCGCCAAGGAAGTAGAAGGCATACGCGACGGCTGCGCCGAGCGCGGCCGCCACACCCAGGCCAGACAGCGGAGAGTTCCAGACCTGCGCCACGATCGCGAGGCCGACGAGCACAGCGACGATGGCGCCCCACAAGCGTGGATGCACGCGCTCCTTGAAGACTGCCCACGCGAACAGGGCTATCAGCACGACTGCCGTGTACTCGAACAGCAGCGCGACGCCGACCGGGAGCAGCGAGATCGCGACCGAGTACAGCCATTGCACGATCGCGAGGCCGCCGATGCCGAGCGCCGCGAACCACGCGAGCTCGCGACGTGGGAGGCGGAACTGTGATCGGTCGGTGGCCAGGAGCACGCCACCCGCGATCACAGCGGTCCCGAGCACACGGAAGAAGGTGAGCTGCTCGGGAGTGATGCCCGCCTGCATGACGACCTTCGCCATCGACCCGTTGAAGCCGAACAGGAAGGCTCCCATGAGGACGGCACCGGCGCCGATCGCGGGGGAGCGACGATGCGCAGGAGGCGGAGTCACGGGGCTCATGCTACGCGGGCGTTTCTCGCCGACCTGCTCACTCGGCGCGATAGCATCGGGGGCGTCATCACGAGAGGTCGGAGACCATGAACGCCCTGCGCTACATCCTGCTCATCCTGCACTTCATTGGATTGGCGGCGATCCTCGGGCCGGTGCTCGACCAGCTCCGCGCGCAGGCCAAGCGCGTGACGGCCGTCATGGTGTGGGGCGCGCGGGCACAGATCGTCACCGGGCTCGCGCTCACCGGCGTAGCGTTCGCTGGCGACAACGAGCCTGACCACGTCAAGATCGCGGTGAAGCTGCTCGTGGCACTCGCGATCGCCGGACTCGCGGAAGTGGGCGCGAAGCGCGACCGGGGGGTGGAGCGCTTCTGGATGCTGATCGGTGTGCTCACGGTGGTGAACATCGCCATCGCCGTGATCTGGCGCTGATATGTCCGCAGTCCGGCTCGCGACATCGGCTGACGCGGCCGAGATCGTGCATCTCGGCGCGCTCATGTATAAGGCCGTGGGCGCCAAGCCGACGCCCATGTGGGCCGTCGATGCCACGCGCGTGGTCCGCGACCGATTGGGTCGCGACCTCATCGGCATGGTGATCGATGCGCCGGAAGGCGGCCTCGCCTGCTGCGGACTTGTCAACATCGCACCGCGCCTGCCGCGGCCGGGGGCGCTCGCGCATCACATGGGCTATGTCCAGTGGGTCTCGACCGCGCCTCAGCACCAGCGCAAGGGCTATGCACGGCTGGTGATGGAGGCGCTCCTGCACGAGACGGACAAGCGGGGCATCGAGGTGGTGGAGCTTCATGCCAGCCCGATGGGCCGCGGGATCTACGATGACCTGGGCTTCTTCGTCAAGGACGACAACGTGGCGATGACCACGGTCCGTAATCGGCCCACGGACTAGCGCACTGGGCGCCCGGGAGCGGGTGGCCGGGGCGCCCGGTCCCGGGCAAAGTCGAACACCGCGAAGGGTGCGCAGAAGGCCGCAACGGCGGCAAGCCCCGCAGCCCACATGACCGTCAGACTCTGCGGGTCGCCCTCGCCGCGGGCGGCGGCGATCCAGGCGAGTCCCCAGGCCATTGCGATGCCGGTGGCGACGACGAGCGCGGGCCTGCCGCGCATGAGCACGGCGAAGGCCACTGCAACAGCGGCGACCGCGACCAACACCAGGATGGCGAGCGCGGTTCCGTCGTCCGGCGCGGCGCCGAGCGAGTTGCGGCCGGTGGCGGCGATGTTCGCGGCCGTCGCCACCGAGACCCAACCCAGGTAGAGCCCCACCGTCACGTCCGTGGTGAGGCGGTCCTTCCACGACGACGGTGGGATGCGCAGTAGGGTGACGGCGATGCTCGCCAGCACCGCCACCAGCACGATGATGACGATCACAGAGACCCACAGCCAGCCCGCCTGGACGGTGCCAATCCAGGCGGCGTTGAGCACCATGGAGGCGAGCACGGGCCACGTGACGGCGCGGAGGCGCGGGTCCGTGGCGCGGCCAGGCAGCGCCTGATAGACGGCGAAGACGGCGAGTCCGGCATAGATCACGCTCCAGATGCCGAAGGCGGGCTGCGCGGGCGCGAGGAGGGTGGCGTCTGCTGCGAGAGCGCCTCCCGATGCCTCGGCGATGGGCGTCCCGCCGAACGCGCCTGCCCCCCAGGCGGCGCCCACGATCGCGAGCGCGGCGCCGATCGCGACGGTGACCTGGCGAAGACGGTCGGACCGTGTGGCCTGGACGTGATGCTCAGGTGTCATGGAGGCCTCCTTCACCGAGGACAACCGGGCGCAGGGGCGAGGGATTCCGCCAGAGCCTGCTCCGGACCGTGCGCGGCAGCCCGCCACCCTGACCGTGCGGCGCGCCCGCGACGGCGACGTCACCGGCTCCACCTATCCTTGAGTCCGTGGCTGCATCCGACTATTCCGCACGACACCTGTCCGTCCTCGAGGGCCTTGAGGCGGTGCGCAAGCGACCGGGAATGTACATCGGCACGACCGATTCCCGGGGGCTCATGCACTGCCTGTGGGAGGTGATCGACAACTCTGTCGACGAGGCCCTTGGAGGGCACGGTGACTCGATCGAGATCATCCTCCACCCCGACAACTCGGTCGAGGTCCGCGACTTCGGGCGCGGCATCCCCATCGACATCGAGCCGAAGACCGGTCTGACGGGCGTCGAGGTCGTCATGACCAAGCTGCACGCGGGCGGCAAGTTCGGCGGCGGCTCGTACGCCGCCTCCGGCGGCCTCCACGGCGTCGGCGCCTCCGTGGTGAACGCGCTCAGCGAGCGTCTCGACGTGTGGGTCGACCGCGGCGGTGCCACGCACCACATGGCCTTCAGGCGCGGGGAGCCTGGGCAGTGGAGTGATCCGGCCGCTGGTCCCGGCCCGGACTCCGATTTCGCGCCGTTCGTCACCGGATCGAAGCTCGACACCATCGGCAAGGTCCCCAAGGGACGCACTGGAACACGCATCCGCTACTGGGCGGATCGCCAGATCTTCAACAAGAGCGCGCAGTTCACGTTCGAGGACCTCATCGCCCGCGCGCGTCAGACCGCCTTCCTCGTGCCCGGGCTCACGCTCAAGGTGCGCGACGAGCGCAACCCGCTCGAGCCCACTGAGGAGAGCTTCAAGTTCGACGGCGGGCCCAAGGACTTCGTGGACTTCATCGGGCACGACGTCGCGGTCACCGACACGTGGGAGCTCAAGGGCTCCGGGACGTTCCGTGAGACCGTGCCTGTGCTCAAGAACGACGGCACGCTGGTGTCGGAGGACATCGAACGCGACTGCCTCGTCGACGTCGCCCTGCGCTGGGGCAACGGCTATGACACCGAGGTGCGGTCCTTCGTCAACATCATCGCCACACCGAAGGGCGGCACGCACCACGCGGGCTTCGAGGCGGGCCTGACCAAGGTGATGCGCAAGGTGATCGAGACCAACGCTCGGCGCCTCAAGCTCACGGGCAAGGATGGCGCCGAGCGAGTGGAGAAGGACGACATCATGGCGGGTCTGACCGCCATCGTGACCGTGCGTATCCCCGAGCCCCAGTTCGAGGGGCAGACCAAAGAGGTGCTCGGCACGGGGCCGGTGCGCGGCATCGTCTCCAAGGTGGTGGAGCAGGAGCTGATGGCCATCCTCTCCTCGTCCAAGCGCGACACCAAGGCGCAGGCGAACACCGTCCTCGAGAAGATCGTGGCCGAGATGCGCGCGCGGATCGCGGCGCGCAAGCAGAAGGAGATCTCGCGACGCAAGAATGCGCTCGAGACCTCCTCACTGCCGGCCAAGCTCGCGGACTGCCGGTCCAACGACATCGAGCACTCGGAGCTGTTCATCGTCGAGGGAGACTCGGCACTTGGCACCGCGAAGCTCGCGCGTCAGTCGGACTTCCAAGCGCTGCTGCCGATCAGAGGAAAGATCCTCAACGTGCAGAAGGCGTCCGTGACGGACATGCTGCACAACGCCGAGTGCGCGTCCATCATCCAGGTGCTCGGTGCGGGCTCGGGGCGCAGCTTCGACCTCGAGCAGGCGCGGTACGGAAAGATCATCCTGATGACGGACGCGGACGTCGATGGCGCGCACATCCGCACCCTGCTGCTCACGCTGTTCTTCCGCTACATGCGTCCCCTCGTCGACGCCGGCCGCGTCTACGCGGCCGTGCCGCCTCTGCATCGTGTCGAAGTGATGGGGTCGCCCAGGCGGGAGAAGGAGTACATCTACACGTACTCCGAGAAGGAGCTCAACGAGACCCTGCGCGACCTCAAGCGTTCTGGGCGCCGCTACAAGGACGATATCCAGCGCTACAAGGGTCTGGGTGAGATGGACGCGGACCAGCTCGCGGAGACCACCATGGACCCCGCGCACCGGATGCTGCGTCGCATCACTGCGGAACACGCGGAGGGCGCCGAACGCGTCTTCGAGCTCCTCATGGGCAACGAGGTGGCGCCCCGGCGCGACTTCATCGTCGCGGGCGCCGACTCGCTCGACGCCGCGCGCATCGACATGTAGCAGTCCGACCAATCCACCTCTCCGGCCCGGGCGAACCCTGGGTGGAGAGTCCTTGCAGCGGCGTCAATGGGGCGCGGCGGCGGGCTTTCCGGGAAGGTCCGGCAGATTGCCGGTCCTCGACGGAAGGAAGCAACATGAGGATTCTGCGATCCACTCTCGTAGCGGCGGGAACTGCCGCGATCATTGCGGCGGGTGCCTCGGGCGCCGTGGCTGCCGAGGGATACAACGCGACGCTCGACGAACTCAACGGCTCCGGCGCCGAGTCGACCGCGATGGTCACCGTCGACGGCACCACGGTCCGCGTCGAGATCGAGGGCACAGGCTTCACGCCCGACGCTCCTCACGCCCAGCATCTGCACGGTGCGACGGACGGCACCGAGTTCATGTGCCCCACCCCGGGGGATGTCGATGAGCTTGACGAGGACGGCGATGGCCTCCTCAGCACTGTCGAAGCCGCCTCCCTCTACGGCGGCGTCATGGTCTCGCTCACGACCGAGGGCGATACCTCCGGCGACTCCGCACTCGCAGTGGACCGCTTCCCGGTCGCGGACGCCGACGGCAACCTCGACTACAGCCGGACCTTCGAGGTGTCAGAGGACATCGCCGGCTCGCTGACGAACATGCACCTCGTTCAGCACGGCTTCGACATCGATGGCTCGGGCGAGTACGACGGCGAGGCACGCTCCTCGCTCGACGACTCGCTCCCGCTCGAGGCCACCATCCCTGCCGCCTGCGGTGAGTTCGGCGACGCGCAGTCGGCGGCCCCGATCGGTGGGGTCGACACCGGCGACGCGGCCGCGGACACCTCGACGGCCGTGGTGTTCGGCTCTGCCGCCGCCGCCACCGCCGTGGCTGGTCTCGGTTTCGCCGCGTACAGCCGCCGCCGCGTGCAGCAGTAGCCGCCCGCTACCCACAGACCGCTGGCCCGGGCTCGCCGTATGGCGGGTTCGGGCCGGCCATCGGGGACTCAGGAGGAAACGGACGATGACACCACGCACTGCGCTCAGCCTTGCGGTGGCGTGTGGGCTGCTGACCATGGGAGCCACCGCCGTCGCCGTGGAGGCGCTGCAGGTCGACGCACCCCCGCCGCTCGCCGCGTCGCCCACCGCGCCGAGCGCTGCCGCTCCCTCGCCAGACCCGGCGGCGGTGACGGCGCCTGCTGTGCCCGCGCCCGCATCGGCCGCACCGGAGGTGGAGGTCGAGCAACGACCGGCGCAGGCGCTGCCCGTCGCCTTGACGATCCCGCAGATCGAGGTCGAGACCGATCTTGAGCAGCTGGGGACGCTCGATGACGGCAGCCTCGCGACGCCCGTCGACACCGACCTCGCGGGGTGGTTCGCGGGCGGGCCGCGACCCGGTGGCGTGGGCCCAGCCGTGATCGCGGGACACGTGAGCTGGAACGGCGATCCGTCGGTGTTCTTCCGGCTCACTGAGCTCGAGACCGGCGATGTGTTCAGCGTGCGCCAGGCGGACGGGAACGAGCTCGACTTCGAGGTCACCAGGCTCGAGCAGCACCCCAAGGACGAGTTCCCTACGGTGGCGGTGTATGCGAACACCGACGCTCCCGAGCTCCGCCTCATCACGTGCGGCGGCGAGTTCGACTCCAGCACCGGCCACTTCGACGACAACGTGGTGGTGTTCGCGGAGCTCGTCGAGGGCTGACCAGCGACCTGGGACCGTGCGCGAGGGAAGAACCCCCTGCTCGCGTGCGTTGGCCCAGAAGCGCGCACCGGTGCGACGCCAGCGACTCTCGCCACCATCCAAGGAGACGACACATGGGAACCCTCGACGCGGCCGCCACGTGGGGCGTGCCCCTGTACCTCGAACGCGACGCAGGTCTTCCGGACATGGGCCGGTCGCCTCTGGGACCCGTGCCAATGACGTCACGAGACACCGACGCGATCCTGGCGTGTGATGATGCAGCCGCAGTCGCAGAGATGAAGGCGTACGCGCGCTCCTACGTCGGAGTCGCCGGAATGGCGCTCGTCAGTTCGGTCGCGACCCTCGCCCTTGGCCTCTCGGGCAAGCGTGGCGCGACCGCTGTGGCGGCGACCGCAGCGATCACGAGCGGCGGCGTCGTGCTCGAGGCGCGCAGGCGTGCGCGGCAGTGGGAGGCCATCGCCGATGCGCGGTTGACCGCAGGACCTGTGCGCCACTGACGCCGGTGGTGTCCGGACACGGACTCTTGGTCCTGGCCCTTCACCGAGCACGTGCGACACAATGACGTCGTGACAGACTCCGCGGACACTCCCGAGCACGAGATCGACGAGACCCAGGTGCGGGCGGTCGTCGACCCTGAAGAGTCCCTCGAGCCGGTCTCGCTGATCGAGCAGTCGGGCGCGATCATCCGCACCGGCCGGTTGATGCTTGCTGCAGGGACTGCCAGCTACCGTGTCAAGCAGGCGATGCGCGCGGTGGCGGCATCGCTCGGCGTCGACACGCATGTCAATCAAGTCGCGCTGACCGACATCGCAGCGACGTCGCACCGGGGCCGCATCTTCCGTACCGAGGTGGCGGAGAACCGTTCGTTCTCCGTCAACAGCGATCGGCTCGCCCACCTCGACAGGCTCCGACGCACCCTCCCGGAGCGGACCACCGCGACCGAGATTCACCGGGCGCTCGATGAGATCGAGGAGCGGGGAAGCCTGTACCCGGACTTCGCGAACGCGTCCTTCGCCGGTGTCGCCTGCGCCGCCTTCGCCGTCCTGAACCACGCCATGCCCTGGGAGGTCGCGGCGGTCTTCATCGCTGCCGCGCTCGGCCAGTTCACCCGGCGCATCCTCCACCACCGGGGGTTCAACCCCTTCGGGACGACCTTGGCCGGCGCGGCGATCGCCGCCCTCGTCTACGTGTCGGGTATCGCGATCCTGAACTCGACGGGGGCCGCGCTCGACACCCACGCCGCGGGCTACATCTCCTCTGTGCTGTTCCTGCTGCCAGGGTTCGCACTCATCACTGGCGCGCTCGACATGGCGAAGATGGACCTCCAGTCCGGGATCCAACGCATCGCCTTCGGCACCATGATCACCATGGCCGCGGGCGTCAGCGTCTGGGCGGTGTCGCTGCTGTCTAGCCTGTCGACGGGCCCGCGCGTGGACGCCGAGATCTCACTGGCGTGGCAGCTGGTGATCTGGGCGGTGGCGTCCGCAGTGGGGGTGGCCGGCTTCGCTTTCATGTTCAACAGTCCGTGGCGCATCGGAGTCACCGCCGCGGCCATCGGCATGGTGGCGAACACCATGCGCATGGCGGCCATCGACGCCGACGTTCCCGTCCAGGCGGCCACCGCCGTCGCCTGCCTCGTGGTCGGCGTGCTCGCCGCCGCGGCATCGTGGCGAGGCCGGTTCCCGGTGATCACGCTGTCGGTGCCCGCCGTCCTGGTGATGATTCCCGGCGTCTCCGCTCACCAGGCACTCGTCGCCCTCAACGGCGGTGACTTCGCCGCGGCGACCGCAGGCATCCTGCAGGTCATCCTGGTGGTGCTGTCCATCATGGTGGGCCTGGTGAGCGCCAAGCTCGTCACCGACCGCGAGTGGGCCTTCGACCACTAGCGAGCACCTCGCCCGCGCGTCGTCAACCGATGCCGTGGACGGGGGCCTTCAGCGGCACTCCAGAGCCGTCGCGTCGTCCCGGCTCTGCCGGCAGCTCCACCGGCTGGCCCGCACCCGACGTCGCGCGTGGGGGAGCCGTGCCCACCCACGCCAGCATCAGCGCGTCCTCTCCCTTCAGGAACCGATGCGCCCGCACCCCGCCAGTCGCCCGGCCCTTGCCCGGGTACTCACTGAAGGGGGTGACCTTGGCCGACCCGGGCGTGGTGCCAGGCAGCGCCGTCGACGACCCTGCAATGGTGACGACCACTGCATCGGCCGGGCTGTCCACGACGCCAAAGTAGGCGGCGCGCCGGCCAGGGGTCAGCTTGATCCCGCTGATGCCGCCCCCAGCACGTCCCTGGGCGCGCACCTTCTCTGCGGAGAAGTGCAGCAGCGGACCGTCGTCGGCGACGAACACGAGCGTCGCGTCGTCGGGGGCGAGCGCAGCGCCGACCACCACGTCACCGTCCTGAAGTGCGATCGCCTCCCACGCGTCCTTGTTGGGAGCAGGTTCAGGCTTCACCCGCTT
Source organism: Demequina aestuarii (assembly GCF_000975095.1). Lineage (GTDB taxonomy): Bacteria > Actinomycetota > Actinomycetes > Actinomycetales > Demequinaceae > Demequina > Demequina aestuarii. The sequence continues at coordinate 1,150,625 of NZ_BBRD01000001.1, forward strand.
GACGATGCCCGCGGCAGTGCCGAGCGCCAGGGGAGTCTCGGCGCTCAGCGGGACCAGAGTCACCGCCTCCTCGCCCTTGTCCAGAGACACCAGCTCCGCGATGGGGCTGCCGCCTCCAAGCGACGGCGGCTCGCTGGTCGGTGCGAGCGCAGGCACCTCGAGGAGGGAGAGGCGCAGGACGCGCCCCTGCGTGGTCACCACGCCCACGTCGGCACGGGCCGATGCGGGAATCGCCGCGCGCAGCACGTCGTGGGAACTGCGCCGTCCGTCGCGCGCGGGCAGCGTGTCGTCCGCGGTGCGCGCGACCAGTCCGGTCGCAGACAGCAGCGCGTAGCAGGGCGTGTCCTCGACCTCGAGCGGCGCGGCGGCCGATGCGCCCGGTGCGGAGGCGGCAGACGAGACGACTCCCGCTTCGGCGAGCAGGATGGTGCGGCGCGGGGTGCCGTACTCGGCGGCGACGGCGTCCATCTCGAGCCCCACGACCTCGCGCAGGCGGGTGGGGGACTCGAGGATCTCCTCCAGTTCGGCGATCTCGGCGAGCAGCTGGGCCTTCTCGTTCTCGAGTTCGAGGCGCGAGAACTTGGTGAGCCGGCGCAGGCGGAGCTCGAGAATGTAGTCGGCCTGGATCTCGGAGAGGTCGAACGCGGTCCGGAGGCGTTCGCGCGCCTCGCCCGCGTCCTCCGAGGACCGGATGATCTGGATGACGTCATCGATGTCGAGGATGGCGACCAGGAGTCCGTCGACCAGGTGCAGGCGGTCCTTGCGGGCCTGGAGACGGTGCTGGGAGCGGCGCTTGACGACGGTGATGCGGTGGTCGACCCAGACCTGCAGCATCTCCTTGAGGCCGAGCGTGCGGGGTTCGCCTGCCACGAGGGCGACGTTGTTCATGGAGAACGACTCTTCGAGGGGCGTGACCTTGTAGAGCCGCTCCAGCACGGCCTCGGGATTGAAGCCGTTCTTGATCTCGATCACGAGACGCAGCCCGTGCTTGCGGTCGGTGAGATCCGTGACCGCGGTGACGCCCTCGAGCTTCTTCGCGGACACCGCGTCCTTGATCTTCTCGATCACCTTCTCGGGGCCCACCAGATAGGGCAGCTCCGTGACGACGATTCCCTGTCGCCGAGGTGTCACCTTCTCGATGCGGCTCGTCGCGCGCGTCTTGAACGCGCCCTTGCCGGTCTCGTAGGCCTGGCGCACGCCATCCAGGCCCACGATCTTGCCGCCACCGGGCAGGTCGGGCCCGGGGACGAAACGCATCAGCTCGTCGAGGTCCGCCTTGGGATTGGCGAGCAGGTGACGGGCGGCGGACACGACCTCGACCAGGTTGTGCGGCGCCATGTTGGTCGCCATGCCCACCGCGATGCCCGAGGCCCCGTTGACCAGCAGGTTCGGAATCGCCGCCGGCAGCACCGAGGGCTGGGTGAGCTTGTTGTCGTAGTTGGGAACGAGGTCGACGACGTCCTCATCCAGGTCCGCGAGCATCGCGCGCGCGGCCGGTCCCATGCGGGCTTCGGTGTATCGCGACGCTGCGGGCCCGTCGTCGAGCGATCCGAAGTTGCCGTGACCGTCGACGAGCGGCAACCGCAGCGAGAAGGGCTGCGCCATCCGCACCAAGGCGTCGTAGATCGCGCCGTCTCCGTGCGGGTGGAGCTTTCCCATGACCTCGCCCACCACCCGCGAGGACTTCACATGCGCGCGGTCAGGACGAATGCCCATCTCGCCCATCGAGTAGATGATGCGACGCTGCACGGGCTTGAGCCCGTCCCGCGCATCGGGCAGCGCCCGCGAATAGATGACCGAGTACGCGTACTCCAGGAAAGACGTCTCCATCTCGGCGCTGACGTCGATATCCGTGATGTGCGCATCGGGCGCGGCGGCCATGGCTCTCCTTACGAAATGCGGTCGGGGGCTGCAGGCATTGTCGCGCCGGTCCCGCTCCCCACGGCGGTGCCACGCGGCGCGAGTGGTGACCCTGCCGGTGAAGTGGAAGAATAGCCGCCATGTCTCATACGCTCGACCAAGCGGTCGCCGTCGCCGGGTACTACCCGGCCCTCGCCAGCTCCGTGCTCCGCACCGCGATCCGGGACGAGTCGGTCACCGCGCACTTCGTGCATGCGGAGACCACCTTCGACGACCGCGAGGTGCGCCGGCACATGACGGTCCTGGTGGTGACGGAGACTCGGCTCATCCGCGTCCACATGGATGACGGCTCCGGACACAGCGCCGAGGGCGCTCACGAAGCCTCTGCCACGGTCGAGACCGCGCTGCTGACCGGAATCTCGAACATGGCGATGACGCACGTGGTGCACCACCCCGAGAACTTCCGGGATGGCGATTCGCCGAGCGAGCTCGTGCTCGCCGTCGGCTGGGGAGTGCATTCCCGCGTCGAGCTCGAACCGGCGACGTGTGGCGACGAGAACTGCGATGCTGACCACGGGTACACGGGTGGCATCACCGGCGACGACACCCTCGTGAGGGTGAGCGCGATCGCCGACGGCGTGGAGACGGTCCGCGCGCTCGAGGACTTCGCTGCGACGTTGCAGCGGGCCATCGGGCCCCGCGGGTGAGCCGCGCGGCCGAGCTCGCCGCGCTCGGTCTGAGCCTTCCCGACTATGGCGGGCGCGAGTTGGGAGCCGTGCTGCCGGCCGCCCTGTCGGCGATCGGCGCGGGCCACGTGGTGACTCACCGCGACGCTGATGCGGATCGCACGCGCCTGGGGCTAGCGCCGGCCCGGCACGTCGTGGTGGTGCTGCTCGACGGGCTCGGACACCTGGGCCTCGAGGCTCGGCGGGGGCACGCCCCGTTCCTGCGATCGGCTGAGCAAGGTGTGATCACGGCGGGCTATCCGACCACCACTGCGGCCTCGCTCGCGCTGTTCGGCACCGGGCAGCCGTCCGGTCGTACGGGACTCACGGGCTACACCGCCCGCAACCCGCGCACGGGCGGTCTCGCGAACCTGGTGTCGTGGGAAGGCGCCTACGACGCCGTCGAGTGGCAGCGGCAGCCCTCGCTCCTCGAGAGCGCGGCAGGGGACGGGTTCTCGGTGACCACCCTGGGTCGGCGCCGATTCGCCGGCTCCGGACTCACGCAGGCCGTGCTGCGCGGCGGCCGGTTCGTCGGCGCCGAGCGGCTCTCCGAGCGCATCGATGTGGCGCTGGAGGCCGCCCGCGCTCCCGGCGTGTCCTACTGCTACTGGGGTGAGATCGACGCCGCCGGCCATCAGCACGGGTGGGGATCCGGAGAGTGGGTGGCGGCGCTCGAGGACGCCGACCGCGAGCTGCGGCGGCTGGCGGACGGACTGCCGGCCGATGCGACCATGGTCGTCACGGCGGACCACGGCATGGTCGATGTGCCAGGTGCGGCCCGGTGGGACGTCGCCGACGAGCCCGCGCTGAGTGCCGGCGTCGAGCTCATCGCGGGTGAGCCCCGCGCCCTGCACGTCCACACTGCGCCCGGTATCGACCCGGAGGATGTCGCGGCACGGTGGCGTGAGACGCTCGCCGGCCACGCGATGGTGTGGACGCGCGCCGAGGCACGCGAGGACGCGCTGTTCGGCGAGCTCCTCGATGACGTGGCAGAGAGGGTCGGCGACGTGGTGGTCGCGATGGCAGGCAGGGCCACGGTGGTCGACTCGCGCACCCAGTCCGCCAAGTCGATGGCATTGGTGGGCATGCACGGCTCGCTGACGCCGGAGGAGCTCCAGGTGCCGTGGCTGGTCGTCGACGGCACGTGACGCACGCGGCCCAGGGCGGACACGAATGTCCGCGCGATATGGTCGGAGAGCGCACACCCAGCCCCCGCTGACTACTCCGGAACGGACGCAGAGATGGTGCCAGGCCTGATCCTCATCGGCTTCGTGGCGATGCTCCTCGTGCCGCCCCGCTGGCGCTGGTTCGTCTCTGTCACGCTCGCTGGCGGAGTCGTGTGGCTCGCCACGTTCTTCTTCCCCGATCTTGCCGACACCGGGACGCTCTCGTGGTGGCAGCTGGTGCCCGCGGCCTTCGCTCTGGGGGCGGTGAACACGGCGGTGGGAGCGACGGTCGGGTGGCTCATCAGGTTCGCAGCGCAGACGCTCTTCACCGTCGTGCGCAAGCGACGGGTCTGAGCGCTCGCTTCTGCGTCTCGCCGGGCGCGGCGAGGGCCTTGTGCTCCCGCCGCACCGGCCTCCCGAGCAGACGACTCCCTAGCCGGCGGATGTGGCGCGCGCGGTCCAGCGGCCACCCGTGCGGGCGATCTCGATGGGATGGGCGAAGGCGTCGCTCACCGCGGCGGAGGTGAGCACCGCATCTGCGTCGCCCGCCGCGACCACGCGGCCCTCGCGCAGCAGCATCGCGTGCGTGGTGGAGGCCGGCAGCTCTTCGAAGTGGTGGGTCACGGTGACGGTGCCGAGGTCCGGATGTGAACGCGACAATCCATCCATCGTGGTGAGCAGTTGCTCTCGTGCCGCGACGTCCAGTCCCGTTGTTGCCTCGTCGAGGAGCAGGATGGCGGGGTCCGGCATCAGTGCGCGCGCGATGAGAGTCCGCCCCCGTTCCCCTTGAGACATCGTGGGCCACCGCAGGCCGCGGTCGGGATCGAGCCCGAACTGGGTGAGCAGTGTGCGCGCGCGGCGCACCTGCTCGGACGTGGGAGTCCAGCGCGGCACCCACTCCAGTGTGCCCGTCGCCCCCGTCAGCACGACCGACATCGCGTCCAGCGCGCTCGTCAGGGGATAGCGCGACGTCACCAGTCCCACGTGGGCCCGCAGCTCCCGCATGTCCACGCGGCCCAGGCGGTAGCCGAGCACCTCGACCGTGCCGCGGGTGGGATGCTCGGTGGCGGCCAGGAGCGAGATCAATGTGGACTTGCCTGCGCCGTTCGGGCCGATCAGCGCCCAGCGTTCGGCACGTCGTACGGCAAGGCTCACGTGATCCAGGATGACGGTGTCGCCGCGCACGAATGTCGCGTCCCTGACGGCCAGCAGCGTGTCCGAGAGGCCACGGTGGTGGATCGATGCGTCGTCGCTCATGCGGCAGGGTCCGTCGCTGCTGTGCCGCCCGACGTGGGCGTCAGTCGTTCTTCGCGCCGAACACGATCTCGTCCCAACTGGGGACGGAGGAACGGCCCTTGCGCGACGGCTTCGGCTCGCCCGCCGGAGCCGACGGTGCGGACGGTGCAGAACCGGAAGTCGCACCGTCCGTGGGCGACTCGCCACCATCGTCCGCGGACGACTGGTCCCGGCGAGCCGAGCCCGCCGGGTGCGGCATCGTGCGTCCGGACTTGGGCGGCTGCGTGAAGCCGACCTCGGCCTCGCGCTTGCGTTGCGCCGGACCGAACCCCTCGAAGCCGCCGTCGTCGTCGAAGTCCGCGTCCTCGTCCGTCTCGACCGAGTCGCGGGTGCCACGGCGTTCCTCGAGATCCGCGAGCAGCAGTTCCGTGGACGACGATGCGGTGTGGTCGGCACCGTCATCGTGCTCGGCGGCGACGGGCATGAGCGGGCGCGACCGATCCAGCGGTGCGTCATCCTCTTCTGCCCGAACTGCGCTCAGATGGCGCCGGGGGATCGGCACGTCAAGCAGCTCCGTCTCCGTCAGCCACCGCGACTCGTCGTCCTGAGCGGTGACGGCCCGTGCCGTGTGGTCGAACTCCCACAGCGCGCGCACCTTTCGCCCATCGACGGTGAAGTCGACGGCGACGAGCCACGGCTCGTCGATCTCGCGCCAGGCGTCCCACACCACGGCCTCGGGGTCGACGCCGCGGCTGGCAAGCCTGTCGGTGACCAGGTCTGCGAGCACAGGCGCGCCGCTGTCGCGGCCGATGCGCGTGCCCCGGGCGAGCTCCGCGATGTACGCGCGCTCCGCGAGCACGGGCGGCTCGTAGCGTTCGAGCGCCTCGTACGGCTCGCCGGTCAGCTCTGCCAGCTCGTGGGCGTCGAGCCCGCTGCGGATGCGCTGTTGGATCTCCTTGGGGCTCAGCGTGCTGGTGGCACGCTCGTGATCGCCGGTCTTGGCGGTGGACGGTTCGACGCGTGCACGTGGCCGCGTGAGCGCCACAGTGCGTCGCAGATCGTCGGTCAGCGGAAGCTCGAACTCGTCGCCGGTCTCCGTCGCGACGACGAGGTGGCCGCCGTCTTCGCCAGCGCGCACCAGGGACAGTCGAATCATGGCCTCAGCCTGCCACGCACGTGGACGCTTCGCAGGACGCCGCGCCCGGCGAGCCTCCGGAGCGTGGGTGTGCGGCACCATGGGGGCCATGACCACTCCCGAGACCCTGATGTCCGTGGCGCGTGCCCTCGCTCAGGAGGCAGCGACCCTCGTCATCGCGGGCCGCGCCGACGCCGCAGTAGCGGCCACCAAGTCGAGCCCCATCGACATCGTGACCCAAATGGACCTCAACGCCGAGCGGCTGCTGCGCCAGCGGCTCTCCGAGCTGCGGCCGGACGACGCGATCCTGGGAGAGGAGGGCGATGACGTCCAGGGCGCCTCCGGAATCACCTGGGTGCTCGACCCGATCGATGGCACGGTGAACTACCTGTACGGACTCCCGCACTTCGCAGTGTCCGTCGCGGCAGTGAGCGGTGAGCCCACGCCCCAGACGTGGACGCCGTTGGCGGGAGCGGTGTGCGATGGCAGCGGCGTCGTGTGGTCCGCCAGTCGTGGCGGGGGAGCGTGGCGCGACTCGCAGTCGCTTCGCCGCACCTCGGCGCCGACTCTCGACAGCACCCTGCTCGGGACCGGCTTCCAGTACGTCGCCGAACGGCGGGTGCGTCAGGGCGAGATCGTCACGGGCATGCTGGGCCGGGTGCGGGACATCCGCAGGCTGGGCGCCGCGGCCGTGGACCTGTGCCTCGTCGCCGCCGGTCAGCTCGACGCCTATTACGAGCACGGGCTGCACCCGTGGGACTTCGCGGCGGCGGCCCTGATCGCTCAGGAGGCGGGGGTGCGCGTGGCCGGAATCGACGGCGGACCACCCGACGGCAGGCTCACGATCGCCGCGATGCCGGACGTCTGGAATGAGCTCGCTGAGGCGCTGATCGAGGCCGGCGCGGACCGGACGTGGGCCGCGCCGTGAGCCAGGAGTCGCTTTCGGCGAGTTTTTGATGCACAATGCCTGCGCTCGGAGGGAACAAAACCACCGGCATGTGCATTGAGTACTCACACACCACCGGTGAAGGGACTACTGCCTGATGGCAACCGATTACGACGCACCCCGCAAGACCGACGACGAGGTCTCGGCAGACTCCATCGAGGAGCTGAAGGCCCGCCGCAATGACAAGACGTCGGGGGTCGTCGACGAGGACGAGGCTGAAGCGGCCGAGGGATTCGAGCTGCCTGGCGCGGATCTGTCCGGCGAAGAGCTCTCCGTTCGCGTACTGCCTGCTCAGCAGGACGAGTTCACGTGCATGTCGTGCTTCCTCGTCCACCACCGCAGCCAGCTCGCGACGTTCAAGAACGACCAGCCGATCTGCTCGGAGTGCGCGGCCTGACGGTCGGCTCACGATGACACCTCTCGACGTGCTTGTCAGCACGACGGACCCCGATGTTCCGCTGCCGGTGTACTCCCATCCGGGAGACGCCGGCGCGGACATCACCACGCGAGTCGACATCGACCTCGCGCCAGGCGAGCGCGCGACCGTACCGACCGGTCTTCGCCTGGCCCTGCCGGCGGGCTTCGCTGCCTTCGTGCACCCACGCTCCGGCCTCGCGTCTCGTCACGGTGTGACGATCGTGAACGCGCCGGGCACCGTGGATGCCGGCTACCGGGGTGAGATCGCGGTGACTCTCCTCAACACAGATCCGCACGAGTCTGTCTCGCTGCGCCGCGGAGACCGCATCGCCCAACTCGTCATTCAGCGGGTGGAGCACGCCTCCTTCGTCGCCGTCGACGCCCTTCCCGGTTCCCATCGGGGCGAGGGTGGCTTCGGTTCGACCGGGACGGGAGCCGCGTCGACGTGATCGACCATGCCACCCCGATCTCTGACCTGCAGCCGCGCGCGATGGCGGCGATCTCCGGGCGAATCGTGTCCATCCAAGTGGAACCGCGCGACGCTGCTCCCAAGCTCACGGCGCGCGTCGACGACGGCACCGGCCGTGTCGAGGCCGTCTTCATGGGCAGGCGAGCGATCGCGGGGGTCGAGCCCGGTGCCAGGATTCGCCTCGAAGGCCGCATCTGCGCGTCCGACGCCCTTCCCCGCCTGTACAACCCGCGGTTCGAGCTGGGCTGATGTCTGAGCCGAGCGACGAAGACGTGCGCCTCCACCAGCTCGATGGTGCGGCTGATGACTCATCAGTGCGTGAGAGCGCCGAAACGCCCGGTGTGGCTCAGGCCTCGAGAGTGGGGCAGCTGATCGGGGGCGAGGATTTCTCGCTCTCCGAGGCCATGGGCGGTTGGCGCGGCTTCGTCGAGTCGGCGGCGCCCGGCATGGTGTTCGTCGTCGCCTACCTCGGCTGGGGAGGCTTCCGCATCCCCGTGATCGCCTCCGTGGCCACGGTGCTGGCGATGGTGGTGGTGCGGCTGGTGCAGCGTTCGAGCATCCAGCAGGCGCTGTCGGGAGTGTTCGGCGTGGCACTGGGCGCGATCTGGGCCTGGCGCTCCGGTGACGCGGGAGGCTACTTCGTCCCGGGCCTCTGGATCAACGTCGCCTATGCCGCCGGCACACTGATCTCGATGGCGGTGCGGTGGCCCCTCGTCGGCATCGTGATGGGCCTGCTCAAGGGATGGGGGACGTCGTGGCGGCGCGATCCGCGGTCGATGCGCGCGATGCAGTGGGCGACGGCGATCATCGCGGCGGTGTTCCTCCTGCGCCTCGCGGTGCAGGTGCCGCTGTACTTCGCGGACGCGATTGCCGCGCTCGGCACCGCCAAGCTCGCCATGGGAGTGCCGCTGTTCGCGCTCAGTCTGTGGGCTGTGTGGCTCCTGGTGCGGTCCGCAGCACCCGATCCAGCGACTCAGGATCCGCCTCCGCCGACACGATGAACAGCAGCTCGTCGCGCGCCTCAAGGGTGTCGGCGGGCGACGGTGCGATGGTGCGATCGCCCCGCACGATGCAGGACAGCACGGTCTCGCTGGGCCAGTCGATCTCCCTGACGGTCGACCCGACGACGGGCGCGTCCGTGGGCAGCGTCACCTCGATGATCGACGCGCCGGACTGATGGAACGTGAAGACCTTGACCAGGTCGCCGATCGCCACGGCCTCTTCGACCATCGCTGTCATGATGCGCGGCGTGGACACGGCGACGTCGACGCCCCACTGAGCGTCGTACATCCACTCGTTGCGCGGGTTGTTGACGCGCGCGACCGTGCGCGGCACCCCGAACTCGGTCTTCGACAGGAAGGACACGACGAGGTTGGCCTTGTCGTCGCCCGTGGCGGCGACGACCACGTCCATGCCCTCGGTCGCGGCCTCGCGCAACGCGGCCATCTCGCACGCGTCCGCGAGCATCCACTCCGCCTCCGCCACCTGCGCGACGCGCATGGCCGACGGGTTGTGATCCATGAGCAGCACCTCGTGGCCGTGGTCCAGGAGGTCACGCGCGATGGAGCGCCCCACGGAGCCGGCTCCGGCGATCAGGACCTTCACGATTCTCCTCCAGGGGCGCGTGACAGGACGCGCTGCGCACGGGCGCTGACCGCATCGGGCACGACGAAGTAGATCTCGTCACCGGACTGCACCGGTGACGAGGGAGTCGGCAGCACCCCTTCGGAGAAGCGCACGAGATAGGCGACACGAGTGCCGGTGGCGGCCTCGAGCTCCTTGACCGGCTGGCCGACCCAGCCGCCGTGATACGCCAGGCGGCGCACTGCGACGGCGGCGGAGGAGTCCACGTAGACGTCGTCCGACCCCCCTGGCAGCAGCCGCGACACGATCTGGGCACTGGTCCACGGGACGGGCGCGACGGTGGGGATGCCGAGCCTGCGGTAGACCTCGGCGCGGCCGGAGTCCGAGATCCGCGCCACCACGTTCGCGACGCCGTAGGTCTCGCGCACCACGCGCGCGGCGAGGATGTTGGAGTTGTCGCCCGAGGACACGGCGGCGAATGCGTAGGCATCCTCGACGCCGGCAGAGACGAGAGTCTCCCGGTCGAAACCGATCCCGGTGATCTTCTGCCCCTGGAAATCCGCAGGCAGGCGGCGGAACGAGTCGCCGAGTCGGTCGATCACCGCGACGGAGTGGCCACGCGACTCGAACTCGGATGCGAGCGCGGCACCAGTGCGGCCGCAGCCCATGATCACGATATGCACGAGACCCCACGCTATACCCGTCCGGCCTAGGATGGTGCGACGTGCGACGTATTCTCGAAGGACTGCGCCGGCTGGCCTTTGGCCAGCCGATCGCCACCGACGCTCTGGCACCCATGCAGCTGCGGACCAGGCTCGCGCTGCCGGTGTTCGGTGCGGGCATCCTTTCAGCGGTCGCCTATGCGCCCGATGCAGTGGTCGACGCTCTGCGCCAGGGGAGTCAGCAAGGCGCGATTCCCTTCATGGCGGGCGGCGTGGTCCTCATCATGCTGCTCCTGGGCCTTGCGTACTGGTCGAACGTGCGCACGAGGCCCGATGCGCTCGGCGACTACGGCACGGTGCGCGACCTGCTGGGACGCCGGGCAGGCGTGGTCACGGGAGCCGCCCTCCTGGTCGACTACCTGTTCACTGTCGGCGTCTCCGTCGCCGCCGTCACGCAGCTGATCGCATACCTGATCCCATCAGCGCGGGAATGGGTGTCGCTCATCGGCCTCGCCCTGCTCGCCGTCATGACGCTCGTCGCGCTGCGGGTCATCCGCGACCGTGTCCGGGTGCTGCTCGCGGTGTGGTTCGGCTTCCTCATCGTCGTCGCGCTCATGCTGATCTTCGGCGTGGCGCGCCTGGGCGCGGACACCGCATCGCCCATCCCCGCGAATCCGCCCACCACCTGGGCCATCCTCGTCGCCTACGCGGGTGCGATCTCGTCCGGCGCGGTCATGGTGACGGGTATCGAGCACCTCGCCTCGGCGGGCCCCAATCACGCCGAGCCGCGTGGCCGCCGCGCCGGCCGCACCCTGGTGATCGCGGTCGCTGCCTCCGCCGCCGCGTTCTTCGCCGTCGCCCTGCTGTCGTGGATGTACCGCATCACGGGCTGGGCGGACGGCCCCATCCTGCTGCAGACCGTCGACCAGGTCTTCCGGCAGCCATGGGTGATCTGGGCGGTGGCCCTCTCCGCAGCCGCGCTGCTGTACGCCGCAGCATCGGCCGTCTTCCGGCGCTTCTCGAGCCTCGCGGAGAGCCTTGCGAAGGATGCCTACCTGCCGCGCCAACTGTCGATGAAGAACGACAGGCTCGTGCTGCGTGGCGGCATCTTCATCGTGGCCAGTGCATCGGCGCTGGTCCTGGTGCTGTCGGGGGCGAACGTCGAGACGCTCATCCACATGTACGTGGTAGGGGTGTTCGCGTCGATCGTGCTGAGCCAGGTCGCCATGGTGCGTCACTTCACGAACCGGCTGGCGCTTGCGACCGACGCGCGCTCGCGCATGCGCCACTCGGCCTCTCGCGCGCTGCACGCGACCGCCGCGGTGGTCGCCGCACTGGTGTGGATCGTCGTCGCGGTCTTCAACTTCTTCAACGGCGCGTGGTTCGCCATCGTCCTGATCATCGGCCTCGTGGTGCTCATGCACAAGGTCAACCGCCACTACGCCGCCGTGCGCCAGGACGTGCGTCTCACCGCGAAGGACAAGGCGGTCGCGCTCCCGAGTGCGACCCACGGGGTGGTGCTCGTGGCACAGCTCCACCGGCCCGCCGTGCGTGCCCTCGCATACGCGAAGGCCGCGCGGCATTCGACGCTGGAGGCCGTGGGCGTGCAGATCGAACCGGCCGCGGCCAAGGAACTGCAGGCCCGCTGGGGCGAGATCGATGCCGGCATCCCGTTGGTGATCCTCGACTCTCCGTATCGGGACCTCGTGGGGCCGGTGATGGCGCACGTGCGTTCCATCCACCGGCGCAGCCCGCGCGACGTGGTCGTGGTCTACGTACCTGAGTACATCGTGGGACGCTGGTGGGAGACCTTCCTGCACAACCGCGCCACTCGTCGACTGCGCGCCCAGCTGCTCGAGCTCGAGGGCGTGGTCGTCTCCGCGGTGCCGTGGCACCTCGAGTCTGCGCGGGACCGCCGTGCCGAGGAGGAGGCGCCACCCACCCCCCACGAGGAGCTGCCGTGACCGATCTCATCGACCTCGAGGTGGGCGCTCCCGCCCACGGCGGTCACTGCGTGGCCCGCTACGAGGGTCGTGTGGTGTTCGTGCGTCACGCCCTGCCTGGAGAGACGGTGCGTGCACGGCTCAACGATTCCGGCGCCGATGCCCGCTTCTGGCGTGCGGACGCGGTCGAGGTCGTCGATGCCTCTGATGACCGCGTCGACTCGGTCTGGCCAGAGGCGGGTCCCGGCGGGGTCGGCGGGGGAGAGCTCGCCCACGTCTCCCTGACCGGACAGCGCGCCTGGAAGCTCGCGGTGCTGCGCGAGGCCTTCGAGCGCTTCGCCGGCCTCGAGTACCCCGGCGACGTGAGGTCCGTGCCGTCCGCTCAGGGCACTGAGGGCGACCCTTACACGGGAGTGGGATACCGCACGCGCCTCAGCGCTGTGGCGAACGCGGAGGGCCAGGCGTCGATGCATGTGCACCGATCGCGTGAGGTGCGCGCGCTGGCCTCGATGCCCCTCGCATCGGCCGCACTCGAGGCGACGCTCATCGAAGGACGCTTTCCGGCCCGCGCGCGGATCGCGATGGCCGAATCGTCGACAGGCGAGCTCCGGGTGCTGGCCGACGGAGTGCCGTGGCGCGCGGGCAAGCTCGACAAGCGGCCGAACGCGCCGCGGGCGGTGCACGAGCGCGTGACCGTGGGGGAGCGCTCGTGGGACTTCCGGGTCGATGCTTCCGGCTTCTGGCAGGTGCACCGCGAGGCGCCCGCGGTGCTCGTGGCCGAGGTGCTGCATCGTGTGGGAGACGCCGAGCGTGTCGCCGACCTGTACTCGGGTGCCGGGCTGCTGTCCGTGCCGCTTGCGGAGGGCGGGCGCGAGGTGGTTGCCGTCGAGTCCGACGACGACGGCGCACGCGCGGCGCGACGCAACGCCCACGCGGCGCCGTCGCTGCGTGTGGTGCACGGTGACGTGCGGCGTGCGCTGGCGGACGGGCTTGGTGCACTGGACGCCGTGGTGCTCGACCCGCCGCGCAGCGGCGCCGGTGCCGCAACGATCGCCGCTCTGGCCACCACGGGAGCTCCTCGTGTGGTCTATGTCGCGTGCGATCCGGTGGCGCTCGCGCGCGACGTCGCGTTGTTGAACGGCCACGGCTACGACCTCGTCGACGCCTCAGCGGTGGACCTGTTCCCCATGACTCACCACGTCGAGACGATGGCGACCTTCGAGCGTCGCTGACCACCGCATCGGCCCTCCGTGAGGGCCGATAGACTGGACGTCGGACTGCTACGGAGGAGAATGCATGAGCGAGAACACCCTGGGAGCGAAGGCCACGCTGGACGTGGACGGCACGGGCTACGAGATCTACCGCCTCGACGCGGTGCCCGGACTGGAGAAGCTGCCCTACTCGCTCAAGGTGCTCGCCGAAGCGCTCCTGCGCACCGAGGATGGCAAGAACATCACTGCGGACCACGTGCGTGCCCTCGCCCAGTGGGACTCCAAGGCGTCTCCCAGCACGGAGATCCAGTTCACGCCCGCCCGCGTGGTCATGCAGGACTTCACCGGCGTTCCCTGCGTGGTCGACCTCGCGACGATGCGTGAAGCAGTGGTGGAGCTCGGCGGCGATCCGTCCGTCATCAACCCGCTCGCGCCCGCTGAGATGGTCATCGACCACTCCGTCGTGATCGACGTGTTCGGCAGCCACGACGCGCTGCAGCGCAACACCGACCTCGAGTACGAGCGCAACCGCGAGCGCTACCAGTTCCTCCGCTGGGGCCAGACCGCGTTCGACAACTTCAAGGTGGTGCCGCCCGGCACCGGCATCGTCCACCAGGTCAACCTCGAGTACCTCGCGCGCGGCGTGATGACCCGAGAGACCGACGGAGCGACTCAGGCGTACCCCGACTCGTGCGTGGGCACCGATTCGCACACCACCATGATCAACGGCCTGGGCGTGCTTGGCTGGGGCGTGGGAGGCATCGAGGCAGAGGCCGCGATGCTGGGCCAGCCCGTGTCGATGCTGATCCCCAAGGTCGTGGGCTTCAAGCTCACTGGTGAGATCCCCGCCGGCGCGACCGCGACCGATGTGGTGCTCACTATCACCGAGATGCTCCGCAAGCACGGCGTGGTCGGCAAGTTCGTGGAGTTCTACGGCGACGGTGTGGGTGCGGTGCCGCTGGCGAATCGCGCCACCATCGGCAACATGTCGCCCGAGTTCGGCTCGACGGCAGCGATCTTCCCCATCGACGATGTGACGATCGACTACCTGCGGCTCACGGGCCGCTCCGATGAGCAGGTCGCGCTGGTCGAGGCCTACTGCAAGGAGCAGGGCATGTGGCACGACCCCTCGGCCGAGGGGTACGTCGAACCGGTGTTCTCCGAGTACCTCGAGCTCGACCTGTCCTCCGTCGTGCCGTCGATCGCCGGGCCCAAGCGCCCTCAGGACCGCATCGCACTGACCGACGCCAAGACGTCGTTCGGTCGTTCGATCCTCGACTACGTGAACCACGACGAGCAGGAGACGCACGGTCTCGACGAGTCTGTGGAGGAGACCTTCCCGGCATCGGACCCGATTGCCGCCGAGGCTCATGCAGGCGATGCTCCCGAGCCGCGCGAGGGGACGTCCGTGGATCACCGTGCGCGCCCGCACAAGCGCGTGCCCGTCACGATGGCGGATGGCACCGACACCGAGCTCGATCACGGGGCCGTCGTGATCGCCTCGATCACGTCGTGCACCAACACGTCGAACCCGTCGGTGATGCTCGCGGCCGCGCTGCTGGCACGCAACGCGAACGCCCGCGGGCTCACGGTCAAGCCGTGGGTCAAGACGTCGATGGCGCCGGGCTCCAAGGTCGTCACGGACTATTACGAGAAGGCCGGGCTGTGGCCCGACCTCGAGGCGCTCGGCTTCCACCTGGTGGGCTACGGATGCACCACGTGCATCGGCAATTCCGGCCCGCTTCCCGATGAGGTCTCGCAGGCGGTCAACGACCACGACCTCTCTGTGGTCTCCGTGCTCTCCGGCAACCGCAACTTCGAGGGCCGCATCAACCCCGACGTCAAGATGAACTACCTGGCGTCGCCGCCGCTGGTCATCGCGTACGCGCTCGCCGGCACCATGGACCACGACTTCGACGCCGAGCCCCTGGGCACCGACTCCGAGGGCAACGACGTCTTCCTGAAGGACATCTGGCCCGAGGCGGCCGAGGTCGAGAGCATCGTGCAGTCCTCGATCAACCAGGGCATGTTCACGACGGGCTATGAAGACGTGTTCGCGGGCGACGAGCGCTGGACCGGCCTGCCCACCCCGGACGGCAAGACCTTCGACTGGGCCGAGGACTCGACCTATGTGCGCAAGCCCCCGTACTTCGAGGGCATGAACAAGGATCCCGAGCCCGTCGCCGACATCGCGGGTGCGCGCGTACTGGCGCTGCTGGGCGACTCGGTCACCACCGACCACATCTCGCCTGCGGGAGCGATCAAGCCCGACAGCCCCGCCGGCCGCTACCTCGCGGACAACGGCGTGGAACGTCGCGACTTCAACTCCTACGGCTCGCGGCGCGGCAACCACGAGGTGATGATCCGCGGCACGTTCGCGAACATCCGCCTCAGGAACCTGCTGCTGGCCGACGAGAACGGCGGCGCGGGCGTCGAGGGTGGCTTCACGCGCAACCTCCTCACGGGCGAGCAGGACTCGATCTATGACGCCGCGCAGGCGTACGCCGCGGAGGGCATTCCGCTCGTGGTGCTGGCGGGCAAGGAGTATGGCTCCGGCTCGTCGCGCGACTGGGCGGCCAAGGGCACCAGCCTGCTCGGCGTGCGCGCCGTGATCACGGAGAGCTTCGAGCGGATCCACCGTTCGAACCTGATCGGCATGGGCGTGCTGCCGCTGCAGTTCCCCGAGGGTCACTCCGCCGAATCGCTGGGCCTCGATGGCACCGAGACCTTCGACATCGTGGGCGTCTCGGCATTCAGCGCCGGCGAGCACCCGCAGACCCTCCCCGTCAAGGCCACCAAGGCGGACGGCTCCGTCGTCGAGTTCGACGCGCTGGTCCGCATCGACACTCCTGGTGAGGCCGACTACTTCCGCAACGGCGGAATCCTCCAGTACGTGCTGAGGTCGCTCGTCGCGTGACCGGGAGGGCGCCGCAAGGCGCCGTGACGGCACGTAGAGTGATGTGACGAAAGTACCCGAAGGAGGGCCTGTGCTGGAGCGCATCGCGTCGCCGGCGGACCTGCGCGGGCTCACCTATGGTGAGCTCGGCGCGCTCGCGCAAGAGATCCGCGATTACTTGGTGTCGTCCGTGTCGTTGACCGGGGGGCACCTCGGTCCGAACCTCGGAGTCGTCGAGCTCACGCTCGGACTGCACCGGGTGTTCCAGTCGCCGCACGACACCCTGGTGTTCGACACCGGTCATCAGTCGTACGTCCACAAGCTGCTGACCGGCAGGCGAGACTTCTCTGACCTGCGCAAGCGTGGGGGACTGGCCGGGTACCCTTCGCGCGCCGAGTCGGAGCATGACGTCGTGGAGAACTCGCACGCGTCGACCGCGCTCTCGTGGGCTGCGGGAATCGCGCGCGGCCGCACGCTCGCGGGTGAGCACGACCGCACGACCGTCGGCGTCATCGGCGACGGTGCGCTCACGGGCGGCATGGCATGGGAGGCACTGAACTCCCTGGCCGACGCGCATGATCGCGTGGTGATCGTCGTGAACGACAACGGTCGTTCCTACGCACCGACCATCGGTGGTCTCGCTCGCAAGCTCGACGGCATCCGCATCAACCCCCGTTACGAGCAGTTCCTCGGCTGGGGCAAGCGCACGTTCGAGAACCGCGGCCCGTGGCGCAACTTCGCCTACCGGACCGTGATGCACGGCAAGCGCGCCGTCAAGGGGCTGATCACGGAGCCCGGGATGTTCGACGACCTGGGGCTCAAGTACGTGGGTCCGGTCGACGGACACGACCTGCGCCAGGTCGAGGCCGCCCTCACGGCGGCCCGTGACTTCGGTGCACCGGTGATCGTGCACGTGCTCACCGAGAAGGGCCGTGGCTACACGCCCGCGGAAGAGGACGTCGCGGATCGATTCCACGCCGTGGGCCGCATCCACCCCGAGACCGGCCTGCCCGTCAAGCCCAGTCGGTTCGGCTGGACCAAGGTCTTCGCCGAGGAGATCGTCGCTGTCGGACGCGAACGTGACGATGTGGTGGCCCTGACGGCCGCCATGCTCGCGCCCGTGGGTCTGCAGCCGTTCGCGGACGAGTTCCCGGAGCGCGTGATCGACGTCGGCATCGCGGAGCAGCATGCCGTGACCAGCGCCGCAGGTCTCGCCTTCGCCGGGCGCCACCCCGTCGTCGCGGTCTACGCGACGTTCCTCAACCGCGCGTTCGACCAGGTGCTGATGGACGTCGCGCTCCACGGCGCCGGCGTCACGTTCATGCTTGACCGTGCCGGCATCACCGGCGACGACGGCCCCAGCCACAACGGCATGTGGGACATGGCCCTGCTGCGTCACGTTCCGGGCCTGCGACTGGCGGCTCCACGCGATGCTCCGACCATGCGTCGGGCGTTCCGCGAGTCACTCGACGTCGACGATGCCCCCACTGTGGTGCGCTATCCCAAGGGGCCCGTGGGCGACGACCTGCCTGCCGTCCGTTCTGTGGAGGACATGGATGTGCTGGCGGAGCACGGGGCCGATCCCCGCGTCATCGTGCTGGGGCTCGGGTCGATGGCGACCACTGCGATCGACGCGGCTGAGAAGGTCGCGGCGGGCGGAGTCCGTGTCACGGCGATGACGGCGACGTGGGTCCACCCCGTCCCTGCGGGACTCGTCGAGGCCCTCGGCGATGCCGAACTCATCGTCACTATCGAGGACGGATTGGCCGATGCAGGCATCGGCGAGGAGTGGGCCGCTGCCGCCCGGCATGCCGGACACGAGGCCCGTTGGATGCACCGCGGAGTTCCGCGCGAGTTCCTGCAGCATGCCGCGCGCGACCAGATCGTCGAGCAGGTGGGCCTGGACGCGTCAGCGATCGCCGACGATGTGGTGGCCGCGCTCGACTGACGGCTGGCCTGCCTTCCGAGCCAGGCCGGACAGCGCACTGCGCGGACTGCCAGGCCCCCGCATCGGCCCTCTCGCCCGTTGACTGCGAACCATTTCTCCTGAGGCACGCCGTCGACCGGCTCTTCTGCCTTCGGGAGCGCGGCGTGTCGCCCGTAGAAGTGGTGCGCAGCTGACGGCGGCAGAGGCTACGCGGAGGGGCCGGTCGACGGGGCCGATGCGTCGGCTGCGCTCTCTGCGGCCAGGTGGTCCTCCG
Source organism: Demequina aestuarii (assembly GCF_000975095.1). Lineage (GTDB taxonomy): Bacteria > Actinomycetota > Actinomycetes > Actinomycetales > Demequinaceae > Demequina > Demequina aestuarii. The sequence goes on from NZ_BBRD01000001.1 coordinate 1,169,076, forward strand.
CGTCCTCGAACGCCTCGGCGAGCAGCGGTGCCATGAGTTCGATCTGCCACGCGCGAGCACCGCGTCCGCGCAGGAAATCGCGAATCCACTCCTCGCCGCCGGAGCGGTACTCCCAGCAGCAACGCCGCAACGCGTCGGGCTGCAGCAGGTTCTCCGCGGGGATCTGCAGTCTCTCGGAGTCCGCGGCGACCACGTCGCGTGCGAACGTGAGTCGCGCCGCAGCATCGGGCCGCTTGTCCTTCCACATGCGCGGCTGAGGTGGGCCGTCGCCGCGCGGTCCGCGCTTGGCGGGCAGTTGGGCCTCGGGGAGCGCCATCGCCGCCTCGATTGCGGTGTACCAGTGCGCAGCGCGCCGCTTGGTGCCCTTGGACTGCCACTCGCGGATCTTCACGAGCTCGTCGAGGCTCCGAGGCTTCGCCTGTGCGGCCGCGACGATCGCGACATCCCTGAGCACACGCCCCGGCGAGATGTCCCGGTGCTGGGCATCCTGCTCGCGGGCCTCCCACAACGACTTGACGATCGCGAGGCCCCGCTGGTCGCGCACCTGCGCGGAGCCAGAGGTGCGACGCCACGGGTCGACACGGGGCTCGGCCGGGGGAGCGTTGCGGACGGCCTCGAACTCCTCGCGTGCCCACGCCAGCTTGCCCGCGGCCTCGAGGTGCGCGTACAGGCCGTCGCGCAGCTCGAGCAGCACCTCGACGTCGAGCGCTGCGTAGGTGAGCCACGCAGGCGGAAGGGGGCGGGTGGACCAGTCCTGTGCGGAGTGCTCCTTCGCAAGCGAGAAGCCGAGTTCGCGCTCGACCACTGCGGCGAGACCCACCTTGGGCCACCCGAGCAGCCGTGCCGCGAGTTCGGTGTCGAAGACCGATGCCGGGGTGAGCCCCAGGTCGCGCATGCCGGGAAGGTCCTGGCTCGCCGCGTGGAACACCCACTCCGCGTCGCCGAAGGCGTCGTTCAGGATCGACAGGTCCGACACCGCGTCCGTGTCGATCAGCGCGATTCCCGCTCCCTCGCGCTTGAACTGCGCGAGGTACGTCGCCTGGCCATAGCGGAAGCCTGACGCGCGCTCGGCGTCGGCAGCGATAGGTCCCGTGCCTGCCGCGAAGCGTTCGGCCATGTCCGCCAGTGCAGCCGGCGTCTCGATCACATCCGGGACCCCACCCGCGGGGGTGCGCAGCGGCGTCGGCGCCCACTCCTCGTCAGCGGTCTCGTCGGTGGCGTCGTCGTTCTCGTCGTCAGTCATCGATCTCCTCCTGGCAGCGCGGTCACGCCCTCCGGTACGGGGGGCACGCCCGCGCATGAAGCCATCAGTTCAGTCCACGCGGCGATGTGGGGGCCGAGGTCAGTGTCGGTAGGGGTCCAGGACACGCGCAACTCGACCTGGACCTCGGATGGGCGGGTGGAGAGCTCTCCGAAGGACTCGTTGACGGTCTTCGTCACGGTGCCGCCGCTCGCGCGGTGGGGCACGGCCTGCAACGCGTCGTCGAGCCAGGACCACGCGGCCTGGGCCCACAGATCGTCGGTGCCCACCTCGGCGTCGACCTGGGCCTTCACCAGCGCCACCACTCGGAACACCCCTTCCCACGCATCCTGCCCCTCAGGATCGTGCAGCACGACGAAACGCCCGCTCGCCTCCGCGTTCGGCGCCCTGAGACTGCCATCGATCGCGGCCGCGAAAGGCGCGATGCGCGACGGCGCAGGCGTCTCGGTGAGGACGACGTCGCGGCGCGTGCGCGCGTGCGCGAGCGACCGCAGGGCCTCTTGGAATGCCGGCGGCGCCGATGCGAGATCGCGGGCCATGCCCACGAGCCTAGGTGCGCGAGCGCAACGCCCCAGGTTCGCCACGCGGCGACCCTCTACTAGGCTGGCATCCGTAACCCGACACCCACCAGAAGGACCCTCCCATGGCACTTGCTCAGATCGGTGTGACTGGACTTGCGGTGATGGGCCGCAACCTGGCCCGCAACTTCGCCCGCAATGGCTTCACAGTGGCGGTGCACAACCGCTCGGCGCAGAAGATGCACTCGCTGATCGAGGACCACGGTGACGAGGGCACGTTCATCGGGTCGGAGTCGCTCGAGGACTTCGTCGCGTCGCTGGAGAAGCCGCGCAAGGTGGTCGTGATGGTGCAGGCCGGTGGCCCCACTGACGCGGTGATCGACGCGCTGGTGCCCCTCATGGATCAGGGCGACATCATCGTGGACGCGGGCAACGCTCTGTACACCGACACCATGCGCCGCGAGAAGGACCTCGCCTCCAAGGGTCTCCACTTCGTGGGCTCCGGCGTCTCGGGCGGCGAAGAGGGTGCGCTGCTCGGCCCGTCCATCATGCCCGGCGGTCCCGCAGAGTCGTACGTCACGCTCGGCCCGATCCTCGAGAAGATCGCCGCGAAGGCCGAGGACGGCACGCCCTGCTGCGTGCACATCGGTCCCGACGGCGCCGGTCACTTCGTGAAGATGGTCCACAACGGCATCGAGTATGCGGACATGCAGCTGATCGGCGAGGCGTACGACCTGCTGCGCACGGGCCTCGAGCTCGAGCCCGCAGAGATCGCCGACATCTTCGCCGAGTGGAACCAGGGCGACCTGGAGTCCTTCCTCATCGAGATCACCGCCGAGGTGCTGCGCCAGACCGATGCGCGCACCGGCAAGGCTCTCGTCGACGTCATCAAGGACGAGGCCGGGCAGAAGGGCACCGGCCGCTGGACCGTCAAGTCCGCGCTCGACCTCGGCGTTCCCGTGACCGGCATCGCGGAGGCCACCTTCGCCCGCGCCATCTCGTCGCAGGTCGCGCAGCGCCAGGCCGCGCGTGGCGTGCTCGCGGCGAACACCCAGCCGTTCACGTTCGAGGACCGTGCGGCGTTCATCGAGGACGTGCGCCTCGCGCTGTACGCGTCCAAGGTGGTCGCGTACGCGCAGGGCTTCGACCAGATCCGAGCCGCCTCCGACGAGTTCGGCTGGGACATCACGTTGGGCGACATGGCGAAGATCTGGCGCGAAGGATGCATCATCCGTGCGCGGTTCCTCGACCGCATCACCGAGGCGTTCGAGCGTGACGCCGGGCTGCCCAGCCTGTTGGTGGACCCGTACTTCGTCGACGCAGTCGCTGGCGGCGTTGCCTCGTGGCGTCGCGTCGTGGCCCAGTCCGCTCTCACGGGCGTGCCGGCTCCGGCGTTCGCGTCGTCTCTGTCCTACTACGACTCGCTGCGTGCCGAGCGCCTGCCGGCCGCGCTGATTCAGGGACAGCGCGACTTCTTTGGCGCTCACACCTACAAGCGCGTCGACGGCGAGGGCTCCTTCCACACGCTGTGGTCGGGGGATCGCTCCGAGGTCGAGGCCTGAGCACTGTGCCGCAGCGCCCGGTCGTCCCCGTCGTCGTCGGCGGTGACATCGGGGCGTACGCGCTGCTGAGGGCGTTCCACGACCAGTTCGCCACCCGCGGCGTCGTCGTCTCGCGGATCCAGACCCGACCCTTCGCGCATACCCGCATCGCGGATGTGCGCATCGCGGACGTCGAGGATGCCGATGCGCTCGTCGAGTCGCTCGTCTCGCTCGCCCAGGAGCGGGCGGGGGAGCGGCTCGTACTGCTGTCGAACGCCGACTGGTATGTGGAGACCATCATCCGCGCGCGCGACCGGTTGTCACCGCACTATGAGATCCCCATGTGCTCTCTCGAGGCCTTCGAGAGGGTGTCCTCCAAGGAGGCGTTCCAGGCGGACTGCGACGCGCTCGGCATCCCGGTGCCGCAGACGGTTCCCGTGCGGTTCGTCGACGGCGCTCCGGTGCCCGACGGCGAGCTGGACGCGTTGACCTACCCGGTGATCGGCAAGGCCAGCTCCTCGGCCGAACACCACTACGCCGAGTACGCGGGCAAGAAGAAGGTCCAGCACCTCGAGACGCGCGGAGAGGTCGACGACCTGCTCTCGCGCATCGCGGGCTCCGGCTTCGCCGGCACGTATCTCTTGCAGGAGTTCATTCCGGGCGACGAGACGCAGATGCGCTCGCTGACCGCGTATCGCGACGCACAGGGCGTCGTGACCATGCTGTGCACGGGCCGGGTGCTCCTCGAGGAGCACACCCCGGGAACCCTGGGCATTCCTGCGGCGATTCTCACCGAGCCGTACACGGACGCGATGGATGCCATGGAGCGCTACCTGGAGCGGGTGGACTACCGGGGCTTCGCCAATGCCGACTACAAGCGCGATCCGCGCACGGGCGAGCACGTGTTCTTCGAGGTCAACCCGCGCATCGGCCGCAACAACTGGTACGCGACTGCGGCGGGCGCCGACCCTGCGGGGCACCTCATGGCGGATGTCGATGGCGAACCCCGAGAGCAGCTGCGGGCGACTCACGAGGTGCTGTACTCGGTGGTGCCGTTGCGTCTGCTCACGCGATATCTGCTCGACGTCGACCTGCGTGCACGTGTAGTGCGGGCTGCCAAGCGAGGCGTCGCTCGCCCCTTGCACAACCCGGCCGACGGATCCCTGCGCAGGCGCGCAGTGATCGCGGCGCTGACGTTGAACTACCGGCGCAAGTACCGCAAGCACTATCCCCAGCCCACGCCTACTGGCCACTAGCGACCGGCTCCGCTGATGGTTCGTGAGGAGCCACCGGCGCTGTTGTCCTATGGTCACCCGTCGCGTCAGTAGTGTGTGGTCTCATGACCGCTCGCCTCGTCGGACGGCGGCCCCACGTCGAGCCCGAGGCTCTGATCGCGGCCCTCGTCCCCCCGCCGCATTTCGCGGACGCTTCCTTCTCATCGTACGTCCCCGATTCTGACTTCCCGAGCCAGGAAGCCGCGCTGCGGGAGGCTCGCGCGTTCGCACGCGGCGTGGGACGCCGGCGCCTCGGGCCGCTGCGCCGTTCGAGCGGCGGCACGGGTCTGTACCTGGACGGTGGGTTCGGAGTCGGCAAGACCCACCTGCTGGTGTCGATGGCGCGCGACGTGGGGGATCGGGCCGCGTTCGGCACTTTCGTCGAGTACACGAGCCTCGTCGGTGCGATGGGCTTCCAAGCGACTCGGCAGGCGCTGCAGCAGTTCGCTCTCGTGTGCATCGACGAGTTCGAGCTCGACGATCCGGGCGACACCGTGCTGATGGCGCGACTGATGCGCGAGTTGGCCGATGCCGGGGTCGCGCTGGCGGCCACGTCCAACACTGCTCCGGGATCGCTCGGCAAGGGCCGCTTCGCTGCGGACGACTTTCGGCGCGAGATCCAGGCCGTCTCGACGGTGTTCGAGGTCGCGACCATCGACGGCCCCGACTATCGCGGCCGTGGCGAACTGGTGTTCCCGCGCCCGGCGACGGTGGATCAGGTGCTCGGTGCCTGCGCGGGGGACGGTGGCGCATGCGAGGAGTGGTCGGCGCTGATGGAGGACCTCCGGCACGTGCACCCGAGCCGGTTCGGCGCGTACGTGGACGGCATCTCGGTCCTGGGCCTGCGCGGGGTGCGGCCGCTCCCTGACCAGGCGCAGGCGCTGCGCGTGGTCGCGCTCGTGGATCGGTTGTACGACCGCGACGTGCGGATCGTCGCCTCGGGACACTCGCTCGCGGAGATCTTCTCGCAGGACATGCTGCGCGGCGGGTACCGCAAGAAGTATCTGCGGGCGCTCAGCCGGCTGCTGGCGATGGTTGCGGGCGAGGGCCGGCACTAGCGTCCGGCGGGCCCAGCCGGGATGCCACGAGGCATGCGACCGCCGCCGCGAGCCATCCCCACCCCGGGCCCGCACTCGGCTCGAGTCCTGGTGGGCCGCCTGCTGCGGCGAGCACGGTCTGTGACTGCAGCCACGTGGCCAGCGGCACGAGGGCGCCTGCAGAGGCTGCGGCCGCACTCCATGTCAGCCAGGCGCGCCGGGCTCCCCGGGCGCGAGCGGGCGCGGGGGTTGTGGAGCGGAGAGCCTGAAGCATGCGCGCCGCGCCCATGAGCACCATCCCCAGGGTCACCAGGGACGCGACGAGCGTGAGCCGAGTCATCATCCGGTCCGTGGTGGACTCGATCAACCAGAAGTGGAAGACGCCTTCACTGGCCGCACCGTCGACCCAACCCGTGCCCGCAGGCAGCGCTGGTTCCTGCCCGCTCCACGCAACGCGGGCGGTGCCGCTTGGCCGGGTGAGACCGTTGATGAAGTAGACGGCGGCCAGCCCCCAGGCGGCGACGCCGGCCCAGGCGAGCAGGAGAGCACCGGGGCTCTTCGTGTCGGCGGCGACGGGGCGGAACATCACCGCCATGATCGACCGCCGGAGCCGCGCAGTCGCGCTGGCCGTCGCCTCAGGCTCACGGTGATCCCCCTGTCGATGAGACGCCGCTGACGGGGCCGATCGTCCCGCGGACGCCGGTCCACGTCCCCGACGCTAGCACTGACGAGCGAAGCACCACCATGAGGCTGCGTGACGCCGCGCGCACCAGGCCCGTGCCTGGTAGACAGGAGATGCCACAGGGGCACTCAGGGAAGGAGCCGGCATGAGCAGCAACGGCTCAGCAGCGGCCGGGGGCGGGGCCATCTACGGCCTCGGGATCTTCGGTGGGATCGTCTACTACTGGCAGGTCGCGGAGGGATTCTGGGAGCACGTGGGGGCGATCTTCCAGGGCATCTTCTGGCCCGCGTTCATGGTCTACGAGGGGTTCCGTGCACTGGGAGGATGACGGACGCTCGACGGTGCGTCGCTACTCGCCCTGCCGTCGCAGATCCGCAATGCGCGCCCGTTCCGCGTCGAGGTCGTAGTCAGGAGTGGGCCACGTGAGGTCCATGCTCTCGAGCGCAGAGGTGAGCAGTTCGGTGACCGCGAGCCGGGCATACCACTTGCGTGTGGAAGGGATCACGTGCCAGGGCGCGGCATCCGTGGAGGTGCGGTCGAACACGGCCTGGAACGCCTCCATGTAGGCAGGCCAGTAGGCGCGCTCGTCCAGGTCTGACGTGCTGTACTTCCAGTGCTTGTCCGGGCGGGTGAGGCGTTTGGCCAGCCGGTCGAGCTGCTCGTCCTGCGAGACCATGAGAGCGCACTTCACGATGGTGATGCCGTTGTCCGTCAGGCGCTGCTCCCACTCGTTGATCTCGTCGTACCGACGCTCCCAGGTGTCCTGCGGCACGAGTTCGTGGACACGTGCGATGAGAACGTCCTCGTAGTGCGAACGGTCGAAGACCCCGATGTGCCCTGCCTTGGGGAGCGCCTTCTCGATGCGCCAGAGGAAATGGTGTTCGAGTTCCTCCTCGGTGGGAGCTCCGAAGCCGCGCGCCTGGACTCCTTGCGGGTCCACCATGCCCAGCACGTGCCGGACGATGCCGCCCTTGCCGGCGGTGTCCATGCCCTGGAGCACGAGCAGCAGCGACCGGTCGTCGCCCACGCGCCCCTGGGCGAACAGGCGTTCCTGGAGTTCGGCGAGCAGCGTGCCCCGCTCCTTCCGCAGGCGTCTGCCCTGCTTCTTCCCTCCGGAGAACCCGGGCTTGCCGGTGGGGTCGAAGTCCTCGAGACGAAAGCCCTCACTGACACGGAGTGCCGAGGTGGGGTGCTCATCCCAATGCTTGCTGGTCGCCATGACTCAGCTCGCGGGAACCACGACGACGGCGTCGGCCGCGAGGAGCAGCTGACCGTCGCCGGCTTCCGTCACCTCGCCGAAGGTGGCGACGGGCGCGACGCCGGGTACGGCCACCGGGCCGTCGGTGAGGTTCGCATGAACCGTGAGCGGGCCGTGCATGGTCAGCACGCGCGGCGCCGACTCGCTCGCGCCCGCAGGGTGGGTGGCCCATGCCTCGCGCGCGTCGACACGTGAACGCAGCGCCATCAACTCGGCGACCCAGTCCCTGATCGCGTCGTTTCCCGCGCTCGACGATCCGATGCCGGAGCCGAGCTTGGAGCGCAAGAAGGTCGTGCGGTCCTGGGGGTCGGGAACGTGCACCTCGCCGCCATAGAGATCTTCCCAGCCGTGGCCGGCGAACTCGCTCATGCGCCCTTCCGACACGGCGCTGCCCAGCGGCTCGTCGTGGTCCGTGAAGAACATGAACGGGCGCGTCTCTCCGTACTCCTCGCCCATGAACAGCATCGGCGTGAAGGGGCCGAGCAGCACCAGGGCGAGCGATGTCGCCTGGGCGCCGGGGGAGAGCGTCGATGCCGGCCGGTCGCCGATCGCGCGGTTGCCCACCTGATCGTGGTTCGAGGCGCACACGACGAACCGCCGGCGGTCCATCTCCGCAGGCACGGGTGCTCCCCACTCCATGCCGCGGAACGGCGAGTAGGTGCCGTCGTGCCAGAACGCGTCGCGGTACACCTTGTCGAGTGCCTCGATGCTGCCGAAGTCGACGTAGTAGCCGTGGCGCTCGCCGGTGAGGTAGGCGTGAATCGCGTGGTGGACGTCGTCGGCCCACTGGGCGGTCATGCCGTAGCCGCCCTCGGCCGTGGGGACCACCATGCGGACGTCGTTGAGGTCGGACTCGGCGACCAGGGACAGCGGCCGCCCCAGCCGGTCGGAGAGCGCGGACGTGTCGTCGGAGAGCTGCGCCAGAATGTGCACCTCGGAGTCGTCCTGCAGCTCGTGCACGGCGTCCAGCCGCAGGCAGTCGATGCGGAAGTCCGTCAGCCATCGCGACACGTTGTCGCGGATGAAGTCCCGCATGCCGCGAGCGTGGGGCTGGTCGAGGTTGACGGCCCATCCCCACGGCGTGTGATGCGCATCCGTGAAGTAGGGGCCGAACTTGCTCAGGTAGTTCCCGTCGGGGCCCAGGTGGTTGTAGACCACGTCGAGGCAGACTCCCAGGCCGGCGCGGTGAGCGGCGTCGACGAACCGCTGCAGCGCCGCCGGACCGCCGTACGCCTCGTGGACCGCGTAGAGCGCCACGCCGTCGTATCCCCAGCCATGCCGGCCAGGAAAGCCTGCGACGGGCATGAGTTCCACGATGTCCACGCCGGTGGCCTTCAGATCTGGCAGCTGCACGATCGCGGCGTCAAGGGTTCCCGTGGGGGTGAATGTGCCGACGTGCATCTCGTAGAAGACCGCTCCCAGAGCGTCGACACCCTGCCAGCCGTCGTCCTGCCAGCGGTGCAGGCCGGTCTCGAACACGCGTGACGGTCCGTGGACGCCATACGGCTGCTGCGCCGAGCGCGGGTCCGGCCACGGTCCTTCGCCGTCGACCTCGTACGCATAGTCGGTGCCGTGCGCCAGCTCGGGTCCGTTCCACCAGCCGTCCTCGCCGCGGGTCATCGGCTCGCGGACGCGCTCGGAGTCGGGTGCCCCGATCACCGCCACGACCGCATCGGCCGTGGGCGCCCACACGCGTGCGCGCATCAGGCGGCCACCAGCAGCGCCACCGGCATGGCGGGCAGCAGGTCGTGCAGGTCGACGTTGCCGCCCTCGAACTCGCGGCCGGACAGCACGTCACGCCAGCGGCCATCGGGCAGGGTCACTGTGTGCTCGCGCCAGCCGCCCAGCCTCTCGAGGTCGAGACCCAAGCGGGTCGCCACCGTGATGACCTGCGGCTCGTCCCCGACCGTGCGTGCGTACACGACTGCATGGCCGGACGATGCGGCGAGCGGGTGGTACCCCGCGTGGTCGCCGATGAACGCCTCGGGATGGTCTCGGCGTGCCTGCACGGCGCGCGCGGTGACCAGCAGCTTCTCCTCGTCGAGGGTCTTCGGCTTTGCGCGGCCGGTCACCTTGCGGAGCGCTGATGCGCGGGCCGCGAAGTCCACCGGGCGCCGGTTGTCGGGGTCCACCAGTGACGGAGCGACCATCTCAGTGCCCTGGTAGACGTCCGGAACCCCGGGCATCGTGAGTTGGATCAGCTTCATCGACAGGATCGCGGCGCGGGTGCCGATCGCCACCGACCTGTGCCACGCGAGGACGATGTCGCGGATGGCCGGGTCCGTGTGAGTGGACTGCGCGAACCACAGCACTGCCGATTCGTAGTCGGCGTCGACGGCGGTCCACGTGGTGTGAGTCTTCGACTCGCGCATGGCCTTGACGAGGTATCCCTCGAGCCGGTCCCAGTCCATGAATCCGTGTTCGTCGGACGTGCCCACCAGCGTCTGCCACCACAGGTTCTCCATGCGGCCATCCATCAGGGAGGGACGGATTCGAGATGCGGCCTCTTGGAGGTGCGTGACGGTGACGTCCCACTCGTCGGCGGCCTCTGACAGCACTCCCAGACGGGCGCGAACGTCCTCGGACCGCTTCGTGTCATGCGTGGTGAGGCATGTCATCGCGTGGGGATAGGCGATCTGCTGCTCGTCGGCCCAGGCGTGGAAGCCCGAGGGGGGCAGCGCGAATCGGCCGGCGGGGGAGCCGACCTCGCACAGCGGAAGCAGGTGGGTCCAGCGGTAGTACGCGGTGTCCTCGACGCCCTTGGCCATCACGGCACCGCAGGCCTGCTGGAAACGCGTGATGAGCTCGCGCCGGTTCTTGTCGTCCGTGCGGCCGGCAGAGCCGACCTCGGCGCCCTTGAGGAGGTCGACCACCACATCGAGGGTCTCGTGACGCTCGGGGTCAAGGTGCGCCTGTGCACGCTCGGCGGCGTGGTCGATGGCCTCGAGCGACGGCGGCTTGGGCGGGACGCCGGCCACGACGTAGGCACGGTAACGGTCGAACTCGACGAGCAGAGTGCGCAGGCAGTCGTACAGGGACCGCCACGTGTGGTCGCGCAGCCGCACGTCGGTGTGGCACACGGTGTGGGCGATGGTCGCGAGGCGGTGCACCTCGCTCGACAGGGACTCCTTGACGATCTCGAGCTTGGCCTCGGAGATCATGTCCGGCAGGGTGCCCATCGCGTCGCCCGTGAGGCGGTGAAGGGTCCCGGCGAGCGGAGACGAGCCGGCTGGGTCCCGCAGCAGCGCGCCCACGCGCCATGCGGCGTCGTAACCCGTGGTGCCCGCGGTGCGCCACGACCGCGGGAGCTGCTCGTCGCCCTCAAGGATCTTCTCGACGACCACCCACGCGCCATCGGTCGCATCGTGAAGACGTGCGAGGTAGCCCGCGGGGTCAGCGAGACCGTCGGGGTGGTCGATGCGCAGGCCTTGCAGCGTGCCGTCCTTGACGAGATCGACGATCACGCGGTGGGTGGCCTCGAACACGTCCTCGTCCTCGACGCGTACGGCCACGAGGGACCCGACGTCGAAGAAGCGCCGATAGTTCAGTTCCTCGTTGGCCACCCGCCAGTAGGCGAGTCGGTAGTGCTGCTGGTCGACCAGATCCGCCATCGGCAGGTTCTCGGTGCCCTCGCGCACGGGGAACACGTGCTCGAAGTACCGCAGCACGTGGACCTCGCCCGCATCCTCGAAGCCCGGCACGACCATGGTGTCGAGGTGCAGCTCGTCCGCCGCGAGCACCGTGCCGATGCGCTGGCCGAGCACGGGCATGAGCACGGGGTCGCCGCTCGACCAGTCCACGTCGAACCAATGCGCGTGATCGGACTCCTCGCCGTGCGCGAGCACCGACCACAGCGCCTTGTTGTGGAAGGCGGGCGTGGGGACCGCCATGTGGTTGGGAACCACGTCGGCGATGAGGCCGAGGCCGTGCTCGCCCGCCTTCCACGAGAGCTCGCGGAGCGCGTCGATGCCGCCCAGCGACTCAGCGATCCGGGAGTGGTCCACCACGTCGTAGAAGTGCGTCGAGCCGGGGGCCGCCTCGAGCACGGGCGACAGATAGAGGTGGCTCACTCCGAGCGAGACGAAGTACTCCAAGTGCTCCGCCGCATCGGCGAAGGTGAAGTCCGCGCTGAGCTGGAGTCGGTAGGTCGAGTTCGGCACCGGCGCATCGAGGCGGTGCCCGGCCCGTCGCGTGCGTTCGTGAGTGACGTCAGTCATCAAGTCGCGTCCCTGTTCGTTGCGGTCATGGCCATCATCCCAGATCCGCAGGGACGCGCGTTGCTTTCAGCTGGTGGTAACCGTGACGTCGACGGGGATATTTCCCCGGGTGGCGTTCGAGTACGGGCACACCTCGTGGGCCCTGTCGGCGACCCGGCGAGCGGTCTCGTCGTCGACGCCCACCAGGTGAACCTCGAGCGTGACGGCGAGTCCGAACCCTCCGGTGAGCCCCAGCGCGCCGATGCCCACCTTGCCGGTCACCGTCGAGTCGTCGACCGTGACCTTGAGCTGCTTCGCCGCCTGGCCGATCGCGGAGTTGAAGCACGCGGCGTACCCGGCGGCGAACAGCTGCTCGGGATTGGTGCGCTCTGCCTTGGTGAAGGGCTTGGGCGTCGCGAGGTCGAGGTCCAGGAGCTGATCGTCCGTGGCGACGTGGCCGTTGCGGCCGTCCCCCGTGGCGGTGGCAGTGGCGGTGTAGAAGACCTTCGGCTTGGTGGTCATGGCGATCACGACTCTGTTTCTTGGATGCTGCGCTTGTTGGGGTACTAGTCAGTCTACATAGGAACGCGAGTAGCCTGGAGGGCATTCCCGGCTTGTCACATCGGATGGAGGCGGTCATGGCCACAGGCACGATGCGCGGGCAGGCGCGCGCGGCGATTCTCCGTGCAGCGGTGTCCGAGTTCACGTCGCACGGCATCCGGGCCGTCAGCGCGGACCGCGTCATGGCCGACGCCGGAGTGTCCAAGGTGACGTTCTACCGTCACTTTCCCACCAAGGACGATCTCGTGGTCGCGTATCTCGAGGCCGAGCTCGACCGGGTGCAGCGAGCGGTGGCCGACGCTGGCGAGGGAGCCACGCCCGGGCAGTGGTCCGCTGCGCTTGCCGAGGAGATCTGCCGACCAGGCTTCAGGGGCTGCCCCTTCATCAATGCCGCAGCGGAGTACGCGGATCCCGATCACGCCGTGCGCGAGGTCGTGGCGCGCTTCCGCGCGTGGATGATCGGGGCCATCACGGCGGCACTCGTGTCACGGGGCGTCGCGGAGCCGGAGCGGGTCGCCCGCCAAGTCATGATGCTTCGCGACGGAGCGCTGGTGGAGGGCTACGTGTCAGGCGACCCGGACAGGGTCGCCGCCGAGCTGTCAGCGGGAGTCGACGCCCTCGTCGCCGCCGCGTAGCACTCGCGGGTAGCGTCGAGGGATGAACTACTCCTGGCACGTGCGCGACTGGCGCCGACAAGTCTTTGATCTCTATGCCGCGGTACGGACGCACGAGGACCCCGCGGCCGCGCATCGGCTCTGGATCGATGGCCGCGATCGACTCCTGGCGACGCACCCCGCCACCCCCGTGCCGGAGGGCGACCGCGAGGGCTTTCGCGCCCGCATCGGCGCCTATGACCCGGACTACCGGTTCGTGGTGCCGGTCGACGAGGCGGAGCGCGAACGCCGCGAGGTGCCGACACCCAGCGACGGTCTGGTGCCGTTCGAGCGCATCGGCCGCGTGTCGCTTCCCGGGCTGGGGGACCTCGACGTGTGGTGGCTCGACTCTTACGGCGGGGGAGTCTTCCTGCCGTTGCGCGACGGAGGAGCGGGGGACACCACCTATGGGGGAGGGCGCTACGTCCTCGACACGGTCAAGGGTGCGGACCTGGGCGGCGACTCGGACGCGCTCGTGGTGGACCTCAACTTCGCGTTCCAGCCCTCGTGCGCGTACTCGAGTGACTGGGTGTGCCCCCTGCCAGGCCCGGGGAACCGGCTCGAGGCGCGCGTCGACGTGGGGGAGCTGGTGCGCTAACCGATCCCGGGAGAGCGGTACCGGTCAAGACCTCGGGGAGTGTGCCGTGGGGACGAGGCTGAACGCACCCTCCTCTTCCTGCGCGTTGTGCAGGCGCAGGATTCCGTAGAGGCCGTAGAGGAGGCGGCGCAGCTCCACGACGTCCTCCGGCGCTGCCGCGCCGGTCTCGCCCGTCTGTCCCTCGCGAGCGTCCCGCTCGAGCCCGGCGAGCAGCCGCCCCAGACGACCGACCTGGTGTTCGATCTCGGCGTGAGTGCGACTCAGGGTCGCGGTGGCGTCCGCACCCCCCAACGCTCTGCTCATCAGTGGCAGGAGAAGCGCCTGATCAGCGCGTTCGTGGGGGAGCAGGTCGGTCTCGAGACGTTGGTGAAGGGCGCTGACCGGCGCAAGGCTGCTGCGTTCCGAGGTGAGCGCATCGGCCACCGCGCGTATCTGCTCGACGACGGCGAGCGTGGCGTCGTGCTCGGCCCTGAGCTGGCGCGCAGTCTCGATGTCGAGGGCAGGCATCGTGACCGTGTGCGTCCGTCCTGGCAGCACAGCGCGCAGTGCGATCGCGATCGCGAGAACGTCGATCACTTCCTGAAGGAGCGCGCCGGCGGTGGGGGGCAGGTATCCCAGGGCGGCGACCACCATCGCTACCAACGAGAGCCCCATGCCCACGGTCACAGCCTGGAACGCCACGCGCCTCGAGCGCTGGGCGATGAGGATCGCGTCGGCGAGGGCGTCGATCCTGTCCACGGTCAGCACGACGTCGGCCGCCTCGGAGGATGCGGTGGCCCCGTGCGATGCCAGCGCGACCCCGACTCCGGCCGCTGCGAGCGCCGGGGCGTCGTTGACGCCGTCGCCGACCATGATGGTGGCGGCTCCGTCCGACTCGAGGGTGATGGCGGCGAGCTTGTCGGCGGGGTCCCTGTCGGCGAGCACGGTGTCGACCCCCACGATCCGTCCCACCGCTCCTGCGGCGTCCGCCCTGTCCCCGGTCACCAGGACGACGCGTGTGATTCCCGCCTCGCGCAGGGCCCTCACCATGCGGGGGGCGTCGGGACGTATCGGGTCCTCGAGAAGAAACGCACCCGCAGGCACGCCGTCCACGGCGACGAACACGGACAGCGACCCATCGAGGTCCACCCTGCGGCGCACCTGACGCGCCCATGCTGGCGGGGTGTCGCCCATGATCCAGGCGGCCTTGCCGAGACGGACATCGTGGGATCCCACGCGGCCGCTCAGTCCGTAGCCGTGCTCCTCTCGCACCTCCGTGGGGAGCTCCAGCTCCAGGTCACGCTGCACCGCCGCAGTGACGATTGCGCTCGCCAGCACATGCGTGGAGACCTGGTCGAGCGACGCGGCGAGGCGAAGGACCTCGGTCGCGTCCACATCGGTGCTCGCCATGACTACATCGGACAGCGCAGGCTGTCCCTGGGTGAGGGTTCCGGTCTTGTCGAAGAGCATGATGCGACCGGCGGCCAGTCGCTCGAGCGCACCGCCGCCTTTGATGACGACGCCGATCCGAGCAGCGCGCGACAGCCCCGACATGATGGCGATGGGGGCGGCGAGCAGGAGGGGGCACGGCGTGGCGACCACGAGCACGGCGACGGCCCGCACCGAATCTCCTGACAGCGCCCACGCCCCCACGGCGAGCACGAGTGTGAGCGGGACGAAGATGATGGCGACCCTGTCGGCGGCGCGCACGAATGGGGCCGACGAGGCCTGCGCCTGCTGGACGAGTCGCACCACTCCGGCGTACGTGGACTCGGTCGCAGTAGCCGTCGCCCTGAGCTCCACGGGCGGGCCGGCATTCACCACGCCGCTGCGCACCTGGTCCCCAGCGGGCCTCTCCACTGGCATGGGTTCTCCGGTGAGTGCCGACTCGTCGAGGACCCCGGCGGCGGACAGCCGCCCGTCGACGGGCACCACCTCGCCCGTACGCACCAGGATCCGGTCGCCGACGCGGACGTCATCGACAGGAACGTCGTCGAGCCCGTCGGCGGTGAGCCGCCGTGCGGTGCGGGGCGCCCTCTCGACGAGGAGACTGAGCTCGCGACGTGCGCGCGCCGCCGCCCGGTCCTCCAGCAGCTGACCGGTGGCGAGCATCACCGTGATGACCGCGCCGGCGAGCGGTTCGCCCACCCACAGCGCACCCGCGAGAGCGAGGAAGGCGATCACGTCCACGGTGAACTCACGATTGCGAATCGCGCGGGCGATCCACCACGCCGAGACCACGAGCCCGAGCGCGGCGACCGCTACCAGGATGGTCTCGCCCCATGGTCGGGGCCCGCTCACCCAGAAGTACGCACCCACGAGGAGCAGCCCCGTCGAGACGACGAAGAGCATCAGGTCCGCGCGCGAACGCCACCACTCCATGGAAATATCTTGGCCCCGCCTCCGTGACGTGTCCACGGGAACGGGGGAGGAGACGACAAAGGCCGACCCGAAGGTCGGCCTGTCGTGTGCATGGTGGGCGATACTGGGATCGAACCAGTGACCTCTTCCGTGTCAGGGAAGCGCGCTACCGCTGCGCCAATCGCCCGAGGTGGAGATGGGATTCGAACCCACGTATACGGCTTTGCAGGCCGCTGCCTCGCCTCTCGGCCACTCCACCGTAGTGCCGCAGCCATCACAGGCTCCGGCGCTCCGAGCGGACGACGGGATTCGAACCCGCGACCCTCACCTTGGCAAGGTGATGCTCTACCACTGAGCCACGTCCGCATTTCGTCCGGGCTATTGCCCTGACGAGATTGGAACTCTAGCCGACTTCTCGGCCCAACACAAAACGCCGGGACTCACGGCGTGGCGGGCGAGACGAGACTCCAGGCGGCTGCCGATAGCGTGGTGCTCGTGACACGGGCACACGACGAACGAGCACTGGGCAGCGCCGAGTTCCGTGGCGTCCGTGCACGAGAGGTGGTCGAGCACATCGATGCCCGCGTTGACGGGCATCGGCTCTCCGCCGGCGGATTCTGGGTCGTGGTGGGCGACTTCGACGGGCGCATCGATGCGTGGCGCATGGGCGAGGTCGACCGTGTCGATGCCGGCGGCGTCGAGGCGAGCCCCGCACCACCGTCGGGCCGTGAGTGGCAGGGCCCTGCGGCCGATGCGTGGACGACCTCCCTGTCCCGCGACGCGTACATGGGGGGCGTCTCGCGCATTCGTGAGGACATTCGCAACGGCACTGTCTACCAGGTGAATCTCTGTCGCGTCCTGAGCGCGCCGCTCTCTGCGGGGCCGGAAGGGCCGGATGCGGTGGCGCTCAGCGAACGGCTCGCGATCGGCAATCCCGCGCGCTACGCCAGTCGCATCGTGATTCCCGCAGGCGACGCGCACCCCGGGGCCTGGATCGTGTCCGCGTCGCCGGAGCTGTATCTGGGCGTCGAGGGCGACAGGCTGCGCTCGTCGCCGATCAAGGGCACGGCGGCGCCCGGAGTCGCGATGCTCGACAAGGACACCGCCGAGAACGTGATGATCACCGACCTGGTGCGCAACGATCTCTCCCACGTCGCTCAGCCCGGGTCCGTGACCGTCCCTGAGCTGCTCGCGGAGCATCAGCACCCTGGCCTGACGCATCTCGAGTCGACGGTCGAGGCATCGCTCGCGCCCCGCTACTCGTGGACTGCGCCCATGTGGCCCGCGCTGCTCGACGGCACGTTCCCGCCAGGGTCGGTCTCGGGCGCGCCCAAATCGTCGGCCCTGCGCATCATCGCGCGCGAGGAGAGGGCGCCACGAGGCCCCTACTGTGGGGCCATCGGCTGGATCGACGCGGACGCGCGGCGCGCCGAACTCGCGGTCGGCATCCGCACCTTCTGGTGGCGCGACGGTCGGCTGCGGTTCGGGACCGGCGCCGGCATCACGTGGGGCTCCGACCCCGCAGGCGAGTGGGAAGAGACGGAGTTGAAGGCCAGCAGGTTGATCGGCCTGGCATCAGCCGGGATACTCCACTCATGAGCGTGATCGTGTGGGCCGGCGGCTCCCTGCGCGCGCCGGGAGAGCCGATCGTGACCGCGACGGATCATGGACTCACCGTGGGGGACGGCATCTTCGAGACTCTGGCCGTCCGCGACGGCCGGCCCTTCGCCGTCACCCGGCACCTCGCGCGTCTGCGGTACTCGTCCGAGCGCATCGGCCTGGCGCAGCCCGATGCGGACGCGGTCCGCGCGGGCATCGCTGCGGTGATGGAGGCTGGCGCGGGAGCACTGACCCGCCTGCGCGTGACGGTCACCTCGGGTCAGGGCCCGATGAGCTCGGTACGCGGCGACGGGCCGCAGACCGTGGTGGTGACCGGGGGGCAAGCGCCTCGCCCCCATGTGTGTCACGCCGTACGCGCACCCTGGCACCGCAACGAGCGCTCGCCGCTCGCAGGGGTGAAGTCCACGTCGTACGGCGAGAATGCCGTGATGGCGGCCTACGCGCGTGACAAGGGTGCGGACGAGGCCATCGTCGCGAACACCCACGGCAACCTGTGTGAAGGCACGGCGACCAATGTCTTCGTCGAGGTCGATGAGGAGATCGTCACGCCGCCGCTTGCGTCTGGCTGTCTTCCGGGTATCACGCGTGGGCTCGCCCTCGAGTGGGCCGCGCAGGCGGGGATGCCGATCCGCGTTGCGGCGCCCGGAGAGCTCACCATGGGAGTGCTGGACGCCGCGATCGAGGGCCGCGCCCACCTCGCGGTGACGTCCTCGACGCGCGGCGTTCAGCACGTGGCGAGCCTGGATGGCCACGACCTCGCCGCAGGTCGACTGCTGCGCCGGCTGGGCGCGCTGTTCGAGCTCAACGCCGAGCGCGACTCCGATCCGGCGCCGCGTCGCTCCTCGTGACCACCTGACCGCCTGACCAGACCACTCTCGCCTGGACCCCCGCGTCGCGGTGAACGGTCCGCGGGCACGCTGTTCCTCGCGCCTCCGGCGGCGCAGCGCGGCCCCGCTCGGCTGGTCCCGCCGTCAGTCCGTCAAGCGATGGGTCTCGCGCTCGGACGGGCGTTCATCAGGGCATACGCGTGAGAGCTCTCGCACGCTCGTGGGGGCAACGCTCCGGGGGTGTGCGCTGGTGGCCGCGGGGACGCGCTACTATTGTTCTCGCTCGGGGCGATTGGCGCAGTGGTAGCGCGCTTCCTTCACACGGAAGAGGTCACTGGTTCGAACCCAGTATCGCCCACTCGTAGAAAGCCCTGGTATCCCTTCTCGCCGATGGGTGCCAGGGCTTTCTGCATGTGGCACCCGAGGAGCCGCGGGACGCGTCATCCTGACCTGACGGCCCTCCTGCTGTGGCGGCGGTGCGCACGAATTTCCCGTCCACGTGCGGCTCTCGTCCCCGAACGACATTATTCATCTCGAGAACGTAGCGAAATACCTGCTAGTTGCCCTATTGTTGGCGTGGAGCCGACAGTGACCAGTGGGCTTCTTCGCCGATCGAGGGACAAGAATTCGATGCATACAGCCGTACTCTCACACGACTCCATGGCCACCCGGCCCTTTTCCGTGGCAGCGCTCATCGCTGTCGCCGCCGCGGGACTCACGCTCGTCAGCGCGACGACGGCCAGCGCCGCGACGCTGACGGTGGACGATGACGGACCCGCTGACTTCGCCAGCATCTCCGCCGCGGTCGCAGCCGCCACTCCGGGCGACGTCGTCACGGTCGCAGCGGGCTCGTACACAGAAGACGTGACAGTGGACAAGCAGCTCTCCATCGTCGGCGACGGCGCGGGGACGACGTCGGTGGTCGGTGATTGGCTGCTCAGTGCCCCCACGTCGATCTCCGGTTTCGCACTCAGCGGCGGTGACCGTGTCATCCAGGCAGGCGCAGGCGCTGAGGGTTCGCAGATCACGGAGAACTCGTTCGACGGCGGTGGAACGTCCGGTCAGGGAGTCTTCATCGACAGCGTCGTCGGGGGTGACGCCACAGTGGTGTCGAACAACGTGTTCGACGGCTTCGACGTGGACGGATTCTCCGCCGTGTGGGTGTACAAGTCTGCGGCGATCGAGGTGACGGGCAACACGATCACCTCCAATGGCACCGGAGGTGGTGTCAACGTGGGCGAGGGCAGCGACGACGTCTCGATCACCGGCAACACGTTCAACTCGGTGCAGAACGCGCTGGTGCTCATCGCGATCGGACAGGCGCTCACCGACGGCCCCTCGTCCAACGTGACCTTCTCCGACAACACCGTGACCTCCAGCAGTTCCAGTGCCGTTTATGTGGGAGGCAACAACGTCACAGGTCTCACGATCGACGGCAACTCCTTCGGCACGATCGGCCGCCACGCTGTGCAGTTCACGGCGGGCTACACCGGCAACGAGAGTGCGTGGATCGCGCCCTCCGGACCCGATCTCACCGAGATCGTGATCTCCGGCAACTCGATCACGTCGGCAAACATCGGTATCGCGGTCGGCGACGGCGTGCTGCTGGCGGAGGAGGGGTCGATCACCTCGACGGGGAACACCTTCGGCACGATGTCCTCTGGGTTCGCTGTGCAGTCGCTCGCGACCACCGAGCCCGCCTTGGTGTCCGACGAGGACAACCTTGGCGAGAACGCGGCGTCGGGGAACGTCATCGTGAATGCCGCGCCCGAGCCGGAACCCACCGTGACTCCCGAGCCGTCGACCACTCCCGAGCCCACCGCGCCGGTCGACGCGGAGGCGCAAGGCAGCGGCGACGGAGATGAGCTCGCCGAGTCCGGAGCCGCCGACGTCTCGCTCGGTGCAGCGGCCACGGCCGTCGCTCTTCTGGCGCTGGGCCTCGGCCTGGTGATCGCAGGACGTCGCACCCGTCGCGACTCGCCGACCGAATGACCCTGCATCGGTAGGCAGCAGCAGGATGCTGCTGCCTACCGATGCCCGGTGCGATGACGAGGGGGCGCTCCATCGAGGCACAGCAACTCGCCGAAGACCGCATCCGGCCGATGCGCCGGAAGTCGCCCCACGTGTGAGGCGTGGCAGCCAACGCAGCCGGCATGCTCGCACGCTCAGCGATCAAGGGCGTCGCTCAGCATCTTGAGTGCACCAAGGATGGCATCCTTCCGAAGATCCAGTGGCTCCGCGACGCGCAGCACCTCCGCCCAAAGACGTTCGACGCTGCAGAGACGCGACGACGGCTGGCACGGATATCGCTCACGAGGATCCGCGTAACGACATGAAGTGCGAGGCGGGTGACGAGCTCCTCGTGCGCATGGACCTCGCGCTCGACGAGGCGTGGGAGTCGGACGCGAGGCACCCGCGCGGCACGTGCCGCCCGCGCTCGGTGCACAGGTCGTGTGCAGTGAATGTGGACTGAACACTGGCTTCCGTGCTCGTCTCACGGTGGCGTGTGCCGTGTTCTTCCTCTGTGGAGAAGCAGGGCCACCGGACGGCAGGGTCGCCCCCTCCGTCGGCCCGAATCTCCGGGGATTCCGCCAAGCGGGACTGACGGGAGTGGTCTCTGCGTTGGGGGTGGGAGACATGCCCGGGCTGCTCGATGCCGGGTGACGACACACGACGCGAGGAGGACATCCGTGCCACAGGCAGATCCCGCACGCCCAGCACCAGGTACGGACGGGGTCCGGATCCGCGGCGCGAGAACTCACAATCTCGACAACGTCGACGTCGACATCCCCCGCGACGCGATTGTCGCGTTCACCGGCGTGTCCGGCTCCGGCAAGAGCTCTCTGGCTTTCGCCACCATCTACGCCGAGTCTCAGCGTCGCTACTTCGAGTCGGTCGCGCCCTACGCGCGGCGGCTGATGAGCCAGGTCAGCACTCCCGATGTCGACGCGATCGACGGGCTGCCTCCCGCCGTCGCGCTGCAACAACAGCGCTCTGGCGGCAACGCGCGCTCCACGGTCGGCAGCGCGACGACCATCGCCAACGTCGTCCGGATGGTGATGTCGCGGGTGGGGACCTACCCCGATGGCGCGCCGATGCTGCTCGCGGAAGACTTCTCGACGAACACGGTGCAGGGCGCATGCCCGGAGTGCCATGGGCTCGGACAGGTGTATGACGTCCCAGAGTCACGCATGGTGCCGGACGACTCGCTTTCGATCCGAGACGGCGCGCTCGCCGCATGGCCGAGCGCGTGGCACGGTCAGCAGTTGCGCGACAGCCTGGTGTCGCTCGGCTACGACGTTGACGTTCCGTGGCGCGAGATCTCCCCATCGCGGCGGGACTGGGCCCTGTACACGCGCGAGACCCCGCAGGTTCCCGTCTATCGGGAACTCACCCCGCAGCAGGTGTGGGCAGCCGTGGAACGCGAGGATGAGCCGTCGTACATGTCGTCGTTCGTGGGCGTGCAGCGCTACGTGCTCGACACGTTCGCGAACTCCAAGAGCGCACGGATGCGGGAGCGTGCGGCGTCGTTCATGGTGAGCGTCGCATGCCCCCAGTGCCATGGAAAGCGCTTGAAGCACGAAGCCCTCGACGTCACCTTCGAGGGGTACGACGTCACCGAACTGTCGGCGCTCCCGCTCGACGACATCGCTGCGCTGATCGAGCGCGCGCTCGATCCCCGCTGGAAGCCGCTCAACGAGAACGCGCCCGTGGCGCCGGAGCGCAGACTCGCCGCGCAGCGGCTCGCCAAGGAGGCACTGGCGCGCATCGCGCCGCTTGCCGACCTGGGGCTCGGATACCTCTCGCTCGATCGGAGCACGCCAACGCTCTCGTCGGGGGAGCTCCAGCGCATGCGCCTCGCCACCCAGGTGCTGTCGCAGCTGTTCGGGGTGGTGTTCGTGCTCGACGAGCCCTCGGCCGGTCTTCACCCTGCCGACACCGAGGCGCTCGTGGGTGTCCTCGCGTCGCTCAAGACCGCGGGCAACACGGTCTTTCTCGTCGAGCACTCGCTCGATGTCATCCGAGCAGCGGACTGGATCGTCGACATCGGGCCGGGCGCTGGGGCCTCCGGCGGCACCGTCGTGTATTCAGGGGAGCCAGAAGGGCTGCACGGGGCCGAGGAATCGGCGACGCGCCGGTACCTGTTCGACGACGGTGATCCTTCGGCCGATGCCCGGCTGGTCCGGCGCACCTCCCACGCGTCACTCGAGCTCGTCGACGTCACCCGCAACAACGTGAGGGGACTGTCGGTGAGCTTTCCCCTCGGCGTGCTCACTGCGGTCACCGGCGTCTCCGGCTCCGGCAAGTCAACGCTCGTCACGCGGGCGGTTCCCGACCTCTTGGGTTCCGAGGCAGAGGTCGAGGCACATGCCGACTCGGCCGACAGCGGCCGAGGCGAAGCCGATGCCCGGGCCGAGGGCACCAGCGACCTGCTGCTCTCGCCGTCCCCCGAGCGCACGACGGGGCGTGCCATCGTTGCGGACGACAGGGTGAGTCGGGTCGTCCAGGTCAGTCAGCGCCCCATCGGCCGCACTCCTCGTTCGAACGTCGCGACATACACCGGGCTCTTCGACCGGGTGCGGACCCTCTTCGCCGCGACGCCGGAGGCTCGTCGCCGGCGCTACGGCGCCGGCCGGTTCTCGTTCAACCGACCGAGCGGTCGCTGCCCCACCTGCAAGGGCGAAGGCACGATGGAGATCGAGCTGCTGTTCCTGCCGACCGTTCAGGCGCCGTGCGCGACGTGCGGCGGCACGCGATTCAACGCCGAGACTCTGGAGATCGAACTCGACGGTCGCACGGTCGCCGACGTTCTCGCCATGAGCGTCACTGCGGCACGCGCTGCCTTCGATGACCCCGACCTGGTCCGTCACCTCGACGCGCTCATCGACGTGGGGCTTGGGTACGTGTCGCTCGGCCAGCCGGCCACAGAGCTGTCGGGCGGTGAGGCGCAGCGCGTCAAGCTCGCGTCGGAGCTGCGGCGGGCGTCGACCGGTGACACTCTCTATCTGCTCGACGAGCCGACGTCGGGACTTCACCCGGCCGACGCCGACCGACTGCTGCGGCATCTTCAGCATCTTGTCGACGCGGGCAACACCGTCATCATGGTCGAACACGACATGCGCATCGTGGCTCAGGCGGACTGGGTGATGGATCTCGGGCCAGGTGCGGGCGACGCGGGTGGCTCGGTGGTGGCGCAGGGAACGCCCGAAGCGGTGGCGACGTCGTCAGAGAGCCGCACCGCGCCGTACTTGGCAGCCGCGTTGGCACGCCGCGGTCCGGCGACATAGGCGCGTCGCTGTGGCCGAGCGTCGAAGGCTGGTTCCAGGGTGGTCGCTGAGGCACCCAGGCGTTCGCACCTCATGGTTCGGTGCTTCGAGACCTGGGCCGCCCACCCGCAGAAGGCCCGCCCTCGGCAAGGCAGAACGCGGGGTCGAGAGTGCGTCCGCCCCTCGGTCTCCGTCCGGCGCAGGACTGAGCAGGGCCGATGCTCACCTCACCCCTCGCGCGACATCCGGCCGATGCGCCAGAAGTCGCCTAACGTGTGAGGCGTGGCAATCAACGCAGCCGGCATGCTCGCACGCGCTCGACGCATCGGCCGGGCTCCCGGCGAGGCGTGGGCCTTCGCCCAGCTGCCGCCCATCGCCCGCACCGTCATTCGGGAGAGGCTCACGTACCTGTCGCCCATCAAGATGCTCGAGCTCCAGCGCGCGGTGCGCGACGTGGACGCGGCCACCGTGCCGGGAGACGTCGTCGAGTTCGGCATCGCGCTCGGCGGCTCGGCGATCGCGCTGTCGCACACGGCCGACACCCGCGCCTTCCACGGGTTCGACCTGTTCGGGCTGATCCCGCCTCCGTCGAGCGACAAGGACGGTGATCGTGCCCAGCAGCGCTACGAGGTCATCGCCTCCGGGTTGTCGACGGGAATCCGCGGAGACGAGTACTACGGCTACCTGCCCGATCTGCTGGGCACCGTCAAGGCGAGTTTCGCCCGCCACGGACTTCCCGTCGACGGCGGCCGCATCGCCCTGCATCCGGGCCTCTTCGACGAGGGCTGGCCGCTCGCGGCGCCGTCCGTGCAGGCCATCGCGCTCGCCCACGTGGACTGCGACTGGTACGACCCGGTTCGTTACTGCCTCGATGCGATCGCGCCGCTGGTCTCGCCCCGCGGCATCATCGTGCTCGACGACTACCTGGATTACGACGGGTGCCGGGCGGCCACGGATGAGTTCCTCGCCGCGCACCCTGAGTTCGCCGTGAGGCATCGACGCGGAAATGTGTCGCTGGTCAAGTCCGGCGCGGTGTCGGGCGGCTGACAGCGCGACACGCTGTCGCACCGGCGTGTCCCAGGAGTGACGATCCGCGCCTCGCCGTGGTGTGATGAGACATGGCGAGCGATCATGCGGCAGCGCCGCTGCTGACCGGGCCCCAGGCCGGCGACATCCTGTCGACCGCGCTCGCCACCATGGAGATCCCGCTCGAGTCCTGGACCGTCGATTCGGTCAACGCCCGGCCGGCAGCCGAGACCTCGGTGGGGTACGACGTCCTCGCCGGGGGAGAGCGCCTCTACCTTGTCGCGTCGACGGTGTCTCTCACGGACGAGCAGCGGGCGGCCGCCAAGGCCGTCCGCCTGTCGTCGGACGACGGCGAGGTGCATGTGTGGCGCCACCCGGCGGATCCGTACCTTCCCGGCCTCGCCGATGCGTGCGTCCCCGAGACTCTCGCTCCCCGGCTCAGCACCGCGACCGGGCGGACGATCACCATCGAGTCGCTCGACATGATCGTGATGCGGCCCATGCGCAGGGCGGTCCTGAGGGTCCGCACCGTCGCTGAGGACGGGCGGCGCACCTGGTACGTGAAGGTGGTGCGGCCCGACCGCGCCGAAGCGATGCTTGCTCGTCACCGGATGTGCGACCTCGCCCCGATCGCTCTCGACGCGGGCGACGGCATCGTGGTGGTGCAGGAGGCTCACGGCACCCCCATGACCCGTGCCCTGCACCGGCCCGACGGTTCCGACCCGGCACCCATCGACCCCGCGATGCTGCTCGCGGCGATGGATCGGCTGCCTGCGGATGCCACCGCCCTGGATCACCGCCCCCCGGTGCCCGACCGCATCTCTCAGTACGCGCGGATGGCGATCGACGAAGGACTGCCTCACGATCGGGTGGAGGCGCTCGAGCGGCGCATCACGGCGGTGCTGGCCGCCGCGCCCGAGCACCCGACGGTCGCCACCCACGGCGACCTGCACGCCGCGAACATCTACCTCGACGATGCTGCGGCGCCCACCCGCGTCGAGTCAGTGATCGACCTCGACACGCTCGGGCCGGGCCGGCGCATCGACGACTGCGCGTGCATGGTCGCGCACATGATGGTGCTCCCGCAGCTCGACCCGGAGGGCTACCGAGGCGTACCCGCGGTCGCCACGCAGGTGATGGAGGCCTTCGGCGCATGCTTCGGGATGGACGAGTTGCGGGCGCGAGTCGCCGCCAACGTGCTGTCGCTCGTGGCCGGGGCGGAGGATGAGTCCATCGCCACGGCGTGGCTTGACACCGCCGAATCGGTGATGAGGGGCGCGTCGGCCGCCTCGCGCTGACGCCCGCGTCCGTGTGAGCGCGGCGCGCGAGCGAGGGTGAGTGCCTGCATGTCGGTAGCATCGTCGGGTGACGTCCGTGCGCGTGAGCGCGCGACGCAGACAATCGCACGAACCCGAGGAGATCACTGGTGCCCACCATCAACCTGACCGTCGACGGCGACCAGCGACAGGCCGACGCGACGACGACGGGCACTGACCTGTTCGCCGAGCGCCGCGAGGTGCTCGTGATGCGCGTCAACGGCGAGCTGTGGGACTTGGCTCGCGAGCTCCCCGACGGCGCGAGCGTCGAGGCCGTCACGATCGACGAGCCCGACGGCCTGATGGTGCTGCGTCACTCGACCGCGCACGTGCTCGCGCAGGCGGTCCAGCAGGCGCACCCCGACGCGAAGCTGGGCGTCGGCCCGCCCATCGAGAACGGCTTCTACTACGACTTCGACGTCGAGGAGCCGTTCACCCCCGAGGACCTCAAGAAGCTCGAGAAGGCGATGCAGCGCATCGTCAAGGAGGGCCAGGCGTTCGTGCGTCGCGATGTGACGCGCGAGGAGGCGCTCGCCGAGCTGTCTCAGGAGCCCTACAAGTGCGAACTGCTGAGCCACGAGGCGGACGGTGCCGAGGGCGCCTCGGTCGAGATCGGCGACGGCGACATCACCATCTACGACAACGTGCGACGTGGCGGAGAGGTGGCCTGGAAGGACCTGTGTCGCGGCCCCCACGTGCCGAGCACCAAGCTGCTCGCCAACGGCTGGTCGCTGATGCGCTCGGCCGCTGCCTACTGGAAGGGTTCCGAGAAGAACCCCCAGCTGCAGCGCGTGTACGGCACGGCGTGGCCCACCAAGGAGGAGCTCACCGCCTACAAGGAGCGGCTCGCCGAGGCGGAGCGCCGCGACCACCGCCGCTTGGGGGCCGAGCTCGACCTGTTCTCGTTCCCCGACCAGATCGGCTCCGGCCTCGCTGTCTTCCATCCCAAGGGCGGAATCATCCGCCACGAGATGGAGGAGTACTCGCGCCAGCGCCACATCGAATCCGGCTACGAGTTCGTCTACACCCCGCACGCCACCAAGGCGCAGCTCTTCGAGACCTCCGGTCACCTCGACTGGTACGCGGACGGCATGTACCCGCCGATGCAGATGGACGAGGAGCGTGACGACAAGGGCAACGTCACCAAGCAGGGCCAGGACTACTACCTGAAGCCCATGAACTGCCCCATGCACAACCTGATCTTCGATGCGCGCGGGCGTTCGTATCGCGAGCTGCCGATGCGCCTGTTCGAGTTCGGCACCGTGTATCGCTACGAGAAGTCGGGAGTGGTGCACGGGCTCACCCGCGCGCGCGGCTTCACGCAGGACGACGCTCACATCTACTGCACGCGCGAGCAGATGAAGGACGAGCTGAACAGCCTGCTCACCTTCGTGCTCGACCTGCTCAAGGACTACGGGCTCGACGACTTCTACCTGGAGCTGTCGACCCGCAACCCCGAGAAGTCGGTCGGCTCTGAGGAGATCTGGGAAGAGGCGACCGAGACCCTGCGTGAGGTCGCGGAGGGTTCGGGCCTGGAACTGGTGCCGGACCCTGGCGGCGCGGCGTTCTACGGGCCCAAGATCTCGGTGCAGACGCGTGACGCTATCGGGCGTTCGTGGCAGATGTCGACCATTCAGCTCGACTTCAACCTGCCGGAGCGCTTCGAACTCGAGTACACCGCCTCGGATAACAGCCGTCAGCGGCCGGTCATGATCCACCGCGCGCTGTTCGGGTCGATCGAGCGCTTCTTCGCGATCCTCACGGAGCACTACGCGGGCGCCTTCCCCGTCTGGCTCGCACCGGTGCAGGTGCGCGCGATCCCGGTGGCCGATGCGTTCGACGAGTACCTCGGCGACGTGGTCGCCCAGTTGCGCGCGCACGGCATCCGGGCCGAGCTCGACGCCTCGGACGAGCGGTTCCCCAAGAAGATCCGCTCGGCGTCCAAGGAGAAGATTCCGTTCGTGCTCATCGCCGGCGGCGAGGACGCCGAGGCGGGCGCGGTGTCGTTCCGACTGCGCGACGGCAGCCAGGACAACGGCGTGCCCGTGGCCGATGCGGTGGCACGCATCGTCGAGGCCGTGACGACCAAGGCGCAGGTGTAGTTCCAGTGGCAGAGATCGTCGACGGCGAGATGATGGGCGGCGAGGCCGACGGCTTCGAGCGCCTGTGGACCCCGCATCGCATGGCCTACGTCCGTCATTCGTCCGACCGGCCCGAGTACACCGGCGCTCACGAGTGCCCGCTGTGCACCAAGGTCACGGGCGATGATCGGGAAGGCCTCGTGGTCCACCGGGGCGAGCACTGCTATGTGGTTCTCAACCTGTACCCGTACAACCCCGGCCACCTCATGGTGTGCCCGTATCGTCACGTCGGCTGGTACACCGAGGCGACCGATGCGGAACGCGACGAGATGGGAGCGCTGACGCAGGCCGCGATGCGGGTGCTGACCCACGTGAGCGGCACCAAGGGCTTCAACATCGGCATGAATCAGGGCCAGGTGGGCGGCGCCGGGATCTCGGAGCACCTGCACCAGCACGTGGTGCCACGGTGGACCGGCGACTCGAACTTCCTGCCCATCATCGGCCGCACCAAAGCGGTCCCGGAACTGCTCGACGACACCTGGGAGCGCCTGACCAGCGCCTGGGGCGAGGTCTGACGACCGGGAGGTTACACATGTTCGGCAAACTGCGGCCGCTGATGGCCGCAATCTGGCAGGCGCCCGCGAAGGCGCTGCTGCGAATGGGGATTCACCCCAACGCGGTGACGATCGTGGGCACGATCGGTGTGGTCATGGGAGCGATCGTGCTGCTGCCTCGCGGCGGCATGGCGATGTTCTGGGGAGTCCTCGTCATCACGTTCTTCGTCGTGACCGACATGCTCGACGGCACCATGGCGCGTCTGTCCGGCAAGACGTCGCGGCTCGGCGCGTACCTGGATTCGACGCTCGACCGCGTGGCCGATGCGGCGATCTTCGGCGCGCTCGTGTGGGGCTTCCGGGAGGACTCGGCCCCCACGGCGCTGGCCGCGCTGCTGTGCCTGACCATGGGATCCTTCGTGCCGTACGCGCGGGCCAAGGCGGAGTCGCTCGGCGTCGAGGCGTCGGGAGGGATCGCAGAACGCTCGGACCGACTGGTCATCACGCTGACCGCCACGGCCCTCGTGGGCCTGGGGGTGCCCGTCGCCGTGCTCACCTGGACCCTGTTCCTGCTGGCGGCCGCCGCCGCATTCACCGTCGGACAACGCACCATGGCGGTGGTGCGCGCGAACCGCGAGGACTTGCGTGACCACCAGGACCATCACCGCGATTCGCTCGACTACGGTGATCACCCCGAGCACCACCCCGGCGAGCCGGCGACGGACGGCGCGGACCGCGACGCCGATCGATGAACGCGTTCCTCACCGCCTGGCATGTGTCAGGAAGGCTGCCCGTGGGCGCGAGCCGGGCCGCCGCATCGGCCGTGTCGTGGTGGGCATGGGCGACCCATGCCAAGCCCACCGTGCGGCTCGAAGACAACCTGCACCGCGTCACAGGGCTCCAGGGACGCGAGCTGCGCCGCCTGTCGCGGCGGGGCATGGCGTCCGCCGCGCGGTACTACTCGGAGGTGCTCGAGCTGGGTCGCATGACCGAGAGCCAGATCGACGCCCGCGCTCGCACTGAGAACTTCGAGGACGTGCGCGAGCTGCTGGAGGGCGATGAGCCCGTCGTGGCCGTGCTGTCGCACTGCGGCAACTGGGACATGGTGGGGGCCTGGGCCTCGCGCAATCTCACTCCGATCACGGCGGTCGCGGAGGTGCTGAAGCCGCGCGAGGTCTTCGACGAGTTCGTCGCCATGCGCGAGCGGGTGGGCATCCGTGTGCTCGGCCACGAGGGAGGGTCGACGTTCCGTCGCCTGATCGAGCTGGGGCGCGGGGACCGGGGGCTGATCTGCCTGCTCTCTGACCGTGACATCTCGGGCCGTGGGGTCGAGGTGGAGATGTGGGGTCGCCCGGTCAAGGTCGCGCCGGGCCCCGCAGCCGTCGCGGCGGCGGCCCGCATCCGGGTCTTGCCAGTGATGCTGCACTACGAGCGCCTCACGGGCGCCCGTCGTCGTGCCGCGCATTCGCGGTGGGGAGTCGTGATGACGTTCGGACCGGTCATCGACCCTGCCCAGTTCCCCAAGGAGACGCGCGTCGGGGACGTGAGCCAGGCGTGGGCGAGCTGGATGGCGGAGAGCATCGCCGAGCACCCCGAGGACTGGCACATGCTCCAGAGGTTCGGGTGGCAGTCATGAGAATCGGCATCGTGTGCCCGTACTCGTTCGATCGCCCCGGCGGCGTCCAGTTGCATGTGATGGACCTCGCCGAGGCGCTGTTCGCGCGCGGGCACCAGGTCTCGGTCTTGGCCCCCGCCGCCCCGGGCACGACGGTGCCGGGGTACGTGACGACCGCCGGACGGTCGCTGCCGGTGCGCTACAACGGCTCGACCGCGCGCATCACTTTCGGCATGGCCGCCGCGATGCGGGTGCGCAAATGGCTGCGTGAGGGGCAGTTCGACGTGGTGCACCTGCACGAGCCGGGCACCATGTCGCTCTCCGTGATCGCGATGTGGGCGCGGCTCGGCCCCACTGTCGCCACGTTCCACACGTCGAACGACCACTCGCGCATCATGCGCATCGCGAAGCCGTTCATCAAGCCCGGCTACGAGGAGCTCGACGCCCGCATCGCCGTGTCGCCGTCCGCTGACCGCACGGTGAAGGAACACCTGGGGGTAGCGGCCACGCACATCATCCCCAATGGGGTGGACACGGCCGCCTACACGGATGCGCCCCAGGTCAAGGAGTGGCGGGGCACCAAGAACGCGCCCACCATCGGGATCCTGGGCCGCATGGACGAGTCCCGCAAGGGCCTCGACGAGTTCCTGGCTGCGATCCCGCACGTGCGCCGCCGGTACCCGCGCGCCCGGTTCCTCGTCGCGGGTCGGTTCTCGGACCGGATCGCCGCGCGTGCCGCGCGCGGCGGTGCCGAGGTGGTGGGAGAACTCGACGAAGGGATGAAGGCGCGCTTCATGTCCTCCGTGGACGTGTACTGCGCGCCGAACCTCGGGGGCGAGAGCTTCGGGATCGTGCTCGTGGAGGCGATGGCGGCCGGCGCGGCGGTGGTCGCGAGCGACCTGGTAGCCTTCCGCGACGTCGCGACGGACTCCGAGGGCGAGGTCTGCGTGGCCATGCACACCGTGGGCGACTCCGTCGAACTGGCGGCGCGCGTGAACGCGCTGCTGGGCGATCCAGAGGCGCGCAAGGAGCTCGCGAGCAGGGGCAGAGCCCGCGCTGGCACCTTTGACTGGCGCCAGGTCGCCCCCCGCATCGAAGAGACCTACCGCGACGCGATTAGAATGGACGCGGAATTCCATCCCCAGCCAGCGAAGGACAGCACCGCATGAGCGATACCGCCGACGTCACCACCCCCCAGGTAGGCACCGACCTGGTCAAGAGGGGCATGGCCGAGATGCTCAAGGGCGGCGTGATCATGGACGTCGTCACACCCGAGCAGGCGAAGATCGCCGAGGATGCCGGAGCGGTGGCCGTCATGGCACTCGAGCGCGTGCCGGCGGACATTCGGGCGCAGGGCGGCGTGGCACGCATGAGCGACCCCGACCTCGTCCAGGGCATCATCGACGCGGTCTCGATCCCCGTGATGGCGAAGGCGCGCATCGGCCACTTCGTCGAGGCGCAGGTGCTGCAGTCCCTTGGCGTCGACTACGTCGACGAGTCCGAGGTGCTGACGCCCGCCGACTACACCCACCACATCGACAAGTGGAACTTCACCGTGCCGTTCGTCTGCGGCGCCACCAACCTGGGCGAGGCGCTGCGTCGCATCTCTGAGGGCGCGGCCATGATTCGCTCGAAGGGCGAGGCGGGCACAGGAGACGTGTCCAACGCCACGACCCACATGCGTCAGATCCGCGCCGAGATCAAGGCCCTCGCGTCCCTGCCGAAGGACGAGCTCTACGTGGCCGCCAAGGAACTGCAGGCCCCGCTGCCGCTGGTCCAGGAGATCGCGGCCACCGGCAAGCTGCCCGTGGTGCTCTTCACCGCTGGCGGCATCGCGACGCCCGCGGACGCCGCGATGATGATGCAGCTGGGTGCCGAAGGTGTGTTCGTCGGTTCCGGAATCTTCAAGTCCGGCAACCCCTCGGAGCGCGCGAAGGCGATCGTGAAGGCGACCACCTTCTTCGACGACCCTGCCGTGATCGCGGATGTCTCGCGCGGGCTGGGCGACGCGATGGTGGGCATCAACGTCGAGGACGAGCCCGAGCCGCACCGGCTCGCCGAGCGCGGCTGGTAGTCCCGCGCCCGGACCCTCCGTGACCGACGCCCCGCAGCCGCCCGACGATCGCAGCCCCGTGCTGGAGAGTCCGGCTGCGGGCGCATCGGCCGGGGACCGGATCGCGCGCCGCGGCGCGCGGGTGCTGCTCGTGGACGACTCGAGCCCCGATGCGCCGCTTGTGCTCATGGTCCGGGGGCACGACCCTCACGAGGAGGGCCGGTCGTTCTGGTTCACGCCCGGGGGCGGACTCGAGGCTCACGAGACGATGCGTGCGGCGGCGGTGCGCGAGCTCGCTGAGGAGACCGGCTGGGTGCTGGAGGAGCACGAGCTCGCCGGGCCCGTCTGGCGGCGCACGGCCATATTCGACTTCGCCTCGCGACCCTACGTGCAGTACGAGGAGATCTTCGTGGGACGGCTGGCAGATGCGGAACAGCGGCAGCGCACCGCAGAGGAGTGGACCGAGGTGGAGCGGGAGACCATCGACGCGGTCCAGTGGATGACGGCCGCCGACCTGCGGAACACCCCCATCGAGGTGTTCCCGGCGGAGCTGAGAGGCGGCTGGGACGCCTTCCTCGCCTGGGAGGGCGACACCATCGACTTGGGAGAGGTTGCCGAATGACCACCGTGGGAGTGCTCGCGCTGCAGGGCGACGTTCGAGAGCATCAGGCGATGCTCGAGGGCCTCGGCGTCGACGTGGTCCGCGTGCGTCGGCTCGCAGAGCTGAACGCCGTCGATGGACTGGTGATCCCTGGGGGAGAGTCGACCACCATGGACAAGTTGCTACGAGCCTTCGACTTGCGAGATGCCCTCGTGGCGCGCATCGCCGCCGGACTGCCGGTGCTCGGCTCGTGCGCCGGAATGGTCCTGCTCGCGCGGGACCTGCGTGACGGCATCGAGGGCCAGCAGACCCTGGGGGCGATTCCCATGACGGTGCGACGCAACGCTTTCGGGCGCCAGGTCGACTCCGCCGAGGTGGACCTGGTGTGGGAGCCGGACGGCAGCCCTATGCACGCCACCTTCATCCGCGCGCCCTGGGTGGAGTCGTACGACGACGGCGTCGAGGTGCTCGCCACGGCCACGGGGCCGGACGGCGAGCGCCACCCGGTCGCGGTGAGGCACGGCGCTGCAATTGCGACGTCCTTCCACCCGGAGATCTCCGCAGATGCGCGCGTGCACGCACTGCTGCTGTCTCAGGTGTGAGCGCAGGCGTGAGGGCAGCGCACGCGATGGGCACGTAGTTCCAGCCTGAGGACTTGATGTTCGCATATCAAGGCTCTATCCTTGAGCCATGTTCGTCGTCACCGCCGACCAGCGCGGCAGCACTCGCAAGGGCGACCGCGTCGAGTCGCTCCTGAGCGAGCTGCGCCCGTGGATAGAGCGCTGGAGCGCGGACGTGGCGCTGCCGCTGGAGCGCACGGTCGGTGACGAGGTGCAGATCGTGCTGACCGGCCCGGTAGCCGCCGTGGACCTCGCGCTGCACCTGATGCGCGTGGGCGACTGGTCCGTCGGGGTGGGCGCGGGCCCCGTCAATGAGCCGTGGGGGGAGAGCGCCCGCGCCAGTTCCGGCGCGGCCTTCGTGCACGCCCGGCAGGCGGTGGAGCGCGCCCGCGGACGGTCGGAGCCCATGCCGGTGGTGGCCGCGGGCGAGGATGCCGACGCTGCCGAGAGCGCCACGGCGGTGCTGCAACTGCTGGCCGCGGTGGTGCGCCGCCGCTCACAGGCGGGCTGGGAGGTCGCGGACCTGCTGGGCCCCGACTCCACTCAGCGCGAGGTCGCGACACGGCTCGGCATCTCCGAGCAGGCGGTGAGTCAGCGCGTGACATCTGCCATGCTCGACGAGGAACGCCGCGCGCGACCCGTCGCCGCGGACCTGCTGGTGCGCGCAGAAGCGAGAGGAGCCTCCACATGTCGGTCCTTGCCGAGGTGAGTGTGGTGGTGGCCGCGCTGGTGGCGGCAGCGGCGCTCGGCTCGCCGCTGGTCGCATGGCTGCTGCGGCGCGTCGAACCCGAGACCGAGACCCCGGGCCTCTTGCGTGGCGGCATGTGGATCGGCGTGCTCGAACGGCTCGCCATCGCAGGGGCGGTGATGGCGGGGCACCCCGAGGCGGTCGCGGTCGTGATCGCTGTCAAGGGCCTCGGGCGCTACCCGGAACTGCGCGACGCGCAGGCGGGGCTGCGCGGCGAGACCGCGGAACGATTCATCATCGGCACGCTCTCGAGCTTCGTGTGGGCGGCGGCGTGCGGGGCCGCCGGGGCGGCCGCGGTCGCCGCGCTCGGGTGACGCGCGCTGCTGGCGGAGCACCGTACGTGCTCGACTCCTGGTGTCTGCGTGAGCGCGGGGGAGTGACGCTCTAGACTGGCGGGCAGTCCACTACCTGAATCCGTTGAGGAGCATCACGTGTCCGGCCACTCCAAATGGGCAACCACCAAGCACAAGAAGGCGGTTGTCGACGCCAAGCGCGGCAAGCTGTTCGCCAAGCTCATCAAGAACATTGAGGTCGCGGCCCGCTCGGGTGGCGCGGACATGGCCGGCAACCCCACGCTCTTCGACGCGGTCCAGAAGGCCAAGAAGTCCTCGGTGCCGAACGACAACATCGATCGTGCGCTCAAGCGTGGAGCGGGCCTCGAGGCCGGCGGCAGCGAGTACGAGACCATCATGTACGAGGGATACGGCCCCAACGGCGTCGCGATGCTGATCGAGTGCCTCACGGACAACCGCAACCGCGCCGCGATGGAGGTGCGCACCGCGCTGACCCGCAACAACGGCACCCTCGCGGACCCCAACTCCGTGGCGTACCTGTTCACGCGCAAGGGACAGATCATCGTCTCGAAGGACTCGGGCGTCACGGAGGATGACCTCATGGTCGCCGCGCTCGACGCCGGTGCCGAGGAGATCGAGGACCACGGCGAGGTCTTCGAGATCACGTCGGAGGCCACGGACGTGGTGGCCGTGCGCACCGCGCTGCAAGAGGCGGACATCGACTACGACTCCGCCGAGGCCACGTGGGTCCCGTCGGTCAAGATCGAGCTCGACGTGGACGGCGCCAAGAAGATGCTGCGCCTGATCGACGCTCTCGAGGACTGCGATGACGTCCAGAACGTGTTCGCCAACATGGACGCCTCCGATGAGGTGCTGGAGGCGGCGGCCGCCGAGTAGCGGCAGCCCGCCCTCCGTTCTCGTGAGGATCCTCGGCGTCGACCCCGGCCTCACCCGTTGCGGGCTGGGCGTGATCGACGCCGCTGGCGCGCGGCAGGTGAGCCTGGTGCACGTGGAGGCCGCCACCTCTCCCGCAGGGGATCACGTCCCCGCGCGGCTCGCGCGCCTGGCCGACGCCCTCGAGGCCGTCCTGGACCAGCACCGGCCGGATGCGATCGCGCTCGAGCGGGTCTTCGCTCAGGCCAACGTGCGCACCGTGATGGGCACCGCCCAGGTCTCCGGAGTGGTCATGCTCGCGGCCCAGCGCAGGGGACTGCCGGTGGCTCTCTACACGCCGTCGGAAGTGAAGGCGGCCGTGACCGGAGACGGCCGCGCGGCGAAGCCCCAGGTGGGCTACATGGTCGCCCGAGTGCTCGGCCTCGCCGAGCCACCCCGACCGGCGGATGCCGCCGATGCGCTGGCGATCGCCATCACGCATGCGTGGAAGGGTGGGGCCGCGCCGGTGGGATCCGCCGCGACCACGGCCGCACAGCGACGCTGGGCTGACGCCGAGCGCGCGTCGCGACGTCGTGGGTGAGGTGCGGCGAGTCGTGTTCGGTGGCGGTGCCGCGTCCCGTAGCGTGTTCGTACACATGTTCGATAGGAGTCCCGCGTGAGAGGTGATGCGCTGTGATCTCACAGCTGGCAGGCACGGTGCTGTCGGTGCGCGCCTCGACCGCAGTGGTCGAGGTCGGGGGCGTCGGTCTCCTCGTGCACTCCACTCCAGCCACTCTGGCTGAGCTCCGTGCTCACCAGGAGGCGCGGTTCTTCACGCAGCTCGTGGTGCGCGAAGAGTCGCTCACCTTGTTCGGCTTCACGGCGGAGTCCGAGCGCGACACGTTCGAGGCGCTGCAGTCGGTGCAGGGCGTCGGGCCGCGGCTCGCCCTCGCGATGCTGGCGGTCCACTCTCCGGAGTCGCTCTCGCAAGCCGTGGCGAACGGCGATCGTCAGGCTCTCGAGCAGGTGCCCGGCATCGGTGCGAAGGTCGCCGCGCGGCTGCTGCTCGAGCTGGGCGGCAAGCTGTCGCTTCCGGAGCCCTCGGCGACTCCGACGACGCCCGATGCGCGGGACCAGGTCGAGGAGGCGCTCGTTGCCCTCGGGTGGAACCAGAAGGCGGCCGCCAAGGCCGTCGAGAACGTGGCCCCGACGCCGATCGCGGACGCGGACGTGCCGACCACGCTGAAGGCGGCGCTCAAGGCGATGGGCGGGGCGCGTGCCTGACGACCGCGAGCACGACGAGATGGCGCCGTTCGAGGCGAGCGTGGTCGACGCCGATGCCGACGCGATCGAGCGGTCGAACGAGGCAGCGCTCCGGCCCACCAGCCTCGATGAGTTCGTCGGTCAGCGCACCGTGCGCGATCAGCTGTCTCTGGTGCTGCGTGCGGCCGTGAGCCGCGGCGCGACCGCCGACCACGTGCTGCTGTCCGGTCCGCCCGGGCTGGGCAAGACGACGCTCGCGATGATCGTGGCAGGGGAGATGGGCGCGACCCTGCGTGTGAGCTCCGGCCCTGCGATTCAGCACGCGGGCGACCTTGCCGCGATCCTCAGTTCGCTCGATGAGGGTGACGTGCTGTTCCTCGACGAGATCCACCGCCTGGCGCGTCCTGCCGAGGAGATGCTGTATCTCGCGATGGAGGACTTTCGCGTGGACGTCGTCGTGGGCAAGGGAGCGGGCGCGACCTCGATCCCGCTGAGCCTGCCGCCCTTCACGATCGTCGGTGCCACCACGCGAGCCGGGCTGCTGCCGGCGCCGCTGCGCGACCGGTTCGGATTCACCGCTCACCTGGACTTCTACTCCGACGACGAACTGCACAGCATCGTGGGACGCTCGGCGGGCAAGCTCGGCTTCGAGATCGCCAGCGACGCAGCGGCCGAGATCGCGTCGCGCTCGCGCGGCACGCCGCGCATCGCGAACCGTCTGCTGCGCCGCGTGCGTGACTGGGCACAAGTGCACGGCAGCGGCACGGGGGACCTCGCGGCCGCTCAGCAGGCGCTCATCGTGTACGAGGTCGACGAGCGCGGCCTCGACCGCCTCGACCGCGCCGTGCTGCGCGCGCTGTGCACGCGGTTCGGCGGCGGACCGGTGGGGCTGTCGACGCTCGCCGTATCCGTGGGCGAGGAGTCGGAGACGGTCGAGACGGTCGCCGAGCCGTTCCTGGTGCGCGAGGGGCTCATGAGCAGGTCCCCACGCGGACGTATCGCGACGGCCGATGCGTGGGCGCACCTGGGACTCGAGCCTCCTGCAGGCGCGCTTCCCGGCACCCCTGGTGGGCGACTCTTCGACTGAACGCGGTTCGACGCGCCCCCGTTTCACCCCTAGAATCGCCAGGGCTCTCATGAGCACTTCTACATCGTGAGGAATTCTGTGTCGAAAGTCACCAAGAGCGCGCGCAAGTCGCTGATCTGGCTCGGAGCGATCGTTGTCGCGATCTTCGGGCTGCTCTCTGCCGGCGTCCTGTCAGGCAACGCGTCGTGGACCCCGGGCCTCGCGCTCGACCTCGCCGGCGGTCGCCAGATCATCCTGACTCCCGTCCTCACGGAGGGCTCGGATCAGCAGATCGAGCAGACCGACCTCGAGCAGGCCGTCGAGGTGATCCGCAACCGCGTGGATGCCTCCGGCGTCGCCGAGGCGGAGATCACCACTCAGGGAAGCAACATCGTGGTCGCGCTTCCCGGCAATCCGCCGCAGTCGACCATCGATCTCGTGTCGCAGGCCGCGCAGCTGCAGTTCCGCCCCGTGCTGGTCGTGGGCGACCCGGGCGTGTCGACCCCGATCCCCGACCCGAGCGCAAGTCCCAGCGACGAGCCCACGCCTGGCGCATCGGCCGGGGCTACCCCCGAGCCGTCGCCCTCCGCGTCCGAGGTCGCCAACCTCGTGACGGGCACCGAGACGGTGACCGAGACCGGCGCATCGGCCACTCCCGCCCCTGAGGCGACAGCGGAGCCGACAGCCGCACCGACGGCGGCCCCCGGCGACGAGACCGTCGAGCCCGAGGACCCGTCTTCGTTCGCATGGCTCGACGAGACGCTGCTCGAGGAGTTCGAGTCGCTCAACTGCCTCGACCCCGAGAACCTCGGCGGCCGGTCGATGGGCGACCCCGACGTCGGCTACGCGGCGTGCGCCGAGTTCGGCCTCGCGAAGCTCGCGATGGGACCGGTCGAGATCGAGGGCGACGACCTCGACACGGCGACCAGCGGCCCCGAGACCTCGCAGACGGGCACGCTCACGGGTCGCTACGAGGTCCGCCTGCAGTTCAACAACGAGGGCGCCTCCAAGTTCGGCGACGTCACCACCCGCCTGCTCAACCTGGAGCAGCCTCGCAATCAGTTCGCAATCGTCCTCGACGGCGTCGTGATCTCCTACCCGGTGGTCAACAACCGCATCACCAACGGCGAGGCGTCGATCACCGGTGACTTCACGCAGGAGCAGGCGGAGCAGCTCGCGAACCAGCTCCGGTTCGGCGCCCTGCCGCTGAGCCTCGAGGTGCAGTCGAACCAGCAGATCTCCGCGACCCTGGGTGCCGATCAGCTCGAGAAGGGCCTGATCGCCGGCATGATCGGCCTGTTCCTGGTCTTCCTGTACTCGCTGTTCCAGTACCGCGCGCTCGGCCTCGTGACCATCGCATCGCTGATCATCGTGGGCGCCACGACGTTCGGCGTGATCTCACTGCTGTCGTGGGGGCTCGGATATCGCTTGTCGCTC
This sequence comes from Demequina aestuarii, assembly GCF_000975095.1. Lineage (GTDB taxonomy): Bacteria > Actinomycetota > Actinomycetes > Actinomycetales > Demequinaceae > Demequina > Demequina aestuarii. Next base: position 1,208,255 of record NZ_BBRD01000001.1, read on the forward strand.
GCGGGAGTCGCGGGCCTGATCATCGCGATCGGCGTGACCGCGGACTCGTTCATCGTGTACTTCGAGCGCATCCGCGATGAGCTGCGCGAGGGCCGGTCCCTGCAGTCCGCCGTCGACCACGCGTGGCGCCGCGCGCGCCGCACGATCCTGGCGTCCGACGCGGTGTCGCTGCTGGCAGCCCTTACCCTGTACGCGCTCGCCGTGGGCGGGGTGCGAGGCTTCGCCTTCACCCTGGGTCTCACCACGCTGCTGGACGTGCTCGTGGTGTTCCTGTTCACCCACCCGTTGATGGTGCTTCTCGCACGGACCTCGTTCTTCAGCGAGGGCCACCGCTGGTCTGGGCTGGACCCGCGCCAGCTGGGACGCGAGGCGCTCTACAAGGGCCGCGGCCGCGTCCGCACCGGCACGGCGGCCACCGCCAGCACGGACGGCCTCACGCTCGCCGAGCGCAAGGCGGCGGCGCGGCGCGCCAAGGTCACCACGCCCGACGCGTCAGCAACCGATGCTTCTCAGTCGCCTCTGGGCACCGAGCCGAAGGGGGACTCACGATGAGCGCCAACCTCGCCACCTGGGGCAACAAGCTCCACTCGGGGGAGAAGACCTACCCGATCGTCCAGTACAGCGGGCGTTTCTTCATCGCCTCCGCGATCCTGATGCTCGTGGCGCTCGGCCTGCTCCTGGGCAAGGGCCTCAACCCCGGCATCGACTTCACCGGTGGCACGCAGTACGTGCTCGCCAATGTGTCGGACACTGACTCGGGTCCCGCCGAAGAGGCGATCGCCGCGATCGACCCCGCCCAGGAGCCCCGTATCAGCGTGCTCGGCGACAACGACCTGCGGGTGCAGCTGGGCGTCCTGGAGGACGCCGACCAGCAGGCGCTCGGGGACGCGCTGGCCGAGGCATACGGCGTCCCGCTCGACGACATCAGCTTCGACCAGATCGGTCCCACGTGGGGAGCGGAGGTCGGCGCCAAGGCCCTGCAGGCGCTGGTGATCTTCCTCCTTCTGGTGTTCACCGTCATCACGCTGTACTTCCGCGCGTGGCGCATGGCGGCCGCGGCGATCATCGCGCTGCTGCACGACCTGCTCTTCACGGTGGGCATCTACGCCCTGGTGGGCTTCGAGGTGACGCCCGCATCGGTCATCGGCTTCCTGACGATCCTGGGCTACTCGCTCTACGACACCGTGGTGGTGTTCGACAAGGTCAAGGAGAACACTCAGGACCTGACGGCGCAGAGCCGCTACACGTACGCCGAGCTGGCGAACCTCGCGGTCAACCAGACCCTGGTGCGCTCGATCAACACGTCGATCGTCGCACTGCTGCCGGTGGGGTCGATCCTGTTCATCGGGTCGTTCCTGCTGGGTGCAGGCACGCTGAGCGACATCGCCCTCGCGCTGTTCGTCGGCATGGCCGTCGGCACGTACTCGTCGGTCTTCGTCGCGACTCCGCTCGAGGTGGCACTGCGCCGCCGCGAGGCGCGGATCCAGGAGCACACCGCCAAGGTGCTCGCGCTGCGTGAGTCGGGAGAGGCCGACGTCGTGGTGCACGAGGACGGCACGGTGCGAGTGGGCGCTCTCCAGCCGGGCGAGCACCGCGGCACCAAGGCACAGCCTCGCCGCAAGGGCCGCCACTAGGCACCTCGAGCCGCCAGTAGACTTGAGCCTTCACCCCGGCGCGGCCAGCCACCGCGAATCGTGAAGGAGGCTCGAGTGACCGACACCCGCCACTCCTCGCCGCCCACGGGGCCGCTCGCGTTCCTGCGCCGTCCGGCGAAAGAGCCCACCGCGATCGACGGCGTGCTCGACACGTACCGCCGCATGTATCCGCGCGCGAAGACGGGCATGATCGAGCGCGCGTATCGGATCGCGGACGAGGCCCACCGGGGCCAGCAGCGCAAGAGCGGCGAGCCGTACATCATCCACCCGATCGCGGTCGCGCAGATCATCGCCGACATGGGCCTGCCGGACACGGTGATCGCCGCGGCGCTTCTTCATGACGTCGTGGAGGACACCGAGCACCCTCTGGACCGGATCCGCGAGGAGTTCGGCGACGAGGTTGCGACGTTCGTGGACGGAGTGACCAAGCTGGACAAGGTCTCGTATGGGGACGCGTCCCAGGCGGAGACCGTGCGCAAGATGGTCGTGGCGATGGCCAAGGACATCCGGGTGCTGCTGCTCAAGCTCGCTGATCGGCTGCACAACGCCCGCACCTGGAAGCACGTGTCGCCGGAGAGCGCGCGCCGCAAGGCGCAGGAGACGCTCGAGATCTATGCGCCGCTCGCGCACCGCATGGGGCTGAACGCCATCAAGTGGGAACTCGAGGACCTCTCGTTCAAGACCCTCTATCCCAAGATCTACCAGGAGATCGTCGACGTCGTCGCGGAGCGCGCACCCGAGCGCGAGCGGTACCTGGCGGAGATCAGGGCCGAGATCGAGACCGAGCTCAAGACCATGAAGATCCGGGGCGTGATCACGGGCCGCCCCAAGCACTACTACTCGGTGTACCAGAAGATGATCGTCCGAGGTCGCGACCTCAACGAGATCTACGACCTCGTGGGCATGCGGATCCTGGTGGATTCCGTCCGCGACTGCTATGCGGTGCTGGGAGCGATGCACGCGCGCTACCAGCCGGTGCCGGGCCGCTTCAAGGACTACATCGCGATGCCCAAGTTCAACCTCTACCAGTCGCTGCACACCACGGTGATCGGGCCCAGCGGCAAGCCGGTCGAGCTGCAGATCCGCACTCACGAGATGCACCGTCGGGCGGAGTACGGCCTCGCGTCCCACTGGCGATACAAGGAGCGTGGGGGCGGAACGAGCGGCAGCGGGGGCAGCGGCGACATGGGCTGGCTGCGCCAGATCGCGGACTGGCAGCAGGAGACCGCAGACCCGACCGAGTTCCTCGACGCGCTGCGCGGCGAAATCTCGCGCGCCGAGGTCTACGTCTTCACGCCGCGCGGCAAGCTGCTGGCGCTTCCTCAAGGGGCCACCCCGGTCGACTTCGCCTACGCGGTGCACACCGAGGTGGGCCACAAGACCATCGGCGCCAAGGTCAACGGCCGGCTCGTGCCACTCGACTCGACGCTCGACAACGGCGACACCGTGGACGTGCTCACCACGTCCGACGAGAACGCGCACCCCAAGCGGGACTGGCTCGACTTCGTGCAGTCCGCCCGTGCGCGCAACAAGATCCGCCAGTGGTTCACCCGCGAGCGTCGCGAGGAGTCGATCGAGACGGGCCGCGACATGCTCGCTCGCGCGATCCGCCGCCAGCATCTGCCGATGCAGCGCTTGATGTCCAAGTCGACGCTGCTCGCGCTCGCCAAAGAGATGCACTACGACGACGTGGACTCTCTGTACGCGTCGATCGGCGAGCATAAGGAGCAGGCGGGCGACGTGGTCGCACGCATGGTGGCAGCGGTCGGCGGAGCCGAGGGCGCGGATGAGGACGTCACGGAGATCACGCGACCGGGCACTGGCGTCGCACGGGCGCGGCGCGGCGACCCCGGGATCTCGGTGCACGGTCTCACCGACGTGGTGGTCAAGCTCGCCAAGTGCTGTACGCCAGTGCCGGGAGACCCCATTCGAGGATTCGTCACGCGCGGCAACGGTGTGAGCGTGCACCGCGCGGACTGCCAGAACCTCAGCGCTCTCGAGAGCGAGCAGGAGCGGTTCATCGACGTCCAGTGGACGGGGCAGTCGGACGCCACGTTCATGGTGCAGATCGAGGTGGAGGCACTGGACCGCAACCGGCTGCTGAGCGACGTCGTGAGAGTGCTGTCGGACTATCACGTCAACATCCTCGGCGCGAACGTCTCGACGAATCAGGACCGCGTGGCGCTCAACACGTTCACCTTCGAGATGGCGGACCCGTCGCACCTGGGCGCCGTCATCGCCGCGGTGCGCAAGATCGACGGGGTGTACGACGCGCGACGCCTCACGGGCGCCAAGCGCCGCCCGTACTGACTGTCTCCGCGTCTCCCGGCGCGGGAGGCCAGCGCCGCGCATCGGCCGTCGCAGTGGTGACGTCGGCGACGGGGGAGTGCGGGGCGGCGATCCCCACGCCGTGAAAGACCACCGGCACGGGCGCGGTCCACGCACGGACGTGACGGCCCACGGGGCACCGGATGTCGATGACGGCGGGTCGCTCACCGACCCCGTGAGCCCACAGCGCAGCCATTCCAGTGGCCTGACAGCCGGCGGGCACGCATTCCGCGAGCACGCGGCGGCGAATCGCGGCGCTGTCCGGGATGTCGAGCGGCAGCGCGACTCCCGGAAGCAGGGGTGCGATCACGGAGTCGCGCACCAGGCGCCCGTAGGCGAGGCGACCGATGTCGGTCCGGCGCACGATCCACATGCGCCGCAGTGTCGCACGGCCGGACGCCCCGCGGTTGGGCGTCCGGCCGTGCTGTGGACAGTGGTGATGGGCAGGCCGTCGCCGACCTGTGGTGGACTACTTGACCACGCCCTCGATCTGCTCGAGCCACGACCGCCGCGCTGCGAGAGCCTCCTCGGCCTCCTTGATGCGGCGCTTGTCGCCCTTCGACTCTGCCGTGGCGAGGTCGTCCTCGAGCCCCGCGATCGCCGCCTGCAGCTGTGCGGCGGCTCCGGTGGCCCGTCTCTCGATCTCGGGGTTGCGCTGGTGCCAGCGCGCGTCCTCGGCGTCTCTCACGGCCTTCTCGACCGCGCCCATCCGCTTGTTGAGACGCGCGACATCCCCGCGGGGAACCATCCCTGCGTCCTCGAACCGGTCCTGGGCGACGCGGAGCGCCTGCTTCGCCGCGTTCAGGTCCTTGATCGGGAGGATCCCCTCGGCCTCGGCGACTGCGGCCTCCTTCGCCGCGACGTTGTCCGCAAGGGCTTCGTCCTCGGCGTTCGAGGCTGCCCGGCGTGACTCGAAGAAGGCGTCCTGCGCCGTCTGGAATCGCTTCCACAGCGCATCGTCGACGCTGCGGCGCCCGCGACCGGAGCGCTTCCACTCGGCCATGAGGTCACGGAACTCGCGCGCGGTGCGGTCCCAGTCCGTGGACTCGGCAAGCGTCTCGGCCCGTGCGGCCAGCTGCTCCTTGCGGGAGGCGACGTCGGAGTTCGCGCGGTCCAGCTCGGCGAAGTGGTGCTTGCGCGCCTTCTCGAAGGACGACCGCGCAGTGGTGAACCGCTTCCACATCGCCTTCTCGGCGTCCTTGGGGATGCGGGCGTTGCCTCGCTGGGAGGCCTTCCACTCGTCGAGCAGCGACCGCAGCTCGGCGGTGTCGTCCTTCCAGTGGACCTGGGCCTCTGGCTTCTCGGCGATCCATTCGGCGCGGGCGACGATGCGCTCACGGTCGGCGAGCGCCTCTTCGCGAGCGGCACGCCTCTCCTCCTGGATGCGCTCCCGGATGGCCTCCGCCTCGCCGGCGACGATGTCGAGCCTCTCGCGGAGCGCGGGGAGGTCGCCCACAGCGGCAGGCGCGACGAGCGACTCGCGCAGACCGGTGAGGGCCTCGTCGATGTCCTTGGGCGACAGACCCGCAGACTCGAGGCGGGCGTGGAAGCGCTCGATCGATGCCTTGAGCTCGAAGTAGGCCTTCACGTACGGCTTGAGGGGGTCGTCACCCTTGGCGGGGCCGACGACTCTGGTGTCGTCGCCGTCCGTGACCGAGACCTCCTCGTCCGCGACGGTTGCGAAAGCGGCGGCCGCAGCCAGCTCCTCCTCGGTGACGTCGCTCGCCACCGGCACCTTCACCGGGTGGGTCGCGTGCGCCGCCACGACGGCGGGGCTCGGCCCTACGGGCGGGCGGGGCTTGGGCCGCGGAGTGGGCTTGGGGGTGGTCATGACAGGGACACCTCGTTCACGATGACGGACTGTGCCGGGCGCCCGTCGGGCTCGCCTGTGATCGTTCCGGCACTGGCAACGCCCTCCACAATACTCAGACCCTCGACGACCTGCCCGAACACGGTGTACCCACCGGCGGCGTCGGAGGGGATGGTGGAGTCCTGGTAGACCACAAAGAACTGACTGCCCATGGATTCCGCATCGTTGCCGACGCGCGCCATCGCGAGCGTGCCCGCAGGGTACACGCCGTCCGCTGGGGCGTTCTCGATGGGCCCGTAGCGGTAGCTGGGGCCGCCGGTGCCGGTTCCCAGGGGATCCCCGCACTGCAGCACGTAGATTCCCGACGTGGTGAGCCGGTGGCATTCCGTCTGGTCGAAGAAGCCCTCGTCCGAGAGAGCGATGAAGCTCGCAACGGCCTGGGGGGCCGCGGCACCGTCGAGCTCGATCACGATGTCGCCCACGCTGGTGCTCATGGTGGCGGTCCAGGTGCGACCCTCGGCCAGAGAGGGGTCGGGGGCCTCGCCCGACGTCGCCCACCCGAACTCATCGGTGCTGGCGGTGGGGGTGGGCTCGGCAGCTGGGTCGGTCGCTGACGGTTCGGGCGTGGCGTCCACGGCAGATGGCGACTCGCTGGGCATGGCCGCCTCGAGGGACTCGTCATGGGTGCCGAGCAGGGTGCTGAGCACCCAGGCGATGATCGCCACGGCTGCCACGACGGCGGTCACGATCGCGCCGATGCGCCAGCGACGACGGCTCTGCTGGCGCGCCTCGTCGTGCTCGGCATGCTTGCGCTCGAGCGCCTCACGGCGGCGCTTCTCGTACTCGCGGGCGGCGTTCCTGGAACGCTGGTGCGACATGGCAACTCCTCCACGACGGTGCGGGACGCGGCGCGCCCTCGGCGCCCCAGTCTAGGAGTCGGGAGGCCCCGCACGTACCAGCCCTGGCGGGGTGGAACAATGGCGCCATGGCACGCGTGAGACCCCTGTCCGGATACCCCGAGTGGACGCCCGCTGAGCGCGTCGTCGAGTCGCAGCTGATCGAGTCGTTGCGCGAGACGTTCCGCCTCCACGGCTTCGCGGAGATCGAGACGCGGGCAGTCGAGCCGCTGGATCGCCTGGCAGGCAAGTCCGATGCCGCCAAGGAGATCTACACGCTCGGTCGGCTGGGCGCGGAACCCGACGCCGAGTCGAAGGTGGGGCTGCACTTCGATCTGACCGTGCCGTTCGCTCGCTATGTCGAGGAGTTCCAGCACGCCCTCGCCTTCCCCTTCAAGCGATTCCAGATCCAGAAGGTGTGGCGCGGCGAGCGCCCGCAGGAGGGGCGATACCGCGAGTTCTATCAGGCCGATATCGACGTGGTGGGCCGCGAGTCGCTGCCGGCACACCTCGAGGTCGAGGTCGCCGTGGTCATGGCGCGCGCTCTCGCCGCCTTGCCCGTCCCTGCCGCGACCATGCGCGTCAACAACCGCAGGCTCGTTGAAGGCTTCTACCGTGGCGTCGGCATCGACGACGTCGCCGGCGCGCTGCGCAGCGTCGACAAGCTCGACAAGATCGGTGCGGACGGCGTGCGCGCCGAGCTCACCGGCAAGGGCGTGAGCGACACGGCGGCCGATGCGGTGCTCGAGCTCGCACGGATCAGCGCGCGAGACGCGGGGTTCGTGGAGGCCGTCGAGGACCTGTGGGCGACCACTCCGACGATCGACGACGTCGACGGACCGCAGGCCGAGCTGCGTGAAGGACTGGCGCAGCTGGTGGCCCTGGTGGAGGGAGTGAACGCCGCCGTGCCCGGCACCGCAATCGCCGACCTCCGCATCGCGCGGGGGCTCGACTACTACACGGGCTCGGTGTACGAGACGTTCCTGGCAGGCCACGAGGACCTGGGCTCGATCTGCTCGGGGGGCCGCTACGACTCCCTCGTCGCGGGCGGCGGGTTCCCGGGCGTGGGCATGTCCATCGGTGTGAGCCGGCTGGTGAGCCGCGTCATCGGCGCGGACCTGGCCAGGGCGTCGCGTGCGGTTCCCACGGCCGTGCTGGTCGCGGTGACGGATGAGGCGACCCGGGCGACGTCCAACGAGGTCGCCGACGCGCTGCGTGCGCGGGGCATCGCCACGGAGGTCGCGCCCGCTGCGGCGAAGTTCGGCAAGCAGATTCAGTACGCCGACCGACGAGGGATCCCCTTCGTGTGGTTCGCGGACTCGGGCGAGGTCAAGGACATCCGTTCGGGAGACCAGGTCGCGGCGGATGCCGCGAGCTGGGAACCCCCGGCAGAGGACGCCCGCCCGCGCATCGTCACCGACTGACCCGCCCCGCCCGCGCATCGGCCGCACGCCTGCAGCGCCGCTAGACTCGAACTCACTCTTCCCGCCGTCACCCCGCGCGCCTCCCGCGCGCCAGAAAGGCTCACTGTGCTTCGCACCCATCTCGCTGGAAACCTCCGGGCGTCCGACGCCGGCTCGACCGTCACCCTCGCCGGGTGGGTGGGCCGTCGCCGTGATCACGGGGGAGTGGCCTTCATCGATCTGCGCGACGCTTCTGGCTTCGCCCAGGTGGTGATCCGCGAGGAGGTCGCGCACAGCCTGCGCAACGAATACGTGATCCAGGTGACCGGTGAGGTGCGTGAGCGGCCCGAGGGCTCCGCGAACGCCAACCTGCCGTCGGGCGAGATCGAGGTCGTCGTCACCGATGTGACCATCCTCAACGAGTCCGCTCCGCTGCCGATGCCCGTCGATGAGCACGTCACCGTCGGCGAAGAGGCGCGCCTCAAGCACCGCTACATCGACCTTCGTCGCCCTCAGCCGCGCGCCAACATGGTGCTGCGCTCGAAGGCGAACCAGGCCGCCCGCCGGGTACTGGACCGCCACGACTTCCTCGAGATCGAGACCCCCACCCTCACGCGCTCGACGCCCGAGGGTGCGCGCGACTTCCTGGTGCCTGCTCGCCTCGCGCCGGGTTCCTGGTACGCACTGCCGCAGTCCCCTCAGCTGTTCAAGCAGCTGCTGATGGTGGCAGGCATGGAGAGGTACTACCAGATTGCCCGCTGCTACCGGGATGAGGACTTCCGCGCGGACCGTCAGCCGGAGTTCACGCAGCTCGATGTCGAGATGAGCTTCGTCGACCAGGATGACGTCATCGCGCTGGGCGAGGAGATCGTCCGCGAGCTCTGGGCCCTCGCGGGTCACGAGATCTCGACGCCGATTCCGCGCATCACCTTCGCCGATGCGATGGCGCGGTTCGGCTCTGACAAGCCGGATCTCCGGTTCGGGCTTGAGCTGACCGAGCTCACCGAGTACTTCAAGGACACCCCGTTCCGGGTGTTCCAGAACGACTACGTGGGCGCCGTCGTGATGCCGGGCGGAGCCGACCAGGCTCGCCGCACGCTCGACGCCTGGCAGGACTGGGCCAAGCAGCGCGGCGCACGCGGCCTCGCCTATGTGCTGATCGGTGCTGACGGCGAGCTGACCGGTCCGGTGGCGAAGAACCTCTCCGACGCGGAGCGTGCGGGACTGGCGCAGGCCGTGGGCGCCGAGCCGGGCGACTGCGTGTTCTTCGCCGCAGGCAAGCCCGGTCCGTCGCGGGCGCTGCTGGGCGCGGCGCGCCTCGAGATCGGCCGCCGTGTGGGGCTGATCGACGAGGACAGGTTCGAGTTCGTGTGGGTCGTCGACGCGCCGCTGTTCAAGGCCGTAGGCGACGACGATGACGACGACGTCGCGGTGGGCTCGGGCGCATGGACTGCGGTGCATCACGCGTTCACGTCGCCCAAGCCCGAGTTCATGGACACGTTCGACACGAACCCTGGCGAGGCGCTCGCGTACGCCTACGACATCGTGTGCAACGGCAACGAGATCGGCGGCGGGTCCATCCGTATCCACCGCCAGGACGTGCAGGAGCGGGTGTTCACGGTGATGGGGATCGGCGAGGAGGAGGCCCAGGAGAAGTTTGGGTTCCTTCTCGAGGCGTTCTCGTTCGGTGCGCCCCCTCACGGCGGCATCGCGTTCGGCTGGGACCGCGTGGTGGCGCTGCTCGCCGGCGCGGACTCGATCCGCGACGTCATCGCCTTCCCGAAGTCGGGCGGCGGCTACGACCCGCTCACCGCGGCTCCGGCCCCCATCACGCCCGAGCAGCGCGCCGAGGCCGGCGTGGACTTCGTGGCTGAGGCCGATGACGACGGCTCCGTCGAGCAGATCTCTCACTAGAGGGTTCGCCGTGCGGAGCAACGGCCCCGGGGAGTCGTCCACGGCACCGTGCGACGTCCCTGGCGTCGACGAGTGGGTTGTGTCACAAGGCGGCACGGCGTGGCACCGCTTGGCGTTCGAAGGGTAGTCGAGAGGCATACCATCGAGAGAAGCTGAGTGACACGGAAGGGGTGCCTCGTCTACGATCTCGTCGATCTGCGGTACGTGCACCGTCGCGCGATCCTCACCGCAGGACCCAGCACCGCCGGTGGATCGCCCTCTGAGCGACGGCTCGAGTCGAGTGCCATGACGTCGATCGCGGGCAGCGGCACGGGACGGCCGGTACCGTGACGAACACATTCGTCCCCGACCACTCTGACGACCGCGACACCGGCGACGCGGTGGCCCTGCCGCGGGTGCCGAGCGGCCCACAGAACGCTCCTCAGATCGTGCATTCGGACGTGACCTCCAGCGCCGACGAGCGAGAGCGCCTGGAGGCATGTGCGCGCGAACTGATTCGTGTCCCCGGATCCGTCCAGCCGCACGGCGCCCTGCTGAGCGTCGACCTGGAGACCTTCACGGTCATTCAGGTGTCAGAGAACGCGATCGACATCCTGGGCATCGCGGCCGCAGCGCTCACCGGAACCACGGTGGCGGATCTCATGGGGGCTGAGGCCGTCGAGGAGTGTCGCGCGATCATCGACCACCGGGGTCTCGCGGCCAATCCGGTCTCGGCTCGTATCAACGGCAGGCGCTTCGACGTGATCGTCCATGAGGCGGGGCCCGTGGGAATCGTCGAGTGCGAGCCGGTGATAGCGAGCGAGTTCTCGGCGGCGTCCGTGCACGCGGCGATCCACCGCCTGAGCACAGCGGCCACGGTGCCCGAGATCTACGCACGAACGGCTGTCGAGCTCCGGCACTTGACCGGGTACGACCGCGTGGTGGTCTACAGGTTCCACCCGGACGGCCACGGTGAGGTTGTGGGGGAGGAGGTCGTCGAGGGATTGGAACCGTACCTGGGTCTGCACTTCCCTGCATCGGACATCCCGGCGCAGGCCCGGCAGCTGTACCTGACCAAGCTGACGCGCGCCATCGTGCTGGACGACCTGCCGCCCGCACCGCTGGTGCCGGCTCTCAACCCGCTGTCCGGCCAACCGCTCGACCTCGGACAAGCGGAGCTTCGCAGCGTGTCGCCGCACCACATGGAGTTCATGAGGAACATGGGGCAGGTGACCACCCTGTCGTTGTCCTTGGTGCACGGCGACCAGCTGATCGGCATGATCACCTGTGCTCACCGGTCCTCCAAGCGCCTCCCGTTCCTGCTGCGCGAGGGTCTCTCCGTCCTCGCCCGGCAGGTCTCGATGCAGCTGGGGACGGCCGCGGAGATCGAGAGACTGACGCGCATCGACGCGGTCCGCACCGTCAGGGCCAGTCTCGCGCGCCAGGTGAGATCGAGCGAAGACCTCGCGTCCTCTCTGCTGCACGGAGAGTTCACCCTGTTGGACCTGATCCCTGCGGACGGCGCCACGTTGCATGTCGACGGGGAGTCGATGTCGATCGCCGACGCGCCTGACGCGGTGATCGACCCCGCGCTGCTGGCGAGTCTCACGGGCACCGACACGGCCATCGTGGTGTCCGATGCGGTGAGCACCGACTATCCGCAGCTCCACGTCCTGATGCCCCAGGTCGCGGGAGTGCTGGTGGTGCCCTTCGGCACCGACGGCGACTACTTGGCCTGGTTCAGACGAGAGACGGTATCCGCGGTCACGTGGCTGGGGGACCAATCGTTGGCGAACCGCGCCACGCCGCTGACCCCGCGGACCTCGTTCGCGTCGTGGAGCCAGAGTGTGGCAGGCAAGTCCACGCCGTGGGACCGCCTCGCGCTCCTGGAGGCGAGCGAGATCCGCCACGACCTCAACGCGGCGCTCCTGAGAGCGGCGGAGTCCGAACTCGCCCGGGTGGCGCTCCACGATCCCCTGACTGGGCTGCCTAACCGGCGACTCCTGGGCGACCGGATGGAGCAGGCACTCGCCAAACGGGAGCGGGAGGTGCCGGTGGCCCTGCTGTTCGCGGACCTGGACAGCTTCAAGGCGATCAATGACTCGGAGGGCCATGGGGCGGGTGACGCGGTGATCATCGCCGCGGCGAACGTCATCCGTTCGACGATCCGCAGCCAGGACACCGTGGCGCGCATCGGCGGGGACGAGTTCGTCGTGGTGTGCGAAGGCGCGCGCGCTGCGGACGCAGACGCCGCCGCCGCGCGCATCGTGGAGGCGTTCTCGGCACCGCTGCTGGTCGGTGGGTCGGAGTACGAGGTGGGCGTCTCGATCGGGATCGCCATCGCCGATGCGGGACAGGCGCCGGACGACCTCCTGCGCGCTGCGGACGCGGCGATGTACCGGGCGAAGCAAGGCGGCAGAGGCCGGGCCTCGTACTAGTCCGTACGCTGATGCCATGGACCTCTTCGAATCGACCGAACGCACCGGCACGGGCGTTCCCGAGGCGGGGCCGAACGCACCGCTGGCGGTGCGGATGCGTCCCCGCACGCTCGAGGAGGTCGTCGGTCAGGCCCATCTCCTGACGGACGGCGCCCCGTTGCGCCGACTCGTGCAGGAGGGATCCTCCGCCACTTCCGTGATCCTGTGGGGACCGCCGGGCACCGGCAAGACGACACTCGCGTATCTCGTGGCCGGCAACCGGCCCTTCGTCGAGCTCTCGGCGGTGACCGCGGGCATCAAGGACGTCCGTGCGGTCATCGATGCGTCGCGACGGCGGGTCACCACCGGCGAACGCGAGACCGTGCTGTTCATCGACGAGATCCATCGCTTCACGCGCACTCAGCAGGACGCGCTGCTGCCGGCCGTCGAGAACCGGTGGGTGACGCTCATCGGTGCCACGACCGAGAATCCGAGCTTCTCCGTGGTGGGTCCGCTGCTGTCACGGTCGCTGCTGCTGACCCTTCAGCCGCTCACGGGCGATGACCTGGGCGCGCTCCTGGACCGCGCGGTCGCCGATGAGCGCGGACTTGGTGGCCGAGTCGAGTTGGCACCCGAGGCCCGTGCGCACATGCTGCGCGTGGCAGGGGCCGATGCGCGCAAGGCGCTGACCCTCCTCGAAGCGGTCGCCGATGCGGCCATGAGCGCCGGGGGAGACCCGCCCACGATCTCCGGCGAGCTGACGGAGCGGGCGATGGACTCGGCGCTCGTCGCCTACGACAAGTCGGGAGACCAGCACTACGACGTGATCAGCGCCTTCATCAAGTCGGTGCGTGGCTCGGACGTCGACGCGTCGCTGCACTACCTGGCGCGCATGATCGTGGCGGGGGAGGACCCGCGGTTCCTCGCGCGCCGGCTGGTGATCCTCGCCTCGGAGGATGTGGGGCTCGCGGACCCTCAGGCGCTCGTGATCGCGCAGGCCGCTGCGGATGCGGTGAGCTTCATCGGCATGCCGGAGGGACGGATCCCCTTGGCCGAGGCGACCGCGTACCTGGCGACGGCACCCAAGTCGAATCGGGCGTACGCGGCCATCAACGCCGCGATCGCGGACGTGAAGGCAGGCAGGGCCGGTGTGGTGCCGGCCCATCTCAGGGATGCTCATTACTCCGGGGCAGAGCGGCTCGGCCACGGCAAGAGCTATGTGTACTCGCACGATGCGCCTGGCGCCGTCGCGGCTCAGGAGTACCTGCCGGAGTCGCTGCAGGGCACTCGCTACTACCGCCCCACCGAGTTCGGGTTCGAGCGCACCCTGTCCGAGAGGCTGACGCGGGTCCGCGAGATGCTCGGCCGCCGGGGCGACTCCTAGCTGGCACCGCCCTCGCGCGACACCCGCATCGGCCGCACTGCCGCGCTGACGCACCTGCTCTGTTAGGATTGTGGAGCCCTCGCGGACGGTTGGCTGCTGTCTCCGCGACCTCATCAACGTATGGCAGACGAACACGCCCCGGCGCGTTCAACACCGGCTCCAGACTCCAAAGGATCTATTTTGACTTCAGTTCAGCGCGCGCGCCGCCAGGTGCGCCTGTCCCGTGCCCTGGGTCTCGCACTGACCCCCAAGGCCGTCAAGCACTTCGAGAAGCGCCCCTACCCTCCGGGCGAGCACGGCCGCACTGCGCGCCGCAAGGAGAGCGACTACGCCGTTCGTCTGCGCGAGAAGCAGCGTCTGCGCGCCCAGTACGGCCTCCGCGAGAAGCAGATGACGCGCGTCTTCGAAGAGGCTCGCAAGGAGGCGGGTCTGACCGGTGAAGCGTTCGTCGAGCTGCTCGAGATGCGTCTCGACGCGCTGGTGCTCCGCTCGGGCTTCGCCCGCACCATCCTGCAGGCGCGCCAGTCGGTGCTGCACCGTCACATCATGGTCGACGGCAAGATCGTCGACCGCCCGTCGTTCCGCGTGAAGCCCGGCCAGACCATCCAGGTCAAGCCCAAGGCCGTCACGATGGAGCCCTACATGGCCGCCGCCGCCGGTGCCCACCGCGATGTGCTGCCGGAGCTGCCCGACTACCTCGAGGTCAAGCTCGAGAAGCTGTCGGCTCAGCTGGTTCGTCGTCCCAAGCGCGCCGAGGTCCCCGTGACCTGCGAGGTGCAGCTGGTCGTCGAGTTCTACGCCCGTTAAGTACGTGGCGCGCACGCGCACGCATTAGGCTCTAGCGGGCCGATCGACTACGGCCGTCGGGCCCCTGGCACCAGCCGGGGCCCGGCGGCGTTGTCATCTCAGTAGCGGCGGCCGATGCGCCGCTCACCCCACCTGCTCGGCAGGCGGGCGACGCAGGATATGGAGGACAGGATGCGCACCGCTGACATTCGCCAGCGCTGGATCGACTTCTTCGAGTCGAAGGGCCACCACATCGCCCCCAGTGCATCGCTGGTGTCCCCTGACCCCAGCCTGCTGTTCACGGTCGCAGGCATGGTGCCGTTCATCCCGTACATCATCGGGACCCAGACCTCGGCGCACCCGCGCGTCGCCTCGGTCCAGAAGTGCATCCGCACCAAGGACATCGAGGAGGTCGGCAAGACCACCCGCCATGGCACGTTCTTCCAGATGCTGGGGAACTTCTCGTTCGGCGACTACTTCAAGCAGGGCGCGATCGAGATGGCCTGGGAGCTGCTCACCGGCCCCGAGGACGAGGGTCGGTACGGCTTCGATCCCGAGACGCTGTGGGTCACCATCTGGGAGCAGGACGATGAGGCCGAGGCCGCGCTGCTCGAGGTGGGGCTCCCCGCTGAGCGGATCGTCAAGCTTCCCCGCGAAGAGATCTTCTGGGACACCGGCCAGCCCGGCCCCGCCGGTCCGTGCGCCGAGTGGCACGTGGACCGCGGCCCAGAGTTCGGTCCCGACTACGACCCCGCCACGGGTGCGGCCGGCTGGACCGACGAGATCGGCGATCGCTACCTCGAGATCTGGAACCTGGTCTTCGACCAGTTCCTGCGCGGTCCCGGCTCCGGCAAGGACTACCCGTTGATCCGTGAGTTGGACCAGAAGGCCATCGACACCGGCGCCGGCCTGGAGCGCATCGCGTTCCTCAAGCAGGGCGTGTCCAACATGTACGAGATCGACGAGGTGTTCCCCGTCATCGAGAAGGCGCAGGAGCTCTCGGGCCGCGAGTACAAGGCGAACGCCCAGGATGACGTCCGCATGCGCGTGATCGCGGACCACGTGCGCTCGGCCATGATGCTCATGCACGATGGTGTGGTGCCCGGGAACGAGGGCCGCGGCTACGTGCTGCGCCGCCTGCTGCGCCGCACCGTGCGCGCGATGCGCCTGCTGGGCGTCGACGACCCGTCGCTGACGATCCTGATGGACACCTCGTACCGCGCGATGAGCGTCTCGTATCCCGAGCTTGCTGAGTCGATCACGCGCATCCAGAGCATCGCGGGTTCCGAGGAGGAGTCGTTCCGGCGCACCCTCACGCAGGGCACCGCAATGCTGGACACGGCGGTGGCGAAGGCCAAGACCGCCGGCAGCTCCGCGCTGTCGGGCACGGACGCGTTCCAGTTGCACGACACCTTTGGGTTCCCGATCGATCTCACTCTCGAGATGGCCGCCGAGCAGGGTGTGAGCGTCGACGAGGCAGGCTTCCGCTCGCTCATGGCCGAGCAGCGCGATCGCGCGCGGGCCGATGCGAAGGCCAAGAAGGGCGGTCACGCGGACGTCAGCGTCTACCAGGCGGTGGGTGCTCAGACTCCCACGACGTTCCGCGGCTACGACGAGCTCTCGCTCCTGACCTCCGTCGCCGCCGTCATCAAGGACGGCGTCTCGGTGCCCGTGGCGACCACCGGCGACACCGTCGAGGTGGTGCTGGCGCAGACCCCGTTCTACCCCGAGTCCGGCGGCCAAGACGCCGACACGGGCGAGATTCGCGGCGCCAACGCGACCCTGACGGTCATCGACGTGCAGAGGCCCGTCGCCGACGTGATCGTGCACACCGTGACGGTCGACGAGGGCGAGGTCGCCGTGGGCGACCAGGTCTCCGCCGAGGTCGACCTCGTCAACCGTCGCCTCGCGTCGAAGGCCCACTCGGCGACCCACCTCATTCACGCAGCCCTGCACGAGGTGCTGGGCAATGACGCCACCCAGGCGGGCTCGTACAACAAGCCCGGGTACATGCGCCTGGACTTCGCCTGGCGCCAGGGCATCTCGCACAGCGCGCGCGAGGAGATCGAGGGCATCGCGAACCGGGCGATCCGTGAGGAACTCCCCGTTGGCACGCAGGTGATGAGCCTCGACGAGGCGCGCAGCCTGGGCGCGATGGCGCTGTTCGGCGAGAAGTACGGCGACCGCGTGCGCGTGGTCGAGATCGGCGGCCCGTTCTCGCGTGAACTGTGCGCGGGCACGCACGTCGAGAACTCGGCGCAGATCGGCCTGCTCAGTGTGACGTCCGAGGGCTCCGTCGGCTCCGGCGCGCGCCGCATCGAGGCGCTCGTGGGTGCTGACGCATTCCAGAACCTCGCGGCCGAGCGCTCGATCGTCAGCGAGCTCAGCACCACGCTCAAGGCGCGTCCCGAGGAACTCACCGACCGCATCGGCGCACTGTTGACGCGCCTGAGCGACGCCGAGAAGCAGTTGTCGCAGTACCGCCAGCAGGCGATGCAGCAGGTCGCCGCGCAGCTGGTCGGCACCGCGACTGACGTGAACGGCGTCCGCCTCGTGGCGCACGAGTCCACCACTGCGGCGGACGGCGATGACCTGCGCACGCTCGTGACGGACGTGCGCGCACGCCTCGGTGAGTCGGAGCCCACCGTCGTGGCCGCATCGGCTGCGGTGGGCGGCCGTCCGCAGATCGTGGTCGCGACCAACCAGGCCGCTCGCGACGCCGGGGTGCGGGCCGGTGACCTCGTGAAGGCCGCATCGGCCGTGCTGGGAGGCGGGGGCGGCGGCAAGCCAGATCTCGCTCAGGGCGGCGGCCAGGACGCGTCCAAGATTCCCGATGCTCTCGTCGCCGTGCGCGACGCGGTGGGCTCCCGCTAGGGTCGGCTCGCTCGTGGACAGGGGAGTGCGTCTCGGCGTCGATGTGGGCACCGTCCGCATCGGCATCGCCGCCTCCGATCCGGATGGCCTGATGGCCTTTCCCGTCACCACGGTGACCAGGGGCGACGGCGACGTGGATCAGGTCGCCGCCATCGTGAGTGAGCGCGAGGTCGCCCGGGTGTACGTGGGGCTGCCCCGCAAGCTGTCCGGCCACGATGGCGCGAGCGCGGCGTTCGCCCATGAGTTCGCCGCCGCCCTCGCGGAACGCTGCGGCGCGGTGGTTCGTTTGGTGGACGAGCGGTTCTCGACCGCGACAGCGCAGCATGCCATGCGTCAAGCGGGCAGGAACTCGCGTCAGCAGCGTCAGGTCATCGACCAGGCGGCCGCCGTCGTGATCCTGGAGAGCGCGTTGGATATCGAACGACAGGGGAACCTCGATAGGGTGACCTACGAGCCGGACCCTAAGGGGAATGATGACTGACCTCTTCCACGCCCAGACCGAGGCGACGACCACCACGTCGCTCGACATGCGGCGACTGCAGCGCCAGAAGCGACGCCAGACGCGTCAGAAATGGACCCTCGTGGTGTCCGCGGTGGCGCTCGTGCTGCTGGCGATCGGCGGCTCCATCGCGTACAACTTCCTGGGCAGCTTCGAGTCTGAGTCCAACGAGATCGCCGACTACCCCGGCGCCGGCCAAGGCGTGGTGCAGGTGGTCGTCGAGCAGGGTGACACCGGCGCGGACATCGCGCAGACGCTCTTCGAGTCTGGTGTGGTCGCGTCACCCGAGTCATTCATCCGCGAGGCCAACGCCAGCGCGGACGCAGGCAACATCACCCCCGGCTACTACTTCTTGCAGCGGGAGATGAAGGCCGAGTTCGCCCTCCTGGCGCTGCTGGATCCGGGCAACAAGAACGAGCTCACCATCACCATCCCCGAGGGCCGCACGGTCGATTCGTACTTCGAGGCGATCGCCAACCTCACGGACTACTCCAAGGCCGACATCGAGGCCGTGGCCGAGGACACCGAGGCACTGGGGCTGCCAGAGCAGGCGAACGGCATCCTCGAGGGCTGGCTGTTCCCCGCGACATACACGTTCACTCCCGACGCTCAGCCGGCGGACATCCTCGCCGAGATGATCGAGGCGACGGTCAACGTGCTCGAGCGCAACGGTGTCGCCCAGGACCGCTGGATGGAGGTCATGACCGTGGCCTCGATCATCGAGCGCGAGGCGCGGCTCGAAGATGACCGTCCCATGGTGGGAGGCGTCATCTACAACCGTCTCGACATCGACATGCGGCTCGAGATGGACTCGACGGTGAAGTACATCAGCCCGTCGGAGGGGGTCTTCACCTCGTCAGAGGAGCGCGAGATCGACAGCCCCTACAACACGTACATGTACACGGGCCTGCCGCCGTCGCCCATCGCCGCGCCGGGCGAGGCCGCCATCAAGGCGGCCGCGGACCCGGCCCAGCACGACTACCTGTTCTTCGTGACCATCAACACGGACACGGGCGAGACCCGCTACGCGGAGACGTTCGACGAGCACCAGGACAACGTGGCGCTGCTGCAGGAGTGGGCGCAGGCGAAGGCCGCCGAGGCCGAGGACGCAGAGGGTGCCACCGACTAGCGTCGGTCGCGGTGCGCACCGCCGCGCCGGCGTGCTCGGCCACCCGATCGAGCACTCGCTGTCGCCGCGGCTGCATCGTGCCGCGTACGAGGCGCTCGGCCTGGAGTGGGAGTACGACGCCTACGACGTGACCGAGGAACAGCTCCCCGCGTTCGTCAGCGCGCTCGACGGTGCGTGGGGCGGACTGTCGCTGACCATGCCCCTCAAGGTCGCCGCCATGCCGCTGGTCGACTTCGTGGAGCCGATGGCGAAGCTCGTGGGGGCGATCAACACTGTGCTCGTGCAGCCGGTGGCCGACGGCCGTCAGCTCGTGGGGGCGAATACCGACGTGCACGGCATCGTCGCGGCGCTGCGCGAGGGCGGCGTGGAACGCGCCGATGCGGGGGTCATCGTGGGCGGGGGAGCGACGGCGACCTCGGCTCTGGCGGCGCTGGGGCGCATCGGCGTCACCCGGCCCATCGTGGTGGTGCGATCCCGTGCGCGGGCTGGCGCGCTGATGCGCGCGGCCACCAAGATGGGCGTCGAGCCACGGTTCGTCGGCTTCGATGACGCCCCGAGCTACCTCGCGCGCGCTCGCGCCGTGGTGTCCACGGTGCCTGCCGAGGCGGGGGAGAGTCTAGGACGCGCTCTGTCCGAGGCGGGGGAGACGATGCACGAGGGCGCCGTGCTGCTCGACGCGGTCTATGCGCCCCTGGACACCCCGTTGGGTGTGGCGTGGGCGCGGGCGGGCGGCACGTTCGTCCGTGGCACGCGCATGCTGCTGCATCAGGCGGGGGAGCAGGTGAGACTCATGACCGGCCGGGAGGCTCCGCTCGACGCCATGGCGGCCGTGTTGGATGAGGCCACTGAGCCGCGTTGACCGACGCCGAGTGAGATGTACAACACGGTGATGAACTCAAGCCCATGCCGATGTTACGTTGCGCACAGCGCGTAGGCATGAGGGGTGAGGGATTCAGTGAAGCAGCTTGGATCGATCCTGCTCGAAGACGGCGTCCTGACTGAGGAACAGTTGCTGGACGCCATCGACGAGCAGCAGGCGCGCGGCCAGTCCCTGGGCCGCACACTCGTGGAACTTGGCATGATCTCCGAGGGTCAGTTGGTGCGCGCTCTCGCCAGCCAGGTGGGCATGGAGTTCGTGGAGCTCGGCGAGTATGCCGTGGATCGCGCGGCCGTGTCGATGGTGCCGGCCGCGGTCTGCAGGCGACACAACGCTCTCCCGATCGCCATCGTCGACGGGCTGCTCCGAGTCGCGATGTCCAACCCGGGCAACGTGGTGGCGGTCGACGACTTCCGCACCATCACCGGGATGGCCGTGACGCCCGTGGTGGCGGCTCACGACGACGTCACCGGAGCAATCGACCGGTACTGCCGGTCGGATGCGGAGCTCGAGGACCTCCAGGAGGAGTTGTCCGAGAACGAGGTCAACCTCGACGACGACCTGCTCTCCGGATCGGCCTCCGAGGACGACGCGCCCATCGTGCGGTTCGTGAACCTGCTCATCAGCCAGGCCGTGCAGGACCGCGCCTCCGACATCCACATCGAGCCCACCGAGAAGGACCTGCGCGTGCGGTACCGGATCGATGGCGTGCTCCACGAGATGCAGCACGCGTCGAAGGCCATCGCGAACGGCGTGACGAGCCGCCTCAAGATCATGTCCGACATCGACATCGCCGAGCGGCGCAAGCCTCAGGACGGCCGCCTGTCCGTGAATCACCAGGGCCGCAAGATCGACCTGCGCGTCGCGACTCTCCCCACGGTGTGGGGCGAGAAGGTCGTCATGCGTATCCTCGACAACTCGACGGCGACGCTGGACCTCGAGGACCTGGGCATTCGTGAGAAGAACTACGAGGCATACGCGCGGACCTTCACCAAGCCCTACGGGATGATCCTGGTGACCGGACCCACCGGTTCGGGAAAGTCGACCACGCTGTACGCGACCCTGAACCAGATCACCCGTCCAGAGATCAACGTGATCACCGTCGAGGACCCGGTCGAATACCGCATCCCCGGCATCAACCAGGTGCAGGTGAACCCCAAAGCCGGGCTCACCTTCGCCTCCGCCCTGCGATCCATCCTGCGGGCGGACCCCGACGTAGTGCTCGTGGGAGAGATCCGTGACCACGAGACCGCGCAGATCGCGATCGAGGCGGCGCTCACCGGTCACCTGGTGCTGTCGACGCTGCACACCAACGACGCACCGTCCGCGCTGACGCGGCTCATCGAGATGGACATCGAGCCGTTCCTGGTGGGCTCGGCGATCGACTGCGTGGTGGCCCAGCGGCTTGCGCGCCGGCTGTGCACCAACTGCGCGGTCGAGTACCAGATGGACGAGGCCGAGATCCCCACGAGCGTCGAGTGGGTGCCTGGCACCCCGCCGCCCGTCGTCTTCCGCCCGGAAGGCTGCCAGCGGTGCTCGAACACCGGCTACCGCGGCCGAGTCGCGCTGCACGAGGTGATGGTGGTGGACGAGGACCTGGAACGGCTCGCCGTCGCGCGCGCCTCCTCCGCCGAGATCACGCGCATGGCGCGCTCGCACGGCATGGAGAGCCTGCTGATGGACGGATGGGCGAAGGTGCTCGAGGGCACCACGTCGGTGGAGGAGCTGCTGCGTGTCGTCAAGTAGTGGTGGTCGTCACACTGGCCGATGCGGACTTGAGTACGTGGGTCGACGCGCCGATATCGGTGGCACGACCGAGAGCCGGCGCACGTGCGCTCGGCGTGAGGGGGAGCAAAGATGACGTCGTTCATGCCTGAGGAGACGCCTCCGCAGCGTCCGCAGCAGCCCGCCGGACCTCCGGCGAGCCCGCAGCAGACGGGACCGGGAGCGCCGAGCGTGCCGTCGCACAGCCCCCAGGGGCAGCCGCCGCAGGTCCAGCCGCAGCGCCCGCCGGCGGTGCCGCAGGGCCACTTTCAGCAGGCGCAGCCCAGTGCTCAGGCCACGCCTCCGCTGGCGCCCACGCAGCGTCCCACCTCGGGACAGATGCCCGTCTCGGGCGGGGTGCCGCTCCAGCAGGGCCACGGAGTTCCCCAGCGCGCCCCGATGATGCCGGGTCAGCCGTCCGCGCAGCAGCGGCCCGGAGCTGCTCCTGGTGGGCCGGGACAGGCTCCGCCTCACGCCCCGCAGCAGCGCGCAGGACAGCCGGCTGGCTCGTCGCGCATCGGCATGAGCCAAGAGGCGCACGATGACGACCTGGACATCGCGGACGCCCTGCGCGGGATGCTCAAGCTTGGCGCGTCCGACCTGCACGTCACCACCGGCGCCCAGCCGATGGTCCGGGTCGACGGCGGTCTCCAGGCTCTGGAGGGGTTCCCCAAGCTCACCAAGGACAGCCTGCAGCGCACGCTCTACCAGATCCTGACGCAGGCTCAGCGGGAGAAGTTCGAGGAGGAGCTGGAGCTCGACTTCTCCTACGCACTTGTGGGCGAGGCGCGCTTCCGCGTCAACCTGTACCGCCAGCGCGAGTCCGTGGGAGCCGCGTTCCGCGTGATTCCCTACGAGATCAAGCCGCTCGAGGCGCTGGGCATCCCGCAGGCCGTGTCGAACTTCGCCAACCTCTCGCGCGGCCTGGTCCTCGTGACGGGGCCCACGGGATCGGGCAAGTCCACCACGCTCGCCTCGCTCGTGGACCTCGCCAACCGCTCGCGCAGCGGCCACATCATGACGGTCGAGGACCCGATCGAGTTCCTGCACCGTCATAAGCGCAGCCTCGTGAACCAGCGCGAGGTGGGCTCCGACACCAAGTCGTTCCAGCGGGCACTCAAGCACGTGCTGCGCCAGGACCCGGACATCATCCTCATCGGTGAGCTCCGTGACCTGGAGACCATCCAGGTGGCGCTGACCGCGGCTGAGACCGGACACCTCGTGTTCGCGACGCTGCACACGCAGGACGCTGCCCAGACCATCGACCGCGTGATCGACGTGTTCCCCTCGGAGCAGCAGGGCCAGGTGCGCACGCAGCTCGCGACCGCCATCCAGGGCGTGCTGTGCCAGGCGCTGCTGCCTCGCGCCGGCACTCCGGGGCGTGCCGTCGCCGTCGAGGTGCTCGTCGCCACCCCGGCCATCCGCAACCTCATCCGCGAGGGCAAGACGCACCAGATCCATACCGCGATGCAGGCCGGCGCCTCGCTGGGCATGCAGGCGATGGACCAGCACCTCGCGCAGCTGGTGAAGGACGGCACCGTCGAGTACGACGACGCCGTCGAGATGTGCCATTCCTTCGAAGAATTCAACCGGCTCTGCGGGCGCGCCAGCCCCGAGCGACACTAGGGGAGCGCAGCGATGGCCACCGCGACCAAGCAGTTCGACTTCACCGCCCGCGATATGCAGGGCAAGGAGCACAAGGCCACCATGGAGGCGCCGTCCAGTGCCGCCGTGGCGAGCCGCCTGCGAGAGAGGGGCCTCACACCTCTGTCCGTCAGCGAGGCAGGCGGCAAGGGCCTGAACTCCGAGATCTCGATCCCAGGCCTGGGGGAGAAGATCACCCTCAAGGACATCGCGATCCTCTCGCGCCAGCTCGCGACCATGATCTCGGCTGGCCTGTCGTTGCTGCGCTCATTGACGATCCTTGCGGAGCAGACGGAGAGCAAGCCGCTCCAGAAGGTGGTCGCAGAGGTGCGCGGCGACGTGGAGACGGGTCAGTCCTTCTCCAAGTCGCTGAGCCGTCACCCGCAGACCTTCCCGCCCATCATGATCAACATGGTCAAGGCGGGCGAGGTCGGAGGCTTCCTCGACGAGGTGCTGGTCTCGATCGCCCAGAACTTCGAGAACGAGGTCAAGCTGCGTGGCAAGATCAAGTCCGCGATGACCTACCCGGTCGTCGTGTTCTTCATCGCCATTCTCGCCACCGCAGCGATGCTGATCTTCATCGTGCCGGTCTTTGCCGGAATGTTCGACAACTTGGGCGGCGAGCTGCCATTCGCCACCCAGATGCTGGTGTATATGTCGGACATTCTCAAGGTTGGAGCGGTGCCGCTGGTCATCGCGATCATCGCGTTCTCCGTCTGGTGGGGAAAGAACAAGCACCGCGAAGAGATTCGGCGCAGGTATCAGCCCGCGTTCCTCAAGGCACCCGTCTTCGGCTCCCTGGTGCAGAAGATCGCCGTGGCGCGCTTCTCCCGCAACTTCGGATCGATGATCCGCTCCGGCGTGCCGATCCTGCAGGCGCTCGACATCGTGGGGCAGGCCTCCGGCAACATCGTCATCGAGGACGCGACCCGCGCGGTCGGCCAGTCCGTGCGCAAGGGCGAGTCGCTTGCCAGGCCGTTGTCTCAGCACCCGGTCTTCCCCCCCATGGTCGTGCAGATGATCGCGGTCGGTGAGGATACGGGTGCACTGGATGCGATGCTGGACAAGATCGCGGACTTCTACGATCAAGAAGTGGAATCCACCACAGAGCAGTTGACCTCGCTCATCGAGCCGATCATGATCGCCGTGCTGGGGGGAATGATCGGCGGCATGGTAATTGCCCTGTATATGCCGATCTTCAAGGTCTTCGACCTCATCGGGTAACCGATCCACCTGCGATAAATCCAGAGACGTGGTCGCGCGCCCGGGCGATATCCGGGCCACCCATCAGGGGCGCGGCCAGGACCGTGAGACATCCGTCACACGGTAGTGACACCAGGTAACTGAGAACTGAAAGGCAACACCATGATTGCTCGCATTCAGAAGCGCCTCGAAGAGCGCGAGACCGAGGGTGGCTTCACCCTCGTCGAGCTCCTCGTCGTCATCATCATCATCGGCATCCTCGCCGCGATCGCCATCCCGCTGTACCTGAACCAGCAGAACAAGGCCAAGGACTCGGCCGCCAAGGCGGACCTCGCCACGATTCGCACTGCGGTCGTCTCTGCCATCACGGAGAACCCGCAGGCGCCTTCGGTCAGCTGGACCGCCGTCGACGACGGTGGCGAGACCACCATCACCGCCGACGGTGAGACCTCCACCGCGGCCGTCTCGCCCGGCAACGACCTCACCGCTGGCTCCGTGACGCTCGGCGCCGACGACCCGACCGTCGCGATCACGGTCACGTCTAGCACCGGCACCTCCTTCACGATCGACGCTAACGGCACGATCACCGAGGCGGCGGCGGCAGGCAGCGGCGACAGCGAGCTCTAAGCCTCGCCCGTACGACGCATGACAGCGGTGTGGGGCCTGGGCCACGGCCCAGGCCCCACACTCGCACCTTGGTATCTACCAGGGTGAGCACTAGACTGAGGCCGCGAGGGGGTGGTGAACACAGTGAACGCTGAGCGACGTGACGAGGGATTCGGCCTCGTCGAGATCGTGGTCTCTCTGATGATCGTGCTCGTGGTGTTCCTCGCCTTCGGCCTGCTGCTGCTCCGCTCCCTCACCGAGGTCGCAGCGAACGGCACCAGGGCGTCGGCCTCGCAGCTCGCCACGCAGCGCATCGAAGAGGTGCGTGCCGCCGCCGCGACGGGGAGCTGCGGCAATGTCGATGCCGTCGCCAGCGCCACAGAGACCGTCGAGGACGGCCGCGGCGTTCCGCTGACGGTGACCGGCTACGTCCACGCGGGCACCTGTGACCAGCCCGCCGGCGACCCCCACGGCAACCCCCGCCTGGCACGCGTGACCGTCGAGGTCGAGGCCTCCGGCACCGCGGGCACCAAGGCGGCCACCTCCATCACGACCGACCTGTGGGTGAAGCAGACCACATGAGCGCGCTGATGGAACGGCTCCGCACCCGGCCAGACGATGGCATGACCCTCGTCGAGATGCTGGTGTACTCCGTGCTGCTCATTGTGGTGATGACCATGTCCACGGCGCTGTTCATCAATGTGATCGGCACTCAGCGCGACGTCACGGTGATGGCGGAGGAGAACAACGAGGCGCAGCAGATCTTCACCGAGTTGGAGCAGGACATGCGCAACGCGGGCTGGGCCGACGTCCGGTGGGGAGGCGACCTCCTCGTGATGCGCACGCGCACGGCGTCCGTGGGGGAGGACTCCACGGAGCGCTGCGTCGCCTACTACTTCAACGAGGGCGACGGCACGCTGCACCACACCCGCTCGATCAGTGTCGCTGACACCGCTGCGGTGCTCGCCGCGGGGTCGAGCACTGCGGTACGCACCTTGGCGCTGGGATGGAGCGGGGAGCGCACGGACGTGGATCGCATCGGCACGACTCGCGTCTTTGGCGGTGGCGACGGTCGTTTCGACTCTCCAGACTCGGTCTCGCTCGCCATGCGGCTGAATGCCTCGAGCGACAGCAAGAGCATCGCGTTCGAGAAGACCGTGGTGCTGCGACCGCAGAACGGGATGGCCGGCGGATGCGAATGAGGGGTTTGACAATGATGCGAGGCACGATGCGTGCGCAGGCACGCCGCCAACGTGGGGAGGATCCCGAATCGGGCGTCGCTCTCGTGATGGTGCTCGGCATGATGCTCGTCGGTGCCATCATCATGGTGACGCTGGCCTCCGTGACCATCTTCAACGCGCAGAACACTCTGGAGACCCGCGTCGAGATGCGCGCTCGTGCGAGTGCTGACGCTGGCATCGACCTGGCATTGGCCAATCTCGAGGGCAAGAAGTACGAGGACCTTCACGACATCTGCGCCTACGACTCGTTCGTAGTGAACAACGATCAGGTGGCGGTGTCCTACCGCTTCACTCTCGCCGACGGCTCGTCCATTTCTTCGCCCGCGTGCATCGATGCCTCGAACGTGGTGACGGCGCTGCGGGTGGAGTCGACCGCCACCACGGACAACAACGTGCTCACGGGTGAGACGGTGTCGCAGACGGTCGCAGCCGTCTTCAACCCGACGCTCCCTGACGCGCTCCTCGACAAGGCGATCTTCTCTGAGGGATCCATCGATCTGCGCAACGGCACCGAGCTGCAGGCCTCGGGCGACGACGACAGCGGCAACTCGCTCGAGGACGCGCACGTCTACTCGAACGGCGGCATCAACTGCCAGACGCGAGAGATCGTGGATGGCAAGTTCATCGCCGCGCACGGCGATGTCAACCTGCAGAACGACTGCAAGATCTCGAGCGACGTGTGGGCCTCCGGCAGCG
The DNA here is from genome assembly GCF_000975095.1 of Demequina aestuarii. Taxonomy (GTDB): domain Bacteria; phylum Actinomycetota; class Actinomycetes; order Actinomycetales; family Demequinaceae; genus Demequina; species Demequina aestuarii. Next base: position 1,235,360 of record NZ_BBRD01000001.1, read on the forward strand.
TCCGTCAGCAGGCGACGGGCTCCGTGATCGAGGGCAACATCTACGCAGCGAGCGCCACCAATGACGCGGTGCACCTGCAGAACGGCGGCATCCGCGTCAAGGGCAGCGTGCTCACGAACGGCAGCTTCTTCATGGCGAACGCCGCACGCGTGGACGGCACCGTGTTCGCCCGAACCGGCACCATCGGACTCCAGAACTCCGGAGGCGTCATCGGCGGCTCCGCCTATGCGGAGGGCAACATCGATCTTGCGCAGGGCCGCGTGGATCGCGACGTCTACTCTCGCAGCGGTGCCATCAGCGGCAACTCCGGTTCATCCGTGGGGGGCACGGCGCGCGCGGCCGGTACGATCGGCGATCCGCCCAGCGTGACGGGAACCCGGATGCCGAACAACGGCGGCGTGGCGTTCTCCAACCCGCCGAACCCCGCAGTGGCGTTCCCCAGCGCGGTGGGCTATCCGACTGAGATCCAGCCGCCTCCGCGCGAGCAGATGCCGCGTCTCTCCCTGGGCCTCGACGGCTACCCCGCGACCGTCAGCGAGGAGATGGGCAAGTGGATCGCGCAGGGCTGGAACGTGGTCACCACGACCGACTGCACGGGGAACGCACCCCGCAACTTCATCAACAACCTCACGTGGTCCGACCCCACCATGGTGATCTTCCAATGCGGGGCGGCCGTGAAGTTCGACGGTCCCAACCTCGAGCTGGGAAATGACCTGGCGATGGTGTCGCACACGGGCTTCGACCTGAAGAACGACTCGTGGTTCCGGTCCACGGACGCGTCGCAGACGCGATCGATGTTCATGATCGTGCCGTCGGACGCTCCGGGTGTGTCGTGGGTGTCGGCGGGCTCCGGTCAGACGCGGCCCGTGTGCTCCACGGAGCGGAACATCGCGATCAACAAGTTCGGCGTCGAGAGCGTGGAGACGATGTTCTACACGCCGTGCACCCTGCACATCCAGAACGGCACGATCAGTCCGACCGCGGGCCAGATGTACGCCGGCAAGGTGGAACTGCAGAACGCGGTCGAGATGCAGATGGCGTCCCTGCCGATTCCGTCGTTGGCGACCACCGTGCCGAACACCTCGGATCTCATGGACATGCGCCTGCTGTCTCGCTTCGACGTGTACGGGTCGTAGGGACACGATGCACGGTTTGGTGGGGCTGTTGGCCGCTGCCCTGGGTCTGGCGCTGGGCTCCTTCGCGAATGTGGTGATTCACCGCGTGCCGCGGGGCGAGTCCGTCGTCTCACCCCCCAGCGCCTGCCCGGCGTGCGGGGCGCGTGTGCGGGCGCGGCACAACGTGCCCGTGCTGGGCTGGCTGTGGCTGCGCGGCCGATGCGCGGACTGCGGGGCGCCCATCAGCGGGCGGTACCCGCTCGTGGAGGCACTCACCGCGTTGATCTTCGCGGGAATCGGTCTGGCGGTCGGCCTGGCCTGGGAGCTGCCCTTGTTGCTGGTGCTGGCGTTCTTCACCATCGTGCTGAGCGCCGTCGATCTCGAGACGAGGCGACTGCCCGACCGCATCGTGGCGCCGTTCGCCGCACTGGTGGTGGTCAGCGTCCTGGTGGTGGCTCTCGGCACCGGCGACCTCGGCGTGCTGTGGCGCTCGGCCATCGGAGCGGCGGCCTTCGGACTCTTCTACTTCCTCGCCTTCCTCGCCTACCCGCGCGGCATGGGGTTCGGCGACGTGAAGCTGGCCCCGGTGCTCGGTGCCGTCCTCGGTTCGCTGAGCTGGCCCGCGTTGGCCGTCGGAGGCTTTGCGGCCTTCCTGTGGGGGTCGCTCGCGGGCGTGATCGTGATGATCATGCAGAGGCGTGGCCGCGGGGTGGCGATTCCGTTCGGGCCGTGGATGTTCGTGGGGGCGTGGACGGGCATCGTCGCCGGCGCGGCCGTCGCTGACTGGTACCTGGGCGTGGCGGGCCTCACATGACGCTTGAGTGGAATGCTGCACGTGCCGATAGGCCACGTGGACGAATGAGGGAGGTGGGAACGTGGCCACAAGATCGGTAGCGATCGACATCGGAGCGGCCTCGGTGAAGGTTGCCGAGGTCGAGATGCGCAGCGGGAACGATCCACGGGACGGCGCGACGCTGACGGCTTACGCCGAGCGGCCCATCCCGGCGGGCGTGCTGCGCGACGGCTCGATCGAGGAGCCAGGCACCTTCGCCTCGGTCGTGAAGGAGGCCGTGAGCGCGGCGAAGGTGAACGCCAAGAAGGCCTCCATCGCCGTCGGCCACCCCAGCGTGATGGTGCGCGAGGTGGACGTGCCGTCTCAGCAGATCGACAAGGTGCGGGAGTCTTTGGCCTTCCACGTGCAGGACTCGCTCCCGATGGCCATCGACGACGCACTTCTCGACTTCTATCCCACGCAGGACATCGACGGCCAGGGCGGGCCAGTGCTGCGTGGTCTGCTCGTCGCCGCGCCCCGCGAACTGGTGCGGGGCGTGTTCGCTGCGATGGACGGCAGTGGTGTGGGGCTCGCCCACGTCGACCACGCTGCGTTTGCGCTCTGGCGCTCGGGATGCCGGGGCGAACTGCTGAACTCTAACGTGGCTCTGGTGGACGTGGGCGCAGCGACCACCACGATCATCGTCTCTCAACAGGGCCGGCCGCGCCTGGTGCGCGTGCTTCCCCAGGGGGGTATCGACGCCACCAAGGCCATCGCGAGCGCATACAAGGGCACGTCCGTGGACGCCGAGGCGCTCAAGCGCCAGGTCGGCATGAACGCCAACGTCGGCCCTGAGCAGCGGCCGATCGCGGAGGCGGTCGCGCACGTCATGGGACCGCTGGTCGAGTCGATTCGCAACACGCTCGTGTACTTCGCCAGCTCCAATCCGGGCGCCGGTGCCGAGCGCATCGTGCTGACGGGCGGCGGTGCCTACCTGAACGGCTTCGGTCAGGCGTTGTCGAGCGCTACTCGACTTCCGGTGATGATCGGCGACCCCTTCGCCGCGGTGACGCTGGGCAAGAAGGTGGATGCCGCGAGCATTCGTGGTCGCGAGGCCGAGCTGGCCACGGTGATCGGGCTCGCCATGGGAGGTGTGTCATGAACGAGACCGCGAAGAGAGTAGGCGCACCCGGCCTTCCGCAGGTCAACCTGGTTCCGAAGGAGTTCGCCGAGAAGCGAGCGATGCGCGCCGTGCAGGTGACGGCGCTGTTCGTCGTCCTGATCGCACTCGGAGTGGTGGTGCTCGGCTACGTCCTCGCGCTGGGCGCGAAGCAGTTGGCTCAGAACGACCTGGACGACGCGCGGACCGCTCAGACCGAGGCGATCGCCGCGCGTGACGCCAAGGCGGACGTTCATGCCGCATATGTCCAACAGGAGATCGAAGAGTTCACGCTTGCCCAGATCGGCTATGGCGAGGTGCTCTACAGCTCTTTCGCCAGCACGGTGCTGTCGACGGCGAACGACTCGTCCAACTTCGACGTGCTCACGTTCTCCGGCCCCAGCGCACTCGGCCTGCAGTCATTGAGCGGTGATCCGATCTTTGGGGGAGGCATCGGGTCAGTCGAGTTCACCGCTCGTACAGACTCATATGAGGAAGCCACCGCGCTGATCGGCAGGCTCGAGGAGGCACCCGGGCTCGCACAGGTCAGGGGCGTCGCGGAAGTGTACGAGGCAGCGGGCGGGAACGCGTACTGGCGCGTCGAGGGCAACGCCGTCGTGACGGCCACGCCGTTGACGATGCGTCTGGTTCCCGTGGACGGGTTGACGGGCATCGACCCCACGCTGTTCGCGGACCCTGAGTTCGAGCCCGAGGAGGAGCCGGTGTCCCTGCCATCCCTGAGTCCGGAACCCACCACGGAGGAGGAGGGCTGATGCTCAGCTCACGCTATGCGCCGATCGTGGCGCTCACTGTGCTCGCGGTCATCATCGTGGGTGCGCTCGGGTGGTTCCTGGCCATCAAGCCGCAGGTCGATGATCGTGGCGACATCGCCTCGACCACCGACGAAGTCAGAGCCAACACGGAGGCGATCGCTCTGGCCTCCGCGCAGATCGACTCGTTCGCGGCCGCGCTCGAGGAGACGACGGACTACTCGGGCGCGATCGCTCTGAACGCTCCCAGCACCTTCGACATGCAGGCCATCCGGGCCAGGATCGCGAGCGCCATCAGCTCGGCCGGTGCCGAGGTGGTGACCGTGGAGCAGGCGACGTCGACGGACGTCGAAGGATGGGAGATGCCGTCTGGCTCCCTGGAGTCGGACCGCGTCGCCGCACTGTTCCAGACGGGACCCGTTCACCCTGAGGCGACCGAAGAGGTGTTCACCCCCGCTGTCACCCCGGTCAGCACGGACGAGGGCGGCGCGCAGATCTGGGCGGTGCCCGTGATGGTGACCGTCGCCGGCGGGAGCCAGGAGGTGCTCGACGTCTTGGACATCCTCGAAGACCCTGATCAGCAGATCTTCCAGGTGCACACCGTCGAGTTCACCGCGCGTCCGGACACGAGCTCGTCGATTGCTGGCGTCTCCGACCCTGCGACTGGCGATGCGATCCTCGAATTCTCCGGCTTCTTCTACCTGCACGAGCCGGACCTGGAGATCGTCGACACCGGCACGCTGGGTGACGGCTCCTTGGGCGGTGCGACTCCGTTCGAGCCGATCGAGGGCGGCGAGAACCAGCCAGGCGCGAACTGACACTCGTCACGTGACGACGGGGGCCGGGCATTGCGCCCGGCCCCCGTCGTGCGTTCGGGCTGGAGCGTCAGGTGAGAGCCGGGCACGTCACCTCTGGCACAATGACAGCCATGCTCAGATGGCTCACGGCAGGCGAATCACACGGTCCGGCCCTGGTGGGCACCCTCGAGGGATTGCCCGCGGGCGTCGAGTTCACCAGCACCGACATTCAGGAGGCGTTGGCACGCCGTCGGCTCGGCTATGGCCGCGGCGCCAGGATGTCCTTCGAGAAGGACCAGGTGACGCTGCTCGGCGGGGTGCGTCACGGCATCTCGCAGGGTGGCCCCGTCGCGATCCAGGTGGGCAACACGGAGTGGCCCAAATGGGAGACCGTGATGAGCGCGGACCCTGTCGACGCGAGCGAGCTCACCGGTGCACGGGCCGCGGCTCTCACACGGCCCCGACCCGGGCACGCGGACCTGGTGGGCATGACCAAGTACGACTTCGACGATGCGCGTCCCGTCCTCGAGCGGGCATCGGCCCGCGAGACGGCCGCCCGCGTCGCGCTGGGTCTGGTCGCAGAGAAGTTCCTGGAGCAGGCCGCCGGCATTCGCCTCGTGTCGCACACCACCCAGGTGGGCCCCGTCAGCGTGCCCGAGGACGCACCGCTCCCACCCGCGGACGCGACTCAGCAGCTCGACGAGGACCCCATCCGGTGCTTCCACGCGGAGACCTCCGAGCGCATGGTTGCGGAGATCGACCAGTGCCAGAAGGACGGCGACACCCTGGGTGGAGTGGTCGAGGTTGTCGCCTATGGCGTTCCTGTGGGGCTCGGCAGCCACGTCCACTGGGACCGCCGTCTGGATTCGCGGCTCGCGGGCGCCCTGATGGGCATCCAGGCAATCAAGGGCGTCGAGGTCGGCGACGGCTTCCGCACGGCCGCCCGCCGCGGTTCCCAGGCGCACGATGAGATTGAGTACCGCGACGGCGGCGTCACCCGCCGTACCAATCGCGCCGGCGGGCTCGAGGGTGGCATGACCAATGGTGAGCCGTTGCGCGTCAGTGCGGCGATGAAGCCCATCAGCACCGTGCCCCGCGCTCTCGACACCATCGACACCGAGTCAGGCGAGGCTGCGAAGGCCATCCACCAGCGCAGCGACGTCTGCGCCGTGGCCCCGGCCGCCGTGGTCGCCCAGGCGATGGTCGCCCTCACCCTCGCCGACGCTCTGCTCGAGAAGTTCGGTGGGGATTCCGTGGGCGAGGTCCGCCGCAACATCGAGGGCTACCAGGCTGCCATCCCTGAGCACCTGCGCTGATGGCTGTCCCGCGCATCGTCCTCATGGGGCCGCCCGGCTCCGGCAAGTCTTCGGTGGGCAAGCGACTGGCGCGTCTCCTGTCTGTCGCCTGGCGCGACACCGACCTGGACGTCGTTGAGCGCGCGGGCAAGTCCATCCCCGACATCTTCTTCGATGACGGGGAGGCGGCGTTCCGTGCGCTCGAGAAGAGCGCCGTCGCGACTGCTCTCGCCGAGCACGACGGCGTGCTGTCGCTCGGCGGTGGCGCGATTCTGGACCCCGACACCCAGGCGCTGCTGGAGAGCTCGGCTGGAGACGGCGCGCAGGTGGTGTTCCTGGAGGTGTCGCTCGCGAAGGCCGCACCTCGCGTGGGCCTCAACCGGGCGCGGCCGCTGCTCGCGACCAACCCGCGCCAACAGTGGAAGGCCCTCATGGATGAGCGCCGCCCCATCTACGAGCGCCTCGCGACGTCGACCGTGCTCACCGACGACCTCAACCCCGACCAGGTCGCTCACGCGATCGCCGCACTGGAGGACCACCGTTGACCGCAGTCGTCACCGTCGCCACTGCCGCCCCCTACGACGTCACCGTGGGTCGCGGCCTGCTGACCGCCGCGGTCGACTCGCTGCCCGACGGCGCCGTGCGTGTGCTCGTGGTGCATTCGGCTCCGCTGCGTGATCGTGCTGACGAGCTGCGGGCCCTGATCGAGGCGAGCGGCCGCACCCCGGTGCTGGCCGAGGTGCCCGATGCGGAGGAGGGCAAGACGGCCGAGGTCGCCGCCTTCTGCTGGCAGGTGCTGGGGCGCTCCGACTTCACCCGCTCCGATGTGGTGATGGGAATGGGCGGGGGAGCGGTGACCGACCTGGCGGGATTCGTGGCCGCCACCTGGCTGCGCGGCGTCGCCGTGGTGCAGCTCCCCACGACCGTGCTCGCGATGGTGGACGCGGCCGTGGGTGGCAAGACCGGCATCAACACCACCGAGGGCAAAAACCTGGTGGGAAGCTTCCACGAGCCCGCAGTGGTGTGGTGCGACACGGACGTCCTGCACACTCTTCCCTCGCACGACCGCGTGGCAGGACTGGCCGAGGTGGTGAAGGGCGGTTTCATCCGCGACACCGGAATCCTCGACATCGTGGAGTCGGAGACGGCCGCGCTCACCGCACCCGAGCTCGACGAGCACGCGATGACGGTGCTCGAGGAGCTGATCGCTCGCAAGATCCAGGTCAAGGCGGACGTGGTGGCCGCAGACCTCAAGGAGTCCCACCTGCGCGAGATCCTCAACTACGGCCACACGTTCGGCCACGCGATCGAATACACGGAGCGGTATCAGTGGCGGCATGGCGCCGCGGTGTCCGTCGGGATGGTCTTCGCGGCCGAGCTCGCGCGCCTCGCGGGCAGGCTGGATGACGATGCCGTGGATCGCCACCGCGACATCCTCACGGGGCTCGGTCTGCCCGTCACCTATCAGGGCAACCGGTGGGACGCGCTGCTGACCGCCATGCGACGGGACAAGAAGACGCGCGGCGACATGCTGCGGTTCGTGGTGCTGCAGGGCATCGGCAACCCCGTGCGACTCGAAGGCCCGGACCCGGCACTGCTCGCCGGCGCCTACGACGCCATCGCCCGGTGACCTGAGCGGGCGCTGAGCCCACCGAGCCACCAGGCGCACAGGCGTGCGCGAGCCCGGCGCGCGCATCGGCCGCACGCGGAGCGCCTCGCTACGCTGTCACCATGACGACCGTCCTCATCGCCAACGGCCCCAACCTTTCCCGTCTCGGCACGCGCGAGCCGGAGAAGTACGGCACGACCACGCACGATGAGCTGGCCGCACTGTGCATGCAGTGGGGGAGCGACCTGGGCCTCGAGACCGTCGTGCGCCAGAGCGACGACGAGGCCACCATGGTGGGCTGGATGCACGAGGCCGTCGACGCGGGGTGGTCCGTGGTGCTCAACCCCGCCGCCTTCACCCACTACTCCTACGCGCTGCGCGATGCCTGTGCGCTTGTCTCCTCTGCCGGACTGGTGCTGGTCGAGGTGCACCTCACCAACCCGCACGCCCGCGAGGAGTTCCGGCAGACCTCGGTCATCTCTGGGGTGGCGAGCGGAACCATCGCCGGCTTCGGCACGGACTCCTACCGCCTGGGCCTCGAGGCCGTGGCGGCACGGGTCCACGAGGGATGACTGGGCTAGAATCGACGACGGCCTCCGCGCTCGGCGCGGATTGACGACACACCGACGACGCACCCAAGCGAAGGACTAGACCCGTGGCGACCTCGAACGACATCAAGAACGGTTCCGTGCTCAACCTCGATGGCAACCTCTGGACCATCATCGACTTCCAGCACGTGAAGCCCGGCAAGGGCGGCGCGTTCGTGCGCACCAAGATGAAGAACGTCATGACGGGCAAGACCGTCGACAAGACGTTCAACGCCGGCACCAAGGTCGAGTTCGAGACCGTCGACCGGCGCGACATGCAGTACCTCTACAGCGACGGCACCGGCTTCGTGTTCATGGACCCCGACACGTTCGACCAGGTGACGGTCAGCGAAGCGGTCATGGGCGACGCCACCGACTATCTGCTCGAGAGCGAGAAGGCGACCATCGGCTCGCACAACGGCAACCCGATCTTCCTCGAGCTGCCCGCATCGGTGGTCCTCGAGGTGACCTACACCGAGCCCGGCCTCCAGGGCGACCGCTCGTCGGGCGGCACCAAGCCCGCCACGCTCGAGACCGGCAAGGAGATCCAGGTGCCCCTCTTCCTCGAGCAGGGCACCAAGGTGAAGGTCAACACCAGCTCGGGCGATTACCTCGGCCGCGTGAACGACTAGTGTCAGCCCGCACCAAGGCCCGCAAGCGCGCTCTCGACGTCCTCTTCGAGGCCGAGCAGCGCGGCATGAACGTGGGTGACGCCCTCACGGCCCGGCTCATGGAGTCCGGCCGCGAGACGCCGCTGCCGGACTACTCCGCGGAGATCGTCCGGGGAGTGGTGTCGCGGTGGCGCGAGCTCGAGTCGATCATCTCCGACGCCAGCCCCGACTGGCCCATGAAGCGCATGCCATCGGTGGACCGCAACCTGCTGCGCATCGCCGCGTGGGAGATCCTCAGCAACGACGACGTGTCGGTCGCCGTGGCGATCGACGAGGCCGTCGAGCTGGCGCGCGACCTCAGCACCGACGACTCTCCCCGGTTCATCAACGGCGTGCTGGGCCGGATCGCGCGCGAGGCGCCCGCGATCGGCGCCGTGTCCGTGGAGACGCCCACTGCCGTGGAGGCGACTGCGTCCGCCGAGACAACAGCGCCGGCGGAATCTATCGTGGACAACAGTGCGCACGAGCCTGGGGAGGGAGACGACCGCACGTGAGCGACGAGCGCAGCGGATCCGACCACCTCGAATCGGACTCCAGCGCACCGGCGCCAGGTCCGTCTCAGCACAGCGCCTTCACGGAACCCGAAGGCAACCTCAGCTTCCGCATCGGGAGCATGCAGATCGACGTCGACAACCGGTGGGAGGCGGCGTCGATCCTCAACGACATCATGACGGGCCTGTGGTTCCTGGCCGGCTCGACGCTGAATGTGCTCGACGTCGGCGGTGACTGGTCTCTCTACCTCTACCTGGCGGGGTCCGTTCAGCTTCTCGCGCGCGCCTTCTTCCGGCTCGAGCGGAGGATCCACGCCGGCGGCGGGCACCAGCGGTCCCGGCCGCGCATGTACCGGCCCGACATCGACGCCTGACCCTCGGCGCGCTCCGCGCTGGGGTAGGCTGACCACCACTGCAACCATCCTTTAATGACCGTCCAGTGAGGCGGGGAAGGGGGTCGCCAGATGACTGGCACCGTTCTTGGAGCGCCCGACATTGCACGGGCCCTCACACGCATCGCCCACGAGATCCTCGAACGCAACGAGGGCCACGACTCGCTCGTGCTGCTGGGCATCCCCACTCGCGGAGTGCCGCTCGCGCACAGGCTCGCCGCCCGCATCGGCGATGTGGAGCCCGGCTTCGACGCCTCCGCCCGCGCCGGCGCCCTCGACATCACGATGTATCGGGACGATCTCCACCGGCAGCCCACGCGGGCGATCGGCGAGACCACGCTGCCCACGATGGGACTCGACGACCGCACCGTGGTGCTGGTCGACGACGTCTTCCACACCGGCCGCACCATTCGCGCCGCGCTCGACGCGATCAAGGATCTTGGCCGGCCGCGCGCGGTGCAGCTGGCGGTGCTCGTGGACCGCGGCCACCGCGAACTGCCCATCCGCGCGGACTTCGTGGGCAAGAACCTGCCCACGGCCAAGTCGGAGCGGGTGGATGTGCACCTCACCGAGGTGGACGGCAACGACGAGGTGCTCATCTCCGGGGCGCGGAGCGCGACGGACGGGGAGCGCGCATGAGGCACCTGCTCGACACCGACACCCTGACCCGCGACGAGGCGATCCGGATCCTCGACGCATCCGCGCAGATGGCCGCCACGCAGGAGCGCGAGATGCGCAAGCTCCCCACGCTGCGCGGCAAGACGGTGGTCAACCTGTTCTTCGAGGACTCGACGCGCACGCGCATCAGCTTCGAGGCCGCGGCGAAGCGCCTGAGCGCGGACGTCATCAACTTCTCGGCGAAGGGCTCGAGCCTGTCCAAGGGCGAGTCGCTGAAGGACACGGCGCTGACGCTCCAGGCGATGGGGGCCGATGCGGTGGTGATCCGGCACTGGGCGTCCGGCGCGGCCTCCCGTCTGGCGGGGTCCGGCTGGATGCACGGTCACGTCATCAATGCCGGCGACGGCACGCACCAGCACCCCACCCAGGCGCTGCTCGACGCCTTCACGATGCGCCGTCACCTGGTCGACGATTCGGCAGGCAAGGCGCTCGACGGCGTCACGGTCGCGATCGTGGGGGACATCCTCCACTCCCGGGTCGCGGGCTCGAACATCCCGCTCCTCCGGACGCTGGGGGCGAAGGTGGTGGTGGTCGCGCCGCCCACGCTGCTGCCGTATGGCATGACGGATCGGGACGACCTCGACGTCCACTACACGCTCGACGACGCTATCGAGGCCCACGACATCGACGCGGTCATGATGCTCCGTGTCCAGCGTGAGAGGATGACCGGCGGAGGATCGGGATTCTTCCCGAGCCCCGAGGAGTACACCCGGCTGTTCGGTCTCGACGGCGACCGCCTGCGGCGCATGCCTGATCACGCGATCGTGCTGCATCCAGGGCCGATGAACCGGGGGTTGGAGATCTCTGCGGAGGCCGCGGACTCACCTCGCTCCGTCATCGTCGAACAGGTCAGCAACGGCGTCGCCGTGCGCATGGCCGCCCTGTACCTGCTGCTTGCCGGAGAGGAGGCGCCCCAGTGACGTCCACGACTGCACGCGCCCACCTGATCGAGAACGTGTCGCTGTACGGCGACACCACGGCCGACCTCGTCCTCGCGGGCGGCGTCATCGCGTCCCTGAGCGCGGCCGATGCGCCCGCCGGGGCGGTGCGCATCGACGGCTCGGGCCTGGTGGCCCTTCCTGGTCTGGTCGACCTTCACACACACCTGCGCGAGCCGGGCCGCGAGGATGCGGAGACCATCGCCACCGGCTCGCGCTCGGCGGCCAACGGCGGGTTCGTCGCGGTGCACGCGATGGCGAACACCACGCCGACGGCGGACACCGCCGGAGTGGTCGAGCAGGTGTGGAGCCGCGGCCGCGAGGTAGGACTGGTGGACGTCTTCCCCGTGGGAGCCGTCACCGTGGGCCTCGCAGGCACGCAGCTGTCCGAGATGGCTGCGATGGCCAACTCCCGCGCGCAGGTGCGGGTGTTCTCCGACGACGGCAAGTGCGTGCACGACCCGCTGCTGATGCGCCGCGCGCTCGAGTACGTGAAGACATTCGGGGGAGTGGTGGCGCAGCACGCGCAGGATCCGCGCCTCACCGAAGGTGCCCAGATGAACGAGGGCCTCGTGTCCGCCGAGCTCGGCCTCGCCGGATGGCCATCCGTCGCGGAGGAGTCGATCATCGCTCGCGACGTGCTGCTGGCGGGCCACGTGGGCTCGCGCGTGCACATCTGTCACCTGTCGACCGCCGGCTCCGTCGAGATCATCCGATGGGCCAAGGCGCGCGGCATCGACGTCACCGCCGAGGTGATGCCGCACCACCTGCTGCTCACCGACGAATCGGCCAGGGGGTACGACCCGCGCTTCAAGGTCAACCCGCCCCTGCGCACGCAGGCGGACGTGGACGCGCTGCGGGCCGGGCTCGCCGACGGCACCATCGACATCGTCGCGACCGACCACGCCCCGCACCCTGACGAGGACAAGGACTGCGAGTGGGGCGCGGCCGCCATGGGCATGATCGGCCTCGAGACCGCGCTGGGCATCGTCCAGAAGGCCATGGTCGACACCGGAGCCCTCACGTGGCGCGACGTCGCTCGTGTGCTGAGCGAGACCCCCGCGCGCATCGGCCGCGATGCGGGCCACGGACGCCCTCTCGCCGCGGGCGAGCCGGCGAACGTGACCCTCGTCGACCCCGCAGCGGCCTGGACCGTCGACCCGGCCGGGACGGCGAGCCGGTCCAACAACTCCCCGTTCGGCGGCATCACGCTGCCGGGGCGCGCCGTCGCCACGTTCTTGCGCGGCACACCCACGCACCTCGACGCCCGCCTCACCGAGACCAGTACCGAAGGAGCCCCCGCGTGACCCGCACCCCTGCGATCCTCGTGCTCGAGGATGGCCGCACGTTCGAGGGCGCCGCGTATGGCGCGCTCGGTCAGACCCTGGGCGAGATCGTCTTCAACACCGGCATGACCGGCTACCAGGAGACGCTGACCGACCCCAGCTACCACCGTCAGATCGTGGTCATGACGGCGCCGCACATCGGCAACACCGGCGTGAACGACGAGGACAACGAGTCCCGGCAGATCTGGGTGGCCGGATACGTGGTGCGCGATCCCTCCCGCCGGGCGTCGAACTGGCGCGCGCAGCGGACGCTGGACGACGACCTGGTCGCCCAGGGAATCGTCGGCATCTCCGGCATCGACACGCGCCAGCTCACGCGGATCCTGCGCGAGGGCGTGATGCGCGCGGGGATCTTCTCCGGTGATGCGATGGCCCCCGTCCAGGAACTCGTCGAGCGCGTGCGCTCAGGCGAGCAGATGACCGGTGCCCACCTCGCGGACGAGGTCACCATCCCCGACGAGTATGTGGTCGAGCCGCCCCAGGGCGTGGAGACCGTCGCCCACGTGGTCGCGGTGGACCTGGGGATCAAGGCCATGACCCCCGAGATGATGGCGCAGCGCGGCATCCGCGTCACCGTGGTGCCGTCCACGTGGACCGCGGATCAGGTGCTCGCCAAGGCCCCTGATGGCGTGTTCTTCTCCAACGGCCCTGGCGACCCGGCCGCGGCCGAGCGCGCCGTCGACGTGCTCCGCGCCGTGCTCGATGCCAAGGTGCCGTTCTTCGGCATCTGCTTCGGCAACCAGATCCTGGGCCGCGCGCTCGGCTACGGCACCTACAAGCTGCCGTTCGGCCACCGCGGCATCAACCTGCCCGTCATGGACCGCACCACCGGCAAGGTGGAGATCACCGCGCACAATCACGGCTTCGCCGTGGATGCGCCGCTCGACGGCGACTCCGTGTCGCCCGCCGGCTATGGCCGAGTCAAGGTGAGCCATGTGTGTCTGAACGACGACGTTGTCGAGGGTCTCGAGTGCCTGGACCTCCCCGCCTTCTCGGTGCAGTATCACCCCGAGGCAGCGGCCGGTCCGCACGACGCCGCCTACCTGTTCGACCGTTTCATCTCCGTCATGAAGGGAGCGCGCTAGCGATGCCCAAGCGCGACGACATCAGCTCCGTGCTGGTCATCGGCTCCGGACCGATCGTCATCGGCCAGGCCTGCGAGTTCGACTACTCCGGCACCCAGGCGTGCCGCGTCCTGAAGGCCGAGGGCGTGCGGGTGGTGCTGCTCAACTCCAACCCGGCCACCATCATGACCGACCCGGAGTTCGCGGACGCGACCTACGTGGAGCCCATCACCACCGAGGTGATCGAGGCGATCATCGAGAAGGAGCGTCCCGACGCGCTGCTTCCCACGCTGGGCGGCCAGACCGCGCTGAACGCGGCGATCGACGCCGCCGCCGCGGGAGTGCTGGACAAGTACGGCGTCGAGCTCATCGGAGCGAACCTCGAGGCGATCAACCTGGGGGAGAACCGCGAGCTGTTCAAGGGCGTGGTCGAACGCTGTGGCGCGGAGTCCGCGCGCTCGAAGATCTGTCACACCATGGACGAGTGCCTGGCGGCCGCCGAGGACCTGAAGTACCCGGTGGTGGTGCGCCCGTCGTTCACCATGGGGGGCCTCGGCTCCGGCTTCGCGTACGACGAGGAGGACCTGCGCCGCATCGCCGGCGCCGGCCTGCACTATTCGCCCACCACCGAGGTGCTCCTGGAGGAGTCCATCCTGGGGTGGAAGGAGTTCGAACTCGAGCTGATGCGCGACAAGCACGACAACGTCGTGGTGGTCTGCTCGATCGAGAACGTCGACCCCGTCGGCGTGCACACCGGCGACTCGATCACGGTGGCGCCCGCCCTGACCCTCACCGACCGTGAGTATCAGCGCATGCGCGACGTCGGCATTGCGATCATTCGCGAGGTGGGCGTCGACACCGGCGGCTGCAACGTGCAGTTCGCGGTCGAGCCCGAGACCGGTCGGCTCATCGTCATCGAGATGAACCCGCGCGTCTCGCGGTCCTCCGCCCTCGCCTCGAAGGCGACGGGGTTCCCGATCGCCAAGATCGCGGCCAAGCTCGCCCTCGGGTACACGCTGGACGAGATTCCCAACGACATCACCGGCTCCACGCCCGCGAGCTTCGAGCCCACCCTCGACTACATCGTGGTCAAGGTGCCCCGTTTCGCGTTCGAGAAGTTCCCGGCGGCCGACCCGGTGCTCACCACCACCATGAAGTCCGTGGGCGAGGCCATGAGCATCGGCCGCAGCTTCACCGAGGCGCTGGGCAAGGCCCTGCGCTCGATCGACAAGCAGAGCATGAACTTCCACTGGAACGGCGATGTCCCCGCGGGGGAGGAGGTGGACGCGCTGCTCGAGGCCGTCCGTGTGCCCACGGAGAAGCGTTTCATCCAGGTCCAGCAGCTGCTGCGCGCGGTCCGCGCGGGTCGCTGCGACCTCGAGCAGGTCTACCAGGCCTGCCGCATCGACCGGTGGTTCCTGGACCAGATGCTGCTGATGAACGAGGTGGCTCACGAGGTGGCCCACGCCCCATCGCTCACTGCCGAGGTGCTGCGCGACGCCAAGCGTCACGGGCTGGCGGACACCCAGATCGCGTTGCTGCGCGGCTTGACCGTCGAGGACGTCTTCACCGCGCGCGCCGATCTGGGCATCCAGCCCGTCTTCAAGACGGTTGACACGTGCGCCGCCGAGTTCGAGGCCAGCACGCCGTACCACTACAGCTCCTACGACTCGGAGAACGAGGTGTCCCCGCGCGAGCGCGAGGCCGTCCTCATCCTGGGCTCCGGCCCCAACCGCATCGGCCAGGGCATCGAGTTCGACTACTCGTGCGTGCACGCGGCGCTCAGTCTCAAGGAGCAGTACGAGACCGTCATGGTCAACTGCAACCCGGAGACGGTCTCCACCGACTACGACACCGCGAACCGCTTGTACTTCGAGCCGCTCACGTTCGAAGACGTGATGGCCGTCTACGAGGCGGAGAAGGCGGCGGGGCCCGTCAAGGGCATGATCGTCCAGCTCGGCGGGCAGACCCCGCTCAGCCTGGCGCAGCGCCTGGCCGATGCGGGGGTGCCCATTCTTGGCACGTCCCCTGAGGCGATCGACAACGCCGAGGACCGCAGGGCCTTTGGGCGTGTGCTCGACGCCGCCGATCTGCCTGCTCCGGCGTATGGCACCGCTCACGGAATCGGCGAGGCCATCGAGATCGCCGAGCGCATCGGCTATCCGGTGCTCGCCCGCCCGTCGTATGTGCTGGGCGGCCGCGGCATGGAGATCGTCTTCGATCGCGCACAGCTCGAGGACTACGGCACCCGGATGGCGGACGTGGGCGACCACGCGTCCGATGCTCCCTTGCTCATCGACAAGTTCCTGGACGACGCGATCGAGATCGACGTCGACGCGTTGTACGACGGCGAGGAGCTGTACCTCGGCGGCGTGATGGAGCACATCGAAGAGGCCGGCATCCACTCGGGAGACTCCGCGTGCGTGCTCCCCCCCGTGACGCTGTCGCTCGACGAGCTCGACCGCATTCGGCGTTCGACCGAGGCGCTGGCGCGGGGGATCGGCGTGCACGGCCTCATGAACGTGCAGTACGCGCTCGTCTCGAACGTGCTCTACGTGCTCGAGGCGAATCCGCGCGCCAGCCGCACCGTGCCCTTCGTGGCGAAGGCGACCGGGGTGCCCCTCGCCTCGGCCGCATCGCTGATCATGACCGGCGCGACCATCGCCCAGCTGAAGGCGGACGGGGTGCTCCCGCAGCAGGATGCGGCGCACATCGACATGTCGCAGCGCATCGCGGTCAAGGAGGCGGTGCTGCCGTTCAAGCGGTTCCGCACTCACGACGGCCTGATCGTCGACTCGGTGCTGGGCCCTGAGATGCGCTCGACCGGCGAGGTGATGGGCTTCGATGCGACGTTCCCGCTCGCGTTCGCCAAGTCGCAGGCCGCGGCATTCGGCGGCCTGCCCATCGAGGGCAAGGCGTTCGTGTCGGTGGCGGACCGTGACAAGCGCTCGATCGTCTTCCCGGTGGCGCGCCTGCACCAGCTGGGATTCGAAATCCTCGCGACCGCCGGCACCGCGCAGGTGCTGGGGCGTCACGGCATCCCCACCACCGTGGTGCGCAAGTACTCGCAGGGCCGCGGTCCCGAGGGCGAGCCCACCATTGTGGACCTCGTCAACGAGGGACAGGTGCCGCTCGTCATCAACACGCCGTCCGGTCAGGGCGCACGTGCCGATGGATACGAGATCCGCGCTGCCGCCACGGCGGCCGATGCGGCGATCGTCACCACCACGCAGCAGCTCGCGGCGGCGGTGCTCGCGATCGAAGCGTTACGTCTGGGGCCGTTCGACGTGTTGAGCCTCCAGGACGCCGCTGGCGACCGGGCGAGAAACGTCATCGCAGGTAGCATGGCCTAGAAGTGCAAATGAACTCCGAGGTGCCACGGTTGCGGAAGGAGCACCCTATGCGGTTCGGCCCCAGGCTCGCAGAGGCGATGGATCGCTTGGGTCCTCTGTGCGTCGGCATCGACCCGCATGTCCAGCTGTTGCGCGACTGGGGGCTGGACGACACTCCTGAGGGCCTCGCGGCGTTCGGCGAGACTGTCGTCATGGCCTCGATCGACGCTGCGGCGGCGGTCAAGCCCAACATCGCGTTCTTCGAGCGTCACGGCGCCCGCGGCATCGCGGCGCTCGAGTACGTGTTGGGCAAGGCGCGCGAACACGACCTGATCACCATCATGGACGCCAAGCGCGGCGACATCGGCTCCACGATGGCGGGGTATGCCGATGCGTTCCTGCGTCCAGGTGCGCCTCTCGAATGCGACGCGGTGACGCTGTCGCCGTACCTCGGGTTCGGGTCCCTCGAGCCGGCGCTGTCGCTTGCGGCGGAGAACGGCAAGGGGGTGTTCGTGCTCGCGCTCACGTCCAACCCCGAGGGTGCGTCGGTGCAGCACGCGCGTACGGCGGACGGAGAGTCCGTCGCTGGTGCGGTGGTGCGCGAGGCTGCGCAACGGAATGTGGGCGCACAGCCCATGGGGGATGTGGGACTCGTCGTCGGTGCGACGGTGGGTTCGGCGATGTCGGATCTCGGCATCGACCTCGGCGGGCTGAACGGCCCGATACTGGCGCCCGGCATGGGTGCCCAGGGTGCCGGTCCCGCAGCGGTGACCGCAACCTTCGGGAACGCATCCTCGCTGGTACTCGTCAATCAATCGAGAGGGGTCCTGTCCGCAGGGCCCTTTGCAGAAAAGCTGCGCGGCGCCATCCAGGCCGCCGCCGGAGCAGCCCAGTACGCGCTCAGGGCGTGAATTCCCCGGCGCGAGGAAGGAGGGGTCGTGGCGACACCTGAACTGTCAGAAGAGCAGCGTGCGGCGGCCCTCGTGAAGGCGACGGCGGTGCGCAGTGCACGCCGAGTCTTCAAGGAGGAACTGGCCCGCGGTGAGATGACGTTGCACGAGGCGATCACTCGCGCCAAGACCGACGAGGCGCTCGCCGGGATCAGGGTGCGCGATCTGCTGCAGTGCCTGCCCGGCATCGGGCCCAAGCGCGCCGAGTCGGCCATGGAGGAGATCGGGATCTCACAGGCCCGGCGCATTCGTGGTCTCGGCACGCACCAGATCGACGCCCTCGTCGAACGCGAGCATCGGTGACGCGACTCGTCGTGCTGGCGGGCCCCACTGCCGTCGGCAAGGGCACGCTGGTGCGGGCATTGCGCGAGCGCAATCCCGATATCTGGGTCTCTGTCTCGGCCACCACCCGGCCCGCGCGGCCGGGTGAGGTCGACGGCGAGGACTACCACTTCGTCTCCGAGACCGAGTTCTCGCGCATGATCGAGGGCGGAGACCTGCTGGAGTGGGCCACCGTTCACGGAGTGCACCGGTACGGGACCCCGCGCGCGCCGGTCGAGGACCATCTGACGGCTGACGTGCCGTCGCTGCTCGAGATCGATCTCCAGGGTGCGCGTCAGGTGAGATGCGCGATGCCGGAGGCGCTCTACGTGTTCATCGAGCCGCCCTCGATGGACGAGCTGGTGCGCCGGCTCGTGGGGCGCGGCACCGAGGACGATCTGGAGCGTGAGCGGCGGCTGCTCACCGCCCAGATCGAGATGGCGGCGTCCAAGGAGTTCGACCGGATCATCGTCAATGACGACCTCGAGACCGCCGTCACCCAGCTCGAGACGCTGGTGCTGGGCGCGGGCTGAGCCCCGCGCCGACGCATGCACGGTAGACTTGAACGCGGACTTTCCAGTATCAACACTTTGGAGTAATCGTGGCCGGAACTGTGGCACAGCCCGAGGGCATCACCAACCCCCCGATCGATGAACTGCTCGAGAAGGTGGACTCCAAGTACGCCCTCGTGATCTACAGTTCCAAGCGAGCACGGCAGATCAACGCCTACTACGAGGCGCTGGGCGAGGGCCACTTCGAGAACGTCGGCCCGCTGGTCGAGGCCGATTCGACCGATAAGCCGCTCTCCGTCGCACTGCGCGAGATCAACGCGGGCAGCCTGCTCACGCTCGGCCGCTCAGCCGCCGAGTAGCGGCACCACCGGTAAGCCACACGGCCATGCGCGTCCTCCTGGGCGTGACCGGCGGGATCGCGGCGTACAAGGTCGCGCTCGTGCTGCGTCGCCTCGTGGAGGACGGGCATTCGGTGCGCGTGGCGCCCACCGCCGCCTCCCTCAACTTCGTGGGGCGTGCCACGTGGGAGGCACTCTCGGGGCATCCCGCACCCACGGAGACGTTCGAGGACGTCCCCTCCGTCGCGCACGTGCGGCTGGGTCAGAGCGCCGATGCGGTGCTCGTCGCCCCCGCCACTGCGGACTTCTTGTCGCAGATGGCCTCCGGCGCCGCGCGCGACCTGCTGGGCAACGCTCTGCTCGCGACCGAGGCCCCCATCGTGGTGGCCCCCGCGATGCACACCGAGATGTGGAACGACCCGGCGACACGGGCGAACGTCGCGACTCTGCGCGCGCGCGGGGTGCACGTGATCGAGCCCGCCGTGGGGCGGCTCACCGGGCCCGACTCCGGCCCCGGGCGGCTCCCCGAGCCCGACGCTCTCGTGGCGGCGCTCTATGGCGTGGTGCGCGGCGAGGGCCTGTCGCTGTCCGACGCCTCGTTGCCGTGGGGGGACCTCGCGGGACGCACCGTCGTCGTCACCGCCGGCGGCACCCGCGAACCGATCGACGCGGTCCGCTACCTCGGCAACCGGTCCTCTGGCCTGCAGGGCTTCGCGATCGCGGAGGCGGCGCGCGAGCGCGGCGCTGAGGTGACCGTGGTGGCGGCGAACGTGACGCTCCCGCTGGGCGAGGGGATCTCACGCGTGGACGTGTCGACCGCTGAAGAGCTGTCGCAGGCCGTCGAGTCGCTCGCTCCCGCGGCCGATGCCGTGGTGATGGCGGCAGCGGTCGCGGACTTCCGGCCCGCAGCGGTCGCTGAGAGCAAGCTCAAGAAGGACGGCTCCGGCGGGATGACGCTGGAGCTGGTGGAGACCCCTGACATCTTGGCGGGGCTGGTCGCTTCGCGGCCCGCTGGTCAGGTGGTGGTCGGCTTCGCTGCCGAGACCGGAGACGACGCGGGGTCAGTCCTCCAGCATGGCGCGGCCAAGGCTCGGCGTAAGGGAGCGGACCTGCTGGTGGTGAACGAGGTGGGCGGCGGCCGCGGCTTCGGGACCGTGGACAACACGGTGACGATTCTGGACTCCGCTGGCGCGCGCGTGGGAGAGGCGAGCGGTTCGAAGCTCGCCGTCGCGGGTGCAGTGTTGGATCGCATCGTCGAGCGGCTTCGTACGGAGTAGCCTCTCGCGACGCCCCTGATCGAGTGGTCATCGCGGCGATGTCAGACCCCGGTGTTTGACTGATGTCATGGCCAGTGAGGCGGCTGTCATCCAGCCAGCGGAGATCGAGCGGGTGAGCACCCTGGTGGGTGAGCTCGCGTCTCGTGATGTCTCCGGACTGTCGAGGGATGAGCTGCTCGGGCTGAACGCGTCGATCGCGAGGCTTGAGCGGCACGTGGGAGCGTTGAGTTCCCGATGCGCGGGCGAGATCGCGCGCCGGTCCACGCCGGATCTTCCGGGCGGCGGGTTGGCTCGTCGTGAGGGGCATGGCAATGCCAAGACCATGCTGTCCAAGGTGCGTGGCGGCACGATGGCGGGTGCCCAGAAGGCCATGCAGGCGGGGGAGGCGTTCTCCCCGGTGACGCCGCCCTCCGCTGCTCCCGTCCACTCTCCGCCCCGGCCCAAGTACCCGGCGGTGGCTCGCGCCTCGGTGGCGGGGGAGTTGTCGGTCGATGCTGCGAGCCTCATCGTCGGCGGGCTGAACCGGTTGACGGATCGCCTCGAGGATGAGGCGCTGGTGGCGCTGGAGGAGCGCCTGGTGTCAAAGGCGGTCTCGATGGCGGCTCACGAAGTTCAGACGATGATGGCCCGTGCCGTCGCTCGCGCGGATCGTGCCGGTCACGAGCGACGCGAACGCGAGAACCATGAGGCCCGGTACCTGTGGTGGAGGCAGGACCACGAAGGCACGGTCGTGATCCATGGCCAGATGGATGCGGTGACGGCGGCGCCGATCATCGCGGTGCTGGAGCAGATGACCACCAGGGACGTGCGGCGGCAAGGTCGTGGCACCGGTCGCAATGGGGAGAGCGAAAGCGACGACACCCGGACCGTGGGGCAGATGCGAGTCGATGCGCTGCATGCGCTCGCGCGACACTCGTTGGGGTGCACGCGGACCGACCGTTCCGGGGTGCGGACCACGATGGTGGTGCGGATGAGTCTGTCGGACCTGATGAGCGGCGACGGACTGGGCAGCGTCGACGGGATCGACCAGCCGGTCTCGGTCGGTCAGTTGCGTCGCCTGTCGGGGGACGCAGAGATCATCCCGCAGGTCCTCGGAGGCGACAGTGAGATCCTCGATCAGGGTGTGCGGGAGAGGCTGTTCACCGATGCGCAACGGATCGCGCTGGTGCAGCGTGACGGAGGGTGCGCCAAGTGTCATGCCCCGCCGGAGCGCTGCGAGGCGCACCACATCAGGTGGTGGCAGCACGGCGGGACTACGAACCTGTCCAACGGAGTGATGCTCTGCACCAGGTGCCATCACGACATTCATCGCCAGGGTTGGGAGATCGTGGCGACGTCGACCTCGGTGTCGTTCATCCCACCCGCGTTTCAGGACGTGGGGAGGACTCCGTCCTCGGGAGGATCGGCCGCCCTCGATGTCGAGGTGCCGTTGCCGCCGGAACTCGACCTGCCCGCGATCACGGCTGAAGACGAGGCGATGGTCCACGAGTGGGAACGAGAGCATCGGGAGTGGGTCGCGGATCATGAGCGCGGGGCCGGTGGCACATCACGCGCGCCGTTAGGCTTGCTCGCGTGACGAATCTACGACTGTTCACCTCCGAGTCCGTGACCGAGGGCCACCCTGACAAGATCTGCGACCAGGTCTCTGACGCGATCCTGGACGAGATGCTCCGGCAGGATCCTCTGTCCCGCGTCGCGGTCGAGACCATGGTGACCACTGGTCTGGTGCACGTCGCCGGCGAGGTGACCACCGAGGCCTACGTCGACATCCCGGGCACCATCCGCGAGGTCGTCACGGGAATCGGCTACACGTCGTCCTCCACCGGATTCGACGGGGACTCGTGCGGCGTCTCGGTGTCCATCGGCGAGCAGAGTCCCGATATCTGGCAGGGCGTCGGCAGCGCGACCGACTCCGACGGCGCCGAGCTCGGCGCCGGTGACCAGGGGTTGATGTTCGGCTACGCATGCAAGGACACCCCGGAGCTGATGCCGCTGCCTATCGCCATCGCGCACCGACTCACGCAACGCCTCGCGGAGGTGCGCCGGGCGAACATCATCGAGGGTCTGCGTCCCGACGGCAAGGCCCAGGCGACCATCGGCTACGACGGCGACATCGCCCGCACGGTGGACACCGTGGTGGTGTCGACCCAGCATGCCGAGGGCATGGGCATGGGTGACCTGCGTGCGGCCGTCGAGGCCGAGGTGATCGCACCGGTGCTCGCGGCATTCGACCTTGACACCCAGGCTCATCGGTCACTGATCAACCCCACCGGCAAGTTCGAGATCGGCGGTCCCAAGGGCGACGCAGGGCTCACCGGCCGCAAGGTGATCGTGGACACGTACGGTGGAATGGCCCGTCACGGCGGGGGAGCGTTCTCAGGCAAGGACCCCTCGAAGGTGGACCGCTCCGGCGCTTACGCCATGCGCTGGGTCGCGAAGAATGTGGTGGCCGCCGGTCTGGCGGAGCGCTGCGAGGTGCAGGTGGCGTACGCGATCGGCACCGCCCGCCCTGTGGGCCTGTACGTCGAGACCTTCGGCACGGAGACCGTCGCGCCGGGACGTATCGAAGACGCGATCCGCGAGGTGTTCGATCTCCGACCCACGGCGATCATCGACGCCCTCGACCTGCGCCGCCCGATCTATCGGCAGACGGCGGCCTACGGCCACTTCGGCCGCGAGCTCGCCGACTTCACGTGGGAGCGCACGGACAGGGCTGAGGCTCTCGCCGCCGCGTGCGCGTGAGCCCCCCGCGTACGCCGGGTGCGCCTGCCAGTGGGCGCAAGCCGCCGGTCGCCTCGGTCCGGCTGGATAGCCCGCTTCCGCACCTCGACCGGCCCTTCGACTACGCCGTTCCGCCCACGCTGGTGGACGTGGTGGAGGTGGGCTCGCGCGTACGGATCCCGTTCGCGGGCAGACTGGTGAGCGGCGTCGTGACCCGGCTGCCGCGCACCTCCTCCTTCGGCGGCGACCTCAGCACCATCCGCAGCTCCAGCGCCATCCCGAGCTACACGCCGGCAGCCATCACCCTCGCGGAGCGCATCGCGCGCCGTTACGGCGGCTCGGTGTGGGATGTGCTGCGCCTCATGGCCCCTCCTCGGGCGGCCGCGGTGGAGAAGCGGGACTGGGAGTCCGCTCCCGTGGCGCTCGACGCGGACTACGCCGACGCCGCGTCGCGCGCGCAGGCGGAGCCGCTCGCACGTGTGGGCGAGCGCGTCGTGTGGGAGGCGCTGCCCGACGTCGAGCCACGCACGTCGATCGCCGCAGCACGCCTCGTCGCCACGGCTCTCGCGACGGCCGTCACCGGCGCCTCGAGCATCGTGGTGGCGCCAGACGCCCGTGCGGTCGCAGTGCTGATGGCCGAGTGCCGGCGCCTCGGCCTCTCCAGGTGGACGGCGCGCTCCGGCGGGTCCGTCGCGGTCCTCGATCACGACGATGGCGCGGCGGTGCGCTTCGGGAGCTACGTGGCTGCCATGCGTGGACACGCGCGGATCGTCATCGGTACCCGACCGGTGGCAATGCAGCCGGTCCCTCACCTGGGCGTCATCGCGGTGTGGGACGAGGCCAACGGCGCGCTGGAAGACCTCCACGCGCCCTACCCGCACGCGCGCACCGTCGCATCGATGCGCGCCGAGGAGGGCGCGGGCCTGGTGCTCGGCGGCTACGCCCCCAGTGCGGACGCCATCGCCCTGGTGGAGCACGGCTGGGCCCGCCTCGAGGCACCGTCACGTGACGAGGTGCGAGCGGCCGTGCCGGCCGTGGACGTGATGACTGCCGAGCGCCGTGACGCGGAGGGCGGCGCCGGATGGCACTGGATGCCGGGCAGCGTCTGGCGGGCCGTGCGTGCAGCGCTGCCCGAGGGGCCCGTCGCGATCGTCGTGCCGCGGGCCGGATACGTGAACGCCACCGCCTGCGCACGCTGCGAGCAGTGGGCGGAGTGCCGCGAGTGCTCGTCGCTCCTCGGTCTTGCGAGCCCCGGGGCTGACCCGGTGTGTCTCGACCAGGGACACCTCCAGACGGATTGGCACTGTCCCGAGTGCCAGGGCGCCCAGCTCAAGCACGTGCGCCAAGGGGCGGACCGCATCGCGGAGCAGCTGCAGCGCATGCTCGGCGACGTTCCGCTCACGGTCTCGACCGCATCGGCCGGCGTTGTCGACGACCACACCGTGACCGAGGGGGTGGTGCTGGCGACGCCCGCGGCGCTGCCCGCGGTCGCCGGTGGCTACCGTCACCTCGTGGTGACCGACGCGGGGGTGCCCGCCGGCACCGGGCTCGGCGGCGAGCTCAAGGCGATCCGGTGGTGGCTGGGAGCCGCAGCCCTGGTCCGCAGTCGCCATGAGGGCGGCTCCGTGACGATCGTGGGGGAGGTGCCTCCCGCTGTCCGGCGTGCACTGTCGACGTGGTCGCCGGCGGACGCAGCCCGCGACGAGTACCAGGAGCGGAGCGCGCTGGGGCTGCCTCCGCATCGGCGCTACCTCACCGTGCACGGCGACCGCGCACTCGTGAGAGACGCGCTCGCTCATGCGGGCGTCGTCGACGAGCCGTCCGGGCCGACCACCTGGATCGACCTCCAGGACGGTGTGGGCATCCTGGTGCCACGGTCCCAAGCCCAGGCCATCGTCGACGGTCTGCGGGACGCGCAGCGTGAAGCTTCGAAGGTCAAGCGCGAACTCCGCGTGAGGGTCGACGGACCGCTCGAGCTGCCGCGTTGACGGCGTTCTCGCCGCCCTACGATGGACGCATGCGTCTGATCTTCGCCGGTACCCCCCACATCGCCGTGCCGAGCCTCGAGGCTCTCGCGGACCGACACGAGATCGTCGCCGTGATCACCCAGCCCGACGCTCGGGGCAAGCGCGGTCGCGACCTGCACCCGTCGCCGGTCAAGGCATACGCGCAGGAGCGGGGATGGCCGGTGCTGACTCCTCCTCGAGCCTCCGATCCCGACTTCATGGCGCAGATCGCCGCGTTGGACGCCGATATCGCGGCAGTCGTCGCGTACGGGCAGATTCTGCGCAAGGACCTGCTCGGCGCCACTCGGCTGGGGTGGGTCAACCTGCACTTCTCCCTGCTTCCGGCTTGGCGGGGAGCGGCGCCGGTGCAGCGATCGCTCATGGCAGGCGACGAGATCACCGGAGTCAGCGCCTTCGTGCTCGACGAGGGCATGGACACAGGCCCGGTGATCGGCTCGATGTCGGAGCGCGTGCGCCGCGATGACACGGCCGGAATACTGCTCGCGCGTCTCGCTGAGGCGGGTGCCCCGCTGCTGGTCCAAGCCATCGATGCCTTCGGCACCGGCCAGGCGACGCCGATTCCCCAGGTCGAGGACGGCGTGAGTCACGCACCCAAGCTCACGCGCGACGACGCCTCCGTGCGGTGGGACCGACCAGCGCACGTGGTGGACCGCCAGATCCGCGGCTGCACTCCGGCGCCGGGAGCGTGGACCACGCTGCCGGACGGCACCGCGATGAAGCTCGGCCCTGTCCGCGAGCGCGCCGACCTCCCACCGACCGTCCCCGGTCAGGTGGCGGAGCACGATGGCGCCGTGATCGTCGGTACAGGCGGTGACCCCGTCCAGCTCGGGTGGGTGCAGCCGGCGGGCAAGGGTCAGGTCGAGGCCGACGCGTGGTGGCGCGGAGCGCGCCTCGGCGACGCCGCTGTCCTGGGCGACGCATGAGCGCCGCGCGCGATGTCGCCTATCGCTGCGTGATGGCAGTCGGTGACGACGACGCCTACGCGAACCTGGTGATGCCCGGACTGATCGATCAGGCCCGGCTCGATGGTCGCGACGCGGCCTTCGCCACGGAGCTGGCCTATGGGGCGCTACGCATGCGGGGCCAGTACGACGCCATCATCGCCAAGGCGGCACGGCGCGACCCCGCGTCGCTCGACCCTGAGGTGCGGGCCGCGCTGTGGGTCGGCGCCCACCAGGTGCTGGCCATGCGAGTGCCCTCCCATGCCGCGGTATCCGAGACCGTCGACCTGGTGCGTCGCGAGCGCGGCCAGGGGGCGGCGAAGTTCGCGAATGCCGTGATGCGGCGGGTCACGGAGAAGACCGCCGATGCGTGGCTCACCGTGATCGCGCCCGGCACGTCGCGCGCGGCGAAGGCCGTGCGGTTCTCTCATCCCGAGTGGGTGGTCGCGGAGTTCGAGCGTGCTCTCGCCGCCGACGGCCGTGCGGGCGAGATCGACGCGCTGCTGGAGGCCGACAACGCTGCCGCTCGGGTCACCCTCGCGGCGCGACCTGGACTGGCTGAGCGGGATGACGTGCTCGCGGAGTCGGGCGGTGAGGCCGGCCACTGGTCGCCTTGGGCGGTCACCCTCGCCTCCGGCCGTCCCGGAGATCTCGGGTCCGTCGCGGAGGGCCGGGCCGCCGTCCAGGACGAGGGCAGCCAGGTCGCCGCGGGTGCACTGGCGTCGGCGAGACCCATGGCGCCAGAGGAGCGCTGGCTGGACATGTGCGCCGGGCCCGGCGGCAAGGCTGCCCTTCTGGGAGCGATCGCCGCTCAGCAGGGGGTCAGGCTGGATGCGCTCGAGCTGCACCCGCACCGGGCCGAGCTGGTGCGCTCCTCGGTCCGTGCCGTGCCCGAGGGCACCGTAGCGGTGCACGTGGGGGATGCCCGCGAGTGGGGTGACGAGGGTGCCTACCAGCGCATCGTGCTCGATGCCCCGTGCTCCGGCCTGGGTGCGCTGCGACGGCGGCCTGAGTCGCGCTGGCGCCGCGGCCTCGACGACCTTGGCGAGCTGGTCGCGCTTCAGCGATCGCTGCTGGCGCGCGCCGCACGGCTGTTGGCGCCGGGCGGGATCCTCGCGTACATCACCTGCTCGCCCGTGGTGGCCGAGACCCGCGACGTCGTGGCGGGGTCCGCCTTGCGACAGCTCGACGCCCGCGAGGCCGTGGCGGCGCTGACCGGCACCACGGCATCGGACTGGGGTGCAGGCCCGCACGTGCAGCTCTGGCCGCACGCGCACGGCACGGATGCGATGTTCCTGGCGCTGCTGGAGCGACCCGACTGATCCGTCAGGGACAGTGTGCCGGCGGGCAGCGGCGCGAACGGGGGCCGCGGCAACGATGCGGGTGGAGTGCGCGGCGGCCGTGGGTGCGCGGCCCATCGGGCCGAGTCGGCATGCTGGCGCCTCCCGCGGAGAGCGCGCGCTGAGCCGGTGCCGCAGCGGCGCTAGGCTCGACGCATGGGCATGCAGATCTCTCCGTCGATCCTGGCCGCCGACTTCGCGAACCTCGAGCGAGACATCGCCGCGGTCGCCAGCGCGGACTGGCTCCACGTCGACGTGATGGATGCGCACTTCGTGCCCAACCTCACGCTCGGGCTGCCGGTGCTGGAGCGCATCGCCGAGGTGTCTCCCATGCCGATCGATGCGCACCTGATGATCGATGACCCCGACCACTGGGCGCCGCGGTACGCCGAAGCGGGCGCGACGTCGGTGACGTTCCACTACGAGGCCGCCGCTGACCCCGTGGCGATCGCCAGGGACCTCCGTGCCCTGGGCGCGCGTGCGTCGGTCGCACTCAAGCCGGGCACCGACGTCGACGTCGTGCTCGAGCACCTCAAGGAGTTCGACATGGTGCTCGTCATGACCGTGGAGCCCGGCTTCGGGGGCCAGTCGTTCATGCCGGAGATGCTCCCCAAGTTCGAAGCGCTGCGGGCCGCCGCGACAGCCGCGGGCCACCCGCTGTGGCTGCAGTCCGATGGTGGCGTGTCCCGAGACACCATCGAGGACATCGCTGCGGCCGGCTGCGACGTCTTCGTCGCCGGATCCGCAGTGTTCGGAGCGGATGACCCGGCCGCCGAGGTCACCGCCCTGCGCGAACTCGCTACTCACGCACGGCCCGCATGACCGCCGCCCGTGCGCCGCTGTCCGTCGCCGGCGCGATGGACCGCGCGGTCGCGCTGGCCGCGAACGGTCCCGCATACGGGCCGAACCCCAGAGTCGGATGCGTCCTCCTCGACAGCGCCGGAGCCGTGCTGGGCGAGGGCTGGCACCGCGGCGCGGGGACCGCGCACGCGGAGGTGGCGGCCATCGCCGATGCGCGCACCCGAGGCGCCGACGTCCGCGGAGGCACGGCCGTCGTCACCCTGGAGCCCTGCGCCCATACGGGGCGCACCGGCCCGTGCGTCGACGCCTTGACCGAGGCCGGCATCGCGGCAGTGACGTACGCCGTCGCCGATCCGGGCGATTCCTCCAGCGGCGGTGCTGCGGTGCTCGCGACGCGCGGAATCCCCGCGATGCTCACCGCACACGCGGGCGCATCGGCGCTCACCCATCGATGGCTCACCGCGATGCGACGGGGCCGGCCCTACGTGATCGCCAAGTGGGCCGCGACTCTGGACGGCCGGATGGCGGCCGCGGATGGGACGTCGGTGTGGATCACCGGTCCGGAGGCTCGCGACCATGCTCACGGCATCCGCGCGGAGGTCGACGCCATCGCCGTCGGCACCGGCACCGTGCTGGTCGACGATCCCCGGCTGTCCGCGCGTCCCGGGGGAGAGGACGGCCCGCATCAGCCCTTGCGGGTGGTGATCGGGCATCGGGACACATCCGGCAGGCGCGTGTGGCGGGACTCTCACGCCGTGTCCGTTCCCTCCCACGATCCCCGCGACGTTCTCGCCGCACTCTGGGAGCGAGAGGTGCGGTCGCTCGTGGTCGAAGGCGGTCCCACGGTGCTGTCAGCGTTCCTGCGCGAAGGGCTCGTCGACGAGGTGCACGCGTACATCGCTCCGGTGCTCCTGGGAGCAGGCCCGAGCGTGGTCGACGACCTGGGAATCGGAACGATGGCAGACGCGTTGAGGGGACAGCACGTGAACCTTCAACCATTGGGCGCGGATACACTGATAGTCGCTCATCTCTCGAGAGGAATCTGATGTTCACCGGCATTGTGGAGGCGGTCGGCACCGTGGTGAACGTCGACGACGACGGCGCTCGCTCACGCGTGACCATCCAGTCAGACGGGTTCGGCACCGATCTTGCGCATGGCGAGTCGATCGCGGTCGACGGCGTGTGCCTGACCGTCGCGGGTCAGCCGGAGGCCGACGGGCGGCTCACCGGTCTGTGGGATGCCGACGTCATGCGGGTCACCCGCGAGACCACCACGCTGGGTGACATCGCGCCCGGCCGAAGGGTCAACCTCGAGCGTGCGCTGCGTGCCGACGGCCGGCTCGGCGGTCACATCATGCAGGGCCACGTCGATGGCTCCGCGCAGTTGGTCGCGCGGGACTCGCAGGAGGACTGGGACGACTTCACCTTCGCTCTCCCCGCTGACTTGGTGCGCTACGTCGTGCCCAAGGGATCGATCGCGCTCAACGGCGTGTCGCTCACGGTCGCGGCACTGGACGGCGACCGTGCCACGGTGTCGCTGATCCCCACCACGCTCGCCGACACGACGCTCGGCGGACTGTCCATGGGCGACTCCGTGAACGTCGAAGTCGATGTGATGGGCAAGTACGTCGAGTCGATGCTGGCGGCCCGCGCATGAGCCACGACGTCGTCACCCTGGTCGAGCGGGCCCTCGCAGACCTGCGCGCCGGCAAGCCCGTCCTGGTCGCGGACTCCCGCCATCGCGAGAACGAGGCGGACTTCATCATGTCCGCACAGACCACCACGGTCGAGTGGGTCGCCTGGGGCATCCGCCACTCGAGCGGCTACCTGTGCGCGCCCATGCCTGGACCACGCGCCGATGCGCTGAACCTGCCGCTCATGGTGCCCAACAGCCAGGACCCGCGCCGCACGGCGTACACGGTGTCCGTCGACGCCGCCGAAGGCGTGACCACGGGCATCTCGGCGGCAGACCGCCACCGCACCCTGCAGGTCCTGGCAGCGCCGGCGACGTGCACCGACGACATCATCCGTCCCGGCCACGTGCTCCCGCTGCGGGCGGTCGCCGGGGGAGTGCTGCACCGCCCCGGCCACACCGAGGCCGCCGTCGACTTGTGCCGCCTGGCCGGTCTGGAGCCGGTGGGGGTCATCGCCGAGCTCGTCAACGACGACGGCACCATGATGCGCACGGGCGACGCGATGGGCGTGGCCGAGCGCGAGGACCTCGTGTTCATGACCATCGCGGACCTCATCGAGTACCGCCGGCAGGTGGACGACCAGCCGCCGCCCGTCGAGCCCGCGCCCCACCGCGTCACCGGATCGGGCGAGGCCCGCCTGCCCACCAGGCACGGCGAGGTCACTATCAAGGCCTACCGCGACGCGCGCACCGGGGACGAGCACGTCGCGCTGACGGCTCCCGTGCCTCCCGGATCGCTGCCGTTCGTGCGCGTGCACTCCGAGTGCCTCACGGGTGACGCGTTCGGCTCCCAGCGCTGCGACTGCGGTCCCCAATTGGACGCCGCGATCGAGCGCGTGGCGAACGAGGGCGGCGCCGTCGTCTACCTGCGTGGACACGAGGGCCGCGGCATCGGCATCCTGGGAAAGATCCAGGCGTACGCGCTGCAGGACCAGGGCCGCGACACCGTCGACGCGAACACCGACCTGGGCTTCCCGGTGGACCGGCGCGAGTACGGCGCCGCCGCAGCGATCCTCCAGGACCTGGGTCTCGACGAGGTGCGGCTGATGACGAACAACCCCGCGAAGGTCGAGGCCATGCGAGCCTCGGGCATCAACGTCGCGGAGCGGATCCCGCACCACTTCGGCGAGCACCCGGAGAACGCGGAGTACCTCCGCACCAAGATCGATCGCATGGGACACCTGTTGGGAGACAACGCATGAGCGGCGACGGCGCACCGAAGATCGACATCGACGCGAGCGGCCTCACGGTCGAGATCGTCGCGAGCCAGTGGCACACCGACGTCATGGACGGACTGGTGGCCGGCGCCATCAGGGCGGCGGAGAGCAGCGGCGCCGCGTATCGCGTCACTCGCGTGGCCGGCGCCTTCGAGCTCACCGTCGTGGCAGAGCACCTCGCCCGCCAGGGTGCTGACGCGATCGTGGCCCTTGGCGTGGTCGTCAAGGGCGAGACTCCGCACTTCGAGTACGTGTGCGAGTCCGTGACGATGGGGCTCACCAGCGTCTCTCAGTCTCATCCTGTGCCCGTCGGCTTCGGGGTCCTCACCGTCGACGACGTGCAGCAGGCGCTGGACCGTGCGGGCCTCGAGGGTTCCAAGGAGGACAAGGGCGCCGAGTCCGTCGAGGCCGCGCTGTCGACGGCGCTGATCCTCCGCGACCTCTCCTGACCGCGCATGCCCACAGGGCAGCGCCCGCATCGGCCGATGGCGGCGGCGGCGCCCGTCTGCCCTAGGCTGGTCACGTGAAGACGTTCGACGAACTCTATGAGGAACTGTCCGCGCGCGCCGAGGAGCGTCCCGAGGGCTCCGGCACGGTGGCGCTGCTCGACAAGGGTGTCCATGCCATCGGCAAGAAGCTCGTCGAGGAGGCCGCCGAGTCGTGGATGGCCGCGGAGTTCCAGTCCGACGAGGAGACCGCCGAGGAGATCTCTCAGCTGCTGTACCACGCGCAGGTGATGATGATCGCGAAGGGCCTGACGCCCGCCGACGTCTACCGCTACCTGTAACGACCACCACCACCCAAGGAGAGTCGTGCTCCGCATCGCCGTCCCCAACAAGGGCTCATTGTCTGAGGCCGCCTCGCAGCTCCTGCGAGAGGCGGGCTACAAGCAGCGCCGCGATCCCCGCGAGCTGGTGCTCGTCGACGCCCGCAATGAGGTCGAGTTCTTCTTCCTGCGCCCTCGTGACGTCGCCGTCTATGTGGGCTCCGGGACCGTGCATGCGGGCATCACCGGCCGTGACCTGCTGCTCGACTCGGGCACCCCGGCCACGGAGCACCTCGAGCTGGGCTTCGGCGGTTCGACGTTCCGCTACGCGGCTCCGGCGGACTCGGTGTCGAGCGTCGAGGGCATCGCGGGCAAGCGCGTGGCCACGAGCTATCCCCGCCTGGTCAAGCATCACCTGAAGTCGTTCGGCGTCGAGGCCAGCGTGGTGCGCCTCGACGGCGCGGTCGAGTCGTCGGTGCGCCTGGGCGTGGCCGATGTCGTGGCCGACGTGGTCTCCACGGGCACCACGCTCAAGGCGGCCGGCCTGGAGATCTTCGGCGAGCCGATCCTGAAGTCCGAGGCGATCCTCATCAAGGGCCCTGACGTGTCTGACTCCGAGATCGCCGTGCTCACCGGGCGCCTGCGCGGCGTGCTGATGGCGCGCCAGTTCGTGCTGGTCGACTACGACGTGCCGGACGACCGGCTCGACGAGGCAGTCGCGGTGACCCCCGGCTTCGAAGCGCCCACCGTGACGCCGCTGCACGGCAAGAACTGGCACGCGGTCCGCGTGATGGTGCCCCGCTCAGAGATGAACCAGATCATGGACCGGCTGTATGCGGCGGGAGCCAGGGCGATCCTCACCACGGAACTGCTGGCGGTGCGGGTGTAGATGTCAGGCATCTCCGCAGAGCAGCGCCGGCTCAATCTGATGCTCGCGCTGAGCGCGACGCGCCGACGGCTGACGCGTGAAGAGATTCGCGCCCGCGTGGACGGCTACGACGCCGTCCCGTCGGGGGCCACCCCCGCGGAACGCGACCGCGCCGACGTCTCGTTCCAGCGCATGTTCGAACGCGACAAGGACGAGCTGCGCCGCATGGGACTGCCGCTGCGCACCGTCACCGATCCGCTGCACCAGGACGATCTGGGCTACCGCATCGACGGTGACGCCGCGCTCCCGGATCTCGACCTCACGGTGCACGACGCGGCGATCCTCGCTCTCGCCGTCGAGTACTGGCAGGGGGCGTCGCTGGCGGAGGATGCCCGCATGGGCTTCGCCAAGGTGGTGTCCGCCATCGAGC
Source organism: Demequina aestuarii (assembly GCF_000975095.1). GTDB lineage: Bacteria > Actinomycetota > Actinomycetes > Actinomycetales > Demequinaceae > Demequina > Demequina aestuarii. The sequence continues at coordinate 1,268,578 of NZ_BBRD01000001.1, forward strand.
ATGGCGACTCGGATTCGCTGCCGTATGGAGGCATGGCGACGTCGGCCGGCCACGACGCGACGGCGGCGCTCGCCGAGGCGATCGTGGACCGCCAGGCAGTGCGGTTCGAGTACGCCTCTGCCAGCTCGGAGACGGCGCGGCGCACTGTGCAGCCGTGGGGCATCGTGATGCGTTCCGGCGTCGAGTACCTCATTGGATGGGACGTGGACCGCCGCGCCCCGCGCACCTACCGGCTCGGTCGCATCTCCGGCCGGGTGAGGCCTACGGGTGACATCGAGGCGTTCGAGCGCCCCGACACGTTGCCGCTGGGCGACCTCGACGACCACTCCGCCACCATGACCGCTGTGATCGCCCTCCGTCCGGAGGCCGGTCATGCGCTGCGCCTGCGGGGCGAGTCCGTCGGCGTGGAGTCGGAGGACGTGGAGCCGTCCACAGCCGGGGCCGGCTGGGAGCTGGTGCGGGTGCCCTACCGCCACGAGGATCTGCTCCGCGCCGAGGTCCTGGCGCTGCGAGGCGCCGCGCGCGTGGTCGCGCCCGAGTCCCTCAAGCAATCCGTCCGCGCGTACGCGCGCGCCGCGATGGAGGTGGCCCATGGCTGACACCTCGCGTGATCGGCTCGTGCGACTGCTCGGCATGATCGCCTACCTCGAGGCGCACGGCTCCACGCCCTTCGCGGTGCTCGCCGAGCACTTCGGGGTGACCGAGCAGCGGGTCGAGCGCGACCTGTGGGCGCTCACCACCAGCGGCATCCCGCCGTACCTCCCCGACGAGTGCATCGAGTTCGACTTCGACCACCTGGACTCCGGAGTCGCGACGCTCGTCGCGTCGCAAGGAGCATCACAGGTGCGCCTGTCGGGCCGCGAGGCGGTGGCGCTCATCGGCGCCTTGGCGACGCTGATCGCCGCAGGCACTGCTCCGGCCGGAGCGCAGGACGTGCTTTCGCGCCTCCGGGAGGCCTACGGCGGCGGGGAGCCAGTACGCGTTCTCGACAGTGCCTCGGAGGCCGATGCAGCGGTGACCTCGACGGTCGAGCGCGGCATCGCCGAGGGTCGTGCAGTCAGTCTCGACTACATCGACGCTCAGGACCGGCGCTCTGTCCGCGTGATCGAGCCGCACCGGCTGGTCGCGATCGATGGCGTGGGGTACGTCGAGTGCTTCTGCCTCAAGGCCGATGACTACCGCACACTGCGGCTGGGACGCATCGCGTCCGCCACTGCCAGCGACGTGATGATCACTCATCCCCCCAGCGAGGAACGGGGATTCTCGCTGGCCCCGCAGTTCGAGGCGACTGTGGTGGTCCGACGCGGGGCCCGCTGGGCCTTCGAGGACCTGGCCGGCGTGGAGATCGAGGACGATGGCGAGACCGCGACCGCGCGGTTCGGCGTGGCCGATGTGGACTGGGCCGCCGGGCGGCTGCTCGCGGTGGCGCCGGACATCGTGAGCATCGCACCGGAGCAGCTGCGCGACGCCGTGAGCTCGCACGCCGATGCGGTCGCGGCGGCGCACTCCGTCTAGACTGAACCATCTGAACCACCGTGGTGTCCGCACCCGACACAGGAGGCATTCATGGGTCCCCGCGAGATCATCATCATTGCGCTGATCGTCGTGCTGCTGTTCGGCGCCCCCAAGCTCCCCGAGCTGGCGCGCAGCATCGGCAAGTCGATGAGGATCCTCAAGGACGAGACGAAGGCGCTCACGGACGACGACAAGCCTGACAGTTCGGGCACCGCGCCCTCGACAGACGCCGCGCCCAAGTCAGATGCGGAGCAGACGCAGCAGCGTGGCGAGGCTCCCGTGCCCGACAGCACCGTCGAACTCCCCGACAACGACGGGCGTGGCACGCGCTAGGGCGCGCAGGCGGGATGCCCGTGCGCGCATGCCGCTGAGCGCGCACCTGAGAGAATTCCGCAATCGCCTGATCCTCGCCGTGATCGGCGTCACCGTGGGCGCGGTGGCGGGCTGGTTCTTCTACACCCCCGTCTTCGAGGCGCTGCAAGAGCCGGTTCTCGCCGTCGCGGTGCGTGACGATGCAATGGTGGCGGTGAACTTCTCCGGCATTGCGACCGCCCTCGACATTCGCATCAAGGTGTCGCTGTTCCTGGGCGTCATCGTGTCCGCGCCATGGTGGCTGTACCAGTTGTGGGCGTTTGTGGCGCCCGGCCTCAAGGCAGGGGAGAAGCGGTACACCTTCGGATTCCTCGGCGCTGCGATTCCGTTGTTCTTCGCCGGCGTGGCGCTGGCGTGGTGGGTCTACCCGCGGGCGGTGGAGATCCTGATCGGGTTCACTCCCGACAGCGCCGCGAACTGGCTCGAGGCCCAGATGTTCGTCTCCTTCGCGACGCGGCTGATCCTCGTCTTCGGAGTTGCGTTCGTCTTCCCGGTCGTGATGGTCGCCCTCACGTGGGCACGCGTGGTGAGGGCCCGCACCTGGCTGAAGGGCTGGCGGTGGGCCGTGCTGCTGATCTTCGTCGCGGCCGCCGTGCTGACCCCCACGCCCGACGTGGTGACGATGCTGTTCATGGCGGTGCCTATGTGCGCGCTGTATTTCGCCGCCGTCGGCATCGGGATGTGGCGCGAGCGAGTGCGCGCCAAGAAGGACGCGCGCGCTCTCGCACCATGAGCACCATCGGCGTGATCACCAATCCGGCGGCGGGGTCGGGCAGGGGAGCCACGTCGTCCGCCGAGACGCTCGCGCTCCTCGCCGCACGTGGCCACCGGGTGAGGGACCTGTCGAGGGGCACGTGGTCCGCGTCGCTCGACCACGCGCGTGAACGCCATCGTGACCTGGACGCGCTGGTGGTCGTGGGCGGGGACGGCATGGCGCATCTGGGCATCCAGGCATGCGCCGAGACGCGCCTGCCGCTGGGGATCGTCGCTGCCGGCTCGGGCAACGATGCCGCGATGTCTCTGGGGCTTCCGGTGCACGACGTCCCCGCGGCTGTGACGGCCATTGAGCGAGGGATCGAGGGCGACGTGATCCGCGTGGACCTGGGCCGCATCGACGGCCAGGGCGTCGCCGACCGCAAGCGCAGGCGCTACTTCGCCGCCGTGCTGTCCGCCGGCATCGACGCGGCCATCGCCGCCTATGCCAACCGCCTGGCGTTCCCGCGCGGCCCTCTCAAGTACAAGATCGCGACGCTGCGAGAGCTCCCACGCTTCACTCCCTATGGCGTGAGCGTCGAGGTGGACGGCGAGCGCTGGGAGCAGCGCTGCACGCTCGTCGCCGTTGCGAACGGTCCGGTCTTCGGCGGCGGACTCATGATCTCGCCCGAGTCCTCTCACGTGGATGGGCTGCTCGAGTTGGTGCTGGCCGAGCCGATGCGCCCACTCGAGATCGCGCGCGTGTTCCCCCGGTTGAACGATGGCTCGCACCTGGGCGACCCTCGGGTGCGCGTCGTGCAGGCGAAGCGCGTGCGCATCGGCCCCGCCTCGAGCGGGACGGGCGCGCCGCTGCCGCCGGCCTTCGCGGACGGCGAGCTCATCGGGCCCGCGCCTCTCGACGTTCGCGTGGTGCCCGGGGCGTTGCGAGTGCTGGGCGGCAAGGCAGATAGCCTGAAGGCATGAGCTCTCCTGCGGAGCGCTTCGCTGCCGCGAAGGCTCGGTCCCGCCACCGCGACCTGACTGACTTCGAGGCGAGCCTCGACTTCCCCCTCGACGACTTCCAGCGTGACGCCTGCCAGGCGGTGGCCGAGGGCCATTCGGTACTCGTCGCGGCTCCTACCGGTGCGGGCAAGACCATCGTGGGCGAGTTCGCGGTGAGGCACGCCTACGAGCGCGGCGAGAAGTCGTTCTACACCACCCCCATCAAAGCCCTGAGCAACCAGAAGTTCCTCGAGCTGCGGAAGGTGTACGGCGACGCGAACGTGGGCCTCCTCACCGGTGACACCTCGATCAACTCCGAGGCGCAGGTGGTCGTGATGACGACCGAGGTGCTCCGGAACATGATCTACGCGGACTCGCGCACCCTGGACACGCTCGGCGTCGTCGTGCTCGACGAGGTGCACTACCTGGCCGATCGCTACCGCGGCTCCGTCTGGGAAGAGGTGATCGTCCACCTGGCTGCGCGCACCGCCATCGTGTCGCTGTCCGCCACGGTGTCCAACGCCGAGGAATTCGGTGCGTGGCTCACGGAGGTGCGAGGGGACACGCGCGTGATCGTCTCTGAGCGCCGGCCGGTGCCGCTGTGGCCGCACGTGCTGATGCGAGAAGGCATCTTCGATCTGTATGCCCCCGGCGTCGATCCGCTCGCCCCCGGGCCGAACCCCCGCCTGAATCCCGAGCTCGAGGCGATCTCCAAACGCATGCGCCACGAGGAGCAGGGCTTCCGCAGCGGCCGCGGCCCGCGGCGACCCACGCGAGGCGGCAAGCGCCCTCAGGGACGTCGCGCCCCTCCGCGGTTCGCGGTGGTGGACGTCATGGACCGCAACGGGCTGCTGCCCGCGATCGTGTTCGTGTTCTCGAGGGCCGGCTGCCAGGACGCGGTGGACCAGGTGAGGTCTGCCGGCATCGCGCTCACCACGGACGAGGAGCGCGCCACGATCGCGCGCATCGTCGACGAGCGCTGCGAGGGCCTTCCCGCAGAGGACCTGGGCGCCCTCAACTACCTGCACTGGCGCGATCATCTCGAGGCGGGGGTCGCGGCCCACCACGCCGGCATGATCCCGCTGTTCAAGGAGGTGGTCGAGGAGCTGTTCGCCGCGGGCCTCATCAAGGTCGTCTATGCCACGGAGACCCTTGCGCTCGGCGTCAACATGCCCGCACGGTCCGTCGTGCTGGAGAAGCTCACCAAGTGGAACGGCGAGAGTCATCAGGACCTCACGGCGGGGGAGTACACGCAGCTCACCGGTCGTGCCGGCAGGCGCGGCATCGACATCGAGGGCCACGCCGTGGTGGTTGAGCACCCGGGCTTCGACGCCGCTCAGCTGGGGAGGCTCGCGTCCAAGCGGACGTACCCACTGATCAGCTCGTTCCAGCCGAGCTACAACATGACGATCAACCTCGTCGGGCAGTCGGGAGTGCATCAGGCTCGCGAGCTTCTCGAGCTGTCGTTCGCCCAGTACCAGGCAGATCAGTCCGTGGTGGGCAAGGCCCGCAAGGCGCGCGAGCTGGATCAGGCGATCGAGGGCCTTCGCGAGGCAACCGAGTGCGACAAGGGCGACTTCATGGAGTACGCAGCGCTGCGCGAACGCCTCAACCGCCTCCAGAAGGGCGCCTCGAAGGCCGTGGGGCGGCAGCGCCGCGAGGCCACCGCAGAGATGCTCGCCGGACTGCAGCGTGGCGACGTGGTGCGCATCGGCGGCGGCAAGCGCGTGGGACTCGTGGCCGTGGTCCGCCCCGACGACGACCCTGCCGGTCCACGCCCCACCGTGGTCTCCACGCTGGGCCGGTCCTTCCGCCTCGCGGTCGCCGACCTGCATCACGGGATCGAGCCGGTGGGACGCATCCGCGTGCCCGCCAAGCACGATGAGCGCGACCCCCGTCAGCGCAAGGAGCTCGCCCAGGTGATCGAGGCCGCCAAGCACACGTTCGAGGTGCCGTCCAAGCGGCGCTTGCGCCCGCCGTCAGGCGAGGAGGCCCAGATCGTCCAGCTCCGCAAGGAGCTGCAGTCGCACCCGTGCCACGGGTGCCCGGACCGCGAGCAGCACGCCCGGTGGGCCGAGCGGCACTTCCGCGCCAAGCGGGACCGGGACCGGGTGGTGGGCGAGATCTCTCGGGCCACCGGGTCGATCGCGCGCGTCTTCGACAAGCGCTGCGACGTGCTGCGAGAACTCGGCTATCTCACGGGAGAGGGCGAAGAGACCACGGTGACGCCCGCCGGCACCAGCCTACGCACCCTGTACTCCGAGAACGATCTGGTCATGGCGGAGTGCTTGCGGACGGGCGCGTGGAACGAGCTGCACCCTGCCGCTCTCGCCGCCACCGTCTCCTCGCTGCTGTACCGGGGACGCCGGGAGGACGAGTCGCGCACCCCCCGCGTGCCCGGCGGCTCCCGCGGAGTCCTGGGGCACGTGCTTGCCGACACCCAGCGCATCTGGACGATGATCGACTCGCTTCAGACCGACCGCGGGCTTCCCGAGCTGCCCCCGCCTCACTGGGGAATCGCGGGACCGATCCACGGCTGGGCTCAGGGCAAGGGCCTGGATCAGGTGCTCCAGGACACCGACATCGCCCCGGGAGACATGGTGCGGTGGTGCAAGCAGGTGATCGACGTGCTCGATCAGGTGGCGCAGTCGGCACCCACGGATGTGCTCCGTGGCCGTGCCCGCACGGCCATCGATGCCATGCGTCGGGGAGTCGTCGCGTACTGACGCCGTCGCGTCGCCATGGCTCGGCCCCCGGAGCGCCGATGCGCGGGCGGGGCTCCCCGCGAGCCTAGGCTGGGTGCGTGCATGGAATCGTCCTCCGCCTTGGTCTCGCGACGCTGGGCGCTCTCGCTCTCGCCGCCTCCTTTCCCGACCTGGGGTGGTGGCCGCTGGCCTACGTCGCTCTGGGCGGTCTGTGGCTGAGCCTCGCGCGTGCGAACGCGTGGGGTGGCTTCTTCTATGGCTGGATCTTCGGCACCGTATTCATGCTTCCGCACGTGTGGTGGGCGCACGAGGCTGTAGGGCCCATTCCGTGGGTGGCGCTGTCGATCGCCTCGGGACTGTTCTATGGGCTGTTCGGCGCCGGTTGGGTGCACGTGCACCGGTCGGGAGTCACGCGCGGCAATGCGTGGCTGGGCGCGCTGGCCTTCGCCCTGCTGTGGACGGGCATGGAGGCGCTGCGGTCCATGGTGCCGTTCGGGGGGTTCCCGTGGGGGCGCGTCGCGTTCTCTCAGCTGGATTCCACGGTGGCGAGCTTCGCGTGGATCGGCGGTGCGCCCCTGACGACCTTCGCCGCCGCCCTGGTGGGCGCGCTGCTGGGCGTCGCCGTGGAGTCGCTGCTGAAGCGCCGCCTGATCGTCGCCATCGCCGCGCCGCTGGCCGGCATCGCCGTGGTGGTGAGCGGGCTGTTCGTGCCGCTCGACGGTCAGGCGACCACCGGCACGCTGCGCGTGGGCGTGGTGCAGGGCAACGTTCCCAACGAGGGGCTCGATGCCTTCGCTCAGGCGCGCGAGGTGACTCGCAACCACCGCGACGGCACGCTCGCGCTCATGAAGGACGATCCCGGCACGCTGGACCTGCTGCTCTGGCCCGAGAACTCGTCCGATTACGACCCGCGCACCGACGAGGAGTCGCGCGCTCTCGTCACCGAGGCGGCCCAGGCCGCTGGCGCACCGCTGCTGCTGGGCACCAACGACTACTCCCCGCCGGAGGGTCGCTACAACTCGATGCTGCTGTGGTCGCCCGACGGCGCCGTGATGGACTCCTACTCGAAGCAGCGCCCGGCGCCGTTCGCGGAGTACATTCCCATCCGTGACATCGCCCGGCGCTTCTCGCCCGAGGTCGACCGCGTCCAGACCGATGTGCTCGCGGGGGAGGGGCAGGCCACCATCGCGCTGCCAGTGACCGATCTGGGCCGCACGGTCACTCTCGGCACGGTGATCTGCTTCGAGGTCGCGTACGACCGCATCGTCGCGGACGCGGTCGCCGCCGGGGCCGAGATCGTGCTGGTGCCCACGAACAATGCGTCCTTCGGCGAGACCGCCGAGTCCACTCAGCAGCTGGCGATGTCGCGCCTGCGGGCGATCGAGACTGGTCGTGCGACTGTGCAGGCCTCGACCGTCGGCGTGAGCGCGATGATCGACCCGAGGGGGCGTGTGCTCCGCGAGACGGACCTGTTCACGGCCGAACAGATGCATGCGACCCTGCCCCTGCGTGACGGCATCACGCCCGCAGTGCGGTTCCGCTTGGTGTGGGAGTGGGCCCCGCTGCTGGGAGCCCTCGCGTTGGTGGGCACGGCCATCACGCGCCGGCTGGGCCAGCGCTACGAGTGGTGATCACCGCTGGAGACGCAGGAACGCGCGGCGCCGATGCGCCGCGCGTTCCTGTCAGGTCGTCGAAGCCGGTCAGCCGATCCGGCCCGCACGCAGCAGTTCGAGTCGTTCGTCGAGGAGCTCCTCGAGCTCGGGAATCGACCGGCGCTCGAGCAGCATGTCCCAGTGGCTGCGCTGGACCTTCTGGTCCTTGATCTCCGAGCGGTCGCCGTCGCGCAGCAGCGCGAGCGCACCGCAGCTGCACTCCCACGACAGCGGGACGTCAGCCTCGGTGGAGAAGGGAAATGTCAGGACGTGCCCGTTGGGGCAGTCGTAGTGGACGTCCTTCCGGTCCGCGAGTTCCGCGTTCGCCGGTGTCTCCATGCTCTGGGTTCCCAGACGCATTCCACGCAATGCTCGATCAGCCATGTCAGCTCCCTCTCCTCGCAGGCGGGGGGTGGTGCCTGCGTGGGAAGAACGTCCCTGCAAGCGGCTATGTTCCCTGCGTGACTTTCCCGGTTGTGGGAAGGGCTGATGCCGGCGCCAGCAGACGCACGGAGACGACGCCGATGGCGGCCCCGACGAGCTGCGCCGCGACGAACGGGAGCACCGATGCGGGGGCGATCCCGGCGAACGTGTCGGACAGCATGCGGCCCACGGTGATGGCGGGGTTGGCGAAGCTCGTGGAGCTCGTGAAGTAGTACGCCGCACCGATGTAGGCGCCCACCGCCGGAGCGACGAGGGCGGTGCGTCCCGCTCGCACGAGCATGAAGATCACGCCCACGAGGCCGGCCGTCGCGACCACCTCGGCGAGCAGTCGCGCCGCGTCGAGGCGGTCGGTGGTCGCCAGCGCCACGGGGGAGAGGTCGAACATGAGGTTGGCGAGGATGGCGCCTGCCGAGCAGCCCGCGATCTGGACCGCGATGTAGAGGCCCGTCTCGCGCATCGGCCGTGCGGCCGGGTCGAGCACTCGCTCAGCGAGGGAGACCACCGGGTTGAAGTGCGCGCCGCTGACCGGCCCCAGGACGGCGATCAGGACCGCCAGCGCGAGTGCTGTGGCGTACGAGTTCTGAAGCAGCTGAAGGCCGACGTCGTTCGGGCTCAGGGTGGCGGCCATGATGCCGGATCCGATCACCGCGGCCGCGAGGCCCGCGGAGCCGACGAACTCTCCCAGCAGCTTCCGGGAGCGTTCGTTCACGCGAGCAGGTCCGCGAGCAGCGCCTCGACGCGGCCGCGGATGTCGTCCCGGATGGGACGCACCGCCTCGACGCCCTGGCCGGCGGGGTCCTCGAGCTTCCAGTCCTCGTAGCGCTTGCCGGGGTAGTACGGGCAGGCGTCGCCGCATCCCATGGTGATGACCGCATCGGACGCCTGCACGGCCTCCGGCGTCAGCACCTTGGGCTGCTCCTTGCGGATGTCGATGCCTTCTTCGAGCATCGCCTCGACGGCCGCAGGGTTGATCTGGTCGGCGGGCATGGACCCGGCGGACCGCACCTCCACTCGGCCTTGGCTCAGGTGCGTCATGTATCCGGCTGCCATCTGGGACCGGCCAGCGTTGTGGACGCATACGAAGATCACGGAAGGCTTGGTGTCACTCATGGGATCAGGTTGTCGTACGCATCGATGGAAGTCAATATCGACAGATGTCGATGTGGTGAACTATCGTCGGGGGCATGACAGTGGGGGAGAACCTGCTCGCCGACGGCGTGTGCATGCCCGGTGCCGAGCTCACGGTGCCGGCCGAGGACCTGGCGCCGCTCGCGGCGCGAGTCAAAGTCCTCGGCGACCCCACACGCATGCGCATCGTGCAGATTCTCGCCGCCAACGGGTCAGTGTGCGCGTGTGACCTCGAGGAGCCGTTGGGGCTCAGCCAGCCCACCGTGTCGCACCACCTGCGGCAGCTCACGGAGGCCGGGCTCGTCGTGCGCGACAAGCGCGGCACGTGGGCGTTCTTTCGGGTGGCGGACGCCGAGGTCGCGGACCTCGCCTCGGCTGTCCGCGGTCTCGCGGCGCGTTCCTAGCCCGGGACCTGGTCCCGCAGCCACCGCAGCGCGTCGGGCAGTGCTTGCACGGGCGCGACGTGCCCGTCGCCCTCACGCTCCCACCACTCAGCGCCGATGCGATCGGCAACCCAGCGCCCGTGGCTGACCGGGACGATGCCGTCGGCGGTTCCATGGATCAGCAGGGTGGGTGCGGCGATGGCGTCCAGGTCCACGTTCCACTCCCGCACATACGCGAGGTCGTCGTCGATCGCGCCGTCGAGGTCGTCCGGCGTGAAGGCCCCGGCGATGTCGCCGAGCCAGCTCCACTCGCCATCCAAGGCGTCGAGGTCACGCTCGTTGAACTCCGGGTCGTAGTCGTCCTGTTCGGCTGCGCGCCGCTCCTGTTCGCCGCGCTCGGCGGCGGTGAGGACGTGACGTCCGGACGCGATCATGCCGTCGTACCAGTCCAGGCCGTCCGCATCGCGGGGCGCGAGCCCGGAGCCCACGATCACGGCCTCCACGCGCGGGTCCGCGGCGGCGCATGCGAGCGCGTGGGGGCCGCCTCCCGAGTACCCGAGTACGGCGTAGCGGGTGATGCCGAGCGCATCCGCGATGTCCGCGACGTCTGTTGCGGCATGCCCGATGCGACGGCCGCGGTGACGGTCAGAAAGGCCGTATCCGGGCCGGTCATGGCCGATCAGTCGCAGTCCCAGCTCATCGGCGAGCGCGAGCAGGGGCCGCGGCGGCAGGCCGAGCCCCGGTGTGCCGTGGTGCCAGAACACCGCGAGCGGGGCGTCCGAGCCGCGGCTGCCCGCGTCGCGCACCCCCAGGCGCCGGCCGTCCGAGGCCGTGATGATGCGTGTGTCGTCCCCCATGATCGGAGCCTAGCGACGCCGTGCCGTCGGTGCGCGCTGGCCTGCTCGTCGACTGGCCGAGCACGACCGAGCCGAGGATGACTGCCGCACCGAGACCCTGGAGCCCCGTCAATGTCTGGCTCAGGACGGCCCATCCCAGTCCCGTGGCCATGAGCGGCGCGAGGAAGGCGAGCACGCTGACCTGGGCGGCGGGAAGGGCGAGAACGCCCCGGAACCACAGCAGGTAGGCGACGATCGCGCCCGGGCCGACCAGCCACGCGAAGCCCAGCAGGTTCGACCCGGTCACGCTGTCGGGAAGGCCCTCCAGCACCAGCATCGGCGGGACGAGCGCGAGCCCGCCCCAGACGAGCTGCCACCCCGTGAAGCTGACGAGGCCGACGGGCCGGCCCCATCGCTTGGTGAGGATGACGCCGAGTGCCGACGAGGTGCCGCCCAGCAAGCCTGCAGCGACGCCCACGCCGTCGAGAGCGGCTCCGGGGGTGAGCACGAGCATGCCGACGCCCATGAGCCCGAGCGCGGCCGCGATCCACGTGCGGGGCCGATGCGGCTCGCGCAGCACGGCGACCGCCAGCACCGCCACGATGAGCGGGTGAATGGCCCCGAGCGTCGCGGACACACCGCCGGGAAGGCGATAGGCGGAGACGAAGAGCAGAGCGAAGAAGGCGCCGATATTGAGCAGCCCCAGCACAGCCGACTTCCACCACCACGCGCCGCGGGGGAGTGTGCGCGTGAGGGCGATCATCGCGAGCCCGGCCGGGAGGGCGCGTACTGCTGAGGCGAGCAGGGGGCGGTCGGGAGGCAGCAGTTCAGTGGTGGTGAGGTAGGTGGTGCCCCAGAGCACGGGGGCGAGGGCGGTGGTGGCGATCATGCGGGTGCGGTTCATGGCGGACTCCTGTATCTTGATATCAAGATATACAACTACATCTTGATGTCAAACTATTCCGGGGGTGCCCATGGATGCCGTCGCGTCCTTCATGGACCAGTGGTCGCAGGAGCGGCCGGATCTCGATGTGACGCCGATGGCGACCATCGGCAGGCTGTCACGCATGGCCGCGCTGATCCAGCAGCGCATCGACGGCGTCTTCGCGCAGCACGACCTGCAGTCGTGGGAGTTCGATGTGCTCGCATCGCTGCGTCGATCAGGCAAGCCGTACTCGCTGACGGCCGGCGAACTGGATCGCACCATGATGATCACGTCGGGCACGACGACGCACCGCATCACGCGACTCGAGGCGCGTGGCTTCGTGGAGCGAGTCCGTGACGAGGACGACCGGCGCGTGGTGCACGTGAGGCTCACCGACGATGGCCGCCGCGCATGCGACGCAGTCCACGGCGTTCACCTGGACAATGAGCGCGCGATCCTGGCGCTGATGGGCGACGAGGACCGCGTGAAGCTCACCGACGGGCTGGTCGCGCTGGCCCAGGCGCTTGGGGACGTCCCGCCAGCGGCTCCACGGCGCTGAGGTCGCGATAGAGCCGTAGCGCCGATAATGCACATTATGTCAATTAAACGTGTCCTGACGGTGCCCGAGACGCTGACAGCCCTTCCCTGACGTCCCGCACCAGCTGTGGAGTACGCCGATCGCCGACACCGCGCCACCACCGTCCCGGTCGGTACGCGAGGCGTGTCACGAAGTAATTCACGTACTCAGCAACGCCGAAGAGCCAGATGGCGATCGCCACGATGCCGCCCAGGACGGTGCCGGGCCACGTCGCGACGATCCCGGCCAGCGAGACCACCAGGAGGCCGACGTTCAGCGCACGCAGCGCCAGGAACAGCCACGCAATGCCCCCTGGCATGGAGCCCCGGCCCACCCAGCGCCGTGCCATCAGCCAGTAGGCCCCTGCCTGCAGCAGCACCGCAAGCAACGGCATGAGCGCCCACCAGACGGCTCCCCGCGCGCCCAGTGCGTCCCAGACGCCGTCAAGGCTGAAGGCCGCGACGAACGCGAACACGCAGGCGGCCAGCCATTCGCCCCACCCGAGGCTCGAGTAGCGTCGTCGCAGGTAGTCGCGACGCTCTGGCTCCATGGTGTGAGCCTAACGCTGGGACGTCATTGACCCGGGGAGGCACGGCGCACCTCCTCGGCTCGCCCCGTCGGCCTACACTCCCCTGCGGACCGCTCCGATCGCCGCGCCCGCGAGTGCCACTCCCAAGACCAGTACGGCGATCCATCCCCACTGTCTCTCGGGCACCGGTGCGGGATCGCCGAAGGCGGCGCCGCGGACGTAGTCGTCCAGCTGCTGACGCCACACGTCCCACGTGTGACCGCCGTCCACATCGTGCGTCGTCACTGGCAGACCGAGGTCCGCATACAGCGCCGCGCGCTCCTGAGACCGCTGCCCGATCCCCTGCAGCGCGTCGTGGACGCCGGTGCCCAGATGGATCGCGCGAGCCCTGGACATGCGTGTGAGCTGCTCGTCCGACGGAGCGGCCACGGAGTCCGCACCCATATCTGCGGCGGCCGACCACAGGCCGTAGCTCGCGAACAGGTCGGGATGTTCGGCGAGCAGATTCAGACCGAGCGCGCCGCCCATCGACAACCCGCCGAAAGACCGCTCCTCCCGAAGGGCGCCGGCGTGGAACTCTCGCTCGACGAACGGGAGCACGCTGTCCCGGAGCTCGTCAGCGTAGGCCGAGAAGAACGCGGGTTCGCCCATCTGCGCAGGCGTGAGGTCCTCGAACAGGGTGGTGATGACCACGGCGGGCGGCATCGCTCCGTCGGCGATCGCGTGATCGAGGATCGCCGACGCCGCACCTTGAGAGAACCACGACGTCTCGTTGTCGTACGCGCCGTGGGACAGCACCAACAGCGGATACGGCGCGCCCCGCTCAGGATCCCACCCGGGCGGGAGGTACACGCCGAGCGGGTGCTCGCCGCCCGGCAACGAGGACTGAGCGGAGGGGTACGTCACGTGACGCACCTCCCCCGTCGGCTCCCCGTCTCGGGGCGGGGCCACGTGTGAGGGGTCGTACGTGGAGAATTCGGGATGCTCCGGCACGTACACCTGGCTGAGCGTTTGGGCGGACGCCTGTGGCTCATCGGCGAAGACGGGCGGATTGGCAGGGTCGAAGGCGGCCCCGCAGAGCAGTGCGGCCTCGCACTCCCCCGTGATGAATCCATAGCTGTGAACCCCCGCAGGCAGCGCCATGGTGATCTCCCACACGCCATCCGCGCCTTGCTCGAGAGACGCGGGCTGCTGCGTCACCAGCGCATGGGGGACGTCGCCCGCCCGCCACTCGTGCCCGGTGCGGGCATCGTGAGACATGTCAGGGCCGATGCGGGACGGATCGGTGAAGTACAGGTCGCCCACGAGCGCCACCGCGGTCGCACCAGGCGCGTCGTAGCGGAACGTCACCTCGTATCCGGACGGCCCCTCTCCCGTCTCGCGGAGGGTCGGACCGAGAGCGGTCGCGCGCGGCGGCTCGACACCGGCGGCACCAGGGCTGACGGAGGTAGGGATGACGGCCGATGCGCAGGCGAGCACCGCGATCGCGGCCACGGCGACAGCCACCACCCGGGTACGCCCACGACGGAGACGCACCATGGGCGCCAGGTCGCGTACCGCATCACGGTCGCGGGGTGGGCGTCGTGACACGATCGGGCTCCCTCGTCCTCAGCCGACCGCCTGCCGGTCGGAGGACGATTCAACCAAATCGACGGGGTGCGTCGGACACGCATCGCACGACTTGTCGCGTGTGGTGCACGAATCGTTTCGCACGGGGTGGAGTCGCCTCGCGTGACGCGGTGTCGGCGAGCCGAGAAGGCTCAGACCGCGGCGACTGTCCGAAGTTCGGCGCCGACGCGCTGCGCCCAGTCGCGGATCTCCTCGAAGTCGCGGAAATCGCCCTTGGGCGGGTTGAGGGCGCGGATGATGGCCTTCTCCCCCACGTTCAGGCGGTCCCACTGCAGGCAGCCGGGGAACCTGACGTGCTGCCTCGCCGCGACGTCGCGCGCGAGCGCCTCCGCCTCGTCGAGCGGCTGCCCCGGGCGCACGATGGGCTCCATGCCCACGGAGAACATGTAGACCTCGCGCTCGTGCAGGTCGATCACGTGGTCGCGGATCAGCTCTGCGGCGTCACGACGCCACAGACCGCCGTACACGGCGCTGCCGACCACGATCGCGTCGTAGAAGTGCACGCCCAGCACGTCGCAGGCGTCCTGGAAGTCCACCTCGAAACCGAGCGCGATGAGTTCATCGGCGATGGCACGGCCCACCTCGCGGGTGGACCCGTACTTGGAACCGGTGGTGACGAGAACCTTCATGACGACCTCCTGACTGGGTGCTACCAGTCTGAGCCCGCGCATCGGCCCTCGATAGGGACCTATGTCCCCAGGCACCACCGCCGGGGCGGCCCGCGAGGCTACTCCACGACGAGGATGAGGTCTCCGCCGCTGAGGGTCTCGTTGCCGTCGAGCACGATGCGCTTCACGGTGCCGGCCACCGGCGTGGTGATCGCGGACTCCATCTTCATCGCCTCGATCAGCGCGACCGTCTGACCGGCCGACACCTGATCGCCCTCGTCCACCGTGACCGCGACGGCGCCCGAGAACGGCGAACCGATCTCGCCGGGCTTCGACACGTCTGCCTTCTCGCGCTGGACCACGTCGACGGACGCGGCCTCGTCACGCACCTGCACGGGACGGATCGACCCGTTGTAGTTGAAGATCGCGGTGCGCTCGCCGTGGTCGTCCGGCTCACCGATGGCCTCGAGAGAGACGATCATGCGGACGCCCTTGTCGAGCTCCACATTGACCTCCTCGCCACTGCCGACGGTGAGTCCGTACAGATAGTGGAAGGTGTCGATCACCGAGATGTCGCCGTACTTGTCGACGGCGACATCGAAGTCGTCGGCGGGCCCGGGGAACAGCAGGTGGTTGAGCTTGCGTCGTCGCACCTGACCCGACTGTGCGAGCGCCTCGCGGTCCTCGTCGGACAGCGGAGCCAGCTCGCGCGAGCTGGAGCGGCCTTCGAGCGCCTTGGTGCGGAACGGCTCCGGCCACCCGCCCGGCGGGTCGCCCAGCTCACCCTGCAGGAAGCCGATGACGGAGTCCGGCAGGTCGTACTTATCGGGGTTCTGCTCGAAGTCGGCAGGATCGGCGCCCTTGGCCACCAGGTGAAGGGCGAGGTCGCCCACGACCTTCGACGTGGGCGTCACCTTCACCAGTCGGCCCAGAATGCGGTCCGCCGCGGCGTAGGTGTCCTCGATCTGCTCGAAGCGGTCGGCGAGGCCCAGCGAGATCGCCTGCTGGCGCAGGTTCGACAGCTGACCGCCGGGGATCTCGTGACGGTACACGCGGCCCGTCGGCCCCGGCAGTCCGGACTCGAACGGCGCGTACAGCTTGCGCACGGCCTCCCAGTACGGCTCGAGGTCCTGCGCGGCGGCGAGCGAGATGCCCGTGTCCCGCGAGGTGTGCTCGAGAGCGGCGACCAGGGCGCTCATGGGTGGCTGAGACGTGGTGCCTGCCATGGCGGCGCTGGCGACGTCGACGGCGTCCACGCCTGCCTCGGCGGCTGCCAGCAGCGTGCCGATCTGTCCGCCCGCGGTGTCGTGGGTGTGCAGGTGCACGGGCAGGTCGAACCGCTCGCGCAGGGCGGACACCAGCGTGTAGGCCGCGGCAGGACGCAGCAGACCAGCCATGTCCTTCAGGGCGAGGACGTGTGCGCCGGCCTCGACGAGCTGGTCGGCCAGCTTCAGGTAGTAGTCGAGCGTGTACAGATCCTCGTCAGGAGAGATCATGTTGCCCGTGTAGCAGAGCGTGGCCTCGGCGACAGACGCACCGGTGGCGCGGACCGCCTCGATCGCCGGCCGCATCTGCTCGACGTCGTTGAGCGCGTCGAAGATGCGGAAGATGTCGATGCCGGTCTCCGTGGCCTCCTCGACGAAGGCCTGAGCGACCTCGTCGGGATACGGGGTGTACCCGACGGTGTTGCGTCCGCGCAGCAGCATCTGCAGCGCGACGTTCGGCACCTCTTCGCGGAGGTTCGCCAGCCGCAGCCACGGGTCCTCCGACAGGAACCGCATCGCCACGTCGTACGTGGCGCCACCCCAGCACTCGATCGAGAGCAGCTCGGGCGTCATGCGCGACACGTGGCCGGCCGACTTCAGCAGGTCGTACGTGCGGACGCGGGTCGCCAGCAGCGACTGATGGGCATCGCGCATGGTGGTGTCGGTCAGCTTGAGCTGCTTGGCGTCGCGGAGCGCACGGGCGAAGTCCTCCGGCCCGAGCTCCAGCAGCTGCTGGCGCGTGCCAGCAGGCGGCTCGGCGTCCAGGTCGATGGTGGGCAGCTTCACGGCCGGGTGCAACGCCGTGTCTGCGGGCTCGCCGTTCGGACGATTGACGGTCTGGTAGCCCAGGAAGCTGAGCAGCTTGGTCGAGCGCTCCTGGCTCTCGGGCACCTCGAGCAGCTGAGGGCGTTCGTCGATGAATGAGGTGGTCACTCCCCCGGCGCGGAAGTCCGGGTCGTCGATGACCGCGCGCAGGAACCGGATGTTCGAGGTCACACCGCGAATGCGGAACTCGGCGAGTGCACGAGACGCTCGGCGCGTGGCCGTCTCGAAGTCGTGGCCGCGGCACGTGAGCTTCACGAGCATCGAGTCGAAGTGACCCGTGACGGTGTTGCCTGCCATGCCGGTCGCACCGTCAAGACGCACGCCAGCGCCGCCCGGCGAGCGATAGGCCACGATGCGGCCGGTGTCGGGCAGGAAGCCGTTGGTGGGGTCCTCGGTGGTGATGCGCGTCTGCACGGCGAAGCCGTTGGTGCGCACGTTCTCCTGGCGGATCCCGATCTGCTCCAGGGACTCCCCGGCCGCAATGCGCATCTGTGCGCTCACGATGTCGAGGTCGGTGACCTCTTCTGTCACCGTGTGCTCGACCTGGATGCGCGGGTTCATCTCGATGAACACGTGCTGACCGGCGCGCTCGCCCTCGGTCTCGAGCAGGAACTCGACGGTGCCGGCGTTGACGTAGCCCAGCGACTCCGCGAACTTCACCGCATCGGCGCACAGCGCTTCACGGACCTGGGGATCGAGGTTGGGGGCCGGGGCGATCTCCACGACCTTCTGGTGCCGGCGCTGCACGGAGCAGTCACGCTCGTACAGGTGAACGATGTTGCCCTCGTTGTCTGCGAGGATCTGCACCTCGATGTGACGGGGGCCCAGCACCGCCTGCTCGAGGAACACCGTGGGGTCGCCGAAGGCGTTGTCGGCCTCGCGCATCGCGGCCGCCAGCGCGTCGGGCAGCCCCTCGCGCTTGTCGACGCGACGCATGCCGCGACCTCCACCGCCCGCGACGGCCTTGACGAAGATCGGGAAGCCGATCTCATCTGCGGCCGCGATCAGCTCGTCCTTGTCCTTCGAGGGCTCGGAGGAGTTGAGCACAGGAACGCCAGCGGCCTTGGCGGCCTTGAGCGCCGCGACCTTGTCTCCCGCCTGCGCGAGCACCTCTGGCGGCGGGCCGATGAAGGTCACGCCCTCCTGCTCGCAGCGGCGTGCCAGCTCGACGTTCTCGGACAGGAAGCCGTAGCCCGGGTAGATCGCGTCAGCACCCGAGTGCTTCGCGACCTTGATCATCTCGTCGATGTCCAGGTACGCCTTGACCGGGTGTCCCTCGTCACCGATCTCGTACGATTCGTCCGCTTTGACGCGGTGCTCGGACATCCGGTCTTCGTGCGGGAACACCGCGACGGTCTTAGCGCCCAGTTCATAGGCGGCGCGGAAGGCGCGGACAGCGATCTCTGCCCGGTTGGCGACGAGGACCTTGGAAAACATTGACTTCCCTTCGACGGTGGCTTTATCTTGCCAGGTTTGCGGGTGCGCGTCAGCAAGGCCGCTGGAGCGGCAGGAGGCGCGGCTGGTCAGCTCGCTGTCGAGCGCTTCGCGCGGCGGTCGGCGAGATCGTCGACCTGGGTGGTGGCCGATGCGGGAGCGTCGCCCCGGTCCGCGGGAAGAGACGAGAGTGATCCTTCGAGCTCGCGCCAGACCTTGCCCAGGGCGATGCCGAAGACTCCCTGGCCACCCTGGACGAGGTCGATGACCTCGTCGTCGGACGTGCATTCGTACACTGAGGCGCCGTCGGACATCAACGTGATGCGGGACAGATCCTCGACGCCCCGCTCGCGGAGAGTGCCCACCGCAGAACGGATCTGCTGGAGAGAGACTCCCGAGTCGAGCAGGCGCTTGACCACGCGGAGCACCAGGATGTCCCGGAATCCGTAGAGGCGTTGAGTGCCGGAACCCGTGGCGGCCTTCACGCTGGGCTCGACGAGCCCCGTGCGGGCCCAGTAGTCCAGCTGCCGGTAGGTGATGCCTGCGGCCTTGCAGGCCGTGGGGCCGCGATAGCCGGTGTTCTCGTCGAGGTGCGCGAGGCCGTCGTCAAACAGGATGCCCTGGTCGGACACTGAGGTCAGCCCTGGACCATCCTGCTCTGACATCGCTTCTCCTTGTGTGTGAACCCTCGCCACCACGGTAGAGCGGCGGCCCTCGCCGGTCAACGACATCGCCGTCGCGCCGGTGGCGTGTCGCCCCTGTCCTGGTCTATCGGTCGATCTGCTCGTGCACACAAGCGCTGAACACCGCGACCGCGGCGTCGGCACGGGCGCTGACGAGCGCATCGGCCGTGGCATCGTCTCCTCTGCCGCGCGCCGGCGCCGACGCGGACGCCACGAGCTCCGCCTCCCGGCCGGCGGCACGCACGAGGGCCTTGAGCGATCGGGCATCCCCGCCGGCGGCGAGATATGCGCCGCCCGCGACCACCAGCGGCACGCACGCGCGTTCGAACCGGCCAGGAACGCGCCGCTCCACCACATCCTCGGCCTCGAGCACGGCGATGACGGACTCCGGGACGCCGGCGGCCTGCGCCAGTTCTCCCGGAGTGAGGTAATGGGCCGTGTCCTCGACGGCGTGCGGCATGACAGCAAGATGCATGCGACCGGAGTCGAGCGCCGCGAGGCTGTCCGCGATCACGCTGAGCGGACGGAAGTGGTCGCGCTGCTCGCGAAGGACGAACCTCAAGCGTTCGATGTCCGCCGGAGAGTACTGGCGGTACCCGGAGGCCGTCCGGTGCGGGGACACGAGACCGTTGCTGTCGAGGAAGCGCAGCTTGGACGGCGTCAGGGCGGGGAATTCGTTCCCGAGCTGCTGGAGCACGTCACTCACGCGGAGCATGGGCTCCCTGGAGAGAGCGTGCGGCCAGTGCCCGCCCACGAGGCGGGGTGCCGACTCGTCAGTCTGCTGAGCGCGATCGGCAAGGTGCGCTGAGCCGCTGGACGCGGCGTCCACGGCCCTGAGCGCGGTCATTGGTGTCAGCTGGCCGTTCCGGGGTAGAAGCTCATGCGGTACTTGCCGATCTGGACCTCGTCGCCGTCGTGCAGCTCGACCTCGGTCACCGGCTCACGGTTCACGTACGTGCCGTTGAGCGAGCCGGAATCCTTCACGAAGAACTTCTTGCCGTCGCGGATGAACTGCACGTGCTCACGGCTCACCGTGACGTCGTCGAGGAAGATGTCCCCGGAGACCGAGCGCCCTGCAGTCGTGACGTCCACGTCCAGGAGGAAGCGAGCTCCCTGGTTGGGGCCGTGGTGCACGATCAGGAGCGCGCAGTCCTCATCAAGCGCATCCACCGCGGTCTGGTCCTGCGGCGAGAGGCGGTGAGGAGCGTGCTCATCCACCGGCATCTGAGCGTCGAGCGACATCGTGCGCTCGACGGGGCTTTCGTCGTACGTCATGACGCCACCTTTCTCACGTTGACCGTCCCCATCATCCTAGGTGCTCTTGGCCGGTGCGGGCGGACGCGCCGATCTCACCGGCGCGTGATCGTTGCGCCACGTCCCGGACGTAGGCGATCCCCGATATCCAGTAGAGGCCTGCCGCGGCGCACGCGCCGGTGATCGCGGCGACATGCACGCCGTCCCACCGGTCGTGCGCAAGGAACGCGAGCGGCAGGAACACGTAGAGCGCTGCGGTCGCCGCCTTGCCGGTGAACGTCACCTGAGGAGTGGACACGTGGTGAGTGCGCCCCACCAGGATGACCGTCGCCACCATCGCGTCACGGGCGAGCAGCACCGCCACGAGCCACCACGGCACCGCACCGCGCAGGGCGAGCGCGATGACCACGACGATGGTCAGCAGCCTGTCGGCCGCGGGATCGAGAAGTCGACCCAGCACTGTGACCTGCTGCCATCGGCGCGCGAGAAATCCGTCGAGGAAGTCACTGACGCCCGCGGCGACGAGCGCACCCACAGCCCACAGGTCGTAGCCCACCACCAGGAGCCATCCAAAAACTCCGATGAGTCCGATGCGCACCATCGAGATGACGTTCGGCACCGTCCACACCGCGCTGCTCACTCTGACGGGGAGGTCTCGCGCGGTCGCCTCCGTCGGCGTCATGCTTTCGAGATCGCGCGGCTCCTCCACGCCCGGGAGTCTACTTGGACTCGTCCTCCGCCGCGATGACCTTGTCGACCGTCTCGGTCGCGATGCGTGTCGCCTCATCGTCAGAGGCACCTCGCGCGAGCTCGCGAGCACGGATCTGTTCGAACCGGTAGTGACGGGTCTCCGTGGACTTCTGATCCGACATGTGCGTCTCCTTTCAGGACGGCAGGTAGGGCCTGCACCTCCAGCCTAGGACGCGGGACTCGCCTCTGCGAGGTCAGCGTTCGAGCGCTTGCTCGAGTTCAGCCTTGGTCATGCTCGAGCGGCCCTTCACGCCCTTGCGCTTGGCCTCCGCGTACAACTGATCGCGGGTGCGGCCCCGCTCACCGGAATGCGAACGAAGGCCGCCCCGCCTCCCGCTCGAGATGTCGTCGGTCGAAGTGGTCGACGACTGCTCAGACTCCCCCGCACGTGCCCGCTCCTTGTTCACGGTTCGCGCGGCGATTTCCTCGGCCTCATCCGTGGACTTGCCTGAGTCGATCTGGGACTCCTTGATCTTGACGTACTGACGTTCGCGCTTGTCGCTCCACGCTCGGGGGGTCATGGCGCTGCCTCCTCGTGATCGGTGCCGACCGTCGTTGTCCGGACGTGTGCGTCAACCGAGATGCCGATGGCGATGTTCCGTGGATGCGTCGACGTTCTCCCGCAAGAGCAGGCGCGCGAGGTCAGATCGTGGCGAACTGCGGCGGCAGGGGTGGCTCGGCCCTCACCAGGCGCACCGGCTGCAGCGCCCCAGGCCGGACGTCGCCCTCGCATCGGGCGACCACCGGCGGGTCGACGAGCTGGACGGTCCTGTCGTCGAGCCCCACACCCTCGAACTCGTCACCCACCCGGTTGCGCAGCACCGCCGACTCGACGGCGTCGATGCACCGCCGTTCCACGTCGCCCGCGCGCCTGCTGCCGGCGGCCGTGTCGTCCGCCGCAGCTGCCAGGCCTGCCCGCGCCCATGCCGGCACCGCGCGTCCGCGTGCCGATGCGAGGGCGGCCTCGGCGGCGTACCGGTCCACGAGCCTGCGCAGGGGCGCGGTCACGTGGGAATACGGGGCTCCCAGCGCGCCATGCTGGAGCGGATCCGGCAGCGCGGCGCCGTCCGCTGCAAGGTCGAACGGCATCCAGCTCGCTCCCCTGAAGAGTGCCGTGGCCGCGTCGAGGAAGGCCGCAGTCGCAGGCGCGTCGTAGTCGAGCGACTCCAGCACGTCGGCGTAGGTCTGATCGGCGGTCCACGCGACGCCCAGGGCCCGAGCCTGAGCGCGGAGGCGGGTGATCGCGCCGTCATCGGCCACCGGCATGGTGCGAAGAACTCCCGCCCCACCCGCGATCATGAGTGACGCGCCCGCCATTCCAGTCGCGAGGGAGATCTGCGCGTTGTCATCCTCGAGGGGACGACCGGCCTCGAGCCGCAGCACGAAGCGGTCGCCGAGTGCCTCCACTTCCTGAGAAGGCTTGGGGAGGGTGACGCCGCCTTGGGAGCGCACCATGCCTCGGCGCGCCCGCCCCACCTCAGCGAAGTGCTCGACCAGGGCGCGTGACTCGTCGTCCGTGGGGCGCACGAGGTCGCGGTATGCGTACTGCCGCTGTGATCGCACCCAGGCACGCTCGAGCGAGACGCGGTCGATTGAGCCATCCGCCAGGACGTCGAAGGTCCAGACGACGGCCTTGGTGCGTTGACCGGGCAGCAGCGAGGCGTGCGCCTCCGACATCTCACGGGGGTGCAGGCCCACGCGGGCGTCGGGACAGTAGACCGTGACGCCGCGCGCGTGCGCCAACCGATCGAGGGCTCCCCCTGGAATCACATGTGCACCGACATCCGCGATCGCGTATCGCACGCGATGCCCCGCGCGAAGCCTCTCGAGGTGCACCGCCTGATCGAGGTCTCGCGCACCGGAGGGATCGACCGTGACGAAGGGCACCTCCGTGGCATCGGCCCGCCCGTCCGCCACGTGGGGTGGGTCGGCCTCCGCCGCGCTGTCGAGGGCCTCTCGCCGCGCCTCCTCCGGCGTGGCGGCATCGACCCCGGCCTCCGCGCGGATCGCATCGAACAAGGGAATGAGTCGCGCGGCGCCAACGCCGAGCCTCGTGACGGTCCGCATGGGACCACCCTACGGACGCATCGTCACGCGTCCCTGGTCCGAACGCCCCGCCGAAGGTCGTGGGCGATCCGCTCCGCTGGCGTGAACGGCGTGCCATAGCGGTGGGTGGTGAGCGACACCGCCTGCTCACGCAGGAAGGGCACGAGCTCGAGCGCGGGCGCGCCGGTCACGGCGCCGTCGAACACCGCGATGTCCGCGTGGCCGTGCCACGCCGCATCGACCGCGCCCACCATGCGCACGCGCGCCGCACCGCCGTGCCGCAGGCCCGCGATGGCGGTCGCGCTCGACTCATGGCGCACTGGCACGGCCGCGGCGTCGAGCGCCTCGGCCAGCTGTCGGGGCAGCGGTTCCGCCGTGCTGACGACGCCGTGCCCTCCAGCCCGGATCATCGCGGCGCAGACCCGGACGAGGTCGTCGACAGACTCGCCGTCCCACCGCACCACCGCGGAGGTCGGTACGTATCGGAGCACGTTCGCCTCGCACGCGAGGCCCGTCGGATCATGGCCAACGCCGTACTCCAGCATCCATGCGCGCTCGTCTGCGAGGGCGGCCGCCCGCACCCACGCGTGCTCGGCGGCTCGGATGACCGCCTCGACGCGAGGCTCAAGGTCTCCCCCAGCTCCGTCGTGAAGGGCTCCGTCGTCAGCCGGAAGGTCGGCGCGGGCCCATCCGGTGAGCGTGCCCACGTAGTGGGGACCGCCCGCCTTCACGGTGGGGCCCACCACCGAGCGCTTCCAGCCGCCGAAGGGCTGACGCTGAACGATCGCGCCGGTGGTGCCCTTGTTGACGTAGAGGTTGCCCGCCTCGACGCTGTCGACCCACTGCCGAATCTCGTCCTCGTCGAGAGTGTGGATCCCCGACGTAAGCCCGTAGTCAACCGCGTTCACCAGAGCGATCGCGTGGTCGAGGTCGCGCGCGCGCATGATCCCCAGCACCGGGCCGAAGCACTCGATGCGGTGGAGGAAGGCCCCCGGCTCCACCCAGCCTCGTACCGCGGGCGTCCACAGCCCGTCGGCCAGCCGGCGGGGTTCGACCCACCACGTCTCGTCGCCGTCGAGGCGCGTCAGTCCCCTCTCGAGCTTGCCGGTGGGCTCGGCGATCACGGGCCCCATCTGGGTTCCGGGGTCCGTGGCGTCGCCGACGCGCAGCGACGTGACCGCGTCGCGGAGCTGCCGGTGGAACCGTGGGGACTCGGCGACCGATCCCACGAGCACCGCGATGGAGGCCGCGGAGCACTTCTGGCCGGCGTGTCCGAACGCCGATGCCACGAGGTCGCGGACCGCGAGGTCCATATCCGCGCTGGGGGTGATGATCATCGCGTTCTTCCCTGACGTCTCCGCATGGAGGTGGAGATCGGGCCGCGCGTCGAGGAACCCTTGCGCCGTGTCGAAGGCGCCCGTGAGGATGACCTGATCCACCCGTGGGTCGCCGATCAGGGCGTGTCCCAGTCGTCGAGGATCGATGTCGACGAGGCGGACGAGGTCTGACGGGACTCCCGCCCCGCGCAGCACGTCGACGAGCACGGCGCTGCATCGGCGCGCCTCCTCGGCGGGCTTCAGGATGACCGCTGAACCCGCCGCGAGGGCCGCCAGAGTCGAGCCCGCAGGGATCGCGACAGGGAAGTTCCATGGCGGCGTCACGACGGTCAGCGCCCGGGGCATCGGGACGGCGCCGTCCACATTGTGGAGCCCGCGAGCACTCTGCGCGTAGTAGCGGGCGAAGTCGATGGCCTCCGACACCTCGGGGTCGGCCTGGTCGAGGGTCTTGCCAGCCTCCGAAGCCATCACCTCCACGAGCTCATCGCGTCCGCGTTCGAGCGCGTCGGCGATGTGGTCGAGAAGGCGCCCGCGGTCGGCGCCGGAGGTGCGTCCCCACCGCTCTCCGCCCGCGTGGACCTCGCCGATGACGGTGGCGAGCGCATCGCCGTCATCGATGCGAGCGGCGGCGATCGCCTCGACCCCCGCCGAGCTCGAGGCGGCCCGCTCCAGGGTCGTGGTCCCCTGGCGACGGACTGCCTCGACCGCGGGATCGGCGTCGGGCGCGTTGTGGAAGCCGACCTGGCGTGCGGGAACGGGCCCACCCGCGCGATGCGATGGCGACGGCGCGGTCTGAGCCGCGAGCTCGCAGGCCGCGCGGAAGGCGCGTTCCTCACGGTCGAAGTCGGCCGGGGACGATGCAAGCGTGGGAAGCCGAGACAGGAAGTTCTGCGGGTTGGCGACCTCCTCGAGCCGCCGCACCAGGTAGGCCAGCGCCACATCGAAGTCTGCGGGATCGACCACGGGCGTATAGAGCCGCAGGCGCCCCACGTCGCGAGCGACGGCGGTGGCGACCGGTTCGCCCATGCCGAGCAGCATCTCGAACTGCACGGCGTCGGCGACGCCGCGCTGGGTGGCCTTGTCCCACGCGTGGGCCACATCGAAGAGGTTGTGACCGGCGACGCCCACGAGCAGGCTGCTGGTCGACTCCGGGGTGAGGGCGGCGTCGATCATCCGCTTGTAGTGGGCGTCGCTCTCGACCTTGCTCGACCACGGCGCCAGCGGCCATCCGCGCACCTCGGACTCCACCCGCTCCATCGAGAGGTTCGCGCCCTTGACGATGCGGACTCGCAGCACTGCTCCCCCAGCCGTGACCCGCTCTTGCGCCAGTCGCTGGACGCGCTCCAGTGCGGCAGTCGACTCTGGCAGATATGCCTGCAGCACGATGCCGGCGGACAGATCACGCAGGCGGTCGTCCCGCATGAGCCGCTCGAACACGGCGAGAGTGACCTCGAGGTCGCGATACTCCTCCATGTCCAGGTTCACGAAGGTGCCGCCTGCGTCGCGAGCCGCCTCGTACAGCGGGAACAGCGCCCCGGTGATCTCCTCCACGGCGCCGTCCACGTCCCACGGCGAGTGCGGAGCGGTCGCAGCCGAGACCTTGATCGAGACGTAGTCCACATCGGGGTGCTCGATGAGCGCGCGTGTGCGGTCGATGCGACGCTCGGCCTCGCCGCGCCCCAGCACCGCCTCTCCCAACAGGTTGACGTTCAGCTCCGCTCCCCCGGCGCGCAGAGCACGCAGCGCGGTGGAGAGTCGGCGGGGGCGCGAGTCGACCACGAGGTGCGCCACGAGGGCCCGGACGAAGCGCCGGGCGACCCTCACCGTGGTCCGCGGTGCCACCCGAGACGCGGCCGCTCCGGCCCGCGACAGCCACACCAAGGGTGCCGGGAGGTGCCCGGGCGCGTCGGCAGAGGCGCGCCGCAGGGCTGCGGCGGCGACGCGGGGGTCCTCCGGCCGCACGAGGCCGTCGACCACCTCGGTCAGGTACCGCAACCCGCCGTCCGATCTCAGGGCGTGGCCCATGATGCGTGCGCCGAGCGTGGGCCGAGTCGACGTGGACGCGGCCAGCCACTGCTGCACCTGGTGGACGGCACGATCGGCGTCGTGGTGGACGGAGGTAGCGGCGGGGACGGCCATGGCCTCAGTGTGCGGCCCCTCAACACTTGAGGTCTATCCAATGTCTCTGGAGAACATTGTGAAGGTGTGCTGAACTATAGCCATGCTCAACATCCACCGGCTTCGCACGCTTCGCGAGTTCGCCATTCGTGGGACGGTCGCGGGTGCCGCTGACAGTCTCGGCTACACCGCATCGGCCGTGTCGCAGCAGCTCTCGGCGCTCGAGGCGGAGACCGGGGTGCGGCTGCTGCGCAAGTCAGGACGCCGGCTCGTCCTCACGACCGCGGGCGAACGGCTGGTCGCGGCAGCCGACACGGTGCTGGACGCGGTCGAGGCCGCAGAGTCGGACCTGCGCGCCACCCATGATGAGCCGGCAGGCGTGGTGAGGCTGGCACTCTTCCAGTCGGCGGCGCTGTCGCTCTTGCCGAGCGCCCTGTCGCTCCTGCGCCGCTCAGCTCCGCGCGTGCGTCTCCAAGTCACGCAGAGCGAGCCTGCCCAGGCCCTCGAGGACACGTGGGCACGCGACTACGACGTGGTCGTCGCAGAGGAGTACCCGCACCATTCCGCGCCCCACTACCCCGGCCTGCGAAGGGAGACGCTGGTCGAGGACGAGATCTCGGTGGCGTCGCGGACCCCCACGGTGACCTTGACCGACCACCAGCACAGCGCCTGGGTCATGGAGCCGCGCGGAACCGCGTCGCGACACTACGCGGAGCAGACGTGCCGTCGCGCCGGGTTCGAGCCCGACGTGCGCTACGAGACTGCGGACCTCCAGGCGCATATTGCGTTGGTCGCCGCGGGCGAGGCGGTCTCGTTGCTCCCCGGACTGATGTGGATGACGGCCCCGACGGATCTCCCCCGCAGTCCGCTGCCGGGTCAGCCGCTGCGGACCGTCTTTGCGGCGCTCCGCGCGACCACGTCCGTGGACCCCGCAGTCACCGCCGTGCTCACGGCTCTTCGACGCTCTGCCGCACCGTTGGGTCGGGTGTAGCCCCGGCGGTCGCTGGCCGGGACGGACCGCTGGCGTCGTTGACGAGCAGAGTCGCACCGGCCACTGCGGCAGGCATGAAGAGCGCCGCGCCCAGGGGAACGAGGAACAGCACGAAGACGGCGGCTCCGAAGCCGCCGACGCGCGCACGATGACGCCTCAGCACCGACCGTCGCTGGGCCAGCGAGACATGGCCCCGCCGAGCAAGCGGATACGCCGTGAGCTCGAGCGCAAGGAACCAGCCGCCGATCGTCGCGCCGGCGATGAACGCCACCGGCCCACCGACCACCGGCACGAGCCCGATCAGGAACAGCCCCACGGCGAAGGGAAGGGTGAGGAGAGCGAGCCTCACGCCTTCGCTCACGCTGCGCAGCAGAGCCCTCGCCCACTGCTCGTCCGGCTCGGCCCCGGTGAAGCCCTGCTGTGCATCGACCGCGCGGCCGATCCTCTCGAAGAACGGCTGTCCGATGGTCAGGGTGACGGCCGTGAACGCGTACACCGCGACCAGGACTGTCGCAGCCACCACGGCGAGGCCCGCGATGATCTGCACGGCCGACTGCGCCCACCCGTCCTCCGAGACCACGAGGCCGGCGATCGCCCGTGACCAGTCCGCGACGCGGGTGGCGACCACGAAGACTGATGCACCGAAGATCACCGTCGTGATCGCCCCAGGCAGCAGCCCCCATGCCATGAGAGCGGGGGACGTGCCCCACGTCCGGAGACCTCGCCAGGCGGTGGTGGCGCCGAGCATGGCTTCACGCGCGGAGCGGATGGCTCCGGAAGGTGGTCGCGTGGCCATGTGGCGATGGTAGTCGTCTCGCCGTGGCTATCCTGGCCCCGTCCCCGAGCCCTCCGACGCCTCTTGGCGGTGCCCCCTCATGACCGACCTTCTCCTGCGCAATGCACGCCTGCTCGGGGGCGATGCTCCCGTCGACATTGCCGTTCACGATGGCCGGGTGGCCAGGATCGCTCCGGCGACCGGCGCCGGACCGGCTGGTCCCGCTGCCGAGGTCCTCGACCTCGAGGGCCGGTGGGTCACACCCGGTCTGTGGGATCACCATGTGCACTTCACGCAGTGGGCCATTGTGCGGCGCAGGCTCGATCTCTCGGGCGCGCGCAGCGCGGCCGCCGCCGGGCAGATCATCGCCGCACGCATGGTCGCCGAGATCGAGATGCACGAGCCGATCATCGGCTACGGGTACCGCGACGCGATGTGGGAGGACGAGGCGACGGCCGAGGTGCTCGACGAGGTCGCTCCACACCGGCCGGTGGTGGTGCTGTCGGGAGATATGCACGCGTGTTGGGTGAACACCGCGGCGCGGGACCGCTACGGACTTCCCGACGCCGGGGTGCTGCGCGAGGACGATGCGTTCGCCTTGCAGATGCGACTCGAGAAGGCGGCCCCTGGCGACGAGGACCTCGCGATCTCGGAGGCGGCCGTCGCGGCCGCATCTCGTGGCGTCGTCGGGATCGTCGACCTCGAGATGGCGCACAACCTTGCGGGATGGACTGAGCGCATGACCCGTGGCCTGCACGCGTTGCGCGTGCACTCAGGCTTCTACCCCGCCGAGTTGGATGAGCGCCTCGAGGCCGGATGGCGCACCGGAGATGAGGTCCCCGGCACCGCAGGCCTGCTGACCATCGGGCCGCTCAAGATCATCACCGACGGATCCCTCAACACGCGCACCGCCTACTGCCACGAGCCCTACCCGGGGCGCGACACCCGCGGCGTCCTCACGGTCTCTCCCGAGGAGTCGGAGGCGTTGCTGACCCGGACCGTCGCACACGGGTACACCGCGGCCGTCCACGCGATCGGGGATGCCGCCGTGACCCATGCGCTCGACGCTTTCGAGCGCACCGGCGCACAGGGGACCATCGAGCACGCTCAGCTGGTGCGCACCGAGGATCTCTCCCGGTTCGGCGCCCTGGGGATCGCCGCGTCGGTGCAGCCCGAACACCTTTGGGACGATCGCGACCCCACGGAGCGCATCTGGCCCGACCGCGCCGACCGCGCGTTCCCGCTCGGGGCGCTCCGAGACGCAGGCGCTCGGCTTCTTCTCGGTTCGGATGCTCCCGTCTCGCCCCTCGACCCGTGGCGCGCGATCGCCGCTGCGGTGCACCGCAGTGCTGACGAGCGTGCGCCGTGGCACCCCGAGCACTCCCTCACGCGTGAGCAGGCGCTGATCGCTTCGGCGGGCACCTTGCACGTCGAGGAGGGCGGCCCCGCCGACATGGTGGTGCTCGAGGCGGACCCGCTTCATTGCGTCAACTCCGCGCTGGTGCGCATGCCCGTCGCCGCGACGCTCGTGGCAGGTCGATTCACGCATCGCACGCTCTGACGCGCAGGCGCTAGAGCAGCGTCGCGCTCTCCAGGGCGACGTGAGTCCCGGCCAATGCCTGAGACACGGGGCAGTTCTCCTTGGCGTCCTCCGCGAACTCGCTGAACCGCATCTGGTCGATGCCGGGCACCGTCGCGGTCACGGTGAGGACCGATGACGTGATGCCTTCACCGGGGACGAACGTCACCTCGGCGCTGGTCTCGATCTGCTCCGGCGGCGTGCCTGCCTCACTGAGCGCGTGCGACAGCGCCATCGAGTAGCACGAGGCGTGGGCCGCGGCGATCAGCTCCTCGGGGGTGGTGGTCGATTCAGAGCCTTCCGCGCGGGCCTTCCAGTCGACCGCGAGAGACGCGACCCCCGTGGCGAGAGTCGTGGTTCCTGCGCCCTCTGCGAGGGATCCATGCCAAACCGTCGAAGCCTTGCTGTGCACTGCCATGTCGCTGCCCTTCGTGTGGTGACGGACGCGGTCCGCGCCCGCACAGTCAGTCAAGCACGGCCCACCGCGACACGCCCGACAGGTGCCGTGCGGGTCTACCGCGACGCTGACGAGGAGAAGGCCGTCTCCTGCGCATCGGGCACGTCGCGCCCGTCTGCCGAGGAGGCGCCACCGTCGCCGCGGGTCGCGGCCCATCCCAGCGCAGCGCACACGACGCCGGGGACGCACAGCACGAGGCCCAGCCAGGTGGGCGCGAGGTAGCCCCACCCGGCCGCGATGACGATCCCGCCCAGGAATGCGCCGAGCGCATTGCCGATGTTGAGCGCGGAGTGGTTGAGCGCCGCGGCCATGGTCTGGCTGTCCCCGGCCACGTCCATGAGCCGGGTCTGAATGGCAGGCGACAGTGCCGCAGCCGCTCCGCCCACGAGGAACAGGCCGATCAGCAGGCCGGGGACCGAGCCTGCCCCCGCGATGAGCACCACCAGCGCGACGACAAACACACCGAAGAGCTGGAAGACCGCGCGGAGGGCGCCCCGATCCGCCAGTCGGCCGCCGACGAAGTTGCCTGCGGTCATGCCCAGTCCGAGCACCACCAGGGCGACCGGCACCAGAGACTCGGTGGCTCCCGTGACCTCGGTCGCGAGCGGCGACACATAGCTGTAGACCGCGAAGAAGCCTCCGAAGCCGAGAGCCCCGGTCAGCAGCGCGAACCACACCGCGGGGCGCCCGAAAGCCCGGAGCTCGCGGCCCATCGTGGCGCCAGGGTCCCCGGGAGCGCGTGGGACGAATGCGAGGATGGCGGCGGTGCTGAGTGCGAACAGGCCCGCGACGGTCATGTATGCGATGCGCCACCCCGCCTGCTGCCCCAGGAAGGTGATCGCGGGCACGCCGACCACATTGGCGATCGTCAGCCCCGCCAGGACGAACGCGACCGCCTGGCCTCGCCTGCCCGGCCCCATGAGGCGTGCCGCGACGAGCGCCGCGATGCCGAAGTACGCGCCGTGGGGAAGGCCCGCCAGGAACCGCGCGGCCACGACCGTCTCGAACGTGGGGGCGAGGGCTGACGCGACCGTGCCCAGGGTGAAGGCCGCCGCAAGCACTGTCAGCACGGTCTTGCGCGGGTAGCGGGCCGCGATTGCCGCGATCGTGGGTGCACCAGCGACCACGCCGGCGGCGTAGGCGGTGACGATCCAGCCGGCACGCGCGATCGCCTCTTCCGGGCTCGCCTCCCACAACGCCGGCACCAGGTCGCGCGCCATGTCCGGCAACAGCCCCATGGCGACGAACTCCGTCGTGCCGATGCCGAAGCCGCCGAGGGCGAGCGCGAAGAGGGCGAGCCGC
Source organism: Demequina aestuarii (assembly GCF_000975095.1). GTDB lineage: Bacteria > Actinomycetota > Actinomycetes > Actinomycetales > Demequinaceae > Demequina > Demequina aestuarii. The sequence goes on from NZ_BBRD01000001.1 coordinate 1,300,392, forward strand.
GTGCGGGCAGGCGTCAGGGAGGTCATGTCGGTGGCCGATCGGTGGCGGGTCAAGGGGGCGCGCTCACCTGTGAGCATGCCCAGCCTAGGTCCGCAGGCGCCCGGCGCAGAACCCGGCCGGGATACTGGGGGCATGGACATCACTGCCTTCACCCGCTCCCCCGACTGGGACGATGCGCGCCCGCCCACCGGCCCCGTCGTGGTGCTGCTGCATGGCTATGGCTCGCACGAGGGCGACCTGGCTGGTCTGGCACCGTGGCTCCCGGCCGGCATGCCGTGGATCTCGCTTCGTGCGCCGATTCCCATGCCGGGTGCCGGCTTTGCGTGGTTTCCCCTCACCCTCCCCGACACCCCTCCCCCGGCGCCGATCGCGGCGGCGACCGCCGCGCTCTGGGAGTGGATCGACACCCACCTGGGCGCCGAGACCGCGCTCATTCCGATGGGCTTCTCTCAAGGCGGGCTGATGGCGCTGCAGCTGCTGCGCACGCGCCCCGAGCGCATCGCGGCGACCGTGGTCCTGGCCGGATTCGTCACGGACGCGCCGCAGCCGCCCGATGCGCTCCTCAGCGAGCAGCGTCCACGCGTGTTCTGGGGTCGGGGCGGCGCCGACCCGGTGATCCCGAGTGACGCGGTGACGCACACCGCTGAGTTCCTGCCCCGCCACAGCACGTTGACGGAGCGGGTCTATTCCGGGCTCGGCCACGCGGTGGACCATCGCGTGCTCGACGACGTGCGGAGCTTCCTCGATGCTTCGACGGCATCGCGCGGTGCTGGCCAGGCGGGATAGCGGCATCGCTGGCTAGAGTGACCACAGGCCGTCGGTCACGGCCACCTCAGGGAGCGTCATGGACAGCACGGTGCGCACGACGGTGCAGGAGCGGATCGCCGTCTCCGCGGTCAGCGCGGCCGTGTTCATCGCCGTCTACACGTGGGCAGTGACGACGGCCGCCGGTCAGGAGTTCGACGGCTCGACCCTGGCGCTGGGCGCCGAGCTGCGCGAACGGTGGAGCGAGCCGACCCTGGCCCGCGCCGCCGACCTCGCCCCGTGGGCCATCGTGGTGCCGACGGGTCTCCTGCTCGCGGTGCACGCCCTGCGTGGACGCTGGAAGCAGGCCATGATCGCAGGCGCGCTCCCCGTGATCGCGTACGTGATCGCGACGGCGCTGCATGACGCCCTGCTGCCGCGCCCGTACCTCGGGGACTTCGGCTATGACATCAACACCCTCCCCAGCGAACGGCTTGCGGTCGCGGTCGCCTGCTGCTGCGTGCTGGTGTGGCTCTCGCCTCGACTCGTGCCCCGCGCCGTGCTGGTGCCGGTGCTGGCGGTCGCTGCCGGTGCGGTGGGCGCCCTCGAGGTCGCGGCCTTCTCGTCACGGTTCGCCGATGTGGTCGCCTGTGCTCCCCTGGTCGGGATATTGGCGGCGTGGTGGCTTCCTTTCGGCGCGCCACGGTCACGGTCCCTGGTCGCGATCGGAGCTAGCGTCGCCGCCATCATGGGTGCCGTCGGTGTGGTGTTGATGATCGGTTGGGCAGGCGCGGGATACCACCCAGGCGCCATGACCCCGGGGCTCATCGGCACCGGCCTGTGCGTCGCGGCGGGCGTCACCGCCCTCAGTCTCGCGCTGAGGCGCCAGGTCTGAACCGTCTCGCAACCGCATCGGCCGGTGCGGCGGGCGCGAATGACGCGGCCCACGCCACCTCCCGTGCGGCTCTCCACGGGTGTCCTCCTCGCAGCGCCGCCCGTGCGACGCGCCCGGCGCTCCACCACGCGAACCTGTCGTTGGCGCGCAGGCTCACGGCGTAGTCATCCGCGCGGTGCGGGTCGTCGTCGCGACGCGCCGTGACCACCTGGCGGATCGCCACCGCAAGCGCGCGGTGACGCCGCGTCACGTTGGCGTCGTGCGTGCGGTAGTCGCTGATGGCCCCTGGCGCATACGCGAGGGGGCCGATGCGCGTGAGCTTCAGCACCAGGTCGAGGTCCTCGGCGAGCGTCAGCTGCTCGTCGAACCCGCCCACGGCCTCGAACGCCTCGCGTCGGACCACCAGGTTGGGAAGCATCACGGTCACGCGCCGCGCCACGATGTCCGCAGGCGTGGCCCGGTACTGGTCGGGCTCGCCCATCACGCGGCCGGCGGCGTCGATCGTCCGCAGGTCGCCGTAACTCGCGGGTGCGTGCTCGTCACGCGCCAACGCGTCGACCTGGAGCGCGATCCGGTGGGGATCCCAGCGATCGTCGTCATCGAGGAATGCCAGGATGTCGCCGCGCGCACGCCGGACGCCAGCATTGCGCGCTGACGCCGCCCCGGAGGACGGCACCCGCACGACCGTCACGTCGGGATGCGCGGAGGTGACGCGCGCGAGAGCGGCCGGGTCGGGGGAACCGTCGTCGACCACCAGGATCTCGATGAGAGGGTGAGTCTGCGACTCCACGGAGCGCAGCGCCTCGTCGAGGAAGGGGCTCGCGCGGTTGGTCGCGACGATGCACGACACCAAGGGCGCAGCATCAGCCATAGGCACACCGTAGTGCGGGGGTGGGGCCAGCGGTAGCATCACGCCAGGAAGATGAGGTGAGGGCATGGATCCACGCGAATCCCCAGTGCCGCTGTCCATCGTCATCCCCTGCTTCAACAGTGCGCACACGCTCCCTCGCCAGCTCGGCGCGCTCGCGGCACAGGAGTGGGACGGTGCGTGGGAGGTCGTCGTCGCGGACAATGGCTCCACCGACGCCACCGCTGCCGTCGCGGCCTCCTGGAGCGATCGCCTGCCGCGGGTCACCGTCGTGGATGCCTCGGCGAGGCGTGGTGCGGCTCACGCCCGCAACATCGGCGCACGTCACGCCAGCTTCTCTCATGTGGTGTGGATCGACGCGGACGATGCGGTGGAGTCGGGGTTCCTCGAGGCGATGGCCCGCGCGCTCGCGCAGGCCGACTTCTGTTGCGGCACCTGGGACGCCCCACACGACGGCGCGCGGCTCGAGGCACTGCCGGACTCCTCAGAGAAGGGATGGCGCGCCGTCGTCGCCGACCGCGGCTTCATGGACGCCGTGGGCGCGTGCAACGGGATCGGGGTCAGCATCAGCGCTCTCGAGGCAGCGGGAGGCTTTCCCGAGGATATGACCTGGGGCTCGGAGGACACCGTGTTCTGCTGGTCGATGCAGCTCGCGGGATATCCACTGGTGCGCGTCGCCAGCGCGCGGGTCGCCGTGCACCCGCGGGACAGCGCCTCCGAGGTGTGGCGTCAGCAGGTCAACTGGGGCATCGGGGCCGTCGACGCCTACCGGCGCTTCCGGGCGCACGGCGCGCCACGCTCCAGCACCATCGGCGCGCTCGTCCGCTGGTGCGTGCTGATCGCCGTCGTTCCGGTCGTGGCACTGGTGCCGCGATGGCGATACGGGTGGTGGGGCACTGTCGCACGCCGATGGGGACGGATGCGGGGTTCGCTCCGGTTCCGCACCCTCTACCTGTGAGGGGAGGTGCACCACTACTGTCGTGCCTAGTGGGGTGTGGCACGCCACGAGCGAGGGGACCGCGATGATCGCAGGCGCACGCATCAGCGTGATCATCCCTGCCTACAATGCCGAGACGACGCTCGATGCCCAGCTCTCCGCTCTCGCACCGCAGTGTCGCGACGTCGACGCCGAGGTGCTCATCGCCGACAACGGATCCACCGACGGGACCGCGGTGCTTGCACGCTCCTGGGAGCCCCGACTCCCCCGGCTGCGCGTCATCGATGCCTCGGCGAGGCGGGGTCCGGCGGCTGCACGCAACATCGGCGCCGCCCTCGCGACGGGGCGTTCGCTCGCGTTCTGCGACGCTGACGACGTCGTCGGCGCCGGGTGGTTGTCGGCGCTGGCCGACGCGCTCGACAGCCACGATGTGGTGGCGGGCGCGCTCGACTTCGCCGCACTCAATCACCGGTCCGGTGGGATGGGGGCCGCCGCCGGCTTCCCTCTCAGCTACCTTCCTGGCATGCGCGGAGCCGGATCAGGAAACCTGGCCGTCACCGCGGCTGCGTTCGAGGAGGTGCGCGGATTCGACGAGGAACTGCGGGTCGGTGAGGACATCGACCTGTGCTGTCGTCTCCAGCTCGCCGGGTATGCGCTGCACCCGTGCGATGACGCGGTGGTCCACGTGAGGCTGCGAGGTGGCGTGGTGTCCGCATACCGTCACGCCTTCGCCTTCGGTGCCGCAGACAGGCAGCTCCGCCACCGGTACGCGCCCATCGCGTCGGCGATCGACGCAGGTGAGTGGCGTCCACCCGCGTCCGCCCCCGTCGACAGGAGCCGCGAGACGTCGGGAGACGGGAACTTCGACCCCGCCTCTCAGGCCAGCACACCAGCGGGTCATCGGTGGACGCGCGTGCTCATGCCCCGCCGCGTGGACCCCACCGCGTTCGCCCGGCGCATGGGCAGGCGCGCCGGCACGCGCATCGGCAGGATCGACCGCACGCTGCCGCAGGTGGCGCCTCCCCCGTGAGACCGGGCCTCTCGGCTCACCGCCCTTCCACGACTGGAAGGAGCGCGCTACAGTCGGCTCACACGCGCGTGCGCCCGCGCCGCGCTCCTGCGCGTGAGACTCATGATCCGCTCGCACCTGGGGGAATGATGGTCGGTCGACCACGCTCGTTGATCGTCAGGCGCCGGGACATCGAGTCCGACCCGCGCCCCCAGGGAGGCTCCTTCTCCAGCGTGCGATGGGTGCCGTTCACCGTGCCGGATGCGGTCGGCGGCGCGCTGGGCGTGTTCTGCGTGGACACCACGGATCCGGTGATGGGCCTCACCTACGACGACGGTCCTCACCCGGACCACACTCCTCGAATCCTCGACGTGCTCGCAGCGCACGACGCACGCGCGACGTTCTTTGTGCTCGCCCGCCAGGCACGCTCCCACCCCGACCTCATGCGGCGCATCGCCCGCGAGGGTCACGAGGTCGCGCTTCACGGCGATGATCACCGCTCGATCCTGACGATGTCGACCCACGACGCAGTCGCCATGATCCGGGCGTGTGCGCGCGAGGTCGAAGGCCTCTCAGGCGCGCCGGTCACTCTCTACCGTCCGCCCTATGGCGCTCACACGCCTCGCCAGGCGCTGGCGATCCGCCGGCTTGGGCTCGAGGTCGTGCTGTGGTCCGGCGACGGACTGGACTGGCTTGACGACGAGGAGGACGCGATCGCGGAACGCGCCCTCACCTCGACCTTCCGCGGCGGCATCCTGCTGATGCACGATGACCGCGGGGATCCCGAGACGATCGCTGCCGATGAGGTCGCGCCGGCGTTCGACAGGGGGCGGGTGACGGAGCTGATCCTCACCGGCCTCGCAGCGCGAGGTCTCACGGCGACGTCCGTCAGTGCACTGCTCGCGAACCGCGTGCCGGTGCGGAGCCTCGCGAAGGACCGCGCGATGCAGACTCGCACCGGAGCGCGTCCGTGACAGTGCGCGACCCCGGGCCGGAGGTGCGGTTGAGCGTCGTCATCGCCGCCTACAACGCAGCTGAGACGCTCGGGGCAGAGCTCGAGGCGCTGGCCCTCCAGCAGGCACCCTTCGCGTGGGAGGTCATCGTCAGCGACAACGGGTCGACCGATGCCACCACCGAGGTCGCGCATGCGTTCGCGGGCCGAGTGCCGCGGCTGGTGATCGTCGACTCGTCCCAGCAGCGGGGCCCCGGTGCGGCCCGCAACCGGGGCGCCGCCGCCGCGACCGGAGAACAGCTGGCGTTCTGCGACGCGGATGACGTCGTGTCACCCGGCTGGGTGGCCGCCATGGGCCAGGCGCTCTCCTCACACGCGATCGTGACGGGCACGTCGCGGCGGCGGCAGCTCAATGCCCGTCCGGATGAGGACCAGTTCCACGAGTGGTCGCGCTACGTCATGCCCTTCTTCCCTCAGCTCCCCGTCGCAGGCGCGGGAAACTTGGGGCTCAGGGCTGAACTCTTCACACAGCTCGGCGGCTTCGATTCCCGGATGCGCACCGGTGAGGACCTCGATCTGTGCTGGCGAGCCCAGCTCCTCGGCCATCATCTGGGCCACGCCGCTGACGCCCGGGTGGATGTCACCAACCGGGACGGGCTGCGCGCCACCTATCGGCAGTTCAGGTCGTACGGCCAGGGGAACCGGGTGCTCATCGACAAGTTCGCCGAGGTGATCGCCGCGTACGCAGATCTCCCTGCGTGGGAACCGGACCAGGTCGCTCGCTGCGAGGATCCTCCTGCCCCCACTCCAGCCCGGCATGGTCGGGTCATCGCCGTTCGGTCACTCGCGTCTCGTGCGCTGCGAAAGATCGGGCGCACCCGCCGGCTCAGCGATCTCACTCACCTCTCGAGTCGGCTGGGCTACGCCGTGGGGAGTCGGTGGGGGCGGACCGAGATCCAGGTCGAGCGGGTCCCGGTGCCTCAGGACGGACCCCGGGTGCCCTGAGCCCTCGTGCCCGGCCCACCCCTGTGAGCCGGCATCGCGCAGCCGGATCGTCGCGCGAGGCACAGCGTGCCCCGGCGCACCAGCGCTCTCGACGACGATCCACCATGAGGCGAGGCGTCCGAATCAGGTCCCCGGTGCCTGACGATCGCGCCAGCGTTCGGCCGCCGAGATGAGGGATTGCGCAGCGGCGGCCCGCCACCCGTGCGCGTACTCGAGATCCCACACCGGAGCCCGGCCGTTGAACATGCCGCCCTTGTCACTCGGCGCCACAGCGAGACCAGTGTCGTACATGTGACGGCCGTCCCGCGTGAGCAGCATGACGGACGTGAGTCGCAGCACCTTCCCGGGTGACTGCTGGCGCAGGGTGTCGTCATAGGCGTCGACGAATCCACACCACACGTTCGATGTCCGAAGAGAGATGTTCATCGCGAGCGTGCGATCGCCGGCGACCAGCGCCCACACCGACAGGTCCCCGTCGTCGGCGTAGCGTCCGATCACTTCTCGCGCCCAGGTCGCATGGCGTTCATCCAAGGCGAAGCCCGCCCCGCCTCGCTCAGCGTTGCCCTTCCAGCCGAGCGACTGGAAGTCGATGAACGCATCTGCGATCCCCGCCTCTGCGCTGCGGTCGATGACGTTCACCGGTGCGCCGAGGAGGTCCTTCTCGAGCTCGCTGATGTTGATCAGCAAGCTGCGTCGAGTGCGTTTGGAGAGGTGCGTGGCGCGATGGACGATGTCCGCCGGCGGGAGTCCGTGCAAGTCGACTGCGTTCTCCGCAGCACGCATCGTGACGAGCGCCCGGGTCTGGGCATGCCTGACCGTCTGTCGGCGGCCCCGCGCGGGCTCGCCTGCCGCGGTCATCCACGCGGACTCCCGGGGCACCTCGCCGATGCGCACCGTTCCAGCCGAGCCCAGGCCGGCCGCAGCCTCGACGAGCAATGGCAGCACGCCTCCCACCATGCCGGCGCGAATCAGTGGGTGCCGACGGTCCGCGTGCCACGTCATGAAACGGCCATGGGAGCTCGCGGTCGTGAGGGGGATTCTCCTCAGGGGTCGGGTCACCTCGATCGGGAGCAAGCCGTGCCAACCCCGCTCGTCTTCCACCACGACGATCCGCAGACCGGCGACCATCTCGCGCCACCGCACCGCAGGCACCACGAAACGCGGGTCGAGCCAGGCGTTGACGGTCTCCGCGCCTTCGCTCAGGTCACGCCACCGCTGCTCGTCCTCGCTGGTGACGGCGGCGAGGTCAATGATCCGGGCTCTCATGGGGTGACGCTGTCGTCGGCGGGCGTGTCGCGGACCATCCCGGGTGTCTCTGCGCGGGTCGACTCTGGATGCGGTGAGGCGCTGTGGCGCCGCAGCCGGCGTCGCCAGGCCATGAGTGTGAGAAGAGCGCGTGCGCGCGCACCCGAACGGACGACCAGGATCTGGAGTGTCGGCTCGATACGGATCTCTCCATCCGCCGAGGCCGCGGCCGCGGCGCTCATCGGCAGCAGCGGATCGACGCTCTCCCCGGCCTCACCCTGCCTCAGCGTGCGGAGCACTGCGTGACGGCCGATCGTTCCGGGTGACAGCCTGCGGTGCTTCTCGCTGTACGCGTCGTAGAAGCCGAACCACCCGCCCGCGGCCGCGCCGAGGTTGACGCTCATGTAGAGCACCTCGTCGCCACCGCACACCGCCATCACCCGCAGACGGCCACGCGACGCGAAGTCGGCCAGAATACTGCGGAACGCGGCCAGCCGTTCGGGGTGGAGCACCAACCCGTCTCCACCGCGCGCGGCATCCGCCTTCCAGCCCTGCGCCTGGAAGTCGGCGAACACATCGGCGACGTCAGGTCGGCTTGACCAGTCTTCGACGCGCAGCTCGCCTCCCGCCGTCTCCGCCAGTGCGGCCGCACGCTTCCGGTGGCCCCTGCGGTGGCCCGATGACAGGCCGGCCGGCGGATCAAAGACGTCCAGGGAGCGCTCGCCGGGGTCAGCGGGGTACCTCCAGCGTGACTCCCCTTCGAGATCGGATGTCGAGATGCCGGCGTCGCGTGCGACAGCGAGGATTGCCGCCCCGACGGTCGACTCGGGCAGGGCGGAGAGCGCGAGCGCCCCAGGGGTCTGCCCTGTGCCCAGCGCATGCAGCACGGCGCCGATGTGTCGTGCTGGGTCATCCTTCCGCACCAGCGGATAGCAGCGCCCCACGTAACGCGTGAGGTAGTCGGGGTGCGAGGACGCGGTGATGAAGCGCAGCCCTCGCAGCTCGTAGGGCGCCCGAATGTAGGGAAGGAGCATGCCGAAGCGGCCATCGTCGTCACTGGCAACGAGCAGTCGCAACGCGGATCCACCCGGCCACGCCTTCGCCGCGTGCCGCTGGAAGTCGGGCTCAGCGAACGGGGTCGGCTCGAGTGCGTTCTCGGCAAGCTCGTGCCACCGTGCGACGAACTGATCGTCGATGTCATGAATGCTCACGTCCTGAACGTGGCTCACAGAACTGCCCCCATCGTGACCACGCGCCCCATCGCGTTCATGTGCACGGCCCATCAATCCCCGTAGAACGCCGTTGCCACTGCTCGCGTCCAGGGTAGTGACCGCCACTCCGTGAGCACAAGGATGCGCGGGCGACCTGTTGCCCTCGCACCACGCGTCGCAGCGCCCGGTGCGTCGAATGCGATCGGACCATCTCGCACTACCGCCGCGCCCCGGTGCGGTACAGATGCTCGTAGAGCGCGACCACGCTCGTGAGGTCGAACTCCCGCGCCCTGGCGAGGCCCGCCGTCGCGAGGCGTTCGCGCTCGTCGGCGTCGGTCAACAGCCTGAGCAGCGCCTGCCCGAGCCCGTCAAGTTCGACGAGTGCCCCCGCTGCGCCCTCGTCGGTGACGTAGCGAGCGCCCACGTTGGGCGTCGCGACGACCGGGAGGCCGCTCGCCATGGCTTCCGCGTACGGGATCCCGAAGCCCTCGTAGGCGGACGGCAGGCAGAACACCCACGCCCGTCGATAGGCGTCTGCCAACTCGGCATCGGTCAGGGTGCCGAGCACATGGACCCCCGGCCCAGGGTCGGCTGGTGCGTCGCGGCACACCATCTCGAGTCTCGCCTCTGGCAGCACGGGCAGTACGTGCTCCTGAAAGGACTCGGCGAGGAGCCGGCCGCGCTTGCGATTCTCCCACGTCCCCACGAACAGCACCGTGGGAACCGCGGCGCGCGCGCCCGCATCGGGGGCGAAGCGCCCTGCGTCGACTCCGTTGGGGATCACGGTCTTCACCCACGGCAGCCATCGCCGGGTGCGGGGCGAGACCACCACGGTCCGGTCTGCCACGACGCTGGCGAGCACCTCGCTGAAACCGAGGAGCACCATCCGCAGCCTCTCCTTCACCCCGCCGATGCGCAGCGCCTCTTCGAAGCACGAGCCGTGCACCGTGCGCACGTGCACCGGGACCCGGCGGCGCCACAGCCAGTAGTCGTCTCCGTGGGCGTGCAGCACGTCGTAAGAGGTGAGGTCGAGGCGGCGCATGCGCTGGGCGAAGCGGAAGGTGCGCAACCGTCCGGGGCTCGACAGATCGATGTGCCCGTAGCGGGCCCCCTCCACGGGTGGGCAGTCGCTGATGACGTCGACGTGATGTCCGCGCGCCACGAGAGCGGTGGCGAGTTCGTGCACCTGATAGCCGACGCCGATCTTGCTTCCGCTCGGAAGATAGTAGGAGATCATCGCGATGCGCAGCGGTGCCACGGCAGCTGAGTCGGCGCTCATCGCCGCAGCCTGGTGCTCAGCGCCGTCAACCATGCGCGGCCGTGCTCGAGATCCGGCTCGAGGTAATTGCCCTCTGCCCACTCGTTCCACGACTTGATCCACAGGAGTCGCTCGTCAGCCGGGCGATCCGCGAGGCTCTCCACCGCGTGATCCACGTTCTCGGCGAAGCGCTCCGGCGACGAACCCGTGAGCACGGTGCCGCGGCTGCCGGAGCGCGGGGTGTTGTCCCAGTTCGGGTACACGCTGGGCTGCAGCGTCGCGTCGTCGCGCACCGCGTCCCAGAGACCGCGGTCCGTCGAGTAGGGGTACACCTCTGGCCCGCCGAGCTTGCGACGCACCTTCATGCGCAGCATCGCGGCGGTGTCCCGCTCAGCGGGAAGGCGCACGTACACGCCCGCGTCGAAGCCGTCGTCCGCCGTTCGCGTGTAGCGCATGCCCTGACCCAATAGGTCGCTCACCTCGGCGACGAGGTACATCCCGCCCAGTCCCGCGTCGCGCGCCATCTGCTGCCACCGATCCACGAAGGCGCGCGCATCTGGCAACTCCTCTGGGCGGAACACATAGAACACCGGCCGGCCATCGACTCGTAGATAGCGATCGTCTCGGAGAGCAGGAAGAATGCTCTCAAAGTGCGCGCGGTCGTCCTCCGGGCCAGGGTAGGTCTGCTCGCGCAGCACTCGGTTGGGTGCACCGTGCCAGATGCCCGTCCACGTCTGATTGGCCCAGCCGAGGCAGAACTTCACCGCCGGGCTGCCGGCAGCGAGGACCTCCGCGAAGGGACGCTCGAGAATTCTCGACCCCGCACCGAACCAGTAGTGCCAGTAGCAGAACGCCTCGACCCCGTGCGCGAGTGCCAGGTCGCTCTGCGCCTGGCGCGCATCGGGCATGCGAAGGTCGTAGAAGCCGAGATCGGCCGGGAGATGGGGCTGCACGTGACCGCGAAACAGCGAACGCGCGCGGGCGGCATTCGTCCACTCCGTGAAGCCGGGTCCCCACCACTCGTCGTTCTCAGGGATGGGGTGGAACTGTGGCAGGTAGAACGCGATCGCACGAGCCCGAACCTCAGTCATTGCCCCAGGCTAGTGGCGCGGACGCCGCCCGCACAGGCCCCATCTGACGCAATCTGCCGTGCGGCCGCGTGCGCACCGCTAGTGTCCTGTGCTGAGGGCGCCCTCCGGTGCGCCCCAGGACGGCGGAGACACCATGACGGGCCCCCAGGTGAGCGTGATCATTCCCGCCTACAACGCCGCCGCGACGCTTGCGGGCCAGCTCGCCGCCCTCGCCGCCCAGCAGAGCGCGCCGTCGTTCGAGGTGATCGTGAGCGACAACGGCTCGGACGACCTCACCGCGGCCGTGGCACACGACCACGGCGCGAGGTTGCCTGACCTCACCGTGATCGACAGCACCGCGCGGCGTGGGCCGTCGGCGGCGCGCAACTCGGGCGCAGCGCACGCGCGCGGTGCCGTGCTCGCCTTCTGCGATGCGGATGACGTGGTGTCACCCGGGTGGCTCGCATCGCTCGTTCGGGCCCTCGACACGGCCGATGCGGTCGCGGGAGCGTTCGAGCACCGTCGTCTCAACCCTCCCCGGGCGATCGCAGTCTCGTGGAACACGGACATCCCGATCCGCCTCGCGTCCTGGCCAGACTTGCCCGCGGGCGCGAGCTCGAACCTCGCGATCACGACAGAGGCGTTCCGCGCGTTGGGGGGATTCGACGAGGACCTGGCCACGTGCGAGGACATCGACCTGTGTTGGCGCGCGCAGCTCGCGGGCTACCGCCTCGCGTTCGCGCACGACGCCGTGGTGCACGAGCGCAAGCGAAGCGGGCTCCGGGCGACATACCGGCAGTCCGTGGCGTATGCCAGGGGCACTCATGCTCTCGAGCTCAAGCACCGTGAGCTCCTGGGCTCCACGCCTCCAGGCATGGTGTCCACCGCAGTCGACCATGGAGCAGCGAGCAGGACCACCGCTGACGTCGACTCGCGCGCCATGCCGCAGTCACACGTCCACAGTTCCGTGGACCTCAGCCGGCGGCTGCGCGCGCTCGGCAGCCGGGTGAGGAGACCCGACCGCGCGAGCCTGCTCGCCGATCTGGTGTGGCGCATCGGACAGCGGCATGGACTCGAGGCCGAGAGGTCCAGACCGTAGGCCCAGACGGTCGCGGTCGTGGCGCATCAGCACGTCTCGCGGAGCGGAGCTCTCGCGAGCCTCGCGCTCCACACCCGTGCAGCTCCTCGGTTGCCGCGACCACGGCTCGGCGCAGAGGGCCTCTGACGCGCACTTCGCAGGACCGCGGCTGCGTGACTGCGCTCAGCGCCTCACATAGGTCGCCGGGCCCCGTCCGCCAGACGCGTGGTGGTGTGAGGGCTGTTCCCTCGCGGCGGTCTCACCGCTACTCTCCTCAGCAAGGGGCCAGCACCCGGCTCAGGCCGTGCCAGCGAGGGGAACGAGTTGAGCGAGCACTCGCCGCCCACGGGCGGGATCACCGCAGTCGATCTCGACGGCACGCTGCTGAGGTCCGACCTGCTCTGGGAGGCGGCAGCCCGCTACTCCACGACGCGTCCGTCCGCCCCGTTCCACGTCATGCGGTGGGCTGCCCGGGGCCGGGCGCGTCTCAAGTCTGAGCTGGCATCGCGCGTCTCCGTGGATGCCACAGCAATCCCGTACCGCACCGAGGTCGTCGAGGAGCTCCGCGCCGTCGCCGCCGATGGCGGACGGGTCGTCATTGCGACAGCCGCCGCACGCTCGCACGCCGAACCGGTGGCCGCGCATCTCGGCTTCGTCGAAGCCGTGCTCGCCACCGACGCTGACGGAGTGAACCTGCGTGGCCCTGCGAAGGCGGATGCCCTCGACGACTACGCTCACGGCACTCCGTGGACCTACTACGGGGACTCGTTGGTCGACGTTCCGGTCTGGAAGCGAAGCGGTGGCGCCGTCGTCGTCGACCCCAGCAAGCGGGTGCAGCGCGCGGTCGCGGGCCTCGACATCCCCGTGCGGACCCTCGTCTGCGAAGCGCCGTCGACGGCCAGAGCGTGGCGCTCGGGTCTCCGTGTCCACCAGTGGGCGAAGAACGCACTCGTGCTCGTCCCGCTGCTGACGGGCCATCTGCTCGTCGAACCGGATGCCGTGGTGCGCGCCCTGGCTGCCGCCATCGCGTTCTCGATGATGGCCTCGTCGATCTATCTCCTCAATGACCTCGTGGACCTCCCGTCCGACAGGGCGCACGCGACCAAGCACAATCGTGCGCTGGCCGCGGGCTGGATCAGCGTGCGGGCCGCATTGATCGTGTCGATGCTGCTCGCCGTCGGGTCGCTTGCCGTGGCGGTTGCCATCAGCTGGCTCTTCACTGGCGTGATCCTCGTCTACGCGGTAGCCACCACGCTCTATTCGCTGTGGATCAAGCGAAAGATCGTCGCCGACATCGTGGGGCTCGCGATGCTCTACACCTGGCGCATCATCGCCGGGTGTGCAGCGATCGCGGTCGTGCCCTCGATCTGGATCCTTGCCTTCAGCATCTTCATCTTCTTCAGCCTCGCCACCATGAAGAGATACGCCGAGATCGTGAACCATGAGCAGTCGGCGTCGGGACGCGACTACCACCTCGTCGATGCGCCGCTGCTCCTCGCCATCGGCACCTCCTCTGGCGTCGCCGCGGTCTTGGTATCGGTGCTGTACCTCGACTCTGCGCAGGTGCACGAGCTGTACGCCTTCCCTCAGGCGCTCTGGGCCGTCATCCCCTTGCTCGTCTATTGGATCGTGCGGTTCTGGATGGTCGCGGTGCGCGGAGGCGTCGATGATGATCCACTGGTGTTCGCGCTCACCGATCGGACGAGCCTGATCGTGTTCGCACTGATCGGCGTGGCGGGGCTGGTGGCATTGTGACTGCGGCGCGTCTGTCTCGCCTTCACGCCTGGGCTTGGGGCGTGATCGGCACCGCGTTCATGGCGTTGGCGATGGCGCCGATCGCGATCGTGCCGCTGTTCGGTGATGACTTCGAGATCGCGGCGCTTCACGACCTCGAGTATCACGGATCGCTGCTCAACGTGATGGCGCAGGGGTGGTGGGGCGACCTCCAGTCCAACCGGTTCAACCCGGTCGGGCGCGAGTTCTCTCTGGGCTACCACGTGTTCGCCCGCGAGGCGGGAGCGATCACCGGTGCCGATCCCCAGACCTTCTACCGCCTCGGCACGTGGGCTCTTGGATGCGCGTCTGCTCTCGCCGCGGCCTTCACGCTCGTGCACGCGGCGCGGTTCGTGAGTGCCCGCAACGCTCTGGCTCTGGCTCCCACCTACGCCGCGATCTGCGCCGCAGTGGCCGTGACACTTCACCTGCACTTCCTCTCTCACGATCCCACGCTCACGATCGCGGAGATCGGCTACGGGGTCGTGGTGCTGTCGCTCTGGCTCATCGGTCTCGGCTTCCGAGCGCTGCGGCCCAACGTGCCGCTCGGCCGCGCGGTGTGGCCATTCGCGGTGCTGTCCATGGCGGGCACCCTGTTCTACGAGACCTTCGTGACGGCGGTCGCCGCGATGGCGTTGGTGTTCGTCGTGGTCCTCGGCCGCGAGCGGCGTTGGCGGCTCCTCGGCTGGTTGCTGGGTGCCGGCGCGCTGCTGCCTGCCGCGGTGTTCCTCGCGGGGCGCTGGTGGGTCAATACGTACGCGACCGACGTCGCGCAGTACTCGGGCACCGAGCTCCAGCTCTCGGCAGGCGCAGCGCGCACGTTCGCTCTCTACACAGCGGGCACGGTGCCAGGCGCCTCATGGCGTCACGCCGCTGCCGTCACCGGAGGACCGATGTTCGTCGCTCCCGCGATGATCACAGCGACGCTGACGGCGGCGCTGCTCATTGCCACACTGGTGCTGCTGCGGCGCTGGCGCTCGCTCCCGCGTCTCGTCCCGTCGCGACGACTGTGGCTGGTGCTTGCCGTTCTCGCCATTCATGTGGCTGGCACCTATGGCGCGCAATCGGCCTCGCCGAAGTACATCACCACCATCTATCACCTCGGCGTCGTCTACCTCGGCTACGCCACCGGCGTTCTCGTGGCCGCCATGCTCGCCGTCGGGGCGCTGCTGTTCCTGCCTCGAAGGATCGCTCGCGTCACGGCCGTCGTCCTCGTCGTCATCGCGATCCCCTTCACGTATGTGCAGCACGCGCTCAACTGGGCGGTGGCGACTGAGATCGCTGGGCTGGTCACGCCCAACGACAGGATCACCACCGAGTTGTCACGTGGAGCCCTTGCGGAGCCGGAGCGTTGTGAGCTGCTCCACCAGTGGGTGGGGCGCGACTCGTACTTCGGCACCGCGCCAGACCTCATGGCCACGATCTTCGAATCACTCGATGCGCGATACGAGACGCACCACGGCGAGCCCTTCTGCGCCAGCGATGCCCCCGAGATCCCGCTCGAGGAGCGGCCCTCCGTGACCTCACCTGCGGCCGGACCAGCGCCCGAGGCGCCGCAGCCATGACGAGTCTGGTGGTCGCGATCACCATCGTCACCGTCACCGCCACGGTGATGGTGCTCGAGTGGCGACCGCCGCGCGTCCTCGTTCCCTTGTTCGGCAACGACGCTCACGTCGGTCCCGCCGTCCGGGCAGCGACGACGATGATCGGTGCAGGGGTCATTCTCGCCGCCCTCTCAGTGCTGGCGACCAGCGCAGTTCAGAGCAGCACGTTCGCCTACGCCGTCGACGCGCTGCTGCCGGGGGGCGCTGGTGGAGACTCGTGGGTCCCGATGCTCACCGCGGCGCAGAACCTTCAGCACGACCCGCAGTCCCCGGTCTATGAGGTGATCTTCTTCGATGGCGGCATGAAGTTCCAGTATCCGGTGATGTCCGTCGTGATCGTGGGTCCCGTCATCGCGGCGCTCGGATGGACGGACACTCAGGTCTACGACGTCGCCAACGCGGCGAGCTGGTTGAGCTTCATCGCACTGGGTGTGACCGTGGGCGCGGTCTTCCTTCGCGCGCTGGCCCATGCGACATCGCGGGTATCACCCTACTCATGGCCCGTGCGGGTCTCCGCTGCCGTCTGTGGACTGGGGGCGACCTTCGTGTTCTACCCCGTCACGCGGGGACTCGAACTCGGCCAGATCCAGACCGCCATGACGCTCGCCGTGGCGTTGGCGCTGCTCGCGTGGCAGCACCATCGCCCGTGGGCCGCAGGTGCGCTGATCGGCCTCTGCTGCGTCGTCAAGCCTCACTGGGGGCTGCTGGTGATGTGGGCGCTGTTCCGTGGCCGCTGGCAGTTCGCCGCCGGGGCGGCCCTGGTGGCGGGCCCCTTGACGGTGCTCAGCATCGCTCTGTACGGATTCGACAACGTCATCGGATACGTGGATGTGGCGCGAGCGTTGAGTGCCAGCGGCGAGTCCTACTTTGCCAACCAGTCGTTCAACGGCCTCACGAACCGTCTGCTCGGCAACGGCCCCAACCTCACCTTCGACCCCGCCGGGTTCCCGCCCGAGCATGCGGTCGTGCGCACCGTCACGCTCGTGACCGCCATCGCCATCATCGGCGCGGCGGTGACATGGCGCATGCAGAGGCCACCCACGGCGGTCGAGTTCTCCATCGTGGTGGTGAGCATCACCGTGGCCGCCCCCGTCGCGTGGGAGCATCACTACGGAGTGCTGCTGCCGGTCTTCGCCGCCGCCACTCCCGCCGCGATCGCGTGGCGACCGTGGGGTCGAGGGACCCTCGCGTGGCTGGTGGTCGCATACTCACTGACGAGCGTCTCGCTGTTCCCGCTCGTCAACCGCGCTGCAGACACGCCTGCGAACGTGCTGCAGTCCTTCATGCTCGTGGGAGGACTCGTGCTCCTCATCACCTTGTACCGGGTGTCGCAGCTCGAGCGGCAGGCCGTGTCCCGAACGACTCAGGTCCCGGATGCGGTGCCCGGGCCGCCCGCCGCCCCCTCGCGAGATGGCTGACGCACGCACGCGTTCCACGCCTTCGCCACAGTCCCCGCAGTGCGGCCTATCGAGAGTTCCTCTCGCGCGCGTGCACGAGCACCGCGTGCGCGCTCGCGTGCGCTGTCCACGTCTGCCACCACCGTGACGATGCCTGCCGACAGCGCCGCCGCGTCGCCCGGCCGGACAAGCACCCCCCACGGGGTCGTCCACACTCCGTCGGCGACCTGCGTGCGTTGGCCGTGAGGATCCAGCAGCTCGGGAACGCCGCCCGCATCCGTCGCGACCACCGGGACGCCGAGAGCCATCGCCTCGGCGACCACCTGGCCGAATGGCTCGGGCACCGGTGAGGCGTGCACCACCACGGTGAACGTCGACATCTGCGCAGGCACATCGTCGGTCCACCCGCTGATGACCAGGGCGTCGTCGAGGCCAGCAGCACTGACAGCCTGGCCGAGGAGCCGCGCGTAGTCCGCATCACCGAACTTCGCTTCACCGACGATCCTGAACGTCGCCTCGGGACGGACCTGACGCACGATGCGGGCTGCGGCGACGAACTCGCGCTGACCCTTCGTCTCGCTGAGCCGTCCCACGATGCCGACCACGCTCCCCCGCGGCTCTCGACGGGGCATGTCGAGCAGCGACGAGTGCACCCCCGGGTAGGCCACGACAGACCTGTCTCGTGCCCGAGCCGGCAGGGTGTCGACCGTTGCGTGCGAGTTGGCGACGATCAGCCGGGGCCCGTGTGCCGCCAGCACACCCATCGCCCGCGCCACGGGTGTCGGAAGGTAGTCAGGCGCGAGGCGATCGTGCAAGTGCCACACCCAGGGTTGCCGCGTGAGACGCGACACCATCCCCACGAGCACCGCGGCCTTCAACGAGTTGGCGACCACGAGTTCCGGATCGAGCTCCCGCAGCACGCGGCGCAGCCTCGTGGCGACGCTCACCGTCGCGGGGAGTGCGCGCACGGCCGCCATCCGTCCGGCGTCGCCGCGCGCCACCGTCGCGACGCCACCGCCATCGATGACGGTGACGGGCACTCCTTGCGCCTCGAGCCTGTCCACGAGCGCTCCCCGACCCCACGTCACTGCGTGCATCTCGAAAGCCCCCGGCGGTAGAGCCTCCAGCAGCCGCAGCAGCGCGAGCTCGGCACCGCCGAGCTCGGCGGTATGCGTCACGACGACGACTCTGAGGGCCGGCACGCTCCGAGTGTAGTGCGGCGCGGCTCCGCTGTCGGGGCCCTTCCGGGCCCCCCTCGCGCGCACTAGCATGGCGGCATGTGCCCCTTCGCGCCTGGCAGAGATGTCCACGACTGGCGCACGCCAACGGGGCCGATGCGGGCATCGGTGCTCGAGCCGCGGCGGTGCATCCGTGGCTGAGCGCACGCTGGGGGCATATGTGCTCCCCGGGGACCCTGTGTGGCTTGCACGCACGCTGCCCCAGTACTACTCGATGCTCACGGCGCTGTCGGTGCCGGTGCCGGCGGACGGCCTCAGCTGGACCGGACGACCGCTTCCGGTCGACGAGACCCTGGCGATCATCGACGCGTGCGACACCCGGGGCCTCGCCGACCGCTTCGAGGGCCGGTGGACCAACGTGGACCGCCCTCGAGACGCGGGTACCGCCCAGCGTCAAGCCGCGCTGAATCGCGTGGGCGATGGCGTGGACTGGGTGCTCCAGATCGACAACGACGAGCTGCTGCCTCATCCCGAGGTCCTGGGGTCGGTTCTCGACGAGGCCGACCGGGTGGGCGCCATCGCGGTGGAGTGGCCCATGCGGGTGCTGTATCGACGGACCCGGCGCACTGTCCTCGAGGTGGTCGCCTCGAACGGCGCACCCGTGTACGACTATCCGGGCCCCATCGCTGTACGTCCGGGAGCCACGTTGACCGAGGCGCGTCGCGCCGCAGGACCGCTCCTGCGAGTCGCGGTCCACGGCGACGATCAGTCGCTGCAGATCACCCGTCCGGCTGAGCCGCAGGAGTTCCGTGCCACCCTCCTGCAGCCCGAGCACGCGATCCTGCACAACTCGTGGGCTCGCCATCCGCGCGACGTGTGGCGCAAGGTGACGTCATCGGGTCATTCTCGCGACTTCGGCCTGGCCCGCTACTACGTGACGCGGTGGCTGAGCTCACCGCTCACGTGGCGCGCGCAGCGGGACGTCCACCCGTTCTCGAGCGGACTGTGGCCCGCACTCGCGCCGCGGGAGAACGCCGGCGTCTATGCGGATTGAGAGGCAGCGCCGAGTGAGAGGCGTCTGATCACGCTCGCGAGCTAGATCACGTCCGCGAAGCCGCGTTCCATCTTCTGGAACACCATCGTGCCCGCGACGAGCACCAGCAGACCGACGCCCACGACGCCGAACATCTGCCACACGGGCGGCGCGTACAGGTCGAGGATCGACCACCGGAAGCACTCCATGAGCCACGTCAAGGGGTTGATCTGAAAGAGCCACTCGAGATCTGCGGGCACGGCCTCGAGCGAGTACGCCACTGGCGTGGCGAAGAACAGCACCTGGGTGAACCACGGCAGCACGTAGCCGACGTCGCGATACTTGACCATCATCGCCGATGCGGCAAGCCCCACGCCGAGCGCGAACATCACCGCGGCGAGAAGCCACACCGGCAGCAGCAGCAATCCCCATCCGGGCGCGACGCCGAACACGATCAGCAGGACTGCAAGGAGCCCGCATGCCACGGCGAAGTCGAGCAGCACGGACAGCACCGTCGACAGCGGCACCAGCATCCGCGGGAAGAACACCTTGGACACCAGGGACTGATTCGCCACCAGCGACGCTGACGAACGCGAGATCACGCCCTCGAAGAGGTTCCAGGCCAGAACGCCGGCGAAGCTGAACACCAGGTAGGGCACGCCCTGGCTCGGCAGATCGGCGACCTGTCCGAAGACGATCGAGAACAATCCCGCCGCCACCAGCGGCTGGATGATGACCCAGGCGATGCCCACCACCGTCTGCCGGTACCTCAGCACGATGTCGCGGGTGCCGAATCGCCAGAACACTTCACGGGCGCCCCACAACTCGCGGAACGGCGGCATGCCGATCCCGGCGGGCGGCGTGATGATGGTGCGCTTCGCGGTGGTCATGAGGAGGCCTCGTAGGTGAAATCCGCCAGCACGATGCCGGCCTTGAGCGCCTCTTCCGAGGTGAGCTCGGGATACGGGTAGTGCGGGAGCACTTCGAACGTGTCGGCGCCCTCCCAGGTGTCGAGAATGCCAGCCTGGCACACCGACACCTTGATGCTGTACTGCCCGGGCTTGAGCCAGAGATTCTTGATCCGCAGCACCGGGCGGTGAGCCTGCGCGGGGGTGAACCACTGCCCCACTGCGCGCGAGTCGCACTGCACGATCGAGGTGCCGTTGATGTCGTCGACGTGGCACGACACGAAGTAGTCGCCCACCATGTCGGGCGCCGGGGGAAGGCTGAGCTCCACCACGACGTCGTCGTCCGGGTTCTGCTGCTGGTTCTCCACCCGCACGCCGTCGAGTCGGATCTGACCCGTTCCCGGACGACGATACGCCTCCACCTGTTCGGTCCGCAGTCGCGAGAAGCTGCTGCGGTACTCGTGCATCGCACCGTCGACGCTGCCGGAATACAGCAGCCTGCCCTTGTCGAGGTAGATGGCAGAGGTGCACAGGTTCACGACGGTCTGCGGCTGGTGGCTGACGTAGAGGACCGTGCGCCCGTCCCGTGCGACGTCCTTCATCTTCTGCAATGACTTGCGCTGGAACTCGGCGTCCCCGACCGCGAGCACCTCATCGATCGCCAGGATCTCGGTCTCGAGGTGGGCGGCGACCGAGAACGCGAGGCGGACGTACATGCCGGAGGAGTACCGCTTGACCGGGGTGTCCAGGAATCGCTCGACACCCGAGAAGTCGACGATCTCGTCGAAGCGGCGCTTGATCTCTTTGCGCGTCATTCCCAGGAGTGCGCCGTTGAGGTAGATGTTCTCGCGGCCGGTGAGCTCGGGATGAAAACCGGTGCCGACTTCGAGGAGGCTTCCCACCCGGCCGCCCAAGTCGATCAGGCCTGTCGTGGGCGCGGTGATGCGAGTGAGCAGCTTCAGCAGCGTCGACTTGCCTGCGCCGTTGCGGCCGACGATGCCCAGCGCCTCACCCCATGGAATGTCCAGCGAGATGTCGTTCAGCGCGTGAAACTCGTCGTACTCGGGACGGCGGGTGGGATTGCGGAGCACATCCACGATGGCGTCGGTGATGCGATCGATGTGGGCGGTGCGCCGGTTGATGCGATAGACCTTCGTCAGATGCTCGACTGAGATGGCTGTATCGCGCATATAAACCCGATCTACCTCAAGGAATACCACCGCGGAGAGTGACCTCGGCCGAGGTCTGAGCACACGCTACCACGCTCGATTCCGGCTCCTCTAGGATGATTCCAGTTGTCGCATCGGCCGGAGGGAGGCCCTGTGCCGGACCCCGCAGAGCCGCTCGACGACCGTTCGCGCCACGTCGTGGTCGTGCTCAATTGGAACGGCCGCGCCGACACCCTCGTGTGCGTGGAGTCGATCCTCGCCGACCCCGATGCCCCCCAGGTGCTGGTAGTCGACAACGGTTCGACGGACGGGACGCTGGACGAGGTCACGCGTCGATGGCCGGGTCTGCCTACGGTGCAGACTGGCGAGAACTTGGGCTTCGCCGGGGGCATGAACCGCGGAATCGCGTGGGCGCGTGCCCGGGGCGCCGCAGTGATCACGGTGCTCAACAACGACACGGTGGTCCCCGTGGGGACGATGGGCGTGCTGCGATCCGCCGCCCGCGAGGGCGCGTGTGCCGTGAGCCCGGAGGTGCGCTATCGAGACGAGCCCGATCGGGTGTGGTTCGCCGGCGGCACGCTGTCGCCACCCGACTGGTTTCCCCATCACACGCCTGCGGCGCGGCTGGCGCAGGCAGAGGGCGACACCCGGACCGTCGACGTTCTGTCCGGATGCTGCGTGACCGCGTCCACCGAGGTATGGGGGGCCGTCGGAGGCTTCAATGAACGCTACTTCCTCAACTTCGAGGACTCGGAATGGAGCGTCCGCGCGGCTCGCGCCGGCGTCAGCCTCCGTGTTCGCACGGATGCGGTCATCCTCCACGCCGTCTCGGCGTCATTCACCGGCGCGGCTGCCAGCCTCGGGACGTACTACTACGTGCGCAACGGACTCGACTTCAACCGTGCCGCAGGCGGCGACTCCCGGGCCCGTCGACGGTTCGTGACCCGGGTCGCAAGAGACGCGGTCGCGCGCAGGCGCCGGGAGCGTGCGTGGCGTGCCGGAGCGCGGGAACTGCGCATGATCGCCCATGGGTGGGCGGACTACTCGCGGGGCCGCATGGGCCCCGCGCCGGCGCGCCTGGCCCGTACCACCGCCCGCTGGGCGAGCGCCGGGGCCGGCTCGCCCTAGTCGTGCTGGCACGGCGTCCCTAGGATGAGCGCATGTCCCGCTTCCAGGCGCCTCTGAGGTCGCGTGCGTGGGCGCCTGCAGTGGTGCTCTCCCTCGTGGCGCTCGCGGTCGGCAGCACCATGGCGGTGCTGAGCGTCGGGTACGACGGGTTCGCCATCCCGGTGGCGATCGCGCTGCTGGTGCTGGGCGTCGCCTCGGTCGACATGACCTTGGTGCCCATCGTCGCGGTGCCCGCGACCTTGGCGCTGATGCGAGTGGGGGGCGAGATCGCGGTGGCGGACGTCGCGCTGGCCGCCGGCACGATGGTCGCGCTGTTCCTGCTGCGCGGGTCGGGTGCGCTGGCGATGCAGCCGCTGCTCGTCGCGGGATCGCTCTACCTGGTGCTCGCCGTGCCCACCCTCATCATCAACCCCTACACCGCCAACCTGGTCGAGTGGGTCCACGAGCTGTTCCTGGTGCTCGGCAGCATGGTGGTGGGCTTCGCGATCGGCCGGGGCGGGCGTGCCCGGCTCGCGCTCTCCGTCTACGTGATGGTCTGTGCGGCGCTCGGCGTCGTCGCCGTCTTCCTCGCTCTCCAGTCCGCGCTGTCGAGCGGACAGTTCCTCCCGGTGTACATCGGGGACCTCCACAAGAACACGCTCGGCGGGATGCTCGCGTCGGCCGCGATACTCGCCTATGCACGGCCGTCATGGACCGGCTGGACGCGAGGCAGCGCGCAGCTTGGCGTGGTGCTCTGCCTCGCCGGCGTGCTCGCCACCCAATCACGCCAAGGGATGATCGCGGCAGGCGTGGGCATGCTCATCGTCGGTGTGCGCCCCATCGTCAGGGGCATGCGCCGCCCGAAGCTCATCTGGATTCTTGCCGCCGTCGTGGCGGTGGGCATCGTCTTCAGCGTCAACCAGCAGCTCTCCGAGGACAACCCCTACAACAGCGCGAACGCCCGCCTGGCCTGGTTCGACAGTTCGATCGAGATCTGGAGGCAGTCGCCCGCCTTTGGGAACGGGCTGCGCTGGTGGTACACCGACCGATTCGGGGAGTCCTTCCAGCCGCCCAACGCGGAGCTCGAGGTGCTGACCTCGGTGGGAGTGGTGGGACTGATGGGATTCCTGCTCATGTTCCTGGTCGCCGCAGTCGCGCTGATGCGCATGGAGCCCGTGTACGGAACGGTCGCGGTCGCGGTGGTGGCCGGACGCTTCGCCCAGGCCCAGTTCGATCTCTACTGGGTCGCTGGTCAAGCGTCGCTGCTGTGGATCGTCGCGGGCATCGTCTACGGGGTGCGGGAGCGCGACCGGTTCCTCGGCATCGACCGCACCGCCAGCGCCATGCGGGAGCACGCCGCCCGTTCCGGCGTGCCTCACCGAGGCTCCGGCCGGGACCGGGTGGCCCGTGTGGACCGGGCTGGCAGCGCGGTCCGTGACCCCAGGTGAGAACCGTCTATCACGTGATCACCCCGGGTGATCACTACTCGCCCCGGACGGGGTCCGCGATCCCCACGGTCGTCGACGGCCTTGCGTCGGCGAGCGCTCGCGACGACGCGCCTGCCTATCGACACGTGGTGGTGCTCGACCGCACCACGTACAGGCCCCGGTACAGCAGTGCCGATGTGCTCGAGTACTCCCCTTCCGCCCCGTCGTCCCGAGCCGACCGGCTCCTTGACTACGGTCGCGCCGTCATGGGCCGCGACCGAGCGGCATTGCTGCGCCCGTATGTGCCGGTGTTGGCCGTCCTCCGGGATGCTTCCCCGGGGATCGTCGTGGCTCACAACGCACCCTTCCTGGGCCCTGCGCTGGCCCGCACGCCGCACCGCATCGTGCTGCACGCCCACAATGCCCTCCCCGCCTCGATGCGCCGTCACGAGGCACGCAGGTGGGTGGGCAGCGCCGCTGCGCTGGTCTGTGTCAGCTCCGATCACGCCGCGGCGACCCGGGAACGTCTCCCCGCAGGCCTGCGCGACACCGTGCATGTGGTGCGACATGGCGTGGACCCGCTGGCGTTCGCACCCGGCCCACGCCCCCCGTCACCCATCCGGTTCGTGTTCGTGGGCCGCACGATTGCGCACAAGGGCGCCGATGTCCTCGTCGAAGCGGCTCGGCGGCTGGCCCGGTCGGACGTCGAGGTGGTGGTGGTGGGCAGCCATGGGTTCGATCCTCACGCTCCCCTCACTGGCTACGAGCGTGCACTACGGGAGGCCGCGGCGGCATCCCTCACCCCCGTCACCTTCCTCCCGTTCACGGACCGGTCCGAACTGCCAGGCCTGCTCGCGGCTGCACACGCGCTCGTGGTGCCGTCGCGCTGGCGCGAGCCGGCGGGCCTCACCGTGGGTGAGGGCATGGCGAGCGGCGCCGTGGTGATCGCGAGTGCGGTGGGAGGGATCCCTGAGCTGCTTGGGGACGCAGGCGTGGTGATCCCCCCCGACAGCGCCACGGCGCTGGCGACGGCGATGGCGCGCGTGGCGGACGATCCCGAGTTCCGCGCCGCCAAGAGCGCGCTGGCCCGCGAGCGGGCTCAGGCGCACGACTGGGCGTGGGCCTGGCGCCAGATGCGCGACGTCCTCGACGCAATATGAGGCCTATCCGTGGCGACTGACCCCCATTACAGTGGAGCGATCCGCACGCTGAGGGAGGTTCCGTGAGGGTGCAACGCATCGCGCATCACGCGGTCGTCTCGGCCTGGCGCGAACGCGAACGCGCCCTCATCGCCCAGGGCCACCGCGTGGACCTGGTCTCCGCCACCGTGTGGAACGAGGGTGGGCATCCCGTCACGCTGAGTGCCGACGGCGACGACTTCGTGCGGCCGGCGCGCACCTGGGGCACCCACCCCAACGGGTTTGTGTACTCTCCCGGCGCGCTGTGGCGAGCGCTCGGCACGGAGGTCGATGTCCTCGACCTGCACGAGGAGCCCTACGCACTCGCGACGGCCGAGGTGCTCGCGCTCCGCGCGCTCAGGCGCAGACGCGCGCCGTACGTTCTCTACTCGGCACAGAACATCGACAAGCGCTTTCCGGCCCCGTTCCGATGGGCGGAGCGCCGGGCTCTCAGGGGCGCCGCGGGCGCGTATGTCTGCAATGCGGAGGCCGGACGCATCCTGAGGCGCAAGGGACTGCGGGGACCGGTGCACACGATCCCGCTGGGAGTCGACACCACGGTGTTCGCCCCGGTGGACCGATCCGCGCCGAGAGGCCGGGCCACGGTCGGCTACGTGGGCCGGCTCGCCACCCATAAGGGCGTCGACGTCCTGCTGCGTGCCATTGCCGCCCAGCCGCTGCTCCGGCTCGTCATCGTGGGCGACGGGCCCGAGCGCGCCGCGCTCGCTGACCTCGCCCGCGCGTTGAGCATTGCAGAGCGGGTGGACTTCGTGGGCTTCGCCGCGGACAGCGCGCTGGTCGAGCACTACCGGTCGTTCGACGTCGTCGCGGTGCCGTCACGGTCCACCCCGAACTGGCTCGAGCAGTTCGGCCGCGTCGCGATCGAGGCGATGGCATGCGGAGTCCCCGTGGTCGCGACCCATACCGGGGCGCTGCCTGACGTCGTCGGTGCCGCAGGAGTCCTGGTGCCGGAGGGGGATGCCCACGCTCTGGGAGAGGCGCTCGTGGCGGCGACGCGCCCCGGGTACTGGGAAGAGCTGCGCACCGCGGGCCTCCAGCACGCCGCGCGGTGTGACTGGGCCAGCGTCGCGGCCCAGATGGCGGAGCTCTACACCGAGGCTCGCGAAAGCGCCCCGCGCACTCTCGACGCCGTCATCGTCGCGTACGGCGCGCCCGACGGGCTCGACGCCACGCTGACGGCCCTCGACGGCCAGGTGCCCGCACTCGTCGTCGACAACTCCTCGCTCCCCGCCACGCGCGACGTGTGCGAGCGACACGGGATCGAATACGTCGATGCGGGTTCCAACCTCGGCTTCGCGGCTGGCGTGAACAGGGGCCTCCGTGCGCTCGCCGAGCATGGGAGGGCAGGCGACGTGCTGCTGCTGAACCCTGACGCCACCATCGGCGCGGAGGCGGTGGCCGAGATGCATCGGCTCCTGAGCGCTGATCGGAACCTGGCTGCGGTGGGGGCCCACCAGGTGGACCCGGTGTCGCGCGCACGAGCGCGGGTGTGGTGGCCGTTCCCTACGCCGTGGGGAGCGTGGGTCGAGGCGATGGGCCTCGGCCGTCTGCGCACCGCCCACGGCTTCGCCATCGGATCCGTGCTGTTGCTGCGTCGTGAAGCGCTCGACGCCCTCGGTGCGCTGGATGAGAGGTTCTTCCTCTACGCAGAGGAGGTCGACTGGCAGCGACGTGCGCGCCGGGCCGGCTGGGCCATCGCCGTGGCCGACGTCGAGGCGACGCACGTGGGAGCCGGCACGGGCGGCGACCCTGGCGCCCGCGAGGCCTACTTCTACGGATCCGCCGAGCGTTACATTCGCAAGCACTATCGGGCGTGGGGCTGGCAGGTCTACCGCGCCGCCACGGTGACGGGTGCGACGGTGAGGGCCCTCCTCCTCAGGGGCGCCCGTGCCCGGGAGGCGGCACGCCGACGACGCATCTTCGTCGAAGGGCCGCAGGCCTGGGAGCGACAGTGGCGATGACGGCTCACACGCTCGTCCACGTGGTCTGCACTGACGCCTTTGCCGGCGTGGAACGCCACGTGCTCTCCACGGCGGTCCACCAATCGCGTCACGGCCACCAGGTGGTGGTCGTCGGGGGCTCGCGGGCACACCTCGAGCCTGCTCTTGACGAGGCCGGCGCGCGCTGGCTGCCTGGCGCCACGCTGGTCGAGGCGTGGCAATCGCTGCGGAGTCTCAACGCACCAGCGCTGCTCATCACCCACATGACCGCGGCCGATGCGCTGGGCGGCTGGTGGTCGCTGCGGACGGGGGCGCCGGTCGTGAGCATCCGCCACTTCGCTGCACCACGTGGGGGTCGCTCCGTCACCCGCGCCCTGCTGCGCCCCATCGTGCGGCGAATCCGTGCTCAGATCGCGGTGTCGCACTACGTCGCCGACGCGATCGGTGCGCCCTCGACAGTGGTGCACACGGGCGTCGAGCCATCCCTGTCGTCGTCATTGTCCCGCGAGAACGTCGCCCTGATCGTGCAACGGCTCGAACCGGAGAAGGACACCGCCACCGCTCTGCGGGCCTGGGCCCAGTCGGGCCCACCCGCCGGGTGGAGGCTGCTCGTGGCGGGCGACGGCTCCGAGCGGGCCTCCCTCGAGCGGCTGGCGGCGACGGAGCCATCGGTGACATTCCTCGGAGCCATCGACACGGTGCCCGACCTCATGGCGCGGGCCTCGCTCCTGCTCGCGCCCACTCCGCGCGAAGGCCTCGGGATCTCTGTGCTCGAGGCGATGTCCCACGGCGTCGCTGTCGTCGCCACCGACGCTGGTGGCCACCGGGAGACCGTCGGATCGGTCCCCGGTGCCGCGCTCTTCCCGCCGGGAGACGCAGGCGCAGCTGCGACCTTGATCGCAGGGCTCGTCGCCGAGTCCGAGCGCCGCGAGTCCTACGGTGTCGCCCTCGCTCGCCGTCAGCGGGACGCCTTCGACCGCGACACCCAGACATCCGCCCTGACACGGGCGATCCTTGCTGCGGGCGCTGCACATGGCTGACACGTGGAACCTTGGCGTGGTCTCGCTCGAGCCCTGGGACCGCATCTGGCGGCGCAACCAGCACCTGGTGGACCGGCTGCTGGCCCTGTCACCCGGGCTGACGGTGACATTCGTGACGCCCCCGGCCGACCCCTTGCACGCCGCCACGAAGGGGCGCACCCCGCGTCCCGGCGCGCGGTCACAGGTGGTGGCCGGCTACGAGGAGCGCCTGACGACCTTCCAACCGACGAAATGGCTGCCCGGGTCCTTCGGCGCCGCCGGGGATCGCGGACTCGATCGATCCATCTCTCGCCACCTGCGACGCGGCCGCGGCGTGGACGCACTCTGGATCAACGATCCCCGCCGCGCCGGGGTGGCGCGGCTGCTCGAGGTGCCGACGCTGTACGACGTCACCGACGACTGGACAGAGGCCCGACGCGCACCTCGGGAGCGGGCCCGGCTCGTGGACGGTGACGCGTGGCTCACGCACCATGCCGCTGCGGTCGTGGTCTGCTCCCCCGCCCTGCAGATGAGCAAAGGCGGCACGCTCATCCGCAACGCCGTCGACGTCGCTGCCTACCGCGCACCACAGCCCCGCCCTCACGACCTTCCCCAGCGCACGGCACTGTACTGCGGCACCCTGCACGAGGACCGGCTCGACATCGACCTCGTGATCGCTGTGGGTGAGCACCTGGCGGCGCACGACGCCGTCCTCGCGCTGCTGGGCCCGGTGGCGCTCACCGAGACCAATGGCAGACGACTCCTCCGCGCCCCGGGGATCACGGTGCTCGGCGCTCGAGGGTTCGAGGATGTGCCCGCGTACCTCCAGCACGCGGATGTCCTGGTGGTGCCGCATCTGGTCGACGACTTCACCGCGACCCTGGATCCGATCAAGCTGTATGAATATCTCGCGGTTGGCCGACCCATCGTGTCCACACCCTGTGCCGGCTTCGTGGACGCCGCCGTCGAGGGACTCGTCACCGTAGTCGCTCCCGCACAATTCGCCGAGGCCGTCGACGCGGCCTTCGCGGCCCGGCACGAGCCCCGCGAGCCGGCCGACGTCGCGGATTGGGCCGACCGCGCCAGCCAGATGCTCGAGGTCCTCGACGAGCTCCGTCGCCCCTCGACCGCCACCCCAGGAGCCGCACCATGACCGGCCTGATCGTGCACGAGTGGATCGAACCGCATGGCGGTGCTGAGAACGTGGTCGCGGAGTTCGCTGCACGGTTTCCGGAAGCGCCGATCGTGTGCGCGTGGGACGACACCGACGACCGGTTCGCTCCTGGACGCACCATTGAGACGTGGCTCGCGCGCACCCCGCTGCGGCACAGCAAGGTCGCGGCGCTGCCGTTCATGCTCCCCACCTGGCGGCACCTCCCCGGACGCGAGCCGGACTGGCTGCTGTGTTCGAGCCATCTGTTCGCCCATCACGCTCGCGTCGCGTCCGCCCCTGACGTGCCGAAGTTCGCGTTCGTCCACACGCCGGCGCGCTACCTGTGGGTGCCTGAGCTCGACGGACGGGGCGACTCGTTCGCTGCGCGTCTCGCATCCCGTCCCCTGACGAGGATCGACCGCCGTCGGGCTCAGGAGCCCACCGGCATCGCCGCGGTGAGCGAGTACATCGCGCGGCGCATCGAGACCACCTGGGGTCGCGAGTCGACCGTGATCCACCCACCCGTGAACATCGCGGCCTTCGCCGCTCCCCCGTCCCTGACCGAGGCCGACGCCATCGTGGCATCGTCTCTCCCCGGCGCCTTCGTGCTGGGCGCGTCGCGCCTCGTGCCATACAAGAGGGTCGACGCCGCCATCATGGCCGGTGAGGCCGCCCGACTGCCGGTGGTGATCGCGGGAGACGGCCCCGACCGCCCGCGGCTCGCCGCGCTCGCGGAGCGTGCGCGGGTGCCAGTGACCTTGCTGGGACGCACATCGGACGCCTTGCTCCGCGAGCTCTACCGGCGAGCGACGGTGTATGTCTTCGCCCCCGTCGAGGACTTCGGCATCATGCCCGTGGAGGCGATGGCGGCGGGCACGCCGGTCGTCGCGCGGGACATCGGAGGTGCGTCGGAGACCGTGGTGGACGGCGTCACGGGGGCACTGGTCTCCGGGCTCGGCGCGGCTCAGCTCGGCGAGGCCGTGCGGCGCGCGGCAGAGGCCTCTCCCCACGACTGCCGCGCGCGGGCGGCCACGTTCGATGGACGCACGTTCGGCGCTCGGGTCGCCACCTGGATGGCAGGGCTAGGCGCCGATGTCTCCGCCGGAGATCCCTCGAGCGACACTCGCGGTCGCGGCGTCAGTGACGGCGAGCACCTGCCTCCAGACGCGTCGTGACCGCCCGAACGGATCCACGATGTCGTCCGCCGTCGAGGCGCCGATGACTTCGCGGCGCGGTCGGTCAGCGGCCTCACGCTCGACCCAGCCTCGCAGCGACGTCGAAGGATCGCGGGGGTGCTCCGCCCACCACCGCTCGCCCTGGCGGAGCGTGAAGACTCGCGGCCACAGGTCAGGAGCGCGGGCGACCAGCTCTTGAGCGTGCGCGCGGCTGGCCGTGAGGACCAGGTCCGCCTCCTCGAGCATCTCGGACGTCACCTGGGTGCTGCGATGACTCTCGAGGTCGAGCCCGGCGGCCGATGCCACCTGTCTCCCGATCTCCGGCACGGCCTCCCCACCGGGCAACAGGCCCGCAGACCTGACCCTCACCGCAGTGGTCCCCAAGTGACGACGCAGCAGTGCTGCGGCCAGCGGTGACCGGCACCTGTTCGCGGTGCACACCACCAGAACGCACGCCACCTCGGGGGTCACCGACGGGGGCTGTGCTCGTGGTCCCCCGACGTCGGTTCTGGCGAACCTTGCGTCCCGCCACCGTGCGACCGTGCGCGTCGAGGGCCCGCGTCGTGCGGGGCGTCCTTCACGAGCGCGTCGAGAGCCCGGTCAGTGTCGTCGTCGCTCCGGCCGAGCCTGCGAGTCACGCCGCGCAGGCGCGACGGCGGGGTGCTCGACTTCACGTAGTACGGAGTGTAGGAGCGGGGGTGGCGACGCTTCGCGCCGTTCAGGATCACCCCAAGAATCTGCAGGCCGTTGAGGGACAGGCCCTCGACGGTCTCGACCAGGTGGTCGCGATGCGTGCGACCGTCCCAGGCGATGACCGCGATCCCGTCAGTGTGCTTGGCGATCAGGCTCGCGTCGACGAGCCGGAGCGATGGCGGCGAGTCGAAGATCACCACGTCCGCGAGGCTGCGCAGCACGGCGACGACGTCGGCAACGGACGAGTTCGCGAGCAGGTCCGCAGGATCAGCGGGCGGGGTGCCGGAGGGAAGCACGCGAAGTCCCCGGAAATCGGTGGACTTCAGGCGCGCCTCGACCGAGGACCGAGTGGGCCCCTTGCCTGCCTCGAGGCCCTCCTGCATGATCTCGGCGAGTCCGGGGCCCATGGCGGCCGCGCCGAAGTAGGTCTCGAGCGACGGTCGCCGCAGGTCGCCGCCCACGAGGATCACGTTCCGACCCGCGCGGGCCCAGGCCAAGGCGATGTTCGCCGACGCGAAGGACTTGCCGTCGCCAGGTTCCACGCTGGTCATGACGAACGCCGCGTGCTCCGAGGGCAACAGCACCTGCAGCGCGGAGCGTGCGGACCGCAGGCTCTCGGCGAGCGCGGTGGCCTGCGTCCGCGTCACGGGAAGAGTGTCGTGGGTCCGTCTCACTCCTCGATCGAAGGCCAGATCCCCCACGACCGGCAGCGTGGTGAGGCGCTCGGCCTCTGCCTCTCCGCGCAGGCGTGGGTCGAACTGGTCCCGCAGCAGCGCGGCCCCGATGGCCGCCACCAGGCCAGAGAGCAGAGCGATGGCCAAGATCGTGGTGGTGTCCGCGCCCGTGAGCTCCCCCGGTGTCGCCATCACCTGGACTGATGCGGATGAGCCTCCGCTCTCGAGGGCACGCACGGACTCTCGCGCGCCGCCGTAGCGCCCGAGCGCATCGGCAAGCCTGCTCGCGACGATCGAATCCTCCGGGTCTTCCAGGGCCTCCGCCTGGAGGTCCTGCGCCTCGGCGAGCGCGCTGTCTCGCTGCTCCGTGAGCTCCACGATCGCCCTCGCGACCTCGGCGTCGATCTGACTCACCAACGCCGCGGCATAGGCCTGGGCCAGCGCCTGAGCGTCCTCCGCGCTGGTGGCGGTCGCGTCGACGTAGAGACGCTCCATGCCGTACAGCTCGTCGGGCACGATCTCAACCTCTTGAGGAGAGACCTCGGCCAGCTGTGGTTCCGCCTCGGCGACGATCTGGCTGAGCTTGCCATCGCTGAGCAGCACGAACGGCGACACCTCGACGGGCACCCCCGCAAGTTGGCTGACGCCCGCAGCCTCAGCGACGGTGGCGCTGGTGCGGACCACCGCGCCGGACTCGTAGGTGGGCACCTGCCGCTGCACGAGCAGGACCGCGACGACCATGGTGACGACCACGATGGCAGCCATGAGCCATTTGCGTCGCCACAGCACGGTGAGCATCTCGTTGAGCGTCACTCGACCCCACCCCCTCAGCTGCGTCAGATGTGACTCGGCTCACACTACCGGGCGGCGGCCTCAAGCGGAATAGTGACGTGGCAAGACCAGTCACTGGGGGGTGCGCAGCGTCGTGGTCACCTGTGCGCGTCCTCCACGAGGTCGAGAAGCCACCTGGCGCCACGCACCGCGGCACCCGCCGCGACCGCACGCTCCCTCAGTCCGCGGTCGCTCGTGACGACGATAGGGGTCACGCCAGCAGCGGTGAGGTCGCGGGCTCGTGCCTCGATGGCGTCGTCACCAGAGCCCAACGCCCTGGTGAGCGCGATGTCGCCGCTCGCGGCGGCTTCTCGTGCGGCACCCTCGACCACGACCTCGATCCGGGGGTGCCACGATGCGCCTTCGAGCCCGAGCGACGACGCAGAGACGCCTGCACGGTCCAGCGCCACAAGCCGGCCCACGAGGCGCTCCACCGCGCCCTGTCGGTCCCGCCACCATCCGTCCGGCACGGATCCGATCACATTCGCGGCGTCGACCAGCATGTGCGGGCGCCTGTCGAGACTGCGGCGCAGCGACGGCCACGCCTGAGCGAACGCCGGGTGGAGCGGGAGCTGATCCACGTCGCGTGTGCTCACCCACCGGAGCTCCAGGCTCTCGGCATCACCTCGAACGGGATCGAAGGGCTCCTCCACATCCACGACGACGGTGGTGTAGGACCAAACTCCCCGGTCGACGACCCAGAACGAACGCGGGCGCACGGATCCACGCGGGACGCCTGCCTCCTCGTTCGCCTCGCGGAGCGCGCCGGCGACGGGCGATTCACCTTCGTGCAGCGCACCTCCCGGAATGCCCCACGTGCCGCCGTGGTGGCTCCACTCGGCGCGATGCTGAAGCAGGACGCCTCTCGTGGGGTCGACTGCGAGCACTCCCGCGGCTCCGAACCGTCCCCAGAAGCGCTCCCCCGTTGGCGACTCGACCCACGCGTCCCCGGGATTCCGGTCGCGCCGCAACGGTGGCGGCGTCGCCTGGGAGGCGCGTTCACCGGTCATGACTCGAGCCTCTCACAGCCCCGGGGGAGGCCTCAGCCTGAAGCAGCACTCTGCGCGATCACGATGCGCGCGCGGCCCGTGACCTTCGCTCCACGGAGCGCCTCGTCCGCAACGTCCAGCGCATCGGAGAGGGACTGCCCGGACTCCACATGCGCCACGCCATAGCTGATCGACGGTTGACTCGGACCGTTCGCCGCTCGGCTCGCGAACGCATCGTTGACGTCGAGCAGTGCGCGCTGGGCGCGCTGGGCGTCAGTTCCCGCGAGGAGGAGGACGAACTCGTCCCCGCCCCACCGGCACGCGACATCGCTGTCGGTGAGGCAGTCGCGCAGGGCATCGCCAAAGCACTGGAGGACGCGATCGCCCTCGTCGTGTCCGTACCCGTCATTGACGGCCTTGAAGTCATCGAAGTCGGCGATCACCAGCACGCTCGGGCCCGACCGTACGGCGGGCCGCGTGGTGTGCCGTAGATAGTGCTCTTCGAAGGCGTGGCGCGCTAGCAGATGAGTCAGATCGTCCCGAGACGCGCGCACCTGCCAGGCCGTGGTCGACTCGAAGCGACTCAGTTCGGTGACGGTGAAGGTCACGACCACCAGCAGCACCAGGATGACGAAGGTCGTGGCGTCGGGGCCAGCCCACGTGGCGTAGACGGATGAGTCGGGGCCGAGCGCCACGAACGCGACGAGCCTCATGGCGTAGAAGGCCGCGAGGAACGTCGAGGCGGAGAGCATGGCGCGCAGCGCCGGGCGCGCTCGCTGGATCGCCGCCTCGCTGTGCTGCAGTCCCGGGTCGAGCACCAGCGCCCACACCTCTCTGGACGCCAGAGCGAACATCAGCGCCATGCCCGCGAGGAGCGCCGGCGTGCCGGGAATCGTGCCATCGGTGCGCCCATCCAGAGCGGACAGCATCGCGACCGCAGCGCACGCGCCTGCCACCGACCACGGGCGCGGAGACGCGTGGCGCAGCGCACGGCCGGTGGCCCAGGTCACGCCAGCGCTGGCGACACCCAGCGCGTTTCCCAGGGGTGCAGCGAGTCCGTCGAGCGAGGTTCCGATCAGGAAGTAGCTGCCCGAACTCGCCGCCGACAGCACCACGACCCAGCTCCAGCCGCGCGCGTAGAGCGAACGCGTGTGCCGATAGCTGCCGAACCGGACGAGAACGAACACGATGATCGCGATCGACGCCTGAATCACCCGCAGGGTCTCGATGTCGAGCATGAGGCGAACTCTATGGGGTGCGAGCAGTGTTGCTCCACACCCCAGGAGATTTTTGCCTGAACATCGCGAGAACGCGACAGAACCACCGCTGGCGCCGTCAAGCCGTCTCTGAATGGCGTGCCTTGTCCCCCACTGAGTCAAGCGAGAGTAAAGTACTGTGCCGTGAGCAATGCCGCCGTCGTGACCGTCACGCGCCTCGCAGCAGCAGTCGTGATCGCCGCTGCGCTCGGCGTGCAGGCGTGGGCGGACCTGACCTACGGCACGTTCACCTGGGCGCAGCTTCCGGGATACTTCACCCCCCTCGCCGCCCTCGCCGCCGTGGTGGCGCTCGTGGCGGCGGCGATCACCGGCGCCGATGAGCCGAGATGGGTGGCGCTGCTCCGCGTCAACGCCGCCACGTACGGAGTCATCACCGGAGCGGTCTACTGGTACCTGCTCGCCGGCGTGGCGACTCCGGTGTACCCCTGGGCGAACATGGTGCTCCACGGCGGCGCAGGAGCCTTCCTGGTGGCGGACTGGCTGCTCATCGGCAAGCCTGTGAGGCTTCCGCTGCGCACGCTGTGGACCGTGCTGGTGGTGCCGGCGGCATGGATCGGATACTTGCTCGTGCGGGCGACCCTGGACGGATGGGTGCCCTATCCGTTCCTCGACCCCGCGCGAGGAGTGTCGACTGTGGCCGCGACCATCGGCGTGATCGCCGGCATCGGCCTCGCGGTCGCGGCGATCCTTCACCTCGCGATCGTGCTGCGCCCCCTCCGCCGCGAGCCCCGGCCCGAGTCGGGAGCAGTCGCGGTCCGGACGGCCCGTACCTCTCGACGGTGAGGCATCGGCTGCACGCGCGCTCCCTGTCGACGGAACGGAGGCATCCGCTACGTTGAGCGCATGACAGCGGCTCCCAGCACGGTGGCCACCGGTGCGGAGACTCTCCGCGCAGAGTTGGCCCGCATCACGCGGCAGGTCTGGCCCGTGCTGCTCGCGGGGACGCTCGCGGGCGTCGCGTTCGTGGTGCTGGTCCCGGCGGGGCTTCCCTACGACGAGCCCGCCCATTGGCTGAACGTCCAGTTCTACCTCGGCCATGGTCGGATGCCCACACTCGGCGAGCCGGGGACGTCGTACGAGGCGCAGATGGGCCCGTTCGCGTACGTGCTCTACGCCCTGGTGGCGGCACCCTTCCACCTCCTCGGTGCAGACACCGCCGCCTTCTACGCCGCTCGTGCACTCGGTATCGCGCAGCTGCTCGTGCTCGCGCTGCTGCTGGCGGCCGTCGCTCGCCGCACCGTCGCCATCCGCCCCGGCGTCGCGATCGTGGCGACGGCGGCCGCAGTCCTGAACCCCATGCTGCTCGCGGTGTCCACCTCGGTCCAGAACGACACCCTGGCGCTCGCCTGCGGCAGCGCCGCCCTCCTCGCGGTCGTGGAGCGCCGCCCGCGCCCCATGCACACAGCGGCCCTCGCGGGTCTGCTCCTCGGGCTTGCCCTGCTCACCAAGGTGACCGCATGGCCGTTCGTGGTGGCGCTCGGAGTGCTGCTGCTGTGGCAGCGCCGCGTGCGCGAACTTCTCGTGATGGCGCTCGTGACCGCAGTGGTCTCGGGCTGGTGGTTCGTGCGGAACCTGGTGCTCTACGGCGACGTGACCGCGCGTGCGGGCGTGGAGGCGGCGGGCTACGACTTCCCCGCGCTTCCCGACGCCAGCCCGATGGCTCTCGCGAAGTCGGCGGTGACCTATCTCTGGCTTCCGACGGAGTACGTGCGCAACGTCATCGCAGCGCCTGCCGTGATCGACGTGCTGGTCGCCGCGCTCACCCTTGCGGTCGCGGCGGGCGTCGTGCTGATGCTGCGATACCGTGCGACGAGATCGCCGATGCCGCTGCTCGTGATCGGCACCGCGATGGCGGCGATCGCCGCCTGGGCCGCGGTCGCTGCCGTGGCGCAAGCGGTCGCGTTCAGGACCGCCTACCCGGCGATGCTGCTGGTGCACGCCGCATGGGGCGCATGCGCGTTCGTCGGCACGCGGCGTGCCCTGGTGCTCGCTGTCGTGCCGCTCGTGACGATCGACCTATGGTTCCTTGCGCACATGGTCGGTCTCGATGTCGAGTCGATGCTCGTCGGCTGATGCGCGCACGGAGGGGCGACGGGGCGCGTAGACCACGAGGGAGTGAAACACGAATCGCACCACGAATGCCACCGCCAGCGTGATGGCGGCCGCGACGATGCTCTGGATGTGAAGCGCCTCCACCATCCACGCCAGCACGGGGATGCGGATCATGGCCTCGGCGTTGTTGAACGTGAAGGAGGTGGCGAAGCGCGCCCACCAGGGCGCGGCATGCTCGCGCATGTCGCGGAACACGTAGCGATCCTGAAGCAGGAAGTTCGTCACGATCGTCACCTCGGCCGCGATGATCGCTGCCACGAGGTACGGCGCGCCCACCTGGATGAGCGCAGCCATGATGGCGAGGTTCGCCACCACACCGCCCGCACCGATCAGCGCGAAGCCCGACATCTTGCCGAACCGCAGCGCGGCCAGCTGAGTCAGGAAGTGCACGCCCTGGCGGAAGGATGCCTTCGACTCGCCCGCGAACCTCTCCTCGAAGACGAACGGTATCTCCGCGACACGGAGAGTGCGGCGTGCGAGGATCTCCAGGAGGATCTTGAAGCCTCGCGGATGAAGGCTGTCCCACTCCACGGATCGGCGGTCGATCAGGAAGAACCCGGTCATGGGGTCAGTCACCTGTGCGAGGCGGCGCGGAAACATCGCCTTGGTCAACGCGGTCGACGCGCGTGACACGAGCACCCGCGCTCGATCCGCCAGCCCGCCCGAGGATCCGCCGTCGAGGTACCGCGACGCGACCACCACATCGGCGTCGGCCTCGCCGTACGTGGCCAGGAGGGCCCTGATCTGCTCAGGCGGGTGCTGCAGGTCCCCGTCCATCACCACGCAGACATCAGACGCTGCTGCCGTGATGCCCTCGACCACGGCCCCGCCGAGACCTCCGGTCGGCGCGTCGCGATGGATGAGCCGCACCGGGACTGAGGCGGTAGCGGCGACGCTGGTGACGACCTGGGGCGTGTCGTCCGTGCTGTCGTCGACGAAGATGATCTCCACCGCGAGCCCGGCGAGTGCCGTTCGGGCGCGACGTACCAGCTCCGCCACGTTCCCCGCCTCGTTGAAGGTGGGCACGATGACGGACAGCTCCACCGACTCGTCAGCCACGCGCACTCCCCTCGCCTGGAGGAAGCGTAGCCGCGCTGCATCCGCGTGTACATGTCAGGACCGACTCCTGTCGTGAGGCGGCGGGCGGCCGGCCTCGACCCGGGCCTCGTGACGCGCCGGGAACCCCGGTGGGTATCCAGCCGTTGACACACCGTCGCATCGTCTCCCGTTGCTGAGGGAAGGCGCTCGTTCACGAGGCCTTCCTGCGGAGTGGAATCCCGCCCGGCTCCGTCCGGTCCCTTCGGAGAGCGATTCGACATCGAGACCCCGTGGCAACGCGCCTCGGGGTCTTGCGCTGTGCGGCACCACGCCGTCGCGTCGCGCGTGTCCCTGCACCGACCCCCACCTCCACCATGACTCGACTCCCCCGTTCCGCCCGCGCCCTCACCGGCGCCATCACGCTCACATGTTTCGGCATCGGCTTCACCGGCGCCTACGGCGCCCACGCGCTCGACACCCGCATCGCCGTGGGCGACGCCCGCGCCGCCGCACAGGAGCTCGAGGTCAAGCGCGCGGCGCTCGAGGAGTCGCTGAGCGAAGCGCACGGTGCCGTGCGCGATGCGGGGGAGGTCGTGGACGAGAGCACAGTGGCTGCGGCGGCACAGGCCCTCAGCTCGGCGACGCAGACCGCTGCGGATCATGCCGCGCGCAGCGGCGTGGTCGTGGACATCGCGCCGATCGAAGCCGACGACCTCGAGGCCTTGTCAGAGGCCACGCGTGACGACGCACCGGCCAGCGAGCCCCAGGCGGTCACGCGCGACGTCGACCCCGACGCACGGGAGCAGGACCCCAACGCCGGCGGCAGCTCGATGCCACGAGACTCGGCGCCCCCCACTCCCGAGGCGACCTCCTCCGAGGCACCCCCGACGTCCAGCGCCCTGGTGGACCTGAGGGAGGAGATGGCGGTGGCGAGGGTGCTCGCCGGCGACACCGACAGCGCAGACGAGGCTCGCGCGGCCGCCCACCGACTGGAAGACGCCTCCCGTGCTCTTGACGTCGCGCTCGCCGCGCTCGACGGAGGCGCCTCCGCCCTGTCCACGGCGGCGCTCGAAGCCGCCCACGACGAGACCCTGCTGCTGCTCGACGCGGCGGTCGAGAGCGCAGATGAGGCGGCGGCTCAGGCGCCGGGCACCATCGCCGCCACCGAGGGGCGTGTGCTCGACGATGCCCCCATCGCCGCCGCGCGGAGTGCGCTCACTCTCCTCATGAGCGGATCCGCGACCGCGACGCTGGTGGATCGTGGGGAACCCCAGCGCGTCGTCGAAGAACTCGACCAGGTCGTGGCCGCCCAGGCGGTCTTCGACGCGGCGATGGCAGGCCTGCGCGACACGCACGAGGACTGGATCGTCCGCGAGAACGCCTCCATCCAGTCCCGCAACGATTCGCTGCGCGAACAGCACGAGCTGCAGGTCGCGAGCGCACGAGACGATCACGCCCAGGCCAACCGGGACGCCGTCGCCGCACGGGCGAACGGATGGACGGGACGGCCCGACGGGGTGTCGGGCACCAACGGCTCACTGGCCTTCGACGGCCTGTGCGAACTCGACTTCGCGCCCGGCCACCGACTCCAGTGCGACGCCGCGCGTTCCCTCGACGATGCCAATGATGCCTATGCGGCGCAGACGGGTCGTCAATTGACGATGACCGACTCGTATCGCTCCTTCTCGCTCCAGGTGCGCACGCGTGCCCTCAAGCCCACCACCGCCGCCCGTCCGGGCACGTCGAATCACGGCTGGGGAATGGCCGTGGACCTCGACCGGCCATCGGCGATCTGGCTCGCGGAGAATGGCCCCGACTACGGCTGGGCGAACCCCACGTGGGCCAAGCCCAACGGCGTGCGTCCGGAATGGTGGCACCTCGAGTACCTGGCGACCGACGTCGGGGCGTTCGACCCCCCGCCTGCGCCCGCTCTCGAGGAGGCCGTCACCAGCGCCTTCGACCCTGCCGGTGCGGGCCAGAAGTGATCGTGTGCAGCGCCGGCACCCTCGCATCGGCCGCCCTCTGGGCGCGCTCGTCCAGTCGTGACAGCCTGACGGCACTACCGTAGAGCCATGCCTTCTGATACCACCGAGCCTTTCGACACCGCGGCGTCTGCTGACGCCACCACGCACGACGCCAGCGCAGCGCCAGACGACGCCGCACCTGACACGGCCCCGCCCGCCGAGGCGAATCCCGACCCCAACCGCCTCACCTTTGCGGACCTGGGCCTCGGCGCCTCGGTTCTGAAGGCGTTGAGCGCCGTGGGCTACGAGGAGCCCAGTGCGATTCAGGCCGCCACCATCCCGACGCTGCTGGCGGGCCGCGATGTCGTGGGGCTCGCCCAGACGGGCACGGGCAAGACGGCCGCATTCGCCCTCCCCATCCTCGAGCGTCTCGACACCTCCAAGAAGAAGCCTCAGGCACTCATTCTCGCTCCCACCCGTGAGCTCGCGCTCCAGGTGTGCGAGGCCTTCGAGCAGTACGCCGGGCACAGCAAGGCGATGCACATCCTGCCCGTGTACGGGGGCCAGGGCTACGGCGTCCAGCTGTCGGCGCTGCGGCGCGGCGTGCACATCGTGGTCGGTACGCCAGGCCGGATCATGGATCACCTCGACAAGGGCACCCTCGACCTCTCCGAGCTCGCCTTCCTGGTGCTCGACGAGGCCGATGAGATGCTCAAGATGGGCTTCGCTGAGGACGTGGAGACGATCCTCGCCAAGACCCCCGCCGAGAAGCAGGTCGCGATGTTCTCTGCGACCATGCCGCCGCAGATCCGCCGCCTCAGTGCCAAGTACCTGCGCGACCCGGAGGAGATCGCGGTCAAGAAGAAGACCACCACCTCCACCAATCTCACGCAGCGCTACCTCATCGTGTCCTACCCCCAGAAGGTGGACGCGCTGACACGCATCCTCGAGGTCGAGAACTTCGAGGCGATGATCGTGTTCACGCGCACCAAGAACGAGACCGAGACGCTTGCCGAGAAGTTGCGAGCCCGCGGATACACTGCGGCGGCGATCAGCGGCGACGTGGTGCAGGCGCAGCGCGAGCGGACGGTCAAGCAGCTGAAGGACGGCAAGCTCGACATCCTGGTCGCCACCGACGTCGCCGCGCGCGGCCTTGACGTGGACCGCATCTCTCACGTGGTGAACTACGACCTCCCCATCGACACCGAGTCCTACGTGCACCGCGTGGGGCGCACGGGCCGTGCGGGCCGCACCGGCGACGCGATCAGCTTCGTGACGCCGCGCGAGCGCCGCACCCTGGGAGCGATCGAGCGCGCGACCCGTCAGCCGCTCACGCAGATGCACCTGCCGAGCGTGGACGACGTCAACGCGACCCGGCTCACGCGGTTCGACGACGCCATCACTGAGGCTCTGGGCATGACGGAGCGCATCGATCGGTTCCGCGACATCATCGGCCACTACGTCGAGCACCATGACGTGCCCGAAGCGGATGTCGCCGCGGCCCTCGCCGTCGTGGCGCAGGGAGAGACGCCCCTGCTGCTGGACCCCGCAACCGAGCCCAAACGCGAAGAGTTCCGCGGCGGCAAGGACAGTGCCGGTCGTCCTGACCGGGGCGAGCGGAACCGTCGTGGCACCTCCGGGCCGCTCACGACCTATCGGATCGCTGTGGGCAAGCGCCACAAGGTCGAGCCCCGCCAGATCGTGGGAGCGATCGCCAACGAAGGCGGTCTGAACCGCGACGACTTCGGCCAGATTCGCATCTTCCCCAACTTCTCGCTCGTGGACCTGCCGGCTGAACTGTCCCCGGACACGCTGCGCAGGCTGGAGCGGACCCGGATCAGCGGACACCTCATCGAACTGAAGGCCGACGGTGGCGCTCCCGGCGGACGCGCCTCTGGTCCCCGGGGCCAAGGCGCGCCCCGGCGTGACCGGGATGACCGACCGCCGCGCAAGCCCCGCTACTGACGCATCGGTCAGGTATCGAGAAGCGCGGAGCGCCCGGCGGTCGCTCGCGTGTCGAGAGCGCGGATGCGCCCGACCACACGGTGGCCGGGCGCATCCGCGCTGTCCTCACCCAGACGATCGGCTGAGGCCCAGGGTGTCGCGGCCTACGCCTCGGCGCCCCCGCGCAGCGGTCCCACCTTCGCCAGGTAGCACCGTCCGCACAGCGACTCGTAGTCGGCCTGCTGTCCGTCGATCGCTACCTGCGCTCCGTGACTCACGAACTCGCCGCCCACGATCCGGGCGTTGAAGATGGCCTTGGACCCGCATCGGCAGATGGTCTTCAGCTCCTCGATCGAGTGTGCGATCTCCAGCAGCCGGAGCGATCCGGGAAACGAGCGCGTCGTGAAGTCGCCCCGCAGCCCGTAGCAGAGCACGGGCACTCCCCCGGTGACGGCGATCGTGAAGGCCTCGTCCACCTGCCACGGCGTGAGGAACTGGGCCTCATCGATGAAGATGGCGTCGATCTGGTCCAACGGCGCGTGTGCGGTGACGGCGGCCTCGAGCGACACGCTGTCGTCGAGCAGCACGTCGACCGGCCGCTCCACGCCGATGCGCGAGGACACCGCGCGACCGGCCTTCGTATCGACGCCGGGCTTGACGATCACCGGCCGCTGGTCCCGCTCCTCGTAGTTGTACGCGGCGGTGAGCAGCAGGGCGGACTTGGACGAGTTCATCGCCCCATATCGGAAGTACAGCTTGGCCACGTGAGTCCTCGTCGTCGTTCGCTAGCGGACCGGGCGCCGCGGCCGGGTCTTTCTACGCGTCACGGTACCTGGCGCCCGCGCGCACGTGGGGCCGGCTCACGCAGGCGTGCGCAGAATCGACGCCATGTTCTTGCCGCGGGCGACCTCGTCCACGAGCTTGTCCATCCACCGGATCTGCTGCATGAGCGGATCCTCGATGTCCTCGACCCGCACGCCGCAGATCACACCGGTGATGAGGTGTGCGGACGCGTTCATGCCCGGCGCCTCCGCGAAGAAGTCTCGGAGGCTCACGCCAGCGTCGATGGCACGGTTCAGCCCCTCGCGGTCATAGCCGGTGAGCCAGGCGATGACCTGGTCCACCTCGTCCCTCGTGCGACCCTTGCGCTCCACCTTGTTCACGTACAGCTGGTGCATGCTTCCCAAGCTCATGCCGTAGATACGGTGCTCTGCCATGCTCTGCGCCTCCGTCTCTCCTCGAGCGTATCGCCGTCGCCTCCGTGCCGCACGACCGATCGCCCCGCCGTCCTACTGTGGACGAGTGAGCACCGACCGCACCCAGGACGGCGACCACGCCACGCTCCTGTGGCTGCCCGTGGGAGCAGGCGGGCACGTCGTCATCCACACGAGCGCGTGGTGGGAGCGGTGGCGCGCCGCCGTCGAGCACCGCCCGCCAGCACCCCTGTTCCACGCCGCACTGGAGGTCCGACTCGCCGGCGTTCCCTCCGCGATCGAGATGGCTCCCGCGTGGGGCGCCGGCTCGGGAGGCCCTGGCGTCCGCGCGACGGGCCCGGTGGGTCTCGCCTGGCTTGGCCGATCACGGTTCTTCCGCTACGAGATCCGCTGTGGGGATCACGGGATCATCCCTGATCGGGCGTGGGCGATGGGCGCCCCGGTGATCCTGACCCACGAGGCCGAGATCATCGAGAGCATGCTCCTGGCGGTGGGCTCTGCGCCCCCGCTGACGTGGGGCCGGAAGGTGGGAGACACGGGAGACATGTGGAACTCGAACTCGCTCGTGTCCTGGACGCTCGGCACCGCCGGACTCCGCACCGACTATGAGCCCCCGATGGGAGGCCGGGCGCCAGGGTGGGCGGCTGGCGAGCACCTGGCGCGCTGACCTTCGTCAGGCGCTCAGCGTGGTGCCCTCTGCCTCGAGCCATGCGAGCGCAGCATTGACGAGTGACTGGGCTGTGCGAAGGTGATCGTCGACCCACGCGCCGTCGTAGCCGCGAATGCGGATCTCAGCGACCAGGATCAGCGAGTCGTAGAGCCTGTAGAGCGCGAACCGCGTGGGACCGGAGGCCGAGGCCAACTCTGCGGCCAGGACTCCACCCGCCGACGTGTTGCCCTCGATCAGGGACGCATCGATGTCCCATAGCCCCATCTGATCGGCACCCACGAGGTCCAAGAGGGGGTCGCCCCAGACCGTGCGCTCGGTGTCGATGATGCCTATGATCGCGCGCCCGTCGTCCAGGAACACGTTCGCTGGCCACAGGTCGTTGTGCACGAACACCGCGTCTGCGACGCCATCGAGTGCGGGGCCGTGGGCGTCGAGTGCGGCGCGAATGCGATCGGCGGGCACCACGGTTCCTGTGCGCGCCGCATCCGCGAGGATCCCCTCCACCATCGCGCCGAACGCGGTGCGCCAGTCCGGGGCCTGCATACCGGACTCCGTGGCGGGGTAT
Source organism: Demequina aestuarii (assembly GCF_000975095.1). GTDB lineage: Bacteria > Actinomycetota > Actinomycetes > Actinomycetales > Demequinaceae > Demequina > Demequina aestuarii. The sequence goes on from NZ_BBRD01000001.1 coordinate 1,344,717, forward strand.
CCGAAGGCTGGTGCCGGGACGCGGTGCAGGCGCGCCATGAGGGCCCCCAGCGAGTGCTTCACACGGGACGATGCGGGCTCGTCCAGGTCTGCCTCATTCCAGGGAGTCCCGGAGAGGTGGCGGGTCACCACGACATCACCAGGGACCACGCTGTGGGTGAAGTCGGTCAGCAGCACCTCGGGGACTGGCAGTCCACGGGTGGCGAGCTCGCGGTAGGTGCGAGCCTCGGTGCGGGCGATTCCCCGTTCATAGCTGCACAGCCGTGCGACGTCTGTTCCGGACACCTTGACGACCACCTTGGTGTCATCAGCCAAGGTGGCGAGGGTGGCGGCTGCGAACATGCCACCGGTGAGGGTGACGGCTTCGCGGACCTGCCCCAATGGCGCGAGCACCGTCGCAAGGTCGGTAGCACTGAGGTCGACCGTGTGCGCGGCAGTCATGGGTCCTCGGCAGACAGGGTGGGCGTGGAGAGGGGCGGGACCACGCAGTGAACGTCGCCGTGAAACCGCCGTTCCCTACCGTACCCCTGCACTCCACGTGGATTCACTGCCCCGAGCTACGGAGTCCGTCAGCGTCCGGAGCGTCCACCCAGCACCGCATGCACGAGAGGAATGGCCGATGCGATCATCAAGAACGTGCTCAGTCCGGGCTCCTCGGGTCGCACCAGGGCGCCTCCCGCCAGCAGGCCTGCGAACACGAGGGCCGAGACGCCCCGCCGCGCCGTGCGTTCAAGCCGCGTGACGGCGGTCTCGAGCGTGGGCGCACTGAGCGGCAGGGTGCCGTCCTCGGCGCGAGTGAGCACGGCATCGATCCGCTTGGGGAGTCGCCACAGGACCGCGAGAGACTCGAGCCCCTCCCGCGCGACGTCCCCGGCGACGTTTCCGCCCTCGGCACGCAGCAGCGTCTGAGCGTAGGGCTCGACGGAGTCCCACAGGTTGTAGGCGGGATGAAGCGCGCTGCAGACTCCAGAGGTCAGTGACACCGCGCGCATCACCAGGAGGAAGTCCTCGGGCAGCTGGAATGGCAGCGTCAGGATGACGTCGCTGAACTCGAGAGCGAAGTCTCGGAACTGCTTGGGGTCGAGCTCACGCAGTTCGGCGAAGCCCATCCCGCCGAACCTCTCGAAGACGTGGCTCATCACGCGCTCGAGCTCGACCGTGTCCGCGTTCGGCAGCAGTACGCCCGCCTCGCTCATGGCGGCCACCATGCCCTTGCCGTCACGGGCTGCGGCCGCGATGATGAGCGCGCGCAGGGAGCCCCGCAGGTGGGGCGGGACGTGGCCCATCATGCCGAAGTCCACGAAGGTGAGGCGCCAGGGAGGCCCGTCGCCCGCATCGGCGCTAGGGGCGATGAAGAGGTTGCCCGGGTGCGGATCCGCGTGGAAGAAGCTGTGCATGAACAGCTGGTCGAACATGACCTCGGCGAACACAGGAGCCACGTCGACCGGATCGATCCCCGCGGCGCGGAGCGCGTCGTGATCGGTGATCTTGATCGCTGTCACGTCCTCGAGCGTCAGTACGCGTCTGGACGTCCGCTCCCACACCACCTCGGGAACGCGGATGCGCGCGTCGTCCGCGAAGTTCTCCGCGAACTGCTCCGCGCTCTGTCCTTCGTGGAGGTAGTCGATCTCCTCGAGGCTGACCTCTCCGAACTCCTCGACCAGCGCCGGCATGTCCACGCGGGTGTTCACGAGGCGCACTCGGCTGAGCCAGCCGCCCACCTTGCGCAGCGCGGCAAGGTCGACGGCGACGATCGCGCCGATGCCGGGCCGCTGCACCTTGATCACGACGTCCTCGAATCCCGCGGCTGCAGCATCGCGCTCCATCAGCCGTGCGCGGTGGGCCTGGCCCAGCGAGGCTGAGGCGAGGGGCGAGTCCTCGACGTATGCGAATACTCGCTCGAGGGAGACGCCGAGCTCGTCCTCTGCGAGCGCACGAATGGCCGAGAACGGCACCGGAGGGACCTCGTCCTGCAGATCCTCGAGCTCTCTCGTGATCTCGGGCGGCAGCACGTCGAGCCGGGACGACATGAACTGGCCGAGCTTGATCATCAATCCGCCGAGCTCGACCGCGAGCACGCGGAACCTGCGGGCGAAGCGCTGCATTCGCCGTGTCCGGGTGCGCTCGGCGATGCGCGACAGGCCGATCGTGGGCAGGAAGATCTCGTACCACCACGTCACCCACAGGTTCCACGCGGCGAAGCGCAGAATGCGGCGATAACGCGCGCGGTCGAGTACGTCGTCGGGCATCAGCTCTCCTCGACCCCGACGGTCCGACGGCACCCCCGTCAGTCCTGCGCGAGGATCGAGTAGATCTTACGTCGCGCGTCGTGAAGAACCTCGATGGCCTGGTCCTGCTGAGGATGCGAACCCGTGCGCGCCACCTGCGAGACGGCCTGCGCCAGGTCGAACCCGGCCTTCGAGACCTTGCCGAACCGGCTGTCCTCCTGGTCGGCGTGCTCTTCCCACGGGGCCGATGCGGCGGCGGCAGCGGCCTCGTCCTTGCCTGCCTCGGTGAGGGAGTAGGTCTTGCGGTCCTGGGTGGTCTCCGCGCGCACCACTCCCTCATCGGCGAGGAGTTGCAGCGTGGGGTAGACGGAGCCGGCGCTGGGCTTCCAGCGCCCGCCGGTCCGCTCGGAGATCTCGCGGATGATCTGGTACCCGTGCATCGGCTGCTCGGTGAGCAGCGCAAGCACCGCGGCGCGCACGTCCCCGCGGCCCATCCGCGTCCCCACCTTCTTCTCGACCGAGGATCGCATCTGCTCCATGGCCTCCCACATGGCGTCGGCGGCCTGGCCGGGGTTGAAGTTCGAGCGACTGTGTCGGTGGGTGCTGGTCATGCGGAACTCCTCTGTCGTTGACGCGTGAGCGATACTGAACGATATGTCGCTATCCTCGCACGCGAGACGTCAGTTGACAACCACATGACCGCCCCGTGCCTGTGGCACGATGAACGAGACGACTCGACGACGAGTTCCTAGGAGCGACCGTGGCAGCCCTGATCACCCTCGACATCAGCGATGGCATCGCGCACCTCACCTTCGCACGGCCCGATCGCCTGAATGCCTTCGACTTCGAGATGGGCCGGCAGTACCGCGACGCGTGCGTGGCGGCGACCTCCTCCCCTGACGTCCGCGCCATCCTCATTACCGCGCAAGGCCCCGCGTTCTGCGCCGGCGGCGACGTGCTGGCGATGGCGGGTGCGAAGGTCTCGGGCTCTCAGGTGACGTCGGGCGCACACGTGATCCACGACGGGATCATGGCCCTGCTCGAGTCCGCCGTCCCCGTCGTCCTCGCCGCCCGCGGCGCGGTCGCAGGCGGCGGCATCGGGCTGATGCTCGCCGCCGACTACGTGGTCGCCGGGGAGGACCTGAGGATGGCCGGCAAGTACGCGGACATCGGGCTCACGCCAGACCTCGGGGTGAGCACCCTGCTGAGCCGGGCCGTGGGCGAGCGCCGGGCGCTGACCCTGCTCCTCACGTCACGCGAGCTCGATGCGCAGACGGCGCTGGAGTGGGGGGCGGCCGCAGAAGTCGCCGGCGATCCCGAGGCGCGCGCCCGGGAGGTCGCACTCACCTGGAGTGCGGGGGCAGCCGGCGCCCTGGGACAGGCCAAGCGACTGGTGCGAGCGTCCGCGCATCGGCCCGTGGGCGACAGCCTCGCGGACGAGGCCACGACCATCGGCGCGGCATTCGACGGCGATGAGGCGCGACAGCGCATCGCCGCGTTCGCCGCCGCCAGCGCGGCACGAGGAGGAGCGCGATGACTGATCGCACCCTGGCGGGCACCACGATCCTGATGTCCGGTGGGAGCCGCGGCATCGGCCTCGCCATCGCCCTCAGAGCAGCCGCCGATGGGGCCAGCATCGCCATGCTGGCCAAGACGGACTCACCGCACCCCACGCTCGAGGGAACGGTCCATTCCGCGGCCGACGCGATCCGCGCGGCAGGCGGCCAGGCGCTCGCCGTGGTGGGCGACGTCCGCCGAGACGAGGACATCGCGCGCGCCGTGGAGCAGACTGTCAGCACCTTCGGCGGCATCGACGTGGTGCTGAACAACGCGAGCGTGATCGACCTCTCCACGACGGCAGAGCTCTCCGCAAAGAAGTACGACCTCATGCAGGATGTGAACGTGCGCGGCACGCTGATGCTCTCGCGCGCGGCGCTGCCGCACCTGGTGCGGTCGACGAACCCGCACATCCTGTCCCTGTCCCCTCCGCTCAATCCCAGTCCTCGGTGGCTGGGCGCCCATACCGGGTACACGCTCTCCAAGTTCGGCATGACGATGGCGACGCTCGGCCTCGCCGCCGAGCTCGAACAGCAGGGAATCGCCGCCACCACCCTGTGGCCTCGCACCACGATCGCCACGGCCGCGGTCCGGAACGTCCTGGGAGGCGAGAGGCTGATGCGAGTGAGCCGCACCCCGGAGATCTACGCCGATGCCGCGTATGAGGTGATCACGGCTCCTGCCCACGAGGTCACCGGTCAGAGCCTCATCGTCGAGGATGTGCTGGAGTCCGTCGGAGTGACCGATTTCTCCCGTTATGCCGCCGTGCCAGGTACTCCGGACGAGAGGCTCTATCCCGACGTCTTCTTGGACTGAGCGAAACGGACACATTGGTCCGTCGGTGTGATCTGCATCACTCGAAACCGCCTACACTCGGTGAGGCTCTCGAGCGGAGAGCCGCGATGACGCTGATGGGGCATACCAATAATGCAGAGTGACGAACGATGGCCGGACCCGACGGGCTTCGACCGTCTCGACGTGAAGCGCGCGAGCACCGTCGACACGATGGACCACACCGACGACCACGCCAATCCACTGGACGTGCTGTCCATGGATCCCGAGGAGCACCGCGACTCGTCGCAGCCCGTGGCTCCGCCGCGCCGCAGGCGACGGCAGTGGGGCGCCGAGCGCCCTCGTCCTCCGCTGCCCGCGATGGAGAAGCCGGCGAGCACGGCCGCGACGTGGATGGGGGGCTTCGCGATCGTCGCCACGGTCGTCGCGTTCGTCGCATACTTCGCGTTGACCATCGTCTCGCAGGTGATCGACAACGGCATCACGGACAGCAGGTACCTGGGCCAGTCACTTGCGTACGTGATCGTGATGGGCTTCCTCATCTTCTCGACGTTCTCCTATCTCCTGGCTCGACAGGGCGCGCTGTACCGCTCCCGCGGCCACGTCCGGACGCCCCGGGCAGAGATCGACGCCTTCATGTCGACCAAGCGTCCGTCACTGACCGCTCTCGTGCCCTCCTACGCCGAGGACCCCGGGGTGGTGCGCGCGACGCTCCTCTCCGCGGCACTCCAGGAGTACCCGCAGCTGCGTGTGGTCCTGCTCCTCGATGACCCGCCGAACCCGACGGATCCGGCCGCTGCGGCAAGCCTGGACGCGTGCCGGGCCCTTCCGGGTGAACTGCAGGTCCTCCTGGATGGACCCTACGAGCGGTTCAGCCACTCCCTCCTGGCCCACGAGGAGGCCGCTGGGGAGAGCGGCGCCGGAACCCCCCAGGGCGTGCGCACGCTGGCGATCGACTACCGCTGGGCGGCGACGTGGCTCCGTGAGCAGCAGAAGGCCTACGTGCGAGCGTCCAACGCCGACGACTTCCTCGCCGACGAGGTGCTGGGCGGACTGGCCGGCGACTTCGAGCGCACGTCACAGGCGCTGTTCACGGCACTCGACCAGGGCGCAGCGATCCCCGCCGAACGGCTCAGCCAGCTGTGCCGCCGACTCGTCTGGACCTTCGACGTCAAGCTCTCCTCGTTCGAGCGCAAGGCCTACGAGAACCTGCCGCACGACGCGAACAAGGCGATGAACCTCAACGCGTACATGGGGCTGATGGGCCGCAAGGTCAAGCGTGTGGAGACGCGCCTGGGATCGATGCTCCGCTACACCGACGCGGAGGATGGCATCCTCATCCCCGACAGCGACTACCTGCTCACCCTCGATGCCGACAGCGTGCTGTTGCGCGAGTACTGCCTGCGCCTGGTCCACCACCTGGAGATGCCAGGAAACGAGCGCATCGGCGTGATTCAGACGCCCTACTCCGCGTTCCGCGGCGCACCCACCCGGCTCGAGCGAATCGCTGCCGCGACCACGGACATCCAGCACATCCTGCACCAGGGGCTGACGCACTTCGACGCCACCTTCTGGGTGGGGGCGAACGCCGTGATCCGCAAGGCGGCCCTGAACGACATCGTCGAGGTCTCGTTCGTCGGCGGCCAGGAGGTGCGTCGCTACGTTCAGGACCGCACCGTGATCGAGGACACCGAGTCGAGCATCGACCTCGTGGCGCACGGGTGGAGCCTGTATAACTACCCCGAGCGACTGAGCTACAGCGCGACGCCGCCCGACTTCGGGTCGCTCGCAGTTCAGCGAGCCAGGTGGGCCAACGGCGGACTGCTCATCGCGCCCAAGTTCCGGCGTCTGATCAAGAGCCGCCGCAAGGAGGGCAACCGCGTGCGCCGCGCGTCGATCATCCTGCGCACCAACTACATGGCGTCGATCTCCTGGGCGAGCATCGGCCTCGTGGTCCTCCTCACGTTCCCGTTCGATGACCGACTCCTCAGCCCCATCATCGTGGCGGCAGCGCTCCCGTACTTCCTCGCGATGTCGTACGACTTCCGCAGGCTCGGATACAAGCGCTCCGACATCTTCCGGGTGTACGCGTTCAACCTGATCCTGCTTCCCGTCAACCTCGCTGGGACGTTCAAGTCCTTGCAGCAGGCCGCCGCGAAGTCCAAGATCGCGTTCGCGAGGACGCCCAAGGTCGCCAACCGCACCGCCGCCCCTGCTCTCTACATCCTGGCCGCGTACGCCATCGCGATCTTCTCGTTCTACACCGTGGCCAACGACATCCGGACGGAGAACTGGAGCCACGCGGCCTTCGCGGCGTTCAACGGAGTGCTCACCACCTACGCGATCGGCGCCTTCATCGGCTTCCGCAACTCGATCGCGGACTTGGTGCTGGGCGCAGTGCACTGGATTCAGGTGCCGCGCCGTCCGAAGAAGGCCGCCGAGGCTCCCCGCACGGTCGAGAGCCAGTGGGAGTCGATCCTCTACTTCGGGCCTGACTACGACCCGTCCTCCGACGCGCCGCCGCCGGTCGCGATGACGTCCACTGCCCCTCGGCGTCACGGCGACACCCGCTCGCGTCAACGCACCTCGTGAATCAGGAATCCGCTATGACCAGCCTTTCGTCTGCCAAGAATCCACGCCGCACCCGTGTATCGTTGCTGAGGCTCGGCATCCTGCTGCTCACCGTCGGCCTCACCGGATGGTTCGGGTTCCACGCCATCTCCGCCGTGGCCCTGGGCCCTGCCAAGCCGGGACCGTCCACGTTCAGTGGGTACGTCGACGTGACGGCGACCCCGAGCTACGCCTTCGAGACTCCCGACGGCCCGGCCCAATCCGACGTCACTCTCGCGTTCGTCGTCTCCGACCCCCAAGACGCCTGCGCACCGAGCTGGGGCGCCTACTACTCTCTCGACTCGGCCGCAGCAGACCTCGAGCTCGAGCGTCGGGTGCGCCAGCTGCGGGAGGTCGGTGGCGACGTGCGCGTCTCGTTCGGCGGACAAGCCAACAGTGAACTCGCGCTCGGATGCACCGACCCCGACAGTCTCCTGGAGGCCTACCGGTCGGTCGTGGAGCGCTACAGCCTGACCACGATCGACCTCGACATCGAAGGCGGCGCTCTCGACGACACGGCGAGCATCGCCCGGCGCGCCGTGGCGATCGCCGCACTGCAGGACGAGCGCATGACGGACGACGGTCTGGCCGTCTGGCTCACGCTGCCGGTGGATCCCCACGGCATGACCGCAGCGGGCGAGCAGGTCGTCTCCCAGATGCTCGCTGCGGGCGTGGAGCTCGCGGGCGTGAACGGCATGACGATGAACCTCGGAGTGCCGACCACCGCGAGCAAGCCGCAGTCCGATGCCGTCATCGAGTCGGCGACGGCGCTCCAGCAACAGGTGTCCGACCTCCACCAGCAGGTGGGGATCTCGTTGAGCGAGACGCAGGCGTGGGGCAAGGTCGGCATCACCCCGATGATCGGCCAGAACGACATCCCCAACGAGCGCTTCACTCTCGCTGATGCGGCGGTGATCAATCAGTTCGCGCGGGACACCGGCGTGGGCCTGGTGTCGATGTGGTCGCTGAACCGCGACGCGACCTGCACCGCGCCACTGCCGTCCGTCCTGACCGTCGTCCAGACGTCGTGCAGCGGAGTCGACCAGAACGGTCAACTGTTCGCGGAAGCCTTGGCCGTCGACCTTCCGTCGAGCACCGTGCACGTGTCGTCGGATGCGTCCCCGGCGCCCGTCGCCTCTGCGCCCGCGGCGCCGACGACGCGCCGGGTCGTGGACGATCCGGCAAGCAGCCCCTACCCCATCTGGGACCCACTGGGCACGTATCCCGCCGGCACCAAGATCGTGTGGCGCCAGCAGGTGTACGAGGCGAAGTTCTGGACGAGCGGAGTCGCACCCGACTCGGCAGTCGCGAACGCCGCCGATTCTCCCTGGTCACTCCTCGGCCCCGTGCTGCCCGGAGACACCCCCGCTCCGCTGCCGACACTGCCAGAGGGCAGCTACCCGCAGTGGGACGAGGAGGAGGTCTACACGGCAGGTTCACGCGTGCAGCTCGGCCTCGTGCCTTACGAGGCGAAGTGGTGGACCCAGGGCGTTGAGCCCGGCGTGCCCGTCGAGGGCGGGACCCCGTGGGTGCTGGTGATGCCGGCGAGCTAGCCGGCCGGAACCGGAGACCCTGACGCGTCGCCAGCGTCTGACGAGCGCTCGATCTCGTTGGCATGCGGACGTCGTGACCGACAGACCACCCCGCACGACTAGCGCGGCGCGGCCTCCCGCCAGCGCCGATCGCTGGCCTCCGCGTCTGCGACGGAATGACTCTCCTGCCAGTTCTTGCCCCCGCGCGCGAAGGTGGCGAGCACGCCCTCCGGCACGACGTGCTCCGCCACCGGAGACGTGAGCCACTCGCACGGACGTACGTGGACGAGGTCGGCCCCGACTGCGGCCGCGCTCTCGTCGTAGGCCCATGGGCCGCCCAGGCGACCCCACCAGTACCAGCCGTCGATGTCGCGCGTCCACACGTGTGCGCCGGCGGGAGCGTCGGCGAACCGGCGGATGCGTCGCGCCAGACGGTCGTCGTGCTGGTCTCGCGCCTTGACGATCGCGTCATCGAGGGACCCCGGCGCCGGCTTCAGCACGCCGCCGAACCCGCACACGCGGGCGATCAGGGCCCGTTCGACTCCGGCGCCCTCGGGGACGTCGGCCCGGCGCGAACGCATCGGAGCGCGGTACACGGGCGGCACGGTCACGGCTGGGGGCATGTGAGGTGCAACCATCCGCCATCGTGGCGTCTTCCCGGTGGCTCCCGCGGCCTGACCCGGGCGAGGCCAGCGCGACCCCCACGAAATATCACGACGACACGGGGCGTTTCAGTCCCATCCTGAACGAGCGCGGTCCGCGCCAGTTCCTCAGAATCGGAGACCACCATGGCAGTCACCGTTGCCGCCCCCAGCGCGGTCCGCCTTCCCTTCACCGAGCGAGGTCCCGTCAGCGACGCCGTGATGCGTCACCTGAGCGGGTCGACGGAGCACGTGGATCACACGGAATTGGCTCAACGCGCCGTCGCGCGCACGCCTGACGCCTGTCGTGACGAGGATCTCGCGCTCGCCTTGTTCACGCTCTATGCCTCGTCCTACGGCTCGATCGACCCTCTCGCACCCGACCTGGAATGGGATCCCCACCTGATCGCCACGCGACAGGTGCTGGAGCACAGCCTCGAGGAAGCTCTCCGGGCCGCGGTTCCCGCGCCTGCGCTCCCCACCGCTGAGAAGGGTGCAGTGGCACGGGCGCTGTTCTCACTGACCAAGCCTTCACCCGGTCCGAGCCTTTCTCGCCACGTCGCCACGAGGGCGACCGCGATACAGGCGAAGGAGTTGCTCGTGCAGCGCTCGGTCTACACGTTGCGCGAAGCCGACCCTCACTCGTGGGCCATCCCCCGCCTCCACGGGCGCGCCAAAGCAGCACTCGTGGAGATCCAGGCCGACGAGTACGGAGGCGGCAGGGTCGAGCACATGCACTCCGCGATGTTCGCCACGGCCATGCGCGGGATGGGCCTCGACGACGCGTATGGCGCGTACGTGGACGCCGTCCCGGCGCTCACGCTGACCTCTCACAACATGATGTCGATGTTCGGGATCAACCGACGCCTGATCGGCGCGATCGTCGGTCATCTCGCGGCGTTCGAGATGACGTCCTCGATTCCGAGCCGCATGTACGCGGACGGGCTGCGCAGGCTCGGCTTCGGCACGGACGTCACGGACTACTTCGACGTCCATGTCGAAGCGGACGCGGTTCACGAGCAGATCGCCGGCCGCGATCTCGCCGGCGCACTTGCCGAGGATAGCCCGGAGGCGTTGAGCGACATCATGTTCGGCGCCGCCGCGTGCATGGCGGTCGACGCCTGGGTCGACGAGCACATCCTGGATGCGTGGTCACGAGGCGAATCGTCGCTGAGGACCGGAGCGCTCCTGTGAGAGATGAGCGCCCTTCCATCACGACCTATCCGGATGGCCCCCTGCTTCTGCGGGGTGACGTGGAGTTGCTGACTGCCGACGGCGACCCGATCGCACGCCACCGCCCCACCGTCGCACTGTGCCGGTGCGGACTCTCGGCGATCAAGCCGTTCTGCGATGGCACGCACAAGCTGTCGAACTTCCGCACCGACGAGTGACAGTCCTCGGTCGACCCATCCGTCCCCGACGGCCGCGGTGCCGGGAGGAGGTGCCCCTTCCCCATGCGAATCTCTCTTCTTGACAGATCGCGTACGCGCGTCGGCGAGAGCGATGCCGACGCCGTAGCGACGACGGTGGAGCGCGCCGTCCGGGCAGACGCACTTGGTCTTCATCGCTTCTGGACCGCCGAGCACCACGCGGTTCCCGGCATCGCCAGCGCGGCGCCTACCGTGCTCGCCTCCATGATCGCTGCCGGCACCCGGCGCATCCGCGTGGGCACGGGCGGTGTCATGGTTCCCCAGCATCGTCCACTGGTGATCGCCGAGCAGGCACTGCTCCTCGAGGCCCTGCACCCGGGCCGGATCGACCTTGGGCTCGGGGGTTCCCTCGGCTTCACACCCCCGATCCGGCGCGCCCTGGGGCGCATGGGGATCACCGAGGGCGAGTACGGCGCTGAGCTCGAGCAGGTGCGCGACTTCCTCGCGGGGCGTGGCGAGATCACGGCGCGGCCGCGTGTCGATCCCCCACCCATGTACCTGCTCGCGGTCAAGGGCGGACTTGCCACGGCAGCACAGATGGGACTGCCGGCAGTGGTCGGGGGCCCGATCGTGCACGATACGGACGCGATTCAGGCGTACTTTCGTTCCTTCCGCCCGAGCGAGCAGCTGTCCACTCCCTACCTGATGGTCAACCTCGACGTCTCGGTGTCCGACGACCCAGGCCACGCGCGAGACCTCTTGCTGCCCGAAGCCTGGGCCTATGCCGACTCACGAGACGTCGGGGAGTTCGGCCCCTTGCGACCCGTCGAGGAAGTGAGACGCCTGATTGAGGTGGAACCCAGCCGGAAGAAGGTGTCGACCGTGCGCTCATGGGCATCCGCAGGCGTGGCGGGCAGTCCTGACCAGGTGGAGGCGGCGCTCGTCGAGGTGCTGGCGCGCACGGGTGCCTCAGAGATCCTCGCGAACGTCAGCACCTACGACCGGGAGCACACGGCGCGGACCGATGAGTTCCTCGCGTCGCTGCACGCCTAGCAGCCGCATCCCGAACGCCAGCGGGCTCAGTCGCTGGTCGCGCCACCGTCCGGCAGCACCGTCAGGAGCCGTGGCAGGAGCTCGTCGCCGTCGTCGCCCCGGATGACGGGCACACCGTGGACGGACTCCTGGTCCTCGCCCACGCGCTTGAGGCCCGCACGCCGGAGCACGATCGCCGCCACGCGACCGGGGTGCTCCTTCGCTGCTGCCATGTAGATCTCGGGATCATTCTCACCGTCGTCTCCTATGAGCACCCACGTGACGTGAGGCAGGTCCGTCATCAGTCGCGTGATCGACGACTCCTTGTGGAGCCTTCCGTCCCGGAACCACGTCGTGGGCGTCACGCCCCAGTCGGTCATCAGCAGGGCGCCGGCCGGAAACTTCTGCAACTCGAGAAAGTGCGTCACCGCGCCCACGAAGTTCCACGGGCCGTTGCTCAGATACATCAGAGCGGGATCAGGCTCAACGCCCAGCGCCGTCCGCACCAGTGCGGGCATGCCGGGGACGGACTGTCGCGAGCCGCTGGTGCCGCGGAGGGTGCGCCATGCGGCGCGGAAGGGGTGGGCCAGGCCCGTCACCCATGCGGTGTCGTCGATGTCGCAGATCACGCCTCGCACCGGACCCGAACTGATGGAGTGGACGCTCGCGGGCACCGGGTCGCGGTCGGGAAGCACGAGGTGCGCATGCGTGGTGCCTGGCGCGAGCGGGGCGTCCATGGCGATCAGCTGGTCCACGAGTCCCGATTCGTCGCTCGTCGCCACGACCGTGGTGTCGCCCAGGGTGATCTCGACTTCGGTGTGTGGGCATTCCAGCGAGAGCAGATGCCTCCATCCCCGCATTCCCTGACGAGCATTCAGATCAAAGGACGGAGGCGCAAGCACGACTCGCGCGAGCACGCGGGCCGTACCGAGGCTCGAGTAGCCCGAGTACGGGAGCACCGCAGGATTCCACCCATGTCGCCGCGCTCGGCGAGCGAACCAATCCCGGACGCCGGTCTCGGTGCGATACGCCACGGAGATGGCTCTCGCGTTGAGGCGGGCCGTGAAGGTGTGGTCGGAGGACATTGGTCCACGCTATGCGCGAGTGACGACTGCTGCCGAATCCGGGCGGCCACTCGCGGGGCAGTCTGGTGACGGCGCCGGTCGGTAGAATTCCGCACGTGCCTCCACCCGCTTCTCGTGCCTCCGCACCGTCACGGCTCGATCCCAGCGATCTCGCGACGACGCTGCGGGTGCTCGGGATGCTCGACCAGCTCGATGAGGCAGATCCGGACTTCACCACGGTGCGCAACGCCGCTGCCGGCATGATCAAGTCGGTGAAGCAAGCCCGCCGGCGAGAGCGGCGCGCGGCGATCTACTCCGCCGATTCAGCCGTGGTCGCCGCGACGGCGACGGGGGCCCCCGACAGGATCGACGACGAGACCCGGGGCCTCACGCTCTCCGCGCGCGCCGAGGCACCGGTGGCAGGGACCTTCGCCAAGCCCCGCCCGTGCTACATCTGCAAGCAGAAGTACTCGACGGTGGACGCGTTCTATCACCAGCTGTGCCCGACGTGTGCGGAGACGAGTCACGCGAAACGGCACGCCCGCACCGACCTGCGGGGTCGGCGGGCGCTGCTGACCGGCGGTCGGGCCAAGATCGGCATGCACATCGCGCTGCGGCTGCTGCGCGACGGCGCCGACCTCACGATCACCACCCGGTTTCCTCGGGACGCGGTCCGCCGCTTCGCCGCCATGGAGGACGCAGACGAGTGGCTGCACCGGCTCACCGTGGTGGGCATCGACCTCCGCGACCCGTCGCAGGTGGTGGCGCTGGCGGAGTCGATCGCGGCGGCTGGGCCTCTCGACATCCTCATCAACAACGCTGCGCAGACGGTGCGCCGCTCCCCCGGTGCGTACGCACCACTCGTGGATGCCGAGGCGGTGCCGCTGGCCGATGGACTCTGGCAGGAGGGGCACGGCCCGAGGCTGCTGACGTTCGGCCGGACCAAGGATGAGCACCCACCCGGCATCGAGTCCGCCGTCGCTGCGCATCCGCTGCTCGCCTCGATCGAGCTCGCCGACGGGCCGGCCGCATCTGCCCAACGCCTCACCGATGCCGCGCTGGCACCCGGCTCATCGTCGCTGGCCAGGCTCGCGGACGGCAGTGCGATCGACGCGGGAGGACTGGTTCCCGACCTTCACGATTCGAACTCGTGGGTCCACGGCGTGGGCGACGTCGACCCTCGGGAACTGATCGAGGTGCAGCTGTGCAACTCGACCGCCCCGTTCATCCTCATCAACCAGCTGCGGCCGCAGTTGGCCGCGGCGGCACGGCGTGAGCCCGCCCGCCGCAGCTACGTGGTCAACGTCTCGGCCATGGAGGGCGTGTTCGAGCGCGGCTACAAGGGTCCAGGACACCCCCACACCAACATGGCGAAGGCTGCGCTCAACATGCTCACGCGCACCAGCGCCCGGGAGATGTTCGAGTCGGACCGGATCCTCATGACCAGTGTGGACACGGGGTGGATCACGGACGAACGTCCCCATCCCACCAAGGTCCGGCTCGCCGAGGAGGGCTTCCACGCGCCGCTCGACCTGGTCGACGGCGCCGCGCGCGTCTATGACCCGGTCGTCCGAGGCGAACGGGGCGAGGACCTGCTGGGGGTGTTCCTGAAGGACTACGAACCGTCGCGGTGGTAGCGGGAGACGCGCAGTGGCTGCCGATCACGTTCCGGGGGTCGACAGCTGGACATTCCGCAATGAGAACACTCGTACGAGAGTCGTCGCCGGTCTCAGCCTGACGACGGTGCACCGCGAGTTCCGCGTGCGGTGACACCGTGGCCTGCTACTCGAGCGCACCCAGGTCAACGATCGTCGAGGGCACGAACTCGACCTCGACGCCTCCGACATCGATCCCGGCCTGCGTCAGGTCGTGTGCGAGTTCCTCACTCGAGGGCGCCGGATACTGTCCGGTCACACGAACCCTCAGCGAGTCAACCTCGGCGTCGACGCCGAGCAGCTCCCACTCGGTTCCCGACAGCCAGTCATCGGCGACCTGCTGAACCTTGTCGATGCGCAGCGCAGCGGTAGTGCTGGCGACCGTCGCCACACTCAACGGGATGCCGATGGCGATGACCATGGCAATGATCGAGAGCAGCGCACGGCGGGGCCTCCTCGCGCTCACCGCATCCGCGTCGGGGCCATGGACGCCATAGACGCCCATCACCACGATCCCTGTCAGAAGGATTGCTGCGACGTTCGCGAGAAAGAGCAATGCGGCGCCACCGGCCTCCGCGTATGCCCCGGACTCGAGGCTCACGCCGATCACGCTGAGCGGTGGGACGAGGGAGATCGCTATCGCCACGCCGGGAAGCGTGTCGGAGATGTCCTGACGCACCAGTGCGATCGAGCCCACGACGCCGGTGCCGAGCGCGGCCAGCATGTCGATGAGTTTCGGATTGACTCGGGCAGACACCTGGGTGTTGGTCGCGGCCACGATCTCGTTGACCGAGAGCAGGCCTATCAGGTAGGCGATCGCCACCGCGGCGAGCGCGCCGGTCACGACGAGGGTGACGGACCTGCCGAGGGCCACTCTGTCACCGAGCACGGTGGCGACCACGATGCCCTGAATCGGGATCATCATCGGCGCCACGATCATCGCGCCGATCACCGTTGCGGTCGAGTCGGCGACGACTCCGGCGGCCGCGATGACACCTGAGAGCACGAGGAGGATCCAGAACCGACTGAGCTTCTGGGCAGCGTTCGGGCCCTCGAAGAACACCGCCGAGCGCACGTGCTCGACCGTGTTTCGCTCACCACCCAATCGAGGGCCCATGCGATCCTCCCTTGCGGTCGATCGTGTCGTGGTCGAGCCGCGAGTCCTCGTCCGTCGCCTCACCGTGAGGGTCGACGGTGCCGCGCCCAGCGCACAAGCGACGGATCCGAGCCCACCTCGTCACCGTTCGATCAGTACGGTCATCATCGACCACTGGACACAGGCTGTCGAGACCCACCTTGAGGACCTCGTCGGAACCGAACCTCACCGCGACACGGTACGCGCCGCCATTCGGGGTGGGGCTGTGTCGCGGACAAGCGCAGCCACGGCGTGTCGGACGTCGGTTCCAGCCTTCACCGTAGAACCGCGGTTGCGGACGTCGGGAGCGGTGTTCGGCACTCGCGCCACCGTCGCAGGCCTCTCCCAGCTCCTCACCGTCGGCAGGGCGGAGGACGGGGGCGAAGGAAGGCCGGCCTGGGTGCCGTCACTCAGATTGCTGGCTGTCCTCGTCGTCGGTCTTCGCCCGCAGGGCGTCGGCCATCTCCTCTTCGGGACGCGGTGCGATGGACTGGTCGGTCTCGAGCTCGGGGATGGGCGACTCATCTGGGCTGGGAATCCGCTCCTGAGACGGGTGATCGTGCTGGGGAGACATCGCGAGTCCTTTGGTCGGCAACAACGACAGCCTAAGTGCTTCGCTGTTCTGCGGCTCAGTTCCGGCGGGTATGGGGCCTCGGGACCCGTTCCACGGCGACGACGTGCCTCCCGCCACCGGCGATGTCCCCGCAGGCGCATCGCGCGGCACACGATGCGCACTCCACACACGGCCAAGGTCCTCCCCGGCATCCCGCGAAGAGCGCCCTCTACCCGCTGGCTCACAGTCGGTCCCACGGCACGTGCACCTGCCACCCCGCGCAGTAGCCGGTCTCATGCCGCTACTCCACGGAGGTGTCGGAGTCCTGTGGGTTCCCTCATGTCGTCAGGGAGTCGGTCGGTTCGCGCCCTGCCACTGGATTCGGGTGCCGACGGTCCGTTCCGGGTGATGTCGATCACTGTCAGAGAGGCATCCCCGCTGAATTCCCACCTCACCCGGCACCGCCCGGACCGCCCGTGGCCGCCCAGGATCGCACTGTGGGCAGCGGGCTCACGGCCGACCCCTCTGCTCTGCCCCACCCATGTCCCCTACCTACGACCTCTGCGAGCACCCGTGCGTGCGTCCACCGTGATCTCGGTCACGTCGGGGCAAAGACGCGCCGCCAGTCGTTCTTGACGCTGATCACAGTGAACCCTCGGCGCGACGCTTCCGCGAGGATTGTCTCCGCGCCTCTGTCGTAGGGCTCGTCGCCTCGGCCGGTGTCATCGTCGTGATGGACGACGAGGCTGAGCGATCGCGGGTGCTTCTTCACGAACGACAGCATCGGAATGTCGCCGTTTGCGTTTCCCACCGCGAGGACGGGCCGACGGCCAATGCGCGTCCAGATGCGCAGGGGCTTCTCCGGTCCGTCATCGAAGAAGTCGAAGTCCGGGCCGTAGCGGACATCATTGCTGTTCGCGTCGTATCGGAGTCCCACGGCGGAGCCGATCACGCGTTCCGGAGGGATGCCGTAGTAGTCCATCGTCATGGGCCGCATGAAGTCCCGGTCGCCCCCGGAGACGATGTAGCAAGCGAAGCCGTGAGCTTCCAGGTAGCGGAGCAATTCGACCATCGGGATATAGGTGGTGGCGGAGTACCCACGCCCGAGGGTGAGGTGGGTGGCCTCCCGATAGAAGGCGGCAACGGCCGCCTGATAGTCCTGGACGCTCAGGCCCGCTGTCGTCCGCACGAGCGCGGCGATGAGCGCCCGCAGGTCGGAGTCGTCGCCCTCGTAGTGCTGATCGACCGCAGCGCCCAACCACGCGTAGTCGCCCGTGACAGCGGCTCTATACGGTTGCTGCTCCGCGAGCGCGGGATCTGCGTGAGCCGCCGCTGCCCACTGCTCCACGATGAAGTGCAACTGGGTCGGCATCGGCTTCTCTGTCCAGAGCGTGCCATCGTTGTCGAACACGGCGACGCGCTCTTCCTCGGGTATGGCTGCGGGCCCTGTAGCGACCGCAGCGACGAAGTCCATGATCGCGGAACGCACAGGTCCGTCACGCCAGGACGCCAGCGCTGCACTCACGTGAGGTCTCCTACTCGATGTCTAGCCGCGAGCGAGCCGAAACCCCACGTGACTCATCCCCGTGTCGACCTGTTGTGGCCGACGAGCGGCCGGACGGTAGCGAAGGCAATAGCTGTCCGCACACAGCCACGATCCGCCTTTGACGACTCTGCGTGGCACGGCGAATGGCTGACCGGGATCGATACTTCCCTCTTCGCTCGCGCCTCGAGGGTCGTCCGGAATGCAGCAACCCGCGCCGTCGTCATGCCCGCCGTACCAGTCCGATGTCCATTCCCAGACATTGCCGGCCGTGTCGTAGAGTCCGTACCCGTTGTGGGGGTACGTCCCGACCGGTGCCGTCGAGCCGTATCCACGCTCAGCTCGCCACGGAAAGTCGCCGTGCCAATAGTTCGCCTTGCGGTCGGTTCGCCCTTCTGGCTCGTCGCCCCACGTGAACGTCGCTGCGTCCAGGCCGCCCCTCGCGGCAAACTCCCACTCGGCCTCGGTGGGGAGGCGTGCCCCCTCCCATTCGGCGTAGGCGAGGGCGTCCTCGTACGCCACGTGCACGACGGGATGGCGAGGCATGTCCACGATCGACGAGCCGGGGCCGAACGGTCGACGCCAATTGGCGCCGGGAGTCCACGCCCACCATTGGCTCAGATGACGAAGGTCGACAGGACCGGGGGCTCCGGTGAACACCATGGAGCCCGCCACCAGATTCTCTGGAGGCGCGCCGGGATAGGCGTCCGGATCGAGTGGGCGCTCGGCCACCGTCTTGTACTTGGTGGCAATCGCGAACCGCGCGAAATCCTCGTTGGTCACCGTCGTGCGGGCAATGTCGAAGGCACCTACCCGCACGCGGTGCGCCGGCGCCTCTTCGGGATAGTGATGATCTGAACCCATCACGTACTCGCCGCCATCGAGGTGCACGAAGTCCTGCGCTGGTGACGTCGCGGCCGAACGCATGGCGTCAGTCGCCCCCCGCGAGGAACCCCTGCAACTTCTCGACGACCTGGTCAATGCTGAACGTCGCCGCCTTCTGCCGTGGTGGAAACTCCCTGAACGTCTCGAGGAATTGCGCCACCATCGAACTTGCGGCCAAGACCAAGAAGTCGTTCTCGAAGAACCAATCGAAGTAGGTATTCGAGGTGAGGTCGGCTCGCTCGTACGGGTCCGTGCGCAGGTTGTAGAGCTTGGGCACGCGCAGGACGACGAACGGGTCAAACCACACCTGCAAGGTGCCTTGAGTGCGCTGCTCCATGAACACGACTTTCCAATTGTCGAACCGTAGAGCGAGAACGTCGCCGTCATCGGAGAAGTACACGAGACCCTTTCGCGGACTCCTGTCGGCGCTCCCCGTGAGGTACGGCAGCAGGTCATAGCCGTCGATATGAACCTTGTAGGTGCGTGCGCCGATCCTCTTGCCCGACTTCAACTCTTCGACGGTCGTCGTGTCCCCCGCCGCAGCCAGCAAGGTAGGCAGCCAATCGTGATGCTGGATGATTTCGTTGGAGACCACTCCCGCAGGAATATGGCCGGGCCAGCGAATCATCTCGGGGACGCGGAACGCCCCCTCCCAGTTAGTATTCTTCTCGCTGCGGAACGGCGTCATGCCAGCATCCGGCCACGTGTTCATGTGCGGACCGTTGTCGGTCGAGTAGATCACAATCGTGTCGTCCGCGATCCCGAGTTCGTCGAGTTGGTCGAGCAGTGCGCCGACGAGCACGTCGTGGTCGATCATCGTGTCGTGGTACTCGGATTGCCAGCGCCCCGCCTGACCGACGCTCTCGGGCTTGGTGTGCGTGCGAAAGTGCATGTGCGTCGTGTTCATCCAGACGAAGAAGGGCGTGGACTCGGCGGCCTGACGCGCAATGAAGTCCTTGGCCGCTGCGGCGAACTCCTCGTCGATGGTCTCCATCCGCTTCTTGGTGAGCGGCCCCGTGTCCTCGATGCGCTGCTTGCCGACGGGGCCGTAGCGACCATCGTCGGAGTCGTCATACGCATCGCTTGCCCAGGAGTGAATCACGCCGCGCGGCCGCGCCCGCTGGTTGAACTCCGGAAAGTCCTCAGGCGTCGGCCAGTTCGGTGACTCGGGCTCCTCCTCGGCATTGAGGTGATAGAGATTGCCGTAGAACTCGTCGAACCCGTGGTTGGTGGGAAGGTACTTGTTGAGATCACCGAGGTGATTCTTGCCGAACTGGCCCGTCGCGTAGCCCAAGGGCTTGAGAAGCGTGGCGATCGTGGGATCCTCCTCCTGGAGTCCCACGTCGACACCGGGCATCCCTACTTTGCTCAGTCCCGTGCGAAAGACGCTCTGCCCGGTGATGAACGACGATCGTCCTGCGGTGCAGCTCTGTTCTCCGTACGAGTCGGTGAATCGCATTCCCTCGGCCGCGATGCGGTCGATGTTCGGAGTCCGATAGCCCATCAGTCCGTCTGAGTACGCGCTGAGGTTCGAGATACCGATGTCGTCCCCCCAGATCACCAATATGTTCGGCTTGCCGTCTGGCATGACACACTCCCCCGAAGTCCGATATGTCCGACTCTCGCACTGTAAGCCTCCGGTCTGGTTCTGTCATTCGCTCGTCAAGGGCGGTGCGCCGTCGCTGTCGTCGGGCTCTGACCGCAGCGCGTCCGCGGTCTCCTCCGCTCGACGATGGGCGGCAGTCCGGTCGCGCCCGAACTCGGGCACGTCCTGCTCCGATGGGCGTGGGCTGGACACCTCCTTCGGCGGCGCAGCGGCCATTCGCGATCGGGAATGGGTGGAGAGCACCCACGGTTCCTTTCACTACACGCGCATCCCACGACGCGCGAGACTGGAGATCGAGGATGTCCCACGAGTCGGACCCGCTGCTCGATCATCCGCCGCTCAGCACTCCGTTTGGTTCGGAACCGGAAGTCCGGGCCGCCCCCAAGGCCGATGGTCAGACGCCGCGTGTCTTGGTGCTCGGAGCGACCGGCTACATCGGCGGACGGCTCGTTCCGCGCCTCCTCCAAGGGGGATACCGCGTCCGCACCCTGACGAGGTCTGCTGGCCGCATCGGCGCGATGCCCTGGGCGGAAGACGTCGAGGTCGTCGAGGGCGACGCCGCCGACCCCGAGGCCATGGACCGCGCGATGGACGACGTCGACATCGTGTACTTCTTGGTGCACTCGATGTCCAGCGGCAAGGACTACGGGCGCCTCGACCGCGCGATCGCGATCAACGTCGCCTTGCACGGCGCCACTCACGGAGTAGCGCGGTTCATCTATCTGAGCGGCCTGCACCCCGACGGCGTCGAGCTCTCGCCCCACCTCGCCTCCCGCAAGGAGGTGGGCGACATCCTGCTCGCATCGGCGGTCCCGACGGTGGTGCTCGAGGCGGGGGTGGTCATCGGCGCGGGCTCCGCATCCTTCGAGATGATTCGCCACCTCACGGAGGTCCTCCCCTACATGCCCGCGCCCCGCTGGGTGCGCAACTCCATCCAACCCATCGCCGTCAGGGACGTGCTCTACTACCTCCTCGGAGCCGCGCGCGTCGAGGAGCGCACCAACGGAACCTACGACATCGGTGGCCCGGACGTGATGCTGTACTCCGAGATGATGAACGGTTACGCGGCCGAGGCGGGGCTTCCGGAGCGGCACATCACGGCTCTGCCCGTGCTCACCCCGCGCCTCGCGTCGCACTGGGTCGGGCTGGTCACCCCAGTGCCGCGCCAGATCGCACGGCCGCTGGTGGAGTCACTGCTGCACTCGTGCGTCGTCGAGGACGATGCGATCAATGACCTGATCCCGCCGCCCCCAGAGGGACTCACCGGATACCGCGAGGCCGTGCGCTGGGCGCTGGGCCGCATGGAACTCGACCAGGTGGAGACCAGCTGGGTGGACGCTCGCGTGACGGGCGCGCCCAGCGACCCCATGCCCAGTGACCCCGACTGGACCGGCCGCACCGTCTTCGAGGACTCCCGGAGCAAGGAGACCGCAGCGGACGCGGCGGCGGTCTGGAGGGTCATCTCCCAAGTGGGAGGTGCCACCGGCTGGTACTCCGCCTCGGTGTTGTGGGCCACGCGAGGGCTGATCGACCGTCTGTCTGGCGGCGTCGGCCAGCGCCGCGGGCGCCGCAGCTTCTCGAACATCAAAGTGGGCGATGCGATCGACGTGTGGCGCGTCGAGCGCGTGGACCCCGGCCGGTTGCTGCGCCTGCGCGCGGAGATGCGCGTCCCCGGCGCCGCGTGGCTCGAGCTCGGCGTGGATCCCACGGACGAGGGCTCGAAGTACTGGCAGCGCGCCGTGTTCTTCCCCCGCGGGCTGACGGGACGCCTGTACTGGCTGTCGATGCTGCCGTTCCACGGGCTGATCTTCAGTGGGATGGTGAACCGAATCGTCGCGATCGCAGAAGACGAGGCCGAGGCCGAGTCAGCAACTGCGGAACAGCCCCGCTGATCGGCGCCTCCGAGCACGAGGATCAGACCAAGGGCCGCCCTCACCGGCGCATAGGTGGGGAGCGTTCCTGCCGTAGGCGGGCGCCTTCCGTTCACGTCGCCGAGGAGAAGCACGTGGCCTCGCTCGCCTGCGACGACTACTGTGCCGGTGGACCCGGCTCCGTGAGCTCGCGCAGACGCAGCACCGCAGCGGCTCGGCTCGGGACCTGAAGTACGCGGAAGATCACTTCGAGGTGTTTCTTGACGGTCGACTCTGACATCCCGAGCTCACGCGCGAGCTCGTTGTTCGAGCCTCCTGCGCGTGCGAGAGCGATCACCACGTCGGCTTGGCGGCGGGTCAGTCCCGCAGCCAGAAGCGCGGCGGCATCCGCCGCCACATCTTGCTGCCTGCGCAGCACGAGCACCGTAGGCCCCCAGCGCACTGCATGCACGATGCAATGCCATCGTTGGCCCCCGATCATCACCTCGTGGCGAGACTCAACGCCAGGCACGAGCTCTGTGCCGACGATGAGCGACGCGAGACTGTCGGGAACTCTTGCTCCCGCATCCAGCACCTTCGATGAAGACGCCTCGACCACACCGTCGGAACGCACCGAGACGACGGCCCAGGCGTGGCGTTCCATGTCCGCGTTCACGAGGTGTGCGCGCTCAGCGTCGAGTGCTGACCGGTGGTGCATGGCGAGATGTCCGCTCACGGCGTTCATCACGGCCACGTCGCGATCGCTGAACTCGCCTAGGCGCTCACTGCGATTGAGGGCGTATCCCACGACGACGTCCGGTGGTGACGGGAGCTGGACCGCAAGTTGAAAACGTACACCGAATGGGCCGTAGAAGCGCCGGTAGAGATCGGTGGAGGTGATATCTGCTCCGCCGTCCACATCACAGAACCGGATGGCGCCAAGCCCCGGTGTCGACGTGCTTGCGGCGATCAGCGGATGCTGGTGAAAGTACTTGTCATATTGAGGCTTGAGCCGGGTTGCCTTCTCGGTCTCGCTGTCCGGCGCGATCACGTATCGGAAGTCCTGTGTGGCCATCACCATGTCATTGAAGGAAGCGCTGTCGCACTCGATCAGCTCACGCACCGCCGTGAGAACCTCTGCGAACCCCAGCGGCGGATGCGCGGTGAGCCGTCCGGCCACTCGCAGGACAGCTTGCGCATCAGAATCGGCCAGCCCCATGGTGCGACACGCTACCGGGTCGCCATGGTGAGGGCTGTGGCAGCGACCTGAACTCACCTCTCTCGAGGGACAATCTCTCGATGGGGGGACGCCTACGCAGAAAGACCCATTGCGCCACCGTGCTGCCACTCGTCAGCCTTGGTCGCATGACACCTGCGCACTCGCTCCCTCTGTCCCTCGCTGTTCGCCGCGTACGCACGGTACTCGTGGCCCTCGTCGTCCTCTCGATGGGTGCGACTCTCGCCGCCTGCTCCGCCGCTGCGGACGTCGAACCGACGCATGCTGACGCACTGCCCGTGGACAGCACGGGTGACAGCCCTGACCCGCAGCCCGTCGAGAGCGCTGGCGTCGAGGCCACCGACGAGGTACCCGATGCTGGCGGCTACACTTCCGACGATGTCGGAGACGCCACCCTCCGCGTCAATGGCGTGGAGTTTCCCGACTTCACGGGAGACTGCGAAATCTCCCGAGAGGCCGGAAGCAAGGACGTGGGGGATCTCACCGAAGGCGACATCCAGGTGATCGTGGGGATCGACAATGTCGTGGCCCAAGAGGGCCAAGACGAGGCGTTCATGAACTACACGGCGATCAATGAGGAGAGCTTCAGATTCGGCGACCTCGCCGGAGTATCGGGCGTGGACACCCCCGCGAGAGGTGAGATCACCACCATCAAGGAACTCGGTCCGCGAACCGCGGAAGGCAGCCGCGACATCGTTGAAGTGCGCTTCTCTGGAGTCGTCGAAGACGGTACGACGCTTGAGGCGGACGTCGTCTGCGAGCTTCAGAACGCCTTCTAGCTGTCCTGCCCACGGACGTGTGTCGAGTTCCGGGCGATGAGCATATCCTCCGGGCACAGTCGAGCTGCAGCCACGTCGCGCGTGCCCCAGAGGCGGGCGTACGGCGAAAGACGTATTGCACAGGCCCGTTGCCGGTCGGCACCCTCGACTCATGACAACCGCACTCATCTCCCCTGCGTTCCGCCCGCTTCCACGAGCCCGCACAGCACTGGTCACGGCCGCCGTCATCGCCATAGCTGCGACGCTCGCGGCGTGCTCCCCCGCCGCTGATGACGACACGACTCAGGCTGGTGGCCAGCCTGCCGAGACGTCAGAAGGGAGTACCGGTGCCGGAGACCCCGAGTCCACCGACGCGGGCGATGACGCCGAGCCGGAGTCGGCCGACGTCCGCGACACCGTCACGAGCATTCGCGAGACCTTCGACAACGTCGTTGAGGCCACGTCCGATACCGGCGTCCTCGTCGCGGCGGGGATCAACTGCCCCGAGGAAGGCACGCCGTTCATGCTCATCGGAGCACGCGGGTTGACCGGCGACGCCGAGTACGTGGCCGAGACCGTTCCCGAAGTGGACTTCGAGCTCCGAGCAGTGGCACAGCCGGACGGCACCTTCCGAATGCAGTCGGACGCCGATCCGGACGTCAGCTCGTACACGATCACGCTGGCAACGATCGGGAGCGGTGTCACGCTGGACGTACCGGGATGTGCGAACTGACCGGACGCGGGCATCGACGATGCGGACGCCAGCGAGGGATTGAGTGCGCGGCGGCGCCGCGGCCGGCGGCGACGCGCTCCTTCATGGTCTCAGGACTGAGCGGGGTCTCGCGGCGAAGCCGGGCGGGGCGGCACTGGCTTCGCGGCAACGATGTCCCCGACCGCGATGCGCTCCACGCCACGCACGCCGTCGACCACCACCGTCTCGTCGTCGACGCTGAGCAGCTCTCCTAGCGCATCGGTTGCTTGCCCCGTCGGGATCAAGTAGCGAACGACCACCCGTGCGCCGGCCGCGGGCAGCACGATCTGGCCCTTCTCTCGTCTCGGCTCGGTCATGAACTCATCCTCGCAGCATCGGCCGCTGGCACCGCACGATCGAGCCTCCCCCGCACACGCGTCTAGGCTTTCGTCGTGATCGGAATCAACTCGGGGACGCTGGCCTCGGACGCCCACTCCCACGGACGCCGCTGCATCCTGCGGGCGTGCTCCCCTGGCGAGGGTCGAATGCCGTGAGCGTGGTGCTCGATGGGCTGCGGCGTTGGCCTGATGTCGAAGCGCCCGGCCTCGTTGCCGTCGATGCCGCGGACCGCCTGATTCTGGACGAGTCGGCTTCCTTGCGTGCCGACGCGGATGCGGGCTCGATCGTGGTGATTGGCGACGCCTACGGGGCACTGACTCTCGGGGCGGCACATGCGGGTGCGACCGGCATCAGGGCGCATCTCGATGCGCTGAACGGCGAGCGCGCCCTCGCGGCCAACGCCGAGCGCGCCGGCCTCGAGGGAAGCAACCGCGCCTTCGCGCTGGACCCGGACCTCGTGCGCGGCGCGCGCGTCGTCCTCCTCCGGCTGCCGCGATCCCTCGACGCGCTGAGCGACATCGCCGGGCTCATCGCCGCGCATGCAGATCCGGAGGTGGTCGTCGTCGCAGGCGGCCGGCTCAAGCACATGGCCCTCTCGATGAATGACGTGCTGAGCGAGTTCTTCGGGCGGTTGGACGTGACCCGCGCGCGGCAGAAGTCCCGTGTGCTCGTGGCGCGTGAGCCGCACGATGGCCGCGATCCAGAGCCGTCGGCAGCGCGCATCGATGGTCTCGAGGTGCGGGCCTTCGGAGGCACTTTCGCGGGAGCGCGCCTGGACATCGGCACTCGGTTGCTCCTCGAGAGCCTCCCCCCAGAGCTGAAGGGCGGGACGCTGGACGATCCGTTCATCGACCTCGCGTGCGGAACGGGGATCGTGGGGGCATGGCTCGCGAGGCGGCATCCTGATGCTCACGTCTACGCGTGCGACCAGTCGGCGATCGCGGTCAAGTCTGCACACGCGACCATGCTCGCGAACGGCATCGAGGACCGTGCCGACGTGGTCCGCGACGACGGACTCGGCGCAAGGCCCCCCGCCAGCGCATCGTTCATCGCGTTGAATCCGCCGTTTCACTCAGGCGCGGCCGTGACCGACGTGCTGGCGCCCCGCCTGTTCGCCGATGCTGCCCGGGTCCTGCGCCCCGGAGGACAGCTCTGGTGCGTCTGGAACTCGGCGTTGAAGTATCGACCGCTCCTGGAGAAGGCAGTGGGGCCCACGCACCAAGTCGCACGCAACGCCAAGTTCACTGTCACAGTCTCGACGCGTCGCTGAGCAGACATAGGCGAGGGGACCGCGGGGTCTCCCCTGTCGTCACAGCCCACGTGCGGCAGAGAGAACGACAGGAGCCGCCCACCCGGGTCTCCCCAGGTAGACGGCTCCTCATCGTCGGGCTGACAGGATTTGAACCTGCGACCCCTTGACCCCCAGTCAAGTGCGCTACCAAGCTGCGCCACAGCCCGTGACAGCCTGATAATCGTACCGGATGCCTGGCGGTGGTCGGCACCAGGTGGGACCCGGCGCGCCCAGCGCGGGCGTAGTGCGATCCCGCCACCGCGACGGACCGCCCTCTGACGACGGAGGCCAGCGGTTGCGCGGACCCGGTTTGCGAGGCTCAATAGTGACTGGCTGAGGACCGCACTGATCGAGAAGAGGATCACGATGTCCCCACTCACCCATGCGCCCGCCGACGAATGGGCGGAGCACGTCTTCACCTCGGCGCTCGGCGCCATCGACACCCTCGCCATCCACATCGGAGATCGCCTGGGCTGGTACCGCGCCCTCGCGGAAGCCGGGCCATTGACGGCGGACGAGCTCGCCGAGCGCACCGACACCTCCCCCCGCTACGCCCGCGAATGGCTGGAACAGCAGGCCACCTCTGGCTTCGTCGACGCGACAGATGACGAGCCGATGCGCTTCTCTCTCCCCGCGGGCGCTGCGGAGGCGCTCACGGACGAGCGCTCGCTCGCCTTCATCTCGCCGCTCGCGCGCATGCTCGCCGCATCGGCCGCCCAGATGCCGCTGCTTCTCGAGGCCTACCGCACGGGCGGCGGCGTCAGCTGGGACCAGATGGGAGACGACGCCCGCTGGTCGCAGGCGGACATGAACAGGCCCTGGTTCGAGTCCATGCTCGCGGGGGCGCTCGAAGGCGCCGCCGACCTCCACGACATCCTGGACAGGCCCGGCGCGCGCATCGTCGACGTGGGATGTGGCGCCGGATGGTCAGCGATCGCTCTGGCGCACGCGTACCCCCAGGCCACCGTCGTGGGAGTCGACATCGACGCACCCTCGATCGCGCGGGCCCGCACGAACGCCGAACAGGCAGGCGTGGCACCCCGGGTCACGTTTCACCAGGGCGATGCCAGCACGCTCGCGGGGTCCTTCGACGCGGCGTTCGTCTTCGAGGCGGTGCACGACATGTCGCAGCCCGTCGACGTCCTGCGCGCCATCCGCCGGTCGGTGGTGCCGCACGGTGCCGTGGTCATCATGGACGAAGGGGTGGGCGATGCCCCGGTGGCGGTCGGCGACGACATCGAGCGGCTCATGTACGGGTTCAGCCTCTTCGTGTGCCTTCCGGACGGACTGTCGTCGCAGCCGTCGGTGGGCACCGGCACGGTGATGCGTCCCTCCACGCTCCGCAGCTACGCGCAGGAGGCCGGCTTCAGCGACATGTCCGTGCTGCCCATCGAGGACTTCTCGTTCTTCCGCTTCTACCGGCTCCACCACTGACGGGCGCCGGTGCGCGATCGCGTGCCGCAGCCTCAGCCGAAGTAGCGGCCCGGCCGGTGATTGATCGCCAGCACGAGGTTCAGCAGCACTGCGCCGATGACCGAGCACAGCAGGATGAACGGCTCCACCAGCGCCAGCGACGCGGCCACCACCACGATGTCCAGGGCGCCCTGCACGTATCCCGCACGGATGCCGTGCCGATCCTGCATGTACGCGGCGAGGATGCCGAACCCGCCCGCGGACGCACCGTGGCGGAAGATCATGATCATGCCCACGCCGATCGCCAGCCCCGCGAAGATCGCGGCATACAGCGGCGCCACCTCGCTCACGTCCATGTACAGCCCGTGCACCTCCGCGAGCACGGCCACGAGCGTGACCGTGATGAGGGTCTTGGCCGTGAACACCCACCCCATCCGTCGGACGGCAAGCCAGTAGAAGGGCAGGTTCACCAGGAAGAACAGCAGGCCGAACGAGACGCCGGTCCAGTAACCGCCCAGGATCGCCACGCCTGCGAGCCCGCCTGAGACTCCCCCGATCTGCTCGAGCAGAAAGAGGCCGAACGACATCAGGAAGGCCCCACTGGGAAGCGCCAGGGCATCCTCCCAGAGGGCGTGCCGCTCGGCGATGGGTGGGTCGACCACTGACATGAGTGTCCTTAACGTTCGTGGCGGGCGCGGGCCTTCGCCCCCGCAGCAGTGATGAGGTCGCGGTCTCCCTCGTCGGGAAGGCCGCCGACTGCACGCTGCTCGGCGTGCTCCGACGCCGCGCGGAGCGACGCCGCCGCCTCCGAGTCGGCAATGGCGATGAGGTCGCCCAGCACGCGCTGCACGCGCAGGCCCACCTCGACGATTCCCGCCCCGTCGCGTGCGAGCGGTCGCAACGCGTCTTCGATGAGGTCCTCCAGGCTCACGGTGGGCACCCGGAGACTCGGATGTGCGACCTCGGAGTCAGCCGACGTCGTCAGCAGGTCTGTCAACACCCGCTGAATCGCGTTCAGTGCCTCGATCGCCGTGCCCGGATCGTTCGTCGACGGCGACAACGCGCGGCTGCCGATCTCGGACAGGGCGACGAGCCCCAAGCGGGGGTCCTGCTCGAACGTCCGATGCTTCTCGACACGGAACGCCTCGCGCACCGCATCGGCCGTGCCATCGTCGGCGAAGCCCTCGACGTAGGCCAGGGGCGTCCCCAGGCCCACCATGACTCCAGGAAGCGCGGCCACGTGCACCGTCAGGCGTGCGCGCTCGGCGGCGTCGGCCAACGCCGCGACCGCGATGCCCGTGACGCAGCCGGCGGCGTCCGCGCGGATCGCGCGCGCGCTCGCCGGCACGTCCGTGGCAGCGGCGCCGCCGAGAGTGGGGGCCGTGGCGTACGCACAGACGGTGTCGTGGGCGGCCTTCTCCACGCGATCCAGCACGTCCGCCATGCGGCCAAAGTTGGTGAGGTGGTGGATCCATCGCACCAACGTGGCCACGACGATCGCGATGACGAGCAGCGTGCCGAGGAACAGCAGCGTGCGCCCCCTCTCGCCGTAGTAGCTGGTGGACAGCGCGACGATGCCCACGATGGCGAACACGAACGATCCCAGGAAGCTCGAGAGCGCGTTCTGAGAGGTGTTGTCTGCGAGCAGCAGTTGCGTCGCTCGTGGGGTGGTCTGGGCGGCCGCCCCCGAGTAGGCGGAGATCATCACCGTGAGCGAGAAGGTGGTGACCGCGAGCATTGAGGACGCGAGAATCTGCAGGATGGTCGCGACCGAGTCCTGACCGAAGTCGAGCGCCCACGCCTCCGGCAGCGCCGGGCCAGCGAAGCGGCCAAGGAGGGAGACCGCGAGCGCGAGCACGGTGAACAGCGCGAGCCTGAACCAGATGCGCTGAGCCAGTCGCGCCACGAAGGTGCGCCATTCGATGCCTGCCATGGAGACTCCTCTTGTCACGTCGATAGTGCCGTGTGCGAGCGACCCGCGCGCGCATCGGCGCGCATTACACGCTGATGAGCCCCGCGGCGATGAGTCCGAAGGCGGCTCCCCAGAGGATGATCGAGAGCACCTGCCATCCGGTCACCGCGGTGCGGGACGCACCGAATCCCACCATCGCGCCGGCCGTGATCTGACTGGGGAGCATCGTCTGGCCGAGCAGCGACACTCCTGGCACGCCGTACCTGTCGAACATGGCCTTGAGCTTGACGCGACGCGCGCTCGGAGCCTCGTCGCCCACGTTGCGACGGCGCACCGCATGCGCGGCGTACACGAACGCGACCATCGACACCACGTTGCCCGCCACGGCCGCGCCGATCGCGACGCCAGGGTGGAGGCCGATGGCCACGCCGATCACCGAGCCGAAGTACGACTCGACGAAGGGAATCGCGGACACGAGCGCGACGGCGAACCACTGCGCCCACGCGGGAAACGAGGCGGCGAACTCTTGAAGGCTTTCGATCACTGCAGGGACTCCTGAGGGCTCAGCGCGGGCGCGACGGGGACGAAATGCCTCGTCAGGCTAGCCGATGCGCCCGCCAGGGCAGCCCAGTCGCGTCAGTCCTCGAGCAGCGCGGCTCCGAGCCACCCTTCAGGAATGCCCATGCCCTCGATGAGCGGCAGCGCGTGTCGACGCAGCTCTCGGCACAGCTCGTTGATCTGCGCGCCGATGGCCTTGGACCGGCCCGAACTGATGCGGTTGTGCTCCATGAACCATGCGCGAGTGTCGTGAATCGACTGCAGCGCATACAGGCTGCACAGCCGTTCCAGCACGTCACGGCTCTCGCCCGGCTCCACCGCTTCGAGTGCGTCCACGAAGGCCGAGAGTACCCACTCCTCCATGTACGCACGCGCGACGAACTGCACGTGGTCGCCCAGGGCGTTGAACGACTCGAACTGATCGTCCCTGCCCTTGGCAGCCGCTCGCATGCGCATCGCCAGCGACTCCAGCGAGTGCCGGGTCCGCTGCTCGAACATCAGTGCATGCCAGCGACGGTCGACCAGCGTCGTCTCTTCCGGCCGGCGTCGCACCGCATCGGCGAGCCGACCCAGCATGATGCCGGCGGACGTGGCCTCGAGGACCGACTCCCCCGCGACCCGCGCTGTCGCCTGCACCACGCCGGTGCGGTCCAACTCGCCCCACTCCTTGCGGTAGTCGGTGAGCAGCGACTTGGTGACGAGTTGCATCAGCACGGTGTTGTCGCCCTCGAAGGTCGCGAAGATGTCGACGTCGCGGCGCATCTCGACCAGCTGGTTCTCACTCATGTATCCGGCCCCGCCGCACGCCTCGCGAGCCTCCTGAATGGCCTCGTTCGCGAACCACGTCTGGATGGCCTTGAGGCCCGCAGCATGGGTCTCCAGGCTGCGCTGGTCCTCCTCGGTGGACTCGTCCCCTCCTTGGACGTGCACCAGCGCCTCGATGAGCACGTTCTGCGCGAAGCCCAACGCGTACGAGCGGGCGATTCGCGGCAGCAGGCGCTTCTGGTGCACCAGGTAGTCGAGCAGCAGCACGCCACCGGGACGACCGGCCGCGGGGAACTGGCGGCGGCGAAGAGCGTGACGCGTCGCGATGGACAGTCCGCGGCGGGCAGCGATTCCGCCCCCTCCTCCCACGCACACGCGGCCGCGCACGAGGGTGCCGAGCATCGTGAAGAAGCGCCGGTTCTGGTTGTCGATGGGCGACACGTACGTGCCGGACTCGTCGACCCCGCCGTAGCGGTCGAGGAGCATGCGCCGCGGCACGCGCACGTGGTCGAAACTGATGGTGCCGTTGTCGACTCCCAGCAGTCCGCCCTTGTGCCCGTGATCCCCGGTGGTGATGCCAGGCAGGTCGTTCCCGGCGTCGTCCCGCAGCGGCACCAGCACCACGTGCACGCCGTGGGACTCGCCTCCCACCACCAGCTGGCCGAAGACGGCCGCCATGGTGCCGTCCTTGGCGGCGTTGCCGATGTACGCCTTGGTCGCGCCAGGCGTGGGCGAGTGCACCTCGAACTCCTCCGAGTCCGGCAGATAGGTGATCGTGGTCTCGAGACTCGCCACGTCGCTGCCGTGCCCCAGCTCCGTCATGGCGAAGCCACCCAGCAGTGTCATCGACGTGATGTCCGGGAGGAACGTCTCGTGATGCCACTCTGTGCCGAGATTGGTGACCGCACCGCCGAAGAGTCCGAACTGCACGCCCGACTTGATGGTCACCGACAGATCGCCATGGGACAGCATCTCGAACGTCAGCACCGCACCGCGGGGGTCGGAGCCGGCGTTCGCGGTCGTGGGCACGCCCGCGCTTCCGAATCCCTGATCGTTGAGCGACAACAGGCGGTTCAGCGTCCACTCTCGCGAGGCCTGGACGTCGAGCTCAGGGTCGCGCAGCAGATCCTCCGCAGGGAAGGTCGCGCGCATCCTCGCGCGGTCCTCCGCGAAGTCGCCGTCCAGCGCCGTGCGCAGCTGCGCACCCAGGGTGGTCAGGCGCTCGGCCCCTGATCCGTCCGTCGTCGGGGGCGCCGATGCAGTGGTCGAGCGCTCGGGGTGGGTCAACGTCATTGTCGGTCCTCCATAGGGGTGGCGGTCGGCGCAGACGCGCCGACCCGTGCAGGGGCGAAGAAGTCGGAGATGTGCTGGACGATGTGCTCGCGTGGCGGTCGCGGATCGGTCGCCATCCAGTGGTCGGCGACCGCCCTGATGAAGCCCACGAGCCCATGGCCCCAGGTCGCCGCACCGGAGACGTCGAGGCCGCGGGCCGCGAGGTTCTGTGCGATGGAGTCCGAGATCTGTTCTCCGATCAGCCCTGGGAGCCCGCGCACCGGGTCCACCACCGCACCTGCTGCCGGCGCTGGAGGTGTCATGACAAAGCGATAGATCTCGGGGTCCCGCTCGACCAGGTCGAGGTAGGCGTCGGCCAGATCGGAGGTGAGCCGACCCAGGTCGGTGGGGTCCGAGAGCCGGAACGCCGTCGACAGGCCCGCATGAATGTAGTCATGCACCTGCTCCACCACGGCGTCGTACAGGCCGGCGCGGTCGCCGAAGTGCCGGTAGATCACGGTCTTGGAGGTGCCGGCGCGATGAGCGATCGCGTCCATCCCTACGGTTGCGCCGTGAATGCGAATGGCGCGCAGCGCGTGGGAGACGAGCTCCTTGCGCCGCGTCGCGCGATGTTCGTCCCAGCGGGAGTCCCTGCCGTCGATGGCCATAGCGCCACCGTACCCGATACCGGGAGTATCTGCTACTGTCGGTATCGGCTAGTTTCTCTCAACGATGGAGGACGCATGACCCACAACGCCGTGGTCGTCGGAGGCAATCGGACGCCGTTCGCGAAGGCGGGCGGACCGCTCGCCCAGGCCTCGAACCATGACCTTCTCACCGCAGCGCTCGACGGACTCGTCGCACGCTACGGACTCGCTGGCACCCGGATCGGCGAGGTCGCCGCCGGGGCGGTGCTCAAGCATCCCAAGGACTTCAACCTCACCCGCGAGGCCGTGCTGAGCTCCGCTCTCGATCCGTCCACTCCCGCGTGCGACCTGCAGCAGGCGTGCGGCACGGGTCTCGAGGCGACGGTCTACGTCGCGAACAAGATCGCGCTGGGCCAGATCGACTCGGGCATCGCCGGCGGTACGGACTCCACCTCCGATGCGCCCATCACCGTCTCGGATCCGCTGCGCCGAGCGCTCCTCGCCGCGAACGCGGCCAAGACGGCACCCCAGCGCCTCAAGGCGCTGTCCCGCATCCGCCCGGCTCACCTCAAGCCGCAGGCCCCCAGCGTCACAGAGCCCCGCACGGGCCTGTCGATGGGCGAGCATCAGGCCCTCACCACCGAGCGGTGGGGCATCTCGCGCGAGGACCAGGACGAGATCGCCGCGGCCTCGCATCACAAGCTCGCCGCCGCGTGGGATGACGGCTTCTTCGACGACCTCGTCACCCCGTACCTGGGGCTGGCGCGCGACGCCATCCTGCGCGCCGACACGTCGGTCGAGAAGCTCGCGAAGCTCCGACCAGTGTTCGGCGGTCCGGGCGGCACCATGACCGCAGGCAACTCCACCGCGCTCTCCGACGGGGCCGCGACGTCCCTGCTCGCGAGCGAGGACTGGGCACGCGAGCACCACCTGCCCGTGCTCGCGAAGGTCGTGGACGCCGAGGTGGCCGCCGTGGACCACCCGGGCGGAGACGACCTCCTGCTCGGACCCGTCGCCGCGGCCGGGCGCATGCTGGCGCGCCGCGGCCTCACCCTCGACGACTTTGCGCTGATCGAGATTCACGAAGCCTTCGCGTCGACGGTGCTCACCACGCTCGAGGCATGGAAGTCCGACGAATACTGCCGGTCCCTTGGCCTGGACGGCGCGCTCGGCACCATCGACCGCTCAATCCTGAATGTCACCGGCTCCTCGCTCGCGGCGGGCCACCCGTTCGCCGCCACCGGCGCGCGCATCGTCCCGACGCTTGCCAAGCTGCTGCACCAGCGCGGACCGGGCTCGAAGGGGCTGATCTCGATGTGTGCCGCCGGCGGCCAAGGAGTCGTCGCGATTCTGGAGGCCGTGTGATGGGCGTGCTCGAGAAGGCCTTCTACTCCCCCGCCGGCAAGGCGCTGTCCGCGAAGGCCGGCCTCAAGGAGCCGCCGCGACTGCGCCGGGGCCGCACGTGGCCGCAGGGCGCGATCGTGCTCGCGTCCCTGGGCGGCGGCACCGTCGCGGCCGATGCGCTGAGCCTGCTCGGGCGCGCGACTGAGGCCCCCGTCGTCGACGACCAGCCCGACACCCCCGCAGGGTACGGCTCGCGCATCGGCGCGCTCGTCGTGGACGCCACTGAACTGACGACGATCGCGGGTCTCGAGGACCTGAGGGCTGTGCTGCGGCCCGCCGTCCGTGCCATCGAGCCCTCCGGACGCATCGTCATCCTCGCTCGCGCGGAACAGGACGGCTGGGAGGCGAAGGCCGTGACCCGCGCTCTCGACGGCATCAATCGCACCGTCGGCAAGGAGCTGCGCAAGGGGGCGACCGCGACCCTGCTCTACGTCGACGCCGATGCCGCCTCAGGAGACCTGGTGTCGACGCTCGGCTTCGTCCTGCAGGGTCGGTCGGCGTTCGTCGACGGTCAGGCGTGGCGTGTCAGCGCAGCCGCCCAGCGTCCGCAGGCGATGGAGGACAGGCCGCTCGACGGCCGCGTCATCGTCGTGACCGGCGCCGCTCGCGGCATCGGCGCCGCCATCGCTCGGACGCTCGCCCGTGACGGCGCGAGCATCGTCGCCGTCGACATCCCGCCCGCCGGTGAGTCGCTCGCGGCGGTCGCCAACGAGGTGGGCGGCACCGCGCTGCAGCTCGACATCACGGCGGCCGATGCGGGCGCGACCATCGCGGCGCACGTCGCCGGCCGTGGCGAGAGCATCTACGGGATCGTTCACAATGCCGGCATCACCCGCGACAAGATGCTGGTGAACACCGATGCGAGCCGATGGGGCTCGGTGCTGGACGTGAACCTCGCGGCACAGATCCGCATGAACGAGGTGTTGCTGGACCCCACCACCCCGGGCGGCATCACGGACGGGGGCCGCATCGTCGGCATTGCGTCCACGTCGGGGCTCGCCGGCAACAAGGGACAGACCAACTACGCCGCCTCCAAGGCAGGGGTGGCCGGCCTGGTCGCTGCGATGGCGCCCGACCTCGCCTCGCGATCGATCACCACCAACGCCGTGGCGCCAGGGTTCATCGAGACGGACATGACGGCGCGCATCCCGTTCGTGCAGCGCGAGGTGTTCCGTCGCAGCAACTCCTTGAGCCAGGGCGGCCACCCCGAGGACGTCGCCGAGGCGATCGGATACCTGCTCGACCCTCGCTCCCAGGGGGTGACCGGTCAGGTCGTGCGCGTCTGCGGCCAGAACCTGGTGGGCGCGTGATGGCCGGGACGGAGCCAGCGCGCACGGTTGAGCACCTCAGTGAGTCGCCCGGGATGGGAGCCGCGTTCGCCCGCGCGCTGATCCCCCGCCGCGGCGACACGGCCCGCATCCCGGACCGTGCGGTGACGATTCACGGGCACCGGCAGGACCTCGCCCGTCTCGCCGAGTACTCCCGGGTCTGCGAATTCACGCTGCGGCACTCGGTGCCCGCGACGTGGATCCACGTCCTCACGTTCCCGCTCCACGTGCACCTCTTGAGCGACGCTGAGTCGTCGGTGCCCCTCGTAGGTGCGGTTCACGTGTCGAACGACATGACGATGCATCGGGCTGTTGGCGCCGATGAGGCGCTGGACCTCACCGTGCATCTCGAGAACCTGCGCCCGCACCGCCGTGGCGCCCTGGTGGACCTCGTGGGCCAGGCTCACGCGGACGGGGAACTGGTCTGGGACGGCGTCAGCACGTACCTGTCGAGCAGCGTCAGCGTTCCCGGCGACCCCGAAGGGCGCGACCGGACGCCGTTCGAGGCTGGTACGCCCCACGGACTCTGGCGCCTCCCCGCCGACCTGGGGCGGCGGTACCGCCGCGCGTCGAAGGACCCCAATCCCATCCACACGAGCCGTCTTGCGGCGAAGGCGTTCGGGTTCCCGCGGCCCATCATTCACGGCATGTGGACTCACGCTCGGGCCCTGGCAGCTCTCGAAGGACGGCTCGCCGACGCGTTCTCGGTGCACGTCGACTTCGTGAAGCCCATCCTGCTGCCGCGCACCGTGGGCTTCACGTCGACCGCCACCGAGCGCAGCCTGGACGTCGCCGTGACCTCGCGGGACGGCGCCACGCCGTTCCTGCTGATGAGGGCCAAGGACGGGTCGCCGTGAACCTGTGGCTGAGGCTGCTTCGCGTGCGGCTCGCCGCGCAGCGTGGCGCACGCATCAGCCTCTGGGACACCGTCGCGACCCGGTTCCGGGTGGTGCCCACGGACCTCGACACCGTAGGCCACATGAACAATGGCCGGTACCTCACGCTGCTCGACCTCGGCCGGCTGGATCTGATGGTCCGCTCCGGGTTCTGGCAGCGATGCCGCGACCGCGGCTGGTTCCCGGTCGTGGCGGGCCAGACCATCACCTATTGGAAGAACCTGACTCTTGCCCAGTCCTTCGACGTCCACACGCGCGTGGCCGGCGGCGACGAACGCTGGGTGTACCTCGAGCAGACATTCAGGCGCGGTGACGTCGTGCACGCTCACGCGCTCATCCGAGCCTGCTTCGTCGAACGTGGGCACGGCCGCGTCCCCACCGCCGATCTCGACGCGGAACTCGGCGGCTTCCCTGACCATGTGAGCGTGCCCGATTGGGTACGCTCCTGGACAACGCACTCGGCGGCGAAGACCGTCTGAGCAGTCCCCCATCCCCGCGGTCCCCCGACCCATCGCCATCAATGGAGATGAATGATGAACGACACCACCCTCCCCAGTCACGACCCCATCGGGGACGCCGACCGCCCCTGGTTCGCGTTCTATCCCGACAGCGTGTCCCGGACCATCGACCCGCCGGTCGAGCGCTCGCTCGGCGACATGGCGGCCCACGCCGCGCAGCGCTACGGGGACCGCACCGCCTTCTCGAATCTGGGCGGCACGCTCAGCTTCGCCGAGGTCGACGAGATCGCCACCCGCATCGCCTCGTACCTTCAGAACGACCTGGGGCTCCACAAGGGCGACCGCATCGTGCTGCAGATGCCGAACCTCATGCAGTATCCGGTGGCGCTGTACGGCGCGCTGAGAGCAGGGCTCGTGGTGGTGAACGCGAACCCGTTGTACACCGCCCACGAGCTCGCCGCGGTGGTGAAGGATGCGGAGCCGCGCGCCATCATCGTGCTCGCCAACTTCGCGGACAAGGTGGAGAAGGTGCTGCCCGGCAGCACCATCGAGCACGTGATCGTCACGCAGGCAGGCGACATGCTCCACCAGCCCAAGCGCGCCATCGTCAACCTCGTCGCCAAGCGGATCAAGAAGATGGTGCCCGCGTACTCGCTGCCGCAGGCCATCGAGTTCCGCGCGCTGCTGACCGGAGACCCCGTCGAGTTCACCGACCCGGGTGTCGAGCACTCCGACGTGGCCTTCCTGCAGTACACGGGCGGCACGACCGGTGGCACCAAGGCCGCGGTGCTCACCCACTGGAACCTGCTCAACAATCAGGAGCAGTTCATCGGCCAGATCAGGGTGGTGCTCGAGGAGGGCAACACCTCCGTCATCGCGGCGCTCCCGCTCTATCACGTGTTCGCGCTGACCGTGAACTGCATCGGCTTCTTCCGATTCGGCGGGCACAACGTGCTCATCACGAACCCGCGCGACACGGCGGCCTTCATCAAGACGCTCGACGCCGAGAAGCCCGATTGCCTGGTGCTGGTCAGCACGCTCGCCGGCGCGCTGATGGAGAGGCCCGAGTTCTCGAAGCTCGACCTGTCCAACGTCAAGGTCTCCGTCGCGGGCGGCATGGCCTTGCGCACGGCCGTCGGCTCGCGTTGGCGCGACCTGACCCACTCGGAGATCATCGAGGGCTACGGGCTCACGGAGGCCTCACCGGTCGTGAGCGTCAACCCCACCCACCTGCCGCCGCGCGTGGGCACCATCGGCGTGCCCTTGCCCTCGACCGACGTCCGGATTCTCGCCGAGGACGGCACTGAGGCGCCATTCGGCGAGCCGGGTGAGCTCGCCGTGAAGGGGCCGCAGGTGATGCAGGGCTACTGGCGCCAGCCGGAGGCGACCGCAGAGGTCATCACGGACGACGGCTGGCTGCTCACCGGCGACATCGCCACCATGGACGAGGACGGCTACCTGCGCATCGTGGACCGCAAGAAGGAGATCATCCTGGTGTCCGGCTTCAATGTGTATCCGGGAGACCTCGAGGACGCGGCGATGCAGCATCCGAAGGTGCTCGAGGCGGGCGCGATCCCCATCGAGGACGAGCACGCGGGCGAGGTTCCCAAGCTGTTCGTGGTCCGGCGCGATGACTCGCTGACCGAGGCCGAGCTCATGGCCTTCCTCAAGGAGGAGCTCACCGGCTACAAGCGCCCCCGGGAGATCGAGTTCCTCGACGAGCTGCCCAAGACGAATGTGGGCAAGGTGCTGCGACGCGGGCTCCGCGAGCTCGAAGCAGCCAAGACCACGTAGGTCAACCACTCAGTACCCTCGAGGCATGGACGCCCTTGCAGACCGCCTGATGCGCGGCCCGCGAGGGCGTCGCTTCTTGATGGCGCTGCTGACGTCCGCGGACGACCGCGCCCGCGAGGCAGTCGTCTTCGCAACGAGCGACTTCTCCGATCACACCGCCTCCTTCGGCTGGGCTGTCGAGGGACCTGCCGACGGGGAGCCTCCGCACGTCACCGCCCCTCAGGCGGCTGATGCACTCGCCGGGGTCGCGCCTACGGCTCCCGAGAGCGAGGGCCTGCTTCACGCGTTCCGCGAGACTGTGAACGACGCGATGTATTGGCAGCCCCCAGGCAACGAAGAAGTCCTCGCGTCCCGACCGGGACTCGACAAGGTGCTGGCCCGGATGGCGAGTGTCGTCGCGAAGTCCCCTGCTGCTGCATGGCTCGATGCTCCCCTGAGCGGCGGTGACCAGCATCGGGTGCGGTGGCCGGAGACAGAGATCCGCCACGGGGAGCCGGGCACCTGGGACACGTCGGTGCCCGCGGCAGAGGTGCTCGG
Organism: Demequina aestuarii; assembly: GCF_000975095.1. Lineage (GTDB taxonomy): Bacteria > Actinomycetota > Actinomycetes > Actinomycetales > Demequinaceae > Demequina > Demequina aestuarii. Next base: position 1,384,129 of record NZ_BBRD01000001.1, read on the forward strand.
TCAGTGGGGACTGGCCGTGCGCGAGGAGGAGTCGACCGCGCGGCGCGAGCGTCCCGCCGACCCCCACGCGAACTGGAGCGGGACCTGGTGGTCGGTCCCCCCGCTGCCACTCGTCAGCACCACGAGGAACCTCGGCGAGCGTGGTCCCGTGGGACTGCACCTGGTGGAGGACTCCTTCGGCGAGGAACAGGCGACGACTGTGCCGGTCACGGTCCCGCCACGCGCCCGCGTACTCGAGATTGCGTGCGCGGAGGACTGGGCGGAGCTGTGCCGCCGCCACTCCATCGATGTGACCGCGTCGAGACGTCACGATTGGTTCAACTGCACCGGCCGCCACGGAGACTGGGTGATCCCGGACTGGGGGCGGGTGGCCGCGGAGTACGACGGCGTGCACCTCACCGCCGCCGCCTATCTTGAGGCCTCACGTGTTCCCATCACGGTCGGCGACGGTCTTGCGAGCGTGATCGCCGGGTGGAATCCCGACGCGACCGTGTGGCTGCGCGACGTCACGCATCCGGAGGATCAGGAGGTGGAATGGGTGTGGCCCGATGGCGGAGAGTGGCGCCGGGCGTGACACTCGACAGTTCCTGGTGCGCCCTCTCGTCATCGCGCCAGCGCGCGCACCTCGCTGCCCAGTGAAGGGTCGCGCATCGCGCCCGTGGCGGTCATCACCGCATCGGCGCCCTCGTCGCGGTACACGCGGTAGTCCTCCGCGGTGAGCACGCCGCCGACCCCCACGATCGCGTAGGCGTGGCCCCCGTCCTCACGGTGGCGCACCAAACGGCGGGTCATGGCGAGGCCAGCCCACCGGATCGAGGCACCGCACACGCCGGCAGTCTCTCGTCCAGGGCCCAGCAGCGCCTGCCGTCCGGCCGCGTCCACGAGCATTGCGGGCAACGTGTTGATGGCAGCGATCCCGTCGACGACCGGTGCCACCGCACGGACCAAGCCCGCCAGTGCATCGTCGTCGCGGAAGTAGGCGATCTTGAGCACCAGCGGTATGTCGCCGATCCGCTCCCTGACGGCTCGCACCACTCTCGCCGCCAGCGCCGTGTCGAAGCACAGCAAGGCTCCGGTGCCCTCATTGGGGCAGCTGAGGTTGAGCTCCACGGCTCCGACGCCGGTCTCCACGACCAGTTGCGCAGTGCGCGCATAGTCCGCGACGAGATTCGCGTCGTCTCCATCGCGCGTGCCCTGGCACGAGCCGACGAGCACCTGGCCGTCGGCCGCGGCCGCTGCCGCAGCAGCCATGTCGGGCTGCCACTCGTCCGGGTCAGGAGACGGGACGCCGTACGAGTTGGAGATGCTGTGTGCGGTGGTGAGGTCGGCGTCCGCCATGAGCGTCACGCCAGGCTCCGCCGGCAGATCGCCGTCGACTCGCACCGCAAGCGTGTTGGGAAAGGGATGAGCAGGCATCGCGCGCGACCGCACCGTCTTGAACACGTTCACGTCGAAGCCGTGGGCGAAGGAGGCGGCGCAGTGCCGCGCGGTCGGGAGCGGTCCCGCGGCGACGCCGAACGGCCGATGCACGGCGTGTCCCAAGAAGGTCTCGCCGGGCGCCGTGGCGCCGGCCACTGTGGGGGGCTGGCCGTCGAACGCCCCGAACGGACCGTTCCTCACGTTGTCGTCGTACGTCCGCGCGGGATCGAACCACCAGTCCATGCCTGTGACGCTAGCGCCGCTCTTCGCCGCTTCCCCGTGACCTCTGGCCCGGGCCGCCAGAGCGCGCATCGGCTGCCGGGACGATCCGGACACGCGGCTCGGACCAACTGAGCAGCGCCGCGTTCCCCACGCAGGCGCACTGCCTCGCGGGCTCGGTTCATCCGGCTGTGGTGTCCGCGCCCGCCCAGGGGATGGCTCGCCCTGCCGCCACCGAGGCCCGTGCGTCGAGCACACGCTGGTTCGTGGAACCGCGGAAGGCGAGAGACAGGTCCCGCCGAGCGTGGTCGTAGGGCCCGTCCACGAGCACGTCGATGTGACCGAGCAGCTCCTGCTTGTCGGCGCTGTCCATCAGGATCTGCTCGAGCGTGTACCCCGACCAGGCCCACACGTCCTTGGCCGGGAGCTCGGCCCGCATGCGCCGCACCACCGCGAGGCACACGGTGGTGTTGAGGAAGGGTTCGCCCCCCAGCAGCGACAGGCCCTGGATGGCCGGATGAGCGAGGTCCGCAAGTATCCGATCCTCGAGAGCGGTCGAGTACGGTTCGCCGCGACGAAAGCTCCACGCCGCCTCGTTGAAGCACCCGTCGCACTTGAACAGGCATCCCGCCACGTAGAGGCTGCAGCGCACGCCCTCGCCATCCACGAACTGGAACGGCTTGTAGTCCGCCACGTAGTCGTGGCTCACCTTGCTGGCGACCCACGTGCGCGGCACCGGCGTGCGGTGCGATGCGAACTCGGACGACACCGCTCTCAGCGCTCCGGTTCGTGGGCGTCGTTGGGCTCGACCATGCGATCCACGAGCGCGGGCGCGACCCGGGTGTCCCCCGGGAGGTGCTTGACGCGGGCCGCGATCTCCTCGTGCCTGCCGTGCACCATCGGCCGCTGCTGCGGGTTGCCCAGGTAGCCGCACGTGCGCTTGACGACGTCGCACGAACGCGGGTCATCGTTGCCGCACGCGGGGCATTCGAAGCCCGTCGCGGTGGGCTCGAAGTCTCCCGCGTAGCCGCATTCGTAGCAGCGGTCGATCGGGGTGTTCGTGCCCAGGTAGCCGATGCGGTCGTAGGCGTAGTCCCACACCGCCTCCAGCGCGCGCGGGTTCTGTTGGAGCACAGGGTACTCGCAGTAGTGGATGAACCCGCCGGACGTGAGCGGCGCATACTCCGCCTCGAAGTCCAGCTTCTGGAACGGCGTCGGGCTCTTGCGCACGTCGTAGTGGAACGAGTTCGTGTAGTAGTCCTTGTCGGTGATGTCTCGCACCGAGCCGAACCGTTCCTTGTCGAGCCGGCAGAACCGGTCCGTGAGGCTCTCCGACGGCGTGGAGTAGACGCTGACGTGATATCCGGACTGCGCCTTCCATGCCGCGGCCCGCTCCCCCAGGCGGCGCAGGACGGCAAGGGTCAGCTCCTTCGCCTCAGGATTCGACTCCCATTGACCGCCGTAGAACGCCGTGGCCACCTCGTACAGGCCGATGTATCCCAGGGAGACCGTGGCGCGACCGGCGCGGAAGAGCGAGTCGACGTCGTCGTCGGGCCCGAGCCGAGTGCCGAATGCGCCGTGGACGTAGAGGATGGGAGCGTTGCCGGGAACCGCCTCCTTGCACCGCGCGATGCGATACATGAGGGCATCGCCGACCGTCTCGAGACGCTCGTCGAGCAGTCGCCAGAACTTGTCCTGGTCTCGCTGCGCTTCGAGTGCGATGCGCGGCAGGTTGAGGGTGACGACGCCCAGGTTCATGCGGCCGTCGACACTGTCATTGCCATCCTCGTCGGTCCAGCCCTGCAGGAACGACCGGCATCCCATCGGCGCCTTGAAGGAGCCGGTGAGCTCGACGATCTTGTCGTAGCTGAGCATGTCCGGGTACATCCGCTTGGTCGCGCATTCGACGGCCAGCTGCTTGATGTCGTAGTTCCGGTCCCCCTCGACCAGGTTCAGTCCACGCTTCACCGTGAACAGCAGCTTGGGGAAGATCGCTGTGCGTTGCTCGCGCCCGAGCCCACGGATGCGTATCTGCAGAATCGCCCGCTGGATCTCGCGCTCGTACCAATTGGTGCCCAGCCCAAAACCGACAGACGTGAACGGCGTCTGGCCATTCGACGTGAAGAGAGTGTTGATCTCATACTCGAGGCTCTGCATCGCGTCGTAGATGTCCTTGCGCGTCTTCTCCTGCGCGTACTCGGCGCGGGCCTCCGGGTCGGCGATCCAGCGCTCCGCGTCCACCTCGTGCTTCGCACGGTTCAGGGCGGCGTAGGGAGCGAGCAGCTCGTCGATGCGGTTGACGGTGCACCCGCCGTACTGACTGGAGGACACGTTGGCGATGATCTGCGAGATCTGGGCGGTGGCGGTCTGGATCGAGCGAGGCGGGTCCACCTGGGCATTGCCGATGCGGAATCCGGCAGAGAGCATCGTCGTGAAATCGATGAGGCAGCAGTTGGTCATCGGCGAATAGGGGTGATAATCGAGGTCGTGGTAGTGAAGATCACCCTTCTGATGGGCGTTCGCCACGTGAGGCGGCAGCATGCGAAGACCCACCGCCTTGCCCACCATCCCCGCCGTGAGGTCGCGCTGCGTGTTGTAGACGTCCGCATCCTTGTTAGCGTTCTCGTGCACCACGGACGATTCCTTGCCGAGCAGCCGGTGGATCGAGTGGTTGAGGTCCGTGGACTCGGACCTCGCCAGATCACGATCGACGCGGTAGTCGATGTACGCACGTGCCACCGCGCGCTCGCCCGCATCGAGGAGCTCATGCTCGACCACGGCCTGGATCTCGTAGATCATCACGGTGGAATCGTGCCTGCGGGCGAGCTCCGCGACGATCCGGGTGACCAGCACGTCGATCGCGCGCTCATGCCCGGGAGTCACGGTCCCATGCACGGCCGCGAATGCCTTCGTGAGTGCGATGCCGATGCGACTGTCGTCGAACGTCAGCGTGCGGCCGTCGCGCTTGACCACCTCGAGAGTAGGCGTGCCTGTGGAGCCCGCCCCGCGAGTCGTCATGTCGTGGTCGTTCTCGATGATGCTCATATCGCCCTCCGTGGTCCGCCGGCACCCCGTCACCACAACATCTAGTGGTGAACACCGTGTGAATACACTAGATCTCGTGATCTGGGGGAACTAGGCCCTAGGTCCCATGTGTGCGAGAGGGGCAGACCCACCGCCGGGGTCACCTACCCTGGAGAGGTGACGACTGTGCTGATCACCGCCTTCGAACCCTTCGCCTCCGCGACCTGCAACCCCTCGTGGGAGGCGGCGCGCGCCGTGGCCGCGGAGTGGACCGGGGAGGCGACTGTGGTGGCCGTGCGTCTGCCTGTCGAGTTTGACCGGGCCACCGCGGCACTGCACCAGGCACTCGACATGCACCAGCCCGACGTGGTGGTCGCGCTGGGAGTGGCCGAGGGGCGCGCCGCGATCACGCCCGAGCGCATCGCGATCAACGTCGACGACGCTCGCATCCCGGACAACGGCGGCGCGCGTCCCGTTGACGCTCGGGTGGTGGAGGGCGCCCCCGACGGGCTGTTCTCCACCCTTCCGGTGAAGAGGATCGTGCAGGCGGTCCGCGCCTCAGGCATCGCCTCCGAGCTCTCCGCCAGCGCCGGAACCTTCGTGTGCAACCACGTCTTCTTCTGGCTGCAGCACGCGTTGCGACACGCAGACGCACGCTCGGGCTTCATCCACGTCCCGGCGAGTCCCGACATGCGCCACGACGGCACGGGTCCCACCATGGAGCAATCGACCATCACCGCCGGGATTCGCATCGCGGTCGAGACGACGCTGGCGCACACCACGGATGTCGCGGTCTCCGAAGGAACGGTGCACTGACGGTGGTGCCACCCACCGCAGTTCCGGCGCGCGCACCAGCGCCGTCACCAATCCCGTCGCCCGTCGTCGTCATCGGCGCTGGACAGGCAGGGCTGTCCGTCGCATACCACTTGCGCAGGCGAGGGCTCGTCACGGGAGCCGACGTGACGGTCCTGGACCGCGACCCATCCACCGGCGGCGCGTGGCAGCACCGCTGGGAGGCACTGCGACTCGGAGACGCGCACCGGGTGCACGACCTGCCCGGCATGGACGAGCTGGGGATCACCTTCGAGACTGCGCCGCGCGATCGGCCTGCGCGAGACGTCGTCGCGGAGTACTACCGCAGGTTCGAGGACCACTTTAGGATCCAGGTGCGCCGGCCCGTCGAGGTGGCCTCGGTGAGGCGTCAGCGTGATGGCAGGCTTCTCGTCGACTCCGAGGATCTCGCAGCACCACTCACGGCGAAGGCCGTGGTGGCCGCGGTCGGGACGTGGGGCGCCCCCCGGCAGCCCGAGGTCCCCGGCACGGACCTGTTCCGGGGCGTGCAGATCACCACCGCCGCCTACCGTTCCGCCGCCGACTTCGCGGGTCTCAGGGTCGCCGTCGTGGGGGGTGGCACATCCGCCATCGGATTCGTGCGCGAACTGGCCGATGCCGGGGCGGCGCCGTTGTGGTTCACCCGCAAGCCCGTGCGGTTCCTCGAGGCTGACGCGACCCTCGGCGAGGACCTGGGCCGCGAGTCCGTGCGCCTCCAGGACGAGGCGGCGCGGGCGGGACAGGAACTGCCCAGCATCGTGTCGACGACTGGCATTCCGCTCACGCCCCGGATCCGGAAGCTCCGCGACCGGGGCCTTCTCGAACGCCGCCCCATGTTCGTGCGCCTCGTCACCGACGGCGTCGTCGAGCAGGACGGGCACACCACGGTGGTGGACGCGATCATTTGGGCGATGGGCTTCCGCGCCGATCTGGCACCCTTCGCCGCCCTCGGGGTCGACGCGCGCGACGGCGTCGAGGTGGACCGGGGCTGCGCCGTGCGTGTGCCCGGGCTCTTCCTCGCGGGCTACGGCCCGCAGGCCTCAACCGTCAGCGCGAATCGCGGCGCGCGCCGCATCGCGCGTGACGTGGGCGCCTATCTGACCGACGGCCAGTGGCCTCCCCCTCAGCCTCGGCGGGTGGGGGCATCGGAGTCGATCACCCGCGCCTGATCGGTCGCCCGACGCCGCATGGCGAACCCCGCGTCCTGCCCGAACTCCTGCGTGTAGGCGACCGCGCGGTCGCGACCGTCGGCCTTCGCTCGGTAGAGCGCGACATCGGCGCGTTCGAAGATCTCCGCGGCGGCAACCCCGTCCGCGAGCCCAGCGACGCCATAGCTCACCGTCGGCAGCTCGAAGTCGTGCTTGTCGGATCGCGCGGCGAACGCGGTGCTCATGGCTTCCAGCCGCGCGACCGCGCCCACGGCATCCACCTCCAGCAGCACGAGCCCGAACTCCTCGCCGCCCAGCCTTCCCGCAAGCTCGCCGGGCGTAAGGGAGTCCTTGACCGTCGCCGCGAACGTCAGCAGCGCCCGATCGCCCGCGGCGTGACCGTGAGCATCGTTGACGGCCTTGAAGTGGTCGAGGTCGGCCATCACCAGCAGCGCGCCGGTGCCGGCGGACCTCGCGTCCACGAACGCGCGCTCCGCCTGCAGGCGGAACTCGGTCCGTCCCAGCAGGCCGGTCAAGTCGTCCTGCATCGCCCGGGTGCGCAGCTCCTGCGTCTGCTGGTCCCAGCCGACGGCCGACACGCTGAAGGTGACAGCGACAAGGGTGACCAGCAGGATTCCCGTGGTGGGCCCGGTGCCGACAATCGTCTCGAAGGTCGGGCTCTCGGGGCCCACCACGAAGAACAACAAGCTGCGGAGCAGGTAGAACGCCCCCAACACGCTCGACGCGATGGCGCTCACCAGCAGCGCCACCACGGCCTCGCCGTTCGGCTCGTAATCTGTGCGTGACCGGCGCGCGTGCCAGGCGATCCACACCTCGAGAGAACCTGCCGCGAAGAGCACACCCATGTAGGTGAACAGCGGCCCATTGCCGGCCCAGATGTTGTCCGCGGGACTCTGGAGCAGCGTGGGGATCAGGATCAGCACCGGGCTGACCGCGAGGACCCAGCGCGGCAGACGGCGACGGCGCAGCGACCGCGTCGCGAACCACACGCATGTCACCCCGATGACGGACAAGACGTTCGAGACGGGGTTCGCCACCACCTGCAGCGCGCTTCCGTTCAAGAGCAGCAGGGTCGTGGCCGAGCCTGCACAGAGGAGCGAGACGCTCCACCAACCGGAGAAGCTCGACCGCGTGGGGCGATAGACACCCAGGTAGAACAGCACGAGAACCGTCAGCGATACGCCGCCCAGGGCGATTCGCATGGTCTCGTTGTCAAGCACGCGTCCAACCTACCGGGCGGAGTGTCGCATTCGGGCATGCTCGTGACCCATCCCACCCTGCAGACGCGCCTTCGTCGCCATATCGTGACCGCATGGTCGACAACGCAGCACAGCCCACCGACGGCGACGTCGAGGAGTACCTCGCGACCATCGAACCCGCGGGCCGACGCGAGGACGGCTTTCGGCTGCTCACACTCATGGCGGACGTGACGGGAGAGGCCCCCACCACGTGGGGTGCGGCTACATCACGCGTCCCGACGCGGTGAGCGACGACGTCCTGCGAGAACTCATCGACTCGGCGTACCGCAGCGCCGACGACGCGTCGTGAGACGCGCCCCTCAGCGTCGCTTGCGCTTCTCCCGCACTCTCACCGAGATCTGAATCGGCGAGCCCTCGAAGCCGAACTTCTCTCGGAGGCGCCGTTCGATGAACCTCCGGTAGGTGGGCTCCAGGAACCCGGAAGCAAAGATGACGAACCGGGGAGGACGGTTCGACGCCTGCGTCGCGAAGAGGATCTTGGGCTGCTTGCCCGAGCGCACCGGGTGAGGGTGTTCCGCGACGAGCTCGCCGAGGAAGGAGTTGAGCTTCCCGGTCGAGATGCGCTGGTCCCAGCTGCCCAGGGCGAGATCGATCGCCGGCACCAGCCGGTTGGTGTGCCACGAGGTGAGAGCGGACAGGTTCACCCGAGGCGCCCAGGTCAGCTGGACCAGGTCCTGCTCGATGGAGCGCTCGAGCAGGAACCGCTCGTCTTCACCCACCAGGTCCCACTTGTTGAACACCAGCACGATCGCGCGACCCGAGTCCAGCACCTGGGTGATGACCCGGGAGTCCTGGTCGGTGAGCGGAACCGAGGCGTCGAGCAGCACGAGCACCACCTCGGCGCGCTCGATGGCCGTGGCGGTCCGCAGCGACGCGTAGAAGTCCGCCCCCTTGGACATGTGGACCCGACGACGGATTCCCGCAGTGTCGACCAGTGTCCACGAGCGGCCTGCGATCTCGACTCTCTCATCCACCGGGTCACGCGTGGTGCCCGCCTCCTCGTTCACCACGACCCGGTTCTCGCCGGCCAGCTGGTTCAGCAGCGAGCTCTTGCCCACGTTCGGGCGGCCCACCAGCGCGATGCGACGCGGGGCGTCTGGGTCGACCTCCACCTGCGGCATCTCGGTGGGAAGCATGGCGACGGCCGCATCGAGGAGGTCGCCGGTGCCGCGGCCGTGCAGAGCGCTGACGGGATACGGCTCGCCCAGTCCGAGGCTCCACAGGGATGCCGCCTCGAGCTCGCCCTGCGGACCGTCCACCTTGTTGGCGGCGAGGACCACTGGCTTGCCGGAACGGCGCAGCAGCCGGACCACCTTCTCGTCAGAGGCCGTGGGGCCCACCTTCGAGTCCACGACGAACATGACCGCATCGGCCATCTCCACCGCAACCTCGGCCTGCTGGGCCACGGACAGATCGAGACCGGTCACCTTGGCCTCCCAGCCACCGGTGTCCATCAGCATGAAGTCCGTACCGGACCACTCTGCTGGGTACAGAACGCGGTCGCGGGTGACGCCCGGCTTGTCCTCGACGACGGCGAGCCGCTTGCCGAGGATGCGGTTGACGAGAGTGGACTTGCCGACGTTCGGGCGGCCGATCACCGCGAGGATGGGCAGCGCACGCTCGGTGACGGGCTCGACGTCGCCCTCCAGCGCCGCCAGGTCCTCGGGGCTCAGCTCGTAGTCGTCGAGACCCGCGCGAAGCGCCGCCTCGCGAACCTCGTCGAGGCTCTCCTCAGGATCGGACGCCACGGGCATCGGCGGCGGGACGTCCTCCAGGCCGGGGTACTGCTGCTCGTCGCTCATGCGTTCTCCTCGATACTTGCGTTGGTCCGGCCCCCATCATCCCCCGGCAAGCGGAGGTCGGTGTCAGCGAGCGTCGCCTCTACCTGCGCGCGCAATGCGGCGGCGACGGCCTGCTGGGCCCACTCCTGGCGCCGGCGGCCCTTGAGATCCGCGGGCGGGGCGAGCGTCACGGGCGCGCCGAACGCCGCGAGGATGCGGCGGCGCGGCGGCGGCCACACGCTGACCGGCTCGCCCGCTCGACGTGTGCCGATGAGCGCCGTCGGAACGATGGGAGCACCCGACTGGAGCGCCAACCACGCCGCGCCGCCGTGCACCGCATCGGCCGTGCCCGCGCCGCGCGTGCCTTCGGGGAACATCCCCACGACGCCGCCTCTGCGCAGCACGGCGAGCCCCTGTGCGAGTGCAGTCCGGCCGGCACCGTCGACGCGGATCTGGCCGGCGGCGCGCAGAATGAACCCGAGCGCCCCGCGAAACATGTGCGATCCGATGAGGAAGTGCGACGGCCGGGACACGACGCCGTGCAGCACCGGGCCATCGATGAAACCCACGTGGTTCGCGACCACGATGGCGGCGCCGCGTCGCGGCAGGTGCTTGTGACCGCGGACCTCTGTCGCCCACCAGCCCCGCGCGAGAGCAAGGCCGATCCACCGGGACCAGCGCGGGCCCCAGACGGTCGGCGCGTCAGATTCGCTCACAGCGTCGCCTCGTGCGCGAGCTGCACCACCGCTCGTACCGCCTCGTCGATGGTCAGGTCGGTGGTGTCGAGGGTGTGGACGCCGTCGGTGGCCTCGTGGAAGCTCACCACGGCCGAGTCTCGTCGGTCTCGACCCAGCACCGCTTCACGGACTGTCGCCACGTCGGCACCCTCGCCGGCGCGACGTGCCACGCGCACCTCGTCATCGGCGGTCATCAGCACCCTGACATCGGCGTCGGGTGCGATCACTGTCGTGATGTCGCGACCCTCGACGCACACTCCCCTGCCCTGAGACATCCCACCGGCCCGCTCCATGCGAATCACCTCGCGCTGCATCTCCTGCAGGATCGGGCGCGCCTCCAGGTTGGTCGCGACCTTCGACACCGTGAGGGCGACAGTGTCGGTGCGGATCTGCCGCGACACGTCCTCCCCGTCCAGCAGCACGCGCGGATTGCGCGGGTCGAGGACGAGTTCCACGTTCATGGTCGCGACCATCGCGGCGACGTCGCTCGTCACGGAGAAGTCGACGCCCTCCATGAGGCACGCGAGGGTCGCGACTCGGTAGGTCGCCCCGGTGTCGAAGTAGGCCAGGCCCAGCCGCGTGGCGACCTCACGGGACACCGTGGACTTGCCGGTGCCCGCTGGCCCGTCGATGGCGATGACGATTCCGGTCATGAGGCTGCGATCTCCCACTCGTGTGCGATGAGCGCTCGCGACAGCTCGTCCGCCATGGCGGGGAGAACGTGCAGCGTGGTGAGTCCCACAGGCTGTCGTGGCGAGTGCTCGATGGTGATGTCTTCGACGTTCACTCCGACCGAGGCCACGTCGGACAGGAGCCGCAACAGCTGCCCGGGCTCGTCGGGAACGATGACGGTGACGGGAATCCACTCCCGCTTGGCGCCGCCGTGCTTGCCGGGGATGCGCGCGACTTCGACACGTCCACGTTCGATCAGGTCGGTGAGAGCCTCGCCCACATCGTCGGAGTCCCGGACGTCCTCGAGGTCGTCGATGATGTGCGTCAGCGTGGCGACGAGCGCGTGACGGTTGAGCCGCGCGATGTCCGCCCACATGCGAGGGTCGGAGGCCGCGATGCGGGTCACGTCCCGCAGCCCCTGGCCCGCCAGCGCCACATCGTCTGGTCCCAGCGTGCCGAGCGCCGCGGCGACGGCGGAGGCGGCGACTTGAGGTGCGTGCGACACTCGCGCGACCGCAGCATCGTGCGCGTCAGCCTCCATCGTGACGAGGTCGCATTGGAGCGCGTGCGGCACCCGCGACACGAGCTCGACCGCATGCGGGGTCGCCCCGTTGGGGCAGAGCACCCATGGCCTGGCCTTGAACAGGTCACCCTGAGCCGCGAGTGCGCCGGAGATCTCGCGGCCCGCCATCGGGTGCGACCCCACATACCTGTCGCCGCAGCCCGTCGCGTCAGCGGCCCGGGCGATGGGCGCCTTCACGCTGGCGACGTCGGTGACCACCGCGTCGGGCCATCGCTCGAGCGCGCCTGCGACCACCACGGCGGCCAGCGCCGGGGGCACCGCGACGATGACGAGGTCCGGTGCGGCGCTGCCGAGCGAGCCACCCGCGCCGATGGCGTGACCGAGTGCCTGAGCATCGGGGTCCGCATCCTCGAGGGAGACCGACCACCCCTCGGCCGTCAGACCGATGCCGATGGACGCGCCGATGAGTCCCGCGCCGATGACGTGGGTGCGCGGCAGCGTGCCATCCATGGCTACTGCGCCAGGTCGCGCCGCAGAGACACCGCGTCGTGAAGGTACACGTGGGTGATGTCGCTCCGGGACCGCGTGGTCTCGGCGTGCATCATGACCCGCACCACGAGCGGGAGTGCGCCCGGAACCGCCATCTCCTGCGCGCACATGAGCGGCACTGCGCCGAACCCCAGTTCACGTGCTGCCGCGGCGGGGAAGTCGCTGATGATGTCGGGGGTGCAGGTGAAGATCACCGAGACGATGTCGTCAGTCTCGAGGGTGTTGGCGGCCACGACCGCCTCGACCAATTCCTGCGTGCGCTGGCGCAGGTGGTCACGCTCGTCGCGCTCGAGCGTGGTGGCTCCACGGATGGCTCTCAGGGGCATGGACACCATGGTATCGGCCAGCGCACAGGCTCAGAGCCCCGCGACCTTCATCAGCGAGCCGACCTCTTCGCGACCCAGCCGGCGCACCTGCCCGGGCTGCAAGGTGCCCAGTGGGATGGGCCCGAAGTCGGTCCTGACCAGGTCGATCACGGGGTGGCCCGCCTTGTCGAGCATGCGGCGGACGATGCGGTTGCGGCCCTCGTGGAGTTCGACCTTGACGAGCGAGGCGTCGTCGCGTGCGTCGAGGATGGCACAGTCGGTCACCCGTACCGGGCCATCGTCGAGGTCCACCCCGGCGCGGAGCATCGTGCACAGCGACTTCGGGACCCGTCCCTCGACCTTGGCGACATACACCTTTGGCACCCCGTGCGAGGGGTGGGCGAGCCGGTTGGCGAGGTCGCCATCGTTGGTGAGCAGCAGCACCCCCGTGGTCTCCGCGTCGAGCCTGCCGACGTGGAAGAGCCGTTCGTCGAAGTCGGCGACGAACTCGTCGAGGGAGCGACGCCCCTGGGGGTCGCTCATGGTCGAGACCACGCCAGCCGGCTTGTTGAGGACCACGACCACCTTCGAGTCGTCGACGCTGATGCGCTGACCCTTGACCTCGATCGTCACCTCGTCGGGATTGACGCGGACGCCGAGTTGGTCGACGACCTCACCGTTCACCTTGACGAGCCCGCGTTCGATGAGGATCTCGCACTTGCGACGCGACCCCACTCCCGCGGCCGCCAGCACCTTCTGCAATCGCACGCCCTCCGGACGATGCACTTCGAGCTCATCCATCAGCGGCCCTCTCCGTCGATGTCAGCGAGGTCAGGGAGGTACGGGGCGAGCTCGGGCAGGTCGTCGAGCGAGGCGAGGCCCAGACGCTCGAGGAACTCGGTGGTCGTGCCGTACTGCACGGCGCCGCCCACCTCGCCCACCTCAGTGACGAGCGAACGCGCGCTCAGCGTCTTCATGACGGAGTCGACGCTCACTCCGCGCACCTGAGAGATCTGGCCGCGAGTCACGGGCTGCCGGTACGCCACCACAGCGAGGGTCTCGAGCGCCGCCTGGGACAGCCGCGCGGACTGACCCTCGACGATGAACGTGCCGACCGCATCGGCGTACAGGCGTGACGAGTAGATGCGCCAGCGACCGTCGACTTCGCGCAACTCGAATCCGCGCGGCGCCGCGGGGTCCGCGTACTCGTCGCGCAGCTCGTGGAGCACGGCCATCACCTGGTCGAGCGGTTTGTCCACCGCCGCGGCGAGATCTGCCGCGTCCACTGGCTCATCCACCACCATCAGGATCGCCTCGATCGCGCCCCTCGTGTGCACGTCAGTCATCCGATCGCGTCTCCGTCTCCCGTGCCGACTCGTCCGCGCCCGCCACGCCGTGGGGCGCGCCTTCGTCGAACTCGTCCGACACCTCGATGTCGACGTCTCCCTCTCCGCCAGTCCAGCGGATGGTGAGCTCGCCGAGCGATCTCATCTGTTCGAAGGCGACCACCGCCTCCTTGAACAATTCAAGCAGGGCGAGGAACCGCGCGACGACCACGTTCACGTGATCCGCGTCCTGCACGAGCGCGCGGAAGGTGACCACTTTCTCGCGCTGCAGCCGGCTCGTCACGAGTGCGGCCTGCTCCCTGACACTCACCGCCGGGGCGTGCAGGTGTGTCAGGCTCACCCCCGCCTGCTCAGGCTTGGGCTTCAGCGCGTGAGCGGCGAGGCGCGCCAGGTCGTCGGGAGTGACCGACCACACCAGCTCTGGCAGCAGCATCGCGAAGTGCGGCTCCAAGGGAACGTCGCGCGGCAGGCGCCGGGGCGCCGACAGCAATTGGGCGAACGTCCCGGCGACCAGCTTGTACGCCCGGTACTGCAGCAATCGCGCGAACAGCAGATCGCGCGCCTCGAGCATCTCGAGGTCCTCGACGTCATCGACCTGGCCCTGCGGCAGCAGCCGTGCCGCCTTCATGTCGAGCAGGGTGGCCGCGACGACGAGGAACTCGCTGGCCTGCGACAGGTCCCAATCCGCCTCGTATGCGGCGATCGTGGCGAGGAACTCGTCGGTCACGCGGGCAAGCGCGACATCCGTGATCTCCATCTCATGTTTCGAGATGAGCGACAGCAGCAGGTCGAATGGGCCCTCGAAGTTGTCCAGGTGCACCGAGAACGCCGGTCGCTGCTCCCCGGCTGGGGCCTCGGTCGGGACGGTCACGGTCGGACGGTCGCGGTCAGGCCGCGACGCCCCAGGCGACGAGCTCGCGGGCGAGGGCGCGGTACTGCTCGGCACCCGCGTGCTTGGGTGCGAACGTCGTGATGGGCTCGGCGGCGACTGTCGCGTCCGGGAACTTCACAGTGCGGTGGATCATCGTCTGCGTGACCTTCTCGCCGAACCGCTCCCGGACGCGTTCGACCACCTCCTGTGCGTGCAGGGTGCGGCCGTCGTACATGGTGGGGATGATCGCGTCCACGGCAAGGCGGGGGTTGAGCCGATCCTGCACCTTGTCGATGGTCTCCACCAGCAACGCGACGCCGCGCATCGCGAAGTACTCGCAGGCGAGCGGAATGATCACGCCGTGAGCTGCCACCAGGGCGTTCACCGTGAGCAGGCCGAGCGACGGCTGGCAGTCGATGAGGATGACGTCGTAGTCGTCGAGGACGGGCCGCAGCCCGCGCGCCAGGGTCGACTCACGCGCGACCTCGCCGACCAGCTGCACCTCGGCGGCGGACAGGTCGATGTTCGCGGGCACGAGGTCGAGGCCCTCGACCGGGGTCGTGCGCACGATCTCCTCGATGCCGACGGACGAGCGCATGAGCAGGTCGTACACCGTGGTGTCGAGCTCGTTGGGGTTCACGCCCAGGCCGGCGGAGGCGGCGCCCTGGGGGTCGAAGTCCACCACCAGCACCTTGCGTCCGTACTCGGCTAGCGCAGCCGCGAGATTGACCGTGGTGGTGGTCTTTCCCACGCCGCCCTTCTGATTGCACAGGGCGATCACTCGGGCCGGGCCGTGCCCTCGCAGCGCGGTCGGTTCGGGGAAGTCGGTCACCCGCCCCACACTACCGAACCAGGACGGGGCCGCTCAGCGGGCACGCGGGTGCGTCGCGGCATAGACCTCACGCAGGGCGTCCTGGGTCACCGCGGTGTAGATCTGGGTGGTGGTGACGGACGCGTGGCCGAGCAGTTCCTGCACGACCCGCACGTCTGCTCCGCCTGACAGCAGGTGCGTCGCGAACGAGTGGCGGAGGGTGTGAGGCGAGACCCCGTCGACGCCGGCACGATCGGACGCGGCCTTCAGAATGGCCCACGCGCTCTGTCGCGACAGTCGCGAACCGCGGGTGTTCAGGAACAACGCGGCGGTGCCGCGTCCCGACTGGGCCAGCGCAGACCTGGCGCGCACCAGATAGGCCTCGAGCGCATCGGCCGCAAAGGAGCCGATCGGGACGACGCGCTCCTTGCGCCCCTTGCCCCGCAGCAGCACCGCCTGCTCCCCTGGAGCGAGGGAGAGATCATCGACATCGAGGCCGATCGCCTCGGAGATTCGCGCACCGGAGGCATAGACCAACTCGAGGAGTGCGCGATCCCTCACGGGGCCGACTCCGTCGCCGGCACCGGCCTGATCCAAGATGCGCGCGACGTCGTCAGTCGAGATGGCTTTGGGGAGTCGTTTGGGGACCGACCGGGGCTTGACGTCCAGCGACGGGTCGTCACGCGTCCATCCCTCGGCGACGGCGAAGCGGTGCCAGCCGCGCACCGCGACGACCGTGCGCGAGGCCGATGCAGGGGCGAGCGCGCGCCCTCCGTCGTCACCGGTCCCGATCGCCTCCGCGAAGGCGGCGACGTCGGCGCGCGTCGCTTCGGCGAGACCCGGGCGCCCGCGCTCGGTCAGGAAAGTCTCGTACCGCCCGAGGTCGCGCCGATACGCCGCGACGGTGTTCCTGCTGAGTCCCCGCTCGACGGTGACGTGAGCCAAGTAGGCCTCGCGCTCGTCTGCGAGCATGCTCACGCCTGCAGGACGGTCAGCGCATCGGGAAGAAAGGGGTCGATCAGCACGGCCGCGAACACGAGGCTCAGATAGGTGATGGAGTCACGGAAGAGCCGCATCTCGCGCAGCTTCGACTCGCCGCGCTCCGAGCGCTGGTAGAGACGAATGCATCCGCCCACGAACCACGCGCCCGAGCCGACGGCGACCGCCAGGTAGACCCACGTCATCCCCGCGACGGGGACGAGCGCCAGCGTGGCGGCGACCATCGCCACCGCGTACGCGATCATCTCGATCGCGACGCGACGCGTCGAGGCCACCACCGGAAGCATCGGCACCTCGGCGTTCGCGTAGTCGCGGCGGAAGCGCATCGACAGGGGCCAGTAGTGCGGCGGGGTCCAGAAGAAGATGACAGCGAAGAGGAGCACCGGCGTCCACGACAGCGACTCCGTGACGGCCGCCCAGCCGATCAGCACCGGCATGCAGCCCGCGAGGCCGCCCCACACGATGTTCTGCGACGTGCGTCGCTTGAGGACGAGGGTGTAGCCCACGGCGTAGCCGAGGATGGCGAGCACGGCCAGCAGCGTCGCCAGGGGCGAGTCCACCACCCACAGGAACCACGCCGTCGACGCGATGCTCAGAGCCCACGCGAACACGAGCGCCGCCCGCGGAGTCACGGCGCCGGTGACGAGCGGTCGGTTCTGGGTTCGCTTCATCACGGCGTCGATGTCACGGTCGATGTAACTGTTGAACACGTTGGCGCCTCCGGCGGCGAGCGCCCCACCGATCAAGGTGGCGACGACGAGTCCCCAGGACGGCCAGCCGTCTGCCGCGAGGACCATCGTGGGGATCGTGGTGACCAGCAGCAGTTCGATGATCCGGGGCTTCGTCAGCGCCACATAGGCCTTGAGCCGACGGGTGGCGAGCAGCCACCGCGGCACGGTGGGCGCGGGCACCTCGTCGGTCACAGAGGCGGCTGAGGACATGCCACCATCCTACCCGCGCACGGGCGACCGAGACCCCAGCGGACGGGCGGGCATGACGCGCACATGTCCGCCCGCTCACGCGCGCGTGTCCGCGCCTGTGAGGTATGGCCGAGCGTGCCCGTAGCGGCACTGTGCCCGGTAGGCTGGCCGAGAATCAGCACACGAGTCCTTGGGAGAATTCTGTGACCGTCAATTGGACCGACGCGGATCGCCGCGCTGTCGACACCCTTCGCGTTCTTGCCGCCGACGCAGTCGAGAAGGTCGGCAACGGCCACCCCGGCACCGCCATCTCGCTGGCCCCTGCCGCGTATCTGCTCTATCAGAACGTCATGCGGCACGACCCGTCTGACTCACGTTGGCTCGGTCGCGACCGGTTCGTGCTCTCAGCGGGTCACTCGTCGCTGACTCAGTACCTGCAGCTGTTCGCGTCCGGCTACGACCTGAACTTGGACGACATCAAGGCGCTGCGGACCTGGGGCTCGCGCACCCCCGGGCACCCCGAGTATCACCACACTGACGGCGTCGAGACCACCACCGGCCCGCTGGGCCAGGGCGTGGCCACCGCGGTCGGCATGGCGATGGCGGCTCGCCGTGAGCGCGGCCTGCTCGACCCGGACGCCGACGCAGGCGAGAGCCCGTTCGACCACCACATCTACGTGATCGCCTCTGACGGCGACCTGCAGGAAGGCGTCTCGGCGGAGGCGTCGTCGCTTGCCGGCACCCAGGAGCTCGGCAACCTCATCCTGATCTGGGACGACAACAACATCTCGATCGAGGACGACACGGATGTCGCCTTCACTGAGGACGTCATCGCGCGCTACGCCGCGTACGGCTGGGACACCCACCACGTGCAGTGGAAGAAGGACGGCGAGGCGTACGTCGAGGACATCGACGCACTGGCTGATGCCCTCGCCGCTGCGAAGGCCGAGACCGGCAAGCCGTCCTTCATCGCTCTCAGCACGATCATCGGCTGGCCCTCCCCCACCAAGCAGGACACCGGTGGCATCCACGGCTCGAAGCTCGGCGGCGATGAGGTCAAGGCGCTCAAGGAGCTGCTGGGCTTCGACCCCGAGAAGACCTTCGAGGTGGAGCCCGAGATTCTCCAGCACTCCCTCAAGGTTCGGGAGCGGGGCCAGCAGGCCCACTCCGAATGGAACGCCGTGTTCGCCCGCTGGGAGGCCGAGAACCCCGAGCGCGCCGCGCTGCTTGCTCGCTTCAACTCGGAGCAGCTCCCCGAGGGCTGGACCGACGCGCTCCCGGTGTTCGAGGCCGGCACGTCCGTCGCGACCCGCGCCGCCTCTGGCGAGGTGCTCAATGCGCTCGCGCCCGTGCTCCCGGAGCTGTGGGGCGGCTCCGCCGACCTCGCTGGCTCGAACAACACCACGATGGCCGGTGAGCCCTCGTTCCTGCCCGAGCACCGCTCCACCGAGAAGTTCGCTGGCAACATCTACGGCCGCACGCTGCACTTCGGCATCCGCGAGCATGCCATGGGAGCGATTCTCAACGGCATCGCGCTCCACGGCCCCACCCGTGCATACGGCGGAACCTTCCTCACGTTCTCCGACTACATGAGGCCAGCAGTCCGCCTGGGAGCACTCATGAAGGCCCCGAGCATCTTCGTGTGGACGCATGACAGCATCGGCCTGGGAGAGGACGGACCCACGCACCAGCCGATCGAGCACCTCGCGGCACTGCGCGCGATTCCCGGCCTCGCCGTGGTGCGCCCGGCGGATGCCAATGAGACGTCCTACGCGTGGCGAGGCATTCTCGAGCGCGTCGAGGGCCCCGCGGGCATCATCCTGACCCGTCAGGGCGTGCCCACGTTCGACCGCACGGACCTGGGCGGAGCCGAGGGCGTCCTCAAGGGCGGCTACGTGCTCGCGGACACGGACGGCACTCCCGACGTGGTGCTGATTGCGACCGGCTCCGAGGTCCAGCACGCCATGGGAGCGAAGGACCTGCTCGAGAAGGACGGCATCCACGCCCGCGTCGTGTCCATGCCGTGCCGCGAGTGGTTCGACGACCAGGACGAGGCGTATCGCGAGTCCGTCATCCCCGCCGCAGTCAAGGCACGCGTGGCCGTGGAGGCGGGCATCGCCCTGTCGTGGCACGACCTGGTGGGCGATGCAGGCCGCATCGTCTCGATCGAGAGCTACGGCGCCTCGGCAGACGCCAACCTGCTGTTCGAGAAGTACGGCTTCACCGCCGAGAACGTCGCGGCACATGCCCGCGAGTCCCTCGACGCCGCCAAGTGACCGGACGAGGTGCGCGGACGTCACACCCCGTTCGCGCACCTCGGACCACCGAACTGAAGGGCTTACCCCACGTGAACAACCCCCTGCGTGATCCCCGGGATCGCAGGCTTCCCCGCATCGCCGGCTCCTGTGGACTGGTGATGTTCGGCGTCACGGGCGACCTCGCTCGCAAGAAGCTCATGCCGGCCGTCTACGACCTCGCCAACCGCGGTCTCCTTCCCCCCGCCTTCGCCCTCACCGGCTTCGCGCGGCGCGACTGGGAGCGACAGGACTTCGAAGAGGTCGTGTACGACTCCGTCCGTGAGCACGCCAGGACGCCGTTCCGCGACGAGACCTGGAAGCAGCTCGCCGAGGGCATCCGGTTCGTCCAGGGCACATTCGACGATCCCGATGCGTTCCACGAGCTGCGCCGCACCGTCGAGGAGCTCGACGAGCGCCGCGGCACCGGTGGCAACCACGCGTTCTACCTGTCGATTCCGCCCTCGGCCTTCCCCCAGGTGCTCACACAGCTGCGGGACTCTGGCCTGTCAGATCCGCGCGAAGGCGCCTGGCGCCGCGTCGTGATCGAGAAGCCGTTCGGACACGACCTGGAATCGGCGAACGCGCTCGACGCCGTGGTGTCCGAGGTCTTCCCGGCCGATGCGGTGTTCCGCATCGACCACTACCTGGGCAAGGAGACGGTGCAGAACCTGCTGGCACTGCGCTTCGCGAACCAGCTCTTCGAGCCGATCTGGAACAGCCAGTACATCGACCACGTGCAGATCACCATGGCCGAGGACATCGGCATCGGGTCGCGCGCCGGCTACTACGACGGCATCGGCCAGGCCCGTGACGTCATTCAGAACCACCTGCTCCAGCTGTTCGCCCTCACCGCCATGGAGGAGCCCGCGACGTTCGACGCGAACGACCTCCGTGACGAGAAGGAGAAGGTGCTGAGGGCGGCCAAGCTGCCCGCAGACCTGAGTGCCAACACGGCGCGCGGTCAGTACTCCGCCGGCTGGCGGGGCGGTGAACAGGTGGGCGGCTACCTCGACGAGGACGGCATCGACCCCGAGTCGATCACCGAGACCTACGCGGCCATCCGGCTCGACGTCTCGAACCGTCGGTGGGCCGGAACGCCGTTCTATCTCCGTGCAGGCAAGCGCCTCGGGAGGCGCGTGACGGAGATCGCGCTGGTCTTCAAGAAGGCGCCGAGCCCGTACTTCCAGGAGATCGAAGGCGTCGACGTGGGGAACAACGCGCTCGTCATCCGCGTGCAACCCGACGAGGGCGTCACGCTGCGGTTCGGCTCCAAGGTGCCCGGCACCCAGATGGAGGTGCGTGACGTCACCATGGACTTCGCGTACGGAAACTCGTTCGTCGAGTCCTCGCCCGAGGCCTATGAGCGCCTCATCCTGGATGTGCTGCTGGGAGACCCCCCGCTGTTCCCCCGGCACGAGGAAGTGGCGCTGTCCTGGAAGCTTCTCGATCCTGTCACCTCGCATTGGGAGACTCAGGGACAGCCCGAGCAGTACCGTTCGGGCACGTGGGGCCCAGCGAGCGCCGATGCGATGCTCGCGAAGGATGGCCGCGTCTGGAGGCGCCCATGATCTACACGATGCCCAAGACCACCACGTCCGCCATCAACAAGCAGCTGGTGCAGGCGCGCAAGGACTATGGCGTGATCACGCTGGGTCGCGTCATGACTCTCGTCATCGACGCGACCGACGCTGACGTGGAGGCCGCCATCGAGACGGCCAACGTCGCCTCTCGCGAGCATCCGTGCCGCATCATCGTGGTCTCTCCCGAGGAGTGCGGAGACGACTGCCTCAACGCCGAGCTGCGCGTGGGCGGCGATGCTGGCGCCTCCGAGGTCGTGGTGCTGCGCCCATCTGGCGAGCAGGTGGCGCACGGCGACACCCTGGTCACGCCCTTGCTGCTCCCCGACGCGCCCATCGTCGCGTGGTGGCCGGCTGCGGTACCCGCTGCCACGGCCGGTTCAGGGATCGGGCGCATGGCTGCGCGCCGCATCACCGACACCAAGGGTGAGGATCACCCCGACGAGGTGCTGGTGAGGCTTGCGGACGCGTACCAGCCTGGTGACACCGACCTGGCCTGGACGCGGGTCACACGCTGGCGCGCCCTGCTCGCCGCGGCGCTGGAACAGGTGGGCGACCGCGAGGTCACCAAGGCGCGACTGCACGGCGACACCGGCAGCCCGTCCATCCTGCTGCTGGGCGCTTGGCTCCAGCACGCACTGGGATGCGAATTCGAGGCCACCTACTCGGATCAGGTGCGCGGCCTCCAGTCGATCGTGCTCGAGACGCCCTCCGGCGAGATCGGCATTCACCGTCCCGACGGCCACAACGCCACCCTCACGCAACCAGGTCAGCCAGACCACACCATCGCGTTGCCGGCCCGGACGCTGGGCGACTGCTTGGCGGAGGAGCTGCGCCGCCTCGACGACGATCCCGTCTACGGCGAGGCGCTGTCGCAATACGCTCAGCTGAGGAGCGGGTCATGACTGCCGCGCGCGAGGTGATCGTCTATGCGGACGCCGAGGCGGTCGCCGACGCCACTGCGGCACGGCTGCTGCTGAGCATCGGCGACACGCTCGCCCACCGGGAGAGCGTCCACGTGGTCGTCACCGGAGGCACCGTCGGGATCGCCACGCTCGCGGCGGCTGCGACCTCTCCGCTGGCGAAGGCGATCGACTGGACAGACGTCCACATCTGGTGGGGCGACGAGCGGTTCGTCCCGGTGGGACACGAGGACCGAAACGAGGGGCAGGCGCAGGCGGCGCTGCTCGCGTCGCTTCCCCTGCCGGAGGAGAACATCCACCGGATGGGTGCACCGGGTCAGTACGCGACAGTCGAGGATGCCGCGTCCGCGTATGCGAACGACTACTCCGACGCGGGCTCCCCCGCCTTCGACGTGCTGATGCTCGGACTGGGACCGGACGGCCACGTCGCGTCGCTCTTCCCGGGCCACCCCGGGTTTGCCGCATCCGGCGCGCCGACTCTCGCGGTCCACGACTCCCCCAAGCCTCCGCCCACGCGGGTGTCGCTTGCTCTCGAGACGATCAACGGCGCACGCGAGGTCTGGGTCATCGCGGCGGGGGCGGCCAAGGCAGACGTCGTCGCCCGTTGCCTCCGTGGGGACGCCGACCTGCCGGGCGCGGCCGTCAGCGGATCCGACCGCACGCTGTGGCTGATCGACGCGGCGGCCGCCACCAGCATCTGAGGGGCCCGCAGGGCTCGAGAACTGAGCGCTAGAGACGTTCCTTGACGGCCTCGACGATCGTCGTGATGTCGAAATCGGCGGGCTTCGAGTAGATGACGTCGTCGTCCGCGCGGAAGGTGAAGACACCCTTCTCTCCCGGCTTCAGCGTGACACCGGCGAGGTGCTGCCCGAAGGTGCTCAGCAGGGTGCGCTGCGCATCCATCGCGCGGTCCAGGTAGCCACAGGGGACGCAGTACTCGATCTCGATCTGCATGGTTCTCCTCGTCTCGACGGCGGGCACGCTGCCCACCCACGACGCTACCCGGTGCGCGCCGCCGACACGAACCACGCGCGGACACGCCGGTTCTTGACGCACGAGACCGCCCGGCCCCGAGGGGCGCGAGCGGTCTCGGTTGCGCGTACGCGCGCTATCAGTCGGCGATGGCCATGCGCCGCTGGCGAAGCACGTCGAGAGCCTCGGCCAACAGTGCCTCGCCCTCCGCCTCCGAACGGCGCTCCTTCACGTACGCCAGGTGCGTCTTGAAGGGCTCGTTGCGGATGGGCTCGGGCGGGTTGTCAGCGTCGAGCCCGGCCGGGAAGCCGCACTTGGGACAATCCCACTCGAGCGGGATCTCCGGTGCCTCTCCCTCGTCGCCCATCGCGAAACTCGGAGACGTGATGTGACCACGCGCACAGAAGTACTGGACCATCTGACGAGGCGCGGACTCGCCGCGCTCGTCCTCGCCCAACGGTCCCGCGCCTACACGCGATCCACGGATCGCACTGCCACCTGCCATGATTCCCCCTCGGAATTGGCGTTAGAACGAATACCGGGTGATGAGACCCAGCAGCACGACGATCATGCCCCACAGCACCGCAACAATCCAGGTGATGCGGGACAAGTTGCGCTCGCCGACTGCGGAGGACTGCACTCCCGAGGCGAATCCACCGCCGAACATATCGGTGATGCCGCCGCCGCGTCCGCGGTGGATCAGCACCAGGCCGATGATGATGACGCTGGTGATCACCAGCAGCACCCACAGCGTGGTCTCGAGAATGTCCACAACTCTCCTTCAGATCCGAATCGAACGCCTACCAGGATACGCGACGACACGCGCGACGGGGACCCGTTACAGGCCCACCTGGTGGGAACGGAAACGGGCGATCTTGGCGAACTCCTCAGGATCGAGGCTTGCCCCGCCTACGAGACCACCATCGACGTCGGTCTCGGCCATCAGCTGCGCGATGGACCCGGACTTCACCGAACCGCCGTACAGCACGCGCACGCCGGCGGCCAGCTCGGCGTCATAGAGCTCCGCGAGACGCCCCCGGATCGCCGCGCACACCTCTTGCGCGTCGGCGGGAGTGGCGACCTCGCCGGTGCCGATGGCCCAGACGGGCTCATACGCGATGACGACGTCCTTGGCCTTGTCGGCGGGCAGTCCCGCGAGCGAGCCGTCGAGCTGGGCGAGCGTGTACTCGACCTGACGACCCTCCTTGCGGATGTCGAGGCCCTCGCCCACGCACACGATCGGCACGATGCCGCTCTCGAACGCGGCGGCGGCCTTCGCGGCGACGACCGCGTCGGTCTCGCCGTGGTACTCACGACGCTCCGAGTGGCCGACGGCCACGTAGGAGACGCCCAGCTTCGCGAGCTGAGAACCCGCGACCTCGCCCGTGTAGGCGCCCGAGGCGTGCTGCGAGATGTCCTGCGCGCCGTACTTGATCTCGAGCTGGTCCGCGTCGACGAGTGTCTGCACGGACCGGATCGAGGTGAACGATGCGAGCACTGCGACCTCGACGTCCGCGAAGTCGTGCTTCGCGTCGCGCAGCAGCCATGCCAGCTTCTGCACGGTGTGAGTGGCCTCGAGGTGATCGAGGTTGAGCTTCCAGTTGCCAGCAATCAGCGGGGTGCGTGCCATGGGTCAGTCCTCCAGAACGGCGAGGCCCGGCAGGACCTTGCCTTCGAGCAGTTCGAGCGACGCGCCGCCGCCCGTGGAAATGTGGCTGAAGCCGGCCTCGTCGAAGCCGAGACGACGCACGGCCGCAGCCGAGTCCCCGCCACCGACCACGGAGAACCCGTCCGAGTCGATCATCGCCTGCGCGACGGCCTTGGTGCCGCCTGCGAAGGCGTCGAACTCGAACACGCCCATGGGGCCGTTCCAGACGATCGTCTTGGCGTCCGCGATCTTGGCGGCGAACGCCTTGGCTGCGACGGGGCCGATGTCGAGACCCATCCAGCCCTCGGGGATCTGATCGGCGGGCACAGTCTTGTGCTCGGCGTCAGCCGCGAACGCTGAGGCGACCTCGATGTCCTCGGGGAGCACGATCTCGACGCCATTGGCCTCTGCCGTCGCGAGGTAGCCCTTGACGGCCTCGATCTGGTCCTCTTCGAGCAGCGAGTTGCCCACCGCATGACCCTTGGCGGCAAGGAACGTGAACACCATGCCTCCGCCGATCAGCAGGCGATCCGCCTTGCCGAGCAGGTTGGCGATGACGCCCAACTTGTCCGACACCTTCGAGCCGCCGAGCACGACGGCGTACGGACGCTCGGGGTTCGTCGTGGCGCGCGACAGTGACTCCACCTCGTTCTGAACGAGAGTGCCTGCCGCTGCGGGAAGCTGAGTGGCGATGTCGTAGACGGACGCCTGCTTGCGGTGCACGACGCCGAACCCATCGGACACGAAGGCATCTCCGAACGCTGCCAGCTCTGCGGCGAGCTCCTCACGCTCGGCGTCGACCTTCGACGTCTCACGGGCGTCGTAGCGCACGTTCTCCAGCATCGCGACCTGGCCGGACTCGAGGGCGGCGACCGTGGCTGCCGCGGACTCGCCGACGAGGTCGTCTGCGAGAGTCACGGGCTGACCGAGCAGCTCGGACAGACGCGCGGCTGCGGGAGCGAGCGAGTACTCGGGCTTCGGCTCACCACCGGGGCGGCCGAGGTGTGCCATCACGATGACGGCGGCACCGGCGTCGAGGAGCTTCTGAATCGTGGGCACCGACGCGCGCACGCGGCCGTCGTCGGTGATCGTGGTGCCGTCGAGCGGCACGTTGAGGTCGGAGCGGACCAGCACCTTCTTGCCGGTGAGGTCGCCCAGGCTGTTGATCGTTTTCATCACAGAGTCCTTAGTGGTCCAGACATGACGACGTCCGCGCACGCAGTGCGTGCGCGGACGTCGTCATGATCTCGGGGTGATTCAGAGCTTGTCGCCGACGAAGACCGTGAGGTCCACGAGGCGGTTCGAGTAGCCCCACTCGTTGTCGTACCAGGAGACGACCTTGACCTGGTCGCCGATCACCTTGGTGAGGCCCGAGTCGAAGATCGACGAGGCCGGGTCCGTCTCGATGTCCTTCGACACGATCGGGTCCTCGGTGTAGACCAGGAAGCCCTTCATGGCGCCCTCGGCGGCCTTCTTGACGATCTCGTTGATCTCCTCGACGGAGGTCTCACGCGAGGCCGTGAAGGTGAGGTCGGTCGCGGAGCCAGTCGCGACGGGCACGCGCAGGGCGTAGCCGTCCAGCTTGCCCTTGAGCTCCGGCAGCACGAGCGCGACGGCCTTGGCGGCACCGGTCGACGTCGGCACGATGTTCAGTGCCGCGGCGCGGGCACGGCGCAGGTCCTTGTGAGGTGCGTCCTGCAGGTTCTGGTCGGCCGTGTAGGCGTGGATCGTCGTCATCAGGCCCTTCTCGATGCCGATGCCGTCGTTCAGCGCCTTCGCGAGCGGCGCGAGGCAGTTCGTGGTGCACGAAGCGTTCGAGATGATGTGGTGCGAGGCAGGGTCGTAGTCCTCGTGGTTCACGCCCATCACGAAGGTGGCGTCCTCGTTCTTGGCCGGGGCCGAGATGATGACCTTCTTGGCGCCGGCGTCGATGTGCGCCTGCGCCTTGGTGGCGTCCGTGAAGAAGCCGGTCGACTCGATGACGACGTCAGCGCCGAGGTCTGCCCACTTGAGGTTGGCCGGGTCGCGCTCTGCCGAGGCGGCGAAGGTGTGGCCGTCGACCGTGATGCTGTCCTCGGTGAACGACACGTCCTTGCCGAGACGGCCGAGAATGGAGTCGTACTTGAGCAGGTGAGCGAGGGTCGCGTTGTCGGTGAGGTCGTTGATCCCCACCACCTCGATGTCCGCTCCCGACGCGAGCACGGCGCGGAAGAAGTTGCGTCCGATGCGGCCGAAGCCGTTGATGCCGACCTTGATGGTCACTATTGATCTCCTCGACTTGCGCCGGACGAGACCGGCGCGGTTGTGGATGGATGCGGGTGCGCACCTCGACGTGCGCGGGGAGCCCGTTGGGAACAGGCCACTTGTGCCAGCCTACTACTAACCAGTCACGTCTGGCACGGTACGAAAGTCCTGCAAACCGTCACTCCAGTTCGAGCAGGTCCTGGCTGATTCCGGCCTCGGTGTCGGGAATTCCCATCTCCTCGGCACGCTTGTCCGCGGTCGCCAGGAGACGGCGGATGCGGCCCGCCACTGCGTCCTTGGTGAGCTGGGGCGACGCGAGCTTGCCGAGTTCCTCGAGCGAGGCATCGCGGTTCTCGAGGCGCAGTCGTCCGGCCTCCTGGAGGTGGTCGGGCACGTCGTCGCCAAGGATCTCGAACGCGCGGTGCACGCGGGCACCAGCGGCTACTGCGGCCTGGGCGCTGCGGCGCAGGTTCGCGTCGTCGAAATTTGCGAGGCGGTTCGCCGTGCCTCGCACCTCGCGCCTCGTGCGCTTGTTCTCCCACTCGAGCACCGAGTCATGAGCACCGAGCCGCGTCAGCAGCTGTGAGATCGCCTCGCCGTCGCGGATCACGACCCGGTCGATGCCGCGCACTTCGCGAGACTTCGCGCTCACTCCCAGCCTGCGCGCCGCACCGACGAGTGCCAGCGCGGCCTCGGGCCCGGGAGACGTGACCTCGAGAGCGGACGACCTGCCAGGCTCGGTCAGCGAGCCATGGGCGAGGAACGCCCCGCGCCACGCCGCCACCGTGTCCTCGATCGAGCCTCCCACGACCTGCGGCGGAAGGCCCCTGACCGGACGGCCACGATGGTCGAGCAGTCCGGTCTGGCGGGCCAGAGACTCGCCCTCCTTGACCACGCGGACCACATAGCGGTTGCCCTTCTTGAGCCCTCCGCCCGACACCACGATGATCTCGCTCGTCAGGCCGTAGACCTCGTGAATGTACCCGCGCAATCGGCGCGCGGCGATCGCGGTGTCGAGCTCCGCCTCGATCACGATGCGGCCCGAGACGATGTGAAGTCCGCCTGCGAACCTCAGCGTCGTCGCGACCTCCGCCTTGCGGGCCGACGTCTTCTCGACGGCGACGCGCGCGAGCTCGTCCTTCACCTGAGCGGTCAATGCCATGGCGCTATCCTGCCACTCCTCGCTCGGCGCCGCGGACCGTGAGACCGTGCTCGAACGCGACGTGAGCGAGCTCGCGCCGCAGCGCTTCGGGGTCGTGCGCCGATGCGCCGCGCCCGTCTCTCACCGGTGCTACCAGGAGTCGCGCGCCCCACGTCGCCACCGCATCGGCCAGGCCCGGCTCGTCACGGTGCTCCGCGTCGACCAGCACCGTATGCGGCACGAAGTCAGGAGCCATCCGCTGCAGAGCGCGCAGATCATCGGCCCGGCCTGTGCCGGCGGTCTCCTCGTCGTCATGGCCGACGTTGAGCACCAGCACGCTCCGCTGCCCCGCTCGCACCAGTGCGTCGCCGACCGGTCGCACCATGAAGTGCGTGAGCACCGAGGTGTACCAGCTGCCCGGACCGAGCACCACGAGGTCGGCGGCATCGATGGCGTCGACCGTCTCGCGCGGCACTACGGGGTCCGCCGGTGACAGCCGCAGCTGCTCGATCGAGCCGTGCGCCGTCGCGACCGCGACCTGACCCACGACCTCGCGCAGGCCGGCATCATCGCGTACGAGCGCAGTCACTTCCAGTGGGTCCGCGGAGAGCGGCAGGACACGACCATGGGCCTGAAGAAGGCTCGCCACCCACGCGAGACCGTCCACCACGTCGCCGTTGCGCTCCCACAGCGCGGCGATCAACAGGTTGCCGAGCGCGTGTCCGTTGAGAGGTCCATCCGTCGCGAACCGCCACTGCAGCACGTCGCGCCAGGTGCGGCCCCAGTCGTTGTCCGCGCACAGCGCGCTGAGCGCCATGCGCAGGTCGCCGGGCGGCACGATCCCCAGTTCCGAGCGCAGGCGACCAGACGATCCGCCGTCGTCTGCGACGGTCACGATCGCCGTGAGCTCGGGCGTGAGGCCTCGCAGCGCGGTCAGCGATGCGTACAGCCCGTGACCGCCGCCGAGAGCGACGATCCGCGCGTCGCCCGTCATGTGCCAGACCGGTCCCGATGAGTGGTGCGGACCTGATGTCCGCGGGCGCGGAGTGCGGTGCCGAGTGCCTCGGCGATGGCGACGGAGCGGTGTCGTCCGCCGGTGCATCCCACCGCGATCGTGACGGAGTGCTTGTCATGGGCACGGTAGTGACGGAGAGCGCCGTGGACCACCTCGGCGTAGCCGTCGATGAACTCGCGGGCACCGTCGGAGGAGAGCACGTGGTCGCGCACGGCGGCATCGAGGCCGGTCAACGGCCGCAGCTCCGGCTGCCAATGCGGATTGTCCAGGAATCTCACGTCCGCCACGTAGTCCGCGTCTGCGGGAAGGCCGTTCTTGAACCCGAACGACAGTACGTTGATCTGCAGCGCAGGCACGTCGTGCGAGACCTCTGTGGTCATCACGTCGCGCAGTTGGTGGACGTTGAGCGACGTGGTGTCAATCACGAGGTCCGCGCGGTCACGGACGTCGGCGACGCGCTCCCGCTCCCGGGCGATCCCCTCGAGGATGGTGCCCTCTTCCTGCAGCGGGTGCGGCCGGCGGGCCTCCTCGAATCGGCGGACGAGGGTCGAGTCGGAGGCGTCGAGGAACAGCACCCGGACCGGAACGCCCTTGCGCTCCAGGTCGTCCATGACGGTGTCGAGGTCCTGGAAGAACTCTCCACCGCGGACGTCGACCACCGCGGCCAGCCGACGTTGCGCCTCGCCTGCGATGTGCGCCGAGACCAGGCCCGCCAGCAGGTGGGGCGGCAGGTTGTCGACGACGTACCACCCGAGATCCGCGAGCACGGCCGAGGCCTTGGTCCGGCCCGCACCCGACATGCCTGTGAGCACGAGCAGTTCCGGCACGGAGGCCGGTGCTTCGAAGGTGGGCCGGGGGATCCCGGAGGGGTAGGTGACTGCCGGTGCCTCGTCGCTCATGTCTCCAGCATGCCATTGCCGCCGCGCACGGCGGCATGAATCGTCTCCGCAGTCCGGGCGCCGATGCCAGGGACGAGCGCGATCTGGTCGACCGAGGCCTCCCGCACCTTCGCGAGAGAGCCGAAGTGCCGAATGAGGGCGGCGGCGCGTGTGGGGCCGACCCCGGCGACGTCGTCGAGTGCCGAGGCCTTCATCGCCTTGCCCCGGCGGCCGCGGTGGCGCGTGATCGCGAACCGGTGCGCTTCGTCTCGCAGTCGCTGCAGCAGGAACAGCGCCTCGGAGCCCCGCGGCATGATCACCGGAAACTCCTCACCCGGAACCCAGACCTCCTCGAGTCGCTTCGCCAGACCGACCACGGTGATGTCCTGAATGCCCAGCGCGTCCAGAGCCTCCCGCGCGACGTTGACCTGAGGAAGGCCCCCGTCGACGAGCACGAGCTGCGGAGGGTAGGCGAAACGAGCGCTGTCGCGTTCCTCCGGCGGCAGTGCGGACTCCTCGAGATAGCGCCGGAAGCGCCGCGTCAACACCTCGCGCATCGCGGCCGTGTCGTCCGTCCCGTCGGCGATCGAGAACTGGCGGTACTCCGCCTTGCGCGGCAGTCCGTCCTCGAAGACGACCATCGATCCCACCTGGTTGGTGCCGCCGGTGTGGGAGATGTCGTAGCACTCGATCCGCAACGGCGCCTGATCCATGCCGATCGACTCCTGCAGCTCCTGCAGCGCGGCGGCCCGGGTAGTGAGATCCGATGCTCGCCGCAGGCGGTGCTGCTCCAGCACCTGGCGCGCGTTCTGATGACCGGTCTGAGCGAGCTCGGCCTTCTTTCCGCGGGCGGGCACCTTGATCGCGACGGCCGCGCCGCGGACGCCACGCAGCCACGCTCGCACCGCATCGGCCCCGTCGGGAGTCTGGGGCACCAGGATCTCCGGCGGCACCTCCTCGCGGTCGGCGCCGGCATAGGCCTCTTGGATCAGCTGGGCCACGAGTCCCGCCGTCCCCACCGGTTCGGGCTTGTCCACGACCCACCCGCGTTCGCCCGTGATGCGCCCGTCCCGTACATGGAAGACGTGCGCGGCAGCTTCCATCTCGTCGTCGAGCAGGCTGAAGATGTCCGCGTCCGTCCCTGGCGCGAGCACGATCGAGTTGCGGTCCATGACGTCGCGCAGCGCCCGCAGCCGGTCCCGGGCACGGGCGGCCGCTTCAAAGTCCTCCCGCTCCGACGCGTCGGTCATCGCCTTCGTGAGGTCCCGGATCATGCCCTTCGCGTCCCCGCCCAGCACGGCGCACACCCGCTCCGCCAATGCCCGGTGGTCCTCTTCCGAGATGCGTCCCACGCACGGCGCCGAGCACTTGTCGATGTAGCCCAGCAGGCACGGCCTCCCCTGCCGCTCTGCCTTGCGGAACACTCCAGGGGCGCAGGTCCTCACAGGCAACGCCGTGAGCAGCGTGTCGACCGTGTCGCGAATGGCCCATGCCCGCGCGTAGGGCCCGAAGTACCGGACCCCCTGCTTGCGGTCGCCCCTCATCACCTGCATGCGCGGGTACTTCTCATTGAGGGTGACGGCAAGATACGGGTAGGACTTGTCGTCCTTGAACCTCACGTTGAACCGCGGATCGTACTGCTTGATCCACGTGTGCTCGAGGATGAGCGCCTCGACCTCGTTGCGCACCACGGTCCACTCGACCGATGCGGCCGTGGTCACCATCTGCTGCGTGCGCGGGTGCAGACCCGCGAGGGACTGGAAGTAGCTCGACAGCCGTGCACGCAGGTTGTTCGCCTTGCCGACGTACACCACCCGTCCGTGCGGGTCGCGGAAGCGATACACGCCCGGGTCCGTCGGGATGCTCCCGGGCGCGGGCCGATAGTCCGCAGGGTTGGTCACGGCCGCCAGCCTACGCGGGGGCCTCGACGCCGAGGATCTCCTTGA
Organism: Demequina aestuarii; assembly: GCF_000975095.1. GTDB lineage: Bacteria > Actinomycetota > Actinomycetes > Actinomycetales > Demequinaceae > Demequina > Demequina aestuarii. The sequence goes on from NZ_BBRD01000001.1 coordinate 1,416,205, forward strand.
GGAACCGGCCGGTGTGGCTCGCCTCGACGTCTGCGATGTGCTCCGGGGTTCCCTCGGCGACCACGAGACCGCCGCCGTTGCCACCCTCCGGCCCCATGTCGATGACCCAGTCCGCCGACTTGATGACGTCGAGGTTGTGCTCGATCACGATGACCGTGTTTCCCTTGTCGACGAGGCCCTGGAGCACGCCAAGAAGCTTGCTCACGTCTTCGAAGTGCAGACCGGTCGTGGGCTCGTCGAGGACGTAGATGGTGCGTCCCGTCGATCTGCGCTGCAGTTCCGACGCGAGCTTCACTCGCTGCGCCTCGCCCCCGGAGAGGGTGGGGGCGGGCTGGCCGAGCCGCACGTATCCGAGCCCCACGTCCACGAGGGTCCGCAGGTGGCGCGAGATGGTCGGGATGGCCTCGAAGAAGTCCGCCGCCTGCTCGATCGGCATGTCCAGCACATCGGCAACCGTCTTGCCCTTGAAGTGGACCTCGAGCGTCTCGCGGTTGTACCGGGCGCCGCGGCAGACCTCGCACGGCACGTAGACGTCGGGAAGAAAGTTCATCTCGATCTTCAGCGTCCCGTCTCCGGAGCACGACTCGCAGCGACCGCCCTTGACGTTGAACGAGAAGCGGCCCGGCCCGTAGCCGCGCACCTTGGCCTCGTTGGTCTCGGCGAAGAGCTTGCGGACCTTGTCCCACACTCCCGTGTACGTCGCGGGGTTCGAGCGCGGCGTGCGGCCGATGGGCCCCTGGTCCACGTGGACGATCTTGTCGAGGTGATCCGTGCCGGTGATGCGGGTGTGGCGTCCGGCCACTTGGCGCGCGCCGTTGAGGGTGTTGGCGAGGGACGTATAGAGGATCGCATTCACCAGGGTGGACTTGCCCGAGCCTGACACCCCGGTGACGGCGGTCAGCACGCCCAGCGGGAAGGTCACGTCGATGTCCTGCAGGTTGTGCTCCCGCGCGCCCATCACCGTCAAGGTGCGATCGGCGTCGCTCGTGCGTCGCTCCACCGGCATCGCGATCGCTCGCCGGCCCGCCACGTAGGCGCCGGTGATGGACCGCTCGTTGGCCAGGAGCTCCTCGTACGTCCCCGAGTGGACCACTTCTCCCCCGTGCTCACCGGCGCCAGGTCCGATGTCGACGATCCAGTCCGCAGCGCGGATGGTGTCCTCGTCGTGTTCGACGACGATGAGGGTGTTGCCGAGGTCCCGAAGGCGGGTGAGCGTGTCGATCAGTCGCCGGTTGTCCCGCTGGTGGAGACCGATACTGGGCTCGTCGAGCACGTACAGCACGCCGACCAGGCCGCTGCCGATCTGGGTCGCGAGACGGATGCGCTGAGCCTCGCCGCCCGACAGCGTCCCGGCGGCGCGCGACAGGGTGAGGTAGTCGAGGCCGACGTCGAGCAGGAACCCGAGCCGAGCGTCGATCTCCTTGAGCACCTGAACTGCGATCTGGCGGCCGCGCTCGTCGAGCTCTGCCGTGAGGAGGAAGTCCCGGGCGTCGGCGATCGACAAGTCGCACACCTGCGCGATCGACTGTCCGCCGATGGTCACTGCCAGTACCTCGGGCTTGAGGCGGGTGCCCTTGCAGACGGGGCACGGCACCTCGCGCATGTACGACTCGTACTTCTCGCGCGACCACTCGGACTCCGTCTGCGAGTGGAGCCGCTCGAGCCACGTGATGACGCCCTCGAACCCCGTCGTGTACTGCCGCTCGCGCCCGAACCGGTTGCGGAACTTGACGTGGACCTCGTAGTCGTTGCCGCGGAGGATCGCGGTCTGCACCTTCTGCGGAAGGTCCTCCCACGGTGTCTCCATCGAGAAGTCCAGGTCATGAGACAACGCGGTCATCATGCGACCGAAGTATTCGGAGGAGGTGGAGGTGCTCGACCACGGCGCCACCGCGCCGTCACGCAGGCTGAGAGCCGGGTCCGGCACGATGAGCTCCGGATCGACCTCCAGGCGCACGCCGATGCCGGTGCACTCCGGGCACGCGCCGTACGGGGCGTTGAACGAGAAGGTGCGTGGCTCGACCTCTTCGAGCGTGAGGACGTGATCGTTCGGGCACGCGCGCTTCTCGCTGTACCGGCGTGGGGGCATGTCGTCATCGACGGGATCGATCAGCACCAGGCCCTCGGCGATCCGCAGCGCCGTCTCGACGGAGTCGGTGAGGCGCTGGCGCACACCATCGCGCGCCACGAGCCGGTCCACGACCACTTCGATGGTGTGCTTGAGCTTCTTCTCGAGCTGCGGGACGTCGGTGAGCTGCACCGTCTCGCCGTCCACCCGGGCTCGCGCGAAGCCCTGCTGCTGGAGCTCCTCGAAGAGATCGGCGTATTCACCCTTGCGGCCGCGCACCACGGGGGCGAGCACCTGGTAACGCGTGCCCTCTGGGAGCGCGAGCACGGAGTCCACGATCTGCTGCGGCGTCTGCGCCTGGATGCGCTCGCCGCATACCGGGCAGTGCGGAGTGCCCACCCGCGCGTACAGCAGGCGCAGGTAGTCGTAGACCTCGGTGATGGTGCCGACCGTCGAGCGCGGGTTGCGGTTGGTCGACTTCTGGTCGATCGACACCGCCGGCGAGAGCCCCTCGATGAAGTCCACGTCGGGCTTGTCCATCTGCCCCAGGAACTGGCGGGCGTAGGCCGACAGCGACTCGACATACCGACGCTGCCCCTCGGCGAAGATCGTGTCGAAGGCCAGCGACGACTTGCCGGACCCGGACAGCCCGCTGAAGACGATCAGCGAGTCCCGGGGCAGGTCGATGTCGACGCCCTTGAGGTTGTGTTCGCGCGCTCCGCGCACCATGAGTCGGTCATTCACACGGCAATGCTACGTGCATTTGCGTTCGAACGCATGTTCGAACGGTCGTGTCTTGATGTCGAGGCTGGCAGGATGAGGGGTATGGCGACCTGGACGATCGAATACCGCTACGACGACCGCGCCGACGCGCGCGATCTGCACCGTCCCGCACACCGCGAGTATCTTGCGGCGCTGGCGAACGAGGGCACGATGCTCGCCTACGGGCGTTACGACGACGAGGGGGCGCCTGGCGCGCTGCTGGTGTGCGAGGCCGACGGCGTCGACGATGTCGAGTTCATCGTCGCCGGCGACCCGTTCGTGGCCGCCGCGCTGGTGCCAGAGCACCGGATCCGTCGATGGCCGGCGACCTGGGCGAAGGCCCTCGGCTCGCACCTCGAGGCCTGAACCTCCCGAGCACTCGTCGGGCCCGGCTCCCGCCGTCGCCCGCTGACGCGCTCTCGCCGTGCGCACCTGCCAGGCCACCGCGCTGGCGAGCGCACGCATTGCTCGCGTTCACCGCGCTATGGACGCTCTTCGGGCTTGAGGCTCTCCGCATGCTCCTCCGCCTCGATCTCGTCCTCGAGCCGGGCCGCATTGCGGGTCGCTACGACGCTCGCCACCGTCGCGATCGTCAGGATCACGACGATCACGGTCAGCGACAGACCCGTGGAGATCTCGGGGACCTTGAGCGGCTCCCCGCCATTGATGAACGGAAGGTTGTTCTCGTGCAGCGCGTGCAGGACGAGCTTCACGCCGATGAAGGCGAGAATCGCCGAGAGGCCGTAGTGCAGATACACGAGGCGCTGCAGGAGCCCCTCCACCAGGAAGTACAGCTGCCGCAGGCCGAGCAGCGCAAACGCATTGGCGGTGAACACGATGAACGGGTCCTGGGTGAGCCCGAAGATGGCAGGGATCGAGTCGAGGGCGAACAGCACGTCGGTCGAGCCGATGGCGACCATGACGAGCAGCATCGGGGTCACCATGCGCCTGCCCGCCTCGCGCACCACGACCTTGCCCTCGCGGTAGCCGTCCGTCACCGGGAAGAACCGGCGCACGAGCCGCACCATGCGGCCCTCCTCGTAGTCCGGATGGCCCGCGTCGTCTTCGCTCTCGCGTGCGAGTCCCCACGCCGTGTAGATGAGGAAGGCGCCGAACACATAGAACAGCGCGGAGAACGCATCGAGAGCAGCGGCGCCCGCCGCGATGAACACCGCGCGAAGGATCAGCGCGATCGCGATCCCCACGAGCAGCACCCGCGAGCGGTACTTGGGAGGCACAGCGAAGCGGGACATGATCACGAGGAAGACGAACAGGTTGTCGACTGACAGCGACTTCTCAGTGACGTAGCCCGCGAAGTACTCGACCGTGGGGAACTCCGGGTGCCACAGGTGCAGGGCGAAGCCGAACACCACAGCGACAGCGATGTAGAAGATGGACCACGTGGCGGCCTCGCGGAAGCTGGGCTCGTGCGGCTTGCGGATCACGACTGCGAAGTCGAACACGAACAGGGCGATGATGAGCGCGATGGTCGCGGTCCACACGAAGGGATCTGTCACCGTGCAATCCTAAGCCGCGCCACGCCCGCGCCGCGCCGGTCAGCCCGCATCGAGCATCTGTCGGAGCTCCTTCTTGAGCTCCGCGATCTCGTCACGCAGCCGCGCGGCGATCTCGAACTTGAGCTCGGCCGCCGCGGTGCGCATCTGGCCCGACAGGTCCTCGATCAGCTGGGTGAGCTCGTCTGCGGGACGGCCCGCCATCGGTGACGCACTCCCACCCTTGCCACCGCCGGACGAGCGCTGGGCGCGCTCGAGGGTCTCCGCGGTGTCGGCGTCTTCGCGCGCGAGCATCTCCGTGATGTCGCCGATCCTCTTGCGCAGCGGGGTGGGATCGATGCCGTTCTCGGTGTTGAAGGCCACCTGCTTCTCACGGCGCCGGTCGGTCTCGTCGATCGCCTGGGCCATCGAGTCCGTGATCCTGTCGGCATACATGTGCACTTCGCCCGACACATTGCGGGCCGCGCGACCGATGGTCTGGATGAGGGAGGTCCCCGACCGCAGGAATCCCTCCTTGTCCGCGTCCAGGATCGACACCAAGGACACCTCGGGCAGGTCGAGCCCCTCACGCAACAAGTTGATGCCCACGAGGACGTCGAAGCGCCCCATGCGCAGCTCGCGCAGCAGCTCGACCCGTCGCAGCGTGTCGACGTCCGAGTGAAGGTACTCGACGCGGACGTCTCGGTCCGCGAGGAACTCGGTGAGGTCCTCAGCCATCTTCTTGGTCAGCGTGGTGACGAGCACACGCTCGTCGCGCTCCACGCGGGCGCGGATCTGCTCCAGGAGATCGTCGATCTGCCCTTCAGTGGGTTTGACCACGACCTTGGGGTCGACCAGACCCGTGGGCCGAATGATCTGCTCGACGACTCCGTCAGCGCGGTTGAGCTCGTACTGTCCAGGCGTGGCGGACAGGTACACGGTCTGCCCCACCCTCTCTTGGAACTCGCCCCACTTGAGTGGGCGGTTGTCGAGCGCGGAGGGCAGCCGGAACCCGTGCTCGACGAGGGTGCGCTTGCGCGACGCATCGCCCTCGTACATCGCACCGATCTGGGGCACGGTCACATGGGACTCGTCGATGACGAGCAGGAAGTCGTCCGGGAAATAGTCGAGCAGGGTGTGAGGCGGAGTGCCGGTCGCGCGCTGCTCGATGTGTCTCGAGTAGTTCTCGATGCCGGAGCACGTGCCGACCGAGCGCATCATCTCGAGATCGAAGGTGGTGCGCATCTTGAGTCGCTGCGCCTCGAGCAGCTTGTTCTGACGCTCGAGCTCCTCCAGCCGCTCACCGAGCTCGATCTCGATGGTGGAGATCGCCTTGTTCATGCGGTCTTCGCTCGCGACGTAGTGCGACGCCGGGAAGATGTGCACCTGGGCTTGACGCTCGACGACCTCCCCCGTCAGCGGGTGGAGGCTGTACACGGCCTCGATCTCGTCGCCGAACAGCTCGATCCGAATCGCGAGCTCCTCATACACGGGAATGATCTCCACCGTGTCGCCGCGCACGCGAAAGGTGCCGCGCGTGAACGCGAGGTCGTTCCGCGAGTACTGCATGTGGACGAACTCGCGAAGCAGGGTGTCGCGATCGACGGTGTCGCCCACGGCAAGGGTCACCATGCCCTGGATGTACTCCTCGGGCGTGCCGAGCCCGTAGATGCACGACACGGACGACACCACGACGACGTCCCGCCGGGTGAGGAGCGAGTTCGTCGCTGAGTAGCGCAGCCGCTCCACCTCCTCGTTGATCGAGGAGTCCTTCTCGATGAAGGTGTCCGTCTGCGGCACGTACGCCTCAGGCTGGTAGTAGTCGTAATAGCTCACGAAGTACTCGACGGCGTTGCGCGGCAGCAGCTCGCGGAACTCGGTGGCGAGCTGAGCGGCGAGCGTCTTGTTGTGTGCCATCACCAGCGTGGGCCGCTGGAGCCGCTCGACGAGCCATGCTGTCGTCGCCGACTTTCCGGTACCGGTGGCGCCCAACAGCACGACGTCCTGCTCCCCCGCCGTGATGCGGCGGGCGAGCTCGTCGATGGCCTTGGGCTGGTCGCCGGACGGGCGATAGTCGGATTCGACGAGGAAGGGCGCTTGGGAACGTCGCAGGTCTGCGGTCATGGTCTCTACGGTACGCGCCGGGTGTGACGCCGACGCCTCAGGCGGGTGCGGGGACGCTCATCGCCCAGAACTCATCGACCTGAGCACGCAACTGCTCCGCCGTGCCGTTGCCGTCCAGCACCGCGTCGGCGACTGCCGCGCGCTGCTCGTCGGTCGCCTGCGACGCGATCCTCGCCCGTGCATCGGCCGACGTCATGCCCCGAGACTGCGTGAGGCGGGCGACTCGTCTCTCGACGTCGGCCGCGATCGTCACCACCATGTCGAAGTCCGCCGCGCCCTGGCCGCTCTCGACGAGCAGCGGGATGTCATGGACCACCACCCGTGCGTTCTGCGCGCGAGCCTGGCGGTCCGCCGCCTTGGACATCGCGAAGACGTAGGGGTGCACGATCTCATCGAGCTGTGCCCTGGCGGACGGGTCGTGGAAGACGATGTCGGCCACCGCCGCACGGTCGAGTTCGCCGTCGCGCACGGCACGGTCCCCGAACGCCCGCACGATCTCGACGAGCGCAGCGGATCCCGGCGCCACCGCCCGGCGCGCGAGGGCATCGTGATCGATGACAGTGGCACCCAGTTCCGCGAAGCGTGCGGATGCGGTGGACTTTCCGGCGGCGATGCCGCCCGTGAGGCCGATGCGAAGCATGGCGAGAGTGTCGCACTCCCGCCCACGTCTCGCCAACCCGGCCGGGCCCCGGACATGCGACAGGGCCGCGACCCTCAGCGGATCGCGGCCCTGTCGATAGTCCTGGTGCTAGTTGCCCGTGAGCTTCTCGCGCAGTGCGGCGAGACGCTCGTCCGAGGCGAGCGTGCCCGCATCGGACGGCTCGTCGTGCGAGGTGTACGACGGACCAGCCTCACCCTTCGGACCGCGCTTGCGCGCAGCGGCAGGCGCATCGGAGGTCTCGGCCTCTGCGGCCTGCTCCTCCTGCTTGGTGACGAACTGCTTGTGCGCCTCCCAGCGCTCGTGCGCCTTCGCGTACTCCGCCTCCCAGGCCTCGCGCTGCTCGTCGAAGCCCTCGCGCCATTCCTGGGTCTCGGGGTCGAAGCCCTCGGGGTACTTGTAGTTGCCCTTGTCGTCGTACTCGGCCGTCATTCCGTACAGCGCGGGGTCGAAGTCCTCGCCGTTCGGGTCGACACCCTCGTTCGCCTGCTTGATGGACAGCGAGATGCGGCGACGCTCGAGGTCGATGTCGATGATCTTGACGAAGACCTCTTCATCGGCCTGCACGACCTGCTCGGGAAGGTCGACGTGTCGCACTGCCAGCTCGGAGATGTGCACGAGTCCCTCGATGCCCTCGAAGACGCGCACGAACGCGCCGAACGGGACGAGCTTGGTGACCTTGCCCGGCACGATCTGCCCAATGGCGTGAGTGCGGGCGTAGACCTCCCACGGGTCCTCCTGCGTCGCCTTCAGCGACAGGGAGACACGCTCGCGGTCCATGTCGATGTCGAGAACCTCGACCTCGACCTCCTGGCCCACGGACACGACCTCGTTCGGGTGGTCGATGTGCTTCCACGAGAGCTCGGAGACGTGCACGAGGCCGTCCACGCCGCCCAGGTCGACGAACGCACCGAAGTTGACGATCGACGACACGGTGCCCTTGCGGACCTGACCGGGCTGCAGAGCAGTGAGGAAGCTCGAGCGCACCTCGGACTGCGTCTGCTCGAGGAACGCACGGCGCGACAGGACCACGTTGTTGCGGTTCTTGTCGAGCTCGATGATCTTCGCCTCGATCTGCTGACCGATGTACGGCGCCAGGTCACGGACCCGACGCATCTCCACCAGCGACGCGGGCAGGAAGCCACGCAGGCCGATGTCCACGATGAGACCGCCCTTGACCACCTCGATGACCGAGCCGGTGACGACGCCGTCCTCTTCCTTGAGCTTCTCGATCGAGCCCCAGGCACGCTCGTACTGAGCCCGCTTCTTGGACAGGATCAGACGGCCTTCCTTGTCCTCCTTCTGGAGAACGAGGGCCTCGACGGTGTCACCCACGGCGACGACGTCGTCGGGGTTCGCGTCGTGACGGATCGACAGCTCGCGGACGGGGATGACGCCTTCGGTCTTGTAGCCGATGTCGAGGAGGACCTCGTCACGGTCGACCTTGACGATGGTGCCCTCGACGAGGTCTCCGTCGTCGAAGTTCTTGATGGTCGCGTCGATGGCGGCGAGGAAGTCTTCGCTCGAGCCGATGTCGTTGAACGCGATGGCGGTGGACTCGGGGGTGGATACGGACATGTAGGGGATAGCTCCGTTGGACGGTGGATGAGTGGAATATGCATCAATCGATCGCCGCGCGCACAAGACGCACGAGACCAACGATCATCCTACCCTGCGTGACCCCACCAGCACAAAGGACGCCCGCGCGCCGGAGCACTCACGGCGCCGCCTGCGTCACTCCAGGTCGTCGCGGATGCTCTGGATGATGTCGGTGGTCGACACCTCGGCCGTGCGCGGGAGGTAGACGACGTCGCACAGCTCGCGATAGTGATCGAACTTGCCGGCCCAGTCATCCCCCATGACCAGCACGTCCGCACGGTGCTCGCGGATGTAGTCGCCCTTGAGGTCCAGGGACTCCTCGACGAAGACCTCGTGCACACACGCGAGCGAGGCCACGATCGCCATCCGGTGCTCTTCCCTGTAGACGGGATAGCGCTGCTTCTTGGAGAAGTTCAGCGCGTCGGAGGAGACCCCGACGGTGAGGTGGTCGCCGAGCTCGGCGGCCCTCAGCAGCATGTTGACGTGGCCGATGTGGAACAGGTCGAACGTTCCGAAGGTCAGCACGCGCGTCATGAGAACAATATATCGGTTCGAGTTCACCGTTTGTTCACCTCTATACTTCCCGCGTGATAGGGAGACGAGTAAGGCGCACAGTCAGGCGAGCGAGGCGGTTCGTGGCACGGGCCGTGAGGGCCGTGCAGGATCGAACCCTCGGCCGCTGGTACTACATGCGGCTTCCGCTCGATCCGAACCTGGTGGTGTACACGACGCTCTGGCACCGCGCACCGCGGGGCAACCCCCTGGCGATCTACCGCAAGCAGCTCGAACTCGCGCCTCACCTGAGGGCGGTGTGGATCGTCCGCAAGCAGGACCTTCACCTGGTCCCCGAGGGGATCGACTACGTCACTCCCCGCACCTTGGGGTACCTGCGGGTGATCGCCACCGCGTCGTACTTCGTCGACGACGCGAACCCCCATTGGAGCCTTCCGGCCCGCGACGGCCAACGATACGTCCAGACCCACCACGGGACCGCCCTGAAGTACATGGGCGCCGACAGGCACTACTCCGGCAAGCGCCCCTCCGACGAGACCATCGTCACGATGCACCGCCGCTGCCAGCGATGGACGCACAGCCTCACCACGAGCCCGTACCTCACCGAGGTGTGGGAGCGGGCCTACCACAGCGGCTGCGTCCAGCTCGAGGTCGGCTTCCCGCGCAACGACGTCCTGCTCGCCGCGACGGACGCGGATCGCGTCGCGGCCCGCGCGCGCCTGGGTCTGCGCGAGGACGAGACCGCGGTGCTGTACATGCCGACGTGGCGAACGCGACGGCGCCCTCGTGAGCAGGACTTCGATCTCGACGTGTTCGCGCGATCACTGCCTGCGGGCACCCGACTGCTGGTGCGCGACCACTACTACCACGACCGCCGTGGACGCCGCCTCATCCCAGAACAGGTCATCGACGTCTCGACCGGCGGCGAAGTGGAAGACCTGTACCTGGCGGCCGACGTGCTGCTCACCGACTACTCGTCGGCGATGTTCGACTACGCCCTGCTCGACAAGCCGATCGTGCTGCTGTGCGAGGACTGGGACGACTACCGCTGGTCCAGGGGGGCCTACTTCGACATCACGGCCGATGCGCCCGGACCGGTGGCGCTGACCGCCGTCGACCTCGTGGACATCATCGGCTCGGGCTCATACGCCGCGCCCGAGCACGTCGCGCGCCGCGCGTCCTTCCGAGAGCGGTTCGCCACGTTCGAGCGCGGCAACGCCTCCGAGATCGTCGTGCGGGTCGTGCTGCTCGGAGAGGACCCCACTCCGTACACCGGCACCGGCTATGCCGATGCCCACCCCGGGGGGTGGACGTCCCATCCCCGGGTGGCCCACCCCGAGAACCCGGCGCGCGAGCAGCGGCTCGCTCCCCTGGGAGCTCCGCGAGCCTCGACGTCCGTGCTGCCTCAGGGCCAGCAGGTCGCCGAGGACGACGTGCCGTCTGCCCCCTCGTCGCCGTCAGCCGAGCCCATCTCAGAGACGCTCACGGTGACGCAGCGCACCCCTCCGGGCGGCGATCGCTAGAGGCTCCACGCCGTGCGGAGGAGTTCCTCAGGCACGTACTTGGTCTTGCCGGACATCGCGGAGAACTCCGTCATCTCAATGCTCTCGCCGCGCAGGGCGGTGAACGTCCCGAAGTTGCGGGTCGCCACCGCGTCGATCGCGGCCACGCCGAACCGTGTGGCGAGCAGTCTGTCTGCGGCCGTGGGCACACCGCCGCGCTGCACGTAGCCGAGCACGGTGAGACGCGACGGGAATCCCGTCACGCGCTCGATCGCACGCGTGACCTGTGCGCCCACCTGGCCCGCGATGGGGTTGCCCTTCTCGTCGAGCGTGTCAGAGGCGTTCCACTCGCTGCCCTCGGCGGGAACGGCGCCCTCGGCGACCGCCACGATGGAGAAATCCTTGTAGCGGTGACGATGACGGATCTTCTTGCCGATGGTCTCGATGTCGAACGGCGATTCGGGCGCGAGAATGATGTCCGCGCCACCCGCGATACCCGCTGTCACCGCGATCCAGCCGCAGTGCCGTCCCATGAGCTCCACCACCATGACGCGGTTGTGCGACTCGGCGGTCGAGTGGAGGCGGTCAATGGCTTCGGTCGCGATCGACACGGCGGTGTCGAAGCCGATGGACGCGTCCGTGCCCACCACATCGTTGTCGATGGTCTTGGGGATGCCCACCACGGGCACTCCAGAGTCGTGGACCTTCGACGCCGCCTTCAGAGTGCCGTCGCCGCCGATGCAGATGAGCGCGTCGAGCTTCTCGTCCTCCACGGTCTGGTGAACCGCTTCGATGCCGCCCTTGACCTTGTGGGGGTGGCACCGTGCGGTGCCCAGCATGGTGCCTCCATGAACGAGGATGCCGCTGACGTCGTCCCTGGTCAGGGGAACGGCGTCACCGTTGATCACTCCCTCCCAGCCATTGCGGAAGCCCACGACGGACATTCCGTGCTCGGCCGTGCCGCGCTTGACGACGGCTCGGATGGCGGCATTGAGGCCGGGGCAGTCCCCACCTCCGGTCAGAATTCCTACGCGCATGTTCTCCAGCCTTGGTTTCTTCGGCAAGCTTGGTTCGTCAGCAAGCCTAGTGTCCGGCCGCGCGCCAATCCGACCCCTTGCCGACGTTGACGTCGAGGGGCACAGACAGGTCGCCGGCGGCGTGCATCTGTTCGGTCAGTATCGCCTCGACCGCGTCCTGCTCTCCGGCTGCGACCTCGACTACCAGTTCATCGTGCACCTGCAGGAGCTGCCGGGACGCAAGACCTTGGTCCCTGAGCGCCGCATCGACGCCGAGCATCGCCTTCTTGATGAGGTCTGCAGCGCTGCCCTGGATGGGAGCGTTGAGAGCGACTCGCTCCGCCATGTCGCGACGCTGCCTGTTCGTCGAGGTGAGGTCGGGAATGTAGCGGCGGCGCCCGAGGATGGTCTCGGTGTATCCGACCTCGCGCGCCTGGTCCACGACAGTGCGCAGGTAGTCGCGCACACCGCCGAACCGCGCGAAGTAGTCGTCCATCATCGCCTGAGCCTCGCCCACCGGCACGGACAGCTGGCGCGCGAGGCCGAACGACGACAGCCCATAGGCCAGCCCGTAGCTCATCGCCTTGACCTTCGACCGCATCTCAGGAGTGACGTCCCCCGGCTCCACCCCGAACACCCGTGCGCCCACGAACCGGTGGAGGTCCTCCCCCGCCCGGAACGCCTCGATCAGTCCCTCGTCACCGCTGAGGTGAGCCATGATGCGCATCTCGATCTGGCTGTAGTCGGCGGTGACCAGCGTCTCGTATCCCTGGCCCACGACGAATGCCTCGCGGATCCGATGACCTTCCTCGGTGCGGATCGGGATGTTCTGCAGATTCGGGTCCTTCGAGCTGAGCCGGCCCGTCGACGCCACCACCTGGGAGAACGTGGTGTGGATGCGTCCGTCCTCACGCACGGCCTGCGCGAGGGTCTCGATGATCTGGCCGAGCTTGGCGGCGTCGCGGTGTGCCAGCAGCGCCTCGAGGAACGGGTGCGGGCTCTTCGCCTGCAGATCGGCGAGCGACGACGCATCCGTCGAGTAGCCGGTCTTGATCTTCTTGGTCTTGGGCATGCCGAGCCGCTCGAACAGCACCTCCTGCAACTGCTTGGGCGAGCCCAGGTTGACCTCGCCGCCGATGGCCTCGTAGGCCTGCGCGGCGGCGTGGTCCGCGCGTTCACGCGCGCCGTCGGCGCGCTCGCCCAGCCTCGTCTGGTCGACCGCGATCCCCGCGTGCTCCATCCGGGCCAGGACACCGATCAGCGGGATCTCCACCTCCCGGTACAGGGTCGTCATGCCGCGCCGCTCGATCTCGGCATCCAGCTCGGCGGCGAGTCGGCCGACGTGAGCCGCCGTCACGCCCGCAGCGTGTGCCGCGGAGGCATCGAGGCCGAGATCGAGCTCGTCGCCCGCAGCGCCGCCGGTCGTCGTCACGCCCAGGTAGCGCTGCAGCACAGAAGCGAGATCGAACCCCCGCTGGTCGGCATTCACGAGGAAGGCACCCACCTGCGTGTCGCCGGCGATGCCCGCGAGGTCGATGCCGCGCGCCATGAGCGCGTGCCAGCCATCCTTGGCCCCATGGAGGGTCTTGGCGGCCGCTTCGTCCTCGAGCCACGCTCGCAGCGAGGCCTCCTCGGCCGCGCTCAGCGCCGTGAGGTCGATCCCCCAGGCCCCGTCGCCGGCACTCACGCCGATCGCCCACGCGTCCGCATCGGCCCCCGTGCGCCCCTCGACGTGAAGTGACACTGGTCCGGCGAGGCCGGTCACGGCCGCCACAGCGCCCTCGGTGACGACCTCGACCTCGTCGGGCTCCTCGGGCACGTCCTCGGCGGAGTCCGAGGTGACGAGCGGCAGCAGGCGCTCCCTCAGCGACCGGAACTGCAAGGCGTCGCAGACCTGGTGCACGGCCACCGCATCGGCGCCTCGATACTCAAGGTCCGCCACGGTGAGGGGCACCTCGAGATCGGTCAACAGGTGGTTGAGCTCCCTGTTGAGCCTGACCTGCTCCACGTGGTCGCGCAGACTCTGCCCCGCCTTGCCCGGGACATCCTCGGCGTTGTCGAGGATGCCCTCGAGACCTCCGTAGATGCCGATCCACTTGGCGGCAGTCTTGGGTCCCACGCCCGGAACGCCGGGCAGGTTGTCGCTGGTCTCCCCGACGAGTGCCGCCAGGTCGGGGTACTGATCGGACCTCACCCCGTACTTCTCCACCACCGCATCGGGCGTGAAGCGCACCAGATCAGACACGCCTTTGCGCGGATACAGCAGGGTGACGTCCTCGGTCACGAGCTGAATCGTGTCGCGATCTCCCGAGACCACCAGGACGCGCATCCCTGCTTCGCGGCCCAGGCGCGCGTACGTGGCGAGGAGGTCGTCCGCCTCGTAGCGCTCCTTGTCGACCGCCGCGATCCCGAGCGCGTCGAGGACCTCGCGAATGAGCGGCACCTGCGGCTCGAACTCTGGGGGCGTGGCATCGCGGGTGCCCTTGTAGGAGGGAAGACGCTCCGTGCGGAACGTTCCGCCGGGAAGGTCGAACGCCACCGCAGCGTGCGTGGGCGCGTGCTCCTTCATGAGCGTCGCGAGCATCGACGCGAACCCGTAGACGGCGTTGGTCGGCACCCCCGTCGACGTCGCGAAGTTCTCGACCGGGAGGGCGAAGAAGGCGCGAAACGCCATCGAGAATCCGTCGATCAGCAGCAGTGTCGGTCGGCTGGAGTCGTTCACTGTGCCAACCTATCCCCTATGACTGACAACGACGACGTGTCATTCGAGGCTGTGGTGGCCGGCACTCTCATGGAGCGCATGGGCATCACTGTCGACTCCGTCACGGCGGATCGGGCTGAAGGCTCGATGCCCGTGGCGGGCAACACCCAGCCCTACGGCCTTCTTCACGGCGGGGCCTCGGCGGTGCTCGCCGAGACCCTGGGCTCCTTCGCCGCGATGGCCCATGCCTCACCCGCTGGCATCGCTGTCGGCATCGAGCTGAACATCACTCACCACCGCTCGGCGAGGGACGGCGTCGTACGCGGCGTCGCCACTGCGCTGCACCGTGGCCGCACCATCGCCACCTACGAGATCGCAATCACAGACGAATCGGGCAGACCTGTCGCAACGGCGCGGCTTACCTGCTCCATTCGTCAAAATTCCGCCACATAGCCGAAACATGCATGGCGTATGTTGATGGAATCCTGACGAGGAGGGGATCCTTGACGAAGAGAATCGACCGACGCGCGGTGATGCGCGCTGTGATCGTGTTCGTCCTTGCTGTTGCCGCTTTCTCCGCACTGTCGACGCTCGGCTCCACAGCTGCTGCCGCCGACGCCACGGACGTCGCCACCTCAGTGGTCGCTGCCGATGCGGTCAACTCCGACACAGTGACGGCCGACGCGGCGGTGGACGAGGAGGATGCCGGCGGCACGACAGGCCTGGGCACGAACCGAATCGCACAGAACGTCTTCAACGGGATCGTGTTCGGGCTGCTGCTCGCACTCGCCTCGGTGGGACTCTCACTGATCTACGGCACTACGGGACTCAGCAACTTCGCGCACGGCGAGCAGGTATCGCTCGGCGCGATGCTGGCCTACTTCTTCGCCACGCAGGAACCGGTCTCGATCCCGCTGGTCCCGGTGGAGTTCACCATCGGCTGGCCTCTCTGGCTTGCGTCGATCGCGGCGATCGCCGTCGCGGGCGCCACCGGCTGGCTTCAGGATCGCTTCATGTGGGCGAAGCTGCGCAAGCGCGGCGTCAAGACCGTTCAGCAGATGATCGTCTCGATCGGCTTCTCGCTGGCACTGCTGAACTTCCTGCAGTGGTGGATCGGTCCCGACCGTCTCCGGGTGAGCACGGCGATCGAGGAGCGCAAGCAGATCGGTCCCATCCAGCTCGGCGACACGACCACGATGTCGATCGGCATCGCCGTCGTGGCACTGCTCGCCGTCGGCTACTTCCTGTTGCGCACTCGCCTGGGACGCGCGACTCGCGCAGTCTCGGACAACCCGGCGCTGGCCGCGGCCTCAGGCATCAAGGTGGACGGCATCATCCGCCTCGTGTGGGTCATGGCCACCAGCCTGGCCGCACTCGGAGGCATCCTGCTGGCGCTGTACGACTCCGGCACCAAGTTCGACACCGGCGCCAAGCTGCTGCTGCTGATGTTCGCCGCCGTCACGCTGGGTGGCCTGGGCCAGCCGTTCGGTGCACTCGTCGGCTCGCTCGTCATCGGCGTGGTGGTCGAGACCTCGACGCTGTGGCTCGGCCCCGACCTCAAGTACGCGACGGCTCTCGCCATCCTCATCCTGGTGCTGCTGGTGAGACCGCAAGGAATTCTGGGACGAGCGGAGAGGGTGGGTTAGCGCATGGACATCTTGGTCAGCATCCTGCGCGAGGCGATCGCGCCGACGACTGCCGCATTCGCGCTCGCCGCGATCGGCCTCAACTTCCACTTCGGCATGACCGGCCTGCTGAACATGGGACAGGCCGGATTCATGCTGCTCGGCATGTACGGGTACGCCATCACCGCTCGCGAGGGCGGGCCGATCTGGCTCGGCGTGCTCGTGGCGATCGCGTTGGCCGTGGTCTTCGCCGTCGTGCTGGGATGGCCCACGCTGAAACTGAGAGGCGACTACCTCGCCATCGTGACCATCGCGGCAGCGGAGATGATCCGATACGTGGGACGCTCGCAGAACCTGAACTCGCTGACGGGCGCCTCGACAGGCATTCGCGGCAACGAGTTCAAGGGCTCCTTCGAGATGCTCTCGCCGTTCCCTGACCGCATGGTCGAGTTCGGCCCGATCGCGCTCCACGGCTCGCAGTCGACCAGTTGGTGGTTGGCCCTCGTGGGCTGGAGCCTCGTGGGGCTCATGGTCCTGCTCTTCTGGCGACTGTCTCGCTCGCCGTGGGGACGCGTCCTCAAGGGGGTCCGCGAGGACGAGGACGCAGTGCGGTCGCTCGGCAAGAACGTGTACTCGTACAAGATGCAGGCGCTCGTGATCGGCGGTGCCATCGGTGCGCTCGCCGGAATCGTGTGGGCCCTCGGCGCGTCGGTGCAGCCCGACTCGATGGGCCGTCCCACCACATTCTGGATCTGGACGCTGCTGCTGCTCGGCGGCGCCGCGACCGTGTTCGGTCCGGTGCTCGGCTCGATCCTGTTCTGGTGCGCGCTCGTCTTCGTGAAGGGCGTAGCGTCTGCGGTCATTCCCGACACTGTTCTCAACACGCAGCAGCTCGAGCCGTTCTCGCTCACGCTGGTGGGCGTGACGCTGATGTGTCTGGTGATCTTCCGGCCGCAAGGGATTCTGGGCGACAAGAAGGAGCTGGCTTTCCATGACTGACGACGTCTTCGCACAGGTTCCCCGCGAGCCGGGAGCGCCCAAACCGGACCCCATCGTGATCGCGGACAAGGTCCATCGTCACTTCGGCGGACTCACCGCCGTCGACGTCGATCACTTCGAGGTCCAGCGTGGCGCCATCACGGCGCTGATCGGCCCGAACGGCGCCGGGAAGTCCACGTTCTTCAACCTGCTCACCGGCTTCGACAAGCCGCAGAGGGGCGACTGGCTCTTCAACGGCCACTCTCTCAAGGGCGTCTCTCCGGCCAAGGTCGCACGAGCAGGCAAGGTCCGCACGTTCCAGCTCACCAAGGCGCTGAGCCGCATGACCGTGATCGAGAACATGCGCCTGGGAGCCTCGGACCAGAGCGGCGAGAACTTCTTCGTGGCGTTCGTCCCAGCGCTGTGGAAGGCGCGAGAGGAGGAGATCACGGCGAAGGCGCACGTGCTCCTCAAGCGCTTCAAGCTCTACGAGAAGAAGGACGAATTCGCGGGGTCGCTCTCCGGCGGGCAGCGCAAGCTGCTCGAGATGGCGCGCGCGCTCATGTCCGACCCCGAGATGGTCATGCTCGACGAGCCGATGGCGGGCGTGAACCCTGCCCTCACCGAGTCCCTGCTGGACCACATCGTGAAGCTCAAGAACGAGGGCGTCACAGTGCTGTTCGTCGAGCACGACATGCACATGGTGCGCCGCATCTCGGACTGGGTGGTGGTGATGGCCCAGGGGCAGATCATCGCCGAGGGCCCTCCCGACAGCGTCATGCTGAACCCGCAGGTCCAAGAGGCCTACCTGGGTGCGCACATGGACGAGGACCTGTCAGAGCCAGCTGCCGTAGACGAGATCAAGAAGGAGGCATCGGAATGACCGACACTGCACCTCTGCTGATCGCCGACGACATCGTGGCCGGCTACGTGCCAGGCGTCGACATCCTCAACGGCTGTTCGATGCGCGTCGACGAAGGCGAACTGATCGGCATCATCGGCCCGAACGGCGCCGGCAAGTCGACGTTCCTCAAGGCGCTGTTCGGTCTCGTGACCATCACGTCCGGCACGGCAACGTTGGGCGGCGAGGACATCTCGAACAAGCGCGCGGACGAGCTCGTGCAGATGGGCGTGGGCTTCGTCCCGCAGACCAACAACGTGTTCCCGTCACTGACCATTCGCGAGAACCTCGAGATGGGCGCCTACCAGAACGCCAAGGGATTCAAGGCGCAGTACGCGCGCGTGATGGACCTGTTCCCCGATCTGTCGTCGCGCGATCACCAGCGTGCCGGGTCGCTCTCGGGCGGCGAGCGCCAGATGGTCGCGATGGCGCGTGCGCTCATGATGGACCCCAAGGTGCTGCTGCTCGACGAACCCTCCGCGGGTCTGTCGCCGGTGCGCCAGGATGAGACGTTCGTGCGCACGCGCGAGATCAACAAGTCCGGCGTCACCATCATCATGGTGGAGCAGAATGCGCGGCGCTGCCTGCAGATCTGCGACCGCGGTTACGTGCTGGACCAGGGCACGTCCGCATATACGGCCACGGGCCAGGAGCTCCTCAAGGACCCCAAGGTCATCGAGCTGTACTTGGGGACGCTGGGCGCCTAACCGCCCACTGCTCCCCCGTTCCGGACCCCGTCAGCAGCGATGCTGGCGGGGTCCGTTGCTGCGTCCGGGCGGCGGCGCCCGCACGCGTGGCGCTGCCGTGGAGGCGCGACAACGGTCGCGGACGCCCGTCCCCGCGTACCGCACTCGCAGCGTGAGTGACGACGGCTGCCGGCGACCCTTCTCTCGTGTCGCGCGCCGCCCTTCCGTGACGACGGACGCCGACCCCGCCCGCGCATCGGTCGGGAGCACGCGAAGAGGGCCCCCGGCCGAAGCCGGGGACCCTCTCGCTGTCCGTGACGTTCAGTGAGGATCAGACCTCGCCGAACACCGCCTCGACCCAGGTCTGGACGTTGGACTCGTCGTACTCGTAGACGCCCACGTAGGCGCTCGAGGGGTCGTTCTCATCGTTGAACGGGCCCACGCCGGACACCGCCTGGTAGATGATGTCCTCGCCGGCCTCGATCAGCTCCGAGCACTCCACCCAGCCGGTGCACTCGGTGCCACCGTCTGCGCCAGAGACCGCGGGCAGGTTGTCCGCGACGGTCTGGCCGTCTCCGGCGCCACCCTTGAGCGCCGCGAGGGCGACCAGCATGGTGGCGTCGTAGGACTCTGCGCCGTAGGCGTAGGAGTCGAGCGGGCTGCCGTTGACCTCGTCGAGCAATGCCTTGAAGTCGTCGGCGGCGTTGGCGCCAGGAATCGTTCCCTGAGCGCCGGTCATCGTGCCCTCTTCGAAGTCCGCCGAGTAGTCAGCGGTGTTGCCGTCCGTGAGGTACAGCTTGTCCGCCGGGAAACCCGCGCCCACGAGGGCCGGGATGATGGCCTTCGTCTGGTCGAAGGCGATCACGAGGATGCCATCGGGGTTGGTCGCGAGCACGTCCTGAACGATCGACTCGAAGTTCGAGGCGTCGGTCTGGAACTCATCACCCGAGACGCCATAGGTCACGGTGCCGCCGGCCTCCTCGATGACGCCCTGCACCACGTCGCGCAGCGAGGTGGCGTAGTCGTCGGCGAACAGCAGGATGCCGAGGTTCTCGATCCCGTCGTCCAGGATGAGGTTTCCGAGCGCGTCGCCCTGGACCGTGTCCGGCGGAGCCGTGCGGAAGAACAGCGGCGAGTAGCCGGTGAGCGCCGTCGAGGTGTTCGCCGGCGAGATCTGCACGATCCCGGCCGCGGTCACATCGTCCACCACGTTGAGCGTCACCGCAGACGATGCCGCACCCACGATGGCTGCGACGTCCTGCGAGATGAGCTCGGTCACCGACTGCGAAGCGATCTGCGGGTTGTCCGTGTCGGACGAGTCGGTGTGGATGATCTCCACGTCCGATCCCCACACGCCGCCTGCGTCGTTGATCTCCTTCTGTGCCAGATCGACTCCTGCGACCTCGGGCGGGCCGAGGAAGGCAAGGCTGCCGGTCAGCGGCAGCAGCGAGCCGATCGTCAGTGCGTCGCCGGAGGCCTCTGAGCCGCCACCCTCGGTCGACGACGTCTCAGGGTCGGATTCGCTCGAGCAGGCCGCAAGGGCCAGCGAGGCCGCGGCGGCAAAGGCCGCGCCCCGCGCGATGGTGTTCCATCGAGCCATGTTGTGTTCCCTCCACACTGGCGGAAGTCCGCCAGACCATCCCACCAGGGACGGTCCCTGGCGGCATTAACCTCACGGTAGCGCCCGGACGTTTCAGATGTGGGTCTCGTGCATCACGATTTCGTGACCTGCGTGCATCGAATTGCCAGGTATTCTGCACCGCTTGCGGGTGGGACGCGTCATTCCTGCGTCGATGGGCGCCAGGGGTGGATGGCGTGGGAGGGGCTGGTGTGGGGGGTGCGCGAGCCTAGGACTTCGCGTCGCCCATCTGGTCGATGACGGCCTCGGCCACCTCGCGCATGGTGAGGCGCCGGTCCATCGACGTCTTCTGAATCCAACGGAAGGCCTCGGGCTCGTTCAGGCGCATCTTCTCCATGAGCAGACCCTTCGCGCGCTCCACCTTCTTGCGCGTGTCCATGCGCTCGGTGATGTCCGCGATCTCGGACTCGAGCGCGCGGATCTCGACGAATCGGGAGGCGGCGATCTCGACGGCGGGAAGCAGGTCCGCAGGAGTGAAGGGCTTGACGACGTACGCCATCGCGCCGGCATCCCGTGCCCGCTCGACGAGCTCGGTCTGGCTGAAGGCCGTCAGGAGCACGACGGGCGCCACCCGCTCGGCGGCGATCTTCTCGGCTGCGGTGATGCCGTCCATCACGGGCATCTTGATGTCCATGACCACGACATCGGGCTTGTGCTCGATGGCGAGCGCCACCGCCTCCTCGCCGTTGGCGGCCTCACCGACGACGTCGTAGCCGCCCTCGGTCAGCGTCTCGACGATGTCCATCCGGATCAGCGCCTCGTCCTCTGCGACGACGGCGCGGCGCTTCTTGGGCTGCGCCTCGGGCTGGTCTGCGGTGTCTTGGGTCTCAGTCACGGTGCCCAGCCTAATATCCCTGGTGCCCATTGGCCCAACCGGCGCGGCCGATGCGCGTGAATGGCCCCGCGGCGAGGCCGCCTCGCGCCGGCGGCGGCTGTGCACGCGCTACCATGTGACCCGCTGGCCCCGATAGCCCAACCGGCAGAGGCAAACGGCTCAAACCCGTTCCAGTGTGGGTTCGAATCCCACTCGGGGCACCCATGCGGTCCACACGTCAGGCACGCGCCGATCTCGCGTGAGCGGTGCGGTGCGGTCACGGACCGCCTCTCCCGCACACGGCACCACGTCCAGTCTCCCGAAGACGGATGGCTGGCGTGCGATCGACCGGCAGGTCGAGGGCCCCGACGCTCGGCCATCACCACGCTAAGGATCGCGCCTCCCACGTGGTCTCACCCGAGTCGAGTGGGGGCCGAGTCCGGCCCTTCCCGGAGTGGTGATTCTTCTGAGGCGCCACGGCACGAGCGCTCTCGTCGGTCGCCACGATCGTTCCCTGGCGATTCGCGAGCCACGTCGTGAGCTGATCGGCGGGCATGGCACGTGCGTGCACCCAGCCCTGCACTTCATCGCACCCCAGGCACGCGAGCAGCCCCAGTGTGGCGTGGTCTTCGACCCCTTCCGCGATGACGCGGTGCCCAAGCTGGTGGGCGAGGTCGATGGTGGCCGAGACGATGACGCGGGCCCTGTCGTCGTGCTCCAGGTCGGCGGTGAACCTCCGGTCGAGCTTGATCTCATCGGCAGGGAGTCGGTGAAGGCGCGTCAGCGACGAGTACCCCGTCCCATAGTCGTCGATGCTCACTGCGACTCCACGGTGGCGAAGCTCCTGCGCATTGAGCACCGCGGCCGTGTGCTCCGCGATGGCAGCAGTCTCGGTGATCTCCACGACGAGGGCCGACTCGGGCAGGCCCGACTCGCGCAGAGAGTCCCCGACGATCGTGAGGAGACGCTCGTGGGCGAGCACGCTGGGCGCGACGTTCACCGAGATCCGTACGACGATCTCATCCGCTGCCCACCGTGCGGCCTGAGCACACGCCGTGCGAAGCACGTGATCGGTGAGTTCCAGCATCAGCCCGGCGTCCTCGACAGCCACCAGGAAGGCACCGGGGTCCAGCAGTCCCTGGCCAGGACGGTTCCACCGCACGAGGGCCTCGACTCCGTTCACGCGGGCCGTTTGGGCGTCGAGCTGCGGTTGGTACCAGACCACGAACTGCTCGCGAGCACCGTCAGCCGTAGCGAGGGCATCGCGCAGTTCATCGCGCATGCGCCGACGGTCGTCGGCGGCCTCGCCGAGGCGTCGGTCGAACGTGACGACGGTGTCGTCCGACCGCTTCGCTCCGTACAGGGCGACATCGGCACGCCACAGCAGAACGCGGGTGTCACCGACGCTCGCCGCGACGCCGATGCTGGCCTTCACGGTGATCCTCGAACCTGCCACCACCACGATCTGCGACAAGGCATGCGCAGTGCGCTCTGCAAGCGCGCCAGCCTCGCCCGGAGCACCGTCGATGGCCAGGGCGAACTCGTCACCCCCGATCCGCGCCGCCAGGCCGCCCGCGGGGAGCACGTCCGACAGCGCGCGTCCGACCGTCCGGAGAAGCTCGTCGCCGACCGGGTGGCCGTGCTTGTCGTTGACGGACTTGAAGTCGTCGAGGTCCACCAGCACGAGGCCGAGCGGACGGCGTCGTCGCTGCGCTCGATCGAGGTACTCGAGCAGGGCACGTCGATTGCCGAGGTCTGTCAGATCGTCGGTGCGCGCTTCGTGGCGAGTGACCGCCAGGATCGAGTGGTCTCTGACCATCCCCGCCAGCCGGAGAATCGCACCAGCCGCCGCTGCCCCGGCCAACGCCGCCGGCCAGATTCGGCCATTCGTCTCCGCGGTGGCGAGCTGAGCCGCGAGATGCGCCACGTCCTCCACCAACAAGGTCCCCACGCTCGCCGCGAGCACCACGATCGATCCGGCAGCGGTGGCACCTGCCGACGCCGGGTGCATCTGACCGCGCCCGCGTCGGGGGCCGTGGCACGCCCACGCGATGCACAATGCGGCAGCAAGCGTCCACGTGATCAGCACCAGATCTGCCATGCCGCCGCGGACGCTCGAGATCACCTGCACGGTTGCGATGACCACGAAGGCGCCACACGTCAGCCAGAAGCGTGGGTCACGACGCAGTCCCGCGAGGTGAGAGATGGTTGCCATCGTCCCGAGGACCAACAGGCCGCTGGCGACTTCCATCGCGGGCAGTGGCGAGGTCGCGTCGACGGCCACGAGGCCGTGAACTGCGGCGGCCTGCAGGGCTGCAGTTCCGGCGAGCAGAGCCGAGAGCCCGTTGAGCCAGTCGTGGGGAGCCGCGGTTCCGGAACGGAACCTGTTCCACCGCACCATGCCCTGATACACGAGCATGGCCGCGACGATCGTCGCGACGTGCCCGATGGAACGCGCGATGTGCTCATGGTCGCCGTCGACGACCGTCGCCAGCACCGTGCCGACCCCCATGGCCCCGCAGGCGCGCGCGATCCAGATCCATGGCGATGCGGCGTCGTCGCGCTCACCGCGCGCCGCTGATCGCACCGCCGCCCACCCGCCGAAGAACACGGCCGAGGCGACGAGCCTCCCCACCACGCCGGTTGCGAGACCACCGCTCATGAGCGACGCGGCCACGACCACGCCGAGCACGGCGGCTGCGGTGGGCCACACCTGGAACGCGCGACGCCTCATGGGAGGCCCATCGTCCTCGGGGAACCGGTTGTGAGGGAAGGTGTCACACCCGCCACCGGGACCCCCGCGCAGGCGCGGCGCCACTTCCCTGGCGCATTCT
The DNA here is from genome assembly GCF_000975095.1 of Demequina aestuarii. Lineage (GTDB taxonomy): Bacteria > Actinomycetota > Actinomycetes > Actinomycetales > Demequinaceae > Demequina > Demequina aestuarii. Next base: position 1,440,118 of record NZ_BBRD01000001.1, read on the forward strand.
CTGGACAGACGATGCGCGCGCGAGAACAGCGCTCAGGGGCTCGAGCCTCATGGGGCTCCGTGGAGAGTCGCCGGTGGTCGGGCTCCCACGGTCGCCGGAGTCCACCGTTCCTCAGAGTTCGCGGCGTTCGTGGATCGCTCCTGTGACCCTCGCCGCGTCACGCTGTGGCGAGCCATGCCCCACGTGGGACCGCCTCCATCAGGCGCTCCGTGCCGCGAGCAGCTCGCGCACGTGAGCGACGGTAGGCACCCGTCCGGACAGCACCACCTCGCCGTCCACCACCAGGCCGGGGGTGGACATCACTCCGTAGCGGGCGATCGCAGCGTAGTCGGTGACCTTCTCCACGTCCGCGTCGATGCCCAGATCCGCGATCGCCTCTCGCGTGATCTTTTCCAGGGTGATGCAGTTGCGGCAGCCGGGGCCGAGGATCGTGATGGTCATGGTGACCTCCATGGGTGAGTGGTGGGCGGTGGCTAGAAGACGGCGTTGACGAAGAAGCCGATGATCATGATTCCCGCGGCGACCGTGCCGAAGAACAGTCCGAGGAGAGGGCCTTTGAGGACCCGCTTGAGCAGGATGAACTCCGGAATCGACAGGGCGACGGTGCCCATCATGAACGCCATCACGGTGCCGGTGGCCATGCCCTTGGCCCACAGCGCCTCCGCGATGGGGATGACCCCGGCCGCGTTCGAATACAGGGGAATGCCCACGAGTGTCGCCACGACCACCGCCAGGGGATTGTCCGGGCCGGCATACGAGGCGAAGAACTCCGTCGGCACCCAGCCGTGAACGCCAGCGCCGACGGCCACGCCCACGATCACCCACGCCCAGACCCGCCCAAGGATCTCGCGGGTCTCGTCCCGTGCCGCCGCCACCCGCTCGACGAGAGTGGGCCGGTGACCATCCGCGCCAAGAGCGGCGACAGGCGCCGCGAACACGAAGTCCTCGACCCACCGCCCGAGACTCATGCGCGTGAACACCCACCCGGCCCCGATGGCAAGCCCCAGCCCAGCGGCCACATAGGCGCCGGTGACCTCCCAGCCGAACATGTCGGCGAGCATCACCACGGCGACCTCATTGACCAAGGGCGACGCGATGAGGAACGCGAACGTCACCCCGAGCGGCACGCCTGCGGCGACGAACCCGATGAAGATCGGGATCGACGAGCATGAGCAGAACGGGGTGAGCGCCCCGAGGACGGCCGCCATGCCGAGCGACAGGAACAGCGGCTTCCCTTCGAGGAACGTGCGCACCCGCTCGGGACGCAGTGTCGTGCGCAGCAGACCGATCACGAAGATCATGCCCACGAGCAGCAGCAGAATCTTGACCACGTCGGAGAAGAAGAAGCGCACCGCATCGACGACGCGAGCGTTCAGGTCGAGGCCCAGCCAGTCGCCGAGAAGGACGTCCCAGCCCACCTCGTTGAGGGCGAAGAGCCCGGCCCACAGCAGTGCGAGTCCGGCGAGCGCTGCCGCCGTCCTCGCAGTCGCGCCGCGCTGACCGCTGCTCACGCGCATCGGCGCGTTCACGGCGCGACCTCGCGAGGTGCGCCAGGCAGCGCGGCGGCCAGCCGCGCGTGGGCCTCACCAGCGAGGGCATAGTCCACCCAGCGGCCGCGACGCGATGTCGTGACAAGCCCGGCCGTGCGCAGCACCTTCAAGTGGTAGCTCAGGAGATTGCCGGGAACGGGCACTCGCTCCTGCAGGTCGCACACGCACTGCGGCCCGTGCGACAGGACGTCGAGCACAGTCCACCGCACGGGATCCGAGACGGCCTCGAGCAGGGCCACGCGCTCCGCAGAGCGAGCCAGTCCCGTCTCAATTCCTATTGGTACAGCCACATTTGAAGCGTAGGCCGCGCATCGGCGTCATCTCCGGGACCAACGTCCACCGAGGTCAGGCTCGCCGCTCGGGTCGAAACGTCGTTGACACGCCATACTGCAGGGATGAACACCACGCCTGAGCCTGCCGCGGCCCGACACATCGCTCTCGTCGCGCACGACAACAAGAAGCCCGAGCTCCTCGAGTGGGCGAGTTTCAATGCCGGGTCGCTGAAGAAGCACTACCTCTACGCCACCGGCACGACCGGCAACATGCTCGAGCACGAACTCGGCATGCAGGTGCACCGATTCCTCTCGGGTCCGGTGGGAGGCGACCAGCAGATCGGCGCCCGCATCGCCGAGGGCGGAATCGACATGCTGATCTTCTTCTGGGACCCGCTGGAGTCGCAGCCCCACGACCCTGACGTCAGGGCGCTGCTGCGGCTGTGCACCGTGTGGAACATCCCGATGGCCAGCAACGTGGCGACGGCCGACTTCCTGATCTCCTCTCCCCTGTTCCACGAGGAATACGAGCGCGTGGTGCCTCCGTTCGGGCCGCGAGACTATACGGAGCTGTCCGGCCCGTCCTGACATCGCCGCAGACGACGACGGCCCGCTCTCGACAGAGAGCGGGCCGTCGTGGCGTGTGAATGCTGAGTACTACTTGCGCACCTGACCGACCTTGTGGACGAAGATCGAGTTGGTGGTGCCCGGGACGCCGACCGGCGTGCCGGAGACGACGACCACATACTCGCCCTCGCTCGCCATCTCGTTCTCCGTGAGATAGGCGTCAACGAGGTTGACCATCTCGTCGGTGGACTCGACACGCTTCACGAGCGCGGTTTCTACGCCCCAGGTGAGTGCAAGGCGCTTCTGCGTCTTGGGCTCCGGCGTGAATGCGAGCATCGGGACGCTCGGGCGCAGGCGCGCCATACGCAGGGCCGAGTCGCCCGACTGCGTGAACGTCACGATGTACTTGATGTCGAGGACGTCGGCGATCTCGGCGGCCGCGTGCGTCACGGCGCCACCGCGGGTCTTGGGCGTCGTCAGATACGGTGCGATCCGCGTGAAGCCCTTCTCCTCGGTGTTCTTGACGATGCGGGCCATGGTCTCGACCGTGACGATCGGGAAATCGCCCACCGAGGTCTCGCCCGACAGCATCACGGCGTCAGTGCCGTCCAGAATGGCGTTGGCGCAGTCCGAGGTCTCGGCGCGAGTGGGGACGGGTGAGTGAGTCATGGACTCCAACACCTGCGTGGCCACGATCACGGGCTTGGCGTTCGCGCGGCACAGCTCGATCGCACGCTTCTGCACCAGCGGCACGTCCTCGAGCGGGAGCTCGACGCCCAGGTCGCCGCGGGCGACCATGATCCCGTCGAACGCGTCGACGATCTCTTCGAGGTTGTCGACGGCCTGGGGCTTCTCGACCTTGGCGATGACCGGCACAGTGATGCCCTCTTCGGACATGATGCGGGCCACGTCGGCGTAGTCGGCTGCGGAGCGGACGAACGACAGTGCGATGAAGTCGGCGCCCATCTTCAGGCCCCAGCGCAGGTCGTCCTCATCCTTCTCCGACAGCGCGGGAACGGAGACTGCGACGCCGGGCAGGTTGATGCCCTTGTTGTTCGAGACGGGGCCAGGAACCACGACCGTCGTGACGACGTCCGTGTCGGTGACCTCGGTCACCTCGAGGCGAACCTTGCCGTCATCGATCAGCAGCGAGTCGCCGGGCGAGCAGTCGGCGGGCAGCCCCTCGAAGGTCGTGCCGCAGATGTCCTTGGTGCCCTCGACGTCGCGCGTGGTGATGGTGAACACGTCGCCGACCGCGAGGTCGTGAGGTCCGTTGGAGAAGCGGCCGAGGCGGATCTTGGGGCCCTGCAGGTCGACGAGGACGGCGACGTTCCGGCCTGCCTCCTCCGCGGCCTGTCGCACGTTCCGGTACACCTGCTCGTGCTCCTCGGCGCTGCCGTGGGAGCGGTTGATCCGGGCGACGTCCATTCCGGCGCCTACGAGCAGACGCATGTCCTCGATGGCGGCCGTCGCGGGGCCGATGGTGCAGACAATCTTCGCGTTTCGCATGTTCTCCAACCTTACGGTGTTAAGCCCGGATGGCGGCGGTGTGCGCCGTCACCGGAGCAGGAAGCTCGGTGCTCCCCAACAGGTACTGGTCAATCTCGGCGGCTGCCGCACGGCCCTCAGCGATCGCCCACACGACAAGTGAGGCGCCTCGGCCCGCATCCCCGGCGACAAAGACGCCGTCGACGTTCGTGGCGTAGTCCTCGCCACGCTGAATCGCTCCCCGCTCGGTGATCGCGAGGCCGCCCTGAGAGGACAGCTCCGCGGTCTCCGGGCCCGTGAAGCCCATCGCGATGAGCACCAGGTCAGCGGGAATGTCCCGCTCGGTGCCTGCGGTGGGCGTGCGCGAGCCGTCCGGGTTGTACTGGGTCTCGGCTACGCGCAGGGCGGTGACGTGGCCGTCCTCGCCCACAAACTCGACGGTGGACGCCAAGTACTCTCTGGTGCCGCCTTCTTCGTGACTCGAGGAGATCTCGAAGATGCGGGGGTCCGTGGGCCACGGCTCGGTCTCGGCGCGCGCCTCCGGCGGCTTCTTGCCGATCGCCAGCGTGGTCACCGATGCCGCCTGCTGGCGCAGCGCGGTGCCGATGCAGTCCGAACCGGTGTCGCCGCCGCCGATGACGATCACGTGCTTGCCTTCGGCGTGGATCTGGTCCGGCACGTCATCGCCGGCGGCCGCCTTGTTGCCCTGGTACAGGTACGGCATCGCATAGTGGATGCCATCGAGGTCGCGCCCGGGGATCGGCAGGTCGCGAGGCTTCGGCGCACCCGTCGCCACCAGCACGGCGTCGTAGCGAGCCCGCAGTTCGTCCCACGCGATGTCAGTGCCGATCGCGGTGCCGGTGCGGAACCGCGTACCCTCGGCCTCCATCTGCGCGATGCGCCGGTCGATGTGCATCTTGTCGAGCTTGAAGTCAGGCACCCCGTAGCGGAGCAGGCCGCCCAGGCGATCATCCTTCTCGTAGACACGCACGGTGTGGCCCGCACGGGTGAGCTGCTGCGCGGCGGCGAGACCGCCAGGCCCTGAGCCCACGACCGCAATCGTCTTGCCGGTCTGCCGCTGCGGCACGTGTGGGGTGACATTGCCATCCTCGAACGCGTGGTCGATGATCTCGACCTCGATGTTCTTGATGGTCACCGCAGGCTGGTTGATGCCCAGCACACACGAGGTCTCGCACGGTGCCGGGCAGATGCGCCCGGTGAACTCGGGGAAGTTGTTGGTGGCGTGCAGCCGCTCGATCGCGTCACTCCAGTGGCCCTCGCGGACGAGGTCGTTCCACTCAGGAATGAGGTTGCCCAGGGGGCAGCCCTGGTGACAGAACGGGATGCCGCAGTCCATGCAGCGCGTGGCCTGGCGCCGCAGCGTCGGTTCGTCGCGCGTGAGCTCGTCGCGCACCTCGCTCCAGTCGAGCAGGCGCACGGGCACCGGCCGCGATGCGGGCAGCTCCCGCTCACGGTGCTTGAGGAATCCGCGAGGATCAGCCACTGGTCACCTCCAAGAACTCTGCCCACGCACCGGGGGCGCGCAGGTCACCCCCGACCGATTCGAGCTCGGCAAGGGCATCGCGCACTCGCGCGTACTGTGCGGGAAGCACCCGCGTGAACCGCCCGCGATACTCGTCCCAATGGGTCAGGATGTCGCGCGCACGCGGCGACTCCGTCAGGTCGAGGTGCCGCTGGATCAGCGTCCGGACGATGGTCTCATCCTCGGCGTCGAGTGCGCTCAACGTCAGCTCGCCGGAGGCGAGGGCCTGCCGGTTCACCCGTTCACGCCGCAGGTCCAGCGCGTAGGCCGTACCGCCGGACATGCCTGCACCGAGGTTGCGGCCCGTGCGACCGAGGATCACCGCGGTACCGCCGGTCATGTACTCGAGAGCGTGGTCGCCCACTCCCGCCACGACGGCGGACGCGCCGGAGTTGCGGACCAGGAAGCGCTCGCCCACCTGGCCACGCAGGAAGATCTCACCGCTGGTGGCGCCATAGCCGATCACGTTGCCCGCGATCACGTCCTTCGAATCGTCCATCATCGACTCGCGGTGGGGGCGCACGACGACGCGGCCGCCGGACAGTCCCTTGCCCACGTAGTCGTTCGCGTCGCCAAGGAGGCGAAGAGTGATGCCGCGCGGAAGGAAGGCTCCGAACGACTGGCCAGCCGAGCCGGAGAACGTGATGTCGATCGTCTCGTCCGGAAGACCGGCGCCCCGGTATCGCTTGGTGACCTCGTGGCCGAGCATCGTGCCGACCGTGCGGTTGACATTGCGAATCGGAAGCTCGATCGACACCCGCTCGCCGCGCTCGAGAGCAGGAGCCGCCAGCTCGATGAGCGTGCGGTCCAGCGCCTCTTCCAGGCCGTGGTCCTGAGTGGTCGCGCTCGTGATGGCGCGGCCGGGCTCAGGGCGGGCCAGCACCGGCGACAGGTCGAGACCCTTGGCCTTCCAGTGGTCGATGGCCTTGCGGGTGTCGAGCGCCTCGACGTGACCGACAGCTTCAGCGATCGTGCGGAAGCCGAGTGCCGCGAGGTGCTCGCGGACCTGCTGAGCGATGAACTCGAAGAATGTCACCACGTACTCGGCCTTGCCCGAGAACCGCGACCGCAGCTCTGGGTTCTGCGTGGCCACGCCCACCGGGCACGTGTCGAGGTGACACACGCGCATCATGATGCACCCCTCGACCACGAGCGGGGCGGTCGCGAAGCCGAACTCCTCCGCACCCAGCAGTGCGGCGACCACGACGTCGCGGCCGGTCTTCATCTGGCCGTCGACCTGGACCACGATGCGGTCGCGGAGGTCGTTCAGCACCAGAGTCTGCTGAGTGTCGGCCAGACCGATCTCCCACGGCGCACCGGCGTGCTTGAGGGAGTTCAACGGGCTGGCTCCCGTGCCGCCATCCTGGCCGGAGATGAGCACGACGTCGGACTTGCACTTGGCGACGCCCGCAGCGATGGTGCCGACGCCGACCTCCGACACCAGCTTGGTGTGGATGCGCGCCTGCGGGTTCGCGTTCTTGAGGTCGTGGATGAGCTGCTTGAGGTCTTCGATCGAATAGATGTCGTGGTGAGGAGGCGGGGAGATGAGCCCCACGCCGGGCGTCGAGTGCCGGGTGTCGGCGACCCAGGGGTACACCTTGGTGCCGGGCAGTTGGCCGCCCTCACCTGGCTTGGCTCCCTGTGCGAGCTTGATCTGGATGTCATCCGCGTTCACGAGGTACTCGCTGGTCACACCGAAGCGGCCCGAGGCGACCTGCTTGATCGCGCTTCGACGCTCGGGGTCGTAGAGCCGTTCGACTGCCTCGCCGCCCTCGCCGGTGTTCGACCGTCCCCCGAGACGGTTCATCGCGATCGCCAGAGTCTCGTGCGCCTCGGCCGAAATCGAGCCGTACGACATGGCGCCGGTGTTGAAGCGCTTGACGATGTCGCTCACGGGCTCCACCTCGTCGACGGAGATCGCAGGGCGGTCCGACGAGAACTCGAACAGCCCGCGCAGCGTCATCAGGCGCTTGGACTGATCGTCGACACGGTCCGTGTACTGGCGGAAGACGTCGTACTTGCGCGTCCGCGTCGAGTGCTGCAGCGCGAACACCGTGTGCGGGTCGAAGAGGTGCTCCTCGCCGTCGCGGCGCCACTGGTACTCGCCGCCGCTGTTCAGGCGCCGATGCGGCTGAATCTCGCCCGAGGCGGGGTACGCGTCGGCGTGGCGGAGGGCGACCTCCTGCGCGATGACGTCGATACCGGCGCCATCGATCTGGCTGGGAGTGCCGACGAAGTGACGGTTCACGAGCTCGCGCGACAGGCCCACTGCCTCGAAGACCTGCGCCCCGCGATACGACGCGATGGTCGAGATGCCCATCTTCGACATGATCTTGAGGACACCCTTGCCGAGCGCCTTGATCAGGTTCGCCACTGCGACGTCAGACGCGGTGTCGCCCAGGTAGCCCCGACGGGCGAGGTCCTCGACCGTCTCCATGGCGAGGTAGGGGTTCACCGCGGCGCAGCCGTACCCGATGAGGAGCGCGACGTGGTGCACTTCGCGAACGTCGCCTGCCTCGACCACCAGCGAACAGCGGGTACGAGTGTGGTTGCGCACCAGGTGATGGTGCACGGCGGAGGTCAGCAGCAGCGACGGAATGGGGGCGAAGTCCTGATTCGAGTCGCGGTCGGAGAGCACGATGAACGACACGCCATCGGCGACCGCAGTGTCGACCTCATCGAAGATGTCCGCCAGGCGGCGCTCCAGGCCCTCGTGACCGTCCGCGACTCGGTACAGGCCGCGCACGCGGCGTGCCGAGAACACGCCCTCGAGACGAGGGTCGGCGTCGATGTGCAGGATCTTCGCGAGCTCGTCGTTGTCGATCACCGGGAACTCGAGCAGCACTTTCCGGGCGTGCTCCGGCGTCGCCTCGAGGAGGTTCGGCTCGGGACCGATGGCGCCGCCGATGGCGGTGACGATCTCTTCGCGAATCGAGTCCAGCGGCGGGTTGGTGACCTGCGCGAACATCTGGGTGAAGTAGTCGAAGAGCAGCCGCGGACGGTTCGAGAGCACGGCGATGGGCGTGTCGGAGCCCATGGCACCGATGGGCTCGAGGCCCTGCTGCGCCATCGGCGTCAGGAGGCGCTTCAGCTCCTCCTCGGTGTAGCCGAACGCGCGCTGGCGGCGCTTGACCGATGCACGGGAGTGGACCACGTGTTCGCGGTCGGGCACGTCAGCGAGGCGCACGGCGTTCTCGCGCACCCACGCCTGGTACGGGTGCTCGGCAGCGAGCTGCGACTTGATCTCTTCGTCCTCGATGATGCGGCCCGCCGCCGTGTCGACCAGCAGCATGCGGCCAGGCTGCAGGCGGCCCTTGCGCACCACCTTCGCGGGATCGATGTCGAGCAGTCCGGCCTCCGAGCCGGCGACGACCAGACCGTCGTCGGTCACCCAGAAGCGACCGGGACGCAGGCCGTTGCGGTCCAGCGTGGCGCCGATCAGGCTGCCGTCGGTGAAGTGCAGAGCGGCCGGGCCGTCCCACGCCTCCATCAGCGCGGAGTGGTACTCGTAGAAGGCCCGACGATCAGGGTCCATCTCATCGTTGTTCTGCCACGCCTCAGGCATCATCATCAGCACGGCGTGAGGCATGGAACGCCCCGAGAGGTGCAGCAGCTCGAGCACCTCGTCGAACGAGGCGGTGTCGGAGGAGGACGGGGTGCAGATCGGCTTCAGGTCAGACATGTCGCCCAGGAGCTCAGAGCTCATGGTGCCCTCGCGAGCCGTGATCCAATTGCGGTTGCCCTGGACGGTGTTGATCTCACCGTTGTGGGCGATCCCGCGAAGCGGCTGCGCCAGTGACCAGGACGGGAACGTGTTGGTGGAGAACCGCGAGTGGACCAGAGCGAGTTCGGAGGCGAACAGCTCGTGTGTCACGTCCGGGAAGACCTGCTCGAGCTGATAGGTGGTCAGCATGCCCTTGTACGTCAGGGTGCGGCTGGACAGGGATGCGAAGAACGGGCCGCCGGACTTCTCGGCCCTCTTCCTCACACGATAGACGCGGCGATCGAGCGCCACGCCCTCGAGGCCGTCCGCGGCCACGAACACCTGGCGGAAGACGGGCATGGCGGCACGGGCAGAGGGACCGAGCGGCTCGGGGTTGACCGGCACATCGCGCCATCCGAGCACGTGCAGGTGCTCGGCACGGGCCGCGTCCTCGAACGCCCGCACCTCGGCGCTCTCCTCCCCCGGCGTCAGGAAGGCGATGCCGACGGCGTACGAGCCCTCGTCCGGGAGCGCGAAGTCGACGACAGACCGCAGGAAGGCGTGCGGGATCTGCGTGAGCAGGCCAGCGCCGTCGCCCGTCTCGGTCTCGGCGCCCACAGCACCGCGGTGCTCGAGGTTCTTGAGGGCCGTCAGGCCCGCGTCGACGATATCCCGTCCGGGCGTGCCACGCAGCGTCGCCACGAAGGCGACACCGCACGCATCGTGCTCGTATGCGGGGTCGTAGAGCCCCGTAGCGGGCTGGTTGACGCGGGACATCGCGGCCATCACACCGTCCTTAGCCGTCGTCGGCACAGGCCGAAGACTTGATTGATTGCGGGACGCCGTCGGCCCGGGAACACACGGGTGAACAGCCTACCGCGAACATGGTCAAGGTAAAGAATCGTCTATGACTTCCCCTGGCTTGTGGCCGGGTCGTCGTGGTCCGACGGATCAGCCGGGTGGGCTGGCTCGTCGGCGTCGTCAAGCGTTGTGCTGGGTTCGGCGTCGTCTGCGACCACGGCCGATGCGCTGGTGTCGCCTGCTGCGGCATGTGCCTGGGGAGCCGTGGCGAGGTGGTGGCGCGGGGTGCGCGCCACGCCATGCGGCGTGCGGCGCCCCAGAAGGACGAACATCGCGATCGCGAGGGTGAGCACCGCGATCGACACCCACACGTTGATGCGCAGTCCGCCCACCGTGACGGCGGTGTCGATGCGCACCATCTCGATCCATAGCCGGCCGCTCACGTAGACGATCACGTACAGCCAGAACACCCGTCCGCCACGCAGGTCGAAGCGACGGTCGAGCCACACGATCAGCACGGCGCCGGCGATGTTCCACACCATCTCGTACAGGAACGTGGGGTGGAAGGTCGCGAACTGCTCGTAGCCCTCGGGACGGAACGCCGCGTCGACCTCGAGCGCCCATGGGAGCGTCGTCGGGCCGCCGAACAGCTCCTGGTTGACGTAGTTGCCAGTCCGCCCGATCGCCTGCGCCAGCAGTACGGCCGGGGCTGCGGCATCGGCGAAGGCCGCGAAGGACACGCCGTGACGGCGCGCACCGATGTACGCGCCGAGCGCTCCGAGCGCGACCGCACCCCAGATTCCCAGGCCGCCGTTCCAGATCTCGAACGCCGCCCACGGGTCGCCGTTCTCGCCGAAGTACGGACCCGGAGTGGAGATCACGTGGTAGAGGCGACCGCCGACGATTCCGAACGGAATGGCCCACAGCCCGATCTCGCCCGCGATCTCTGGGTCGCCGCCTCGCTCCACCCACCGCCGGGTGGTGAACCACAGCGCGAAGAAGATGCCTGCCAGGAGGCAGAGTGCGTAGAGGTGGAGGGTGACCGGGCCGAGAGAGAAGCTCTGCCACTCCACGGGCGGCGCCGGGATGAACGTCGGGGTCAACGTGCGCTCCTGACGCCTTCGGCGAGCTCGGACACCTTGCGGCGCAGCGCCTCGATTCCCTCGTCGGGCGTCGCGGCCTCGGTGAGGCAGCGGACGAACGCGGTGCCGACGATCACGCCGTCTGCGAAGCGCGCGATCTGCGCGGCCTGCTCGCCGGTCGACACGCCCACTCCCACGCAGACGCGCGGGGCGCCGGCGGCGCGCGCCTCTGACACGACCCTCTCGGCGGCGTCTCCCACCGCTGCGCGTTCGCCGGTGACGCCCATGAGGGGCGTCGCATAGACGAAGCCACGAGACGCGGCGGCCGTGAGGTGCATCCGCTCACGCGTGGTCGACGGCGCGACGAGGAAGATGGTGTCCAGGTCGCGGGCGCGCGCGGCCGCAATCCACTCCTCGCCCACGTCCGGCGTGAGGTCGGGCGTGATGACTCCCGCGCCACCGGCCCCCACGAGATCCGCAGCGAAGCGCTCCAGGCCATACTGCAGCATGGGGTTGAAGTAGGACATCACGACGGGGACCGCGCCGGCATCGGCGATCGCGCGGACGGCGCGGAACCCATCGGTCAGCCGCACCCCACCTTCGAGGGCATGCGCCGCAGCGAGCTGGATCACCGGCCCGTCGAGCACGGGGTCCGAGTAGGGCGGGCCCACCTCGACGATGTCGACTCCGGCCTCGACCATCGCGACCATCGCCTTGATCGATGTGTCGACGTCCGGGTAGCCCACGGGGAGGTACCCGATCAGCGCGGCTCGGCCCTCGCCCCTGATCTCATCGAGGCGGTCGGCGAGGGCGCTCACGCGTCCTCTCCTGGCAGCATCTCGAACCACCGTGCCGCCTGTTCGACATCCTTGTCGCCACGACCCGAGAGGTTGACGAGCAGCGTCGCATCCGGGCCCAGCTCCTGGCCGAGCTTCATCGCGCCGTACAGGGCGTGGGCAGACTCGATGGCGGGCATGATCCCCTCGGTGCGGCTGAGCAGGCGGAAGGCCTCCATCGCCTGAGCATCGGTGACGGGCCAGTACTCGGCACGCCCCAGGTCCGCCAGCCACGCGTGCTGCGGGCCCACGCCGGGGTAGTCGAGGCCGGCCGAGATCGAGTGGGACGGGTTGGTCTGACCGTCGTCGTCCTGAAGGATGTACGACTTCGAACCGTGGAGGACCCCGGGGCGACCGCCCGTGATGGTCGACGCGTGCCTGGTCGTCTCGACGCCGTCGCCTGCGGCCTCGCATCCGATCAGCCGCACGGCCTCGTCATCGAGGAACGCGTCGAACGCACCGATCGCGTTGGACCCGCCGCCCACGCACGCCAGCACCGCATCGGGAAGACCGCCGCGCTCGAGCATCTGCGCCCGCGCCTCGACGCCGATCACGCGCTGGAAGTCGCGCACCATCGCCGGGAACGGGTGCGGCCCAGCAGCCGTGCCGAACACATAGTTGGTGGTCTCGACGTTCGTCACCCAGTCGCGGAACGCCTCGTTGATCGCGTCGCGCAGCGTGCGGGTCCCGGTCGTGACCGGAACCACCTCCGCTCCGAGCAGCCTCATGCGAGCGACGTTGAGCGCCTGGCGCTCGGTGTCCTCCTCGCCCATGTAGATCACGCACTCGAGATCCATGAGGGCGGCTGCGGTCGCAGTGGCGACCCCGTGCTGGCCCGCTCCGGTCTCCGCGATGATCCGCGACTTGCCGATGCGCTTGGTCAGCAGGGCCTGGCCCAGCACGTTGTTGATCTTGTGGGAGCCCGTGTGGTTGAGGTCCTCGCGCTTGAGCACGACGGTCGCTCCACCCGCGTGGCGCGCGAATCGCGGCACCTCGGTGATGATCGACGGCCGTCCCGTATAGTCACGCGCAAGCCGCGCGAGCTCATCCGTGAACTGCGGGTCGATGCGCGCCTTCTCGTAGGCGTCCGTGAGCTCGTCGAGGGCCGCGGTGAGCGCCTCGGGGACGTACCTGCCGCCGAAGTCGCCGAAGAACGGCCCGGGAGCCGACTGCAGAGATGAGGTCACGGACGCACCGCTCGCAGCGCGGGGTGTGCGCCGGCGGCGACCATCTCGGCCACGGCGGTACGCGGGTCCTTGTCCTTGACCAGCGCTTCCCCGACGAGCACCGCATCGGCGCCCATGCGGGCGTACTCGACGACGTCGTGGCCATCGCGGATTCCCGACTCGGCCACGCGCACGATCCCCTCGGGGATCGCAGGAGCGAGCCGCGCAAAGGTGTGGCGGTCGACCTCGAGCGTCTTGAGGTTGCGGGCGTTCACGCCGATCACCCGCGCTCCGGCGTCGACGGCCCTCGACAACTCCTCCTCGTCGTGCACCTCCACCAGCGCGCACATGCCGAGCGAGTGCACACGCTCCACGAGGCTCTCGAGCGCCATCTGGTCGAGCGCGGCGACGATCAGCAGGACGACGTCCGCGCCGTGGGCGCGCGCCTCCCACACCTGGTAAGGAGTGACGATGAAGTCCTTGCGGAGGATGGGGATGTCGACCTTCGCGCGCACCGCGTCGAGATCCGCGAGCGAACCTCCGAAGCGCCGCTGCTCCGTCAGCACGGAGATGACAGTCGCTCCCCCGGCCTCGTATTCGGTGGCAAGCGATGCGGGGTCTGCGATCGTGGCGAGGTCGCCCTTGGACGGGCTCGAGCGCTTGACCTCGGCGATCACCGACACCTCGTCAGAGGCGAGCATGGCTCGCGCGTCGATGGCGCAGGGCAGGCGCGACGCGCGTTCCTTCAACTGGTCCATGGAAGTTCCGGACTCTCGCTGCGCGAGGTCCTCCCTCACGCCTGCGACGATGCTCTCCAGCACGCTCATTCGCTGCCCCCTTTCCGTCGCCCCCATGCTACCGCCGGGCACGACATCTGAGGACCGTCTGCCAGAAGTGAGAACGTGCCCGGGCTCAGGGCGCGAGATACGGCTCGAGCGAAGGGATGTTGCGCACCACCCAGAACACCAGCAGCACGGCGGGCAGGGAGATCGCGAGCCACATCGGAATCGCGGGTGGAGGCTGCCCCCGCCACGCAGTCCGCACCCATGCCAGCGCCAACGCGACTCCGAGCGGGACGATCAGCAGGACGACGACGGGGTTCAGGGCCAGCGCGGCGCCCACCTCTCCATGAGCGAGCTCGTGGACGGCACGCAGGCCGCCGCAGCCCGGGCACCAGTGGCCGGACGCGGACAGGAACACACAGGGCGGGAAGAACCCGGAGCGGTAGGGGTCGGCCATCGCGGTGTACGCGGTGGCGACGGCGAGGACGGCCAAGGCGCTCACGGGCGCCACGAGGCGACGAACGGGAGAGTCCGTCGCGGACGCGGCGAGCGCCTCGGCCGTCCTCGACTGCACCTAGAACTCGGTGGTGGTGAACTCGTACGAGCCGGTCGCGATCAGGATTCCCCAGATCACGGCGCCGAGCACCGACAGCACGGTGCCGATGATTCCCAGGATGAAGCCGATCTGGCCCAGGTTGCCGTTGGTGGCGAGGCCCTCGGCCTGCGCCTGCTTCGACTTGTTGCCGACGATGATCGCCGGAATCGCCGTGAAGAAGCCACAGCACACCAGGCCGAGAATGCCGAGCACGAGCGAAATCGTGCCCAGGCTGTTCTTCGACTCATTGCCACCTGCACCGGGGAACGGCTGCGGTGCCGAGGGCGGAGGGGGCGGGGGAACGTCCGTCATATCTGTCTCCTTGTGGTTCAGCGCGGTCGAGGAAGACGACCGCTACTTCAGTGGCTGGCCGTGGCCGAGGGCGCGCAGCGAGGCGCCAGCGGCAAGGGCGACGACAGCGAGACCGATGCCCACCCAGACCACCGGCCACACCGGAAAGGCGATGCCGATGGACGCGACGAGCGCCGCGATGATCAGTCCCACATTGGTCACCCAGCCTGCGGTGGTCTTGCCGTGGTTAGCGTGGGCCTCATCCGGGAGGTCTTCCGGGGCGATCTCGATGCTCGACATACCTTCTCCTTGCCAGTCGTGGGGACAGTCTAGCCACGGCCCGCAGGGCCCAGGCGCGACGCGAGCGCAATGGCCCGCATCATCGCGGCGGCCTTGTCCTTGGTCTCTTGATCCTCGCGCGCCGGCACCGAGTCGGCGACGACTCCTGCACCCGCCTGGACATGCGCGACGCCGGATTCGATGAGCGCGGTGCGGATGGCGATAGCCATGTCCATATCGCCCGCGAAGTCGAAGTAGCCGACCGCACCGCCGTAGAAGGCGCGGCGCGCGGGCTCGATCTCGTCGATGAGCGCGATCGCGCGCGGCTTGGGCGCTCCCGACAGGGTGCCCGCGGGGAACGTCGCCGTGAACACGTCGACCGGACCGTAGGCGGCCTCCAGGTCGCCCTCCACCGTCGAGCAGATGTGCATGATGTGGGAATAGCGGTTGACCCGCATGAACTCCACCACCTCCACCGACGTGGGCTCACACACCTTCACGAGGTCGTTGCGAGAGAGGTCGACGAGCATGACGTGCTCGGCGCGCTCCTTGGGGTCGGCGAGCAGGTCCTCCTCGAGCCGACGGTCCTCGTCCGCCGAGCCTCCGCGCGGACGCGAGCCCGCGATCGGGAACGTCGACACGCGGCCACGGTGCACGCTGACGAGCGACTCGGGGCTGGCCCCGACAACGGCGAACTCGCGGCCGGCATCGTCCTGGAGCTGGAAGCAGTACATGTACGGACTGGGGTTCAGCGTGCGCAGTACGCGATAGACGTCCAGGGCCGATGCCTCGCAATCGACGTCGAACCGCTGCGCGGGCACCATCTGGAACACCTCGCCGTCGCGGATCGCCTCCTTCGCGAACTCGACCATGCGCTCGTACTCCCCCGGGCCGCTGCGGTGCCGCACCCCGGGTTCGGACGCATCGTCCCGCAGGGCCGACACCTCGCCTACGGGCGCATCGACGAGCGCGCGCTGCATCGCGTCGAGGCGAGCGAGAGCGTCCGCATGAGCCTGCTCGATGCCGCTTGCCTGGGCATCGGCGTTCACGGCGTTGGCGATGAGCCACACGGACCCATCGTGGTGGTCGATCGCGGCGACGTCGGTCGCCAGCAGCAGGTGGGCGTCCGGGACATCGATGTCCTTGGGCGCCTTCTGCGGCAGCGTGGGCTCCCATTGCCGGACCACGTCCCAGCCGAGCACTCCCACGAGACCACCCGTCAGCGGCGGAAGGCCGGGGATCGCCTCGGACCGCAGCTCTCGCAGCGCCGCGCGGATGACGTCGAGCGGAGCCCCATCGGCAAGCCCCACAGGAACGTCTCCCGACCACCGACCCTCGTCACCGTCGACCGTGAGCGCCGCCCGGGAGTGGACGCCCACGAACGAATAGCGTCCGCGGGTGCCGTCGGGCTCGGCGGATTCGAGAATGAACGTGCCTGGGCGACCGGCGGCGAGCGCCCGGTACACGGCGACAGGGGTGAGCCCGTCGGCGAGCAGGCGCCGGACCACGGGCACCACGCGGTGCGTGCGCCCGAGCGCGATGAACTCGTCGAGAGCGGGCCACGTCTGTCCCCACTCGACCGTCACCGGCGCGTTCACGGCGCCGCCCCACCGGAGACCGGCAGCTCGCCCCCGGCGTCGAAGCATCGAGCCGTGCCGGTGTGGCAGGCCGGGCCCTCCTGAGTGACAGTGACCAGGAGGGCATCGCCGTCGCAGTCCATCTCGACGCTGTGGACGATCTGGATGTGTCCCGAGGTGTCGCCCTTGCGCCACAGCTCGCCCCGTGAACGGCTCCAGTACACGGCGCGCCCGGTGGTGAGCGTGGCGTGGAGCGCCTCGTCATTCATCCAGGCCACCATCAGCACGTCACGGGTGGCGCGCTCCTGAACGACGGCGCACACCAGTCCATCGGCGGTGCGCTTGAGCCGCGAGGCGATGTCGGCATCGAGAGGCATGCGCCCATCCTTCCAGACTGGGACGCGGGGACACGCCGGACGACGCCGACCAGTGCTGCACACGGCTGCGACGGCCGTGGCTCAGGAGACGCCCGTGCAGTCACGGCGACGCCACCAGCAGCCAGCGTCACGCGTATGTGCACCAGTGGTGCGCCAATGCAGGCCAGGCGGCCGATGCGCGGGGATCAGTCGCGCGTCTGCGACACCCACGCCTCGTAGAGGCTGGCATAGATCCCGCCTGCGGCCACGAGCTCGCGGTGGGGTCCCACCTCGACGAGCTCTCCCTGCTCCATGACGGCGACCACGTCCGCGCGCTCAGCGGTTGAGAGTCGGTGCGCGATCACGACCGCCGTGCGCCCCTGCATGAGCCCCTCGAGGGCGCGCGAGATGCGCACCTCGGTGGCGGGGTCGACCGCACTGGTCGCCTCGTCGAGGATGAGCAGGTCGGGGTCGCGCAGGTAGGCACGCGCGATCGACACGAGCTGCCGCTCCCCCGCGCTGAGCAGCTCTCCGCGGGGACCGACCGGCGTGTCCAGTCCGTGCGGAAGGGCAGCGACCCACGCGTCGAGCCCCAGCGATTCGAACGCAGCCAGCGCACGGTGCTCGAGGTCGTCCTCGCTGGCCCGCGGCAGCGCGTACGCCAGGTTCGAGCGCACCGTACCGTCGAAGAGGAAGCCCTCCTGCGGCACCACGGCGACCGATCGCCGCAACGACTGCATCGGCACCTCGCGCAGGTCCACACCGCCCACGCGCACCACGCCCTCCGTCGGGTCGAAGAACCGCGACATCAGACGGGCGAGCGACGTCTTTCCGGACCCGGTCTGGCCGACGAGTGCGATCCGTCGCCCTGCAGGGACAGCGAGGTCCACCCCCTTGAGCACCTCAGGGCCGTCCGAGTACGTCAGCCGAACGCCCTCGACGGACAGCTCTCCGTGGCCGTGCGGGATGGGCGTGCCATCGGCGCCCGGATCCGCGACGGTGACCTCCTGATCGACGAGCTCGAGCACGCGCTTCCACCCCACGACCGCGCGCTGCATCTCGGCGAGCATCTCGATGATCCACATGAGCGGTCCCGCGAACATGTAGACGAGGAAGGCGAAGGCCACCACGGTGCCGACGCTCAGGTCGCCGCGCACGGCCAGCACGGTGCCGCCGATGAGCGCCAGGCCGGTGGCGAGCGACTGCCCGATGACCGTCGACGAGAAGTTGGCGGAGGCGAGGATCGAGGCCTTGCGCTCGGCCGCGAGGATGTCGTCGATCTCGCCGTGCAGCTGATCACGCATCCGCTGCTGCACGCCGTACGAGCGGATGGTCGCCACGCCCACGATCTGTTCAGACGTGCGGCCCATGAGGTCTGCCATCTTGGAGCGCACGACCTGGAATGCTCGCCGCACCCGCGGTTGAATCCACAGCAGCGACCCCACCATCGGCAGGAAGGCCAGCAGCACCAGCAGCGACAGCTGCCAGGAGTACGCGAGCATCACCGCGAACACCACTGTCGACTCGAGCGCCGAGATGATCATGGCGGCGCCCGTCCACTGCATCAGGTCGCGCATCGTCTCGACGTCGCCGGTGACACGCGACACGTAGCGGCCGCGCTGCTCCTCGTTCTGAGTGAGCACCGACAGCTCGTGCACCTTGCCGAATGCACGGATCCGCAGCGTCGCGAGCCCTTTCTCCGCGGCCGTCACCATGCGTACACGCACCTGCCACGCGAGAATGGCGGCGATCACCAGCACTGCAGAGCCCGCCGCCGCGTACGACACCACGGTGTCGACGTCCACGCCCCCGTCGGCGAGCAGGCCCTCATCGGTCACGCGCTGCGTCAGGAACGGCACCGCCGCACGGCCCATCGCCGCGAACGTCGCCAGCACCAGGGTCACGGTGAGGCCGACACGGAACTCCGGGCTCACCTGGAGACCCCGCCTGAACATCTGCGTCACGCTCGAGTCTTCATTCATCCGACGTACCCCGCCTCTTCGTCCGCCTGGCGCTTCGAGTCCTCCTCGTAGGCCATCACGAGCTCGCGATACCCCGGGTCCCGAGCGATCAGCTCGAGGTGAGAGCCTGCGTCGACCACGCGACCCGCGTCGACGTGCACGACGTGGTCGGCGAGCAGGATCGAGGCGAGCCGGTACGCGATGATCAGCACGGTGGGTCCAGCACCATCGGCGCTGAGGCCGCGCAGGATCTCCTGCTCGACGCGCGGGTCCACCGCGGAGGTGGCGTCGTCGAGCACGAGCACCCGCGGATGGCGGACCAGCGCGCGGGCCAGCGCGAGTCGCTGCCGCTGGCCGCCCGAGAGATTCATCCCGCGCTCAGCGAGGCGCGCGTCGAGCCCGGCGTGCTCGCCGCCACCGAGCAGTTCGACCACGTCGATGACATTCGCGCGCCGCAGCGCGTCCCACACCTGATCGTCGGAGAAGGGCTCGCCGAGCGTGACGTTCTCCCGCACCGTGCCAGCGAACACGAAGGCCGTCTGCGGGGCCAGGGCGACGTGCTCCCCGAGGCCCGCGATGGTGCTGAGGTCCACGTCGTCGAGCGTCACCGTGCCCTCGATGGGGCGGGCGAGCCGGGACGCCGCGAGGGCCACCGTCGACTTCCCTGAACCGGTGGCCCCGACGAGCGCGGTCACCGTCCCGGGCGCCAGTTCGAGAGACACATCCCGCAGGATGACGGCGAGGTTGCCGTCGCCGTCGTCCGCGCCGATGTCCGCCGCGTCGAAGCGCATCGACCCTGCACCCGACTTCGCGAGCGGAGAGTGGCCGGGGTCGTCGACTTCGGTGGCCGCCTGCGCGATCTCTCCCACGCGGCGGAACGCGACGAGAGCCTGCGGCATCTGGCCGAGCACCCATCCCAGACCGCGGATCGGCACGGCCATCAGCGTCACCAGGTAGATCGCGGAGACGACGTTGCCCACGGACACGGCGCCCGCGTCGGCCCGGATCGCGCCCACGATCATGAGCGCCACCGACCCGAGGGGGACGATGAGGTCCATCAGCGGCTCGAACCACGCGCTCGTGCGGCCCACCTTGATGTCCGCGTCCTGGAGCCCGCGTGCGGCTGCCGCGAAGCGCTCCGTCTCGCGCTCCTCCGCGCCGAGCGCCTTCACGACGGTGCCGCCCTCGAAGCTCTCGTGAGCGATGGTCGAGACGTCCGCGCGGAGCGTCTGTCCCAGGTCCCAGCGCGGGGTGATGACCTTCTCGTACGCGAGGTTGATCGCGAAGATCACCGGCACCACCGCGAGCCCAGTCACGGCGAGCCACGGGTCCATGCGCCACATCGAGTATCCGGCGGCGAACATCATCACGAACGACCCCACCGTGAAGGCGAACGGATGCAGAGTGTTCGTCGCGCTCTCCGAGTCCGAGGACATGGCCGACAGCATGCGGCCGGAGGGGTTGGCGCGGTGCCAGCCGAGCGGCAGGCTCGCCAGCGCATCGGCGACGACGCGGCGGTGGCGGGCGCCCACGCCTGCCACCGCGATGCCCTGCACGCCACGTCGCAGACCTACGAGCACCGCGTTGAGGATGCCGATGACAAGGAAGACGGCGCCGGCGAGCCAGATCGCCGCGATGGGGTCCTGGGTGATCTCCCCCCACGGGCCGCCGATCGTCTCGCCCTCGACGCCGGGGATCACCACGTCGTCGGTGATCTGGCCCAGCAGGGTGCCGAACGCGACCGTGAGCAGAGAGAACGCGGCGGCAGCGGAGATCGCGAACGCGAAGCGCTTGGGCTCGGTGCGCATGCCGTGGCGCAGCAGCTGCATCGCCTTGCGGTTGAACGTTCCTGACAGTCGATAGTCCGCCGCGTGACGGCCGGCGGCGGTCACCGGACCTCGATCCCGGCGGCGCGCATCGCATCCTTCACGTCGGAGATCGCGAGCGTGCCGAAGTGGAACACGCTCGCGGCCAGCACCGCGTCGGCTCCTGCTCGCGCAGCCTCGACGAAGTGTTCGACCGTGCCGGCGCCACCCGAGGCGATCAACGGGATGGAGACGACCTCGCGCACCGCACGGATCATCTCCACGTCGAAGCCGGAGGTCGTGCCATCGGCGTCCATGGAGTTGAGCAGAATCTCGCCGGCCCCCAGGTCCGCACCACGCCGCGCCCACTCGACCGCATCGATGCCGGTGCCCCGACGTCCGCCGTGAGTCGTGACCTCGTACCCCGACGGAGTCACGGTCTCGCCCTGGCAGCGGCGGGCGTCCACCGAGAGGACCAGCACCTGGCTTCCGAACCGCGCCGCGATCTCGGACACGAGTTCGGGACGGGCGATCGCCGCGGTGTTGACGCCCACCTTGTCCGCGCCGGCGCGCAGCAGTCGGTCCACGTCGGCAGTCGAGCGGACTCCCCCGCCGACCGTGAGGGGGACGAACACCTCGTCGGCGGTGCGGCCGACGACGTCGAATGTCGTGTCGCGGTTCGCGGACGATGCGGTGACGTCGAGGAACGTGACCTCGTCCGCGCCTGCAGCTCCGTAGGCGCGCGCGAGCGCGACGGGGTCGCCAGCATCCCGCAGGTCCACGAATTTGACGCCCTTCACCACCCGGCCCGCGTCGACGTCGAGACACGGAATCACACGCACTGCTGTGCCCACTACTCCTCCGGGTTCCATACGTCGAGGATGTCCACGACGATGATCATGCTGCCGCGCTCGGGGTAGCCGAGCGCCGGGGGTACCACCATGAGGACGCGCGACCCCGCCCGCTGGTCGAGCAGTCCCTGCTGGAAGCCGGGCACCGCGGAGACCTCGTCCATCTGGACCAGCAGCGGCTCGCGCTCCGCGTCCCACGACGAGTCGAAGACATCGCCGGCCTGCCATTCCTCGTCCGAATCGTCCGGGCTGTCGTCGTGATGCACCATCGTGTAGTTGACGAGCACGTGCGAGGCCGACCGCACCTGCGTGCCGCCACCGTTGATCAGGGTCGCGACTTCGAGGTCAGGGCTCGCCTCGCGGTCCGGATCGATCTCGACCACGGGTTCGCCCTCGACGCCGAGCGTCACCTCCGGCATGCCCGCCACCGGCTGCTGGTCCTCACCCTGGGCGTGCGTGGGCAGCACGTCCACGACGATCGCGACGGGCTCGTGCTCGTCCTCGCCCTGTCCGGGAGGGGACACGACCAGCACCCGTCCGCCGACACGGACGGTCTGAAGTGCCTCGTAGATGCCTTCTCCGACGATCTCGGGGGCCATCAGGAACGACTCGGGCGACCCGTCGAACGTGTTCATCATCACGGTGCCGTCGACGAGCGATTCGCCATAGATGTCCAGCAGCAGCGGCTGACCCTCCTGGAGGGCCTCGCCGTCGCCTTCCCACAGCACTCGGGTCTGCTCTTCGGGATAGTCCAGACCGGGCTGGAACTCGATGTCAGGCGCGAGCGTCTCGGACTGCACGACCGTCACCTGCTCGATGTCGCCGGAGGCCGATGCGCTCGCCTCAGCCCCGTCGCCAGTCGCCGAGCATGCCGAGAGCACCAGCGCGAGGGCGCACGCCGCTCCGGTCACGGCTCTCGAGCGCATGGGAGGCCCCTTTCAGGACGAGGTGGGAGAACGTCATTCTACCGGCGCGGAAGCGGTGTCGAGCGCCTCGAGCAGAACGTCCACGCGTTCGTCGGCGTTCCTGAATGGGTCCTTGAGCAGCACCGTGCTCCTCGCGCCGCCTGCGATCTTGAGGTGGACCCAGTCCACGGTGAAGTCCTGGCCTGCCGCGAGGGCCGCCGTCACGAACTGCCCGCGCAGATGCGCGCGGGTGGTGGCCGGCGCCACCGTCTTCGCGCGCTCGATCCGGCTCTCGTCCACCACCGTCGCCGCCAGACCATCGCGCACCAGGCGGGTGAACAGCCCCGTGGACGGCGAGACGTCGTGGTAGGCGAGCTCGAGGCGCGCGAGCCGCGGGTCATCCCACGCGCACGCGAGGCGGTCGCGGTACCGCTCGAGCAGACGCAGCTTGATGGCCCAGTCGATCTCGGTGTCGATCAGGCCAGGCTCCTGGTCCCGCACTGCGCGGATGCCGCGCTCCCACAGGTCCAGAATCCGCGCGACCTCGTCGGTCCCGTCGATCACCGCTCCGACCTGGGAGCGGACGGCGTCGAGGTACTCCTGCTGGATCTGGACCGCGGTCAGGCGCCGGCCGTCCTCGAGCTCGACGGTCGCCGCGCCGGTCAGGTCGTGGGCGACGTCCCGGATGGCCTGCATCTCGTTGGCGAGAGTCAGGTCCGGCAGCCGGACGTGCGCCTCCATGAGGCGCAGGATCAGGTCAGTGGCCCCCATCTTCAGCAGCGTCGTGGTCTCCGACATCGACGAGTCGCCCACGATGACGTGCATGCGGCGGTACAGCTCTGCGTTGGCGTGCGGCTCGTCGCGCGTGTTGATCATGGGTCGGGACCTGGTGGTCGCCGAACTCATGCCTTCCCACATGTGGTCGGCGCGCGGCGAGAAGCTGTACGCGGCTCCTCCCGGGGCGCGGGTGATGGAGCCCGCCCCGGTGACGATCTGGCGAGTGATCAGGAACGGCAGGAGGGCCGATGCGAACGCGCGGAAGTCCGCACGTCGCCTCACGAGGTAGTTCTCGTGGCAGCCGTACGAGTTGCCCGCCGAATCGGTGTTGTTCTTGTACAGGTGGATCGTGCCCTCGACGCCGGCATCGGCCAGCCGGCGCTCGCCTTCGGCGACGAGATCGTGCACGATCCGCTCGCCCGCCTTGTCGGAGGCGATCAGGTCCGTCAGCGAGTCGCACTCCGCGGTCGCATATTCGGGGTGGGCGCCCACGTCGATGTACAGGCGCGAGGCATTCGGCAGGAACACGTTCGACGAGCGCCCCCACTTCACGACCGAGTGGAACAGGTGCCCCGCCACTTCCTCGGGGGTGACGGCGCGCGCGTTCGGCGCATCCAGGTGCAGTCCGAACTCGGTCTCGAGTCCGAAGATGCGGCGCTCGGCAGGGACCTCCAGCGGTGGCGGCACCTCGGCGGAGACGCCATCAGGGAACGCGCCCGCGGCTACTGCCCGCCCTTCTGGACGAACGAGCGCACGAACTGCTCCGCATTGGTCTGCAGCGAGCCGTCGATCTCGTCGAGGAGGCTGTCCACCGCATCGGTGCTCTCCGCCTTGGCGCCGGGAGGGCCGGGCTCGGGAGCGGGCGCGTCGTGGTCGAAGGAACTTCCTGAGGTCTGGTGCTGAGGCATCTGTCGATCCTATCCCTGTGAAAGCTCGTCGAGGAGGGGGTGAGTGGTGGCCAGCGGGTCGTCCAAGTGCAGCACTTCGAGCTTGCCGTGGGCGGTCTCGCGATCGAGCACCACCGATGCCCACCCTGCGGCGTCCACGAGCTGTGGGTAGGTGCCGACGAAGGCGCCTCGCACGGCGGCACGGGTCGACGACGGAGGCTGGCGCATGGCTCGTTCGACCTCCGCGTCGTCGCTCACGCGCGTGACGGCGCCCGCATCGGTCAGCCGAGACGCCCACCCGTCCCCGAGCCGACCCCACTGAAGGTCGAGCGCCGCCAGGCGCGGATCCGACCACGGCATCGGCGCCGCGAGCCCGTCATCGCCCCGTTCAGTGTGCTTGTCGCGGATGCGGCCCAGGAGCTGCAGCTTGGCGACCCACTCCACGTCGCGTGCGGCGTCGAACATGTCCCGTCCGAGCGCGTCCAGCACGCCCTCCCAGCGAGCGATCACCTGGGCGTCGTCAGCATCGGCGATGTAGTCGCGGCTGATCTCGAGCAGGGCGCGCTGGATCTCGAGCGCGGTGGCGCTCTCCCCTGAGGCGAGCGGCAGCGTGGCTGCCAGGGCCAGGTCGCGCGACACGGTGCGCACGGCGGCCACCGGCTCCGCCAGCACGAGCGCGTCGAGGCGCTCGTCATCGGCCTCGATCGCCGACAGCACCAGAGACGTCGCGCCGACCTTGAGGTAGACGGGTACGTCGAAGCAGTTCGCGTCCCCCACGATCACGTGGAGGCGTCGCCACCGACGACGATCCGCATGCGGTTCGTCGCGGGTGTTGACGATGGGCCGGCGCAGTGTGGTCTCGAGACCGATCTCGGTCTCGATGTAGTCGGCCCGCTGCGAGATCTGGAATCCTGCCTGCTCGCCCCGCTGGCCGATGCCCACCCGGCCCGCACCGGTCACGACGGGACGGGTCACGAGGTGGCTGGTGATCAGGCGCGCCAACCGGTCGAAGTCGACGTCGCGACGCACCAGGAAGTTCTCGTGGGTGCCGTAGCTCGCCCCCTTGCCGTCCACGTTGTTCTTGTACAGCGCGACGGTGGAGTCCTCCTCCTGTGCATAGCGCGCGGCGGCCGCGAGCGCGATCGCGTCTCCGGCGCGGTCCCACACGACGGCCTCACGGGCCGTCGCGACCTCCGGACCCGAGTACTCGGGATGCGCGTGGTCGACGTAGAAGCGCGATCCGTTGCCCAGCACCGCGTTCAGGTGGGCGGGGTCCTCCCACGAGCCACGGCGTCGCCGCAGGGAGATCAGGCCGTGCTGCGGGTTCCACTCGTGGGCGTCCGTCAGCATGTCCGCCCCCGCCGTCGCACGCTCGCGCCGGTGACCGCGCTGATCCTGCAGAGGATCCTCGCCGCCGTAGTCCCAGGGGGCGCTGCGGCCATCCGCCCACAGACGGCACGCGTTCACGAGCCGCGAGGACAGCAGGATCGGGTTCGCCTGGTCCCGCGCGGGATCGACGATGCCGTACTCGGTCTCGATGCCGACGACGCGCATGCCTACCCCTCGCGCAGCGAGCTGGACGCGACGGCCTTGGCCTCCGCGAGCTCCTGGTCGCATGCGGCGTCGACGTGCTGCGCGGAGATGCCGCGCTCGCCTCCCGCGATCACCGACTTGATGGCTCGTGTCTTCGCGCGGTCGACCGCGTTGCGCACCAGCGCTCCAGACATGTACTTGGCGTTCGACGGGTCGGCGTAGAGCCGATCCACGCCGCGCTCGATGAGGTCCGCGATGGCCGCCGCCCGGTCGCCTCCGGCCGCCTCGAGGGCGGAGTCGGCGAGCGGCAGGTCGGCCGTGAGGTACTTCGAGAAGATGTCGCGCGCGGATGCCGCATCGGGCCGGCTGATCTCGATCTTGACGTCCAGGCGACCCGGACGGAGGATCGCGGGGTCGAGCATGTCCTCACGGTTCGAGGCGCCGATCACGATCACGTTGCCGAGCTGCTCGATGCCGTCCAGCTCCGTCAGCAGCTGCGGCACGATCGTGGTCTCCATGTCGGAGCTGACGCCGGAGCCCCGGGAGCGGAACAGCGCCTCCATCTCATCGAAGAACACGACCACAGGAGAGCCCTCGGACGCCTTCGCGCGTGCCCGCTCGAAGATGGTGCGGATGTATCGCTCGGTCTCGCCCACGTACTTGTTGAGCAGCTCGGGGCCCTTGACGGACAGGAAGTACGAGCGGTCCGCGCCCACCGCATCGGCAAGAGAGTGCGCGACGGCCTTCGCGATCAGCGTCTTGCCGCAGCCGGGCGGGCCGTACAGCAGGAGGCCTCGGGGCGGCGTCAGCGCGTGCTCGCGGTACAGGTCAGGGTGGCGCAGCGGCAGCTCGATCGCGTCCCGGATGCGCTCGATCTGCGCGCCCAGTCCACCAATCGACGCGTAGTCGACATCCGGCACCTCCTCGAGCAGGAGCGCCTCCACGCCGGTGCGCTCGACGCGCTCGGTCGCGAACCCCGTCCGGGGGTCGATGATCACCGTGTCGCCCTCGTGCAGACGTTCGTACGCGTCGCCGCCGACCAGCACGACGATGCGCTCGTCCTCGCCGCGCGCCACGACCAGCACGCGCTCGTCGTCCAGGACCTCGCGCACGATGGCCCCCTGGCCAGAACGCTCGGGCTCGGCCACCCCCACCACCACGCTCATGGCGTTCAGGAGCACCTCGTCTCCCGAGGCGAGGTCGGGACCGACCTCGGGCAGCATCGCGACGCGCATCCTGCGCCCGTTGCTCACCACGTCGGCGAGCGCCCCCTCGCGCTTCACGAACGTCGCGAAAGTGTGGGGCGGCTGCTGCGCCTGGGCGAGCTTGTCGCGCATGTCGCCCAGCGATTCGCGGGCCGCCTCGAGGAGACGCTGCAGCTCGGTGTTGCGCGCCTGCAGCGCGGCCACCTTGTCCTGTCCGTCGACGACCATCAGCGGCCTCCGTCCTCGGTGCCCGTGTCGGTGTCGACAGGTGCACCGGTCTCGATGTCATCGGTGGTGCCGGGCATCACGCCCATCTCCACGTCGCGGGTGCGCTCGGCATCCCTGCGCACGCGGCGCACCTTCTTATCACTCACGGACCGTTCGCCCAGATCCTCCGGCGTCCAGTCGGCGTCGGTGGGATACGCGCCCTTGGATGGGCGACGCGTGCGCACGGGTGCCGTCTGACCAGGTGCCAGGCGGCGCGCGGTGATGAGGAATCCCGTGTGGCCGATCATCCGGTGGTCCGGGCGCACCGCGAGTCCTTCGAGGTGCCAGGTGCGCACCATCGACTCCCACGCCTGCGGCTCGGTATAGCCGCCGTGGGACCGCAGCTCCTCGGCGACGCGCGACAGCTGAGTGGCCGTCGCGACGTAGGCGAGGAAGACGCCGCCGGGGGCGAGCGCCTCGGCCGCCGCCTCGAGGTTCTCCCACGGTGCGAGCATGTCGAGCACGATGCGATCGACCGTGCCCGGTTCCGCCACGTCGCGCACGCGATCGGCGAAGTCGCCGATCTCCAGGCTCCAGGCGGGGTGCGGGCCGTGGAAGTGGCTCTCGACGTTGGCGCGGGCGATGTCCGCGAAGTCCTCGCGGCGCTCGATCGAGATCAGGCGGCCGTGGTCGCCGACCGCACGCAGCAGCGACATGGTGAGGGCGCCGGAGCCGACGCCCGCCTCGACCACGGTCGCACCGGGGTAGATGTCCGCCATCTGGATGATCTGGCCCGAGTCCTTGGGGTAGATCACGGCGGCACCGCGCGGCATGGACATCACGAAGTCGCTCAGCAATGGACGCAGCACCAGGTAGTCGTAGCCGGCCGTGTTGGTCACCACCACGCCCTCAGGACGGCCGATGATCTCGTCGTGCGTGAACTGGCCGCGGTGGGTGTGGAACGTCTTGCCCGCCTCCAGGACGATCGTGTGGTGGCGCCCTTTTGCGTCGGTGAGCTGGATTCTGTCGCCTGCGCGCAGGGGGCCGCGGCGCGCGTCGGCGCCGGCAGGAGGGGTGGGGGCAGTCATGCCTCCAGTCTAGGGCGCGCTACTGAAGCGCCTTCATGACGTCCTCGAGCCTCACGACTCCCACCACGCGGCCGGACACGGCGACGGTCCACACATCCGTTCTCCCCCACCATTCGCGCAGCGCGAGCTGAAGGTCCTCTCCTGTGAGGTCGGACGGCACCGCCGCGCCCCGCGGGAGCGGCATGGTGACGCTCTGCAGGCTCGCCGTCCCACGCTGCTCGGGCGGCACGGAGTCCGTCAGCGTCACCGGGAAGTGTCCCGCCGGAGCGCCGTCGGCGGAGACCACGACCACCTCTCGCGCTCCCCCCTGCTGCGCCTGCGCTCGGGCAGCCTCGACGGTGGTGTCGAAGCGGACCGCGATCGCGGGCACCATCACCGTGCCGGCGGACACCCCTTCGCGACGGCCCAGCGCCTGGGCCGCCCGCAGCGCGCTGGACGCGGCCGGCCAGAGGATCACGAACACCAGCGCCGCCCACATGATGTCGAAGAGCTCGGGCGTGCGGCCCTGGGTCAGCGGCAGCGCCAGCGCCACCAGGACGACGCCGATGGCGATGACCCGGCCCGCCCAGGCCGCGACCCTGACACCGCGGTACCGGTCCCCGGTGACGCCCCACACGATGGCCTCCAGCACACGCCCGCCGTCCATCGGGATGCCAGGCAGGGCGTTGAAGGCCGCGAGGGCCAGGTTCACGTAGACCAGGTACCGCACGATGCCTGAGGCCGTGAGATCGCCTTCCAGCATCTCCACGAACGTGAAGTCGAGCGCGCCCGTGGCCAGCACGAGCGCGCCGATGCCGGCCAGGACCACGTTCGCGAGCGGGCCCGCGAGCGCGGTCACGCCGCTCACCGTGGGCGTCATGCCGCGGGCATCAAAGGTGGTGTGCCCTCCCCAGAGAGTCAGCACGACCTCGTGCACCTGTCGGTGGAACGCCCGGGCGGCGGCCGCGTGAGCGATCTCGTGCACGAGCACGGAAGCGAACAGCAGCACCGCGAGCACGAGCCCGACCGTGAACGAGCGACGGTCCAGAGCGCCCCCGCCATTCGTCGCGAACACGAAGGCGAGGATCGCGAGCATCACGAGCGTCGAGGGCTGCACGACGATGCGCCCGCCGAATGCGCGCCCCAAGGACAGGCCCCGGGTGGGGCGCTGGGCGTCAGTCATGGCTCAACGGTAGACGGTCGCGGCCGCAGAGATGCACCATTTCACGAACCGGTGCACGCGAGCAGCGGACGGGGCTCGCGGGACCGATGCGCGGCCCGTGTCCGCGCCCCCGCCTACCCTGGTGGGCATGGCTTCCGCCCCCGGCATCTCGCCCTCCCGCGCATCGGACTTCCGCCAGTGCCCGCTGATGTTCCGCCTGCGCGTCGTGGACCGCATCCCGGAGCCGCCGTCTCCCGCCGCGACGCTCGGCACTCTCGTGCACGCGGTGCTCGAGCACCTGTACGACCTCCCGGCTGCGGAGCGCACACCGACCGCAGCGACCGCCATGGTCGAGCCCGAGTGGCGTGCGATGCTCGACAAGGACCCGAGCCTCGCATTACTCCACGAGGGCACCACCGCCGAACGGAGATGGCTCGACGACGCCCGCGTCCGCGTGGACCGGTACTTCACGCTCGAGAACCCTCAGCGCCTCGAGCCCGCAGCGCGCGAGGAGTACGTCGAGCTCCAGCTCGAGGACGGGCCGTCGCTGCGAGGCGTGATCGACCGCGTCGACGTCGCCCCTGACGGCTCCATCCGCATCGTCGATTACAAGTCCGGCAAGGCGCCGCGACCCCAGTATGGCCAGGCCGCGAAGTTCCAGATGAGGTTCTACGCGCTGCTGGTCGAGCGGCTGCGCGGACGGCGGCCCGCGCTGCTGCAGCTGCTGTACCTGCGCGACGGCGGGACGGTGGTCATGCATCCCACCGCGCAGGATCTCGACCAGGTCGAGGTCGAGATCCGGGAGTTGTGGGACGACATCCTGCACGCGGCGCGGTCGGGGCACTTCAGGCCCTCGCCGTCCAAGCTGTGCGGATGGTGCAGCTTCCAGTCGCTGTGCCCGGAGTTCGGCGGGCAGACGCCACCGCTGGACGTCGCCAGCGTCGAGCGAGCCTTCGGCGTCACGGTCACCACGCGGAGCGACTGACCTCTACGTCGAGGACACCGCAGCGCGCAGGAGCCGGGAGGTCTCCGCGAGCGCCTCCGCCGCGGCGTTCACCTCCAGCAGGCCATCCGTGGCGCTCTGGGAGGAGGCGCTCACCGCCTCGAGCGACACGGATATCTGCCGACTGCCATCGGCGACGACCTCGCTGTTCGTCGCCATCTCGGTCGTGGTGGCGGTCTGCTCCTCGACCGCGCTGGCGATGGTGGACTGGTGATCCGAGATCTGCTTGATGATCGCCCCGATCCGGGTGATCTCCTCCGACGCACGCTCCACGGTGGACTGGATGCCCTGCACGCGCTCCGAGATGCCCTCCGTCGCACGCGCGGTCTCCTGGGCGAGATCCTTCACCTCGCCCGCGACCACGGCGAAGCCGGCGCCTGCCTCTCCCGCCCGCGCAGCCTCGATGGTCGCATTCAGAGCGAGCAGGTTGGTCTGAGCGGCGATCTGCGTGATCACCTTCACGACCGAGCCGATCTCCTCGCTCGACGTCCCGAGTTCGACCACGGTCGCGGTCGTGGCCTCCGAGGCCTCCACCGCCTCGGCCGCCATGCGAGCGACGTCCTGGGCGTTCTCCGAGATCTCCCTGATGGAGCTGCCCATCTGACCCGTCGCCGCAGCGATGGCCTCGATGCTCGCGCCCACGGAGCCAGCGGCGACGGACACCGAGTCGACTCGCTCGTGGGTGGCGCGCGCATCGCGCGTCATCGCCTCGGAGTTGGCGGCGAGCGAGGAGGCAGCCGTGTCGAGATCGTCGATGGCGGCGCGCACGTCCCGGGCCACCGCTGCGGAGCGATCCAGCGTCGCATTCAGCGCGACCGCGAGTCGCTCGAGTTCGGCGCCTCCCACGTTCTCGGGAAGCCTCGTCGCGACGTCCCCCGACTCGAGGACCTCCGACGCCGAATCCACACCGCGCACGATCGACCGTCCCACGAGCCAGGCCGCTCCTGCGACCAGGACCAGGACCGCCAGTCCCCACCAGACGAGTCGCCATGCCTCGGCGGCGGCGGCGGCCTCGAGGTCATCGACGTAGACGCCCGAGCCGAGCACCCAGCCCCACTCTGGGACTCCCGCCACGTACGAGATCTTCGGGGCAGGGTCATCGGAGCCTGGCTTGGGCCAGTGGTACGCCACGTACCCGGCCCCCTCGGCCTGCACAGTCTCGACGAACTGCATGAAGATCGCGGTGCCGTCGGCATCGGTGATCCCGCTCAGGTCCGTGCCATCGAGATCCGGATTGATGGGGTGCACCACCATGACGGGGCGTTCGTCGTTGATCCAGAAGTAGCCGTCCTCCTGGTAGCGCAGCGAGCCGACCTGCTGCGCCGCACGCGCCTGCGCCGTCTCACGAGTGAGCTCCCCGGCCTGCTCCTGCGCGACATACCCCTCCACCACTCCGAGCGCCACTTCGACGATGTGCTGCATCGCGAGCTCGCGCTCCAGGGTCATGCGGTCCTTGACTGCCGTCGCACCCACCGCGATCAACGCAGCCACGCCCAGCGCGATCACACCCACGACGGCGAGGATTCGGGCTTGGATCGACACGCGGATGGACCGGTGCTTCATGGTGGAGGTTCCCTCTCCGCTCACGGAATTCGTCGAGGGTCTCATCGGTCGCGCCACGGCACGTGTGAGCAGTGCGCGCGAACCCGTGGAAGGTCTAGAGCGCGTCGAGGGCGTCCCAGCGCTCGCCCGCCGCGATGCGGCCCAGTGCCTCGACATCGAGACCTGCGAGCGTGGACAGGCGGGTCAGGCGGGGGTCGGCGCCCACGGGAACGAGTCTCTGCACGCCGATGGTCGCGGCCCCCGACGCGAGCGCCGAGCCGATGCCGGCCGGCGAGTCCTCGATTGCGACGCACGAGGCGGCGTCGACCCCCAGAAGACGGGCCGCTGTCAGGTACGCCTCCGGGTCGGGCTTGCCGCGCGCGACCTGGTCCCCTGTGACGACGACCGCAAATGCCTCCGGAACCTGCGCCAGGAAGGCGTCGGCGAGCGTCGAGTACGACATCGTCACGAGCGCGCACGGGATGCCCGCCGCCACGACTCTCTCCAGCAGCAGTCTCGCGTCTGCTTGCCACGGGACGTGGCTGCGAACGCGGTCCGCCACCGTCGCCACCATGGAGGCGATGATCTCGTCGACCTCGAGCGCGACCCCGCGCTCCTGCAGGATCTGACCGCTGTCCGACAGCGGTCGGCCCACCAATGACAGCCCGTCCTCGTGCGTCCATGTCACGCCGAATCGCTCAGCAAGGGCCGTCTCGGCGGCAATCCAGTAGGGCTCGGAATCGATCAGGGTGCCGTCCATGTCC
Source organism: Demequina aestuarii (assembly GCF_000975095.1). Classification (GTDB taxonomy): domain Bacteria; phylum Actinomycetota; class Actinomycetes; order Actinomycetales; family Demequinaceae; genus Demequina; species Demequina aestuarii. The sequence continues at coordinate 1,472,675 of NZ_BBRD01000001.1, forward strand.
CACAGGATCGCGGCGGGGGCGGTGGTGTGTGCATTCACGGGTCAGGAGTCTAGGCTGGCGTGATGGACATCGACGAGAACGACGCGGCGATCCCCGCGGACGAGACCGTCATGGTCGCCGCGTTCGAGGGCTGGAACGACGCTGGCTCGTCCGCCTCAGCTGCACTGGACCACGTCGCTCAGACCTGGGGCTCGACAGAGCACACGACGCTCGACCCTGAGGACTATCACGACTTCCAGGTGGCCAGACCGTCCATCGCGATCCTGCCGTCTGGTGATCGGGTGGTGTCGTGGCCCGGCACCATCGTGTCGACGACCCCCGGTCCGCCGCAGGCCGCCCGCGTGGTGCTCGCGCGCGGCATCGAGCCGTCGATGCGTTGGCGTCGGTTCTGCGCCGAGGTGCTCGACGCCGCTGAGGAACTGGGTGTCACGACGCTCGTCACCTGCGGGGCGCTGCTGCTCGACGTGCCTCACACCCGCCCGCTGCCCACCTTCGTGACGAGCGACGATGCCGTGGCTCGCGCTCAGTACGGCCTGGAAGCCTCCGACTACGAGGGCCCCACCGGGATCGTCGGAGTGCTGGGCCACGAGGCCCAGCTGCGCGGCATCACCGTGCTGAGCCTGTGGGTGGGCGTGCCGCACTACATCGCTCACCCGCCGAGCCCCAAGGCGACCGTCACGCTGCTCGGTCAGCTCGAGAGGCTGCTCGGGGCGCCCATCGACCTGGGCGAGCTCCCCGACGAGGCGGAGGCCTGGCAGCGCGGGGCCGACGAGTTGACGGAGGACGACGAAGAGATCGCCGCCCACGTCGAGCAGCTCGAGTCCCTCATGGACGAGACGAGTCTGCCGGAGGCCTCTGGAGACGCGATCGCCGAGGAGTTCGAGAAGTTCCTGCGCCGCCGCGACGGCGGCGGGCCGAAGACTCCGTGACCCGGTCGCGCGTCAGCCCTGCGCAGGAGCGCCGTTCCCCCACGCGGTGACACGGCTGACGGTCGCGGCCTTGGGATACGAACCTTGGGTCGGCCCGATCTCGAACAGGTCGATCATCAGGAAGAGCGGGTAGTCCGGCGCGTGGGGAATGCGGCGCACGACGAGCCCCTCGCAGCCGATCAGGGTCTCGCCGTCTCCCCAGATCACGGTCCACGTGTGCAGAACGCTCGCGTCGAGGGCCACCGCGACCTCCGCCATGTCGGTGACCAACGCGGGGTCGTCGTGGGCCTTGAGTCCAGACCGCACGGTCGTGACCTCGCCGATCGCGGCGGCGTCGATCTCGACCACGCAGATCTCACCCGAGTGCTCGGGCGAGAGGTGCTCCGTGCCCACCAGCCACACGGCGAGCATGCAGCCGTCCGCACGAGACGCGGCGACCGTGAGGTCGATGCGCCCTCGAGACGGTGCGAAGAGCAGTTGCAGAGGCGTCTCCGTCCGCACGGCGAGACCGTCGCTCCGGTGACGATGCGTGCCGTGTGTGGATCCGACGGGGCCGGAGAACGTCCCCGTCTGGAGATTCGAGACACGCATCGGTGCATCCTCAGGTCGCCAGTCCAGTTGGTCGGCTTCTATCCGCAGTTCGAGACCCTCGGGGACGAGCCCGTAGCGAGTGGCGGACCGGTCCGGCGTGGTCCAGTGCGGAAGGTAGTGAGGCACCCACCTCGTGTCGCTCAGTCCGCGCGCGAAGTCGTCGGCGAAGTCGGGAGGTCGGCTCGGCAGAGGTGGCAGGTGCTCTGGTAGCGATGCCATAGGCGATTCTTGCATGGGCGCGCCGACGGGCGACCGGAGGACCTGATGCCGGCGCTGCGGTCTGACTAGGACATCGCGGGGATCACGCCGGCCACGACCAGCACGACGATCCCGACCGCCAACGCGATGCGGTACCAGACGAACGGCCAGTACGAACGCCTGGTGATGATCCTCAGGAACCACACGATCACGACATAGCCCACACCGAACGCCACGATCGCGGCGATCACGGTGTTGACGATTCCTGGCCCCCCGTCGGCCGTGATCTCCCCGGAGTTCGACAGCAGTTGGAAGAACCCCGACCCGAGGACTGCCGGGATGGCGAGCAGGAACGAATAGCGGGCCGCGGCCTCGCGGGTGAGCCCCAGCAGCAGGCCCATCGAGATGGTGCCGCCGGAACGTGAGACGCCCGGGACGAGCGCCATGGCCTGCGCGAGTCCCAGCAGGATCGCGTCCTTGCCTCGCACGTCGTCGAGCTCGCGCCGCTTGGCGCCGATCTTGTCGGCGAAGCCCAGCACCAGAGCGAAGATCGCGAGACCCGCAGCGGTGAGATATAGGTGGCGCAGTTGGTTCTCGATGTAGTCCTGGAAGAGCACGCCGAGCACCACGATCGGGATCGAGCCGAGGATGACCCACCAGCCCATGCGCGCGTCGGCATTGTGGGCGCCCAGCCGGGACGCGCGGTCGCGGCCGTGCTTGCCCGCGAGCGCGCGCATCCACGACGACACGATCCGGACGATGTCCTTCCAGAAGTACAGCAGGACCGCCGCCTCGGTGCCGATCTGGATGATCGCCGTGAACGCCGCACCGGGATCGCCACCGCTCGGCAGCAGCGGACCCACGACGCGGACGTGCGCACTCGAGGAGATCGGCAGGAACTCCGTGATTCCCTGCACCACTCCGAGCACGACGGCTTCCCACCAGTTCATGACGGCAAGGCTAGCGTCAGCGCGTCGCGCCTCCGGACTCGCCGTCCCGCCCGGTAGCGTCGCGTGCATGCAGCGCAGACGGGTCGGCACGAGTGGATTGACGGTGTCCTCGCTCGCGCTCGGCACCATGACGTGGAGCCGGGACACCGGTCCGGACGAGGCCGGCGCGCAGCTCGATGCCTTCCTCAGCGCCGGCGGGACGCTGCTCGACACGGCGGCCTCGTACGCCGGCGGAGGCGCAGAGTCCCTCATCGGCACGATGCTGGGCGGAACCATCTCCCGGCGCGACGTGCAGATCTGCACCAAGGCGGGCATCCGGCGCACCGCGGAGGGCGGGCTCATCGACGCGTCGCGCGACACCCTGCTCGACACTCTCGACGCGTCCTTGGAGCGCATGGGCACCGACCACGTCGATCTGTGGCTCGTGCACGCTTACGATCCCGTCGCCCCCGTCGAAGAGACGCTGCACGCACTGGAGATCGCAGTGAACTCCGGGCGCGCGCGCTACGTAGGCGTCTCGAACTACCCCGGCTGGGCGACCGCACAGATCTCGGCGCTCGCCACTCGCCCCACCATCACGGCGACGCAGGTCGAGTACTCGCTGCTGCAGCGAGGCGTCGAGCGTGAGGTGCTGCCGGCCGCCGATGCGCTCGGCATGGGTGCGCTCGCGTGGTCTCCCCTGGGACGCGGGGTGCTGACGGGCAAGTACCGCGACGCCATCCCGGCGGACTCGAGGGCGGCATCGGAGCACCTGGCCGGTTTTGTGTCTCCCTACCTCGACGACCGGTCCGCGGGCATCGTCGACGCGCTCACGACGGCGGCGGAAGGGCTCGACGAGCCTCCGCTCGCGGTGGCGCTGGCGTGGGTGCTCGGGCGTCCCGGCATCAGCTCCGCGATCGTGGGAGCGCGCACTGCGGCACAGCTCTCGCCGTCGTTGACTGCCGCCGACCTTGATCTTCCGCCCGCGATCGCCGAGGCGCTCGACGAGATCTCTGCCCCCCACATCGGCTACCCCGAGCGCCGGTAGCGCGATGATGCGCCTGCGCCTCAGGCGCTATCGCAGATCGAACTCGTCGATGTCGTCGTCCATATCGTCGTCGTCCTCGACAGCGTGGGGATCGAGCGCTTCGTCGGCGTCCGGGTCATCGCCCGACGCCCCCGTGTCATCGTCACCCTGGTCGTCGTCCGGGTCGTCGTCATCATCGTCGACGTCGTCCTCGCCGTCATACTCGTCGCCCTCGGAGTCGTCGAGGACGAGAGGGAGCGTCTCCCCGTACTCGGAGTCGAGGATGTCCTCGTATCGCTCGAACTCCGTCGCGACGGCCTCGTACGCATCGTCCACGGCGGCGTCCGCATCGCCTCGCCGCATCGCGATCGCCTCGAGGTGCTCCTCAAGGGCGGCCATCAGTCGCCTCAGTGCTTCGGTCGCCTCTGCGCTCATGGTCATGACGGTACTCGCGGATCGTATTGAATGGGAGAGATCATGAAGGAAATCGCATCTGACGCCACCCATGTGGTCACCTCCACACGCGGCCGGCCTTCGAGCTCGAGCCGTCTCGAGTGGCGCGTGATCGAGATCCCGCGTGACGTCCCCCGCGCCGACACCCGCTCGCTGCTCACGGAGCAGGCGGAGTACGGGCGGTGGGAGCTGGCGCGCTCACAGATTCTCTACGGCGGCGCCCGACGGGTGTGGCTGCGGCGACGCGTCATGCGCGTCCAGCGCACCGACGCCGCCTAACGCCTCTGCTGTCCGGCGCCCACTGTCGCCGCCGTCAGCAGTCGCGCAGGAACCGCTCCAGCACGCGGGTGCCGAAGTGCAGGCTGTCGACCGGGATGCGCTCGTCGATGCCGTGGAAGAGCGACGGGAAGTCCAGGTCCGGCGGCAGCTGAAGCGGAGCGAATCCGTATCCGGTGATCCCCAGCGCGGCCAGGTGCTTGTTGTCCGTGCCACCCATCAGGGAGTACGGCAGCACGGGCGCGTCCGGGTCCTCGGCGCCAAGCGCGGCGATCATCTTGTCCACGAGCGCTCCTTCGAAGGGCACCTCGAGGCTCCGCTCGGTGATGTAGGGCTCGACCTTGACGTGGGTGCCCGCCAACTCCTCGATCTGCCGCAGCGCCTGCTCCTGCTGGCCGTGAAGGTAGCGGCTGTCCACGTACCCGACGGCAGTGTCGGGGATCACGTTCGCCTTGTAGCCGGCGTCGAGCATCGTCGGGTTCGAGGTGTTCCGCACGGACGCCTCGATCATGGGCGCCATCGCGCCCAGGCCCTCGACGAGCCGATTGATGCACTCGGGAGTGGGCTCGTACTCGATGCCCTCGAGTTCCGCCACTCCCTGGAGCAGTCTCTCGGCGGTGGGGGTGAGCTCGACTGGCCACTCGTAGGCGCCGATGCGCGAGAGCGCTCCGGCGAGGTGCGCGACCGCATTGTCACGGTGCACCAGCGACCCGTGTCCCTGCTTGCCGTGGGAGATGAGCTTGAGCCACTGGATGCCCTTCTCCGCGGTCTGGATCAGGTACGCGCGCCTGCCATTGACGTAGGCGCTGAACCCGCCGACCTCGCTGATCGCCTCGGTGGCCCCGCGGAAGTCCTCGGGGTAGTGCTCCACCATCCATTTCGCGCCGCGTGCGCCGCCGTGCTCCTCGTCTGCGAAGAACGCGAGCACGATGTCGCGGGGCGGCTTGGCGCCGGCGCGGATCATGCTGGCGACCGAGGCGAGGATCATCGCGTCCATGTTCTTCATGTCGACCGCGCCGCGGCCATAGATCATGCCGTCGCGGATCTCGGCGGCGAACGGGTCCACCGACCAGTCCTCCGCAAAAGCCGGAACCACGTCGAGGTGACCGTGGACCACGAGCGCGTCACGGTCGGGATCGGAGCCCTCCCACAGGCAGGTGACGCTCGCACGACCCGGCTCGGACTCGCGAATCACGGGTTCCAGGCCCAGATCAGCGAGGAAGGCCGCGACGTACTCTGCGGCCACGATCTCCCCCGGGCCCGGCTCGTCGCCGTAGTTCGAGGTATCGATGCGGATGAGATCGCGGCAGATCTGGACGACGTCGAGGGGTGAGGTCATGCCCTCAGGCTATCGTCCGCATCGGCCGCCGGAACCGTGACGCCAAGCCTCGCGGAGGTTTGTGCTGTCCCCCAGGGGCCCGGACACGCCGCCGCCCGCGGCGCCATCCGGTCACAGGGGGGACGTGAGCGGGGCGCGCGCGGGCGGGGCGTGTCAGACGGAGAGGCTCGTACGCCTCTCGATCGTCATGTGAAGAGGCTGACGCCTCCGGGGCCGACGAGCAGGGCGACGACGATGAGCACGGCGCCCATGACGAAGTCACGCTGGATCAAGCGGACGATGCCGATGATTCCAATGATCACTGCCGCGATCCACAGGATGGTATCCCACATGACGTGGCCTCCTTCTTTGATGATGCTTCTCGTGCTTCGGACGCCATCGACAACCAGGCATCTGCCCTGGACATTCCCGGTTCGTAATCGTTTCGTGATGGGCACAGCGGTGGGAACGGCGAGAATGCAGTCACATGCCACCATTCCCATAGTGGGGAATATTCACGATGGGGCGGGCGGGCCTGAACGCACCATGGCGTGAAGTGTCCAGAGAAAGACGAAGGGCCGGAAGCAATAAGCTTCCGGCCCTGATCGTGTCCGAGGGGGGACTTGAACCCCCACGCCCGTTAGGGCACTAGCACCTCAAGCTAGCGCGTCTGCCATTTCCGCCACCCGGACAGGGTGTCTGAAGTGCCTTATCGGCGCTTCAGCGCGACGGCAATCGTAGCATGGGCGGGAGGCCCCAATGCCACCATCGGCGCCCGCGACACCCGGTCCGGGCGCGGCTGTGCTCACTGGAAGTCCCTGCTCTTGGCGGGCACCTTCAGGGACAGGGGCGAGATGTGCTCCGCCACCATGTTGGTGGCCCCGTCCGCCCGCTCGATGCGCCCACGGATCACCAGCGCCGCCACACCCTGTCCGCGCAGACGGCGCGGTGACGATGCCCGCCTCTCCCTCGGCGGATCACCAACGCGAAGTACGCGGGAGCACCGGTCAACGATCGCGATGTCGCATGTGCCGACGGGCGATGATCACCGCGACAGAGATGATGGCCACCTCCACCACGACCAGAAGCAGAAGTTCGAAGGCCGCGACCTGGCCCCAGAACTCAGCACGCGTCGGCACCTCCACCCACACCGGCGGCTCAGGACCGCGCGGATAATATGACGGGTTGCGCACCATCGCCCAGATGATCGAGCCAACCAAAGCGGCCACGCGAAGGGAGACCGGCAATGCACGGCCCGGCCAAGGTCCGCCAGTCGATAGCAAGGCCGGCAGCAGCGCTACCGGCAATGCGGCAGTGTCAGCCAGCACCGGAACGCGCGCGACCGCGAGGACAAGCCACCCGACGCAGACGACCACCTGCCATCGAAGGTAGGGTGCCCACCAGCCGTCATTCACCGGTGCGTCCCTCATGCCAATCACCGAGCGCTCCCCTCCTCTCGTCGCCCACACCGATCACTCGCGACGTCGCGCCTGTCGATCGGCGATGATCGCCGCGATCGAGAAGAAGGCGACCTCCACCACGACCAGCAGCAGGAGCTCGAAGGCCGCGACCTGGCCCCAGAACTCAGCACGCGTCGGCACTTCGTCTCCCACTCGCGGCGCGGGACCGCGGGGATTGTAGTTCGGGTGGAGCGCCTGCGTCCAGAGGAGCGCGACGACGACGCATGCGACACGCGGGACTACCAGCACCGTGCTCCCCACTCTGGACCCGCGAAACGACAGCGCCAACGGCATCAGCGACGCTGGGACGAGGGCGGTGTCAGCAACCACCGGCACCTGCGCCGCAGCCAGGGCCAACCACACCACCCCGACAACGATCGACCAATGACGGTACGCAACCCACCAGGAGATGTTCGTGCGTGGTCGCCGTGGTCCGCTCGGTGCGGTCACCAGCGTCAGGTCCAGACTCGGGCAGTCATGGCAGCGTGGTCAGCGCCCAGCGCGCCTCAGGGTGACGGTGGGTCGGGTCGCCGTCGGAGGCCTGCACGCTGACAGCGTGGATCGAACGTTCTCCAAGCGTGCTGTCGTAGGTGTCACTCGTGCCAGTGCCCACCGGTGTGTCGTCCAGGAACCACTGGTAGGTGACGGTCGCGCTCTCGGGGTCGGTGGCAGAGACGGTGAAGGTCTGGGAGTCACCCCCGGTGATCGTGACATGGGCGCTGGCCGGAGATTGCGTGTCGATCGTGGCGACTTGGCTGGCCTCGCTGGACTCGATACGGGTATAGGCGGTCGAGATCATGCCGCGTGCGTCGGTGACACGGGTGCCCACGAGTTGATCCGTGGCCATCGCCGGAGTGAACGAGGTGGACGTGCCCGATTCGTCGTCGAACACACCGTCCAGATCCAGATCCCACGTCACAGTCAGGCCACCAGTGCCGCCAGAAGCCGACGCGGAGAGCGTCGATGCCGTGCCGGCGTTCAACGGCTGCGTGGGAGTCGCGACCGTGACCGACGGCACCGAAACCGCCTGCACTGCACTGTTCATGGTGGCGACGCGCGCGGCCGCCTCGTCGGCGGCATCGGTGAACGCGGCCTGCAGGTCGTCGGCCGCATCGATGACTCCGTCATACGCGTCCAGCAGCGAGACGTCGTCATCGGGCAACTCGATCGCCGCCAGATGGTCGGCCACCACCTGCGCGTCGGCACTGGCGTATCCGACGGATTCGTAGTCGGCGATCTCCTGGGCGGTGAAACCCGACGTCGCCACCCGGTCCTGAAGGTCCTCCAGCGCCGACACATCAACCGGTGTGGCCGCGTCGGGGAGGAGCGCGATCTCGTCCCGGACCTCTTCCAACAGGTCGACCAGTTCGTCCTGGTTCGTCACCAACTGAGAGGTGTACTGCTCGAGAGCGCTGGCATGGGCGACGGCCCAGCGCACATCATCGGCCTGCTGCGCGCCCAGATAGCGTTCGTGGGCGTGCATGATCGCCTCGACCAAGGCCGCCTGCTCAGCCGACAGGGTCGCGATGCGGCCTTGCCGAGCATGTTCGGCGCTGGAGTCCAACGGTGAGAACGGATACGACTCGTCCAAGCCGACCAAGGACAAGGATGCGGCGAAGTCATCGTTGATCACCGCCATGTCGAGCCCCACCGCCCGACCATATGCGGGGTCGGCCGGATCGTCGGCAAGGTTCTGATAGTGCTGGGCCTGAGTGCCCGCCAACGAGTCAATGATCCTCCCGCCGATGAATAGCACACCATCGTGGGCGCTCGTGGGCACTGTCAGGTCGAAAAGGGACGGTATGAACGTTCCGCCACCGACTCCTCCAGCGTATGCGAGCGGAAATCGCCAACCAGCCGCGCTCGCGTAGTTGTACGCGTCCACGCTCACGCCGACGCTGCTCGCGCCCGACAAGAATATCGAGGAGCGGGCCAGCGTCTGCCAGCCTCCCACTTGGGCCTGCCCCTCGGCCTTGAGCGCGGCCGAGTCGAAGGTGTACCCGGCCAGATCGTCACCGATCACATCGAAGGCGTAGTCGGTGCCGTCCCCCAGCAGGATGTCGTGCGCTGGATCCCAGGTGCCGTTCAGGTCGTTGTCGATCAGGATGTCGTAGCGGCCGGCCTGGAGCGTTGGCAGCCACGCGTACTCGTCATAGAACGTCCCATACGACTGGAAACGGTTTGGTGAACCGGTGACGTCGATGGCGGCATCGCCGTCTGACCACGTGGTGTTCGCGGTCACATAGATGTCGGCCGTCGGCACGATGTGACCTGGTGGGACATAGTCCAGATCACCACTCACGCACACGGGCTGATTGCGATAGAACGTCTCCTGCGGCCAGAAGCTGCAATCCGAGACGAACGCCGCAGCTGCGGCAGCGGGAGTCGACGCGGCCACAGCGACCATTGGCGCCACTAACGCGCCACTAACGCGCCGATCGCGGCGACAACTCCCATACGACGACGATTCCGGTTCATCATGATCCCCCCTGAATTTGGCCGACCGTCTCCCCTGACGGCCAACTCTTACCGTGGACGAGTTCTCGATGCGCTGTCAAGGCCATCCTCATCGACACACGTGGGTGCGACCTCCTGTTACCGGAAGTCGCGGCTCTTGGCGGGCACCTTCAGCGAGAGCGGGGAGATGTGCTCGGCCACCATGTTGGTGGCCCCGTCCGCCCGCTCGATGCGCCCGCGGATCACCAGCGCCGCAGACCGTCTCGCCACCGCCTGGAAGCGACGCCACACCCCCACCGAGCAGATCACGTTGAGGAAACCGGTCTCGTCCTCGAGCGAGATGAAGGTCACCCCCTTGGCCGTGCCGGGCCGCTGGCGATGGGTCACGACGCCTGCCACAGTCACGCGCCGCTCCGCCTCGTGAGCGAGCACCCCGGCCACGGTGAGGACCCCCTGCTGGTCGAGCCCGTCGCGCACGAACACCGTGGGATAGCTGTCGGTCGAGACCCCGGAGGCCCATACATCGGCCACGGCCTCCTCCACCGCACTCATGCCCGGCAGCATGGGCGCGGTGACGTCGGTCGAGAGATCCGGCAGCGTGTCGGGCCCCTCCCTCGACAGCGCGCCAGAGGCCCACAGCCCCTCGCGCCGCGTCACACCCAGGGACTCGAGCGCCCCCGCCGTCGCGAGCGCCTCCCACTGGGCCGTGGTGAGCCCCTTCTCGGGAGCCAGCCCTGACTCCCCCGTCACGCCGGAGGGCCGCACCCGTACGCGACGCGCCATGTCGGTGACGGAAGTGAACGGGCCGGCCGCTCGGGCATCGACGATCGCCTGCGCCGCATCCTCGCCGAGCCCGCGCACTGCCGCCAGCCCCATGCGCACTGCCAGGGTGCGGTCCACCCGCGTGAGGACCGCCATGTCTGCGCGTGCCTCGTCCGGGATCGCAAAAGGCTCGGCCAGCCGCTCGACCTTCGCGAGCGCGGCGGAGCGCGTCACGCACGGACGCAGCACCACCTGTCCGTGCCTGCGAGCATCGGCCGTGAGCGACTGGGGGCTGTAGAAGCCCATGGGCTGCGCCGCGAGCAGCCCCGCGTAGAAGGCGGCGGGCTTGTGAACCTTCAGCCAGCTCGAGGCGTACACGAGGTACGCGAACGAGAACGAGTGCGACTCCGGGAAGCCGAAGTCGGAGAACGCCTTGAGCTTGTCGAAGATCTGGTCGGCGACGTCTGCGGTGACGCCGCGCTCGTGGGCACCGACCATGAACCGCGCGCGCAGCGCCTCCATGCGCTCCGGCGATCGCTTGGACCCCATCGCGCGGCGCAGCTGGTCCGCGAGGGCCCCGTCGAAGCCGGCGCAGTCCATCGCCATCTGCATCAGCTGCTCCTGGAACAGCGGCACCCCGAGAGTCTTGCCCAGCGACTTCTCCAGCAGTGGGTGCAGGAAGGTCACCGGCTCGCGGCCCCGGGCACGGCTGATGTACGGGTGCACAGAGCCGCCCTGGATGGGCCCGGGGCGGATCAGGGCGACCTCGATCACGATGTCGTAGAAGCGGCGCGGGCGCAGACGGGGCAGGGTCGCCATCTGCGCGCGCGACTCGACCTGGAACACGCCCACCGTGTCCGCAGCGCACAGCAGGTCGTACACCGCCGGGTCCTCCTGCGGCAGCGAGTGCAGGCCGATGTCCTCCGACTCGGTGTCGCGCACGAACCCAAACGCGTACCGCAGCGCGGAGAGCATCCCCAGCCCCAGCAGGTCGAACTTCACCAGCCCCGCATCGGCGCAGTCGTCCTTGTCCCACTGCAGCACGGTGCGCCCGGGCATGCGGGCCCACTCGACGGGGCACACGTCGATGACGGGCCGGTCACACAGCACCATGCCGCCCGGGTGGATGCCGAGGTGACGCGGCAGCCTCATGAACCGGTCCGCGAGGTCGAGTACCGGTTCCGGGATGTGGTCGAGATCGTGGGTGGGAGGCGGCTCGGGCCACATCGCATCCCGCTGCTTGGCGGCCCACTCCTCCATCTGCGCCTGCGGCACGCGCAGGGAGCCCCACCGGTCGATGCTCTTGGACCACGCGTCCTGCTGACCCACGTCGAAGCCCAGCGCCTTGGCGGCATCGCGCACCGCCGAGCGTGGCCGGTACTGGATGACGTTCGCGACCATCGCGGCATTGATGCGGCCGAACCGCTGGAAGACGTACTGGATCACCTCTTCTCGACGATCCGACTCGATGTCGACGTCGATGTCGGGCGGACCGTCACGCTCGGGGGCGAGGAACCGCTCGAACAGCAGCCCGTGAGTGACGGCGTCGACCGCGGTGACGCCCAGGGCGAAGCACACCGCGGAGTTGGCGGCGGATCCCCGTCCCTGGCACAGGATGTCCTGGTCGCGGCAGAAGCTCACGATGTCGTGGACGATGAGGAAGTAGCCGGGGAAGTCGAGCGCTTCGATGACGTTGAGCTCGTGCTCGATCTGCTTCCACGCTCCCGGCACACGCTCGGCGTGGGGGGAGCCGTAGCGGGCGTGGGCGCCGCGGCGCACCAGTTCACGCAGCCATGAGGCCTCGGTGTGCCCCTCCGGCACCGGGTACGGCGGCAGATTCGGTGCCACCAGGTTCAGGTCGAACGCACATTCGGCAGCGAGCCGCGCTGCCGTCGTCACGGCCTGCGGATGGCGCCGATGCCGGTGCAGCATCTCTGCGGCCGAGCGCAGGTGCCCTCCCCCGCCCCCGGGCAACCACCCGTCCATGTCATCGAGCGACGACCGGGCCCGCACCGCCGCCAGCGCCGCCGCGAGGTCCGCGTCTCGCGGCCTCGCATAGTGCGCATTCGAGGTCGCCACGAGCGGCAGCGAGGCGTCGAACGCGAGGTCCGCGAGTGCGGCGTTGCGCTCCGAGTCGAAGGGGTCGCCGGTGTCCGTGACCTCGACCGCCACGTTGTCGCGGCCGAACAGCGACGTCAGCCGGTCGAGCTCGCGGCGTGCCGCGGCGAATCCTGCGGGGGTGACTCCGCCCGAGAGCGCGTTCGCCCCGGCGACGCCCACCCCGGACAGCGCACGCCGCACGGTTCCCTTGCGGCAGCCGGTGAGAATCAAGAACTGCCCCGCACCCGTCTCCGCCAGGTCCTCCAGCGTGTAGCGCGCGAGCCCCTTCTCTCCGGTCGCGAGGTGGGCCATGCCGATGGCGTGCGACAGCCGCGAGTAGCCCTCCGGCCCGCGCGCCAAGGCGAGCAGGTGGCTGCCGCGGGGATCGGGAACCCCCGTGGGCGGGTCCAGCACGGGAGGCCCGCCGGGGGTCTCGGGTGCCCCCATGTGCAGCTCCGCTCCGAACACGGTGGGCAGGTCGATCGCGCGCGCCGCGTTCGCGAACCTCACGGCGCCGTAGAGCCCGTCGTGGTCGGTGATGGCGAGCGCGCTGAGGCCCAGCCGCCCGGCCTCGGCGGCCATCTCCTCGGGGTGGCTCGCGCCGTCAAGGAAGCTGAAGGCGCTGTGCGCGTGCAGTTCGGCGTAGTCGACACCATTCGTCATCGGGCACCGTCAGTCATAGACCGCCTCCAGCACCCACTCCCCGGCGGTGAAGGACGCGAGCACCGCCTGCCCGGGGCTCCCGTCGGGGCGTCGCAGCGCGATCTGCAGACACGCGCGGCGTGAAGCGTCCGGGGACCACCACCTCTCGGCCACCGGCCACGGGCCGGCCCACGCCTCGACAGGCTGCGCGAGTCCCCACGTCGGCCCGCCCTCGCCATGACCCACATGGCCGGAGGACGGGTGCCGACGGGCGGCCGCCGCGCGTTCGTCACGTGGATCCACCTGCAGGCGCACCCAGGTCGGAGGGGCGCTCATCGCGAGCCGGCGGTCGATCCGCACCGGTGCCCCGCCGGCATCCAGCACCTGCAGCGGCTCCGGCAACGGCAGCACGGTGGCGGGAGCGGGATCGGGGATGCGTCCCGGCCACGGATGCTCGATGCGGCGGGCGGGCATCGCCTCCTGTCCCCACGGCAGCGAGAGCACCCGGTCCCGAGGCGATCTGCCGCCCTGCTCGCGCACGGCAAGCACGGCATCCGGCCCGAGCAGGGACTGCACCCGCTCCAGGGTCCGCTGCGCGCGCGAGTCCGCACCCGACACGCCTCCCCACAGATAGGCCTGCTCGCTGCCCAGCGGCACCACGTCCTCGGCCGTCAGCCCCAAAGAGGTCAGCGGCGCGGGCTCCGGTCCGGTGGAGGTGCCCGACAGCCACCCCTCGAGCTGCCACCGCACCCGATCCGTCATGTGCCTGGAGAACGCGCCCGACCGCGACCCCACATCGGTGCGCCACACCCGCTCGAGCATGTCCCCCTGCTCGGTGGTGGCGGAGATCCGCACCCGGCCACATCGCACGCCAGCCTCGAGGAGGGCGGCGTCGAGCTGCTGAGCCACGTGACCGGCGACGAGGGCGAGCTGCTCGACGCGCTGCGCCGGCTCCTCGAAATCGTATCTCACCGCGATGTCCTCTTCGGAGCGACGCAGCACCGGCGGCCGCACGTCCTCCCCACGGCCGATGCGGTGGGCCCACCTCCCCACCGGGCCGAACCTGGCGAGCACGTCGCCCGCCGGCAGCGCCGTGAAGTCGGACAGCGACGTGAGGCCGAGCCTCACCAGCACCCCCACGAGGTCCTCGACCTGCTCGCGCTGACGCCTTTCCATGGCGGCGAGTGGCAGCACCCCCACCGGGGCATCGGCCAAATAGTCTCGCGACGTGCCCGGCGGCACCAGCTCGGAGGCACGCGCGGCGAGGATCGCGGCGAGCAGCCCGTCGGCAGCACCCACGGCACACTCGCAGCCCGCGAGTTCCGCAACGGAGTTCACCAGGGCCTCCGCCAGCGACTCCTCGGAGCCGTGGAACCGGGCGGCGCCATCGGCGGGGATCATCAGCAGCCCCGGCCGCGAGATCTCCACGCCGGACACGACGTCCTCGGCCGCCGCCGCGACGGTCTCGAACACGCGCGAGTCCCGGCCCTCGTCGTGGGGCAGGATCACGAGATCGGGGCATGCCCGCTGGGCCAAGCGTTTGCGCATCCCGCGCCTCACCCCCGCAGTCCGTGCCGCAGCCGAGACCGCCATCATGCCCCGCCCGTGCAGCACCGCCGCAGGGGTGTCCGCACCGATGCCGGCGTCGGACATCGCAGCGACCACCGGCCAATCCGGGACCCACAGCACCGCGCGCCGCACCGTCGCCACGGGCCCGGACCGTGCGGGCGAGACCGACCCCGCCCGCGCATCGGCCCTCCGAGCACCGTCGCCGGCCGCACGTCGCGACACCATCTCGCTCATGCGACCTCCCCGTCGACATTCACGCGGTCCACGTCGATGCGTGCGCCAGTGCGTGCGAACCGCAGGCCAGGGGCGGCGTCCAAGGCGAGGCGCACGCGCCTCACGGCACCCTGTCGACGCCCGCCGACAGCGACGGTGAGATCGCGTTCGATGAGCCTCCCGTCGCCAGCGCCCAGCCCGTCCCATGAGGAGCGCTCGACCGTGAGCGTCACGTGCGCGCCCGGCCACTCACCCGCAGCGATGATCACCCCGCCGCGCTCCTTGGCACGAGCGGCCAACCGGCGACGGTCTGCATCGGACAGCGCGAGCCGCTCACCAAGCAGCACCACATCCATCCCGTCCACGCACGCGCCGACCGCCTGCGCCGCCTGCGCCCCCGGGTGAGGGATGAGGGCGAACCTCTCGAGCGCGATGCCCCGCCGGGCGGCCGCCACCACCCCCACCGTGGGCATGCCGATCGCCGCAGTCCAGGAGCCGGCAGCGGATGCCGCGGAGGCGAGAGCGAGCATGAGCGAGGTGGCGCCGGTGACGGAGACCACCTGGCCACGCCCGAGCCCCTCCGGCAGCAACGGCGCGAGCTCCGGAGCAAGAGGCAGCACCGGACGGTCCGTCGCGGGGCGGGGTGCGCCGATGCGCGCCTCGACGCCCTTGAGCGCCGCACGCGCGCGGCTCAGCCGCCGCTGCTGCGAGGCATCCGGGTCCGTCTGGGTCGACATGGCGCTCCTGCGATCACTGCGAGAAGTCCTCGCGTTCGAACATATGTTCGATTATCGCATTGAACGCCGACATCGGCGCCGAGTCAATCCGAGCGCTGGACTCCCCGGGGACGGCTCACCGCTCGGGACGCAGCGCCCACAGCGCGACGGCCGATGCGGCAGCCACATTGAGCGAGTCCACTCCCCCGGCCATGGGAATGGTGAGCACCGCATCGGCCGCCTGCAGGGCCGCGCGGGACAGCCCGTCGCCCTCCGCCCCCATCACGATCGCAACCCGCACGTGCTCGTGCGCCGCGAACTCGTCCAGGCCCACCGCATCGTCCGCCAGCGCCAGCGCCGCCACGACGAAGCCCATGTCCCGCAGCTCCCCCAGTGCCCCCGGCCACTCGTCCGCCCTGGTCCACGGCACCTGGAAGACCGTTCCCATCGACACCTTGACGCTGCGGCGGTACAGCGGGTCCGCGCAGGTGGGGGCGACGACGATGGCGTCCGCGCCGATGCCGGCCGCCGAGCGGAAGATCGCCCCGACGTTCGTGTGGTCCACGATTCCCTCGAGCACGACGATGCGCCGCGCATCGCGGGCGATGTCCTCGAGCGAAGGAAGGACGGGCCGCTCCATCGCCGCCAGGGCGCCGCGATGCACCTGATAGCCGGTGACAGTCTCCATCACGGACTCAGGGGCGACGTGGACGGGGGCGTCGCTGCCCGCGACCTCGAGCGCCTGCCGGATTCCGTCCAGCCAGCGCTCGCTCGTGAGCACAGAACGCGGCCGATGCCCGGCGGCCAGAGCGCGCTCGATCACCTTGGCACCCTCGGCCATATACAGGCCGCGCTCGGGCTCGATGCGACGGCGCAGCGCCACGTCGGTGAGGCCGCGATAGTCGTCGAGGCGCGGGTCGGCGGGGTCCGTGATCACGGACCCATTGTGTCCGACACTGGGCGCCCGCCAGGATCACGCGGAGCCGACCAGGCGACACTCAGCGCCCTCAGGGACGCTAAGGCGGGAAGTGGGGCGGGGAGGGGCGGGGCGGGCGTGCGAGAGCCCCGGAGCGCGCTGCGCTCCGGGGCTCTGGCGGGTCAGGCTACTGCTGGCCCTTCTCGGCGTCCGGGTTGAACGGACGGCCCGACGTCGTGCCGGCCTCGGTGGCGTCGGACGTGGCGTCCAGCACCTCCTGCTTGGCCAGCCGCAGCGCCTCCGCCGGATCCACGAGCGCCGAGGTGATCTTGGACTTGCGGTCCTTGCCACGCTCGTGGTCGCGCGTGAGAGGCTCGGCGGCCTCTTCGGCACCGAAGGCCGCAGAGATCGACTTGAGTGCGCCGGTGAACTCGGTGGGCACGAACCACACCTTGTTCGACTCGTTCTTGGCGATCTCGGGGAGCATCTGCAGGTACTGGTAGGCGAGCAGCTTGGAGTCGGCGTCGCCCTCGTGGATGGCATCGAACACCTGCAGGATGGCGCGGGCCTCACCCTCGGCCGTGAGAATCGCGGCCTGCGCGTCACCCTCGGCCTTCAGAATCGCGGACTGCTTCTGGCCCTCGGCCGTCAGAATCTGCGACTGCTTGACGCCCTCGGCGGTCAGGATCGCGGCGCGACGGTCACGCTCGGCGCGCATCTGCTTCTCCATCGAGTCCTTGACGGACACGGGCGGGTCGATGGCCTTGAGCTCGACGCGTCCCACACGGATGCCCCATTTGCCGGTCGCCTCGTCCAGCACGGTGCGCAGCTGGCCGTTGATCTGGTCGCGGCTGGTCAGCGTCTGCTCGAGGTCCATGGTGCCGATGACGTTACGGATGGTCGTCACGGTCAACTGCTGCATACCGACGATGTAGTTGGCGATCTCGTAGACCGCCGCGCGGGCGTCGGTCACCTGGAAGTAGATGACGGTGTCGATCTCGACGACGAGGTTGTCCGAGGTGATCACGGACTGCGGGGGGAAGGACACGACCTGCTCGCGCATGTCGACCTTCTGACGCACCTGGTCGACGAACGGTATGAGGAGGTGCATGCCCGCCTGCAGTGTGCGGGCGTAACGGCCGAGCCGCTCCACCACGCGGGTCTCTGCCTGCGGCACGATCTGAATCGCGCGGGCGATCGCCGTGATGACGAATAGGACGAGGACGACCGCCGCGGCGGCGATCGCAATCTGGACTGGCTCCATAACTAGTTCCCCTTCTCGGGCGCGACGATGGCCGTCGCTCCCCTGATTTCGAGCACGACGACCTCGGCCCCCTCGGGGATCGCAGGCGCATCGTCCTGGGTACGCGCAGACCACACTTCTCCCGCAAGCTTGACGCGACCAGCGAACTCGGTGATCTCGTCCAGAGAGCGGGCTGCGGCACCCGCAAGGGCGGCCGCATTGGTCTCGATGACCGCGCCCTTGGCGCGGATCGACTTGAGCAGGTAGGGCCTGAGCGAGAACAGCAGCATGGCGGACACCGCGCACGCGATGATCACGCAGACCCACCACGGCAGGCCCAGCAGCGCCGCTGCGCCACCGGCGATCGCGCCGCCAGCGAGCATCGCAAAGGTCAGATCCAGCGTGAAGACTTCGACGATGCCCAGCACCATCGCTCCTACGAACCACCACAGAGAGTCCACGGCTCACCTCCTTTTTCGAACCTAACAGGCACGGTTGAAGGGAAGCATCGTCCTCACGGATGAAAACGCCCGGTCAGGCGTCCCCAGCGTGGCGGATCAGCCGCAGACCGGGGCTCAGCCTCGACGAGCGGTCCAGCGCCCCTCGTAGGCGTGGAGCCGCACCGGCATGCCGTACGCCTCGGTCAGGTTCACCGAGGTGAGGGTGTCGCGCAGGGACCCGCTGGCGACGACGGCTCCGTCACGCAGCAGCATCGCGTGCGTGAAGTTCGTGGGGATCTCTTCGACATGGTGCGTCACCATCACCATCGCTGGCGAACGGCGGTCTCCGGCGAGCTCGGACAGCGCCGCGAGCAGTTCTTCGCGACCCCCCAGGTCGAGACCCGCGGCCGGCTCGTCGAGCAGCAGCAGCTCCGGGTCGGTCATCAGCGCACGGCCGATCTGGACGCGCTTGCGCTCGCCCTCCGACAACGTCCAGAACTCGCGCTCGGCGAAGCCGCTCATCCCGAACGCCGCGAGCAGGGCATCGGCCCGGTCCTCGTCGATCGTGTCGTACTCCTCGCGCCAGCGTCCCGTGACCCCGTGCGCCGCTGTCATCACGACGTCGCGCACGGTCTCGTCATCAGGGATGCGGTCCGCGAGCGCGGCGCTCGACAGCCCCACGCGGGTCCGCAGGTCCTGCGTGTCCGCCTCGCCGAGCGTCTCCCCCAGCACCCGCACGGTGCCTTCGGTGGGATGCATGCGAGCCGACGCGATGGTGACCAGCGAGGTCTTGCCCGCACCGTTCGGCCCCAGCACCACCCAGCGCTCGTCGGCATTCACGGTCCAGTCGATTCCCGACAGGATGGAATTGCCGTCGCGGCGCAGGCTCACACCTTCGAGAGTCAGCACCTCAGTCATGGCTCCGAGCCTATCCGAGGATGTCTTCGTACAGCGCCAGCGTGCGCTCCCCGATGGTCTCCCACGAGAAGTGCTCGGCGGCGCGTTCACGGCCGGCGGCGCCCATGCGGCGGGCACGCTCAGGGTCCGACACCATGTCGGCGAGCGCTGCGGCCAGGTCGTCGATGAACGCTTCGGGGTCCGTCGGCGTGCCGGTGCCGTCAGCGACCTGGTCGATGGGCACGAGCGTGCCGGTCTCGCCCGGCACCACGACCTCGGGGATGCCGCCGGTCGCGGTGGCGACGACGGGCAGCCCCACGGCCATCGCCTCGAGGTTCACGATGCCCAGCGGCTCGTACACGCTGGGGCACGCGAAGGCGGTGCACGCGTCGAGCACCGCGACCAGCTGGGGGCGCGGCAGGTGCTCCTCGATCCAGATCACGCCATCGCGGCGTTCCTGGAGTTTCGACACGAGTCCCGAGACCTCAGCGGCGATGTCCTTCGTATCGGGCGCGCCTGCGCACAGCACGATCTGCACCTCGGACGGGAGCTTCTCGACCGCGCGCAGGAAGTGCGGCAAACCCTTCTGCCGCGTGATGCGCCCCACGAAGACCACGGCTGGTCGAGACGGGTCGAGCCCCCAGCGCGACACCACCTCTGCGGCCGCGGCGCGCTCCTCGTCGGTCGACGGCGCCGCCCACGCCTCCACATCGATGCCGTTGTGGATGACCTGGACCTTGCCGGGGTCGATGGTCGGGTAGGAGCGCAGGATGTCGTCGCGCATGCCGCCGGAGACGGCGATGACCGCATCGGCGCCCTCGTAGGCCGTCTGCTCGATCCACGACGACACCCGATAGCCACCGCCGAGCTGCTCGGCCTTCCACGGCCGCAGCGGCTCGAGGGAATGAGCGCTGAGGATGTGCGGGATGCCGTGCAGTCGCGCGGCGAGGTGGCCGGCCATGTTCGCGTACCAGGTGTGGGAGTGCACGAGGTCGGCGCCCTCGCAGTCCCTCGCCATCGGCAGGTTGTGCGCCAGGACATCGAGCGCGGCATCGCCCACGCCGCCGCCCAGCGCCTCGTATCCCGTGACGTGCGGTTCGTCACGTGGGCCGTCGAAGGCGCGGACCTCGACGTCGATGTGCTGGCCGAGGACGGCAGCCAGCTCAGTGACGTGCACTCCGGCGCCGCCGTAGATGTGGGGAGGGTATTCACGGGTGAGGATGTCGGCTCGCATGACACCACGGTAGTCCGGGTCTTCCCGCCGTGCCGCCCCACGCCCATCGGATGTGGCGCTTATGCTGGTCGTATGTCAGCGCCGAAAGTACTTGCCATCGTCCTCGCCGGGGGTGAGGGCAAGCGCCTGATGCCCCTCACCGCCGCTCGCGCCAAGCCTGCCGTCCCGTTCGGCGGCACCTATCGACTCGTCGACTTCGCCTTGTCCAACCTGGTGAACTCGCGCTATCTGCACATCGTCGTGCTCACCCAGTACAAGTCCCACTCCATGGATCGCCACATCGCCCGCACCTGGCGCATGTCACCGCTGCTCGGCAACTATGTGGCGCCCGTGCCCGCGCAGCAGCGCCGCGGGAAGCACTGGTACCTGGGCAGTGCCGACGCGATCTACCAGACCGTCAACATCATCGAGGATGAGCAGCCCGACATCGTCGTGGTGGTCGGAGCGGACCACGTGTACCGCATGGACTTCTCACAGATGGTCGATGCGCACATCGAGACCGGAGCGGACTTCTCCGTCGCCGGCATCCGCCAGCCGATCGAGATGGCCGACCAGTTCGGCGTCATCGACATCGACAAGGACAACCCGGGCATGATCAAGGCCTTCCTCGAGAAGCCCACCAACCCGGAGGGCCTGCCGGACTCCCCCGGCGAGATCCTCGCGTCGATGGGCAACTACGTCGCGTCCGTCGGGCCCCTGCTCGAGGCCCTCAAGGCCGATGCAGAGAACGAGGACTCCAAGCACGACATGGGCGGCGACATCGTCCCGTACTTCGTGAACAAGGGCACGTGCGGCTTCTACGACTTCGTCCGCAACGACGTGCCGGGATCCACGGACCGCGATCGCGACTACTGGCGCGACGTGGGCACCATCGATTCGTACTACGACGCGCACCTCGACCTCATCGCGGTCGAGCCCATCTTCAACGTGTACAACCACGAGTGGCCGGTCCACCAGGGCCTCATCACCGAGCCTCCCGCGAAGTTCATCCATTCGGAGGAGGGCCGCCTTGGCCACGCCGCCGATTCGGTGGTGTCCCCCGGCGTCATCGTCTCGGGTGCCACGGTCACGGGCTCGGTGCTGTCTCCCGGCGTGCGCCTGCACTCGTGGTCGACCGTCTCCGACTCGATCCTGCTCGACCACGTCATCGTGAATCGTCATGCGCAGGTGCACCGCGCCATCGTCGACAAGAACGTGATCGTCGAGGAGGGCGCGCGCATCGGCATCGACCGCCAGGCGGACATCGAGCGCGGCTTCACCGTCACCGAGTCGGGCATCACCGTCGTGCCGAAGGGGACTGTGGTCAAGGGATGACCGGACGGCTCATCGTCCTGGATGTCGACTCCACGCTGATCACCGCCGAGGTCATCGAACTCATCGCCAGGCGCGCGGGAACCGAGGCCGAGGTGGCCGCTGTGACAGATGCGGCCATGCGCGGAGAGATCGACTTCGCCGAGTCGCTGCGCCAACGTGTCGCGACCCTCGAAGGCGTCCCGGACTCGGTCTTCGCGGAGGTGCTCGACGAGGTGCAGTTCACTCCTGGCGCCGAGAATCTGGTGGGAATCCTGCAGTCCGAGGGCTGGACAGCCGCGCTGGTCTCGGGCGGCTTCGCCGAGGTGGTCGAGCCGCTCGCCGCACGCTTGCGCATCGAACACTTCCGCGCGAACAGGCTCGAGACGGCCGATGCGCGCCTGACCGGCCGCACCGTGGGCCCGGTCATCGACCGGGCGGCCAAGGCTCACGCCCTGCGTGAGTTCTGCGCCGAGCTGGGGATCTCTCCGGCCGATGCGGTGGCAGTAGGCGACGGCGCGAACGACCTCGACATGATGGCTGCGGCGGGGCTGGGCATCGCCTTCAACGCCAAGCCGCTCGTCCAGAGCCAGGCGGACATCGCCGTCAACGCCCCGCGCCTCGACGCCGTCCTGGAGGTCATCGAGCGGTAGCTCGGCGCCGAGCAGCGTCGCACGTGAATGCGACGAGGGCCGGCTGTGGTCAGACATCCCGGCCGGACAGCACCACGGTCATGCGGGCCTGACGCGAACCGAGGTCTGCCCACGATCCGTCGAACTCGAGAACGGCGGCGGTGCCGGTGGGCAGGCCGTGCGCGACGCGCTTGAGCGCGGTGGTGTCGGAACCCACGCCCGCGAAGAACGCCGCCGCGGCCGAGGAGGTGGGCTCGTGGCCCACGAGGATCACCGTGTCGACGTCCTCGATGCCGTTCACGATCTCCACCAGACCCTCGACATCCGTCTCATACAGGCCGTCGACCGAGCGGCTCTCGCAGGCCGGGAGGGACGAGGACATCAGCTTCCAGGTCTGCTGAGTGCGCGTGGCGGGAGACACCAGCGCGAGCGAGGGCTTCAACCCCGCTGCAGCGATCTCCTCGCCGAGCTTCATGGACGCCTTGCGGCCGATGAGGGCAAGAGTGCGATCCATGTCCTGCAGTCCAGGAGCGGGTGCCTCAGCCTTGGCGTGACGAGCGATGATCAGAGTGGGCATGTCTCTACTGTCCCATCGCGTGGACGCCGCCGTCGACGTGGATCATCTCGCCGGTGGTCGCGGGGAACCAGTCGCTGAGCAGCGCAGTGACTGCTCGGGCGGTGGGCGCGGTCGCCTCGGAGTCCCAGCCGAGCGGGGCACGCTCCGCCCACACGCTCTCCATCTGGTCGAAGCCGGGGATGTGACGGGCGGCGGTGGTCTTGATGGGACCCGCGGAGACCAGGTTGCAGCGGATCCCCTGGGGGCCGAGGTCGCGTGCCAGGTATCGGCTGACGGCCTCGAAGGACGCCTTGGCGACGCCCATCCAGTCATAGACGGGCCACGCGAAGCGGCCGTCGAACGTCAGCCCCACGATCGCGCCACCCTGAGTCATCAGCGGCAGCGCGGCCTGCGCGAGGGCCTTGAGGGAGTAGGCGGAGATGTGCATCGCCGTGGCGACGTCCTCCCACTCGCCGGACATGAAGTTGCCCCCCATGACGGACTGCGGTGCGAAGCCGATCGAGTGCACCACTCCGTCGAGGTGCAGCACGTGCTCGCGCACCTGGTCCGCGAGCGCTGCGAGGTGGTCCGGGTTGGTGACGTCGAGTTCGACCACCGGCGCGGCCACCGGCAGGCGGCGTCCCATCGCCTGCGTGATCTTGAGCGTGCGTCCCATGCCGGTCAGGACCACAGTGGCGCCTTGGTCCTGGCACAGCCGTGCCACCTCGAACGCGATCGACCCCTCCGTGAGGACGCCCGTCACCAGAATGTTCTTGCCATCAAGCATGCCCATGTATGTCATTCCTCCTCGCCCGAAGCCTAGCGGCTGCGCACCGGCGCGGGTGTCATGGGGCCACGGTCCCACGCCGGTGCGGTGCGAGTCGCTAGATTGTGCGCGGGCCGCACACTGGCGTGGCACGTCACCGGAGGAGAACCGATGAGCATGATGTCCTGGACCCTGCATCGCGACGGCAAGTCCATCGCCCCCGACGGCGCCGTGCGCCCGCGCGAGCGCCTGACATGGCCTCGCACCATCGGCATCGGCGCTCAGCACGTGCTTGCGATGTTCGGCTCGACATTCATCGTGCCCGTGCTCACCGGCTTCCCTCCCACCGCGACGATCTTCTTCTCCGCGGTGGGCACCGTGATCTTTCTGCTGATCACCGGCAACAGGCTCCCCTCTTACGTGGGCTCCAGCTTCGCGTTCATCGCCCCCATCACCGCGGCGATGGGGGCCGGCGGCATGGGTGTCGCGCTCGGGGGCCTCGTCATGACGGGGCTTCTCCTCGCCCTCGTCGGCGTGATCGTGCACGTCTCGGGAACCCGCTGGATCGAGCTCACCATGCCCCCGGTGGTCACGGGCGCGATCGTGATGCTCATCGGACTCAACCTTGCGCCTGCCGCATGGGGGATGGTGCAGGCATCCCTCGGCACCGCGCTCGTGTCCGGGGCCGCCGTGGTGCTCATCACCGTGCTGTTCCGGGGCATCCTCGGCCGGCTGTCCATCCTGCTCGGTACAGCGGTGGGCTGCGTCGTCGCCGCGCTGCGGGGCGAGTACGACCTGACGGGCGTGTCCCAGGCGTCGTGGGTGGGGCTGCCCGACTTCCATGCACCCGAGTTCGACCTATCGGTGCTTGCGATGTTCGTTCCGGTGCTGTTCGTGCTGATCGCCGAGAACATCGGCCACGTGAAGTCGGTCGCCGCCATGACGGGCGACGACCTCGACCCCATCACCGGGCGAGCGCTGCTTGCGGATGGCGTGGCCACCACGGTCGCGGGACTCGGCGGCGGTTCGGGAACGACGACGTACGCCGAGAACATCGGCGTCATGGCGGCGACCCGGGTGTACTCGACCGCCGCGTACTGGTTCGCGGCGCTGTTCGCGCTGCTGCTGAGCCTGTCCCCCAAGTTCGGAGCGCTCATCGCCGCGACGCCGCCCGGGGTGCTGGGCGGCCTCGCGACGGTGCTCTTCGGCATGATCGCGGTACTCGGCGCGCGCATCTGGGCACAGGGATCCGTCGACTTCGGCAACCCCGTGAACCTGATGCCCGCGGGGATCGCGCTCGTCATCGGCGCGGCGGACTACACCTGGACCGCGGGAGACATGACGTTCGGCGGCATCGTGCTGGGTACGGCGGCTGCCCTGGTGACCTATCACCTCATGGCGGCCGTCACCCGGTGGCGCGGCGCCGACCAGGCGGTCGCGTCACCCGCGTACGTCGCGGGCGACCTCGGGGCGGAGGACGCCGCGTCGGCGGAGCAGAGCCGCTAGCGCGCGACTCGGGTGCGTCAGTGCCCCATGCCCAGACCGCCGTCGACCGGGATCACGGCACCGGAGACGTAGCCCGCGGCGTCTGATGCAAGGTACAGCGCAGCCGCCGCGACGTCATCGGTGCTGCCGAACCGCTTGGCGGGGATGTTCGCCTCGTACTGGGTGACGAGCTCCTCGCCCAGGTCGTCCGTCATGTCGGTCGTGATGAATCCGGGCGCGATCACGTTCGCAGTGATGCCGCGTGCGCCCACCTCACGGGTGATCGACCGCGCCATGCCCACGAGCGCCGCCTTCGATGCGGAGTAATTGACCTGCCCGGGATTGCCCAAGAGGCCCACGACAGAGCCGACCAGCACGATGCGCCCGAATCGCTGGCGCACCATGGACTGGGTCGCGCGCCGCACGCACCGGAACGTGCCCGTGAGGTTCACGTCCATCACCGTCTCGAAGTCCTCGTCCGACATGCGCATGAGGAGCCCGTCACGAGTGATGCCGGCATTGGCGACGAGCACCTCCACGCGGCCGTGACGCTCCTCGAGCGCATCGAACGCCGCATTGACGGCATCGGTGTCGGTGATGTCGGCGAGGGCACCGTCAACGCCCGCAGGCAGCTCGCCGCTGCGATGGATCGAGCTCACCGTGTACCCGGCGGAGACGAAGGATTCGGCGATCGCGCGGCCGATGCCGCGGTTCGCCCCGGTGACGAGGACGTGTCGAGTCATGGGCGACACGGTAGCGCGAATGGCCGCGACGGAGACGCACCCAGGCGCGTGCCGGGTCCGACTAGCATCGTGGGGTGCCCTCCGCCCGCCACCCCAGCGTGATGCGCATCGTCCTCACGATGGCGATCGCGCTGTCCGTCTCGGCCGTCGCCGTGATGCTCGGCTTCTGGCAGTACGGGCGTCACGTCGTGAGGGCCGATGCGGTCGCGGACTTCGAGGCGGCCGCGCACCTCGATCCTGTTGAGGTGGGCGACGTGGTGACCGACGGCTCGACGGTTCTCCCTGAGGGCGCCGAATGGCGGACGGTCAGCGCCACCGGCACGTTCGACCCGGACTCGCTGACAGTACTGCGCACGCGTCCCGTGGACGGCACTCCCGCGTGGCAGTACCTGGCGTGGCTCGACACGGACGACGGCCGATCGTTCCTCGTCGACCTGGGCTGGATCCGCCAGCCGGGCCCCGCCGAGGACCCCGCGGCGCCGGACCTGGACACGCACGCATCGGTCACCATCACGGCGGTGGTGCGCGAGTGGGAACCCGATGACGGCAAGGGCGCGGGCGACAGCATCACGCGCATCACTCCCGCACAGCTGCCCGAGCCCGACGGCGATCCGATCCCGGGATACGGGATGCTGCGCGAGATCTGCGGCGTCGACGGCTGCGCGGAGACTCCGGTGGGCGCCCCTGTGCCCCTGCCGGAGCTGTCCGTGGGGCCTCACCTGTCCTACGCATGGCAGTGGTGGCTGTTCGCGGCGATGGCCCCCGCCGGTGGCGTGGTGCTGCTTCGCAGGGATCGTCAACTGGCGGACGGACGGGCTGCGGCCGTGCCGCCCCCGCGGGGCGGCGACTCTGCGCAGCCGCCTGGGCGGACCGACACGAGGATGCCGCCTGAGCCCGCTCGCGCATCGGCCGGACCGCGGAAGCGCCGCAGACGCCCCTCCGACGAGGAGATCGAGGACGCGCTGTAGAGCGCGCCGATCACGCGAGCGCGATGAGGTCCCGGTACGCGTCGTTCCACAGATCCTCATCGGCGTCGGGCAGCAGCAGCACGCGCTCGGGCTCGAGCGCCTCCGCGGCTCCCTCGTCGTGCGTGACAAGCACCACCGCGCCTTCGTAGGAGTTGAGTGCGTGCAGGATCTCGGCTCGAGACGCCGGGTCCAAGTTGTTGGTGGGCTCGTCGAGCAGCAGCACGTTCGCCTGGCTTACGACCAGCGTCGCGAGCGCCAGACGGGTCTTCTCGCCGCCGGACAGCACGCGCGCGGGCTTATCCGCATCGTCCCCGCTGAACAGGAACGATCCGAGCACCTTGCGCACCTCGGTCTCACCCAGGTCGGGCGCGGCATGGGCCATGTTCTCCCCGACGGTCGCGTCCATGTCGAGCATGTCGTGCTCCTGGGCGTAGTACCCGAGCTTGAGTCCGTGACCTGCCTCGATGTAGCCGGTGTCGGGAGTCTCGACACCGCTGAGCAGGCGCAGGAGCGTGGTCTTGCCTGCGCCGTTGAGCCCGAGCACCACCACCTTGGATCCACGGTCGATCGCGAGCTCGACGTCGGTGAAGACCTCGAGCGAGCCGTAGTACTTGGACAGCTCGTACGCGCGCAGCGGCGTCTTGCCGCACGGCGCGGGCGTGGGGAAGCGCAGCGAGGCGACCTTGTCGCTCTGGCGCGTGGTCTCCGTCTCCGCGAGCAGCCGTTCGGCGCGCTTGGCCATGTTCTGCGCGGCCACGGCCTTGGACGCCTTGGCGCGCATCTTGTCGGCCTGCGCGAGCAGCTCTCCGGCCTTCTTCTCTGCGTTGCGGCGCTCGCGGTGACGGCGCTTCTCATCGTCCTCGCGCTGCTGAAGGTAGAGGTCCCACCCCATCGCGTACTGGTCCATGACTCCCCGGTTCGCATCCAGGTGGAAGACCTTGTTCACCGTCGCGCGCACCAGCGTCACGTCGTGGGAGATCACGATCAATCCGCCCGCGTACTGGACCAGGAAGTCGCGCAGCCACGCGATCGAGTCCGCATCCAGGTGGTTCGTCGGCTCGTCGAGCAGCAGCGTCTCGGCCCCGGAGAACAGCACGCGCGCCAGCTCGACGCGGCGACGCTGGCCTCCCGACAGCACCCCGACCTCCTGGGCGAGGATCCGCTCATCCAGCCCCAGGTTGGCAGCGATGCGTGACGCCTCGGCCTCAGCGGCATAGCCACCCGCGGCACGGAACCGCTCCTCGAGCTTGGGGTACCGGTCCATCGCCTTGTCACGCACCGCGTCGTCCTCGCTGGCCATCGCCTGCTCGGCCTCGCGCATCTTGGAGGCGAGCCCTGCCAGGTCGCGCGCCGCGAGAATGCGATCCATGGCGAGCTGCTCGAGGTCACCGGTGCGCGGGTCCTGCGGCAGGTATCCCAGGAGTCCCTTGGTGACGACCTTGCCAGAGGAGGGAAGGCCCTCCCCGGCGAGGATCTTGGTGAGCGTGGTCTTCCCCGCTCCGTTGCGGCCCACCAGGCCGATGCGGTCGCCGGCGTTCACGTGGAACGACGTGGGGTGCAGCAGCACCCTGGCGCCGATGCGCATCTCGAGTTCCTGGGCGGCAATCAACGAATGTCCTTCCGGGGTGTCACGCGAATGTTGTGGGGTCTCCACAGAGAATCTGCACACGGCGGGATACCGATGTCCCCCGCCAGTAGCGTGTGCGCTTGGAAACCATTGTCCCAGAGGAGGGGAACCTCATGCACCGCCACCTGAACGGGCCCACCGTCGCCCTCGTCGCCGTCTTCGCGGCGTTCATCGCGGCCTCGACCGCCGTGCCCGAGGTCACTCTCGCGTTCGGCGTGCCGCTGTCGCTGCAGACGTTCGCCGTGGTGCTCGCCGCGCTGGCGCTTGGCCCGTGGCGCGCCGCGGCCGCGATGGCGCTGTACCTCGTGGTGGGGACCGCCGGCGCACCCATCTTCGCCAACTTCCGCGGCGGCCCCAGCGTGTTCGCGGGCCCCACGGGTGGATACCTGGTGGGAATGCTGGCCGCCACCGTCATCGTGGGCGCGCTGGTGGCGTGGCGCCGCCGTCGCGGCCCTCTCACGTTCCTCTCACTGCTCGGACCCGGCCTCGTGTCGATACCGGTCATCTACGCCATCGGCGTCCCGTGGCTCGCGGCGCGCACCGGACTGCCCGTTCTGCCCCCCGCGGGCTGCGACAACCTCTGGACCGTGTCCGAGCAGTGCGCGAATGCGCTGACGGTGGGCGTGGTGCCGTTCCTGCCCGGGGACCTCGTCAAGGTGGCTCTCGCGGCGCTCGCCGCAGCCGTCATCCACCGCGCCTACCCCCAACTGATGCCAGCGCCCGCGCTCCAGGGCAAGGCGGTGAAGCGCGAAACCGCCGCGACCGCTTAGCCTTGACGCATGATCGAATTCAAGGACGCGGCTGTGGTCGCGCCCGATTCCGGCGTGCCGATCCTGGAACCGACCAGCCTCACGCTCACTGAACGTCACATCTCCATCGTCGGCGCCAACGGCGGCGGCAAGTCGACGCTGGTGCGACTCATCAACGGGCTGGTGTTGCCGTCGGAGGGCTCCGTCGAGGTCGAAGGGCTCGACGTGGCCAAACATGGGCCACGCGTGCGCCGCATGGTCGGGTTCCTGTTCACCGACCCGTCCGCGCAGCTCATCATGCCCACGGCGATCGAGGACGTGATGCTGTCGTTGCGGCGCACCATCAAGAACAAGCATGAGCGCACCGCCGCTGCCCTCGCTGCTCTCGAGGAGTTCGGCCTGGGCGACCGCGCCGACGTCTCCGTGAGCGCGCTGTCAGGAGGCCAGCGTCAGCTGCTGGCGATGGCGGGGGTGCTGGCGGTGACGCCGCGCGTGCTCGTGGCCGATGAGCCGACGACCCTGCTCGACCTGCGGTGGCGCGCGCACATCGGCTCGCTGCTGCGTTCGCTCCCGGTCCAGCTCATCGAGGTGACGCACGACCTCGACTCCGCAGCCAGGGCCGAGCGCACTCTCGTGATCGACGAAGGGTCCGTCGCGTTCGACGGCTCCCCCGTCGAGGCCGTCGCCTACTACCGGGACCTCATGTTCGGTCGTGTGCGGAGGGACTCCGCGTGATCTCGATGCTCGGCCTCTATCGGCCGCGCCGCACGCCTCTGCACTCCGCACCGGCGTGGTTCAAGGTGCTGATGCTCGTGACCCTCGCGATCGTGACCGTCGCCATCGGCGACCCCGTCACGTCCGTGGGCATCATGTGCGCGTGCCTGCTGCTGCTGATCAGCACTGAGCCGCCGCCGCGAGCGACCCTGCTCGCGCTGCTGGGCACGGCCATCGTCGCTGCGCTGAGCTCTGGCCTTCACCTGTGGCGCGGAGACTACGCGCGGGCGATCGACATCTCCGCCGACCTCATCGGCATCGTCGCGCTGGCGCTGGCGGTCACGTGTTCGACATCGATGGAGGCCATGCTCGACTTCGTATCGTGGGCGGCACGACCCATCCGGTTCCTGCTGCCCCCGGAGACGCTCGGCCTGATGTTCGCACTCATGCTGCGCGCGCTGCCCGAGGTGGCGCGGATGTACCTCGAATCGCGTCAGGCGGCGCGAGCACGAGGGCTGGACCGCTCGATCCGCGCGATCGTGTTCCCCACGACGACCCGGACGGTGGGCTTCTCCCTGCAGCTGGGGCAGGCGCTCCATGCGCGAGGCATCGCCGAGGAAGCGCGCGAGAAGCGTCAGTCACGCGCTGCGAAGGCAGCCGAAGCGCGCGTCCTGAAGAGGGCCAAGAAGCTTGCCAAGGACGACCCGGCGGCGGCCGCGCGTGGAGGCGCACCCGCATCGGCCGGGGAGCCGATGTCGCGCGAGGACGCCTTCGACCTGCTGTCCGCCGCCCCGCCGGGTGACGCCCCGCAGAGCGACCGCGCCTAGCCCTCTTGCCGAACGCGTCTTCACTGGAGCGACCATGACTACGACACCATTCGACGCCGTCCCCTTCGAGCTCACGCCGTCGCCGGGCTCCACGTGGACCGTGGGCGCGAGCGGCCACGAGATCAAGGTCGACGCTCTCCCCCACTCGGACATCTTCGTCGACCCCGCCGGCGCAGGCGTCTCGAACGCGGCCACCCTCATGAACGCCGTCACGCTACTCGGAGCCCCACCCGAGGGTGACTTCCGGCTCAGCGCACGGGTCACTGTCGACTTCCGCTCGACCTTCGACGCCGGCACGTTGATGCTGTGGTGGAGCGAGCAGTATTGGGCGAAGCTGTGCTTCGAGTACTCGCCAGACGGCGACGCCATGGTGGTGTCCGTCGTCAACCGCCTGGTGGCAGACGACGCGAACTCGTTCGCCGTCGACGGCGACCAGGTATGGCTGCGGGTGTCACGGGTCGGCGACGTCTTCGCATATCACGCGTCCACCGACGGCGCCACGTGGTCGTTCGTCAGGGTGTTCGTCGTTGACGCAGCGGGCCTCTCACCGCGGGTCGGCTTCGAAGCCCAGTCCCCCACGGGCGAAGGCTGCCGCGTCACGTTCGACGAGGTCGCCTTCGACACCGTGAGCCTCACGGACCTGCGTGACGGCTCGTAGGGGACGCGTCTGGCGCGGCCGCCTCGAAGTCAGACGTTGAAGCCGAGCGCCCGCAGCTGATCGCGGCCGTCGTCGGTGATCTTGTCGGGGCCCCACGGCGGCATCCACACCCAGTTGATGCGGAAGCCGTCGACGATGCCCTCCAGCGCCTGGCCGGTCTGATCCTCGAGCACGTCCGTCAGCGGGCAGGCCGCCGAGGTGAGCGTCATGTCGATGACGGCGTGCTGGTTCTCGTCGAGCGAGACGCCGTAGACGAGGCCCAGATCGACGACGTTGATGCCCAGCTCGGGATCGATCACGTCGCGCATGGCCTCTTCGACGTCCGCCGCGTTCGCAGGGGTCTTGGTCTCGGTCATGATTCGTCCTTTCGTGCCTGGATCACAGCGTCCTTGAACGCCATCCACCCCAGCATGGCGCACTTGATGCGCGCCGGGTATTTGCCCACCCCGACGAACGCTGTCGCGTCGCCGAGAAGGTCTTCTTTGTCGTCGTCCAGGGGTTCACCTTTGGACTGCATCAGCTCACGGAAGGCATCCATGGTGCGGTCGGCCTCGGCCAGGCGCTCGCCCTCAACGAGCTCGTGCAGCACCGACACGGACGCCTGAGAGATCGAACATCCCTGGCCCTCCCACGACAACGAGGAGATGCGGTCGCCGTCGAGGCCCACCCGCAGGCGGATCTCGTCGCCACACGTGGTGTTGACCTGGTGGGACTCCCCCGACGCCGGCAGGTCGAGGTCCACGAGGCCGCGGCCGTGAGGTAGCCGCGCGTGGTCCATGATGACCTGCTGGTACATCTGCTCCAGTCCACTGGAGCCGCTCGTGCTGCTCATGCTCTCACTCCAAAGAATGCGGGGACGGTGGCGAGCGCCTCGACGAAGGCGCGAGCGTCGTCCGGGGTCGTGTACACGTGGGCGCTGGCGCGGGTCGAGCCAGTGAGTCCGAACCGGCGGTGCAAGGGCTGACCGCAGTGGTGCCCCACGCGCACCGCCACGCCCGCATCGTCGAGCACCTGGCCCACGTCGTGCGTGTGCACGCCGTCGACCGCCACCGCCGCGATCGCGATGACGTCTCGTGAGTCGGCGTCGCCGACCGGGCCGAGCAGGCGCACGCCAGGAATCTCGGCGACGCCGCCGCGCAGGATCGTGGCGATCTCGCGCTCATGAGCTTCGACCCGGTCCATGCCGATCTCCATCAGGTACCGGGCCGCCGCCCCCATGCCGATCGCCTGGGCGACGGGCTGTGTGCCCGCCTCGAAGCGCATCGGCGCCTCGAGCCACGAGGTCTCCTCCATGGTGACGGTCTTGACCGCTCCGCCGCCGAAGATGCTGGGCGGCAGCGCGTCGAGAAGCTCCTTGCGGCCATACAGCGCGCCGATGCCGGTGGGGCCGAGCATCTTGTGCGCGCTCAGCGCCATGAAGTCCACGTCGAGAGCGGCCACGTCCACGGGCAGGTGAGGCACTGACTGGCACCCGTCGAGCACGGTGAGGGCACCGACCGCCTTGGCGCGTGCCACCAGGGCGGCGACGGGCGAGATCAGTCCGGTGATGTTCGAGACGTGGGTGAACGCGAGCACCTTGGTGCGCTCGTTCACGTGGCTCTCAAGAGAGTCGAGGACCATCCGGCCGTCGTCGTCGACCGGGATCCATCGCAGGGTCGCGCCCGTGCGGGTCGCGAGCGCCTGCCACGGCACCAGGTTGGCGTGGTGCTCGGTCTCGGTGACGCAGATCTCGTCGCCGGGGCCGATGCGGAAGCGCTCGGCCTCGGCTCCGCCGATGCCGGCGGACGCGTTGCCGATCCCGCTGGCGACCAGGTTGAGGGCGGCCGTGGCGTTCTCGGCCCACACGATCTCGTCCTGGGACGCGCCCACCAGGGTCGCGACATCGGCGCGCGCTCCCTCGAACAGCGCAGTCGCCTCTTCCGCGAGCAGGTGCGCGCCGCGCTGCACGGCCGCATTGTGGAGCTCATAGAACTCCCGCTCCGCGTCCAGCACCACGCGTGGCTTCTGCGACGTCGCCCCCGAATCCAGGTACACGAGCGGCTTCCCGTTCCTGACCGTGCGGGCCAGGAGCGGGAAGTCGTCGCGCAGATCGGGGAGCAGCATCGGGATCCTTACGCGCTCGCCAGGAACCGGTCGTAGCCCTCGGCCTCGAGCTGCTCGGCGAGCTCGGGGCCACCCTCCTCGGCGATGCGTCCGTCCACGAACACGTGCACGAAGTCAGGCTTGATGTAACGGAGGATCCGCGTGTAGTGCGTGATCATCATGACGCCCAGGCCCGTGGTCTCCTTGACGCGGTTCACGCCTTCGGACACGATCCGCAGCGCATCCACGTCGAGGCCGGAGTCCGTCTCGTCGAGGATCGCGATCTTGGGCTGCAGGAGCTCCATCTGCAGGATCTCGTGGCGCTTCTTCTCGCCACCGGAGAAGCCCTCGTTGACGTTGCGCTCGGCGAACGCGGGGTCCATCCGGAGCTGCTCCATCGAGGCCTTCATGTCCTTCACCCAGTGGCGCAGCTTGGGGGCCTCACCGTCGAGCGCGGTCTTCGCGGTGCGCAGGAAGTTCGACACGGAGACGCCGGGGACCTCGACCGGGTACTGCATCGCGAGGAACAGACCCGCCTTGGCGCGCTCGTCGACGCTCATGTCGAGCACGTCCTCGCCGTCGAGCAGGACCTCGCCCTCGGTGATCTGGTACTTGGGGTGTCCGGCGACCGAGTAGGCCAGCGTGGACTTGCCCGAGCCGTTGGGGCCCATGATCGCGTGGGTCTCACCGGACTTGATGGTGAGGTCCACGCCCTTCAGGATCTCCTTGGTGCCCTCGGGCGTGTCCACGCTCACGTGGAGGTTCTTGATTTCCAGGGTGCTCATGTGATGCTCCAAACTCTTAAGAAGTCAGTGGGTTGTCGACGTCGACGAGCACGCGCTCGCCGTCGATGCGGACGGGGTAGGTGGCGACGGGGTCGATCGCGGGCAGCTCGTCGGGGACGCCGGTGCGCACATCGAAGCGGCTCCCGTGCGCCCAGCACTCGAGGTGGCAGCCGTCGACGTCGCCCTCGCCGAGCGGGACCTCGCCGTGCGTGCACATGCCGCCGATGGCGTAGAAGTCGCCGTCATCGGTTCGGACGATCGCGACCGGCGTGTCGGTGCCGTCCGCCAGCGTGAGGTCGGTCTGCATCGCGGTGCCCGGCTCCAGGGCCGTCGCGTCGCACGCGAACTGCTCAGCCATGGGCGTCCTCGGACAGTTCCTCGTTGACGTGCTCCAGCTCGAGCTCGATCGCATCCATGAGGCCCTGCTCGACCTCGGGCACGCCGATCTCCTGGACCAGGTCCGCGAAGAAGCCGCGGACGACGAGCTTGCGCGCGAGGTCCTCGGAGATGCCGCGCGAGCGCAGGTAGAACATCTGCTCGTCGTCGAACCGGCCGGTCGCGGACGCGTGGCCCGCTCCCTCGATCTCTCCGGTCTCGATCTCCAGGTTCGGCACCGAGTCGGCGCGAGCGCCGTCGGAGAGCACCAGGTTGCGGTTGAGTTCGTACGTGTCGGTGCCCTCGGCCTCCTTGCGGATCAGCACGTCGCCGATCCACACGGTGCGGGCCGTGGCCCCCGCGAGCGCTCCCTTGTAGGTGACGCGCGAGGTGCAGCGCGGCACCGCGTGGTCCACGAACAGCTGGTGCTCCTGGTGCTGACCGGCGTCGGCGAAGTACAGGCCGAACAGGTCGACCCTGGCGCCTTCGCCGGCGAAGGCGACGGACGTGTTGAGACGGACCACCTTGCCGCCCAGCGTGACGACGGAGCCGCGCAGGCGCGAGTCGCGGCCCAGGCGGGCGACGACCTCTCCCGCGTGCACCGCATCGGCGTCCCACATCTGGAGCAGGACGAGCTTGAGGCCAGCGTTCGCACCGAGGTCCACCGAGACGAACTCGGAGTACGTCGCGGAGCCCTTGCGCTCGATGACGACCGCAGCCTCAGAGTTCGTGCCTGCCTCGACCAGGAGGTGGCCGCGTGCGTCGGCGCCGTTTCCGGTCACCGTGATGGTGATGGGCTCGTCGACGATGGTGCCCGGCGCGATCGCCAGCACCTTCGCTCCGCCGGAGTGAGCGGCGGCGACGGCCGATGCGCGGTCGCCCGGGGCGCGGACGGAGCGCTCACGCGCGCTCGCCACGTCCAGGTCGGTCAGCGTGACGCCCTCGGGGAGGTCGGGGACGCTCCAGTCGAGGGTGCCCCCCGCTTCGACGTCCGCGAGGACGGGCGCGAGGTCGCGGACGGCAGAGAACCGCCAGTCCTCCTCGCGCCCGGTCGGCATCGCGAACGCATCCACGTCGAACGACGTGGGGCGGTCGGCGCGCGACGCGTCGGGGGTGGGAGCGGCCAGGCCGTGCGAGTGCGCGGCGTCGGACGTGGCTCGGGTGTGATCAGTGACGGTCAACCGACGGATCCTTCCATCTGCAGTTCGATGAGGCGGTTCAATTCGAGCGCGTACTCCATGGGCAGCTCGCGCGCGATGGGCTCGACGAACCCGCGCACGATCATGGCCATGGCCTCGGTCTCGGTCATGCCTCGGGACATCAGGTAGAACAGCTGGTCCTCGGACACCTTCGAGACGGAGGCCTCGTGGCCCATGCTGACGTCGTCCTCACGCACGTCCACATACGGGTAGGTGTCGGACCGGCTGATCTGGTCGACGAGCAGCGCGTCGCACAGCACGTTGGACTTGGAGCCCTTGGCGCCCTCAAGCACCTGCACGAGACCGCGGTAGCTCGTGCGGCCGCCGCCGCGCGCGACCGACTTGGAGACGATCGAACTCGACGTCTTCGGCGCGGCGTGCACCATCTTGGCGCCAGCGTCCTGGTGCTGGCCCTCGCCTGCGAACGCGATCGACAGCGTCTCGCCTCGAGCGTGCTCGCCGAGCAGCCAGATAGCCGGGTACTTCATGGTGACCTTCGAGCCGATGTTGCCGTCGACCCACTCCATGGTGGCGCCCTCGGCGGCCGTGGCGCGCTTGGTGACGAGGTTGTACACGTTGTTCGACCAGTTCTGGATGGTCGTGTAGCGCACGCGGGCGTTCTTCTTCACGATGATCTCGACCACGGCCGAGTGCAGCGAGTCCGATGTGTAGATCGGCGCGGTGCAGCCCTCGACGTAGTGCACGTACGAGCCCTCGTCCGCGATGATCAGCGTGCGCTCGAACTGGCCCATGTTCTCCGTGTTGA
Organism: Demequina aestuarii; assembly: GCF_000975095.1. Classification (GTDB taxonomy): domain Bacteria; phylum Actinomycetota; class Actinomycetes; order Actinomycetales; family Demequinaceae; genus Demequina; species Demequina aestuarii. The sequence goes on from NZ_BBRD01000001.1 coordinate 1,509,267, forward strand.
TGCGGAAGTAGGCCTGCAGCGGGATGTCGACGTGCACGCCCGGGGGGACGTAGACGAACGAGCCACCCGACCACACAGCCGTGTTGAGCGCGGCGAACTTGTTGTCGCCGGCCGGGATCACCGTGCCGAAGTACTGCTCGAACAGTTCCGGGTGCTCCTTGAGCGCAGTGTCGGTGTCCATGAAGATGACGCCCTGCTCCTCCAGGTCCTCACGGATCTGGTGGTAGACGACCTCGGACTCGTACTGCGCCGCGACGCCGGAGACCAGGCGCTGCTTCTCGGCCTCGGGGATGCCGAGCTTGTCGTAGGTGCGCTTGATGTCCTCGGGCAGGTCCTCCCAGCTGGTGGCCTGCTTCTCGGTCGAGCGCACGAAGTACTTGATGTTGTCGAAGTGGATGCCGGAGAGGTCGGAGCCCCAGTGCGGCATCGGCTTCTTGCCGAAGAGCTTGTAGCCCTTGAGACGCTGATTCAGCATCCACTCCGGCTCGTCCTTCAGCGACGAGATGTTGCGCACGACGTCGTCGGAGATGCCCCGCGCCGCGATGGCACCAGCACTATCGGAATCGTGCCAGCCGAACTCGTAAGAGCCGATCGAGTCGATGATCTCCTCGTCGGTCTGCGCGGGAGCCTTATCGGTGGGAGTGCTCATAGTCATCCTTCCTTGGCCGCCGCTGTCGCGACGGGGATGGTCGTGGTGCACACATGGGCGCCGCCTGCCAGAGTGGACAGGCGCTGGACGTGGACGTCGAGGATGCGGGAGAAGACCCGGGTCTCCGCCTCGCACCACTCGGGGGCTTCCTCGGCGATGGACTGGATGGGGCAGTGCCCCTGACACAGCTGAACGGTGTAGCCACCGGGACCGGGCCGCACCGACGTGGCGAAGCCCTTGTCCGCGAGCGCATCCGACAGCGCGGCGACCCGCTCCGACATGGGGGCGTCGGCAGGTACGGCCGCCTCGAGCGCTGTCTCGAGATCGGCCATCCTGGCCTCCACGAACTGCTCGAGCTGGCCGTTCTCACGCATGAACGTCATGGCGTCGACCGCCACGGACGTGTACGCCGTCGCGAGCGACTGCTGACCTTCCGTCGTCGCGACGTAGGACTTGGACGGGCGACCCCGTCCTCGCGCATGGTGGCCAGCTGGCTCGTGCTCGGTGATGAGCCCGTCGAGACCGAGCGCCGCGAGGTGGCGGCGGACCCCCGCCGGGGTGACGCCGAGTTCGTCCGCGAGGGTCGATGCAGTGATCGGCCCAGCGGAGGCGATCAGGCCGAGGACGCGGTCACGCGTGGTGTCGTTGCCGATGGTGCCCTCCTTCTGGTCTCGTGCTTAGACAACAGTCTTGTTGCTCAATTCGTTCCCGGCAAGCAAGGACGACCTAACCTGAGCCCGCATCCGCGTCGCCGAGCGGCGCCCGGTGGCGGGAATGGCGGGGCGCGCGATCTAGGATTGGTGCGTGCTGTCCCGCCTCGTTCACGCCCTGCGCTCCGCCCTGACGTGGGTACTCGACCTCGTGTCCCGACACGGGCGTGGCTTCACCATCGCGAACATCCTGGCGCAAGCCGGCATCATCGTGACCGGCGGCGTGGTGCGGCTCACCGGTTCCGGCCTCGGGTGCTCCACGTGGCCCCAGTGCGAACCCGGCAGCTTCACTCCCGAGTTCCACACCGAGAACTGGCTCCATCCTGCCGTCGAGTTCGGCAATCGCCTGCTGACGTTCGTGCTCGTGATCGTCGCTCTCGGCGTCGCGATCGCGATCTGGCGCAACCGTCCTGACATGAAGTGGCTCGGTCTGGTGCCCGGCGTCGGCGTGATCCTGCAGGCGGTCGTGGGCGGCATCACTGTGCTCGTCGAACTGCACCCGCTGGTGGTGGCCCCTCACCTGCTGCTCTCCGCACTGCTGGTCTGGTACTCCGTGTGGCTCGCGCTGCGATACCGCCGCGCGCCCCGGCGGGCGGGCCGACCGATGCGGTGGCCGCTTCGCCTCTCCTCGTTCCTGCTCGTGGTGCTGCTCATCCTTGGTGCGCTCACCACAGGCGCCGGCCCGCACTCCGGAGATGCCGACGCCACCGAGCGGCTGGCGCTCGATCCTGCCATGATCGCTCGGGCTCACGCTCTCGCGGTGTGGGCGTTCGTCGCATGCCTCGCGTGGATCGCTTGGCGTGTCCGTGGAGACGTCTCCGCCAACGGCCGCGACGAGGTGCGCCGCGCGTGGGTGGTGCTGGCGGTCGTCACGCTCGCGCAGGGGGGCATCGGCTACGCGCAGTACTTCACTGGGCTGCCCGAGGCGCTCGTGGGGCTTCACCTGGTCGGTGTGGGCGCGCTCACCGCGGCTCACTCCGCGATGCACTACCTGCTGAGCGCTCAGCGCTCGTCCGTCACGGCCGCCTAGCAGCCGCTCACCGGGCGAGTCACCGCCTGAGGCGAGTGGCCTCCGGACGCATCCAGGGTGCATCGGGTGCACGCAGCGTCGCATAGCCGCTGCGGCGCGCGTGGTCGGCGGCGAGGAAGCCCGCCACGGCCGATGAGGCATGGATGCGTCCGTCCATGACGGCGTCCACGGCGTCGTCGAGCGCGACCCACGCACCGAGCATGTCCTGCTCCTCGTCGGTGCGCTCGTGACGCTCATCTGCGGGCACCTCGCCGATGCCCCGTGCCAGGAAGACGCGCACCGCCTCGGAACTCGACCCGCCGGACGGGTAGTAGTCCACGAGGGTGTGCCACACGGACGCCGTGAGATCGGCCTCCTCGTGCAGTTCGCGCCGCGCGGCGTCGACCGGCGCCTCTCCCGCGAGGTCGAGCAGTCCGGCCGGAGGCTCCCAGCACTCGGCGCTGACGGGGTGACGATACTGACGCACCAGGTAGACGCGGTCGGCCTCGTCCATCGCGATGATGACCACGGCGCCGGTGTGACGCAGGTAGTCCCGCGTCACCTCACCGGCGTCGCCAAGGTCCACCTCGTCGCTGGCGACGTTCCACACCTTGCCCTCGAACCGCTCGTGGGTCGCGAGCACGGGACGCTCGGCACGGAGATCGGCGAGCGCCTGGTCCGCCATCACGCAGTGGCGGGCGCTGTCGACGAAGCCGCTGCCGCCTCACGCACCTCGAGAGCCGCGCCGATGAGTCCGGCGAACAGCGGGTGCGCCTTCGTGGGCCGCGACAGGAACTCCGGGTGCGCCTGGGTCGAGATGTAGTACGGGTGCGTCTCGCGCGGAAGCTCGACGAACTCGACCAGCTCACGGTCGGGCGACTCCCCCGACACCACGAGACCGGCGTCCTCGAGCTGCTGGCGATAGGCGTTGTTCACCTCGTAGCGATGACGGTGACGCTCGCCCACGATGGTCGCCCCGTACGTGGCGGCCGCGACCGAGCCCTCCTTGAGGACGGCCTGGTACTCGCCCAGGCGCATCGTGCCGCCCATGTCGCCTTCACCGTCGATGAACTTGTGCTGCTCCTCCATGGTCGCCACCACGGGGTGCGCAGTGCCGGGGTCGAACTCGGAGCTCGACGCGCCCTCGAGGCCGAGCACGTTGCGCGCGTACTCCATCACCATCGTCTGGAGCCCCAGGCAGATACCCAGGGTGGGGACGCCGTTCTCGCGCGCCCAGCGCAGCGCTCCGATCTTGCCGTCGACCCCGCGCACGCCGAAGCCGCCGGGCACCAGCACGGCGTCCACGCCGCCCAGCGCCTTCTCGGCGCCCTCGGGCGACTGGCAGGTGTCGGAGGCCACCCAGCGGATGCTCACCTTCGCGCTGTGGTGGAAGCCGCCGGCACGCAGCGCCTCGCCCACGGACAGGTACGCATCGGGCAGGTCGACGTACTTGCCGACCAGTGCCACCTCGACCTGGTGCTGGGGGCGGTGCACGCGGTCGAGCACCTGCTGCCAGGCGCCCCACTCGACATCGTGGAACGGCAGGTTGAGACGCCGGACCACATAGGCGTCAAGGCCCTCGGAGTGCAGCACGCGCGGGATGTCGTAGATGCTGGGGGCGTCCTTGGCGGTCACGACCGCCTCGCCCTCCACGTCGCACATCAGCGCGATCTTGTTCTTCATCGCCTGCGGGATGTCGCGGTCGGCGCGGCACACGATCGCGTCGGGCTGGATGCCGATCGAGCGCAGCGCCGCCACGGAGTGCTGAGTGGGCTTGGTCTTCAACTCACCGGAAGGGCCGATGTACGGCACCAGCGAGACGTGCAGGAAGAACACGTTGTCGCGGCCCACGTCGTGCCGGATCTGGCGCGCGGCCTCGAGGAACGGCTGCGACTCGATGTCGCCGACAGTGCCACCCACCTCGGTGATGATGACGTCGCACTCGGGACCGGCCTGATCGCGCATGCGGCGCTTGATCTCGTCGGTGATGTGCGGGATCACCTGGACCGTGTCGCCCAGGTACTCGCCGCGCCGCTCCTTGGCGATCACCTGCGAGTACACCTGGCCGGTGGTCACGTTGGAACTCGCGGACAGTTTGACGTCCAGGAAGCGCTCGTAGTGTCCGATGTCCAGGTCGGTCTCGGCGCCGTCATCGGTGACGAAGACCTCGCCGTGCTGGAAGGGGTTCATGGTGCCCGGATCCACATTCAGATAGGGATCGAGCTTCTGCATCGTGACACGCAGTCCGCGCGAGCGCAGCAGGCGTCCCAGTGACGAGGCAGTAAGGCCCTTGCCGAGGGAGGACACAACGCCTCCCGTGACAAAGATGTGACGGGTGACATGGTCCGTGCCGGACGAGAATCGCGTTCGCTCCACGGGCTTCAACACTAACAGCGATTCAGGTCGCCGACATCGCGACAACGCCCGTCGACCGCGGATTCATCACGGCGTCGGGGGCACCAAGGTGCGCCCCTCCCCTGGCCCATAGTGACCCACCGACCCGGAAAAGGCCTGGGAGATCGCGAGTGGGACGGAGATCTGTCCATACCTGTCAGTGCCCTCCACGACTGTCGACACGACGGCCGATGCGTCCGGAGAGTTCTGCACGGCACTCGCCAGGTCTCCCGGCGCGTCTGGCCCAGTGGCCACCGCGACTCCGGGGGTGTACTCCGTGAGGACGACGGCGGTTGCGGCGAGGGTGTTCGACAGCTCCGCCCTGGCAGCCTCGTCGTCCGGGCCCGGGCCCGCGATGATGGCGAAGGACTCGATGGGCGCGGTGGTGGTGCCGGACACCAGTCCCGCCTCGACCAGCAGGTCGAGGAGCAGAGCCGAGCGCTCGGCAGCGTTCGCGGGGTCCGGGAAGTCGGTGCCCGCCAGATCGGCCTCGCCGGTGCCCGGCGGCAGCAGGCCTGGCATCAGGGCCTGGGCCAGGGCGTGCGACAGCACCATCGTCGGCGACGACGCGTCATCCACCCCGACCACGTTGGGTGCCATGGTGGACGCCAGCGACGAACGGAAGGCCGTCTGGTCGGGATCCGTCCAGGCATCCTCGATGACGATCTGGCCCGCCACGGTCGCTCCCGCCTGCACCAGCCGGTCGCGCACGCCGGCCGCGTCCTGCGACTCCGGCTCCGCGACCTCCACGGTGGCGACGGACACCCCCAGCAAGGTCTCCGACAGCAGCGAGGGGGCCGCCTCGTCGGTGAACTGCTGTGCGGTGGTGGTCTGCGCCTGCGCGGCCTCTGCATCGGCGCGAGCAGACGCTGACTCCTCCTCGAGAGCGGAGATCTGGTCCGACAGGTCGCCCACCAGCGCGTCCCGCATGGGCCCCGAGCCGAGCACGACGCCGATCGCGAGCGCGAGGAATACCGCGACGAGCGACACGACGTGGTAGCGGAAGTCCTTCATCATGTGCCACCGATCCACGACGTCGCCGCCGTCCACAGGTCAGCGACCCACGCACGCCCGGCGGGCGTGGAGGCGATCGCGACCGCCAAGGCAAGGAGTCCCGAGAGGACGAGCAGCGCCAGCGTCCAGGCCGAGTAGCGATGCCGGTACACCTGCGCGACGGCGGGCGCATCGACGATGCTCGTCCCGGCCTGAAGCCGCGCGAGGAACGTGCCAGAGGCGTCCGCCTGTGACGTGTCGAGATAGTCCTGAAGCGAAGACTCGACGCCGACGGTGACGATCACCGAGGCCCCGCCGGAGTGAGCCATCAGGATCGCGAGCGCGACGGAGGACAGTGCCGAGTCGGAGACGCTGTGGGCGAGGCCGAGCGCGTCGACTCGCGCCTGCCCCGACGCGCCCCCGCGAGGCTCGTGCAGCAGCACGCGGTCGGCTGACCGCAGCGCATCATCCCCTACGCCGTCGACGTCGCCGATGATCAGGTGCGGGGCCGATGCCAAGGCGAGGGTCGCATCGGCTGCCTCTCCGACCGCGATGAGGATCGGGCGATGGTCGCGGACGTAGCGGCGAATCGCGGTGAGCTGCTCGCGGTGACGGAGACCGGGCGCGATGATCACCACGTGACGACCGTCGAGGTCGAGCCCGACCTCCGGGAGACCCGCGCCGTCGAGGATCGTGTCCGCCTCGCGCTCGACATGGTCCATCGCGTTGGCGGTGAACGTCGCGAGCTGGACACGCAGGCCCTCCGTGGCGCCGACCATGGCCTCGGTCAGCACGTCGAGCGTGACACGCCTGCCCTCCGCAATGACCTCGCCGCCCACCAGGACCTGAGATCCGCTGATGGCCGCCTGCGCGCCGTCCTTCATGCCGAGGATGCCGCCGCCCACCTCGTCGATGAGCGGAATGTCCGCCTCGAGGAGCACGCGGGGGCCTCCCGTGGGGTACCGGCCGGAGATGGCGGACTGCACGTCGACCACGGCGGCAGGGCGCCGTGCGGCGAGGGCTTCGGCGGATTGCTGGTCGAGGTCGAGGATGTCGATGACGGCCACGTCTCCGGGGCGCAGACGGCGCAGCAGCGTTCTCACGCTCGGTTCGATGCGCAGAGCGCCGGTGACGGTGCCGTCGTCCCCGCTGGTCGTGCGGTCGGAACGGCTCATGCCGTCATCGTGCCACGGCGGAGCCCTCCAACAGCTCAAGCGCATGGGCGCGTGCCGTCGTCGAGTCCTCTTGGCCCGACAGCAGCCGTGCGATCTCCTGGACTCGGTCCTCTCCGGCGACGGCGCCCACCTGCGCGCGCGTCACGGCGCCGTCGGTGGACTTCGCCACCACCACGTGGGTGTCGGCGAAGGCAGCCACCTGGGCGAGGTGAGTGACGACGATGACTTGGTGCGTGCGCGCCAGCTGGGCCAACCGGTTGCCCACCGCCACTGCCGCCTTGCCACCCACGCCCGCGTCGACCTCGTCGAAGATGAACGTGCGGCCGGCCGCATCGGCCACGTGGTCGGCGCCGGCGAGCGACACCTCGATCGCGAGCATGATGCGCGACAGTTCGCCGCCGCTTGCCGCGTCCGCGACCGGCCGGTGAGGGGCACCGGGGTGAGACGCCAGCGTCATCGTCACGACGTCGGCGCCGTGGGCGGTCGGCTCCGTGCGCTCGACTGCAATGGCGATGTCCGCATCGGGCATGGCGAGACGCCCCAGCTCGTCACGCACCGCGCGAGCGAGCCGATCGCTGGCCGCAGCGCGCGCGTCGTGGAGAGTGGCGGCTGCGGACTCGAGGGCCGCGCGCGACCGTGCCTCGGCGTCGCGACGAGCCGCGAGAGTCTCGTCCCACGCGTCATCCTCCTCGACCCGAGGACGCGCGCTCTCGGCATACGCCAGCACGCCGTCGACGTCCGGCACCCCGATGCGACGCGTCAGAGTCGCGAGGTCGGACCTTCGCTGGTTGATCTCGTCGAGACGGCCCGGATCCGCATCGAGGCGATCAAGGTAGGAGGCGAGCTCGGCGCCCACGTCGGTGGCCCCATAGGAATAGTCGGCCAGCCGCTCCTCGAGCGCCGCGAGCGCGCCGTCATGCCTGGCAGCGTCTGCGAGAGCCCGTCGCGCGGCCTCGAGGGTCGCCACCACGGTGATCTCCTCTTCACCCGCGATCGCCTCGTAGGCGGCCGCAGCGCCCGTGCGGACGGCCTCGGCGTTCTCCAGGACTCCCGCCTCGGCGACGAGAGCCGCATCCTCGCCCGCCTCGGGGGCGAGCGCGTCGATGGCGGCGAGGTCGTCGCGCAGGCGCGCGACCTCCGCCCGCTCGGCGTCGGCCCCCTCCTGCATCCGTCGCAGGCGCTCAGCAGCCGTGAGCCACTCGTCCCACGCCGCCGTGTAGTCGCGACGCGCCTCGGCGATCAGGGCGCCGCCGTAGGCGTCGAGGGTGTCGCGCTGGCGGGCGGGCGAGCGCAGACGCACCTGATCCGACTGTCCGTGGACGGTCACCAGCTCCGCCGCGACCTCGCCCAGCAGAGTCTGCGGCACGGTACGACCGCCCATGATTGCCCTCGACCGCGTGGTGGCACCCACGGTCCGGGCCACCACCACGGATCCGTCCTCCTCGACGGCGACGCCGGCCTCGGCCAGGCGCTCGGCGAGCGCTCCGCTGGGCGGAACGTCGATGATCGCCTCCGCGACCGCGGCCTCGGCGCCCGTGCGCACCGTCGCGGGAACGGTCTTGGCGCCCAGGATGAGGCCCAGGCCCGTCAGCACCATGGTCTTGCCCGCGCCGGTCTCGCCAGTCACACAGGTCAGCCCCTGGCCGAACTCGAGACGCGCGGACTCGATGACGCCCAGGTCGGCGATCGTCAGCTCATGCAGCACGGTTCACCCGTCCTCATCGGGACCGCCGGCGCGCACGGGATCGGCCACCGGCGCTGCGTCAGGGTCATTCGCCCGCTGCTGAGAGTGGATCTCGTGACCGATCGGCGTCGGATAGGCGCGCTCGCCCCGCCACCCATCCGTGGGGAGGGAGAACTTGCGCACCAGCCGAGCGGTGAAGGGGTCGTCGGACATGCGGGCGAGCCGCACGCTGTGCTCGCCACGCCGAATGTCGACCACTGACCCGCGGCCTGCCTCGATGCTGGACGCACCATCGAGCACCACCTGTCCGGACGACTCCGAGCTGGGGACCACCTGAATCGCGAACGAGGAGGATGGCCCCACCACGAGAGGGCGAGCGAACAGCGCGTGCGCCGCGAGCGGGACGCACAGCAGCGCGTCCACGTCCGGCCACATCACCGGCCCACCGGCCGAGAAGGCGTGGGCCGTGGACCCCGTCGCCGTCGACACCACCACGCCGTCGCAGCCGAAGCTGGACAGCGGCTCGCCGTCGACGGCGAGCGTCACCTCGAGAGTGCGGAGCCGGTTCGCACGCTCGAGAGTCGCCTCGTTGAGCGCCCACCCCTCCTCGGCGGTGCCGTCAGCGCTGGTGACGGTCACGCGCAGCGTGCCGCGTTCCTCGACGGTGTAGTCACCATCCGCGAGGCGCTGAGCCGCGGTCGCGACGTCGTCTCGCTCGAGCTCCGCGAGGAACCCCACCCGTCCCAGGTTGACGCCGAGCAAGGGGATGTCGGTTCCGTGAGTCTTGCGTGCGGCGTGCAGCATCGTGCCGTCACCGCCGAGCACGATCGCGGCCTCGATGGGCGGCGACACCCCCGGCGTGAAGTCCGTGCAGCATTCGATGCCGGCCTGCGCCAGCACGCGCGCGACCTCCTCGCCCGCCTCGAGCGTCTCGGGGCGGTGCGGATTGGCGACGATCAGGATCCTGCGGGTCATGCGTCTTCCTTCACCTCGCGTGCGATGGCCTGCTCGAGGGTCTCGCCGTCGAGCACCGGACGCGCGTGCGCGTCGCGGGTCCTAGCCTGCCAGACGTACGAGCCCCAGATGAAGAACTCCACATTGCCCTGGGGGCCAGGCAGCGCGCTGCGTGCGACCCGGTGCAGCGCGAGGCCCGCATCGGACATGGCCTGCGCCACTCCTCGGACGGCCGATGCGCGCGCAGTGGACGAGGTGACGACGCCGCGCGCGCTCAGCTTGCCGCGGCCCACCTCGAATTGCGGCTTCACCATGAGCAGGAGGTCGGCCCCGCGTCCCGCAAACGCCACGAGCGCGGGGATGACGAGCGGCAGGGCGATGAACGACAGGTCGGCCACCACCAGGCCCACCCCGGCGCCGGGCGTGGTCGCGTCGAGATCGCGCACGTTGACGCCCTCGCGCACGGTCACTCGCGGGTCCTCACGGATCGTGGGTGCGAGCTGGTCATGGCCCACGTCGACGGCCAGCACGTGGGCCGCGCCCCGCTCGAGCAGCACCTGCGTGAAGCCGCCCGTCGAGGCGCCCGCATCGAGAGCGCGGCGTCCGTCCACCGACAAGCCGTCTGCGGCGCACACCTCGAGAGCGCCGATGAGCTTGTGGGCGGCGCGCGAGACATAGCGGCCCGCGTCGGGAGCCACGCCCAGCACAGCGTCGTCCGAAACCGGGTGCGCGGGCTTCGTCACCATGGTGCCGTCGACCGTGACCGCACCTGCGGTGATCAACTCTTGGGCGTGAGAGCGGGACCGGGCGAGCCCGCGCGCGTAGAGAGCGCGGTCGAGGCGCATGGAAGCCCCTCCTGCATCGATGTCGCTGACGCTCTGCGTGGTCTCTGTCGTCTTTGCTGCGCGGTGTCTCGACTGCGCTGCGAATCTACTGCGCTGCGAATCTACTGCTCTTCGCGCAAGCGCGTCGACAGCGAGTCCTGGATCTTGTCGAAGAACTCGGCCTGCTGGTCGAGGTCATCCGGGAGCTCCGTGACGGCGTTGAGCGCTTCTCGCACCTCTGGGGGGTACTTCACCTCACCGAGCGGCTCGCGCTGATCCTTGATCTCACCCATGGCTCGAGCGTACCTCCCGGCCGGGCGTGGACTCAACCGTCACCGTGGCACCGGCATCGGCCGCCTCCCACGCCGCCGCGCACGCAGCGCGCGCGCCGTCGAGACCGTCCGGCCCAGCGTCGTCCTCGTCGACGTGGAGCACTCCGCCCTCGATCCAGGCTGTCGCGCCGCGAACGCGCCACTTCTCGCCCTCGCGCTCGGGGCGCGGGTGCGCGACGGCCAGCGCTCCGAGGTCACGGCCGAGGAAGGACGGCCGATGCGAGGCCGGGGCCTCGATGGCCTCGCGCACCCCATCGACACCGGTCAGCACGTGGAGACCCGGCATTCCTGCGGCGCGACCTCCCTTGAGGTCGGTGTCGAGACGATCACCCACGACGAGGGGTCGCTCGGAGTCGGCCTTGGCGGCCGCCAAGCGGAACATCGCCGGCTCGGGCTTGCCTGCTCCGGGGGGTTCCACACCTGTCGCCGTCACCACCACGTTGACCAGTGCACCGTTGCCGGGCGCCACTCCGCGCTCGTTCGGGATCGTCAGGTCCTTGTTCGACGCGAAGTATCGCGCTCCCGCGCGGATCGCGTACGACGCCTCCGCCATATCGCGCCATGACACGTCGGGCGAGAAGCCCTGGACCACCGCATCGGGAGTGGGCTCGGCGGAATCGACGATGCGGTAGCCCGCCTGGCCGACGGCAGTCCGCAGCCCCACGCCTCCGACCACATACACGCTCGCGCCCGTGTCCAGAGACTCGCGCATGAGCGCCGCGACCGCCTGGGCCGCCGTCATCACCTCGTCGACGCTGGCAGGCATCCCCAGCTCGGTGAGGTGATCCGCCACGGTCTCCGGCTCACGAGACGCGTTGTTCGTCACGAACACCACACGCATGCCGGCCTCTCGCGCCGCCGCCAGGCCGGGCGGCGCAGACGGAATGGCGTGAGGCCCGCGATACGCGACACCGTCGAGGTCCACCAGCGCGGCGTCGTATGCGAGCGACAGCGGCTCGTCGCTTCCCAGAAGGTCGCATGGGGTCATCGGTCGCCCTCCTTGGACTCGTCGCTCTGCTCAGACGTCTCGTCACCGCCCGTGCGTTGCGCAGCGGGCGCATCGGCGCGCTCGGCGCGCTGGGAGGTCTGACCGGCCTCTTCGACGGCCGTCACGTGGCGGGGGTCGCCGTCGTCCTCCGATGCGTCGGCGCCGTCCGGGGACAGACCGTCTTCCTGTGCAGGCTCGGGCTCGTCGACGGGCACGGAGAGCTCGGCGACGTCATAGACGGTGACGTCGAACTCGACCTCGCCGTCGTCGTCCACGATCTCCAGGCGGCTCTCGAGCTCATCAGCGTCGGAGTCACGCCCAAGTGCACGGAGCACTGGCACCGAAGCCTCGTCGACGCGGATGCGCTGAGCCTCGTCCGTCACGGTGATGCGACGCAGGGCCACGAGTGCAGCCTCGGCATCGCCCAGATCAAGCCGTGCGCCTGCAGCGACAATCTCAAGTTCGGCCCGTGCGGCTGTCGGCAGCGAGGCGGCATCGTCACTGCGGGCGAGGTCGATGGCGCGCTCTGGCCGCCCGAGTCCACGCTCGCAGTCCGCCATGAGAGGCAGGTACTCGTGCGACCCGTTGAGACGTCGCACCGTGCGGAACTCGCGCAGCGCCTCGGTGAACCGGCCGGTCGCGTACGCCGCCAGGGCGTTCGCTTCACGGACCACATCCACACGGCCTCCTCGCTGCAACGCCACCTGGGCGTGCCGGTACGCGAGTTCCGGGTCGAGCTCGATCAGCGCGCCCGCCATGATCAGATGACGGCCCACGTCCTCGGCGTTGTCCTTGCTCAGCGTGCGCAGACGTTGGCGCACCTCACGATCGAGCTGCCCGAACTGGATCTCATCGGGAATCTCCGGCGCATCCACCGCGGGCCGTTGCATCGAACGGTCGCCACGACGCGAACCGTCATCGCGCTCGGAGCGACGATCGTCACGTCGCACCGCATCGCGGCCACCCGGCCTGCCTCCGGAGCCACCCGACGGCGGCCGTCCCGCTCTGTCCGGACGCCCCCGGGAGTCGGGTCGCCCCGACCCATCGGGCCGACCACGCGAAAAGCGGTCGCCAGAGCGACCGTCCTGACGGGAAGAGTCGGGACGGCCGTAGCTGCGCGGGCCGCCCGTGCCCGCATCACCGCGGGGGGCGCCGCCTCTGGTGTCACGATCACCACTGCGCTCCCGCGACCCGTACCGATCACCCCGGTCGGGACGCTGCTGACGGTCGCCCGCACCGTCGCGTCGAGGACGATCCTGTCGGCCACGATCGTCACGACCACGGCCATCCGCGCCAGAGCGACGAGCCCCACGGTCTGCAGTGGATCCACGGTCGGGGCGAGACTCACGTCGCGGGCTGTCGGGACGTGGGGAACCCGATTCGCTGCGCGAGCTCGCAGCCCCACGTCCACCGAACGGGCTGCGTCCGCGGTCGTTGGCATTGCCACGGGGCCCGCCGATCGCAGGCGGCCGGGTGGGGCCGCTCTTGCGTGGGGGCTTCCCGTCGCCGCTCGACGACGCATCGTCGCGGTCCTGTGGACGCTTCGTGTTGTCTCCGCTGTCGTCATGCTGATTCGACATGGCTCTCCGATCCCTGCAACGGGGTGGTGCTCGAGAACATTCTCCCTGAAATGACGAAGGGCCGCCCAGCATTGGGCGGCCCTTCGTAGAAAAATGTCCCGCTGCGACCTACTCTCCCACACCCTCACGAGTGCAGTACCATCGGCGCTGAGAGGCTTAGCTTCCGGGTTCGGAATGGAGCCGGGCGTTTCCCTCTCGCTATGACAGCGGAAACTCTATTGAGATGTTGGTACCCGACCGTATCTCGGGAACCGCATAGTGGACGCATAGCACATTGATTAAAGTCAAGTTATCGGCCTATTAGTACCGGTCAGCTTCAAGAGTCTTTAGTCCTCTCTTCCACATCCGGCCTATCAACCCAGTGGTCTACTGGGGGCCTCTCGAGACGAATCTCATGGAAATCTCATCTTGAGACCGGCTTCCCGCTTAGATGCTTTCAGCGGTTATCCGTTCCGAACGTAGCCAACCAGCCGTGCTCCTGGCGGAACAACTGGCACACCAGAGGTTCGTCCAACCCGGTCCTCTCGTACTAGGGTCAGATTCTCTCAAATTTCCTGCGCGCGCAGCGGATAGGGACCGAACTGTCTCACGACGTTCTAAACCCAGCTCGCGTACCGCTTTAATGGGCGAACAGCCCAACCCTTGGGACCAACTCCAGCCCCAGGATGCGACGAGCCGACATCGAGGTGCCAAACCATGCCGTCGATATGGACTCTTGGGCAGGATCAGCCTGTTATCCCCGGGGTACCTTTTATCCGTTGAGCGCTGGCGCTTCCACATGCCACCAGCGGGTCACTAGTCCCGACTTTCGTCCCTGCTCGACCTGTCAGTCTCACAGTCAAGCTCCCTTGTACACTTGCACTCGCCACCTGATTGCCAACCAGGCTGAGGGAACCTTTGGGCGCCTCCGTTACTCTTTGGGAGGCAACCGCCCCAGTTAAACTACCCACCAGGCACTGTCCCTGATCCGGATTACGGACCGAAGTTAGATATCCAGAGTGATCAGAGTGGTATTTCAACAATGACTCCACCAATACTGGCGTATCGGCTTCAAAGTCTCCCACCTATCCTACACAAACCACACCGAATACCAATACCAAGCTATAGTAAAGGTCCCGGGGTCTTTCCGTCCTGCTGCGCGTAACGAGCATCTTTACTCGTAGTGCAATTTCGCCGAGTTCACGGTTGAGACAGCGGAGAAGTCGTTACGCCATTCGTGCAGGTCGGAACTTACCCGACAAGGAATTTCGCTACCTTAGGATGGTTATAGTTACCACCGCCGTTTACTGGGGCTTAAATTTAGAGCTTCGCCTTGCGGCTGACCCTTCCTCTTAACCTTCCAGCACCGGGCAGGCGTCAGTCCGTATACATCGTCTTGCGACTTCGCACGGACCTGTGTTTTTAGTAAACAGTCGCTTCTCCCTGGTCTCTGCGGCCTTCGAACGCTCCGGAAGCAAGTTCCTTCACGCCTCAGGCCCCCCTTCTCCCGAAGTTACGGGGGCATTTTGCCGAGTTCCTTAACCGTGATTCACTCGATCGCCTTAGTATTCTCTACCTGATCACCTGAGTCGGTTTGGGGTACGGGCGGCTAGAACCTCGCGCCGAGGTTTTTCTTGGCAGCATAGGATCACCAGATTCCCGCTAATGCGGTCACTATCAGTTCTCAGGCTATGTGAGTCGCGGATTTGCCTACGACTCGCCCTACAACCTTGGACGTGGACTACCATCGCCACGCCTGGCTACCTTCCTGCGTCACCCCTGTTAATACGCTTGCTTACTACAGACTTGGTTCGCGCGCTCCATCACGTTCCTCCGAAGAGTTCAGTGACTTTGGGCGCTTAGCATTATCTGCCTCTGCATGGGCGGTTCTTCGCCGGTACGGGAATATCAACCCGTTGTCCATCGACTACGCCTGTCGGCCTCGCCTTAGGTCCCGACTTACCCAGGGCGGATTAACCTGGCCCTGGAACCCTTGATCATTCGGCGGACGGGTTTCTCACCCGTCTTTCGCTACTCATGCCTGCATTCTCACTCGTGTGGCGTCCACCGCTGGGTCACCCCGCGACTTCACTCGCCACACGACGCTCCCCTACCCATCCACACGCTTGGATCCGAAGATCAGGCAATGTGTGAATGACACAACTTCGGCGGTGTACTTGAGCCCCGCTACATTGTCGGCGCGGAATCACTTGACCAGTGAGCTATTACGCACTCTTTCAAGGGTGGCTGCTTCTAAGCCAACCTCCTGGTTGTCTGTGCAACTCCACATCCTTTCCCACTTAGCACACGCTTAGGGGCCTTAGTTGGTGTTCTGGGCTGTTTCCCTCTCGACTATGAAGCTTATCCCCCACAGTCTCACTGCTGCGCTCTGACTTACCGGCATTCGGAGTTTGGCTGACGTCAGTAACCTGGTGAGGCCCATTAGCCATCCAGTAGCTCTACCTCCGGTAAGAAACACGCAACGCTGCACCTAAATGCATTTCGGGGAGAACCAGCTATCACGAAGTTTGATTGGCCTTTCACCCCTATCCACAGCTCATCCCCTCGGTTTTCAACCCAAGTGGGTTCGGTCCTCCACGCGGTCTTACCCGCGCTTCAACCTGGCCATGGATAGATCACTTCGCTTCGGGTCTAGAGCACGCGACTCAATCGCCCTATTCGGACTCGCTTTCGCTACGGCTGCCCCTCACGGGTTAACCTTGCCACGTACCACTAACTCGCAGGCTCATTCTTCAAAAGGCACGCCGTCACCCCTGCTAGGGAGGCTCCGACGGATTGTAAGCACACGGTTTCAGGTACTATTTCACTCCCCTCTCGGGGTACTTTTCACCTTTCCCTCACGGTACTGTTCCGCTATCGGTCAGTGGGTAGTATTTAGGCTTACAGAGTGGTCTCTGCGGATTCACACGGGATTTCTCGGGCCCCGTGCTACTTGGGATGACTCTTAGGAGTCCGCGCAATTTCGTCTACGGGGGTCACACCCTCTGTGCCGGGCCTTTCAATGCCCTTCGACTATTACGCGGATTTCTGACTCCTTGAGAGAACGGCAGTTCCCTCCAAAAGGTCCCACAACCCCGTCAACGCAACGCCTGCCGGCTATCACACGCTGACGGTTTGGCCTGTTCCGCTTTCGCTCGCCACTACTCACGGAATATCTCTTCCTGTCGGTACTGAGATGTTTCACTTCCCGACGTTCCCTCCACTCGCCCTATGTGTTCAGGCGAGGGTCACTGGACATGACTCCAGCGGGGTTTCCCCATTCGGACATCCTCGGATCGAAGCTTGTTTGCCAGCTCCCCGAGGCTTATCGCAGGCTACAACGTCCTTCTTCGGCTCCCACTGCCAAGGCATCCACCATGTGCTCTTAAAAACTTGACTACAGAAATCAAAGATGCTCGCGTCCACTATGCAGTTCTCAAGGTACGGGCGGTCTCACCTACCACTGGCGCCTGCCCCGCATAGCGAGGTGGTTCATCCAGATCCGGTGATCCGTCCAGCCGGCCTATGGCCAGCCTGAGGTGAGCTTTCGCCCGATCCCTCAGGACCCAACAGTGTGCCATGCAGCGGTGTCTACGCACACTCACGCGTTCCAACCCGAAGGTGTACTAGGTGTGTGTGGTGTCTCTCGCTGCCACGTCGATGTTCCATCCATGAGCTCTCGCCGTTCTACGTATGAGAACGAAACGAGATTTGGACGCTCCAAAGAGCGCCAAGTGCTCCTTAGAAAGGAGGTGATCCAGCCGCACCTTCCGGTACGGCTACCTTGTTACGACTTAGTCCCAATCGCCAATCCCACCTTAGACGTCTCCCTCCCAAAAGGGTTAGGCCGACGTCTTCGGGTGTTACCGACTTTCGTGACTTGACGGGCGGTGTGTACAAGGCCCGGGAACGTATTCACCGCAGCGTTGCTGATCTGCGATTACTAGCGACTCCAACTTCATGAGGTCGAGTTGCAGACCTCAATCCGAACTGAGACCGGCTTTTTGGGATTCGCTCCACCTTACGGTATCGCAGCCCATTGTACCGGCCATTGTAGCATGCGTGAAGCCCAAGACATAAGGGGCATGATGATTTGACGTCATCCCCACCTTCCTCCGAGTTGACCCCGGCAGTCTCCTATGAGTCCCCACCATTACGTGCTGGCAACATAGGACGAGGGTTGCGCTCGTTGCGGGACTTAACCCAACATCTCACGACACGAGCTGACGACAACCATGCACCACCTGTATACCCCCCCGAAGGACTCCCTATCTCTAGGGATAAAGGGTATATGTCAAGCCTTGGTAAGGTTCTTCGCGTTGCATCGAATTAATCCGCATGCTCCGCCGCTTGTGCGGGCCCCCGTCAATTCCTTTGAGTTTTAGCCTTGCGGCCGTACTCCCCAGGCGGGGCACTTAATGCGTTAGCTGCGACGCGGAACTCATGGAAAGAGCCCCACATCTAGTGCCCACCGTTTACGGCATGGACTACCAGGGTATCTAATCCTGTTCGCTCCCCATGCTTTCGCTCCTCAGCGTCAGTAGTGGCCCAGAGACCTGCCTTCGCCATTGGTGTTCCTCCTGATATCTGCGCATTCCACCGCTACACCAGGAATTCCAGTCTCCCCTACCACACTCTAGTCTGCCCGTACCCACTGCAGGCCCGAGGTTGAGCCTCGGGTTTTCACAGCAGACGCGACAAACCGCCTACGAGCTCTTTACGCCCAATAATTCCGGACAACGCTTGCGCCCTACGTATTACCGCGGCTGCTGGCACGTAGTTAGCCGGCGCTTCTTCTGCAGGTACCGTCACTTTCGCTTCTTCCCTGCTGAAAGGGGTTTACAACCCGAAGGCCTTCATCCCCCACGCGGCGTCGCTGCATCAGGCTTGCGCCCATTGTGCAATATTCCCCACTGCTGCCTCCCGTAGGAGTCTGGACCGTGTCTCAGTTCCAGTGTGGCCGGTCGCCCTCTCAGGCCGGCTACCCGTCGTCGCCTTGGTGAGCCATTACCTCACCAACTAGCTGATAGGCCGCGAGTCCATCCCAGACCGAAATTCTTTCCAGACGATGACCATGCGATCTCGTCTCGTATCCGGTATTAGCCACGGTTTCCCGAGGTTATCCCAGAGTCTGGGGCAGGTTACTCACGTGTTACTCACCCGTTCGCCACTGATCCGCGAGAGCAAGCTCTCACTTCACCGTTCGACTTGCATGTGTTAAGCACGCCGCCAGCGTTCGTCCTGAGCCAGGATCAAACTCTCCGTGAATGTTTATTAGCAATCCGGCAAGCCGGTTTACTTACATAACGAAGTGGTTCCGAAGAACCGTTTAATCTCTAGCTTCGAACAAAATGTCACTGACATTTCGTTGTCTACCAAAGGAATCCAACATCACGTTGCTAGAGCAAGGCTCTGACGCCGTGATGCCGGAGGTTTTTGGCATCGACTATGTGGCACACTGTTGAGTTCTCAAGGTTCGGACGCGCACCGCTCTCGGCCTTTTGAGCCGGTATCGGGGCAACCCTTATAAGTTACACGCATGTTTCGGCGCTGTCAAATCGCTCTGCGAGCGACTGCCATGCTTCATTCTGTTGCGGCAACTCGATTAAGTTACTTGCCTGTCATTTGTCTGTCAAATCGCTTATCAGCGTTTTGCAGTTCACATCTGTCAGGCAACTCGGTTAAGTTACTCGGCCGTATTCAGTGTGTCAAATCCAGCTCTGCGAGCGGCTGACTTCCCTGAGCCCGTCCGGGCAACCCTTCCAACTTACCCCCTCGTTCTCGCTCTGTCAACTCGCCGTGTCGGCGGGTTTTCAGTTCCGATCCCGTGGGGGGCTCTCCATCGTACATCACCTCAGTCGCTCTCGCGACCGCGGCTGTGACGTGGTGAGTGGCTGTCAAGCGGGGCCTCTCGTGGCCTTGTTCAGTCCTCCGAGAAGCGCTTCCGTCTTTGGCAGCGAGGAAGACATTACGGCTCCGTGAACATCAAGTCAAATCCGGGCGACTGCGGCGTGTCGCACGCCTGCCATGGGAATGTTGCCTGGCAGATCGCCTACGGACCTCATCCAGGACAGCTGCGCTAGGCGAGTGTCCGTACAAGTCCCACGGATTTCTTGCCTCGACGCAGTACGAACCAGCCGCCGGCGAGCGGCGATGAGTCGTCGATCATCGCCTCAATCGACTCCACCTTGACGTTGTTGACGTAGGCACCGCCATCCTGCACCGCCCGGCGCGCATCCGAGCGGGACCCCACGAGTCCCGATTCCACCAGTGCATCGACCACGGTGGCGCCCCTCTCCACGTCGACCCCTCCGAGTGCGGAAGCGCAGCCGGCGAGCGTCGCCTCATCGAGGCCTGCCAGCTCGCCCCTCCCGAAGATGGCCTGAGATGCCTCCACGACCGCATCGGTCGCATCGGCCCCATGGACGAGCGCTGTCACTTCCCATGCGAGGGTGCGCTGGGCCTCCCGGCGAAACGGCTCTTCCGCGACAGCGCGTTCGAGCCTGTCGATCTCCGTGCGGTCGAGGAAGGTGAAGATCTTGAGGAACCTCACCGCATCCGCATCGTCCGTGTTCAACCAGAACTGGTAGAAGGCGTAGGGACTCATGAGGTCGGGTGCGAGCCAGACCGCTCCGCCTTCCGACTTTCCGAACTTGGTGCCGTCTGCCTTGGTGATGAGGGGGGTAGTCATCGCATGCACCTGGGTGCCATCCGCCTTGCGCGTCAGCTCGACCCCGCTGAGAAGGTTGCCCCACTGGTCGTTGCCCCCGGTCTGCAGCGTGCAGCCGTAGCGCCGATGCAGCTGGAGGAAGTCGTGGCCCTGCAGTACTTGGTAGCTGAACTCGGTGTAGCTGATGCCCTCGTCAGAGTTCAGTCGCCTGGCCACCGTGTCCTTCGCGAGCATCGTGCCCAGCCGGAAGTGCTTGCCGACCTCGCGCAGCAGATCGATGGCGGTAAGCTCCCCCGTCCAGTCGAGGTTGTTCACCATCTGGGCACGGTTGTCACCCTCGAAGTCGAGGAACCGCGATATCTGGGACTGGAGCCGGTCCACCCACTCCGCGACCGTCTCCTTGGTGTTCAGCACCCGCTCGCCCGACATTCGCGGGTCGCCGATCATGCCCGTCGCGCCGCCGACGAGCGGCAGCACGCGGTGTCCTGCGCGCTGGAGATGCCGGAGGACCACCAACTGCACGAGGTGGCCGTGGTGCAGGCTGGGTGCGGTGGGGTCGAACCCGCAGTAGAGCGTCACGGGACCCTGGTCGAGGTGGGTGCGGAGGTCGTCGAGGCCGGTCGTCTGTGCGATCAGCCCGCGCCACGCGAGTTCGTCGAGAATGTGCTCAGTCATGATGGGGCCATTGTGCCAGCCCGGGAGTGCGGTCCTGAGGCGCCGTTGACCCAGGACACGAAAGTGCCGCT
This sequence comes from Demequina aestuarii, assembly GCF_000975095.1. Classification (GTDB taxonomy): domain Bacteria; phylum Actinomycetota; class Actinomycetes; order Actinomycetales; family Demequinaceae; genus Demequina; species Demequina aestuarii. The sequence goes on from NZ_BBRD01000001.1 coordinate 1,529,954, forward strand.
GGGCACGCGGAGCGGAAGCACGAATCGGCGCTGAGGGGTGGACGTCTTGCGAGGGGTCCTACCGACTCGAGTGTCGCATGCCCAGCGACACCATCGACGCTAATCCCGTCAGTCTGAGAGGGCTCTCAGAGTGCGGGCCGCGGCACCGGCGCGCGGACTCCGGTCAGTCCGGAAGGGAGCAGTTCCCGTCGACCCAGACATGGGCGGCCGCCCGAGTGCCCTCGCGCTCGAACTCTTCTCGTTCGCTGACCTGCCAGCGCTCCCAGTCGTCGCGGGTGTCCTCTCCGTCGCGTGCGATTCCGCGTCGCAGCCTCTCGCATGGGTCGGCCTCCACCCACACCACGAGGCTCGCGAGAGAGCGTGCCCGGCGCATCGCCACCCCCACACCCTCAATGATGAGGACGTCTCGCGCCGTCACCACGACCTCGTGCCCGCGCTGATGGCGATGCCAGTCCCACACCCGGAACCGTCCGGCCTCACCCCGCGCCATGGGGGCCAGCACCTGGTCAATCACGATGTCGCCGAGCGTGGGGAGTCCGGCCCATCCCTCGTACATGTCGTCCGCATGGAGGACCTGCACCGACGTGCCGGCTGCGCCAGGCGCGTCACTGTCGGCTGCGCGCGCACCCCCGGCCGGTCTGCCCCGCAGCGCCTCCGCCAGCCTGCCGGCGAGCGTGGTCTTGCCCGAGCCGCCGGGCCCGTCGACGAGCACCAGTCGGGTGGTTCCGAGGGTGGGCGGCTGGGCGCGCACCAGCGTGGCGATGCCGCCGATGCTCGCCGCGTCCGTCAGCATTCGTCCCGCTCTCGTCTCGTGCAGGGTCACCGAGCCAGGCTACGGTAGCGGTATGCATCCGAACGTGCAGAAGGTCAAGGCGTTCCTCGACGACGCGGGGCTCCACGGGCGCGTGCGTGAGCTCACCGAGGGCACCCATACCGCCGCGCAGGCAGCCGCGCTGCTGGGCTGCGAGGTGGGCGCGATCGCGAACTCTCTCATCTTCATGACGGAGAAGGGGCCCATCCTCGTGCTGACGTCGGGAGCGCATCGCGTCGACACGGACGTGGTCGCCGCCGCGATCGGCGCGGAGGCCGTGGGGCGTGCCACTCCGGATCAGGTGCGGGCCGCGACGGGCCAGCCCATCGGCGGCGTCGCCCCGATCGGCCATCCGGCACCGCTGCCCACGTATCTCGACGTCGAGCTCGCTGAGCACGGTGAGCTGTGGGCGGCCGCGGGAGTGCCGGCGAGTGTGTTCGAGATCTCCTACGCGGACCTCAAGGCGCTGACCGACGCCATCGAGATCGCGGTCGAGTAGCGACACCCACGCCACCGCAGGATGAGGGCGTCGCCGCACAGCCGGGACGCTAGGTCAGCGACACCTCTCGCACCTCGGTGCTGAACTCCGCCAGCGCATCGGCCTCAGGCTGCTCGCACAGCCCAGGGAACGTGGGCACCGCGATGTGTCCGTCCTCGATGACGTACGGCGTCGTGAGGTCACGGGCGTAGAAGCGCGATGATGCCGAGATGTCACCCGGGAGCGTGAAGCCGGGAAGTCCGGCAAGGGCCGCGTTGGCACCGCGCGCCAGGCCGGTCTCCAGCATGCCCCCGCACCACACCGCGACGCCCGATGCGCGCGCGACGTCGTGGATGCGCCGCGCCTCGAGGTAGCCGCCCACGCGAGACGGCTTGATGTTGATGACGGCGGCGGCCCCTAGGTGGATCGCGTCGGCCGCCGATGCTGCGGACACGACCGACTCGTCGAGGCACATCGGCGTGGCCATGGCGCGGGCGAGCTCGGCGTGCTGACGGAGGTCGTCCTCCGCAAGGGGCTGCTCGATGAGCAGCAGGTCGAACTCGTCGAGGCGTCGCAGGTGGGCGGCGTCCACCAGCGTGTACGCGGCGTTGGCATCGACCTGCAGCGCCACGTCCGGGTGCGCCTCGCGCACCGCTCGCACGGGTTCGACGTCCCACCCTGGCTGGATCTTGAGCTTGATGCGCTGGTAGCCCTCGTCCAGGTACCCCGCCACAGCATCGAGAAGCGCAGGGATCGAGTCTTGGATCCCCACCGAGACGCCGGACGGGACCCTGGCACGGGTCACGCCCAGGTACGTCGCGAAGCTGGCGCCGGCCGCCTTCAGCTGCGCGTCGAGGATCGCGGCCTCGATCGCCGCCTTGGCCATCCGGTGCCCGACCACGGGCTCGACCAGCTCGCCGACGGTCTCCGCCGTCAGGACGGCATCCGCAGAGGCCGTCGCGAGGCGCGGAAGGAGGAACCTCTCCATGACGTCCGCGGCCCCCGCCGCGTACTCATCCGAGTACACCGGCTCGGCGAGAGCACCGCACTCACCCCACCCGGTGACCTCGCGTCCCTCCACCCGGGCGGACACCTCGACGGTGAGCACAGTGCGTGCAGTCTGAGTCGAGAACGACGTCGTGAAGGGCGTGACGAGCGGGATGCGCAGGGTGCGCAGGGTCACGTGATCGATCTGCATCAGCGGGTCTCCAAGAGGTAGCGGTGGTCGTGGAAGCCGGCGACGCGACGGCCGCTCTGAATCATGGGGGCGAGCGCGCCGCGGACGGAGCCGCGCCACTGGGCGGCGGCCTGAGGATCGGTGCGGCGCAGCGCCTCCACATCGGGCGGAACGGCCACCGAGAGCAAGCGCGCGGTGGGATCGGGCACGTGAGGATGAGGACGGCCATCGTCGGTGGTCGTCAGCAGCGCCGATGCCTCGAGGTCGCGGTCGGTGGAGTGCTCCGCTGATTCGGGGGACGAGGGGCCGGGCAGGTCCCGGTCGAGCGGCCAGCTCGCGAGCAGCCGGTCGCTCCCCTGCCCCGCGTTGACGCCGTCGCTCATCTCGCCGTAGAAGTCCACCAGGTACTCCTCGATCTCGACGCCCAGGCGGTTGAGGTTGAACGCCGCGTTGCGCGACACCAAGGGGTCGAACGTCCACGTGACCCGGGTCAGGCCGCGTTCCAGGCACCACGCGCGCTGATGCAGCTTGAGCGCCATCCCGACGCCACGACGGCCGGTGCCCGGCTCGACCCCGGTGACGTGAGAGTGGAGTGCGACGCCCAACGGGATCGAGAAGTAACCCACGCATACCCCACGGAGCCGGTCACCCTCGAACGCCCCGACGACGTAGGCGCCGGCATGCGAGAGCGCCACCATCAGCGGCGGCTCGACGGCGGCGGTGCCCCAGATCGACTCCAGCAGACGTGCAGCCTCCCCCACTTCCGCGGTCGCGAGTGGACGGACCGTGACGCCGGCGCGTTCGGTCGCCGCGCGGGCATCCTCAGCGGCACGAGGCAACCAGTCGCGCGTCGCAGCAGACTGCCCCGGGACGGCCGATGCGCTGGCGGGGTCCGGGGTCACGGCGTGCCTGCGTCGGGGCGTGGACTGGCGAGGACGTCGTGCACGAGCAGCGCCAGCAGAGCGGTCCGGTGCGGCACGTGCGCGACCTCGACGTGTTCGTCGACCGCGTGGGCGCCGCCACCGACGCCGCCGAGACCGTCAAGGGTGGGGACGCCGAGTCCCGCGGTGAGGTTGCCGTCGGAGGCACCGCCGACCGAGCACTGCCGCAGGTCGTCGATACCCGCTGCCGTCGCGAGCGCCTGTGCTCGGGAGAACAGGCCTTCGGCGAGCGCCAGCTCGAGCGGCGGCCGATTGATCCCGCCATCCACGGTCAGCCGGGCGCCATCGAGGACCGGCGCGAGCGCGTGGATCTCCGCGTCGACGCGGTGCTGCTCCGCAGCGGTCGCGGCGCGCACGTCGACGTCGACGCGTGCCTGAGCCGGCACGGTGTTGACGGTGGTCCCGATGCTTCCGCGGGTCGGGGTGACGGTGGTGGAGCCGGCGGCGATGGCGGCGATCGCGGGGAGCTGGTGGGCGAGCTCGAGGCCCGCGTTGACGCCGCGTTCGGGGTCGAGGCCCGCGTGCGCGGCGCGGCCGTGGGCCGTCACCGTGTACAGCGAGACGCCCTTGCGCTCGGTCTTCAGCGCGCCGCCTGGGCCGGACGCCTCCAGCACGAGGACCGCATCGGCCCCGCGAGCCTCGTCCTCCAGGAGCGCGCGCGACGTGGTCGAGCCGACCTCTTCGTCTCCGGTGACCAGAATGGTCACCCCAGCGAGCGCATCGGCCCCGTGGACGGTGGCGAGCGACGCGACCGCATGTGCGGCCTGGACGAGGCCGATCGCCATGTCGTAGCAGCCGGGACCAGTGAGGATGCCGTCGGTGATCCGCGCGGGGTGAGTCGCGAGGGTGCCGTGCGGCCAGACCGTGTCGTGGTGGCCCAGGAGCAACACGCGGGTCGCTTCGCCCAGCCGCCACCGCAGGTGGGTGACGCCGTCGATGACGATCCGCTCGGGATCGGCGGGCAATCCCGCCGCTGCGAGACGGGCGCCCAGGACCTCCGCGACCACGTCCGCGCTGCGGGCGATGGCGGCGTGGTCGTGGGACGGCGACTCGCACTCGATCAGGCGCACCGCGTCAGCGAGCATCGCGGGCAGGCGTGCGTGGGCGTCGGTCAGCAGGTCGGTCATCGTGCCCATCCTGCCAGAACGACACTCAGCGTCCTCCAGGATCCCGCGACCGTGAGATACCGGCACTGAGCGCGCGCCAGCGCGCTCAGGCGGGGAACTGGGGCTAGTGAGCGGCGGCGGCCCAGGGGCGGAAGTGCTTGACGCGTGCCCGCGCCGCCTTCCCCTGCTCCAGCACTCGTGCCGGGGCGGTGCCGCCCGCGCCGTCGCGCGCCGCGAGAGAGCCCTCGACCGTCAGCACCTCGAGCACGCGCTCGTTGAGCCTCGGGTGGATGGCCGTCAACTCGTCAGGGGTGAGTTCGTGCAGCTCCTTGCCGCGCTTCTCGCACAGTCGCACGCACGCACCCGCGACCTCGTGAGCCTCGCGGAACGGCACGCCCTCCTTGACCATCCATTCGGCGATGTCGGTGGCGAGCGAGAACCCGGCAGGGGCGAGCTCGGCCAGGCGGTCCTCGTGGAACACCAGGGTGCGGACCATCCCGGAGAAGGCCGGCAGCAGGGTCTCGAGCGTCTCGACCGCGTCGAACGCAGGCTCGTGCGTCTCCTGGATGTCGCGGTTGTACGCCAGCGGCAGCCCCTTGAGGGTCGCGAGCAGGCCCGTCAAGTCACCGATCAGCCGGCCGGCCTTGCCGCGCGCGAGCTCGGCGATGTCCGGGTTCTTCTTCTGCGGCATGATGCTCGAGCCCGTCGAATACGCATCGTCGAGGCCCGCGAAGCCGAACTCGACGGTGGCCCAGGCGATGACCTCCTCGGACAGCCGAGACAGGTCGATGCCGATCATGGTGGCCACCCATGAGAACTCCGCGACGACGTCCCGCGAGGCGGTCGCGTCGATGGAGTTCTCGCATGCGCCCACGAAGCCCAGCTCGTTGGCGACGTGCTGCGGGTCGAGGCCGAGGGTCGAGCCGGCGAGCGCGCCCGCGCCGTACGGGGAGTAGGCCGCGCGAGCGTCCCAGTCCGTGAGCCGCTCGACATCGCGCAGCAGCGGCCACGCGTGAGCCAGCAGGTGGTGGCCCAACGTCACGGGCTGCGCGTGCTGGAAGTGCGTGCGGCCCGGCATGGGCGCGTCGAGGTGACGGTCCGCCTGCTCCAGGAGCGCCTCGACCACGTCGAGCACACCGGAGGCCACCACGCGAGCATGGCGGCGCAGGTACATGCGCGACAAGGTCGCGATCTGGTCGTTGCGCGACCGGCCCGCGCGGAGCTTGCCGCCCAGGTCGGCGCCGATGCGCTCGATGAGGATGCGCTCGAGCGCGCCGTGCACGTCCTCGTCGGACTCCGCGGCGGAGACCCCGCCGGCGGCGACGTCCTGGCGCAGCGCATCCAGGCCAGCGACCATCCGGTCCGTCTCGTCATCCGTCAGCAGCCCGGCCCGCTGCAGGGCGTGGGCGTGCGCGATCGAGCCGCGCAGGTCGTCGTCCGCGTAGCGCCAGTCGAAGTGCGTGGACTTCGACAGCTTGGCGAGAGCATCGGCGGGGCCATCGGCGAACCGGCCGCCCCACAGGGCGCCCTCGTTCGTCCCCTGCTCGCCGCTTCTTGGAGCGGGACCGGACTGCTGATCGGACATGACTATCCCTTCAGGCGGGCCTCGCGCGCAGCGGCCTGCTTGGCGGCGAGACCATAGATCTCGATGAACCCGCGTGCGGCCGACTGGTCGAACGCGTCGCCCTCATCGTAGGTGGCCATGTTGAAGTCATACAGACCGGTGTCCGATCGGCGCCCAGTGACGGTCGCGCGCCCGCCGTGCAGCACCATCCGCACGTCGCCGTTCACGTGCTCCTGGGTGTCCTCGATGAACACGTCGAGCGAACGCTTGAGCGGCGACGACCACATGCCGTCGTAGACCAGCTCGCCCCACTTCTGCTCCACGCCGCGCTTGAAGCGTGCCTGCTCCCGCTCGAGCGTCACGTTCTCGAGCTCGCGGTGCGCCTCGATGAGCGCGATCGCGCCGGGTGCCTCGTACACCTCGCGGGACTTGATGCCCACCAGGCGGTCCTCGACGATGTCGATCCGGCCGATGCCGTGCGCTCCGGCGCGGCGGTTGAGCTGCTCGATCGCCTGCAGCGGCGTCACGGCCTGGCCATCGATCGCCACGGGGATGCCGCGCTCGAAGCTGATGACCAGTTCGTCGGGCACCGGCGGGAAGGCCGGGTCGTCGGTGTAGTTGTAGACGTCCTTCGTGGGGGCGTTCCAGATGTCCTCCAGGAAGCCGGTCTCGATGGCACGGCCCCACACGTTCTGGTCGATCGAGAACGGGTTGGACTTGGTGGTCTCGATGGGCAGCTGGTGACGACCGGCGTACTCGATGGCCTTGTCACGGGTCAGCGCGAGGTCACGCACGGGAGCGATGCACTTCAGATCAGGGGCGATCGAGGTGATGCCCACCTCGAAGCGCACCTGGTCGTTGCCCTTGCCCGTGCAGCCGTGCGCCACGGTGGATGCGCCGAACTCCTGCGCGGCAGCCACGAGGTGCTTCACGATGACGGGGCGCGAGAGGCCCGACACCAGGGGGTACTTGTCCTGGTACAGACCGTTCGCCTGGAGCGCCGGCATGCAGTACTCCTCGGCGAACTCGTCGCGAGCGTCGGCCACGTAGGCCTCGACCGCGCCGCAGTCGAGTGCACGCTGACGGATGACCTCCAGGTCTTCGCCTCCCTGGCCGACGTCCACCGCGACGGCGATGACCTCGGCCCCCGTCGCATCGGCGATCCATCCGATCGCCACCGACGTGTCCAGCCCGCCTGAATAGGCAAGCACCACTCTGTCGCTCATATTCGCTCGTTTCCTTCACTTCTCGATTGCATGTGTCAGATCCTGCTGGGTGCGCGGCCCCGGGGCGCGCAGGTCGTATCGACGATGCCGCCTAGTGGACGGCGCCTGCCGCTCGGTCGAGGAATCGTCGGGCCAGTCGCAGCCCGCCGTCCGGCTCTCGCGAGATCACCATGAGGGTGTCGTCCCCCGCCACCGTGCCGACGATCTCGGGGTCGTCGTGGCCGTCGATGGCGCTTGCGAGGTACTGCGCGGCGCCGGACGGGGTACGGATGACTGCCAGGTTCGCCGACCCATCCGCGCTGAACAGCAGTTCGCCGCACAGGCGGGTGAGCCGCTGGTTCGTGTCCTCGCCTGCGGACATGGTCTCGGCGGTGGCATACACGTGCTGCCCGTCGACGCCGCGCACCTTCACGGCGCCCACGTCCACGAGGTCGCGCGACAGCGTCGCCTGCGTCACCGTGATCCCTTGGACCTCGAGACGCACGGCCAGCTCGCCCTGCGAGTGGATGGGCTCGGCCTCGATCAGGCGCCTGATGAGCGCCTGACGCGCGGCCTTGGTCGCCGGGATGGTGTAGGGAGTCACCGGTCTGCCAACCAGCTCAGCAATGCCTTCTGGGCGTGCAGCCGGTACTCGGCTTCGAGCCACACGAGCGACTGATCTCCATCGATGACCGATGCAGTGATCTCGTGCCCGCGATACGCCGGCAGGCAGTGCAGCACGTGCGCGCCGGGGGCCGCGAGCTCGAGGGTCCGATCGTTCACCTGGTAGGGCAGGAACACCTCCATGCGCTCGGCCTTCTGCGCCTCGTCGCCCATCGACACCCACGTGTCGGTCGCGACCACGTCGGCGCCGGTCACGGCGGTGTCGCAGTCGGAGGTCACGGTCACCGAACCGCCGGTGGACGCGGCGATCTCCTCGGCACGCGCCACCACCTCGCGGTCGGGAAGGTAGGTGTCGGGGGTGCCGATGCGGACGTGCATGCCGGCCGTCGTGCCGCCAAGGAGGTACGAGTGGGCCATGTTGTTTGCGCCGTCACCGACATACGCGAGGTCGAGGCCAGCGAGCGCGCCGACTCCCCCTCGTTCGTCCGCGATGGCTGCGAGGTCGGCGAGGATCTGGCATGGGTGGAACTGGTCCGTGAGCGCGTTCACCACGGGCACGGAGGAGTGCGCCGCCATCTCGTCGATGCGGTCCTGCCCGTACGTGCGCCACACGATCGCGCTGACCTGGCGCTCGAGGACACGAGCGGTGTCCGCCACGGACTCGCCGCGTCCCATGTGCGAGTTCTGAGCATCGATGACGAGGGGGTAGCCACCCAGCTCCGCCACTCCCGTGGAGAAGGAGACTCTCGTGCGAGTCGAGTGCTTGTCGAACAGGATGGCGACGGCCTTGGGCCCCACGAACGGCTGCACCTTGTAGCGGTCGCGGCGCAGTTCGAGGGCGAGCTCGAGCACCTCGCGCTGCTCGGAGGGCGTGAGATCGTCGTCGCGCAGGAAGTGGCGTGCCATCAGCGGGCCCCTTCCGGGACGAACGGGTGACGCGCGGCGTAGCTCGCGAACCACTCGAGGAACGTGTCTGCCTCGGCGGTGGTGAGGTTCAGCGCCGGCACCAGCCGCACCGTGTCCGGTGACGGCGGGTTCACGATGAACCCCGCGGACAGCGCCGCCTGGGCGACATCCGGTGCGACCGGCGCCGCGAGACCGATGCCGAGCAGGAGCCCCTCGCCGCGCACCTCGACGACGCCGGGAACCGACTCGAGGCGCTCCCTCAGGTACTGCCCCACGGCCTTGGCGTTGGCGAGCAGGTTCTCGTCCTCGATGGCCTGCAGGGTGGCGAGAGCGGTGGCCGCGCCCATCGGGTTGCCCCCGAACGTGGTGCCGTGCTCGCCCTTGCCCAGCAGCGTGCCGGCACGCTCACCGAAAGCCACGACGGCTCCGATGGGGAAGCCGCCGCCGAGTCCCTTCGCCAGCGTCATGACGTCGGGCTGGATCCCGTGCAACTGGTGGGCGAACCAGGCGCCGGTGCGTGCGATGCCGCATTGGACCTCGTCGAGGATCATGAGCGCGCCCGTGCGGTGCGTGAGACTGCGGATGAGCGCCAGGTACTCGTGGTCGAGCGGACGGATGCCCGCCTCACCCAGAATGGGCTCCGCGATGATGGCGGCGAGATCGTCCCCCGCGGCGGTGACGGCGGCGCGCAGCGCCTCCGCGTCGTTCACCGGGACGAACACCACGCCAGCGGGCATGGGAGCGAACTGCTCCCTGATCGCGGGCTTGTGGGTCATCGCGAGCGCGCCCATGGTGCGGCCGTGGAACCCGCCCTCCAGGGCGATCACGGTGCCACGGCCGGTCTTGCGGGACATCTTGAAGGCGGCCTCGTTGGCCTCCGCACCGGAGTTCGAGAAGAACACCCGTGAGCCGGACGGCGCGTGTGCCACGTCGAGAAGGCGTTCGGCGAGGGCGATCTGCGGCTCGGTCGCGAAGAAGTTCGACACGTGAGCGAGAGTGCTGGCCTGCGCCGTGAGCGCGTTCACCCACGCGGGGTGGCCGTGACCCAGGGCGTTGACGGCGATGCCGCCCAACAGGTCCAGGTACTTGTTGCCGTCCGCGTCCCAGACGAAACTGCCCTCGCCGCGCACGAGCGCGCGCATCGGCGTTCCGTAGGTGCCCATCAGCGCGTGCTCGTAGCGCTGGGTCTCGACCCGACCCTTCTCGAGTCCGGCCTCGCCGTGGCTGCTCAGCTGTCCCATGTCGCGTTCGCTCATGTCACGCCCACAGATCCACGTCGTCGGGACGCACCATGGTGCCGATTCCGCGCGAGGTGAAGATCTCGGTGAGAATCGAGTGAGGCTCGCGCCCATCGATGATGTGCGCCTGGGGCACGCCGCCGCGCACCGCGCGCAGGCACGCCTCCATCTTGGGCACCATCCCGGACGCGAGGCTCGGCAGCAGCTTCTCGACGTCGGTGGCGTGGATCCGTCGCACCAGGGAACTCTGATCGGGCCAGTTCGCGTACAGGCCCTCCACGTCGGTGAGCATGATCAGCTTGCGCGCGCGCAGTGCCACGGCGATGGCCGCCGCCGCGGTGTCGGCGTTCACGTTCAGGACGGTGGTCGGGTCGTCGATGTCGGGTGCCACGGTGCTGACCACAGGGATCCGTCCCGCGTGGATGATGTCCTCCACCGCGGCCGGGTTGACCTTGACGACGTCGCCCACCTGGCCCACGTCGACTTGTCTGCCGTCGATGTCGGCGTGGCGACGCTTGGCCTGCAGCAGTCCGGCGTCCTCGCCGGACAGGCCGACGGCCAACGGGCCGTGGTCGTTGATGAGGCCCACGAGCTCACGCGACACCGAGCCAGTGAGCACCATACGCACCACATCCATCGCCTCGGGAGTGGTGACGCGCAGCCCGCCCTTGAACTCCGACTCGATGCCGAGTTTGTTCAGCATCTCGGAGATCTGGGGCCCGCCGCCGTGGACGACGACGGGGTACAGCCCGAGCAGTCGCAGGTGCACCACGTCCTGGGCGAAGGCCCTCTTGAGGTTCTCGTCGATCATGGCGTTGCCGCCGTACTTGATGACCACGGTCGCGCCCTTGAAGGACTCGATCCACGGCATGCCGTCGATGAGGACGCCCACCTTCTGCTGGGGCGTGAGGTCGGGGTAATCGATGTCGTGGCTCATGAGGAGTATGCGCTGTTCTCGTGGACGTAGTCGTGAGTGAGGTCGTTGGTCCAGACGGTCGCCGATGCGTCGCCTGCGTGCAGGTCGACGTCAACGGTGACTTCGCGGCCAGTCAGATCGACGAGGTCGCGATCGTCGCCGACACCCGCCGCCCGGCACACCTGGACGCCGTTGATCGAGACGTCGATGAGTGTGGGATCGAAGGGGGCGACGTCCTCGGGCACCGTGCCTGCGGCAGAGATGACGCGGCCCCAGTTGGGGTCGTTGCCGAAGATCGCGGCCTTGAACAGGTTCGACCGCGTGATGGCGCGCGCGACCTCTTCTGCGGCGTGCTCGGTGGTGGCACGCGTGACGGTGACCGCGATGTCGTGGCTCGCGCCCTCGGCATCGGCGATCAGCTGGCGGGACAGATCGGCCAGCACCTCGGTGAGGGCCGCCTCGAACTGGCTCGGGTCCGGGCTCTGATCCGAGGCGCCGCTCGCCATCAGCAGCACGGTGTCGTTGGTGGACATGCAGCCGTCCGAGTCGACCCGGTTGAGCGTGCGGGCCACGGCCGAGGCGAGCGCGGCCTTCGCTGTCGCAGCATCGATCGCGGCGTCCGTCGTGACGACGCACAGCATCGTCGCCATGCCGGGCGCCAGCATCCCGGCGCCCTTGGCCATGCCACCGACCGTCCATGCGTCGCGGGTCGCGACAGCGGTCTTGGGGCGGGAGTCCGTGGTCATGATGCCTTCGGCCGCGTCGGCGCCACCGTCAGCCGCGAGGCCGGCGATCGCCGCATCGGCACCCGCGAGGAGGGTGTCCATCGGAAGGCGCAGCCCGATCAGGCCGGTCGAGCAGACGGCGACGTCTCCGGGGCCGACGTCGCGGCCCGTGGCACGGAGCGCCTGGGCGACGTGCTCTGCCGTGCGGTGGGTGTCGGCGAACCCTTCGGGCCCGGTGCACGCGTTCGCGCCGCCGGAGTTGAGGATCACGGCATCGGCGCGGCCATCGGAGATGACCTCCCGCGACCACGTCACGGGAGCGGCCTCGATGCGGTTCGTCGTGAAGACGCCCGCGGCGACCTTGGACGGCCCCTCGTTGACGACGACGGACACGTCCTTGGCACCCGTCGACTTGATTCCGGCCACGACGCCCGATGCGACGAAGCCCTGTGCAGCGGTGACGCTCACGGTGCCACTCCCCTCAGCTGAAGTCCTGTGGTCTCTGGCCGGCCCAGCGCGACGTTCATCGACTGCAGCGCCGCGCCGGCCGTGCCCTTCACGAGGTTGTCGATCGCGCTGATCACCACCACGCGTCCGGCCTTCTCGTCGACCGTGACCTGCACCAGGCACGTGTTCGCGCCGAGCGTCGCGGCGGTCGTGGGCCACTGGCCCTCGGGAAGCAGGTGCACGAACGGCTCGTCCGCATACGCGGTCTCCCACGCAGCGCGCACCTCATCGGCAGTGACGCCCTGCGCGAGCGGCGCGGTGACCGTCGCCAGGATGCCGCGCGCCATCGGGACCAGCGTGGGGGTGAAGCTGATGCGGACGTCCTCACCGCCTGCGGAGCCGAGGTTCTGGACGATCTCCGGGATGTGGCGGTGCACTCCCCCCACGCCGTACGCGGAGGCGGCTCCCAGCCCCTCCGAAGCGAGCAGGTTCGTGGCGAGCTTCTTGCCCGCGCCCGAGTAGCCGTTGGCCAGCACCGCGACGATGTCCGTCGGATCCACGACGCCTGCGGAGACTCCGGGCTGGAGCGCGAGCGTCACCGCGGTCACGTTGCAGCCGGGAACGGCGATGCGTTTCGCACCCGCGAGGGAATCGCGCTGGTGGCCGCTCGCCGTGATGAGCTCGGGCATGCCATAGGGCCAGGTGCCGGAGTGCTCGCCGCCGTAGTACTCGGCCCACGCCTCAGCGCTGGCCAGGCGGTGGTCCGCTCCGCAGTCGATCACGAGCGTCTCAGCGGGCAGTTGAGCCGCGATCTCTCCGGACGCTCCGTGCGGCAGCGCGAGCACGACCACGTCGTGTCCCGCGAGGGTCTCAGGAGTGGTCTCGACGATGGTGCGATCCGCGAGCGTGCGCAGGTGCGGCTGATGCACTCCCAACAGATCGCCCGCCGAGGAGTGGGCTGTGAGGGAGCCGAACTCGACATCGGGATGCTCGCTGAATACGCGCAGCACCTCACCGCCCACATACCCGGACGCGCCGGAGACTGCCACTGAAATTGCCATGCGCATAACTATACATGACTCTGAATAGTCGCGAGTCGACCCCACCGCGGCCGATGCGAGGATGGGGGCATGAAGGCGATTCAGGCAGATCATCCCGGCGGCCCCGACGCGATGCGCGTCGTCGACGCTCCGACGCCGGTCCCCGGCAGCGACCAGGTGCTCGTCGACGTCTCCGCGAGCGGCGTCAACTTCATCGACACCTACCAGCGCTCGGGCGTCTACGACGTCGCGCGTCCGTTCCGGCCGGGCCTCGAAGGCGCCGGGGTGGTCGCCGCCGTGGGAGAGGACGTCGACTGGGCCGCGCCAGGCGACCGCCTCGCCTGGGCGGGCACCCTCGGCTCGTACGCCGAGCAGGTGGTGCTGTCTCGCCACGACGCCTACCGGGTTCCCGACGGGGTGGGCCTGGACACCGCCGCGGCGCTCATGCTGCAAGGACTGACCGCGCACTTCTTGAGCGCATCGGCCTTCCCGCTGGGGCCAGGGCATACAGCGCTGGTGCACGCCGGGGCCGGGGGCGTCGGCCTGCTGCTCACCCAGCTCGCCGCGGCCCGCGGTGCACGGGTGATCACGACCGTGTCGCGCGACGACAAGGAGGAGCTGTCCCGAGCCGCCGGCGCTTCCGAGGTGGTCCGCTACGAGGCCTTCACCGACATGAGCGAGGAACTGCCGCGAGCAGTGCGCGGCCTCACGGACGGCGCGGGTGTGGACGTCGTGTACGACGGCGTGGGCGCGGCCACCTTCGATGGCTCCCTCGCGTCGCTGGCGGTGCGCGGCACCCTCGTGCTGTTCGGCGGCGCCTCCGGCCAGGTGCCCCCGTTCGACCTGCAGCGCCTCAATCACGGCGGGTCGCTCTCCGTGACGCGGCCCTCGATGGTGCACTACCTGCGCACTGACGAGGAGCGCTCCTGGCGGGCCGGGGACCTATTCTCCGCGGTGGCGGCCGGGGAGCTGGAGGTACGCATCGGCGCCACCTACGCACTCTCCGATGCTCCCGCCGCTCACCGTGTGCTCGAGGGACGGGGCACCACCGGCAAGGTCCTGCTGCTGCCGTAGCGGGGGCGACATGCCCGAGACCCCGCCGCGACACACGCCCGTGACATGCACACGGCACAATGTGGACATGCAGAACCTCCGCATGCGTGTGATGAGAGAGTCCGACCTGCCCGCGATCCTCGCGCTCAACACCGCCGCCGCCCCCGCCGTCACCGACCTGACGGAGGACGAGATGCGCGCCCTCATCGAGTTCTGTGACGTCAGCCTTGTCGCGCTCAACCGCACGGGCGACGTGATCGCGTTCCTGCTGAGCCTCGGCCACGGCACCGCCTACGCCTCGGAGAACTACCGGTGGTTCGAGGACCGCGGCGTGCGCCACCAGTACATCGATAGGATCGTCGTCGCCGCGACGGCGCGCGGCACGGGTGTGGGCCACGCGCTGTACGAGTCAGTGTTCGAGCGCGCCCGCGAGCGCGGCGCCACCGAGGTCACGGCCGAGGTCAACCTCGACCCGCCCAACCCGCGGTCGATGGACTTCCACGAACGCATGGGCTTCCGTCAGCTCGGCGAGCAGACCACCAAGGGCGGAGCGATTCGCGTGGCACTGCTGTCGCGCCCCGTCGACTGACCGCCTTCTGAGGGCTCTCCCCCGGGGAACCTTCTCCTCGGAGCCCCTCCTCGCCTGCGACGCCGCGTCCGATGCGCGTGCCCGTACCATCGGGATCATGCGCATCCTCATCGTCGGCGGCACCGGACTGATCTCATCGGAGCTCGCGGCCCTCGCGTCCGAGCGAGGAGACTCCCTCACCCTCGTCAACCGCGGCAACTCCCCCGTCGCGCCGCCACCTGAGGGCGCCGAGGTCATCCACGCCGACGCGACCGACGCGGCCGCCATGCGTGCGGCGCTGCGCGGGCGGCAGCTGCGCGGAGAGCGGTTCGACGCGGTGGTGCAGTGCGTCGCCTTCACTCCGGAGCACGTCGCCGAGGACGCCGAGACGTTCGCGCGCCTCACTGACCAGTACGTCCTCGTCGCTACGGGCGCGTCCTACCGGACGGCCGAGCGCTTCCAGCTGCTGACCGAGCAGACGGGACAGGAGAACCTCTACTGGGAGTACGCGCGGCTCAAGCAGGCCGCCGAACAGGTGCTGCGCGACTCGACGGGGCTGCCGTGGACCATCGTCCGGCCCGCGCATACCTACGGGCCGTCGAAGATTCCCGCGTACACCGGCAATTCCCGCCACCCATGGACGATCGTCGATCGCATGCGTCGCGGCGCCGACATCGTCATCCCCGGCGACGGCACATCGCTCTGGACCGTCACGCACGCGCGCGATGTCGCGGCGGGAATCCTCGGGCTGCTCGGAAACGCCGATGCGATCGGCGCCGCGGTGCACATCACGTCCGACGAGGCGCTCACCTGGACCGGCCTCTACCGTGAGATCGCTCGCGCCGCCGGTCTGAGCGACGAGCAGTTCGAAGCCCAGACAGTCTGCGTGCCCTCCGATGCGCTCGTGGCGGCCTCGCCTTCACAGGCAGGTTCGATCTACGGCGACAAGATGCACTCCGCGGTCTACGACACGTCACGCATCGCGGCCCTGGTGCCCGGCTGGAGCGCACGGATCCCCTTCGACGAGGGCGTCGCCGAGGCGATCTCGTGGTTCGAGGCGCGACCCGACCGGCAGACCGTGGACGAGAACGCGAACGCGATGTTCGACCGGCTCGGCGCGATCTACCGAAGAGCCTTGGCGGACGCACGCGTGTAGCCGCACATCAGTGCGGCGCAGCCGCGCCCGCGCGTACAGTAAGGGGCAAGGCTCGCCCGTCCCGAGAGAGGTGCGTGATGGGGACCTGGACTGGATCGTTGGCGCTTCTCGGTGGGTGCGTGCTCGCTCTCACCGCGTGCGGCGTGGGCCTTCCCCAGCCACCCGATCCGGCGACATCGATCACCTCCGTCGCGCCCGAGCCCGCTGCGCCGGCCGGCCCGCCGAGCGCATCGTCCGCAGGATCGTCGCCGTCGAGAGGGCCGGTGAACGCCCTTCCTGCCCCCGAGCCCTCCGTGCTCGACCTGCTGCCACGCTCGTGCCCGACCTTCGACGATGGGCACGACGCGGAGTACGTCGCCATCGAGCCACACCGGTACGCGCACGTGTGCCTGGGGATGACCTTCGCCGAGGCATCGGCCGCGATGCCGGGGCTCGACATCGCGGGAGACGCCTCCTGTCCGTGGCACGCGGACATCGTGAGCGCGACGCCCTTGGTGATCTCTGCGGTGACCAGCAGGGACGAGCCGGGCCAGCAGATCCTGGCGCTGCGAGTGGCTTACCTCGCGGACCTTGCGGGGCTCGACCCGTGGGAGATTCCGCGCACAGCAGAGGCCGTCGGGATCGGCTCGACACGCGAGGCGGTGAGGGCGGCGTACCCCGGAGCCGAGGAGCGGACGGTCGAGGATCCTGAACGCGGGCCGCGGGATCAGATGATCGCACCGCAAGGCGCCGGGCTCGCCTATGTATTCGACGTGACGGACGGCCTCGTCAGCGAGATGACCTGGGGCATCGGCCTGGACCACGGCGTGACCGGCGACCTCTGCACCGGGTGAGAGTCCCCGCACGAGCACAGCGAGCCCGGGGGCATCGCGGGACGGCCCGATGGTCCCGGTGGGCGGTGGCGGCGGAGTCGTACCCTGGAGGGGTGAGACTTCCCCGCTTGCGTCGCGCCCGTCCCGGGACGTCCGTGGTCGTGTCCGACGACGACGTCCTCGAGGCCGCTGTACGGGTATTCGTCGCCTCGCCGGAGGCGTCGCTTGCCGACGTCGGTCGCCACGCGAGAGTCGATCTGCGCGAGATGACGGCGAGGTTCGGCTCGCGCGAAGCGGTGATCGATCGCGTGATCATGCGGGGAGCTCGCCGGATCGCACGCGGCGCGGTGCTCGAGGACGGATCGCCTGCGGAGCAGATCGCGCTGCTGGTCGCTCGCCTGTGGGATGACCAGGAGCCCGTGGCGCCCTTCATCACCCTGGGCGTGCGCGCCCACCTGCGCGTGCCCGTCGAGGAGGCGCTCGCCCCGGCGCGCGCACTCTTCGCCGATGCGGTGGCCCGGGGCGCGGCGGACGGCACGCTGCGTGCCGACGTGTCCCCGCGCGCGGTGGCGTGGCTCATCGAGCAGTCGGTGCTGGACTGCCTCGAGGCGCTCGCTCGCGGCCTGATGGAGGACGAGGACGGCCGCACGTTCGTGATCCGGCAGGCTCTCGCCACGGCGGGACTGGGGTGGACGGAGGCCGCCGCGGTGACCGACGCAGTGACAAAGCGGATCTCGTGAGCACAGGGAGCCGTCCCACGAACGTGGCCCGAACGGTCACACAGACAGGAGTGACGTGATGAGAGCGATCGCGAGCGACGAGGGCCTTCCCCTCGACGACCCGCAGGCCCTGCGCGATGCGGAGGTGCCCGAGCCGGAGCCCGGTCCACTCGACGTGCTGGTGCGCGTCGAGGCAGTGTCGGTCAACCCCGTCGACGTCAAGAAGCGACGCTCGCACAAGGCCGGGCGCGGTCCGCTCATCGCGGGCTACGACGGCGCCGGCGTGGTGATCGGCGTGGGCCGCGACGTCCACGGCCTGAAGGAGGGCGATGAGGTCTGGTGGTCCGGCGACGCGACCCGGCCGGGGTCCAATGCGGAGCGACAGGCCGTCGATCACCGCATCGTCGCCCGCAAGCCCGAGTCTGCGACCTTCGCCGACGCCGCCTCGCTGCCGCTCACCGCGATCACGGCGTGGGAGTCCCTCTTCGACCACCTGCGCCTGAACCGTGAGGACCACGGCACCATGGTGATCGTCGGGGGCGCTGGTGGCGTGGGGTCGATCCTGACACAGCTCGCCAAGCGGCTGACAGCACTCCGAGTGATCGCGACCGCGTCGCGTCACGAGTCTGAGGCGTGGGCGCTGCGCATGGGCGCCGATGCGGTCGCGAACCATCGCGACCTGGTGGCGACGGTGACGGACCTCGCACCTGACGGCGTCGACTACGTCTTCTCCTCGTACACTTGCGGAAACGTCGAGGCCTTCGCGAAGATCCTGAAGCCGTTCGGCCACGCCGTGTCGATCGACGGCACCGACGAGTCGCTCCTGCCCCTGTTCGCCAAGTCGGCCAGCATGCACTGGGAGTACATGTTCACGCGTTCGCGCTACGGCACGTGGGACATCGCGGAGCAGTCGCGGATCCTGAGCGCAGTCGCTGACCTGGTGGACCGTGGCGAGGTGATGCCGACCGCCACGCATTACATCGATGACTTCACGGCGGACGGGATCCGCGAGGCCCATCGCCTGGTCGAGTCCCAGGCGATGATCGGCAAGGTCGTGGTGCACCGCTGACGTCGCCAGGGGTTCCGTGCGGACCGCATCTGGGCCATACTCGGGCACCATGCGACTGAGACACGTTCTGACGGTCCTCGCCTCGGCATCGGCTCTCGCCCTCACCGCGTGCAGCAACGACGCCTCCCCCGGTCCGTCGCCCGACAGCGCATCTCCGAGCGGTGGCGCGGGCCAGACGACGGCGCCTCAGCCGAGCGCCAGCGGTCCCGACTCGTCCGGAAGCACCACGGCGCCGGGCGCGGACCCGTACTGCGAGGAGGCGGACGACGGCTATCTCGCCATGACCGATCTGCTCGACGCGACGGACGTCAAGAGCGCCCAGACGGGCATCGACGACAACGGCGGAGACGTCGGGCTGATGAATGGCGCCGGAGACCAGATGATCGCGGCCATGGACCGTGTGGTCGCCGCGTGGACCGCCGCACAGGAGCGCATCGACGACTCACCGTGGGACGACACGGGTGCCGCAGTCACGAGCACCGAGGCGACCGAATCGTTCACCCGGTACTTCGACTACCTCGACGCCTTTGCACGCCCCGAGGCCGAGGCCGCAGCGTCTGCGGCGACCATGGAGGAGTACACGAACGCCACCGTCGCACTGCTGAGTGCGCCGGGCGTCGCGGAGACCGCCGCCGAGGGCGCCGGCGCGATCGGCACCATCCTGGAGTACACCCTCGAGCGCTGCGGAGATCTGCCCTCGGACTGACAGGCAAGCGTCGATGCCGAGCCGTCAGTCGCCCTTCTGCTTCTTGACCGTCGCGAGCAGGTCCTGCCACGAATCCACGAACTTCTGAATGCCCTCGACCTCGAGCTGCTGCGTCACGTCGTCCATGTCGACGCCGGCATCGGCAAGGCGCGCGAAATCGGCGCGAGCCTTGTCGTATGAGCCCCGGACGGTGTCCCACTCCCCCGCGCCTTCTGCACGACCGGCAGGGACGACGCCGTGGTCGGCGAAGGCGTCGATCGTGGCCTGGGGCATGGTGTTGACGGTGCCAGGGGTGACGAGCTCGTCGACGTACAGCGTGTCGGCGTAGGCATCGTCCTTCACCGAGGTGGACGCCCACAGCGGGCGCTGAGGATGCGCGCCCGCCTCAGCGAGCGCGGTCCAGCGGTCGGACGCCAGCACCTGCTCGTGGTGCTCGAACGCGAGCCGGGCGTTCGCGAGCGCGGCGGTGCCGCGCGCCGGAGAATCGGGACCGATCGCGTCGAGTCGGCCGTCGACCTCGGCGTCGACGCGGCTGATGAAGAACGACGCCACCGACCCGATCCGCGACAGGTCATGGCCGTTCTCCCGAGCCTGCTCGAGCCCGGCGAGGAAGGCGTCAACCACGTCGCGGTAGCGCTCGAGCGAGAAGATGAGCGTGACGTTGACCGAGATGCCGAGCGCGAGCGCGTGCGTGATGGCAGGGAGGCCCTCGACGGTGGCCGGGATCTTGATCATCGCGTTGGGACGGTCCACAAGCCACCACAGCTGCTTGGCCTCCGCGATCGTCGCGTCGGTGTCGCGCGCGAACCGCGGGTCCACCTCGATCGACACGCGGCCGTCGACGCCGTCCGTGGCCTCGTAGACGGGCCGCAGCACGTCGCAGGCCTCGCGGACATCGGCGGTGGTGATCATCCGCACGGCCTCGTCGACCCCCACGCCACGAGCGGCCAGGTCGGCGATCTGCGCGTCGTACTGGTCAGAGCCAGCGACCGCAGCGGCGAAGATCGACGGGTTGGTGGTGACGCCCACGATCGCACTGACGTCGATGTCGCGCTCCAGGGTGCCGGAGCGCAGGCGTTCACGGCTCAGGTCGTCGAGCCAGATCGACACTCCCGCTTCGGACAGTGCGGCCAGTGAGGAGGGGTGAGTGGTCGCGGTCATGGGGAGGCTCCTTCGCGTCGGGGGGTGGTCTGCCGTGGTCAACGTGCCACCCCGTGCCGCGCATTCCGTGAAGGACACGAGTGGCGTGTGCGCGTCCACGCGCACGTAGGGTGGTCAGTGGAATCGTCCCTGCTCCTGAAAGGAGCCCCCATGCCCGGCGCCGCCCCCGAGACCCGGTCCGATTCGCTCGTCTTCTTTGGCGCGAGCGGAGACCTCGCCCGCAAGTCGATCTTCCCGTCGCTGTACCGGATGGTGAAGTCCGGCGACCTCGACGTGCCCGTGGTGGGAGTCGCGTTCTCCCAGTGGGACGTCGACGATCTCAAGGCCCGCGCCCGCGAGTCCGTCGCCGCCTCCGACGGCGGCGTCGACGACGAGGAGGCGATGGACCGCCTGCTCGGCCTGCTCCGCTACGTCGACGGCGACTACAACGACCCGGCCACCTTCGCGCTGCTGCGCGACGAGCTCGCGGAGTGTGCGGCACCCACCCACTACCTGGCGATCCCTCCCGTGCTGTTCGGCACGGTGGTCGAGGGGCTCCAGTCGGTGGGGCTGCACGAGAACGGGCGCGTGGTGGTCGAGAAGCCCTTCGGCCGCGACCTGGCGAGCGCGCAGGAGCTCGACGCGGTGATCACCCAGGCGTTCGATCAGCCGGCGATCTTCCGCATCGACCACTTTCTGGGCAAGGAGGAGATCATGAATCTCCTCTACTTCCGCTTCGCCAACGCGATGTTCGAGCCGCTGTGGAACCGCACCCACATCGAGTCGATCCAGGTGACGCTCGCCGAGGACTTCGGGGTCAGTGGCCGCGGTGGGTTCTACGAATCGGCGGGCGCGCTGCGGGACGTCATTCAGAACCACCTGTTCCAGGTGGTCGCGCTGCTCACCATGGACGCCCCCGCCTATCAGGGCTACGGCGCCGTGCAGTCCGCCAAGGTCAACGTCTTCAAGGCCATGCGCCCCCTCACCAGGCACGACTATGTGAGAGGCCAGTTCCGCGGCTATCGCGACGAACCCGACGTCGCCGCCAACTCCGACGTCGAGACCTATGCCGCCGTCAAGATCCACATCGACTCCTGGCGGTGGGCGGGCGTGCCCATCTACATCCGCACCGGCAAGTCACTGGCGGTCTCCGCCGGCGAGGTCGTGGTCAACTTCAGGCGACCGCCGCAGGCACTGTTCGAGGACGCCCTGGATCCCGACCAGCACCCCAACCGCCTGCGGTTCCGGCTGTCGCCGGTCAGCGAGATCGGCCTCGGGGTCCGGGTCAAGCGCCCCGGCGAGGAGTTCGTGGGTCACGAGCAGGAGCTGCGCCTTCCCACCGAGAGCCCTCTCGAGGTCGAGCCCTACGAGCGGCTCCTCGCCGATGCGCTGCGGGGCGACAGCGCCCTGTTCACCCACGAGGACTCCGTCGAGGCCGCATGGCGCGTCGTCGACGCGATTCTCACCGACCACACCCCGGCGATCCCCTACGAGCCCGGCAGCTGGGGGCCGGAGGAGGCCGCGGGCCGCCTCATCGGCGAGGACGGCCCGTGGCTCAATCCGCGCGTCGAAACCCAGCACCCTTGACCACCCCACGCACGGCACTCGCAGGACTCGGACACGACGAGGAGACGACATGACCACCACGACCCCGATGCAGATCGGCATGGTAGGACTCGGACGCATGGGCGCGGGGCTCAGCCGCCGACTGATGGCGGACGGCCACACCGTCGCCGCCCACGACGTCTCTCCCGCGGCGATCGAGGCGCTGGCCGCCGACGGAGCGGTGCCGGTGCACGACATCGCCGAGTTCGCGACCGCGCTCGAGGCGCCCCGCCAGGTGTGGGTGATGGTGCCCGCGGGCGACATCACTCATGGCGTGATCGCGGCGCTGGCTGCGGTCCTCGAGCCCGGCGACACCGTCATCGACGGCGGCAACAGCTACTACCGGGACGACATCGCTCACGCGGCCACGCTCGCCGAGTCCGGCGTCCACCTCGTGGACTGCGGCACCTCAGGCGGGGTGTGGGGCCTCGACCGCGGCTTCTGCCTGATGATCGGCGGCGACACGGAACCCGTCGAACGACTGCTGCCCATCTGGGACACCATCGCCCCCGGCGTCGACGCGGCCCCCCGCACGCCCGGCATGGACGGTGACCCCACCAGCGCAGAGCGCGGCTGGCTGCACTGCGGCCCCAACGGCGCGGGCCACTTCGTCAAGATGGTCCACAACGGCATCGAGTACGGGATGATGGCCGCGTACGCGGAGGGCTTCAACCTGCTGCGCAATGCGGACGTCGGCACGCCGGAGCGCCAGGCCGAGGCGCAGGCCGCCCCACTCGCCAACCCCGAGTTCTACCAGTACGACATCGACACTGCGGCGGTGTCCGAGGTGTGGCGACGCGGATCCGTGGTCGGATCATGGCTGCTGGACCTCACGGCCGAGGCGCTCCACAAGGATCCCGACCTCGCCGAATTCTCGGGCCATGTCTCCGATTCCGGCGAGGGTCGCTGGACCTCGATCGCTGCGATCGACGAGGGCGTGCCCACGCCCGTGCTCACCACGGCGCTCTACTCGCGGTTCGCGTCGCGCGATCAGGACCTGTACGCCGAGAAGGTGCTGTCCGCCATGCGCAAGGGCTTTGGCGGCCACGTCGAGCGGCCCACCGGCGAGTAGCCGCATCGGACGACGGCCGATGCGGGTGCGCGGTCAGGCGCCCATGCGCCCTGAGAGGGCCTCAAGCAGCGCGGCCTCGTCGTCCACGCCCAGGTAGACCTGGCCGCCGTCGCGGACGGTCAGCACCACGGCGGTCGTGCCGCGCGTGGTGTACGCGACGGCATTCGGCAGGCGGTGGCTCCACCTCCACCCCCATCCACCGAAGTCCTTGAGCGGCCGGTACGCGCGCTGCTCGACTGCGGTGATGTCGTCGAGGGCGATCACCTTGTTCACCACGCCCGCGAACGAGACGCGCACATGAGTCGTCTCCACCGTGATGGTGAGCGGCATCCAGAACAGCGCGATCATGGCCGCGACGACGACCGCGCCCGTCGCCCAGGCCGCCGCGGACTCCCCCGGCTCTTCCCCCATGCCGCCCGCCGCGAAGGCGACCCCACAGAGCAGCACGGCGCCCACGAGCAGCCACCGAGCGACGGGGTTCTGGTGCAGGTACTCACGAGAGCGGAAGGCGACCATGGCACCCACCCTGTCACGCTCATCGGCTGGCGGAGCTCGTCGCCGAAACGGAATCCCTCGCGCGGAGGCGGGGTTGTTGCACACGACAGGGGCGCGACGCCACCGCGATGCGCCCGCACCGCACCCGTCAACCTCCGGAGGCACCATGTCTTTCGACCAGCTCACGTTCGACAACCCGGCCGAGCGCTACGCGCACCTCAAGGCCAAGAAGCAGAAGCAGCCGCTCCCCGGTCTCGACAGCGAGCTCGATCCCCAGGCCGACCACGGCGAGGAGACCTACCGCGGCACGGGGCGACTGCAGGGGCGCAAGGCGCTCATCACCGGCGGCGACTCTGGGATCGGCGCGGCCGTCGCCATCGCATACGCTCGCGAAGGCGCCGACGTGGTCATCAACTACCTCGAGTCGGAGCGCGCGGACGCCGAGCGCATCGGCGGACTCATCGAGCACGAGGGCGGCAAGGCGGTGCTGATCGCGGGCGACATCCGCCACCGCGACTTCTGCCGCGAGCTCGTGGCGAAGTCCGTCGACGCCCTCGGCGGGCTCGACATCCTCGTCAACAATGCCGGCCACCAGGTGTTCTACGAGGACTTCGAGGACCTCACCGACGAGAACCTGGACCGGACCATGAAGACCAATGTCTACGCGATGTTCTGGATCACCCAGGACGCACTCCAGCACATGGGCCCGGGGTCGACCATCATCAACACCAGCTCGGTGCAGTCGTACAAGCCATCGCCGGTGATCATCGACTACGCCACCACCAAGGCCGCGATCGTGGGCTTCACGAAGGGGCTCGCGATGCAGCTCGCGGAGAAGGGCATCCGCGTCAATACGGTGGCGCCGGGGCCGATCTGGACCCCACTGCAGGTGACGGAGGGCCAGCCTCAGGAGAAGCTTGAGAACTTTGGCGAGGTCACCGCCCTGGGCCGCATGGGGCAGCCAGTGGAGCTCGCTCCCGCCTACGTGTTCCTCGCCTCGCCTGAGTCCAGCTACGTCGTGGGCGAGACCATCAACGTCAACGGTGGCATGCCCGTCCCGTGACCCGCAGGACGGCGCCCGGCCGCGCCGCCCCTCACGGGGCGACGCGGCTGGACAGGGTCAGCACGCTGCGGACGGTGCGCGTGAGGCGCACCGATCGGACGTAGGCGCGGCGCACCAGACCGGTGCGGCGGGCACGACGGCGACGCGCGTACTGCGCATCGGCGACGAGCCCGCGGTGGTCCGTGCGGTGCAGGGCCAGCAGCGAGACGGGATCCTGGAGATACATGATTCACCTCCCCTCGCGCTCGACGAGCGAGGGAGTGCCGGCCCACAGGCACGCGTCGAGGGACGACGGGCGAGCGGGCGGACGTCAGGGGACGCCCGGTGACGCCGCGTGCGGGAGCGGCGGAACGGGCGTGATCACGCGATGAGGCGTGGAGGGGTCACATCCGGACGGATGGACAGGCGGCAGTCACCGCGGGCGGCGCGGCTCGACGCCGCAGACGCGTCCCTCAGGCGAGGGCGGCCTGCAGGCGCGAGCGGCCTCGCGAGTTGCCGGCAGCCGCGGTCATGACCTGACCGCGGGCGTGGAAGGGCAGCACGCGAGCGCGCGCGACGGTGCGCGGCGTGATGGCGACGATCATCATCATGTCGTGCTCCTTCCTGGGGTGGATCGGACCGGTGGCAGGCGCCTCCGCGGGTGCAACCCCGGAGACGTTACCCCTCGAAACGATCGAGGGGAAGGACATTTTGCCGTTTCGTGACATTGGTGCGCAGCGACGGTGCCACCAGCGCGACGGCGACGGCCATCGCCACTCCTCCCCACGCCAGCACCGCGAAGCTCGACCCGGCGACGACGAGTCCCGATGCTCCCCCGCCCGCAGCGCTGGAGGCGGCGATGAAGAAGTCCGCCCGGCCCTGGAGCCGGGCGCGATTGGCCAGTGGCGGCGCGGTCGACAGCACCTGGGTGCCCGCCACGATCCCGAGGCTCCACCCCAGGCCCAGCAGCGCCAACCCGATCGCGATGGGGATGAGCGACTCCCCTGGCGCAAGCGCCAGCGTGGCGGCCGCGGCGACCAGCGTCACGCTCGCGGCCAGGACGGTCGGCACGACACCCCATCGGTCCACCACCACCCCTGACAACGGCGCAGGCAGGTACATCGCGGCGACGTGCAGTGAGATCACGGTCGCGGCCGCCGAGAGCGTGTGTCCGTGGCCGGTCATGTGCACGGGCGTCATCGTCATGACGCCCACCATCACGGCCTGCGTGCCGACCATGGCGACGATCGCCCCCACGACCCGCGGCCGCCACCGAGGCTCACCCTGGTCGTCGTCCGCGGCTGCGTCGACGGGCGGTGCATCGGCCGGTCGCGCGCCGAGCCGCAGCGCGAGCAGGAGCGGGTCGGGACGCAGCCACAGCGCGAGGACGGCCGCTCCCACGCCGTACGCGAGCGCCGCGACCGCGAAGGGACCCGTCAGCGCGCTCAGCCCCCATGGCTCGACAAGAGCGCCAGAGGCCTCCGCCAGCTGCGGACCCAGGACGGCGCCCGCCGTCGTCGCGACCAGCACGACGGCCGATGCGCGGGCCCGGCGGGCGGGTGGGGCGAGGTCGGCGCCGGCGTAGCGCGCCTGCAGGTTCGCGGCCGATCCCGCTCCGTAGATGAGCAGCGACGCGAACAGGACGGGCACCGAGTCGATGGCGGCCGCCATCACCACGCCGAGTGCGCCGACGGCGCCCGCCGCATAGCCCCACGCGAGCCCGACGCGGCGTCCGCGGCGCTGCGACATCGCGCCGATGAGGACCGCGGAGCCCCCGGCGCCGAGCGCGAAGAGCAGTGCCGGCACGCCCGCTGCGGAGGTCGACTCGAGCATCTCGGCAGCAAGCAGGGCGCCGACCGTCACGCCGGCCGCCAGACCCGCCCCGGACAGCACCTGAGCGATGATCAGCGTGCGCAGCACGGCGCGCTGAGCGACCTCGCGCTCGGTGCGGCCTCCCGCGGGCGCCGCCTCTGGCGCGGCGCTCACGAGACCGAGACCAAGTCGAGCGCGCGCCACTCGAGGACGCCCACGTCCGTGACCCGCGCCGTGTGCCCGTGCGCCCGCAGGATCTCGACGGCATCGTGCGAGAGCGAGCAGAACCTGCCGCGGCAGTACACGACGTATGACACGTCTGCGGGAAGCTCGCGCGCCCGCGCCGCGAGTTCGTCGAGGGGAACGTTGACCGCACCCTCGTAGTGGCCGTGAGCGAACTCCTGGGGCGGGCGCACATCGATCACCACGTCGCGGCCCGTCCCTGCGGGTGCCTGCGCACCCGGCTCGGTCAACGGTGCCACCACGTCGTAGAGCCGTAGCAGCAGCGCAGTCACATGATCACCTGCAAGCGCATAGACGACGGTGGTCCCGTCTCGCCGGGTCACCACCAATCCGGCGTCCTTGAGGATCTGGAGGTGGGCCGATGCGGTGGTCAGCTTGACGCCCGCAAGCTCGGCGAGTTCGCCCACGCTTCTGTCCGCCTGCGCCAACCGGTCCAGCATCGTGACCCGTGTGCCGTGGGCGAGGCACTTGCCGACGCGCGCGACAGCGTCCAGGGAATCGGCGGAGGCCGCGCGATCCTCCTTATTCCATGAATTCATGGAATATACGATACCCCGCGATGACGGCCCGGGAGACCCGTCACCCTCCCGTCGCGGTGATGACGATGAGCGCGATGTTCAGTGCCACGATCGCCGCCACCACGGCCCATCCCGTCACGCGCAGCGGCAGTCCCGAGGCGTGCTCGCCCATCACCGCGGGATCGTTGGTGAGCCGCACCAGCGGTATCAGGGCGAACGGGATGCCCAGGCTCAGCACGACTTGGCTCAGGACGAGCGCCCACGTGGGGTCCGCGCCGAGCGCGATCACCACGAGCGCCGGCACGAGCGTGACGAGCCGGCGGGTGAGCAGCGGAATGCGACGGTGCAGCAGGCCGCCCATGATCACGGCGCCCGCGTAGGCGCCCACGGACGTCGCGGCCAGCCCTGAGGCGAGCAGGCCCACCGCGAACACCACGCCGATGACCGGACCCAAGTTGGCTTCGATCGCGGCGTGTGCGCCGGCGATCGTGTCGGTCCCTCCCACGCCACGCAGTGAGGCCGCGGCGAGCAGCAGCATCGCAATGTTGACCGAGCCAGCGATCACCAGCGACCACAGCACGTCGACCTTGGTGGCGCGCAGCAGCAGTGGCAGGCGAGCCGTCGACGCCCCGCCCCCGGGGCCCGGCTCCGCAGGGTCGTCTGAGCTGCAGGGGACGCCTGGGTCGCCTGGCTGGGCGGACGTCGAGACGTCGCCATGCCCAGCCGACACCGCGTGTGCCGCCGCCGGGGAGATCTCCCGGGGCTCGACCCTGACGGCGGCGATGTCCGCGCCCGCCTGGCCGGGCAGGTGACGATCGCGGGCGAGAGCCGAGTGCAGATAGATCGCGTGCGGCATGACGGTAGCGCCGAGCATCGAGGCGGCGAGCAGCACCGTGCCCGAGTCGGCGAACCGCGGCACCAGACCGCCCGCGGTCTCTGCCCAGTCCACGGGCGACACGAACAGTCCCGCAAGGAAGCCGACGGCGATGACGGCCAGGAAGCCGATGATGACGAACTCGAACGGGCGCTGCCCCTTGCGGGAGTGGACCGCGAGCAGCACCATCGACACGGCGCCGGTGATGAGTCCACCCCACACGAGCGGCAGCCCGAACAGCAGGTTCAGGGCGATCGCACCACCGATGACCTCGGCGAGATCGGTGGCGGCCGCGACCACCTCCGCCTGCCCCCAGTAGGTCAGTCGCGTGCCGCGCCGCAGCCGTGCACCCAGCAGTTCCGGCAGCGACCTCCCAGTGACGAGGCCCAGCTTGGCGCTCAGGTACTGGATCAGCACCGCCATGGCGTTCGAGACCACCAGCACCCAGACCAGCAGGTAGCCGTACTCGGCGCCCGCGGTGAGGTTGGCCGCGACGTTGCCGGGGTCGACGTACGCGACGGCGGCGACGAAGGCGGGACCCAGCAGCATCCAGAGCCGCCACTCGGGACGACGCGTGGGCGCCGCCGTCGAGGTCTTCTCCTGGGGCGTGGCGGACGGGGTCGAGGGCATGCCCCTCAACGTATCACTGAGATTTCGGGACACCGAACTTCTAATCTCGGGTGCGCCGGAAGGCCCGCTCCTCGGGCTGCGGCGCGAGCAGTCAGCGGGGCGCGAGCATCATCACGCCGGCGCCGACCAGGCACAGGGTCGCACCGGTCCAGTCCCACACATCGGGAGTGAAGCGATCGACCACGATGCCCCAGGCCAGCGACCCGGCGACGAAGATGCCGCCGTAGGCGGCGAGGACGCGCCCGAAGTGCGGGTCGGGCTGGAACGTCGCGATCACTCCATAGAGCGCCAGCGACAGCACGCCGAGCCCCACGAACACGGCGCCGCGGTGCTCGCGCAGCCCCTGCCAGACCAGCCACGCGCCGCCGATCTCCGCGAGCGCGGCGGCGACGAACAGGAGGAGGACGCGCGCCACATGCATGGGCGAGACGCTATCAGCGCGTCACTCGCTCAGTCGCTCCATATACAGCTCGTACTCGTAGTCCGAGTAGGTGCAGAAGATCACGGCCTCGATCGAGGGGTGCTCCTGCACCGCCTCGCGCACCGTGGCGATGGCGACGTCGGCCGCGCGGTCCTGGGGGAAGCCGTACGTGCCGGTCGCGATGCACGGGAACGCGATGATCGACAACCCGTGGCCCGCGGCCAGCGCAATCGAGTTGCGATAGCACGCGGCGAGCACCTCCTCCTCGCCGTGACCGCCACCCCGCCAGAACGGCCCTACGGTGTGGATCACGTGGGTGGCAGGCAGCTTGTACCCGCCCGTCATCTTCGCCTCGCCCGGCTCACACCCGCCGAGTTCTCGGCATTCGTCGTGCAACCCTCGGCCCGCGGCCCGATGAATCGCCCCGTCGACGCCGCCGCCACCCAGCAGGGTCTCGTTGGCGGCGTTGACGATCGCATCCACGGCGAGCGTGGTGATGTCGTCCCGAAGGACAGAGAGCTCGGTCATACCCTCTAGTGTCGCCCGAATCGCGCCGGGCCGCAGACCCGGGCGCCCGCGTCACCCGGCCGGACGCGCGGTGATCACGCCGGCATATGGTCCGGACAGCGCGCCAGGGGCACCCATGCCCGTGACCCACACATCCGAGATCTGACCGTCGAGATACAACGCGTCATCCACCCCGAGCTCGTCGCGAAAGAGCGTCGCGAAGTCCCACAGGTTGGTCACTCCCCATGACATCGCCAGCATCACCGTTCCGCCGTCGGGGCTCACCCCCACGCCGGAGCGCAGCGCGAGGTTGACCGACCCCTCGCGGAACTCGGGATGCACCTCCCCGTCGAGCACGAGCGCGGGCCCCGACTGGGTCGCGTGGACCACGCCCTCCGCCACATACTCCGTGCTGTCCACCACCGAGGCGGTGCCGTCCTCGTGGAGCGCGAACACCCCGTTGGGCATCAGATGGAAGTTGCCGGCCCCGTCCGCGAGGTTCAGCCCCACGAGCTCGTCGCCGTCACTCACCAACAGTCCTCCTGGCACCACCTCGGGGGTGAAGATGCCGGCATTGGTGGCCGCCACGATCGTCGGATCCGCCTCGATCACGTCGGCCAGCATGGTGCCGCCGGGCTCCCAGTCGATCCTCAGCTCCCACTGGTCGAGAGGCAGCATCACCACCAGATAGTTGCGGTCGGCGTGCGCCACGATCTCGGCGTCCACCCTCCCGTCATCGCCGGCCGATGCGCCGGTGGAGTCAGGCGCGGGTGGCAGCTCAGGCGGCGCGGCGGGCGTCGGAGTCGGGGAGGCACCGGCGGTGACGGTGACGCGCGGCGGTGCGGGCGCATCGGCCGTCGTGCATGCGGTGAGAACGGTGCCCGCCAGCACGGCGCAGCCGAGAGCAGCGATCGCCCGCACCCTCGCTCGGCCAGCAGCATGCGACCGCTCGTGCGCGCCCTTCACAGCTCCAACCGGATCTGCTCGGCGTCCAGCTGCGCGAGCGCTGCGGCGAGCGACGCGGAACTGAAGGCGCCGAGCGCGCGCACGTCCAGGAGCGCTTCGCGTTCAGCCTTGATGATCGCGATGCGGTGATCGCGGTCCTCGTCCACGGCGGACACCTCTGCGGACACGGGGAATCCTTGGGCGTCGGTGGGACTGGGGGTGCCAGGATCGGCACGGTCGTCCGCTTCCGCGGCGCGGCGGCTCCGCGACCGCTCACGCTCCTCCCTGAGGTGCTGGCGCTCATCCTCCACGGCGGCGTCGAGGACCTCCTTCAGTCCCACCGACTCGACCGCGAGCTCCTCGGGGGTCGCGGCGCGGGCCGGCTTGAGCAGGCGCAGCATCCAGGCCATCGTGCCGCCCTGGATCACCAGCGAACTGATGGCGACGAGGTAGGCGATCAGCACCAGCAGCGAACGATCGGGAGTGTCGCTCGGCAGGGCCTGCGCCGCGGCGACCGTCACGACGCCTCGCATGCCGGCCCACACCATGACTCCGCCTTCGCGCGGGCCCAGGGGCGAACGCAGGAGGTAGCCGTGGTCCGCGTTGGCTCGGGCGAGCCGCTGCTTGACCGCCTCGACGCGGGAATGATGCGTGAGATCGGGCTGGCCCCACCGCACCACCCTGGCGGCCTTGCGCGCCGCACCCGTGGCCGTATCGGATTGCCCGATCGCCCGGCGCAGGCGCGGCCTCACCCGCGGCGAGCGCCGGGCGGCGTGGCGCTGGATGGCCAGCAGCGGCGCCACGAAGGCGGCGCGCGTCGCCAGCACCGCCACGAGCACCACGGCGGCCGCGCCGAAGGCGAAGAGGATGCCGAGGTCGTCCTGGCGCACGTCCTCGATGGTGCGCAGGAGTTCGAGTCCCAGGATCAGGTAGATCGCACCTTCGAGCATCAGCTCCGCGGTGTGCCAGTTCTGCTGGTGGGAGCGCCGCACCTGGGGAGACAGCCGGCGCGCGGCACCGTTGCCGCTGACCAGACCCGCCACCACGGCGGCGACCAGTCCGGAGGCGCCGATGGCATCGGTCGGCAGCGAGGCCAGGAACGGCACGGCGAACGAGAACACCGTCGCCGCGGTGACGTCGGTCATCCAGGAGCGCACCCACAGGCTGACCCGGCCGACGACCCACCCGATCGCGACCGCCAGCACCATCGACACGACGAAGTTCGCGGCGACCGCCCAGAGGCTGACGGCCGATGCGGTCGCGGCCACCGCGGCGCGCAGCAGCACCAGGGCCGCGGCGTCGTTGAACAGGCTCTCCCCTTCGAGCAGTGCGACCAGCCGCGGCGACACGCCCTGGCGCTTGACGATGGCGGTCGCCACCGCATCGGTGGGGCTGACGATGGCGCCGAGCGCAAACGCCCACGGCCACGACAGGTCCGGGAACATCCAATAGAAGACGACGCCCATGAGCACCGTGCTGACGATGGTGAGCGCTACCGAGAGCGCGCCGATCGACCGGAAGTCGCGCCTGAAGTCCGTCGCAGGCACCGAGACGCCGGCGGCATAGAGCAGCGGAGGCAGCACGCCCGCGAGGATCATCTCCGGATTCACGGAGAGGTCGGGGCCGAACGGCACCAGGCTCGCGCCCACGCCCAGCGCCACCAGAACCAAGGGCGAGGCGATGCCGAGCCGGGGGCTGAGGACGGTGGCGAAAGCGATCGCGACGAGCGCGATGACGCCTACACCCAAGAGTTCCACGCGCCCATCGTAGGCAACGCGGGAGGTGGCGAAACGCTCGGGGTTGACATGCGAACGGGACCCGAAGCGCGCCGTCCCCACTGAGCCACGTCAGAACCCCGGGCGCTGCCGGTCAGAACAGCGTGGGTTCAGTCTGAAGTTCGGCCAGATTGGCACCTGCACCCTTCCCGACGCCGCCCGGAGAGTTCGCCGTGCGCCGCCACTCGCCCTGGTCGTCACGAGCGTCGACGCGCCGCGCCGGCTCCTTGCCCGCGGACGTCGACCCCATGGACCCGGTGTTCGGGTCCTCCGGCGCGCGCTCGAGGCCGTGGGCCTCGATCAGCGGCTTGAGGCGCGCGGCGAGCCAGCGGCGGTACTCCTTGGGCGCGTACGCGCCTTCGCCGTAGAGCTCCCGGTAGCGCGGGGTGAGATCTGGCCGATGCGTGTTCAGCCACCGCGCGTACCACTCCTTCACGCCGGGGCGCAGGTGCAGAGCGGTGTACGTGACGGAGGTGGCGCCCGCGGCCTTGATGCGCGCGAGCGCGCTGTCGAGGTGCTCCTCGGAGTCGGTGAGGAACGGCAGGATCGGCATCATGAAGACAGCGACGTCGAAGCCTGCCTCCGCCGCCGCGGTGACGGTCGCGAGACGCGCCTGGGTGGTGGGGGTGCCTGGCTCCATGGACTGCTGCAGCTCGTCGTCGGCGATCGCGATCGACAGCGCCAGGTCGACAGGCACCTGCGTCGCGGCCTCGGCGAGGCGAGGCAGGTCACGACGCAGCAGCGATCCCTTGGTGAGGATCGACAGCGGGGTGCCCGAGGCGGCGAGAGCGTCGATGATTCCCGGCATCAGCTTGTAGCGGCCCTCGGCCCGCTGGTACGGATCCGTATTGGTGCCGAGCGCCACGTGCTCCCGGGTCCAGGACTTCTTGGCGAGGTCCTTCTTGAGGGCCTCGACGATGTTGATCTTGACGATCAGCTGGCTGTCGAAGTCCTTGCCCTCGTCGAGCTCGAGGTACTTGTGGCTGGGTCGCGCGAAGCAGTAGACGCACGCATGCGAGCAGCCGCGGTACGGGTTGATGGTCCACGTGAAGGGGACGGCGCTGGACTGCCCCACCTTATTGAGCGCGCTCTTGGCCAGGACCTCGTGGAACACGATCCCTTCGAACTCTGGGGTGCGCACCGAACGCACGAGGTTGCCCATCCGCGCCAACCCGGGCAGCGCATCGGCGCTCTCAGCCGTGACCGCTTGACCTTCCCATCGCATGGCCCCATTCGAACACGCGTTCGACGCCGGGTCAATCAGCCTCGCTGAACTCCACTGCACGTCGGCCCGCGCGAACGTCGGCGAGCATCACCAGCGCCCGCGCCGACCGCGGCAGGTTGCCGATGCGCGGCAATCCGGGCAGTGCATCAGCGCTCGGGACCGTTCCCGCCAGGGCCGGTCCGCGGCGGGGTCAGCCCTCGATGTCGACCTGACGCACGGCGAGGGAGAACTCCGGAACCTCGCCCTCGGGCACGGCAATGTCGAGCGTCATCGCCGTCGCATCGTGGTGCTGCGGGGACGACACACTCCAGGTCACGTGGCTCACGTCGGCCGCCGGCTGGCCGATGCCGGCACTCTCGCGCCCACACATCTCTTCCGTGCCTGAGGCCACGAGACCCTGCAGATGACGAGTCTCGCCCGCTCCGCCGGGACGGCACGGCCCCAGCGCCATCCACTCGGTCGCCCAGAAGTGGTCGCTGGTCGCGGGATCCCACGTCAGCTGGACCCAGACCTCGCCTGCGGGCTCGCCGCTCGCCTGCCATGGCCACTGCGTCGCGCGCGCTTGCGTGGTCCACCACCCGCTCGCGACGGCACGGTAGTAGTCCTTCGCACCGTCCTCGTCCGGGAGGCGATACACGTCGACGCACACATCGGCCTGGCCGCTGGCGGTCACGGCGGCCGCGAACTCCGGGCGCAGGTCCGTCGCCGCCCAGATGAGAGGCTCGGCACACACCGTCTGCACGGGGCCCGTGAGCCCCGCATCCACGGCCGGCGTCACCACCGGCATGTCCTGAGCCCCGGGGGGAGCCTCCAGCGGCCCGTCATCGAGGTTTCCCCGCAGCACCATCCACAGGGCGAGCAACGCCAGGGCGGCCAGCACGAGCGCTCCCGTACGTAACGGAGTCCTCGCGGCCCGGCGAGCGGAGCCGACGCTCGCGCCGCCGCGCCCAGCGCTGTCCGAGGTGCCGAACATGCCGCCTCCCTCCAGGTCTGTCACCACCGATGCGGTCGTGGCTCGGAATGGCCTGGCGTGAGCATAGGGCCGCCAGACCCACGGAGGGAGGAGGCGGTCGCCACGACCTCGCGCCTGCATCGATCCGGAGACGCTCAGCCGGGCAAGCGCACCCCAGCCCACGCCCGCATCGGGCCTCCGCCATGAGCACTGGGACGTAGGTCCCTTGACCCTTTCTTGACGAACGCCATACTCGATGCAGGGCGACCCCGCGCTCCGGACCATGACTGCCGACACCCTCACCGCAGAGACCGTGACACCGCGCCGCTGCACGACCCACCCTTGCGAGGAGCCACCATGACCACTGCCCCCACCGCAGCCGCCCTGAGGGATGTCACCCTCGCCCCCGACGTGAGGCACGTGCTCGCCACTGCTCCCTCTGTGACGGTCCCGGCCACGCGGGCCGAGCTGTACGCGATCGCCCTCGGGCCCGACGGCGGCCCGGAGTTCTCGGTCGACTACGACGTCGACGGCGAGTCGATCACCGAGGCGACCGTGACGCGGTGCCGCAACGGCCTCGCGGTCAACTACCCCGAGGACTACATGCGCCGGCGCGACCCGCAGTGCATGGTCATTGCGGACTCGCGCCCCACCGACAAGACGCGCTTCGCCGACAGGTTCGGGCACGGCTTCGACGACACGCGCGCGGACACCCTCGCGTGGCTGGCGCGGCAGGACCTGGTGGTGGTGCCCTTCAAGGCCGGCGGACCCGTCCACGGATCGCCGTCGCTCGCGATCGTGCCCGTCAACGCCGCCTTCTTCGCGCTCGCGCTCGTCGACCTGCAGGGGTGGGTGACGCTCGACGCGCTGGGCCCATTCGACCCACGCTCGATCCTGTACGTCGCGCCCCCGTTCCGCCACAGCCACTTCGACGGTCGCCAGGTGGTGGTCCACGACCGCTCCGAGACGCTGCACGAGATCTTCGCCTACAACCTGTACCCGGGCCCGAGCGCCAAGAAGGGCGTGTTCTCGGTGCTGCTCGACATCGGCGAGGCCGAGGGGTGGATCACGGCGCACGCCTCGTCGGTGCGCGTCACCACCCCGTACGACAACGAGACCGTGGTGATGCACGAGGGCGCCTCCGGCGGCGGCAAGTCCGAGATGTGCCAGGACCTGCGCCGCGAGGACGACGGCCGCATCCTGCTGGGCGCGAACGTCGTCACCGAGGAGCCGTACTACATCACGCTGTCCGAGACCTCGGACCTGTCCCCCGTCACCGATGACATGACGCTGTGCCACCCTGCGGTCCAGGACGGCAGCGGGCGCATGGTGGTCGCGGACGCGGAGGATGGCTGGTTCGTGCGCGTCGACAACCTCCGCACCTATGGCGAGGACCCGCACCTCGAGCGCGCCGTGATCCATCCGGACACGCCGCTCGTGTTCTTCAACATCCACGGCGTCGCCGACGCCACCGTGCTGCCGTGGGAGCACACGCTCGACTCGACCGGCACACCCTGCCCCAACCCTCGCGTGGTGATCCCACGGCGCATGATCGAGGACATCGTCGACGAGCCGCAGCCCGTGGACGTGCGGACGTTCGGCGTGCGGATGCCGGCCTGCACGCGCGACCAGCCCAGCTACGGGATCATGGGCCTCGCTCACTTCGTCCCACCGGCGATCGCCTGGCTGTGGCGGCTGGTGGCGCCGCGCGGCGACAAGAACCCGTCGATCGGCGAGGCCGCCGATGCGCTCTCGACTCTCGAGCACGGCGGCATGGTCTCGGAGGGCGTGGGGTCGTACTGGCCGTTCTCGACCGGCACCAAGGTCGCCGCCGCGAACCTGCTGCTCGAGCAGCTCGTCACCTACGACCACACTCGGTACGTGCTCACCCCCAACCAGCACATCGGCGCGTACCACGTGGGCTTCTCCGCTGAATGGCTCACTCGCGAGTGGCTCGCTCGCAAGGGCGGGGGCCGCATGCGTGCCGAACAGCTCGAGCCCGCGCGGTGCGCGCTGTTCGGCTACACCCCTCACGAGATCACCCTGGACGGCCAGCCGGTGCGTCGGACGCTGCTGCGACCCGAGATGCAGTCGCAGGTCGGGTTCGAGGCGTACGACGAGGGCTGCCGCATCCTCACGGGATTCTTCAAGTCCGAGCTCGCTCAGTTCGTGACGCCGGACCTGTCCGACCTGGGTCGACGCATCATCGAGACGTGCCTCGCCGACGGCGACGTCTCGGACTACGAGGCGCTCACGCCCACGTACCTGTAGCGGGACGCCGACGCCGCGCGCACGCGTCCGGGTCGTCGTAACCTCGAAGGATGGCCGATGCGCTCGCCCCGGGGCCACCCGATGCGGGGGTCTTCGTGCGGGTCGCGTCGGTCGACGACGCGTCCGCGCTGGCCCGGCTGCTGTGGGACTTCACCACCGAGTTCGAGGCGCCCATCGACGCGATCGAGGTGCTCGACGCGCGGCTGCGGCGCCTGCTCGCGGGCCGTCGCTTCTGGGCACTGCTCGCGGGCGACCCTGCGGTGGGGTTCGTGACGCTCGCGATGAGGGAGTCGGCGCTCAGCGCGGGCCCGGTCGCCTACCTCGAGGACTTCTCCGTCGTGCCCCATCTCCGTGGGCGCGGCATCGGCTCCGCACTGATGGGCCGGCTGCTCGAGGAGGTATCGCGGCGCGGCATCGCCATGGTCGAGATCGGTGTGGACGAACCCGACGACGGTGCGCTGCGCTTCTACGAGCGTCACGGGTTCGTGCACCGCGACCCCGACACGGGCGACCGCGCCTTCTACCTGTACCGCGAGTGCGGCTGACCCGGCCCGCACGGACCGCGGCGCGGACCACCCGCGGCCCCGATACGTGACCTAGTGGCCGCCGCCCAGGTTCCCGGCGAGCCGATCGAGCCGGGTCTGGGTGTCCTCGTTCGCGCCCACGATGGTCACGGATTTGCCCTTCTTGGCGTACTTGTGGCGCACGGCGTCGAGGGCCGCCACGGTCGAGGCGTCCCAGACGTGCGCGCCCGAGATGTCGATCACGATGTTCTGCGGGTCGCCCGAGTACTCGAACTGGTAGATCAGGTCGTTGGACGAGGCGAAGAACAGCTCGCCCTCGACGGCGTACACGCGCTGGTCGTCCTCGTCCGTGGCGTCCAGCCGGGTCACCGTCGTGAGGTGCGCGATGCGGCGAGCGAACAGCACCATCGCGGTGAGCACGCCCACGCCCACGCCGATCGCGAGGTTGTGGGTCCACACCGTGATGACCACGGTGACGAGCATCACCGCGGTCTCCGACTTGGGCATCATCTTCAGCGTGCCCGGGTGAACCGAGTGCCAGTCGAAGGTGCCGACGGCCACCATGATCATCACCGCCACGAGCGCCGCCATGGGGATGGTCGCGACGGTGTCACCCAGCCCCACCACCAGAATCAGCAGGAACACTCCGGCCAGGAAGGTCGAGATGCGAGTACGGGCCCCGGAGACTTTCACGTTGATCATGGTCTGACCGATCATCGCGCAGCCGCCCATGCCCCCGAAGAAGCCCGTGACGATGTTCGCGGTGCCCTGGCCCCACGTCTCGCGCGTCTTGTTCGAGTGGGTGTCGGTGACGTCGTCCACGAGCTTGGCTGTCAGCAGCGACTCGATGATGCCCACCAGCGCCATCGCGAGCGCGTACGGTGCGATGATCTTCAGCGTCTCCAGATTGAGCGGAACGTCCGGGATGAACAGCGTCGGCAGCGAGTCGGGCAGTTCGCCCTCGTCGCCCACCGTCGGGACGTTGATGACCGCGATGAGGGCGGCGGCCGTGAGGAAGACGATCGCCACGAGCGGGGCAGGGACGACCTTGGTCCAGCGCGGCATCAGCACCATGATCACGATGCCGATCGCGACCATGGGGTACACGGCCCACGGCACGTCCGTGAGATGCGGGATCTGCGACATGAAGATCAGGATCGCCAGGGCGTTGACGAAGCCCACCATGACGGAGCGCGGGATGAACCGCATCATCTTGGCGACGCCGAGCAGGCTCAGCACCACCTGGAGCACGCCCGCCAGGATGACGGTGGCGATGAAGTAGTCCATCCCGTACTCGCGCGCGACCGGGGCGATCACCAGCGCGACCGCGCCGGTGGCCGCGGAGATCATCGCGGGCCGCCCTCCCACGAAGGCGATGGTGACGGCCATGGTGAACGAGGCGAACAGTCCCAAGCGTGGATCGACGCCAGCGATGATCGAGAACGCGATCGCCTCGGGGATGAGCGCGAGCGCGACGACCAGGCCGGCGAACACCTCGGTGCGCAGGCGGCGCGGCGACGTGAGCGCCGCCATCACGGAGAAGGACTCGTCGGCCTCGGGCGCGCCGTTCACGGGCTGCGGCGTGGGGGCGGGATCGGACAGGTATGGGCGGGCGTTATCGGACACGCGGCGTTCCTTCGTCTGTTGCGGGCGAGCACGCCCGAGGGGCGTCGCCGTGACGGCGCGGACCCTGGTGGGGACTGGACTGGAGCGCGCAACGCTGCGCGACGATTCTCGATGCCGGGCTACGGCTTCCGGGACGGGACCGGGGGCTCGAACGAGGCCGCCTCCCAGCCGCGCCCCACCCTACCCTCACGTGAGGGGAGACTGCGACCCCGCGCTGGTGGGACGCCGCACGGCGCGGCCTCGTCGAACCTTGGCAGGCTCACTCGCTGCTGGCGTCGAGCGAGGCCAGGGGGACGTCGGGGTGGGCGCGCTCGAAGGACCGCGCGTGCCAGATGTCGCGCAGGAGCGCGAGGATCACGCCGTCGGCGCGCCGCACGATCTCGATGCCGGGGTACCGCGCCACGACGGGGAGGTCGTCTGGTGCCACCTGGCGAGCGAGAGAGAACCCCATGGTGTCGAGGTGCATCGGCGCCGAGAACTCGTGCTCCATGCGGAACGCCGCGACCTCGAATTGGAGCGGCCCCACGGCCGCGAGCACGGGGTTCGCGTCTCCCCGTGCCTCCGAGATGAGCACCTGGACCACGCCCTCCTGCTGGAGCTGGCCGATCCCTTTGCGGAACTGCTTGGAGCGGCCGGGATCCTTGGCGCGGCCTACGGCGAAGTGCTCGGGCGCGAAGGCGGGCATCGGCGGGTACGCGACGTGCTTGCCGGACGGGTCGTAGATCGTGTCCCCCACCGCGAGAGAGCTGGCATTGACCAGGCCGACCACGTCGCCCGGGTAGGCCCGCTCGACCGTCGAGCGCTCGCGGCCGAAGACGGACAGCGCGTACTTGGTGGCGAAGGGTCGCTTCGTGCGCGCGTGGGTGACGACCATGCCCCGCTCGAACACTCCAGAGCACACACGGATGAACGCGACATGGTCGCGATGCTGCTTGTCCATCCCGGCCTGCATCTTGAACACGAAGCCACTGAACGGGGTGTCGACGGGGCGGTCCTCGCCTGCCTCGTCGGGGCGCGGCAGGGCGGACGGGGCGAGGTCGATCACCACGTCGAGCAGCTGCTTGACGCCGATGTTGCTGAGCGCGGCGCCGAACATGAGCGGGGTCGACTCTCCGCGGCGGAACGCCTCGCGGTCCACGGGCTCGAGCAGCTGCGCCTCCTCGTGGGCGGCCACGTAATCGTCGCCGAGCTCACGGGCGGCCTCGTCGGCGTCGAGCACCGTCTCGACGGCGACGGCTGCGCCGCCGGGGGCGCGCTGGTAGGTGCGCACGCTGCCGTCCGTCGGGTCCAGCAGGCCGGCGAACTGGCCCGCGACGCCGATGGGCCACGTCACGGGCGCGGGGCGCAGGCCGATGCGCTGCTCCAGCTCATCGCACAGGTCCAGCACCTCGCGGCCGGGGCGGTCCCACTTGTTCACGAACGTGATGACGGGCACGCCGCGGCGGCGGCACACGTCGAAGAGCTTGAGCGTCTGCGGCTCGAGACCCTTGGCAGCATCGAGGAGCATCACGGCCGCGTCGACGGCCGTCAGCACCCGGTAGGTGTCCTCGGAGAAGTCGGCGTGGCCGGGGGTGTCGACAAGATTCACGATGTGGTCGCCGTAGGCGAACTGCAGCGCGGCGGACGTGATCGAGATGCCGCGCTTCTGCTCGACCTCCATCCAGTCCGACACCGTGCCCGCGCGGTCGCCCTTGCCGTGGACGGCGCCGGCCGATTCGATCGCGTGCGCGTGCAGCGCGAGGGCCTCGGTCAGGGTCGACTTTCCGGCGTCGGGGTGGGAGATGACGGCGATGCTGCGGCGGCGATCCGACTCCTGGGCCACGCTTCCCGCGTGGAGGACGGGCGCCGTCACCGGTCCCGACCCGCGCTCTCGTGGTGTCGGGCCTGCTGACGGGATTCGCGCCGCAGGCTGTGCGCGAACTCCTCAGCGGTCTCGAGCTGCGACCGCAGGCTCGCGCAGCGCTCGTCGGCCGCGGCCTCGAACATGCCGAGTCGCTCGTGGGCGCTGGCGCGGGCGGCGGGCGCGAGGTCGTCGCGATCCAACTCGTCGAGCACGCCCAGCAGGTCGCGCATCTCGTCCAGGCTGAAGCCCAGCGGCTTCATCCGCTTGACGAGCATCAGGCGCGCGATGTCCGAATCGGTGTAGAGCCGGAACCCGCCGTGCGAGCGGGCGGAGGGCGTGATCAGGCCCACCTCTTCGTAATAGCGGATGGTGCGCAGCGACAGCCCGGTGCGCTCCGCCGCCTCGCCGATCTGCTTGTGGTCGTCCATGCTCATCCCTGTCGTCGACCCACTAGCCTATCCGCGACCGGCGCCCCGACTCGTCGCACTCATCGCGAGACGGCGCACCTCGCTCGCCGCTCCCGGGGCACAGACGGTGTCGCCGCCGAGCGCCGCACGGTCATCTGCGGCGCCGGCACCGCCTGGCAGCAGCGCCGATGCGCGGGCCGGGGCCAGCGCGAGCCTCGCCCGCGCACTCACTCCCCCTCGGAGGGGCCGAGCGAACCCTCCCCGTCGGCGAGATCCGCGAGCGCCGCCACCGCATCGGCCGCCCGCTCGCGCGGCACGAACACGTGATCGTGATGGAAGCCGGCCACCACATTGGCGGCGATCCCGGCGTCGGCCAGCGCTCCTGCGACGGCGGCGGTGAGCCCCACCGCCTCCAGCGCGGACTCGACGGTCAGCGTGAGGCGAGCGCTCGGGAAGGTGAACTCAAGGCCGTGACGCGATGCGGCGTCGATCGGGAGCACCAGGCTCCAGCCCTCGGCCTCGCGCACGGTCGCGACCGCGTCGATGAGCGCTCCGGCAGCGGCGAGCCCCTCCATGGAGGCCCACACGTACGTCACGGGATCGAGTGCGGGACGCATGGTCGCGATGAGGGTGTCGAGGTCGCGCTCGCCTGGCATGGCTCGAGCGTACCGACCGCGACGGCCGGGAGGCCATCGGTCCGGGCCGGAACGCGGCGGACACGCCGGAGGTCCCATACGCACGCCGATGCGGGGGCCTAGGTTGTGGGGAGCGACCACCTGGAGGAACTGTGACCGACCGAGCCGACATGCGAGCGAAGATGGCGGAGGTTCCCGTCGAGGATGCCGCACGCACCGAGTACGAGAAGCTCGCCGACGACGAGTGGTTCCGGTACCGTGCCGGCCCGGAGCTCGCCGACATGCAGCGCGCCACGATCGCCCGGCTGCGCGAGCTCGGCGGCCTGTACTTCGAGGACCCGGCGGCGGCGACGCGCATGCTCGAGGACCTCGTGGGCGAATGCGGGCCGGGGCTCGACTTCCGTCCGCCGATCTACCTTGAGTACAAGGAGCGGGTGCGGTTCGGCTCCAACGTCTTCATCAACGCGAACCTGATGATCCTCGGCAGCGGCATCGTGACCATCGGCGACAACGCGCTGATCGGCCCGGAGACCCGCTTCTACACCGTGAATCACGCCTTCGACGTCGAGCTTCGACGCGAGGGGTGGGAGCGTGCGTTCCCGATCACGCTCGAGCCCGACGTCTGGCTGGGCGGCTCCGTGGTGGTGTGCCCGGGCGTCACCATCGGTCGCGGCGCCGTCGTGGCCGCGGGCGCCGTGGTCACCAAGGATGTGCCGCCGGGCACGCTCGTCGCCGGCAACCCGGCCCGAGTGGTGCGCGAGCTGTAGACACCGGCCGCTCGGGCGTCAGCTGCCCGTGGCCTTTCGATATCCGGCACCATCCTCCCGTCGGATGCGCTCCCAATGCGAACGCATCGGACCGTCGACTGAGGGCATCGTCGCGCGCCACGCGTAGCTGGTGGGCCACCGCCGGAACACCGGGATCACGGTCGTCACCGTGCGCATGAGCCACGGCAGCCCGCGCGGCCGCCATCGGCGCGTGACGGCGAGGTGGACCTCGGCGCGGTCGGCGGCACCCGCCACGGTCCAGGTTCCGCCCGTGAGGGTGCACCCGTCCACGCCGATGCGCCACTCGCCTGCGTGCTCGTCTCCCGCGTCGACGCGGCGCAGGTCGGGAAACGCCGGCCTGAACGCGATGCGCGCCACGGTGTCCCCCGTCGTCGCCGTGATGGCGCTCACTGCGGTGCCGTCACGCGCCAGTTCGACGGAGCCGGGCCCTCCCGCCGTCGCGGGAGCGTCGAGGTCGCGGTTGACCTCGATGACGCGCAGGCCTGCGGCGTACTTGATGAGGTGACGGTGGTGAAGTGCGGCTCCGGGAAGGCGGCCGACGGACGCGTCGTCGCCGTCGATCCGGATCACCGGCTCGTGGTCGCGGACATCGCGCACCAGGTCGAACTGCGGCATCCACACCAGCATCAGCGACGTGGGCTGGTCGATGCCGTCGCCCACGGGCGCCAGCAGCGCCCCGCGCCGGCGGGGGCGACCGTCACGGTCGTCGATCACGATCTCGACGGGGCGTCCGTCGACGTCCGTGAACGCCACGTGAGCGGTGACGCCGTCCTCGGCCACCTCGAGAGCCGCGGCCGCGAACTTGGTCTCGTTCCACGATCGCAGTCCGCCGCCTATTCCGAACATCCTGCGGTCCAGTCGAAGACCGGGCTCGACGTAGTAGTCGATGGTGCGATCAGCACGGCGGCTGAGGAACGCCACCATGCCGGTGCCGTGCTCGGAATCGTCGAAGCGCTGGACCTCGAAGCCGTCATAGAGAGGATGGTCGGCGAGCTCGGCGTTGAGCATCGCCGCCATCTCATTCATGCGGAGGGACATGGGACACACCGGTGCGGCGTGCGGTGGGGGCGCACTCTCGCGCTCACCCACGCTGTCGTGGTCACTCCTGGCGGTCACGGCGCTCCCTCGGACTGCGACTCGCTCTCGACGTTAGCCTCTCGCCAGCGGAGCCGCGCAGGACTTAGGTCACGCCTGCCGGGCGGCCTCCGCCCGCCTGCGGCGATGCCGCGCGGGCGAGACCATTTCACGTACAATCCCTCCATGCCCGACGGCCATAGTCCTGAGCGCCGGCCCGCGGTGTCGCCCTTGGCGAGCACTCGCGGCCCGGCGCCTACTCCCGACCATTCCCGCGCTGTGTCCCCCGCCTCGGCGAGCCAGGCACCCGCAGGGCACGACCGCATCGGCCCGGTGTCATGATCGAAGCGTGGCTGCTCCTGCTGCTCGTGATCGTGCTCATCGGTCTCAACGCACTGTTCGTCGCCGCTGAGTTCGCGTTCGTCACGGTCGACCGTCCCGCGGTCGACAAGGCCGCCGCCTCGGGCGACAAGCACGCCGCGTCGCTCAAGGCGGCGCTGAAGAAGCTCTCGACTGAACTCTCCGGCGCCCAGCTGGGCATCACGGTGACGAGCCTTCTCGTGGGATTCATTGCGGAGCCATCCATCGCAACGCTGCTGCGGGGACCCCTCCAGACCCTGGGCGTGCCCGAGGGATCGGCCCTCGCGGTGTCGTTCACGGTCGCATTCATCATTGCGACCTCGACCCAGATGATCTTCGGCGAGCTGGTGCCCAAGAACTGGGCCATCGCCGAACCGATGCGCATCGGCCGCGCGGTCGCCGGCGCCAACCGTGGGTTCACCTGGTTCATGGGACCACTCATCCGCGTGCTCAATGGCAGCGCCAACCGCATCGTGCGCGCCCTCGGCATCGAGCCGCGCGAGGAGCTCGCCTCAGCGAGGTCGGCGCAGGAGCTCGAGTCGCTCGCGGAGCGCTCGGCGG
The DNA here is from genome assembly GCF_000975095.1 of Demequina aestuarii. Classification (GTDB taxonomy): domain Bacteria; phylum Actinomycetota; class Actinomycetes; order Actinomycetales; family Demequinaceae; genus Demequina; species Demequina aestuarii. The sequence continues at coordinate 1,574,560 of NZ_BBRD01000001.1, forward strand.
CGCAGGGCACGCTCGAGCCCCGGGTGGCCCGCAGGCTCGCCCGCGCCTCCGAGATGAAGGACACCACCGCCTCCGACGCCATGACGCCGCGCACGCGCGTGCAGTTCCTGGACGCCGACGACACCGTGGTCGAGCTGCTGCAGCTCGCGTCCAAGACGGGACACGCACGGTTCCCCGTCATCGGCGAGAGCGTGGACGACATCATCGGCGTGGCCCACTTCAAGGCCGGCCTCGCCGTGCCGGTGCGACAGCGCAAGTCGACGACCATGCGGGACATCTGCCTGCCCGTGGACTCCGTCCCGTCCACCATGCCGCTGAGCTCGGTGCTCGACGCGCTGCGCAAGGGCTCGCAGGTGGCGCTCGTGGTCGACGAGTACGGCGGCACCGACGGCGTCGTGACGCTCGAGGACCTGGTCGAAGAGATCGTGGGCGAGATCGAGGACGAGCAGGACCGTCCGGTGTCGCGCTTTCGCCGCATCGGTGAGCGCCGCTGGTCCCTGTCCGGACTGCTGAGGCCCGACGAGGCAGGCGACATCATGCACCTCGACATGCCCGATGCGCGCGAGTCCGACACCCTCGGCGGCCTCATCACCGAGCACCTCGAGCGGTTCCCGCGCGTGGGCGATGAGATCGAGGTCGAGGCGCGCGACGAGGACCACCGGGACGAGGACGACATCCCCACCCAGGTGGTCGTGCGCATGACGGTCACGCGTCTCGACGGCCATCGAGTGGACCGACTCATCGTCGAGGCGCTCCCACCCGAGGACGGCGACGAGGACGGCAACGGCGGCGGGCGTGGACGCGAGGGCCTGCGCGACAGCATGCGCGGCCGCCGCGGCGAGGGCCGCCACGACGACGACGGCCACCCGGAGGCCGATGCCGACGGAGCGCGTGCCGCCTCGGCCACTGGCTCGGAGGGCACCCATGCCTGACTATCTCGCGATTCTCATCGCCATCGCGCTGCTGCTGGGCAACGCGTTCTTCGTCGGCGCCGAGTTCGCGCTGATCTCGGCGCGGCGCACGCAGATCGAGCCGCGCGCGGCCGAGGGCTCCTATCCCGCTCGCATCACCGTGCGCGCCATGGAGAAGGTGTCGCTCATGATGGCCGGCGCGCAGTTGGGCATCACCATGTGTTCGCTTGGCCTCGGTGCCATCGGCGAGCCGGCGGTGGCGCACCAGCTCGAGAAGCCCCTGGACGCGATCGGCGTGACGGGGCCGTGGCTCCACGGCATCGCGTTCACCATCGCGCTCGCCATCGTGGTCTCGCTCCACATGGTGCTCGGCGAGATGGTGCCCAAGAACATCGCAATCGCGGGACCGGAGCGGTCCGCCATCCTGCTCGGCCCCCCGCTCTACCTCATCGTGACCATCCTCAAGCCGCTCATCTGGCTGTTGAACGCCGTGTCGAACACCGTGCTGCGGGCGCTCAAGGTGGATCCGACGGAGGAGGTCGCGTCGGCATTCAATGCGGACCAGGTCGCCGCCTTCGTGGCGCAGTCCCGCCAGGAGGGACTGCTGGACGAGGAGTCGCACCGCGTCATGACGGGGTCGATCTCGTTGTCCTTCGAGACCGTGCGCGACGTCCTGACGCCGCGCTCCGAGCTCGTGACGCTGCCGGTCGACGTCACGCCGCAGCGCGCCCAGAAGGAGTGCGTGAAGACGGGTTTCTCACGCTTCCCGCTGGTGGGCGACGACGGTGAATACGTCGGTTACCTGCACCTCAAGGACTTTGTCAGCGTCGAGCGGGGACACGCCACCAAGCCGATCCCCGACGATGCCGTGAGGCCGTTGTCGTTCATCCCTGCGGACGCGTCGCTCGAGGAGGCGCTGACCGCGATGCAGGCGCGAGGCGCCCACATCGCGCTGGTGCGTGACGACGACGGGAACGTGGTGGGAGCGGCGATGCTCGAGGACGTCATCGAGCGTCTGGTGGGCGAGGTCGTGGACGCGGGCCAGGTCGTGGTCGCCGAGAGCTGACGCTCTGACCGGTCGGCCCTCCTGACCTCCTGACCTGCGGGCCCTGCGCGGCCGTGGGACGGCCAACAGTCGCCCCGTGAGCATTCCCGTGTTCCCTGGATCGCCTCCCCGCAGTGGGGCGGAGCTGCGCACGAGGACCACAGCGTGCGGTGGCAGAGCCGGTCGCCGTTCGGTCAGTTCACCATGGTCGTCATCGGGCCCGATGCCCCCGCCCTCGCGGTGCAGATCATGGTCGATACGCTCGAGGAGCCCGACGTGGACCCTGACTGTCGTCAGCTCGACTGCGGGATCCCCTGCGGCTGAGCCCGCGGTCACCGGCCGCGCCGAGCGGGCGGTCAGCCCTTGGAACGCCTGAAGGCGCCGCGGCCGGCCGAGGTCAGCACGATGCGGTCCACCTTGCGGTTCGCCAGGCGGTAGATCACGTAGATGAGCCAAAGCCCACCCGTGAGCAGCACCAGGATCGAGTTCCAGAACCACCCCATGCGGCGGGTGCGCACCAGCACCACCTGCGACCGTGTGCGGGACTCGACGCCGTAGCCGCGTGAGACATAGCTCGCAACCTCGGCGTCCATCGCCTTGTTCGTCATGATGCCTCCTCGTCGTCGAAGGGCATCGGGTTGCCACGATGCCGTCCCAACCACACTACCGACGTCACGAGCCCACCCCAGATCACGGCGGCCGTGACGATCAGCAGTGCCCACGCATCGGCGCTCATGACGCTCCCCCGTCCGTCGCGGGATCATGCTCCGACGGCGCCCTCGCGGCGGCGGCACGGTCCGGGACCCCCAGCTGGGCGCGAGTGGGCCAGGCGACGAACTCGTGGTCGTCTCCGCGGCTCCACCGCACGAGCGGCATCACGAGAGCCGCGACCAGCAGCACGGCGACCGCTCCCCATCCGAACACCACGAGGAACCACCCGGGGTAGCCGTCGTAGCCCTCGGTGGCGAGACGCACGGTCGTGTCGATGAGCATGTACACCAGCAGCACGGCGACCGCATTGACGACCACCAGCCAGACGCGCCCCACCTTGACGCTCGACAGCACGGTGAGGTGGCGCGCGAGTTCACGCCCGCGCCGACCGCACCACAGCGTCACGGCGATCATCGCGACGGCCCCCACGACGATGCCGACCTGGTTGGCCCACTGGTCCACCACGTCCAGCACATACAGCGCGGTCGTGGTGCCGAACAGCAGCATCGAGAGCGTCGCCGAGGTGAGCCCCACGGTCAGTGCCCCGCGCCGGGGCGTCCACCCGAACTTGTCCTGCAGCGCCGAGCTCACGGACTGCAGCACGGAGATCAGCGACGTCAGCCCCGCGATCACCAGGGACGCGAAGAACAGCGCGCCGAACCACTGGCCGCCGGGCATCTGCGCGATCACCGCCGGGAACGTCACGAACGACAGCTGCACCCCGGCGATCCCCTCAAGATCCGCCACCGCGACGCCCTCGCGGGCCGCCAGGAAGCCCAGGGTCGCGAACACGCCCAGCCCGGCGAGCAGCGAGAACGAACTGTTGCCGAATGCCACCACGAGCGCGGGGCCGGCGAGGTTCGATCGCCGCTCCCGGTACGAGGCGTAGGTGAGCATCACGCCGTACGCAAGCGACAGGGAGAAGAACACCTGGCCGTAGGCGGCGATCCACACGTCGGGGTTGGTGAGCGCGGAGAAGTCGGGAGTGAACAGCGCCTCGACCCCTTGGGCCGCTCCATCCAGCATCAAGGCCCGCACCACCAGGATGCCGAAGGTGGCGACCAACAGCGGGATGCCGATCACGTTGAGCTTCTCGACGCCGTGCGCGACTCCCAGCGCGAGCACCAGGATCGCGACCGCCCAGATCGCTGCAAGCGGGATCAGAACGCCCGGGACGAAGTCCAGTCCCACGCCCACCTCGCCGAGCTGCAGAAACTCGTCGTTGAAGAAGCCGGCCGGGTCCCCCGCCCATGCGAGGTCGAAGCTGAAGAAGAAGTAGCTCAGCGCCCACGCGATGATCACCGTGTAGTACAGCCCGATCACGAAGCAGATGGCGACGTGCCACCACCCCACGCCCTCGGCACGGCGGGAGATGCGGCGGAATGCCAGCGGCGCGGAGCCGCGGAAGCGGTGGCCGATCGCGTTCTCGAGGAACAGGATCGGGATGCCCGCCGTGATGAGCGCCACCAAGTAGGGGATCATGAAGGCTCCCCCGCCGTTGTCATAGGCCTCGCCGGGGAAGCGCCAGATGTTGCCCAGCCCCACCGCAGAGCCGATCGCCGCCAGAATGAACGCCGTCTGGCCGGACCAGTGCTCGCGCCTGCTCCCCACCGCGGTCGCCGCGGGTTCGCTGCCGGGAGGCGCGCTTGCGGCCGATGCGCGGGTGGGGTCTGCGGGCATGCTCACCTCAGGTCTGGTGCGGGTCCTGCTGGTGCGGGCCAGACGGGCCCGAACTGGCACCAACATACGTGAAGCAGGGCCGATGCGCGGACTGGGGCCCTCTCCTCTCCGCTTCTTCTCCCGCCGCCTTCTCTCGCCTCCTTGTCTCGCCTCCTTGACTCGCCGCCTTCTCTCGCCTCCTTGTCTCACCACCTCCTCTCACCGCCGCCGCGGACGGCTGGGCGTGAGAAACTCGCTCCATGCCGCCGATCCCCCGCGCCCCGCAGCGCGGCGACCTCATCCTCGGCATCGTGGTCGCGGCACTCGCCCTCGCCATGCTCGCGATCCTTCCTGCGCTCGCCAGCGTCGACCCCGAGGCCGCCGTCGACATGCCGGGGCCCCGCGACTGGCAGTGGTGGGCCGTCGCGGCAGCAGTCGTCGTGCAGGGCGCAAGGATGGCGTGGATATCGTCGGCCCCGCGTCATGTGCTCGTTGCCACGGCCGCCGTCGCGCTGGTGGCATCGCTCGTCCCGCTCGGTGAGGCATCGGGCATCACACTGGTCGCGGTGATCGCCGCCGCCTATGTCGCGACGCGGCAGCGCGCATCGGCCGAGTCCTGGACGCCCTGGATCCTCGCGACGGTCCTCACCGCCGCCGCCGGGACCATCGCCAACGTGCGCCTCGACGGCGGCCTGTGGATCCCTCTCGCCGCCGCGATCGGCCAGGCCATCGTGGTCATCGGCATTCCCACCGCGATTGCGGCGGCGGTGTCGGCGCGTCATGCGATGGCCGCCTCTCGCGAGCGCGAGGCCACGGCGCGCGCCGGCGAGCTCGAGGCCCGCACCCAGGCCGCCATCGCCGCCGAGCGCACCGCGATCGCCCGCGAGCTGCACGACATCGCCGCGCACCATCTGTCCGGCATCGCGCTGATGTCCTCGGCCATCGCGCAGCAGATCGACACCGACCCCGCCACCGCGAAGGCCGGGCTGGCGGACGTGCGCGCCCAGACCCGCACCCTGCTCGACGAGCTGCGCGGGCTGGTCGCGCTGCTGCGGCAGGACGACGGCGCCTCGGTGGACGTCGAGTCGCTCGCGGGGCTCGAGACGCTGATCCCCGCCGCCCGGGCGCGCGGCCTCGACGTGACTCTCACGGTCGCCGACGGGACCACCATTCGCGCGCTCTCCCGGGGCATCGGCCCGCTGGGGCAGTTCGCGGCGTACCGCACCGTCCAGGAGGCGCTTGCCAACGCGGCGCGTCACGCACCGGACGGACGCTGCGACGTCGAGCTTCGCGACGCCGGTGGCGCTCTCGAGATCGTCGTCAGCAACGGTCCGGCGACGCCCGATGCGGCGGTCGCGGCCGGTACCCACGGTGAGGGCGGGTTCGGCCTGCGAGGAATGGAGGAGCGCGCCGCTCTGACGCGGTCGCGTCTCACCTACGGTCCCACCGAGGACGACGGTTGGCGCGTGGCCCTGCGGGTGCCGCGCGAGACCGGCCACGACACTGCGTCTTCCCCCACGACGCTTCCGACCTCAATGCCTTCTTCCTCAGTGCCTCCTTCCTCAACGCCTCCTTCCTCAGTGCCTTCTCCACCAACGCCTTCTCCAACAGCGCCTTCGCCTACGACGAAGCCGGGAGCGCTGCCATGATCCGCGTGCTCATCGCCGACGACCAGGGGCTGGTACGCGCCGGACTCACTGCCCTGCTGGGCGCCGCATCGGGCATCGAGGTGGTGGGCGCCGCCGTGGACGGCGACCAGGCGGTCGCGATGGCCAAGGAGCTGCGGCCGGACGTGGCCTGCGTGGACGTGCGCATGCCCGGCCGGGACGGCATCAGCGTCACTCGCGAGCTGTGCTCCCCGGACGCCGAGCACCCGATCCCCGTCCTGATTCTCACCACCTTCGCCATCGACGACTCCGTCTTCGCCGCGCTGGAGGCGGGCGCATCGGGATTCATGCTCAAGGACTCGGAGCCCGAGGAGATCGTGGCCGCGGTGCGCTCGGTCGCCGCCGGCAATGGCACTCTCGACGGCTCGCTGACCCGCACCGTGATCCGGGAGTTCTCCCGACGCCGCCAGACCCAGCCCGTCACCGTCGCGAACGGCTCCGACCTGCTGTCACCCCGCGAGCTCGACATCCTGCTGCTGCTCGCGCAGGGGATGTCCAACGAGGACATCGCGCGTGAGCTGGTGCTCGAGGTGTCGACGGTGAAATCCCACGTGTCGCGCATGCTCCCCAAGATCGGCGTGCGATCCCGACTGCAGGCGGTGGTGTGGGCGTACCAGCACCGCGTCGTCGAGGTGGATGGCTAGGGCACGAGCCCCTCGCCCCAGGCGCGACCTGGCCATCTGCCCTCGCAATGCTTACGGTAGGGACATGGATCTCGCCGAGCAGGGCCTTGACCGCACCGACCTCGACTGGTTCAAGTCGGCGGTGTTCTATGAGGTGCTCATCCGTTCCTTCCGGGACTCGTCCGGCGACGGAGTGGGCGACCTGAAGGGCCTCACCGAGAAACTCGACTACCTCGAATGGCTGGGAGTCGACTGCCTGTGGCTGCCCCCGTTCTTCCCGTCGCCCCTCAAGGACGGCGGCTACGACGTCGCGGACTACACCGCAGTCGCCGAGGACATCGGGACCATCGAGGACTTCCAGGAGTTCCTCGACCAGGCGCACTCGCGCGGCATCCGCGTGATCATCGACGTGGTCATGAACCACACCTCGGACCAGCACCCGTGGTTCCAGGCGTCGCGCAGCGACCCCGAGGGGCCGTACGGCGACTTCTACGTGTGGAACGACTCGGACGAGCCGTACTCCGAGGCCCGGATCATCTTCGTGGACACCGAGAGCTCCAACTGGACGTGGGACCCAGTGCGCCAGCAGTACTTCTGGCACCGGTTCTACAGCCACCAGCCGGACCTCAACTTCGAGAACCCCGCCGTGCACCAGGCCATGATCGACGTGCTGAAGTTCTGGCTCGACCGTGGCGTCGACGGGTTCCGCCTGGACGCGGTCCCCTACCTCTACGAGGAGGAGGGCACCAACGGCGAGAACCTGCCCCGCACGCACGACTTCCTGAAGACGGTGCGCTCCTACGTGGACGAGAACTACCCGGGCCGCGTGCTGCTCGCCGAGGCGAACCAGTGGCCCGCGGACGTGGTCGACTACTTCGGCGATCCCGCCAAAGGCGGCGACGAATGCCACATGTGCTTCCACTTCCCGGTGATGCCGCGCATCTTCATGGCGGTGCGGCGCGAGTCGCGCTACCCCATCAGCGAGATCCTCGACCAGACGCCTGCCATCCCCGAGCACTGCCAGTGGGGCATCTTCCTGCGCAACCACGACGAGCTCACCCTCGAGATGGTGACCGACGAGGATCGCGACTACATGTGGAAGGAGTACGCCACCGACCCACGGATGAAGGCCAACATCGGCATTCGACGGCGGCTCGCTCCCCTGCTCGACAATGACACCAACCAGATGGAGCTGTTCTCGGCCCTGCTGCTCAGCCTGCCGGGATCGCCGGTGCTGTACTACGGCGACGAGATCGGCATGGGCGACAACATCTGGCTGGGAGACCGCGACGGCGTGCGCACGCCGATGCAGTGGACCCCCGACCGCAACGCCGGCTTCTCGCGAGCGAACCCGGGCAAGCTGTCGCTGCCTCCGGTCATGGACCCCGTGTTCGGCTACCAGTCGGTCAATGTCGAGGCGCAGCAGGAGAGCAGCTCATCGCTCCTGCAGTGGACCCGACGGATGATCCATGTGCGCCGTCAGCACTCCGCGTTCGGCCGCGGCAGCTTCTTCGACCTGGGCGGGTCCAACCCGTCGGTCTTCTCATACCTGCGGGAGGACGGTGACGACGTGATGCTGTGCGTCAACAACCTCTCTCGCTTCCCGCAGCCGGTCGAACTCGACCTGCACCAGTTCAGCGGTTCGCAGCCCGTGGAGATGCTCGGCGGCGTGGAGTTCCCCGCCATCGGGGAGCTCCCGTACCTGCTGACCCTCGCCGGATACGGCTTCTACTGGTTCCGGATAAGCCGGTCGGCTCTCTCGGAAGGAACCTTGCCATGAGTCAGTGGACAGAACGCCCCGAACTGAGCGCCTACTTGGCGCGCCAGCGGTGGTTCGGCCAGGGCCAGGTCGAGGTCCCCATCACCGAGGTGCGCGAGCTCGCATGGCTGAGCGACCCTGCGGAGGGCCTGGGCGTGAGATTCGAACTGGTCACCGCCGGCTCGATGTTCAATGTGCCGCTGTCGTACCGTCAGCACCCCCGCGAGGACCTCTCCTACGGATTCGTCGGCGCCGCGTCGCTCGACGGCGAGGTGTTCTACGTCTACGACGCCCTCCACGACCCCGAGGCGCGCGGCATCCTGCTGCGCGGATTCGCCGAGGGCCAGTCGGGCCCCGGCGACATCGAGTACTCGCGCATCGACGGCTTCGCACTCGAGTCCCACGAGGACAACGTGCTGCTCTCCGCGGAGCAGAGCAACACCTCCGTGATCGTGGGCGAGAGCCTCATCAAGTTCTTCCGCAAACTGGCTCCGGGTCGCAACCCCGACATCGAGATCCAGGCGGCGCTCACGGAGCTCGGGTCCGAGGAGATCTCTCCGCTCGAGGGGTGGATCTCCGCCGGAGACATCGACCTCGCGATGATCGGCGTGTTCCAGAGGTCCGCGACGGATGGCTGGGACACCGCCCGGACGAGCGTGCGGGCCCTCCAGGACGATGCGGTGCGGGCCCGCGAGGCCGGCGGGGACTTCGCCGGCGAGTCCGAGCGGCTGGGCCACACGCTCGCCGTCGTGCACGAGCAGATGCGGCAGACGCTTCCCACGGCGACGTGGGGTTCTGAGGAGGTCGCCGCGCTCGTCGGACGGCTCACGTCCCGCCTGGACCAGGCGGTGGCGATGCACGAGTCCGTGGGCGCCTACGCCGACCGGGCTCGGGCGGCCTACGCCGCGGTCGCGTCGGGTGAACCCGTCGAGGTGCAGCGCGTGCACGGCGATTTCCACCTGGGACAGACGCTCCGCACCACGTCTGGGTGGAAGATCATCGACTTCGAGGGCGAGCCGGCGCAGCCGCTGGCCGACCGGGTGCGGCTGGACTCGGTCGCGCGCGACGTGGCCGGCCAGCTGCGATCGCTGGACTACGCGGCGCACTCCGTCGCGATCGTCACCGGCGTCGAGGAGACCGAGTACGTCGACGACTGGGTGCGACGCAACCGCATCGCGTTCCTGCGCGGCTACGGCTACGAGGACTCCGAGACTGCGGCGGCCCTGCTCCACGCGTATGAGATCGACAAGGCCCTCTACGAGGTGGTCTACGAGTCGAACTATCGGCCGGATTGGGTCCAGATTCCGCTGCGAGCGCTGGAGCGGCTGCTGTAGGTCGGTCGGCTGCGTCCAGACGCCAGGTCCGGCGACCGATGCGCCGACCGGCGGGCAGTGCGCTGTATCGAGCGAGCAGGCGCTACGCCGGCACCGCGCCGTCGGTGTCGGCGTCGGCGTCGCGAGACTGATCAGTGTGCAGCAGGTGACGGGCGCGTTCGATCGCGCTGGGAGTGTCGGCGAACACGTGGTCGCCGGCGACGAGGTGAGCAGCCACGCCCAGGCTGGCCATCACCGCGTCGTGGCCAGGCTTGATGCCCGAGAGCATCACCACGATGCCCCGCTTCTCGAGCCGAGTGATCGCGTCACCGAGCACCTGAGCGCCGGTCGCGTCGAGCGTCGTCACCCGTGACATGCGCAGGATGACCACCCGCACATCGGCGATCTCGGACAGCTCCAGCAGGAACCGATGCGCCGCCGCGAAGAACAGCGGCCCGTCCAAGCGGTAGGCGACGATGTGCTCGCTGAGGAGCGCGTGCTCCTCCTCGGTGTAGTCGCCCGCCTCGAGGGGCACCTGCTCCACGCGGGCGCTGCGAGCCACAGCGCGCAGCGCGAGCAGTCCGGCCACCGCGATGCCGATGATGACCGCGGTCACGAGGTCGATCGCCACGGTCGCAGCAAAGGTCAGGACCAGGATGACGGCGTCGCCCTTGGTGGCCCGGGCGAGGGCCCTGAGCGACGCGAACTCGACCATCCGCACGGTTGTGGCGAACAGCACCCCGGCCAACGCCGCAAGCGGGATATGGCTCACCAGCGTCGAGGCCACCAGGATCACCATGAGCAGCACCACGGAGTGGGTGAGCGCGGCGAGCTTGGAGCTGGCGCCGGCGCGCACGTTGACCGCGGTGCGGGCGATCGCGGCCGTCGCGGGAATCCCGCCGAACAACGGGGCGGCGATGTTGGCCAGTCCCTGGCCGAACAGCTCCTTGTCGGGGTGGTGGCGTTCGTTGACGCTCATGCCGTCGGCCACGGTTGCGCTGAGCAGGCTCTCGAGGGCCGCGAGCGCGGCGACCGCCACGGCCGCGGTCGCCAAGGTGCCCATCGCGCCGATGTCCAGGAAGGCCAGCGACGGGGAGGGCAGCCCGGCGGGCAGATCACCCAGGGGCGCGAGGTCCACCGGCGTGACGACAGCCACGAGAGTGGCGATGACCACCGCCACCAGCGAGAACGGCAGCGCGGGCTTCCAGCGGGCGCCAGCCAGGATCATCGCGGCGACCGCGATCGACATGACGAGTGGTGCGGGGTTCGGGTTCGTGGCGAACTCCCCCACGGCCTCGGCCGCGAGGGCCCACACCTTCTCACCCTCGAGGCCCGTGACCCCGAGCGCGACGGGCACCTGTTGCAGCGCGATCACGACGGCGATGCCTGCGGTGAAGCCCTCGATCACCGGGGCGGGCAGGTAGCGCACGTAGCGGCCCAGGCCGGCGACGGCCATCACGATGAGCGCGACGCCGGCCATCAGCCCCACCATCAGCACGCCGGACGATCCGAACTGGGCCACGATGGGCACCAGCACCACGGTCATCGCACCGGTGGGACCCGAGACCTGGAGGTTGGAGCCTCCGAAGATGGCGGCGACGGCGCCGGCGACCACGGCGGTGGCCAGACCGGCCTGCGCTCCGAGGCCCGACGCGACGCCGAAGGCCAGCGCGAGCGGCAGGGCCACGATGGCGACCGTCACCCCGGCGATCAGGTTCCGGCGGGGGTCGCGGCGCACCTCTCGCCAGTCGTCGCGGCCGGGCAAGAGGGACACCACCTTGCCCCACACGGTGCGCGCCGGACGGGCGGCTCCTGTCCAGGCGACGCTCACGTCTGGTTCGGCTCTGAGGACGCTCCGGCGGGCATCTCGGTGCGGAGCTCGGCCAGCAGGTCCTCTTGACTGGTCAGCATTGAGGCGAGGATTCTGCGCGCGGAGCCCATCAGCTCGGCGACGTCGGGGGTGCTCAGGCGGTACATCACGGTGGCGCCCTCGCGATACGAGCTGACGATGCCGGACCTGCGCAGCACGGCCAGCTGCTGCGAGAGGTTCGAGGCTTCGACCTCGATCTCGCCCAGGAGTTCTCGGACCTGCTTGGGCTCCTCGAGCAGGAGTTCCAGCACGCGGATGCGGACGGGGTGACCCAGGGTGCGGAACAGCTCGGCTTTGGCCTGGTGCAACGGAACAGCCATGGTGTCGTCACGCTTTCGTCGGGTGTGCAGGTCGGGGCGGTCGTCGGGGTTCGCAGTCCACCGCTTCCTGATCACGGCTTCCTGGGCCACAGTTCACTTGCCACAGGTCGAGCAGGGCTGCGAGGCGGGCGAGGTTCGATGATCTCACTGATTGACAACTTCTTCAAGTGCACACATGGCGAAGTGCCGATGTCCGCCCTTGAGCAAGACCCGTTCCGAGGTTCGCGACGCACTTTGCTCAAGCGGCGGCGAACCGCGATTCGGATGGAGCCTCACCCAGGGTTTCGGTACGGTCGAGGAACGGCCCGACGCCGATGCTCACACCAAGGAGGCAGCTGATGCCAGGCCAGACGCCTTCACGGCAGACGCACCACCGCAGTGCAGTCGTTGCATGCCTGATCGCTGCAAGCATGATCGTCGCATCGCAGCTCCCACCGTTCGCCCCCGATGCCGTGTGGCTGTGGGCCCTCGCGCTGATCGTCCTCACCGGGGGGTTCGCGACCACGTTGCGTCCACGCACTGCGGCGCGGCACCGGTAGTCGACGCCCACCCGGGGGCGCCATCAGTCGGCTCAGTGTCACGCCAGCCGAGCGCACTTGCGCGAGCGTCAGAGGCTCCGATTCAGACTGGCGCCGTCGTCACGGCCGCACCGTCGCGGAGTAGATCAGCTGGGTCTCGATCGGGTCGACGAGCCAGGGCTCGCCCGGATGCGATCGCGCGAAGAACATCAGCACCCGGCACGGCCTCAGTTCGGCCGCATGCTCGCGAGCCCAGTCCAGCACCTCGATGGCGTTACGACTGCGAACGTCCCAGGCTTCCATCGCGTTCGCCAGCGCGGGCCCGCCCGTCCAGAATTCGAGCCGGTACCGAGGCACGTCCTCGATCTCCGAGATGGCGTTGCGCTCGTCGACCATCTGCTTCTGCATGCGTCCCCTTCGTCGGTCACGGTCATGCTTGCACCTCCGACTGCCCGCCGACCGCGCCGGCGACAGGAGAGGCGGCGACGCCCACCCAGGTGAAGCCGTCCTGATCGGGAGTCGACTCGTATGCGAGGCGGATCTCCTGCCCCGTGCTCAGGGAGAACGCATCGAGACCGTCGCAGCACATGGGGTAGAAGAGCCACACGTCATGACCATGGGTCCTGGCCCGGGCGGCTCCGACTCCTTCGGCGGGGTCCCACTCGACGACGACGGCGACGTCTTCCACCACCTCACGCCCGTGACGCACCTCATTCATGCGATCAGTAGTAGCACCCCGGGGCGCCACCCCACCGGGACTCCCCGTCAGCCGGTGACCGTCACGACGGCGAGCGAGACCCGGTCGTGCTCGATCGACAGGGCTCCTTCCGCATCGGCGGGGACCGCCAGCTCCACGACGGCGGTCGCGTCGGGGGCCACATCGGCCTCCCCGGTTGCGAGCACGGCATCGCTCGTTCCCACCGAGACAAGCGTCAGCTCGACGGTGGCGAGGACCCTATCGGGCCCCTCTCCTTGGTCATGGCACGTCTCGACAAGGTTCTCGAGTCGCACGGTCAGGGTTGCGCCGGGACTCGCCACCGGCGCGACGTCGGCCTCGATGGCCGCGCAAGCGCCAGACGAGTCAGAGTGATCGAGCGTCTCGGCAGACCCCGCGGCCGCGGGGGACGCACCGCAGCCGACGATCGCCACGGCGATGGCCATCGAGGTCGGGGCCAGCGCCCACCGTCGCGTGATCGCGTCGCGCAGGGGCATGGCCGGCGCTAGCCGTCGAGATCGAACACGACGAGGCGTGCGGCCCACTCGCCGATGATCGCCGCAACCGGCAGGTGAGTCGGATGGTCGAGGTAGCCGTCGCGGGCCGCCGCGTCGGCGAAGGTCGCCACGAGGCACCACTCGAAGCCGGACTCAAGCCCCTCGGTGCTCACGCTCGGTCCCTCGACCACGCTCAGGACGCCCGGAATCTCCTCGGCAAACCGCCCGATGGCGAGGCGCATCTCCGCACGGGACTCGGCGGGCATCCCCTCGCGCCACTCGGTGAGGACCACGTGGACGATGGAGCCGGTGTCAGCCATGGTCCGAGCCTGGCACATGGCGGTGGCGCGTGTGGATCGGGCGCGCTCCGAGGCCCCGACAGCTGGCCGCAGGTTCATCGGCGCCGACCGCCCGGCTCTGGTTGCTGAGGTAGCGTGACGCTCGTTCGATTTCGACATCTGGGGGGAATATGGGAGCACGCTCCTGGCGATACGCCATCGCAGGGACCGCGGCGGTGCTGGTGGCAGCGGGATGTTCCTCCTCGACCGCGTCCGTCGAGCCCGAACCCGGCGAGCTCGACTACGACATCGCGGTGACGCGCACTGCGGTCCAGTTCGCGGCGACTCCCGGCGAGCTCGAGTACAACCCATGGGCCCACGAGATGATCGAGCTCGGCGGCGACTTCGGCACCGTCCGCATCACCGATGAGCTGGAGCAGTCGGGGCTGGACATTCTGTGCGGATCGATCGCCGGCGGTGGCATGAGTGAGTCGTACTACTTTGGCGCCGTGGCCCAAGAGGCCGTGCACGGCGCGGTCCTCGCCTCAGCCAGCAAAGAGTTCCGCGACAGCTACAGCGCGTTCGCCGTGAGCCTGGGCCAGGCCGACTCGCGGGACGAGGACGGCGGCGAGCCCGACCTCGACGCCTTTGCCAGCCTCACCGATGAACTCATGGACGAGTGGGTCGAGCTCTACGAGATGCAGGTCGCCCTGGAACAGGAAGCCCTCACCGTCGAGGGAGCGCGGGCCGCACAGGCCGCCGCATCCGAGCGGTGCGGCGTCACTCTCGACGATGCGGACGTCACCGACGAGCCCGCCGCTCCCATCAACCCCAGGCTGTTGAGCGAGCCCAGGCGGTAGTGACGGACACACGCCACGATGACCCGACGATGGGCGTACTACACCCACGCTTCGTGCGGCTCGCCGGCATGTGACGCGTAGGCATCCCACTCGGCTTCAGGCTCGCGGGCACGATCGGCGGCGGCCCAGGCGCGAACCATCGCCTCGTCCTCGGGCGTGATGCAGGGCCAGACCTGCTCCGGAGGCGGCGGGATGTCGATGTCGAGCGCCGCCGAGCCGCCAGCAGACGGAGTCCTCCCCGGGTCAAGGTGTGGCGGCGGAATGAAGGCCACCGAGGACCCGGTGGCGTGGATCTCCCAGCCCTGGCGGTGAATGTCGTGATGGCACCTGGTACAGAGCATCACTCCGTTGGACAGGTTCGTAGTCCCGCCGTGCTGCCACCACCTGATGTGGTGCGCCTCGCAGCGCTCCGGCGGGGCATGACACTTGGCGCACCCTCCGTCACGCTGCACCAGCGCGATCCGTTGCGCATCGGTGAACAGCCTCTCCCGCACACCCTGATCGAGGATCTCACTGTCGCCTCCGAGGACCTGCGGGATGATCTCTGCGTCCCCCGACAGGCGACGCAACTGACCGACCGAGACCGGCTGGTCGATCCCGTCGACGCTGCCCAGTCCGTCGCCGCTCATCAGGTCCGACAGACTCATCCGCACCACCATCGTGGTCCGCACCCCGGAACGGTCGGTCCGCGTGCACCCCAACGAGTGTCGCGCGAGCGCATGCAGCGCATCGACTCGCATCTGTCCCACGGTCCTGGTGTCGTCGCTTTCGCTCGCGCCGTTGCGACCGGTGCCACGACCTTGCCGCCGCACGTCGCGGGTGGTCATCTGCTCGAGGACATTGATGATCGGCGCCGCAGTGACCGCGTCCATCACGCCGTGGATGAGCACGTTTCCCTCGTGGTCCTGCTTCCACCACAGATACCTGGCCTCATGGTTCTCGCGCTCGCGCCGCTCGTGCTCCACACGATCGAGCCGTGCCATCGCCCGCGCGACCATCTTCCGCACATCGTGCGCCGCCATGGACACGGCCCGGGACACCAGGCTCTTCTCCACCGCCGCCAGCGACGCGGGGTCCACGCGCTCCCTCACCTTGTTCAGCGCGCCCACGATCAGTGCGGCAGCGTCGACCGACAGTTCGCCGGCCGCCGACGCCGTGGCGACCTCCGGATACTTGGCCCCACGCGCCTGTCCAGCACCAACCGACGACCCAGCCCCCGCATCGGCCGCGTCGCCCTCGCCCTCCTTGAGAGGGCGTGGAGCGAACGCGTCGCCAGCAGTGATCGCCTGCTTGGCCCCGTTGACGGACCCTCCCCGCACCTTCGACAGCAGCGTCGCGGCGTTGCCCTGCCCTTCGCGCCGAGCGAGCCCGCCGCCGGGCAGTTCCGGAGCCGAGAGCCGAGCGATCTCCCCCGCGCATCGGGCGCCCATCGCCCCCACCAGCCGCTCCAGGGTGGCGACCGCCGCGTTCAACTCCAACAGCTGGTCCTTCGACTGCCCCGAGACCTCGCGAGATGCGAGCACGCGCACCACCGCGTTCACCCGCTCCACGTCCGCCGCCTCAAGAACAGTCGTCTCGAGACCAGGTGCCTCATCAGCCATGACCTCAGTCAAACACCGGGGTCTGACATCGACGCCACCAGCGTCTCTCCCGGCACATGGGCCCGCCGGGAATGATCCGGACATCACGGGATCATTCGACGATCGAGGGACAGCCGTAGTGGAACGACTGAGCACGTTCGCCACCGAGATCAATGGCGACTCCGTATGGACGAGTGGACCCAGACCCTGTCAGCGGGACCTCTCCTCGGGATCGCGGCGGGTGCGATGGCACTGATCCTCGTCCTGGTCATCACGTTCACGCTCCACGCGTTCCTGACGCTCATCGTGGTGTCGCTGATCACTGCGTTGGCCACGGGCGTCCGCCGCGAGAGACGCCAAAGGCGAGCACGATGCAGTGATTGCCATCGCGCTCGCCTTCAGTTCCATGCCACTACTGACCGGGCGAGAAGAGCTCGCCTCGCGTGTCAGAAGAAGTGCTTGCGGCCACCGACGCTCTTGCCGAGCGCGCCCAGGAGGACGAGCACGAGGCCGACGACCACGAGGATTCCGCCGATGGTCGTCAGGATCGGGATCGAGGCCACGAGGCCGATGACGAGGAGAATGAGGCCGAGAATGATCAAGGTACGTCCAATCGTTGGCGGCCCGTGCAGGGCCGTGTGTGGTCTTGCCGTGAGGGTCAACGCGTGAATGGCTACGTAAAGTCCCTCGTGGCCCATGCGTCCGGCCCCGGCGCGCGTGAGCCGGTCCCTTTCCATCCAAAGATGGAACCTCTCCAGTAGGCACTTTCGCCGCTAGAGGCGGACCCCTCCGGATTCCTACCGTGGCATCAGCCGGCGCACCCCGCGCCGGGACCAGCCAAGGAGCGAACCATGAGCATCCCAGCCAACGTCCAAGCACCGCCGACGACAGCGGTGGCCCTCACGGACGTCCGGAAGACCTACGCGACCGGGCCCCAGCCCGTCCACGCCCTGCGCGGCGTCAGCCTCGCGGTCAGCAAGGGATCCTTCACCGCCGTCATGGGCCCCTCGGGCTCCGGCAAGTCCACGCTGCTCAACGTCGCCGCCGGCCTCGACCAGCCGTCCTCGGGGCGCATCGTCATCGGCGACACCGACATCAGCCACCTCAATCCCGAGAAGCTCACCACGTTCCGCCGGCGCCGCGTGGGCTTCATCTTCCAGTCCTACAACCTGCTCCCCCACCTCAGCGTCTCCGAGAACCTGCGCCTGCCGTGGTGGCTCGACAATCAGACGCCCGACCCCGCGCGCGAGCAGGAGCTCCTGCGCGCAGTCGGCCTGCAGGACATGGCCCACCGCCTCCCCACCGAGCTCTCCGGCGGGCAGGCCCAGCGCGTCGCGATCGCCCGCGCGCTCGCGACGCAGCCCGACGTGATCTTCGCGGACGAGCCCACCGGCGCCCTCGACTCCCACACGGGCGCCAGCATCCTCGCCACCCTCCGCGATGCGGTCGCCACCTACCGGCAGACGCTCGTGATGGTCACGCACGACCCCCAGGTCGCCGCCGCCGCAGACGAGGTGGTCTTCCTCGCCGACGGTGCCGTGGTCGACCGGGCCGCCGGCGCATCGGCCGCCCAGATCTCCCAGCGCGTGCTCGAGCTGGGGCGGTGACCGGCATGCGACAGGTCTCCCTGCGCGCCCTACGCGCCCACTGGCCCAGCGCGGCCGGCGTCTTCCTCACCATGGTTCTCGCCTCGGCCCTGATCTTCGCCTCGGGCGTGCTGATCGAATCGGGCCTGCGCGAGAGCGACCCCTTCTCCCCCACCGCCACGATGCTCCCCGCCGTCATGGGCTCCTTTGGCGGCGTCGCGATCATGCTCGCGCTGTTCGTGGTGTCCTCGGCCTTCGCGGCCTCCCTGCGCGACCGTCGCCGCGAGTTCGCACTGCTGCGCGCGGTCGGAGCCACGGGCGGCCAGGTGCGATCGCTCATCTCCACCGAGGTGATGGGAATCTCTCTCGCCGCACTGGTCGTGGGCAGCGTCGCAGGATCCTTCGGCGCCGGGGCCCTCGTCCCGCTGCTGCGCGCGAGCGGCATCGTGGAGGAGGGCTTCGCGCCCGTCGTGTCCGTCTTGCCGATGCTGGGCACTGCGGTCCTGCTCCTCCCGGCAGCGTGGCTCGCGGGTCGCCTGGCGGCACGCGAGATGGCTCGGCTCAGCCCCACCTCAGCGGTGAGCACCACGGCGGCCGATGCGCGGACGCTGAGTCCCGGACGCGTCACGGCCGCGTGGGTCTGCTTGGCGGGTGGCCTGACGGCCACGACGACACCGATCTTCGTCCCAGGCGCCATGGGCGGTGCGACCGGGGCCTCATCGGCACTGCTGTTCATCACGGCCGTCGCGCTGGCTGGGCCTGCGCTCGTGCTGCGTGGGGCGACGTGGCTCGCTGAGCGGCGGATGATGCGGGCGCGCGCCGCCAGCGTGCTGGCCACGGCGAACGCGCGCGGCTACTCCCGTCGCCTCACGGCCGCGGTGGTGCCGCTCGCGCTGCTCGTGTCGCTCGGCTCGGTCCAGACGGGCGTCAACCGGACGGTCGCCGAGGCCGGGGCTCAGCAGCTGGGAGACGCGATCTCGGGCGACCTCGTGTGGCAGGGAGCACCCGAGCAGGCGGCCGATGCGCGCGAGACCCTCGCTGGCCTGACCGGCGTCGCTGCCGTCACTGCAACGGAGACGGCGATGGTGCAGGTCAAGGTCGAGGCGACCGACGAGGATGCGCCGTTCATGGACCGCCTCTCGTGGGAGGCGGGGTCGGTGCTGATGCTCGACGACCCCTCCGGCCTGATCGACCCCGACGTGACCGAGGGCGACCTCGCGGCACTGGAGGGCGCCGATGCCGTCGCCGTCGCGTCCGATGACCTGACCCTGACCGGCAAGGGCGTGGGCGACCGCATCGACCTGCGCCACCCGGACGGGTCGGAGTCAACGCCGACGATTGTCGCGGTCTTTGACCGTGGACTCGGGCTCGGAGGGCTGATCATGGGGCCGGATGGTCTCGATGCCGCTGGAGCGACGGAGTCACCGACGGTGATCGTCGAGACCGCCTCCGGCGAGCAGAATGCGGTGCTGCAGGCGGCCGAGGCAGCCGGGCTCGCGCTCACGCCCGTTGACGACTACGTGGAGGCCGCGACCGCGATGAGCTCCTCCGACAGTCGACTGTCCAATGTGCTGCTGATGGTGCTGCTCGCGTTCATCGGGATCGCGGCCGGCAACGCCCTCGTGATCGCGACCCGCTCGCGTGCGGGAGAGTTCGCGCTGCTGGGGCGCCTGGGTGCGACGCGTCGGCAGATGCGGGCGATGCTCGGCATCGAGGCGGCCCTGGTCGCTGTCGCGGCCGTCGCGCTTGGGACGCTCACCGCCCTGCCAGGGTTGGTGGGCGCGTCGCTGGCGATGGTGCGCGGGTTCAGCCTGGGCGTGGATCCCATGTTCTGGGCGGGCCTCGCCGCGGCCGCGGTCGTGATCGCCTTCGCCGGGGCTGCGGGAGCGAGACTACGGGTGCGGGCTGACTGAACTCGCCAGCGCGCTCGAGCGTCGCGACGTCCTCGCCGTCGATCACCACGGTCGCGGTGCCGCCCGGCGGCGAGGACGCTGGCGGAGCGTCGTGTAGAAATACCAGTGGAGAGGCCTCCTTCCCCGAGGAGATCGCCCTCTCGATGGCGGCCACCAGGTATTCAGCCGAGACAAGGAGCGTTCCCATGACGCAGGAGACGACAGCGGACTCCATGAGCGCGACGCTCACGGCGTGCGGGGTCTTCTTGATCGGCGTCAACGAGATCTGCCTGTCCATTGGGAGAAGCCATCAGCCCACGCCCCGCTGAGTTCCACCGGGAGCGACGGGTTCCGCAGGGCGCCAGGGTCGCGCTACCGGCCGATGCGCGGGCATAGGACTGCGGTGCGCGTGCGTTGGCCTAGGCATGGCCATGGCAGTCCGTCGACCCTCCGCCTCGCTCGGCGCGGCATTGCTCGCGGCGCTCGCCCTCACGACGGCCGCAACCGCGAGCGTTGACGACGCCTCCGCCGTCACCGACATCGTTCTGACCGTCGGCGCCGACGAGACCCAGCGCAACGTCGCCTGGTACACCCCGCACGAGGTGACGGGAAGCGTCCAGTGGGCCCCCGCATCGGCCGTCGAGGGTGACGAGTTCCCGGCGGCGAACGCCGACGAGGCCGAGACCACCAGCAACGGCGAGACGCACGATGGCCGCCACTTCCACCACGCCACCATGGACGGCCTCGAGGACTCCACGGACTACGTCTACCGCGTGGGCGGCGGCGAGTGGTCGACTACATACCGGTTCTCGACGGGCGACTTCGACTCACGTGAGGTCGAGTTCCTGGTGGTGGGAGATCCGCAGATGGGCAGCTCGGGTGACGTCGCCGCAGATCAGCAAGGCTGGAACGCCACTCTCGACACCGCACTCGAGATGTTCCCCGACGCGGCGTGGGTGCACTCCATGGGTGACCAGGTCGAGGAGCCCTCAAACGAGGCGGAGTACCGCGCGCTGCTGGACCCTGACGCGCTGCGGTCGGTGCCGTTCGCCTTCAACCTCGGCAACCACGATGCGGGCTCCACCGCTTATGCCACGCACTTCCACCTACCCGGCGCTGAGGGGGCCGCGGGCTACCACTGGTACCGCCACGGCGACGTGCTGGTGATTGGGCTGGACTCGAATGCACTCGACGTCGAGGCGCACGACGCGTTCATCGAGAACGTCCTGGCCGAGCAGGCCGAGAGCGCCGCCTGGCACATCGTCACGTTCCACCACCCGGCCTTTGGGCTCGCCGAGCACTCCAATACGGCGGAGATGGTGGAGTTCCGCGAGGCGATTTCGCCCGTGCTCAGCGAGCACGGCATCGACCTCGTGCTGAATGGCCACGCCCACACCTACGCGCGCTCTACCCTCATGGACGCCCGCGAGCCCGTCGAGTCCGAGGACCCCGGCGCGCTGCATCCTGACGAGGGCCAGACGCTGTACCTGACGCTCAACTCCTCGTCCGGCTCCAAGTACTACCCGCTCGCCACCGAGGACTTCATCAACGCCGCCGACCCGCAGGGCTTCGACTTCGCCCAGGTCACGTGGCAGGAGGAGGCTCCCAACTTCACGCACGTCGAGGTCTCCGCGGACGTCATGACCATCGGGACCTACCGCACCGACACCGGCGAGGCCTACGACGAAGTGGTGCTGCACCGGGCGGGCGCACCCGAGCCGTCGCCGCCGGCCTCCCCCAGCGCGAGCCCGTCGAGCAGCGCGCCCAGTCCCAGCCCCAGGTCTGAAGCACGCCCCGATGCGGCCGCCGCCGAGGGCGACGGAATGCCCGCCGGCGCGATCGCCGCCATTGCGGTCGGGGCGCTCGCGCTTGCGGGCGGCGGCACTGCGCTCTGGCGCAGGCAAACGGGCGGCCCGCACTAGTGCCTCGGAAATGTTCACCACCCCAGGTTCCGAGCCGATCGGGCCTGTGACCAGTGGCGCCGTCCGCACCGCGGTGGCGCGACGCCCATGGAAGGGAACACGAGCCATGAACCGCCCGCACGCGTCCGATTCGGTTGCCCAGCAGCGCACCGGACGCCGTGCCGCGAGAACGAGGGTGAGGCGCCGCTTCGCCTTCTTTGTGCTGTGCGTAGGCGTCCTCATGCTCGTCGTCTCCACGCAGACCGAGGTCAGCGCCAATCTCATCGAGCCGGGCGCCTCCGAGCTGGACACCACCAAGGCCATCGCGATCTCTGTCGCGGAGGTGCGGGCTGCGATGGACGCGTGCGAGGCCGCGGTGTCGTCGTCGACGGCTGCGGCAGACATCGACGCCTATGAGGCGGCCATGGCCGCAGCGCCCGGCGAGGACTCGGGCCAAGCATCCCCCGTATCCTTCGACGAGCCCCCCGTGCCTCAAGATTGCGCGGCGACTGCCCTGGGAGACGTGGGCGAACTGGACGGCCGGCCCGACTCCGTCCTCGCGATCCTCGCCGCCAATGCGCAGACTGTGGCGGCCATGGAGACCCTGATCGGTGACGTGAAGGCCTTGGACGCCACCGTCGCCGCCGCCTTGGCCGACGTCGATGGCCAAACAGTCGCCGTTGCGAGCCAACCAACCGGCTGACTCACCGAGCCGCGAGCGCGTCGGCCGCCCGGCGACTGGCCGCTGCGCTCGCTCGCACGTCGCGCGCGCTTACTGGAACCAGCGGATCGCGGATTCGGTGAAGAACCCGAACAGCACTCCCCACGCGATGATCGAGATCCCCATCCACACATAGACGCTCCGCGCCGAGGCGCCGAGCGCCACCATCGTGGGTCCCGTGAACTGGCTGGGCAGCGCGAGCGGGCCCAGCAGTGAGACGCCGGGCACGCCGAACCGGTCCATGTACCTGGCGACCTTCTGGCGGCGCTTCGTGGGAATCGCCGCATCGTCGCCATTGCGCCTGTTGACCACTGCCCTCCGCGCCCGTGCCGCGCCCGCAATCAGCAGGAATGTGGCGATGGCGTTGCCCACAGAGGCCAATCCGACAGCCACCCAGGAGTCGAGACCCACGATGATGCCCAGGAAGCTTCCCAGGTAGGACTCGATGAAGGGGATGGCGCTCACCAGGATGAGCGCTCCGATCTGCTGCCAAGATTCGAGGTCGCCCACGAACTCCACGAGTTCGAGGAAGAACTCTCCGATGCCGTCAAACAACATGAGTGATCCTTAGGGTTTCTGGGAGGGCCGCGACGCCGTCGCTTGAGGGCCTCGCGGAACTGGACGGCATCAGAGTCCCTGGATTCGCGTCTTCGCAGAAGTGTCGCCACGTCACCACCTGGACGTGACACAGCGTCACTAGTGCAAGGCCGCTTGACGCGCGAGGATGGGTGTCGCCACCCAGCAAGCAGCCAGCCCCGGAAGGACACCCGCTCCCCCATGACCGCCCCGGCAGCGCGCCCGCTCGCCCGCATGCGCACCCTCACCACGGCCATCATGATCGGCACAGTGAGCGTGGTCGGCGGGCTCATGCTGATCCTCACCGCAGACGAATGGTGGCACGTCGCTCTCGTCGCGCCCAGCCTCACGGTGGCGGTGTGGGTCGCGAGCCGGTGGCACGCGCACCCTCGCCGCGCCGTGCTCGCCAGCGCGTTGGCGTTCACGGAGGGCACGTGGGCGGTGGCGGTGCTCGTCGGCGCCGACATCCCCGCAGCGGTGCCGGTCGCCACGGTCGCCGGAGTCATCGTCGCGACATCGGCACGGTCGCGGTTGGCCACGTCCGCCGCGCTGTTGGCGATGATCGTCGGCACGGCTCTGCTGAGCCTCGTAGGCTCCCCCGAGTCCACCGCCGCCTATGTCGCGGGCTCCTTTCTCTACGGAGTGGTGTTCGTCTCCACGTTCTGGCTCAACGACATTGCCTGGAAGCTCTTCACTGAACTCGACGAGATGCGCGCCTCCGATGCCGAACTCGCCGTGGTCAAGGAGCGCATGCGCTTCGCGGCCGACCTCCACGACATCCAGGGCCACACCCTCCACGTCATCAAGCTCAAGGCAGCCGTCGCGGCGCGGCTCCAGCACACTGACCCCGAGCGCGTGGCAGCCGAGCTCGCCGAGATCGAACGCCTCACCGGCGAGACCATCGATCAGGCGCAGCACCTCGTGAACTCGACGCGGCAGCTCTCCTTCGCATCCGAGCTCGTCAACGCCACCGCGCTCATGACGGCGGCCGGGATGGAGGTCGACGTCACCGGCGGAGACACCCGTATTGGCGCGGACGAGGAACTCTTCGCCCTCGTGCTGCGCGAGGGCACCACCAACATCCTGCGCCACCCGGCTGCGCGCCGGGTCAGCATCACAATTGCGGCCGATGCGCTCACCATCAACAACGACGGCGCCACCGGCCCGTCTCGGCCCGAGCGGGGCCTCGCGGCCCTGCGCGAGCGCGTCGCGCAGTCCGGCGGTGCACTGGACGTTGCGCATGAGGCCGATGTGTTCACGCTCAGCCTCACGTGCGGCCGGGTGACGGTATGACCATCCGCGTGGTGCTGGCCGACGACGAGGGATTGATCCGCACCGCACTCGCCACCCTGCTCCCGCTCGAGGGAGACATCGAAGTGGTCGCAGAGGCCGCGGACGGGCACCAGGCGCTCGCCGCCTTCAAGGAGCACCTGCCCGATGTCCTGGTGCTCGACCTCGAGATGCCCGGCCTGGACGGGCTCGACGTCGCCGGCGCCGTGCTCGCAGAGCACCCCGACCAGTCGATCCTCATGCTCACGAGGCACGCCCGCCCGGGCATGCTGCGCAGCGCGTTGAAGCTCGGTGTGCGCGGGTTCCTCGGTAAGCACTCCGCACCGGACACCATCGCGGAGGCCATCGCCCACGTCGCCGGCGGCGGGCGTCACGTCGATCCGACCGTCTCAGCCCAGGCGCTGATCGACGACTCCCCACTCACCGAACGCGAGAAGGACGTGCTGCGCGTGGCGAGCGACGGCTACTCGGTCACGGACATCTCGAAGATCCTGCACCTTGCGCCCGGCACCGTCCGCAACTACTTGTCGAGTGCCATCGGCAAGACGCACACGACAACTCGCCACGACGCCGCACGCTACGCGCGCGAACAGGGGTGGATCTAGGGCGCGCGCAACTCGGGCATCGCTTTGTGCCGACGACGATCGGAAATGTACCGCGCCGCGCTAGCCTTCAACTGCAGCCCCGCCTGGCGAGACACACTCCCCAGCACCGGAAGTTCTGGAGACGGGGCCGCCCCACCTCTAACGCGGAGTTGCGGCCTAGACACGCGACCCGCCCGGACCGCCCGCCGCCCGAAGGCCCCTCGTCGTCGACAGGAGGGACAGACTCGAACGACAAAGCGATGCAAGACGCGACAATCGCGGCGAGCACTACCGCAGTCAACCCGGCGGCGAGGGCACACTGTGGCGTGCGGGACGAAGTCGGATGACTGCGACGAAGAGAGCTGCCGCCACTGCGGCGCCGGACAGCGTGTGGGCAGCAATCAGCCACGCAGGCTGGTCAGGGCCAACGGCCGGCTGGGTCGCTCGCGCACTTGCGCGGAGCATCGCACCCCGGTCACAGTCAGCGCTCGCGCCCTCGCCTCGCTGCCGATGGAGTCGCCGTTGCTCGACGGTTGCGGCTGTGGACATGAGATTGCACCCTCAGACGGGCTAGCCGCGCTGGGCAGCGAGCCGAGTGCTTCTCGTCGCTAGCCGCGGCACCGGAAGCCGGGATCAGGTCCGTCCCGCCAGGGCTCGTACCGACCAGGGCACCTCGGACCGAACAGCACATGTGGATCGCGCGTTCGCCACCCAGACCGCGCGTCCGTTAGGCACTCGAGCTTCGGAATGGAGGGATTTGGGCCCTTACCGTGTACAGAGGCTTGCGGGTACCTGAGCGGACAAGAACTCCGCATGCCGCGACAGATCGAGAGGCGCTCCGATGCCATTGCCCAACGAAATCCGACTTGAACCCTGACACGAGTGACCCCTAGACCATCCAGCCGAGTAGGGAGCCTGGCCAGGCCCTTGCATCAGCTCAAGTACCGCGCACTCCCGGGACAACTGCGTGCAAGCTACGACGACTCTCGCCTTCGCCTTGCGGACGCTGTCGAGTACGTCCGCTCGAGGATTGTGGAACTTGCCACGGCCGTTTGACACAAAAACGACCTCCGGCTCAACAGCATCCATTAGCGCTGTCACGACTTCCACAGTTTGGCGCGGCGTCCCCAGCAGACCGCCGTGGTGCGGCAGCAGCAAATACTTAGTCTTCAGCCTCGACTTGTGCGGACCGTTCGACAAGAACTCAAAAGCAATAGCATCTAGGTCGCCGGGAACTAGGAGAATCGGCTCACCGTCAACAACAATCTGGGCAACTACGCTCACTGTATTGCTCTCGATTCCTCGACCATCCTTGAGCGAGCCGCCCGCTCCGAGCTGACGCAATATCAGCCCAGGCGCCAGCAAATCGATGACAACCTTACTTGACCCAACTTCGAGTCGAGTATCATCGTGAGCGTTCTGGCTCGCCACAACCACTCCGTCATTTTGCAACTCGGCAATCTGATAAACCAAATCAAGCCACAAGGCGGACCGCTTCATGGAATCGCCATTCCAGACGAGTTTGCCAACATCTATACCTTGGCTCAGAATTGCCGATATGCCTCCGATGTGGTCGGCATCTGCGTGCGACACCACAACCGAGGCGATCGCCGTGATGCCCTCTGTACGGAGATACTCCAGCACTTGCCCACCGGGCCCCGCGTCAATGAGGACTACCTCGTCTTGCGAGCGCACCACGACACAACTCCCATGACCGACGTCCAAGACGTCGATCACCAAAGACTCAAGACCGCGCTCAGCGTTCTCCGTCTTCATCGGACCTCCCACTCCGAGAGGTAGAGGTCCTCGTTGTGCTCGGCACCCAGGTTGGCAACTGCGTGACACCGATACTGATCGCCACTGGCCTGGGCAGCCCTAATCCCGGCACGAAGCGGTTCGGGAAGGTCCAATGCACGCAGCCCGACAACCTCCTGCGACCAGCCGGGAACGAGAGCATTGGCAGTGTTCGTCTCCTCGGAGTACTCGACAAACCGAACAAGAGCTCGCCACGGCCGTCTGGACGGAGCAAAGTCATCGGAGAACTCGCGCTGGACCAACTCTAGCCCCTGCATCAATGTGTCGGGATCAAGCTCGCCCGGAGGCATCAGAACCGGTATCCAGCGCCGAAGCACGCGAAACTGAGCAAGGTTGGCCTTGTCGAATTGGGTACATAGGATCGCGGGGAACTTTTGCTGGTACCACTTCGCGACTAGAGTTGCGCCGTCAAAGAATGCGAAATTGCCAGGCGACAGTTGATAATCGCTAATGGCCGCGTCAGCTCGAAGCGGCACCTTGAGGAAGTCCTCTAGGCGGCCAAGCGGTTCAGTCTGAATCACCGGACGCCTCAATGCCGCCTCAATCGGAAACGCCAAACTATCTCGCACTCCGGGATTATCGTCGATCACCAGAATATCGCGAATTTCACTCTGTTCAGACATCTACTCTCCCTAGGATCGCAAGCCTGACGATGAAAGTAGCGCCGCCGAGCTCGCCGTGCGCCAATGCCTCAGTCGTGCCGCCCAGGTCGATCGCCGTATCACGCACGATCGTGAGCCCTAGGCCAGTGCCTCCCGGTCGTGTCGTCTGCCCGGGCAACCAAATGTCCTTCAACGATATCCCCTCGACACCGGGGCCATTGTCCGAGACTTGCAACTCCCAAGCGTTATCGACAACTCGAGTTGCTATTCGAATCCTACGGTGCGAAGTATTGCTCCGTTCAAAAACCGAGATGCTGTTGTTCACCAGGTTCGTAACCACAGACTCGACTGCCGCCTCCGAGCCATGAAGGTACGAGTCTCCGTCCTGCGACAATGCCAGCTCAAGGTCGACCCTCCGCCCTCGCAGAAACGGTCGGAACACATCAGCGATGTTTCGCACAACCTGGTCGAGTAGCACCCTGCCAACGCGTCGTTTATCTTCACCTACGAGGTCTAGTGTCGCCGCCGACAGTACTCCCAGCTCAACGGTGGCGGTGTCGATCTTCTCGAGCGCCTTGCGATACTTAGCGTCGTAGGTATCTGGGAGATCCTTAGCCAAACCGCTTTTTAGGGTATTGTTGATGATCCTAATTGACTTCAACGGACTTCCCGTCGAATCATGGGCAAAGGTAGCCGCAGTGATCCCCGCGGTGCTCAGCGTGCGATACAGCTGAAGCTCCTTCCGAAGCACTTCAGCCTCTCGCTCACGCGCTCGGTCGTACTTCTTGAATGCAGTCGCGAGGTCTCGTTTTGTTGGCTCGTCGGCGACAGCTTCGATCTGGGCCTGGACAGCGTCACTGCCTGTTTCGGCGGACCTCTTGGTTCGCTCCCGATCCTTCTGCCTCCTCGCTTCGGCCACTGACTGGCGCCGTCGAGCCATCCACTCGAGGGCATCCGAGGCAAACCTCGAGAGCTCGCTGAACGCGGGTGTCTCGATGAAGCCTGAGCGGTCGGTCTTCTGAACGAGTACTCCCTCAGTATCGACTACCCGTAGGCGACCGATTGAAGTATTCGTGCTCGGACGGTTCTCGGGGCTCTGAGCACGTCTCAGATTGATGTCAAGCCAATCATTCCCCGGGTTCCCGTAGGGGGCAACCCGGAGACCGTTCGTGTATACGTGGATCCCGCCGAAGTTCGCGAGCCACTCGCGTATCGCCGTGAGGTTGACATTCCTTCCGACAAACTTGCTCTGATCTAGTATGAATACCCAAATATCCAGGGCTGCGTCTGGCGCGGCATAGGTTGAAGCGCCCTTCTGAACAATGGGGTCCTTGCCAGAAGTCCAGAGGACGTTCCCACGCCAGTCGGAGACCTCCGCCGAGGCGATTCCGTCCGTAAGCTTGGCGCGAAGGTGAAACTCGGCGTGGTCGAAGTATCGCTTCTTCACCTGTTCGGCGAGATCTGCGAACTCAGTGGAGTGCAACACGGGAGTAAAGCCGTCCGGCTGATCAGCAAACGGGTCTGCCAGCAGAACCAGCGCTCGGGCAAGGTTTCGCGCAGCCACGCGTCCTATACCGCTCCGTAGCCGGCGCAACTCAATTCTCGTCCCCGAGCCGGCTGATACAAGCTCGCGGCGAGTAATATCGACTTCAACCTCGTCGACTGTTTGCGCGGCGTCAAATTGATCCCAATCTAGGGCCACCTCGTACAAGGCGCCGTCTCCCGGACGGGAGTACATGTGTGCTTCATGACCTAGACGAAGTGCGGCGAGACGTCCCAGCCCTTTGTTTCCCGCAGGAGTTCGGCCCAGCCTGCTCGTGGCGCTGGCAGTGACCTTGGACGACTCACCGAGTACTAGCCAGCCCGAGCGGATTTGATCTGCATCCATGCCGGCGCCGTTGTCTTCGATGATGACTGTCCCGGGTGCGCCGTCGCCATCGAGCCAGACATGGCATTCCGTGGCGTCAGCATCGTAAGAGTTCTTGACCAGCTCGATGAGACCCTGATCGATACTGGGGTTCAGTTCTTCGCCTAGACGACGCAGGATACTCGGGGCAAACCGGATACGCGCGCCCCTAGCGCTATCGCCTAGGTGCTCCACGGAATCTCCTTCAATGATGCGACTGTCAGGTGGCGACAGCGAATGCGCTCGTCAAGGAACTGCGCGGCGCGGTGACCTTCCAGGACTGCCAGCAGGTCATCACAAGTGGTCCCCGCCTTCGGGACCACTACCAATAGATGGTTCTCAACCGCCAGCTCTTCGGCGCCCGACCAGAGACGTGCGCGCAGTCGCTTCGGATCCCCAGGCCGCGTGGTTCGGTTCACAAGAACCAGAGGGCCGCGCTCCTTGCGACCCTCGAATCTCCGCTTGAGGGTCACGCCGGCCGTTAGCGCGCGTGCAGTGACGTAGGTGCAGAGCGGCCCCGACTCGGCGTCACGATGTGGAACTACGGGTCCAACGCGAACCTCTGCATGATCGCCCAAGGTCTGACCCTGCTGCACATCACACTGCCACGTGGCCTGGTGTTCACTCTCGCCAACAGTAACGTCCAGCAAGAACACGTGAACGTCAGTGTGTTCGTCGAACACTTCGAGCACTTCAAGGCGGTTGATCTGCCCTAATTGCTCCACATGACTGCGCCAAGCGGCGTAGCGACTTCCGGAGCGCAGGACGTCGGGCAGCACCGCCAGAAGACGAGCGCCGGGCCGCATCGCCGACAGTGCCCGGAGCGTGAACACGCCGGCAGCGTTTACACGGCCCGAGGCCCAACTTTCGGCTACAACCATAGGGATGAAGGGGGGGTTCAGTACAACATGGGTAGCGTCGCGGAGCGCCGAAATGTCTTCCAGGAAGTCGCAAGCAGCGCTGTCGACAACAGTAGAAGTAGAGTTGCCGGCTCGCCGCAGCCGTGCCGTTGCGATGCGAGTCAGGTCCTCATCGATGTCGCGGACGCGAATGACCACGTCAGAGATGTCATCATGAACTATCCGGTTGATCGCTGGAACTAGCAAGTCACCAGCACCGCACGTCGGATCGACGACAACGGAGCCGGCGTCCAGGGTCTCGATCGCTCCCGACCAGAGGTTGATTGCCATCGCGCTACTAGTGAAGAACGTACCGCGGTCTCTGCGTTCGGACTCGGGTACGAGATGTCGGAGCACCTGGTACGGCGTCGGATCCACGCCGAGCACCTTGCCGATCTGATATGGCAAGCCCTCGCCTGACTCCAAAGCGACAGCGTACTCGCTGAACGTCAAGGCCGGTGTAGTCAACACTCCTCCTTGGTGCCCGCGCAAACTTGAATGTCACCATACTGCAGTAAGGGGCTGACGGCGTGATGCACACTTCAGCCAGTCGGCACACAAACGCACCTCCGCAGGCGTTCTTGCGCGGTCGGGTTACTGATCTAGCAGACTCAACGCCGGTGACACTTTGTACAGCGCGCTCAGTTCACCGCAGCACCGCAAGGAACTCCTTCTCCGCCGCCGCGATGATCGCCTCGCGCACGCCCAGCACCTCGTCAGCGCTCAGGGTGTGGTCGGCGGCACGCATGACGACGTTCACAGCCAGCGACTTCTTGCCGTCGCCCACCTGCTCGCCGGTGTAGACGTCGAAGACGCGCGCCGACTCGACGAGGTCTCCCCCGGCGTCGCGCACCGCGCGCACCAGGTCACCCGCAGCCACGTCATCGGCCACCACGAACGCGAAGTCCTCCTTCGCGAGAACCTGCTGCGACACGGCCTCGGCGGCGTAGATCGCGCCCTCGGTCGCCTCGATCAGCGGGTCGAGCACGATCTCGAACGCCACCGTGCGGGGCGGGAGGCCCAGCGTTTCGAGCACCTTGGGGTGCATCTCCCCCGCTACTCCGAGCAGGTCGTCGCCCAAGTAGAACGTGGCGCATCGGCCAGGGTGCCAAGGCTCGACCGCATCGGCGACCACGCGCACCTCGACACCGGCGACGCCAATGATCCGCTCGACCGCGGCCAGCGCATCGGTCCAGTCCCAGGCCGTCGCGTGACCGTTCCAGCCCGCACGCACCCGGTTGCCCGTCATGATCCCCGCCGCGCGCCTGGGCTGCTCGCCCAGCGCCGCGTCCAAAGCCAAGACGTCGTCGGGCGTGATCGCGTCGCCGCTGAAGCCCTGGGGGATCTCCGACATACGCGAGGCGCGGTAGGCGCGGCCCAGCTCGTAGACGGCCACGTCCTGAGCGCCACGCGCCAGGTTCACCTTGACGGAGTCCACCAGGGTGGCCATCAGCGTGGTGCGCAGCAGCGGGTACTCCGCGCTCAGCGGGTTCGCCAGGCGCACCGAGTCGCGACGGATGTCGCCCTCCGGCACGCGCATCTCGTCCAGACGCGTCTCCGACATGAACGGGTACGTCAGCACCTCGGTCAGTCCCGACTCCGCAAGCGTCCGCGCGATCGAGCGGCGCAGGCGCTGGCCGTGGGTGTAGCCGCGCCCGGGGGGCGCGACCGGCAGCACCGACGGCAGGTCGTCGTAGCCCTGCAGGCGCGCGACCTCCTCGACCAGGTTGATGGGCAGCTCAAGATCAGGCCGCCAGGTGGGCGGCGTCACCGACAGCTGGTCACCGTCTCGCTCCACCGCACAGCCCACTGTCTCGAGCGCCTCGACGACCGCATCGGCCGTGTACTCGACTCCCACGATGCGCGAGGGGAAGCCCGCGTCCATCGCGATCGGCAGGGGGGCGACCGTCACGTCCAGGTCGGTCCAGAGCTCGTCCAGCTGGCCGCCGCCGAACTCCTGCATGAGCCGCAGCGCGCGCTCCACCGCAATGGGCGCGAGAGTGGTGTCGACGCCGCGCTCGAAGCGGCGCGACGCCTCCGACCCCAGCTTGTGACGCCGGGCAGTGCGCGCGACCGTGATGGGGTCGAAGTGCGCGCCCTCGAGCAGAATGTCGACGGTCGACGCCGACACCTCCGTCAGCGCACCGCCCATGACGCCGGCCAGGCCGATCGGCCGGAAGCCCTCGCCGCCGGCCGAGTCCGTGATGAGCAGGTCCTCCGGGTCGAGCTTGCGCTCCACGTCGTCCAGCGTCCGGAGAGGTTCGCCCTTGACCGCGCGGCGCACCACGATGGGCTCCACGACCTTGTCGAGGTCGTAAGCGTGCAGGGGCTGGCCCAGCTCGAGCATCACGTAGTTGGTGACGTCCACCGCAAGCGAGATCGAGCGCATGCCCGACTGTTCCAGGCGGCGCTTCATCCACGACGGGCTCGCCGCTGCGGGGTTGAAGCCGCGCAGCACGCGCGCCGCGAACCGGTCGCAGCCCACCGTGCCGCGCACGGGCGCCTTGTCCTCGATGGCGACGGCGAAGGCCGGGCTGGTGAACGCATCAGCCACTCGCGATCCCGTGACCTCGATGGCCGCAGGGTCGGAGAACGGCTGCCCGGTCGCGTGGCTGTACTCACGCGCGACTCCGCGCACGGAGAAGCTGTAGCCGCGGTCGGGCGTGACGTTGATCTCGAGCACCTGCTCGTCGAGGCCCAGCAGCGGGATCGCGTCCGTACCGGGGACCAGGTCCTCGTCGGCCACGACGCCGGGCAAGGTGACCTCCGAGGCGCCCGACGGCGAAGCGAGCACCACGATGCCGCCCGACTCGTCGCCCAGGCCCA
This sequence comes from Demequina aestuarii, assembly GCF_000975095.1. Taxonomy (GTDB): domain Bacteria; phylum Actinomycetota; class Actinomycetes; order Actinomycetales; family Demequinaceae; genus Demequina; species Demequina aestuarii. The sequence continues at coordinate 1,607,484 of NZ_BBRD01000001.1, forward strand.
GCTCCTTGGCCGAGCAGATCATGCCGTCGGACCAGTGCCCGTACGTCTTGCGCCCGCCGATGGGGAACGGCCCGGGCAGCACGCCGCCGGGCAGGATGCACACCACGAAGTCGCCCTCGGCGAAGTTGTGCGCACCGCAGACGATCCCCTTGGACTCGGGGTACTCGTCCTTGTTGTCGGGCTTGTGGCCGGGCCCGGCGGGGTCGTTGTGCTCCCCGACATCCACGCGGCAGTAGTTGATGGTCTTGCCGTTGGAGGCGACCTCGGGGGTCATCGAGATCACGCGGCCAACAACGAGCGGACCGCTGACGCCACCGCCCTCGATGCCCTCCTCCTCGAGACCCACCTTCGCGAGCGCGGCGGCCACATCCTCGGCGGTGTGTCCGGAGGCGAGGTCCACGGACTCCGCGAGCCAATTGAGCGGAATCTTGGGCATTACAACTCCATCCCGAACTGCTGTGAGAAGCGCACATCGCCCTCGACCATGTCGCGCATGTCCTTGACCCCGTGGCGGAACATCAGGGTGCGCTCGATCCCCATGCCGAACGCGAACGCCGTGTACTCCTCGGGGTCGATCCCGGCTGCGATGAGCACGTTGGGGTGCGTCATGCCGCAGCCGCCCCACTCGATCCAGCCGGTGCCGGAGCACGTGCGGCAGTTGGGGTCGCCGCCTCCGCACACGAAGCAGCGCAGATCCATCTCCGCACTCGGCTCCGTGAAGGGGAAGAAGCTGGGCCGCAGGCGCGTGACCGCATCGGGCCCGAACAGGCTCCTTGCGAACGCGTCGAGTGTGCCCTTGAGGTGAGCCATCGTGAGGCCCTTGTCCACCGCGAGGCCCTCGATCTGGTGGAACACGGGAGTGTGGGTGGCGTCCAGCTCGTCGGTGCGGAACGTCTTGCCCGGGCACACCACGAAGATGCCGCGGCCCTCATTCACCAGGGCGTCGCGGCGCTCGAGGGCGGCGCGCACCTGGACGGGCGACGTGTGGGTGCGCAGCAGCAGGCCGGATTCGGGCGGGTCGATGAAGAACGTGTCCTGCATCTCGCGCGCCGGGTGGTCCGGGTCGAAGTTGAGAGCGTCGAAGTTGAACCACTCCGCCTCCATCTCCGGCCCCTCGGCCACCTCCCAGCCCATCGCGACGAACGTGTCGCACATGCGCTCCTGCATGGTCTCCAGGGGGTGGCGTGCGCCGGTCAGCGCGCGGTTGACGGGGAGCGTGACGTCCACGGTCTCCTCGACCAGCACGCGTGCGTCGCGCTCGGCCTCGAGCTCCTCCTGGCGCTGCGCGATGGCCTGCTGCACGCGGCCGCGCGCCTGGCCCATGGTCTTGCCGGCCGTGGCCTTGTCCGCGGGCTCCAGGTCCTTGATGCCGCGGTTCGCGAGGCTCAGCGCGGCCTTGTCGCCCGTGTGGGCGAGCCGTGCCTCCTTGAGTTCATCGAGGGTTGAGGCGGCGGCGATCGCGCTCAGCGCGTCGGCAACGGCCGCGTCGACGCCGGCGGCGTCGAGGGGAGACAGGTCAGTCATGAGTGCCATTCCAAGGGATTGGTGGGGTTCCGTCGGGAAGTCTACCGGCGCGCCTGCATGCGGCCGATGCGCGTGGTGGGGCCCGCGCGGCGCGGCCCAGGGGTTCTCCCTGGGCCTACATAAACGGCGAAGGTGCGGGGCGCTTTGGCGCCTCCGGCTCCCGTGGCGGGCGTGCATCGACCGCGATGGCGGTGCGCTCGCTCGTGCTCATGGTGACCACTGTATCCCTGAGCGTGCGGATGGACCCAGCCCGTGCATCGGCGGCACTCCGGATGAGTCCTGGCGTTCCTACAGGAAGCACGCGGCGCCGAGAATGAGTCGTGACGTTCCTACAAGCCGTGGGAGCCGTGGATGAGGCGGCTGGGTTAGCGTGGGGAGCATGATCGACGTCGGATACGTAGTCGTCAGCTCCTCCGCGCCCCCCGAGGCCTTCTTCGAGCGCTGGATCGAGCTCGAGACACACCCCGAGTGGGCGGAGAGCATGGAGTGGTTCCAGCTCGACGAGCCCGTGGCGATCGGCGCACGCGGCAAGCTCAAGTCCAAGGCCGGCGAGCCGCTGCCGTTCCGCGTCACCGCGTTCGAGCGCCCCTACGTCTACGCCGACACCACAGAGCTGGACGGAGCCGAGCTCACGGTGCACCACGAGGCGCGGCCCCACGACGGCGGCTCCCGCGTGGAGCTGCGCGCATGGCTCGAGGGCCCGCGCGCCGCCGACCTGGAGCTGGAGTTCCGCGCCAACGTCCAGCGCGCTCTCGAGGCGGACATCGCTGCGCTGGTCGCGCTGGTCGAGGGAGAGCCCGTGGACCTCAACGCCTCCGACGCCGTCACCGACGGCACCGTGATCGACAGCGACGGCGCTGACGGCCCCGTCGACTAGCTGACGACGGAAGGCAGCAGCAGCAGGATGAACGCGCCCGCGATCGTGTTCGCGATCGGCAGGCCGATGCGCGCGGCCTTGGGCATCAGCGGGTTCTTGACCGCCATCACGTTCATGAAGAACAGGATGAGCCCCAGCACCAGGCCAGGAAACAGGAAGATCACGAGCAGCAGCGGCAGGAACATGGCCATGCGCTCCGCGAGCCCCACGTGGCCGCCCATGCGCAGCAGCTCGCGGTCACCGGTGTAGAGCGTCTGGAAGCCGGGGATGAATCCCCGGGCCTGCACCTTGATCGCGTCGCCGTTGCGCAGCGGGATCTCCCAGCCACCGCGACTGCGCTTGAGGGGCTCGCCGTCGATCAGCACTTTGTAGAAGATGCGGTCCGCGCCGGTCACGGTGACGTTGCCGCGCGCGCCCGGGATGTCCAGCGCCACAGAATCATTGATCTGGGCCTTGCCGTTGCTCATGATGCTCCTTCAGGTGTCTGGCGCGAGGGTACCAGTGCACGCATGTCAGGCATGTGAACCCTGAGGCACGAGCAGCGTGCCGCCGATGCGCGTTCAGCCACCTTGCCGGTTCAACCCCGGTGCACGGTCCCCTTCGCGCTGCGCTTGCCCTCCACCAGCGCGGCATCCGCGCGCGCGACCATTCCCTTGAGGTCCATGCCGGGCCGGCTCAACGCGTAGCCGACGGTCACGCCCGAGCTCACGCCCTCCGCGGGAAGCCACGCGAGCTCCCGTGCGACGGTCTCGCGCAGTCGCTCCACGATCGCGTGGGGATCGTCGCGAGGCCCCAGCCGCTGGAGCACGACGAACTCGTCGCCACCCAGGCGCGCTGCCACGTCGTCGGCGCGCACGCAGGACTTGATGGCCTCGCCCGTCGCCGCGAGCGCTGCGTCGCCCACGTCATGACCCAACGCATCATTGATGCCTTTGAAGCCGTCGAGGTCGAGCACGACGGCGAGCACGCGATCGCCCCGGATGGCCGACTGCAGCAGCATGCTGCGGCCAGCGCGCTCGTATTCGTGACGGTTGGCGAGCCCGGTGAGCTGGTCCGTGCTGGCGCGCACGCGCATCCGCCTCATCGAGTGGTTGACGTTCCACGCGACGATGGCAGCGATGGCGCTGAGCAGGAGCGAGAGTCCGGACACCCACCACAGGGCGGATCCCACGCGACTGAGACCCGCAGAGAGCTGCGACGTCTCGGCGGTGAGATGGATACGCCACTCCAGCGATGCGCTCGCGGGCAGGGACTGATCCAGCACCATCATGCTGTCGGACCGCGTGAAGATCGATTCGCCGACATCGAGCGCCACGGAGCCCACCTCGATGCCGAGGTCGGCGGCCGTCGGCACGCCGCCGGACTCCGCCGCGAGCGACTGGAGACGTTCGGTGTAGCGCGAGGGCGCCCCGATCACCTCGAGGCCGGGCGACAGCACGAAGGCCTCGGCGCCCGCGCCGTAGGGGAGATCATCGAGGATGGACCGCAGCGCCGGCAGGTCCAGGTCCGCAGCGACCACGCCCATCGTCGCCCCCTCCGTGCGCACGGCGGCGACGGGAGACACGAGCGTGGTGGGCTTCCCGTAGTCCAGGTACGGCTGGGTCCACGCGCCGGCGCTGGCGGACGTCGCCGTGACGTACCAGGGGCGGTTGCGGGGGTCGTAGTCGCTGGCCGAGGACGATTGTTCGATGAGCGCCATCCCAGCGTCGTAGCGCGTCACCACCTCGAGCGCGCTCTCCTGGTCGATCCACTGCGACCGGTAGCCGTCCTCGGTGCGGCTGACCGCGAGGAATCGGCCGTCCTCCCATCCCACGTAAAGGGTCCGCACGCTGTCCGCTCGGTCGAGCCGAGCCACCATCGAGGCCGTCAGGTCCTCGCGATCGAGGTCGCTCGCGTACGTCAGGAACAGCGCCGTGTCGTCCACGAGGTCGCGGCCGGAGTCGGCATAGTGCGCGACGCGTGCGGCGGTGAGGTCGCCCACGTAGCGGTACGTGTCGCCCGCAGCCTCGTCGACCTGCCGACCGGCGAATCCGGCAGCCACCACGATCGCGGTGAGCTGGATCAGCACCACGCCCACGATGAGCCCCGAGGCAACGGTGTAGCCGCGCGCGCCAAGATGGCGCGGAACGCGGGTACGTGAAGACACAGGGCTGACTCTAGAGAACTGATGGGTCCTTTTACGAGGACTTCCTGTGATTTGTGGCACATCCGCGTGTCATTCCCGTCTGCGCGACGCACAGAAGCGGCACCGAGGGGATCACGACAGGGGACGCGCGGGACCCGCGCCGTCCTCGTCGCCCTGCGCGCGACGCCGCCTCTCCCCCTCTGCTCCGGACTCCGTGGCCGCGTACACGCGGCCCTTCCGGGTGCGCTTGCCCTCCACCAGTGCGCTGTCTGCGTAGGCCACCAACAGCTCGACGTCGGCCACGTCCGTCCCACTCGTGGTGTAGCCGGCGGTCACGCCCACGCCGTCCGCGCCGTCGACGCGAGTGTGGATCTCATGCTCGACCGCGTCGCGCACCCGCTGAGCCACGCGCAGCGCGTCGTCGCCCTCGCGGAGGACGTGAAGCATCACGAACTCGTCTCCGCCCGTGCGGGCCGCGAGGTCGCCCGCGCGGGCGGCCGCGGTGAGACCAACCGCGACGGCGGCGAGTGCCTGGTCCCCGACACCGTGGCCGTGCACGTCGTTGAGGCCCTTGAACTCGTCGAGGTCCAGCACCGCGACCATCACGACATCGCCTCGTTCGACAGCACGTTCGGAGACCAGCTGGCCGCGGCGGAAGAACTCTCGACGGTTCAACAGGCCCGTAAGCGAGTCCGTCATGGCGCGCTCGCGCATTCTGGCGAGCGGGCGCCTCACCCTCCACACCACACCGGCGGCGATCAGCACGATCGCGAGTGACAGCCCGGTGCTCCACAGCACGATCGTGCCGAGAGCCCCCAGCCCTGCCGACAGCTCGTCGTCCGATGCGCGGATGTGCAGCCGCCACGGCAGGGTCTCGTCCGTGGGGAAGGACCGATCGAGCACGATCTGGTCGAGAACACGGCTGAACCTGGCGGAGCCAGGGGCGACGAGCACTGGGTCGATCCCGAGCCCGATATCCGGCGCGCGCGCCACGGTGCCCTTGGTCTCGACGACATCGGCGATCTGCTCGCGATACGCGCGCGGCGCTCCGATGACCTGCAACTGCTGAGTGAGCACGAACGCCTCGGCACCGTCGCCGTACGGGAGCCCGTCGAGCACCACCGACAGTCCGTCGAGGTCGAGGTCCGCTCCCACCACTGCGGTGACCGCATCCGACTCGCGAGCAGCGCGCGCCGCGGAGACCAGGGTCTCGCCGCTGAAGTAGTCGATGAACGGCAGGCTCCAGCGGGTCCGGGGAGCAGTCGCGCCCGTCACGTACCAGGGCCGAGTGCGGGGATCGTACTCCGTGGCGATCGTCTGACTCGACAGCAGGGCGAAGGAGCCGTCGTAGATCCGGGTGGTCATCTCCGGCCCCAGATCGCCGCCACCACGCTGCGAACGGAAGAGGTCTCCCTCGCGTCGCAGCACCATGTACTCGCCGTCGACCCATCCGGCGTAGACGGCCCGGACTGATGGCTCTCTCACGAGCCGTTGGTACAGCGAGAACTCCAGCGTTGCGCGATCGACATCGGCGCCAAGGGTCTCGATCTCGCTCGCGGTGCCCTCGGCGACCTCCTGAGCCCCCTCGGCGAAGCGCGCCACCCGCTCGGCGGTGAGCTCGCCGACGTACTCGAACGTGTCGATCTCCACGCGCTCGAACTGCCGGCCCGCGATGATGGCAGCGGTCACCGTCGTGACCATCTGCAGCACGATGATGGCGACGATGAGCCCGAAGGCGAACATGTACGCGCGCGAACGCGTGAGGGGCACGTCCTTGGGCCGTCGAAGCATTCCTTCAGGCTACGGAAGAGTAGGAGACTTGCTCGTGTCCCCCGGTGTGCGTTTGGTCACGATTGGCGATGCGCCGCGGCGGAGGCGTACAGGCACACGGAGGCTGCGGTGGCCAGGTTGAGGCTCTCCGCGCGGCCGTAGATGGGGATGCGCACCACCTCATCAGCGAGGTCGCGCTCGTCCGCAGACAGGCCCCACGCCTCGTTGCCCAGCACCCACGCGGTGGGAGCCGCCAGCGCCTCGGCATCGGCGCCCGGGCCACCGAGCGTGACAGTGCCGGCGCCGTCCGCCGCGAGCACGCGGAGGCCCGCGTCCTGCAGTTCGACGATCGCGTCGAGCAGCGGCAGCGCGCGCACCACGGGGAGGTGGAAGAGGCTCCCGGCGGCGCTGCGGACCACCTTGGGGTTCGACGGGTCCACGCACTCTCCGGCGAGGATCACGGCGTCGGCGCCGGCGGCATCGGCGGCGCGGATCGCCGCGCCGGCGTTGCCGGGGTCGCGGACGTTGCCGAGCACGGCGATCAGGCGGGGGCCCTGGACGAGCACGTCGTCGAGTGCGACGCCCGTCTCGTCGACCACGGCCAGGATCCCCTGGGCATCACCGCTCATCGCGTGGAGGACGGCCTCCGTGCCCACGTGGACCCACCGCTCCGCGGCAAGCGCGGCGGCGACGATGTCGCGGTGGCGCTCGAGCGCATCGGCGCTCACGTAGAGATCACGAACGCGTTCGGGCGCGAAGCGCACCACCTCGCGCACGGACTGCGGCCCCTCGACCAGCAGCACTCCGGCGCGGGAACGCGCAGAACGCCCCGCCAGCGCGGCGACCTTCTTGACCCGCTCCGCTCGAGGATTCTCGAGCGTCAGGGTCAGGTCGTCGGGGCCGACGGGGCGTCCTGTCATGCGACGTGCGCTTACGCGGCGGGCGCGTTCACGTCCTCGGGGAGCGCCTTCTTGGCGGTCTCCACGAGAACGGCGAACGCGGCTCCGTCGTGCACCGCGAGCTCAGCGAGCATGCGGCGGTCCACCTCGACGCCAGCGGCCTTGAGGCCCTGGATGAGGCGGTTGTAGGTCATGCCGTTGGCGCGAGCCGCGGCGTTGATGCGCTGGATCCACAGCTTGCGGAAGTCGCCCTTGCGCTTGCGACGGTCGTTGTAGCTGTAGACCATCGAGTGGGTGACCTGCTCCTTCGCCTTACGGTAAAGGCGCGAGCGCTGACCCCGGTATCCCTGGGCCCTCTCGAGGGTACTGCGGCGCTTCTTCTGGGCGTTGACCGCCCGCTTGACGCGTGCCATGTTCTACTCCTTGATTCTCGGGCGCTTACTTGCCCAGCAGCTTCTTGATCTTCTTCGAGTCCGAATCCGACAGGATTGCGGGGATGGCGACACGACGCTTGCGCGACGACGTCTTCTCCTCGAACTTGTGCACGTTCATGGCGTGCGCGTGCTTCACCTTGCCGGTGCCGGTGAGCTTGAAGCGCTTCTTGGCGCCCGAGTGGGTCTTGTTCTTCGGCATGACTGCCCTTCCTTACGTGATGCTCGCTCCACGCGGAGCGAACGGATAGTTCCCGGGCTACTCGCCGGACGTCTCGGTATCGGTCTTCTTCGGTGCCGCAGGCTTGGCGGGCTTCGCAGCGGGCTTGGCCGCCGCCTTGGGCTTCGGGGCCGCCTTCGGCTTGGGCGCCGCCTTGGGCTCCGCAGCCGCTTCCGGCTCCGCCGCCTCTTCGATCGTGGCTGCCTCTTCGACCGTGGCGGTCTCCTCTGGCTGCTCGACCTCGGTGGTCGCCTCGGCCGTGTCGACCTGAGGAGACTTCTCGGCCTTGGCAGCCGCCCGCTCGGCACGCTCAGCCTTGTCGGCTGCCTTGCGCTCCTCGCGGACCTTGCGCTGCTCCTCCATGGCCTCGGCCTTCTTCTTCAGAGGACCGAGCACGAGCGACATGTTGCGCCCCTCCTGGGACGGCATGTTCTCGACCACGCTGAGATCCTGCAGCTCGTCCGCCAGCTTCAGCAGCAGACGGCGACCCATCTCGGGACGCGACTGCTCGCGACCGCGGAACATGATCGTGACCTTGACCTTGTCACCGCCCTTGAGGAAGCGGATGATGTGGCCCTTCTTGGTCTCGTAGTCGTGCTCATCGATCTTGAGACGGAACCGCATCTCCTTGATCTCAGTGTTCGCCTGGTTGCGCCGCGACTCGCGAGCCTTGACCGCCGCCTCATACTTGAACTTGCCGTAGTCCATGAGCTTGACGACGGGCGGGCGCGAGTTGGGCGCCACCTCGACGAGGTCGAGGTCCGACTCCTGCGCGAGGCGGGTCGCGTCCTCGATCCGGACGATTCCGACCTGCTCACCGTTCGGCCCGACCAAGCGGACCTCAGGAACGCGGATGCGCTCATTGATACGGGGCTCGTTGATGGGTGGCTCCTTCTGTCGAATGTGCTGCCGCCGGGCAAGAAGAAAGCCCCTGCTCGAACACGAGCAGAGGCCACCGGGTCCACGGTCGTCGCGCTGCGACTGCCGTGACCTGACCCCGGCCCAATTCTTTGGCCCTAGGGTGGGAGGTGGACTCCACTTGTGCGCTGGGAAGTGATCCCCAGCCGGTCAGTCACCTAGGGTACCACCATGAGCGAGAATCGTGCAGGAACGGGCGCTGACCCGCTGGAGCTGGCGTCGACCGCGGCCGCCAGGGACATGGCGGACGTCAGCGCGGTCGAACTGATCACCACTGTAGGCGTGCATCTGATGAGCGCGGCCGCTCTCCGATGCGGCCTCGCCGAGGACGGCGACGAGCACCAGGACCTCGACGAGGCGCGCAAGCTGATCGAAGCGCTGGCCGGCCTCATCACCGCGGCTGCTCCCGACTTGGGCAACACCCACGCGCGCGCGTTGCGGGATGGGCTGCGGAGCGTACAGTTGGCTTTCCGGGAGGCGTCGGCCATCCCGGACGCACCCGGCGAGGGCCCGGGTGAGAAGTACACGGGGGCAGTCACGTAGGGAATGAGCACCGATACCGATGACTACGGGCACGGGCGTCGCAGGAGCGATCGCGCGGGCGCGGAGCCTGCGGTAGACGAGGGCGTCCGCCCCGACGCGAACCCCGCGCATGTCGACGACGCGTCGACTCCCCTGCTGCCTGAGCAGATCCGTACCCGGAGCGACGGCCCGGCCCCAGCATCGGCCCCCTCGCACACGGGTCGCGGCGATGCTGGTGATGCCGACGACGGCACGCCGGAAGGCGAAGACGAGTCCGATGCCTCTGAGGCGGACGAGATCGACGATCCCGCGAGCACGCCCATCCCCCCACCGGTCTCGCCAGCCACGCGCAGCCGCAGCCGCGGCCGCAGACGCGTCGACGGCGGCGTCCGCGAAGTCGCGATCGCCCAGCGCCGCAGGCGCTCCGACGGGCTTGTCGATCGCGAGCCCGCGCCAGGCCGCACCCCCGGCAGGCGGGGCTGGATCGCCGCCACGATCGTGTTCATGCTGCTGTTCGGCGGCGCGGCCGCCCTCGACTGGTACCTATGGAACACCTCCGACGAGTGGGAGGAGCGCGCCGGGGTCCTCACGGACGTCAACTACGACCTGGGCGCGCGCCTGTCGTCGGAGCAGCAGACCACGCTGCAGCTGACGTCCGAGATCGACCTGCTCACGCAGCAGCTCGCGACGTCCAACCAGAAGGTGACCGACCTGAGCTCGGAGAAGGCCAGCGCCGTCGACGAGTCTGCGGTCTACCAGCAGGAGATCGATGCGCTCGAGACGAGCGTCTCCAGTGCGGCCGGGGTGGCGAATGCGCTGCACCGATGCGTCGACGGCCAGCAGGAGCTCGTCACCTACCTGCGAGACGCCGAGAACTATGACCCGGAAGAGCTCGCGGCCTTCTCCGACAGTGTGCGGGAACTGTGCGCCGAGGCGGAAGGGGCGAACGACCGCCTCCAGGAAGCGCTGAACGAATGACGACCCGACCCCTCACCGCGGCACGCCGCGCACTGGCCGTTGCGCTCGCATCGGTCCTCGCCCTGAGCGGCTGTGCGACGCTGCCCCACACGCCAGCGGCCATGCCCTCCGACTGGGTGCCTGCGCCCACCGCGACCCCCGTCACCTCGAGCGTGGGACTGTCCCCCGACGGGTTCTCCGCCGCGCAGCGCATGACCGTACGCGTGCGCAACATCGGGTGCGGCTTCGTGAAGACCGGCACCGGGTTCGCCCTCGACGCGTTCACACTGGTCACCAACCGCCACGTGATCGACGATTCTCAGGACATCCAGGTCTCGACGCACGACGGCCGGTCCATCGACGCCACCGCCGCATCGAGCACCACCGTCGCGGACATCGCGATCATCACCACTCAAGAGCCGCTGGGCGGCGCCTTCGCCGCCCGCGCCGAGGAGGACCCTGAGGAGGGTGACGTCATCACGGTGGTGGGCTACCCCAACGGCGGCAAGCTCACCACGGTCTCGGGCGTGGTGCTCGGGCCGGTGAAGGACCCGGTGGGCTCCGCCGTCGACACGGTTCTCGCGACCACCGCCATCGTGGAACCCGGATCCTCAGGCTCGCCGGTGCTGAACGACGATGGCCAGGTGGTGGGGGTGGTCTACGCCAAGAACCCGGACACGAACCAGAGCTTCATCGTGCCGGTCTCCGTGCTCAACACCCTGCTGGCGCAGCCCGCGCTCCTGGTACCCGAGCCCGTCGACTGTGATGCGTAGCAGCGCTCGCGCTAGTATCACCGCCTAGACCCGGCCCTGTCCGACGAGGAGGCACGGTGGAGCATCCGGACCAGTGGGACTCGCGAGAGATCGAGACCACCGATTCCACGGCAGCACCTGCGGCCTCTTCCGAGCGACCACGCCGCGGCCGTCGGGCTGTGCGAGCGATCGGGTGGACCGCCGCCGCGGCCGGAGTCGCGGCGCTGACGGGCCTGAGCGGCTACCTCTGGATCACGCACTCCCAATGGCAGGACCAGAACGACGAGCTGCGGGCAGAGGCGCTCGAGCTGGGCGACCAGCTCGCGACCGCCACGGCGGAGCTGGAGGCCACCGTGACCGAACTGAGCACCACCCAGTCACATCTGGTGGTCGCGAAGGAGAAGGTCTCGACGCTGGCGGACCAAGACGCCAACGCGACGGACGACCTGACGTACGCGGAGGACATGGTCGAGCAGTTCCGGATCTGCGCGGACGAGCGCGCGGAGCTGGTGGGCTACCTCAAGCAGGCATCGCGATACACCGCGTCCAGCCTGCGCGACGCGGAGCGCAGCATCGACGACTTCTGTGACGACATCGACAGCGCGTGGACCGAGCACCTGGACGCGCAGGAGTGAGCCCACGCCTGGCTGCGGCGGCAGCCGTCGCAGCCCTCACGCTCAGCGCCTGCGCCTCGCTCCCCACGGCCCCGCCGCCGCTCCCCGACACCTTCGTCGCCGACGTCGCTCTTCCCACTCCCGCGCCCGCGATCCCCGTGGGCGACGACGGCTTCACGTCCGTCGAGCGTGTCGCGCTGCGCGTGTCCGTCATGACCTGCGACGAGTACGGCAATGGCTCGGCGTGGGTGCTCGACGAGAACACCGCGGTGACGAACAGGCACGTGGTCGAAGGTGCGCTCGAGATCGGACTCACCAGCTACGACGGTCGCCACTACACCGGCACGTCGTCGGTCCTGTCCGAGAGCACCGACCTCGCACTGGTTCACATCGACGGAACCTTCCCGGAGACCGCCACCATTGCTGCACGCGGCCCGGAGCGCCGTGACGTGCTCCATGTGGTGGGCTACCCCGAGGGCGGCCGGCTCACCAGCACCGCCGGTGAGTTCACGAACACGACTCCGGAGACCATCGAGACCGGCCAGGACGACGTCTACGAGCTCTACGCGCACATCGAGCCGGGGAACTCCGGCTCCCCCGTGGTCGATGAGGTGGGCGAGGTGGTGGGCGTGGCGTACGCCGCCGGCGCCGCGGGATGGTCGTACGCGGTCACACTCGACTCGCTGACGCAGTTCCTCGCGACGGAGTCCGCTCAGGTGCCGAACACGGCCGAATGCGAGCGGTAGCCGACTGACGTCGCCCGCGCGACCGCCGCGCCTTGGGCATGCACCGAGGCGATCGGTGGCTAGGCAGTCGCGAGCCGCAGCTCGAGGCTGTCGACGCGCTGCGCCACCACGTCCGAGTGGGCGAGCTCCCGCTGGACACGCTGCACCACGTCGTCGACCTCGGGCTGCGTGAGACCTGGCGTGAGCCGCAGCACCACGGCGACCTCGGCCCCGTTGCCTGCCACCACCTCGACCGTCCGCAGCGCCGCGTCCGTGGACACCGCGCTGGTGACGGCCTCGCGAACCTCGTCGCTCACCTGGCCGTCCACGACGGCGGGCCTCCACGTCAGCCCTTGGCCCAGGGCCCACACGGCCGGCCGCGGAATCACGACGGTCTCCATGCCGGGGTTGATGACGAGGCTCGCCCAGCTCTCCGCGATGGCCGCCAGCGCTGCGCGCGGGCCCTCCGCAGGGATGGGACGTGCGCGATCGTTCCACGCCCTGACCGCATCCACGTCCGTGAAGACGGGCAGCGCGGCGCGACCATCGGGCATCTGGACGGCGACCACGCCCGTGGACGCGACCTCGTCCTTCTCCACGCCGTAGTCCCCCATCACGCGCTGTTCGCCGCTCGCCATCACGGGGATCAGCACGCGCGCGTACGCCAGCGCGTCCACCACCTCCGTGAGCGGAGTCTTCGCGTGGGAATAGCGGATCAGAGCCTGGGCGAGGCGCGCATCGGCGCTGCCGTCGTCGTCGGCGAAGACGGACTCCGGGATCTCCTTGAAAGGCTCGGCCCCACCGGTGTCGCTCATGGTCACGATGCTACGCGCTGGCCCTGACGCGGCCCGGGCGGCGCTACGGACGGCCGGCGACGTCCAGGGCCTGCGGCAGCGTGAAGTTGCGGTTGTACAGCGCCTTGCCCACGATGGCACCCTCGACGCCGCGGTCCACGATGGCCCTCAGCGCCGCGATGTCCTCGAGAGAGCTGATGCCACCGGAGGCCACCACGGCCGCATCGGTCGCGTCGCACACGTCCATCAGCAGGCCCGTGTTGGGGCCCGACAGCATGCCGTCCTTCTTGACGTCCGTCACCACATAGCGGCTGCAGCCCTCGCGGTCCAGTCGCGCGAGCACGTCCCACAGATCGCCGCCGTCACGGGTCCATCCCCGCCCGGACAGCGTGGTACCGCGCACGTCGAGCCCCACGGCCACGCGGTCGCCGTGCTTGGCGATCGCGGCGGCCGTCCACTCGGGGTTCTCGAGCGCCGCGGTGCCGATGTTCACGCGTGCGCACCCGGTCGCGAGCGCGCGCTCGAGGGACTCGTCGTCGCGAATGCCACCGCTCATCTCGACCTTGATGTCGACGGACTTCACCACGCGCTCGAGCAGTTCCGCATTGGAGCCACGGCCGAACGCCGCGTCGAGGTCCACGAGGTGGATCCACTCGGCGCCACCCTTCACCCAGTCCTGCGCCGCGGACAGCGGGTCGCCGTAGCCGGTCTCGGTGCCTGCCTCGCCCTGGGTGAGGCGGACGGCCTGGCCGTCGGCGACGTCGACGGCGGGCAGCAGCTCGAGGCGCGGGGAGTCAGTCATGATCTCGCTTTCGTGTGGGACAGCCGATGCGCGGGCAAGACCCGGTTGCCCGGGCGCCTGCGCGCGGGCACCAGGCTACCGGCACCGGGAGCATGACGCGCGCTCGACAGTACATCTGTGGCTGTACTAATGTGGCCCGCATGACTTCCGCACCGTCGACGACGACCGTGCCCACCAGCCCGTCGGAGCCTCGCGATCACATCGCGTGCGCAGCTCCCGCCCACACCGCCGCCGTGGCGCACGTCGCTCACGCGCTGTCCGACCCGACGCGCGCCGCGATCCTCCTTGCGCTGCGGCACGGCACCCACTGCCCCGCTGACCTCGCAGCCGAGCTGAGCGTGAGCCGCCAATCGATGTCGAACCACCTCACGTGCCTGCGCGGCTGCGGGCTGGTCACCGCCGAGCGTCGTGGACGCCACGCGCACTACTCTCTCGCGCACCCGTCGCTCGCGACCGCCCTTGAGGCGATGCTCGCGATGACCGTGACGCTCGATCCCTCCTGCTGCGACTCCGAGGGGTGCACCTGCTGATGGCCACACCTCTTCTCACCGGCGCCCGCACGGCCGCCCTGCGCCGGCGCATCCGCATCATCGTGAGTCTCACGATCGCCTACAACGTGGTCGAGGCGGCCGTCGCGCTCATCGCCGGGGCCGCGGCGTCCTCGAGCGCGCTCGTGGGGTTCGGCCTCGACTCGGTGGTCGAGGTCGCCTCCGCGACCTTCGTGGCGTGGCAGTTCTCCGCACCCGACCCCCGGCAGCGCGAGCGGATCACCCTGCGGCTCATCGCAGGCGCCTTCTTCGCTCTCGCGCTCGTCGTGACGGCCGATGCGTCACGAGCCTTGATCTCAGGGGACGCCCCGGGGCATTCGAGCGTGGGGATCATCCTGGCAGCGCTGTCGCTCGCCATCATGCCCACCCTCGCGTGGTTCGAACGCCGCACAGGCCACGAGCTCGGATCCGCCACCGCCGTCGCCGACGCGCGCCAGCTCATCATCTGCTCGTACCTCTCGGCCGCGCTGCTGGTGGGCCTCGCGCTCAATGCACTGCTCGGCTGGTGGTGGGCGGATCCCCTCGCGGCGCTCGTGATCGCCGGCTTCGCGGTGCGCGAGGGGCTCGAAGCGTGGCGGGGCGACGGGTGCGCGACGACCTCGGGCGCACTGCTCCACGGTCAGGAGTCCTGCGACTGCCAGGACGGCTGCGGGTAGGCCTCGTATTGCGCGAGCGCTCGGCGCGCCAACTCCCGCAATGGCGTCCACCCCAGCGGCAGTGCGCCACGGATGTCCGCCCGCTCGTGGTCAGCTTGCGGTGACCATCCCTGGAATACCCCGTCTATGCCCGACACCCCACCTCGTGCGACTCGAAAGCCCACGTCCTCGATCCGCGCATCGGGCGCGCTGGCTCGGCGCACCCCCACGCGGCAGGCCCACTCCTTGTCGGACCATCCGCCGCCCTTGAGGGTGCGGTAGTCCGCGTAGCGCGCCGGGTCGGCGTAGTCCCAGCACCACTCCCAGACGTTGCCCAGAGTGTCGAACAGTCCCCATGCATTGGGTTCCTTCAAGGCCGCTGGCTGGGGGCCGTCGACGTCATCCCTCGCGGTCCACGCGATGTCTGCGAGGCTCCCATAGGTGGGACCATCTGAGGCTGCCCGGCAGGCGTACTCCCACTCCGCGACCGTCGGCAGCCGGTAGCCATCCGCTGCGGGATCCCACTCCACCAACGAGCCTCGCCACGAGTACGCGCGAACGAGCCCTTCCGCGTCGGAGGCGGCGTTGCACCACTCGACGGCCTCGAACCACGTCACGTCCGCCGCCGGCAGCGCAGAGTGGTCCTCTCTCTTTGCCAGTGCGCGCCGCGAGACCGGGACAGCGGAGATCTCGAAGGACTCGAGCACGACCATGCGCTCACGATCGCGCCGCGCGTCGCGAAGACTCACGTCACCGGGCGGAATGGTCACCATCGTCACCGCTCGACCGTACACCGCGACGATGCAGTGTCACCGGAGCGACGTCACCCAGTTGCGCAGCAACTGCAGCCCCGCCTCACCCGACTTCTCCGGGTGGAACTGGGTGGCGCTCAGGGGGCCGTTCTCGACGGCGGCGACGAACCGGTCCGACGCATCGGCCGTGCCCGCCTCGGACCACGTCACCAGCGGAGCCCGGAAGCGCCCCGTGTCCTCCGTAGTGCCCAGCGGGAACTCACGCGCGCCGTACGAGTGGACGAAGTAGAAGCGTTCGTCCGCGATCCCCTCGAAGAGCACGGAGTCTGCCGGCACGTCCACCGGCGCCCAGCCCATGTTGGGCACCACCGGCGCCTGCAGCTTCTCGACGGTGCCGGGCCAGTGGTCCAAGCCTTCAGACGCGACACCGTGCTCGACGCCCTTGGCGAACATCACCTGCATCCCCACGCAGATGCCCAGGACGGGCCGCCCGCCGGACAGCCGGCGCCCGATGATCTGCTCGCCGCGCACGCCCTTGAGCCCCGTCATGACGGCGTCGAACGCACCCACCCCGGGCACGATCAGCCCGTCCGCGTTCTCCGCGATCGCCCGGTCATCCGTCAGGACCACGCGGCCTCCCACATGCTCGACGGCACGCACCGCCGAGCGGACGTTGCCGAAGCCGTAGTCGAGGACGCAGACGAGTGGGGAGGTCACTGGAGAAGTCTATCGACGGGGAGAAGACGGCCGATGCGCCCGCGGCATGCCGCGTGCACCGTGGGTCAGTAGACGAACGGCACGAACTTCTTCACGCGCGCGGAGTAGTCGCGGAACTGCTCGCCGTAGTGGTCCGCGAGATGCTGATCGAGGCGGGGGATGTGATAGCCCACGAACATCGCCGTCATCACCGCGGGGAAGATCGCCGCCCACCACGTGCCGGCGATCATCGCGAACCCCGTGAAGAGCAGGGAGTCACCGAAGAAGTTGATGTGCATCGAGTACCCGAACAGGCCCTTGTCGTAGATGCGCCCCTGATGAGCGGGATCGCGCTTCCACACGAGGCGCATCGCCTCGGACGCCGTGTTGAGGTACGAGCCCACCGCGTACAGCACCGCACCCGCCACGGCCACCCAGCCGAGGGGACCGGCGACGTTCCCGCCGAGCATCACGAGCCCCACCTGCAGCATCGCGACCCACGGCCCCACGAACAGGGCCTCCTCCCACGGGAAGGGGCGCTTGAGCAGGACGAACTGCGTGATCGTGAAACGCACGAGGTAGACGACGGACGCGCCGCCCAGCAGCCAGAGCCGGACGGGCGTGGCGTCGGGAGCGAAGGCGCTGCCCCACGGCTCGAACGCTCCCGCCAGGAAGGCGAGGCCGAACGCGACGGCGACGGCGTGGAGGGCCAACGCGGTGAGCTTGGGGGCGCGTGGGTGACGAGCGGTGGTCATGTCTCTCCTTAGGGTGTACGGCCGTAGCCGCGAGCGATGAGGTGCGCGACTTCGCGCGCCCACACGTCAGTGCCGGGTCGGGTGAGCGGCGTGGTTCCCATGACGTGGCCAATGGGCCGGTGCAAGGTCAGCGCCGCCAGGTCGAGCGCGGCGATCACCGCAGCCCGCACGGCCGGGTCGGGACCGCGGTCCACGAGACCCGCCTCGGCCACCGCCTCGAACGCCCGCCGGCTCGCATCCATGATCTGCGCAAGAAGCCGCTGCGCGCCGTCCGACGCGTCTCCCACGCACCAGGACAGATACCCCGGGATGGGCGAGCCGGGGGGCAGATGGGCCTCCATCGCCACCGCGAGGGCGCTCGCCTGGTTGCCGTCGACCCCGAGCTCGGGGTTGCTCTCGATCTCGGCGAGCAGGCGGTCGATGGTCGCCGCGACCTCCGCGTCGACGGCCTCCCTCAGGCCCTGCTTGGACCCGAAGTGGCGGATGATGAGTGCAGGTGACACGCCAGCGTGCTCGGCGATGTCCCGCACGCTCGCCGTGGGCCCCAGGGGCCCACTGAAGAGCGACAGTGCGGCATCGCGGATGCGAGCGGGGGTGTCTGAGGAGGAGGCCACTCCTCAAGTGTAAACGATCGTTTACACCCGGAGCGCCACGTCAGGAGCCGCCGGGGTCCGGGTTCGAATCGCGCGCGTTCTGTTCTCGCGCCTTCAGTTGACGCTTGGCGTCCTTGGCGGCGCGACGCAGCTCGCGGAACGCCTTCATGCGCGACATTCGCGCGTGGAAGACCTTGCCCGGGTGCGTGAGGGCGATCTCATCGATGGTCTGGGTACCGGTCATCAGGGTGGTGATGACTCCCGGCGCCTCGTCGAGCGCGAGCCCTGGCGGCAACGTGTCGCCCTTCACGCCTTCGAACCAACGGCGCACCGTGATCTGGCCCGCACGGCGCTCCATCGCCAGAATCGGCTGCGTCTTGACGAACGCGCTCACCACTTCGCCTGCGGTGTCGACGGCGCCCGCGCTGGTGTCGTCCAGCACCGCGAAGGCACCGGCCGAGGTCTCGATGGTCTGGCCCCGCACGCCGTTGAGCGCGCACACCGCAGCGAGCACCCGGCCGTTCTGGATGGGAGTGAACAGCGCGACCGTGTCCCTCTCGACGTGAGGACCGGTCTCCCCCATCGGCTTCGCGTCGGCGAGGCTCGAGAGATCGTCGGGGACGTCGACGTCTCCGTCGTCCGTCACAGCGCGCCCTTGGTCGAAGGAATGCCCTTCACCCGCGCATCGGCCGTCACCGCAGCGCGCAGCGCACGCGCCAGCGCCTTGAATTGCGCCTCGACGATGTGGTGCGGATCGCGGCCGGCGAGCACGCGCATGTGCACGCAGATGCCGGCGTGGTGCGCGATCGACTCGAGCACGTGGCCCGTCAGCGACCCCGCGAAGTTGCCGCCGATCAGGTGCGTGGCCTGACCCACTGGCTCACCGATGTGCACGCAGTAGGGGCGCCCCGAGACGTCGACCACGCACTGCGCGAGGGCCTCGTCGAGCGGCACCATCGCGTCGCCGAACCGCGAGATGCCGGCCTTGTCGCCCAGCGCCTCCTTGAGCGCCTCGCCAATGCAGATCGCGACATCCTCGACCGTGTGGTGGCTGTCGATGTGCACGTCGCCCGTCGCCTTCACGGTGAGGTCCATCAGCGAGTGCTTGCCCAGCGCGGTCAGCATGTGGTCGTAGAACGGCACGCCCGTGTCGATGTCGGTAGTGCCCGAGCCATCCAGGTCGAGTTCCACGAGCACCTGCGACTCGCTCGTCGCGCGCTCGATGCGTCCGGTGCGGCTCATGCGGTGACCTCCAGTAGCGCGCTGCGGAACAGCGCCATCTCCTGCGGAGTGCCGATCGACACCCGCAGCCATCCCTCGGGGCCCGTGACGCGGATCAGCACCCCGCGCTCCAGCAGCCCCTCGAACACTCGTTCCCGATCCTCGAACGGGCCGAAGAGCGCGAAGTTCGCGTCCGTCTCCGCCACCGTATATCCCTGATCGGTGAGCCACGCGACGGTGTCGTCGCGCTCGGCCCGGATCTCGTCCACCTGCGCCTGCAGTTCGCGATGGTGCGCGAGGGCGGCACGGGCCGTCGCCTGCGTGACGGCGCTCAGGTGGTACGGCAGCCGCACCACGCGCAGGGCGTCGATCACGGGCTCGTGGGCCACCAGATACCCCAGGCGACCACCCGCGAGCGCGAAGGCCTTGGACATGGTGCGGCTCACCGCGAGGTTCTGGTGCTCCGGGATGATCGTGGCGGCGCTCGGCACGCCCGCGCGACGGAACTCGGCGTAGGCCTCGTCGATCACCACCACGCAGCCACCCTCGACGCCATCCGCCGCGGCCATCAGACCGTGCACGTCGTCGAGGCTCAGCGCCGTGCCCGTCGGGTTGTTGGGGCTCGCGACCAGCACGAGGCTGGGCTCGATCTCGCGGATCGCCGCCTGGGCGGCATCGATGTCCAGCGTGAAGTCATCGCGGCGCGGCAGCGTCACGTAGTCCGTGACCGTGTCACGCGCGTACTCCGGGTACATCGAGTACGTGGGAGCGAAGCTCAGCACGCGCCGACCGGGCCCGCCGAAGGCCTGGTGCAGGTGCAGCATCACCTCGTTCGAGCCGTTCGCGGCCCAGATGTTGCGCACCTCCACGAAGTCGACGTTGCTCTCGACCTCCAGGTAGTGGGCGAGATCGGCACGCAGCGCAGTGAAGTCGCGGTCCGGGTACCGGTTGAGTCCCTCGGCGGCCTTCCGGACGGCCTGGGCGATCGCGTCGACGACGCTGGGCGGGGGCGCGTACGGATTCTCGTTGACGTTGAGGCGCGCAGTCACGTCGAGCTGAGGGGCTCCGTATGGCTCCAGCCCGATCAGTTCGGGGCGCAGGGGCAGAGTCATGGCAGGAAGTCTAGTGGCCGGGCGATCCCCTCCCGGATAGCACTCCTGCCCACTGCTGCACTCACCCTGCGCCCTGGATCGCCCTCGAGATCCCCCGGGACCGAGATGTCGGCCCGCGCACCTACGGTGGGGGCATGTCTCCTGACCCCACGACCGTGCCCGTTGCCGAGACCGACCCCGCCCACGCATCGGCCGAACTGAGGGCGGAGGGTGAGGCCGCGCTGCGAGCGCTCGTGGGCCGGGACGACGTCGCCCTGCGCGACGACCAGTGGCGTGCGATCGAGGCGCTGGTGGCGCGGCACGCGCGGGCGCTCGTCGTGCAGCGCACGGGCTGGGGCAAGTCCGCGGTGTACTTCGTGGCGACCATGCTGCTGCGAGCGCGTGGGGCAGGGCCGACCATCATCGTGTCGCCGCTGCTGGCGCTCATGCGCGACCAGATCCAGGCGGCGTCGCGAGCGGGAATCCGTGCCGCCACGGTGAACTCCGCGAATGTGACGGAGTGGGACCAGGTGCATGCGTCGATCGCTGCCGGAGAGATCGACGTGCTGCTGTGCTCGCCCGAGCGGCTCAACAACCCGCAGTTCCGCGACGAGGTGCTGCCCCGTCTCGCGGCGGATGCGGGGCTCGTCGTGATCGATGAGGCGCATTGCATCTCGGACTGGGGTCACGACTTCCGGCCCGACTACCGGCGAATCCGCACGCTGCTGTCAGAGCTGCCGGACGGCATCCCCGTGCTCGCGACCACGGCCACCGCGAACTCGCGCGTCACCGCAGACGTGGCGGAGCAGCTGGGCGTGCGCCGGGCCGATGTCGAGCCAGGCGGCCTGGATCGGCACGACGACGTGCTGGTGCTGCGCGGCGCGCTGGACCGCGAATCGCTGCACCTGGGCGTGGTGCAGCTGCCGGACCCCGCGGCGCGCGTGGCGTGGCTCGCCTCGGCCCTGAGCGAGATCGATGGCTCGGGAATCGTCTACTGCTTGACCGTCTCCGCGGCCGAGGAGGTCGCGTCTCAGCTGAGGTCCGCCGGGCACACGGTGGGCGCCTACACCGGGCGCACCGACCCGGCCGAGCGCGAGCAGCTCGAGGAGGATCTCAAGGCCAACCGCGTCAAGGCGCTGGTCGCGACGTCGGCTCTGGGGATGGGCTTCGACAAGCCCGACCTCGCCTTCGTGATCCACCTGGGCGCACCGTCGTCCCCCATCGCGTACTACCAGCAGGTGGGGCGCGCTGGCCGTGGCGTCGCGCGAGCACTGGTGGTACTGCTGCCCGGGGCCGAGGACCGCGCCATCTGGGAGTGGTTCGGCTCGCAGGCGTTCCCGCCCGAGGACCAGGTGCGGGCGGCCCTGGGCGCGCTGGGCACTGCGCAGGCGACCTCCGTGGCAGCACTCGAGACCCAGGTCGACCTGAGGCGGGGCCGGCTGGAGTCGATGCTGAAGGTGCTGGACGTCGACGGAGCGGTGCGCCGAGTCAAAGGCGGATGGATGGCCACCGGCGAGCCCTGGGCGTACGACGCCGAGAGGTATGCGCGGGTGGCGCAGACCCGTGCCGCAGAGCAGGGCACCATGCTCGAATACGAGCGGCTCGACACGTGCCGCATGGCCTTCCTCCGGCGAGTGCTCGACGACCCGGACCTGACCGAGGGCTGGCGCTGCGGGCGCTGCGACGTGTGCGGAGGGGTGGACCTTCCCTCAGTGCCGGACGGCTCGGCCGTGGAGGCGGCGCGCGACGGCATGGATCGCGTGGGCGTGGAGATCGTGCCGCGCCGACAGTGGCCAAGCGGCATGGACGCGCTCGGTGTGGATCTGCGCGGCCGCATCCCCGCAGAGGAGCAGGCCCGTGCCGGCCGGGCGATCGCCCGGCTCGACGGGCTGGGATGGTCCGGCGCGCTGCGGGACCTGTTCGAGTCGCGCGACGAATCGGGCGCGCCGATCGACGGCGAGACGCCGCCGCCGCTGCGAGAGGCTGCCGTGCGCGCTCTCGAGGACTGGAACGAGCTCTGGGGCGGGGTCAAGGGGCCGTCACCGTCGCTCGCGGTGCATGGCGTCGTGTCGGTGCGCTCGGCGACCCGGCCGCAGCTGATGGACCACCTCGGACCGGGCCTCGCGCGATTCCTGAAGGTGCCGTTCGTCGGCACGCTGGGGCCCGTGTCCTCGCGGCCCGAGCCGGACAGGCACGACGTCAACTCGGCGCAACGGCTGGCGTCGGTGTCGCGCCGCCTCGGACTTGAACTGGACGAGGCTGCGCTCGAAGGACTGCGCGGGCGCTCGGTCCTGCTGGTGGATGACTACACCGACTCGGGGTGGACGCTCACCGTCGCGTCGCGGCTGCTGCTGCGCGCGGGCGCCGCGGCGGTGTCTCCGTTCGTGCTCGGGGTTCGGTGACGCAGCGGGTGCACTGAGCGCGCCGCTGCTCGTGCCGGCAGCGGCCCGCTACCGCTCGAAGCGGGCGCGGATCGCCTCGCCGTGAGCCGGCAGGTCCTCGGCCTCCGCGAGCGCGACTGCGCTGTCCTCCACCGCTGCGAGCGCATCGGCCGTGTAGTGGATGGTCGAGACCGCCTTGAGGAAGCTCGCGGTATTGAGGCCACTCGCGAAGCGCGCGGTGCCGCCGGTGGGCAGCACGTGGTTCGAGCCCGCGATGTAGTCGCCCAGCGACACGGGGCTGTGAGGGCCGACGAAGATCGCTCCGGCGTTGCGGATGCGAGCCGCCACCGCGGCGGCGGCTCGCGTGTGGATCTCCAGGTGCTCGGCTCCATAGGCGTCCGCGGCCTGCACGGACTGGTCGATGCCGGAGGTGAGGATGATCGCGCTCTGGCGACCCGTCAGGGCCTCCTTGGCCCGCGCCAGGTGCTTGGTCGCATCGGCCCGGCGCTGCAGCGCCGTCTCGACGCGCTCGGCGAGCTCCTCTGAGTCGGTGATGAGCACGGAGCCGGCCATCGGGTCGTGCTCGGCCTGGCTGAGGAGGTCGGAGGCCACGAAGTCGGGGTCCGCGGTGTCGTCGGCGATGATCGCGATCTCCGTGGGTCCGGCTTCGGAGTCGATGCCGACCACGCCGTTCACCGCACGCTTGGCGGCCGCGACGTAGACGTTCCCCGGCCCTGTAATGACGTCCACCGGGTCGCACAGGCCGTCGACGCCGTACGCGAGCATGCCGATCGCCTGCGCACCGCCCACGGCGTAGACCTCGTCCACGCCCAGCAGCGCGCACGCGGCCAGAATCGTGGGGTGCGGCTCGCCGCCGAACTCCTTCTGGGGTGGCGTGGTGACCGCGATCGACTGGACCCCCGCGGCCTGAGCGGCGACGACGTTCATCACGACGGAGCTGGGGTACACGGCGAGGCCGCCAGGGACGTACAGCCCCACGCGGCCCACCGGGATCCAGCGCTGCGACACCGTGGCACCGGAAGCGACCTCGACCGACACCGGCGGCGGCACGGTCGCCTCGTGGAAGGTTCGCACGCGCGTGATCGCCTCGCGGAGCGCGTCGAGCACGGCGGCATCCTGAGTCGCGACCGCGGCCTCGATGCGCTCGGGAGGAACGCGCAGGAACTCGGGGTCCACGCCATCGAAGCGCTCGCCGAGCTCTCGAATCGCGTCGAGACCGCGCTCGCGGACTGCGTTAAGGATCGGCTCCACGACCGCGCGGGCGTCCGCGACGTTGACGTCGGCTCGAGGAACGATCGCGAGCAGCTCGCGGGCGGACAGGTCGCGGTCACGCAGGTCGATTCGGCTCAGCACGCGCACCAGCCTATCCCCGCCGGGCGCCCGTGGTGCTAGGCCATCGCCGCACGCAGCCCGTCCTCGAGCGAGGTCGTGGCGCGGCCCGCCAATCGCTCGAGGTCGTCCCCGGCAGTGTCCAACTCCCCCGCGCGCACGGCCTGGTCGATGGCGACGGTCAGCTCCGCCACGGGCTGCGGCACCCCCGCGCCCAGCAGCGCCTCGAGATGAGAGACCTCATCCACCTGGCGCACATGCACCTGCCTGGCCCCGATGCGCCCGATCACCTCGGCGAGATCATGCATGGTCCAGCCCGCCCCGCCGGCAAGCTCGTATCGCTGGCCCTCGTGGCCGGGAGTGGTGAGCACGGTGGCCGCGGCGGCGGCGAAGTCCCGGCGCGCGGCAGACGCGGTGCGTCCCTCCCCCGCGCTCGTCAGCAGTTCTCCGGACGACAGCACCTGGCGAGCCTGGGCCGCGTAGTTCTCGGTGTAGAAGCCGTTCCGGAGCATCACGAACGGGACGCCGCTCGCCTCGAGGTACCGCTCGGTCCCCACGTGCTCCTCGAGCAGCGGGTTGAGCGTCGCCTCGCCCGCGCGCAGCACGGATGTGTAGGCGATCAGGTTCACCCCCGCGTCCCGCGCGGCGTCGATCGCGTTGGCGTGCTGCACGACGCGGCGTCCCAGTTCGGAACCGGAGATCACCAGCACCCTGCTCACTCCTTCCAGCGCAGCGAGGAGGCTCGGAGGGTTGTCGTAGTTGCCCTGACGCACGGTGACGCCCTGGGCGGCCATCCGCTCGGCCCTCCCCAGGTCGCGGACGACCGCGATGAGCTGGCTGGGCCGCACTCCGTGCGCGAGCAGCTCGTCGATGACGAGGGGTCCGAGGCTGCCGGATGCGGCGGTGACGGCGATGGTCATGGAGATCTCCTTCGATGTCCTGCCAGGAGAAACCGTGCCGCGTGGCGCATCATTCCCCCGTCCGCGACCTGCCGATCCATCCCAGATGCGTGTGCTGGAAGGAGTCCGCGTGCTTGAGCCCGTAGCCGAGCGCCCGGTCCACGCCGACGTGGAACGCCCACGCCGCCGCCACGAGAGCCGCCACGCGCCCGCCTGGCACTCCGAAGCCCCCGCTCGCGAGCGCCCACCCCGCCATCACGCTCGGGCCTACGAGCGCGTGTCCGGCGTTGTAGGTCGCGGCGCCGATGCGGGTGCCTGCCACGTATCCGAGCGCGCTGAGGTCGAATACGAGGAACAGCGCCAGCGGCCACCACCAGCCATCGAGCATCGCGGCGGCCGCGAGCGCCGCGAGGGCGAGGGCTGCTCCCTCGAGGCGTTGCCAGGTGACGGGGGTCATGAGATGACGCTAACGCGTGCGCTGGTAGGTTGGCGGGCATGAAGACCCTGTGACTCGTGATCGCGGCGAGAACCGCGACCTCGCCCGGGCCGCCCTTGCGCCGGGCATCCACTCGTCACGACGACCCCAGGACTTCACATGACTCACGTACGTCCCCTCGCCGGCCAGACCGCTCTGGTAACCGGCGTCTCTCGCCGCCAGGGCATCGGCTTCGCCGTCGCCACGCACCTGCTCGACCTCGGCGCCAGCGTGTATGTCCAGCACTACCGCCCGAACGACGTCGCCCAGCCCTGGGGCGGTGACGACATCGATGCGGTGCTCGCGGCCCTCGACGGCGCACGCACGGACGGCGCCCGGCTGGGGAGCACGCACGCCGACCTGCGCGAGGCCGATGCGCCGGCCCGGCTGGTGCGCGACGCCGCCTCCCTCACGGGACGGCTCGACATCCTGGTGTGCAACCACGCCAAGAGCGGCGACGACGGCGCGATCCTCGACATGACCGCGGAGCGGCTGAGCGCGATGTGGGAGACGAACTCGCGCGCGACCATCCTGCTCACGAAGGAGTTCGCGGCACTCCATCGCACCCCGGGCGAGGCCGCAGCTCGACCCGGCGACCGCGCCACCGACCGCGAGCCCTTCGCAGCGCCGGTGGGTCGCGTGTTCTGGATGACGTCCGGCCAGGGCGACGGGCCGATGCGCGGGGAGGTCGCGTACGCAGCGTCCAAGGCGGCGCTGTCCGGCATCACCGCAACCGTCGCGGCCGAGCTGCTCGATCTCGGGATCATCCTCAACACCATCAACCCCGGGCCGGTGAACACCGGCTACCTGGACCCGGACGGCACGGACCGCGACCTCACGGAGATCGACGAGTGGCGACGTCGCACACCGTTCGGGCGGTTCGGCGAACCGGCCGACCCTGCCCGCCTGATCGCCTGGCTCGCGACAGCCGACGGCGCGTGGGTGGTCGGTCAGGTCATCAAGACCGACGGCGGGCTCAGCCTGTACTGACGGTGGCCGGAGCCGGAGCGAGGCAGCTCGGACCGAACGCGGCCTTGAGATCTCCGAACAGCGCGCTGGATCGGTCCACGCGGAACTCGTCGCCCAGCCGCATCGTGATCGACTCGCCGCTGCCGGTGAGCACCATCCGCACCTCGACGGAGCCGGGGTGCGAGCGCAGGATGGCCTTGATCTCCTCGACCATGGCCGGGTTCACCCGGGTGGCGGGCAGCGTGATCGAGACGGGAGAGTTGTCGACCACGGTGAGGTTGGGCACGCGCAGCTCGACGGCGCTGAACTGCAGCCCACCGTCGCCTCGCTCCCGGGCGCGCGCCTTGATGGTGAGCACCGCATCGTCCGCGAGATCGCGAGCGTAGGTCTCGTAGGTGCGCCCAAAGAACGAGATCTCCGTCTCGGCCGTGAGGTCCTCGAGGGTGACGATCGCGTAGGCGTTGCCTGACTTCGCGACGCGGCGGTCGACTCGCGTGACCAGGCCCGCGAACACCACCTGCTGCCCGTCGCCCACGCCGTTCGCAGGGGTCGCCGCGAGGATCTGGTGCGTGGCCTCGGAACGGATGATGTGGTCGAGCCCCGCCAGCGGATGGTCGGAGACGTAGAGCCCCAGCATGTCTCGCTCGAGGTTGAGCAGCGTCTTCTTGTCCCACTCCTCGAGAGCGGGAACGAGCACTGTCACTCCCCCGCCCAGCTCGGCATCCCCGCCGAACAGGTCGAACTGGCCCGTCGCCTCTTGGCGCTTGACTCCCACCACCGAGTCGATGGCCTGCTCGTGGACCGCGTTGAGCGAGCGGCGCGTGTACCCCAGGGAGTCGAACGCGCCGGCCTTGATGAGCGAGTCGATGGTGCGCTTGTTGCACACGGTCGCGGGCACCTTGTCGAGGAAGTCCTGGAAGGTCTCGAAGGCCCCCTTGGCCTCCCGCGCCTTGATGATCTCCGCCACCACGTTGGAGCCCACGTTGCGCACCGCCGTGAGACCGAACCGCACGTCGGTTCCCACGGCGGAGAAGTACGCGATGGACTCGTTGACATCCGGCGGCAGCACAGTGATGCCCATGCGGCGGCACTCGCCCAGGTACATCGCGGACTTGTCCTTGTCGGTGCCCACCGAGGTGAGCAGCGCCGCCATGAACTCGGTCGGGTAATGGGCCTTCAGGTAGGCGGTCCAGAACGACAGCACGCCGTACGCGGCCGTGTGGGCCTTATTGAAGGCGTAGTCGGCGAACGGGACCATCGTGTCCCAGAGCTTCTTGATGGCCTCTTCGGAGAACCCGTTCTTGCGCATGCCCGCGCTGAACGGCTCGAACTCCTTGGCCAGAACCTCGGGCTTCTTCTTGCCCATCGCGCGACGCAGCAGGTCGGCGGCGCCCAGCGTGTAGCCCGCGACGATCTGCGCGATCTTCTGGACCTGCTCCTGGTAGACGATCAGGCCGTGGGTGACCTCGAGGACCTCCTTGAGGGGCGCCTCGAGCTCCGGGTGGATGTAGTCCACCGCCTGCCGGCCGTTCTTGCGCTCGGCGTAGTTGGTGTGCGAGTTCACGCCCATCGGGCCCGGCCGGTACAGCGCGAGCACGGCGGAGATGTCCTCGAAGGTGTCGGGGCGCATCTGCCGGAGAAGCTGTCGCATGGCCACGCCGTCGAGCTGGAACACGCCCAGGGTGTCGCCCCGGCCCAGCAGCTCGAACGTCTCCTCGTCCGCGAGTTCGAGGTCCTCGAGCACCAACGGCTCCTTGCCGTTGTGCTCGATGTTGTAGAGCGCGTCGTCCAGGATCGTGAGGTTGCGCAGCCCCAGGAAGTCCATCTTGACCAGCCCCAGCTCTTCGCACGTGGGGTAGTCGAACTGGGTGATGACGGCGCCGTCCTGCTCGCGGCGCATGATGGGGATGATGTCGATGAGCGGGTCGCTCGACATGATCACGCCGGCCGCGTGCACTCCCCACTGGCGCTTGAGGCCCTCCAGGCCCTGCGCGAGCTCGAGCACCTGCTGGGCCTCGGGGTCCGCCTCCAGAATGGCCCGGAGGTCGCCGCCTTCGTTGTAGCGCGGGTGCTTGGTGTCGAACAGCCCGGACAGCGGCATGTCGCGGCCCTGCTGCGGCTCGGGGTACGCCTTGGTGAGCTGCTCGCCCAGGCTGAAGGGCTTGCCGAGCACGCGCGAGGCGTCCTTGAGCGCCTGCTTGGCCTTGATGGTGCCGTAGGTCGCGATCATCGCGACCTTGTCCTCGCCGTACTTGTCGGAGACGTAGCGGATCACCTCGCCGCGCCTGCGCTCGTCGAAGTCGATGTCGAAGTCGGGCTTGGACTCGCGCTCCGGGTTGAGGAATCGCTCGAAGTACAGCTGATGCACCAGCGGGTCGATGTCCGTGATGCGCATCGCGTACGCGGCCATCGAGCCGGCGCCCGAGCCTCGCCCGGGGCCCACCCGGATGCCCTGCTCCTTGGCCCACTTGATGAAGTCGGCGACCACCAGGAAGTACCCGGGGTAGCCCTTGTCGGTGATGACCTCGATCTCGGTGTTGGCGCGCTCCTGAACCTCGGTCGGCACCGCCTCGCCGAACCGCTCCACGAGCCCGCGCTGGACCTCCTTGACGAACCAGGAGTTCTCGTCCTCGCCGGCGGGCACGTCGTAGACCGGCATGTAGTCGGCCTTGGTGTTGAACTCGACCTCGCACCGCTCGGCGATCGCGACCGTCGAGTCGCACGCCTCGGGCAGCTCGTGCCACAGCTGGCGCATCTCGGCGGAGCTCTTGAGGTAGTACCCGTCGCCGCTGAATGCGAACCGCTTGCCACCCTGGTCGGAGGTGGGCTCGTTGAGGTTGGACCCCGACTGGACGCACAGCAGCGCCTCGTGAGCAGTCGAGTCCTCCTTCTTGACGTAGTGCGAGTCGTTGGTCGCGACCAGCGGTGCGCCGATCTGGTGCGCGAGCCGCAGCAGGTCCTCGCGCACGCGCTTCTCGAGCGAGAGGTTGTGGTCCATGAGCTCGACGTAGAAGTTCTCGGCGCCGAAGATGTCCTGGAACTCTCCTGCCGCCCGCAGCGCCTCGTCGTACTGGCCGAGCCGCAGCCGCGTCTGCACCTCTCCGGATGGGCACCCGGTGGTGGCGATGATGCCCTTGCCGTACCGCTGCAGCAGGTCGCGGTCCATCCGGGGCTTGTGGAAGTTGCCTTCGAGCGAGGCGTAGGACGACATCCGGAACAGGTTGTGCATGCCCTCGGTGTTCTGCGCCCACATCGTCATGTGGGTGTAGGCGCCGCCCGCCGAGACGTCGTCAGACTCCTGGCCGCGCTCGCCCCACTTCACTCGCGAGCGGTCCTGCCGGGCCGTGCCCGGGGTCAGGTATGCCTCGACGCCGATGATGGGCTTGACCCCGTGCGCCTTGCCCTTGGCCCAGAAGTCGTAGGCCCCGAAGATGTACCCGTGGTCCGTGGTGGCGATGGCCGTCTGGCCCAGTTCCTTGGCGTGCGAGAAGAGGTCATCCAGCCGCGCCGCGCCGTCCAGCATCGAGTATTCGGTGTGCACATGGAGGTGAACAAAATCGCTGCCGGGCATGGCCTCGATTGTAGGCCGCGCAAGTGACACCCGAGGTCGGCCACACCGCGACCGTGGCCAGGCTCAGCCGTCCGCGCGGAGGTACGGGTAGGGCGTGAGCTTCTGGGTGATGTACAGGCGGTCCTGATCCGAGTGGTCCGGTACGCCGTCGGGGAACCAGCCGTCGAACTCGGGCGCCGCGAAGAACGTGACCGGATCGTCGATGTCGGGGTCACCGGATGCTGCGCCTGCCGGGCAGTACGTGAACGCGGCACCGCTCGCCGACGGGTATACGTCGACGGTCGCGGCCCCAGCACTCGCCCTAGTTGGGGGCGTGGTCGTAGGCCGCATCGGTGAACTCACGCGGGTCGCCATCCTCGGCCGGCGTGTCCCGCGGGTACACGTATTCGTCGGCCGGGGACCCGTCCCACGCGACGGAGGGCAGCGACACCGCGACGCACGCGGTCAAGCCCGATTCCGGCACGGGGCACCAGGTGCCATCCACGTCGCCGAACTCCGGATCGGCCCCGGCCGCGGGGGTCGGCGAGGGCTCGGCGCTGGTGGTCTCGGGGTCCGTGCCCGTGGCGCACCCGGACATCAGTACTGCAGCCACCATCGCCGTCATCACGACCGCCCCACCAGGTCGCCTCACCATGTGCTCGCCTCCGTCAGCGCTCATACCGCACCCTCGTGGCGCGACGGTTCCGCGGAAAAGTACCGCAGCACCCTCCGCCTGGCAAGAACTCGGCGATGCCGCGAGACCACGGCCGATGCGCGGGCGGGCTCGGCGTGTCGGGTCCAGATTGGCTCGAACTGTCGGGTGGGGAGGCGCAGGCACGAGCACCCCCGCAGCCTTGGGACAATGGCTCATGTGAGCGACCCGTCCCCCCGTCCCGAGCGATCCCGCGCGCGCCGCGGCGACCGCCGGCCCGGGCGACGCGGGGGCGGCCACCGCGACCCGCATCGGCCGGTGAGCCGAGGCGCGCTCGAGGCGGCCGCTCGCGCCCGCGAGGCCGTGGACCTCCCACCGATCGAGTATCCCGAGCAGCTGCCCGTGAGTGCGAGTCGTGAGGAGATCTCGGCGGCGATCCGCGACCACCAGGTGGTGATCGTCGCGGGCGAGACCGGCTCGGGCAAGACCACGCAGCTGCCCAAGATCGTGCTGGATCTGGGACGCGGCCGGGCCGGGCAGATCGGCCACACCCAGCCGCGGCGCATCGCGGCACGCACGGTGGCGGAACGCATCGCCGAGGAGCTCGGCACCACGCTCGGCGAGATCGTCGGCTACCAGGTGCGCTTCACCGACCAGTCGAGCGAGCGCACCCTGGTGAAGGTCATGACGGACGGCATCCTGCTGGCGCAGATCCAGCGCGACCCGGAGCTGCTCGCCTACGACACCCTCATCATCGACGAGGCGCATGAGCGCAGCCTCAACATCGACTTCCTGCTGGGCTATCTCACGAACCTGCTGCCGCGGCGCCCCGACCTCAAGGTCATCATCACGTCGGCGACCATCGACTCGGACCGGTTCGCGCGGCACTTCGCCCCCGGTGGTCCGGTTCCGCTCGAGACGCAGACGGCCGATGCGCACCTGGCGCCGGTGGTCGAGGTCACCGGGCGCACATACCCCGTCGAGATCCGCTACCGGCCGCTGGCAGGCGAGAAGCAGGGCGAGGAGAAGGACCAGTCCACGGGCATCGTCGACGCCTGCAACGAGCTCATGCGCGAGGGGCCGGGCGACATCCTCGTGTTCCTGTCCGGAGAGCGGGACATCCGGGACGCGGCCGATGCACTGGCGGCGGACCTGGGCCCACGCGCCCGCGATCCGCGTCACCCGCAGGCGGTCGAGCTGCTGCCGCTGTTCAGCCGCCTGAGCGCCGCCGAGCAGCACCGGGTGTTCGAGCGCCACGCGACCCGGCGCATCGTGCTGGCGACCAACGTGGCGGAGACATCGCTGACCGTTCCCGGCATCCATTACGTCGTGGATCCGGGCACCGCGCGCATCTCTCGGTACTCGAAGGCCACCAAGGTGCAGCGGCTGCCCATCGAGCCCATCTCGCAGGCGAGTGCGAACCAGCGCTCCGGGCGGGCGGGGCGACTCGCGGACGGCATCGCGATCCGGCTGTATGCGGACGACGACTTCGACGGCCGGCCAGAGTTCACCGAGCCGGAGATCCTGCGCACGTCCCTGGCCTCGGTGCTGCTGCAGATGATCTCCGTGGGCGTCGTGGAGGGCCCCGAGGGGATGGCGTCCTTCCCGTTCGTCGAGCCACCGGACACGCGGGCCATTCGGGACGGCGTCAACCTGCTCACGGAACTGGGCGCGCTGGAGCTGCGCGACGGCCGCACGCGGCTCACCGAGGTGGGCCGCACCCTGTCCCGGCTGCCGATGGACCCGCGCCAGGCACGCATGATCGTCGAGGCGCAGCGGCACGGCGTCGCGCGCGAGGTCGCGATCGTCGCCGCCGCGTTGTCGATCCAGGACCCCCGCGAGCGACCCAGCGAGGAGCGCGAGAAGGCGGATGCGCTGCACCGCAGGTTCGCGGAGCCCGCGTCCGACCTGTTGTCCTACCTCAACCTGTGGGAGTACCTGCGCGAGCAGCGCCACGAGCTCTCCGGCAGCGCGTTCCGGCGCATGTGCCGCGCGGAGCACCTGAACTTCCTGCGCGTGCGTGAATGGCAGGACGTGGTCGAACAGATCCGCCAGACCGCGAAGCCGCTCGGCATCGAGATGGCGCGCAAGGAGGCGAAGCTGTTGGCGCCGAAGGGCGACGATAGCGGCGCCGGATCCGCTGATAGCCAGTCGCATCGCTATGCATGGAACGCCGACCAGATCCACCGCTCGATCCTTGCGGGCCTGCTGTCCCAGCTCGGGATGCAGGAGACGGGAGAGCCCAAGGCCTCCCAGTTCGCGCACCTGCGCGGCGGGGCCCGCGAGGCCGCGGTCAGGCGCGCCAAGAAGCAGGCGCGCAACGACTATCTGGGAGCCCGCGGCGCACGCTTCGCGATCTTCCCTGGCTCTCCCCTGTCCAAGAAGCCTCCCGCGTTCGTGATGGCCGCGGAGCTGGTGGAGACCAGCAGGCTGTGGGCGCGGGACGTGGCGGCGATCAAGCCCGAGTGGGCCGAGGAGCTCGCGGGCGACCTGGCCAAACGCACCTACGCCGACCCGCACTGGTCCAAGAAGCGCGGCGCGGCGGTCGCGACCGAGAAGGTGCTGCTCTACGGGATGCCCATCGTGGCCGATCGTGACGTCCTGTGGGGTCGCATCCGTCCCGTCGAGGCTCGCGATCTGTTCATTCGTCACGCGCTCGTGCAGGGCGAGTGGGAGACGCACCACAGCTTCTGGAAGGACAACCAGCGGCTGCTTGCCGAGGCCGAGGAGCTCGAGGCGCGATCGCGCACCCGCGGCCTGCTGGTCGACGACGAGGCGCTGTTCGACTTCTACGACGAGCGCGTGCCGGACACCGTGGTCTCGGCCCGGCACTTCGATCGGTGGTGGAAAGACGCTCGGCGCAAGCACCCCGAACTGCTCACGCTCACGCTCGACACCGTGGCCCCTGAGCACGGCGACGTGGACACCGACGCGTTCCCGACGGTGTGGCCGCAGGGCGACCTCGCACTGCCGCTGACCTATCAGTTCGAGCCCGGGACGGACGCGGACGGCGTGACCGTGCACATCCCCATCGCCGTGCTGCCGCGCGTGACCCCTGAGGGCTTTGACTGGATGGTGCCCGGGCTCGCTGACGAGCTCGCGACCGCGACCATCCGCGCGCTGCCCAAGCCCGTGCGCCGGCTGCTGGTTCCCGCGCCCGACACCGCTCGGGACGTCGCGTCGTGGCTCGCGCGCGAGACTCCGGCGTGGGAGGACATGGCGCGCGCCGGCGACATGGCCGAGTCCTACCGCGACGCCTTCACCCGCGCCGTGCGTGACACACGCGGCATCGACGTCCCCGGCGACGCCTGGGAAGGTCTCGACGAGCGCCTGCCCTCCCACCTTCGGATCACCTTTCGCGTCGAGGACGAGGCCGGCGCGGTGGTGGACGAGTCCACCGACCTCGTGCGTCTGCAGCGCTCGTTGGCCCCGCAGTCGCAGGCCGCCGTCAGCGCGGCGATGCAACGCACCATCGTCCCGAGCAGCACCGTCCAGCGTGCGGCCGATACGACGGCGGGCGGCCGACAGGCCGGCGCCCCAGGCGGGGGCAGGGCCGACGCGGCAGGGGCGCCGTCCGCAGGCTCCCGCGGAGACGACGCAGCCGGCGCCGATACGCGCATCGGCGCTGGGCCTCCCTCGTCGCGAGCCCGCCCGAGCGCCGCGGCCCTGCCCGAGCAGACCGGCCTGACCGGCTGGCCCGACCTCCCGGGCGGCGCCCTCCCGGACGAGGTGTCGGGCGAGGTGGGCGGCGCGACGGTGCGCGGCTATCCCGCGATCATCGACGAGGGCGAGCCTGCCCTGCGAGTGCTGGCCGACGCCGCGTCACGCCAGGCCGCCCATCCCGATGGCGTGCGGCGACTGCTCCTCACCGAATGCGCGCTGCCCACCAAGCGCATCACCACCCGCTGGACGACGGCGCTGTCGCTGACACTCGCGGCGTCGCCCTACCGCAGCACCGAGGCACTCGTGGCGGCGCTCCAGGACGCCGCGGTCCGGGCGCTCACGTCGGGACCCGACGTCGACGTGGCGCTGGTGCGCGATGCGGCGTCCTACGCCGGCGCACGCGACCACGTGCGCGCCGGGCTCGAGGACGAGACCCACCGGGTCGCGGCGCTGGCCGCTGCTGCCCTCGACGCCTACCGCGACCTCGACGCGGCGCTCACGGCCGCCACCAGCATGGCCCTGCTCGCCGTGGTCACCGACATCCGAGCACAGGCCGATGCGCTCGTGGGCGACGGGTTCCTGGCGCGCACCCCGGCCGCGCGCCTGCCTCACCTGGAGCGCTACCTCAAGGCCGCGGCCCTGCGGCTGGAGAAGGCGCAGTCGGACCCTCACCGCGACGCGGCCACGATGTGGAAGGTCCGTGAGGTGGCGAACGAGGTGACGAGCGTCCAGGAGGCTCACGACGCCGGGCGACCGGACCCGGGACGTGCGGAGCGGCTCGAGCACGCGCGCTGGATGCTCGAGGAGCTGCGGGTGTCGCTGTTCGCGCAAGCGCTCGGCACGAGCGAGCCGGTGAGCGAGAAGCGCATCCGCGCACTGCTGACCTGAGGCTCCGCGAGCCGGGCCGAGGTCAGGCCGTGAGGTCCTTGTACGCGTCGTGATGCTCGATGCCCTCGTCCAGATAGCCGTCGCCGTACGCCGTGTACCCGAGCCGCTGATAGAACGGCATCGCCTGATCCTGTGCGGACAGCTCGACCCGGACGCCCCCGTGGGCTCCGTGGCGCTCGAGAGCGGCGGCCTCCAAGAACTTCATCAACGCCCGGCCCGCACCCGTGCCTCGCGCAGACGCCATCACCGCGAGGCGACCGATGTGCGGATTCGCGGGATCCATCGCTCCGTGGGAGGTGCCTTGGCCGTGTTCCGTGTCCGTGTGGGGAGCGAGCACTCGCCCAGCCCCCACCGGCCTGCCGTGGGCGTCGTAGGCTACGGCGTGGAGCGTGCGCGGATCGTCATCAAGGGCATCGCGCTCGCTGTCAGCAGACACCCCCTGCTCGTGCACGAACACCGCGAACCGCACCTCCAGCGCGTCCGCGAAATGGGCCTCCGTGGTCACGGCCTCGACACGCACCGTCATCCTCGCAGAACCTCGAGCGCCGCCAACAGGTCCGCCGGGTACTCGCTGACGACCCGGAGCTCATCGCCCCGGGTGGGGTGCTCGAACGCCAGCTCCCGCGCGTGCAGCCACTGGCGTGCGATGCCGAGCCGCTCAGCGAGCCGCGGATCCGCGCCGTAGGTCAGGTCGCCCGCGAGGGGGTGACGCATCGCGGCCATGTGGACGCGGATCTGGTGCGTGCGACCCGTCTCGAGGTGGACCTCCACCAGCGAGGCGGCCGGGAACATCTCCAGCACCACGTAGTGCGTGATCGAGGGCTTGCCGCCCTGCACCACGGCGAACCGGTAGTCCGCCGTGGGGTGGCGCCCAATGGGCGCGTCGATCGTGCCCTCGGTCGGGTCCATGTGTCCCTGCGCGACCGCGTGGTAGACCTTCTCGACGTCGCGCTCCTTGAACGCGCGCTTGAGGGCCGTATACGCCGTGTCGGACTTCGCGACCACCATGAGACCGGAGGTGCCGACGTCGAGCCGATGCACGATCCCTTGACGCTCCGCCGGCCCGTACTGCGCGAGCTGCACGCCGGCCGATGCGAGGGCCCCCACCACGGTGGGGCCCGTCCACCCCGGCGACGGGTGCGCGGCGACGCCCACGGGCTTGTCGACCACCGCGAGGTCGTCGTCTTCGTAGACCAGCACCAGCCCGCCGGGAACCGACGGCTCGGCCACCGGCTCGCGCTCGTCGGGGATGTCGACCGCGAGGATGCCCTCGGACAGCCGGTCGGACTTTCCGAGGGTGTGCCCGTCCAGTTCGACGGCTCCGGTCTCCAGCAGCTCGGCGGCCTTGGTGCGGCTCAATCCCAGCATGCGCGCGAGGCCCGCGTCGACACGTTCCCCCACGAGGGCATCGGGAACGGGAAGGTAGCGGGTATCAGTCACGGGGCTCCTCGCCGACAGTCGCGTCGGCTGACTGCGGCTCGTCGGCACTCTCAGGTGGGACGGGCGCGGCGAGCAGGGGCCGGTTGGTCAGGCTCATCACGAGCACCACTGCCGCGACGCCCACGATCGCCAGATCCGCGACGTTCCCCACGAACCAGCCGTTGTAGTTGATCATGTCGACCACGTGACCCTGGCCGAAGCTGGGCTCGCGCAGCAGCCGGTCGATGAGGTTGCCGACGGCGCCCCCGAGACCGATGCCGAACAGTGCGACAGCGAGACGGGACTGCGCCCGGCGCGCGAAGTACACGATGCCGACGGTCACGATCACGGCGACGATGGTCATCACCCAGGTATAGCCATCGCCCAAGGAGAAGGCGGCACCCGAGTTGAACACGAGCTGGAAGGACAGCAGGTCACCGAGGACGGCGTGCTTCTCCCCCGGCTCGAGGGCGGACAGCGCCCACTGCTTGGTGAACTGATCCAGCGCGATGACGACGAGGGCGACCAGCCACAGGGCTGGTCGCCAAGTCAACGACGCTCCTCGCGCTGCTTGCAGGTGACGCAGTGGGTGGCACGCGGGAACGCTTCGAGGCGGGCCTTGCCGATCCCCTGGCCGCACACCTGGCATGCGCCGTACGTTCCGTTCTTGACCCGGCGCAGAGCGTCGACGCTCTGCTCGAGCATGTCGCGCGTGTTGTTGACGATCGACATCTCCTGCTCGCGCTCGAGCGCCGTCGAGCCGGCGTCGGCCTGGTCATCGCCCGCGCCCTCGGAGGTGTGGAGCAGGTCGTCGAGCTCGTGCTCGGCGCCGCGATACTCCGCGACCAGCCGCTCCACGTCGGAGTTGAGCGTCTTGACGATCCCGCGAAGCTCCGCGATCTTCCACGGTTCGTCGCCCTCGCGGACCGCAAGCTTCTTGGCGTCGGCGGGCTTGAGCTCCGCCGGGTCCACGACGACGATCGTCACGTCAGTGCTGGTCATCACACATCCTCGAATCTGGTCAGTGTCGTGAGAGTAGTCCGCTTTGCGCCCCACCGCAAAGCGCCACGCCATCGAACGATGGCGTGGCGCTGAGCGTGGTGGCCGCCGGAGCGGCTCGGATCAGGAGTTCTTGTCGTCGCCGTCCTGCGGGGAGGGGGCTCCGAACGTCGGGGTGGCGTCATCCTGAGGCGGGCCGGCCAGGGGCTGGTAGGCCGATGCGCCCCACGGGGCAGGCTGCTCGTCACCGAAGCTGCGAGCGGCCTGAGCGGACGAGTCGCCCTCCTGGGGACGCACCTGCGCCCACGGGCTCGAAGGAGCCGAGGGGCCCTGGTCGTCGTCACCCGCCGAGGGCGCGGAGTCATCTGTCGACGGCGCGACGGCACCGCCGGAGGAGGGCTGTCCGAACGTCGGCACCGACGGGTGGGACTCGGACTCGTCGCGGGACTCGCCCTCGCCCTCATCGTGGGAGGCGTCATCGGTCGCCGTCACGCCCGCACCGAAGCCCGCGCCGAACGCCGGCGCCGCGCCCGCGGGCTCGGCCTTGCCGCCGTGATCGAGGTCGCCGAGCAGGTTCTCGAGGTAGCTCTTGAGCCGGGCCCGGTAGTCGCGCTCGAAACGGCGCAGGTCGTCGATCTTGCGCTCCAGGTCGCCGCGCTCCGACACCAGCTCGTCCATGCGAGCCTTGGCGTCCGTCTCGGCCTGCTCGACGATCGACTCCGCCTTGGTCTTGGCATCGTCGATGATGCGGTCGCGCTCGGCCTCGCCAGCGTTGACGTACTCGTCGTGAAGCTTCTGTGCCATCGCGAGCATCCCGGTGGCGCTCGGGGGCGTCGGGTCGGTCGCGGCGGCCAGCAGGCCACCCTCCGTCGACGGCTCCGATGCGGGCGCCGCACTCGTGTCGGGCGACGACGGTGCGCCCGCCTGGGCCTGCGCGAGGCGCTTGGCGAGGTCATCGCGCTCGGCGGTGAGCGACTGAACCGTGTGCGCCACCTCGTCGAGGAAGTCGTCGACCTCATCCTGGTCGAAGCCCTCGCGGTACTTCGTCTTCGAGAACGCCTTGTTGAGCACGTCCTCTGCCGTCAGCAGTGCCATGTGCAAACCACCTTGTGTCTAGTCGTAGCCGGGGTACCGGCCAGCGCGTCGATAATCGTCACTGTACTCATCAATAGGTATCGGCACCCACCTGAACCCGCCATCAACGGGACACAAGCGACGTGCCCATCACCGCATCAGACGAACAACAGGACCTGGTACAGGATCGAGCAGCCGAAGAACAGCACAAGGAAGGCGATGTCGAGTCGCACCTGGCCGAACTGCAGCGGGGGGATGAACCGTCTCAGGAATCTGAGTGGGGGGTCGGTCACCGTGAACACCGCCTCCGTCACGACGAGCATCGCGCCCTGAGGGCGCCACTCGCGCGAGAAGGACATCACGAAGCCCAGGATCATGCGGGCGAACAGCACCAGCATGAAGAGGAACAGCGCGAAGCGAAGGGCTGATGCGACGAAATCCACCCGGTGAGCCTAACCGACGTCAGCGCTCGTTGAAGAACTCGCTCTCCTGCTTGGGCGCGGGGGGCTCGGCGTCCATGCCGATCTCGACGTGCGCGGGAGACAGCAGGAACACCGAGGTCGTGACGCGCTCGATCGAGCCGTGCAGACCGAAGGACAGGCCGGCAGAGAAGTCGACCAGGCGCTTCGCGTCCGCGTCCGACATCTCGGTGAGGTTCATGATGACCGGCACGCCCTGACGGAACGCCTCGCCGATGAGCCGGGCGTCGTTGTAGGTGCGCGGCTTGATGGTCTGGATGCGGCGCAGGTCCGTGGCGGCGACGGGGCTTCCGGGGGTGCGCTGACGCTCCGCGCGCGCTGAGCGCGACTCGTGCTTCTCGCGGACCTCTGACACGTCGTGCAGGTTCGTCACGGGTGCGAGCTCCTCATCGGCGTAGTCGTACTCCTCGTGCTGGCTCACGTCGAAGCCGAGGTACTGAATCGCCTTGCGCATTGCGCTCATGGATGGCTCCTTCTGAAGTGAACTCGCTATTGCTAGAACGGTAGGCCGGGCCCGGTGGCCAGGAGCGGAGCGACACGCCGCGCAGTCATTCGCAGACGACGATCCCGGCGAAACGACCCGTCACGCCGTCGCGCCGGTGCGAGAACAGCCGGGACGACTCCGCGGTGCACTCGTGAGACCGGACGATGCCCGAGAGGCCCAGCTCGCCGAGGCGGGTCTCGATCGCGCGCGGCAGATCGAGGGCAGCGGTCCCGGTGCGGGTGGTCGCGAACGCCGACGCGTGGCGGGCAGCGACGCGCGCGCGCATCGCCACGGGAACCTCGTAGCACCGTCCGCAGATGGCGGGCCCGATGCTCGCACGCATCTGGCCGCGTGCTCGGTGACCGCCCCGGATGTCGAGGAGAGCGGCGACCGTGGCGTCGATGACGCCCGCGAACAGCCCCTCTCGACCCGCATGGACCGCCGCGACTGCACCGGACGCTGAGTCGTGGAGCAGGACGGGCACGCAATCGGCGGCGATCGCGGCCAGGCCGACCCCCGGCACCGTGGTGACGAGCGCATCGGCCGCCGGCGGGGACTCCCCCGGCGCCGTGAGCCGGGCCACTGCGATGCCGTGCTCCGCCACCAGGTACGAGACGGGCACGCCCGCGTGGTCCGCGACGCGCGCGCGATTGGTGGCGACGGCGTGGGGCTCGTCGCCCACGTGGACGGCGAGGTTGAGCGACTCGTACGGAGGAACGCTCACCCCGCCGTCGCGCGTGGTGAAGAAGGCGCGAACCGGCAGACCCGCATCGATCACAGCAGGCCGATCACGCCGGGCCGACCAGTCCGGGATTACCGGAGGAACTCGGGGACGTCGAGTGCCTCGGCGTCGCGGCGCACGGGCTTGACGTCGATGGTGTCGGTCTGGGCGGGCGGCTCGTCGACGTCGGCCTCGATGGCCTGCGGGATCGACGACTGCTCGACGGGAGCGTCCACGGGATCAGTCTCGGCGGAGGACCGCATCGCGCGAGCACCGTCCACCATGCCCAGCGCACCGGCCGCGTGGCTCACGGTCGGTGCGCCCCCGTCGAAGCCGGCGGCGATGACCGTGATGCGGAGCTCGTCGCCCAGCGAATCGTCGATGACGGTGCCGAAGATGATGTTCGCCTCGGGGTGAGCCGCCTCGCGGACCAGCCGGGCGGCGATCTCGACCTCCTTGATGCCCAGGTTCGAGCCACCGGCGATCGACAGCAGCACGCCGTGCGCACCCTCGATGGAGGCCTCGAGCAGGGGCGACGAGATCGCGCCCTCCGCGGCCGACAGCGCGCGGCCCTCGCCACGCGAGGAGCTCACACCCATGAGCGCGGTGCCCGCGCCCTGCATCACGGACTTCACGTCGTTGAAGTCGACGTTGATGAGGCCGGGAGTGGTGATGAGATCCGTGATGCCCTGCACACCGCCCTGCAGCACCTGGTCGGCGGCAGCGAAGGCGCCGAGCACCGACAGGTCGTTGTCAGAGATGTCGAGCAGTCGGTCGTTGGGGATCACGATGAGGGTGTCGACCTCTTCGCGCAGGCGCTGGATGCCCGCATCCGCCTGATCGGCGCGGCGGCGCCCCTCGAAGCCGAAGGGCCGGGTGACCACGCCCACGGTCAGGGCGCCCAGGTCACGTGCGATCTTCGCGACGACCGGCGCTCCACCGGTGCCGGTGCCACCGCCCTCGCCTGCGGTGACGAACACCATGTCCGCGCCCTTGAGAGCCTCCGCGATCTCCGCCTCGTGGTCGTCCGCCGCCTGACGGCCGACCTCGGGGTCGGCGCCCGCTCCGAGACCACGGGTGAGCTCGCGCCCGATGTCGAGCTTCACGTCGGCATCCGACATCAGCAACGCCTGCGCGTCGGTGTTGATCGCGATGAATTCGGCGCCCTTGAGGCCCACGTCGATCATGCGGTTGACGGCGTTGACGCCACCACCGCCGACGCCGACGACCTTGATGGCGGTGATGTAGTTCTGCGGTGCGGCCATGAGACCCTCCCAACCTTAACCCTCTACTTGAGGGTTATAGTTATGTCAACTTCGTCCACGATGACGGTACGTGCCGATGCCCGAAAATCGCTCCAGGCTGGCGCGTGTCGCGCAGATAATCGCGGCGACCTACTCCGCACGCGTGATCGGCAACGACGGCGCGGACACGTCGATCACCGCCGCCTTCGATGCTTCGGGAGAGTCGAGCAGCACCTTCAGCACCTCGGCCTTCAGCGCCGACTGCTCGCCGCTCCCCCATTCGATGCTGGGGCCGTCACGCAGCACGAAGTGGATCGAGTCCTCCGTCCGCGCCTCGACGCCTTCCACGCGGTCCCGCAGTGCCACCGGAAGCTCGTCGATCACGTCGAGCACGCCGTCCAGGATGCGGGTCTCACCGGACGTGATCGGGATCGTCACGACGGGCAGTTGCGCCGGCGGCTCCTTCGCGGAGTCGACGGGCTCGCCGCTGTCATCCACCAGCACGAAGCCGCCGCCGTCACGCGGGATCGCGGCCACGGGCTCGGACGATTCGATCTCGACGCGCAGGCCCGTCGGCCACACGCGCAGGACGGTGGCGTCACTGACCCCGACCAGCCCCTCGATCGCGGTCTCGATGCCGCCAGTGTCGAGCATGGCGAGCGACGTGCCGTCGTGCGCCGCGATCACGGCGTCGACCTCCGCCGGGTCGACGACGCTGCCGAAACCCGACGCCTCGACCTTCTGCGCGTCGAAGGAGAACAGCGGCGACAGCAGCACCAGCCACACCGCGCCGAACGCGCCAAGCGCGATCGCGGCCCTCTTGCCCCAGCGGATCGCCTGCAGCCGCGTGTGCGCCGTGCGCCGCTCGCGCAGCCGCTCCTGCATGCGCGTCGTGACGGTCGACGCGGAGGTCGCGGCGACCTTGGCCCATGGGGTCGGGATGGGCGATGTGCCCGGGTCAGGCCGATGCGCGGCGAGCGTGGAGCTCGCACGCGGACTCGCGCGGCGGACGTCGGTGCGTGAGGCGGCTCCGGCTCGCGACTGCGATGTCTTCTCCGCTGCCTTCCCGGCCTTCCCCGCGGTCCGGGCCACGGCGCGGCCGGCCTCGCGGGCACGCTCGACGAAGGAGGCGGCAGCGCCGGACGAACGCCGGCCGGTCGCGTCGGCTGTCGCCCTGGACCTTCCCGCGTTCGCCGTCCGCCGGGGCGATGCCGGCCGAGGGGGTGCCTGCCGTGTCGGCGCCTGGGGGCGGCGCGGCTCAGCCATGATCGGCCGGTCGCGCGGAATCCGCCGCGGCTCGCGCGCGGAGGGCGTCGAGGATCCAGTCGGCGGCCAAGGTCACCGTGCCCGAC
This sequence comes from Demequina aestuarii, assembly GCF_000975095.1. GTDB lineage: Bacteria > Actinomycetota > Actinomycetes > Actinomycetales > Demequinaceae > Demequina > Demequina aestuarii. The sequence continues at coordinate 1,650,304 of NZ_BBRD01000001.1, forward strand.
CCGACCGTCATCACCTGAGTTCCCGGTCGCGCCAGTGACGCGGCGACCGCGGCGGCGGCCTCGAGGTCCTCGACCACCTGCGCGGTCGAGCCCTCCGGGACCGCCATGCGATCGAGAATCGTGGCCGACGTGACGCCAGGGATCGGGTCTTCACGGTCGCCGTGCACGCCCGCGATCACCACGTCCGCATCCGCGATCGACAATGCCGTGGCGAAGTTCTGGGCATGCAGCTGAGTGCGGGTGAAGAGCGCGGGCTGGAAGAGCACCACGAGGTGACCGGCGCCGGCGGCGCGCGCGGCCGCGAGGACCGCGGCGACCTCGGTGGGGTGATGCGCATAGTCGTCGACCACGCGTACCTGCCCCACCTCCCCGCGGAGCTGGTACCGGCGCCCCGTGCCCGCGAACGTGGCGAGCGCATCGGCCGCACGTTCCGGGTCGGCGCCGACCGCGACGGCGGCCGCCCATGCGGCGGCGGCGTTGAGCCGCTGGTGCTCTCCCGGGATGGGGACGTCCAGCGCGTAGACGTCGCCGTCACGCGAGACCGCATCGGCCGTCACCGCCACGTCAGCGCTGGCCGTCTCGTCCCCGGTGTGGCGTCCGTACGTGATGACCTCGACGCCGGCGTCCGCCGCACCCCGTGCCACCCGCATGACGGTCGCGTCGTCGGCGCACGCGATCAGCACGCGGCAGTCGAGCGCAAAGTCAGTGAAGGCCTGCTCGAGCGCCTCGACGCTGCCGTAGTGGTCGAGGTGATCGGGCTCGATGTTGAGCAGGATCGCCACTTCGGGGTGGTAGCGCAGGAACGAGCCGTCCGACTCGTCTGCCTCGACCACGGCGACGTCGGATGCGCCCGCGTAGCCACCTGCGACGGCGCCATCGACGCCGAACACGCGGGCGCCCACCGCGAACGACGCGTCGATCCCCGCGCCGTGCAGGGCGTGGGCGACCATGGCCGAGGTGGTGGTCTTGCCGTGCGAGCCGGCGACGGCGATGAGCCGCTTGCCTTCGAGCGCCTCTGCGAGGGCCTCGGAGCGGTGCAGCACCGGAATTCCCCGCTCCCGCGCTCGGGCGAGCTCGGGATTCGCCTCGCGAACGGCGGTGGAGATCACCACTGCGTCCGCGCCGTCCACCGCGCTGGCGTCGTGTCCGACCCGCACATCCATGCCTGCGTCGCGCAGCGCGAGGAAGTATGCGCTCTCGCCACGATCGGAGCCCGAGACGTCGATGCCGCGCGCAGCCGTCAGGCGCGCGACCGCGGACATTCCCGAGCCGCCCACGCCGATGAAGTGAAAACGAGTCACCGGAGTGCCCCCTCGATCATGTCGGCCACCCGATCGGCGCCGTCGCGGATGCCGATGTCGCGCGCCGCCTCGCGCATCGCCGTCGCGGCGCGGTCGTCGAGGAGCATGTGCTCGGTGCGCTGCTCCAGCATCGCGGGGGTGAGTTCAGCGTCCGTGAGCATGATCGCGGCGCCCGCGTCGACCGCCGGGCGCGCGTTGTCGGCCTGCTCTCCGTTGCCGTGCGGCAACGGGACGTACATCGCGGGCAGCCCGAGCGCGGTGAGCTCCGAGACCGTGGCGGCACCGGCACGGCACACGACGGCGCCGGCCGCGGCGAGCACAGTGCCCATGTCGTGCGAATACTCCTCGACCCGGTACAGGGGACGTTCGGCGGCGGTCAGGTCGCCGTAGACGCGCTGGGCGTCGTCAGACTTGCCCGCGCCGGTGAGATGCCACACGTGGACGCCGTGGGAGATGAGCCGCGGGACCGCGCCCGCTGCGGCGGCGTTGAGGCTCGCCGCCCCCAGCGACCCGCCGGTGATGACGAGCACCGGTGCGTCCGCGGGCCACCCCGCCACGGCGCGGGCGGCCTCGCGCGCGTCGGCGGCGGCACGCGGATCGGCCAACAGCGCTGCGAGGTCACGAATCTCGGCCCTCAGCGGCAGCCCCGTCAGCTGCGCGTGGCGCAGCGGCGTCTCCGGGAAGGTCACCGCCACGTGATCGGTCATGCGGGAGCCGAGCCGGTTGGCCATGCCGGGCCGCGCGTTCGCCTCGTGGACGATGATCGGCACGCGTGCGCGGCGCGCCGCGAGATACGCGGGCGTCGACACATAGCCGCCGAACCCCACCACCGCATCGGCCCTGGACTCGTCGATGGCGCGCCGGGCCGCACGCACAGCGGACGCGAACCTGCCAGGAAAGCGGAGCAGGTCGCCGGAGGGACGACGCGGCATGGGTGCCTTGGGCACCACGTGAAGGGTCAATCCCGCCCGCGGGACGAGGTCCTGCTCGAGTCCCTCCGCGGTGCCGAGCGCCTCGACCCGGTGACCGCGAGCGCGCAGCTCCTCGGCGGTCGCGAGCAGCGGGTTGACGTGGCCGGCGGTGCCTCCGCCGGCGAGCAGCACGTTAGCCACGGCGCCCCCTGGCGATCACGGCGATGGACTTCTTGACCACGGACGGGCGTGCCGCGAACGCTTCTGGCGCACCGGGTTCTCGGCGCGCGAAGGCCATCAGCACGCCGATCGCGGCGAGCGAGACGATCAGCGAGGACCCGCCGGAGGACACCAGCGGGAGCGGCACCCCGGTCACGGGGGCGAGGCCGATGACGACGGCGATGTTGATGCACGCCTGCCCGACGATCCACGCGCCGATGCCCGCGGCGGCGATCTGTACGAAGGGGTCCTTGTGGCGGTGCACCAGGCGGTTCACGGCGACCGCGACCATTCCGAAGGCCACCAGCATCAGCAGCGTGCCCACGAGCCCGTACTCCTCTCCGATGATCGCGAAGATGAAGTCCGAGTCCGCGACGGGCAGGTACCCCCACTTCTCGCGGCTCATGCCGGGGCCGAGACCCCACAGGCCGCCGGTCGCGAGGGCCCAGGCGCCGTGCAGCGACTGCAGGCCGGCACCCTGCGGGTCCGCGGTCTCGGGGTTCAGCCAGGCGTCGATCCGCGAGCCGCGCGAATCGGCCTGGGTCAGCAGCACGGCCGCGCCGATCACGGCGGCCACGGCACCCATCGCGAAGTACCGTAGTGGCAGCCCGGCCACCCAGTACGCAGCGGCGACCATCAGTGCGATCACCATCGCGGTGCCCATGTCACGCCCCCACAGCACCAGCGACAGCACGATGGCCACCGCGAGTCCGGCGGGAGCGATCAGGCTGCGCAGCGACGTGAGCTCGCGCCGGCTGACGGCAAGCGCGACCCCGAGGAACAGCGCGAGGCCGAGCTTGGCGACCTCCGACGGCTGAAACGTGACGGAGCCGAGCCGGATCCAGTTCTTGTTTCCTCCCGAGGCCTCGCCTACCAGCCCCACCGCGAAGAGCAGCACAATCGCCGTGCCGAGGATGGGGACGGCGGTGCGCTTCCAGAAGGTGACCGGCATGCGGGAGCCGATCACGAGCGCGGTCAGCCCGATGACGAGTGCCGCGGCCTGGATCATGAACAGCGTGAAGGGGTTGCCGTTCGGCTTCTGCAGGGAGATGTTGGCGGTGCTCGACAGCACCACCGCCAGTCCGACCACCACGAGCATCGCGCTCGCGACGGCCAGCAGGTAGTAAGTAGTGACGGGCGAGCCCGAGGGAGCAGTTCGCTCGGTGCGCCGCGACGCTGTGGTCGTCATGACGCCTCCTTAAGCGCTCGCCTTCACCGCTTCCGCGAAGGCTTCTCCCCTGTCCGCATAGCTGCGGAACTGATCGAACGACGCGCAGGCGGGTGACAAGAGCACCGTGTCGCCCTGCTGAGCGAGTGCACGGGCCTCGCGCACCGCCTGCTGCATCACAGTGTCGCCCGGAGCGATGCGCGTCACGGGGATATCGGCCGCGTGTCCCGCCAGCGCCGATGCGAGGGGCTCAGGATCCGCGCCGATCAGCACCACCGCGCGGAGCCGGTCGCGCAGCGCTACGACGAGTCCGTCGAACTCCTGGCCCTTGGCCTGCCCGCCCGCGATCCACACCACCGAGCCGGGCGCGCGACCGCCGAAGGCCGCGAGCGCGGCGTGGGCGTTCGTCGCCTTGGAATCATCGACGTAGTGGACGCCGTCCACCGTCGCGACATGAGCGGTGCGGTGCGCGTCCAACGAGAAGTCCCGCAAACCCCGCGCCACCGCGTCCGGGGCGACGCCCACGGCGCGGGCGAGTGCGGACGCGGCGAGAGCGTTGAAGACCAGGTACGGGGGCACCTCACCTGCGACGAGGTGGGCAAGGTCGTCCACGTGGCCGAGCTCGATGGCCTCCGTGTGGCGCCCGGCGTGGAAGGCGCGGTCCACGAGCACGCCGTCGACCACGCCCAGCTGCGAGACGGCGGGCGAGCCGCGGGTCACGCCGATGGCGCGCGCGCCCTCGACCACCTCCGCGTCCGCCACCATCGACTCGACCAGCGGGTCGTGGGCTCCGTACACGCACGCGACCTGCACGTGCCGATAGACGCGCGCCTTGTCGGCGCGATACGCCTCGACGGAGCCGTGCCAGTCCAGGTGGTCCTCGTCCGCGTTGAGGCACACGGCGGCGTGCGGCGACAGCGTGGAGGTGAAGTGCAGCTGCAGGCTCGCGATCTCCACCGCGACCAGGCCACGGTCCTCTTGCGCCGCGGCGATGACGGGGACGCCCATGTTGCCGCACACGGCCACGTCGATTCCGCCCGCCGCCGCGATCGCGCCCACCATCTGAGTGGTCGTGGTCTTGCCGTTGGTGCCCGTCACGAGCACCCACGGGACGCCCTTGCGGCGCACACGCCACGCGAACTCCATCTCCGACCAGATCTCGACGCCCGCGTCCTGCACGGCGCGCACCTCTCGGGTGTGCGGCGCGAAGCCGGGCGAGGACATGCAGACGTCCACCGTGCTCAAGGGGACCGCGTCGATGTCGGCATGGTCCGCATCGGCCGCTCCGGGGTCGACCGTGATGGCGCGCGCTCCGAGCGCGCGGCACGCGTCGAGCGCGGAGCGTCCCGCCACGCCCAGACCCAGGATCAGGACGGTGAGACCCGCGATCGGCGACTGCGCCGTGTGATCGGGAGCAGCGGTCGAGTCAGGCGCAGTAGTCGAGTCAGGCGCAGTAGTCGAATCGGGCGCGGTGGCCACGGTTCACTCCCCCGCGGGCAGAGCGGCGATCCACTCGGTGTAGAACAGACCCACGCCGGCGGCCGCGGCGAGACCCGCGAGTATCCAGAACCGGATCACGATCGTCACCTCTCCCCACCCCAGCAGTTCGAAGTGGTGATGCAGGGGCGCCATCTTGAACACGCGTTTCCCCCCCGAGATCTTGAACCAGCCGATCTGGATCACCGAGCTCGCGACGATGAGCACGAACAGCCCGCCGATGATCACGCCCAGCAGCTCGGTGCGCGTGACGACGGTGACGCCCGCGATCGCTCCGCCGAGCGCCAGCGATCCGGTGTCCCCCATGAAGATCTTCGCGGGGCTGGCGTTCCACCACAGGAACCCGAAGCACGCGCCTGCGATCGCGGCGCACAGGATCGCGATGTCGCGCGGGTCGCGCACTTCGTAGCAGAGGCTGTCCGACGAGGTGAAGCCGCACCACTGGTTGTACTGCCAGATGCCGATCACGGTGTAAGCGCCGAAGAAGATGAGCGCCGCACCGGTGGCGAGCCCGTCGAGACCGTCGGTGAGGTTGACGGCGTTCGACCACGCGGTGATGAGGAAGTTCGCCCAGACGATGAACAGGATGATCCCGATCGCGGGTCCCCAGTACGCGAGGTCGAGCGCGGTGTCACGCAGGAACGAGATCGACGTCGATCCGGGCGAGTCGCTGTACTGGTTGGGGAACTGCAGCGCGAGCAGCGCGAAGGAGATGCCGACGACCGCTTGGCCGAGGATCTTGTAGCGCGCCCGGAGGCCCAGCGAGCGCTCGCGGCGAATCTTGATGTAGTCGTCGAGGAACCCCACGAAGCCGAGCCCCACGATGAGCAGCACCACCAGCATCGACGAGGCGTACGGCGTGCGACCGGTCGCAAGGTTGGCGCCCAGCCATCCGAGCACGGTCGCGAGGATGATGACCACGCCGCCCATGGTGGGGGTGCCGCGCTTGACGAGGTGGGTCGCCGGACCGTCGTGCCGGATGAACTGGCCGTACTGGTGGCGAGTCAGGAACCGGATGAACAACGGGGTGCCGAGAAGCGCGATGAACAGCGAGATGCCTCCCGCAAAGACCACCGCTCTCATTCGTGCACTCCCAGCAGATCGTCGGCAAGTTTCCACAGCCCGGAACCGTGAGACGCCTTGATGAGCACCGTGTCGCCGGGCATGAGGCGCCCGTCGAGGAATGCGCGGGCCTCGTCAATGGTAGCCACGTACGCGGCCTCGTCGCCCCAGGAGCCCTCGCGGACGGCCGATGCGTGGGCGGGCTTGGCGCCCTCGCCCACGACGAGCAGGTGGTCGATGCGGAGCCTCACCGCGTCCAGCCCGATCTCCTCGTGGCCTGACCGCCACGCGTCGCCCATCTCCCGCATCTCGCCCACGACGGCGAAGGAGCGGCCCGTGGTCGCCACCTCCTTGAGCGCGCGCAGCGCGGCGCGCATGGACTCCGGAGAGGCGTTGTAGCTGTCGTCGAGGATCCACACGCCGTCGGTGCGTTCGGTCAGCGCCATGCGATGGGCGCTCAGCGGGTCGGCGTCGCCCACGCGCGTCGCGGCCTCGTCGAGCGGGAGCCCGCACTCGAGTGCGGTGGCCACCGCCGCGAGCGCGTTGGTGACGTGGTGCTCCCCGACGAGCCGCAGCGAGACCATCGCCTCGTCCTGGGCTCCGGCTGTCGGGGTCGAGACGGCGAAGGACGCCCGACCCCGGTCGAGGGTGATGCGCGAGGCGGCGACGTCCGTGCCCGCCGTCGTGCCGAAGGTCCGGACCTGCCTGCCGTCTGCGCTCAGGAATGGCCGCGCGGCCATCGCCGCGACGCGGTCGTCATCCGCGTTGAGCAGCGCGATGCCGCGGGGCACCAGCCCGTCGAGCAGCGTGGCCTTCTCTGCCGCAAGGCCCTCCGCCGAGCCGTAGCCGCCCAGGTGCGCGGTGCCGACCGTCAGCACCACCGCGATGTCCAGCGGCGCGATCCGGGTCAGGTAGGCGAGATCGCCGGGGGCGGACGCTCCCATCTCGAGCACGAGGTGGCGCGTGCCTGCATCGGCCCTGAGCACGGTGAGAGGCAGACCGATCTCGTTGTTGAAGCTGCCGACCGGCGCCACCGCGTCGTCAAGCACCTGGGCCAGCAGGTCCTTGGTGGTGGTCTTGCCGTTCGAGCCGGTGACGCCGATCACGGTGATGTCACCCTCGGTGCGCAGCAGCGCCAGATACGCCTGGGCGAGGCGGCCGAGTGCGTCCGTGACGTCGTCGACCAGCACGTGCGGCCCCGCGACTGGCTCCGAGACGAGCGCGAGAGCCGCGCCGGCCTCGAAGGCGCGCGGGGCGTACTCGTGACCGTCGACGCGCTCGCCGACGAACGCGACGTACAGGGCTCCCGGCGCGACGTCCCGCGAGTCCTTCTCGACCGACGTGACCTCCGCGTCGACGTCGGCTGCGAGCTCGCCGCCGACGGCGTTCGCGATCCACTGAGCGGTGAGCGGCCTCATGCTTTCTCCCCCGCGCCCGCCTGTGCCGAGGTGCCAGGCTGGGCCGACGACCCCGGCGGTGGCGAGGTGACGGGACCGTGGATGGTCACGTGCGGGATGGGCCCCGCATCGGGCGTCGTCCCTTCGCGCTCGGCGACGATGCGCGCCTGTGCCGCGAGGTAGGCGTCGCGATCGTTGTAGCGATGGAAGACGCCGGCGATCTCCTGCGTGGGCTCGTGGCCCTTGCCGGTCACGATCACCGTGTCGCCGGGGCGCCCGAGCCGCAGCGCATACTCGACGGCCGCGACGCGTGGCTCGACCTCGTGGACGTCGTGCAGGTCCGGGCGCGCCTGCTGGATCCCGTCCCGGATGGCGGCGCGGATCGCCGCGGGCTCCTCGGAGCGCGGGTTCTCGTCGGTGAGCACGATGACGTCCGCGAGGTCCGCCGCGATGCCCCCCATCACGGGACGCTTGCCCTGGTCGCGGTCCCCGTCGGATCCGAAGATCAGGATGAGCCGTCCTGGAGTGATGGGCCGCACGCCCTGAAGGGCGAGCGTCAGCGCATCGGGCGTGTGGGCGTAGTCCACGATCGCGAGAGGGTCGACCTCGCTGCGCTCGACCACGCGCTCCATGCGGCCCGGCACGGCGTGAGCGGTCGCGACGCCGGCGATCGCCTGTGGCAGCGGCACACCCGCGGCGTGAGCGGTCGCGATCGCCACCATGGCGTTCGAGACGTTGACGAGGCCCGGCAGCGGCGCCTCCGCCGTGTGCTCGGCGCCCCGCGGGTCGGTGAAGGTGAAGCGCGAGCCCACGCCGTCGAGCCCCACGTCGGCCCACGTGACGGTCCAGTCGGCGTCCTGCGGGTCGTCGACGTGCGTCGACACGGTCTCGGCAGGGATCTCGACGCGCGCCGCGAGTCGCCTTCCCCACTCGTCGTCGACGTTGATGACGCCTCGCGCCGCCCGGCCAGGGGCGAACAGCTTGGCCTTGGCGTCGAGGTACTCCTCCATCGTGCCGTGGAAGTCCAGGTGGTCCCACTGCAGGTTGGTGAAGACCGTGACGGAGAACTCGACGCCGCTGATGCGTTCGAGGGCCGCCGCATGCGAGCTGACCTCCGTGACGGCGGCCGTCACGCCCTGCTCGCGCATCCGTGCCAGCAGCCCGTGCAGCACGGGCGACTCGACCGTGGTGCGCGGCGATTCGATGGTCTCGTCGAGGATCCGCAGCTCGACGGTGCCCATGATTCCGCGCCGCTCGTGCACCTGCGCGAGAGCGTTGTCGACGAAGTACGCCGTGGTGGTCTTGCCGTTGGTGCCCGTGATGCCGACGAACACGAGCTCGCGGCTCGGGTCTCCGTAGACCAGCGCGGCCGCCTCGCCCATCGCGACGCGAGCATCCTCCACGAGCAGCACCGGGACGTCGACGCCAGACTCCGCGAGCAGGGACTCGCCCTCCGCGTCGGTGAGCACCGCGACCGCTCCCGCCGCGACGGCATCGGCCGCGAAGCGCGCACCGTGAACCTTCAGCCCGGGAAAGGCGCCGAACAGATCGCCGGCCGCGACCGCATGGGAGTCGACGGTGGCCCCAGTCACGAGCACCGTCTCGGGGTGGTCGCCCTCCGCGGGCTCGGTCTGCCCGGCACGCGCCCGCAGGCGCGCTCCTGCACGGTCAGCCACCTCGGCGAGCGTGCGGGGCACCGCTCTCGAAGGACGCAGCGCCATCTCCTGCACGTTCACTCCCAGGTCGTCGGATACAACTCTTCACGCGGCCCCGAGGGCGGGACGCGGAGGGCCTGCAAGGCAAATGTTGCCACGTCCTTGAAGACCGGAGCCGCGACTTCGCCGCCCCAGATCGAGGACTTCGGGTCCCACACGATCACCGAGACGACGATACGCGGGTCGTCGGCGGGAGCGACGCCCACGAACGAGGACACGATGCGCGTCAGCTTGCCGTCCTCGTCGGCCGCCTGCGCCGTCCCGGTCTTGCCCGCGACGCGGTAGCCGTCGATCTTCGCCAGCCCGCCCGTGCCGGACTCCGTGACGTCCTCGAGCATCAGCATCAGCTGGTCGGCAGTCTCCTCGGACACCACGCGCGTGGGCTCGTCGGTCTCTCGTGCGATGAACTCGCCGTCCGCAGTCTCGTACCCCTTCACCACCGACGGCTGTACGCGCACGCCCCCGTTCGCGATGGTCTGGTACACCTGGCTGGTCTGCAGTGCGGTGCCCGCGACGCCCTGGCCGTACAGCACGGCCCACTCGGTGCGCCCGTCCCACTGCTGCCAGGGGCGCAGGATTCCGCCGACCTCGGTGGGCAGTCCCACGCCGGTCGGCGAGCCGAAGCCGAAGGCCTCGAGGTAGTGGTAGCGCTGCGCCTCGGTGAGGTCCTCGCCCACCTGGATGGTGCCGGTGTTGGACGAGGTCACCAGCACTCCCGAGAGCGTGAGCTTCTGGTCCTCGTGCTCGTGCGAGTCCTTGAACTCCTGTCCGTTGTCCGTGGTGTAGCGGTAGGGGGCGATGTAGCGACTGGTCGGGGTCGCGACGCCCTCCTCGAGAGCGGCGGCCATGGTGACGACCTTCGCCGTCGAGCCGGGCTCGAAGATGTCTTGAACCGCGCGAGAGCCCCGCGCGTCTGCGGCAGTCGCGCCCGGGTCGTTCGGGTCCACGGCACCGGAATCCGCGATCGCCAGGAACTCGCCGGACACGGCGTCCTGGACCAGCGCGATCGCCTGAGAGCCACCGTTGGTCTTGAGCGCGTCCTCGACGGCCTGCTGCGCGTAGAACTGGATGTCGCGATCGAGGGTCAGCATGACGGTCGACCCCGGCACCGCCTCCTCCTCCTCGAGTACGCCAGTGGGGATCACGGTGCCGCCCCTGGCGTCGGACTCGTAGGTGAGGGAGCCAGGCGTGCCGAGCAGCTCGTTCTCGAACGCCGCCTCGACTCCGGCGAGCCCCCAGTTGACGCCCTGCTTGTCCTCGCGGCCGCCCACGAAGCCCACCACATTGCCGCCGATGCTGCCGTTCGGGTACTGGCGCTCCGTCACCGGCTCGCGGTCGATGCCGGGGATGCCCTCGGCGTTGATCAGTCCCCACGTCTCGGGCGTCACGTACTTGGCGATGTACTGGAACGTCTTGTCACCCACGAGATCTGCCGCGAGCTCCGACTCAGACACCCCGAGGATCGGCGCGAGGATGCGGGCGGCGTCGAGCGGCCCCTCGGCCACCACCTGGCGGTTCTCGATGAGTTGGAACTCCTTGAGCGCGACCTGGTTGACGAACACGTGATAGCGCTGCGCCGACGTCGCCATGATGTCGCCGTTGCGGTCCACGATGTCCGCCCGCACCGGTTCGATCGTGGACGTCGCGAGGCGGTTCTCGAGTGCCGCGACCGACAGCTCGGACGCGTTGACGCCCTGAATCATCACGAGCCGCACCGCGAAGACCACCAGGATCACCAGCGTCGCGAGCGTGACCACCCGCTGGCGCGTGCGGGGGTCCCCCACCTTCGGGGTGTGCGCGTGCGTGGACGTGACCCGCACCGTGGCGGGCCGACGCGTGGGCCCGCCGGCGCGAGCACGGGCCGATTGGGCCGATGGGCGCCGCTGCCCCGAGGGGCGCGCACCGGGCGCGCGGCGGTCGTCCGACATCAGCCGGCTCCCGGCTCGAGGACTGCGCCGGCAGAGAGGGACACGGACCGCAGGGTCTCGTGTGGGCGCATGCCGAGGTCGGTGGCCGCGGCCGCCAGCAGGTTCGGCGCCGAGTTCGCCTCGAGAGCGCTCACCAGCGTGGAGCGCTCCTGGTGCAGGCTCGCAATCTCGATCTTGAGGTCGCGACGCTCGTACGCGCCCTTCGCCATCGACGTGTTCAGCAGCAGCACGGCCGCGAGCGCGCTCAGGATGATGAGGATGCAGCCCCAAGCGAACGGCGCCAGGGAGCGGGCCTGCTCCGGTGCTCCCACCGCGCGCAGCCGGGGTCGCTGATCGGTCGTGGGCCGTGAGGCGGGGGCGGGACGGGCGGTGGCGCGGGCGGCCGCCGACGCTCGCGTCGTTCCGGGCACGCCGGGGCGCGACGGGGCGTCCTGGACGCGCCTGAGCTGAGCGGCGCTCATGCGGCCCTCCTCAGGCGTGCGGGCGGCGTGAGACGGGTGCGCTCGGCGGCGCGCAGACGCACGGACGTGGCGCGCGGGTTGTCCTCGGCCTCCTCGGCGGTGGCCTTCTCGGCGCCGCGGGTGAGGAGGCGGAGGTAGGGCTGGTCGTCGTCGGGGACCACGGGCATCCCGTGGGGTGCAGAACTGGTGGAACCGGCCGCGAGCGCAGTCTTCACGATGCGGTCCTCGAGTGACTGGTACGCCATCACCACGATGCGTCCGCCCACCCGCGTGCCCTCGATGGCCGCCGGCATGGCGCGCTCGAGCACCTCGAGTTCGCGGTTGACCGCGATCCGCAGGGCCTGGAACGTCCGCTTGGCGGGGTTGCTGCCCGGGACTCGCTTGGCGGCGGGGATGCACGCGCGCACGAGGTCGACGAGATCGGCGCTGCGCACCACCGGACTGGTGTCTCGACGGCGCACGATCGCCTCCGCGATACGCGGGGCGAAGCGCTCCTCGCCGTACTCACGCAGGATGCGGGTGAGCTCGCGCTCGTCGGCATCGCGCAGGATGTCCGCGGCGGTCACGAGGTCCTCGCGGTTCATGCGCATGTCCAGCGGTGCGTCGCGGGCGTACGAGAAGCCACGATCGTCCTCATCGATCTGCAGCGAGCTGACGCCCAGGTCGAGCAGGATGCCGTCGCAGCGCTCCGCCCCCACTCTCGCGAGAGCGCCGCTGATGTCGTCGTATTCGGCATGGTGGGCGACGAACCGATCGCCGAACCGCGCCAGGCGCTCGGAGGCGAGGTCGATGGCGTCGTGATCGCGATCGATGCCGACCACCGTGACCCCGGGGCACTGCTCGAGCAGGGCCTCGGTGTGGCCGCCCATGCCCAGAGTGCCGTCGATCGCCACGGCGCCGTCCCGGTCGAGAGCGGGCGCGAGCAGGTCGACGCAGCGCTGCAGCAGCACCGGCTGGTGCCGCGAGGCCGCATCAGTCATCACCCCTCCTCTTCCGTCGTATCGCCGTGATCCGTGGTCTCCCTCCGGCTCTCTGACGGGGGGAAGTCCGTCAGAGTCGCTCGGCGGAAGACCGCAGGCCACGGTGATGTCACATGTCGTCGAACACCTCAGCGGCGGTGGCCGCGTAATCCTCTTCTCCATCCACCAGGTACTGCTCCCACGTGGCGGCATCCCAGATCTCCACGCGCGATCCCATGCCGACCACGGCGACCTCGCGGTCGATACCGGCGTACCCCCGCAGCGCACCGCTGAGCAGGATCCGTCCCTGCTTGTCCGGGATGTCATCCTGGGCGTGGCCCAGGAAGTTCCGCAGGTAGTCGCGCGCCCGTTTGTTCTCCAACGGGGCCTTGCGCAGCCGGTCGTGCACCACAGCGAACTCATCCAGCGGGAACAGGAACACGCATCGGTCCAAACCCCGTGTGGCGACCAGTCCCGAGGCCAGCCGACCCCTGAACTTGGCCGGCAGGATGAGCCGTCCTTTGTCGTCCAGGCGGGGCGTGAACGTGCCGAGGAAGACCCCAGTAGGGCCGAGACCGTGCGCCACAGGCTCGGACACGTCGGTCACCTCCTCACGCCACGACTCGCCAGTGCGCCCCACATTACTCCACTTCACTCCACCTTCATGCGGAGATTGTGAGAAATCCTCCATCTGAACCACATTATCGCTGGTATATCTCGGTGGATGAGAGTGGGGGGATTTCGTCGTCCTGAGTGTCGGGCGCGACACGAGGGATGTGCCCGAGGCCCGAATCGCCTAGGCTCGAACGCAGGCTGCAAAGGAGCGTTCATGACCCAGACACTGCCCACCGAGAGCGAGCTTGCTGAGGTGGCGGACGTCACCTCGCGCATCCGCGCCTCGATCTCCACCGTGCTGTCCGGCCTCGATCAGGCGATCACCGGGACGCTGTCCACCGTGCTCGCGCAGGGCCACCTCTTGATCGAGGATGTTCCCGGCGTCGGCAAGACCACCCTGGCCCGGGCCTTCGCCAAGAGCGTCGACTGCTCCGTGGGACGCATCCAGTTCACGCCGGATCTCTTGCCGTCGGATGTCACCGGCGTCAGCATCTACCGCGCAGACGACCACCGCTTCGAGTTCCGCCCCGGCCCGGTGTTCGCCAACGTCGTCATCGCGGACGAGATCAACCGGGCGTCGCCCAAGACCCAGTCCGCGCTCCTCGAGAGCATGCAGGAGCGCGCCGTGACCGTCGATGGGCTGACCCGCGAGCTGCCGAACCCGTTCCTGGTCGTCGCGACGCAGAACCCCATCGAGATGGAGGGCACCTATCCCCTGCCCGAGGCGCAGCGCGACCGCTTCATGGCTCAGGTCTCGGTGGGCTACCCGCACCCCCGCGATGAGATAGCGATGCTCGACAGCCACGACGGGGTCGACCCTCTTGCCTTCGTCGAGCCCGTGACGAACACGGCCGCGCTCGCCGCCGCCATCGCCGTTGCGCGTCGCATCTACGTCGCCCCTGCGATCAAGCAGTACATCGTCGACCTCGTGGGCGCGACCCGCGACGAGGCAGGGCTGCGGCTCGGCGCCTCCCCTCGGGCCGCGCTCCAGCTGCTCGCCGCCTCCAAGGCGCGCGCCGCGATGGCGGGCCGCAACCATGTGCTCCCCGACGACGTCAAGGCGCTCGCGGTGGCGGTGCTCGCCCACCGACTGATTCCGTCGACAGAGTCGCGGCTGTCCGGACGCACTGCGCAGCAGCTCACCCGCGACATCGTCTCGCGCACCGATGTGCCCATCTCCGCGCGTGACGCCATGCCCCGCCGCGAAGCCGCGGTCGATCACTCGCAGCACCAGGCGGCTCCCACGGCATGAGCACCGCCGCGACGGACCGCGCGGCACCGCCCCGGCTGACGCGGCGTGCGAGCTCCGAGACCGAGATGACCAGCCGGGGAGTCGGCGTGCTCGCCGCAGGCATCGTGATCGCGGTGCTGGGCGTCGGCCTGTCGACGCCGATCCTCGTGTACATCGGAGTCGCGATGACGTGCGCCGTCGCCGTGGCCTGGATCTGGCTCGTGCTCGCCGTGGACGCCTTCCTGCGGGTGATTCCCGCCACCAGGCGAGAGGTCTCCCCGCACCCGCTGACTGCAGGAGTGCCTGGCACGGTGAGCGTCACCATCGACTCGCGCGTGGGTGGCCGCCACCCCCGCATGCGGCGCTCCGTGACCGAGCACCTCGATCTGCGCGAACAGGCCGCCGCCGAGCTCACGGGCGGAGCCGGCACCAAGGCCACCGTGACCCGTCGTGACGGCATCCTGACCCTCCGGTACTCGCTGCACCCGACTCGGCGCGGACGCTGGCCCCTCGGGCCCGCGCTCGTGCACTCGGGCGACCCCTTCGGGATGCTCCATGCCGACACCCCGGTGGGCGAGCCGCAACTGGTTCCGGTGTGGCCCGCGGTCGTGGACCTGTCCGGCACGGCAGGTGCGCTGATGGGCCACGCTGACCGCGTCGTGCTCGGGGCGCGCACCCCCTCCCCCGACGACGCGTCGCTGCGCGACTATCGCGAGGGCGACGACCTGAGGCGCGTGCACTGGGCCAGTTCGGCACGGCTGGGCACCATGCTGGTGCGCTCGGATGAGCGGGCAGGTCGCAGGCCTGCGACCGTCATTCTGGACGCGCCCCGGGAGCCGCTCGCTCTCGAGTGGGCCATCTCCGCGGCCGCGTCGATCGCGCTGTCGGTGCTCGACTCGGGACACCCGGTGCGGATGATCGGCGCGGGGCTGGACGCCGAGGCCGTCCGGCACCTTGGCGAGAGGGGCGGCGAAGCCGCGCGCTACGAGCTTCTCAACCAGACGGTCGACCTGCACGCGCCAGTCTCGCGCGCCGACTCCACGAACCAGCTCGTGCGCTCGGCGGCGCTCGCCGCTGACGATGCGCGCCAGGGCGAGGTGACTGTCGGAGTGCTGGAACCGCTCTCCCAAGAGGCGCTCGATGCGCTGGTGCCCATCGGCGACTCCGGACGGGCCTGGGCGATCGTTCGCACCGGCCCGGCCACGGAGGCCGATGCGCGCCGCACCGTGCGCGGACTGCGCCGGGCCGGGTGGCGGGCCACCACGATCTCGCCGACGGACGATCTCGCGGAGCTGTGGACTCGCATGCTCACGGCCGGGGAGATTGAGTGACCATGGCTGCGCGCTCCCCGTGGCTCGCCACCCCCCTTGTCGCCGTGGCGACATTCCTGGGAGTGTTCGGGCTCGGCGTCATGATCGAGCTCGGGTCGTGGCTGCGCACCGTCGCGTTCGTGCTGGCGGTCGCGACCCTCACCGTCGTGGTGACGCGGCTGCTGAGCCGCTCGCGCGCTCTCCCGACTCTCACGGGCGCCATCGCGGCAATCCTCACCATGGTGCCGCTGTTCGCCGTGTCGGAGGACGGACAATCGCGAACGCTGCCCACCCCAGGGGCGCTGCGAGACTTGGGGTCAGCCATCCGCGCCGGCGTGGACTACGCCAGCGCGACCGTCGCGCCGGCGGCCCCCGACCCGTCGTTCACCGCGTTGGTCGCCGTCTGCGTCGTCGGGCTCTTCCTGGTGGCGGAGCACCTCGCCGTATCGTGGCGCGCCGCCGCGACGGCAGGCCTGCTCCTGCTCATCCCGTGGCTGCCGGCCGTGATCTTCCAGCACCGCGTATCGACCACAGCGCTCATCGGCGCGATCGCGGCGTGGCTGGTGACGATCGCGCTGACCCGTCGGCCGTCCGCCGTGGAACGCAGGCCCGCCATCGGCGGGGCCGTCGCCGCCACGACTGCGGCCCTCGCGGGCGTGCTGCTCGTCGCGCCCACGGCGCTCGGCGGGCTCGGATGGGGAATGATCCCGCGCATCGATGCCCCCGCCGGTCTCGACACCGCGACGCGCCTCAACCTTGCGCTCGACCTGCGCACGTCGCTGACGGCGAACTCCACGACGCCCGTCATGGTCTATTCGACGACAGGCGGGCGACCCGACGCGTTCCGGCTCTACTCGCTGACGGACTTCGATGGCGTGCAGTGGTCTCGCGAGGCCACCGATACCCCCGTCGAACCTGCGAGCGCCGGGCCGCTGTGGCCAGAGCCCGTCGACGGCTGGGACGACCGCGAGCGCGCCCGCATCGAGATGCAGGTGCTCGACCTGCCTGAACGCAACCTTCCCCTTCCGCCGACGCCCCGCTCCGTCGAGATCGACGGACAGTGGTTCTACGACGCCGAGCGTGACGAGGTGGTGGGCGACGGCGTGACGGCGCGCGACATGCGGTACTCGATCGTCACCGACACCGAGTTCCACCAGCAGGAGGACCTGGAGGCCGCGCAGTCGGCCATCGCCGAGGGAGGCGGCCCGGCGGACCCGCGCTACCTCGCCATCTCCCCCGCCATCGACTCGACGCGGGTGCTGGACCTGGCACAGGAGGTCACCGAGGGAGCCACCACTCGCTACGACGTTGCTCTCGCACTGCAGTCCTTCCTGCGCGACAGTTCCGAGTTCACCTACGACACCTCGGTGAGCCCCACGGGTGGCGACGCGGTGAGCACGTTCCTCGACGATCGCGAGGGCTACTGCGTCCAGTTCGCGACCACCATGGTGGTGATGGCGCGTGCGCTCGACGTCCCCGCTCGCATGGCCGTGGGATTCCTGTCCGGCTCCGTGACGGATTCGGACACGTACGTGGTCCAGGGCGGGGACGCGCACGCGTGGCCAGAGCTGTGGTTCCCCGGTGAGGGATGGGTGCGATTCGAGCCGACTCCCGCGATCCAGTCCGGGGTGCCGCCCGCCTACGCCGATCCGTACTCGGGCAACGCCACGGCGCCGGAGGGCCTGACGCCAGGCGAGATTCCTGGCTTCGTTCCCGGCGAGCCGGTGGCCCCCGACGGCCAGACCCCCACGGACCCGGGATCGCCGGGCGGGTCCAGCTCCGCCGACCCCGCGGTGCCGGCCTGGGCGTGGGTCGCCATCGGCATCGCGGCAGCCCTGACCATGGCCGTCGCGCTCTGGTGGTGGGGGCGGCGCGGGCCTGGGCGAGGATCCCGCCGTCGTGGCCACGAGGCGGCATGGGAGTCACTGCGCCGGAGACTTCCTGAGCCCATGCGCTGGCAGGCTTCCCTGACCCCGCACGAGGCGGCCGAGCATGTGGCGTCGGCCATGAGGGCGACGGGCCCGGGTCTCACCGGCGGGGCCACCGAGGCGATGACGCGGCTCGCGCATTCCGTCGCCGACCACCGCTATGCGCCAGCTGGCAGCGACGTCGACGTGGAACGCCTTCACGAGTGGGCGGACGCGGTGGTTGCCGAGGTCGAGGCGGAGACGTCCGCCCGCGACAAGGGGACGTCAGTTCGCACGTAGTCGAGACGCGTGGGCGGCGGGTCGGCCAGAGCAGGCAGGTGGCCTCAGCCGCACCGCAGCACAGTTCCGTGTCCCCACGGAGTGGACCTCAGCGTTACAGCTCGCCCTGCTCGCGACGGCGGTCGAACCGCTCCTCCATGCGCTGCATGAAGTCCTTGCTGGCCTTGGGGGGAGCCGCCTTGCCCTTGGCACCGGCGGGCCCAGCCGTGGCCTTCGCCCCCGGCTCAGCGGACTTTCGCGGGCCGAGAAGCGCCCAGAGCGCCACTCCGGCCATCAGGATGAACCCGGCGATGCCCAGCAACGCCACCTGAGTCATCACGCCGACGAGGACGATGCCGAGTCCGACGAGGACTCCGACGGCGGCCCCGATCACCCTCACGGGAGTGCGCGGACCTCGGTTCATGGCGCGGTGCAGTGACGCATCCTGCCCGAGGTCTTGCTCGAGCTGTTCGAGCACGCGCTGCTCGTATTCTGACAGCGGCATGGTTGACCTCCTTCGTCGCGGACCGCGAATATCCCTAGTCTAGTTCCACTAGACGGCAATCACTAGTCAAACAGACGGGAGGGGCGACGATGGCGAAGCGCACACGCGCCACCAGCATCGCTCCAGGCGTTCCCCGTGATGTGTCGCTGTCCATCTCCACCGGATCCGTCCGTCTGTCCGATGATTCTGATGGGTCAACGACTGTGTGGGTCAATGGAGTTCCCAGTTCGACGATGCGAGCTGACGCGGCCGTGCTGGACTTCGAGTACATGCGCCACTTCGCCGCCGCGATCGGCGCGTGGGGCCCGCCGCCGCGCATGCTCGCTCTCCACGTCGGCGCCGGCGTCTGCACGATGGCACGCCATCTGGCCGCCGCCTATCCCGACTCCCGCCACATCGCCGTCGACGTGGACGCTGCACTGCCGGAGCTCGCGCGCGAGTGGTGGGATCTGCCGCGATCGCCTCAGCTGCGAATACGCCAGCAGGAGGGACTGAAGGCGGTCGCGACCCGCCATCCCGAGAGCCTCGACCTGCTGCTGCGCGATGCTTTCGCGGGCGACACCACCCCGGTCACGCTGGCGGATGACACGTGGTGGGGCCACGCCGCCCGCGCGATGCGCCCGGACGGACTCGTGGTCGCGAATGTCGGCACGGTCCCGGGCGGAACCACGCAGCGCCAGGACGCTCTCGCCGCACGGCAGGCGTTCAGGACGGTCGTGGCGGTCGGAGAGCCCGCCGTGATCAAGGGGCGTCGGCGCGGCAACGTGGTGCTGGTGGCCTCCCACGAGGTGGACGTCGATGCGCTGCGACGCTACGCCGCATCGGCTCCCCTGCCCACGGGCGTGAGCCCGGACTGGACCGGCTGAGGCCGCTGCTGGTCCGTGACCTCCGGCCGTCTCAGGACCCGGACATGACAGAAGGCCGCCGCCCCTTGCGGGACGACGGCCTTCTGAAGAGAGTCAGCGGATGCTTAGATCGCGCGAACTGCCTCGGCCTGGGGGCCCTTGGGGCCCTCGGTCACCTCGAACTCGACGCGCTGCGCCTCTTCGAGCGACTTGTAGCCGTCGGTCTCAATCGCGGAGTAGTGCACGAAGACGTCGGCGCCGCCGCCATCCTGTGCAATGAAGCCGTAGCCCTTTTCAGCGTTGAACCACTTAACAGATCCCTGTGCCATGCGAATTTCCTATCTGTACTGCCCGGGTGACGGGAAGCCAGGACACTGTGTCCAAGCTCGTCGCCGCAATGTCTCGCCCCGGGTCTGAACAGACCGGTTCTTGCACACTACGTTCTTGCAACCACCCCTAGCATGACACGGATTACGCGCCAGAGGGAGGGTCTTGGCGGTGTTGGGCGAGAAATTTCTCGAATTCCGCCCCGATTTCCTCCGCTGAGGGCAGCGGGCCGTCCAGTTGGATGCCGCTCTCGCGCTGTTCGACGAACGCGTCGTACTGCTGCTCGAGCTGAGAGACGAGCGCCTGCACCTCCTCGGACTCGGCGGTCTGGCGCGTGATCTCCTCGGCCGCGCGAGCCGCGCCCTCGTCGAGCGCGGACGATTCGAGTGCAAGACCCGAGATGCCCTCGATCTCCTCGATCGCCTTCTGGGCGGCCTGGGGGAAGGCGGACTGCGAGAGGTAGTGCGGCACGTGCACCGCGACGTTGATCGCCGACAGGCCCCACTGGCCGAATCGATACTCCATGAGGTTCTGCGCGCTTGCGGGCACGGTCACCGTGCCGAACACGCTCGGGGTCCCGGGCAGCAGGTCTTGGCGGGTGCCGTGGATGGTCGCCGTCAGCGGCCGCGTGTGCGGAACCGCCATCGGAATCCCGTGCGTGCCGAGCGTGAGCTCGATCCCCATCCGCTCCACGATCTCGCGCACGGCACGGATGTAGTGCTCCCACCGGATGTCCGGCTCGAAGCCGTGCAGGAGCAGGAACGGCCGGCCTTCGGCGTCGTGAACCAGATCCACGTCGAGGTGAGGCTCGTCGTACTCGGTCCACTGGTTCAGCGAGAACGTCATCTCGGGCCGGCGCGACCGGTAGTCGAGCAGCTGGTCGATGTCGAAGCTCGCCACGCGCACCGGCTCGCACTCGGCCAGGATGTGCTGAGCGACGAGCGCTCCCGCGCGCCCGGCATCGATGAAGCCGCGCAGCGAGTGCACGAGCACCGCGCCTTCCTTGGGCGCGGTGGTGGCCCAGGCGTCGACGCCTTCCGGGTTCCAGCTGACGAGTGGGGTATCCATGATGTCCTCATTCTTTCATGCGAGCGCCGTGTCGCCCCGCCGCGAGAGCACCATCACGCTCAGCGCGAAACTGCCTCGTACGGCCGATGCGCGAGCAGCCATGGTCCCGGGTGGCGACCTGCGGCTCGTGGTAGCCAGCACGGGCAGCGACGGGGATAATGGATAACTGCCTCGGCCAGGGAACACCGAGACAGCGAGAGGTATGCCGATGCACGACGACCGCACCCTTGCCGCAGAACGCCGCGGACTGGAGGCCGAGCAGCACGTGGTGGACGCGCTCTACGCGCGGCTCGACGATGTGCGGGACGAGGCGGGCCGCCGGCTCGCGGGCATTCGCCGCGAGGGCCCCTCCGGCTCACCGCAGAACCGCTCGGAACGCGACGCGTTCGCGACCCTCTACGAGGACCGCATCATGCAGCTCGACGCGGTCGAGGACCGCCTGTGCTTTGGGCGCCTGGACATGAGCGACGGGGAGCGCTTCTACGTGGGCCGCATCGGGCTCTCCGACGCCGACCACGCGCCGCTTCTCACCGACTGGCGCGCTCCCGCGGCGCAGGCGTTCTACGCCGCGACGGCCGCGAATCCCGGCGGCGTCATCAACCGCCGCCACCTCACCACCCGCGGACGCGCCGTCGTCGCAGTCGAGGACGACGTGCTCGACGTCGAGCGGCTGCACGAGGCCGGACTCGACGAGGGGCTCGCCGGCGAGGGCGCGCTGCTGGCCGCGCTCGGCGCTCGCCGCACCGGCCGCATGGGCGACATCGTCGCGACCATCCAGACCGAGCAGGATGAGGTCATCCGGGCGCCTCTCACCGGCGCGCTGGTGGTCCAGGGCGGGCCTGGCACCGGAAAGACCGCGGTCGCCCTGCACCGCGCGGCCTTCCTGATGTACCACCACCGAGAGCAGCTCGAGCGGCGAGGAGTGCTGATGATCGGCCCCTCGCGCCAGTTCCTGCGCTACATCGACCACGTGCTGCCCTCGCTCGGCGAGACCGGAGCAGTCTCGACCACCCTCGCCGGTCTGGTCCGGGGGGCCGCCATCACCGGGGTGGAGTCGGACCAGGTCGCCGCACTCAAGGGCCGCACCGAGATGGCCGCCGTCGTGAAGAACGCGGTGCGCGAGCGCCAGCGGGTGCCGAAGGCCGACCAAGAGGTGCGGATCGATGGGCGCACTGTGGTGATCCGCCGCTCCGACGTCAAGGAGGCGCAGTCGCGCGCCAGGCGCGAGGGCCGCCCTCACAACGACGCGCGCGCGGCGTTCGCGAAGGACATGATCTCGCGGCTCACGAACCAGCTCATGGAGCAGCTCGAGTCACACCTCGACGCCGACGACCGTATCGAGCTGGAGCGCGACGTGCGCGACTCGAAGGCCGTGCGCGTGATGCTCAACCTGTGCTGGCTGCCCGTGTCCCCAGCACAGCTGCTGTGTGACCTGTTCTCGAAGCCTCACCTGCTCGACTACGCCGCTCGCTCCTTCGACCAGGCCGAGCGCGACCTGCTGCTGCGGCCCGCATCGGCGCCGTTCACGGAAGCCGACATCCCGCTGCTCGATGAGGCCGCCGAGCTCCTAGGCGACATGCCCGGGGATGCCCCACGCGCCGCCAGCGCCGAGGCGAGCGAAGAGGAGTTGGACTACGCGCGCTCCGTCCTCGACACCTTCGGCGGCGACGGCATGGTGAGCGCGGAATCGCTCGCGGCCCGCATGAAGGGCAGCGAAGCGCGCATGTCCGTGGCGGAGCGCGCGATGCGCGACCGCACGTGGACCTATGGGCACGTGGTGGTCGACGAGGCCCAGGAGCTCTCTCCCATGGCCTGGCGCATGCTGCTGCGGCGGTGCCCCACGCGCTCGTTCACGATCGTGGGCGACGTGGCGCAGGTGGCCTCCGCGGCGGGCTCTCGATGGTGGCCAGAGACGATGGATCCGTTGTTCGGCGACTCGTGGCACATGCGCGAGCTCACCATCTCGTATCGCATCCCCGCTGCGGTGGCCGAGGTGGCTCAGGCCTTCGCGACGGCCGCTCGGCTGCCCGTCAGCGAGCTGCGCGCGGCACGCGAGTTGGAGAGTGCGGTCGCCACGACGTCGGTCGCCGGCGCCGATGCGCTGATGACCACGGCGGCACGCATCGCGGTGAAGCACGCGAACGAGATGGCGGATGGCGAGGGCGGGCTGGTTGCCGTGATCGTTCCCGACGCGATGGCGGCCAGTGCACGCGCGTCCATCGCGGCGTTGGAGGTCGACGACACCGCCGTCGAGGTTCACACGGCGCGCGAGACGAAGGGCCTCGAGTTCGACGTGGCCATCGTGGTCGAGCCCGCTGCGATCGCCGCTCGACCGGGGGATCTGTATGTGGCTCTCACTCGGCCCACGCGCCGTCTCGAGATCGTGCACGCGGAGGGGCTCCCGTCCGGTCTGGCCTGACCCCCCGTCGCCCTCCCCGCATCGGCCGTCCTGCTGGCGTCGGGCGCGGAACGCGTCCTGGCTACTGGCACGGGCCGGCGCCGGCGATCGCCAATCCGGCCCGGTCACCCGGGCCCCAGGTGATGAGCATGCTGTTCTCGTCGTTCATGAGCTCCGTCGGGTCGTCCACGTGCGCGAGTCCGATCACGTGGGCGAGCTCGTGCATGATCACGGCGGTCGCGAGGGCGGTGCCGCGGCGCGACTCCATCAGCTCCGTCACGTCCTGGGTGTCGAGCACGACCACGCCGGCCGCCAGGAAGCGCTGCTCGCCGAAGGCCCCGTTCACGGAGCTCGAGCCGCCGAGGCCCGTCACCGAGCCCGCCAGCTCCGGGGTCTGCTCCTCGGTGGACCAGCCCACGATGACCGGCGAGAAGCCCTCTCCGTAACGCTCCTGGAACAGGGGGCGGTCGAAGCCCGCGACCTCGTCGGTCTCTCCCACGTACTCGAAGACCAGACCCGTGTGCCGGGCTACGTCGGCGACGGCGTCGCGCACCAGCTGGTCGGCGCCCTCCGGCATGCCCGTGGGGTTGTGGGTCCACTCGACGGCGCGGCACGGGTCGTAGCGCGTGGGGCCCTGGGCGGTCTCCTCGAACATGAAGGCATGGCTGCCGTCCGTCGTGACGGGCAGGCTCGAGGCCCGGCGCTCCGAGGGGCCGTCGGGAATCGGGATGCGGATCTGCTCGCCCTCGACCACCAGCACGTTGCGCGGCTTACCGAGGTGTTGCCACTCCGACAGGTCGAATCCCGTGGCGTAGGCGGTCCCGACGACCGCGACCGCGCCGACCGCCATGATGACGGCCAGCCGGCCGAGAGCTCTCATGCCACCAGCGTGCCACGACGCACCGTTGAGCGACCCCGTATCGGGCCGCTCGGGACTGTGGAGTTGGTAACACCCCCACGAGTGCGAGATACTTCGGCACGTGCGCGCACTTCTCTTGGAAAACCTCCACCCCCAGGCCACTGCCATCCTCGAAGCCTCCGACGTCGCCGTGGAGAACCACGGCGGCGCGATGGACGAGGACGAACTCATCGAAGCCCTCGACGGCGTCGAGCTTCTCGGCATCCGCTCGAAGACCCAGCTCACCGAGCGGGTGATCGCGGCGTCCCCATCGCTGTGCGCCGTCGGTGCGTTCTCGATCGGCACCAACCAGATCGACCTCGCCGCCGCCGCGCGCCGGGGCATCGCGGCCTTCAACGCGCCGTTCTCCAACACGCGGTCCGTGGTCGAGATGGCCATCGCGGAGATGGTCTCGCTCACCCGGCGCCTGCCGGTCCACAACCGCCTGATGCACGAGGGCGTGTGGAACAAGAGTGCCGACGGCGCTCACGAGATCCGCACCCGCACACTCGGCATCGTCGGCTACGGCAACATCGGCTCGCAGCTGTCCGTCGTCGCCGAGGCGCTCGGCATGAACGTGATCTTCTTCGACAGCGCCGAGAAGCTGGCGCTGGGCAACGCGACCCGCATGCCCACCCTCGAGTCGCTGCTGCAGGCCGCGGACATCGTCACGCTCCACGTGGACGGCCGTGCCGGGAACCAGGGCTTCTTCGGACGGGCCCAGTTCGAGGCCATGAAGCCAGGCGCACTGTTCCTCAACCTGTCGCGCGGGTTCATCGTCGACGTCGAGGCGCTCCGCGAGGGACTCGAATCGGGCGCCATCGGCGGCGCCGCGATCGACGTGTTCCCCGAGGAGCCCAAGAAGAAGGGCGATCCGTTCGTGTCGCCCCTCCAGAACGTCCCCAACGTCATCCTCACGCCGCACATCGGCGGCTCCACGGAAGAGGCGCAGCGCGACATCGGCATCTTCGTGTCGACCCGCCTGCGCGACTACGTCGAGACGGGATCGACGTCGCTGAGCGTCAACCTCCCCAACCTGCAGCTCGCGCTGCCGCAGGGCGCGCACCGCATCGCGCACCTCCACGACAACATCCCTGGTGTGCTCGCCGCGGTCAACCGTGAACTCGCCGAGCACGACGTCAACATCGAGGGCCAGCTGCTCGCGACGCGCGGTGACCTCGGCTACGTGGTCACCGACGTCGCCTCCGGACTGACGGACGATGCGGTCGCCGCGCTTGGCGCGATGCCCGGCACGGTGCGCCTGCGGGTGCTCTCATAGCCGCCGGCGCCGTCCCCTTCCGCGACCTCGGGCTTCCCGAGGCCCTGGTCGCCGCGCTCGAGAGCGCTGGCATGGAGACGGCCTTCCCCATTCAGTCGGCGACGATCGCCGATGCGCTCGCTGGACGCGACGTGCTGGGCCGTGCCCGCACGGGCTCCGGCAAGACGCTCGGCTTCGGCCTCCCCGCCATCGCTCTGCTGGCGCAGACCGGTCGACCCACGCCGCATCGGCCGCGCGCGGTCGTGCTGGTGCCGACGCGTGAGCTCGCCATGCAGGTCAACGACGCTCTGGAGCCGTTCGCGCACTCCATGCACGTGTCGCTTCGCCTGATCGCCGGCGGGCTGTCGATGTCCAAGCAGATCCGCTCGCTCGAGCGTGGCGTGCACCTGGTGATCGCGACCCCTGGGCGGCTCGCCGACCTGGTGCGTCGCGGTGAGGCCGACCTGTCTGAGACGCGCATCGTCGTACTCGACGAGGCGGACCACATGGCGCAGATGGGCTTCATGGACGAGATCGAGGAGATCCTCGAGCGTGTGCCGGGCGGCGCCCAGCGCCTGCTGTTCTCCGCGACGCTCGACGGCGACGTCGACAAGCTGGTGGCGACGTCCATGACGGACCCCGCGCGACACGACGTCACCGGTGGGGACGACGGCCCCTCGACCATGAACCACGTCGTGCTGCACGTGCCGCCGCACGCGAAGTACCAGTTCGCCACACGGATCGCCGCGCGCAAGGGCCGCACGATCGTGTTCGTGCGCTCCAAGCTCGGGTGCGACCGGATCGCGGCGCAGATGCGCGATGCGGGCGTGCTCGCCGTCGCGCTGCACGGCGACAAGTCGCAGAACGAACGCAATGCGGCGATCACCGGCTTCCGCGCCGGCACCATCCCCGTACTGGTCGCGACCGACGTCGCGGCCCGCGGCATCCACGTCGACCACGTGGACCTGGTGATGCAGATGGACCCGCCGGCCGACCACAAGGACTACACCCACCGCGCCGGACGCACCGCGCGGGCCGGTGAGGACGGTCTGGTCGTCACCCTCGCTCTCCCCCATCAGCGGCGCACGGTCGAAGGTCTGATGGACCGCGCCGGCATCGACGCGACGGTCACGGTGCTCCGCCAAGCCGACGAGGCTGCGTTCATGACGCTGTCTGGGCTGACGGGTGCCGAGGAACCTTCTGGCGAACCGGTCGCGGAACCGTACATGGGCGGCGCTGGACGCCGAACCCGCGAATCCGGTCGCCAAGATCGCGGGGCTCGGTCCGCACGTCCCTCACGGGGCGACCGCGGCCGACGGCCGGCGCACGGCCGAGCCGCCGAGGTCGCTCCGACCCCGCAGCACGAGCACGCCAAGGCCCGCAGCGAGCTCGAACGCCGCGAACGTGAACTGCAGGCGCGGGAGCGCGAGATTGCGTTGCGCGAGCAGCGCCTCGGCAATCAGGGGGCCCCTGCCTCTGAGGCACGCACGACGAACGCACGCGACGACCGCACACCCCGCAGCCGTGAGGGTTGGGCGACCAAGTCGCCCAGTGGGCGCGACGCGTGGAAGCGCAAGCCGGGTGGCAAGCGCGACCGCAGGGACGACGAACGCCCGGGCCGTGCGCGCGACGAGCGCAACGCCACCGGCCGACGCGGCGAGCGGCCCTCCACCGGCTGGAGCGATGAGCGCCCCAGCCGTGGACGCGGCGAGCGCCCTGGACGCGGGCGTGACGAGCGTCCCGCCAGTGGTCCGCGTGACGCGCGTTCCCCGCGTGGGCGCAGTGAGCGGCCCACCACCGGGTGGCGTGACGAGCGTCCCTCCGCCGACCGCCGCACCGACCGCGCGGGCGGCGACAGCCGTGACGCGCGCTCCCGTGGGCGAGAGCGCGACGCGCGTCAGGATCGTAGCGAGCGTGGCGGGAGCCGCGAGTGGGACGGCGACCGCAGCAGCGGGCCGCGCAGCAGTGGCAGCGATCGCGGGGCACGTCCCCCCTTCGCGCGTGACAGCCGTGACCGGCCCTCACGCGCTCCTGAGGCCCGGGGCCGTGGCCCGCAGCGTCGCGACGACTCCTCGTCGGACGCTCGCGCTGCACGCCGCAGTCCGGATGGTGCCCCACGGGGTGAGCGGACCGAGCGCGACGCACGCCCGAACCGCGACGACCGACCGGGGCGCGGCGCCGCGGCATCGGACTCGCGCTCCACGCGACCCGAGCGCAGTGACAGGCCGGAGCGCGCCTCCACTGGCGGCAAGAAGGCTGGCAAGGGCGACAAGAAGAAGAAGGGCAAGGGAGCCCCTGCTGCGGGACGGCGCGGCAAGCCCCGGCCCAAGACGAAGGGCTAGCCGGCGCGTTCAGGGTCCCTGAGCGCGCCAGTGGCTCAGCGGCTCAGCGGCTCAGCGGCACGCGGGCCTCGTCCCTGGCCACGGGCGTGGTCTCTGCGACGGGTGAGCGACGCCCCTAGGACTCGGCGGCGTCCTCGGCCCGCAGGCGGGCGATCGCACTCTCGAAGTCGTCGAGGCTGTCGAAGCCTTGGTACACGCTGGCGAAGCGCAGGTACGCGATCTCGTCGAGCTCGCGCAACGGCGGGAGAATCGCGAGCCCGATGTCAGTCGCGTCGATCTCGGCCTGGCCAGAGGCCCGGATGGCCTCTTCCACCTTGTGCGCGAGATGTGCGAGGTCGTCGTCGCTCACGGGCCTGCCCTGGCACGCCTTGCGCACGCCGTTGACGACCTTCTCCCGGCTGAACGGTTCCGCGACGCCACTGCGCTTCAGCACCGTGAGGCTCGCAATCTCGAGCGTCGAGAAGCGCTTGCCACAGTTCGGGCACTCGCGCCGTCGCCGAATGGACGAACCATCATCTGAGGTGCGGGAGTCGACCACTCGCGAGTCGGGGTGGCGGCAGAACGGGCAGTGCATGGCACTACTCTCCCACGAACACCCCACCCGCGGTTTGCCTCACGCGTGCATGCGCCTCAGGCACGGCACGAGCTGCTGGTCACCGCTCCAGTGCGGGGATGTAGATCTGCTCGCCGGCACGCAGTGACGAGTCCCCCATGGCGTTGAGGGTCTGCAGCTGGGAGATCGTGTCGTGGACATCCTCGCCCGGGCCCGTGAGAGCGGCGGCGATCGACCACAGGCTCTCGCCCTGCGCCACGGTGTACGTGTCAAAGGCCATCACGTCGGTGGCCTCCGAGCCCGCGAATGCGCGGGGCGCCAGGAGGGCGATCAGGGCGAGCACCACGAGAACGAACGTGACACGACGCGCACGGCCGACCGCGCTGTGCAGCGGCCGGACACTGACGACCCGGCGCACGGTCACGTCGGCGCCTCCGCGGCGTCGGACAGGCTCCTGGACACGGGTACGGCCCTGCACTCCGATACGGCCTTGCACTCGGACAGATCCCGGTGCGGAAATCGCATATGCAGTCATGTCACCCTCCATTCGAACATGTGTTCGTCGAACACCTGTTCTATTAGTAGCACTCGCGCGCAGGTCACGCAAGACACGCTCGAACATATGTTTGATTTCGGTGCTTCCGTGCCCTAGCGTCATGGGTGTCACCTCATCACCGAGGTCTGACATCGACACGGGCCCGGCCCGCGAGGAGGAGTCATGGACGAGCGCACCAGCGAGGGCGGCGCCACCATCCACCAGTTCCCGGGCACCGCGTCCGGCGGCCTGACTGACCGGCAGCGCCGGATCCTCGAGACCATCAAGGAGTCGGTCGAATCGCGCGGCTACCCGCCGTCGATGCGTGAGATCGGCGAGTCCGTGGGCCTGACGTCGACGTCGTCCGTGAAGCATCAGTTGTCAGCGCTGGAGACCAAGGGCTTCCTGCGGCGGGATCCCCATCGCCCGCGCGCCATCGAAGTCGTTCTTCCTGACTCCGGCCCCGCAGACTCGTCCGTCACCCTGCCGACCGGCGTCCCCGCTGAGGCCCCGCAGGACGACACCATCTCGATGGTCCCGCTGGTGGGACGCATCGCCGCCGGTGGTCCCGTGCTGGCCGATCAGTCGGTGGAGGACGTGTTCGCGCTGCCCAGGCAGCTCACGGGCGACGGCGAGCTGTTCATGCTCAATGTCGTGGGCGACTCGATGATCGACGCCGCCATCTGCGACGGAGACTGGGTGGTGGTGCGCCGCCAGCAGACCGCCGACAACGGCGACATCGTGGCGGCGCTGCTCGACGACGAGGCCACCGTCAAGACGTTCCGGCGCCGGGACGGCCAAGTCTGGCTCATGCCGCACAACCCGAGCTACACGCCGATCGACGGCACGCACGCCCGCATCATGGGCAAGGTCGTGTCGGTGATGCGCCGCATCTAGCGCTGCTCGTCCGCGCACTCCCCCGACGCGTCGGACCTGCATCGCTGCGCAACGCGCCGTTCGCTACTGGCTGCGCCAGCCCTCCTGCCAGTGGAAGCCACCCTTGATGGCGCGACGCATCGCGCTCATGGAGTTGGCGATGGTCGTCTGGTAGACCCTGGACTGCTCCGACTCGGCCTCGTCAGCCATGCGGCGAGAGCCTGCCTCGAAGTGCGCGAGATACTCCGCGAAGCGTTCGCGCTCAGCCTCCTGGCCGCGAACGAACTCCTCGGACGGCGTCGTATCGGTCATCGTGGGTCCACCTCCGGTGCGTGCAGTCTGCGCACCCAGCGTACGGCCCCGCGAGGTCCCCGGCGGCGCCGCTGGCGCTAGACGCCGCGCTCGCGCGCCGCCGCGTCGAGGCGCCGGAGCGCCTCGAGCACCGTGTCGCGATCCGTGGTGCCCCACAGCGGCGGCATCGACCGGGCGAGATAGCCGCCGTAGCGCGCGGTGGCGAGCCTGGAGTCGAGCACCGCTACCACGCCGCGGTCCTCCGACGAGCGAATGAGTCGCCCCGCCCCCTGCGCCAACAGCAGCGCCGCGTGGGTCGCGGACACCGCCATGAAGCCGTTGCCGCCGCGCTGTGCGACGGCCTCGGTGCGCGCCTGCGAGATCGGTTCGTCAGGCCGCGGGAAGGGGATGCGGTCGATCACGACCAGCGATGCCGTCTCCCCCGGCGCGTCGATGCCCTGCCACAGCGATGTCGACCCGAACAGGCACGCGCGTGGATCCTCGCGGAACCGTTCCACGAGGGTGGGCAGCTGATCGTCGAGCTGGTACATGATCGGCACGTCCAGACGGGCTCGCATCGCCTCGGCGGCGGCCTGACCGGCACGATGCGAGGAGAACAGCCCGAGGGTGCGTCCGCCCGCGGCCTCGATGAGCGCGGCGAGTTCGTCGAGCGCCTCTTCCGAGATCCCTCCCGGGCCCGGCCGCGGAAGGTGCGAGGCCACATAGAGAATCCCCTGGCGGCCGTAGTCGAACGGGCTGCCGGCGTCCATCGAGATCGGGTCGTCGACGCCGAGATGGCGCGCCATGGCCTCGAAGTTGCCGCCCAGCGCGAGGGTGGCGGAGGTGAACACGGAGGCCTTGTCCGCGATCAGCTTGTCGCGAATCAGCCCGGCCACGTCCAGAGGCGCCGCCACGATGCGCACCGCCTGGCGAGACTCGTAGTCGCCGTCGGGCGGCGCCAGCCAGACCACGTAGCGGCCGTGCTCGCCGAGCAGCTCCTCGCACACGTCGAACACCTCGGTGAGCGCGGCCGTGGCCATCTTCGCGGTCGCGGAGGCGCTGCCCCCGGAGCGTGACCCGTCGGCGGAGTCCTTGGTGGTCTTCTGCACCTGCGTGAGAGCCGCTCGAGCGGCTCCACGCAGCAGATCCACCGCCTCTGCGAGCTCCTCGGGCAGGCCCAGACGCAGCCGGCCCGGCTCGCAGTCCCCCAGGGCGCCGTCGAGAGCCCGCGCGGCGCGGTCGAGATCCTCCGAGGCCACCCCGCATCGGCGCGCGGCCCGTCCCGCGCGGTCCACGCGCTGGAGAGTGAGCTCGTGGGTCGCCGCCGACGTGATGCGGCCCACGAGCTCGTGTGCCTCATCCACGATGAGTGCGTGGTGGTCGCCCAACATGTCGTGGCTCGCGGCCTGCACGCCGAGCACCGCGTGATTGGTCACCACGATGGGTGCCCGCGCGACGTGATCGCGCACCGCTTGCGAGAAGCATTCGCTCAGCATCGGGCACTTGGACTCCAGGCACTCGCGGCCGCTCACGCTCACCTGCGCCCACGCCCGATGCGACACGCCCGGCACGAGGTCGTCGCGATCGCCGGTCTCCGTCTCGTCGGCCCAAGCGTGGAGGCGAGCCACCTCCTTGCCGAGGTCGCTCGTGGGCCCAGCGGTGACGGGCAGCATGTCATCGTCCGGCTCGCCGTAGCCGCCGGCCATCTTGTGCACGCACAGGTAATTGCTGCGCCCCTTGAACAGCGCGGCCTCCGGTCGCGACCCCAGCTCGGACTCCAAGGCGTCGAGCACCAGCGGGAGGTCCTTCGTGAAGACCTGCCTCTGTAGGGCGAGAGTCGCCGTCGAGACCACGATGCGCTTCTTGGACCTCACCGCCTCAGCGACCGCCGGCACCAAGTAGGCGAGCGACTTTCCCGTACCGGTGCCCGCCTGGATCAGCGCGTGCTCGCCGTGTCCGAGCGCACGCTCGACCGCGGCGGCCATCGCTGTCTGGCCCTCGCGCTCGACGCCACCCAGCGCGGCGACGGCGGTGCCGAGCAGCCGCGTGGCCTCCGAGGGTGCGGCGGCGCCAGCCTCGATGGACTCGCGATCAGCGGCGGTGGAGACGTCCGGCGCTGACGTGGGCGATGTCGCCGCAGTCACGCGACGTCACACATACGACGCGGGCTCATGCGGCCTGTGCGGCTGCCTGGAGCCGAGCCGCGAGAGAATCGTCGACCATCGCGATCAGTCGCGTGCCTTCCGGCTGGTGCGACTCCTCGATGACCTCGCCGTGCAGGTGCGCCTCGTGGATCAGGTCGCCGCGGGTGTACGGCACCACGATGTCGATCCGCACCTCGGGGCGCGGCAGCTCGCGAGAGATCAGGTCCAGCAGCTCCGCCATCCCCGCTCCGGTCAGCGCCGAGACCTCGATGGTGATCTCCGGTCGGGCGCGCAGGCGCATCAGCGTCTCGGGCTCGGCGATGTCCGCCTTGTTGAGCACGAGCACCTCCTTGACGGTGTCTGCGCCGGGCACGTCGGACAGCACCGTCCGCACCGCGCTCACCTGGCCCTCGGGGTCGGGGTGCGAGGCGTCGACCACGTGCAGCATCAGATCGGCATGCGCCACCTCCTCGAGCGTCGACGAGAACGCCGCGACGAGCTGGTGCGGGAGGTCACGGACGAACCCGACGGTGTCCGAGACGGTGTACTCGCGGCCGTCGGGGGTCTGCGACCGGCGCACCGTCGGGTCGAGTGTCGCGAACAGCGCGTTCTCGACGAGCGCGCCCGCGCCCGTGATGCGGTTGAGGAGAGAGGACTTGCCCGCGTTGGTGTAGCCGACGATCGCCACGTTCGGCAGCGCGAGCCGGCGGTCTCTCCGGACGTTGCGTGCGGGCTCCATCGCCTTGATCTCGCGTCGCAGCTGCGCCATGCGAGTGTGGATGCGGCGACGATCCAGCTCGATCTTGGTCTCACCGGGTCCGCGCGAGCCCATGCCCGCGGCGGCGCCGCCCACCTGTCCACCGGCCTGCCGGGACATCGAGTCACCCCAGCCACGCAGACGCGGCAGCAGGTACTCGAGCTGCGCCAACTCGACCTGCGCCTTGCCCTCCTTGGACTTGGCGTGCTGAGCGAAGATGTCGAGGATGAGCGCGGTGCGGTCAATGACCTTCACCTTCACCACGTCCTCGAGCGCGCGGCGCTGGCTGGGCGCGAGGTCGTCATTGACGATCACGGTGTCGGCGCCGAGCGACGCGACGATCTCCTTGACCTCGACCGCCTTGCCCTTGCCGATGTACGTGGCGGGGTCCGGGTTCGGGCGGCGCTGCAGCACGCCGTCGAGCACCTCGGAGCCTGCCGTCTCGGCGAGCGCCGCGAGCTCACGCAGGCTGACCTCGGCATCGGCCGCGGTGCCGTGGGACCACTGCCCCACGAGCACGACCTTCTCGAGGCGCAGCTGCCGGTACTCGACCTCGGAGACGTCCTCGAGCTCGGTCGACAGGCTTCCCACGCGCCGGAGCGCCGCACGATCCTCACGGTCGAACTGGTCACCGTCGTAATCAGTGCGAGCCGTGCCACCCTTGCCGAGGACCGTGCTGGCGCGCGCCAGGACCCGCTCGATCACCGCATCGGCGCGGGAGGGAGTGGGGTCGGTGGGCTGGTTCTCATCAAGGTCGCTCATGCTGGGTCCATTGTCGCACCGGCCGCCGACAGGCACCACCAGCGGCGGTACGCTCGCATGCGTGACCGAGGACCACTACTTCACCGCGGAGCCCGCCTCTGCCGACGAACGCCGCGAGCGCACCGTGCACCTGGCGGGCCGGGACGTCACCGTCGAGACCGCATCGGGCATCTTCTCCCCCGGCCACGTCGACGCCGGAACGCAGGTGCTGCTGCGCCACCTGCCCCCCGCTCCGGCGGGCGAGGTGCTCGACCTGGGCTGCGGGTGGGGCCCCCTCGCTCTCGCCGCCGCACTGGGCACACCCGAGGCGCGAGTCACCGCCGTCGACGTGAACCGGCGAGCGCTCGACCTCGTGACGCGCAACGCCGCTCGCCTGGGAGTCGCGGACCGCGTGCGCGCCGTCGAGCCGAGCGACGTCGACGAGAGCGCGACGTACGCGGCGATCTGGTCGAACCCGCCGATCCGCATCGGCAAGGCCGCGCTTCACGACCTGCTCACCACGTGGCTGCCGCGACTTGCGCCCGGTGGGGAGGCGTGGCTCGTGGTGCAGCGCAACCTCGGTGCCGACTCTCTCGCGCGGTGGATCGCGGAACAGAGCGACGATGCGGGCGTGCCGTGGGGCCGGATCGAGAAGGTCGCCAGCGCCAAGGGCTTCCGGGTGCTGCGTCTCGCTCGCCCCGTCGACTGAGCACCGCCGCACACCACTGCGGGCGCGCCGACGCGCTCAGGCGCGGCTACGGGTACCCGCGCTCTCCCCTGCTCGCCGCATCGGCGATGCGCGTCACGCGATCCGCGCGCGTCGGTGCCCGCTTGGCCAGCACCAGCTGCGCGAGCATGAGCTTGCGCGCCGAGGGTGGAAAGCCGTTCCAATGCTCCGCCGCTCCGTCGCGGGCCTCCAGGGCGACGCGCAGGTCCTCGGGCACGACCAGCGCCTCGACGTCGTCCCACAGCGTCCAGGAGCCGTCCGCCTGCGCGGCGGCGATCACTGCGGCGCCGGCCGCCGTGATCCGGCCCTCCGCCTCGAGTTCCGCGATGCGCGCCTTGTTGGTGCGCGCCCAGCCCGAGCCACGTTTGCGCGGGGAGCAGTATTGCAGCGTGCGATCCGCGTCGAGTCTGCGGGCCGTCGCGTCGATCCAGCCGAAGCAGAGCGCCTCCCGGACCAGCTCGTCATACGTGAGGCCCGTACGGCCGGAGGCTTGTCGCCACAGCACCACCCAGACGCCGTCCGCAGTCGCGTGGTGAGCGGCGAGCCACTCACGCCACTCGGCCGCGTCCTCGGGGTGGATGCGAAGCTTGCCGGCCGGATCGGGCTCAACGGGATGCATGGTCGGACGTGGCGGGGCAGAGTCAGACGGTCGCGGTCGCGGGCACTGCGGAGACGTCGACCACTCCGTCCGCGACGAGCAGCGCGGGACCCTCGAGCACCGTGCGCGACCCCACGATCCGCACGGTGACCATGCCACCCGGCACCTCGACGTCCCAGATGTCAGGAGCACCGTCCCCGGCCCAGGAGCGCACCGCCACGGCCACGGCGCACGCACCGGTGCCGCACGAGCGAGTCTCACCGGAGCCGCGCTCGTGCACGCGCATGCGCACGCGCCCGCGTTCGACGCCGTCGCGAACCTCGCCCCCGCGGGTCACCACGAACTCGACATTGGAGCCGGCAGTCGGCGTGGGCGTGACACGAGGAGCCTCCGTGAGGTCGAGCGCTGCGAGCTCTGACGTCGAGGCGAGCGCCACCACGTGGTGCGGGTTGCCGACGTCCACCGACAGCGCTGGGCGCCCCGGGACAAGTCCGTGCGCCTGCACCTCGGCATCGAAGCCGCCGCTGGCGTCACCGAGCCGAAACTCCCCCATGCCCACGGCATAGTGGCCGCCGCCCAGAGAACTCAGAGTGCGGGTGCCGCCCCTGGTGGCGATCGTGAGGCCGCCCGCAAGGTCGACACCGGCATCCCGTTCCAGGAACGCGGCGAATACGCGCGCTCCGTTGCCGCACATCTCTGACGTCGAGCCGTCCGCATTCCAATAGTCCATGAACCAGGTGCGAGCGTCGAGGCCCGCGCCCGCAGGCACCGCCCCGGAGCGCACCGCGCGAATCACGCCGTCCGCGCCGATGCCCGCGCGCCGGTCGCAGAGGTAGCGCACCAGCGCTGGCGTCAGGTCGATCTCGCCGTGCTCGTCGAACAGCAGCACGAAGTCGTTCTCCGTCCCGTGTCCTTTGGTGAACTGCAGCGTGGCCATGCCCCCAAGGCTACCCGCGCCGTCCGACGCCGAGCGGCGGTTGACGGTCAGTCGTTCAGGAGTGCCAGCACGTCGTCTGCGGCGCGGCTCACGTCCGCCGTAGTGACCGGCGCCGCCACCCACCGCACTCGCGGGTCGGGGCGGAACCACTTGCGCTGACGGCGGGCCAGTCGCCGCGTGTGCACCTTGATGAGGTCGCGCGCCTGATCTGCGTCGATCTCGCCGTCGAGGTGCTGCAGGGTCTCTGCGTATCCCACCGCACGCCGCGCCGTCACTCCGTCGCGCAGGCCTCGCGCGGCCAGCGCGCGCACCTCATCGACCAGGCCCGCGTCCCACATGTGGTCCACGCGCTCATCGATGCGCGGGTCAAGGACGTCGTAGCCGAGGTCGAGCCCGATCTGCACCGCTGGAATCTGGTACTGATGGGTCGGCAGCGTCGCGGAGAACGGCTGGCCGGTGAGCTCGATCACCTCGAGCGCGCGCACGATGCGCTTGACGTTCTGGGCGGGGATGCGCGCGGCCGCCACGGGATCGGCCACCGCGAGCTCGCGATGCAGCATGCCTGGCCCCTCGGCATCAGCGCGTGCCTCGAGACGCGCCCTCACCGAGGGGTCCGTGGGCGGGAACTCGAACGTGTCCAGAAGCGCGCGGACATACAGGCCCGAGCCGCCCGTCACGATGGCACGGCGCCCCCGCGCATGGATCGCGTCGATGTCGGCCCGCGCGGCGCTCTGGAAGCCCGCGACCGAGGCGTCCTCCTGGACGTCGAGGGTGTCGAGCTGGTGATGGGGCACGCCTCGGCGCTCGGCCACCGACAGCTTCGCCGTGCCGATGTCCATGCCTCGGTAGAACTGCATCGCATCGGCATTGACGATCTCTCCGTCGAGGCGTTCGGCAAGCGCGAGCGACACGGCCGACTTCCCGGTCGCCGTGGATCCGACCACGGCGATGGCCGCTGGCGCGTCCGACAGCACCGCATCGTCCGTCCACGTGGCCGATGCGGGGGTGGGGCGACCTGTCACCGGCGCCTCAGGTCCGGGACGGGCGCAGCGAGGGGATGCCGAGCACGACCGGCCCCGCAGGTGCGCCTGCCCCCGTGCCGCATGAGGACCCGCATCCACCGGCGCCGTGGTCGTGGCCGTCGGCGTGGGCCACGTCCCACGCATCGCCCGCGCGCGTGCGACGCACCTCGTACGTGCCGCCTTCCAGCGCGCTGTCAGCGATCAGGTGATGGGGCGCCGCGTGCGTCACATCGACGGTCACCATGTCGCCGGGGCGTGGTGTGTCGACGCCCGCTCTGGACATCCCCACCGCAGGCACCGCGAAATGCACCAGGCGACTGTCGGGCGCCCGGCCGCTGAGCCGCGCTGAGGCATCGTCCTTGCGCCCCGCGCCGTCGAGGACCATGAGCTCCACGGTGCGGCCGACCATGGCCTCGTTCTCGGCGAGCGAGACGCGTTCCTGCAGCGCCTTGAGCCGGCCGAACCGCTCCGTGATCACCGGCTTGGGGAGTTCCGGGAGTTCGAAGGCCGGTGTGCCGGGGCGCGGTGAGTACTGGAAGGTGAAGGCGCTCGAGAACCGTGACTGCTCGACCACCCGCAGGGTGTCCTCGAAATCCTCGTCGGTCTCGCCGGGGAAGCCCACGATGATGTCGGTCGTGATGGCCGCATCGGGCATGGCGTCGCGAACCTTGTCAAGGATCCCCAGGAACTTGGCGGAGCGGTACGACCGACGCATCGCACGCAGCACCGAATCGGATCCCGACTGCAGGGGCATGTGGAGGCTCGGCATGACGTTCGGCGTCTCCGCCATGGCCTCGATCACGTCATCCGTGAAGGCCGCCGGGTGGGGCGACGTGAACCGCACGCGCTCGAGACCGTCGATGTCGCCGCATGCACGCAGCAGCTTCGCGAAGGCGCCGCGGTCGCCGAACTCGATGCCATAGGAGTTGACGTTCTGGCCGAGCAGGGTGATCTCCACCACGCCCTGCGATACCAACGCCTGGATCTCTGCGAGCACCTCGCCAGGACGGCGGTCGCGCTCCTTTCCGCGCAGGCTCGGGACGATGCAGAACGTGCAGGTGTTGTTGCACCCCACGGAGATCGACACCCACGCGGAGGCGACGGAGTCGCGACGGCTCGGCAGCGTGGACGGGAACACCTGCAGCGACTCTTCGATCTCGACCTGCGCCTCGGCGTTGTGACGGGCACGGTCGAGCAGCGCCGGAAGCACGTCGAGGTTGTGCGTCCCGAAGACGACGTCGACCCACGGCGCCTTCTCCACGATGGTGCCGCGGTCCTTCTGCGCCAGGCAGCCGCCGACGGCGATCTGCATGCCGGGACGCTCCGCCTTGACGGACGCGAGCTGACCGAGATTGCCGTAGAGCTTGTTGGCGGCGTTCTCGCGCACGGCGCACGTGTTGATCACGACGACGTCGGCGATGTCGTCTCCCTGCGGCGCGGCGGTGTATCCGGCGTTCTCGAGGAGTCCGGCCATGTGCTCGGAGTCGTGAATGTTCATCTGGCACCCGAGGGTCCGGACGACGTACGTGGGGGCGAGCGTGGTGTCTGACATTCCTACCCTGCGACGGCGTCCGCACGAAGCTCGCGGATCACGGTCACCTTGATCTCTCCAGCAAAGCTGAAGTCGCGGCTGATGTGCTGAGCAATTGTACGCGCCAGCTCTCGAGTGCCGTCGTCGTCGACAGCGTCGGGCTCGACGACGACTCGTACCTCGCGACCCGCCGCCATCGCGAGCACCTTGACGACGCCCTCGTGCTCGGCGACCAAGCGCTCGAGTCCCTCCATGCGCTCGAGGTACCCGTCGACATCCTCGCGCCTCGCACCGGGTCGGGAGGCGGACACCGCATCGGCCACCTGCACGATCACGCCTTCGAGAGTGGTCTGCGGGACCTCGTCGTGATGAGCAGCGATGGCGTTCACGACGCTGGGCGGCTCCCCGTGCTCGGCGGCAAGAGCCGCTCCGATCGCGGCATGGGTTCCCTCGCGTTCATGGGTGAAGGCCTTGCCGATGTCATGGAGGAACGCCGCGTGACGCGCGAGCTCGACATCGGCGCCCAGAGCGGTCGCGATGTCGGCGGCGATCTGCGCTGACTCCACCAGGTGCGCCAGCACGTTCTGTCCATACGAGCTCCGGAGCCGCAGGCGCCCGAGCACCGCCACCATCTCGTGGGGGATGCCGCGCACGCCTGCCGCGTCGATCGCGTCGAGCCCAGCGTCGAGGTGACGCTGCTCGGTATCCGCCACCGCCCGCGCATAGGCGGCCTCCACGCGCTGCGGCTGAATGCGGCCGTCCTCGACGAGGTCACGCAGGGTGACCTCCGCAATCTCTCGCCGCTCGACATCGAACGAGGAGAGCTGAACAGCATTCACGCCGTCCTCCACCATGACGTTGACGCCCGTGAGCGACTCGAACGCTCGGATGTTGCGGCCCTCGCGGCCGATGATCCGGCCCTTCATCTCTTCGCTCGGCAGGTCGATCCAGGTGGTCGAGGTCTCCGACGCGACGCGCGCCGCCTGGCGCTGCATCGCGGAGACCAGGATCTCGCGCGCTCGCTGCTCCGCAGACTCCTTGGTCGCGCGTTCAATGCGCCGCAGTTCGCCGCTGGCGGCGTCACGTGCCTGCTTGACCTGCTGGGCCATGAGCTCTTCGCGCGCCTCGGCAGGAGTCAGCCCGCCGATCTCGGCCAGGCGCCGCTCGCGAACACGATCGATCTCGCCCCGTTCGACGTGAAGTCGCTTCTCGTCACGGGCGATGACTGCGGCGCGTTCGTCGAGGGCGCGCGCATACATCTGCGCGGCGCGGTGATCGGAGGCGAAGTCTCTCTCGCGTTGCGCCACCCGCTCTTCGCGCCGCTGGGCCTCGCTCAGGAGGTCGCGTGCCTCTTCGCGCGTCGCGTGCGTCTCGTCGCTGGTCGAGCGCCTGATCTCTGCTGCCTCGCGTCGCGCGAAGTGCACGACGAGCACGGATGCCAGGAGCAGGAGGAGGGTCGCCACAGTGGCGATGATCTGGGCCACGCGCCCTCCTTCCTGACTGTCGACATGCTACGTGCCCGAGTTATCGGCATCTTCGAACTCTCGCACAAGGGCGAAAGCATCGGAGGGCGAGTATCCCTTGCGTCCCAGCATGCCGACGACGCGGCGCACCTTCTTGTCGCGCTCGACGCCTTCCAACTGATGCCAACGTTTGAGAGCGAGGGCGCGTGCCGCGTCCTGCTCATCCTCGTCGCTGACCTGAGCGAGAGCGGAGTCGATGTCCTCCTGCTCGAAGCCCTTGCGCCGGAGCTCCGCCAGGATCGCGCGGCGTGACTTGCCTCGCTCGTGGTGACGAGTGCGCACGATCGCTGCCGACAGGGATGCATCGTCCAGCAGCCCGACCTCGCGGTAGCGCGAGATCACCTCATCGGCGACGTGGGCCTCCACGTCACGTGACGTCAGCCCGTCGCGCAGTTGCGCCGCCGAGCGCGGCGAATGCGTGAGCAGGCGCAAAGCAATCTCCCGCGCACGCTCGGCGGGGTCCTCCGAGGTCGCGGGTTCCCCGTCTTGCCGAGCGCGCGCCGACATCAGAAGGTGGCGCGCTCTTTCTTCGCGGCCTTGGCTGCAGGCACCTGCGGCTCGTCCTCAGCGGCCACCGCGGGGGTCTGGTCCCCCTCCGCGGCCGGCACGGCTCCCACTCCGAGCTTGGTGAGGATCTTCTTCTCGAT
Source organism: Demequina aestuarii (assembly GCF_000975095.1). Taxonomy (GTDB): domain Bacteria; phylum Actinomycetota; class Actinomycetes; order Actinomycetales; family Demequinaceae; genus Demequina; species Demequina aestuarii. Next base: position 1,690,787 of record NZ_BBRD01000001.1, read on the forward strand.
CTCCGTCGCCAGCTCGGGGTTGTCCTTGAGGAAGTTGCGGGAGTTCTCCTTGCCCTGACCGAGCTGGTCGCCCTCGTACGTGTACCAGGCGCCGGACTTCTTCACGAAGCCGTGCTCGACGCCGAGGTCGATGATGCCGCCCTCCTTGGAGATGCCGTGGCCGTACAGGATGTCGAACTCCGCCTGCTTGAACGGGGGCGCCATCTTGTTCTTGACGACCTTGACGCGGGTGCGGTTGCCCACGGGCTCGGTGCCCTCCTTGAGGGTCTCGATCCGGCGGACGTCGAGACGCACGGATGCATAGAACTTCAGCGCCTTGCCACCGGTGGTGGTCTCGGGCGAACCGAAGAACACGCCGATCTTCTCGCGCAGCTGGTTGATGAAGATCGCCGTGGTGCCCGTCTGCGCGATGGCGCCGGTGATCTTGCGCAGCGCCTGCGACATCAGGCGCGCCTGCAGACCCACGTGGCTGTCGCCCATCTCGCCCTCGATCTCGGCCTTTGGCACGAGCGCCGCGACGGAGTCGATGACCAGCACGTCGACGCTGCCGGAGCGGATCAGGATGTCCGCGATCTCCAGCGCCTGCTCGCCCGTGTCCGGCTGCGAGATGATGAGGTTGTCGACGTCGACGCCGAGCTTCTTGGCGTAGGCGGGATCGAGAGCGTGCTCCGCGTCGATGAACGCGGCCGTGCCGCCCTGCTTCTGCATGTTCGCGACCGCGTGCAGTGCGACCGTGGTCTTTCCGGAGGACTCGGGTCCATAGATCTCCACGACGCGTCCACGCGGGAGACCACCGATGCCGAGGGCGATGTCCAGCGCCACGGAGCCCGTGGGGATCGCCGGGACGGCGACCACCTGGCGGTCGCCCATGCGCATCGCCGAGCCCTTGCCGTACTGCCGGTCGATCTGTCCGAGTGCCGCCTCGAGTGCCTTCGAGCGGTCTGCCGCCTGTGCCATGTCGCTATCCCATCGTCAGTGGCATTACTGCCGTGTCTGCCATTCCACGAACGACGCTATGACGCGCCTCTGACATTGGCGCAACGCACGTTCCCTCCGTTGTGGAGGGATGTGGTCCCGCTCTGTCCTGTGGACCAGCGTAATCGAACGCATGTTCGAAAGGAAGCGGATCGCCGTGGGCGTGTCGCGGAAAGACTGCTCGCTCTCTCAGCGGCGCGGCGGAATCATCCGCTCGCGCGCACCGCCGTCGCGCCGGTCGAGGGGCACATCCATCTGGTCGCACAGCGCATGCCACACGTCGCGGGGAGCGACGCCTGCCTCAAGCGCCTCGACGGAGGTACGGGACTGCAGTTCGTCGAGCGCGAGATCGCGCGCAAGGGAGCGGGAGTAGTCGACGCCGAAGACGTCGTCGAGGAGAACCCAGAACTGGCTGTGTCGCACTACCGCGCGCGGAGCTCGCCCAGCAGTTCCGGCACGGTGTCGGGGATCGAGGGCATGACGTGCACCCGGCCGAACTCCTCTGCGGTCTCGAAGCGGTCCGAGACCTCGCGCAGGATCGCGGACATCGGCACGTCGAGAGCCTCGCTGATCGAGGCGAGGAGCTCAGACGATGCCTCCTTCTGGCCGCGCTCGACCTCGGACAGATAGCCGAGCGACACGCGCGCTCCAGACGAGATGTCGCGCAGAGTCTTCCCCTGCGTGAGGCGGGCGTTGCGAAGGACGTCGCCGATCTCGTTGCGCAGCACAGGCATGCGTTGTCTCCCCACGGTGGCGTTTCCGGTCTCCATGCCACTCCCAACGCACATTACCGCACGGATGTTCCCCTGGTCGCCGAGCCGCGCGGCAGTGCGGTCGAGCCGGGTGTGGCTCGAGGGTCTCAGGACCCGGCCGCTCGCGCCTCCAGCGCGTTGCGGGCGAGGTCCAGGGCGCTTCTGACCGTACCGCTCACGACGTCCGCGCGGTCCCCACTGAGGTGGAGCAGTCGCGCGGTCCGCACGCCCCCGCAGTCCACCGCGACCCACACCGTTCCGGCGGCGTGACCGCCATGGGGATCCGGTCCCGCCACCCCCGTGGTCGCCACAGCAACGTCGGCGTCCAACGCTCGCCGCGCGCCCGTCGCCATTGCCTGCGCGACCTCCTGCGACACGGGGCCGGGGTCCTCCAGCATCGAGGCATCCACGTCCAGCAGACGGTGCTTCATGGCGACGTCGTAGGCGATCACTCCCCCGCGCACGGACTCCGAGGCGCCCGGAACGGCGACCAGCTCCGCGCACAGCGCCCCGCCCGTCAACGACTCCGCCGTCGCGAGCGTCAGGCGCGCCGACCGTGCGAGGGCCAGCACCGCATCGGCGTCAGCGAGGGCCATCGTGCGGCGGCAGGTCGTCAGCGGCCGATGCAGGGGTCGCCGGGGGCGGGTTCGCGCCGTGGGCGCGGGCCACGCGCGCGATCGTGATCGAGTAGTGGATCCCCGTGGCCACCGCGACCGCAACCGCGGCGAGCAGGCTCCACCACGCCACCGCGTCGATCCAGGCGGCGGGGTGAGGGATCAGATAGGCGGTGAGCGCCAGCAGCTGCAAGACGGTCTTGAGCTTGCCGCCTCTCGATGCGGGGATCACCGCGTCGCGGGCCACCGCGAGTCGCCCCACCGTCACCCCGATCTCGCGCACCGCCAGCACGGCGAGGGGCCACCACGGGATGCCGTCGACGGCGACGATGCCGGCGAGCGTGAACAGCACCAGCGCCTTGTCGGCGATCGGGTCGGCCAGCTTGCCGAAAGGGCTCACGACCTCCCAGCGGCGCGCCAGGTAGCCGTCCCAGTAGTCCGTGGCCGCGGCCAGGAGGAAGACAAGAAGCGCCCAGACGCGCAACGACCCGTTCTCTCCCGCATCGGCCACGAGCAGCCACAGCACCACCGGAACGGCGACGAGGCGCGCTCCGGTGAGCAGATTCGGGACGGTGGCGTTCACGCCCTCACCCTAGCGCCGGCACCGGCCGCGCTTCGCGATAATGGACCGCATGCCCTCCCATTCGCGACGCACGACCTCCCCCCTACCTGCGCTCGCGGTGGCGACGGCGACCGCGGTGATCCTCGCCATCGGCGCCGTCGTCGCGTGGCCCCTCGACGGCGCGACCTCCACAGCCCCCGAGCCGTCGCCCACTCCAGCTGGAACGGAGCCGACCCCGGCACCGAGCGCATCGGCCGCTCCGTCGCCGATGCCGCCGGAACCGGCCCCCACCGTCGAGTTCACCCTCGTCACGGGCGGGGACGTGCTCACCCACGGTCCGGTGCTCTCGTCAGCACGGGCTGCGGGTGACGGGGCGTACGATTTCGCCCCACTCATGGAGAACATGCGTCCGTACGTCGCGGGCGCCGACCTTGCGCTGTGTCACCTCGAGGTGCCGATCGCGCCGGCGGGCACAGAGCCGTCGGGATACCCCACGTTCGGGGCGCCCGCTGAACTGGTCCCGGCCCTGGCGGCTGAGGGCTGGGACGGCTGCTCGACCGCGTCCAACCACTCGATGGACCGCCGCTACTCCGGGCTGGAGACCACTCTCGACGCCCTTGACGACGCCGGCCTCGGCCACTCCGGGACGGCGCGCACCGAGGAGGAGTCCGCGAGTACCCAGATGTACTCCGTGCGCGTCGAGGATCGGCGGGTCAGCGTGGCCAGCATCTCCTTCACGTACGGACTCAACGGTCTCCCCAAGCCCGAGGGCATGCCGTGGGCCGTCGATACATTCGACGCGGATGCTCAGGACGTCACCCCCGTCCTGACCGCGGCGCAGGAGGCAAGAGACCAGGGCGCCGACATCGTGATCGCCTCGACGCACTGCTGCGTCGAGTATCAGACCGAGCCCAACGCGGCGCAGCGGGGCATCGCGCAGCAGATCGCTGACTCCGGGCTCGTCGACCTCTATGTGGGACACCACGCGCACGTGCCGCAGCCGGTGGAGCTGTTGGACGGCGGGGTGGACGGCGCTGGCATGTGGACGTACTTCGGCCACGGCAACTACCTGTCGAACCAGGACACCCAGTGCTGCCGCGCCGACACCAACTCCGGGTACCTCGGCGTGACGACCTTCAGCATCTCGCCAGAGGGAGCGGTCGAGGTCACGGCCGAGTGGGTGGCGACCACCGTGGACCGCACCGATCGCCACACGATGCATGTGTTGAACGACATCATCGACACGGGAGCCGGCGACCTGTCGGCGTCCGAAGCCCAGGCACGCCACCAGCGCGTGGCCGATGCGGCAGGGACAGCGGCGGCAGAGCGCACCACGCCGCCCGAGCAGTTGGCGGACTCGGCATTCCGCGTCACCCGTTGGTGGGAGCCGAGCGCCTGAGCAGTGGCGTCGTCAGCGCTCAGAACGCGCGGTCGTCGATCTCCAGCGGGCTGTCGTGCTCCTGCGGACGCGGGTCGATGAGGCTGGTGGTGAACTGCGACGAGGTCTCGTGCAGCGCTCCCACTGGCTGCGCCACCCCGAACAGCCATCCCTGTCCGTAGCGCCATCCGCACCGCGACAGGAACTCAGCCTGCGCCTCCGTCTCGATACCCTCCGCGATGGTCGCCAGGCCCAGTTCGCGCGCGAGCGCACCGAGCGCACGGGAGACACGAGCGCCGGCCGGGTCCTCGGGGATGCCCGCGACGAAGGACATGTCGAGCTTCACCCCCGACACCGGCAGGTCACGCAGATACGACAGGGGCGAGACGCCGGTGCCGAAGTCGTCGAGCAGGATCGGCACGCCCGCGTTGCGCAGCTCCGTGAGCTCGTGGCGAATCCGCGTGTTCGGGGCGACGAGAGAGGCTTCGGTGAGCTCCACCACCAGCCGCTGAGGGCTGAGGTGATAGCGGCCGATCGCGCTCAGCACCCGGTCCGCGAACTCGGAGTCTCCCAATTGGTCTGCGGAGACGTTGAGCGAGACCCAGGTGGACGGCGACGGGCTCTGTGCGAGGAACTGCGCGGCCTGGTCCACCAGCGCGGTGCCGAGCGCCACCGACAGGTTCTTGTCCTCGATGAGCGGCAGGAAGGCAGCGGGGGGCAGCAGGCCGCGGACCGGATGCTGCCAGCGCACGAGCGCCTCGTAGCCCACCACGGTGCGCGTCGACAGCTCCAGGATCGGCTGGTAATGGAGCACCAGCTGGCCGTTCTCGATCGCCGCGGAGAGCTCGGAGGCGAGCGCGGAGTGCGCGTCCGACGTGGTGCGCATCGACGGATCGAACACCTCGGTGCGCGACTTGCCCGTCGACTTCGCGCGGTACATGGCCGCATCGGCGGCGCTCATGAGGCTCGGCGCGCCGCCAGCGGTGGTCTCGTCGTCTGCCATCGCGATGCCGAGCGAAGCCTGCAACGTGATCTGGTGGCGCTTGACCTGGACGGGACGCTTCAGGCCCAGGTGGATGGCGCCCGCGATCTCGAACAGCGCCTTCGAGCAGTCCGCGTCCTGCACCACGATGACGAACTCGTCGCCACCGATGCGGGCCACGGTGCCACGGCCGGCAGTGGCCGTGCGCAGCACTCCCGCGACGTGCACGAGGGCGTTGTCGCCGATCGCGTGGCCGAACCGGTCGTTGAGTGCCTTGAAACCATCGAGGTCGACCGCGATCACACCCACCCGAGTGTGCGCATCGGGCTGCTCCAGCACCTGCTGCAGGACGTCCTGAAGCAGCGTCCGGTTGGCGAGGCCCGTCAACGGGTCGTGCATCGCCCGGTGGGCCATCAGCTCGGAGTGCATGCGGTCGTCGGTGCTGTCGCGCACCTGCACCACGTAGTGGTCGGGCGCTCCGCCGGCGTACCGCACCAGACCGACGTCGAGCACCGCCCACACCACATTGCCGTCGGCGCGCACGTAGCGCTTCTCGCACGTGAACTGGCTCTGATGCCCGTCGTAGAGGCGCTGCAGCTGATCGCGCTCCGCGGTGAGGTCGTGGGGGTGGCTGAGGGCGGAGAACGGCGTCCCCCGCAGCGCCGCGACAGTGGAGCCCATCATCTCGGCGAAGGCCCGGTTGACCTCCATGAGGCGCCACTCGAGATCCACGAGCGCCATGCCCACCGGCGCGTTCTCCATCGCCTTGCGGAACTGGGCGTCGGAGCGGTTGAGCGCCTCAGCGGCCTCGCGCAGGCCCGAGGTGTCCATCATGGTGACCACGGTCACGGGACCGTCGTCGAGACCGTCGGGGACGACCCTGGCGCGGACCTGGATCCAGCGCACGTCCTCCGCGCCACGCCTGCCGGGGACGCCGACGATGCGGGGCTTGGTGTCCGTGCGCCCGATCCCGAACGCCTCCCGCATGAGAATCGGGTGCATCTGCTCGTCGAACGCGCGCAGATTGAGGCGTGCGATCGGCAGACCCACGGCGTCCGCACGGGTCACATTGAGGATGGTGGCGGCGACATCGGAGATGAGTGCGATCTCATCGGCCTGCGTGACGATCAGCACGCCGTCGCGGGCGGAGGACAGCACCGCCTCGAACTGGCCCCGCAGGTGCCGCTCCCGCGCGAGCGCGATGTCTCGCGAGGTGCGTGCGCGGTGCGAACGCCAGAAGAAGTAGAACGCGAGGCCAGCGAGCGCGAGTAAGAGCGCCGTCACCGTGATGCCCACGGCGGGCTGCTCGAAGAGCTCTATGGCCCCGCCCATTCATCTCCCTCAGCATCGTCGTCGAACGCCGCAGCCTCCACGCTAGCCGGTGAGTGCCCTCGGAGAATAGCGAGCGTCGACGCCAACTCGTCAGGAGTGACCAATACCTCACGAGCCTTCGAACCCTGAGATGGGCCCACGACCTCGCGAGTCTCGAGCAGGTCCATCAGGCGGCCCGCCTTCGCGAAGCCCATCTTGAGCTTGCGCTGGAGCATCGACGTCGACCCCAGCTGGGTGGTGATGACCAGTTCCGCGGCCGCCAGCAGATCATCGAGATCGTCGCCGATGTCCTCGGCCACGGTGGCTCCCCCACCCTGCGGCTTGGTGACGTCCTCGCGGTACTCGGGGTTCGCCTGGTTCTTGACGTGGTCCACGGCGGCATGGATCTCGGACTCGCTCACCCACGCGCCCTGCACGCGCATGGGCTTGGACTCGCCCATGGGCACGAACAACGCGTCACCCTGGCCGATCAGCTTCTCGGCGCCTGGCATGTCCAGCACCACACGCGAGTCGGCGAGCGACGAGGTGGCGAAGGCGAGCCGGCTCGGCACGTTCGCCTTGATCGTGCCCGTGATGATGTCGACGGACGGGCGCTGCGTGGCGAGCACGAGGTGGATGCCCGCCGCACGCGCGAGCTGAGTGATGCGCTGGATCGAATCGTCGACATCGCGCGGCGCGACCATCATCAGGTCCGCGAGCTCGTCGACGATCACCAACAGGTACGGGTAGGTGTGGATCTTCCGCTCGGAGCCTGGCAGCGGCTTGACCTTGCCCGCACGCACGGCCTTGTTGAAGTCGTCGATGTGCTTGTAGCCGAACAGCGCGAGGTCGTCGTACCTCATGTCCATCTCCTTCACCACCCACTCGAGGGCCTGCGCGGCCTTCTTGGGGTCGGTGATGATGGGCGTGATGAGGTGCGGGATGCCCTCGTACATGGTGAGCTCGACCCGCTTGGGGTCCACGAGCACCATGCGCACCTCCTGCGGCGTGGCACGCATGAGGATCGAGGTGATCATCGCGTTGACGAACGACGACTTTCCGGCTCCCGTGGCACCCGCCACGAGCAGGTGCGGCATCTTCGCGAGGTTCGCGAGCACGAACCCGCCCTCGACGTCCTTGCCGATGCCGATCGCCATGGGGTGATCGTTCTTGATGGCCGCCTGTGAGCGCAGCACGTCTCCGAGCGACACCGTCTCGCGGTCCACGTTCGGGATCTCGATGCCGATCGCGGACTTTCCCGGGATGGGCGACAGGATGCGGATGTCGGGGCTCGCGACGGCGTACGCGATGTTCTTGGACAGCTGCGTGATCTTCTCGACCTTGACGCCCTGGCCCAGCTCCACCTCGTAGCGGGTCACGGTGGGGCCGCGCGTGAAGCCGGTGACCTCCGCGTTCACGGCGAAGTCGGTGAGCACCGCGGTCAGCGCCTCGACCACGCGGTCGTTGGCCGCCGAGCGGGTCTTGTGAGGTGCACCCTTGACGAGCACGTCGAGGTCGGGCAGCACATAGGGAGAGGAGTTCTCGAGCTCCCCCTGCTCGCCCGGAGGGACGATGCGGGTGGTGCGGGGCGCCTCGCGCTCGCCGCTGGGCGCCGGCTCCTCGGGCGCATCCTCCGGGGCGTATGGCGACACCGGCCCCGCGTGGACGCGCGTCGCCGAGACCGTGTCGAGCACCTCGGTGGCGTCCGCGCCGGCAGCGCGCGGGTCGAGGAGGTCGTCGAAATCGGTGCGGTCCACGCTGGCCGCGGCGGCGAAGGCCTCGTCCGCCTCGTAGGCGTCGATCCGTTCCTGATCCGTGAGGGCCTTGTCCTTGCGCGCGCCGAAGCCGAGCTTCTTGCGGCCCGGGGTCGCACGGCTGCCGCCGTTCTTCTTCTGGCCCCCGGAACGTTCCAGAGTGCCGTGCTCGGGCAGGTCCAGCTCGTCGTCCTCCGCGCGGTCGCGGCCCAGCAGCCGGCGCACGCCGGAGCCGACGAGCGCGATGACCTCGCGCAGCGGAATGCCCAGAATGATCAGGATCGCCAGCAGTCCGAGCAGCACCAGGACCGTCACCGCCAAGGGCGGGGTGAGCGCGGCGGCGAGCGGGGTGCCGATGAGGAAGCCGAGGACGCCGCCCGCGGCCTGCACCGGCTCGAGCCCGTCGCTCGGGCTGGGACTCCCCTCGGCGATGTGCACGAGGCCATCGATCATCAGGACCAGCATCAGCGCACCGAGGCCGATGCGGTGGTTGGCCGACTCCTCCTGGGGGGCGCGCATGAGACGCACTGCGAGCGCGACGAGGACGATGGGGATCGCAACGGCGAGAATGCCGAAGGTGCCTGCGACGATCCAGTGGATCGCGGTGCCGGCCCACGAGGACAGCCCCCACCACTCACGGGCGGCGACCAGGATCGCGACGATGATGAGCACGATGGCGAGCCCGTCGCGGCGCACCTCGGGGCTCACCTCACGGGCGCCGTGGCCGATGCGGCGCACGCCACCGCCGACGGCGTGCGAGGTGCCGCGGCCGATCGCGGCCGCGCCGCGCAGGACTGCGGGTGGGCGCTTCTTCTGAGGCGCCTTGGCGCGCGACGCCGGGGACTTGGGGCGCGTGCTCGTGGAGCGTGACTGAGCCATGCCTCCAGACGCTACCCGCGCATCGGCCTCAGGGGGCGCTGCCACCCCGCATGGGCGGCCTATCCACGCTCACGCTCCTCCGTTCGTATCGACCTGGCCCGCTCCCCCGTGCGCCGCGCACGCTGCGGGAGGCGTCGGCGCTCAGGACTCGATGACGATCGGGATGATCATGGGGCGACGGCGGAGCTTGTTGCCCACATAGCGGCCCAACACGCGGCGCATGACCTGCTCGAGCTGGCGCTGATCGGTGGAGCCGTTGCGTGCGGCCTCCTCGAGCGCCTGCTTGATGTTCGGCAGCACGGCGTCGAACACGTTGTCGTCCTCCGCGATGCCGCGCGCGTGAACCTCGGGACCCGAGACGACCTTGCCGTTCGACGAGTCGATGACCGCGAACACGGACACGAAGCCCTCCTCCGACAGGATTCGACGGTCCTTCAGTTCGGCGTCGGTGATCTCGCCCACCGACGAGCCGTCCACATAGACGTTGTGCGTCTCGACGGCGCCGACCACCCTCGCGCGGCCATCCTTGAGGTCCACCACCACGCCGTTCTCGGCGAACACGACGTTCTTCTCGGGCACGCCGGTCTTCATCGCGAGCTTGCCGTTCGCGAGCAGGTGTCGCACCTCGCCGTGGACGGGCATGACGTTCTTGGGCTTGACGATGTTGTAGCAGTAGAGCAGCTCTCCGGAGCTGGCGTGGCCGGACACGTGTACACGCGCGCTGCCCTGGTGCACCACGGTCGCGCCCAGGCGCATGAGGCCGTTGATGACGCGGTAGACGGCGTTCTCGTTGCCGGGGATCAGCGACGAGGCGAGGATCACGAGGTCGCCGGGTCCCACGCGGAGCTTGTGGTCGAGCGACGCGATACGGCTCAGCGCGGCCATCGGCTCGCCCTGGGACCCCGTGCACATGTAGACGACCTTGTGCGACGGCATGTCGTCGGCCTTCTTGGCGTCCACCAGGATGTTCGGCGGCACGTTCAGGTAGCCGAGCTCGGCGGCGATGGTCATGTTGCGCACCATCGACCGACCCACGAAGGCGACCCGGCGGCCGTGAGCCTGGGCGGCGTTGATGACCTGCTGGACGCGGTGCACGTGGCTCGAGAAGCTCGCGACGACAACGCGGCCCTCGGCGTTCGAGAACATCTGGTCGAGCACCGGAGTGATCTCGACCTCGGACGTGGTGAAGCCGGGAGCCTCAGCGTTGGTCGAGTCGGTCATGAACAGGTCAACGCCGCGCTCGCCGAACTTGGCGAAGCCGCGCAGGTCGGTGATGCGGCCGTCGAGCGGGAGCTGGTCCATCTTGAAGTCGCCCGTGTGCAGCACGGTGCCGCCCTCGGTGGTGATGAACACCGCGAGCGCGTCGGGGATCGAGTGGTTGACGGCCACGAACTCGAGGCCGAACTTGCCGAGCTGCTCCGACTGTCCCTCCTTCACGGCGAGCGTGATGGGGGTGATGCGGTGCTCCTTGAGCTTGGCCTCGATGAACGCGAGGGTGAGCTGCGACCCGATGACCGGGATGTCCTGGCGCAGGCGCAACAGGTAGGGCACCGCGCCGATGTGATCCTCGTGACCGTGGGTGAGCACGATCGCCTCGATGTCGTCCACGCGATCCGCGATGTACCCGAAGTCGGGCAGGATCAAGTCCACGCCGGGCTGGTGGTCTTCAGGGAACAGCACGCCGCAGTCGACGATGAGCAGCCGGCCATCGATCTCGAACACCGCCATGTTTCGGCCCACCTCCCCGAGGCCGCCCAGCGGGACGATGCGCAGGGTGCCGTTCTGAAGAGGCTTCGGGGGGGTCAGTTCGGGATGGAAGTTCACGGTTCTCCTAGGTGGTCAGTGGCACACCGGCGGCACGCAACGCGGCGGCGAGAGCAGCGAGCTCCTCGTCGTCCAGCGGCAGCAGCGGCAAGCGCATATGGCGGCTCGGGATGACCCCGAGCAACTGCATGGCGGCCTTGGCGTTCGAAGCGCCGGGGCCGTTGAAGATGGCGTCGTGCACGGGCAGCAGCTCGTCGTGGAGCGTGTCCGCGAGAGCGGTATCGCCTGCGTCGTGCGCCGCGATCATGGCGGCGATGCGCTCGCCCGCGACGTGGGCGCTCACGGAGACGACGCCGGCGGCACCGGCGCGCAGGAACTCCAGCGTGAGCGGGTCGTCGCCCGAGTACCAGGCGAGTCCGGTACGGGCGATGCGGTCCTTCGCGGCGGGCACGTTCGCGGTCGCGTCCTTGTTCGCCACGACGTTCGCCACCTCGGCGAGCTCATCGAGAGAGCCGTCGCTCAGAGCGATGCCGGTGCGGCCGGGGATGTCGTAGAGCATCACCGGAAGGTCAGTGGCGCCCGCGATGGCGCGAAGGTGCGCGACGATGCCCTTCTGGGAGGGCTTCGAGTAGTACGGCACCAGCGCCAGCACGCCGTCGACGCCCGCCTCGGTGGCCTGCTCCGCCATCATGACCGCGTGGGCAGTGTCGTTGGAGCCCGCCCCTGCGATGAGGGTCGCGCGATGCCCCACTGCCTCCACCAGGGCCCGAGTGAGCTCGAGCTTCTCCGGGGCGTGGGTCGTCGGAGCCTCCCCGGTCGTGCCGGAGATGACCAGGCCGTCGGAGCCGTGGTCGAGAAGGTGATTCGCGAGGACGATGGTGCTGTCGATATCGATGCTGCCATCGGCGTGCATCGGCGTCACCATCGCCGTGAGCACCGTCCCCAGCGGACGCGGATCGTTCATGCGCCTAACCTACCGCGACACGGCGCGCCGACAGTCTGAACCGACGCGACGCGAGGCACGCCGATGCATCAGACCTCCGTGCGCGAATCCGGCAGCGTTCCGTGCCTCGCCTGGTTCGCATGGTCGCGACGGATGTCGCTAACGCTCCCCCCGCGTCGCCACCGTGAGCAGCACGGCGCAGTCCGTGACGGCGGTGAGACCGTGGCGCGCCGGTGGCAGCACCAGATGATCGCCGGCGCTCATCGCCAGCTCGTGCTCGCCCACCGTGAGCGTGGCCTCGCCGCGCAACACGTGCAGCGTCGCCTCGCCCGGGCTGTCGTGTTCGTTGAGCCGATTGCCGCCCGCGATCGCGATCAGGGTCTGCCGCAGGTCGTGATCGTGATCCCCGACGAGAGTCACGGCATGGCGACCGGATGATTCCTCGTAGGCGAGCGCCAGCTGCTCGCTCACCAATGCCTCCAGATCGACGATCTCCATGGCGGCCTCTCCCTCGTCGTTGATTCCCGGGTCTGTTCACCGTAGCCCGTGATGGCTCGACGGTGGCGGGGGCAGGCGTGCCCGAGCCCTGTCGTCCGGCGCCTCGACGGTCAGGCTCGGCACGCCGGGGGCTGGCACCTCCTCATCCCGCCACACCCGGCGTAGGGTGATGCCGTGGAATCGATCCCGACCCCGTACGAGGACCTGCTGCGAGACGTGCTCGCGACGGGGACGCGCAAGGACGACCGCACGGGAACCGGCACGCTGTCCGTCTTCGGCCGTCAGCTGCGCTACGACCTCGCCCACGGCTTTCCGCTCATCACCACCAAGCGCGTCCACGTGCGCTCGGTGGTAGGAGAACTGCTGTGGTTCCTGAGAGGCGACACGAACGTCCGGTGGCTGCAGGAGCGCGGCATCTCCATCTGGGACGAGTGGGCGGACGAGAGCGGCGAGTTGGGACCGGTCTACGGCTACCAGTGGCGGTCATGGCCTGCGCCCGACGGCTCGCACGTGGACCAGATCGCGCGGGTCGTCGAGTCCATCCGCACCCACCCCGACTCACGGCGCCACATCGTGAGCGCGTGGAACCCGGCGCTGATCGACGACATGGCGCTGCCTCCGTGCCACGCCCTGTTCCAGTTCTACGTCGCCGACGGCAAGTTGAGCTGCCAGCTGTACCAGCGCAGCGCCGACCTGTTCCTCGGCGTGCCGTTCAACATCGCCTCGTACGCGCTGCTCACTCACATGATCGCGGCGCAGACGGACTTGGGCGTCGGCGACTTCGTCTGGACTGGTGGCGACTGCCACATCTACTCCAATCACCTGGACCAGGTGCAGACGCAGCTCGCGCGGGACCCGTATCCGTATCCGACCCTTCGCCTGGACGCCAAGGACTCGTTGACGGACTACGACATCGAGGACATCGTGTTCGAGGACTACCAGCACCACCCGGGCATCAAGGCCCCGGTGGCCGTCTGACCCCGGGCGCCATCCGATGCTGAAGGCCATCTGGGCGCAGGCTCGCGACGCTGCGGGCACGCCGGTGATCGGCTCGCAGGGCGACATGCCCTGGCACCTTCCCGAGGATCTGCGGCGCTTCAAGGAGCTCACCTCGGGCGCAGCAGTCCTCATGGGCAGGCGCACGTGGGAGTCCTTCCCCGAGCAGTTCCGACCGCTTCCCGGCCGCGTGAACATCGTGATCACCTCCGGTGGCACCGTGCAGGGTGCCGATGCGACGGTCGGCTCGCTCGCCGCCGCGATCGAGGTCGCGGCGCGGCGCGGAGACGGGGCCGACGCGTGGGTCATCGGAGGAGGCAGGGTCTACGGCGAGGCGCTGCCGATGGTCGATCAGCTCGAGGTCACCGAGATCGATCTCGAGGTCGACGGCGACACCTTCGCCCCCGCGATCGATGCGGCGGTGTGGGAGATCGCGGCAGAGGACCCCTGGCTCACGTCGCGGACCGGCCTTCGATACCGCTTCCTCACCTACGTGCGCCGCTGACGCCACCCCGCGGCCTGGTCGCGGCGCTGGCAGGATGTCCTCATGGGCCACCCCGTGCCGCGCCGCATCGACACCGAGCGACTGACGCTGCGCTGCTACGAGCCCGCGGACCTCGACTCCATGAGCGCCGTCATCACCGCCGAGCGCGATCGCCTCGCGGTGTTCATGCCGTGGGCCCGCTCCGAGCCGATCAGTCCTCGTGAGCGCGCGGAGGTCGTGGCCACCTTCATCCGCGAGTTCGACGAGCGCGAGAACTTCACGTTCGGCATGTTCGACCGCCAGAGCGGCGAGTACGTGGGCAGCACCGGCATGCACACGAGGCTCGGCCCCGACGCCTTCGAGATCGGCTATTGGATTCGTGCCGACCGGGAGGGCACGGGGCTGATCCGCGAGGCGGTCGCCGCTCAGACCTGGGTCGCCCTCGAGACACTCGGAGCGGCATGGGTCGAGATTCGCTGCGATCCGGCCAACGCGCGGTCACGGCGAGTGCCGGACTCGCTCGGCTTCACTCTGGCGGATACGCGGGTCGACGCGTGTGGCGCCGACCAGCACCGGGAGTTCGTGGAGATCTGGCAGCTCTCGCGAGACGCCCTGAGCGCATCGGCCGTCGCCTCGATGCCGCGACCGATGGTCGGCGCTCCGCGCGAGGGCGCGCCGTGGACGGCGTGACGCCCACGCCGAGCGCTCCCCTGCGGAACGCCCCGGCACGGATCGAGACGCCACGCCTTCGGCTGCGCCCCTTCCACGCGGCCGATGCCGACGCGCTCACGACGTTGGTGACCGCCAGCATCGATCACCTCACGCCCTGGCAGCCGTGGGCTGCTGACGAGCCAGTGTCGATCGAGCGGCGTCGAGAAGCGATCGACACGCTCGTCGCCCAGTTCGCCACCGGAGCGGCCGCACACTACGCGATGGTGAGGCGTGACGACGGGCGGCTGCTCGGCAGCGTGGCGCTGGTCACCGGCAAGACGCCGGAGCGCGTCGAGATCGGCTACTGGGTGGGGGCGTCGCACGTGCGACGCGGCTACGCCAGCGAGGCGGCGGGTGCGCTCACCCAGGCGGCCCTGGGTCCGATGGCGCTTCCTCGCGTCGAGTTGTGGGCCAATGCCGACAACGAGGCCTCGAATGCTGTCGCACGGCGCCTGGGCTTCACGTTCGTGAGCGTGGAACCGTCGTACGCGCAAGAAGGATCTCCGCCGATGCGGGTATGGGTCGCCGAGCCCGATCTGCTCGACGAGGAGATCCTGCTGCCCACGCAGCTGTGGATGTTCGACGCTGACGGCACGGAGTTGGTCGGCCCGCAGTAGCGCACCCACCGGGAGCGGGGCCACGCGCACGGCCAGTGGCCCCGTCGCGCTCTGTCAGGATTGCCCCATGCCCCGCGCCACCCCGACCCGGCTGGACCCGGCACGCCAGCAGGCGATCTCGGTGTCGGTGGCGACCGGCATGTATGCGGTCAGCTTCGGCGCGCTCTCCGTGGCCGCCGGCCTCGACCTCTGGCAGACGATGGCGCTCAGCCTCCTGGTGTTCTCCGGTGGCTCCCAGTTCGCCTTCGTGGGCGTGATCGGCGCGGGCGGCACCGCCGCGGCCGCGGTCGCCACCAGCACGTTCCTGGGGCTTCGCAACGGCTTCTATGGCGTGGGACTGGCGCCGGTGCTCCGGCCGATGCGAGGGTGGCGTCGCGCGGGGGCCGCCCAGGTGACCATCGATGAGTCCACTGCGGTCGCGCTCGCGCAGCCCGCGCACGACGTGTGCGCACGGCGCACGGGCTTCTGGTGGACCGGCGTCGGCGTCTTCGTCGCGTGGAACGCCATCACGGTCGTAGGCGCCGTCCTGGGAGCACGCATCGGCGACCCGGCCCAGTGGGGGCTGGACGCCGCGGCCGCGGCCGCCTTCCTCGGCCTGCTGTGGCCGCGACTGGCGACGCGCTTCGCCCAGGCCGTCGCCGCCGCATCGGCCGTCCTCGCCCTCCTGCTCACTCCGCTCCTGCCGTCGGGGCTGCCCATCCTGGCGGCAGCCCTCGTCGCCGTCGCGGCGGGCTGGCGCGCACCGCGGGAGGAGGTTCCCGAATGACCGAGTACACCCTGATGTGGGTCGCCATCGTCGCGGCCGGGCTGCTCGCGTGGGCCACCAAGTACGCGGGCCACGTGGTCCCCGAGGAGTGGCTCGAGAACCCGCGCGTGCACCGCATCGCGGCCTTCGTGACGGTTTCGCTGCTCGCCGCTCTGTTCGGGGTTCAGGCGTTCACGTCCGGCTCGGCCATCGTCCTCGACGCACGGGTGGCGGCGGTCGCCGTGGCAGCCGTGTTGCTCTGGCGCCGCGCCCCGTTCATCGTGGTGGTGTTCGCCGCCGCCGCGGTCGCTGCGGGACTTCGCCTGCTGGGCTGGGGCTGACGCGCTACAAGAGTTCCCCGAGTGCGAACGCCACCAGGAAGCCTGCTGTGGCGATCAGCCCGGTCGCCCAGTGGTCCTCGTCGAAGGCCTCCGGGATCATCGCGTTGCAGACCATCGCCAGCAATGCACCCGCAGCGACGGACTGGATGACGGCGATGGTCGCGCCGGACGCACCCTCGAGGAAGAGCACCGCGATGACGGTCGCGACCACCGCCAGAGCCGTGATGCCTCCCCACAGCCCGAAGACGAAGCCCGCGCCACGCCCCGAGCGCTTGAGGGGCACGGTGCCCGCCAGTCCTTCGGGAACGTTGCTGAGGCCGATCGCGGCGACGATGGCCACCGGGAAGCTGCCGCTCGCCGCAGCGAGGCCGATCACGATCGCCTCCGGGATGCCGTCCAGCAGCGCCCCCACGGCGATGGCCGTACCGCCTCCCGGGCTGTCCCCGCCACGCTGCGCGGTGGCGTTGCGAGACCCGGACACCGCATGCGAGGCGTCGCGGTGCCGCGTCGCGAGCCGAGTCACGAGCGCGTCACCGCCCACGTACAGCAGCGCGCCGCCCGCGAAGCCCGCCACCACGGGCCACACGCCACCGGACTCATGCGCCTCGGTCACGAGCTCGAGCGCGAGCGTCGCGATCAGCACTCCCGCGCCGAACGCCATCACCGCAGCGGTCGCCCTCTGCGACACGTTCCAGCGCCATGCGATCACCGCACCCGCCAGCAGAGTGCCGACGCCCATCAGCGAGCCGAGTGCCGCTGTCCCCACGATCATGTCGCCAGGCTAGCGGTCCGGCAGCCCCGCGTAGGCTGGTGTCCATGCCCACCGCCGATGTCTCCGCCCGCCCCGCCGTCCCCGGAGACGAGGAGGCCATCACCGCCATCCAGCTCGCCACGTGGCGCGAGCGCATCGGCGCCGATGCGGTCGACGCCCTGCCCGGCGATGAGGTGCTGGCCGCGTGGGGTGCCGCGATCGAATCCCCGCCCTCCCGCGAGCACCGCGTCTTCGTCGCGACGGACGGCCCGCACGTGGTGGGGTTCGCGGCGCTCGCCTCCGCCGGCGAGATCATCGCCCTCGAGGTGGCTCCCGAGCACCGGCGCCTGGGTCACGCGTCGCGCCTGCTGGCCGCGTGCGTCGACACCCTGCGCATCACCGGGGGCACCAGCGTCCGGGCGTGGGCGTTGGAGGGCGACACCGCACGGGAGGCGTTCCTCACGGGTGCGGGGCTGGGCGAGGGCGGCGTGCGGCGCGGCATGGAGGGACCCGACGGCGAGATGGCCGAGAGGATGTTCCGAGCAGAACTGGGTGAGTAGCGACCGCAGCTACGAGGCGTCGCCGCGTCGAGCGGCCTTGCGCTCCGCGCGGTACAGGTCCGCGGCGTGGAGCAACGACTTCCTGGCCATCGACCGGTCCCGGTTCGCGTCATACGCGTACCCCACGTGGAACCACGCCGCCCAGTCCTCCGGTCGCTCCTCGGCGTCCCGGCGGGCGGTCTCGTAGATCGCCTCCGCCGCCTGCTCCGTGAGCCGGCCTGAGGATCCGCGCTCGCCCGCGTGGACCGGCAGCCGCCCCTCGCGCTCCAGTTGGCTCGCCATGCGCTGCACCGTGATGCCGAGCCGCCACTCGTGGAAGAGCCACCACGCCCCGATGAGGGGCAGGACGAGCAGTGCGGCGCCCAGACCACGTGCCGCGAGCTCATCGGCGCGCACGAACGCGAACGCGAAGTCGGCGACGAACGCGAAGTACAACGCGACGATGACCGTGATGGCCACGGCCGCGAGGAACGCGGGGTTGCGGAACACCCCCATCTAGAGCCTCATGTACCCGTCGAGTCCGACGGTGAGTCCTGGATGCGCCGCCACCTCGCGGACGCCCAGCAGCACGCCCGGCATGAAGGACACGCGATCGAAGCTGTCGGTGCGAATCGTGAACGCCTCCCCCGCGTTGCCGAACAGCACCTCCTCGTGCGCGACCATGCCGCGCAGCCGCACCGCATGCACGTGAACGCCGTCGACGCTCGCGCCTCGGGCGCCGTCAGGGTCGTGCGTGGTGGCGTCGGGGCTCGCTCCCAGGCCTGCCGCCGCCCGCGCCGCGGCGATTCCCCTGGCGGTGTGGATCGCGGTCCCGGAGGGCGCATCGACCTTGTCGGGGTGGTGCAGTTCCACGACCTCGGCGGACTCGAAGTAGGGCGCGGCGGCGGCGGCGAAGCGCATCGCGAGCACCGCGCCGATCGCGAAGTTGGGGGCGATCAGGACGCCCAGGTCGGGGCGTTCCTTGAGGTGCTCGTCGACGCGCGCCAACGAGTCGCTCGTCCACCCCGTCGTGCCCACCACCGCGTGGATCCCGGCGTCGATGAGCGCGTGGACGTTGGCCTCGGTCGCGTCCGGCACCGTGAAGTCGATGGCGACGTGGGCCTTCGCGCGGGCGACTGCGGCGATGTCATCGTCGGTGTCGAGGGCCGCGACCAACTCCAGATCCTCCGCGCCTTCCACCGCCTGCACGACGTGAGAACCCATGCGCCCTGCGGCGCCCAGCACTGCGACGTTGATCATGCGTCTACTCTACGGGCCGCCTTCGCGCTGCCCTGCGCCCTGGCAGTGCATGGCGGCACGATCGCACCGTGTTCCGTGCGCTCGTGCACTGCCAGCGCGCGCCCGATGCGGGAGAGGGCTCAGGCGGCGGGGCCCACGCGTACGCGGGTACGGGGACGGGACGCGAGGTCCGCTGCGAGCCCCACGACCTGATCCGCCGTGATGGCGCGCACCTCGTCGAGCGCCTCGCCGATGCTCCACAGCTCTCCGAACACGAGCTCGGACTTGCCCAGGCGGGACATCCGGGAGTACGAGTCCTCGAGGCGGAGCACCGTGGTGCCCGCGATCTGCCCCTTGGCCTTCTCTAGCTCCTCTGCAGTGACGCCCTCAGCCATGCGGTCGAGCTCTCCGCCCAGCAATCGCTCGACCTCGTCCGCCGCCTTGGGGTTGCACGCGGCGTACATGCCCCAGATGCCGGTCTCCGCGTTAGGGGCGCCGAACGAGTACACCGCGTAGGTGAGGCCGCGCTTCTCGCGGATCTCCTGGAACAGCCGCGACGACATCCCGCCCCCCAGGATCGCGTTGAACACGCTCAGGGTGCTGCGCCGCTCATCAGTGGCGCGGTACCCGCGCGAGCCGAGCAGCACGTGCGACTGCTCGAGGTCGCGAGTGACGGAGACCTCGGGCACCAGCACGGCGTCGAGCGGTGCGAGGGGGTCGCGCCGCGCGCCCGGCGCGATCTCGCCGGTGAGGTCCCAGCCGCCCGCCGCCAGCGCATCGGCGACGAGGGCGCACACCGTCTCGTGGTGCACGTTGCCTGCCACGGTGACGATGAGCCCCGAGGGCACGTAGTGCTGCTGGTAGTGCTCCCACACCGCGTCGCGGGTCACGGACCTGATGATGTCCGGCGTGCCGCCGATGGGCCGACCCAGCGGGTGACCCGAGAGCACGGCCTCGGTGAAGCGCTCGTGCGCGACATCGCCCGGGTCGTCCTCTGCCATCGCGAGCTCCTCGAGGATGACGCCGCGCTCCATCTCGAAGTCGGCCTCGTCGAGCCGCGCCGAGGTCACCATGTCGAGGATCAGGTCGATCGCGAGCGGCAGGTCCGTGTCGATGGTGCGGGCGTAGTAGCAGGTGTACTCCTTGCCCGTCATGGCGTTCGACTCTCCGCCCACCCGGTCGAAGGCCTCGGCGATGTCGAGGGCGCTGCGACGCGCGGTGCCCTTGAACAGCAGGTGCTCGAGGAAGTGAGTCGAACCGGCGTGCTCGGGGGTCTCGTCACGGGAGCCCACCCCGACCCACGCCCCCATGGTCGCCGAGCGCATGCCCGGGATGTGTTCGGTCAGCACGCGCACGCCGCCGGGCAGCACGCTGCGCTGAATGATGGCGCCGGCGTCCTGCTCGACCGTGAGATGGGCGCCGATGGACGATGCGGGAACCAGGGGAAGTGCGTGAGGCATGAGAGCGAGCCTAACGCGGCGGGAGCACCTGCTCTCCCCCGCATCGGCCGTAGGGATCCGCGGGGCGGCGCGCTCGAAGACCCTGCCCATTCCCGCCGTGGAGGCCATATGCAGGGCCGCTGCGCCGGGAACCCCGGAGACGCCACGAGGGCGGCCCCGGCTTTCGCCAGGACCGCCCTCGTGTGGTCTCGATCGAGTGCGACTTAGTTGTCGTCGCCCTCGTCGTCACCGTTGGAGTCACCCTCGGAGCCGTCTTCGACGACGCCCAGCGACAGCTTGCCGCGCGGGTCGACCTCGGCGATCTGGACCTGAATCTTCTGGCCGATGGACAGCACGTCCTCGACGTTCTCGACGCGCTTGCCACCCACGAGCTTGCGGATCTGCGAGATGTGCAGCAGTCCGTCCTTGCCCGGGGACAGCGAGATGAACGCGCCGAACGCGACCGTCTTCACGACGGTGCCGACGAACCGCTCGCCGACCTCTGGCACGTGCGGGTTCGCGATCGCGTTGATCGCGGACCGCGCCGCCTCGGCCGAAGGACCATCCACAGCGCCGATGAACACGGTGCCGTCATCCTCGATCGAGATGTCCGCACCAGTGTCGTCCTGGATCTGGTTGATCATCTTGCCCTTCGGGCCGATGACCTCGCCGATCTTGTCGACGGGCACGCGCACCGTGATGATGCGGGGAGCGAACTCGCTCATCTCGTCGGGCTCGGAGATCGCGGAGTTCATGACGCCGAGGATGTGCAGACGCGCATCCTTGGCCTGGCTGAGCGCTCCTACGAGCACCGAGGACGGGATGCCGTCGAGCTTGGTGTCGAGCTGGATCGCGGTGATGAACTCGGACGTACCGGCAACCTTGAAGTCCATGTCGCCGAACGCGTCCTCGGCACCGAGGATGTCGGTGAGCGCCGCGTAGCGGGTCTCGCCGTCAACGGTGTCGGAGACGAGGCCCATCGCGATGCCCGCGACGGGGGCCTTCAGCGGCACGCCGGCGTTGAGCATGGCGAGCGTCGAGGCGCACACCGAACCCATCGACGTGGAGCCGTTCGAGCCCAGCGCCTCAGAGACCTGGCGGATGGCGTACGGGAACTCCTCGCGGTTCGGCAGCACCGGGACGAGGGCACGCTCAGCGAGCGCACCGTGGCCGATCTCGCGACGCTTGGGGCTGCCCACACGACCGGTCTCGCCCGTGGAGAAGGGCGGGAAGTTGTAGTGGTGCATGTAGCGCTTCTTCGTCTCGGGATTGAACGAGTCGATCTGCTGCTCCATCTTGAGCATGTTCAGCGTGGTGATGCCCATGATCTGGGTCTCGCCACGCTCGAAGATAGCCGAGCCGTGCACGCGCGGGATGGGGCCGACCTCGGCCGACAGCGGGCGAATGTCCGCAAGTCCACGGCCGTCGATGCGGACGCCGTCCTTGAGGATGCGCTGACGGATGGTCTGCTTGGTCACCGAGCGAATCGCAGCGGAGACCTCCTTCTCGCGGCCTTCGAACTGACCGGCGAAGTGCTCAAGGGTGTTCGCCTTGATCTCGTCGAGACGGTTCTCGCGCTCCTGCTTGTCAGAGATCTGCAGCGCGGAGGTGAGGTCGCCGGACACGTGGCCCTCGACAGCCGAGAACACGTCGTCCTGGTAGTCCAGGAAGCGCGGGAACTCCTGCACCTCCTTGGCAGCCTTGGAGGCGAGGTCGATCTGCGCCTCGCACAGCAGCTTGAGGAACGGCTTGGCAGCCTCGAGGCCCTGCGCCACGACCTCTTCCGTCGGGGCCTGAGCACCCTCGGAGATGAGGTTGAACGAGTCCGGAGTCGCCTCGGCCTCGACCATCATGATCGCGACGTCGTCACCGACGATGCGCCCGGCCACGACCATGTCGAACACCGCGCGCTCCTTCTCGGAGTGACGCGGGAAGGCGACCCACTGGCCGTCGATGAGTGCGATGCGCACGCCGCCGATGGGGCCGGAGAACGGCAGTCCGGACAGCTGCGTCGACATGGACGCGGCGTTGATCGCGAGCGTGTCGTAAGCGTCGTCAGGGTTGATCGCGAGGACGTCGATGACGACCTGGACCTCGTTGCGCAGTCCCGACACGAAGGTGGGGCGCAGCGGCCTGTCGATCAGGCGGCAGGTGAGGATCGCGTCGGTCGAGGGACGGCCCTCGCGACGGAAGAACGAGCCGGGGATCTTGCCGGCTGCATACGAGCGCTCCTCGACGTCCACCGTCAGGGGGAAGAAATCGAAGCCCTCGCGGGGGTGCTTGCCTGCCGTGGTGGCGGCGAGCAGCATCGTGTCGCCGTCGAGGTAGGCGGCGGTGGAACCCGCAGCCTGCTTGGCCAGACGGCCAGTCTCGAAGCGGACGGTGCGGGTGCCGAACGAACCATTGTCAATGGTCGCCTCGGCGAATTGGATCTCGGGACCTTCCATAGGGAAGTCGCTCCATTCTGTGGGAGCAGGCCAGGCGAACTCAAAGGGGCTTGGTAAGTGCCTCACTGATCGTCAGTCGACATGCCCAGACTCGTAGCCGCGGTGTCACACGCGGGGATTCTGCCCATCTCCACCGAGGATCAGCGTTCAGCCGGCCTGCCAGGTGTATGAAATTGGGCGCCGCCACTGCTGGCGGGCCGAGTCCATGCTATCAGCCGATGCGCACCTGGGGTTGAGGCGTGTCGTAACCGGGACAAATGAAAGGCCCGGCCGCTCGACTCTCGGAAGAGAGGAGCAGCCGGGCCGAGCGCACCGGGCGCGCCTTAGCGGCGCAGGCCCAGGCGCTCAATCAGCGAGCGGTAACGCTCGATGTCGATGCGCGAGAGGTAGTTCAGCAGGTTGCGGCGCTGACCGACGAGCAGAAGCAGGCCACGACGCGAGTGGTGGTCGTGCTTGTGCATCTTGAGGTGCTCGGTCAGGTCCGTGATGCGCTGCGTCAGCAGCGCGACCTGGACCTCGGGGGAGCCGGTGTCGCCCTCGGTCGTGGCGTACTCGGTCATGATCTTCTTCTTCACAGCGGTATCGAGAGGCATCGACTAGCTCCTTGTGGTCTCGTTGCGCGGCGCACCCGGGCTGGTTCTCCGGGGCACTGGAATCCGCGGCCGTTCTACGGCGAAGATCAAGCATACCGGACGCGTGGCCGATCCGCGACGGCCACTCCTCAGGTGCGCGGGAGGTCGCCGGGGCCTCTCCCGTGGGTGGCCGTCAAGCGGGCCGCCTCCGCGCCGCCCTCTGGCATCGGCGGTTCCCCCTCGTCGGCCTTCGCCACGTTGCCGGAACTACGCATGCGTCCCTCGAGCCAGATCGCGAGGCGCGAGACCAGGATGTTGATGAGAATGTAGACCGTGGCGCCGACGAGGAAGACCGGGATGGTGTAGCGGTCTCCGAAGTACTCGCGCATCGTTCGAATCTGCCGCAGGAGCTCAGAGTAGGCGATGATGTAGCCGAGCGAGGAGTCCTTGAGCAGCACCACCAACTGGCTCACCAGCGCCGGAAGCATGATGCGGACGGCCTGCGGCATCTCGATGAGCACCGTGGTGCGCATGGTCGAGAGGCCGACGGACAAGCCCGCCTCCCGCTGCCCCGCCGGGAGCGCCGCAAGGCCTGCGCGCAAGATCTCCGCCACGACCGCCATGTTGTACACCACAAGCCCGAACACCACCGACCACAGCCCCGACCACCCGAAGCCGAACCTCGCGAGCACCATCATCAGCAGCACAGGCAGGCCGCGGAAGATCTCGGTGACGACCGTGGCGGATGCGCTGCCCAGCCGGTTGCGCAGTCCCCGACGGAGCACGCTCAGCGCGCCACCGAGAGCGAGGGCGAGCGGTGCCGCGATCACCGTCGCGAGCATCGTCGCGCCCAGCCCGCGCACGAGCAGTGCGTGCCATACATCGGCCGCCGTCTGCCCCTTGGGCGGGTCCCACAGCACGGACCAGCGGTCGTCGAAGATTCCCCGCTGGTTGAACGCGTAGATGATGTAGGCGAGCAGCGACACGAAGAACGCCGTGAAGACGATGTTGTAGACCACGTCCCGGCGCTTGGCCTTGGGCCCGGGGATGTCATAGAGAACGGAGGCTTGTGAGCTCATCGCGCGAACGCCACCCTCTTCTCGACCTGCGAGGCCAGTAGTCCGAGCGGGATCGTGATCAGCAGGTACATCAGACCGATTCCGACGATCACCTCGATCACGTCACCGGGGTAGCGATTCGCCAGCCTCTGTGAGACCGCGACCAGTTCGGTGAAGGCGAACCCGGCCGCGACGGACGTGTTCTTCGTCAGGGCGATCAGCACGGAGATGAGCGGAGGGATGGCCGACCGCCACGCCTGCGGCAGCACGACCCTCATCAGGGTCTGCGAGAACGTCATTCCCACCGAGCGGGAGGCCTCGGCCTGGCCGATGCCGACCGAGTTGACCCCCGATCTCAGCGCCTCGCACACGAAAGAACTGGTGTACAGGCTGAGAGAGACGACTGCGGGCCAGAACCCGAGATCGGGAAACACGAACCCGACAGATGGAGCCACGAACACCCAGAAGAAGAACATCAGCGTCAGAGGCGTGTTGCGCACGATCTCCACGTACAGCGCACCGAAGGTGCGCAGCGGGCCGATGGGCGACACGCGGAAGGCAGCGAGGACCGTGCCCCACACCAGTGCAATCGCGCCAGAGACGGCCGTCAGCGACAGCGTGGCGAGAAAGCCGCCCCACACGAGGCCAAACTCCTCGATGAAGGTGATCACCGACGCTCCCTTCAGGTGTGCGAGCGTGGCCCCTCCCCGCAGGAGGGGCCACGCTGCGGTTCAACTACTCGACTTCGTAGCGGTCGACCATCGGCACCTCAGGCTCGGGCAGCACCGTGCCCGCGGTCTCGTTCCACGCGTCGAGCCAGCGGCCGTCGTCGAATGCCTCCTCCAGCAGGTCGTTGATCCACATGCGGAACTCCGTGTCGTCGCGCGCGAGGCCGATGCCATAGGGCTCCTCGGTGAACGGCTCGCCGACCACCTGGAAGGCGTCATCCTCCGCGACGTAGCCCGCGAGGATCACGTTGTCGGTGGTCACCACGTCGACCTGGCCGTTGCGCAGCGGCTCGAGGCAGTCCGTGTAGGACGCGAACAGCTCGAGTTGAGCGTCCGGGTAGTTCTCCTCGATGTTCGCCGCAGGAGTGGATCCTTCGACGGAGCAGACCCTCTTGCCCGCGAGGTCGTCGGGGCCCTGGATCTCGTCGTTGTCCGCCAGCGTCATCAGCGCCTGGCCAGCGTTGTAGTACGGGCCGGCGAAGCTGATGCGTTCCTTGCGCTCGTCGTTGATGGTGTACGTCGCCACCACGATGTCAACGGTGCCGTCTTCCACGAACTGCTCTCGGTTCGCGGACACCGTCTCGGTCCATTCAATGCCGTCCTCGGGGATTCCTAGTTCCGCGGCGATGATCCTGCCGATCTCGACGTCGAAGCCCTCTGGCGTGCCGTCCGGAGCAACGAGGCCGAACAGCGGCTGGTCGAACTTGGTGCCGATGGTGATCTCGCCGGCGTCCGCCAGCGCCGCCATCGTCGACCCCTCGGGGAACTCCCCTGGCTCAACGTCGGCGACCTCTCCGTCATCGGACCCGCACGCCGCGAGGGCGAGCACTGCAACCGCACCGAGCGCGGCCATCTTGGTTCGTGTGAACATGGTGTCTCCTCTCTCCCGCCCCGAGGATGGCCCGGGGCCCTTACGCACCGCGTGCGTCAAGTTCAATGCGTGAGAATCTTCGACAGGAAGTCCTGCGCACGACTGGTCTGGGGGTTCGTGAAGAACTCCTCCGGAGTAGCCTCCTCCATGACTCTTCCGTCGGCCATGAACACGACCCGGTTCGCTGCCTTCCGTGCGAAACCCATCTCGTGAGTCACGACGATCATCGTCATGCCGTCCTTGGCGAGGTCGGTCATGACGTCCAGAACCTCATTGATCATCTCGGGGTCCAGTGCCGAGGTGGGCTCGTCGAAGAGCATCACCTTGGGCTGCATCGCGAGCGACCGCGCGATCGCCACGCGCTGCTGCTGCCCGCCGGAGAGCTGCGCCGGCAGCTTGTCCGACTGGTTGGCCACCCCGACTCGCTCGAGCAGCGCCATCGCCTGCTCGCGCGCTTGTCGCTTAGGGGTGTGCCGCACCTGAGTGGGACCGAGGGTGACGTTCTCAAGAATTGTCTTGTGGGCGAACAGGTTGAAGGACTGGAAGACCATGCCCACGTCGGCGCGAAGCTGAGCGAGCGCCTTGCCCTCGTCGGGCAGCTTCACGCCGTCGACCGAGATGGTGCCGCTGTCGATGGTCTCGAGGCGGTTGATCGCCCGGCACAGGGTGGACTTTCCTGCGCCGGAGGGGCCGATGACGACCACGACCTCGCCGCGCCGCACCGTCAGGTTGATGTCCTCCAGGACGTGCAGGTCTCCGAAGTGCTTGTTGACGTGATCGAGCACGACCAGCGGCTCGCCGCTACCGACCTCGACCGACCCTGGGGCTTCGTCCATCTACCGACCATAGCCCCAGATGTCCGTGTTTGGCCTGGTTTAATCGACTTGTAACATTTGACGGCTCCACGCGACGTCGGCGGCAAGGGCGTCCTTGAGCCCCTCGAGCGAACCGAAGTCGAGCATGGGCCGTCGCCACTCGACGAGGTCGAAGGCGACGTCCGCGCCGTAGAGATCCAGCCCCGATCGGTCGAAGGCGAACCCCTCGACGCGCAGCCCCTTGGCCCCGACGGTGTAGTTGATGCCGATGCTGATCGCGGTCGCGAGCGGCTCCCCCACCAGCGCCGCTGCGCGCTCGTTGTCCCGGCCGTCGAGCACCGTCATCCAGCCCGCGTAGACGCCGTGGCGCGGCACCATACCGCCGGTGACGTCGAGGTTCGCGGTGGGGAAGCCGATCTCGCGGCCCAGCTTGTCGCCGTCGACGACGACTCCCCGCAGGCGGTGCGGCCTGCCGAGCACCACCGCTGCCTCCCGCATGCGACCGTCGTCGAGCAGCTCCCGCACCCACGTCGACGACCATCGGCGCCCGGTATCCGACACCGCGCACGCGTCATCCACGACGTCAGTCTCGAAGCCCATGGTCGCGCCGATCGCCCGCATGGTCTCGACATCGCCCGCATTGCCGCGACCGAACTTGGTGTCGGCGCCGACGACGACGGTCGCCGCGCCCAGACCGTCGACGAGCCAGCGACGCACGAACTCCTGCGGCGTCTGGCTGGCGAACTCCAGCGTGTACGGCACCACGAGGACGCCGTCCAGGCCGGTCTCCGCCAGCCGGTCGAGCTTGTCGTCGAGACCGGTGATCAGCACGGGAGGGTGCTCGGGATCGTGAACGGCCTTGGGATGCGGTTCGAAGGTCATCGCGACGGCGCGATGACCGCGCTCGCGCGCATCGGCCACCATCTGGGCGAGCACGGCCTGGTGACCGCGGTGCACACCGTCGAAGTTGCCCAGCGTGACAGCCGTGGGCCCGAGGTCAGCAGGTACGTCGTCGAGCGAGCGCCAGATCTGCATGGCGCTCATTGTGCCTTGCCTGATGCCGGCTCGGTCACCGACGGCCGGAACACCACCGCAGGACGGAGCACATCACCCCGCGGCTCGAGCACCGCCACGAGGTCGCCGTCCGGCGCAAGCCCCGCGAAGGGCCCCTCCCCAGCATCGACGTCGCCCAGCGCCGATGCCGGGATCGCCTGACCATAGCCCAGCGCCCGTGCCTCGGGCTCGCTCAGGCGAAGCGTGGGAAGAACGGCCGATGCGGCATCGCCAAGCGGCACGCGCGGCACCTCGGCGCCGGTGTCGACGAGGGCGGAGAGGTCGTCAAGGGTGTGAGCGTCGGACAGCGTCAGGCCGCCCACGCGGGTGCGCCTCAGCGCCGTGAGGTGGCCGCCGACTCCCCTGCCATCCACGGTCAGGGCCGTGCCGAGGTCGCGGGCGAGCGCCCTCACGTACGTGCCGGAGGACACCTCGACGTGAACGTCGAGGTCGAGGACGTCACCGTTCCGTCGGATGTCGAGGACGTCGAACGCACTCACCGTCACCGGACGTGCGGGGATCTCGACGGCCTCGCCGTCACGAGCGCGCTTGTAGGCGCGCTGTCCGTCGATCTTGATCGCGCTGACCGTGCTGGGCACCTGGGAGATGTCGCCCGTCAGCGCCGCGACCGCATCGGCGATCGCGGAGTCCGTCACCGCGGAGGCATCGCACGACGCCGTGACCTCGCCCTCGGCGTCGTCTGTGACGGTGGACTGGCCGAGCCGAATGGTCGCGTCGTACGCCTTGTCGTGCCCCACGATGTAGGTGAGGAGGCGTGTAGCGCGCCCGATCCCCACCACCAGCACGCCGGTGGCCATGGGATCGAGCGTGCCCGCGTGGCCCACCTTGCGCGTGCCAGCGAGCCTGCGCATCCGGCCCACGACGTCATGAGACGTCCAGCCGGCGGGCTTGTCGACGATCACGAGCCCAGGAGTGGGCTCGGGCTTAGGAGCCTTCGCCATCCGCGTCGCGACCGTCAGCATCCCGGTCTTCTGGACGACGATAAGGGTCCTCGTCACCCGCATACGCCGCGTTCTCACGCAGCTTGGCGAGTTCGGCGTCACGCTGTGCGGCCTCGTGCAGAGCCTTGTCCAGCGTCGCCGCCGTCTCCGGCACCGCGTCGAGGTGGAATTCGAGCGACGGCGTCAGCCTGATGCCGAGCTCCTTGCCCATCAAGGAGCGCAGCCGCCCCTTGGCGGAGGCGAGGGCGGCGGCCGTGGCCGCGCGCTCCTCGTCCCCGCCGTACACGGTGTAGAAGACGGACGCCTGCTGCAGGTCGCCGGTGACGCGAACATCGGTCACCGTGACGAAACCCAGGCGAGGGTCCTTGATCTCCTTCTCGAGCGCACGGGCCATCAATTTCTTGATGGTTCCCGCGAGCCGGAGAGCGCGTGCACTGTCTGCCATCAGGACCTCGGAATCTCGACCATCTCGAAGGTCTCGATCATGTCCCCGACACGGATGTCGTTGAACTTGCCCAGACCGATACCGCACTCGAAGCCGTCCTTGACCTCGGTGGCGTCGTCCTTGAAGCGACGCAGGGTATCGATGGTCGGCTCGCCGATCACCACTCCCTCGCGCACGACCTTCGCCTTGGCGTTGCGACGGATCACGCCGTTGCGCACCAGGCATCCGGCGATGTTGCCGAACTTGGAGCTGCGGAAGATCTCCATGACCTCTGCACCACCGGTCTGACGCTCCTCGTACTCGGGCTTGAGCATGCCGGTGAGCGACGCCTCGACGTCCTCGAGCACGCGGTAGATCACCGAGTAGAAGCGCATGTCCACGCCCTCGCGGTCCGCGAGGTCCTGGACGCGCTCGGCAGGACGGACATTGAACCCCAGGATGATCGCGTTGTCGACCGTCGCCAGGTTCACGTCGTTCTGCGTCACGGCGCCCACGCCGCGGTGGATGATGCGCAGGTCGACCTGCTCGCCCACATCGATCTGCAGCAGAGCGTCCTCGAGCGCCTCGACGGCACCCGACACGTCTCCCTTGATGATGAGGTTGAGGGTGTCGACCTTGCCCTCCTCGATGGCCTTCGTGAAGTCCTCGAGGCTGATGCGCTTGCGGCGCTTCGCGAGCTGCGCGGCCCGCTCGGCGGCCTCGCGCTTCTCGGCGATCTGACGCGCAGTGCGGTCGTCGTCCGCCACCAGGAACGTGTCTCCCGCTCCTGGCACCGAGGTCAGACCGATGACCAGCACGGGACGGGCAGGAAGAGCCTCCTGCACCGGGTTGTCGTGCTCGTCGAACATCGCACGGACGCGGCCGTGAGCCGTTCCGGCCACGATCGAGTCGCCGACACGCAGCGTTCCCGAGTTGACGAGGACGGTCGCCACGGCGCCGCGGCCCTTGTCGAGGTGAGCCTCGACGGCCACACCGCGAGCGTCCTTGTCGGGGTTCGCGCGCAGGTCGAGGCCGGCGTCTGCCGTGAGCAGCACCGCCTCGAGAAGCGCATCGATGTTCTTGTTCTGGAGAGCAGAGACCTCGACGAACATCGTGTCGCCGCCCCACTCCTCAGCCACCAGGTTGTACTCGGTGAGCTGCTGACGGATCTTCTCCGGGTTCGCCCCTTCGGAGTCGATCTTGTTGATCGCCACCACGATGGGCACGTTGGCCGCCTGTGCGTGGTTGAGCGCCTCGATGGTCTGAGGCATCACGCCGTCGTCCGCCGCGACCACGAGGATCGCGATGTCGGTGACCTTCGCACCACGGGCACGCATGGCGGTGAACGCCTCGTGACCCGGGGTGTCGATGAACGTGATGGCACGGGTGATGCCTTCGTGCTCGTGGTGCACCTGGTAGGCGCCAATGTGCTGGGTGATGCCGCCGGCCTCGCCAGAGATGACGTCGGCCTTGCGGATCGAGTCCAGCAGACGGGTCTTACCGTGATCGACGTGACCCATGACGGTGACGACCGGGGGACGCTGCTCGAGGTCCTCGTCGGTCTCCGCCTCGAGCTCGGCCTCGATGTCGAGGCCGAAGTCCTCGAGGAGCTCGCGGTCCTCCTCCTCGGGGGACACGATCTGGATCCGGTAGCCCAGCTCCTCGCCGAGGGTCTCGAAGGTCTCCTCGTCGAGCGACTGCGTCGCGGTCGCCATCTCACCGAGGTGGAACAGCACCGTGACCAGCGACGCGGGGTTCACGTCGATCTTCTCGGCGAAGTCCGACAGCGTCGCACCGCGGCGCAGACGGATCAGCGTCTCGCCATTGCCCCGAGGGATCTGGACGCCGCCGATGGACGGCGCCTGCTGCTGCTCGTACTCGGCCCGCTTGGCGCGCTTCGACTTCCGCGAGCGTGCGGGGCGTCCGCCCTGGCGCCCGAAGGCACCAGCGGTACCGCCACCGCGACCGCGTCCGCCGGCAGCAGGACGGCCACCGGGGCCGCCGAAGCCGGGACGGCCACCGGGGCCACCAGGACCACCGGCACCGCCGGGACCACCGCGGCCGCCGGGACCACCAGGGCCGCCGCGACCGGGGGTGCGGTTGGGCATCTGACCGGGCGAGGGACGGGGTCCCCTGCCGCCAGGTCCGGAGGAGGCGCCACCCGGTCCACCGGCGCCGGCAGGAGCGCCGGCGCCGCCAGGCGCGGGGGCACCGGGACGACCACCGGGACGAGCGCCGGGACGCTGCGTCTGGAACGGGTTGTTGCCTCCGGGGCGCGGACGCGGGCGAGGCCCAGGGGTGCGCTCGGAGAACGGGTTGTTGCCACCCGGGCGCGGACGCGGCTTCGGCATGTCCGAGGAGGACCCTGCGTCGGTGGCGGCGTCAGCATCAGCCGACGGGGCCGGAGGCGACGCGGGCGCCTGCTCCGACGGTGCGGGCGGCGCGGGAGTGGGTTCGGGGGCCGCGGCCTCAGGCTCCGGGGCCGCGGGCTTGGGGGCCGCAGGCTTGGGTCCGGGCTTGGCCGCGGGCTTGGGGGCCGACTTGGCAGCCGGGGCGGAGTCCGTCGTTGCGGGCGCTGCGGGGAAGGCTTCGCGAGCCTTGCGCACCACAGGCGCTTCCAGGGTCGACGACGGACCCTTGACGTATTCGCCGAGCTCGTTGAGCTTGGTGATCAGCGCTTTGCTCGGTACTCCGAGCTCTTTCGCGATCTCGTGAACGCGGGGCTTTGCCACAATTCTCCTGTCTCGGTTCGACCGAGGCAGGGTCGAACCATCGTTACGGGTAGGCACTCATTGCGAGGCACTCATCAGACGACCATGGGCTTTCGTCCCGTTCTGTCGATGGCTGGATGGCGGGCGGCACGCGCACTCACGCGTCCGGAAGGACGACGCCCGACGCATCGGCGCCGGGAAAGCGCAATGCTCTCCCGAACTGACGGCGTCGGAGTGCAAGTGCGATGCAGTCGGGATCAGGATGCAGCCACGCGCCCCGTCCCGGCTGACGTCCGTTCTCGTCGACGACCACACGGTCGCCCTCGAGCACGTATCGCACCAGAACCGACCGAGACGCCTTGCTGCGGCACCCGACACACGTCCGCACGGGAACGTGCGGGAGCGCGCCAGGGTCACCAGAAGGCTGTCTCGGCTTCATCAGTCTAGCGCGTCACCGCTCCGGCGAGGAACGAGGCTCATCGGCGCGTCCGGGAACCTCCGGCGCCTCGTCGGATCGGATGTCGATGCGCCAGCCCGTGAGCCGGGCCGCGAGGCGGGCGTTCTGGCCCTCCTTGCCGATGGCGAGCGACAGGTGGAAGTCGGGGACGACCACGCGCGCGGCACGGGCCTCCTCGTCGACCACGGTCACCGAGACCACGCGCGCGGGCGACAACGCGTTGCCGACGAACGTGGCGGGGTCCTCATCCCAGTCGATGATGTCGATCTTCTCGCCGTGCAGCTCGCTCATCACGGCGCGGACGCGAGAGCCCATCGGGCCGATGCAGGCGCCCTTGGCGTTGACGCCCGGCTCGACGGCCCGCACCGCCATCTTGGTGCGGTGGCCGGACTCGCGTGCGAGGCTCATGATCTCGACCGTGCCGTCGGCGATCTCGGGCACCTCGAGCTCGAAGAGCTGACGCACCAGTCCCGGGTGGGTCCGCGACAGCGTGATCGACGGGCCCCTCATGCCGCGACCCACGTCAAGAACGTAGCCACGCAGACGCTGCCCGTGCTCGTAGCGCTCCGTGGGCACCTGCTCGTGCGGCGGCAGGAGCGCCTCGACGTCGCCGATGTCCACGTGGACGTTCCTGGGGTCGGCGCTCTGCTGGATGATGCCCGAGACGAGCTGGCCTTCCTTGCTCGCGTACTCGCCGAGCACCGCGTCGTCCCCGGCCTGACGCATGCGCTGGAAGATCACCTGGCGCGCGGTCGCCGTCGCGATGCGACCGAAGTTGTCCGGGGTGTGGTCGAACTCCGGCAGCGCTTCTTGCGGCTCGTCGGCGTCGGGATCCGGGTCCTCGCGCGCGAAGATCGACACCTTGCCGGTGTCGCGGTCCACGTGAGCGCGCGCGTGCCGGTAGGCGCCGGGAGTCTTGTGATACGCGGACACGAGCGCCTGCTCGATGGCGTCGAGAAGAATGCTGAGCCGGATGTCGCGCTCTTTTTCGAGGCTCTTCAGGGCCTGCATGTCGATGTCCATGCCGCCTCCTTGCTGTTCAATCGTCAATCTACGGTGTCAGGGCGAAGCAGGTCAGTCGAGGCGCCTCATCTCGATGACCACGCTTGCGCCGGTCACGTCGGCGATCGCCACGCGCTCGGTCGCGGCGTCAGTCGCGATCACCAGCACGTCACCGTCGACGTCCTGAAGCACCCCTGTCACCTGAGCGCCGTCTGCGAGCGCAAGTGCCACCTTGCGGGTGCGTGCGCGCATGAAGTGGCGCCGTTCAGTGAGCGGGCGGTCGGCGCCGGGAGTGGACACCTCGAGCGTGTAGGGGGTCGATGGCACATTCGCATCGTCGAGCGCGGCGCCGATGGCTCGGGAGGCCGCGGCCACCGTGTCGAGATCAGCGGAGCCCAGCTCGGACTCGGGAAGGTCGACGGTGACGACCACGCGCGACCGCTTGCCTGCGGCGGTGACAGTCACGCCGTCGAGCTCCAGGCCCGCGTCGCGGGCCGCCGGTGCGGCGAGCTCGGAGATTCTGGTCGTGAGATCCATGGGGCTCAAGCCTCCTGTGCGCTCGGCGCGGTCCGTTCCTGAAGTTCGTCGAAGGACAGTGTAGTCGCCCGTCATGAAAGGATGGCGGCCATGACGGCCAGACTCCTCCGCGCATCGGCCGTCTCGGTGGCCGTGCTCGCGCTCGCAGCGTGTTCCTGGAGGCTCGAGACGCCTCCGCCAGAATGGCCCTCGCCCAGTCCGGAGACGCTGGTGCGGGATGCCGCCGCCGCGCGCGAACAGGCGGTCATCGACGCCACCCCGGACGGCGCCGGCGCATCGGGGTCCACCACCGCGCAGGCCGCGGTCCTGAGCGAGATCGAATCCGTCGCCGCGCCGGCACGGCTCGAGGCGTTGGGCGGGTTCTACGTGCCATATCCGCACCAGTCCCCGTCTCCGTCACCGAGCGACGGCAGGGTCGACCTGATCGGCGCGGGCATGGGCGCCCGCGATGGGCATCTGGCCGAGGCCCTCGTGACGGACGACCCCGATCTCGCCTTCCTGCTCAGTTCCGCGGGCTTGTCTCACGCGCTCTCCTCCTGGTACTCCGCGTGGGTGGAGGACGCGATCGCGCAGTCGACGGAGCCGGTCGTCGCCGAGCGCCTGCTGGATTCGCCCGCGCTGCCCGACGGCGGCCCGGTGCCATCCGCGACGAGCATCGACCCCGCCGTCGTCGCTGATCTGGTCGTGATGCACGACCAGGCGCGCTACGCGTACGAGGTGCTCGCCGCCCGGGCCGCCGACGAGGAGCGTGACCGATGGCTTGCCCGCAGAGATCTGCAGGACGCCCGCGCGACAGCGCTCGCCCAACTGCCGGGCGTCGCTGACCGGCGGGAGTCGGTATATGTGCTGCGCAGCGAGGACTCCGGGGACTCCGCGGCGCGCCTCGCGACGGCTCAGGACCTCGAGACTGTCGCGGGCGTGACGTACGCGACGATGCTCAATGGCGCGGACGCGGAGGACATGCCGTGGCTGCTCCACGCCGCATTCGACGCCTACGCGCAGGCGGCCGCGTTCGGCGAGCCGACGGCGGAGTCCTACCCAGTGCCCCCGCTCCCGGGCATCACGGTGGGCGGCGGCAGCTAGGGCGCGTCCACCCCGCCGGCTCCCGCGTCGCTTCCACGTGTGCGCGGCGCGGCGACCGCTCGCTCGTACGGGCCCGCTGGTGGGGGCGGGAACGCTCTGCTGCCGATCGCCATTCGTGCGGCCATCGCAGTCTGGGCCGCGCACCCACCGCACGCGAGGGAGGACGGAGGGGGCGCGGCAGTCGCCATCGACGCCCGCCGGGTGGGTCAGGCCGCTAGTCGCCGAGCGCCTGGCGAACGCGAGCGGTCAGCGTCGCGACCGCATCGGCCACCGGAAGTGCCTCGCTGGTGCCGTCGGCCCTGATCTTGAGTTCGACCTCGCCGTCCGCGAGGCCTCGCCCCGCGACGAGGATGAACGGCGCGCCGAGCAGCTCCGCGTCCTTGAACTTGACGCCGGGCGACACCTTGGGGCGGTCGTCGTAGAGCACCTCGACGCCGGCAGCCTCAAGGTCGAGCGCGAGCCGCTCGGCCGCATCCGCGACGTCCTGATCCTTGCCTGCCGCGACCACGTGGACGTGATAGGGCGCGACGTGCGCGGGCCACGTGAGGCCCCGCTCGTCGTTGTTGAGCTCGGCGAGGAGGGCGAGTGCACGGGTGACGCCGATGCCGTACGAACCCATCGTGACGGTCACCTGCTTGCCGTTGACATCCAGCACCTGGAGCCCGAGGGCGTCGGCGTACTTGCGGCCCAGCTGGAAGATGTGGCCGATCTCGACTCCGCGAGCCAGCTCGAGAGGACCCGAGCCGTCGGGAGCCGGATCGCCCTCGCGGACGGTGGCCCCTTCGACCGTGCCGTCGGCGGCGAAGTCGCGACCCGCGGTGAGCTCGAAGACGTGGCGGCCGGGCTCGTTGGCACCCGTGATCCAGCGCGTGCCGGGGACGATGCGCGGGTCGAGGAGGTACGGAATCGCGGCGTCGCCCTCGTCGCCTCGCGACAGGCCCTCGGGACGGGCCTGCGGACCCAACGCGCCGGGGCCGATGTAGCCCTTCACGAGCTCCGGGTGGCGGGCGAAGTCCGCCTCGGTCGCGGGCTCGATGGTCGCGGGCGCGAGGGCCGCCTCGAGGCGCGTCATGTCGGCGTCGCGGTCGCCAGGCAGGCCCACGGCGAGCAGCGAGCGCTCCCCCGCCGGCGAGGTCAGTGCGAGCACGACGTTCTTGAGCGTATCCGCAGCGGTCCACTCGCGGTCGGGCCGCGGGTGGTGCGCGTTGGCGTGCGCGACGAGGGTGTCGATGGTCGGGGTGTCGGGCGTGTTCTCGACGTGCGCGGCAGGAGCGTCGTCGATGGACAGCGCATCGGGCACCGGGGTCGTGACGGCCTCAACGTTGGCGGCGTAGCCACCGGGCGAGCGCACGTACGTGTCCTCGCCGATGGCGGTGGGGGCGAGGAACTCCTCAGACTTCGACCCGCCCATGGCACCCGAGGTCGCGGAGACGATCACGTAGTCGATGCCGAGCCGGTCGAAGACCCGGATGTACGCGGCGCGCTGCACCTGGTACGCGGCCTCGAGTCCCTCGTCGTCGATGTCGAACGAGTACGCGTCCTTCATGATGAACTCGCGCCCGCGCAGCAGCCCAGCGCGCGGCCGGGCCTCATCGCGGTACTTGGTCTGGATCTGGTACAGCGACAGCGGCAGGTCCTTGTACGAGGAGTACAGGTCCTTCACGAGCAGCGTGAACATCTCCTCGTGGGTGGGGGCGAGCAGCATGTCGCCGCCCTTGCGGTCCTTGAGACGGAACAGGTTCGGCCCATACTCCTCCCACCGTCCGGAGGCCTCGTAGGGCTCGCGCGGCAGCAACGCCGGGAAGTGCACCTCTTGGCTGCCTGCGGCTTCCATCTCCTCGCGCACGATCGCCTCGACCTTGGCGAGCACACGCAGGCCGAGCGGCATCCACGAGTAGATGCCGGGGGCCGCGCGGCGGATGTAACCCGCCCTCAGCAGCAATCGGTGGGACGCGACCTCGGCCTCGGCCGGGTCTTCGCGGAGCGTACGGAGAAAGAGTGTGGACATGCGGAGCATGACCATCAGCCTAGTGGCGGGCGGCGCGCGTACCGTCGCCACTCACGTCACTGCGATCAGTCAGTGAGGGAGTCGCCCATGCGCCTTCCGCACCGACGCCCACCCGACCGATGAGTGGGGTGCCGACGGCGCGCTCGCCACCTCAGCGCACGACACCTCGAGCGAGTCACCGGTCTCCTGTGACACGGACACCCCGGCGGGCACCCAGTACACCGGGTTCATCAACCTCGCCCCGTCCCCTCCGCCCACCGCAATCGCGAGAGTGTCCATGGTCACGGTCGAACCGTCCCCGTTCTTCGTCTCGATGCGCAACAGCAGGCCTGGGCTGTAGCGGTCGGTGCCCGGGTAGGCCGAACTGCAGACGATGCGCGGCGGTGCCGCTGGGGGCACACCGGCACCGTGGAGCAGGGCGCGACAGTTGCCATGTGACGCCGCGACCTCGCACAGCGTGGCCTCCGCAGCGCCGGCTTCGAAGGCTCGGGCCAGAGCCCCTTCTGCCGCCGCTAGGGTCGGCACGTCCGCAGGGGCCTGAGCGCCACCACCGCTGGCCACCCCCACCAGGAGCGCGAGAGTTCCGACGATCCGCGCACCACTGCCCACGGCCGTCACTGGCCCTCAGCTCGTGACATGTCACCCGCAGCGCATCGCACGGCTCGACGGTACTGTGCCCACGGCCCGCCGTCACCAGCGTCGCGTCCCTCGTCGGGCGCTGCCTGGCACCGCGCAGTCAGGGCATCCGGACAGCTAGAACATGACGGTCGCGAAGCTCCCCACGCGAACGAAGCCCACCGCGTCGTAGGTCGCGAGCGCCGCGGTGTTGAAGTCATTGACGTACAGCGACACGGTGGGCGCAAGGTCGGCGTGCACAGCCTCCACCACCGCCGCGAGACCAGCACGCGCGAGCCCGCGGCCGCGCAGATGCGGGTGAACCCAGACGCCCTGCAGTTGGGCCACCCCGCCCGCGAGCGCTCCGACCTCGGCTTTGAAGACGATCTGACGGCGCCCCTCGGCGAACCCGAACTGCACATAGGCGCGCCCGGCCTTCACCAGACGATGGAGCCTGTCCTCGTACGCAGCGCGTCCGTGGCGCATAGGGTCGTACCCGACCTCGCCGATGAACATGTGCACGCATGCGGGAAGCAGCGCGTCGTAGTCGTCCTCCCGAGCGGGGCGCACCGCGTCCAGGCCGAGCGAGAGAGCCGCGAGGGGCGGCACGTGTCGCACCTGGCCGTCGATGCGCATGGAGACCTGTCGCGGTCGCACCTCGCGTGCCGGCCCCCACCACGGCTCGACGCGTCCCCACAGATCAAGGGTGGTGGCCGCGGGACCGACGAGCGCGGCCGGCCGGCTGACCCTGGCCACGAGTGCGGCCGCGAGACCCGCCATGCGCTCCTCGGCCGACTCGGGGTCCGCCTCCGGCAGCACGGCGCAGACATTGGCGCCGGCCCACACGGCTCCGGTCATCTCTTTGCCCCAGCCCGCGCGCCGGCGCACCGTCCACAGCCCGGCGGGAAGAGTCCCGGACGACAGCGCGCTCTCGACGTGAGCCATGGGGACCACGTTCGCGACCGGGTCCTCCGCGCACATGGCACGGATCTCCTCCAGGTCGCGCCGCTGCGCCGGCGCCAGACTGTGCTGTGCGCGCCGGAGCAGCGAATCGGTCATGACCCGGCCATCACCTGCGGGCTCGCGCCCTCCACGGGTTCCATCGTCTCGGCGATGCGCATCGCCTCTTCGATCAGGGTCTCGACGATCATGCTCTCGGGAACGGTCTTGATGACCTCGCCCTTGACGAAGATCTGCCCCTTGCCGTTGCCTGAGGCCACGCCGAGGTCCGCTTCGCGTGCCTCACCCGGACCGTTCACGACGCAGCCCATGACGGCGACGCGCAACGGGACCTCCATGCCCTCGAGGCCCGCGGTGACCTTCTCAGCAAGCTCGTACACGTCCACCTGGGCACGTCCACACGAGGGGCACGAGACGATCTCGAGTTTGCGGGGGCGCAGGTTCAGGCTCTGGAGGATCTGGATTCCCACCTTCACCTCTTCGACGGGCGGGGCCGAGAGCGACACTCGAATGGTGTCGCCGATGCCCTGGCTCAGCAGCGCGCCGAACGCCGTCGCGGACTTGATGGTGCCCTGGAAAGCGGGCCCCGCCTCGGTCACGCCGAGGTGAAGGGGCCAGTCCCCGCGCTCGGAGAGCTGCTGATAGGCCTCGACCATGATCACGGGGTCGTTGTGCTTGACCGAGATCTTGAAGTCGTGGAAATCGTGCTCCTCGAACAGGCTGGCCTCCCACACAGCGGATTCGACCAGCGCCTCCGGGGTGGCCTTGCCGTACTTCTTGAGCAGGCGCGGGTCGAGCGACCCGGCGTTGACGCCGATGCGGATCGAGGTGCCGTGGTCCTTCGCGGCCTGGGCGATCTCCTTGATCTGGTCGTCGAACCGCTTGATGTTTCCGGGGTTCACGCGCACGGCCGCGCAGCCGGCCTCGATCGCCGCGAACACGTACTTGGGCTGGAAGTGGATGTCCGCGATCACCGGGATCTGGGACTTCTTCGCGATGATCGGCAGCGCATCCGCGTCGTCCTGCGTGGGGCATGCCACGCGCACGATGTCGCAGCCGGACGCCGTCAGCTCCGCAATCTGCTGCAGCGTGGCGTTGATGTCGGTGGTCTTCGTGGTCGTCATCGACTGCACGCTCACGGGGGCGTCACCGCCCACATCGACGCTGCCCACCTTGATCTTGCGCGTCTTCTTGCGAGGCGCCAGGGTGGGCGGGGGCATTGCGGGCATTCCTAGTCCGATGGAAGTCACAGTGTCATTATCTCCTCAAGATCGGGACAGCCGGTCCCGGGCATGTCACACGATCCTCACGGGTGCGACGATGTCCGCGTAAATGAGAACGACGCCCATCACCAACAGAATTCCGAAGACGGCATAAGCGACCGGCATCATGCGGGCCACATCGACTGGAGCGGGGGTCGGCAGCGACCTGAGCCGCGCCCACCCATTCTTGATGCCCTGCCACAGTGCGGACGCGACATGGCCACCGTCGAGCGGCACGAGCGGGATCATGTTGAAGGCGAACAGCGCGAGGTTGAGCCCGCCCAGCAGCATCAGCATGTCCGCGACCTTCTGCGTCAGGCCGTAGCCCTCGACCTCGGCGCCGGAGATCTCTCCGGCCACGCGGCCCACTCCTACCACGCCCATGATCGAGTCCTGGCTGCGCTCCTCCAGCCCCAGAGCCGCGCGCGAGACGTCGTACAGGTGCACCGGCAGCGTCGCGACCACCTCGACCGTGCGGCCCAGGTAGTCCCCGGTGCGCGCGAGGCCCGCGGTTGCCGGCTGGCGGACGGTCACGAACTCTGAGGTCATGCCGAGGTACCCGACTGTCTCGAGCTCGGCAGCCCCGGACTCGTCGACCACCGCCTGACCGTCGTCGTCGAGAACCACGCGGTCGCGCGCGCTCGGCGTGACGGTCAGTGCGAAGGGCTCGCCGTCGCGCGTCACCTCGAGGGAGAGCGTCTCCCCGGGTGAGTCCGCGATGAGTCCCGTGGCCTGCTCCCAGTCGTCGACGACCGTGCCGCCCACCGCGACGATGGTGTCGCCCGCCTCGAGGCCGGCCTCGCTGGCGGGAGAGGCCGGGTCGTCCGCAGCGCACTCGGTGGCTGCGGGGGCAGGCACGCACGGCACCACGGAACCGACGGTGAGCGACGCGGTGGGCGCGCCGACCGCCATCAGCACGCCGGTGAAGATGAGGACGGCCAGGATGAGGTTGACGAGCGGGCCGCCGAGCATGACGATCGCCTTCTTCCACCACGCCAGGTGGTAGAAGGCGCGAGCGTCCTCGCCGGGCTGGATCTCCTCGACCGCGGCCTCGCGCGCATCGGCGATGAGCCGCGAAGCCCACCCCGTGCCGCGCACCGGCTTGACCCTGTCCTCCGGGGGAATCATGCCCACCAGGCGCACGTAGCCGCCGAGCGGGATGGCCTTGACGCCATACTCCGTCTCTCGTCCCCGACGCGACCACACCTTGGGTCCGAACCCCACGAAGTACTCGCTCACGCGCACCCCGAACTTCTTGGCGGGCACCATGTGCCCGACCTCGTGCAGCGCGATCGAGACCAGCAGTCCGATCACCAGCACCAGGATGCCGATCAGCGTGTCCATGCTCCTACCCTACGTATTCGTGTCTCGACCGATGAGCGCGGACGCCCGCTCTCGCGCCCACCGCTCAGCCTCGTCGACGGCGTCGAGCGACAGTTCTGCGGGAGCCTCGTACTGCTCGACAACGCTTCGCACCGTGTCGACGATCCCGAGGAACGGCAGCCGTCCCTCCACGAACGCCTGCACGCACTCCTCGTTGGCCGCGTTGAACACTGCGGGGTGAAGGGCCGATGCGGCCACGGCGGCGCGCGCGACGCGCACGGCGGGGAACGCGTCCTGGTCGAGAGGCTCGAAGGTCCAGGTCGCCGCCTGCGTCCAATCGCACCCCGGCACGGCGTCCGCCAGGCGATCGGGCCACGACAGCCCGAGCGCGATCGGCAGCCTCATGTCCGGCGGCGAGGCCTGGGCGAGAGTGCTGCCGTCGATGAACTCGACCATCGAGTGCACGACGGACTGTGCGTGCACCACCACGTCGATGCGATCCATCGGAATGTCGAACAGCAGGTGCGCCTCGATGACCTCGAGCGCCTTGTTCACCATGGACGCGGAGTTGATCGTCACCACCGGGCCCATGTCCCACGTCGGGTGGCGCAGCGCGTCAGCGGCGGTGACGTCCGCGAGCTCGGCGCGGGTCCGGCCACGGAAGGCACCGCCCGATGCGGTCACGACGAGCCGGCGCACCTCGTCGGCGCGGCCTCCTCGCAGCGCCTGCGCGAGCGCCGAGTGCTCGGAGTCGACGGGCACGATCTGGCCCTCGCGGCGCACGGCCGCTCTGACCAGAGCGCCCCCGGCGACGAGGGACTCCTTGTTCGCGAGGGCGAGCGTGCTGCCGGCCTCAAGAGCGGCGAGGGTGGGCCGCAGCCCCACGGATCCGGTGATCCCGTTGAGCACCACGTCGGCGCCGCAGCCGGCAGCCGCCACGACCGCATCGGCGCCCGCTGCCACCTCGATCCCCGGAAGAGCGCGAGCGATCTGCGCCGCCGCATCGGCCGATGAGACGGCCACCAGCGCGGGGCGAACGGCCGTGGCCTGCGCGATCACCGCATCGGGGTCGGAGCCGCCCGCGGCCAGGGCGACCACGTCAAAGCGGTCAGGGTGGCGCGCGATCACGTCCAGAGCCTGGGTGCCGATCGATCCGGTCGAGCCCAGCAGCGAGACGGTGCGCGCAGCGCTCACGCGGCCCCGAGCAGGATGTCGACGGTGCGCGCGAGGTAGGCGTCCACGACGCGCTCCTCGTAGGCGCCCCACGCGCGGCGACGCTTGAAGGTAAGGCTTCGGACGTCCTCTGCCGTCAGGGGACGGCCCTGATCGAAGAACGCGGTTAGTCGGTCGAGGGCGGCGTCGACCTCCTTGCGGTCGTAGCCGGTGTGAAGCGTGCCCGGCGCGGCGAACCGCTCCCCCGCTGGCCGGCGCAGGCGCGGGTACAGCACCTGGGCGCGCCTGGCGAGCTCGGCCATCCACGCGTCGTGGCCGTACTCCTTGATGAACCGTTCGCGCACCCGGACGGCGAACGCGACCTCGAGCCGGTCGAGCGCCGAGTCCACAGCGGCCGTGGAGTAGCCCCCGCGCTTGAGGTCGAAGCTGGCACGCCGGACGTCGATCGCGGCGAGCTCGTCGGACAGTCCCGGCTGCTCGTACGCCGCGCGCGCGTTGTCGAAGTACTCGTCGACCTCCGCCATGCGGTAGCCGAGCGCGAAGGTGCGCACCCGTGGGAACAGATCGGCCATCAGTCCTCCTTGATCGCGAGCTGCCCGCAGGCGCCGTCGATGTCGCTGCCTCGAGTATCCCTGATCGTGGTCGGAATCCCGTGATCACGGAGCGTGTGCACGAACTCTCGCTCCACCTCGGGATCGGACGCCGTCCAGATGGACCCCGGCGTGGGGTTGAGCGGGATGGGGTTCACGTGGACCCAGCCATCCCCGCGCTCGCGGAGCTTGCGGGCCAGCAGCGCCGCGCGGTGGGCCTGATCGTTCATGTCACGGATGAGCGCGTACTCGATCGACACGCGACGGCCGGTCGCGGCGTAGTAGCGATACGCGGAGTCGAGGGCCTCGTCCACGGTCCATCGGGTGTTGATGGGCACGATCTCGTTGCGCAGCTCGTCGTCGGGCGCGTGCAGGGACAGCGCGAGCGTCACCGGGATGCCCTCCTTGGTCAGCTTGTCCATCGCCGGCACCAGGCCCACGGTCGACACGGTGACGTGGCGCGCGGACAGCCCGAAGCCGTGAGGCTCGGGGGCGACCAGTGCCCGCACGGTCTGCATCACTGCCTTGTAGTTGGCGAGCGGCTCCCCCATCCCCATGAAGACCACGTTGGACAGGCGCACGGGCTCGCCAAGGTCACCATCGCGGGACGCGCGGGCCGCGAGCCGCACCTGCTCGATGATCTCCGCTGCGGAGAGGTTGCGCGTGAGACCCATCTGGCCGGTCGCACAGAACGGGCAGGCCATCCCGCAGCCCGCCTGGCTTGTCACGCACAGCGTCGCGCGCTCGGGGTACTTCATCAGCACGGACTCGACCTTCACGCCGTCGTGGAGGTTCCACAGCGTCTTGCGCGTGTCGCCCCCGTCCGCGACGAGCGACTTCACCGGCGTCATCAGTGACGGGAACATCTGGGCCGCGAGGTCGTCACGGACCGCTGCGGGCAGGTCCGTCATGTCGTCGGGGTCCACGGTGAGGTGCGTGTAGTAGTGCGTCGCGAGCTGCTTGGCGCGGAACGCGGGCAGTCCCTGCTCCCTCATCCTCTCGACGCGTTCGTCGTGAGTGAGGTCCGCGAAATGGAGAGGCGGCTTGCCGCGCCGCGGCGCTGACATCTGGAGCAGTGGACGAGTAGTCATGAGGTTCCCAACAGAAGTCCGAATACGACGTAGGCCACGGGCGCGGCGAAGAGCAGCGAGTCGATGCGATCCATGATGCCGCCGTGACCCGGGATCACGCTGGACATGTCCTTGACCTGGATGTCGCGCTTGACCGCCGACTCGGCCAGATCGCCCAGCACGGCGGCGATCGCGGAGGCAAGGCCCACGACCGTGCCTATCCACCACCGGCCATCGAAGAAGAAGAAAGCGGCGATCGAGGCAGTGAGCGTCCCGAGCAGCAGCCCGCCCGCGAAGCCTTCCCAGGTCTTCTTGGGGCTCACGCGCCGCGCCATCGGGTGCTTGCCGAACAGCATGCCGGCGAACAGCCCGCCGGTGTCGGACCCGACTGCGGCGAGCACCACCACGATCACGCGCTGCCACCCGTCGGGAGACAGCTCCATGAGCACCAGGAAGGACGCGAGGAACGGGATCCACAGCAGGGTGAGCATCGACGCCATGGAGTCCGCGAGGGTGTTCTCGATGCGCTCATCCACGACCCGCCAGGCGACCGTGCCTGCGCATCCCACCATGAGCGCGACGACCAGTCCCTCGGGCCCGCCGTACCAGGTGGCGACCACGAGGCCCACGGTCGCGAGGCCGATGGGGGCGAGGGGAACACGGCGATCCGAGCGCCCGAGCACTCTGCGCCATTCGATCACCGCGGCGAACGCACCGAGGCACACGAGTCCGGCCAGCGCTGCGGGGTGCCACCACGCGGCGGCGAGCACGCCTCCGAGCAGCAACAGTCCCACGGCAGCGGCGATGGGCATGTTGCGCCCCGATCGCGAGATGGGGGCGACCTGCGGAACGGGCTCCTCGACGCCCTCGGGCGCCGCGGGGTCCACGCGCGGGTCGTCCACGCCATCGCGCACGACCGCCGTGCCGAACTGCGCCGCCGGGGCGGTGCTCTCGGGGGCG
This sequence comes from Demequina aestuarii, assembly GCF_000975095.1. Lineage (GTDB taxonomy): Bacteria > Actinomycetota > Actinomycetes > Actinomycetales > Demequinaceae > Demequina > Demequina aestuarii. The sequence goes on from NZ_BBRD01000001.1 coordinate 1,735,742, forward strand.
TCGGCTGGGCGACTGCGTCGGAAGATGCTCATGGATCGGCCCCGGAGAGGCGGCGCGAGGCTAGACCTCGAGCAGCTCGCTCTCCTTGTGCGCGAGCAGAGCGTCGATCGCGTCGACGTGCCGCTTGGTGAGGCCGTCGAGCTCCTTCTCTGCGCGCGAACCCTCGTCCTCGCCCACGTCGCCGTCCTTGACCGCGGCGTCGATGAGGTCCTTCGCCTTGCGGCGCATGTTCCTCACCGTCACCCGAGCATCCTCGGCCTTGCTCTTGGCGAGCTTGACGTAGTCGCGACGGCGCTCCTCGGTGAGCTGCGGCATCTGAATGCGCAGCACGGTGCCGTCGTCGGAGGGGTTGACCCCCAGGTCCGACTTGCGCAGGGCGGAGTCGATCTCCTTCTTGGCGGAGGCGTCGTACGGCGCGATCAGCACCATCCGCGCCTCGGGCACCGTGATCGATGCCAGCTGCTGCAGCGGGGTGGGCGCGCCGTAGTAGTCGACGGTGATGTTCGCGAACATCGACGCCGACGCCTGGCCGCTGCGGATTCCTGCGAAGTTGTCCTTCGCCACCGCAACGGCGTTGTCCATGTTTTCCTCGGCCTCGAGAAGGATGTCGTCAATCACGTGTGCTCCCTTGTCTGCACGGCTCAGGCCGTGACCAGCGTGCCGATTCTCTCACCCAGGAGCGCGCGAGTCACATTTCCGGGCTCCTCGAGTCCGAACACCACCATCGGCATGGCGTTGTCCTTCGCGAGCGAGAAGGCGGCGGCGTCCATGACGTCGAGTCCCTGCTTGAGCGCGTCCCTGTAGGTGACGTGGTCGAGGCGAGTGGCGCTCGCATCCTTGCGTGGATCGGCGGTATAGACGCCGTCGACCCCGTTCTTGCCCATCAACACCTCGGTGCAGCCGACCTCGAGGGCGCGCTGCAGGGACACGGTGTCGGTCGAGAAGTAGGGCATGCCCGCTCCCGCGCCGAAGATCACGACGCGGCCCTTCTCCATGTGCCGGACGGCGCGCAGCGGAATATACGGCTCGGCGACCTGGCCCATGGTGATGGCCGTCTGGACCCTCGTGGCGACGCCGGCCTGCTCCAGGAAGTCCTGGAGGGCGAGGGCGTTCATCACGGTGCCCAGCATGCCCATGTAGTCGGCGCGTGCGCGCTCCATGCCGCGCTCCGAGAGGTCCGCGCCGCGGAAGAAGTTTCCACCGCCCACGACGATGCAGACCTGCACGCCCTCCTTGACGGCGGCAGCGATCTCACCCGCGATGCGGTTGATGACGTCGGCGTCGAGCCCGACGGACCCGCCGCCGAACATCTCACCTGACAGCTTCAGCAGAACGCGCCGCGCCCTTCCAGAGTCCGCGGTGTCCGGTCTCACGGTGGTGGGCTCGGACATCGGGGCCTCCTAGGGTCGCGGCGCGTCGTGCTGTGTGGTCGAGTCTCCTGACGGGAAGACTACGCTCCCACGCGGAAGCGTGCGAAGCCGGTCACCTGGCCGCCAGCGGCCTCGATGACCTTGCCGACCGTGGTCTTCGGGTCCTTCGCGAATGCCTGGTCCACCAGGGTGTTCTCCTTGAAGAACCCGTTGAGGCGGCCCTCGACGATCTTCGGCAGGGCGCCTTCGGGCTTTCCCTCTGCCTTGGCCGTCTCCTCGGCGACGCGGCGCTCGTTGGCGACGGTCTCCTCAGGCACGTCCTCGCGCACGAGGTAGGACGGCGAGTACGCCGCGATGTGCATCGCGATGTCGCGAGCGACGTCGCCGGCCTTCGAGTCGGAGCCCACCAGGACGCCCACCTGGGCGGGAAGGTCCTTGTTCGTGCGGTGGAGGTACTCGGTCACGACCGGGGCCTCGATGCGGGCGACACGGCGCAGGACGATCTTCTCGCCCAGGATGCCGGCCTCGGCGTCGATGACGTCCTGAAGGGACGTGCCATTGACCTGCGAGGCGAGTGCGACCTCGGCCGAGTCCGAGCCCGATGCGACGACCGCGTCGAGCACGGTCTGCGCAAGCGCCACGAACTTGTCGTTCTTCGCCACGAAGTCGGTCTCGGAGTTGAGCTCGATGAGCGTGCCCACCTGGCCGCCGTCCACCTCCTGGATGGATGCGGCGACGAGGCCCTCGGAGGCCGACCGGCCCTCGCGCTTGGTGACGCCCTTGAGGCCCTTCACGCGCAGAATGTCCACGGCCTTGTCGAGGTCGCCCTCAGCCTCGTCGAGCGCCTTCTTGACGTCGAGCATGCCCGCACCCGTGCGCTCACGGAGCGCCTGGATGTCAGCAACGGTGTAGTTCGCCATAGGGTTTCCTTACTTCTCGTCGGCGGTCTCGGCGGCAGGCTCATCGGCCTTGGCCTCGTCCGCATCGGCGGTCTTCTTGGCGGCCGGCTTCTTGGGCGCAGCCTTCTTGGCCGGCGCCTTCTTCGCGGCGGGCTCCTCAGCAGCGGCCTCGTCAGACTTCTCGTCCGTGGCGTCTGCCTCGGGAGCGGCGTCCTCGGTGGTCTGGGCGTCGTCAGCCTTCGCCTCCGCCTCGTCGGGCTTCGCCTCGTCAGCGTCGGCCTTCGCGTCCGACTTCTCGGCCTTCGCCTCGTCCTTGTCGCCGCCCAGAAGCTCCTGCTCCCACTCGGCCAGCGGCTCGGCAGCGCCCTCAGCCTCCGCCTCGTCACCCTTGGGGGTGTGACGGATGCGCACGCCCTCGGCCACCGCATCGGCAATCACACGGGTGAGCAGGCCCACCGCACGGATGGCGTCGTCGTTGCCCGGGATGCCGTAGGCGACCTGGTCCGGGTCGCAGTTGGAGTCGAGGATGCCCACCACGGGGATGCCGAGCTTGCGCGCCTCGTCGACGGCAAGGTGCTCCTTGTTGGTGTCGACGATCCACACGACGGACGGCGTCTTGGCCATGTCGCGGATGCCGCCGAGGGTCTTGTCCAGCTTGTCCTTCTCGCGGCGCATCCCCAGAAGTTCCTTCTTGGTGCGGCCCGAGCCGGCGACGTCGTCGAAGTCGATCTCTTCGAGCTCCTTGAGGCGCGAGACGCGCTTGCTCACGGTCTGGAAGTTGGTGAGCATTCCGCCCAGCCAGCGCTCGTTCACGAAGGGCATGCCCACGCGCTTGGCCTGCTCGGCGATCTGCTCCTGCGCCTGGCGCTTGGTGCCGACGAACAGCACCGTGCCGCCGTGAGCGACGGTGTCGCGCACGAACTCGTAGGCGGAGTCGATCATCGCGAGCGACTGCTGCAGGTCGATGATGTAGATGCCGTTGCGCTCGGTGAAGATGAAGCGCTTCATCTTGGGGTTCCAGCGGCTGGTCTGGTGTCCGAAGTGCACACCGGAGTCGAGCAGCTGTCGCATGGTCACGACGGCCATGGTTCGTCCTGTTCCGCACGCGCGAGGCGTGCATGTTCGTGTGCGGGGTCGGAGGACCCCGCGTGTTCGGTTGACGATGCGACCCATCTGGGTCGAATCCCTAGCGCCAACGCGGGTCGGCACCGAGCTGGGCTCGGACCTCGCCTTCCCGGCGCGCTCCCTGCCGGTGAACCGGTGGGCGGCGCGAATGGCACGCGATGTCATCCGGGCATGCCGGATGCACTGGCGATGATACCCGACCGGGGCGCAGGCGGCATACCCGACGTCGGTCCCCTGACGCCCGCGTCCCCCGTCCCGATGCCGACTGCTCCCTCCACCGACGGCACGGCACCGAGCCCTTCCGTGCGCAGCGCATCGGTGAGATGAACCCATGAGACGAGTGTCGAGGTGGTCAGTCGCCCTGGTGGCGGCGCTCGTGATCGGGCTCGCGTGGTCTGGCGCTCCGGCCGCGAGCACGCCGTGGGTGCCGGCCGCTCCCTACCGGGCTCCCGTCGAGCCCATGCGCGCCGTCGCGCTCGCACGGATCCCGCCGGAGCCGTGGATCGCCGGCCATCGCGGCGTGGACCTCGCCGCCGAGGTCGGTGCGCCGGTGGCGTCGCCTGCGGCGGGGGTGGTCGCGTTCGTCGGCTGGGTGGTGAATCGCGGCGTGGTCACCGTCAGGCACGACGATGGGGCGCTGACCAGCCTCGAGCCGGTCGATGCGGCGGTGGCAGTGGGCGATCGCGTGGGCCGCGGTGCGGTGCTCGGCACCGTCGGCGAGGCGAGCGGGCACTGCGCCCCCGTGGCGTGCGTGCATTGGGGCGTCCGGGTGGACGGCGCCTACATCGACCCTCTCGACGTGCTCGAGGGGTATGGCCGGGTGCGACTCCTTCCGCGATCGGCGCAGTCGTTCAGACGAAGGCCCCGGTGCGCAGCAGCGACTCTCGGAGCTTCTTCACCGCTCCGGAATGGATCTGGGAGACGCGCGACTCCGTCACCCCGAGGATCTGACCGATCTGCGCGAGGGTCAGGTTCTCGAAGTAGTACAGGTGCAGCACCTGCTGCTCGCGGTCGCGCACGCCCTGGACGGCCGTCGCCAGCAGCGCCCGCGTCTCGCGAGCCTCGAACGACATGGAGGCCTCGGGCGCCGAGTGCGCGAGCGCGGAGTCGATGGCCTGGGTCTCGCCACCCGACACCATGCCGTCGAGGGCCGCCACGTGCGACAGCGCGACCTGCGCTCGGACGGTGCGCACCTCTGCGGTATGCCAGCCCAGGTGGTCGGCGACATCCTCATCCGTGACGGGCCGCATCAGCGTCTGCTCGAGCGCACGAGTCGCCTGCTCGACGGTGCGGGCCTTGGAGCGCACGGAGCGTGGCACCCAATCCGCTGCGCGGAGCTCGTCGATGATGGCGCCTCGCACTCGCTGCGCCGCATACGTCTCGAACTTGTAGCCGCGAGCGGGCTCGAACTTGGCGACGGCGTCGATCAGGCCGAACATGCCGTAGGACACGAGGTCAGCCAGTTCGACGGTGTCCGGCAGGCGGCCGATCATCCGCGATGCCACCTGCGTCACCAGCGGGGCGTGGTGCGTGATGAGCGCATCTCGCGCCTCGAGGCGGATCGCCTCGTCCTCGCAGCGCAGGTCCTCCCACCACGTCGCGACCGTGCATGCGTCGGGACGCTCGGGGGCGTCGCGCATCGCGTCCTCCGTCGCGTGAGTCCCCACAGCGTTCAAGCTCGACATGGCTCTCCTAGGCGCGCGGGTGCGCGAGTTGGTAGGTGGCGCGCAGGCGTTCTGCGGACACGTGGGTGTATCGCTGGGTCGTGTTCAGGCTTGCGTGGCCCAGCACCTCTTGGACCGAGCGAAGGTCGGAACCGCCGGTGAGCAGGTGCGTGGCCGCACTGTGTCGCAGGGCATGCGGAGCGATCTCCGGAACCCCTGCTGCGCGGCACAGCGCGTGAATCGCCTCGCGGATCTGACGTTGGCCGGCGCGGCCACCACGGCGTCCGAGGAACAACGCAGCATCGGTCTCAGCACTCACCAGCGCCGGTCGGCCATCGGAGATCCATGCGCGCATGGCACGGGCGGCCGGGACCCCGAACGGCACCACGCGCTCTTTGTTTCCCTTGCCCACCACGCGCACGAGCCGCTCGTCGAGGTCGACGTCGGCCAGGTCCACGGAGGCCAGTTCGCCCACGCGCATCCCGGTCGCATACAGCAGCTCGGCCGCGGCCCAGTCGCGCAGGTGCATCGCGTCGCCGTCGTCGCACCGGGTCTGGGCGACGCTCAGCAGCGTCATCACGTCTGCGGGGCTCATCACGGCTGGGAGGGTCGATGCGGCGCGTGCGGACGCGAGCCGCAGGGCCGGGTTGTGATCCACATGGTCGTTCTTGTGGGCCCACGCATAGAAGGCGCGCACGGAGGCGCCCCGTCGCGCGAGGGTCGTGCGGCTGAGTCCCGCGCCGGCCATCATCGCGAGCCACGCGCGCAGATCCTGCAGCTCCACCGTCTCGAGCGCGGAGTCGATATCCAGCGCGTCGTCACCGTCGTCGTCGTGATCGTCGTCGGGCGCTGAGGGCGCCACGTCTCCGTGCGTCACAGCTCCGTGCGTCACGAAGGCCGCGAGGTGGGACAGATCGCCGCGGTAGGCGCGCACCGTGTTCTCGGAGAGGCCTCGCTGATGGCGCAGGTAGCCCTCGAACAGGGCGATCAGCCCGGTCCGTCCCCTCGCACCCCTGGTCGGCATGCAGTCACTGTGGCACCGTCACACCAGTCATATCAACCCCTCTTGTCACATTCGTCACATCAATCTCATCACTCACGCCGTCTTTGTCCTGTTTTGTCATGATTTTGCGCTCGCTGCGCGCGCTACCTGGTGGCGAAACGTTTCGCCCGTGGATCCGGCTTCCGTCGCCAGCGGTGCCGGTCCCGGACCACTGCTCCCGCAAGCTCGAGACGGCCGAGGGCGGCTCTCGCTTCCGCCAGCGTGAGGCCCGCGGTGGTGGCGAGCGCGTCGAGGTCCCTCGCCCGGCGTCCGAGAGCGTCGAAGACGGCGCGGTCCGCCGGAGCCGCGAACTCGGGCGTCCCGCCGGTGTCGTCGGCTGCCGCGCCGTTCTCAGCGTCGCCGCCGTGCAGGTCAATGGGTCCGGCCAGCTCCACGAGGTCCGCTCCCCCGGTCACCAGCACCGCCACCCCGTCGCGCACCAGCGTGTGGCATCCGGCTGACGCCGCGCTGGTCACCGGCCCGGGGACGGCCGCCACGGGGCGCGCCAGCTCCGCAGCGCGGTTCGCGGTGCTGAGCGCACCGGAGCGCCGCGCGGCCTCGACGACCACGGTGGCGCTCGCGCACGCGATGAGGCGGTTGCGAGTGAGGAATCGCGATCGATGCGGTGCCCATCCGGGCGGCACCTCGCTCATCACCGCCCCCTGGTCGAGGACTCGCGCCAGGAGGTCGCTGTTGCCGGCCGGATACAGGCGGTCCACGCCTCCTGCCATGACGGCGAGGGTGCGGCCTCCGGCGGCGAGCGCGCCGCGGTGAGCGGCCGCATCGATTCCGTAGGCGCCGCCCGACACCACGCTCCACCCGTGATCGGCTGCGTGCGCGGCGATCGTGCTCGCGACGTGATCGCCGTAGGACGTCGACGACCTCGCTCCCACGATCGCCACCGATCGCAAGAACAGTCCACCCAGGGGCTCGACCCCTCGCACCCAGAGCGCGAAGGGCGCGCCTTGACCGAGAGAGTCGACAGCGACGGGCCACTCAGGGTCGTCGCGCACGACCACGCGAGCGCCACATCGTTGGGCGCGTTCGCGCAGGGCGGCGGCCTGTGCCCCTTCCCGCCGTCGCGCCCACCTCTCGCTCGCACGCACCACATCGGTGATGGTCCGCTCCGGCGCGCTGCCCGCGAGCATGATCGTGGCCTCCACCACGTCACGCGCCGCGACGTCCACCCATTCCCGTGCGGCATCCGGGCCGAGCGTGGAGACAAGCCAGCCAGCGGCGTCGTCCGCGGGCTCAGCGAGCGCACTCCACTCGATCCACGCATCGGCGCTCATGCGGCCGGCCCCCGCGAACGCAGCGTCATCGCCTGAGCCACGTCGTCCTCCCCTGGCTCGTCCGCCTCGCGCAGATCCGCGAGCGTCCACGCCAGCCGCAGTGCCCGGTCGGCGCCCCGCGCGGACAGCACTCCCCTGTCGAGCGCCCTCCACACCGGCGTCACCGCGCGCGGTGAGGTGTGGCGGCGGAGCCAGGCGCCGGAGGCCTGGGAGTTGAGCGTCCAGCCATGAGCGGAGAGCCGGGCGCCGGCCTTCTCTCGGGCCCGCGCCACCCGTGCGGCCACCTGCGCCGAGTTCTCGCCCTGGTGGTCAGCTCCGCGTCGCACCGGATGCACGTCGACTTGAATGTCGACGCGGTCGAGCAGCGGGCCGGAGAGCCGGCCGAAGTACCGCCGCCGGTTGATCGCGCTGCACGTGCAGCGATCGCCGTCACCGTAGAAATGGCCGCACGGGCACGGGTTCGCGGCGAGCACCAGCTGGAACCGGGCCGGGTAGCGTGTCGCACCGCTGGCCCGGTGGAGCACGATCTCACCGCTCTCGAGCGGCTGGCGCAGTGTCTGGAGCACGCGGGCCGGGAACTCGGGCGCCTCGTCCAAGAAGAGCACACCGGCGTGAGCACGGGAGATCGCGCCGGGCCGTGCGAGCCCGCTGCCCCCGCCCACGATCGCCGCCGCCGACGCCGAGTGGTGCGGTGCCTCGAACGGCGCGCGACGCATCAGGCCGCCGGAGACGTCGAGCGAGCCGGACAGGGAGTGAATCGAGGTCGCGGCCACGGCATCGGCGTCCGCGAGCGGAGGGAGCACTCCGGGCAGCCGGCACGCGAGCATGGTCTTGCCCGCACCCGGTGGCCCGGTCATGAGCAGGTGATGACCGCCTGCGGCGGCGACCTCCAGGGCCCAGCGCGCCTCCCCCTGACCCCTGACGTCGCTCAGGTCCGCCTGGGACTCGGCCTGGGCCGGCGCTGCTGGCGCGGGGACGGGATCGCTGGCCGTCGCCACCGCATCGGCGCTCCCGTAGGCACGGGCGAGTTCGGCGAGGGACGCGACCGGGCGGACGTCGGCCCCCGGCACCAGCCTGGCCTCGTCGGCGTTCGCCCACGGCACCGCGACCGATGCCATGCCTGCATCGACGGCCGCAGCCACCGCTGGCAGCACCCCTGCAATGGGCCGCACCCTGCCGTCGAGCCCGAGTTCGCCGAGGTGCGCCCCCGCCCCGGCCCGCGCGGGGTCGATCATCCCGGCGGCCGCGAGCACGGCCACGGCGATGGCGAGATCGGTGGCCGACCCGCGCTTGGGCAAGGACGCCGGCGACAGGTTCACGGTGATCCGCCGCTGGGGCCACGACAGCCCCGAGCTGGCGACCGCGGCGCGCACCCGGTCGCGCGCCTCGGTGAGGGAGGCATCGGGAAGGCCGACGATGGTGAAGGCGGGCAGGCTCGACCCGATGTGCGCCTCGACGTCGACCACGTGCCCATGGAGGCCCGCCAGCACGATGGCCCTGGAGCGGCCGATCACTCGACGCCCCGCACGTGGTCGAGCCGAGCGGCACCCGCCGCGGGAAGCGTCACCGCGACCACGTCGATGCGTGCGTCAGAGAACGTGCGGTCCTGCTGCCGCAACCACGCCGCCAGCAGTGCGCGCAGGCGAGCCACCTTCGCGGGCGTCACCGCCTCGAGAGGCGACCCGCAGGCGTCGGTGCGCCGTGTCTTGACCTCGACCGCGACCACCGCGTGCCCATCGACCGCCACGATGTCGATCTCGCCGCGGGCCACGCGCCAGTTGCGCGCGAGCACCTCCCAGCCGTCCTCCTCGAGCCTGCGCGCCACCACCTGTTCCCCGTGCCGGCCCACCGCATCCTTCGCCGCCATGTCCCACCTCCGCGGACCACGGTGGCGGGTTCGTCCGGCCGATGCGCGGGGGCCCTGGGCGGGGTGGGGATCAGTCGAGTATTGCGGCCGCTGGGGACGGCGATCGCGGGAGCCCGCCCCCCGCCGGACGGGCCCCCGCGATCGCCGAATACGACCAGGCCGTCGCGGAGGGCGCAGAGTGCTTCCGGACGCATCCCGGCGAGCAGTACCGCGTGCGCGCCGGGCCGGAAGAGCGACGCGGTGGCAGCCCTCGAATAGCGCGAGCAGATCACAGGGCAAGAGGAACGCCACAATGCATCACCTGACCAGGTTCTTCTTCTGAGGCACAACAAGGAAGTGTTCGAACGAAGTGCGCTCCGACTTCTCGGAGCGGCGGCTTCGCTCCCTACCAACGAGGAAGTCACGAGCGAAAGCGAGTAGAACTCGCGAATGTCGCTTCTCGTCGATCTGATCCGGAGCGACGACGGCATGCTGGCGGTTCGGATGGAGAACGACACACATGGCGTCTCCACTGAACACTGGCAGACCACGGACTTCTCCCCCATGGATGCCGACGTTCCTGAAGACGCACCGGTGTGCTGACCGGTGCTTTCTCAGCCCTATCGCTGATACCCCTTCGACGCCGAGAACGCGCGCATCGGCGCGAGAAGCTTGAGCGTGGCGTGATCGCGTACCTTGAAAGGCGGTCGGATGAGGCGCTCGATGCGCAGAGCATCACGGCAAAGGTCAACCGCGTCAGCGCACTCAGTTCTGAACTCGACACGCTGAACCGCGATCTGAAGCGGTCATTCGACCTGCAGACCGCGGCGACGTGGGCCGCGAAGAAGGAAGGTGACGAAGCAACTGCGCGTGCCGAGAGCGCGACCGCGCTCGCTGAACTTAAGGAAGAACACTTGCGTGGCCTGCGCGAGATGATGCGCAGAGAGATCACGGAGGACCTCAAGCAGGAGCAGGCAAACGCACGGCTCGCTGATCGGGCTTTCAGATCAGACTCGCCGTAGGAAGCTTCTTCGCGGGTGTCGCAGCAACAAACCTGATCCCACTCATCGGGCGCGCTCTATTCTCGTGACGACACGCTCTGACAGAACGCGCATGCGCGGCCTGACACGACTAGTCGCATGTAACCAGTGAGACCCATCGAGAGCACCGTGCTTGACTGCGCTGGCAGAATGCCGCCATGGATTGGTTTCTCACCCTCGTCATCGCAGTCGCACTCGCTTCCGGATTCGGAGTCGTGATCGACGGTCTGCGCAACCACGCAGAGAAGCGGCGGAAGGCCGCCGCGAAAGCGGAAGAGCCCGGAACCTACCCGGAAGAGACCCGCTCCGCCGAGTCTCGGATCCAGCGACTGAAGAACACGGCTGCAGAGTACGAGACTGCTGTTGGCGCCGTTCACGCTCGGTGGGAGAACGGCTTGGCGTATCACAACGATACTCACGCCGCGCGGGGCCTCGTGGAGGCACGCGACGCCGCGGAACTGCGACTGCAACACGAAGTCCAGATCCCACCTGCGCCTTGGGCAAGCCGCCCCCTGCCGAACTTCTTCTTGGGGGTCACCGCGAGTGTGGTGGCAGCGGTTATTGCCGCCCTCGTCCTCCCAACGAACTGAACACATGCTGTGCCGCGAGGCCGCAACCGCCCGGGCACAACCTGTTGCAGTCACAGCAGCACCGACCCTTGTTGATGCAGCACAGATCACCCTCGACGTCCACCACGTGGGGGTGTAGCCCCGCCAGCACGATGGCCCGCGACCGGCCGATCACTCGACTTCCCGCACCTGATCGAGCCGAGGCGCAGGGGCCCGGCCGATGCGCGGGGGCCCTGGGCGGGGTGGGGATCAGTCGAGTATCGCGGCCGCTGGGGACGGCGATCGCGTCACTACGACCGTCGCGGAGCCTGGGGCACCGTGACTCCCGCCCCGGCGGGAGGTGCGCCGTCGACAGGCTCGGTGCCGGAGACAGTCTGCGCTTCGTGCGTGTCATCCGCGTCGTCAGCCGGCATGTGCGCGTCGGCGCTGAGGAGCAGCCGCGAGGCGAACAGCGACACCAGCACCGTGCCCGCACCACCGATGAGGTACGGCAGCTGCAGGTCGACGCGCGCGACCCAGCCGCCCAGCATCGTCGCCACCGGCATGAGGCCCCACGTGACGGTGCGCGCGGCGCCGAGCACGCGGCCCAGCATGTGCCCGGGGATGATCGCCTGCCGCAGCGATCCCCACGGCACGTTCCACATCGCGACCCCATACGCGCTCGCCGAGTACGCCAGGACGGCAACCCACGCGTTCGGGGCGAGCCCCACTCCCACGAGTCCCACGCCACCGGCGATCGCCGCTGACAGCATCGTCCTGCCGCGGCCCAGTCGGGCCAGCACGCGACCGGCCGTCAGCGCGCCCGCCACGCCGCCGAGCCCGATGCCCGCGGTGACGACGCCCACGAGCTCGGCGGTCACGCCGTAGCGATCGACGAACAGCAGAACAGTGATCGCCTGCGCGAACGCGAGGAACCCGCCCACCAGCGAGGTGACCAGCACCATCGACCGCAGGTACCGGTGCCGCCAGAGGAAGCCGAGCGCCGCGCGCAGCGGGACCGGCGCTGGCGTGTCACCTGGCTCCCCACCCTCCCCCGCATCGGCCGCCCGCGGTTCGCTGCGCCCCGCCCGGGCCGCCGTCGCCGGCAGCATCAGCACCAGGGCGCCCGCGATCAGGTAGCCGGCCCCGCTGACGACCATGGGCAGCACGATCGCCAGCGAGAACAGCACGCCCGAGACGGGCTGGGCCACGAACATGTCGACACCCACCTGGGCGGCCTGGATGCGGCCGTTGGCCTTGTCGAGTCCGCGGCGACGCACCAGGGACGGCAGCACCGCGTTGGTGGCGTTGTCGAACAGGGTCTCGCCCAGGCCGAACACCAGCACCGCGGCGGCGAGCACCCACAGCGTGATCTGATCCGCGGCAATCACGAGCGCCACGCCGGCGGCCGCGACCACGCGCACCACGGAGGCCGCTGCCATCGCGTGCCGCCGGTCCACGCGGTCGACGATCATCCCGGACGGCACACCGAAGATCAGCCAGGGGACGTACGCGAGGGCCGTCAACACGGCGATCGCGATCGGGTCGGTGGTGAGCGCGACGGCCGCCAGCGGGATCGCGAGCCGCGCGATGCCGTCCGACAGATTGGAGCCGATGGCCGCGCCCCAAAGCTTGCCGAAGTCCTTGCCGAGCGCGGCTTCCTTCGACGACCCCTTCAAAGGAGCGCGGGTCGCGGCGGCGCTCATGCTCCCGCCCCGTCCACGCCCACCACCGGAAAGGCGTTCACGTGGAGCGCGACGACCCTGGCCTCTGGCGGGTCCTCGCGGTCTCGGAAGGGCGTGAGCCGCTCGGACACGAACGCCTCGACCGCGTCGGTCAACTGATCCAGCTCCTGCGCCGTCATCCGCACGCTCGCGGAGATCAGCATCGACGAGTCGACCCATTCGGGTCCCAGCTCCGCCTCGCCGCGGCGCAGGAACGTGTCGACGTGCCGCGCGCGCTGGTCCGCGAACTGGCGCGCGACCAGGATGGTGGAGTCCATCGCCGCGCGGTCCTCACGCATGTCGGTCGCCGCGAGGGTCAGGCCGCCAGGAACCATGCGCCACCACCGCTCTCGCCCCGTGCCGCGCTCGGGGTCCTCTTCGACGAAGCCGTGCCGCGCGAGCTGGCGCAGGTGGTAACTGGTGGCGCCCGAGGACTCCCCCAGCCGGTCCGCGAGCAGCGAGGCGGTGGCGGGTCCGGCCATCGTCAGACTGTCGAGGATGTCGACGCGCAGCGGGTGCGCGAGTCCCTTGAGTGCGGCGGCGTCGAGCCGACGCTGAGGAGTGGTCATGGCCGCCACGATAGCGATGCAAAGATATCTTTGCAACAGTTTCTTTGCACCTTGCCCGCCCGCAGGCCCCGCGGGTGCGCTGGGCCGATTGCGGGATGCGCGACGGCGCGAGAAGAAGCGCCGATGCCTTACGTCGAGGGGCGGGAGCGCACGAGCGCAGGGTCGCGGTTGGCCGGGCCCGCGGAGGCTTCGGCGGGCACGGGCGCGTCTCGATCGATCTCGCGCTCGATCCGGGTCGCCAGCGGCGCCTCCTTGACGAAGAGCAGCAGCACGAACGAGACCAGCGACAGCGGCACCATCAGCAGGAAGACCGGCGTGAGGGCGTCGTTGTATGCGCCCACGATCACGTCGCTCACGGCGTCGGGCAACTGCTGGACGAGCGCGGGAGTGAGCGAGTTGGTCCCGCCGTCGAGCCCTCCTCCGCCCCCGGGCAGCCGGTCGGCGAGCAGTCGCACCAGGCGCTCCGTGAACAGGGCGCCCACGATCGCGGTGCCGAGCGACGCACCGATCTGCCGGAAGTAGTTGTTGGACGCGGTCGCCGTCCCCACCATCGACACCGGGAAGGTGTTCTGCACCACGAGCACGAGGATCTGCATCGACAGCCCCAGCCCGGTGCCGAGGACGGCAAGGTACGCGCACACGTGCCACAGGGCACCGTCCGCGGTCAGCGTCGACAGCAGGTACAGGCCCGCGCCGATGAAGACCGACCCCACGATCGGCAGGATCTTGTAGCGACCGGTGCGCGTCACCGCCCGTCCGGCCGTGATGGAGGTGATGAGCATCGCGCCCATCATGGGCGCCATGAGCAGCCCCGCCGTGGTGGCGCTCACGCCGGCGACCATCTGCAGATACGTGGGCATGTACCCGACGGTGCCGAACATGCCGACGCCCACCAGCAGGCCGGCAGCCGTGGGCAGCACGAAGTTGCGGCGGCGAAAGAGCGAGAGCGGAATCACCGGCTCGCTCGCGCGGCGCTCGACCATCACGAAGGCCACCGCGGCGAGCACAGTGAGCGCGATGAGACCGATGATCTGAGGCGAGCCCCACGCGTACTGGTGCCCGCCAAAGCTCGTCATCAGCACCAACGACGTGGACGCGATCGCGAGCAGGACCATCCCGCCTACGTCGATCTTGCGTCCCGCCCGGGGCCGTGCAGGGATCTTCAGAAAGAGCACCGCAGAGGCGATGGCGAGTGCGCCGAGCGGGAGATTGAACCACATCACCCAGCGCCAGCCGACGGACTCGGTGAACCAGCCGCCGAGCAGCGGCCCCGCCAATGTCGCGAATGCGAACACGCCGCCCATCACGCCCATGTAGCGGCCTCGCTCGCGCGCCGGCACGACGTCGGCGATGATCGCCTGCGCGAGCACGAACAGCCCGCCGCCGCCGAGCCCCTGGATCACGCGACCGACGATCAGGGAGTCCATGTCCTGCGCCAATCCACCCACGACGGAGCCGGCCAAGAACAGCCCGATCGCCGTGATGAACAGCCCTTTGCGGCCGTAGAGGTCGCCGAGCTTGCCGTAGATGGGCATGGTGACGGTCGCCGCCAGGATGTAGGCGGTCGTCACCCAGAGCATGCGATCCACGCCGTCGAGCTCGCCGACGATCGTGGGCAGGGCCGTCGCGAAGATGGTCTGATAGAGCGCCGCGAGCAGCATCGCGGTCATCAGGCCGATGAACATCAGCAGCAGTTGGCGCCGGTCGGGCGTCTCCGCCGCCACCTGGTCTCGGGTAGGCGTGGGGTGGGACACAGTCATTTCCTCGTCTGTCGTACCGCCGGTCGGGCGGTGTGCGTTACGCGGACGGCGCCTGGGTGAGGCGCCGCACGCGGGGGAAGTAGTCATGGATGAGGGAGGCGAGCGGGGCCTCGCCATCGCCGGCGAGCCAGCCGCGGGCCATCACCTGCAACGCGCCCATGGCGATCGACACGGCCATGGCGGCCTCAATCTCGGCGTCCGCATCCCCGAGACTTGGACGGGTCGCGTCGAGGCGCTGACGGACGATCCCCGCGTACTGGGCCCTGGCCTCGGTGATGCGCATCATGTTCGCCGCGGCGAGCTCCGGCGTGGCGTCGAGCAGCGTGCGGCGCTGGCGGAACAGCTCGCGATCAGGCTCGGCCGCCGTCCAGACCTCAGCCATCATGACGGCGAACGCCTCGACGTCGGAGACCCCCCTGGCGGCGACGAACGCCGCGACCTGGGACTCGTTCGGCATGGGCTTGCCCTCGCCCAGCACCGCGGCCTCGCGGCTCGGGAAGTAGTTGTAGAAGGTGCGCGGTGAGATCCCCGCGGCGTCGCAGATCATCTCGACCGTGACGGCATCCCACCCATGCTCGAGGCCGAGCGCGATCGCGGCTCGCCGTGTGGCCTCGCGCGTCTCGCGCCGCTTGCGCTCGCGCAGGCCCTCGGGCTTTGCGACCGATGCGCCATCGGGCGCGCGGGCGCCCTCATGTTCCATCCGTTGCATAGTCTGCATATTTGCAGAGTGTGCAACGAACTGTCAAGTGGCGCTAGCGCGGGCGCAGGTGCCGAATGTCGGGGATCGCACCGTCGTCCGTCGACAGTTCCTCGATGTTGACGTCCTTGAAGGTCACCACGCGCACGTTGCGCACGAGCCGCGCCGAGCGGTAGACGTCCCACACCCACGCATCGGTCATGGTCACCTCGAAGTAGACGTCACCCCCAGACGCGCGCACCTGCAGGTCCACCTTGTTGCACAGGTAGAAGCGTCGCTCCGTCTCGACGACGTACTGGAACAGGCCCACCACATCGCGGTACTCGCGGTACAGCGCCAGCTCGGCGTCGGTTTCATAGTTCTCGAGGTCCTCGCTGCTCACCGGACCATCATGGCCACAGACGGCCGATGCGCGCATCCGGCGCGCCGGGCGCCCCGCGCCCGTTCCGGGCCCCCGGAATCAACACCTCGCCGATCGAGCCCGCGCGCACCGACGGGGTTGACCGATCGCCACGCTTCGTTCTAGAGTATCTTTAGTAGTAAACAAAGGAGTCAACTATGGAGATGGCCGCCATGCGCACCGATGCCAATCGCGCCGCGATCCTCGCTCACCTGGGGGCCCGCGGCCCCGCATCCCGAGCCGACCTCGCTCGTGCGCTTGACCTGTCCCCGGCCCTTCTCACCAAGCTGACCCGAGACCTTCTCGCGGACGGTCTCCTGAACGAACTCGAGCACCAGCCGTCCCGTGGCGGGCGCCCTGCGCGTCAGTTGGGACTGGCCTCCAACGCCATAGGCGCGATTGGACTGAAGATCGCTCCCGACCACCTCACCCTCGTCGAGGTGGGGATCGACGGGGTGGTGACGCGAACGTCCACTGCGGGCTTCGACGCCACTGACCGCCTTGCCCTTCGCAGCCTGGTCGACATCACGACGGGGTTCATCGGCGAAGGCGATCACTCCCAGCTGCTCGGCATCGGCGTCGGCCTCCCCGGATCGGTCTTGGGGCAGAGCGAAGACCTGGTGGACTCGACTCAACTTCAATGGAACCAGGTCCCCCTCGGCTCGGCCTTGCGCTCCGCCACCGGGCTACCAGTGCTCATCGACAACAACGTCAGCGCCCTGGCGCTCGCCGAAGCGCTCTATGGCGTGGGGCGGGGCCACGAGGACTTCCTTGTCGTCACGATCGGCTCAGGCATCGGCGCTGGCATCGTCGCCAACGGCGCGATCGTGCGTGGGCACACCGGCAACGCCGGCGAGATCGGCCACATCCCTGTGGTCGAGAACGGTCCGCTGTGCCAATGCGGCGCTGCCGGTTGTCTGGAGGCCCTGATCGGACAGGCCGGCCTGATGCGTGAGGCGACTGCTCGGGGCATCGTCATCGGCGGCACTCTTGCCGACGTGACCGCTCTGGCCGATGGAGGAGATCATGACGCTCAAGGGGTCTTCACTGCAGCAGGCAAGCTCCTGGGGAGAGCGATCGCCGGTGTGGTGAACACGCTCGACCCCCAGATCGTCGTCGTCCTTGGCGAGGGCGCAAGCTCGTGGCGGCACTGGTCGCGCGGCTTCGAGCCGTCGTTCCGGGCCGCGCTCATCCCGCGAAAGCGCGGCGTCGAGGTCGCGGTCGAAGCATGGCAGGACGATCGCTGGGCTCAGGGCGCCGCGTGCTTGGTGCTCGGCACTCCGTTCGATGCCACGGGCGTCTCCGGCGAGCAGGGAGAGCGAATCCGCACACGCCTCACCGAGGTGCGGGACACGGAGGCCTCGGCGTGAGCGCGGCGACCAGCATCGAGGCAGCTGCCCGCCGAGAGCCACGGCGGCGCACGGGGAGCACTCCACGAGCGCGGCGCAGGCGCGAAGCGCTGATCGCCTACGCGTTCCTGGCACCGTCGGCGATTCCTCTCACCGCGTTCGTCCTATACCCGATGGCACAGGCGGCGTGGGCAAGCCTCCACGACTGGAACCTCATCACGCCCATGCAGTGGGTCGGCGTGGACAACTACGTCGCCTTGGTCCGAGACCCCGAGACGCTCGCAGCGTTCACCCACACCCTCTACTACATCGGCGGCACCCTCCCCCTCGTCTTCTGCGGTGGGCTGGCACTCGCACTCGGCCTCAACCGTGCGATGAAAGGTCGCAACCTGTTGCGAGGCATGTACTTCCTGCCCGTGGTCACGAGTTGGGTCGCCGTCGCGATCCTGTGGCGCTGGCTGCTCAACCCGGAAGTGGGCGTCGTCAATCAGGTCCTGGCGTGGTTCGGCGTCGACGGTCCTGGATGGTGGACCGATCCCACGTGGTCGATGCCGTCCATCATCATCGCGAGCGCGTGGAAGGACCTCGGGTTCGTCATGGTCCTCCTGCTCGCCGGGCTTCAGGCGATACCAGAACAAGTCAATGAGGCAGCAACGCTCGATGGTGCATCGCCATGGAGGCGCCTGCGATCGATCACGCTCCCACTCCTGACCCCATCGATCTTCTTCGTAATCATCATCACGCTCATCAACGGCTTCCAGGTGTTCGACCAGGTGTACGCCATGACCGGCGGTGGTCCGGCAGGCTCCTCCGAGGTCGTTGTCCAACGCATCTACGACCTCACCTTCCGATTCGGCGACGCCGGCCTCGCCTCGGCGCTGTCCATGATCCTGTTCCTCGTCGTGCTCATCGTCACCATGATCCAGATCCGCGGTGAGCGGAGGTGGGTCAACTATGCCTAGGAACGTCAAGCGTCACACCCTGACGGCCGTGCTCGTGATCGGCGCGGTGGCCATGGTCTTCCCGTTCGTGTGGAGCGTCATCACCTCGGTGTCGTCCGGGGCAGGCCTCACGTCGTCGCCCAGCCTCATCCCTGAGAACCCGACCCTGGACGCCTATCGGACCCTCTTCTCCTCGACGAACTTCGCGCGGGTCGTCGCCAACTCAGTCGGAATCGCGGTGATCGTCACCGTTGCTCAAGTCAGCACGAGCGCCCTCGCTGCGTACGCGTTCACGCGACTGCGCTTCCCCGGCCGCTCGGTCATGTTCGCCGTCTACCTCGCGACCATGATGATCCCGATGCAGGTGCTGATCGTGCCGCTGTTCGTCGAGATGCGCGCGCTCGGCCTGGTCGACACGTACGCGGGTGTGATCGTGCCGTCCATCGCGAGCGCCTTCGGCGTATTCCTTCTTCGCCAGGCGATGGCAGTGGTGCCGCGGGACTTCGACGAGGCCGCGACCCTCGACGGGGCCGGCCACCTCCGCATCTTCCGCAGCGTCGTGCTTCCACTGATCAAGCCGGCACTTGCGACGTTCGCGATCTTCTCCTTCATGAGCAGCTGGAACAGCTTCTTGTGGCCTCTGATCATCCTGCGGTCCGACGAGTTCAAGACGCTTCCCGTCGCGCTCGCGCAACTCCAAGGGCAGTTCACGACCCAATGGGACGTGATGATGGCGGGCTCCGTCATCTCCATCATTCCCATGCTGCTCATCTACATCGTCGCCCAGAAGCAGGTCGTTCAGGGCGTTGCAGGCTCGGGGCTCAAGTGAACCCGGGAAAACCCAAAAACCGAAGGACACCACTCATGCGCAAGACAGTCACCGCAGGTGCCGGCATCGTCGCCGGACTCCTGGCCATGACCGCCTGCTCCTCGACGCCGGAGGGCGAGACGACAGACGGCCCCACCACGGCGAGCGACGAGCCCGTCACCATCACCTACTCGAACTTCGTCTCGAACGGAGGCAATGAGGAGAACCTCGCGGCCATCATCGATGCGTTCGAGGCGGAGAACCCGAACATCACGGTCGATGTGACGACGTTCCCCTACGAGGACTACGGCACTGCTCTCCAGACAGACCTCGCTGGGGGCACCGCCGCGGATGTGTTCGACATCGAGTACTCGTCGTACGCCGGATTCCAGGCCAACGGCGTACTGGCGCCTCTCGAGGGGGTCGACCTGTCGGTGTACCGCGGCGATGTCGCGGACGCGTACACCACCGATGGCACGGCCTATGCGCTGCCCTCCTCGTTCTCCACCGTCGTCCTGTACTTCAACAAGGACCTCTTCGACACGGCCGGCCTCGACTACCCCACGGCGGAATGGACATGGGAGGACGAACAGGCCGCGGCCGAGGCCCTGACCGACATCGACGCGGGCGTGTGGGGCGATTACCAGCCCATCTCGTATTACGAGTTCTACAAGGCTCTCGTGCAGGCGGGCGGTCAGTTCCTCGACGATGACGGTGCATCCGTCGCGTTCAACTCGCCCGAAGGCATCGCGGCCGCACAGTGGCTCGTGGACAAGTCCGGGACGGTCATGCCTTCGCCCGAGCAAGGGGCCGGCACGCCCGACTTCGATACCGGTCTCTGGGCTGACGGCAAGCTCGCGATGTGGCACAGCGGCATCTGGATGTTCGGAGCCGCAGCCGACAGTGACTTCGCATGGGACATCGCGGTCGAGCCCGGTCAGGCGCAGAACGCGTCCGCGGTGTTCTCGAACGCACTCGGCGTGTCTGCGACGTCCGAGAACCAAGCCGCGGCACAGGCCTTCGCGGCCTACCTCTCGAGCTCCCCGACCATGGTCGATGTCCGCCTTGACGCCGGCTGGGAGCTGCCGCCCATCTCGGATGAATCTCAACTGGCCGCCTACTTGGACCAGCCTGAGCCGGCCAATCGGCAGGCAGTCTTCGACTCCCTCGACGCGATCGCACTGCCCCCCGTGATCGGCGAGGAGCAGGCCCGCATGGAAGAGGTCATGGGCGAACAGCTGACAGAAGCCGCAGCAGGCCGCATCACGGTCGAGGAAGCCCTCGACGCGGCGGCCGAAGCAGTCAACGGCCTCATCGGCTGATTCCGTCCATTGCAAGGGCCTGGTGGCGACGTCCAGAACTCGCCGCCACCAGGCCCGATCGACACTACCCGCCCAGAAACGAGAGTGACCATGACCACGGCTGCCGCTGCGAGCGGAGACGCGCTCGCCGACGCCTCGCTCGCCTTGATCTCATCCCTGCAACACCCCTCGGGCGCCTACCCGGCGAGCCCGACGTTCTCGGCCTACGCCGGATACTGCTGGTTCCGCGACGGCTCGTTCATCGCGGACGGCATGTCCGCCGCAGGGGACCCCAGCTCCGCCGATCGCTTCTTCGAGTGGTGCTCGAGCGTCGTGCTCGACCACCGTGACCAGATCTCGAGAGTCGCCGCCGCCAGGGCGCTGGGGCAGCCCTTGGACGACAGCCAGATGCTGCCGACCCGGTTCCTTCTCGACGGTTCGCACGGCTCAGACGACTGGTGGGACTTCCAGCTCGACGGCTACGGCACCTGGCTGTGGGCTCTCGAAGCTCACGCGCGTCGCCACGGGCGCCTTCCTGACTCCCTCGCGGATGCAGTCATGCTCACCGTCGACTATCTCACTGCGACATGGGACCGTCCGTGCTTCGACTGGTGGGAGGAACACACGGAGCACCGCCACGTGTCGACGCTCGGCTGTGTCGGGGCTGGCCTCGAAGCAGCCATCGCCATGGAGATCCTGGACTCGGACCGTGCGGACCGAGCGGAGGCCGTGGCGCGAGAGATCCGGATGCTGATCTCCGCGGAGGGCGTCACGTCCGGTCATCTCACCAAGTGGCTCGGTTCCAGCGCCGTGGATGCGAGCCTGCTCGCCCTCATCGCTCCGATGGGGTACCTCCCACCAGACTCCGCGCTGACATCGCAGACCCTGACCCGGATCGAGTCTGAGCTTGCCGTGGATGGCGGGATGCACCGGTACCTGGGCGATACGTTCTTCGGCGGCGGTCAATGGCCGCTCCTCTCCTGCTTCGCAGGACTCGCGCACGCCGCAATGGGAGACCACTCCGCGGCACGTGCCTACCTTGCCTGGGCGGCCGGCACCGTGCGGGATGGCTCGTCGTTGCCCGAGCAGGTTCCTGATCACTTGCTCGCACCCGACTTCGAGCAGGAATGGATCGACCGCTGGGGGCCGGTCGCCACTCCTCTGTTGTGGTCTCACGCCATGTATCTGCGGCTTCGCTCGGAGGTGTCTCGATGAGCATTCGACACCGCCCGCTCGGGTCAGGCCATCCCTACACCGATGACACTGAACAGCGTTCTCCCATCCTTCCGGTTGCGGGAGAACGAGTGCGCATCGGAGCCCGCACCAGTGCCGACGTCGAGGCGGTCGACGTCGAGTGGCGCCTACGCGGAGACACGACCGGAGACGTACTGCGCACGGCGGCCGCTCCGGTCGCGCGGTCATCGCGCGGGCAGGACGTCGATGGCGGCCACCTGGCATCGGCTCAGGCGAAGCTGGCTCGCCGTGCGGGCGGCTGGGAGGCCCACCTGGACCTCCCGACTGATGCCACCGGCATCGAGTACCGTCTGATCGCCCGATCACGCGGCGCCGAGCAACGCACCCGCCAGTTCGTGACTCCCGTGGCGCGCTGGACCCGCGTCGACGCGGACACCGTCCGCATCACGGGCTCCGGTCATCACTCGGTCACTCAGGTGAGCGCGCTCATCGCGGACGGACGAGTGCGCCGGGTGCGGTGCTCCCTGCCGCTGGCCGAGGGCGAGCACGTGGTGGGCTTCGGAGAGCGGTTCGATCGCCTCGACCACCGCGGCACCACGCTCGACTCCATGGTGTTCGAGCAGTACAAGTCGCAGGGCGCGCAGCGGCGCACCTATATGCCGATGCCGTTCGCGCATGTGGCGGGCGGCGTGGGCTGGGGATTCCATGTCGATACCACCAGGCGCGTGTGGTTCGACGTGGGCGACTCGACGCCGGACCTGCTCTCCATCGAGGCGGAGACCGATGCGCTGCTGGGCGACACCGCTCTCGAGATCGCACTCTTCGACGGCAAGCCGACCACCGTGCTGCGCGCATTTCTTGATCGTGTGGGTCGCGCCGAGGAGCTCCCGTCGTGGGTGTTCCGACTGTGGGCATCCGGTAACGAGTGGAACACGCAAGCGGAGATCGAACGGCAAGTCGCGCTCCACCGAGATCACGACATCCCCATCGGCTCGGTGGTCATCGAGGCGTGGAGCGACGAGTCGTCGTTCACCGCGTTTCGCGACGCCGAATACACGCCCCGCGAGGATGGCGGTCCCCTGACGCTCGCAGACTTCACGTTCCCGACAGAGGGTGCGTGGCCGGATCCGGTCGCCATGGTCGACACGTTGCACGCCGCAGACGTCAAGGTGCTGCTCTGGCAGATCCCGCTGATCAAGATGAGACCCCACCCGTCCGGTCAGGCAAGGCACGATGCCGACGCCGCGATTCGCGAGCGGCGCCTGATCGAGGAAGTGGCGCCCGACGGCGGCCTGCGCCCGTACCGCAACCGCGGGTGGTGGTTCCCCCTAGGACTGATGCCAGACCTGACGGATGCCGAAGCAGCACGTTGGTGGACGGAGAAGCGCAGGTACCTGGTCGAGGAGGTGGGGGTCGACGGATTCAAGACCGACGGCGGTGAACACGCGTGGGGATCGGACCTCCGCTATCTCGACGGCCGCGACGGTGGCGAAGCAAACAACACCTATCCCGTCGCGTATGCGAAGTCGTACGGCGACCTCCTGCGTTCGGCGGGAAAGGCTCCCGTGACGTTCAGCCGGGCCGGGTTCACTGGCTCGCAAGCACATGGATTGTTCTGGGCCGGCGACGAGAACTCGACCTGGGAGGCGTTCCGTTGGTCCATGGTGGCGGGGCTGTCGGCCGCAGCCAGCGGTGTCGTGTACTGGGGCTGGGACATCGCGGGCTTCTCTGGACCGGTCCCCGACCCGGAGCTCTATGTGCGCGCCTTCGCCGCGTCCGCATTCGTGCCGATCATGCAGTACCACTCCGAGTTCAACCACCATCGGCGGCCCAGACGTGACCGCACGCCGTGGAACATGGCCGACCTCACGGGCGACACCGAGGTCATCGGTGAGATACGCGAGATCGTGCACCTGCGAGAGCGCCTCGTGCCGTACCTGGAGAAGCAGGCGCGTCTCACTATCGAGTCGTCGCGCCCGCTCATGCGTCCACTCTTCTTCGATTACGACGATGACCGCGTGTGGAGCCATCCGCTGCAGTGGATGCTCGGCGACGACCTGCTCATCGCGCCCGTGCTCGCACCCGGCGCTGAGTGGGACGTATTTCTTCCCCCAGGCCTGTGGCGAGATGCGTGGACGGGCGAGAAGGTGAGCGGTGGGACCGTGATCGCAACATCGACGCCCCGCCACCGCGTACCGGTGTTCGTGCGTGATGCCGGGTGGGACGAGCTGCGCGACGTCTTCACCGCGTCCTCGTAGCGACCTCGCGCCGCTGTCGACGCACCGGGACTCCCCGTGCACTGGGAGTCTCGGTGCGTCGCGGGCGACGGGAACGTGGGCGGCTAGGAAGGCAGTCGCCAGCTGCGGCGATGCAGCGGCGTCGGCCCGAGTGCACGGATCGCGTCGAGGTGACTCGCCGCCCCGTAGCCCTTGTTCGAGTCCCAGCCGTACTCGGGGTGGTCGCGGTGAGCAGCGGTCATGATGGCGTCCCGCTCCACCTTCGCGATGACGGAGCCCGCCGCAATCGACGCGCACAGCCCGTCGCCCTTGATCACCATCGTGACGGGGGGAACGAGCACGGTGGCCGATGCGCTCACGGCGTCGTCGACCTGCGCCGAGTCCTCGAACAGGGTCGCCGGCGGCGGGGTGAGCCAGTCGTGCTTGCCGTCGAGCAGCACCGCGTCGACGGTGACGCCGGCATCGGCGATCGTGCTGAGCGCGCGCATGCCGGCGAGCCGGAGCGCAGCGATGATGCCGTGCTCATCGATCTCAGCGGGTCTGGCGTGGCCCACCGCTCTCGCCAGACCGAAGCCCGTCCCCGCGAAGGCGACGAGCGCATCGGCCATCGCGAGCCGCTTGGGCAAGGTGAGTTCCTTGGAGTCCGCGAGGCCCTCGGGCCACGCGTCGCATCGGGCGACCGCGCACACGCCGACGGAGACCGGGCCGGCCAGCGCTCCCCTGCCCACCTCGTCGATCCCGGCCACCACGGTGGCACCGGCGTCCCACAGCGACGCCTCGTGCGACAGCGAGACTGGCATCAGTCCTCGACGGCGTCCGGGTTCTCGTAAGGGTTGCCGAGCGTCTGCCACTGCTGGAGCGGCCAGACGGTCACGAAGGCGGTGCCCACGATCGAGCTGATCGGCACCGAGCCGCCGCCGGGGTTGCCCTGGTGGGCGCGGGAGTCCGCGGAGTGCGGGCGGTTGTCGCCCATCATCCAGACGTAGTTGGCGGGCACGGTGGTGGAGAACTCAGTGTCGGACGGCGCGATGCCCTCGACGAGGTAGTCCTCGTCCAGCGGTTCCCCGTCGACGAGGAGGCGTCCGTCGTCGTCACAGCACTCGATGGTCTCGCCGGGGAGCCCCACGACGCGCTTGACCAGGTGCTCTCCCGCATCCTCGGGAAGCAGGCCGGTGAAGGTCAGGATGGTCTTGCCTGCGGACTCGAGCGGAGTGTCGTCAGAGTCGTCGACCGGATCGAGCCAGCCGCCCGGATCCTTGAAGACCACGATGTCGCCGCGGCGCAGGTCCAGCACGCCGGGGCGCCACTTGGTGACCAGGATGCGGTCGTTCAGCTGGAGCGTGGGCTCCATGGAACCCGAGGGAATCCAGAACGACTGGAAGAAGAAGGTCTTGAGCACCAGCGACAGCACGAGGGCGCTGACCACGATGATGAGGAGCTCTTTGCCCCACCCCCACAGACGACGACCGGCGGAGGGCTGCTGCCCTACCGCCGGTGCGCCCTCGGTGTCGCTGATGTCAGTTCTCGCGCTTCTCGCGGATGCGTGCGGCCTTGCCGCGACGGTCGCGCAGGTAGTACAGCTTCGCGCGGCGGACGTCGCCGCGGCTCACGAGCTCGATGTGGTCGATCGTGGGGGTGTGCACCGGGTAGGTGCGCTCGACGCCCACGCCGAACGACACCTTGCGGACCGTGAAGGTCTCGCCGATGCCCTGGCCCTGGCGGCCGATGACGGCGCCCTGGAAGATCTGAATACGCGAGCGGGTGCCCTCGACGACCTTCACGTGCACCTTGACGGTGTCACCGGGACGGAAGTCCGGCACGTCGTCGCGGAGCTGGCCCGCGGTGATGTGGTCAAGCTTCTGCATGAGATTCTTCTCCTCGCACACGCCACAGGTCCTGCACGGTATCTGCCTTGCGGCATCTGATGGTTGCTGTGCGCAGCGGATTTCGCTCGACCCCCTGTGGCAGGCAAGAGCGCCGCACGCACCGAGGAGCAATTATGCCACAGGCAGCGCCGGGCCGCGGCGCGATTCCTAGGCCAGCAGATCCGGGCGTCGCTCGCGTGTGCGCTCCACCTGCTGGTCGTGTCGCCACTGTGCGATCTTCGCGTGGTGACCGCTCAGGAGCACGTCGGGCACGTCGAGACCGCGCCACGAGGCGGGCCGGGTGTAGCTGGGGTACTCGAGCAGGCCATCGGAGTGGCTCTCCTCGACGATCGACTGCGCGTTGCCCATGAAGCCAGGGATGAGCCGCGTGACCGCCTCGATCATCGCGAAGGCCGCGACCTCTCCCCCGTTGAGCACATAGTCGCCGAGCGACACCTCGCTCACGCCGAATCCCGCATCGGCATAGTGCTGAGCGACGCGGGCGTCGATGCCTTCGTAGCGACCGCACGCGAACACCAGCTGACTCTCGGTGGCGAGCTCCGCGGCCTGTCCTTGGGTGAACCGCGTGCCGGCCGGGCTGGGGATCACCAGGTGCGCGCCGGGCTGGAGGACGTCATCGAGCGCCGCGCCCCACACATCGGCCTTCATGACCATGCCGGCGCCGCCGCCGAAGGGCGCGTCGTCCACGGTCCCGTGGACGTCGTGGGTCCAGTCCCGCAGGTCGTGCACGTGCGTCTCGACGAGTGCCGCCTGGCGGGCCTTGCCCAGCAGGGACACGTCGAGCACCTGGAAGAACTCGGGGAAGATCGTCAGGACGTCGATGCGCACGGTCAGTTCGCTCCGCGGGTCTCGCCGGTGGCCTCGGGAGTCTCGCCCGAGAGCAGCCCGTACGGCGGAGTGAGAGTGACGGTGCCGGCGTCGATGTCGACCTCAGGCACGAACTCCTCGACGAACGGCACCATCGCACGGTGTCCGTCTGGCTGCCTGATGACCAGCAGGTCCTGGGCGGGCATCGAGAGCAGGTCCACGACCTCGCCCAGCCTCTCTCCGTCGGGGCGCACCGCCGCCAGACCCACGAGTTCGTGGACGAACCACGCGTCGTCCTCGTCCGACTCCTCGGCGTCGATGACCAGTTCCACGCCGCGCACGGCATCCGCGCCTTCGCGAGTGGTGACCTCGCCGAAGCGGACGTACCACCGACCGGACTGGGTGCGCACCGACTCGACGGTGAGGGGCCCCGCGGTGGCCGGTTCCGTCTCAAGCGCCTCGCCCGGCACGAGTCGCTCCTCGGGGATGTCGGTGTGCAGCTCGACGCTGACCTCTCCCTTCAATCCGTGGGCACGGCCGATGCGCGCGACAGTCAGCTTCATGGCACCCAGGGTACGGCCACCGCGCGCACGGCAGCGCCGCGCAGTAGCGTGGAGTCACGTTCCATCTCGAAGGGCGGTGACGGCGATGACGAAGGACAGGCAAGGGATCGGTCGCATGCCGGTGAGTGTGGCGTTCGTCGGAGTCCTGGTGCTCCTCAACGCCCTGGCGACGTTCGCTGTGGGCGCGATGTGGCTGTGGGCCGCAGGTGACGCCGACGTCCTCGGCGACGTGGACACGACGGCGGACGATGCGCAGGCCTATGGGTGGACCGCCGTCGCTCTCGGCGTGATCATCCTGCTGGTGGGAATCGGGCTGTTCCGTGGCTCGCGGTTCTCCCGGTTCCTGGTGATGGCGCTGATGGTGCTGCGGATCGGGCTCGACGTCTTCGCGATCGTCCAGATCGACGGCTACTCTCTGCCGCAGGGACTGGTGTCGATCGCCTGGTCACTGCTCATCCTGATACTGCTGACCACCGCCCCCGCGTCGCGGTACTTCCACCAGCGCTGACCCCGCCCGGCTACGCGAAAGGGCCCCTGCCGCACGGCTTGGATTCAAGCAGTGCCCGGCAGAGGCCCTTATCGCGGGTGTGGCGCTAGTCGACGTCGACGATGTTGACGCGGACGTCATCGCGGGCGATGGCGTCGATCACGGTGCGGATCGCCGTCGCGGTGCGGCCACGGCGGCCGATCACGCGCGGAAGGTCATCCGGGTTGACGACGACGTTCAGCGTGGTGCCGCGGCGACCATCGCGCTCCGTGACGGTGACATCGTCCGGGTTGCGGACGATGCTCTTGATCAGGAACTCCAGCGCGTCGACGACCATCGCTACTTGTCCTCGGAAGCGGACTCCGGCTCAGCCGGCCCGGTGGCCTCATCGGACGCGGGCGCTGCGGCGGCAGCGTCCTCGGCGGGCGCGGCGTCGGCGACGGCCGCCTTCTCGGCCTCCGCCTTCGCAGCCTCATCGGCCTCAGCCTTGGCGGCCGCATCGGCCTCCTGCTTCGCCTTCTCGTCAGCGGCAGCCTTCTCGGCCTTCAGCTTCTCAGCGGCATCGGCGTTGGCCTGGATCTGCTCGTCCGGCGACAGCTTGCCCGCGGGCATCTCGACGGTGCTCTTCGAGTCCTTCTCGCCCTTGAACGTGCCCCAGTCGCCCGTGAGCGTCAGCAGCTTGCGGACCTGGTCGGAGGGCTGGGCGCCCACGCCGAGCCAGTACAGCGCGCGCTCGGAGTTGATCTCGATGACCGAGGGGTTCGCGAGGGGGTGGTAGAGGCCGATCTCCTCGATCGCGCGACCGTCGCGCTTGGCGCGGCTGTCGATCACGACGACTCGGTAGAACGGGGCCTTCTTCTTGCCAAAGCGCTTGAGACGAATCTTTGCAGCCATGATGGCTTCTCCTTGTGTATTCGGTGTGAGCCGGCGCTCGACGCCCGGGGAAAGGTGGGCAACGAGTGCTGGCAAGACGAATAGCCGTGGCGGGTAGAGGGCCGCTACGACCAGCCCCCTATTGTGCCAGATCCGTTGCCGTGCGAGCAACGGCGACCGTCAGCCCGCGGCGACTCCTGCGATGTACGGCTGGACCACTGCCGTGACGACGCCGCCCTCGAGGCGCAGCCACACGCCGCGGTGATCGCCCGAGTCGGGTCCGTTCGTGGCCTGCGGGAAGCCCGCCGCCGTGATCGGCTCCCACTGGGTTGACGCCAGGTAGGCGTCCGCGCCGGCGGCGATGCGCAACGTGCGCTCATGGATGACGTCGTTGTTGACCACGTGGTTGGCGAGCACGCCGTGCTCGTCCTCGTCGGTCTGGGTCGCGGCATACGCCTCGAACTGCTCTGTTCCGGGACCGTAGACGCACGCGACGTCCACCGTCACCCGGAACTCGTCGTAGTCGACCACGAACGCGTACCAGTCGCCGTCCGGCAGGGTCTCCGCCTCTTCGTCCGCACATCCGGCGCCCAGGGCGCCATCCTCACCCGGCTGTCCGGACATCGCCACGAGATGCTGAAGGCCCTCAGACACGAGCGCCGAGGCTGAGTCTGCGGTGTCGTTGGCGTCTCCGGCGCCTTCGGCAGCGTCGAGCGCTGACGAGTCAGCCGCCGTCGAGACGTCTGTCTGGAGCTCCGCCTGCGCGGGCGCGCCATCCACCGCGGCGGGCTCGCATGCTGCAAGCACCAACGCGCCAGCGAGCACCCATGCCCGCCGGGGAGTGTTCATCGTTGCCATCGATTTCCCCTCGGCTCAGCCGTGTGCCCGCCAATCTAGCGCAAGACTGAGAATGATGCATCACGCCCGCCTGCGCTCCCATCCGGGGCTCGACTGCGCGTGCACCTTCCCCTCGAGGGTGCGCAGGGCCATCACGTCGACACCGTGATCGAGAGCCAGCTTCAGAGTCTTCTTCCCCCCGGCGACGATCGCGGTCGCCCAGGCATCGCACGCGATCAGGTCGGTGCCGCGCACGCTGACCTGCGCGTAGTGCGTCGCCGGCGTGCCCGTCCGGGGGTCCCAGATGTGGCCCGGTCGGTGGGCGTCGCCGGAGGTGGCGAGCGCCGATGCGCGCGCATCGAGCACCGTCGCGCTCACCATCGGCGCGACGGACGTCTCTGCGGCGGCGGCGCGCGGATCCGCGATCCCCACGCGCCAGCCGCCGTCGGCAGGCCCACGGCCGTCGACGACGACGTCGCCCGCGCATCCCCATAGCCACCCGGTCGCCCCGAGCAGCCCGAGCCTCCACCGCACCCGTTCCATCGCCCAGGTCTTGACGACGCCGGTCGGGTCGATCGCGCCCGCAGGACTGCGCGCGTCGAACGCTCCCGAGGTCTCGTCGCGGAACCGCTCGCACAGGTCGAGCACCTCGGCCACGGCGGGCGGCGCATCAGCCACCCCGCACTCTCCCCGCGACAGGCGCGAGATCCACGAGTCCTCTCGATAGGTGGAGAAGACCTCGTCGACCCACCGCAGGTCGGACTCGACGTGACTCATCACCACCTCGAGCGCCTCTGGCGAGACGTCGCCCTCCGCCTCCAGGCGGAAGTCCATGGTCATCGCCGTGACCGTGCAGGAGGCGCTCATGCGCTAGAGCCCGGCGTCGTCGAACGCCGCCTGCGCGGACTCCACCATCGCGGGCGACGTGTAGCTGGCGCCGGACACGTATTCGACGTCGGCGCTCTGCGCTTCGAGAATGCGCTCTTCGAGCACCGGCAGCGCCATCGCGTTGACCTGGCGCGACTCCGCCGCCTCGGTTCCCGCGACGGGGAACTCCACGTCCACGACGACGCCGTCGACGATGTGCAGCCGCACCTGGTAGTCACCACGGATGTTCGTCACGACCGGTCCGTCGATGACGTCGCCGCACTCCTCGCCCCCACCCGCTGGGGGCGCAGGAGATGCTGACGGCACGCCGCCTTCGACGGGTGCGTCCTCGTCCTGATCGTCGTCGCTCGGATCGTCGTCTCGTTCGCGCTCCTCGAGAGAGTCGTCGGAATTGCCGCGGCCCGAGTTGGAGTCGGGATCGATGTCGCGGTCGTCGTCGGCCGCGACGCGCAGCGCCGCGCCCGTTCCGCCCTCTGCGCAGGGGTCATCGGCACCCGGCTGCGCCTGCGTCTGCTCGACCGCATCGGGCGCTGCGACCCACCCCGCCGTCAGAATGACGGCGGACGCCCCGCCCACCATGATTGACCGAGATGCTCTCATGCCGTCACCACCCGAACTCTTCGCGATGCACCGCGTCGCGGGGAACCCCCGCGGCCAGCGCATCTGCCTCAACCGCCAGCGCCCACGGTCGCGGGCCACAGATGTAGACGTCCGTGTCGCCCGGCCGGTCCACGAGTTCCCGCACCGCGGCCGGCTGTTCGAGGGTGCCCCACGTGTCGCCGCGAGCACCGAGCAGCACCTCGAGGCGTGCCCCTCGTTCCGCAGCGAGCGCCTCCACCTCGTCAAGCAGGGGCGCCTCGTCCCGTGAGCGCGCCCTGATCACCACGGTGATGTCGTCCCCCGAGGGGGCGGCCTCGAGCATCGAGCGCACGGGCGTCACGCCGATGCCCGCCGCGACCAGCAGCAGCGACTCCCGGGTCCTCGTCGCGTGCGTGAAGACGCCCAACGGTCCTTCCGCGAGCACGCGGGTCCCGGGCTCGAGAGCTCGCACCCGTGCCGAGCCGTCCCCCGAGGCCTTCACGGTGATGCGAAGGCGGTCGCCCGGCGCTGCCGAGAGCGAGTACGGGTGCGACTGGGTGCGCAGCCCCGGCGAGAGGAACCGCCACAGGAAGAACTGACCGGCGCTGGCGCGCAGCCGCGCGAGGTCGCGCCCGGTGAGAGTGACGGTCGTGGAACCGTCGGGACGGGCGTCGACCGACTCCACCGTCAGCCCGTGGCGCCGCAGCAGCACCAGCGGACGGATCAGCCTGAACACCACGAACGAGCCGATGGACGCGGTCCATAGGGCTGCCCAGAACCACCACGCGAGACCGCCCGACCGGAAGGTGGATCCCTCGAGGAACTGGTGGGGCACGGCGAACGCGACACCCACGTACACCAGCATGTGCACCGCGTGCCAGCGCTCGTACGGCACTCGCAGCCGTACTGCTGCGACCGAGGTCACGAACACGATGAGGAAGGCGGCTGCGGCGATCTGCGCGAACAGCATGAACCAGCCGTAGTTCGACCACGACAGCGACTGCTCCACGAATGAGCGCCCGTCGTAGATGCCCGTCATGCCCGTCATCAGCGCCAGGTGCACGAACAGCAGGACGATGGCGACGGGGCCGATGCGGGTGTGCCGGGCGATCGCACGGTCGTGACCGATCGCGCGCTCCACCCACGGCGCGCGTGAGGCGAGCAGCACCTGCGTCATCATCAGCACTGCGGCGACGATCCCGAGCGCACGCCCGAGGGTGTAGAACCAGTCCGTCGCGGTCTCCGCGAGCAGACCGCCGGAGGCGATCATGAGTGCGATGCCGCACGCGCACGCGAGCCAGATGGCGGCCTCGAGGCCGTCGATCCACCAGCCCCGGCGCTCGGCAGTGCGGGCGCGCGGGCCCGTCGTCATCGCTGTCACGTGTCTCCCTTGGGTTCGCCGTCGGTGGACGAACGTCGCCAGTATCCCCCGCGTTCCCGGCCTTTGTCATCGTGCTCGGCACGATCCTCAGCACACCCGCGGGTTCATCCCGGCTCAGTTCAGCCGACCGCCACGCCCCTCAGCACGACGTGCGCCGGATGGGCAAGCTCGGCAATGTCGGCGCGCGGGTCCCGCCGGTACACGACCAGGTCCGCGCTCGCGCCCTCAGTGAGCGAGTCCGCGCCCAGGAACGCGCGCGCACGCCAGCTCGCGGCGGCCACCGCATCGGCCGCAGGAACTCCCGCCGTGACGATCTCAGCGGCCTCGCGAGGCAGCAGTCCGTGCCCGAGGGTGCCGCCCGCATCGGTGCCGACCAGGAGCGGGACCCCCGTCTCCCAGAGCGCGCGGACCTGCTCGTAGCGACGCTCGTGCATGCCGCGCATGCGCTCGGCGTAGCGCGGGAACCTGGCATCCCCGGCGTCCGCGTACGCCGCGAACTGTTCCACCTGCAGCAGCGTGGGCACCACGGGGATCCCGGCGGCGGCCGCGACACGCATGTGCTCCTCGGTCATGCCGGTGCCGTGCTCGATGCAGTCGATGCCCGCGTCCAAGAGGGGACCGATCGCCTCGTGCGAGAAGGCGTGGACCGTCGCGCGGGCGCCCTCCGCGTGCACGGCGGCCAACGCATCCGCCACCTGGGCGGGGCTCCACAATGGGGTGAGGTCGCCCTCCTCGCGGTCGATCCAGTCGCCGATGAGCTTGATCCAGCCGTCTCCCTTGCGAGCCTCGTCGACGGCGACCGTGGTGAGGTCCTCCGGTTCGATCTCGCGGGCGTAGTAGCGCAGGTAGCGCTTGGGACGCGCGATGAACCGTGCGGCGCGGATCAGGCGGGGCAGGTCGGCGCGCGTGTGCACGAAGGACGTGTCGAGCGGTGAGCCTGCATCCCGGATCAGCAGCGTGCCGGCGTCCCGGTCCACCGTCGCCTGCTTGGCGGCCAGGTCACGGTCGGTAGCGCCGCCGGAGTCCAGGCCCACGTGACAGTGGACGTCGACCAGCCCAGGGATCACGATGCCCGGGACCGTGGTGACCTCGCCCATGTGGCGCGGGCGCTCGTACGTGATGCGCCCGTCGATCACCCACGCCTCGCCGCGGACGTCGTCATCCCCGACGACGACCGGCCCGGTGAGGTGGAGGGCGGGCACTACTTGAGGTACTTGCTCAGGTCCGCGTCGACGGAGGACGGATCGAAGTCCTCCTGCTTGCCCAGGCCGAAGGCGCTGCCTGGCGCCGCCTGCTTGGGGGTGCGGTTCTTCGCGGCCGCCTCCTGCTGGGCACGCTTGGCCGGGTTGCCCGACTTGCCCTTGACCTTGCGCTGCGGCGCCTGCTTGCCCTTCGACTTCTTGCCGCCGGGCATCCCGCCCCACGCTCCGGGACCGCCGCCCTGGCCGGGCAGCTGCGGCATGTTCCCGCCGTTGGCGTTGATCGCGCGCATCATCTGCTGCGCCTGCTCGAAGCGCTTGACCAAAGAGTTGATGTCCGCGACGGTCATGCCAGAGCCGCGCGCGATGCGCGCACGACGCGAGCCGTTGAGCAGTTTGGGGTTGTCGCGCTCGAGAGGCGTCATCGACTGGATGATCGCCTCGGTGCGCACCAGCTCGCGCTCGTCGAAGTTCTCGATCTGGTCGCGCATGGCGCCCATACCGGGGAGCATCCCCAGCATCTTCTTCATCGAGCCCATGTTCTTGAGCTGCTGCATCTGCGACAGGAAGTCCGTGAAGGTGAAGTCCTCGCCCTTCGAGACCTTCTCCGCCATGCGGGCGGCCTCGTCCTGGTCGAAGGCCTTCTCGGCCTGCTCGATCAGCGTGAGGATGTCCCCCATGTCGAGGATGCGCCCCGCCATGCGGTCGGGGTGGAACACCTCGAAGTCGGTGAGCTTCTCACCCGTCGACGCGAACATGATGGGGCGGCCGGTGACCTCGCGCACGGACAGCGCCGCGCCACCGCGCGTGTCGCCGTCGAGCTTGGTGAGCACCACACCGGTGAAGTCGACGCCCTGCTGGAAGGCGGTGGCAGTCGCGACGGCGTCCTGGCCGATCATCGAGTCGATGACGAACAGCACCTCGTCTGGCTCGACCGCCTTGCGGATGTCCGCGGCCTGCTTCATGAGCTCGGCATCGACGCCCAGGCGACCGGCGGTGTCGACGATCACCACGGAGTGCTGGCGCTGCTCCGCCTCCTTGAGTCCCTTCTTGGCGACCTTGACAGGGTTGCCACGCTCGCGCTCCCCCTCGCGTGTGACGCCGGGCTCCGGAGCGAAGACCGGCACCCCGGCGCGCTCGCCGACCACCTGAAGCTGGTTCACCGCGTTGGGTCGCTGCAGGTCCGCCGCCACCAGCAGCGGGGTGTGCCCCTGCTCCTTGAGGTGGTGAGCGAGCTTGCCCGCCAGCGTGGTCTTTCCTGCTCCCTGGAGACCCGCGAGCATGATCACGGTGGGCCCGTGCTTGGCGTGGCGCAGCGGGCGGGACTCGCCGCCGAGGATCGCGATGAGCTCCTCGTTGACGATCTTGACGACCTGTTCACCAGGGTTCAGGGCGCCGGACACCTCGACGCCGAGCGCGCGTTCGCGCACGTTGCCCGTGAAGGTCTTCACGACGGACACGGCGACGTCGGCGTCGAGCAGTGCGCGGCGGATCTCGCGGATGGTCCCGTCGATGTCCGCCTCGGTCAGCCTGCCCTTGCCCCGCAGGTTGCGGAAGGTGGAGGTCAGGCGGTCGGAGAGGTTCGCGAACACAGGTGTCCCTTCGAGGAAAGCGTGGCCACCAGCCTACCCGGCGCCTCACCGTGCGTCTGATCGCGGGCCGGTTCAGACGCCGCGCTCGCCAGGGCCGTCCGACTGGCCCAGCGCTCGCCGGGCGTGGGCGGTCAAGGTGTCGATGAGGCTGGCCCGCCAGGGGGTCCACGCCTTGGGCCCTGCGGCCCGCGCATCGGCCTCGGTGAGAGCCCGCAGCGTGTCCAGGAGGTCGAGCCGATGCTCCACGGCGTCCAGCAGCCGCGCGACCGTCGCAGGCGCGGTCGGGTCCTCCTTGGTCGCGAGCTCCGCGAGCGTGAGGTGTTCGCGCACCAGCAGCTCGAGATCGTGTGCGGCGGCAGGTGCCAGGTCGAGCCTGCGAGCAATGCCGGGGATCAGCGCGGCGCCATCAAGCGAGTGGTTCGTCGCTCCCGGGCGCTTGCCGATGTCGTGGAGCCACGCCGCGAGCAGCAGCACGTCGCCGTCGGCCACGTGACGACGGTGCTTGCCCGCCAGCACCACCGTCTCGAGCATGTGGCGGTCGACCGTGAACCGATGCACCGGGCTGCGCTGCGGACGGTTGCGCACCCCTTCCCATTCGGGGACCCAGCGCACGGCCTGACCGTGAAGGTCGACCGCTTCCCAGACGGCGATGAGGTGCTGGCTCGCGCGCAGGAGGTCGCGCAGGTGCACGCGGGCCTGCTCCGGCCACGGATCAGGAAGATCAGGCGTGTGCGCCAGCGCCGCCAGCAGGTGCGGCGAGAAGTTCAGTCCCGTCGTGGCGGCCGTCGAGGCGGCGCGCAGCGGCAGCAGTGCGTCGGAGACGGGCTCAGCGTGCGGGGCCAGGGCCAGCTCGCCATCGACGTCGATGAGCCCGGAGGCGACCTCGACATGGCGCGGGGCGATGCCGCGCCGGCGCGCCTTCCACGCCCGCGAGCCGATGCCGGAGCGCTCGAGCGCACTGCGCGCACCGCGCTCGGTGGTGTCGAGGGCGTAGGCGACGGTGCGGCCCGCCTCGGCGAGCGACGCCAGCAGATCATCGGGGTGATCGAAGCCCTGGAGCTCCGCCACCTCGTCAGCGATGTGCCGCCCCAGCACGTTCACGGGCCGGCCGGTCACGATCTGAATCGCGTCGCGGACGTCCTTGAGGTGGATGCCCGCCTCGTCGACAGCGCCGTGCGGTCGGTCAGTCAGCCACGTCGCGGACAGCGCGGTCAGACTCATGTGATCACGGAGCCCACCACGCGCCTCCTTGAGATGAGGCTCGATCAGGTACGCGAGTTCGCCGTGACGCTCGGCGCGTTGACGCGACGCGGCGAGCAGTTCGGGGAGGCGCTTGCGCGCGGCGGAACGCCAGTCCTGATAGATCGCCGAGCGCGCCTGCTGAGCAAGTGCCGCGTCACCCGCGACCGGGTGCAGGTCGAGAAGGCCGGCCGCGGCGGCGAGGTCCTTCGACGCCACCTGGCGGCACTCGGTGAGCGAGCGCATCGAATAGTCGAGCTCCAGCCCGGCGTCCCAGATCGGGTACCACAGGCGCTGCGCAAGTTCCGCGACGTCCTGCGTGGCGTGGGTGCGCCCGTCATGGATCAGCACCAGGTCGAGGTCGGACCACGGGCCCGCGTCGCCGCGGCCGATCGACCCCACTGCGCCCAGAGCCACTCCCTCAGCGAGCGGCTCGGAGTCATCCCAGTGCTCGCGCAGCCGGGTGAGCATCAGTTCGGTGATCGCCGTGCGGCGCTCCGGCCCGGTGACTCCGGCGGTGACGAGCGAATCGGCGAGGGCGGCCCGTTCACGCTTGAGGTCCCGCACCCCGTGGGGGTGCGGGACCTCAGCGTGCGGACCGTGAGAGGCAGTGCCCATCGGGTCCTTCATTGAGAGTGAACGGAACCGATCAGAGGGCGTCGGCGCCGTGCTCGCCCGTGCGAACACGTGCCACGTCGTCCACGGGGACCGTCCAGACCTTGCCGTCGCCGATCTTGCCGGTCTGCGCGGCCGAGACGATCGCCTCGGTCACCACGGCGGCATCCGCGTCGTCGACGAGGACCTCCATGCGGGTCTTGGGAACCAGGTCCACGGTGTACTCCGCACCGCGGTAGACCTCGGTGTGACCCTTCTGGCGGCCGTAGCCGGCGGCCTCGGAAACCGTGACGCCCTTGACGCCTGCGGCCTCGAGAGCAGCACGGACCTCGTCCACGCGGTGGGGCTGGATGATTGCGGTGACCAGCTTCATGGCTACTTCGCCTCCTCGTAGGCAGTCTCGCCGTGCTCGGCGAAGTCGATGCCTGCAACTTCGACCTCTTCGCTCACGCGGAAACCGATGGTGTACTTGATGGCCAGTGCAATGATCAGCGTAACAACCGCCGAGTAGGCCATGACGACCGCCGCAGCTGCTGCCTGGACTCCCAGCAGCGTGATGCCGCCGCCGTAGAACAGGCCGGCGTCACCGTTGATGGTGCCGTTGGCGATGAGGCCAATGGCGAGCGTGCCCCAGAGTCCGGAGACCAGGTGGACGCCCACGACGTCGAGCGAGTCGTCGTAGCCCAGCTTGTACTTGAGGCCAACTGCGAGCGCGGACAGCGCACCGGCGACCAGACCGATGATGGCCGCGCCGAAGGCGTCCACCGAGGCACAGGCCGGCGTGATGGCGACCAGACCGGCGACGACACCAGACGCGGCGCCGAGCGAGGTGGCCTTGCCGTCGCGGAGCTTCTCCACGACCAGCCAGCCAAGGATCGCGATCGCCGTGGCGACAGTGGTGTTGACCCATGCGGTCGCTGCGAAGTTGTCCGCGGCGAAGGCCGAACCGGCGTTGAAGCCGAACCAGCCGAACCACAGGAGCGCGGCACCCAGCATGACGAAGGGCAGGTTGTGCGGACGCATCGGGTCGCGGCCGAAGCCCTTGCGGATGCCGACGACCAGCGCGAGCACCAGACCGGCCACACCAGCGTTGATGTGCACCACGGTACCGCCGGCGAAGTCGTACGGGCCGGGCAGGTCAGCGAACCACGGGCCGTCGGGGCCGAGGAGGGCGGCGAAGCCGTCGCCCCAGACCCAGTGCGAGACGGGCGAGTAGACCAGGATGACCCACAGGAACGCGAAGATCAGCCACGAGCTGAACTTGACGCGATCAGCGATCGAGCCCGAGATCAGCGCGACCGTGATGATGGCGAAGGTGGCACCGAAACCGGCGGAGATGATGGCCATCGCATCGCCACCCTCCATCACGTTCTGGAGGCCGAAGTCGTAGAGCGGGTCTCCGATGATGTCGTTCATGGTGTCGCCCGCGGAGATCGAGAACCCGAAGGTGATCCAGGCCAGCGTTCCGACTGCCATCGCGCCGAAACTCATCATCATCATGTTCAGGACCGACTTGCCACGCGACATGCCACCGTAGAACAACGCCAGTCCAGGCGTCATCAGCAACACGAGCGACGCAGAAGTCAGGAGCCAGGCAATGTTGCCGCTATCCATTCTGCTTCTCCTTTGTTTTCCCGCCCGTTCGGCGAGTCAGGAGTCACCCTCCCGCAGTTGTGTTGCCTCTGAACCTCCGCCGTGTTTCCGTACGGTTACATCAGCCGCGCTGCGGTAAAAGGTGTGTTGCGGGTGAGGAGGAGCGGGAACCTCTCAGGAACCGAGGAGTCCGTCGACGAACTGCACGACGTCGAAGGGCGCGAGATCGTCGGCGCCCTCGCCGAGGCCGATGAGCTTGACGGGCACACCCAGTTCACGCTGCACCGCGACCACGATGCCGCCCTTCGCCGTGCCGTCCAGCTTGGTCAGCACGATGCCCGTGACCTGCGCGACCTCGGCGAAGACGCGGGCCTGGGCCAGGCCGTTCTGACCGGTGGTCGCGTCGAGCACCAGCAGCACCTCGACGGGCGCCTTGACCTTGGTCACCACCCGCACGAGCTTGCCGAGCTCATCCATGAGCCCCGCCTTGTTCTGGAGGCGCCCCGCGGTGTCGACGAGCAGCACATCGGCGCCGTCCGTGCGGGCACGGTCCGCTCCCTCGAACGCCACGGACGCGGGGTCGGCTCCCTCGCGGTCCGACCTGACGACGGGCACGCCCACCCGGGCTCCCCACGTCTCGAGCTGGTCGGCGGCCGCGGCGCGGAACGTGTCCGCGGCGGCCAGCACGACGGAGCGCCCCTCGGCCACGAGCATGCGGGCGATCTTGCCGACGGTGGTCGTCTTGCCGACGCCGTTGACTCCCACCACCACGATGGGCTCGAACTCGCTCGCGCCCGGCGCCGCCAGACGCAGCGAGCGGTCGAGAGCGGGGTCGATCGTCTCGATCAGGACGGCGCGCAGCATCGCGCGCGGGTCGCCGTCCGGCTCGGCGCGCAGGCGCGACCGGAGGCCCGCGAGGATGTCGTCGGTCGCGGAGGCGCCCACGTCAGCGAGAAGGAGCGTCTCCTCGAGCTCGTCCCAGTCGTCCTGAGACAGGCTGCTGCGCGAGAAGATCGCGAGCAGGCTTGCGCCCAGACCGCCGCCGATGCGCGCCCGCAGGCGCGCCAG
Source organism: Demequina aestuarii (assembly GCF_000975095.1). Taxonomy (GTDB): domain Bacteria; phylum Actinomycetota; class Actinomycetes; order Actinomycetales; family Demequinaceae; genus Demequina; species Demequina aestuarii. The sequence goes on from NZ_BBRD01000001.1 coordinate 1,775,155, forward strand.
GCGCGAGTCCGGGGACTCGGGGGCCTCGGTGGTGTCAGAAGGCGCAGTGGTGTCAGAAGGCGCAGTGGTGACGGAGGCCTCGGCCGGGGTCTCCCGCGCCGGCGCATCGGCCGGGCCGGAGGGCGCATCGCCCCGAGGAGTCGGCGCATCGCGCTTGCGACGACCGCCCACATAGGCGCCGACGCCACCGAGCACCGCCACAGCGGCGACGGCGATGACGACGAGGTCAGCAGAACCGGGGATCCATGAGACGTCCATGGCGTCAGTCTGTCAGGTGCGCGGCTACTGGCGTGCGAGGCCCAGTTCGCCGCTGCGCGGCGTGCTCTCGACGGCGTCGTCGGGACGGGCGAGGGCCGATGCGCGCTCGGCGACGACGCGCGAGGCCTTGGTCCCAGCGTCGGCGACCCAGGTCGCGGCGCGGGCGCCCGGCGCGGGCCGGTCGGGTGTCGAGTCGACGTGCGCGACGAGTTCCCAGTCGCCCGCCTCGCGAGGCGCATCCTCGAGGATGTCGCCAAGGCTCTGGCGCGACCGCAGGCCGAACACGAGACGCGCGAGGTGACGGCCGCGGCCTTCAGCCATCATCGCTGCCAGCATCAAGGCGGTGGCGAGCACCATGGCGAACGACAGCGGGCCGATCATGGACGAGAGCATCACGTCTCCTTCTTGGAACATTTCGGACAGAGTGTGACCCGCCATCGAACTCAGATTCAACTCAGATTCACTCAGGAGGGCGCGCCCGGCAGCGTCTCAGGCGGCCAGGGATCAAGCGGCTACCCTCCCAGCATGGACAACGCGTGGCATGGCCGGAAGGTTGCCCTCTGGGCGGCAGGAGCAGTGGTCGCTGCGGGCACGGTGATCGCGGCGCTGGTGACGCTGGGCGGCTCCTCCGAGACGGTCGAGCCCACCATGGGCCCCACCGAGGCGAGTGACGGCTGCGCTGGCGTCGAGGGACAGTCTATCGACCTCGACATCCAGGTGGTGCAGCCCGAGCCGCGCACCTGCTTCGAGCTCGACGCCGCGGCGTCGGTGACCATCGGCGCCGCAGCGCTCGAGCCGACGGACACGATCGAGCTCACGGTCTACGACAAGGCCGGGACGGAGCTGGCCACGGCGGCGAGCGCGCCGGACTGGGACCCCGAGATCACCGTCGACCTCGAGCCCGGCACGTACGTGATCGAGGTCGCGGGAATCGCCATGGGAGAGGAACCTCCGTTCCTTCTCTACACCGCGACCTTTGCGCCGCAGCCAGGGACCTCAGCCGCACCCGACGACGGCATCGACACCGCCGAGGTGCCGTCGACCGAGGCATGCGGCGCTGAGGTGCCGCTGCTGGCGGACGACGCGCCCGTGCCCGTCGCGGCGGACCCCGTCGGAACCGAGGCGACGCTCGACCCGAGCGCGCCGGGCGACGTGCACTACGCCTGCGTCGTGGTCGAGGAGCCGGTGTTCGCCAAGGTGGGTCTCTCGTCGGAGGATCCCGAGGACGTCGACTCCCCCGACCTCACCATGGCCGTCTACCTCACGAGCAGCGACGGCGACGCGACGCTCGTGCGCACAGCGGACGATGCGATCGGATTCGATCCCGAGACGAGCCTCGAGCTGGACCCTGGCACGTACATGATCGCCGCGAGCGCGTGGCTCGGCGGCGCCACGGGCGCTGTCGAGTTCTACTACGACGACGATGCGGATCTGTTCCGCCGGGGCCAGGCGACCAGCATGCACGCCGACGTCACGCCGGACGTCTGTGGGGACGGCGCCTCGGTCGCGCCGGGCGACACCCTCACGGTCGAGGGCGAACGCACCTACGTGTGCCTCGACAACGACCGGGCGCAGCGGCTGACGCTCCAGGCCGCGACCGTGACGGACCAGGACCTGGTGCTCGAGGTGCTGGGCTTCGACGAGGCGCCGTACCGGCTCGCATGGGCCGACGGCAACCCGTACTCCGACGTGCTCGCGGACTTCGACCCGCTGCTCGATCAGACGGTGCCGGAAGGCCAGTGGATCATCGCGGTGACGACGTACTTCACCGGGATCGCAGCGGACTACGACCTGCGCATCGTCGCCGGCGGGGGCGCGTAGCTCAACGGTGCCGGGGACGGACAGCGCAGGGTCAGGCGACGTCCTCGTCGGTGAGCCGCTGGCTGATGACCGTCGTGACGCCGTCGCCGCGCATGGTGACGCCGTAGAGCGCATCGGCGATCTCCATGGTGCGCTTCTGGTGCGTGATCACGATCAGCTGCGAGTCGTCCTTGAGCTCGGTGAAGATCTCCAGGAGCCGGCCCAGGTTCGCGTCGTCAAGAGCCGCCTCGACCTCGTCCATCACGTAGAACGGGCTGGGGCGAGCCTTGAAGATCGCGACGAGCAGCGCCACGGCCGTGAGCGAGCGCTCGCCGCCGGACAGCAGCGACAGGCGCTTGACCTTCTTGCCCGCCGGTCGAGCCTCGACCTCGATGCCGGTCTCCAGCATGTTCGACGGGTCGGTGAGCACGAGCTTGCCCTCGCCGCCGGGGAACAGCCGCGGGAAGATGATGTCGAACTGGGCTTGAGTGTCCTCGAATGCGTCGACGAAGATCCGCTCGACCCGCTCGTCGATCTCGCGCACGATCTCCATGAGATCCTCACGCGACTTCTTGATGTCGCTCAACTGGTCCTGCAGGAACTTGTGACGCTCCTCGAGAGCCGCGAACTCCTCGAGGGCCAGCGGGTTGACCTGTCCCAGCTGCTTCATCGCGCGCTCGGCGGTGCGCAGGCGCTTCTCTTGAGCGTCGCGCACGTAGGGCTGAGCGCGCGGCTCGTCGTCGTCGCCATCCCCATCCTCGGAATGCACAGGCACCGGCAGATGCGGGCCGTACTCCTCCACGAGTTTGGCGGGGTCCATGCCGAGCTCGTCGACGGCGCGCTGCTCGAGCTGCTCGAGCCGCACCTTCACCTGCGCGCGAGCGAGCTCGTCGCGGTGGGACTCGTCGGTCAGGCGGCGCAGCTCGTCGGCCAGCCCCTCGACCTCCCGGCGCACCTCGGACAGGTCGGAGGTGCGCTCGGAGCGAGCGGCCTCCGCGGCCGCCCTGGCGTCATCGGCCTGAGCGACGGCGATGTCGATCGCGGCGAGCGCGTCGACGGTCCCGGCGATCACCTCACGCGCGGCAAGGGCCTGGCGCTCGCGGCGCTGGGCGGCCTCCTCGGCGCGGGCGCGGGCGTCGCGCTCAGCGACGGCCGCGCGCTCGAGGCTCTCGGCACGTGCGGCGAGCGCACGTGCCCGCTCCTCCGACGTGCGCAGCGACAGCCGCGCCTCCGTCTCCCTGGCGCGGGCGGCCACCGCCGCCTGCGCGTCCTCGTCGCGGCGCGTCTGGGCCTCGGCCGTGTCGACCTCGGTCTGCTCGGGCTCTGCCTGCGCGGCGGCCAGCCGTTCGGCGAGGCTCGCAAGCTCCGCGGACTGCTCGGCCATGCGCTCCTGGGCGGCGGCGATCTGAGTGTCGAGCCGTTCGCCGTCAGCGCGGGCCGCCCGCGCGGACGCGTTCAGGTGCCCCAGCTGCTCAGCGACGGCAGCCATGCGCGCGTCGGAGTCGTTGAGCCGTTCGAGCGTGACTTCGTGGCGGGTGCGCGCCTGCGACTCGCGCTCCTCCGCGCCGCGGATCTCGAAGGTGGTGCTCTCCACCACCACCGACGCCGCGTCACGCTTGTGCTTGGCCTCGTCGAGAGCGGCCTGCATGTGCAGCACACTCGGGGCGTCGCCCGCACCACCGGAGGCGTTCTTGACGCCCAGCAGATCCCCGCGGCGCGTGACGGCGACGACGTCGCGATGCTCGGAGACGAGCGCGCGCGCTGCGGCGAGGTCGTCCACCACGGCGACTCCGGACAGGTGCGCGCGCACGGTGTCGACGATGCCGGCGGGTCCAGACACCAGTGCGGACGCCCACGCGGCGCCGCCGAGCAGCGCCACGTCCGGGTTGTCGACGCTGGCGCTCGGGTCCGCCACCAGGAACCGCGCGCGACCCGCATCCTCGTCACGCAGCCAGCGGATCGCATCGACGGCATCCTCGACCGAGTCCACGGCGAGCGCGTCGGCCAGGGGGCCGAGCGCCGCTGCGATCGCGTCCTCCGCGTCCGCGCTGACCTCGAGGTGCGCAGCCACGGTCCCACGCACCGACCGGGACCCCGACGCGAGCAGCGCGCCTGCGCCATCCTTGCGCGCCAGTGACAGCTCGAGAGCCTCGACCTTCGCGGCCCACGTGTCGCGCTCACGCATCGACGTGTTGAGTCGATCCTTGAGGTCGGCAAGCGCGGCCTTGGCCTCGTCCCACTCCTCGGTCGCGGCCTCGTGAGCGTCGTCGAGGTCCTCTTCGCCCTGCTCGACGGACGCCACCTGCGTCTCGAGGTGCTGGAACTCCGTGGTCGCCTCGTGTGCACGCTTCTGGGCGTCCGCGAGCGACTCGCGCAGGCGTCCGATCTCGGCCTCTGCCGCCTCGACGCGTGAACGGCGCGCCGAGACGTCGCCGGCGAGGCGCGCGACGCCCTCCCGACGGTCGGCCACGGATCGCAGCAGGTTGGCGAGATGCCGCTCGGACTCCTCCGCCACCTGCTCCGCGTCGCGCCGGCCCGCCTCGGCCTGCTCGAGCGCGGTGGCGGCAGCGGTCACCTCCGCATCGAGTTCGGCGGCGGCGGCGCGGGCGCGATCCAGCTGCTCGTCGAGGTCGACGAGGTCGCGCGGTGGCGCCTCCTGCGTCGCGTTTCCGAGCATCCGCAGCCGCTCCTCCGCGAGCGACGAGAGGTTGCGCAGCCTCTCACGGATGGCGCTCAGCCGGTAGTACGTGTCGTTCGCCTTGGTCAGCGCGGGCGTGGCCTCGGCCGATGCGCGCTCGAGGTCGGCGAGCCTCGACCGGGCGTCGCCGAGCGCCTTGTCGACCTCCGCGCGCCTCTCCAGCAGCGCGGACTCGTCGGCCCGCTCCTGCGAGAAGCGCGCCTCGAGCTGTGCGATGTCGTCGGCCAGCAGCCGTGCGCGGGCATCGCGCACGTCCACCTGGATGCGCTGCGCCTGGCGCGCGACGTCCGCCTGGCGACCCAACGGACCCAGCTGCCGGCGCAGCTCGGCGGTCAGGTCCGTGACGCGGGTGAGGTTCGCCTGCATCGCATCGAGCTTGCGCAGCGCCTTGTCCTTGCGCTTGCGGTGCTTGAGGATGCCTGCGGCCTCCTCGATGAAGTGACGACGCTCCTCCGGGGTCGCACGCAGCACGGCATCGAGCTGGCCCTGGCCCACGATGACGTGCATCTCGCGCCCGAGGCCCGAGTCGCTGAGGAGGTCCTGAATGTCGAGCAGCCGGCACGGCGAGCCGTTGATCTGATACTCCGAGCCGCCGGTGCGGAACAGTGTGCGCGTGATCGTGACCTCGGTGTACTCGATCGGCAGCGCGCCGTCCGTGTTGTCGATGGTCAGCGACACCTCGGCGCGGCCCAGCGGTGCCCGTCCGGAGGTGCCCGCGAAGATGACGTCGTCCATCTTGCCGCCGCGCAGCGTCTTCGCACCCTGCTCGCCCATGACCCAGGCGAGGGCGTCCACCACATTGGACTTTCCCGAGCCGTTCGGGCCCACGACGCAGGTGACTCCGGGCTCGAACTCCAGAGTGGTCGCCGACGCGAACGACTTGAAGCCGCGGAGCGTCAGCGTCTTGAGATGCACGTGGGTGAGTCTAGAGGTTCAGCGCGCACAGGCGGGCGGGCCGCGCCCGCATCGCCCCTAGCGCTGGAAGGCGGGGAACCAGATGGCGATCTCCCGCGAGGCGGACTCCTCGGAGTCCGAGCCGTGCACGAGGTTCTGCAGCACCTTCGTGGGCCACTGTCGTCCGAGGTCGCCGCGGATCGTGCCCGGGGTGGCACTCGTGGGGTCCGTCGCGCCGGCCAGGGAGCGGAAGCCCTCGATCACGCGGTCGCCCTCGGCGACGATCGCCAGGGTCGGGCCGGAGAGCATGAACTCGACCAGCGGCTCGTAGAAGGGCTTGCCCACGTGCTCGGCGTAGTGCTCGGCGAGCAGCTCGGGGGTCGCGGTGCGCAGCTCGACCGCCACGGGCACGTACCCCTTGGCCTCGACGCGCCGCAGGATCTCTCCCGACAGTCCGCGCTTGACGCCGTCGGGCTTCACAAGGATGAGCGTTGTCTCGGTCATGGCGACGAGCCTAACCGCACTTGCCTGATCGCTCATGCGGGCTCTGGGATGATGTCCGCGTGATCACACTCGCGAACTTCGATACGCACCCCGACTTCCCCGTGCAGGGAATCCTCTTCTACGACATCAGCCCCATCCTCGCGGACCCCGCCCTGTTCCGGGAGGCGTGCGACGCCCTCACCCCCGAGACCGGATCGGTGGACATCGTCGTGGGGGTCGACGCCCGCGGCTTCATCTTCGCCCCCGTGGTCGCCCAGACGCTCGGCGTGGGCATGTCGATGGTGCGCAAGAAGGGCAAGATGCCAGGCGACCTGCTCGAGTCCGATGCGACGATCGAGTACGGGGCGTCGGAGCTGGTGCTCAGCCCCGCGGGGCTCGACGGCAAGCGCGTGCTCGTGGTCGACGACGTGCTGGCGACCGGCGGCACCGCGAGCGCCGTCGGCGAGATGCTCGCCCGCGCGGGTGCAGTGAGCGTGCGCTACGCGTTCCTGCTGGAGCTCGGCGGTCTCCCGGGCCGCAAGGTGCTCGCGGACTTCGAGGTGACGTCCGTGGTCGAGGTGCCGGCGTAGGCGACGCTTCCGCCTCAGGACACTGTGCCAGCGACACACTGTGCCAGCGACCGTGTCCGCGTGTTCTGCCACCACATCATGCCGTCGTCGGGACGACGCTCGTCACGGAGCGTGAGGCCCTGGGCTCGCCCCGGGGAACACTCGCTGGCCCCGGCCCACCACCACGGGGGCGATGACCGCCCGGACCTCGTCGATGAGCCCCGGTCGTGCGGCCGGGGTCCGTCTCCCCACCGTCGGGAGTGCGGAGGCTCAGTCCTGGGCGGGGGCCTCGCGCGGCGGCTTGTACCCCGGCGCCCACCGCGCGCCGAGCAGCACGAGTGCGATGATCACCAGCGCGGCCATGATCACCTGGAACGCGATGAACCCGGCGTTGGGGTCGACGGGGACGGCGTCGAGGCTGCGGATGTAGCCGGCGTGAGTGGCGACGGAGGTGACGAGCGCCCCGCCCGGCAGGATGATCAGCAGCACCAGGAACCACACCGGGAGCTGCGTGACGTCGGGGTGCGCACGCAGGTACGCCCCCCAGTGGTCGAGAGCCCAGAAGGCACACAGGTTCACCATCGCGAGGCCCACGAACATCGTGAGGTAGACACGGACCGGGATGACTGCCTCGGTGCCGTCATGCGTGGCGGCGAAGTTCACCAGCGAGGTGCGCTCGAGTGCGTAGATCAGCATGGTGAGACCGATCACACCGAGGACGATCGCGATCGTCACACGGCGCACGAGCGACGGGGACCTCACGCGGGGCCCTCCCCCGGGACGGCCGCGGCGTCTCGATCTGCTCGGGCGGCCGCCTCGTCACGCTCCTTGCGCTCGCGGTCGATGCGAGAGCCGAGCCGCAGCCCCAGAATCCAGAGCCCGAGGAACACCGCGCCGATGACGGCGATCGCGGGCACGAGCAGCCCGCCCAGCAGCATGGGAACCTGCAGGATCCAGCCGAGCATCCGCCCCCAGCGCTTCTTCTGCTGTCCCGCCGCATAGCCGAGGAGGACCATGAGCGCGATTCCGCCGGCGGCGACCACACCCGCCGGAGCGTCGAGAAGCCCGTGGTGCGCGAAGCTCCACGCCACGAGAGTCGCGAACAGCGCGACGAAGGCCTGCAGCGCGAGCACCGCCTGCGTGAAGACAAGGGTGGCGGGCCGCTGTGGTCGCGGCCGAGGCGCGGCGTCGGTCGACTCGTCCCGCGACTGGCTCGTCGGGCCCTGCGAAGACATCGGCTCAGAGGTCATCGCGCCTGACCCACGCCTTTGCGCTTGTCGGCGCCCATGAGCATGCGCGCCTCGGAGACCACCGTGACGGAACCCGTCACGAGGACCCCGGCCCCCATGTCGTGCACGCGTTCGGCGGTCTGAACGGCGCGGTCGATCGCATCGGGCAGATCCCTCGCGACCTGCACGCGGTCGTCGCCGAACACGCCGCGCGCCACCTCGGCGAGCTCCTCCGCCGGGATCGCGCGGGGCGAGGACGAGGCGGTGATCACCACGTGGTCCAGCAGTTGGTCGAGACCGCCCAGGATTCCCTCCGGGGCCTTGTCCTCGAGGATTCCCACCACGCCCACGATCGACTCGAAGGCGAACGACTCCTCGACGGCGCCCACCAGCGCATCGATGCCCGCCGGGTTGTGCGCGACGTCGACGAGGACCATCGGTGAGGTGCGGACCACCTCGAGACGGCCCGGCGACGTCACGGCGCCGAACCCCGCCTCGACGGTCTGGCCGTCCAAGGACTGCAGCGGGCCGCCGTCTGCCAACAGCGCCTCCGTGGCCGCGAGCGCGAGCAGCGCGTTGTGCGCCTGGTGCTCGCCGTACAGCGGGACGAACAGGTCGGCATAGGTCGCGGCGGGCGTCCGCAGCGTCACGAGCTGGCCGCCCACGCCGGGCTGGCGTTCGACGACCTCGATCGCGTCGCCCTCCCAGAGACCCGTGGCTCCGCGCTCGTCGATGGCCTGGAGCAGGACAGGGATGACCGCATCGGTCTGCTCGGCGATCACGGCCGTGGCGCCATCCTTGATGATCCCGGCCTTCTCCCCCGCGATGCCCGCGAGGTCCTCGCCGAGCCACTGCGCGTGGTCCATGCTCACCGGCGCCACCACGGCGACCTGACCGTCGGCGACGTTGGTCGCGTCCCAGACGCCGCCCATGCCGACCTCGACGACGGCGACCTCCACCGGGGCATCGGCGAATGCGGCGTACGCCAGCACCACCAGCACCTCGAAGAAGCTCAGTCGCGGGCCGCCGCGCTCGAGGGAGCGCGCGTCGACCATGTGAACGATGGGGGCGACGTCCTGCCACAGCCGGATGAACTCGTCCTGCGTGATGGGCTCGCCGTCGATCTGAATGCGCTCGCGCACGGTGCTGAGGTGCGGAGAGGTGAACAGTCCGGTGCGGAGTCCGTGCTCACGCACCAAGGATTCGACCATGCGCGCGGTGCTGGTCTTGCCGTTGGTGCCGGTGATGTGCACCACCTTGAAGACCGACTGAGGGGAGCCGAGCAGGTCGCACGCCTCCCGCACGCGGTCGAGAGTGGGCTCGAAGGCGTGCTCCGGGTTGCGAGTGAGAATGTGGCTGTAGATCTCGCGCTCGGCCTCGTCAGGAGTGAGGCCGCCGAGCGTGAGGTCGGTGGGGTCAGACATGCGGCAAGTCTCCCATGACGACCGCTCGATGTCCGTCCGTCCCGCGGACGGTGCGTGTCAGGGATGCCCCTGGGGGTGCCGAGCACGCCACATTGTCGCCATGACCGCCTGCGGGCGGCTGCTGCGCCCTGGAGAGCGGTGCGGCCCACCCCCGCCCCATGCCCGTCGCCATGTATCCACAAGTATGGGTATCGGATACAATAATGACGGCCTTGCTTCCTGCAGAGAGACGGACCATGCCCCTCACGCCCCGCACCCCGTCACCCGTGTCCCGCGCCCAGGAGGCGCTCCGCGCCATGGAGAGGCACGCCGCAATCCCCGTGTGGATCGAGCGCAGGAGCGACGAGCACATCCTCGAGGACGCGCGACGCGTGGAGGAGCGGCTCGAGTCGGGAGAGGACCTGCCCCTCGCGGGAGCCACGGTGGCAGTCAAGGCGAACATCGACGTCGCCGGCCTTCGCACGAGCGCCGCCCACCCCGAGTACGGTGACGCAGCGGCCGCGGACGCCCCCGCCGTGGCTCGCCTGAGAGATGCCGGTGCGATCATCCTCGGCTCGGCGAACATGGACCAGTTCGCCACCGGGCTCGTGGGCACTCGCAGCCCTTACGGAGCGCTGGAGAGCGTCACGCATCCGGGGCGGGTCGCGGGCGGGTCCTCGTCCGGATCTGCGGTCGCCGTGGCGTCGGGCATCGCTGACATCGCCCTCGGAACGGACACGGCCGGCTCCGGCCGTGTCCCGGCCTCCTTCAACGGCATCGTCGGAGTGAAGGCGAGCCGCGGGCTGGTGCCCGCCGCGGGCGTGGTCCCCGCCTCCCGCTCGTACGACTGCGTGACGGTCTTCGCGCGCGACCTCGGCCTCGCGACCACTGCCCTCTCCGTCATCATCGGCCCTCACGACGCGGACCCCCTGAGCAGGTCGTGGCCCGCAGACATGCCACTGGCCGCACCCGCACGCCCGCGAGTGGGCATCCCGGTCCCTGCACAGCTGGCGACCCTCGACGAGGAGCGACGCTCGCGCTTCGCCGCATGCGCCGAGGCCCTTCGCGCTCGGGGCGCCGACGTCACCGAAGTCTCGATCGCCGACCTCCTGGACGCCGCACGTCTGCTCTACGAAGGCGCCCTGGTCGCCGAGCGTGCGGCAGCCTATGGCGACTTCCTGCCGGCGCACCCCGAGGGTGCGGACCCGACGGTCGCACGCATCGCACAGGCCGCCGGGCGCTTCGACGCGGTCTCGCTGGTCCGCGACGTCGAACAGCTCGACCGCTACCGCGCCGCCGCGCGGACCCTCCTCGCCGACTTGGATGCGCTGCTGGTGCCCACCGCCCCCCGGCACCCCACGCTGGACGACGTGGCCGGCGACCCGATCGGCGTGAACGCCCAGGTGGGCACGTACACGAACTTCCTGAACCTGCTGGACCTGTGCGGCGTCGCGGTGCCGGTGGCGGACACATCGACGGGCGGCTTCGGCGTCACCGTGGTCGCTCCGGCCTTTCACGACCAGGTCGCGCTCGACATCGCCGCCGACGTCGTCGGCGACCCCCGCCCCACCCTGCGACACGGCCACGAGCACGATGTGGTGGTGTTCGGGGCGCATATGAGCGGACTGCCCCTCAATACGCAGCTCACCGAGCGTGGCGCGAGGTTCGTCGGCCGCGTCACGACCGCACCGCGCTATCGGATGGTCGACCTGCCCGGCCCGATCGACCGCCCCGGAGTGGCACCCGCCACTGATGGCCCTGGCCACGCGATCAGTGGCGAGCGATGGTCGCTGTCCCCCGCTGCTCTGGCCAGCCTGGTGAGCGTGCTCACCGAGCCGATGGCGGTGGGCCCGGTGGTGCTCGAGGACGGCTCGACCGTCACGGGATTCCTGTGCTCCCGGATGGAGGGGCCGGACATCAGCGCCGTCGGCGACTGGCGGGCGCATCGTGCGAGTGGCGACGCGCCCAGGGAGAGCCTTGAGGCTCGCGAGCCTCGGACCCTATAATGAGGAGATTGTATCCACCCTGCTAGGGGCGGTCATGACCCCACTCACGGGCGTCACGGTCGCCGCAATCTGCCTCAGACAAGGATTCGCGCCATGTCGCCCACTCCCTCCTCGACCGCGCTCGTCGATGAGCTCGCGGACCGCATCCGCGAGATGATCCTGTCCGGAGAGGTGCCGGTGGGACGCCCACTGCGCCAGGCGGACCTCGCGGAGCAGTTCGGGATCAGCCGCACTCCCGTGCGCGAGGCGCTGCGCCAGCTGCACTCGACCGGCCTCATCGAGCTCCACCCCCACCGGGGCGCCATCGTGCGCGTGCCGGTGCCGTGGGAGGTGCGCGAGACGTACGAGGTTCGCGCCGAGCTCGAGGCCCTCGCCGCCCGCCGCGCCGCCACCCGGCTGTCGAGCGAGACGATCTCTCGCATGCGGGAGGCCAACGATGCGCTCTACGCGCTCACGATGTCGATGGCCGACGCGCCCGATTCTGCGGGTGCCGCGCCCTCGGGCGGGGTCGCGAATGAGTACGCGCTGCACCCGGCGATCCACGAGGCCGCGGAGAACGCGCGCCTCACGCGGATGCTCCACGACATCAACCTCTCCTACCCCAGGAACGTGCCCGCCGTGCTGCTGGTTGAGAACGTGCGCCACCGCGAGGAGAACCACCACGATCACGTCGACATCATCGACGCCTTGGCGGAGGGCGACGGCGACCGAGCGGCCACGCTCATGCGCGCGCACGTGCTGAAGACGGGCGACCAGGTCGCTCGCTGGTACGAGCGTCATTCCGACACGACCGTACGCGGCTGACCGGACCGACGGCGGGGCTCGACCCACGCACAGTCCTGTCGTGCGCGCCTACCTCTTTGTATACAATAAATAGATGAACGTATCCACCGCTCGAGTGCTCCGCCCATGACGAGCGCCGCCAGACACGGCCCCTCGGCCCGCGGCATCCGCTCGGTGGGCTTCTGGCTCATCGTGGTGGCCGCATCGGCCAACTACTCCGTCAACGCTGCCGCCGCGCCCCTGCTCACGCGAGGAACCCTCGAGGTGCTCGGCCAGGACGCCGCCGCCGCCGGTGGCCTGGTCGCCATCACGGGCATCACTGCGATCGTCGCCATGGCCGCCGCGGGAGTCGCCGCCGATCGAGTGGGACCGAAGACCGTCGCCGTGGCGGCATCCGTGCTCGCCATCGCGGGCGTCGGGCTGCTGATCGTCAGCTTCACGGTGCCCTCGATCGCCGTGAGCCGGCTCGCGTACGGCGCGGGAAACGCGGGCGTCACCATCGCCACCACCTCGTGGGTCGCCCTCTCGACCCCTCACCACCAACGGGGACGCGCGCTCGGGTACTACGGCATCAGCGTGTGGGTGGGCCTTGCCGCGGGCCCGCTCCTGGCAGAGAACCTCTACGCGTGGGCGGGCAACAGCGCCGCGTGGGCCGGGATGGCGATCCTGCAGGTGATGGCGCTCGGCATCGCGGCACTGGTGGCGTCCACGCCCACCGTCCACCCGGCCGATGCGCGCAAGGAGTCCGGGCCGGCCTCGCCGGAGAGCCTCACGGCGGCAGCGCTCAGGCGCTCCCTCGCTCGCGCGGTCTGGGTTCCTGCAGTGATCAGCCTCGCTGCGTGGGGGGCGCAGGGACTGCTGACCGCGTTCCTGGTGCTCCACCTCCAGGCCCAGGGCATGCCCGCCTCCGGAGTGGGCGGCGCCGCCACCATCTTCGTGGTCTTCGCCGCGAGCGTCGTCGTCGCGCGCATCGCGCTCGGAGCAGCAACGGACCGCATCGCGGTCACGTCCACGGCGCGCGCCTCGCTCGCGGTGGTCGCCGCGGGCCTGTCCGTGATCGCCTTCGCGCCGACCTTCTGGTGGGCCGCCGCGGGCGCAGCTGTGCTCGGGGTGGGGTACGCGCCCCTGTACCCCACCCTCACCCTGATGGCGACGGCTCCGCTGCCGCCCGCACGCCAGTCCACGGCCATCGGCTTCTTCTCCGCGGCGACGGCGCTCGGGATGGCGGTGGGCCCCGCTCTCGGCGGCCTGTCGATCACGGCGACCAGCTCGACCGTGGCCTTCGTGGGCGCCGCGGTGGTGCAGCTCGCGGTGATCCCCGTGGTGAGGTTCTCCGCGCCAGCACGCGAAACGGCCCCCCAGGCCACACGGGCCTGAGGGGCCGACGCTCCGTCGGTTGTCAGGCCTAGCGGGTGGGCTCCGGCTGAGGCTCGCGAATGGCGGCCGCAAGGGCCCGCGCGGTCCGGACCACGCAGCGCTCGAACTCGTCGCGGCCGTGCTCAGCGGACGCCTGCTCGACGTCCCGGCCCCACACGCCCGAATCGCTGACCTGGTCCATGCGGTAGTCCCAGAACGAATCCACATCGAGGTGCGACGTGGCCCGCGACATGTCCACGAGCTCCGGGCGCAGGTGAAGCATCACCGACGTCTCGAAGAAGTTCGCGTGCATCAGGCCGCGGCCGTACTGCACGTGACCGTCGACCTCGGGGCCCGGGTACATCGACACGTAGCCGATGGAGCGTGCACGAACGTCGTCGTAGCGCGTGCGGAGCTTCTCGAGTGACACATCGAGCGCGCCGATGTTCCACATGTGTCCGGACATGAAGATGAACTGACGCACTCCCGAGCGGTACAGCGAGTCCGTGAGGTCCTCCATGATGGCGATGAGGGTCTCGGGCCGGAGCGTCAGCGTGCCCGCGAAGTCGCCGTGAGAGGCGGACACGCCCACCGACACCGGCGGGATCGTGGGGATGCCGGTGACTGCGGACACCGCCTCCGCGACCGCCATGTCGATCTCGGTGTCGACGTTCATGGGCAGGTGAGGCCCGTGCTGCTCGATCGCGCCGATGGGGATGATCACCGCGCGGTGGTGCTCCACGAGCGCAGGGATCTGTGGCCAGGACATTTCTTCCCAGCGCACGGGCACGCCCGGTCCACCGAGTTCGGCGGCGAGGTCGCGGATGTCGAGAGAGTCGGGTGAAGCATCAGTCATGGGGGTTCTCCTGGGCAGGCGTCGCGGAGGATGGTGCTGCGAGGCGGCCCGGTCGTGGGTGGTGGAAAGGAAGCAGCCGCGCGGGGGTCACGGCTTCGGGAGTGTCGCCGTGTCCGACCCACACCCGCGCATCGGGGCAGTGGTCGACCAGCAGCTCGGCGCACACGCCGCACGGCTCGATCAGGTAGTCCGTGCCGTCGGCGCGCCGCAGGACGGCGACGATCGCGGTGACAGGCTCTCCGGGGAACGCGGCGCCCGCCGCCGACAGGGCTCCGGACTCGGCGCACACCGAGGCTCGGCCCTGCGACGCCTCGAGGTGCAGCCCGGTGACGATCGCGCCGGACTCCACTCGGACGGCGGCCGCGACGTCGTGGCGGCCGGCCACGTAGGCGCGCTCCAGCACGCTCCGCGCGGCCCCGAGCAGTTCGCGGTCGCCCGCATCGGCCATCGCGGCGAGCGTCGCATCGGCCGTGGGCCGTGGGGCGGGCGTCACGCCCACCCCATGATGCGGGCCATGTTGCCGCCCTCGATGAGGGCGCGATCGGCGTCGTCCGGCACAGCCTTCGCGATCTTCATGCGCTCGAGGTCGAAGTCGCTTCCCGGCCACTCGGAGCCGAACAGGATCTTCTCGGGCCCCACGCGCGCGTACGCACGCTTGACGTCGGCCATGAGGGTGGCGGAGGTCTCGAGGTAGATGTTGTCCCGGCGCTCGGCCACGATGATGGCCTCGGGGACATTCCACACCGCACCCATGTGAGCGATGATCGTCGGCACGGTCGGGTGGTCCTTGGCGATCTCCTCGATCGCGAGCGGCGCGCAGAACGCATCGTCGAGAGCGTTGATCAGCACCGGGATGCCCAGCTCGGCACACGCCTCGAAGACCGGGTCCAGGAGCCCATGGTCGGCCACGTGATAGCCGTGCATGCTGGGGTGAAGTTTGAGTCCCACCAGGCCATCGTCCACGAACCGGCGGATCTGATCCACCGCATCGTCGTGCTGGGGCATGACCTGGCCGAAACCGAACAGGCGATCCGGGTGCTTGGCGACCAGCTCGACAAGGAACTCGTTCTCGATGCGCTGCGCGAGCGAGCACACCATCGCCTTGTCGACGCCGGCGGCGTCCATGCGGGTGATGATGCGGTTCGAGTCGAACGGCGTGTACGGCGGCGGCGCCTGTCCGGGACGCGCTCCCGTCAAGTAGTCGCTCCGGCCCCGCACGTCCTGGGTCGTGTTGTAGGCGTCGATGATCATGCGTTCTCCTTCGATGGTGCGGACGGGCGGACCACGGCGATGGCCTGGCCCGCTGAGACGACCTGTCCGGGACGGACAAGGATGTCGATGACGTGTGAGTGGGCCCGAGGGGCGACGGGAAGCTCCATCTTCATGGCCTCGAGAACGACGATGCGCCCGGAGGAGTCGACCTCGTCGCCCGCCTGAGCCGACACGCGCCACACGCTGCCGGCCATGGGGGCCTCGACGATCTCGCATCCGGGCGGGACCTGGACGTCCGCCGTCACGGCGACCGGCGCATCGGCCGCCGCCTCCTGGACGTCGAACTCGCCGGCGGCCTCCCACTGCGCGCGCTCGGTCGCGAACGCCTGGGCCTGGCGGGCACGGAACTCCGCGATCGAGCCGGCCTCCTGGGCGAGGAACGCCTGGTGCTCCGCCAGCGAGAAGCGGCCCTCGGTGATGTCCACGTCCATGCGGCCCGCGACGAACTCGCGGCGCAGGTGCTCGAGCTCGTCCGCGGGCACGTCGACGAACCGCACCCGGTCGAAGAACCGCAGCAGCCACGGCTTGCCCGCCTCGAAGCTCGGACGGCCCTCGCGCAGTCCCGCCCAGATGGGCAGAGTGCGCCCGACGAGCTGATATCCGCCCGGGCTGTCCATCCCATAGATGCACATGTATGAGCCGCCGATCCCGACGGTGCCCTCGGCGGTCCAGGTGCGGGCGGGGTTGTACTTGGTGGTGACCAGCCGGTGCCGGGGGTCCACCGGGGTCGCGGCGGGCGCGCCAAGGTAGACGTCGCCGAGCCCCAGCACCAGGTACTCGGCGTCGAAGACGATGCGACGCACGTCCTCAACGGTGTCGAGACCGTTGATGCGACGCATGAACTCGAGGTTGGACGGATTCCACGGCGCGTCGTCGCGCACCAGGTCCTGATAGCGGTCGATGGCCTCGGCCACGACCGGGTCATCCCAGGACATCGGCAGCACCACCTCGCGGCTGGGCGCGGTCAGGTCTGCACCGTCCGGCAGCTCGCCTTCGAGCTCCGCGAGCAGGCCGTGGAGGCTGCGCACCGACAGCTGATCGGCGTCCACGTGGAAGTGCAGCGAGCGGATGCCAGGGGTCATGTCGAGGAGCCCCGGGGGTCGGTGCCGCTCGACCGCCTCCATGAGGGCGTGGACACGCATGCGCAGCGCGAGGTCCAGCTCCATCGGCCCGTACTCGAGCAGCAGGTTGTCATCTCCCCCGCGCCGGTAGACCACCTCGGGCGCATCGGCCGATGCGGGGGTGCGGGCGAGGACGCCGTGGTCGTCGTCGCGACGCGTCACCGATGGCTCGAAGGGTGCGGCGGCCCTCCGGGCCTCGCGCACCTGCGGGAGGGTGGGTTCGTCGACGGGGGCGAGTCGCACGGTGTCGCCTGGGCGCAGCTGGCCGAGCTTCCAGCGATCGGCCGAGACCACGGTGAACGGACACGCGAAACCGCCCAGAGACGGCCCGTCGGGACCGAGGATCGAGGGAGTGTCGCCCGTGAAGTTGATGGCGCCCACCGAGTACGGGTTGTCGTGGAGATTCGAGGGATGCAGTCCCGCCTCGCCACCGTCCGGCCGGGCCCAGGCGGGCTGAGGGCCGGTGAGCCTCACTCCGGTGCGCGCCGCGTGCACGTGCACGGTCCAGGTCGCCTCGTACAGGGCCGCGATCGACTCAGGAGTGAAGTACTCCGGCGCAGGCTGAGGGCCCTCCGCGACGTGAAGCACCCATTCCGAGTCGATCGCGGGACGATCATGCGGGGTCGGGACGAGGGAGGCCGCCTCACGGGCGGCCCCGGGGTGCAGCACATCCCCCGCGCGCAGTTCCCGGCCACCGTGACCGCCGAAGCCGCCGGGAACGAACGTCGAGGTGCTCCCCAGGTACTCCGCGGCGTCGAAACCGCCGCGCGTCGCCACATACGTGCGGGCGCCCGATGCGGGGGTCGCGATCTCCAGCGACTGGCCCGCCTCGATCGACACCGGCTCCCACATGGGGACGGAGCGACCACCGACCCTGACCTCGGCGGCCGCGCCGGTGACGGCGACCACGGTGTCGTAGGAGAACTCCAGGACGGGGCCGAGCATGGTGGCCTCGAGCGCCGTGGTGCCTTCGGGATTGCCCACGATGCGATTGGCCCAGCGGAACGACACGTCGTCGAACGGGCCCGACGGGGGCACGCCCACCTGCCAGTGGCCGATGCGACCGGGCCAGTCCTGAAGGGTGGTCGACATGCCCGCTCTGGCGACGCGGATGCGCTGCGGAATCAGGTCGACGGTGCCGAGGAGCCCGGTCGAGACGTCTCCGGACCACACGCGGGGTTCCTCGATGGCGGCTTTGAGCAGCGGGATGTTGGTCTCGATCCCACGGATGACCGTGCCCGCGAGCGCCTCCCGCATGAGGTCGAGCGCGCCGTCGCGAGTGGGCGCCGTGACGATGATCTTGGCGAGCAGGCTGTCGTAATGGGCGGTGACGACGTCGCCGCGCTCCACCCCCGACTCGACGCGGATGCCGGGCCCGTCCGGGAGGACCACCTCCGTGAGCACTCCTGCGCTGGGGCGATGGTCGACGAAGGGATCCTCGGCGCACAGCCGGACCTCGATCGAATGACCCGTGACGCTGTGGTCGTCGAGCAGCGGTGCACCAGCGGCGAGTCCGAGCATCGTGCCGACGAGGTCGACGCCTGTCACCTCCTCGGTGACGGCGTGCTCGACCTGGAGGCGGGTGTTCGCCTCCAGGAAATACACGTCGTCGCCCGCGACCAGGAACTCCACGGTGCCGACGGATCGATAGTCGACCGCGGCCGCGACGGCGCGCGCGTGGTCGTGGAGTCGCGTGCGCAGGTCGCGGCTGAGTCCTGGCGCGGGCGCCTCCTCGACGACCTTCTGGTGGCGGCGCTGCAGACTGCAGTCACGGTCTCCGAGCACCGATACCGTGCCGGCGCCATCGCCCACGATCTGCACCTCGACGTGGCGCGGATCGTCGATGAGCTTCTCGACGAACACGTCCCCGCTGGCGAAATGGCGACGAGCGAGAGCGCCCACGGCCTCGAAGGCTGCCTCGAGAGAGGCGACATCATCACAGCGCTCGACGCCCACGCCTCCCCCGCCGCCGACGGCCTTGAGCATCACGGGAAGGCCGATGCGCTGCGCCTGCGCGACCGCCTCCGCGGCGGATCCCACGATGCCGCTGCCGGGCACGCACGGCACTCCCGCCCTGTCGGCGACCTCCCGGGCCTGCGCCTTGGAGCCGAAGAGGCGGATCTGCTCGGGGGTGGGGCCGATGAAGGCAAGCCCCGCCGCCTCGACCGCCACTGCGAAGTCCGCGTTCTCGGACAGGAAGCCGTACCCGGGGTGGACCGCATCGGCGCCCGTGGCGAGTGCGATCGCGACGATCTCGTCGGCCGCCAGATACCCCTGACCACTCTCCGACAGCGCGATCGCCTGATCCGCCTCGCGGACGTGCGCGGCCGCTGAGTCGACGGCGGTGTAGATGCCGACCGACCGCAATCCCGCCGCGCGGGTGCCACGGATCAGCCGGCGAGCGATCTCTCCGCGGTTCGCGATGAGGACTGTCGAGAGCGATCGTGTCTGTGCCACAGCTGGGACCCTTCGTCGGCTGGAGTGGAGGCCGCCGCTGAGCGCGAGTGCAACTCGAGCGGTTTTGTATCCAATCTAGCGCACGATGTATCCGCGTTGAGACATTGGGGTTTCGCTCGCGTAAATTTGTCGCGGGCAGCGGCGCCTGCGACACCTCAGGGGGGCCACTGCCACGGCACCGACGTGCCTGCTGGCGAGGGCCGGAGCCGCGCCGACCGCACCCGGGCGCTGGCGGCTCGCCCGCTGGCTCGCACGGGCACACCACCTCCGAGGCCGACCGCCCCTCCGGCCACTCCGGGCGCCCGTCCAGTCTTCTCGGGCGCGCGCGGGCGGGCGCGAGGCCGCGCGCCGCGCGCTCCGGTCGCCCCGGGGGTGGGGGCGAGGAATTTACATGGTCGTAACATCAGTGTTCCGACTCGGATACATAGATCGATAGATTGGATACACGTCGACGAGAGTTGTATCAATTCTCGTGACGTGGCGGGCTCTCCTCCTCGGGAGCCCGGTACACGGCGGGACGCCCGTCGTCGACCATCCCCCCGGTCGGCGACGTGGCGGACCGCTCACGGCATCGCCGCCACCGACGTCCCCCCACCATCACACTGGAGCATTCATGCCTAGGACACTCATCGCCACCGCTGCGGTCGCAGTGGCTGCGAGCCTCACGCTCGCCGCCTGCTCGACTGCAGGAGACTCCGACACCGCAGACTCCCCCACCGCCGGCGCACCGGGCGCCTCCGGGACCATCAACACGGTCCTCTGGTACGCACCCTCGAACTTCAACCCCGCGACGTCGGCGTCATCGCCGGACTACACGGCCGCGGCACTGGGCTTCGACACCCTCGTCGCGAAGGGCGAGGACGGGTTCGTCCCCGGGCTGGCATCGTCGTGGGAAGCCGCTGATGCGAGCACCTACACCTTCACGATCCGCGACGGCGCGATGTGTGCGGACGGCACCGAGATCACGCCGCAGGTGGTGGCGGACTCCTTCGAATACCTCGCGAGCGCCGAGGACTCGGGCGCGCAGAACTGGTCGAGCCTCGCGTTCGGCCAGGGCGAGCCCACGTTCACGGCGGACGACGAGGCCGGCACGCTCGCCATCTCGTTGTCCGAGCCGTACTCGCAGCTCATCGGCGGGCTCGCTCTCGACGGCACCGGCATCATCTGCCCCGCGGGGCTCGCCGACCTTGACGGCCTCGCCGCCGGCACCGTGGACGGTGCCTTCTCGGGTCCCTATACGATCTCCGACTACAGCGCCGGCGTCTCCGTCTCCTACGCCCTGCGTGAGGACTACGACGCGTGGCCCGAGTGGACCTCCGTCGAAGGCGAGCCCGCACAGACCATCAACATCACGGTCGAGACGGACGCCAACACCTCGGCGAACCTGCTGACGTCTGGCGGGCTCGATGTGGCCCGCTTCTACGACAGCAACGCGACTCGCTTCACCGAATCGGAGGACTTCTCCTACGTGACGGATGACGCCACGGGCAACGTGCTGCTGTTCAACGAGGACCCGTCCTCGGTGTTTGCCGACAACCAGGGCCTGCGCACCGCGGCCGCCCAGGCCGTCTCCGCCGAGGCCTTCAACAACGCCGCTCACGATGGGCTCGGCGGGCTGATGACCTCCGTCACGACCTCCTCCTACCAGTGTGTGTCCACCGACGAGTCATTGCTGCAGGCGTACGAACCGGAGGCCGCAGCAGAGGTGCTCGAGGGGCAGACCATCCGCATGCTGGCCATGACCAACTGGGACACCGCGGTGGACTACGTGGTCGAGGCCCTCTCCGCCGCCGGGGCCGACGTCCAGCTCACGCTGCTCGACCCCTCGGAGTGGTCGGCGCAGCTGCGCTCGGAGCCCACCACGTGGGACCTGACCATCCGTGCATCGGCCAACACGTCCGGACTGGTCCACCAGTCGATCCTCGGAGCGCTCGGGCCCTCGTTCGCTGACGGCGGCGTGAACTACACCAGCTCGGACAACCCCGAGGGCGTCGCGCTCCTCGACGCTGCGATGGCCAGCAACGACCCCGACGAGCAGTGCGCCAACCTTCTCGCGGCCCAGGAGAGCATCCTGGAGCGCGTCGATGTCCACCCGCTCGCGACGAGCACGCACTACATCGTCGCCCGTGATGGCATCAACAGCTACACGCTCTCCGGCTACTGGGACATCAGCGCCCTGCGCCTCGCGTCCTAACCCACCAGACCTGCACCGCCCACGTCCGCTCTCCAAAGGAGTTATCGTCCATGAGCCTCCCCTCCCCTCACGACGAGCCTCCGAGCGACGCGGGCGGTGCAGTGGGCGCCGCCCACGCGCCCGCCACCCCCGACAACGGCGGCCACCGCGCGGGCTCGAACGCCGCCGCATGGCGCAGCTTCCTCACCCGGCGCGGCCTCGGTCTGATCGTCAACATCCTGCTGCTGGTGCTCGCGACGTTCTTCATCGTCCAGCTCATCCCGGGAGACCCCGCCACCGCCATCGCCGGCGAGAACGCCACGCTCGAGCAGGTCGAGCAGGTTCGCACCGAGCTGGGACTGGATCGCCCGATGTGGGACCAGCTCACCTCGTACATCGGCGGTGTCGCCCAAGGCGACTTCGGCGACTCGTTCCGCTACGGGCTCCCGGCGTTGGAGCTGGTCCTCACCGCAGCGCCGTACACCCTTGCCATCGCCGGCGTCGCAGTGTCGCTCGTGCTCGTCGTCGGCGTGACCCTCGGCATGGCCGTCGGCATCGCCACGCGCGGCGACCGCAATGCCTGGCTCGACCGCTCGTTCACCGCAGTGATGAGCGTCATGCAATCGATTCCCCCCTACCTGCAGGCGACCATGCTGGTGCTGATCTTCGCGGTGTGGCTGGCCGTGCTGCCGCCCGCCTACTCCCTGGCCTACGGCACCGTGGAGTCGGCTCTCCTGCCCATCGCCGCACTCTCCTTCGGAGGCATCGCCTCCGTGTCTCGCATCGTCCGGCGAGAGACAGCCGTCACGCAGGAGATGGACTACATGCGCACGGCGCGCGGGTGGCGACTGCCCGCGCTGCGCAGGTTCGCCAAGCACCTGGTGCCCAACCTCCTGACGACCACGCTGACGCTGTCCGGCATCATCCTCACGTCCATGCTCGGCTCGGCCATCATCGTCGAGACCGTCTTCGCCTGGCCCGGTCTGGGGACCACCGTGATCCAGGCCATCGCGATCGACAAGGACTACCCCGTGATCCAGGCCGCGGTGTTCTTCATCGGAGCGATCTCGATCTTCATCACCTTCGTCATCGACGTGATCCTGGGCATCATCGACCCGCGCACCTTGGGAGGTCAGCATGACTGACGCCGTCCGCCTGCCGTCCGACCCCGCCGAGGCACCCGCGCCGTCGATCGCCCGCAAGCGCGGATTCGTGTGGAACGGCACCCTCATCACCGGTCTCGCGATGTTTGCCGTCGTGATCGTGGTGGCTGTCGCCGCGCCGATGTTCCTCGGGGAGCAGGCCACCGCGCTCAGCGACCAGCCCAACGCCGGCCGCGGCGCGGAACACGCCCTCGGCACCGACTCCCTCGGCCGCGACATGCTCGCCCGCACGCTCGTCGCGACCCAGCTGACCGTGGGGATGGCACTCGCCGCGACCGCACTCGCGGCCGTCGCCGGCATCGCGATCGGCGTCGGCGTGTGGCTCGCACCGCGGCGCATTCGCGAGCTCGGTCTGCGTGGCATCGAGTTCGCCGTGTCCTACCCCACGTTGCTGGTGGCGATCATGGTCGCCGCGATCCTGGGCAAGGGCGCCATCACCGCCGTGTTCGCGATCGCCGTGGCGAACACCGCTGGCTTCGCGCGCCTCACCTCGAACCTCGCCGCGGGCCTGTCCAGCCGCGACTTCGTCACCACCGCGCGGCTCATGGGAGTGCCTCCGCACCGCCTCGCGATGCGCCACATCCTGCCCAACATGTCAGAGCCCATGCTGATTCTCGTCGCCCAGGCCTTCGCGGGCGCGCTCGTCGAGATCTCCGGGCTGTCCTTCGTGGGACTCGGTTCGCAGAACCCCTCC
Organism: Demequina aestuarii; assembly: GCF_000975095.1. Lineage (GTDB taxonomy): Bacteria > Actinomycetota > Actinomycetes > Actinomycetales > Demequinaceae > Demequina > Demequina aestuarii. Next base: position 1,798,370 of record NZ_BBRD01000001.1, read on the forward strand.
TTCGACTTCGGCACGCTGCTGGACGACGCACTCGGCAAGCTCGGCACCAACCCCATCCTCGTCGTCGGACCCGCTGCCGCACTGGTGTTCACGTCCCTTGCCGCACTGCTCATCGGCGACGGCCTCGCCGCCGCCGCGAACCCTCGCTCGGCAGGCACCCGGTCCAAGCTGCTGCGGCTCACCCCCAGTGCGGCCGATGCGGCGGCCGGGTCCAGCGTCGAGGCACCGGAGGCTCCCGAGGGCCTCGTCGTCGATGCACGGCGCCTCACCATCAGCCACGCCGCGAGCGGTCGCGAGCTGGTCAAGGACGTGTCCTTCACCATCCGTCGCGGCGAGATCCTCGGCATCGTCGGAGAGTCCGGGTCGGGCAAGTCCCTCACCGCCTCGACCGTTGCCCGCCTGGTGCCCGAGGGACTGGAGGCCCGAGCCGCATCGCTCGACGTCGCCGGAACCGACATGCTGGGACGCGTCTCCCCCACGGAGCTGGCTCAGCGCATCGGCTTGGTCTACCAGGATCCGGGAACGTCGCTGAACCCCGCGTTGACGCTCGGCTCTCAGTTCTCAGACGTGCTCACGTCACGGCTGGGGCACTCGCGCAAGGAGGCTCGTGCGCGCATCGTCGCGGGCTTCCGTTCCGTGCTGCTGCCGGATCCCGAGTCGCGGTTGGGCCAGCACCCGCACGAGCTGTCAGGCGGGATGAAGCAGCGGGCCATGATCGCCTCAGCCATGAGCACGGCGCCGGAGCTGATCATCGCCGACGAGCCCACGACCGCCCTCGACGTCACCGTGCAGCGTGAGGTGCTGTCGATCATCAAGCGGATGAACGTGGAGCACGGCACCTCGGTGCTGTTCATCTCTCACGACCTGGGCGTGGTCCGCAGCCTGTGCGACAGAGTGCTGGTGATGCGCGAAGGGCAGATCGTCGAACGCATCGACTCCACAGACCAGCTCACCGTCGACACCGTCGACCACCCGTACACGAAGCAGCTGCTGGCAGCGACACCCGTCGTCACTGTCGACGCCCTCGACGCCCCGGAGGGACGGTCATGAGCGACACCTTGATCAACATCGCGGACCTGAATGTCTCGTTCGGCGACGCGCACATCCTGCGGGACGTCGATCTCCGGCTCGAGCGCGGCCGCACCGTGGGCATCGTGGGCGAGTCCGGCTCGGGCAAGTCCACCCTCGCCAAGGCGATGGTCGGAACCGTCAAGCCCTCGTCGGGGGAACTGTGGGTCGCGGGCCTCGACGTGCGCTCTGCCACTCGCCGCGAGCTCGCCCGCTACCGGCGCTCCGTGCAGATGATCCCGCAGGATCCCTTCTCGTCGCTGTCTCCGCGGCAGACCGTCGGCCAGACTCTCGCAGAGGCGGTCGATCCACGGCGGGCGCGAGTCGCTCACCACACGGACCTCATCGCGCACTGGCTGGAACGAGTGGGCCTCGACGCGGACATGATCCACCGCTACCCCCACGAATTCTCCGGCGGCCAGCGTCAGCGCATCGCGCTCGCGCGCGGCCTCATCGTGGAGCCCGAGCTGGTGATCGCGGACGAGATCACGTCCGCGCTCGACGTCTCCGTGCAGTCCCAGATCCTGGACCTGCTCGACGAGATCCGCCAGTCCCTGGGGCTCACCATGGCGTTCATCTCTCACAACCTCGCGGTGGTGCAGCGCGTGAGCGACGACGTGATGGTGCTGTATCAGGGCCAGGTGGTGGAGGCGGGACCCGTCGCACAGATCTATTCGGACCCGCAACACTGGTACACGCGCCGACTGCTCGCCGCCGACCCCGGCTCGCCGACATTCTCGATCGGCTAGCACCCCGACATCAGGAGCCTCATGACCCCCGCCCGCCTGCCCGCCGTCCCCACCTCGGAGGGCACCGTCCGCATCGCCGGCGCCACGGTGATCGATGGCACCGGCGCGGAGCCGCTCGCCCGCGCGCAGGTGACGGTGAAGGACGGCGTGATCGTCGAGGTGGCGCCCGAGAGCCAAGCCGCGTCTCGCGCGGATGTCACCATCGACGGTGCCGGGCTCACGGTCATGCCTGGCTTCGTCGACGCGCACGTGCACCTCACCATGGCCAACGGCAGCCGTGCGGAGGCCGAACGCCTCAAGTTCGCAGAAGAGCGCGCCTTCGACACCGCGGAGTCCATGCGGCTCACTCTCGAGGCGGGAGTCACCACCGCTCGCGACCTCTCGGGACTCACACCCGGGTACCGCACTGCGGTGGCGCGCGGCCAGATCGTGGGACCGAGGCTTCACCTCGCGATCGCGATGCTGTCCCCCACCGGGGGCCACGCGGACCCGGTGCACGCCAACGGCAGCCACGCGCATTGGGTCGACCATGCCGAGGTGCCAGGGTGGGCGGTCACCGACACCGACGCTCAAGTGATCGAGGCCGTGCGACGCGTGCTGCGCACCGGCGCGGATGTCATCAAGGTGTGCACCACCGGCGGCATCTCGACACCGCTGGACTCGCCCGATGACTTAGGAATCACCCGCGAGCAGGTGGCGCTGATCGTGCGGGAGACGGCCCGTCGACAGGGGCAGCCCGTGACCGCACACGCGCAAGGTGCCGAGGGCATCGCCGCTGCCGTCGAGGGCGGCGCTCGCAGCATCGAGCACGGGTACGGCATCACCGACGCGACTCTCGCCGAGATGCTCGCCCGCGGCACCGTGCTGGTCCCCACCCTCTCGACGCTGATGCGGTCACCGGACCCTGCGACGGCACCGTCATCCGTGGTCGAGAAGAAGCGCGCGTGGCAGCGCCGGGGCGCAGAAGCGGCGAGCCGCGCGGTCGCGGCCGGCGTCACGATGGCGCTCGGCACCGATGCGGGCATCCACCCTCACGGGCGCAACCTCGAGGAGCTGGCGCACCTCGTGGGCGCCGGGATGACGCCGCTGGAGGCCATCCGGGCGGGCACCGTGAATGGTGCCGCGCTGCTCGGGCTCGACGACAGCATCGGCTCCATCGAGGTCGGCAAGCAGGCGGACCTGGTGCTCACTGCCACGGATCCACTCGCGGCGATCGAGGCGCTGGCCGAGCCCGATGCCATCGCGATGGTGATGCAGGCGGGACGCGTGGTGAAGGACATCCGCTAGCGCCACGCCGCCGCTCCAGCCCTAGACTCGCGCCATGCCCACGCGCCTCGTCGACCTCTCCCACCCGATCGCCGATGGGGCCGTGACGACGCCGGGCCACCCCGCCGCCCGCATCGGCTGGTGGAGGGATCACGCGGCGACGAGATCGCTGTACGAGGACGGGACCTCATTCGCCTTCTCTCACCTCGACATCATCGGCGGCACCGGCACCTACATGGATGCACCCTTGCACCGGTTCCCCGGCGAGGGCGATGTGCTCTCGATCGATCTGGCCCGCGTCACCAACGTTCCGGGCATCGTCGTGGACGGCTCCGGCGCCATCGGACCTGACGCCTTCGAGGGCCTCGACCTGGCTGGCCGCGCGGTGCTCGTGCGCACCGGGTGGTCCGCCCGGTTCGGCCAGGCGGACTACGCGGGCGGGCACCCGCACCTGACCGCAGACGCAGGAGCACTGCTCGCCGCATCTGGCTGCGCCGTGGTGGGCATCGACTCGCCCAACGTCGACGGCACCGCGACGGGAGCGCGGCCGGTCCACACTGCGCTCCTTGAAGCGGGCATCCCGATCGTGGAGCACCTCACGCGCTTGGACGCTCTTCCCCAGGATGGCTTCAGCTTCACCGCGCTGCCGTTGCCCTTCGTGGGGCTCGCCACGTCGCCGGTACGCGCGGTCGCGGCCGTTCCTGCCTGACACCGCACGGCGTCCGCCCCCACGTTGTCGCCGTGACCACTTCCGCGCGTCGCATGCGCGGTGGAGAGCAACCCTGACCACGCCGCTGTCCACAGATCCGTCGCCGTCACGTCGCGCACGACCGCACCGGCGGCTATCCATGACCCATGCGCTCCCCGTCTGGCTCCCTGACCGCGTGGTTCGAACGCAGTGCGGCTGCGTTGCCCCGCGCCGAAGTCGAGAGGCGCTGGTCCCGGACGGCGCTGCGCGGGGCCGTGAGATCCGGCCGGGTCGAGCGGATGCTCCCAGGGGTGTACGCCGCCAGCCTCCACGCTCACGCGGTGCAGACCCGGGCATCCGCAATCCACGCCTGGACAAAAGGTCGAGGAGTGATCATCGGCAGCGCCGCCGTGCACTTCTACGGTCTGGTCGCACCGCCGGCCACGCTGAAGGTCACGGCTGCTCCCGGCCGGCCTCAGCCCACGTGCCCTTGGGTGCAGGTGGCGAGACTCTCGGTCGAGATTCCGGCCGTCGGACTCGGTGCCGGGTGCCGCGTCGCGACTCCGGCGTACGCGGTCGTCACGGCGTTCGGTGAACTCGACCCGCAGGCGGGCGCGGATCTGGTGTACGCGGCGGCACGACGCGGGCTCGTCGACGCGCACACCCTTGGTGCCGCGGCGGGCGCCTTGCCTCGCGTGCGGGGTCGGCGACGACTCCAGTCGCTCACCGCCGCGATTGCCGCGGGATCCGAGAGCGCCCTCGAGACCGTGGGGCTGCGCACGGTCTTCCACACCCGGGAGTTCTCCGACCTCATCCGGCAGCACTGGGTCAGCGTCGCGGGCCAGAACTTCCGACTCGACATGTTCCACGCTGCCACGCTGACGGCGATCGAATTGGACGGCGGCACCCACGCCGACCCCGAGCAGCGCCAGCGTGACATCGCGAGGGACGCGATGCTGGCCACCCGCGGGATCATCACCCTGCGCTTCTCGTGGCGACAGATCATGCGGGACCCGGAGGGATGCCGGCGCCTGGCGCTCGAGGTGCTGCGGTCCCGCGGGGCATGAGGACGATCCAGGGTGCCCCGCGAGCCCTCGTGTGGGCCGGGCGACTATCTGCCGCGTACGCGTGGTGGTGGGGCAGCAGCCGGGTGAGGCTAGGCCTTCTCCACCGCCACGTCGAGCTCCGTGCCCGCGATGACCTCGATCCGGTCCTCGCCGGTCGCCGGGTCCTGGGCCAAGGTCTCGCGAGCGATGAGCCCGCTCCATGCCTCCACGGCGCCCCACTGGTCGACGGGCACCCGCAGCGTCAGGCGGATGCGATCAGAGACGTTCAGCCCCTCCGCCTTGCGTCGATCCTGGACAGTGCGGATCACGTCGCGCGCGTAGCCCTCGGCCTCGAGATCGGGCGTGAGCGCCGTCTCGAGCAGCACGAACCCGCCGGCGGGCAGCACCGCGGCCGCCTCATCCGAGCCAGCACCTGCGTCACCGCCACCGATCACCGTCGCGAGCTCGTACTCGCCCTCGACCAGCGCGACACCGCCGGACACGACGTCGCCCGACGACGACAGCGTCCAGTCGCCCGTCTTCGAGCCCTTGATCGCCGCCTGCACTTCCTTGCCGATGCGCGGGCCGGCCGCGCGGGCATTCACCGTCAGCGTCTGCTCGACCGGGTGCACTGCGGTGAACGCGTCGATGCCCTGGACGTGCACGGCCTTGACGTTGAGCTCGGCCGCGACCAGACCGGAGTACGGCTCGAACGCCGCGACATCGGAGACCGCGACGTGCAGCGCCGCGAGCGGCTGGCGCACCCGGATCTGCTCCTTCTTGCGCAGCGCGTGGGCCGTCGACACCACCTCTCGCACCTGATCCATCACCTCGCCGAGAGACGAGTCGCGCCACGCGTCGGGCGCCACCGGGTAGTCGGTGAGGTGCACGGATCGCCCACTCGTGAGCCCGCGCCAGATCTCCTCGGTCAGCAGCGGCAGCAGGGGCGCCGCCACCCCTGTGATCGTCACGAGCACCGTGTACAGCGTGTCGAAGGCCTGGGGGTCCTCGGCCCAGAACCGGTCGCGCTGCGTGCGCACGTACCAGTTGGTGAGCAGGTCCATCGAGGCGGTCAGCGAGGCCGATGCGCCCGGCACGTCGTACGCGTCCAGCTGAGCGGTCATCGCGTCGACGAGCTCGGCGGTCTTGGCCAGCACGTACCGGTCCATCACGGGCAGCGAGGCGACGTCCGCGTCGGCCACGAGCGAAGCCTGATAGCCCGCTCCCCCGTTCGCGGCGCCCGCGTAGAGCTGGAAGAAGTAGTACGAGCTCCACAGCGGCAGCATCACCTCGCGCACGCCCTCGCGAATGCCCTCCTCGGTCACCACCAGGTTGCCGCCGCGCAGAATCGGCGAGGCCATGAGGAACCAGCGCATCGCGTCGGAGCCGTCACGGTGGAACACCTCATTGACGTCCGGGTAGTTGCGCAGGCTCTTGCTCATCTTGCGGCCGTCGGAGCCCAGCACGATGCCATGCGAGATGCACGTGGTGAACGCAGGTCGGTCGAACAGTGCGGTGGCCAGAACGTGCATCACGTAGAACCAGCCGCGCGTCTGACCGATGTACTCGACGATGAAGTCCGCCGGGTGATGGCCGTCGAACCACTCGCGGTTGTCGAAGGGGTAGTGGACCTGCGCGAACGGCATGGAGCCGGAGTCGAACCACACGTCGAACACGTCCGGGATGCGGCGCATGGTCGACTGGCCGGTCGGGTCGTCCGGGTTGGGCCGCGTGAGGTCGTCGATGTACGGGCGGTGCAGGTCGGGCTCGCCGTCCTCGTTCAGCGGCAGGCGCCCAAAGTCGCGCTCGATGTCCTTGAGCGACCCGTACACGTCGGTGCGCGGGTACGCAGGGTCGTCGCTCACCCATACCGGGATGGGCGTGCCGAAGTACCGGTTGCGCGAGATCGACCAGTCGCGGGCGCCCTCGAGCCACTTCCCGAACTGGCCCTCCTTGATGTGGTCCGGCACCCAGCGGATGTCCTCGTTGAGTTCGACCATGCGGTCGCGGAACTCGCTCACGCGCACGAACCACGAGGAGATCGCGCGGTAGATCAGCGGGTTGCGGCAGCGCCAGCAGTGCGGGTACGAGTGGTCGTACGTCTCGTGACGCAGCACGATCCCTGCGTCCTTGAGGTCGCGGATGATCGGAGCGTTGGCCTCGAACACCTGCTGTCCCACATAGTCAGGCACCTCACTGGTGAAGCGGCCCTTCGCGTCCACTGGGATCACGGTCTCGATGCCGGCCTCGCCGCAGACCGCGGCGTCGTCCTCTCCGAAGGCCGGGGCGAGGTGCACCAGACCGGTGCCGTCCTCGGTGGTCACGAAGTCCGCGACCAGGATCTGGTGCGCGTTCTCTCGGCCCGTGAAGTAGTCGAACGGCGGCTGATACGTCAGTCCGGCCAGCTCGGCGCCGGTCACCGTCGCGACGACGGTCGCGTCCTCGCCCAGCTCGCGCACGTACGCGCCCAGGCGGGCCGATGCGAGCACGACCTTGCGTCCCGCGAAGTCGCCTTCGACGGGCGAGACCACGGAGTACTCGACCTCGGGGCCGACGGCGACGGCGAGGTTGGACGGGAGCGTCCACGGGGTCGTGGTCCACACGACGGCCGATGCGCCCGCGAGCGCGGCCTTGAGATCGTCACCGAGCGCGGTGGCGGCGACGGCAGCGGGGTCGAGCGGCAGCAGCACCGTCAGCGCGGGGTCCTGACGCATCTGGTAGACGTCGTCATCCATCCGCAGCTCGTGGTTGCTCAGCGGCGTCTCGTCGCGCCAGCAGTACGGCAGCACGCGGTAGCCCTCATACGCGAGGCCCTTCTCATGCAGCGACGTGAACGCCCACAGCACGGACTCCATGTAGGTGACGTCGAGAGTCTTGTAATCGTGTTCGAAGTCGACCCACCGGGCCTGGCGGGTGACGTACTCCTGCCACTCGTCGGTGTACTTCAGCACCGACTCGCGGCACACCTTGTTGAAGGCGGCGATGCCCATCTCGTCGATCTGGGCCTTGTCCGTGATGCCGAGCACGCGCTCGGCCTCGAGTTCGGCGGGCAGCCCGTGCGTGTCCCAGCCGAAACGGCGCTCGACCTTCTTGCCCCGCATGGTCTCGAAGCGAGGCACCACATCCTTGGCGTAGCCGGTCAGCAGGTGCCCGTAGTGCGGCAGTCCGTTGGCGAACGGCGGGCCGTCGTAGAACACGAACTCCTCGGCGTCGGACCGGTGGTCGATCGACGCCTGGAACGTGCCGTCGGACTTCCAGTACGCGAGCACGTCCTCCTCGATGGAGGGGAAGTTCGGCGAGGCGGGCACCTCGGAGGAGGGCCTGTGCTGGGGGTACATGCGGTTCCTTCGGTGGTCCTGGACTGGCGACTGCTGCCACGAGGACGCTCCCAGGTCCCGACCGCATCGGCCGCGATCCCGCTCGCGCGGTACCACCTCGTTTGCCCCGCTCCCCCGCTGTCGCGGGCGGCGCGTGACCGCTCATGTCCCCGAGGAGACTCGCTGTGACGGGCTGCCCGTGCGGTTCTACTGGGACGTGACGCCCGTTCTTCCGCAAGCTCGCCGGTGATGGCCGGGTCGTCGCTGGTGCGACCAGTATAGGCGGCGCCGCCGATGCGTGAACTCGGCGCCCTGACCGTCACTCAGCGCCGGGAATCGGTGAGCGTCGGCACGCAGTGACTGCTGGGACGCGGGAGGGAGTCGAGGGGGCGTCGCGAACTCGACAAGAGAGTTGACCTGGGCGCGTCCGCGCGCGCCGAGGCGTCCTCCGAACCATTCCGGTGGGGCCGCGCGAACGCCGCGAGATCGGCCGTCTCACACCCACTCCTGTGGGAACATTGGAGGGTCCGCGCCCGTTGGCTGAACGAGGGGCCGTGGACCTGTGCCGCATGCGTCAGTCGCATCGCATACCCCGCCTCGTACCAGCCCCTTTCTCTCACCCACGATTCACAAAGGCCGCCCGCGTTGTCCCACTCCACCAGCACCATTGAGCTCGACCTGGGCGACGGCGACGCGGCCGAGCCTCTTGCGGACACACAAGAGCTTCCTGTCGGGTCGCTGCCTGGCTTCGACCCCTCGCACTACGAGTCGGAGCCGGCCACGCTCGCCATCCCCATCGCGGGTGGCACCACCGCCACAATGGTGCTCGACGAGCCCGACCCCGGCTACCGCTCGCAAGACGCCCTCTCCCTCTCGCCACGGCAAGCACGGCTCGGTCTCATGACGCTCGCCGTGGGCGCATTTGCCGTCGGCGCCAACGAGGCCTCGGTGGTCGCCATGAGCACCACGATCGCGTCCGGGCTGGGCGTGCCCGTCTCATCGATCGGTCTGCTCGCGACGGCGTTCGCGCTCACCGTCGTGGTCGCGACCCTGCCGCTGACGATGGTCACCAAGCGCGTGAGCCGGAGGGTTGCGCTGAGTGGCACGTTCGGAGTGTGGACCGCCGGAGTGGTGGTGGTCGCGACCGCCGACGGCCTGGCCATGTTCGCGACCGGACGCGTGATCTCCGCCACCGCCCATGCACTGTTCTGGGCGGTGGTCGCGCCGGCCGCGGCGAGCCTGTTCGCTCCGCATCTGCGTGCCCGGACGGTGACGACCATCATGCTGGGCTCGGCGGCCGCCGGCGTGCTCGGTACGCCCCTCGTCACCGCGCTCGGCACGTCCGTCGCATGGCAGGCGCCCTACTGGGGTCTCGCCGTGCTGGGCCTCGGGCTGGCCGCCGCCCTCGCAGTGGTGCTTCCCTCGTCCCGCTCGGCCACCGCGCAGCCCAGCACCGTCGGCGACCTGCCGTCATGGACCGCTTTCGCGCGCGTGCTCGCGGTCACGCTCGTCGCCACCACCGCGATGTCGCTGACCTGGACCTATGTGGTGCCGCTGCTCACCGAGGAGGTCGGCATGCCCGCCTCTTCGCTGCCGCTGCTCTTCGGCCTGGGCGGCGCCGTCGCGGTGGCCGCCACGCTCGGCATCTCGGGGCACCTGTCGCGGCGACCCGTCCACACGGTCGCGCTCGCCATCGGCTCTCTCGCGATCGCGTGGTGCCTGCTGGCGCTCGGCCAGACCTGGTCCGCCGTGGCCTTCCAGGTGGTCCAGGCCGCGTCGTGGGCCGTGGTGGTCGCCGCGCTGCTCAACTGGGCCATGCGACACACGCCGTGGCGCACCGAGATGGGCGCCGGCGCATACACCGTGGTGTTCAACATGGGAGCAGCACTCGGACCGGTCCTCGGCGGCGTGGTCGTGGCGACCTGGGGCGCGCGATGGCTCCCGCTCGTGTCCCTGGGGCTGACGCTCGTCGCCGCCGGCATCATCGCGACCGTCGACAGCCGCACCATCCGCCGCCTGAGCGTGCCGCGTCAGGTGCGCGCCGCCCTCGCCGCGCAGGCAGCGCTCAACGAACGCCGCCGCGAATGGTGGTGGCGCCAGCAGCTCAACCACCACCAGCCACGCGCCTACTCCGACTTCGCCGCACGGCGCCCGCGGTCGTCCCGCATCAAGACGGGCGGCAGGCCCGGCACCAAGCCCCGCACGCGCAAGTCGGACGCCCCGCGCAAGAATCCCGCCGCCGCGAGTGGCGCGGCCGTGAAGAAGGTGGTCAAGGGCACGGCGGCCACGGGTGCCGCGGTCAAGGGCGCTGTCGTGAAGGGAGCCGGCGGCAAGGGCGCACCCCGCAAGGACACGGACGGCCCGGCTGAGACGCCCCGACGGCGCGATCCCCAGCAGCCACGACAGAAGCGCGCGCCGCGTGCGGAGCCCGGCCGGTCGCGACCGTCGGACCCGCCGCACCAGGATCGCGGGCCCGAGGCCTGACACGCCCTGCGGGCGCCGATCCGGCCGCTTAGGCTGGCGATATGTCCCGGCAGCCTCGCAGCCCCCAGACGTCACGACCCTCGGCACGCCCAGGCCACGCGGTGGCGCGCGCGGGCGCCGTCACCGCCGCCGCGGTGCTCGCGCTGACCGCGTGCTCGGCGGACTCCACGCCAAGCACTGCGGCGCCCTCCCTCGATGATGTGCCGGGCGTGACCGCCGGCAGCGCCTCACCGGCACCGTCCCCCCAGCCGCCGTCGGTGTCGCGCGAGGTCGCGGAGATGGTGCTCGTGTCACGGGAAGAGGTCGCCACGGGGCTCACCGCACCGTGGGCCATGGCGCTCGAGCCAGGCGGATCGATCCTGGTCACCGAGCGAGACTCGGGTCGCGTGCTGCGCGTGGGCCCCGACGGCACGCGGACCCCGCTCACCGGACCGGGTGCGCAGGCGCTCGCCGAGACGGACGCCACCGGAGAGGCCGGCCTGCTGGGGATCGCGCTGCTGCCGTCCGACCCGTCCGTGCTGTATGCCTACCTGACGCGCGCGGACGGCAATGCGGTGGTGAGCATGACGCTCGACGGAGATGAGCTGAGCGCTCCGGCCGACGTCGTCGCCAGCATCCCCAAGGCGTCGAATCACGACGGCGGGCGCATCGCGTTCGGTCCCGACCGCCACCTGTACATCGCCACCGGAGACGCAGCGCGACCGGACCTCGCCCAGGACCGCGGCACGCTGCATGGCACGATCCTGCGGGTCGTCGCCGACGGCCCTGGGGGCGAACAGGACGGTGCGCCCGCTCCCGGCAATCCCTTCGATGACCTCGTGTGGAGCTACGGACACCGCAACGTGCAGGGCCTGGGGTGGGCCCCGGACGGCACGATGTTCGCCTCAGAATTCGGCCAAGCCGACGCGGACGAGCTGAACATCATCGTGGCCGGAGCCAACTACGGCTGGCCCGTGGTCGAGGGCCTGATCGGCTCCCCGGACGGCACCGCTCTCGGCGAGACGGTCGACGGCCTGACATATCCCGTTGCCGAATGGCGCCCCACCGCGGCGGCCTCCCCCAGTGGCATCGCGGTCACCGCTGAGGGCGTCTACGTCGCGGCGCTGCGGGGCGAGGCCATCTATCGCATCCCGTTCACCGCCGAGGGCGTGGGCGAGCCCCAGGTGCTGGTGGACGACCTGGGGCGCGTGCGGGCCGTGATGATCGGCCCCGACGGCGCGCTCTACGCGCTGACGAACAACACTGACGGTCGGGGAGAGCCCCGCGACGGCGACGACCGCATCGTCCGGCTGGCGCTCGAACCGGCCGATTGAGCCACTCTCCGCGCGCACGGGCGCGCGCGGCGGGCTAGTCCTCCCCGTTCGGGCAGACGTCGGGCGGACCGACCTCGGGCATCACGGCCGCCTGAATGCTGTGCAGGTGCGACTGAGGGCCACGGGGCTTGGCGTGATATCGGTCGATCAGCGCGAGCAGCTCTTCGCCCAGGTCCGCGCGCTCCTCATCGGTGAGCCACAGCGCCGCGTGGCGGACGGTGAGGCTCGCCTGCGACCAGTCGTCGCCCGCCTGTGCGAGATAGCGGCTGGAGCTCGAGACCATCAGGTCGGCGAGCGTCTGGACCGCCGCGAGCGCCTCTTCCGGGCTCGACGACTCGACGTCCTCTGCGGTCAACGGCACGTTCTCAGCGGCGAGTCGGTAGGTACGCTCCATGGCGCCGCCACGACGTTCCTCGCTCACCACCTCCACGATCCCGGCCGAGGCCAGCTGCGCGATGGCGCGATACAGCGAGGCCTGAGGCACCTCCGGCATCAACTCGTGGATGTGGCGCGTGGTGAGCTGCTGTGCGGACAGCGCGATGACGATCCGCATCCGCACGGGATGCAGCAGGAGTCGTGCCCGCTCAGTCGCCATTCTCACATCGTAGTGAGCAGGACGTCGTTGTCGCCCGCTGACAAGGCACTAAGGCGTGTTCGAGGGCCGCCGTACCGTTTTAGCGGCTCCTGCCTGCTCCCGCGGGCGGATCACCAGCTGGTCGATGTTGACGTGGTGGGGGCGCGTCACGGCCCACGTGATCGCATCGGCGATGTCGTGAGCAGTCAGTGGCTCGATGCCCTCGTACACGGCGTCCGCGGCGCGGTCGTCGCCGGCGAAGCGGTTGAGAGAGAACTCCTCGGTACGCACCATGCCGGGCGCGATCTCGATGACGCGCACCCCGGTGCCGGTGAGCTCGAGCCGGAGCGTCCGGGTCATCGCGACCGCCGCGTGCTTGGCCGCGACGTAGCCCGCACCTTGCTCGTACGGCTCGTGGCCCGCGGTCGAGGTCACGACCACGACGTCGCCACGGCCCGAAGCGGTGAGCGCCGGCAGCAGGGCCTGCGTGACGCGGACGGTGCCCACCACGTTGAGCTCGTACTGCGCGCTCCACGCCTCGAGGCTCGACTCGGCCACGGTGTCCCAGCCGATCGCACCACCGGCGTTGTTCACCAGCACGTGCACGGGACCGTCCACCTCGCGCGCGAGCCGGTCCACATCGTCCTGCGAGGTGATGTCGGCCTGGATGACGGCGCAGCCGGTCTGTGCGGCGAGTTCGTCGAGGCGGTCGCGGCGGCGCGCCACGGCGGTGACGCGCATGGCGTGGTCGCGCGTGAGCGAACGGACGGTCTCGTATCCAATGCCGGACGATGCGCCGGTGACGACGGCGTGCAAGTGTTCCATGGGCACGAGGCTAGGTCATGCGCGCGGGGTGGGGGTAGACGGCCGGGGTCCAGAGGAACCGCAGCGGCCGGGGCGAGCCTCCTCCAAGGAAGGCCCACCCCGGCCCTGACGACGTCCAGGCGCCATCAACCCGGCACGGCGTGGCCGTCCATGCGTCTCGCGCGAGCGCTCCCCCCGAAGGCACAGCGCGTGCACGGTGACCACGCGAGCCCATCCCCCCATGAGCCTGGCCCGAATGCTAGCGCTATCGGAACGATTCGTACAGACCCCCACCCGGGTCGCCGCACGGACGAGCGGCGGCGCGGCCGGCGACTCGACCAGAGGCGCGACTAGAGGGAGACGACGAGCCGACCCACGCCGGGAAAGAACTTTCCGGTGCGCGACGAATACTCCGCATAGCCCTCGTACTCGGCCAGCAGGAAGCGCTCCTCGACGCGGGTCTTGTACTCCAGGAACATGGCGAGCAGCACCACCGCGACGTAGCACCACCACGTGCCCGAGCCGACGGCGACTCCCAGGCAGATCACCACCAGCGCCGTGTACATGGGGTGCCGCGCATACCGGTAGAGACCTCGCGCGACGAGTCCCTGGTGATTGGGCACCGGCGACGGCGTGAGCGCCCGGCCCAGGTCCTTCGCGGACCAGATGACGCCCACGGAACCGAGGATCACCAGCGCGAGCCCGGCCCCCAGGGACCGCCACAGCAGCGGGCCAGGGAGCAGCGCCGTCACCGCGACCGCGGCGAAGAGCAGTCCCTGCACCGCGACCAGGCCCCAGCGTCCGTCCTTGAGTGCACTCATGCGCCCACGCTACGTCACCGGCAGGCGTGAGCACCGCGGGCGGAGACGCGCTAGGGAACGGGCCGATGCTCGTCGATCCACGCGTCCACGCGCTCCCACCAGTCGTACAGCCAGTCGGCACGCGCCTCGTGACCCTCGGGGATCTCCTCCGGCGCGGCAGTCCAGCCCTGGAGGACGATGCGCTTGTCGACGGGCAGCTCGCGCCACACATCTCTGGCGGTCGACAGCGCCTCGAGGCCGGTGTGCGCGACGACGACCACGGCCGCCTCGGGCCGCGCCTCGAGAGCCGCGAGCACTCCCCCGGCGTGGGGCGGCATCACGTGCGGCATCGCCTCCGCGCGGTCCGCCAGCTCCCCGTGACCCGCGGCGCGCAGTTCCGCGATCCTGCGCTCTCGGCGCTGGGGAGTCGCGTTCGCCCCTTCGGGGAAGATCAGCAGCGCGTCCTCGCCCTCGAGCCCGGCCGCGAGTTCGCCGATGGACGCCGACCCTCCCGGCGCACCGGGCCTGCGGTGGCGCTCCGGCGTGACGAACCGGGTGGGCAGCCGGTTGAGCAGCACATCCACTGCGGGGTCCCACTGCAGCGTGTCCTTGAGCACGATGGCGGGCTCGCGTGAGAACTGGTTGATGAGCGCCTCGACGATGATGAACGAGTCCCCTGGCCCCGCATGGCGGGACACCACGATGAGTGGCCGCCCCGTCGCCAGCGCGTCGAAGTTCGCGTCGCTGAACTCGATCTCGAGGCGCAGCACCCGGCGCGCCGCCCAGAACAGGGAGCCGAGCATGAGACCGGCGATGCGATAGTGCTCACGCTCGAACCACGGGGTGCGCAGCTTCCAGCCGAACCCCGAGATCACCCACAGTCCGAACATCCACACCAGGGCGGTCGCGTCCCACAGCAGGTACAGGCCCGCCATGAAGATCACCCGCAGCACGCGCACCCGGCCCGGCAGCGCCCACGCCACCGCCCCGGCCACCACCACGCCGATCCAGACCAGCAGCGGCAGCCATACGAACGCCGCGAGCACGATCAGCGGGGCGATGACCACGCGTCTCACCCACACCGGCGGCAGCCGCCAGAAGACGCTGCGCCGGGGCGCCCTCGCGGGCTTGGGTGCCCGCGCATCGGCCGTCGTCACCGTCCGCGCCGGTGGTAGTCGAGGTACAGGCGCGACGCGTCGTAGGCCGCCTGCATGCGGGCGTGCGTGCGGTCCAGGCGGCGGTAGGCGTTCAGCCTCTCATCGCCGGGCTGCCGGCCGCCGTACGGGAGCACGTGCACCGTGACGTGCTCCGGGACCTGATCCAGGTCCCGTGCGAAGCGGTGACGGCGCGAGATCTCGAATGCGACGCGACCCACCTCCGACGGACGTGTGGGCACTCCGAGCGGCTCCTCGATGCGGCCCACCTGGAGCACGTAGACCTCGTCGGCGCCACGAGCGATCGCCTCGCCCAGCGGAATCGAGTTGACGACGCCGCCGTCGATGTAGTGCTCGTCGCCGATGCGAGTCGGCGGCAGCGCGGCCGGCACCGAGGCGCTGGCGAGCACCGCCTGAATCACCGGTCCGGAGTCGAACCACTGCTCAGAGGCCCGCTCGATGCTGGCGGCGCACACCGCGAGCGGCACCGGCAGGTCCTCGAACAGCGCGTCCGTGCCCAGAATCGACTCGAGCAGCAGGCGCAGCGGCTCGGGATCGTTGAGATGGGTCTTCGATTGCGCGAGCCGGCGCAACTGGCGCGGCCACGACTCCCCATAGACGGCCGATGCGGTGGGCGAGGCCCACGCGTGCTCGAGCACCTCCACGACGGCGGGGGTGGGGTCCGCGGCCACGGCCGCTCCGTTGATGGCGCCGATGCTGGTGCCGACGACGAGGTCGGGCGTCACTCCCGCGTCGAACAGGGCACGCAGCATGCCGACCTCGACGGCGCCGCGCACGCCCCCGCCGCCCAGCACGTAGCCCACGGTCATGCGCCTCAGGCTAGCGCCCGCATCGGCCGCCGTGCCGGGTGACGCCCGGTGCCCTCCGTCGGGAAGCTCGCGTTCGGCACGGAGGGTGGTGTGCCGTGGCACGCGACCCAACTGTCATCGCATCGCCTCCGAACACCTGTCATGCTCCTCCTCACCGTCGTCGGCCTCGTGTCCGGCATCATCACCGCCGTCAGCCCGTGCGTGCTGCCGGTTCTGCCCGCGATCCTCACCAGCTCGATCCAGGACGGCGCCGCCTCGCGGCGGCGGCCCCTCGTGGTGGTCGCCGGCCTCGTCACGAGCTTCGCGGTGTTCACGCTGCTGGGCGGACTGCTGCTGTCCTCGCTCGGACTGCCGCAGGATGTGCTCCGATGGGCAGGCATCGTGGTGCTCGCTCTCGTGGGACTGGGGCTCGCGATCCCGCCGCTCGGCGAGGTGCTGCAGCGACCCTTCGAGCGCATCGGCCCTCCCCAGCTCAAGCGCGACGGCAACGGTTTCGTCATGGGCCTCGCGCTGGGGCTGGTGTTCGTCCCGTGCGCCGGGCCCATTCTCGCGTCGATCACCGTGCTCGCCGCCACCAACGGCTACAGCTGGGGGCTCGTCGCACTGACGCTCAGCTTCTCCGTGGGCATCGCCGTGCCGCTGCTCGCCTTCGGACTCGCCGGGCAGGCGATGGGCGGGCGCATCCGGGCCGTGCGCGAGCACCTAAAGGCGATCCGCATCGGCTCTGGCGTGGTGCTGCTCCTCACCGCACTCGTGGTGGCGACCAACGTCGCCGAGCCGCTGCAGCGCTGGGTGCCCGGCGTGCTCGCAAGCGCTCAAGAGGCCATCGAGGACAACGACGCGGTGCGGGGAGAGCTCGACGGCCTCGCCGGTCGCGAAGAAGCGTCTCCGGCCGTCGGCGATGCGCTCACCTTCGATGAATGCGAAGAGGGCCCGCCCGATGAACTGCAGAACTGCGGCCCCGCCCGAGGCCTGGTGGGCATTCAGGAGTGGCTGAACACCGAGGAGGGCCAGTCCCTCGATATCGACGCGCTCACCAGCGACGGCGGAGTGGTGCTGATCGACTTCTGGACCTACTCGTGCATCAACTGCCAGCGCACCTTCCCGTTCCTCACGGCGTGGGACGAGCGCTACCGCGATGACGGACTCACCATCATCGGCGTGCACTCGCCCGAGTTCGCCTTCGAGCGGGAGGTCGACAACGTGGCCGATGCGGCGGAGCGCTACGGCATCGACTACCCCATCGCGATCGACAACGGGTTCGAGACGTGGCGAGAGTGGGACCAGCGATTCTGGCCGGCTCACTACCTGATCGACTCCGACGGAGTGGTGCGTCAGGTCCACTACGGCGAGGGCCGCTACGCCGAGACAGAAGAACTGATTCAACGACTGCTCGACACCGCACCGATCCCGGCGGTGGACGCGAACCCCGGCCGTCACACGGTGGGCCGCACTCCGGAGACGTACCTGGGGTACGGGCGCCTCTCGTACGCGGACAATGCGGGCCAGGTGCGCGAGGACGAGGCCGCCGTGTTCGGCCACGACGCGTTCCCCCAGCCCGATCACTTCGCATACCTCGGCGAGTGGACGGTGACCGAGGAGCATGCGCTCTCGGGCGCCGGAGCACGCATGATGCTGAACTTCTACGCGGCGGACGTGCACCTGGTGATGGCGGGCGAGGGCGAGGTGCGCGTGACCCTGCTCGACGACGAGGACTACCAGCGCGTGGTCCAGGTGGACGGCGTGTCCGATCTCTACGACCTGTACGAAGGCGCGCCCCTCGACGACGTGATGATCCTGGAGTTCTCGCCGGGCATCGAGGCCTACGCCTTCACCTTTGGGTAAAGGGCCTTGACGAAAGTTTTGCCTGGTTCGAGGTGCAGAACCGGACAATTCGGGCGCTAATGGAAGGGGCGGGTCAGAGCGGCCCGTTCCGTCATGAGCCCAAGGAGGCATCCGCAATGGATCTTCGCAAGGCAGCAGTCCCCGTCGCGATCCTGTTCAGCGGGGCGCTTCTCGCCGGCTGCGGCGACACCGCCGGCGACGACGAGATGGACAGCACCACCGACCCCGTCATGGAAGACACCATGGCGCCCACGCCCTGACGGGCACCCCTTCACTCCCAGGGCGGTCGACTGAGCGGGTCGACCGCCCTTCTTCATGCCCGATGTTCGCCGCGCGGTCCCATCCGTCGACCGCTCGGCGCCGAACCACTGGTGCCGGGCCACTCGGGCCAGGCAGACTCAGGGAGGACCACCATGCCCACGCTTCGCACCCTGGCCATTCCGGCCGCGATTCTGTTCTCGGCCACCCTTCTCGCCGGCTGCGGCGACGACGCCGAGCCCGCCACCGACCCCTCTGACGAGATGATGGAGGAGACGATGGCTCCCGCCGACGACTCGATGGAGGACGACTCCATGGAAGAGGACAGCATGGAGGACGACTCGATGGAGGACGAGGGCTGATCCACACCCGATCCACCCCCACGTGAGCCCTCGACAGCTCCGCCACCGATGACCCCGAACGACGAGGAGGACCGCATGAGCGCCGAACGCCATCTGCGCGCGGTTCCCGACGCGCCCTCCGATGGGGCATCTGCTCCTGCTCCGGACGTCACCTCCTTGCTCGAACGCACCGCTCTTGGCGATGCTGAGGCGTACGAACGCCTCTACGACGCGGTCGCGGGCTCGGTGTTCGGCCTCGCGGTGCGCGTCGTTCGCGACCGCGACATGGCCGAGGACATCGCGCAGGAGGCGCTGGTCGAGGTGTGGCACCGGGCCTCACGGTTCGACCGCTCGATGGGGTCCGCACGCTCGTGGATCCTCACCATCACCCACCGCCGCGCCGTGGACCGCGTGCGCTCCGAGCAGGCGCACTCGACGCGCATGCGGGCCCACGGCGTGCGGGAAGAAATCGACTCGGCCGAGCAGGATGCCGTGGTGAACGTCATGTACCGCGAGTGGGAGTCCGCTCGCGTGCGGGCGGGAATGGACTCGCTCACGGAGCGCCAGCGCGAGGCTCTCGAACTCACTTACTTCAAGGGCTTCACGCAGCGAGAGGCGGCGGACGCCCTGGGGGTGCCGCTCGGCACCGCGAAAGCACGCATTCGTGACGGACTCATCAAGCTGCGCGACGCGTTGGGGGGCGAGCGATGAACGTCGATCCGCACTCCCTGGTGGGCGCCTACGCCGTCGATGCGCTCGACGCACCCGAGCGTGCGCTCATCGAGAGCCACCTCGACGAGTGCGCGGAGTGCCGCGAGGAGCTCGCGTCGTTCGCGGCAGTGGCGACCGCGATCGCGGATGCGCATGCGACCGCTCCGCCGACCTCCCTGCGGTCGCGCGTGATGGCGGCCGTGGGCGGCACCGCCCAGCTCACGCCGGCCGATGCGCAGGCGGACTCGCGCGCCGAGGCCCGCTCAGGGATGCTCGCTGCCGACCACACGCCTGTGGCAGACGCCAGGGCGGAGAGCGCCCCGCGCGGCCGCGCGCGACGATGGATGCCCGCACTGCTGGGCGCCGCCGCATCGGCCGTCGCGGTCGCCATCGTGGCCGTCGGCGCGCTCGACCTCGGCGGCGGAGACGACGCCTCGCAGATCGCGCTCGAGAAGGACGTGATGATGGTGACCTCGGCGCCAGACGCGCAGTCCATGGACCTCGACCTGGGCAACGGGCACGTCGTGGCGAGCGAGCGCATGGACGGCATGGCGCTGATGGGCGCCGCGGCGCCGATGCCCAGCGACGGCATGGAGTACCAGGTGTGGCTCGTGATGGACGACGGCACGGCGATGCCCGGCCCCACGTTCATGCCACAGGACGACGGCGAATACATGGCCGTGGTCCACATGGACCTGGGCGACGTGGCGGCGGTGTGCATCACCGAGGAGCCGGCGGGCGGCTCGACCCACCCCACCACGGAGCCGATGCATACCGTCGAGCTCTAGGCCGAGCTCACCCCTTCCAGGCGGCGAGGTCGTCCAGGGCCCGCTGATACTCGGGACTGTAGCCATAGCTCGAGTGGGTGAGCACGTGCTCCACTCCGCGTGGGGGTGTGTGCGACGCCTGCCGACTCGCAGAGCCGAGAGCGAGAATCGAGTGCCCCAGCGGGTCCGTCTCCCGGAAGAGGTGGATCCACCGTCCCGGCGCGGCGTCGTCGAGCGCGCGCAGCCTGGCGTCGTCGAACAGGTGCGGGAACAGCCGCTGGTAGTGGGCGGAGAGCAGCGTGCCGTAGCTGAGGAATCGCAGCGCGCTCGCGTGCGCGGGGTCGTCGGCGAGCAGGCGCCGCATCGCGGGGAAGCCCAGCACCGCGCCCTGGCTGTGGCAGCTGAGGACGATGCAGTGGCTCGGATGATCGGTGCGCAGGTCGGTCAGGCGCCGTTCGAGCGCCGGGATGGCGGTCTCCGAGTACGGCGGCGGCGCCCAGGGATGATGCAGCCGGGGCCAGAAGTTGGTGAGGTCCCACAGCACGCCGACGCCCCGGCGCGACTCCCGGTTGCCCGAGGCGGAGAGCACGAACCACAGCACCGAGACCGCGGGGATGAACAGCGCGACCGTCACCGCCACGAGAGTGAAGCCGGACGCCGCCACCCAGGGGTCGCCGAGTCCGGTCGCGGCGATCACCTCCGAGTCCAGCGGCGACGAGCCGCCGAGCACGGTCTGCGATGCGTTGCTCTCGGAATCCAGGCCGTCCACCGGGGCCCCCTGCCCCGCCCTGTCCACCCGCGCCCACGACAGCACGTCGAACCCCGCGCGCTGCAGCAGCCATCCGAGGGACCCGACCCCCGCCACGGTGACGGCCGCCACCATCAGCGCTGCGCGCCTGCCGCGGCACGCGCGCACCACCAGGTACGCGACGAACAGCCAGCCTGCGGCACCGATCACCAGGCGCGGCTCCGTCACGAGGCGGCCGACCGTCTGCGCCCATTGCCCGCCAGGAAGGCTGACGCGGAGGAGTTCGCCCACGACGAGCACACCCGCCGCGATCAGCATCCCGAGCCCCGCACGCCGTACCTCGACTGGCGCCAGCTCGACGGCCCGGCGCACCCGTGTCGCTCCGTCGACGCCCAGGTCACCGGGGTGAGCGAGAGGCCGTGCCTCGCCCACCACGCGCGCGGCGATGAACAGCACCCCGCAGGTCAGCACCACGGCCGCGAAGTCGACCAGCCGGAACATCGCGGCGGGCGCAGGCGCCTCGACGAAGGCCCTGACCGACCGGTCCGACCCGGACGCGAGCAGCGCATACGACAACGCCCCGAACGCCGAATACGACATGAAGAACCCCAGCGCCGCGAACACCACGGAGAAGCCCGCCGACTCCCGGACGGGCATGCGACGCTCCGCCCCAGAGGCGACGCCCAGGGCGATCACGGCCGACGCGGCCAGCACGAAGTGGATGACGGTCAATCCCGTCGCGGCCGCCGACGCCCCCTCGCGCAGCGCCGCCGCCACGGCGGCGGCAACCACCGCCGCCGCTCCGACCACGGCGGCCGGTCCGCCGGCCGGATGAGCGGCGTCGGGCCCCGCGACGCGCGTGCCGAGCACGGCGGCGACCCCGAAGGCCAGGGCTGCGCCGGCGAGCACGGCGACCAGAATCGCCGCCACCACGGCCCCTGGTGACGCGGCAGCCGCGCCGTCCAGCGTCACCGCCCAGCCCACGAGTGCGATGACGGCAAGTGCCACTCCCAAGTGAGCCAGGGCGAGCGAGCGCAGCGCGAGGGCGCGCCCCCATGGGTCGTCGTGACGGTCACGGTCATCGGGCGCTCCGCCCACCTTCGCCAACGCGTGCAGACCGGCAGGGACGAGCGCCGCGAGCAGGACCATCGCCGCCGCGCGGCCGGGGGCGAGCGGCGCATCGGCGGTCATGAGCCCCAGCACCGACGCGGCCGCCTGGACGGCGACCGCACCGATCAGCGCCGTGGCCACCAGCGTGACGACCCTCATCGCGGCATCGCGCACTGTCGACGCGCGGGACCGCGGTGCGCGGTCGGCGCCAGGCGCGCCGCGCTCGGGCAGCGAGTGGGCAGGAGTCATCCAGCCGGCGACGTTGATGAGCGACAGTGGCGCGAGGAACAGCCACAGCGCGGTGATGCGGCTGCGGGACGTGAGCCCGCCCCAGCTGAAGGCCTCCGCGATCCCGCCGGACGTCCCCGCATCGTGCGCGCGGTAGAAGCCCGCATCGGCATCCCCCGCGACGCGCACCGGGAACGCGCCCAGCAAGGCCTGCGGCGGCGTCCCCGACACCCCGTGCACCCGAACCTCGATGGTGCGGTCCGGCACACGCACCCGCACGAGCTCCTCGACCGGCTCCATGCGAGCGAAGGTACACCCGCGTCTGGCCATGCGCCGGGCTCCGCTCAGCGCGAGCGCCGTAGCAGAGGCACACTGGGGGTATGGCCGAGATTCTGATGCTCCATCATGTGCACGGCCTCACCGAGGGCCTGTGCTCGCTGGCGGACCGGTTGCGCGCGGGCGGCCACACGGTGCACACCCCCGACGCGTTCGGCGGCCAGACATTCGCGAGCATCGACGACGGCCTCGCATACGCCGCCCGGATCGGACACGACGCCCTGCTGGAATCGGCGATGCGATCCGCGCGACTCCATCCCGAGGCCGACGTGGTGATGGGCTTCTCGATGGGCGCGACGCACGCACAGCATCTCGCACAGGTCCGGCGGCGCATGCGCGGATGCATGCTGATGGGCGGCGCCAGCAGCGCCGAGATGCACGGTTCCTTCTGGCGACCGAGAGTGGCGCTGCAGATTCACGTCGCCGACCCCGATGACTGGTGCTCCGCGGACGAGGTGGGCGCGCTGGAACGGGAGGTCCCGGCCGCCGAGGTCTACCGCTACCCGCACCAGCGCCACATGTTCGTGGATCCCTCGACGCGCGACTACGACGCGGATGCCGCCGACAGGTTCGAGGAGCGGCTGAACGACTGGCTCTCTCGCCTCGACGCCGCCACCGCCACCGCCTGACCCCGGCCCTCTGCGCCTTAGCGTCCCAGAGGGCAGTGGGTGACGGATCTGGCGTTCACGCGCGCCCTGCGGCACTCTCAGCGTCGCTTCAAGGAAAGCGTGTCGCCGCGCCCGCCTCAGGCCGGGTCGGTCACGTCTGCGACGCTCGCGTCCAGCACCTCGACCAGCTGCGCCGGGTGCACCGTCGCCGCGACCCCGTGGGCGCCGCCGCCGATGGATACGGGCCCCTCACGCGACACGATCAGCGCATCGGCGATCACGGGCCACGGCGCACCGGCGGGCGACGGCGACGATCCGAACGGCGTGATGGTGCCGCGCTCGTATCCAGTGACGTCGCGCGCGGCGTCCTTGTCCGGCATCGACAGCCGCGAGACGCCCAGGTGCTCACGCAGCTTGGGCCACGAGATCTGACGGTCGCCGGGAACGAGCACGAACAGGAAGTCGTCCTCGCCGCGACGCACCACGAGCGTCTTGAGAATCTGGCGCGCCTCCAGCCCGCGGGCCTGAGCGGCCTCCTCGAGCGACCGCACGGGGCCGTGCACGGTGACCTCGAACTCGATTCCCGATGCGGCGAGCGCCCTCGTCGCCGGCGTCTCGGGGGCGGCGGTCACAGGTACGCACCATCCGCCTCGTCCGCGCCGCCGGGGCGCGAGAAGCGATCACGCGCGATGGCCCGGAGCGCGGCGACCATCCACTCACAGATCATCTCGTCGAAGTCGCCCTGCACGCCGCTGAAGGCCACGATCAGCCCTTCGCGGATGATCGCGCCGGGGTACTTGATGTCACCCTCGCGGTACAGGTGCGGGAAGTCCTGTCGCACGCGAGAGCTGTCGAGACCGGTGCGCATGGTGACAGCGACCTTGCCCTCGACGTTGCGCAGGTACTCGGGGTTCGGCTCGCCCACGTGACCGACGAACAGCGGCGCGGCCGAATCGGGATTCGCAGGGTCGAGCACCATGATGGTGCCACGCAGGCCGTTGATCAGGCCTGCCTCCCGCGCCTTCGCGATCGCGGGCTCGAGGACGGACCACGCCATCGCGCAGGACTCTTCGGTGACACCTGGGAACATGCGAACTCCTTGGGGATTGCGGGCGGCCGATGCACCGGCCGCCTGTCGCTTGCCACGCTAGCGGATGCGTGGACGAGGGACAGGAACGGCGGGGTGGTCGCGGGCCCCGTCCGGAGGCGGCACAATATGTTGAGGGCAACAACCTTCACCTTCGACGATGGAGAACGGCCGATGCGCGACGATGCGAGTGCCGAGGCGCGCGCCCGCGCGCCCGAACCGCCGCACGGCTATGCCGTGCCGACGCCAGGCGCCAGCGCATCGGCCCTCCTGCCAGAGAGCACGGCGCCGGACACCTCCCCCACGGCCCGACCGTGGACGCCACCCGCGTCCTCGCGCAGGTCGATGGCCACGCTGATCGCCCTCGCCGCATCGGCCTTCATGATCGTCACCAACGAGATCGCACCGCTGGGCCTCATCCGCCTGATGGCGGCGGACCTGGGCCGCACCGAGTCGGAGATCGGCCTGGTGACCACGGTGTTCGCCGTGGTGGCGATGGTGACGACGGTGCCGCTCGCCCTGCTCACCACCCGCCTGCCACGCCGACCGCTCATCGTCGCGACCATGACGTTCTGGTCCGCAGGCGCGCTCGTCATGGCCACCGCCGACTCCTTCAGCCAGGTTCTGGGCGGGCGCGTCATCACCGCGATGGGTCACGCCCTGTTCTGGGCGGTGGTGACGCCGGCCGCGGCGGGCATGTTCGCCCCTGAGATGCGGGGGCGCTCCGTGACGCGGCTGATGCTGGGCGCGTCCGGGGCCGGCGTCGTCGGCCTGCCGTTGTCGACCTGGCTCGCCCAGCAGACCGACTGGCGGGTGCCGTTCTGGATCATCGGCATCGGCGGACTGGTGCTGGCGGCCACCATCGCGGTGCTGATGCCGAGCTTCCGCACCGCACAGGGCTCGGTCGCGCGCGGGGACCTGCCGTCGCTGCGGCGGTTCATCCGGGTGCTCGTCGTGGTGCTGCTCACCACCTCCTCGATGGCCACGACCTGGACCTACATCACGCCGTTCCTCGTCGAGGTCTCCGGCTTCGCCGAGTCGACGGTGCCGGTGCTGCTCGCGCTCGCCGGTGCCACGGGCGTGGTCTCGATGTGGCTCACCGGCCGATTCCTGGACCGCTGGCCCGTGAGGGCCGTCGCGCTCGGGGAGGTCGGGCTGCTGGTCATGTGGCTGGGGCTCGCATCGCTGGGCCAGCACAAGCCCTTCGCGATCGTCATGGTGCTGCTGCAGGGGCTCGCGTGGTCGCTGTTGGTCGCAGCCATGCTCAACTGGGCGCTGCGCCACACGCCATGGTCGAGCGACATCGGCGTGGGCGCGCAGGCGAGCACGTTCAATGCCGGCAACGCCGTGGGGTCGGTGCTGGGCGCCGCCATGCTGGCGTGGTGGGGTGCGCAGTGGCTGCCGCTCGCCTCGGCCATGATGTCTGCCGCGGCGGTGGCGCTCGTGGCGGCGGTGGCACCGGACGCGACGCGCGCGCTCGCCCGTCGCGGCATGCGTCAGCGACGCTGATTCACGGGGCCGCCCCCAGGCAGGTCAGTCGGGAATGACGACCGACGGCGTGGTGACGGTGCCGAACAGCGACCCGTCTCCCACTGGAAGCTGAGGCGCCATCGGGTCTATCTCGAGGTACGGGGCCACTGTGGCGGTGTACCACCCAAGGAACGTGTCGGTCGCGGAGCCGATCCACCCCTGCGTCACGGCTAAGTAGCCCACCAGGAGGATCCCGGCCACCGCCAAGGTCCGGAGTGCCACGTCTCCCAAGCGGAGCCCGATGCGTGTGCGGCGCTCGACCTGCAGTCGGTGCTCGGCCGCCGTACGCGGTTCCCGGGTCGGGCTGGCGATCCCCGGGCGGGGTGTCGTGACCGTGGGAGCGGTGACGCGGACCGGATGGCGGCCTTCTGTCACCGGCTCCAAGGTCATGACAGAGGGGTGTGTCACTGTCACGGTTTCCTCAAGAGTCGGTGTGTGTTTGTGCCATCAGTGCCAACTCTCCCACCTTTGGGGCTATTCCGCCTACCCTGCGCGCGTGCCGATACGCAACTGTGACGAACTCCCTGCGAGCGCCCCTGAAGGACCCCCTCCGCGTCCGTTACTGAGTGGGTCGACTTCACCGTTGGGGGGTCGGCTCCGATGCCCCGTTCAGCGGGCGGAGGCACCGGTCGTCGAGCCGCGCACTGCGAGCCGGGTGGGAAGGGTGACCACCCGGTGGGCGCCTGTGGGCGCCTGCAGCTCGTCGAGCAGGTTCCGGGCGAGCGTCGATCCGATCTCCTCGAACGGCAGCTCGATGGTCGACAGGTCGAGCACGTCCGACATCGGGTGTCCGTCGTACCCGATGAGGTCGACGTCGCGACCAGGGACCAGGCCATGCTCGCGCATGGTGCGCATGGCGCCGTACGCCATCTCGTCGGAGAACGCGAAGACAGCGGTGGGCGGGTCGTCGCCGGCGAGCAGCTGCTCCATCGCGAGGGCTCCGCCACTGGTCGTGTAGTCACCCGCGACGATCAGGTCCTGGTCCAGCGTGAGACGCGCGCGTTCCGCAGCGTCACGCACTCCCACGTGCATCTCGTGCTCGAGCACGCCCGCGTCCACCGCCTCGCGCCCGTAGATGATGCCCAGGCGCCGATGCCCCAGGTCGACCAGGTGGTCAATGGCGCGCGAGGCGCCGGCGCGGTCGTCCACCCGCACGCTCGACGTGTCCGCACCCCTGGAGCCGAACATCGACACGGGCATCCCGAGTCGCAGGATCTGCTCGAGGTCGCGGCTGTCCGCGGAGATCGACAGCACGATGAAGCCGTCGACGCGACGCGCGAGTCGCTTGTGGGGCGGGACAGGGTGAGGCTCGCTCGGGTCTCCGGTGCAGTGCAGCAGCAGGTCCATGCTCGAGCCGCGCATCTCGCTCTCGATGCCGGCGAGCATGCGCTGGAACCCGAGCCGGTCCACGAACGGCGTGATGAGGCCCACGCTCCCGGCCTTGCCGGTGGTGAGGGCGGCGGCGGCAGGTGAACCGACGTAGTCGAGCCTTTGCGCGACGTCGAGGACGTGCGCGCGCACGGCAGGATCGACGGATTCGAACCCTCGGAGCGCCCGCGACACGGTCGCGGTCGAGACACCTGCGACCCGGGCGACATCTTTCACTGTGACGCCCACGGAACTCCTCTCACGAATTCGTTCCCACAAGATAGCACGGGGCAATCGAGGGCGAGTAACCGTTTACCCACGACCAACGAGCGAACGCTGCAATGGCAGTATCTTCCGCACACCTGAGCCGTGGTCACGATTGGATTACGGAAAGTAACCGGTTACTTGACAGGGCCGTCTCGGCGTGTGCATCCTGATCGCGCCGCACCACCGATGCGGCGGCTGGCCCTCGCCAGTCAGCACCGTCAGCAGTTCACTCAAAGGAGAGAAACCGTGCGCACCACTCAGCGAATCGCGATGGTCGCGGCAGGCACTGCCGCCGTCCTCGCGCTGGCCTCGTGCAGCTCAGACGCCTCAGGAGACGCCGACCCGTCGGATGGCTCCCCCGCAGCGGAGGACGCCGAAGGCGTCGGTCCGATCACCTTCGCGTCAGGCAAGGACCTGACCGGCGCCATGCCCCAACTCATCGAGATGTGGAACGAGATGCACCCGGAGCAGGAGGTCACCTTCCTCGAGCTCTCGGCGTCGCCAGACGACCAGCGCACCTCTTTCGTCCAGGACTTCCAGGCCCAGAGCGGCAATTACGACGTGGTCTGGGGCGACGTGGTGTGGACCTCGGAGTTCGCGGCACGCGGGTGGCTCGAGCCGCTTGACGCCGAGGCCGTCGCCGGCGACGACATCCTGCCGGCGGCGGTCGAATCGGCCACCTACGACGGCCAGGTCTGGGCCGCACCGTTCATGACGAACGCCGCGCTGCTGTTCTACCGCTCCGACCTGATCGACACGCCTCCGACCACCTGGGCCGAGCTCAGGGAGGACTGCGCGATCGCAGAAGAGAACGATATGCAGTGCTACGCGGGACAGTTCGCGCAGTACGAGGGCCTCACGGTCAACGCTGCCGAGGCGATCACCTCCGCCGGCGGCGCCTTCCTCAGCGAGGATGGCGCCAGTGTGGCGGTGGACTCGCCCGAGGCGCGTGAGGGTCTCCAGAACCTCGTGGACATGTTCGACGAAGGCCAGATCGACCCGGCCGCGATCACGTTCCAGGAGCAGGAGAGCGCGAACGCGTTCCTCGACGGCAGCACGCTGTTCCTGCGCAACTGGCCCTACGTCTACACCGCTGCCAGCGAAGAGGGCTCGGAGATCGCCGGCAAGTTCGACATGACCGTGCTTCCTGGCATCGACGGCCCGGGAAGCTCGTCGCTGGGCGGCATCAATCTGGGCGTCTCCGCATTCTCGGAGAACAAGCAGACGGCCAAGGACTGGGTCGAGTGGATGCAGTCGGACGAGGCGCAGCGCGTGCTCGTGAGCGTGATGAACCAGGCCTCTGTCCGCACGGACCTGTACACGGACCCCGAGATGGTCGAGGTCTCCCCCTACCTGCCCAACCTCCAGGAGTCGCTCATGAACGCCGTGCCGCGACCCCGCACCCCCAACTACAACGCGGTGAGCCTCGCGATTCAGCAGAACGCCTACGCCGCCCTCCAGGGTGACGTGAGCGTCGACGAGGCCATCACCACCATGGCGGCCGATCTCGAGCTCGCCATCGCCGAGTAGTCGACAGCCAGAAGGCGAGTCATGTCACTCATCACGTCGTTGACCAAGCGCCAGCCCGCGACGACGAGCTCCGATCCCGCTCGCGACATCCGCGAGAAGGACGGCAGGCTCGCCTTCTGGCTCGTCGTTCCCTCCCTCATCGTCCTCACGATCGTCATCGCGTTCCCCGTGGTGTGGTCCTTCGTGAGATCTCTGTATGGCGATGGCATCGGCGCCACGCCGTTCGTCGGAGGGGACAACTACGCCAATGCCCTGTGGGGCAACGGCTCCGCGGAGTTCTGGGACGCGGCCCGCTTCACCTACTTCTTCACTGCAGTGTCCGTCGTCCTCGAGGTCCTGATCGGCGTGGCCATGGCGCTCGTCGCCAACCGGGCCTTCCGGGGACGGGGGCTGCTGCGGGCAAGCGTGCTCGTGCCGTGGGCGATCCCCACGGCCGTGGCCGCGGTGCTGTGGAAGTGGGCCTTCGATCCCAACGGCATCGTCAACGCGGTGACCGGGTGGGACCTCATCTGGACCGGGGCCGAGGGGCCGTCCACCGTCGCGATCATCGTCGCGGACGTGTGGAAGACGGCGCCGTTCGTGGCGCTGCTGGTGCTCGCCGGTCTCCAGATCATCCCGGAGGACGTCTACGAGGCTGCTCGCCTCGATGGCGCCAACGCTCGCCAGCAGTTCCTGCGCATCACGCTCCCGCTGGTGCGCCCGGCGCTCCTGGTCGCGATCCTGTTCCGCCTGCTCGATGCGCTCCGCATGTACGACCTTCCGGCCATCATGACGGGAGGAGCGAACGGCACCACCACGCTGTCGGTGCTGGTGGTCCAATCGAGCCTCAGCCAACTGAAACCCGGCTACGGCGGTGCGCTGGCGACCCTGACCTTCCTGCTCATCTTCATCACCGCCTTCCTGTTCGTGCGAATGCTCAACGTCAACGCGGTGGAGCAGGCCGGCGTGCGGACCCCCCGAAAGAAGGACTCGGAATGACCACCCGCACCCCAGAGCCCACCATCAAGGGCGCACGCTGGCGAGCCAAGAAGTCGGTGCACCACGGCTCGCGGCTGTCCATGATCGGCCAGAACGCGGCGCTCGCCGCCATCATCGTGTTCTGCCTGGCGCCGTTCTACTGGATGGTCGTCTCGAGCCTCAAGTCCCCCGACGAGATCTTCGACAACTCGCTGGTCCCAGCCGAGCCGACGCTGCTCAACTATGAGGCGGTGTTCGGCGCGGAGAACACGTTCGTCTACGCCCTGCGCAACAGCTTCGTCATCGCGGGGTCGGTGACGATCATCGCGCTGCTGTTCGGTGTGCTCGCCGCCTACGCGATCGCCCGTCTGCAGTTCCGGTTCAAGACCACAGTGCTCGCGCTGTTCCTGGCGACGTCGATGTTCCCCGGCGCGGCGATCCTCACTCCCCTGTTCCAGCTGTTTGCCAAACTGGGATGGATCGACACATACCAGGCGATGATCATCCCTGACATCAGCTTCTCACTGCCGCTCGGGGTGTGGATCCTCACCAGCTTCTTCCGCGCGATGCCGTGGGAGCTCGAGGCGGCGGCGCGCGTCGATGGGTGCAGTCGCGGTCAGGCGTTCCGCAAGATCATCCTGCCGCTCGCGGTGCCCGGGGTGTTCACCACGGCGATCCTGGTGTTCATCTCCGCATGGAACGAGTTCATGATCGCGAACTCCATGTCCCAGACCCCGGACGCTCAACCCGTGACCGTCGCGATCGCCCAGTTCACGGGGGTGTCGCAGTACGACAAGCCCTACGGGACGCAGATGGCGGCGGGCGTGATCGTCACGATCCCGCTCATCATCCTCGTCCTCATCTTCCAACGCCGCATCATCAGCGGCCTGACCGCAGGAGGACTCAAGTGACACGTCAGCGCATCCTGTTCATCGGCGGCACCGGCATCATCAGCGCGAGCTGCGTGCGGGAGGCCATCGCCCAGGGCCATGAGGTCCACTGCCTCAATCGCGGAGCGTCGACGCTCCGCCCCCTCCACCCGGACGTGACCCTGCATACGGCCGATGCGCGCGACCAGCAGGAGGTCGCCCGCATCGTCCGCGAGGGGGAGTTCGATTCGGTGGTGCAGTTCGTGGGATTCGTGCCCGAGCATGTGGAGGCGGACGTCGAGGCCATGGCCGGACACGTGGGCCAGTACGTGTTCATCAGCTCCGCGTCCGCGTACCAGACGCCGGTCACGCGGCTGCCGGTCACCGAGTCCACGCCGCTGCGGAACCCGCACTGGCAGTACTCCCGCGACAAGATCGCGTGCGAGCAGACCCTGCTCCGGGCGTACCGCGACACCGGGTTCCCCGTCACCATCGTGCGCCCATCGCACACCTACGACGAGACGATGCTGCCGTTCGACGGCGGATGGACGGTCGTGGACCGCATGAGGGCAGGCAAGGAGGTCGTGGTGCCCGGCGACGGCACGTCGCTGTGGACCATCACTCACCACTCGGACTTTGCACGCGGGTTCGTGGGACTGCTCGGCCGGGTCGACACCGTGGGCGAGGCGTTCCACATCACGTCGGACCAGGCGCCCACCTGGAACGAGATCTACGAGGCGATCGCCGCCGCCGCGGGCGCCACGCCCCGGCTGGTGCACGTGCCGTCGACATACATCGCCGCCGTCGACGCGGAGTGGGGCGCCGCCCTGCTGGGCGACAAGGCGCACTCCATGGTGTTCGACAACGCCAAGATCCGCACCATCGTGCCGGGCTTCCGCGCCACCGTGCCGTTCCGCGACGGAGCGCGCGACATGATCGCGTGGCACGACGCTCACCCGGAACACCAGCGCATCGACCCTCGCTGGGACGGCCTCATGGATCGTCTCGCGGACACCTTCCGTCCCCCCGCGGCCACCGCGTCGCAGACCACACCCCACCACGAGGAGAACCTCACGTGAAGTACCGCCAGCTCGGCGCCTCCGGCGCCGCCATCTCCCACTACTCGCTCGGCACCATGACGTTCGGCGCGGAGACGTCCGAGGAGGACAGCCACGCGCAGCTCGACCTGTACGCCGAGCGTGGCGGCACCGTGATCGAGACGGCCGACGTCTACAGCGGCGGCGTCTCCGAGCAGATCGTGGGCCGCTGGCTCGCCAGCCGCGACAACGCGACCACGGACGCGATGTTCCTCGCGGGCAAGGGCCGCTTCCCGGTGGGCGTGCCTGCGTTCGAGGCTGGACTCTCTCGCCGCCACCTGCGCCGCGCTCTCGACGCGACGCTCGCGCGCCTGGGCGTCGACCACCTCGACCTCTACCAGGTGCACTCCTGGGATCCGCTGACTCCGCTCGAGGAGACGCTGAGCTTCCTCGAGGACGCCGTGCGGTCGGGCAAGGCCTCCTACGTGGGGCTGTCCAACTTCCTCGGCTGGCAGATTGCGCAGGCCGCGACGCTCGCCCGCGGCCGGTTCCCGCTCGTGTCCATGCAGCCCCAGTACAACCTGCTGGCGCGTGAGGTCGAGTGGGAGATCGTGCCGGCGTCCGAGGCGAACGGATTGGGCATCCTGCCCTGGTCCCCGCTCGGCGGCGGCTGGCTCGCGGGCAAATACACCAAGGACGCGGCGCCCAGCGGCGCAACCCGCCTGGGCGAGGACCCCGAGCGCGGGGTCGAGGCCTACGGCAAGCGGTCCCAGGACGAGCGCACGTGGCGAGTGCTGGACGCCGTCGCGGACGTCGCCACGCGCATCGGCCGCACGGAGGCCCAGGTCTCCCTCGCCTGGCTCGACTCGCGACGGGCCGTCAGCTCGATCATCCTGGGCTGCCGCACCACCGAGCAGCTTGCGTCCAACCTCGATGCGAGCGACGTGGAACTGTCCGCTGAGGACCTCGCGCTGCTCGCCGAGGCCAGCGACCCCCAGCCGGCCAACTGGCCGTACGGCGCCGCCGGAGTCGAGCAGCGGAGTCGCTCGCTCGGCTAGCGCAGCGGAGTCGCTCGCTCGGGCGGCCCTGGTCAGCCGGCCGATGTGCGGGTGGGCCAGGGCGCCATCGCCGGGGCCTTCTTGATGGCGGCTCGGGCGGCACGGCGATCGCTCCAGCCCAGGCGTGACCATGATCGGCTTCCGGTGTCCCGCGCGCCGATGCCACCGGCGACGCCGCGGCGTTCGATGGCCTCCCACGCGGTGCCCCCCGCGATCCCGAACGCGAGCTCCTCGAGAGAGTCAGCCATCTCCTCGACGTTCTCGTCGCAGGCGTCGCAGCCGCACACTGGGGCGCGTGCCTCGAGTGTTGCGCCGGCCAGCATCACGACCCCCGGGGAGTCGGTCTCGACGACGGTCAGCGGGGCCCCTTCCCCCCGGGGGACGAGGCGGCGCACCGCGGGCGGCACCCCGTCGATGGGCGCGCGTGGTGTCGGGGCGTGACCCCGTGGTGCACGCCCCTCGTGTGGGTCGACGTCAGTGATCACGTCGACGTCATACTCGGCGACGAGGTGGTCCACCAGCGCGCGGGCGAGCGTCCACGCGACCTCGAAGCGCTCGGGATGGACGGAGCGCGAGTAGGTGTCATCCGGCGGGCTCATGTCCCAGCGCTTTCCGTACGGGATGACGGCGCCCGCCTCATCGCGAAACTCCGCGAACGCGACGTCCGGCCTCCAGTCCATGGACTCAGCGTAGGCACGGCGCTAGCCTGAGGCCATGGCCAACCCGCTGGTACCCGCCGCATACGACATCATCTGGACCCTCGCGGTGCTGGGGATCCCCACGGCGGTGATCCTGGGCGTCGTGCTGATCGTCCGTCGCTCGCGCAAGCCAGCCGACGGGCCCGGTGCCCTGCAGGCGAATGCCGGCGTGACCGGGCCCCGCGACACCCCGCTCGACTGACCCGGCCGGCTGGCTCGGCCACGCGCGTTGTGAGAGTCTCAAGGGCATGCACTCCTCTCTCACCAGACTCGTGACCGTGGCCGGCGTCCTGGCGGGCGTCGCGGCGTTGTCGGCGTGCGGGCCCGGTGACGACGGCCCTGGCGAGGACGCCGCCTCCGTGACATTCCGCCCCGTCGAGGCCGCCATCCAGGCAGGCTCGTCCGATGGCGCTGTGCCCCCGGCGGTCGAGGGTCACCGGGCGGCCGACTGGTTCGCGGCCGGCGACTGCGCAGCTCCCGCGCCCACCGGCGACGACTTCGTGGCCGCGTGCTCCGCAGATGGCAGCGAGATCTTCCTGCTCGGCGAGGCGGCGGTCGACGGCACGGACGTCGAGAGCGTCGAGGTCACGCGCGACGACGACGCTGGCGACGCGGTGAACCTGACGTTCAGCGAGGCAGGCACGCAAGGGCTCACGGCCCTGACCGAAGCGGCGGTGGCACAGGACGAGCCGGGCAACCGCATCGCGGTGGTCGTCGACGGCACCGTTCTCGCCTCGCCTGCGGTGCAGTCGGTCATCACCGAGGGCGCCATCTCGATCATCGGCGACACTGGAGACGACGTCGCCCAAGCGATCGCCGACGCCCTCGACTGATCCCCGGGGCCACCGCCGGTGGCGACCCCGCCACGCGCATCGGCCGATTCGCATCTCGTGGCGACGCCAATAGTGTGGAGGGATGACTTCCGCCAACGAGAGCCCTGACGTCGCGCCCGACGTCACCACCGACGAGATCCTGCAGGCCTTCGCTCGCGATGTCGAGCTCCTGCTCACCACTCTCCCGCCCGCATCGTCGGACACCTTGGTCGAGAACCCGCACCGCGAACTCGACCCCATCGAGACCGAGATGCTGGCCGATATGCCTCACGCGCTCGATCCCGCGCGCGACAACCGATACCTGCGTTCCGAGTACGCCGAGTTCATCCAGCTCGCGGTCACCGTCGACACGTCGGCCCGAGAAGCCCAGGACCGCGCCCGCACGGTGCTCGAGGCGCTGTCGGAGCAGGATGGCATCGCGCTCGTGCAGCAGCCCTTTCAGACCCTCACCGCAGAGCAGGCTGCGGCCATCGACGCGCTGGGAGACGAGACGCTGCTGCGCGCGAACGCCGACGGCCAGCAGCTCGCGGAGGACATCGCGATCTTCCTCGACCGCAACGTCACCATCGCCGAAGACGACGAGGGGTAGGCGGACCACCGCGGGCATCCGTCCCGACGTGGACACGCGCGTGCGCGTCGGTCCCGCCCGCTAGCCTCGGGCCATGCGCCTTCTCCACACCAGCGACTGGCACATCGGCCGCACGTTCCACGGGCACAGCACCGACGAGCACCTCGCCCAGGTTCTCAGCGCGATCGCCGATGCGGTGGCCGAGCACAGCGTCGACGCCGTCATCGTCGCGGGCGACATCTTCGACAGCTCGACCCCCAAGTCCGGCGCCTTCACGCTGCTGGCCGATGCGCTCCTCGCCATTCGCGACCACGGCGCCCAGGTGGTCCTGACGTCGGGCAACCACGACGGCCCCGCGCGGCTCGCGCACAACGCGGCCTTCGCCCGGGCCGGCGGAGTTCACATCAAGGCCGACCACACCGACCTCGCCTCCCCTGTCACGCTCACGGACGGGCACGGCGAGGTGCTCGTCTACGGCCTCCCCTACCTCCACCCCGAGTTCATGCGCAGCGCGTACTCGGACTTCACGGGGTCGACCCACCAGGACGCCCTCACGTTCGCGATGGACCAGATCAGGGCCGATGCGCGCGACCGCGCCGGCGGTTCGGATGCTCAGGGCGGCACCCCACCCCGGTACGTGGTCGCCGCCCACTGCTTCGCCGCATCGGCCGCAGGCACGGCGCCGCCGGAGACGACCGAGGACACCGGCCGCGCCGAGGAGCGCGACATCACGCGCGGCGGGCTCAACCTCGTAGGTCTCGCCACCTTCGAGGGGCCGGCGTACACCGCGCTCGGACACATCCATTCGCGCCAGACGCTCTCCGACACCGTGCGCTACAGCGGCGCTCCCCTGCGGTTCTCGTTCGGGGAGAGAAGCAGCGCCAAGGGCATGTGGCTCGTGGACATCGGCGTGGACGGTCTCGAGAGCGCGACCTGGCTCGAACTGCCCACCCCACGCGCGGCCGTGCGCCTCGAGGGCACTCTCGCGGATCTCGTCGCCCCGGGCGCGCACCCCGACGCCGAGGACGCCTGGGTCGAGGCGATCCTCACTGACGACCAGCTGCCGCGCGACGCGATGCGCACCCTGCAGTCCCGCTACCCGCACGCCGTGACGCTCGCCCACCGGCCCGCCACGCGTCACGACGCGGGCCCGCGACAGTACGCCGAGCGCGTCGAGGGCAAGAGCGACGCGGAGGTGATCGAGGAGTTCCTGACGTATGTGCGCAACGGCGCGGGTCCCACCGAAGCCGAACAGGCCCTGCTGAACGACGCCCTCGACGCGATCGACGCGCGGGAGGCCACCCGATGAAGGTGCTCACTCTCGACATGGAGGGGTTCGGCCCCTACCTCCGGCGCCAGACCATCGACTTCGCCGAGTTCGACGACGACATCTTTGTCATCACCGGCAGGACGGGCGCGGGCAAGAGCACGATCCTGGATGCGATCGTGTTCGCCCTGTACGACTCTGTGCCGCGCTACGCGGGCGCGGCGACGTCGGTGCGCAGCGACTTCTGCACCCCGGACGATCCCACCGTGGTGACGCTCGAGTTCGAGTCCGGCGGCACCAGGTATCGCGTGCGGCGGTCGCCCGAGTTCCAGCGCCCCAAGCTGCGAGGCGAGGGCCTCACCACCCAGAAGGCCGAGGCCGCCCTGTGGGTGGAGCGCAGCGGCGAGTGGGACGCGTTGGCCGTCCGGCCCGTCGAGGCCG
Source organism: Demequina aestuarii (assembly GCF_000975095.1). Lineage (GTDB taxonomy): Bacteria > Actinomycetota > Actinomycetes > Actinomycetales > Demequinaceae > Demequina > Demequina aestuarii. The sequence goes on from NZ_BBRD01000001.1 coordinate 1,834,925, forward strand.
GGCACCTCATCAGGGACATCCTGGGGCTGAGCGCGGACCAGTTCCTGCAGGTGATCCTGCTCGCCCAGGGGCGGTTCCAGCAGTTCCTCGAGGCCAAGACGGACGAGCGTCGCGACGTGCTGCGGTCGCTGTTCGGGACCAGCCGGTTCGCTGCGCTGGAACGCCACGTGCGCGACGTCGCGAAGGAACGCTCACGCTCGGTCGAGGAGGCCGATGCGGGCTTGGGCGAGCTGATCGCGCGGGCCTCGTCGGAGGCCGGGGCCGAGGCGCCCGGTTTGGCCGAGCGCGACAGCTGGCTCGAGACGACGGCCGATGCGCTCGCCGAGCTGGCGCAGGCCGCTTCCGCTGCGCGGCTGGAGGCAGGCACGGCGGCCGACGCCGCGGCAGCGGCACTCGCGGAGGCGAAGGCGGTCGCGGACAAGCACGCGAAGCTGGCCGAGGCGCGCGAGACGGTGGCGGCGCTCGAGGCGCGTGCCGACAAGCACGAGGCCGATCGCGCCAGGCTCGATGCGGCCACTCGCGCCAAGCCGGTGGCGGCACCGATGCGCGCCGTCGCACGCTCAGACGCGGAGCTGGAGAAGGCCACGGTCGCGCGGGATGCCGCGCTGACGGGGGCGCAGGCGGCGGCCGTGGCGGAGGTCGCGTGGCCCGCGTCACTGGGTGTGCTGGCGGACGCCTCCGAGGAGGACCTGGCCGCGCGCATCAGCGCGTTGGCGGGCGAGATCGGCACGCTGTCGACGGCGCTCGAGGTGGAGCTGGCGCTGCCTCGCCTCCGCGAGGAGGCGGAGTCTGCCGAGGTGTCCGTGACGGCCGCGGCCGAGACTCGAGATGCGGTGCAGACGGACATTGGCGCACTGCCGGAGCTGGCGAAGGCGCTGCGCGCGGCTCGCGTCAAGGCGGAGGCGACGGCCGCGCGCGTCGACGACCTCGAGCAGGCGCACGTGCGGGCCGAGGCGTCGGCAGCAGCACACGAGAACGTGCTCGAACTGACGAGCGCACTCGAGGCCGCGACCAAGGAGCGGGACGCCGCGCTCGCCGCCCACGCCGCCGCGACCGAGGAGTACAACGACCTGGTGCAGCGGCGCCTGCGCTCACAGGCGGCGCACCTGGCCGCCGAGCTGACCGACGGCGAGCCGTGCCCCGTGTGCGGGGCCACCGAGCACCCCTCCCCAGCCGAGCCTTCCGACACCCACGTCACCGACGACGAGGTCGACGCCGCTCGTGCGTCGGAGACGGAGGCGGCCGACCTCCTCAAGGGGGCCAAGGACGCGGTGGCGGGGGTGGAATCCACCCTGGCGGTCGCTCGCGCGGCGGCTGGCGACGGCGATGCCGAGTCCGCGACCGCTGCGGTGGAGGCAGCGCTCGCGCAGCTCGAGGCGGCACGGTCGGCCGTCACGGAGTGCCGGCGTCTCGATGACGAGCTGGCGGGGCTCGACGAGCGAGAGGCCGCGCTCAAGGAGTCGCTCACCACGACGTCCGCGGCGGTCGAAGCGGCGCAGTCGTTCCGGGCACAGGCCGTTGCGGCGGTCACGGCGGCGGAGACGTCGGTCACGAAGAGCCGTGCCGAGTACGAGTCGGTGGGGGCCCGAGCGCGCGACCTCGAGCGCGCCAAGGAACTGGTCGCCGCCGTCGCCCAGGCCGCCGGAGCGCTCGCCGATGCGCACACTGCTCAGGCGCAGGCGCGGGCTTCGCTGGCCGAGGCGCTGGAAGAGTCGGGCTTCGAGACCGCGGAGGCGGCACGCGACGCCTTGCTGCCGGAGGCCGATCTCGCGGCGTTGCGCGAGGCCGTCGCCGCGCACGAGTCGACGCTCGCGGGCGCACGCGCCGTCGTGACGAACCTCAGCGCCGAGGGTCTGCCCGCGGTGGAGGATGAGGCGACGACGGACCTCGAGGCGCTGAGCGCATCGGCCGCCGAGGCAGCCCAGGCGAGGGACGCCGCCGTGGCTGCGGAGACGGCTGCGGCGTCGCGCAGCGAGCGGTTCCAGGCACTGCGCGACGAGTACGCGCAGCAGGCGGAGTCATCGCAGCAGGCGCGGGCCGCGCGCGACGTCGCGCTCACGCTGGCGGACAGCCTCGAGGGCAGCCCGCCGAACGACCGCAGGATCCGCCTCGAGTCGTTCGTGCTGGCGTCCAAGCTGGAGAGGATCGTGGCGGCGGCGAATGTGCGGCTGCAGGTGATGTCGAGCGGCCAGTACCGGCTGGAGCACGACGACGACAAGCAGTACCGCAATACGCAGGCGGGGCTGGGGCTGCGCATCGCGGACTCCCACACCGGTCAGTCGCGGTCCACCCACTCGCTCTCCGGAGGCGAGACGTTCCTCGCCTCGCTGTCGCTGGCGCTGGGGCTCGCGGAGACGGTCACCGCCGAGGCGGGCGGGATCCGGCTGTCGACGCTGTTCATCGACGAGGGCTTCGGGTCGCTCGACGGCGACACCCTCGAAGTCGCGATGTCGACCCTGGACGAGCTGCGGTCGGGCGGTCGCACGATCGGCCTGATCTCCCACGTCGAGGCGATGAAGGAGCAGATCCCCGCGAAGCTCGAGGTCGAGAGGCTGGCCGATGGGTCGAGCCGGGTGGTGGCGCGCACTGCGATGTCGCCAACCCCGGCGCGGTCGGCCGCGCAGGAATAGGATCTCCTCGACGCACAGTTCACCTCCGGGCGGCAGGGGACGGGAGTGCCATGGCGACCGACTCGGCACACGACGCCAAGGTCGAGCGTCTGCGGGAGCGCTACCGCGAGCTGCTCGAGGAGCTGCGGACCATCATTCCGGGCTCGCAGGTGCTCTTCGCCTTCCTGCTGACGGCGCCGTTCAGCGCTCGGTTCGAGGAGCTCGACGACTTTGGCCGCAATGTGTTCGTGCTCGTCCTCCTGGGGGTCGCGGCCGCCACCGTGTTCTTCATGGCGCCTGCGGCCTTCCACCGGATCAGCAGCCGCCCCTACCGGCGCACGCGACTGCGATACGCGATCAGGTTCGCGATCACCGGCATGGTGCTCCTGGCGGCATCGATGTCCGGTGCGGTCTTCGTGGTGACGCGGTTCATCTTCGACGACGTCGCATGGGCGGGAGCGGCCGCCGGTGCCGCCGTCGCGACACTCACGGCCGTCCTCTGGTACCTGTTGCCCCGCGCCCGGAGCCGTCGCTCCCCCGAGTAGGGCACGCCGGAATGCTCGCGCACGCGGCGCTGAGAATCCGCACCGCTAGCGGCGATCCGACGCCGCCTCCGGGGGTGAGTCCAGCGCAGCACGTGGACGGGCCTCTCGTCGTACGTGGACATCTCGCGGTGCGACGGCATCGCATGCTGTCCGGGTCCCGTGCGGTGAGAAGCCATCGCGCCGCCGCCATGCCACGGCGAGCGCCACGATGGCTCCGGTCGCCACCGCCTCCAGGAGGCCCCACGCGACGTGGTGCGGCACCAGCTCCTCCACCGCCGCGCCCGCGGCTCCCGGAGCCACTCCCCCTGCGATCTCCATCGCGGCGAGCGTGACCGCCGACGCCACGACGCTCACCCACGCGCCCACGCCGGCGGCGAGCGCACGCGACCACGTGGGCGTCACCGCGGGGCTCCGTCGCCACCGGCCAAGCCCGGCGACCGCTGCCCGGTAGACCCAGTAGCCCACGAGCACGCCGACGACTCCCATCACGAGCACGTTCGCGCCGAGCGCGGAGGTGCCGCCGTCCGCGAGCGCCAACGCCTCGAACGCCAGCACCGCGGTCATGGTGATCACCGCCAGCGCCGGCCCGAGCGCGATGGCCAGCAGAGTCCCGCCGATCAGGTGCCCGGTATAGGCCCCGTGCAGCGGCACGTCGGCCAGGTGGGCGAGGAGCACTCCTCCGGCGCCCGCGAGCGCGAGGCCGATGCGCGGCCGTCCCGTGCGCAGCGCACGCGCCGAGGCCGCGACGGCCCCCACCGAGGCCGCGCCGGCCACCGCCAGCACTGCCGGGTCCATCGTTCCATCGGGGATATGCATGATCAGGTTCCTTTCCGGAGAGCACCACTATTCAGAACAGCGCCGCCTTCTGAGAGCAGCGCCAGGAGTCAAGACAACACAGTCGCCGGCGCGGAGTATCGGCAGGAGCTCACCGCGTCGAGCTCCGTCGATGTGGACTGGACCAGCCACGACATCTCGCGCGGGTCCAGCCGGTCGCACACCCAGTCCCAGTGCAACGACACCCAGTCGCCGGGCTCGACCGGCCGGCTGAGCCGGTGACCGTCGCGGCGCAGCTGCGCGGTCTCGAGAGTGCGCGGGCCCAGGCGCAGGCGCCGCCCGTCCCACTCGAGGTGGCGGCTGCGGACCACCGCCACCTCGCCGTCGAGAGACACCACGCGCCCCCACCGGATGCGGCACCGGTCGAGCACCTCGAGCGGAGCGTCGCCCATTCCTCCCCGCATCAGGCCGACCCACGGGTACACGCCGAACACATGGAAGCTGTGGTGCGGTGTCCCGCCGTTGCGCACCCCGTCCTCGAGCCGCTCGAACTCCTGGCGGCTGAGCCGCGGCCGGAACCTCTCCTCGAGCGAGCGCGCGAAGGCGGCTCCGCCGCATCGGGCCAAGGCAGGCCCGCCCAACCAGTACGTCGACACCACCGCCAGGTCGAGAGGCGCCCGGCCCAGGCACTCGCCGATGCGCTCGAGGTAGGGCCATGCCCCCGCGAAGGCGCGCGCCACTTCCGCAAGCGCGGGTCCCGAGGCGCCCTCGCTCACCCGCTCGAGCAGCTCCCCGGCGCGATCGGGCCCGCAGTACCCCTTCTCGTTCGGCGGGAACGCGTAACGGCCGAACAGGATCGCGCCGTCGGCCCTGTGGGGCACGGCGTCCGGCCGATGCGCGGCGAGGGTCACGTCACGGCTCGCCTCCCGCGCGCGCTGAGCTGGGGCGCGAGCCATACCAGCAGCCCACCCGCGGCGATCATCGCGAGCCACGGTGCCTGGGCGGCGAGCGGCACGGCATCGAAAGCCCCGGCGAGCGCCGCCGTCACGAGGGCACCGAGCGACAGGACTGCGGTCACGTCGACGGCTTGTGCCCGCGCCAGTGCCTCGTGCCACGACAGCACGTAGCCCGCGAGCAGCACGCCCGTCACCGCGACCCAGCCCCACTGAGTGGCGGTCGAGGGCACCACGGTGCCCAGCGACCCGGTCATGGCCGACCACGCGAGCAGAGCGACGGACCCGCCCGCCATGCGGGTGAGCGACAGCGTCCACGCCGACATGTCCCGCAGCAGCCGCTTGGTGATGGCGACCTCGACGGCCCACATCAGCGTCGCGGCCGCGATGAGCGCGGTGCCCACGTCGGCGATGATGCGCACGTCACCCGCGAGCCCGAACTGCGCGACGATCAGCAGCACGATCGCGGCGCCGTGCCACCACGTGAGCTTCTCCTTGAGCAGCAGCACCGCGAGCACGGCCACCCACACCAGCTGGGTCTTGTGCAGGAACGCCGCCTGGGTGGACGCGGTGCTCGCGAGTCCCTCGAAGAACAGCACGAATGGCACTGCCCCTCCGAGCACCGCGACCACGATCAGACCCCACCAGTGCCCGGGTTGCGACGGGCGGGTGAGGGCGACCGCGCCGGCTCCCTTGGCACGGCGCGCGAGCACGAAGGCCAGCGCGATCACCAGCGCCGAGGCGGCGTTCTTGGCGGTCGTGTACGCCGTGGCGTCGCCATACGCGGCCACGCCGTTCGCATTGACGTAGATGGCGACGCCCGAGATCGTCGCGGTGACGGCGGCGAGCGCGAGGCCACGGGTGCGGGTGGAGGTCATGACTGCGCCTCCTTGATGGGCGGGGCGTCCTGCTCGGCTGAGTCCTCCTCGGCCTCCGCTGTCTCCTGTGCCGGCTGGGCGTCCTGCGGCTCGGAGTCGCCAGAGCCTCGGATGCGCAGCGCCTCCTGCGCTTGAGCCTCGGTGAGCAGCTCGAGCGCGAAGCCCGAGTTGATCACCACCCAGTCGCCGGGCCCGATGTCGTCGTCGGACAACGTCATCTCGAGCACCTCTTGGCGGATGCCGTCCACATCGACGACGGCGCGACCGTCACGGTGCACCTCGACGACCTTCGCGATGGTTCCTAGGCACATGTCGTGGCCTCGATTCCTTCCCTGGCGAGCTCGGCCTCCACGGCGGCTGCCGCAGCGCCGATGCTCGCGCTGACCTGCGGGGACATCGGCCCGTAGGCGAACGTGGCCGCCTCGACGCCGACGACGACGACTCTGGCGGGCAGCGTCCCGAGCGCCCGCGCGAGCGCCACAGCGCCCGCGAGCCCAAAGGTGTGGGTGCCGCCGCGACCGGTCGCCGCGAAGGCCCGGAGTGGGAGGGGTGGAGCGTCGGCCCCGGCCTCGATCACCCGCACGGTGCCGGGGGTGCGTCCCGACGCCACCGCGTCGACCACGATCACCACCCGGGCCCCCTCCCACAGCTGCACCAGGGCGGTGGGATCTTCGCGCGTCACCACCCGCACCCGCCCTCCGTATCGGTCGTCCACCCGGGAGGCGACTGCGGCACCGACAGCATCGTCCCCGCGGTCGGGCGAACCCACCCCGACGACGATCACGTCCGGCGCGCTCATGATCGCTGCACCCGAAGGTCCAGGAAGTGCGTGGCGCACGAGATGCAGGGGTCGTAGTTGCGGATGGCCGCCTCGCACCGGTGCGTGAGGGCGTGGTCGTCGAGGTCCACCCACTGCTGGGCTGCGGTGCGCAGGTCCATCTCGATGCTCGACTGGTTCTGGGACGTGGGCGGCACGATCTGCGCGTCCTCGATCACTCCCTTGTCGTTGACGCGGTACCGGTGCCAGATGGTGCCGCGCGGCGCCTCGGACGCGCCCACCCCTTCGCCCGCGCGCGGCCACGTGGGCACCGAGGGCGCGTGTCCATCGGTCCACCCGTCGATGATCCGCAGCGCCTCCTCGAAGGCGTAGGCCAGCTCGACACAGCGCACGATGATCGACTTGAAGGGGTTGCGGCACGTCTCCGTGAGGCCGGCAGACAACGCGGCCTCTTGGCAGCGCGGGCTGAGCTGGTCGAAGTTCAGCGTGTAGCGCGCGAGCGGTCCCACGAAGAAGGGCTCGCCGTCGAACCGCGCGTGCAGCGCGTTCGAGTGCGCGACGTGGAACTCCTCGACGTGCAGGGGAATCTCGGCCACCGGGAACCGCACCCCCGTCGACGCGACCACCTCGGCGCCGCGCTCGAGCGGGTAGTGGTCGGGGTGGCGCAGCGACACGTAGGTGTAGTCCTGCTCCATGTCCGGGAAGTCGAACGTCGACACTAGTTGGACGGCCGCGAGCGCGTCCTCGAGGCCGCGCTCCAACGCGGGCCGCAGGGCCATCAGGTCGGCGAGGGCGGGCATCCGGTAGAAGCCGCCCACCCTCACGTTCACCGGGTGGATCGCGCGCCCGCCGACAGTCTCCATGAGGTCGTTGCCGCACTTCTTGAGTCGCAGAGCCATCTGCACCACGTCACCGTGGATCTCGGCCATCTCCAGCACGGACTCGTACCCCAGGAAGTCGGGCGCGTGGAGCATGAAGATGTGCAGGGCGTGGGACTCGATCCACTCGCCGCAATAGAGCAGCCGGCGCATGGTCTGAATCGCGTCCGTGGTCTGGACGCCGCAGATCACCTCCATCGCCTCGGTGGACGCGCTCTGGTACGCGACCGGGCAGATGCCGCAGATGCGCGCCGTGATGTCCGGCGGCTCCGTGTAATGGCGGCCGCGCAGGAAGCCCTCGTAGAACCGCGGCGGCTCGAAGATGTTGAGCTGCACGTCGACGACCGTGCGGTCCTTGATCTCGATGTGCATGCCGCCCTCGCCCTCGACTCGGGCGAGCATGCCGACGTTGAGAACCTGGCCGCCGTCCTTGAGCGTGTGCGTCATCGTGCGCCTCCCGCCTCGACCGCGTTGCCGGCCGCCTCGAACTCCGGTGCGCCCGCGTTGAAGGTGCGGTACACGCGCACGATGTCCGCATCGGCCATCCCCAGCTCGACGAGCTGCGTGGTGAGCGAGGCCGTATTCGTCGTGTCCTGCGGGCCGAAGCAGCCGTAGCAGCCGCGCCCGTACGTGGGGCACAGCGCCCCGCATCCGGCCTGCGTGACCGGGCCCAGACACGGCGTGCCGTTGGCGATGGGGACGCAGATGTTGCCCTTGCGCTTGCACTCCACGCACACCGAGTAGCTGGGAATGCGAGGCTTGCGGCCGTTCAGGTACGCCGCGAGCACCTCGATGAGCTGGCGCTTGTCCACGGGGCAGCCACGCAGTTCGTAGTCGACGTCGACGTGGCTCGCGATGGGCGTCGAGGTGTCGAGCGTGGAGAGGTACTCGGGGTGCGCGTAGACGATCGAACGGAACTCGTCCACGTCCGCCCAGTTGCGCAGCGCCTGGATGCCGCCGGCGGTGGCGCACGCGCCGATCGTCACCAGCGTCCCGGACTGCGCGCGGATCTCGTGGATGCGGCGCATGTCCTCGGGAGTGGTGATCGACCCCTCCACGAGCGAGAGGTCGTACGGCCCTTCGACCACGGCACGGGTCGCCTCGGGGAAGTACGCGATGTGGACGGCGCCCGCGATCGACAGCAGCTCGTCCTCGCAGTTGAGCAGGCTCAGCTGGCAGCCGTCGCAGCTGGCGAACTTCCAGACGGCGAGCTTGGGGCGTGCGGCCGATGCGGGGGCGGGCTCGGGCGCGGCAGCCTCCGCGAGTGCGGGCCCAGGCACGGCGGCTGGTTCAAGCCCAGAGGCCGGCTCAATTGCAGCGGCCTGCTCCATCCCAGAGGCTGTCTGAGCTGCGGGTCCGTGGTGGTGCGCGTGGTCTGTCATGTCGCCGCTCTCCTCTCACAGTTCCCGCACGTCCATGAGCGGCTCGAGCCGCGCGTAGTCCAGCACGGGACCGTCGACGCACACGAACAGTTCGCGCAGCTGGCAATGCCCGCACAGGCCGATGCCGCACTTCATGGACCGCTCCATCGACAGCCGCACGCGGGCGGGGCTGACGCCGCGGCTCACGAGGGCCGATGCTGCGGCCCGCATCATCCCCTCGGGCCCGCACACGAACGCGAAGGCGCGGCGGGGGTCGAAGCCGGCGCGGCCGATCAGCTCGGTCACGAACCCCACGCGGCCCTTGTATCCGTGCGGGGCGTTGTCGACGGTCATCTGCACGTTGACGCCGTCGAGGTCCGCCCACCGGCGCATCTGCGCGCCGTAGAGGATGTCGTCGGGCGTGCGCGAGCCGTACAGCAGCAGCACCTTGCCGTAGCTGTCCCGCTCGGCGAGCACGTCGAGGATCGCGGGTCGCAGCGGCGCCAGCCCGATGCCGCCGGTGACGAAGACGACGTCGTGGCCGCGCGCATCGGCCGCATCCCACGAGGTGCCGAAGGGGCCGCGCACGCCGATCTCGGTGCCGGGAGCGGCGTTCACCAGGGCGCGCGTGACGGCGCCCACGTTGCGGATGGTGTGCTCGAGCGGCGCGGGGTGCCGGGGGTCGCCGGCGATCGAGATGGGCACCTCCCCCACACCGAACGCGTGCAGCATGGTGAACTGCCCGGCCCGGAAGGTCATCTCCTCGCCGCCGTCCACGGGATCGAGCAGCAGCGTGAAGGTGTCACGGGTGTCCTGGCGCACGCGGGTGATCGCGAAGCGGCGCGGGATCATCGGGTCGGCGCGACCCGTGCGTGCCACCGCATCGGCGATGGTGCCCACGCCTGCCATCATGGCTCCTCTCCTGCGCTCCGCGGGCGCGTTGCGCTAACTCGTCACTGTCACGTGGTCCCCGGTCGGCACGTGGTCCCCGGTGGGAAGGACGCCGCCGGCGCGCATGCGTCCCAGCGCCGCAGCCTCCTCGGTGATGTCGATGCCCGCCGGGCACCAGGCGATGCAACGGCCGCAGCCCACGCACCCGAGCATCCCGAACTGGTCCTCCCACGAGGACAGCTTGTGGGTGATCCACTGGCGGTAGCGGGCCTTCACGGACTCGCGGGTGGGGCCGCCATGGATGTAGGTGAAGTCCTCCGAGAAGCACGAGTCCCACACGCGGTGGCGCTCGGCGGTCGCGCCAGTGAGGTCGGAGACGTCCTCGACGGTGGTGCAGAAGCACGTGGGGCACACCAGCGTGCAGTTGGTGCAGGACAGGCAGCGTGAGGCGACGTCCTCCCAGCGCGAGGATTCGGCCGATGCGCGCAGGTCGTCGCGCACGGTCGCGGCGGTGATGCGGCGCGTCTGCTGCGAGGCGGCGTGGGCCGTGACCGCCAGTGCCTCGTGCTGGTCGTCGAACTCCGCGGGCGCCGTGTCGATCGCGTGGGCGACGTCCCGGCCGGCCTCGGTGCCGATCTCGAGGACGAAGTGGTGCCGGTCGGGGTCGCTGGGGGCGATCTCGGTGAGCAGCAGGTCGTACGAAGGCTCGCCGGTGGCCGGGTCGGTGGCGGCGGGGCGTGGGCCGGTCCCCATCGAGGCACAGAAGCAGGTGGCCGCGGGATCCGAGCAGGCGACCGCGACCACGAAGGTGGCCTCGCGGCGGGTCACGTAGTGGGCGTCGATGTACGTGCGGCCGGCGAGCACCTTGTCGTGGATCTGGACGGCGCGCAGGTCGCACGAGCGGACGCCCAGCAGCGCGATCGGGGGGGCGTCCAGCTGGTCGCGTTCGACGGTGAAGCCGGGGTCGTGCGGGCTGGAGGCCGGGGCGGTGGTCGGGTTGCCGGCGTTGTCGGGGGTGGACGCGCTGGCAGCGCTGTCGGGGGTGACCGCGGTGTCGCGGCGACCGCGCCAGATCACCTCTTCCGCCGGGAAGAACACGGGCTTCGACGACTGGGCGGGGGCGGCGAAGCCGAAGTAGGCGCCATCATCGCGCTTGCGCAGACGGTAGCGGGCCGGGTCCTGCTCGTCGCCCACTCCCTGCGGCAGGTCGGAGGCCGAGCGGATCTCGCCGGTGACGATCGCATCGTCCCGGAGCGTGGGGCCCATCACCCGGTAGCCGCGGCTTCGCAGCTGCGCGATGAGGCCCTCGAGTCCCGTCGCCGGGAGCAGTCGGATGTCGTCCATGACACGCCTCCACTTGCGACGCTAGCCCGCGGGCGCGCGTGCGGAAGGGACGTTGGTCCCACGACCGGGGAGGGCGCTGATGCGGCGGCCGTGGCGCGACGGCGCACGGGCGCGTGCGCGCACCGATGTGCTGCGGCGTGAGGGCAGCGGAGAAGTCAGTCCGCGTCGCCGAAGAGCAGCTGACCCATCTGCGACAGTTCCTGGCCCACATCCTCGATGCGCGCGAGCTCGTCGTCGGGATAGGCGCCCTGTGGGTAGGCGAAGGCCGCACCCACGTCCACGAACGCGAGCGCCAGGCGCTTGGGCACGTCGGAATGGTTCGCGTAGTAGTCGATGAGGCGTTCGAGCGCCGCCGCGAGATCGCTGTACGCGTCCTCGTCCATACCCTGGTGCATACGCAGCCGCATGGGGATGGAGTGCTCGGAGAGCATCAGCCGCTCCACGGTCCGCAGGTCGTTCTGAATGCTCACGGGCACCTCCCTCGTCGTTGGCGGGTTCACTCCGAGTCTGTCACTTCGCGCGCATCGGCGTGGAACGAGGCATGTCGCCTCACCGTCGTGCGTCGTGGTCGCCTCAACAGCGCGGTCGTCTCGACAGCGCGGTCGTCTCGACGGCGCGGTCGGCCACGGAGGCACACGTTCGCGAGCGCACACGGCGGCTAGCGCACACGGTGTCCAGCGCACACGGTGTCCAGCGCACACGGTCGCCAGCGGGCACCCCGACCGGCTGACCTCTACGCCCTCTCAGCCGCGACCTCGGCCTCGGGCAGCCCGCGGCCCACGACGGCTCCGGCCACGCCCAGCATGGCGAGCAGCAGCAGAGCGAACTCGGCGCCCACCATCGCCAGTGCCGCAGTGCCCGCACCCACGGCCAGCAGCAGCACCCCCATGAGCGTGTTCGCCACCGCCACATACTGCGTACGTCGGTCGCCCTCAGCGATGTCCACCACGTAGGTCTTGCGGGCCAGGCGCGCACCCACGTGGACCAGGGCGAGCAGCAGATAGGCCGCGGCCGCCAGCCACGCGGACTCCTCGAGAGTGGGCACGCGCAGCGCACCCAAGAACACAAGAATGACTGCCGACGCCGCCAGCGAGGCACCGATCATCAGCCTCCGCGACGAGCGATCCGCGAGCCGTCCGAACACTCGTCCTCCCACGAGACCGGCGACTCCCTGAGCGATCACGAACAGCCCCAGCGAGGACAGGCCCGATGCGCCCTGCTGGACCCCCAGGGTCACCACGAACGGGGGGCTCAGCGCAGAGACGAGCAGCAGCGCGCGGGCGATGACGAAGCGTCGGAACACCGGTTCCCCGCGCCACAGCTCCGCTGACTGCGCCACCCACCCGGGACCGTCCGCATCGGGGGCGTCGACGCCCCCTGCGGGCTCACGGATGGTGGCGAAGATCGCGGCCGCCCCCACCCACGCCAGCGCCGCTGCACCGAGCAGCGCGGCGAGCACGCCGTTCCCCGCGCTGTCGCCGCCCCAGGCTCGCAGCGAGAGGCCCAGCGTGAGGGCCACAGCGGCCGACGCGACGGTGGTCGTGCCCTTGATCTGGCCCCGCTGCCCCTTGGGCACCGTGCGGCCCAGCACGTCCTTGCTCGCGATCGAGCTGAGCGACCGGGCGAGCGCAAACACGGCGAGGGCTGCCAGCACGCCCATGCCTGCGACGACACCCGATGCGGTGGCCGCCACGAGCGCCATCGCGGCGGTCGCGGCGGCCTGCCCTGCCGCGCCTGCGACCCAGACCCACTTGCGCACGCGACGGCGACGAACCCTGGGCGCCCAGGCGGCCTGCGGCAGCATCGATCCGGCCTCTCGGATGGGCACCAGGAGGCCGACGAAGCCGCCGGGTGCGCCGAGCGCCGTCATCAGCCAGGGCAGGACGGTCTTGACATTGACCACCTGATCGCCCACGGACTGAAGCGCCTGGGCGGCCATCTGCCGCACGCCGTTGGCCGCGATGTGGGGGCGGGCCTCTTCGCTGATGCTCTTCAGTTCCGACTCGTCGTCGCTGACAAGTCTGCGAAAGATCCGTTGAGATGCCACGGGACCATTATCTCGGCGTCGTCACGTGCGTCTCGACGCCGTCAGGCACATCTCGACGTCGGCCGTAGCGTATGGCGACCGGGGTCCGCCCGGCCGCGCGCCCGCCGCTGTCCCCTCATCGCGCTGACGACGTGAGGGCGGCGAGGCGCAGCCGCGCTCGGACTGGAGGTGGGAGTGACGGTCGACCGCGCGGCCGGCTGCTGCTGCCTGTGCTCGTCTTCGTCATGGGCCACCCGCGACACCGCGCATGGCACCGGTGCCGCCAGCGCGCATCGGCGATCTGAGCCACTGGGGCCAGCCGTCGGTTCCGGTTCCAGCGGACAGGCATCGAAGAGCCGCCGCCCACCGGGACGCTTTCGCCGGGCCGGATCGACCGTCGCCGGGGGCGTGAACGATACCTCGTCTGCGGTGGCGTGGATCTGCCAATCGTCGCGGTGGATGTCGTGGTGGCACCGCACGCAGAGCAGCACGCCGTTGTCCATGTCAGTGGTGCCACCGCGAGCCCAATGGCGGATGTGGTGGGCGTCGCACCACGACGGTGGCGCACCGCACATCGCGCACCCGCCGTCGCGTTCCACGAGCGCGAGCTTCTGTTCGTGCGTGAAATTCCTCTTGCGGCGACCGTGGTTCAGGGCGACGGACTCGCCGCCCATCACCTGGGGGATCACTCCGGCCGCGGCGGCCGCCCTGCGCAGCGCTCCCGCGTCGAGGGAGGTCGAGAGACCGTCGACCGACGCGCCGCCCACCCCCTCTCGCAGCTCGTTCAGCGTGGTCCTCACGACGAGGGTCACGCCAGCGCGGGGAAGCACCTCGACCTCGCACCCGGCGAGGTGGCGCGCAAAGTCTCCGATCGCATCGGCCCTCACCTGCTCGGGCGTACGCTCGTCGATGACCACCGACTCGCCGGCCCGGGCGGCGTCCTGCATCCTCTTGCGCAGGCGGAAGTGCTGAGTGACCATCGCCTGCAGCACCGCGATCAGGGGCGCGCCGTTCTCGGGGTCGAGCCGACCGCTCACCGTCACCATGCCGTCCGGCGTCTCACCGATGCGCAGGAAGCGTCGCTCGCGCCGGTCACGCGCGAGCTCCTCGAGGTGCTCGCGGTCCAAACGCTCCTCGGTGCGGGTGATGAGCCCCGCGAGGCGGTCGATCCGCATGTGCCGCGCGGAGGACACGAGGTCCTTCTCGGCGGCCGCCAGCGACCGCTCGGGACACCTCTTCGCGATGCGGCGCAGCATGCGCAGGATCATCGCGGACGCCTCGACGCCCAACTCCCCTGCGTTGACCGCCTTGGCGACCTCTGGGAACACCGCGGTGGGCTCAGCCTTCTCAGTGTCCGACGACGGCTCAGCACCCACACGTTCCGCGTCGGCATTCTCCGCGTCACGCAGCGCCTCGCCCAGTTCGATCAGGCGACCCGCCTCCGCATGAGAGCCCCCGGTCTGCGCGGACACCATCCCGCGCTCGTCGCCCTTGCCTCGGCGTCGCGCCAGCCCCACGTCGCTCGCCTTGGCGCGGGAGCGCGCGGCCTGCTCGGCGGCCACGACCGCCATCATCCGGTCCGCGTCCCTGCGCACCGCCCCCAACGCGGCACCGAGGCCCACCAGGTCGTCCTCCGACATTGCGCTGACCCCGGAGTGCGTCAACGGGCGCCGGTCCGCGAGGGCGGCGCGCACGCGCTGGTCCCACGTCCCAGCGCCCGTGGAACCGCGCGTATCTTCTGAACCCCGCGCACCGTCCGAACCCCGCGCACCCTTGCTCGCCGCGCCCTCATCGGGGGCGAGCAGAGCGGGTGCCTCGGTCATGCATCCATCACATCATCGAGGTCTGACATCGGCGAGAGCCAAGCACTCCGAAGCGCACTCTCGCCACCGTCGCAACCGGCCGATGCGCGGGCTGTCCAGCCCCGCCGCTCCCCTCGCTGTGCTCGCAGGAGAGGTTGATCGAGGCCGTCACTCGTCCCGGCCATGCACCGGCCGGGCGTTCACCGGAGGCTCTCCGACCTCGTGGAGGGCGTGGCCGCTACAGGCCGCCTTGGTAACGCTGGCCCGCTCGATGCGTGACAGAGCGAACCATCGCATCGCGTCGCGCAGACGGCACCACCCAACCAGGTACCACCGGCCGCTCGTGGAAGCGAACAGCACCGGCTCGACGTCACGGGTGGTCGTGGTGCCGTCTCGTGATGTGTAGCGGATGCGAATCACCCGCTGCTCGGCCATCGCATCCTCGAGTGCTGATCTGACGGCGCGCGAGGAGGCAGGAGGCGCATCGACCCAGACGCGGTGGGCCAGCTCGTCGGCACGCGCTCGCGTCCTGGGATCGAGGACGTCCATGATGTTCCGGATGCCCGCGGCAGCCAGATCCGCGTACGGAGCATCGGGTGCGGCGGACACCGCCGCCATGAGCGCCACGGCCTGCACCGGGGACAGGGTCACGGGAGGCAGAGAAGCACCTTTGGCCATTCCGTATCCACCGCCCGGGCCCGGGCGAGACCAGATCGGCGCGCCGCTGGTCTCCAACGCATCGAGGTCTCGCTTCACCGTGCGCACCGACACCTCGAACTCTCGCGCCAGCCGCTCAGCGGAGACGCCCCTCGCGCCACTGCGCCGCAACATCTCGGACAGGGCATGCAGACGTTCGGCTCGTCTCACCGCTGAGGCCTTGGCCGATTCATGACATAAATAGTGACACACTCTTGTCAAGTCTGACTGGGAGGGTCGTCACATGACAACTCCTAGAAGCAGCCAGACAATCGTTCTCATCGCCGGCCATTGGCTGGGAGCATGGGCATGGGACGAAGTACTTGAACATCTCGAAACCGACCACATTCGCGCAGTCGCGATGACTCTGCCTGGTCTAGACGGAGATGACACCGACCGCGCGACGAGGACTCTCGATGACCAGGCAGCAGCGATCCGGGACGTCATCGCTCATCACGGCGATCAGCCTGCGATCCTCGTTGGGCACAGCGGGGCCAACGCCCCCATCAGTCTCGTCCTCGACCGACACCCCGAGCTCATCTCCCGGGTGGTGTGGGTCGACTCCGGCCCCGTGGCGGACGGCAGCGTGTTCGCCCCTGACCTTCCGGATGGGCTCGAAGAACTGGCATTGCCGTCGTTCGATGCCCTCGGGCAGCAGGCGAGCCTCGAAGGCCTGAGCGCCGAAGCGCTTGAGCGCTTCCGGGCGAGGGCCGTCCCGGAGCCTGCCTCAGTGCTTCGTCAGCCCGTCCAGCTCGCGGACGAGGCCCGCCACGGCGTCCCGACGACCTTGGTGTGCTGCTCAATCTCGGGCGCACAGGTGGTGGAACTGGCCCAGGCGGGTCACCCCATGTTTGCCGAGGTCGCGAGTCTCGAAGTCGTCGACATCGTGGACCTCCCCACAGGGCACTGGCCCATGTGGAGTCGCCCCCGCGACCTCGCAAAGGTGCTTCGGTCCGCGGCATCGCGGTCCAGCTGAACTGCGCTCCCCACCTGAAGGGGCCAGCCGAACTCCGCTGGCCCCTTCCCTCACGGAGGGGGGCTCCTGACACATCCACACGCTGCTCTCATGCCTCGCCACCGCCCGATGGTCGCCCACCTCGCCATTGATGGAGGCTTGCCGATCGGCGAAGCTGCCGTCCGATTCCAGGTTTCGTGGCCCACGGAGAAGCGATGGGCCGACGGGCATCAGGCCGGGCAGCCGATGCACGACCGACGCTCGCGGCCACACCACTCGCCGAACACGACCGACGCGAAGACCAGTCCTCGTGGCATCGTGCATCGCCCGCGCCTCGGCGAGGGGCCCATTCCGCTGTCCGCCCGTTTGGGAATTGCCTCGACGGCTCAGACCGGCGCTTCGTCGGCCGTCGACCGGGCGGGAAGAAGCGGGTTGAGGAATCCGGAAAGCCCCGCCGCAGGAACAGTGACCCGCTTCTGGTTCATACCTACGCCCACACCGGCTTCGGCGATCACTCTCGCGTTGCCTCCGCTGAAGCCCATGCCGCCGGAATTGCGCAACTGCCACGGCGGTGCTCAATCGTGCCGTCGAGTGGTCAGGCGAGCGGGACATCACCGCTCAACGCGCCGTCGCCGACGAGGGGAGTGCCGACCGCTCGGACTTGAGGCGGAACGCATGCACCGAGCTGGGGCTACAGCACACGCGTACATGCCCGTGTCCCCCACAGATGAATGGCAGGATCGAGCGTCCACCGCACGCTGACCGACGGTCTGGCGTGCGCCCGCTGCCATACCTCCGCGTCTGAGCGTTGGGGGCTGTATGGCTGCTCGGCGCCGCCTGCTAGTCGCGCTTGAACCTGTCCGCGACCGCACCAGCGGCCTTGACTCCGGCGCCCTTCGCAGCCTTGGCCGCGCTCACCGCCGCTCCACCCACGGTCGCGCCCACCGAAGCACCCGCCGACTTCACCGCCGTCAGTGCCTGCGGCTCGCGGTGCACCCCATCGACCTCGGTGCCGCGGAACGCGGCCGTCCCGTCGACCACGCGCGTCCACACGCTCTCGCCGAAGTCCTTCGCGGAACCCGACGCCGCGCGCATGGCGACGACCGCGCGCGAGCCGGCGAGCGCATCGGCCGTATCGCCGTCGCTGGGCTCGAGCCACGCGGGCCACGTCTCTGCCGGCTCGGAGAAGCCCTCGCGGCACGCCTTCACCACGCTCGAGCCGAAGTAGTAGCTGGTCACTCCCCCGGCGACCGCGCCGATGACCGGGATGGCCTTGGTGCCGATCTTCACGCTGCCGAACACCGCGGCCTGCGTGCCCATCTGCTTCGCGAGGGCGATCGTGACCGGCACCAACGCGGAATCGGGCAGCTGGGTCGCCAGCAGGTCGCCCCACTTGGGGTTGACCTTGGACACCGTGGCGCCGGCGGTGCGGCGCGCGGTGCCCACCGTCGCGCCGGCGGGCAGCGCGCTGAGGACGACTTCGGTGATGCGGCTCTTGCGCTTCTCCCCCAGGAGCGCGCCGAGCACCACGGCCTTGGCGCGCTCGGGGTCGTCGATGGGGATGCCGCGCAGCTCGGCCATGCACAGGGCGAACAACGCAGTGGTCTCGTAGAAGAACAGCAGATCCGCGACGCCGAGGCCGATCGCGACCGGCACGCCCACCACCGGGATGCCTGCGGTGGCGCCCGCTGCCGCGCTCGCCGAGGTGGTGGTCGCGACGTACTGGGACTCGATGGTCTTCATGACCTCGGCAGGGGTCGCATCGGGCTTCCGACGCCGGATCTCCTTGATGTACGCCGTCGCCGCGGGGCGCTGGACCGCGATCGCCTTGAACACGCGATCCTGGAAATCGTCGGGAAGGGCGAGGGTGGTGGGCGTCGTGGAGGAGTCCTGGGTCATAGGGGACACGGTAGCTGGCGGTTCGGACACCCAGCGCCGATGCGCGTCACCGCTCGGCGGCGTCCTCGACCAGCCAGTCGCCACGGGCTCGGGTGCCATCCTGCCCGCGCGTCGAGTAGCGCCGACGCCACACGCCCAGCCGAGCCATCACGAAGCGGTAGGCGAGCCACGCTGCGATCCCCACCGCGATGCCCGCCAGGGCGCCGGCAACCGGGGGTTCGACCCGGAAGATCACCTGCCAGTGGACCAGGTAGATGAACAGCGAGGCGCCCGCGAGCGCCCATACCGCCCCCACGAGCGGCCGCGGCACCGGGACCCACGGCACCCACAGCAGCACCAGCAGCCCAAGACAACCGACGAGGTCCCACATATCGAGAGCGGCGAACACCGGGGTCGCCGCCACTGCGATGGCCGAGACCAGCAGCCGTCCGCGCCACGTGGGAGCACGAGCGCCGGCCCAGCCCAGCATCACGAACCAGGCCGCGGTCGCCAGGGTGTACCGATCGAGCTCGTTGACCGCCACGTCGGTCAGCAGGTAGCGCGTGACCCCCGCGAGGGCGAGCAGGACCAGCGCGAAGCCGAAGGGCGTGCGTCTCTCCCGCCGATCGATCGCGGGCACGGCGAAGAGTGCCGCCAGCGCCAGCATCGTCCACACCGCGACCTCGATGAACCACAGCTCCCACTGATAGGTCCACATGGCATCGCGAGGAAGGAAGGAGTTCACCAGCAGCACCGTCGTCGGCTGGTAGTGGCCGCTCACCACCGCGACGAAGCCCGACCACAGCACGGCGGGAATCGCGATCTGAACGGCGACGCCGAGGAGCCTCCTGCTCCGCTTCACCCCTGGCAGATTGACGATCTGGAAACGCGCAAGGTTGTAGCCCAGCACAGCGAGGAGGACGGCGGACCCGCCCGCGAACCTCAGCACCTCCACGTGCAAGAACACGATCTGGACAATCGCGGCCGCGCGCAGCGCGATGGACGTCTCCACCCGGGAGATGGACCCCGCCCACGCGCGAAGGCGCCCGGTGAGTGATGGCGAGGCGGCGGGCTCGGCGCCCCGCGAACCGGTCTCGGATGGGGCGCCCTCACTGTCGTGCCGCGCGTAGAGCTCGCGAGGGCTCAACGCATGCCAGTCGGTGGGCAATCGCCCCACCATGGTCTCGAGCCGGATCGAGACCTCGACGTAGCTGAGCGAGTCGCCGCCGAGGGCCGCGAAGGAATCGTCCAGGGTGGCGCCCGGCCGGCCCAGCAGCTCGGCGTAGAGGTCGCGGATCGAGTCGCCCAGTGAAGCGGCGCTGGCCGGAGCATCGGGAGATTGCCGATGCGCCTGCGCGTGACGCACCAGCGCCGCCGTGTCCGACTTGCCGCTCTCGGTGCGCGGGAACTCGTCGATAGCGAAGGAGTCGATCGCGTGGATGGGCACGCCGATCGCTGCCGCCGCCCTCCCCCGGGCCACCGCGACCAGCCCCGGTGACCGCACGAACAGCAGCAGCCGCTCGTCCGCCGATGCCGTCCGCGCGTCGATGCCGGCCTCCGCGAGCAACTGTTCGACGGCGTCGAGATCGATCCGCAGTCCGTAGACCTTCACGAACCGGTTGGCGCGCCCCACGATCTCGAAGAGTCCGTCCTCGCGCTGGCGGGCCAGGTCGCCGGTGCGCAACTCGGTGATCACGCGGCCGGTGGCGAAGTCGGCGGGGTGCTCCGCGTAGCCCATCATCACATTGGGACCGGAGTACACGAGCTCGCCCGAGTCTTCGCCGGCCGCGACGTCCACGCGCAGCGACCCGCCGGGGATCGCGCGGCCGATGCTGCCGGCGGCGGCTTCGGCCAGGTCGGGCGGGAGGTAGGCCATGCGCGCCGTCGCCT
This sequence comes from Demequina aestuarii, assembly GCF_000975095.1. Lineage (GTDB taxonomy): Bacteria > Actinomycetota > Actinomycetes > Actinomycetales > Demequinaceae > Demequina > Demequina aestuarii. Next base: position 1,855,183 of record NZ_BBRD01000001.1, read on the forward strand.
CGGTCTGCCCGTACATCACGACGAGCTCGAAGCCGCGCTCGCGGCCCAAGCGGGCGTAGCGCCGGACCATGTCCGGGGCGAGACGCCCGCCGGCCTGGGTGATGTAGCGCAGGCTCGGGAGGTCGCGCTCAGCAAATCCTGACGCGTCGAGCAGCTCGAACGTGTAGGGAACGCCAGCGAACGACGTTGCGCCCGTCAGCGTGAACTCGTCCCAGAACCGTTCGTCCGAGACGCTGTGCTCGGTGAGTACCACGCTCGCTCCCGCCAGCAGGTAGCTGTTCAGCACCGAGAGCCCGTAGCAGTACTGCAGGGGCAGCGTGGTGGCGGCCCGGTCGCGCGGAGTGATCCGCAGGTACTCGCCGATGGCCGCCGCGTTGCTGCGCAGGTTCTCGAACGACAGGCGCACGAGCTTGGGCGACCCCGTGGAGCCAGAGGTGCTCGCGAGCATGGCCAGGTCGGGGTGGAGGTCGTGGCGCGAGCCAGCACGGCGCTCCTGCAGCCGCCATCCCTCGCTCGCACCGGCGGCGACCACGTCCGGATCGAACCGCTCGATGAGCGCCTCGCGGTGGGCGGCGCCGGCGGATCCGTCATCGGGGACGAAGAGCACAGGGTGGCCCGCCTCCAGGGCGGCGAGATACGTCACGACCGGCTCGATCGCGTTCCCGGCGGTGATCACCACCAGTCGACGCTCGGCCCCCAGGTGGGTGCGGCGCTCGTCCACGAGGCCGCGCAGCTCGCCGTACGTGACGGTGCGGCCGGAGGCAATCAGGGCCGGATCTTCGGTGCTTCCTCCCACGAGGCAGAGTCCCGGAAGCATCTGATCCCCCTCACCGGATCACCATGCTCACTCGGCACAGGGAGCATGTCGCGACTCTACTGGCGCGCCTGCCCGATGCGCCAGGGTCCGGGCTTTGCCCGTGGTGCTGGCATGGGGTGGGCTTGGGCTGTCACGCGGCCGATGCGCGGGTTCAGTCCAGTTCGGTTCAGTTCAGTTCAGTTCGCCGAACGGGTACCGCACGGTAGCGAAGGGCCAGGAGTTCTCGAGCCAGGCCGGGACGAAGGCGCGCACTGCGGCGGCGAGGCCTTCGGGTGCGTCCGGGACGACCCACCACGAGACGTCGGCGGCGGGCTGTTCGACGCTGGAGCCAGGTTCGAGCTCAGCGGGGTCGATGTAGATGCAGCCGAACAGCCGGCTCTCGTCGCTGGGCAGGATCGCGTAGTTGAACGAGTGGTTCTCGGCCATGTCCTCGGCGTGGAGTTGGAGATCCTCGCGGTCCTCCTCGGCCGTCATGGTGGCGGGCGGCCAGCCCCAGGTGTCGCCGTACTTGTCCCACAGCATCGCTTGGTTGCCCATGACGGCGGGCATGTCGATGTCGAGATCGTCGGGGCTGATGGGGCGGATGTGGACGTCGTCGGTGATGTCGACGCGAAGGGGGTGTTGGAAGTCCAGAGGAAGCCAAAGTGATGTCATGTTGAGGTGCCCGCCTTTCGAAGCGACGCAAGGTCTGCGGCCGATGCTCGATCCATATCGATCCTGGTTGCGCCAGCGCCCATAGTCAAACGGCCCTTGGCAGGACTTGCGCGACCAACGCTGATCCGAGCGCTGCCTTGCGCAGCCTTGGCCCCTACACTCACGTACACGGTGGAGCGCCCATCTTGCGCGCTAGGCAGTCCGGACCTGAGGAGTCAACGATGAACGATGAGCTCCAGTTGATCAGTGACGGCGATGGCCTAGCCGTCATCGGCGAGCCGGGCGCTGTCGAGCGCTTCCTCGTTGCCGAGGGATTGCAGTCGCGGGAACTCGCGTTGCCGAAACTTGCAAATGTCCTCGCTTCATCCGCAGGGGCCACAGAGGCCACGTCGATCGTGGCGGCTTCTTCGGGTCGCTGGCTCAAGTTGACCGCGGATTCGGCAAGCAAGATCGACAAGTACGGGTTGATGAAGGGTTCAGCGCCTGGCTTGAGCCGCGGCGTGGTGACCTCCAATGGAAAGATCAAAGGCGTGGTCGAGTTCGCAAAGGGACCCGGCGCGCTCCTGACCAACCCGGCGATGCTTGCCGGTGCCGCAGGGGTGATGGCGCAGTTGGCGATGCAGCAGCAGATGGACGCAATCGCCGACTATCTCGAAGTGATCGACAAGAAGATCGACGATGTGCTCCGCGCACAGAAGGACGGGGTGCTCGCAGACGTGATTGCCGTGGGTCTCGTGATCGAAGAGGCCACGACAATCCGAGCCCACGTGGGCAGGATCTCTGAGGTTTCGTGGTCAAAGGTGCAGTCAACGTCGCTGACCATAGCCCGGACCCAGGCGTATGCCTTGCGGCAGTTGGATGGACTGGCAGAGAACATGGAGAGCCACGCCAGTCTCGGCGACCTTGTGAAGGCAACCGGCGAGGCAGAAGCAAAGGTTAAGGAGTGGCTCGCAGTGCTCGCCTTCTGCTTCCAACTGCAGGATGCAATCGCAATTCTGGAGCTTGACCGGGTGCTGGATGCCGCTCCTGAAGAACTGGACCAGCATCGGCTGGGCCTGAACGCGGCCCGGGACAACAGGGTCGCGGTGATTACCCGGAGCACGCTTCAACTTCTGGCGCGCATCGATGCCGCTGCTGCTGGGGCAAACTCCAAGGTCCTGTTGCATCCAAGGGCCGCGCGCCAGGCGGTGGCATCCAGCAACCAAGTCAGTGCCGCAGTGGTCGAGCTTCATGCAGTACTCGGCATCGGCAACGAGCGAGCGGTGGTTGACGCACGGCGCTGGCGAGAAGCGGCATCGGACGCGAGGGATAGGGCCATCGAGACAGGGTCCGACGGACTCAGTGCTGCGAAGCGCTTTGGCAGCGAGACGCTCGAGCGCACCAAGTCGGCTTCGGGCGCCGCGATCGAGACCGGCACCGAGGGCATCGGTACGGTAAGGCGCCTGAGCGGGCAGAGCCTTAACCGCACCAAGTCTGTGTCGGGGAAGCTCTCAGGCGAAATCACTGAGCGCGCTCGCCTACGGCGGTGGACAAGCGCGGAGAATGAGCTCGAAGACGACACCGAGGGTTGACGCTGTGTCGCCTCCGACTACCTCGCGAGTGTGCGCGACCCGTCTGGGTTTCGGATGTAGGCCTCGAAGAGGTGGCTGGTGATGTCTGGCACCGAGTGGTCGACACAAATTTCCGCCACGGCCAACGGCCGCGATCGCTTGGTCCGCCAGTACTCGAAGTCGTAGTCCGCGATGGGCTTGAAGGTATCGGACCCCCGCTTGGGAGCGTCGCGCACCGTCGCCCCGCTATTGATGGGCGACAGGGTGATGTGCTCGGCGTGGGCACTGACCAGCGACGCCGTATCCACCACCAGGATGAGGTGTGGGCGATCCCGGTAAGTGCTCGCAGCGAAGAGCGTGTCGAGCCGCTTCTGTGTAGGCCAGAAGAACACTTTGCTGTTGATGAGGCGCAGGAACTCGGGCACTGTCATGTCAGTGAGGCACGCCGCGAGCTTCTTCTCATTGAGCGGGCCGTTGTCGCGGATCAATGCCGAGCCGTGAACGCCGTGGCGGACGGAGGTCATGTCCGGCCGGGGCTCGGACAGGAGCCTCCGTCGGCGTGGATTGGGGGTCTCGAAAAGGTCCACAAGGGCGCCGGTGGATAGGAGTCCGTGACGCTGGATACCATCCCAGGCCGAGGCTTCAGCCATATGGAAGATGCGGGGGTATGTGGCGATAAGTTCAGCGGGGAGCACGATGCAACAATGCCAGCAATTCCTTGGGGGTGGCTTGATGAACATTCGCGAAATGCGCCAGGCGTACATGCCAGACCGCATCCGCCTGCTCTTGGTGGCCGAGGCACCACGAGAGTCGACCGATCGCTTCTTCTACAACCCGGTCGTCGCTACTCACGATTCACTGTTCCTTGAGACCTCGAAGGTGTTGTTGCCAGAGGTTTGGAAGGCGCGAGGCGCGAAGGACGTCCGTGCGATGAAGACTGAGGTCCTGGCGAGGCTCTGCGATGAAGGCGTGTACCTGGTCGACGCAGTGGACGAGCGCCTCCCCCAAGGCCTAAGCGATGCGCGCTGTGCCGCCATCCTGCGTGAGCACGCTGCGACGAAGGTTGCAGAGATCGTGAGGCTGCTCGGCGAGCGTGGCGCCCCGGAGGCGTCGGTGGTACTCATCAAGGGCACCGTATTCGATGCGCTCGCCGAGGGGCTTCGAGCCGCAGGGGTGAGAGTTCCTCAAGAGCGCCCCCTACCTTTCCCCAGTTCGGGCCAGCAGGTGAGTTTTCGAGAGTCGCTAGTGCGGCTTCTCGGCTAGCTCCTTACGCGGGCCCGCACGTGCGCGAGGTGGTCCTCGAAGCGTGCTTCGGAGCGTGAGTAGCGAAGGTGCTCGGGAAGGCTCGCCCACCGAACCTCAGCCTCTCGGAGTGCCCGACGCGCAAGGTCGAGTTCACCCACCTGCAGCGCGACCGCCGCGAGGTTTGACAGGTGCGCGGGGAGGTCGTGCTGCTCCTCGTCGCTCGCGACTCCGGCGTCCACCCTTGCCCGCACGATGCTGGCCGCCAAGTCGAAATGGATGAGCCTTTCGGCATGGTCCCCTAGCTCGGCGAAGGTGGACCCGACGCTAGCGATCGCCCACGCCCACCTCGCGGTGTAGCGAGACGGACTCTGGTCGGCAAGGTGCTCCCAGTGCGCGGCCGAGCGCTGTGCATCTTCTACCCAGGTGCCCATGCTGTGAAGGGTATGGGGATGGTGCGACAACGCGGGCACTAGCCATCGAAACCCCTGCTCCCTACGCTCAGGGGACGCGCCGCACACCGCAGGAGGTTGCCATGGTCGTCAAAGCCAAAGCACTAGCCGCCGACATCGAACAGCACCTGACCAAGGCTCGCTCAAGGGACGGGTACCGACCAGTCAATTTTTCAGCTCCCACTTGGGAAAAGTGGCTAAGGGACATCGAGAGGGTGAGCGTCGATTTCAGAGCGTTCAAAGGTGCAGTCACACGCGGCGAAATGGTCGCATTGGTCGACACGAGCCTCAAGCGAGGCCGCGAGGGCGTGGCGGACGCATTCGTCATCGCAATGCTCTGGGGTCACGGTAAGAGCGGTTACGGGGCGTACCGGACGCACGAGGTTCTCACCCAGGGCACCGCGCCGCTTAGTGGCGATGTACTCGACAGGCTGCACGCCTCGGTTGAACCAATCCGCCGCGGCCCGGAAAGCGCGTTCTGGTTCATGAACAACCTCAACACACGAGAGGGTGGCGTTGGAGGCAAGGTGCGCTCCCTCGGGCCTGCGTTCTTCACCAAGTGGATGTACGCGGTCTCCGCTAAGGGCGACCCTTCGAGCAGCGAGGCGCTTCCGATTCTCGATGCGGTCATGCGCAGTGCAGTCGCGCCCATGTGGGATAGGCGGGGCGGACCTCGCATGGGACGCACAGCGGACTACGTGGAGTATACGAACGCGCTGAAGCAGTGGGGGCGACCGTTCGACGCGAGTGCGGTGGACGTCGAAGAGGCAATCTTTGATGTGTCACAGGGATACACGAATCTAGAGAGACTGGCACCGCGCCCACTCGAACGCGTCTTCGGCTGAGAGTCCGCCGCCGAGGACGCCAACGCCGACGACAACTTGGTAGCAACACCTCCGTACGAGCCACGACGCCTGCGGGCGCGTGCGTCACAACCCTCACGAGACGTCGGCGGCTGGCTGCTCCACGGTTGAGCCGTGCTCAAGCTCGGCGGGGTCGAAGTAGAGGCAGCCGAACAGCCGGCTCTCGTCGCTGGGCAGGATAGCGGAGTTGAACAAGAGGTTCTTGGCCATGTCCTGGGCGTGGAGCACCGGGTCCTCGCGGTCCTCCTCGGCCGTCAAAGCGGCGGGCGGCCAGCCCCGGGCATCGCCGTACTTGGCCCACAGCATCGCCTGATTGCCCATGACGGTGGGCGTGTCGATGTCAAGGCCGTCGGGGATTATGGGGCGGATGTGGACGCTGGCGGTGATGGCGACCCGGAGGGAGGTGGGTGAAGTCGGTGGGGAGCCAATGTGGCGTTGTCACAGAAACAATGTACCTATGGCGAATCGGTACGGTTGGGATCGGCTGCGCCCTACTTGACCGTGTGCCATCGACAGTGTCTTTGTATCGGCCAATGCGCCCGGTGTCACCGCCCCCGCAAGTCATCCGCATGATCGTCCCAACGCGGCGTTCGAAATGCTCGGTAGCGAGCGGTGCGGCTTCGTTGTTGAGAACTGGCCCGAGCGCCACCACGCGATATGTCGCAAGGCACGAGGGGAAGCGGCCTGTGCGTCAACTTCAGCACTCGCGGAGCGGGCATCCAGCCACTCGATATTCTCAGCCCCACGGGCCACAGGGCTTCCACTCCTGGCGGTTAATCTCCTTGCTGTCGCCGTCACGGCATACGCGAAAAGACACTTGCCCTCAGGTCGCGCTGATGGACCTCGTCAAGGCAATTCTCGGTCACGAAGGGGTGCACGGACTGGGAATGATGTGCTGCTCGGCTGCCGGAGCACAACCGGCCGGACCGGCACGCGAGTTGCAGCCGAACGCTTGCGAACGCTATCCGGGCGCACAAAGCGCTCCTACTATGCTCGTCCTGGACCGAGGAGGTCACGGATGAAAATGGCGGTGGCAGGAAACCAATGGGCAGTGGGGCAAGGAGGCTTTTACTCCGGCCGAGTCACTGTGGATGGGAGGAGCGTCCTCGATTGGGTCTACGACTGTGGTTCGAGTACCGCGAAGTCGCATCCCGCCCGAGAGATTCGCGACTACGCGCGTAGCCACGAACTGACGAGCAACGCAAGCAAGCAGATCGACGCCGTGTTTATCTCCCACTTCGACGCCGATCACTTCAATGCGCTGTCCGACCTAGCGGGTACCGTGCACCGAGTTGCACGTGTGATCCTGCCACTCGTATCTCTCGAACAGCGGCTTGTTCATCTCCTGAGTTCGCAAACGCCCGAATCGCCGCAAGACCTAGAGGACTACGTCCGTTTCGTGGTGGACCCCGGTCAAGCACTTGCAGACATCTTCGGCCAGACGACCCAGGTAATTTCTGTCACACCACGGACTGACTTTCAGACGTTCGCTCCAACGCCGATCGACACAGTCGAGCCGATAGACACGATCCCGCAGGAAGACTACGAGCAACCGCTAGAGTTCGGCATTTCAGTTGAGGAGGGGCCCGGCTTGGCTTTGCTGCTCGCCCTTCGAGTGGATGGACGTTGGGAGCCGCTGTGGGAGCTCGTGGCCTGGACACCGCTCGCGAAATGGCCGAGCCGCGAAGCGCTCCTTGCGTCGGTTGTCAGCGAATATGGCCTCACGGGCACCGACGAAGCTCTTCGGCTACTCTCCGATAGCACGTGGGTTCTCGGGGTGGTTCGCGACGCGGCCGCCAGGCAGCGATTGAAGCGCGCCTACGAGGCCGCTGGCTCACTGGCACCCGGGCTCAGCTCGCGGACGAACCGCACATCGATGCTGCTCTACAGCGGGCCGGTTCTCAAATCTCCATGGCTCTCGACATGGCGAGCACACAGGCGTAGTCCAAGACCTGCATCCCTCCTTGAAAGGTGTCAGATAGACCCATGGCCTAGAAAGGTCGCGTGGCTAGGCACCGGCGATATCAGCCTCAATCATCCGAGCGCGGTGGCGGACACGCGGCGAGTTCTGGGCCCTAAACGCTTAGGACGCGTAGGCGTACTCAATCTTCCACATCACGGCGCCGACCCTGACTACCCCGAAGAGCTTCTGAGAACTGGCGACCTCAGGCCAAATGTCGTTGTCGCCGCAGCGGGCAGCAACAACCACTACGACCACCCGGGCCGGCTGTCGCTCTTTGAGCCGCCGCGAACTGGCGCACACCTGGTCGTAGTCAGCGAAGAGCGAGCTTCTCGATGGCGCAGCGACGTGTCACTTCGGCGCTCGCCCTAGCGGTACCGGCGTAGGACCGATCGGGTGTCCGGCGAGTGGGACACTCGACCTCACGCCGTCGGAATGGGGCAAGCCACCCACGGCGCCAGCCGCGCCTCGGACACTGACTAGCGCGCGGCGTTCGGCATGTGAACGCGCTAACGCGAGTAGCGTTGGGGTTGCCACCAGGCTAGATACTGAGGCGCGTGCCGGCGCCTACGGGAAGGACGGTCACGTGTCTTTGGTGAGGTCGAAACAACGCGTCGCTGAACACGGAGAGGTGTTCACCCCGGACTGGCTTGTGGAATCCATGCTCGATCAAGTCAAGGGCGAGTCGGAGCGCATCGATTCCCGCTTCCTTGAGCCGGCGTGCGGTTCCGGCAATTTCCTCGTGAGGGTACTCGCCCGCAAACTCGACGCAGCGGAGCGACGCTACGCCGGAAGCGAGTTTGAACGCCGCAACTACTCGCTGCTCGGCGTCATGTGCATCTACGGCATCGAGTTGCTCCCTGACAACGTGGAGGAGTGTCGTCAGAACATGCTTGAGGTGTTCGACGTGTTCTTGGGTCTGACAGCGAACAACGATCTACACAAGGCAGCCGAGTACGTGCTCAGTCAGAACGTCGTCCACGGGGACGCCCTTACGATGCTGAATCATGACGGCACGCCCATCACGTTCGCGGAGTGGGGCTACTTGGGCAAGGGTCGTTTCCAGCGGCGGGATTTCCGTTTCGACACTCTCTCGCACATGAGTGCCTTCAGAGCCGAAGACACGTTGTTTGCCGATAGCGGCAAGCATGAGGTGTTCAAGCCGACGAAGAACTACACGCCCATGAGCGTGGCGGAGTTAGCAGCGTGACCACGCAGCAAGCGACTTTTTCCATTCGTGGGCGCAACCCCGACGTCCTGACCTGTATCGCAAATTTGTCCAACGATGAGGTGTTTACGTCACCCGAGCTCGCTAACCGCATGCTCGACAAAATGGCTGCGGCCTGGGCCGATTCCAATGACGACGAGGACATTTGGTCCAACCCTGACATAACATTCCTCGACCCGTTCACGAAATCAGGGGTTTTCCTGAGAGAGATCACGAGTCGCCTGACTAAGGGACTTGAGGAGCATATTCCCGACCTCGAAGAGCGAGTGGATCACATCCTCACCAAGCAGGTCTTTGGCATGGCTATCACCGAACTTACGGCGATGCTCGCTCGGCGAAGCCTCTACTGCTCGAAGTGGGCCAACGGTCCCCACTCAATCGCCAAGTCAATTGACGACGAGCATGGCAACATCTGGTTCGACCGTACCGAGCACACATGGATCGGCGGCACCGAGTGGGTCACCACTGCCGATGCCGAGGGCGACCGCGTCGGAAAATTCACCAACGGCAAGTGCAAGTACTGCGGTGCAAGCCAGAAGGCGTTGAATCGAGGCGAAGAGTTTGAAAGCCACGCCTACGCTCTCATCCACACCGAAGACCCCAAAGCTCTGCTAGCAGAGCTGTTCGGAGAAGACATGAAGTTCGACGTCATAATAGGCAATCCGCCGTATCAGCTCGACACGGATGGCCACGGCAATCAGGCACGACCGATCTATCAATTGTTTGTGGAGCAGGCCAAGAAGTTGGAACCAAAACTTCTTGTGATGATCACACCCGCTCGCTGGTTCTCCGGTGGCATGGGCTTGGGTGCCTTCAGGAAAGCTATGCTGGCCGACCGCAATATTCGCACTATCGTCGACTTTCCGAAGCTCTACGACGCGTTTCCTGGCGTTAAGATCCGCGGTGGAGTTGCCTACTTCGTTAGAGATAGCAGCCATTCAGGACCGTGCACGATCCAGACGATGTGGGACGACGAGCCCCTCGGTCCGCCGTCAGTTCGTTACCTCGACGCATACGACATCTTGGTTCGACGGAACGAAGCCATTCCGATTCTGGAGAAGGTGCGAGCAAAGGCGGAACCCACCATCGACGGCCGCGTCTCCAGTCAGAAGCCGTTCGGCTTGGCGACCAACTTCAAGGGCAAGACTTCAGAAGTGGGCCTTCGTTCGCCGGTGAAACTCTACGCGAACCAAAGCACCGTGTTCGTAGAGCGGACTGACATCCCGACCAACGTCGAATGGGTGGACGAGTGGAAGGTGCTCATGACGAGAATCCAGGGCACGAGCGCATCCGTCGAGACCAAGTTTCTGAGTAAGCCCCTTGTGACGCCCCCTGGAACGGCCTGCACCGAGACTTACCTCGTCGCAGGTCACTTTGCCACCGAGGATGCAGCTATTCGCCTCGCTACTTATCTCCGCACTCGCTTTGTACGCTTCCTCGTATCTCTGCGGAAGCCAACACAGGACGCATTGAAAGGTGTCTACAGCTTCGTGCCAGTCATCCCACTTGATCGCGAGTGGACGGACGCACAACTGTACGAGCGTTACGGGTTGACCGAGGAGGAAGTGAAGTTCATCGAGTCGCTTGTCGCTCCTCACGACGATGAAGCCACTTGGAAGACGACAGTGTGATGGCAAAGTCCGAAGAAGAGATCTTCGCGCCGAAGCCTGAGACTCGGCTGCGGGTATACGCGTATAGCGTGGAAGGCCCAGCACACGCGGGACTCATTAAGGTAGGGCAGACCACGCGCGAGGTCAAGAAACGCATCGAGGAGCAGACCAAGACTGTGGGGATAAAGCCCACTATCCTGTTCGACGAGCCGGCCGAGCGGGACGACGGCACTACGTTTACAGACTACGAACTGCGTGCGCGCTTGAACAACAAGGGCTTTGAGAGCGTGGAGCCCGCAAAGGGCGCGGGTGAGTGGGTGCGTTGCGCGCTGCCCGACGTGCAGACCGCCTTCACAGAGCTCCGTACAGGGCAGAAACTCACCGGCACACACCACGAGACCTTCGGCATGCGCAATGAGCAGAAGGCGGCAGTGAAGAAGACTCAGGCCTACTTCAACTCTGTGTGGCAAGAGGATATGCACGCGGTGCCGCGCTTCCTGTGGAACGCCAAGATGCGCTTCGGGAAGACATTCGCCACCTACCAACTCGCAAAGAAGCTTGGCGCTACCCGTGTGCTGGTGGTGACCTTCAAGCCCGCGGTGGAGGATGCCTGGCAGACGGATCTTGAGAACCACGCCGACTTTGACGGTTGGCAGTATATGAGCAACCAGTCAGGTGCGGACCCGCGCTCGGTAGAGAAGAACAGGCCACTCGTCTACTTCGGCTCTTTCCAGGATTTGCTCGGCAAGGACAAAGTCGGCAACATCAAGGCGAAGAACCAGTGGCTCCACGAGATCAACTGGGACCTGGTCATCTTCGATGAGTACCACTTCGGGGCATGGCGCGACAGTGCCAAAGAACTCTTCGAGGGTGAGGAAGACGCGTCCGCAGAGATCTCAGCGGAGTACGGCGCGAGTGGGCGCAATACCGTTGGTCTCAACGACTTCGAGGAAGAGTTCGAAGAACTCGCTGAGGACGAGCCCGAGTTCCTGCCGATCACCACCCGCGCATACCTCTACCTATCGGGCACGCCGTTCAAGGCACTTGCCACCGGCGAGTTCATTGAAGAGCAAATCTTCAACTGGACATACACCGATGAGCAACGAGCCAAGGCGGACTTCGCCGAGGCTCACGCTGACAAACTGAACCCGTACGGCGCACTGCCGCAGATGCGTCTGCTCACCTACCAAATGCCCGACGAACTGCTGGCCGTCGCAAGTAGCGGTGAGTTCGATGAGTTTGATCTCAACACTTTCTTCGCTTCGACGGGCACGGGCGGCTCGGCGGAATTCAAGCACAAGAGTGATGTGCAGAAGTGGCTCGACATCATCCGTGGCGCGTACGCCCCGTCACAAGTCGACAACCTGAAGGAGCGTCCGCCCTTTCCGTACTCGGATGTGCGCTTGCTCCCTCACCTGCAACACTCGTTCTGGTTCCTGCCGAATGTGGCCGCCTGCTACGCGATGGCGAACCTGCTTGCCGAGCCCCAGAACTCCTACTTCCATAAGTACAGGGTGCTTACCGTTGCGGGCAGCAAGGCGGGTATCGGCCTGGACGCACTTCCCCCTGTACGCAAGGCGATCGGGAGCGGGCACGAGCAGGGCACCATCACGTTGTCCTGCGGCAAGCTCACCACGGGTGTCACGGTGCCACAGTGGTCGTCGATCCTCATGCTTCGCAACCTCAAGTCTCCAGAGACCTACTTCCAAGCGGCGTTCCGTGTGCAGTCGCCCTGGAGCCAGAAGAATCCCAACGGCGACAACCCGCACGAAGAAGAGGTCTACAAGCCCGTCTGTTTCGTCTTCGACTTTGCGCCCACCCGGGCGCTCCGGCAACTATCGGACTATGGCATCGGCCTCAATCCTGCTGAGTCCAATCCCGAAAAGGCTGTCGAGGAACTGGTCTCCTTCCTCCCTGTGCTCGCCTACGACGGCTCGCACATGACTCAGGTTGATGCGGGCGGAATCTTGGACATCGCCATGGCGGGCACGAGCGCCACGCTTCTCGCACGCAAGTGGGAGTCCGCGCTCTTGGTCAACGTGGACAACGACACCCTCCGACGAATCCTGAACAACGAAGACGCGTTGAAGGCTGTGATGAACATCGAAGGCTTCCGCGCGCTTGGCGCCGACGTCATCGAGACCGTCATCAACAAGAGCGAGAAGGTCAAGGAGACCAAGAAGGAGAAGGGCGAGGAACTCAGCCCAAAGGAGAAGAAGGAACTCTCCGAGGAGGAGAAGGAGTACAAGTCGAAGCGGAAACAGATCCAAGAGAAGTTGATCAAGTTCGCTACGCGGATCCCCGCCTTCATGTACCTCACCGATTTCCGCGAGAACACTCTTCAGGACGTCATCACGAAGCTCGAGCCCGACCTGTTCCGCACGGTGACTGGCCTCACGGTCGATGACTTCCACTTGCTCGTCTCACTGAATGTGTTCAACTCGGGCCACATGAACCAAGCAGTCTTTGCATTCCGCAGATACGAGGACGCGTCACTGTCCTATACGGGGATCGACTCCCATGACGACCTCAGCCACGTGGGCCTCTACGACACGGTAGTAGCACGCCAAACCGTGGAGGACGCTATCTGAAAGACACTCCACAGGAGGCCCCAGAGCCCGTCGGGCCCTCCTCTCCACCGATTGTTCAAACCGGGCTGATCGGTCAACCGCACTACCCCTTGCCGATCCTGGTTCGCTCTCACACCTCGAACAATCTGGGGGCACGAGGTTAGTTCCAGATTCTCACCGTTCCACCCGTTCAGGCGTCGCCAACGCGACCCCTCATGAGCACGTCCAGTTCCTCGCGATGGTCACGAAGGTTCTGCACCGTGCCATTGAACTGGAGCGAACGCCTGAGCTCCTCCGACATGTCGCCTCGCGAGAGCTCGACACCGTGCCAGTCGACGGGCCTGCGATGAGGAACTGGGGATCCACCCGCGAACTCGTAGGGCCCCACGATCGTCGCTACTCTGTAGGAACTGTCGCCAGTAGGAACGAGGACAAGGTCGCCGTCAGCCATTTGCGAGACGACGACCCAGATCTGACCGACCGCGAGGCCTGCTCCGATCTGGCTCTCAATGCCGTCTTTGGCCTTGACGAGGTCGTTGAACTTCGCATGGAAGTCCTCGTGACCATTACCCGCATGCGGACCGAGGTCGACGTCCAGCAGCCAGCCAGTGCCGATATAGCCGTGGACCAGAGCGTCGTCGAGGTAGGCGGCTCCACGCCCGAGCGATACCCGGTACACGCTTCGGCCCTCGTGCGCTCCCGCCCGTTCAGACGCCAGCACACTCAGGTCGTCTGCATCAAGCCGCTGCTCGGGGTCTGCGACATCGCCATCGAACCGCAAGCCCTCACTCTCAAGAAGTACTCGCGGGTCGCGAGTATCATTCGGGTCGCTCCACGCGAAGCCATCGGCGACGCGCCCGTCAAAGCGCAGCACACGCTGCGCGTTCTCACACCGTAGGCAGGAACTCACATGATTGGCGATTGGTTGCGCCGTCGTACCGACGGCGTCCGCGAGCGCACCGTAGGTCGTCCACGAACCTGCCGGTAGCGCCGCGAGGAGAGCATGCACCCGCATCCAGTCGAACCCCATCCGCTCGGACGCCCTGCTCTTGCCCATGTATGCCGCGCGCACGTCCGCTAGCCGACGACCATCATCCAAGGACCAGTTCGTCCAGCCGTTGGTCGCACGACCGCACAGGGCACGACCCGCGCCCGACGGACTCTCATGGAGCGACCCGTCGAGATCGATTAGTCCGTCGTCTCGTACGTGAGCCGTGTGCCCCGTCCACTCGCCCCGCCTGAACGTTAAGGTCGCTCCGGGCGCCAAATGGCCTGACACGACGAGGTCACGCACTGTGACGGTGAAACTTGCTCGAGAGCGTGCATCCACGACATCACCGACGTGCCCCTCTGGAACCGGCCAGATCTTCAACAGACGCTGGGTGAGGGCCTCAGATCGCGTGTCGATGGCGTCCTCCGACCAACCCCCATTGCCTACATCGGCTGTCATCCGTGCGTTGAGAAGGAGGGTGTTGTGCTTCGCGAGTTCGCCGCGCTTGTGATTCCATTCCCGGTTCGACACTCCTGCGTTCAAACTCTCGGTCAGGAGCGTCAAGTTGCCCAACCGGTGAACATGGGCGTCGCGGTCGAGCTGCTCCTCCAGCTCGGCAACGGGCCAGTGCTCTTGCCACGACTGCGGCAGCACGTGCTCGATTGGGAACTTCCACCGAGTGACCTGAGGTGAACCCTTCTCAGCCCGCATCGAATTCTCTAGCGCCTCAAGCACTGCCCGCAGACGCTGCCGCGGGTACTTCCTGTATACGGGCTCTGACAACAAAGACCTTCGCACCTCGTCGTCACCCGGCCAGTAGGTGCTCGCGACGTTGAGCATGGCTAGGTGGTTCTCGACATGGGCCGCGACGCCATCGGGCTCGACTCCACTCAGACCACGAATCACATCTGCGAGCACGCGCCCCAGGTCACTCGACGGCAGCCGCAGGAGCGACCTGCGCATCATCCAAGACTCCGCAATTTGGATGGCGCGCGAGACTTCCGACGCGCCTAGCCCTCGACCAGGCGCGTGGAGCCAGATCAGAAGCGGTCGCAGCAACTGGCTGTCGAGCGCGAGCGATCGGTAGAAGCACATCGCCGTAGCATCGAGGGTGTGGTCGCTGCTCTCCGCCTCCCCCCACCAGTGCTGGTATAACGCGGCTTGGTCGCGAATCTCCGTCAGCACGTCTTTCATCGAGGCATCCGTGTCATGCCCCATGAATGTCTTGAAACGGGTGAAGGTCGCGTGAGGGCTCACCTCCTCACCCAGGCGCGACGTCAACCATTGGTTGAGGTATAGCGAGGACCGCGAGACCTTCGACCGGCCGACACTCACCTCTCTCTCCCAGAACTTGGTGTCGAAGGGCCAGATCTTCTCGTAGGCGTGGGCGGTGTCGGCACCCTCCTGTGCGAGACGTTGAAACACGAAGTTCTTGATCAGATCGGCCGCCGTCAATGGTGTGCCGCGTGCGTTCAGCGTTTCGAAGATCTCCTGAGAGTTCTCGTCCGCATTGAGCGTGATCGTGACAACCTGGAGACCCGAGTCCAGCACACGGGTCAACGACTCCGCCCTTTGTGCGAAGTCCGTCGAGATCGGGTCGCCAAGCCAACGTTCAACTCGGTCTGCGAAGTACGCATGTGCCGCCGCGATCTTGCTTCCTCCGTGCTTGAGAGTCTCATAGTCGAGAGGAGGCTGAGCCTCCATCACCTCGTGGAACGCTTCAGCGTCTCGATTGGTGTGCTTGAGCTTGAGCAATTGGTCGCCGGTGGGCACATAACTTGCGCCGTTGTGCGTGAGGTTTCGCAGTTGCTGAGAGTGCGTCAGGTCTCCAGCCTGCTCGAAGGCAAGACTCGCTGCATCAAAGACGATCTGCAACGTCGTGAGGCGCTGCTGGCCGTCAATGACCTGACTTGTGGCGATCCCACCAACGGGCTGCGGAAGAGCTTGGAAGACCACCGCCCCTAGAAAGTGCCGCACCTGCGTGCCCGGTGCGTTCAGCCGCAACTCGGCCATACGTCGGATGTCCTGCCAAAGCGGTTCCCACTGTTCATCAAGATTCCATACATAAGGCCGCTGGAAGAGCGGGATCTCCAGGTACTGCGGCATGTTGAAGATCTCTAGCGGCGTGTTGGGCGCGGTCTGCATTCCACGAACATAGCGCGCTCTGCGCGACCCAAGACAGTGTCTCGGTGGGCAGAGCAAGCGTCTGACAGTCACGTTCGCGGCAGATGAGTGAAGCTCCGGACGCGGGTTTTGACACCACGGGATGCCTCGGCCACTGCCGCCCCGACGTCCGGCACAATGCTTGGGTGGAGAACTTTGTGGTGGCGGCCTTCGCGTTCGCCGGCGTGGCGATCAGTTCGACTATCGCCTGGTGGAGTTCGACCCCGCGCGTTCTTCGCTTGAACCGCCAACGCCTCGACCTCGCCGAACGCCTCCCCGAGGACAGCGAAGCGCGGAAGGATCTCGTGGAACTCGTCGAGAAGACTTCAGCCGACCATGTGGAGAACGCGCATACCGGTGAAGCCATGCGCGGTGTCTGGACTGTCTTCGGGACGGCTGCGACGGGCTATCTCTTCTGGGGACTTGGGGACGAACTCGGGGTGTTCTGGCGCATTGCTGGCGGATTGCTGGGTGCGATGGCATCCTCAATCGCCGTCCTGGCCATCGTCGCGGGCGTTCGAAGTCATCGACGCAAGAAGGTCCAGCACTAACGAGAGCGGATAACCCCCAGGACAGACGGTCGCTCGACCGGCGAGGCAAATGCCACCGAGCGCCGCGCGGCGCTGAGGGGCGTCAATGCCATCGCATCACGCGCTCTCGCTCTGGTCGCTGGTCCTGGCCCCCTTGCCGCAGGGCTCCTGTCCCTGCCCGACCCAGTCGCGTGGCTCGCCGTCGTCGCGATCATCGCGGTACCGGTGGCGGCCATCGGATACGAACGCGCGCACGGCACGCCGTGGGGCCAGTCGCTGCACCACGGCGTGCGTGCTGTCTGGCAGGTCGTGACGACCGTCTAGAGCCTTCCCTGGGCAAAACCTTGCCGAAACCCCTTGTAGCGAAGTAAGGTCCCATGCTCGTGCGCCGGCATCGGCCGGAATGCGCACCAGGGACGCACAGAAGGGAACCGCGATGAGCATCGACGCCACGAGCTCGGCCACCGCCGGCTTCTTTTTGCGTACCCATGAACCTCTCCGCCTCCAAGATCGCTCACTTGAGCGACCGGTAGAGCGTCGAGAGGGTAATCAGCCCGCACGCTGACCATCACTGTGCCCACCCGAACGTGGGCCCACATGGCGGTGCTGGCCGAGATCCCATAGGGGGCGGTCCGCCTTGCGGCCCACCCGCCAGGCTCCCCCGCCCCGAGGACTCTCACACCACACGTCATGCTCGTGCGCGCGCACGCCTGCTCGCCACGACGTCGGCCCAGCCGACACCACTCACCACTCACTCATCACAGAAAGGAAAGACCATGGAGAAGCTGAACTCTCGGCTTCTGAACTGGGCGTCCATCCTGGACCCCCAGACCAAGGAGCAGGCGATCACCACCTCGACCATGCCGTTCATCTACCCGCACCTGGCACTCATGCCCGATGCCCACTTGGGCCTCGGGGCGACAGTCGGTTCGGTGATCCCCACGCTGGGGGCCATCATGCCGGCGGCCGTGGGCGTGGACATCGGCTGCGGGATGATCGCGGTGCGGACCCAGTTCACTCTCGGCGACGTCGAGGGCAAGGACCTGGCCGAGCTGCGGTCGCAGATCGAGCGGGCCATCCCGCTGAGCGCGGGCGGCAAGAACCAGAAGCTGCGGGACACCGCGGCTGCCCGGATCGAGGCACTCGAGGCTGCGGCGACGCCCGAGCAGATAGCACGGTTCGATTCGCTCGCCAAGGCGTGGAGGCTGCAGTTGGGCTCGCTCGGCTCCGGCAACCACTTCATCGAGGTGAGCGTCGACGAGTCGAACCGGGTGTGGCTGTTCCTGCACTCCGGCTCCCGGGGCATCGGGAACCGGATCGCGCAGCACCACATCGCGGTGGCACACACCGAGATGTCCAAGTACTGGATCACGCTGCCGGACAAGGACCTCGCGTACCTCGTGGAGGGCACGCCTGAGTTCGATGACTACATCGCCGACCTGCTGTGGGCGCAGGCATACGCGCTCGCCAACAGGGAGGAGATGATGGACCGGGTGATCGACCAGTTCGAGCGGTGGATGTCCGCCGCCGCCGGCACGGAGGTCACCATCGACGAGCAGCATCGGATCAACTGCCACCACAACTTCTCCGCCAAGGAGAGGCACTGGGGCAAGGAGGTCTGGGTGTCCCGGAAGGGCGCCATCTCGGCGGCCGACGGCGAGTGGGGCCTCATTCCCGGATCGATGGGAACCGCATCGCACGTGGTGACCGGGTTGGGCAATGCGCTCTCGCTCAACTCGTCCCCGCACGGCGCGGGGCGGGTCTACTCGCGGTCAAGGGCTCGGAAGTCCTTCACCCAGGACGACCTCCGGGCGTCGATGGTGGGCATCGAGTACCGGGACACCGACGCGTTCATCGACGAGATCCCGGCGGCGTACAAGGACATCGATCAGGTCATGGCCGATGCGGCCGACCTGGTCGAGATCCAGCACACGCTGCGGCAGATCGTCAACGTGAAGGGCGACTGACAATAACGAGACGCGCACCCTCGAGCTTCTTAGCTCAAGGGTGCGCGTCTCTCCCGCCTCGGCCGTCGCTGGGGAAGTGCCCGAGCGTCTACCGCCTAACCAAAGTGGCGCGTAGCGGAGACGGCCATGTCGAGTGAGATCACCCAGTCTCCGCCCTGACCCGGAGCATCACCGGGGTATTCCTGGCGGAGATAGTCTCGCAATTTCTTGGCGTCGACGTTGAGAAGCGCAGCAAGTGCAGGTGCGGAGTAATCCATGCTGCGAACGTACCGCCGTGCTCCCCACAGCGCGCGACGAATCTGTACTGCTCCCTCCGCGCATCGGCCGATGCGTGCGAGCGCTACGCCCCCTCGGCAATCGACATCCGGCCACTCTTGACCGCGGCCAGCAGCGCCTCGTGATCGGCCTCCGTCTGGTCGGCATAGGCCTTCGCAAACTTCGCCATCGCCTTGTCCACGTTGGTGCCCTTCCCCACGTAGCCGGCGATCATCGACGCGCCGCTCGTGCGGGCGTGGCCCTTGGCGAGCAGGCGACCAGCGATGCCCGCGTAGTTCGCCAGCGCCTTCCCGGAGATGTTCTTGAGCGAGACGGCGCCCTTCATGTTGCGGAACTGCCGCACGTAGAACTGCCGGTCGTCGACGGTGGTCCAGCCGAGCAGCGGATCGCTCACGGTCTGCAGTGCCTTCTGATACTCCACCACTCGCTGACCCTGGTGCTCGTGTCGCGCCTTGTCGCCGTGCACGTGCTGCGCGAGCACCGACCTGCGAGCCTGCTTGAGTAGCAGGAAGATCACGTCCTCCTTGCTCGATCCCTCCAGGAGCGCCACATAGGCGCGCAGGCCCACGGACCCCACGCCCACGACCTTGTGAGCGACGTCCACGAGCGTGTAGCCACCGAGGATCCGTCGCCAGTGCGGGTCGAGAGTCATCAAGTACTCGTCGAGTCCCTCGGCCACCATCTCGGCCTCGGCGTCGGACAAGCGGGTGATGAGCGGCGGCTCCTCGACGATCTGGCGGGCGCCGCCGTTCTCGGTCGTGAAGCGCGGCAGGGCGCGGTCCGAGGTGCGCTTGCGCGCCCGCTTCGCCGCTCGCTTGAGTTCGGAGTCCAGCGAACTGCCCGTCTCGTGGAGGGCCGTCCGGTCCATGTCGAGTCGCTCGAACGAGCGGGTGAAGAGAGCCTGGTTCGCTTGACGGCGAACCTCGTTGCGATGAGGACCTTGGCGACGATGCTGCCATTGCTGAAGTCTCGGGGCGCATAGGGCCTTGGATTCTCGACCCGCCAGTGCCGACTGCGGCTGGGTCGGGCGGCGAGGGCTAGGTCGGGCAACCTCCCCGGGTATACCCTCCCTTCAAAGGGCTCCCCCAACAGGGATGCGGCGTACCCCCAAAGAGGAGCGTCAGGTTCACCCGGTCGAAATGGGCGGCAGGGGTGGCAAGGACTCATTCCTGCCATTCGCCTGGAGCGCTCCCATGCCCTCGCGTACCAAGGTTCCCTTTCCATCAGCCGGTGCGGCTTTGTACGCAGGCGCCATTGTCGCCCGTAAGCTCCAAGTGTGTGGCGTGACGAAGCTGCCCCGCGGTGTGCATCCGTGCGCGGCTTGTCGTGCCTGGCACATCACATCCCACAAGACCAAACCGAGATGGCGCCTCAACGGTGACCACGGCAAGCCAACTTCTGAGCGAAGCGCACTCCAAGATAGGTAGACGCCAACTGGACTCAACGTTGCGGCAGACACTCGCTTGCCCCGCCTGACCACCGTCTGCCAGGCTCGTTGCATGACAGTGCTGAGGCTGGATTCTTGCAAGAGCGGCTGTGTCGCAATCGCTATCGTCGACAAAGGCTTCTTCGATGCTCTCGAAGCGCCGTCGATTGCCGACGCGCAGCGAGAACTAGTACTCACGTGAACGACTTCACTGTCACGCGCTGGAAGCGCTACGGCCACGACCGGGCCTACGTCTCGGACGCGTCTGGGACCAAGCTCGGCTACGTCGACCTCAGCACGAGCGAAGTCATAATCGAACAAGCGGCCAATGCAGACGCGGTAAGGAGAGCAGTCGCAGTGTGGTCTGCAGCGGAGGGCGTCTCCACTCCGGCCACACCTGACGTAGCAGAGCCGGCTGCCGCCGAGGCGCTACCCACTGAGGCGCTTGAGACTGCGTCGGCCGGTGCCGAACCCACCCCGGAACCACCTGTACAGCAGTGGGTGGACTTGGCCGAACATCGGCCGGGTGAAGGCGTACGCCAGCTCGCCAACGAGGAGTGGGCAGCTGCCAAGGAGCGATCCAAGGTCTTCTCAATCGCCAACCGCTACGTGTTCGACAACCACACCCAGGAGCGCGCCTGGCGCAAGGGGGCCGAGGGTGAAGAGTTCGTGGGGATGAAGCTCAATAGGCTCCGCGACCGCGGGTGGCGCGTGCTGCATAGCGTGCCGGTAGGCAAGGGCGACTCGGACATCGACCACATCGTGATCGGGCCTGGGGGCGTCTTCACGGTGAACAGCAAGATGCACGCGGGGAAGAAGATCTGGGTCGCCAAGTACCAGATGCGCGTGAACGGCCAGCCTGTCCCCTACCTCCGGAACTCTCGGCACGAAGCAGGGCGGGCAAAGAAGTTGCTGGAGGCTCAGCTCGACTTCGACGTTCCTGTCGTGGGCTGCGTGGTGGTGCTCACCGGCTCGCTCGTGCCCGAAGTGACGTACAAGCAGATGCCTGACGATGTGCGCGTGCTCGACAAGTGGGACGTGCCGCGCTGGTTCAAGAAGCGTCCCGCCGTCCTATCTCCCGAGCAGGTCGAGGCGATCTTCAGTGTCGCGAGGCGTTCGACGACCTGGCGCTGACTCCCGATGCCGCGGTAGCAGGCGTCGAACCGGCACGAAGGTGGTCAGTCGCTGCCACAGCGGACCCCCACCGAGCCTGCGCCCCTACCCCTGATCCCAGTCCCCGCGCTCTCCAAGCAGCACGCTCGGTGGCGTTTCGGGTGGCTCAGTGTCCTCGACCGGCTCCTGCTCGAGTTCGGCCTCGAAGTCGTACTCCGCGATCTCCCCCTCGGATAGGCCGAGGTTGCGCAACTGCTGCGCCCTGTCGTCGATCAGTCGCTCACGCGGATCGGATGAATCGGTCACTGTATCCCCCGGAGTGTCAGCGGCACCTGGGGGCAGGAGGGTGCCGGCCCCACGAACCAGGCGAACGCCGCTGCCAACACAGCAAGCGCCGCAACAGAGAACCGAGCCCAGACCCTGGCATTCATGCGCCGCGAAGCCGCACTCGCGCGCATATTGCCCCCCTGTCCTCCGGAGCGCAGTCGTGCGCTCTGGAGTGGATGCCGCCATTCGGCGACTCATAGTCAGGCCGATGGGTGCATTCCGTCAATAGGATGCGCCGACCGGTGTTGAAAAGCCGGTCACGCCTGCTTGGGGCGCTCGTAAGTGGACTGACCTGCGGTCGTCCCCTGCGCCACCGGGCCCGCGCCTCCTGGTAAGTGCCGACGAACCCGTCGCCGCTCGCGAGTCTTCGCGGCTCACTACACCCCCTCAGCAATCGGCATCCGACCACTCTTGACCGCGGCCAGCAGCGCCTCGTGATCGGCCTCGGTCTGGTCGGCGTACGCTCGCGCGAAGGCGGCCATCGCCTTGTCGACGTTGCTGCCGGCACCGAGGTAGCCGGCGATCATCGACGCGCCGCTGGTGCGCGCGTGGCCCTTGGCGAGCAGGCGACCGGCAAGGCCCGCGTAGTTGGCCAGCGCACGTGCGGAGATGCTCTTGAGGGACACCGCACCTTTCATGTTGCGGAACTGGCGCACGTAGAAGTCCCGACCGTCCACGGTGGTCCAGCCCAGCAGCGGGTCGCTCACGGTCTGCAGCGCCTGCTGGTACTCGACCACGCGCTCACCCTGGTGTCCGTGACGCGCGTTCTTGCCGTGGACGTGCTCCGCGAGCACGGACCGCCGCGCCTGCTTGAGCTGCAGGAAGATCACGTCGTCCTTGCTTGAGCCCTCCAGCAGCGCCACATAGGCCCGCAGCCCGACGGACCCCACGCCCACCACCTTGTGCGCCACGTCCACGAGCGTGTAGCCGCCGAGGATCCGTCGCCAGTGCGGGTCGAGGGTCTCGAGATAGTCGTCGAGGCCCTCGGCGAGCATGGTGGCCTCGGCCTCGGGGAGCCGCGTGATGAGCGGCGGCTCCTCGACGATCTGACGCGCACCCTCCTTCTCGGTGGTGAAACGCGGCAGCGCGCGGTCCGAGGTGCGCTTGCGTGCCCGCTTGGCCGCCCGCTCGAGCTCCGAGTTGAGCGAGCTGCCCGTGGAGTGGTGGGCCAGGCGGGTCATGTCGAGCCGTTCGAACGAGCGAGCGAACAGTGGCTGGTTCGCGAGGTAGCGCATCTCCTCGCGATACGACCTCGCGCAGGTGAGCACCGCCTCCTTGCACTTCTTCTCGGACGCGCCGTTCTCGCGGCCCGCGACCCAGGTGCTCGCGACCAGCCGCCGCAGATCCCACTCCCACGCGCCGGGGTGTGACTCGTCGAAGTCGTTGAGGTCCATCACCAGGTCGCGCTCGGGCGACGCGTAGAAGCCCACGTTGCCCAGGTGCGCGTCCCCGCACACGACGGGCGTGACGCCGGTCGAGGGCAGGCGCGCGACATCATCGGCCATGACCACTGCGGATCCCCGGAGGAACCCGTAGGGCGAGGCCGCCATCCGTGCGACCCGCACCGCCACCAGGTCCGGAACGCGGCCCTTGTGGTTCTCCTCGATGAGCGCCACGGGGTCCCGGTCCTCGCGGCCGATGCGCCACTCGCCCAACGCTCTGCGAGGAACCTTCTTGCGCAGCGACTTGCCCAGCGCGTAGCGCTCGGCACGGGAGTTCGGACGGCTGCGCAGCGACCCGTAGGCGGGCCCGTCACCATCGCTGTCGGTCTCGGCCAGGATGTCGTGGCCTTCGTCGCCTGCAGTACCCACGTGGTGCACTCCCTCCGCCCCGCTACCGCAGCGGAGGACGCCACCATCGTCGCATGCGCTAAAGCAGAAGCGTGCGGCCAGCATCGTGCGGCCAGGAACGAGTGTCCCGCCCGTGCTTTAGAAGACGGTGTACCCGCCGTCGACGGTCAGCACCGTACCCGTGGCGAACGACGATGCGTCCGACGCCAGGTACACGATCGCACCTGCGAGCTCGTCGGGCTCGCCGACCCGCCCGAGCGGCGCATCGGCCTTCCAGTAGCGCTGGAACTGCGGCTCGTCGACGGGCGACATGTCGGTCCGCATGTAGCCGGGGGCGAGCGCGTTGACGCGCACGCCGAGGGGTGCCCACTCGGCTGCGAGCGAGCGCGTGAGGTGATGCACCGCCGCCTTCGACGCGTTGTACGCGGGCTGCCACTGCGGCCTGTTGACGATCTGCGCCGACATCGAGCCGATGTTGATGATGGAGCCGCTGCCCCGCTCGACCATGTGCCGGCCAAAGACCTGACAGCCCAGCCACACGCCGTCGACGTTGACGCTCATGACCTGATGCCACTCGTCGTCGGTCACGTCGAGCGCGGGCTTGTGGATGCACGTGCCCGCGTTGTTGACGAGGATGTCAACGCTTCCGAATGCAGTGACCGCCTCAGCAAGCATGCGCTCCACGTCGGTACGGACCGTCACATCCCCGAGCACCACCACGCTCTCGCGACCGCGGTCGGCGACCTCCGCCGCGACGGACGCCGCGGCATCGGCATCCCGGCCGACGATCACGATGGCGGCTCCGGCCTCGGCAAGCGCCAGCGCGAACGTGCGACCGAGTCCCCTGGTCGCTCCGGTGACCACCGCCGTGCGGCCGGCGAGATCGAACTGCGACAGTGACGTACCCATGAGTGAACTCCCTTGTTCCACCTGTCACTGTAGACCGGCCGAGCGGCGCCCCCCGCGGGGACCCGCGTCCAGAGCCTCAGCGAGACTTGCGGCGCGGCGCCTTCCGCACGTACGCGTTCGACTGCCGCCCTTCGCCAGCCTTGCGTGACGTCATCTCGTAGGAGGGGTGGGCCTCCATCAGATCCTTGAGTTTGGCGTAGCCCCACGTGCGGGTGTCGAAGTCGGACGCGAGCCGAGACAAGTTGGAGCCGACGGTGCCCAACTGCGCCCAGCCGTCGTCGCCCGCTGCGGACTCGACTGCCTCGGACAGCAGCTTGTCGAGCCCTGCGTCCTTCGTGAAGGCCGGGCTTGCGGCCGGCTCCGGCGCAGCCTCCGTGTCGCCCAGGTTCTCCACGTAGACGAACTGCGTGCACGCAGCCACGAAGGGCTTGGGCGTCTTGCGCTGACCGAAGCCGTACGCCGCCAGGCCCTGCTCCCGGATCCGAGCCGCGAGTCGCGTGAAGTCGCTGTCGCTCGACACCAGGCAGAAGCCGTCCACCATGCCCCCGTGGAGCAGGTCCATCGCGTCGATGATCAGCGCGCTGTCGGTGGAATTCTTGCCCGTCGTGTACGCGTACTGCTGAATGGGCTGCACCGAGTGCTCGAGCAGCTGCGGCTTCCACTTGGACAGCTGTGTCGACGTCCAGTCGCCGTAGGCGCGGCGCACGGTCGCCGTGCCGTACTTGGCGATCTCGACGAGGAGTCGCTCGAGATGCTGGGCGCTGGCGTTGTCGGCGTCGATCAATACGGCCAGCCGGGCGTCGTTCGTGGGTTCTGCCATGACCCCACTGTCCCACGCGACTGCGCCGGACCGTGCCCTACGATGACAGCCATCGCAGAGCGACTCGGGGGAATCATGCGGGCAGGCCAATGGGGACACCCGGGCATCGGTGTCGCCGTCGTGGCGGTGATGGCGGGATGCTCCTCGTCTCCCACCCTCGAGCCCGAGCCCGGTGAGATCGACTGGAATGTTGCGGTGACCCGTTTTGCGATCAAGGTCGGACAATCGGACACCGATGTGGCGTACAACCCCTGGCTCGACGAACTGATGGACATGGGCGACAGCGATGCGCCGAACCCCGATATTGACGACCTGGTCGCCTCGGGGCTCGCCGTGGTCTGCGACCTCGCGGAGGTGACGCCGAGCGCGCTCGGATCAAGCCTCAACACCGGCTTCATGGCGCGTGAAGCCGTCGACGGAGCGGTCCTCGCAGCCGCGAGCCAGGACTTCCGCGAGGCGCAAGGCGCCAGGCTGTTCCATATCCTGAACCACGATGCAGCGGGCGATTGGCCTCCTGCGGAGTTCACGACTGCGATAGAGCGCTTGTCCAACGACCTCTTCGACGAGTGGACGGAGCTGTACGCCCTGCAGACGAGCCTCGAGCAGGCAGCCTTCACCGGTGAGGGAGCACGAGCCGCACAAGCAGCAGCGGCCGAGCGTTGTGGCGTGACTGTTGCGGGCACCGAGGCCCCGGAAGAGCTCACCGGTGTCACCGGCCTACGACTCGTCGCACCGCCGCAGGACCTGACCGCCGCACCGGACCAGTAGCGGCGAGAGCCAGCCACCTCTGAGCGCATCCGCCCGGCCCCGCCCGCGCATCGGCCGCATGAAATCTCCCGCACGGCAGAGATCCCGCCCGTCCCCCACGCCACCTGAGTCGCACGAGGGACGCGCGGGATCGCTGACGACGGTCGCGACTACGAGACCTTGTGCTCGGGCTCGGCCGCCTTGGCCTGCGCCCGCTCCTCCGGGTACGTCGGGTAGTCGTTGTTGCCCACCTCGGCACCCCCGCCGCCATACGCGCGGCGCATGTCGACCGGCGTGACGGGCCATCCGTAGCGCATGCGCTCGACGAGGTCCGGGTTCGACATGTAGTCGCGGCCAAAGACGAACAGGTCTGTCTTGTCGTTCTCAAGCGCCTTTTGCGCGTACTCCTGGTTGAGGTCGCCCGAGGCGATCACGGTCCCCTGGTAGCGCTCGCGAATGAACTCATTGGGGTACCGATGCCAGATCTCGCCGTCGGCCAGGTCCTCGTTCCCGGGGCCCGACAGTGACCGCAGGCTCTCGGGTGTCTTGAAGGCGACGTAGGCGAGGTCCAACTCGTTCAGCCTCTCGAGCAGGATCGCATAGGTCGAGTCCGGGTCCTCCTCCGAGATGCCGTTGAAGCGGATGTTGGGAGAGATCTTGATGCCGATTCGGTGGCTGGTGCCCCAGGCCTCGATCAGCTTCGAAAGGACCTGGACCAAGAACTCGGTGCGCTTGTAGAGCGTGCCGCCGAACTCGTCGTCCCGGGTGTTGGCCACGTCGGAGAGGAACTGGTGCGGGAGGTAGCCCGATGCACCATGAAGCTCGATGCCGTCGAAGCCGGCCGCCTTGGTGCGGATCGCAGCCTTGTAGTAGCTGTCGATGACCTCGTGGACCTCGTCGGTGGTGAGCGCGTGGACGTCGGTGGTCATCTGAATCATGCCCTGCTCGTGGGTGTAGATCTGGAAGTCCGCCGGCTGGGACGAGGACGAGACCATCTGCAGGCCTCCGTTGTTGACCTCGTGGCCCACGCGGCCGGTGTGCTCCATCTGCAGGAAGATGCGACCGCCCTTGTCATGCACGGCGTCGGTGACGGTGCGCCACGCGTCCTCCTGCTCCTGCGTCGCGATGCCGGGGATGTCGCAGTAGCCCTGGCCGCAGCGCTCGGGCCACGTGCCCTCGGAGATGATCAGGCCGGCGCTGGCGCGCTGTGCGTACTGGGTCGCCATGATGGGCGTCGGGACGCCCTCCGGCGTGGCCTTGGCGCGGGTCATGGGGCCCATCACGAGGCGGTTGGGAAGCGTGAGGTCCTTGAGCTGGAACTTATCGAGGAGATATGGCATGGGGGGACCTTCAGGCGAATACTGGTTGCCGTCAGGCTTTCATCGCGTTCCCGCGCCCCGTGGGACGTAAGGCCCTATCGAAAATCGCGCGGTTCCGATCATCAGAGTGGCGTGTGAACACGCGGGCACGCACGAGTGTGACAGGGGGTGGGCCACGCGACCATTGAAGTGGCACCCAGCGTCGAGATGGACGGTTCGGCACGCAATATTTCACTGGCCCTCGCTGAGGAGCGCTGTGTCCTTGAACCGGCGTGGCCTGCGACCTCCAACGCTAAGCTGAGAAATAATAGCGACAACAGTTGAGAAATAGACGTCTCATCGAGATGTCGAATCGGCTACTATGACACTACCGAAGAGAGGTCAAACTGTTGAATCGACGCATCAGACACGCCACGGCTTTGTCACTAGACGCGGTTGAGGTCCCTAAGCCCTTGCGTTCACATAGGTTGACAGCGTTTACGACGACTGGCTATCTCGCACTCACTCGCGTGTACTTCTGGTCACTCGTGGCCTGCCTACTCTTCTCGCTCGCGTTCGGGATTGTGATGGCACGAGGCGCCTTCTTCACGACAGACGGCGAACCAGCAGCTTTCGGAGCCCTGGAGACGACCGCGTTCATGGCTTGGATCGTCGTCGGAATCGCGCACGCGTTTATCAAAGTCCTCATCGGCGAGATAGGTGAGCCACCACTCGCACCCAGAGGTCACCGATGAGCGCCGTGCACCTCACACTGTTCACCTTTGCATTTGCGAGTGCAATGGTGTCGGCCTTTTCGATTGTCCGCATCTTGCGGTTCAAGCGCTCTGTACGAAGCGTCGCGGAGAATTACGGTACGACCGCGCCCAAGCGGCTATCCGAACCGAGATATACACTCCTCAGTTCAATACCGTTGCGGCCCCGACTAGACGCTGGCGACATGAGGCCTCCACTGGGCTACCCCACGCTGAAACAGCTCCGCAGCATCCGCCAACGGTCAGTGCTGCGCGCCTACCTACAAGACGCCAGGGGCAGCCGCAGACTCATCGGAGTACTCACTCCGGTAGCGGCGCTCACGTACGGCGCCGTAGTGGGCGCGATACTGGTGCCGCTAACTGAACTCTACTTCTCAGACAATCCTTCAGCAGGGACGCCGTGGATGTCGGGCGGATGGGGCCTCGCCGTAAGAACGGCAGTGCTTCTGATCCTCGTGGTCATCACCCTAGTGATTCCGACAGTCGTCTCGATATGGGCGAGGCGGCGTCAGCACTACTTCGAACGGCTCGCAGACTTCGCTCGCACCGACAACGGTTCTCGTCGCCTGCGGAAGCGCGCGTCACGACCATCGTGGCACTGAACCGCCAACCAGGCCGTGCGCTCCCGTGCGCCTCCTACGAGGCCGGTTCGCCGCTGATGCACGACGCCCACGAGCACCGAGATACCTCCCGACCTTCAGTGGACGACCCAGTGTGCCGTTCTGAGACACCGTGGAGGGGATCGGCGCAGACTGCCTGGGCGACATCAGTCGTTCCGCCAAGCGCGCATCGGCGCTATTTACCCGATGCGCGTACGGTCGAAAGATGCACACGACATCGCAGGAGCCCACGACCCTGACCGTCGGCGACCGTGACGAGGCCGTCTCGCGCCTGCGCCACTACTTCGGGACGTGTGAATGCGCGAGCCCTGACAGCGGCGCCGAGTTCGAGACCATCGGGCACCCCTGGGACAAGAAGTCCAAGGTCACCACCGTCAGCCCCGGCGACCTGGTGGCGCTGGCCACCCTCACGTCACCCGTCCCGGGCCCGGCCGCCGTGTGGATGCTCGACAAGCACAACCTGAAGAAGACCGAGAAGCTGCTCCGCAAGATCCCGGTCAAGGCGAAGATCGGAACCAAGAGCGGCACCAAGCTGCTCAAGGACGGCGGGCCTGCAGCCAAGCTGTGGGACCACTGGAGCCAGGCCCCCGGGTTCGGACCGGTCTCGGTCAGCAAGCTGCTCGCCCGCAAGCGCGGCAAGCTCGTCCCCGCGTACGGCTCCGTGGTCGCCGAACAGATGGACGTCGGCAATCCTGGCGAGCACTGGGCCGCCATGCAGCGTCTGTTCACCGATGGTCGACGGGACCTGTGGGTCACGGCAAAGCAATGGCGACGCGCCGCCGGTGTCGACTCTCTGGTGAGCCCGCTCCGAGTGATCGACGTGGTGCTCTGGAGCCGCGGCACCCTTCCGGACGGCCCTCCCTGCGCCACAGTTAGGGCCTAGGACCGCCCCGCAAACGCCTCCGCGAAGAACGGCAGCACCGCGTCCGTCATCCGCTCGCGGAACAGGCTGGTGTGAGTGCCGTCGTGCACCGTATACGTGTGCGGCACGCCCTGCGCGGTGAGCTCCGCATCGATGAAGTCGCAGCCCTCCACGATCCACGTGAACTCGTCGTTCGAGCCGCAGTCGAGGCCGAGCGTCTCGAGCGACAAGAGCGCCTCGCGGTGCTGGGCGATGTCGACGTCGATGTCGCCGATGCCCGCCTCCCACTGCTCCCACACGGTGTCATCACGCACCACCTCACCGTCGACCAGCGAGTACGGGTACTGGAAGTACGGCGGCTCCGGCGAGGGGGCGAAAGCCGTGCCGTACGAGAGCGCGAACCTCGCCGCTGAGGCCGACAATGCGCTCAGCAACGCCTCCCCCTCCAGTCCCTCGAGAGCCTCCATCGCCAACAGCACCGGTGGCGCATCGGACGCGGACCCGAGCAGCGCGAGGTCTCCTAGCCCGTCCTCCCCCGCCACC
Source organism: Demequina aestuarii (assembly GCF_000975095.1). Taxonomy (GTDB): domain Bacteria; phylum Actinomycetota; class Actinomycetes; order Actinomycetales; family Demequinaceae; genus Demequina; species Demequina aestuarii. The sequence continues at coordinate 1,885,284 of NZ_BBRD01000001.1, forward strand.
GCCGGCGCCATCACGAGCACCGAGCCGAACACATCCGCATGCCTCATTCCGATGGTGAGCGCGCCATACCCGCCCATCGAGTGCCCGGCAAGGCCCCGGGATTCGGCCGATGCGCGGGTGCGGTAGTGCGTATCCACGTACGGGACGATTTCGGTGACCACGGCCTGCTCCCAGTTGCCGATGGCCTCCGAGTCCGTGTACCAACTGCCGCCCAGCTCGTTGGCGCCCGTGACGGTCACGACGATCATGGGCTCCGTCTCATTGAGCGCCTCGCCGAGGACGTCGGGCATGTCCGCGGCCGTGCTGGACGCGGAGTAGCCGGGCAGGAAGTACAGGACGGGCAGCGGGTCGTCCGAGGTGAAGTACGCATCGGGCAGGAGGACGCCGACGGTGATCTCGGTCGAGGCGCCCAGCAGGTTGCCGGCCAGCTCCTCGGAGTCGAACTGGAAAACCGTGCTCTGTGCGTGCGTCGCCTCAGGAGTGGCCGAGGAGGTGGCGACAGCGTCGCCCGTGTCGCCGCACCCGGCCAGGGCGACGGCGGCCATCACCACCGTGGCGGACCACGCGCGACGCGTGACCCCGAGCGTGCTCATGTCGCGAATCTAGCGCGCCCCCACTCCAGGCACGACTGCGCTCAACACGACTCGTAGACGTACCCGGGCTCGCCAGCAGCGACCAGGTCACGGTCGCGCAGTACCGTGAGCGGCGCGGTCCCTGGCATCGCGCAGACCTCGGCGAACGTCAGGCCCGCCTCATCGAGCGCATCGGGGTACTCGACCTGGAGCACGTACTCGCCGTAGACGTCCGAGTACGCCGCGCACTCGCCCCACACGCCGCACTCCTCCGCCACCGCGAAGTCGAAGCCCAAGTGTTCTTGGGCGACCTGCGTGACCTCGGCGGCGTTCTTCTGCGCGATCGCGAGGCCGTGCTCGTGGGCCACCTCCACGTAGGCGCGGGCCAAGGCGTGGGCGCCGTCCTCGGACACCTCGCCGAACCGCGTCCACGTGTCGAGGTTGTCGATCTCCACGGCGTCGAAGCCCGCCTCGGCACACCCGGCGATCACCGGGGAGAGCAGGTCGAGAATGCCCTCACGCTGGGCCGCCGTCGATGGATCCAGGATGAACTCGTCGGGCCAGTCCGGGTCCACCACCGGCTCGCCGGCCTGGTCGCGCAGCAGCAGCTCCGGAGTCGCGAGCCACTGCTCCGCCTCGCCGGGCTGAGTCTGAAAGCCGTTGACGTAGCAGACGCTGTAGGCGCCCTCCAGGGGCTCAGCGGTCGCGTCGCGGACCACCACGTCAATGGCGACCTCGCCTGCGCCCGACGAGACAGCGTCGTACGCGCCGCCCAGCTGATAGTCCAACACGCCCTCGGTGGGCGGCAGCTCCACCTGCTCCGAGTCCGCTTCCCCGGCACACGCCGTGAGCATCAGCGCGACGCCGGCTCCCACCACGACCGATGCGCGTGCCAGGCCAGCCGAAGGGTGTCCCATGCGCGCCATTCTAGGATTTCCTGGAATGCCCCGATCGCGACCCCTCCGCGCTCGAGCGCTGGCCGACGGAACTCCACCCCGCGAAGCGGCGCCCGTCCCGCGCCGTAGTGTCAGTGACATGACTGAAGCGCCTCCGGCACCGATCGACGATGACAGCCCTCGTCAGTACTTCGAGAACGTCGAGCAGGCGCTCAAGGAGTTCCGGATCCCCGTCGAGAACCACAGGCTCGCCCGCGAGACCCTCGCGACGTTCGAGCACGGGCGCATCTACATGCCCGTGAAGAGCCGTCAGTACGTGGCCTTCGAAGGGCGGGAGGGCCCGCCCGCACTCGCGTGGCTGCACTCGGGCTATGTCGAGCTCCGCACGGCGCCCGGCACCTACTCCCATGTCCCGCTCCCGACGAACAGCATCGGAGGGGGCAGCGGGGGCGGCACCCGTCGCAACCGTGCCGACGAGCAGCGCGAGCCGTGCCCCACCTGCTACACCGAGCTCCCCGCGACGGGCATGTGCGGCACGTGCGACTGAGCCCGGACCGAGGCCTACACGCCCGCTGACTGGTCCAGAAGCTCCCGCAGCTCCTGCATCACGGCGACCGCCTTGTCAGCGGCGTCGAAGGGGCCCGGCATCCGGAACACCCGTGCCCCCGATGCGGTGCGGGCGACCTGGAGCCCCGGCCTCCCGGCTTCGCCCAGCAGTGCCTCGACCGGATGGCGGAAGACGCAGATGACGAGGCCCACGCCGCGCTCCTCGAGCTTGGCGCGCAGCACGTCGCGTCCATGGTCGAGTTCGCCCGGCGTCACGTCGCGCTCACCCACCGTGGGCCGCTTCACGATGTCGGTCAGTCCGAACCCGGCATCAAGCGCGGCCTCTTCGAACTGAGTGACACCCGCGGGCAGGTTCCAGCCGGCCGCATCCCCGATGCGCCGCAGCTGCCGCTGACCCACCCTGCCCTGGTAGTAGTGGCCAGCCTTCACGCTCACCGGCGAGGGGTTGAGGCCGACGATGGCCACGCGCGCCACCGCAGGCCAGACGTCGCCGAGGGTGACGTACTCGTCGCCCATCCAGGACTCCCGGGCCTGGTAGCCCACGAGGTCGGTCACGCGCTCTCCACGGGAGCGGCATCCTCGACCGCCTCGTTCGCCACGCCATACGGCACGTGCACTCCGGCCACGTGCTTCAACGCTCCTGACAGATGCCCGTCCTGGTCGTCGAAGAACAGGTGCGGGCGCATGACCTCGAGCACCTTGGCCTTCTCGATGCCGCCCAGGAAGAACGCATCGTTCACGGTGACGCCCCATGACCGCAGCGACTGCACCGCGCGCTCGTGCGCCGGCGCCGCTCGTGCCGTCACCAAGGCGACGCGCACACGCGGCTCGTAGGTCGCATCGGCCGCCTGCAGTTCCTGCTCGAGCTGCTGGATGCGGTTGAGGTCCTCCAGCAGCGGCTTGAGCAGTCCCGGCGAGTGCGCGACGTCGCGCTTGGCGACCTCGTTCTTCACGAACCCGGCCATGCCCTCGGTCTGGAAGATGCGCTCGGACTCGTCGGTCGCAAGCACCGCGTCGAAGTCGAAGGCGATGCGCAGCGACGTGTCCGAGTCCTCGTAGGCGGCCGTGTTCGGCAGCACGTGCCCCGCGGGGTGGCCGGCGCGGACGGCGGTCCAGACGTCGTCCCTGTTCTGCGTGAGGAACAGGCTCATGCCGAGCGCCGGGATGTATGACAGCGGCGAGCGGCCCTGCGTGAAGAACGCGCGCGTCACCTGCAGACCGTGGTGCTCGACGGACCGCATCACGCGCAGCCCCGTCGACGCCGCGTTGCGCGACAGCACGATCACCTCGACCAGGGAGTCCCCCGGCCGCAGGTCGTTCAGCTGCAGCAGACGCTGGATGAACGGGAATGCTGGCCCGGGCTCGAGCGGCACGTCCACGTTGCGGTCCTGGTACTCGGCGTAGGCGGCCTCGCCGTGCGCCTGGAAGTACGCGTCGGATTCCGTCAGGTCGAACAGCGCGCTGGACGCGACACCCACCACGAGCCGACCGGAGAGGTCATAGGCGGGCATCGAGAACCTCCAAGGCGGGTGACGCAGGCGGAGACTCGAGCCTATCTGCCCGGCCGATGCGCCCGCACCCCTCCCGAGCGCTCAGGAGCGCTCCGTCTCGTCCCCTGAGCCCGCATCGGCCGCATGCTCCTCCGCCTCCCGCTCGCGCACCTCGCGCGCCATGCCGTGCGTGAACTGTGTTGCGCGCTCCTCGGCCTCGACACTGCCGGTGAAGAGGCCCGCGATCTCCGCCGTCTCCGTGGGGTCGCTCTTGCGTGGGCGCCGCGGCTTCTGTGGCGGCGTGGATTCCCCGACGAGCACGCGCTGCGCCGGCGCCGCATCGGGCATCTCGGTCTGCAGCCACATGACCATCGCCTCGCGGACGTAGCAGCGCAGGTCGAACAAGGTCGGGGCGTCGGCGGCGGTGACGAGGATGCGCACGCGCACGTACCCGCCCACGGCCTCCGTGACCTGCAGCACCTGCGCGCGCCCGTCCCACAGCGAGGTCTGCTCGAGTACCACCTCGAGCTGCTCGCGCATGCGCTGCGGCGACACCCGCCAGTCCAGATCGAACTCCACCGACCCCAGCAGCTCGGACCCGCGCCGCGTCCAGTTCTCGTACGGCGTGGTCGTGAAGTACGTACACGGCAGCACCAGCCGGCGGTCGTCCCACAGTTCGAGCACCACGTAGCTGAGCGTGATCTCGCCCACGCGGCCCCACTCGCCCTCGGCCACGATTACGTCGTCCACGCGCAACGCGTCGCTGAACACCAGCTGGATGCCGGCGAACATGTTCGCGAGCAGCGACTGCGCGGCGAGGCCGGCGACGATGGACACCAGACCGGCCGATGCGAGCACGCTCGCTCCCAACGCGCGCACCGAGTCGAAGGTCAGCATCACCGCGCCGATCCCGATGATCACGATGATCGCGATCGCCAGCCGCCTCACGATCAGCGTCTGCGACCGCAGCTTGCGCGCCAGCCGGTTGTCCGGCACGTCGATGCGGTTGTTGGCGAGCGCGAGGTCGGTGACGAACTCGACCAATGCCGCCAGCATCCAGGCCGATGCGCCGATCACCAGGATCGTGAACGCCCGGTTGAGCCCGCCGAACCACGCGTCGACCGGGAATGACGCGTACACGCCCGCCCACACGCCGCAGATGAGCACGAGCGCCCAGAACGGACGGCGGGAGTGCGTCACCAGCGCCTTCGCCCATGCCTGTCGCCGCGCGGTCAGCTGCATGATCACCTTGATGATCAGACCGGCGACCACCGCGATGCCCACGGAGATCGCGGTGGAGACCGCGAAGTTGAGCCACTCGTTCACGATGGGGTCTCCTCGTCAGTCGGCGCTGACGTCCGACTCTACCGAGCCGCCTGCCAGCCGCCTGCGTGCGTCGGACGGTGGGGTCACTCGCGACCGTCCTCGAGCGGGATCAGCATGGTGCGGAAGTCCTCGCCGGACGTGTGGAGCTCCCAGATCTTCTCCGCGACGTCGTCGATGCCGTTGTCGAGCTGCAGCTTGGGGATCGAACCGGGGATCACCAGCTGGGTGACGCGGATGCCCTCGTCGGCGAGCGCATCGTGCAGCATCTCGCCGTAGGCGCTCTCGGCGGGGAACGCGACGGAAGTACCCGCGAAGCCGTGACGGGCCTTCACCGACGTGCCGCCGTTGATGAGGATGATGCTGCCCTCGCCGGCCTCGCGCATGGCGGGCAGGACGGCGCGCGCGGCGTGGATGAGACCGAGCGCGGAGAACTGCAGCGCCTCGAGCGCGAGCTCCGGCGTGAGGTCGAGCACCGGCTTGAGGTAGTCGCGCGACGGCAGCGGGCTGTACTGCAGGGCCGTGATGGGGCCGAGATCGGCCGCTGCGCTGGCGAGCGCCGCTTCGAGCTGGGCGCCGTCCTTGACGTCCGCCGAGTAGCCCTTGGCGGTGATGCCGTGCTCCGCGAGCGCCTCGGCGAGGCTGTCGAGCTTGGCCTGGTCGCGCGAGATCAGCGCCACCTTGAATCCCTCGCGTCCGAACCGCCGTGCGACGGCGCCTCCGAGGTTGGGTCCTGCTCCGACAATCGCGATGGTGGGCATGGCTGAGTCCTTTCGACGTGGGGATCTACTGCTCAACCTAACGCGGGCGCGGCCTGAGACCATCCCGTCGCCCGCCCGCGCCCCTCCTCCGCCTTAGCGTCGTAGGGCGCGCTCAGTGTCGGTTTCCGGGCGCTGGCGAATCCTGGAGCGCGCTCAGTGTCGTTCGACACCTGGGCAGATCCTCACCCACGCCGCTCACGCATCCCTGAGCCGCAGCAGCACGTACGAGACGGCCGTCGCGCACACGGCGAAGACCCCGAGCACCGCCGCTCCTTCCGGTGGCGCAAGCGACCCGGTCTGAATCACCGTGTACGCCATCTGGCCCGCACTCGTAGGCCAGTACGTGGCGAGCCACTCACCCACCGCGCCTGGCAGGGCAGGAATGAACGCAGGGGCGAGCAGCGCCACCACCACGATGACTCCGAGAGTCCCTGTCGACGACCGCGTGATCGTCCCGAGCGCGAGCCCCAGGACTCCCACCAGCGCGAGATACCCCGCCGCTCCCAGCAAAGCGGCCAGCACTCCAGGATCCGTCACCGACGCTGCTGGCACTCCCGCCTGCGCAATGGCCAGCTGACCGAGGCCAAACGCCACCGCGACGGAGATGATCGCAGTGGGAACGACGAGCAGTGCGGCCGCCCCCACCTTGGCAGCCAGCAGTCGGCCGCGCTGAGGCACGACGCTCAGGCTGGCGACGATCATCCCGGTCGAGTACTCGGAGGTGATGGCCGATGCGCCCACCATCGCGACGAGCAACTGGCCCACCAAGATGCCCTTCAGGCTGATGGCGGTCGGATCCCACTGATCGTTAAGCGCCGTCTGCCACTCTCCGGCCGTGCCGAGAATGCCCACCAAGCCGATGGCCGCCGTCACGGGCACCGTCGACCCGGCCAGCAACCAGGTGCCTCTCACACTGCGGAGCTTGGTCCATTCGGAGCGGATGAGCCTCATGGCACGGCCACCCTCTCGGCAGACATCTCACGCGCTTGCTCTCCCTGGACGTCACGGGTCATCGCCAGGAAGATCTGCTCCAGCGTGTCGCGTTCGACAGACAGGTGCGAGAGCTCGATGCGCTCGTGAGCGGCGATGCGACCGACTGCCTCGGGCGACGAGCCCACCACCTCGAAGCCTCCGCCGTCACGCTCCACGAACACGCAACCGGCGTCCGCCAGGGCCGCTCGCAGCGCGTCCCGCTTCTCGGACCGCACCAGGACACGACGCGTCGAATACGCGTCCATCACCTCGCCCAGAGGGGCATCGGCCAGCAGGCGACCCTTGTTGATGACCAGCAGGTGATCTGCGGTGAGTTCCATCTCACTCATGAGGTGACTGGAGAACAGCACCGTCCGCCCTTGCGCCGCAAGGTCACGCATGAGTGTGCGTGCCCAAAGGATGCCGTCCGGGTCGAGGCCGTTCAACGGTTCGTCGAAGATCGTCACGGCCGGATCCCCCAGCAGGGCAGTCGCGATCCCCAGGCGCTGCTGCATGCCGAGAGAGAATCCCCCTACCGGTCGGCTTGCGACGGCGCCGAGGCCCACCTGCTCCAGCACGTCGTTGACTCTGCTGCGGGGAACGCGACCGGCATGGGCGACGGCCAACAGGTGGTCGTGTGCGGAGCGCTGAGGGTGCACGGCGCGCGCATCCAATAGCGCGCCGACGGTGTGCATCGGGTCGGAGAGTTCGTCCACTCGCACGCCTCCGAACGTGGCACTGCCATGGGTGGGCCTGTCGAGGCCCAACATCATCCGGAGGGTGGTGCTCTTGCCCGCGCCGTTGGGCCCGAGGAACCCCGTGACGACTCCTGGTCGCAGGGTGAAGCTCAGCGCATCGACGGCTACCACCGTCCCGTAGTGCTTGGTCAGGTCGTGTGCTTGCACGGACACTTGTGTGGCTCGCATGCCTTTTCCTTCTCTGTGCGCTGCCGCGCACGTGGTCACCGTTCGGAGAGCGGACGGGGTCCCGCCGTTCCGCTCACTACACTACACGGTGTAGTGTAGTGACGAGGTGAGAGACTGTGCGAATGGTCGACGAGACGCAAAGACGGCGTGGGCAGTCCGCGGCAAAGCACGAGGCGATCCTCGAAGCCGCGACGTCACTGTTCCTCTCGGATGGCTACGACCGCACCAGTGTCGACGCCATCGCCGCCCGCGCGGCGGTCTCGAAGCGCACGGTGTACGACCACTTCGGCGACAAGGCGAGCGTGCTGGAAGCGGTGCTGCGGAGAAGCACCGAGACGCTCGTCGCCACGGTCCGTGGGGCGATCGACGACGAGTTACGCCCGGGTCGCGACCTGGAGGTCGCCCTGCTGGCGTTCGCCCGCCGCATCACCACCGAAGCGTTCTCCTCGTCCGACCACGTGGTGTTTCGCCGCTTCGAGAACACCGTCGAGGGCGGCGACCCCGCGTTGGGGCGGCCCGAGGCGGCTCTCGAGGAACGGCTCAACGAATATGCGCGATCCGGAGAGCTCGATGTGCCCGACGCGAGCCGGGCCGCGCAGCACTTCGTGGCGCTGACGCTGCAATTGGCGCTGGTCCATCTCGACCATGCCAACGACGACGACGGCGAAGTCGACCGCATCCTGATCGACGGGGTCGCAGTATTCGTCCGGGCGTACCGAGCCCAGGCGTCGTAGCCTCCACTCCCCTATCCCGCCTTAGCGCCCCTGTGGTCGCTCAGTGTCGCGTTCAGGGGGTCGCGCCGATCCTGGCGGGCGCGAAGTGTCGACTCAGAGGCGGCTACCGCTCGTTCGCGGACCTCGTCATGTGCCGCGTCAGGTCGCCGAGATCGGCTCTCCGTGCGTGGTTCGCATCCGCAGACGCGATGACACGTCTGCGCTCAAGGTCATCCACTGCGGCATCGAGGTCGCTCCTCATGCTCTCCTGCTGCGCGACCGAGAGCTTCGCCACCTGTTGGCGGCGCTTGTCTTGCTCGGAGGCAACACTCACGGGCTCGCCTCCCTCGCCGCCATCGCGAGGCTCCTTCGCGACCCCAAGGATGTGGTGCGCAATCAAGAACATCCCCCCAAGCACAGCTGCGCCGAGGCTGGGGATGAGCCACTGCTCCCAGCCCGACACGTCCTCGTCCCGCGCCAACACCATGGCCTGAAAAGCCGATGCCGGACCAAGCACCAGCGAAAGCGCGGCCTGCGTCTGGTAGAGACCGTTGCGGCGCCGTCCACTGACCAGCCAGTGCACGATGCTGATGAGCATCAGTCCCGCCGCGATCAAGAAGAACACTCCCGAGCGCGGAATGGCCGTCTCAGGGTCGGGATCGGGGGCGGCACTGGCGATCCGGCCGGTGTACACCGAGGCCAGGCCCCAGACCGGCGCCAGGTACGCCGCCAGGTACACGATGACAGCGGGTATCGCCCAAATGAGCACGCCCACCATCTTCCAGTTGCTGCCGCTCGCAGCTCGGAGACGCCCACGCGCGCCACTGGCCGGGACTTGCTCGGCGATAGCCGCGTCCTCAAGCCGGTCCCATCGCACCGAGCCCCCGGGCCGCGCTCGTGAGGCGACTCGTCGCGCGCTCATGACGCGTCCCTCGTGCGGCACCCGCGGCATGCGCCCTCTCGGCGGCGCGTCATGCTCACACCCTCCGCAGCAGCGTCGTGTGTCGCAATCCCAGTCATGTGCCCTCGTTTCGCGCCGTGAGGCGAGTAGTCGTGGACACGTTATCGCATCGCGAATCCGGCATCAGCCAGGCACTACGCGCGCGGCAGCGCCACCGTCACGTCGGCCGCCTCATCTCCGATCACCCGCACGCTCCAGCCCTCCGGCCCGACGAACGCCTGGTGCGACATCACCGCAGCGGCGTCGCACGCGAACACCTCGACCAGGTGGGCATCGACGAACACCTCTACGAGTCCGCCGTCCCATGGCATGCGCCGGACGCTCGAGAACGTGTCATCGACGCCGCCTGCCGCCATCCGATCGAACACCACCTCGCCCGATGCGCCGTCGAACGTCACGGTCGCGAGCACCGTGTCACCTGAGCACAGCTCGACAGCGACCGCGCCTGCAGCCCGCACCGAGATCGCCCCCGTGAGCCCCACCTCGACCGGCTCGTGGGCGACGACATCCACCGGACGCCGCGCGAGTTCCTCCGGGACCAACGGGGTCTGCACCAGCTCGACCCGCGCATCGGCCCGCCGCAGTGACAGCTCACGCGGCAACGACATCGCGCCACGGAAGGGCACCGTGGGGACGTCCCGGGCGTACTGCCAATTCGACACCCAGCCGAGCATCACGCGGCGACCGTCCGGCACGTCTGAGAAGGTCACGCCCGCGTAGAGGTCGCGCCCGTGGTCGAGCAGCCGCCAGTCCTCGCCTGGTGCAGGCGCGAACCGGTGGCCGTCGAAATCGCCCAGGATCCAGCGCATGGTCGAGCCCTGGATATGGCCCGGCTCGTGACTGTGCGTGGACAGCAGCATCACCCAGCGCTGCTCTCCGTCGAGAGTCAACGGGAAGAGGTCCGGGCACTCCCAGATCTCGTCGGCGGGCAGAGGGTGGTCGAACTTGCTCTCCCACGTCCAGTCGCGCAGATTCTCGGAGGAGTAGACGAGCACCTCGTGCGCACGCGCCTCGACCGCAACCATGATCCAGCGAGCGCGACCGTCGCCGCCGTCGTAGCGGAACACCTTGGGGTCGCGGAACTCTCGCGATCCGCGGTCCAGCACGGGGTTGCCCGCGAACCGCTCCCACGTCATGCCCCGGTCCTGGCTGACCGCGAGCGCCTGGGCCTGCATGCCGTCGCTCGTCGCGGCGGTGTAGATCGCGACCACGGGGTCCGTCACCCCGTCCCCCAGGCCGGAGGTGTTGCCGTGGTCCACGACCGCCGAGCCCGAATACACCTGCTCCGTGTCGGTGAACGGGATCGCGACGTCGAGCTCGCTCCACGTCAGCAGGTCATCACTGACCGCGTGGCCCCAGCTCATGTTGCCCCAGCCCGCGCCGCCGGGGTTGTACTGGAAGAACGCGTGGAACACTCCGTCCACATGGACCAGCCCGTTGGGGTCGTTCATCCAGTTGCGCTCGGGCGTCAGGTGCCACGCGGGACGCGGCGACGAAGGGCCGATGCGCTCGTCGGGTGAGTCGTTTTCGGGAGCGTCAGTCGTCGGAGAATCCACCGTTCAGACCCTATTTCACGGCGGACGATGCGCGTGCACAGAGCGGGTGGCTCAGGGGTTGTCCACAGTTCCAACGGCCCGGCCGCGGCCGCTCCAGCCACACGACTAGCGTCGCGGCCATGAACTTCCGGCTTCGACAGTCCGCGATCGCGGTTGTGCTCGCTGCGGCAACCCTGACCACAACGTCGTGTTCGCCGCGCCCTGACCCTGGCAATGCTGCTTCGCCGTCGCCCAGCATCCCGAGCGCGGCACCCACTCCGACGTCGGCGCCGACCCTCTCTGCACTCACCGACGAGGAGATCATCGAGTCCATGCCCCCACTGGCGCGGACCGAGGACCTGCTCGGTGCCGCCGTCTTCGCTCGGTTCTACCTCGACCTCAGCCCGAGGATCTTCGAGTCCGACCGCGACGCGGTCCTCTTCGCGCATCTCAGTCATCCGGAATGCGGGACTTGTGTCGAGTCGCTCGACACCTCTAATCGTGCGAGGACCGCCGAGGCCACCGTAGAGGGCGGCTCCTACGCGTGGGGAGACGTGTACGCGAGTCCGTTGGGCGGCCAGGATGACGCCGGGCTCTGGTGGGTCGAGGAGCGTGCCGAGGTCACCGACATGTATACCTACAGCCCGGAAGGCGTTGAGCTCGACAGGCAACCCGGTGGACAGGCGACGGTGATCACCGTCCTGGAGTTCGGTGACGGCTACTGGCGAGTCCACGACGTCGCGGTGCGGCTCGACGACGAGCAGCCATGACATGACGGTTGCCGCGCCTGCCTTCTCACTATCCCCAGGTTCGCGCCTACCCTGTCGCTCAACACGGTATGTCGGTAATGTCTGGCGCATGAACCGCGGGTGGGGACGGTCCAGGGTTGTGGTCGCGCTGGTCGCGGCCGGACTCGTGACGGGCGGATGCGGGGGCGACCCCGAGCCGATCGTGACCGAGACACCCACCGCGACGCCCGCGCTGAGCGACTCGCCGACCCCCTCGCCCACGCCGTCCCCGTCGGCGACGCCACTCACGGACGAAGAGGTCATCGCGGCGATCCCACCCCTCGCGCGCCAAGAGGACTTCATCGGAGCGCAGGAGTTCGCGAAGTACTTCTTGACGCAGTACCACACACTGATGCGCACCGAACCTCAACTGTTTGATGCGCTCTCAAAGCCATCGTGCCGCTTCTGCTCTGTCGTTCAGGAGCACTATGGACAAGTTGCTGCGAACGGCCACCAACTCACAGACGGTCACGTGACCGTGACTTCTGACGCCGCGAAGGGCGGCCTTCAGGAAGACGGCACTTGGGGGGTTGTTCTTGATATCTCAGTGGACACTCTCGTCGAAGTGGACGCCGACGGCGCCAAAGTCGAGGAGACCGCCGGGGGGCCTGGTAGCGCGACCTTGCTCCTTAGCTATACGGATCATTGGGTGGTCTTGGAAGTCTCTGCGGAGCAGCAATGAGACGGACCCCAACCATGACGAGAGCAGCGATTGCCACATTCCTCCTAGCGATCACATGCTGCACTCCAGCCAACACCGCCTTGGCCTCGCCGCGTGAGTGTGCCGACGACCCGAACTCAGCGTTCTACGCAGGCACATGCAAGAGCGTCATCGAACTGGGGATGACTACCGACAACGGTAGACCCACCACCACCACCCCGGTCTCCTCACCAGACACCCCGAAAGACCGCTACCAACGGCGGGAGATGTGCGCCGACTGGTTCCAGCTCGAGGAGGGCACAACGCCAACGACGCGCACGTGGGCCGGCGAGATCCCCGCTTGCGCAGAGCCCTACACTCCCCCCGACTTGGAGTGCGTCGCCGATGCGACACCTGTTGCACCGCTGTGGGTCTCCCCGGCTCTCGAAGGTGGCGGCTACGGTCCGTGGCAACAGGTATCGGGCTATCAGTGCCCCACCGACCCGCTCCCCGCCGCCATCGCGCGCGCCTGGCGCGCCATGAACATCACCCCCACCAGCTACACCACCCAGCCCGCCACCGGCTGGGCCATCGCGTCGATGGGCGTCATCCCGGTGGCGAGCACCGAGCCGCAGACCAGCGCCGTCACCGTCCTCGGCACACCTGTCCTGCTGCGAGCGACGCCCACGACGTTCACATGGACCACGTCCGACGGCACCGAGCTCACGACCACAGGCGCCAGCCACGGCTACGACGACGGAGGCGAACCCCTCACCTTCGACCGCCGCGAGCACCGCACCGAGGTCACGCTCACCACCACGTGGACCGGGCACTACAGCCTCAACGACGGCGCCACCTGGACCGAGGCGCCGGGCACCGCGACCACCACTTCCGACTCGACCTCGATCCACGTCTTCAACCCGCGCGTGCAGTTGGTCGACTGCGACACGAGCGGCAACTGCGCGACCGGAACGGGACCGGCGCAGGTGGCGCCCACCCTCACCGACCCCGACGCCGACGGCATCGACAACCACCTGATCCCCGACCACGCCATCAGCGCCTATCTTGCGACCCGCGCGGACGGCCGCACCTGGAGCTCCCGCGAACGCAAGCCAGCGACCGAATAGCAACGATCAGGTCACGGTTCGCGTGTGAACCCTCACAACGGCCACACAGCCCGCGCAGTACTGAGACGATGGCGGTCAGTCGCACAGCCTTGAGCCGTGCGCAGGACTGCGGTGGTCGTGTCAACGGCGACGCGACCGCCGCACTCCTTACCCTCTCGACACCCGTCGCTGCACGTACCCGCCCAACGCTCGGAACGCGAGAGTAGGCCGTTCTCGAGAACTCTGGCCATCGTGCGGAGCAGTCATGGCCGCAGCGGTCAGCCCTCTGTCAGGTCCCGGGCCCTGCGCCGCACGCGAATGTACTCGACCAAGATCCGGGCAGCAGCGCCCGCGATCACCCACAGCCCGAGGAAGATCATCGCGCGCCACACGGTCACGTCGGCCATGATCACCAGGTAGAGGGCGACGATCACGCCCGGCACCCACACGGACAGGCTCCAACGTCCGCTCATCGCTCCACCGTAAGCGACAGGTCAATCCGGAGGTCCGCCCGATGCGCGGAGTCGGCGATGAGCACGGCGTTGCGCTGGTCGCTGCCCAGGGCGTGCGCCCGCGCGGCCTCAAGGCTCCGCCCAAAGCTGACGTGCCGGGCGACGAGTCGCTCGAGCCGGGTGTCCTCGTCGACCTCCACGAACCACGACTCGGTCAGCAGGCCAGCGACCTGGTTCCACGGGGGCGATTCGAGCAGCAGGTAGTTGCCCTCGACGATCACCAGCGGCACGTCACGCGGCACCGGGATTGCGCCGGCGACCCCGTTCCTGAGGTCCCGGCGGTACTCGGGCGCGTAGACCACGTCCTCGTCCCGCGCGACGATCCGGCGCAGCAGCGACACGAACCCCGCGGCGTCGAACGTGTCCGGCGCGCCCTTCCGCTCGACCCGGCCCAGACGCTCGAGCTCCGTATGCGCGAGGTGGAACCCGTCCATGGGGACCACCACTGCATCGGCCGCACCGAGACCGGCCGCCAAGGCGGCGGCGAGCGTCGACTTGCCGGCTCCCGGCGCACCCACCATGCCGAGCACGACCCGGCCGCCACGCGCATCGGCCGCCAACGAACGCACCCGCGTCAGCAGCGACTCAACCGACGTCACACGCCCTCGACCACGTCCGGGAACAGGTGCGCCGCCACCGCACCGATCACCGGACACGCACCCTCGGACGTGTTGCCGAACACGGTGGCGGTCACGCGGGTCTCGGGGTCGAACGTCGAGCGGAACGACACCCCCGCGTCGTAGCCCTCGATGATCCACTGCGGCCCGGTCGCGTGGCGCCAGAAGCCCATGCCGTACCGCATGCCCTCGTCGGGCACGTCGTGGCGGGCGCGCGTCATCTCGGCGGCGAAGTCCAAGCTGACGATGCGCCCGTCGGCGAACGCTCTCCAGAACCGGTCAAGGTCCGCCGCGCTCGTCACGGCGCCACCGTCGCCGCCTCCGCGCACCGGCAGGTGCAGCACGTTGGTCCAGTCCCCGCTCTCCTCGAGATACCCGAGCGCGACGTCGCCCGGCCACCGGTCGGAGCGCTCATACGCGGTCTCCCGCAGACCGGCCCGGCCGCACACCTCCCGCGCCACCACGTCCTGGAAGGGCTCGCCGGAGGCGCGCTCGATCACCAGCGCCGCGACCATGAAGCCGCCGTTGTTGTAGCGGAACGTCTCGCCCGGCGTCTCGCGCTGCTCGTGACCGTCGAGCTCGGGCAGGAAGTCCTCGGCGGTCACCAGCGTGTGCACCGGGCTGGTGAGCACGTGGTCCGAAACGTCACCGTCGCCGCTCTCGTCGAGGTAGTCGCCGATGCCGGACGTGTGGGTCAGCAGCTCCTCCAGCGTGACTCTCTCGTCGACCAGCGGCAGGTCGTCGCCGAGCCAGCGCCGCACGGGCGCCTCGAGCGACAGCGTGCCGCTCTCGACCAGGCGCACGGCCGCGAGCGCAGTGAACGCCTTCGACCCACTCGCAATGCCGAACCGGGTCAGCGACGTCACCGGAACCTGGTGCGCTCGATGCGCGTAGCCGTACGGCCGAGCCAGCATCGGCTCACCGTCCCGATGGACGGACACGAGGCCGCTGAAGTCGTCCTCACGTGCCGCCGCATCGATCGCCGCAGCAAGGTCTGGCTCGTCGATTCTCATGCTCCTGACGCTACCTCTCCGGACCCGAGCGAGAAAGGTCACGACTTCCAACGAGGGGGCGCAGCACCCCCCAGCATGCGAATGCTCGACGCCCGTCGTGAACCTCAGTGGACCCACCAAGAAGCGAGAGAGATCGCTATTGACGCGCCGCGACCCCCGCCATAGTCTCTCCTGGCGGGAGATGGCCCCGAGTGTCCGGATTGCATTCTGACCAAGGGACCCACAGTGAAATCTACCCGCTTGCTCGCGGCCACCGCCGGGCCCGCGCTCGCTTCCGTCACCGCGATTCCCTCCCCCGCCTCCGCGTCTCTCGCGCCCACGGACGATCAGGGTGAGGTCGATGAGACTCGCGACGATGCTGCGTGAAGAATGCAACCCGGAGGAGAT
Source organism: Demequina aestuarii (assembly GCF_000975095.1). Taxonomy (GTDB): domain Bacteria; phylum Actinomycetota; class Actinomycetes; order Actinomycetales; family Demequinaceae; genus Demequina; species Demequina aestuarii. The sequence continues at coordinate 1,901,063 of NZ_BBRD01000001.1, forward strand.
GACGTGAAGAAATCAACCATGGCTCGAGTTCTCCTCGCGACGGGCGCTCTCACCTTCATGGTCGGTATCGCCCTCGTCGTCAATTTCTGGATGATCTTCGACGAGGAGACGGTCAAGGAGCTGGAAGACGGCGCTCAGGGATCAACCGTCGTCTCCGATGCAGACTGGCTCCTGTTCGGCCTGGGTGGCCTGTTGGTTCCGGTGAGCATCGCGGTATTGGCGTGGGCCCTGGTGGCTCACCTGAGAGGTCGTCGCGCACAGTCGTCGCCTGCGCCAGCGCCGTCCGTGTAGTCCGGCCCGCTTGGCCCGCGCATCGGCCGTACGCTGTGTGCGTGCCCTCCCCCGCATCGGCCGGGTTGCCCGGCGTGACCGACGTCCCCCGCGAGCAGAAGCTCGTCCTGTGGATCGCCGTGATGGCGAGCTTCGTGAGCTTCCTCGACGGCACGGTGGTGACCGTCGCACTGCCCGCGATCGTCGACGAGCTGGGCGGCGGCATCACCACTCAGCAGTGGACCGTGGACGCCTACCTCATCACGCTGGGAGCGTTCATCCTGGTCGCGGGGTCGATCTCGGACACCTACGGCCGCATCCGCGTGATTCGCTGGGGACTGATCGGCTTCGGCCTCACGTCGGTGCTGATCGCCGTCGCTCCCAGTGCGCCGTTCCTGATCATCGCGCGCCTGCTGCAGGGCATCGCCGGCGCGATGCTGGTGCCGAGCTCGCTCGCGCTCATCACCTCGAACTTCCGCGGACCCGCGCAGGCCAAGGCCATCGGCACCTGGACCGGAGCGACCGCCGGTGCGATGATCGCTGGCCCCATCATCGGCGGGCTCTTCGTGGACCTCGCGTCGTGGCGCCTGGTGTTCCTCATCAACGTACTGCCCATCGCCGCCTGCCTGTGGCTGCTCACCACGCTCCAGCAGCGCGATGCCCGCCTGCCCGATGCGCACATCGACTACCTGGGCGCCCTCCTGTGCGTCACTGGCCTGGGCGGCATCGTGTTCGCACTCATCGAGGAGCCGAACCTGGGGTGGGGAGATCCGCTCGTGTGGGTGCCTGCGGTGGTGGGAGCCGTGGCCTCCGCGGGGTTCCTGTGGCGGCAGGCGACGGCCAGACAGCCGATGCTCCCGCTCAGCATGTTCCGCGTGCGCAACTTCGCATGGGGCAACCTCTCCACGTGGATGATCTACGGCGCGCTGTCGCTCAGCGGCTTCGTGATCGTGGTCTACCTGCAGGAGCAGGCGGGTGTCTCCGCGACGCTGGCGGGTCTCGCGACCCTGCCGATCACGCTCATCATGATCGCGCTGTCCTCGCGTGCAGGCGCGTGGGCCGGAAGGTTCGGGCCCCGGCTGTTCATGACGGCCGGCCCCCTGGGCATGGCGGCGGGGTCGCTGATGATGCTGGCCGTCGGTGAGGACTTCAACTACTGGTGGCAGATGCTGCCGGGCGTCGTGGTGTTCGGCCTGGGCCTCACCCTGACCGTGTCGCCGCTCACCGCCGCGATCCTGGGTGCGATCGAGCCGTCCCGCGCGGGCATCGCATCGGCCACGAACAACGCGATCTCCCGCATCGCGGGACTCATCGCCATCGCGGCCGTCGGGGCGATCGTGGGCGGCGCGCTGAACCTCGACGGATTCCACCGCGCGATGTGGGCGACCGCGATCGCGATGGCACTGGGCGGCGCGATCTCGTGGCTGGGGATCCGCAACCCGGTGGCTCCGGACGATCAGGCGGCGACGTAGCGCGGCGATCCGGGGCCCAAGGTCCTCTCACACTCAGAGAAGGCGTCCTAAAGTATGCGGATGGCCACGATCTACGAGGTCGCCGCGCACGCCGGTGTGTCGCCAGCGACCGTGAGTCGAGTGATGAACGGCACCGCCGTCCGTCCCGAGCTCGAGACACGTGTGCGCGAGGCCATCGCTCTGCTGGAGTACAGGCCGAGCCGGCGCGCCCGGTCGCTGCGCACCAACCAGTCCGAGATGATCGCGCTCGTCATCCCCGACATCCAGAACCCCTTCTTCACGGCGCTCGCACGCGGCGCCGAGCATGTGATGCGCCAGGCCGGCTACTCGCTGGTGCTGTGCAACACGGACGACAACCCCGACTACGAGGCCTCGTACGTCCAAGTGATCCACGACGAGCGCATGCCGGGCGCGATCGTGGCGCCGTCCACCACCGGCACGACCTTCCTGCCTCTGCTCGACGAGGGCCGGCCCGTGGTCGCAGTGGATCGACACATCGAGGACCCGCGGGCCGATGCGGTCATGGCGGACAACTTCGCGGGAGCGGTCGAGGCGACCCAATGGCAGTTCGATCAGGGCAGCACCCGCGTGGCGTGCATCACTGGTCCGCCTCAGGTCGAGACCGCCCGTGCGCGCGCACACGCCTGGCACGAGGTCTGCGCACGCAACGGCGGAGCGCTCGACGAGTACTTGGTCTGGACCGACTTCCAGCCGGGGGGCGGCGCCGACGCGCTGGACTACCTCCTCGACCTGCCGATCCCTCCGAACGGCATCGTGGCAGCAAACAACCTCACCGCCGTGGGCATGCTCGGGGCGATGGTGCGGCGCGGCATCAATCCGGGCGAGATCACGGTGTCCGCCTGCGAGATGCTGCCGTACTTCTCCATGCCGCTTCCGGGCCTGCTGACCGTGCCGCTGCCCGCCCGCGCGATCGGCGAGCACGCGGCACGACTGCTGCTCGCGAGGATCGAGGGCGATACCAGTCCCGCCAAGAACGTGGTGCTGAACTCCGAGGGCGAGGTCGTCCCCGCGCCGTCGCACTCCGCGACCCCACCGGCCACCTGACACACTGACCTCATGGACGTCGCGTTCCTGCCAGGCATCGCCTCCGGTGGCCCCGAGGCGTGGCGACACCTCGTGCGCTACCTCGACAGCGCCGTGCCTGGCTTCGACTCGACTCGCGCCCGGTTCCACGACTTTCGCGAGCCCAACGGCGGCTTCGCGGACCACGCCGATTGGGCCGTCGACGGTGCCAGCGCCACCCACCCCGTGCACCTCATCGCGCACAGCTTCGGCGGCAACGGCGCCCTGCTCGCGGCGCAGCACTACCCCGAGCGCATCGCGAGCCTCACGCTGTTCGAGCCCGCGGCCCTCGCCCTCACCCGTCACACTCCCGCGACCGAGGCCCACATCGCCCAGGTGGGCCCCATCTTCGCCTGCCGCGGCGACCTCGACTGCACCGATGCGGAGCTGGGGTACGACTTGCTGACCGCGATGGGCGGCCGCATGCACCGCGAGGACCCGCTCACGACCGCCGTGGGCCGCACCATGCGCCAGGCAGGCGCCCCGTGGGAGGCACCGCTGGACCGCAAGTGGACCATGCGAGTGCCCACCCTGGTGATCACCGGCGGCTGGGACGACATCTACGAGGACGTCGCGACGCACCTGGAGAGTCGCGGGGCCACCCACCTCGTCGTGCCCGGCGCGGAGCACCGGCCGCACGATCTGCCTCCCGCGCATCGGGCCACCGCCGCGCACCTCACGTCGTGAGCCGGACGCCGCCCACACTGGTCGCCACCCATAGGCGTAGCCTGGGCCCATGAGCCTGCCTTCCACCGCCATCCACGCGCCCAAGAGCCTGCTGCTCGCCTACGTCCTGTGGTTCTTCCTGGGGCTGTTCGGCGTGCAGCACTTCTACCTGGGCAAGATCGGTCGCGGGCTGCTCTACCTGCTCACCGCGGGCGTGTTCGGCGTGGGCTGGCTCATCGACCTGTTCACGCTGCCGTCGCAGACGCGGGCCATCAACGCCCAGCGCGCGGTCGGCATCCGCTGACCGCGACGTCCACCGCAGTCCGCGGAACCGGCTAGAGGGGATCGATGCCCCAGCCGGCCTTCTCCTCCGCGGTGTAGAGCGCGGCCCAGCCTTCGTACTCGCCGCCGTGCGTGGTCGCAATGCCTTCCGCAACGTCCACGGTCTCCCGCAGGAAGTCGGGCACCAGCGGCTCGTCGCGTCCGTAGATGATGATGGACCACTCGTCGACGCCGTGGCTCGGCTCCACGAGCTCGCCGGGGAACCGGCGCTCGCCGAGCTCCTTCGCGGCAGCGCGGGCCTTGTCCTCGTCCGTGAAGGTCACGGAGAACTCGCTGTCACGGGGCGCGGAGATGTCCGCCCCCGCATCGACGAATCGCTGCAACTGCGCCGAGTCGTCTTCGTAGAGGCCGTACGGATCCACACGCTTGCGTGCGCCCGTGAACCGCGAGAGGAATCCCATGGGCCAACGCTAGTCGCTCGCGACCGGGACGCGACACGCGAGCGGGCCGGGCGTGGTGGCATGCTGCCGATGCGTGGGCCGGCTCGGCCTGCGGGCGCTCACGCCGCGGGGGGTCGGCAGCGGAGCACCTCGAGCTCGCCGTGATCCACCAGCGTCAGGTCGCCGGCCGCGTGCGGAGTCAGGATCGTCATGCCGCGTTGCAACGGGATCGCCTGTCCTTGCCCCGGCACCAGCGCCCCCACCCCTCGTTCGACGACCAGCACGGAGTACCCCGCGTCGCCGCTCGCGTCGCCGCGCAGCCGCTCGGCGCGGAAGAAGTCCCCGGCGCCCGGCAGCAGCGCACCGTCGTCCTCCGCGCTCGACTCGCGCCACGACGCCACCTCGATCAGGTCGCGCCCGCGGCGGTCCAGCGCCTCCAGGGCGACGTCGAATCCCAGTCCCAGGTGGCCGTCGCGCTCGCCGTCGATCGCGAAGTCCTTCCACTCCATCAGCACCGACAGATCGGTGGGCTCCTGGAGCTCGACGATGAGCGCGCCCTGCCCGATCGCGTGAGGAGTGCCGGCCGGGACCAGCACCGCGTCACCGGCCGCGAGCTGGAGCCGGTGCATCGCTGACAGCATCGCGTCGACATCCTGGCCGCTCACCCACGATCGGACCTCGTCCCGCGACACGTCGCGCATGAACCCCAGCCACACCGGCGCGGGCTCGAGGAAGATCCAGGCCTCCGTCTTGCCGTGACCGAGCCCCAGGTGGTGCTGCGCGAACGCCACGTCCGGATGCACGTGGACCGGCAGGCGCTGGCCCGCGTCGAGAAGTTTGACCAGCACCGCGGGGTCGTCGCCATACCGCGCGACGTGGTCCGCACCGAGCCACCCGTCCGGGTCCGCTCGCACCACGTCCGCAAGCAGGGTGCTGTCGGGCAGCGTGCTCAGCCCCAGTCGCTCGTGGCCGAACACCGTGGTCACGGATGCCACCCAGTCCTCGGGCGTGTGGGGACGGACCGGGCCGGCGCCCCGGAAGGCCGCGATCCGCTCCCCTCCCGCGTAGAAGCGGTCCGGCGGCTGGTGGGCAGTCAGGATCCACGGATGCGACGCGGCGGTCACGACGAGCGTCCATCGGCGACACCGGTCGCGAGCGACGCCACGAGGCCGCCCACGAACGCATCGCCCAGCCCGATCGTGGTGGGCGCATCGGTCACCAGCTCGCGTGCTGCCACACAGGAGACCTCTGCGCCGAGCACATCGGCGAGACCGCCGGCGAACTGCTCGCCTGCGCTCTGACGCGGCACCTCGCGCACGGAGGCGAGCCTCCCGATGTCGAGCCCGTCGCCGTGCAGGTAGCGGGCGCTCGCCATGTCGATGCCGCCCTCGAGAGCGGCGGTCATCGTGGCCGCAGCGTCACCGTGCGCGAGCGCCCAGTGCTGGGTGTGCACCACGAGCGTCGGCGCCGTCACGATGGTGCGCACGCGGCGCAACGCCGAGGCGACATCCTCCGGATCCAGCAGATCCACCTTCCGACCCACATACGCCTGCAGCTCATCCTCGTTCATGCCGTAGACGTCCACGCGGTCCGCGAGCGCGTCGATCACGATCCGCTCGAATCCCGGCACGTGGTAGCCGGCGTCCTCGAAGACCACGGTGGCGCCCTCGGGAAGCCGGTTCATCGCCGCCCGCAGGTCGCGCATGCGTCGCACCAGCAGCGGCTGGTCCGTCATCGAGTTGAATCCGGAGACGAGGAACACCTGCGCGCCCGCGAGCAGATCGCCCAGCTCGTCCGCGAGCGCCATCTCGCGGTTGGGTGGGTCGCACACATAGATGAGTCGATTCGCGCGCGGCGACTCGATCGCGGTCCCGTCGGCGAGCTCGACGCGCGCGCCCGCGGGGAACTGCATGATCAGGTGGGGATTGATGGCGTCCCCGTCGCGCGAGCAGATGTACTCGACATCGGGAGGGAGCAGCGCGCGGACGTTATCGTCCTCCGCGACCAAGTGGAGCGTCGAGGGGACGCCGACCGCGCTCATCGCGAGCGCCGCACGCACCGAGCTGCCGCCCAGGGTGACGCGGCGCTCGTGCCTGCTCGCGACCGCTTCGACCACGTCATGGCTGGAGACGGCCCGTTCGCCGCCCACGCCGTCACGCACGAACGAGAGGATCGAGCGCACCAGGTCGCGCTCGGACGCGATCATCTCGCCGCGCACGAGGTCGTCTGCGCCGATGCGGTGGTCGCGTGCGAGATCCGTCATCACCTGGGAGTCCCAGACGGTCTCGTAGTCAAGGCAGCCGCCGAGCCCGAGCACAGTGGCGCTCGGGCTCGGCGTGGTGGAGGAGGTCATCGTGCTGCCAGGGTGCCTCAGTAGAGGCTGGCCTTGCCGTCGGAGCCGAACAGGCGGATCTTGTGCGCGGCCTCCGCCTTCATCGCCTCGACGGCGGGCGGCTGGATCGTGTTGGGCTCACGCACCGACCCGTCGGCCAGCACTTCGCGCATCTTCACGTGATACGCCACCTTGATGTCGGAGGAGATGTTGATCTTGTTGATGCCCATCTTCGCAGCCTGGCCGATCTCGGCGTCGGGGTTGTTGGAGCCTCCGTGCAGCACCAGCGGCACGCTCACCGCGGCCTTGATGTCCCGCAGCAGGTCCAGCTTCAGCTCGGGCTTCATCCACGACGGGTAGATGCCGTGCGAGGTGCCGATCGCGATCGCGAGGGAGTCCACTCCCGTGGCCTCGACGAACTTCACGGCTTCCTCTGGCTTCGTGTAGATGATCTCGTCCGCGCCGTCCTCGGCCTCGGAGTCTGTCTTGCCGATGGTGCCGAGCTCGCCCTCGACGGACAGTCCCACCGCGTGCGCGGCCTCGACCGCACGGCGCGTGAGGTCCACGTTCTCGTCGAACGGCAGCATGGAGCCGTCGAGCATCACCGAGGTGAAGCCGGACTGAATGGCCCACAGCATCTGGTCGATGGTCGCGCCGTGGTCGAAGTGGATCGCCACCGGGACGCTCGACCGGTGCGCGCGCTCGCGGATCGCGAGCACCAGCTCGTCTCCCAGGTGGGCGAGCTCGTCCGGGTGGATCGCGATGAGCAGCGGCGACTGGAGCTCCTCGCCGATCTCGAAGATCCCCCGATTCATGGCCCAGTCCGAGATGTTGAATGCCGGGATGGCAAAGGAGTGCTGGTTGGCGACCTTCAGAAGGTCGTCGCCGGTGACAAGCATGAGTGTTTCCTTTCGGGTGATGTGCTGGGGGATGTCGAGAGCTCGGGGTGGCTCACGCTTTGACGGCACCGGCGGTCATACCGCCGATGAAGTACCGCTGGAAGAACAGGAAGAGGATCAGCACGGGGATGCAGCCGAGCACGCTCATCGCCATCATCTGGTTCCAGTCATAGGCGTGCTGGCCCATGAGCAGCTGGATGCCGATGGGCACGGTGCGCATGTCGTTCGTGCGGGTCAGGGTGAGCGCGAACAGGTACTCGTTCCACGCGATCATGAAGGTGTAGACCCCGACCGACACCATGCCGGGCACGGAGATCGGTACGAGCACGCGCCATAGCGCGGTCCACGGGCTGCCGCCGTCCACCTTGACGGCCTCGTCCAGCTCGCGCGGCAGGGTGTTGAAGTACCCGGTCATCATGATGATCGCGTAGGGCAGGGTGAAGACCATGTACGTGAGGATCAGGCCTGGGTAGGTGTTGTACAGCCCCAGCACGACCACGAGCCCGAAGTACGGGATCAGCAGCGTGATCGGCGGCACCGCCTGGACGGAGATCACCACCACGTTGATGATGCGCTTGCCCTTGAAGTCGTACCGCGAGAACGCGTAGGCCGCGAGCACTGCCACGAACAGGGTCAGCACCGTCACCGACCCGGCGATGAAGTAGCTGTTGAAGAAGAACCGGAGCTTCTCGGGGTCCGTCAGGATGGCGACGTATGCGTCGAACGAGAATCCCTCGGTGATGAGCCGCGGCGGGTACTCGAAGATCAGTCCGTTGGGCTTGAAGGAGCTCGACAGCATCCACACCACGGGGAGCGCGGGGAACAGCGCACCGACGGTGAGCGCTGCGATCAGCGCGATCTTCTTGCGCTTGCGTGCGCGGATCACGTGCGCACGGGTGGGCACCTCGAGCTGCGTCGGGGCGGACAGGGAAGTCTTGGTGGCAGTCATGGTTCAGTCCCTCGACTTCTGGTGGCGGACGTAGAAGAAGGCCAGCGTCATCGACAGCAGGAAGATGATCACGGCGGAGGCCGATGCGACGGCGAAGTCGTAGGTGGAGAACGCCAGCTTGTAGGTGTAGGTGGAGACCATCTCGGTGGCGTCGATGGGGCCGCCGCCAGTGGTCATCCAGATCAGCGCGAACTGCTGGGTGGTCCAGATGAAGTCCAGCAGGGCCATCGAGATGATGATGGGCTTGAGCTGCGGAAGCGTGACGTTGAAGAACTGCTTGACGGGTCCCGCGCGGTCGAGCCGTGCGGCCTCGTAGAGTTCGCTCGAGATGCCCTGCAGCCCCGCGAGCAGCGACACCATGAAGAAGGGGTAGCCGGCCCAGATGTTGATGAAGGTGATCGCGGGCAGAGCGAGCGACGGGTCGGACAGCCACGCGATCTGCTCCTCCGCGAACCCCAGTTCGGTGACGAAGAAGTTGACGATCCCGTTCGGCGAGAGCAGCATGCGCCACAGGACGGCGACGATCGCGACCGTGAAGAGCCACGGCAGGATGTAGATCGCCCGGTAGACGGCCTTGAGCCGGTTGCCGATCATCGGCGAGTTGAGCATCAGCGCGAATCCCATGCCGAGCACGAAGTGCGCGATGACGGAGGCGCCCGCGAAGATGGCGGTGTTGCTGACCGCCTTGAAGAACACCGGGTCGCCCAGCACCTGGGCGTAGTTCTCGAAGCCCACGAACTCCGAGTTGGGGTTGATGATGACGCGGTCCACGAACGAGTAGCCGATCACCATCGTGATGGGCGTCACCATCAGGACCAGCAGCAGCACGAACGTGGGGGTGAGGAAGCCGTACGGCGCAACGGTGCCGCGATAGCTCCGTCGGCCACGCCAGCCGCCGCGAGTCTTGTCGGCTCCGTTGTCGGTGCCGCCGTCGCCGGAGCCGGCGCTGGCCGGCGCGGTCGCGAGAGGCGCTGCGGCCCTTGCTTCCGTGGTCTCGGGGGGGTGTGTCACGAGTTTCACCTGATCTGTTGAGAAGGGTCCGTCGGCCGCGCCCCTTGGTGGGGGGGACCTGGGCGCGGCCGACGGGGTCAGTGGTGGACTAGAACTGCGACTCCCACTTGGTCTGAGTCGCGGTGAGGGCGTCTTCGACGGAGATGTCTCCGTTGAGGACGCGCTGCAGCTCCTCGGCCATGTCGCGCATCAGCTGCTCAGCGACGGGCAGGCCCACGAACTCGTTGGCGGGGTAGCCCTCGTTCCAGACGTCGAACGCGGACTGGAAGATCTCGTCCTGCGTCACGAACTCCGGCACAGCGGTGCTGTTGCCCGGGAACGCGTTGGCCGCGTTGGCGAGCTCGCCGTTGGCGTCGGCGCTCATGAGGAACTCCACGAGCTTCCACGCCTCCTCCTTGTTCTCCGAGTTCTCGGCGACGCCGATGCCCCAGGAGGCGTACGGCGTGCCGCGCTCTCCCGAGTAGCCGTCCTCGGCCGGAACCGCGTGGAGCGAGAAGTCGAGGTCCGGGCTGGACTCGCGCAGCGTGTTGATGTGGGCGAGGGACGAGATCATCATTCCCACGCGGCCGCTGCTGAACTCCTCGACCTTGTCCTGCTCCTTGAGCGTGGCGGCACCCGGTGCAACCGCGCCCGCCTCATCCAGACCGACCACGAAGTCGACCGCGCTCTGGACGTCGGCGTTGTTGACGTCCGGTGCGCCGTCGTCGGTGAGCATCGATCCGCCGGAGGCCCATGCCCACGACATCACGTCGTTCTGGATGCCGTTCGGTGTCTCGAGCGACAGCGGCAGAATCCATCCGCTGGTGTTCTCGTCGCTCTCGGACACTGCGATCGCCGCAGCCTCGAACTCGCTGCGCGTGGACGGGGCTGCGTCCACCCCGGCCTCGGCCAGCAGGCCATCGTTAGTGAACAGCATGTACGCGAAGTTCACCACGGGGATCATGTAGGTCGAGCCGCCCAGCTGCACCTGGCTGGCGAGCTCACCGTCGTCGTAGCCGGCGTCGGACATCAGCGCCGTCAGGTCCGCGATCGAACCCTGGTCCACGAAGTCGCTGACCCACGCGCCGTCGAGCCCGACCACGTCGGACATCGTGCCGGACGCCGCACCAGCCACCACCTGTTCGCGGGTCGAGGCGTAGGGGCCGGACAGCAGCTCCACCTCGATTCCCGGATTGGCCTCTTCGAAATCGTCCATCAGACCGCGCAGCACGCCTTCAGGGAGCTCGGGCTCCCACCACTGCGCGAACTCGAGCGTGACGGTCTCGCCGTTGCCGCCACCGTCACCATCGCTCGGGCCATCCGAGGCGCCTTCGGAGCTGCAGGCGGTGACGAGTGCGAGTGCACTGACCGCTGCCGTTGCCCCGATCCACTTCCTCATACGAGCTTCCTTGCTCATGTCTCTCCAATCAGTGACCGCTCTGACGCGGAGTGCGCCTGCGCCACATTGCGCTTTTCTGCGGTTTTACTCACGCTAGTGCCGACTCTTGCGGATTGTCAAGCGCTAAAGGTCACAAACCCGCAACGGCGACGGCGCGAGACTCCGCGTACGCGTGCCGATACGCGCGCGCGCTCTGCTGTTTCGTGCACTTTTGTGCTACAACTTCAGTCATGACAAGCGCCGACTCCGTGCACCGAACACGCACAGACGTGGGACGACGCCTGCCTGCCGGGCGCAAGGCCGCTCTCGTGGATGCCGTCACGGAGGCGGGACAGGTCACGGTTGCCGAGCTCGCCGAGAAGTTCGACGTCTCTCCCGACACCATCCGACGGGACCTCGACCGCCTCGACACCGACGGTCTCGTGATTCGCACCCATGGAGGGGCAGTGAGCCCGCAGTCCGGAGCGAAGCCGGAGACTGCGCTCGATCTGCGCAAGCAGGTGCAGATGGCGGCCAAGGAGATCATCGGCGAACTCGCGGCGGGCCTCGTCGACGACGGCGACACGATCATGATCAACGGCGGCACGACGGCGCTCGCGCTCGCGCGCCACCTCGCCGATCACCACAGCCTCACCATCGCCACCAACAACCTGCTGCTCTCCACCGAGCTCAACCCCGACAGCTTCCGCAACCTGTACATCTTCGGAGGCACGGTGCGACCTCACGATCACGTGAGCATCGGACCCGTCCACCTTGGGGGTCTCGCGGGCGGCGTCGACCTCGACGTCCGTTGCCGCCTCTCGCTCATCGCAGTCGGCGGCGTCAACACGACGAGCTTCTCGACCTCGAACGTCGCCGAGGCGACGATGATGCGCGACATGATGGAGGCGGGCGACACCGTCGCGGTGATGATCGACTCCTCGAAGTTCAACCGCAAGCTGTTCGCCCAGTTCGCTCCCCTGGCGATGGCGGACTACGTCATCACCGATCAGATGCCGGGCACGGAGTACATGAACGCGTTCGCGGCGGCGGGCGTCGAGGTGATCTGCCCCGACTGAGCGTCGGCCACCGACGCTGGCGCGGAGTCGATCACGCGACCCGCCGGATCCCGCCGACCCCTGAGCGCGCCGACGGTACTGTGACCCCCATGGCCACCATCTATGAGGTCGCGGAACTCGCCGGGGTGTCCCCTGCGACGGTGAGCCGCGTCCTCAACGGCAAGACCGTGCGGCCCCCTCACGAGCGGAGCGTCAAGGCGGCCATCGCTGAACTGGGGTACCGTCCCAGTCGCCGCGCTCGCTCCCTGCGGACCAAGCAGTCCGAGATGATCGCGCTGATCATCCCCGACATCGAGAACCCATTCTTCACGTCGCTGGCACGTGGTGCCGAGCACGTCACGCGCAAGGCCGGCTATTCGTTGGTGCTGTGCAACACCGACGACTCACCGGAGAACGAGGTGCAGTACGTCGAGACTGTTCAAGCCGAGCACATGCCGGGCGCGATCGTCGCCGCGACAGGCAGCGGGCACTCGTTCACGCCGCTGCTCGACGAGGGACGTCCGCTGGTCGCCGTGGACCGCCACATCGAGGACCCGCGTGCCGACGCGGTGATGGCGGACAACCTCGCAGGGGCCATCGAGGCGACAGAGTGGCATGTGAGGCAAGGACGCGAACGCATCGCGTGCATCTCGGGACAACCGTCAGTCGAGACCGCGCGGGAGCGTGTGCGCGGGTGGCGTGAAGTGGTGGATCGCGCTGGTGGAGCGCCGGACGAGTACCTGATCTGGTCCGACTATCACGTTCTGGGCGGCGACAGCGCTATGCGCAGGCTGTTGTCCCTGCCCAATCCGCCGGACGCGGTGGTGGTGGCCAACAACCTCATGGCCATCGGCGCGCTCACCGCCCTCGCGCAGCTGGGCGTCAGCACTTTCGACATAGGCGTCTCGGTGTGCGGAACCCTGCCCTACGTGATCTCTGCTCCCCCAGGAGTGCATACGGTGCCCCTGCCGGCTCGAGAGATCGGCGAGCGTGCGGCACGCCTGCTCCTGGGCCGCATCGACGGCGACACCGAGCCGGCACGGACCATCGTCCTCGACTCGGATGGCGCCGATGTCCGCTCCCGTGAGCCGCGCTGACAGCACCTGAGCACGGTGCCGGGGCGCCGACATCCGACGCCCCGACAACGGTGCCGCGACGAGAGCCGCGGCGCGGTTCCAGCGAGAGAGGCGATCTCGAAGCCGGGGATGCGAGGCGCGAGAATCCGCCGTGAATGCTCCCCTGTAGCGGTCTGCCGTCGGAGTTCACCTCACCTGTGCGCTTGCAACTGGCATCGATTTCTGTAATATCGATTTCAGTTGACCGTCAAGGAGGATGAGCATGGCCACAGCTGCGTACTTCGGGTTCGACGTGGGAACCTCGAGCAGCAAGGGTGTGCTGGCCGATGCCACGGGCGTGGTGATGCGTTCAGCGGTGCGCGAGCACTCACCGGCCTCTCCCTCGCCCGGTCACGTCGAGATGGACCCCGAGATCTGGTGGCGCGAGTTCCGCGAGATCGCCCACGAGCTCACCGCAGACGGCGAGTACCAGGTCGCCGCCGTGGGGCTGTCAGGCATGGGCCCCTGCGTAGTACTGACCGACACGGCCGGCTCCCCCGTGCGCGACGCGATCCTGTATGGAATCGACACGCGCGCGGCGCAGGAGATCGCCAGCCTGACCGCGCACTACGGCGAGCGGCACCTCATCGAGCACACCGGGTCCCCGCTGACCACCCAGGCGGTGGGTCCCAAGCTCGCCTGGCTGACACGATGCGAACCCGATGCCATGGCGGCGGCGCGCCGCCTCTTCATGCCCGCAACCTGGCTGGGCCACCGGCTCACCGGCGAGTATGCGATGGACTATCACTCCGCCAGCCAGTGCAACCCCCTCCTCGACATCACCCGGCAGGAGTGGGATCCAGAGGCGTGGACCCGCCTCGCTCCAGGCATCGAGCCGCCTCCGCTCGCGTGGGCCGATCACGTCCTGGGGGCCACGACGCAGTCGTTGGCGGGAATCGCGGCGGGCACACCGGTGGTGCTCGGAACCATCGATGCGTGGGCGGAGGCCGCGAGCGTGGACGGGCACCGTCCAGGCGACCTGTTCCTCATGTACGGCACCACCATGTTCCTCATCGCCACCGGCGACCAGCCCATGAGACATCCCAGCATGTGGGGCACGCTCGGAACGGCCCCGGGCCTCCATTGCGTGGCGGGAGGGCTCGCGACATCCGGGGCCATCACTGGCTGGCTCAGGGAGATCTACGGGCGTCCCACGTATGCCGCGCTGATGGCAGAAGCCGAGATCTCCGGCCCCGGAGCCCAGGGCCTGCTGATGCTGCCGTACTTCGCGGGAGAACGCACCCCTATCCAGGACCCGCATGCCCGAGGCACCATCCTGGGCCTCACCACGCGGCACCTGCGCGGCGACCTCTACCGCGCCGCCCTCGAGTCGACGGCCTTCGCGGTTCGCCACAACGTCGAGACCATGAACGATGCAGGAGCAGAGCTGTCGCGAGTGATCGCCGCCGGCGGGGGAACCTCCTCCGCGCTGTGGCCCCAGATCGTCACCGACGTCACCGGCCTCAGGCAGGAGATCCCCACCGTGACCATCGGAGCCAGCTACGGCGCCGCCCGCATCGCCGCCCGCGGTACGGGCGAGGTCGACACGGACGTCTGGAACCCCCCGGCCCTGCACATCGAACCCGATGCCCGCGCATCGGCGCTCTACGACGAGCGATACGCCCTGTATCGCGAGCTCTATCCGGCGACGCGTGACCTCACGCATCGCCTCGTCTCCACCGCTGCGACGCTCTGAAGGGAGCACCCATGCCCACCTACTCCTTCCCTGCCTCTGCGCCCGCCCTCGAGGCCCCCACGCGCACCGCGTACCTGATCGCGTCCGGCGACCTGCGTGAATCCGCGAACATCGCGGGCTGGCCCACCCAGGTCGAGCTCGAGACTGCGGTCACCAGGCTCCTCGAATCGCTCGGGTGGCAGGTGCGCCGCGCCAACGACGTCGACCCGGCGACCGGCCACGGGTTCATCTCGAGCCAGCGGATGGGCCTCGAGATCTTCCGCAGCATCCCCCAGGACGCTCCGCTCATCGTCGCGGAGGCCGTGTGGCAGTACAGCCACCACGTGCTCGCGGGACTGCGTGATCACACCGGCCCCATCCTCACCGTCGCGAACTTCGCTGGCGAATGGCCGGGACTCGTGGGACTGCTGGGACTGAACGCCGGGCTCACCAAGATGAACAAGCCGTACTCGACGCTGTGGAGCGTCGACTTCACCGACGACTGGGCTCGCGAGAGGATGACGGAGTGGGTCGAGACAGGCACGGTGACCCACGACCACAGCCACGTGGTGCCGGCCACCACGCTGCCGGATGTCGAGGAGACGCGCCTGGGCATCGCCCTCGGGGAGCAGCTGCGCCGCGAGAAGGCCATCATCGGCATCTTCGACGAGGGATGCATGGGCATGTACAACGCGATCTTCGATGACGAGCTGCTCAACCCGCTGGGCATCTACAAGGAGCGACTGTCGCAGTCCGCACTGTATGCCGAGATGCTGACGGTCTCGGACGCCGACGCCGAGGCGGTGGGCGCCTGGCTTCGCGAGCAGGGCATGACCTTCACGCTCGGCGAGGACGAGGAGACGGAGCTCACCGAGGCACAGCTCACAGCGCAGTACCGGATGTACGTCGCGGCGCTGCGGATCGCGGATGACTTCGGCCTCGACGCCGTCGGCATCCAGTACCAGCAGGGACTCAAGGACCTGGTGCCGGCCAGCGACCTGCCCGAGGGCCTGCTGAACGCGACGCATCGGCCCCCCGTCACCACGCGCGACGGCTCGCGCGTGATCCGAGAGGGCGAGGCCTTCACCCACTTCAACGAGGTTGACGAAGGCGCCGCCGTGGACGGCCTCGTCACTCACCGGGTCTGGACGGCGATGGGCATGCTGCCCGACAACACGCTCCACGACGTGCGCTGGGGAGACGAGTACGGCGATGAGTACGTGTGGGTCTATGAGATCTCCGGCTCGGTGCCCGCCTCGCACCTCGGCGGCTACGACAAGGCCCAGGGATGGCGTCAGGGACACGTCTTCTTCCCCGCCGGCGGCTCCACTATCAACGGCGTCTCGATTCCCGGGGAGGTGGTGCTCAGCCGCGTCTACATCGCCGATGACGTGCTGAACGCGGATCTGTACCGCGCACGCGTGGTCGAGCTGCCCGAGGAGGAGACCGAGCGTCGCAAGCAGGCCACCAACCCTGAGTGGCCCATCGCCCACGTGGTGATCCCCGGGGTGGGCCGCGACCAGTTCATGGCCACCCACAAGGCGAACCACGCGCAGATGGTCTATGCCCCGGACGCTGACGCCGCGGACCGAGGACTGCTCGCGAAGGCCGCGATGCTCCAAGCGATGGGCGTGCGGATCAACCTCGTGGGCGACGCCGCACGGCTGCTCGAACGCTGACCCCGGCGCCCCTCCCCCGGGGCGTCTGCGCGGCGCTCGCCCCCACGTGCGCCGCGCGAGGCGGACGGCGGATGCGCTTGTCGGCCGGGTGCGAACTCCCCCCCGCTCGCACCCGGCCGGCTAGGCATCTGCCGTCCGCAGTTGACACCGCGATCATCGGAGGCGAATGATGCCAGGCATGCATGGCGATCTGCGAGCGTTGCCTGCGGCGGCGCGCCGCGCAAAGATGCGGGACCTGATCGAGCGGCGCGGCTTCGCACGGGTCTCAGACCTCGCCGCCATGTTCGAGATCTCCGAGGTCACCGTCCGCACGGATCTCGACGCGCTCGCTGAGAGCCACGCCGTGCGGCGGGTCCATGGCGGCGCGATGTCGGCAGACAAGTCGCCCTGGCTCGAACCCACCTTCGACACGGCCGCGGAGCGGCGCGTCGAGGAGAAGGCGCGCATCGGCCGAGCGGCAGCCGCACTCGTCGAGAGTCATCAGGTGGTCGCGCTCGACGTCGGCACCACCACGACCGCTGTCGCGCGCGCTCTCGCGGCACGTGAGGATCTTGAGAACCTGACGATCGTCACGAACGCGCTCAACATCGCACTCGAGCTGGAGCCCGCTATCCCGCGGATGACCGTCGTGGTGACCGGCGGGACCCTGCGGCCGGCACTTCACTCGCTGATCGACCCTTTGGCCGACGCCGTGCTCGAACGTGTGCGCGCGGACATCGCGTTCCTGGGGTGCAACGGTGTCGATGTGGACGCGGGCATCACCAACACGTCCATTGGCGAGGCCGATGTGAAGAGGCGGATGCTCGCGACCGCGGCGCGCACCATCGTGGTGGCGGATTCGTCGAAACTCGGGGTCGTGAGAGCGAGTCGGATCTGCGCCGTCGACGACATCGAGCTGCTCGTGACGGGCGTGGAGGCCGGCACGTCCGGCGCCGCGACACTGCGCGACGCCGGACTCGAGGTCGAGCTGGCTTAGGCCCCGGCTCCTGAGGAGCCGAACTCGCGCATGCGTTGCGCGACGACCCCGCTCATGGCACGCATCGCGACGCCCTGTGCCTCGCTGGGCTCGACCACGGAGCGCTGGGCGTCGAGGAACTCGCGTATGGCCGCCGTCCAGGTCAGGTGAGAGTCCGTTCCCTGGTTGATCTTGCGGATCCCGTGAGCGATGCCCTCTTGCTTCTGCTCAGTGCTGACCCCGTACGACTCGTCGAGGCGTCCGCCGTGCGCGTTGATGGTGCGCACCGCATCGGCCGGGATCGACGAGCTGCCGTGGAGCACCAGGTAGGTGTCGGGAAGCCGCGCCTTGATGGACTCGATGAGGGGGATGCGCAGTCGCTGACCCGCTTCCGCCGTGGTGAACTTCACAGCGCCGTGACTGGTGCCGACGGCCACGGCGAGCGCGTCGACCCCCGTGTGCTCGACGAAGTCCGCCGCCGCGTCGGGATCGGCGAACACGATCTCCTCGACCGTGCCCGACACTCCCGCCTCAGCGCCGCCGATCGTGCCAAGCTCCCCCTCCACGCTCACGCCGCGGGCGTGGGCGTGCTCGACGACGCGCGCCGTGGCCGCGATGTTCTCCTCGAGCGTGGACGGCTCGTCATCCTCGACGCGGCGGCTGGCGTCGATCATGACGCTCGTGAAGCCATGATCGATCGCGCGCACGCAGTCGTCGAAGGTCCGGCCATGGTCAAGGTGGAGGGCCGCCTCCACGTCCGGGTAGCTGGCGACGAGTTCCCGCAGGCGATCCCACCACCACCCCTCGTCCTCATAGGGGTGCATGCCAGCGATGGCCTGAACGATCACGGGCGACCGCTCGGACCGCGCTGCCTTCATCACGGCAGCTGCCTGATTCAGATCGGAGACGTTGAACGCACCCACGCCATAGCCTCCGACCTCGGCCTTCGCGAGCACCTCGGACAGCGTTCTCAGTGGCATCGCGCGCCCCTACAGTGCCGACGTGATGCCGAGCTTGTCGTACTCGAGCACGATCGGCTTGTCGGTCACGGCACGCGCATGCAGGAGCACCTTGGCAGCGGACTCGACCGCGACCGAGGTCTTGAACGCATCGCGGAGGTTCTCGCCCACCGTGAGCAGGCCGTGGTTGGCCCACACGACGGCGTTGAGGTCGCCCATCGTGTCGCACATGTGGTCGCCGAAAGCGGTGTTGTTGGACAGCTCGAATGGCATGATCGGCACGTCGCCCTTGGAGTAGATCACCATGTTGACGAGGGTGCCCGTGATGGGCTCCCCGATGACGCCCCACACATTCGAATAGATCGGCTCGGTATGGACGATCGCGTTCACATCGGGGCGGCGACGGTAGATCGCCATGTGGACCGTGACCTCGGAGGAGGGCTCGTGCGGTCCCTCGATGAGCCGCGACTCGGAGTCGACCACGACGATGTCCTCGGGGGTCATCTTGTCGTACTCGAGGTCTGTGGGGGTGATGAGGAACCGATCGTCCTCGCCAGGGATGCGCACACTGATGTTCCCCTGAGTGTTGAAGTTCAGGCCGTACTCCATCGAGCGCAGGCAGTAGTCGAGGATGTCGCGCTTGGCGGCGGCCAGGTCGAACGAGGTCATGACTGGTTCTCCTTGTCGGATCGTGAGGTGGTGAGGCGCCGGGTGGCGTCGTACAGCTCCCTGTAGTCGGCACGCCGTTCGGCGTACCACTCCTGGTTGTTCAGGGGGTGGGGGGCAGGAAGCAGGTCTGTTGGCGGGGGCGGGGAGTCGATCGCGCCGATGCCCATGGCGGCGAGCATCGCCGCTCCCCTGAGCGAGGCGTGGCCGAGGTACGCGGCCAGGGGTGCTCCGGCCGCGTCGGAGCGGGCACGGAGCGCCGCAGAATTCGCGGCGCCGCCGCCGGTGGCGATGAGGCGACCCGTGTCGAGATCGAGCGCCGCGAGGGCGGCGAGGATCGCCGCGAGCTCCAGCCCTGCCGCCTCGACCAGGGCCCTGGCGATCTGGTCGCGACCCGACCCAAGGTCGAGGCCGGCGATGACTCCCCGGGCGTGCGGGTCGTTGTCGAGAGTGCCGGATCCGGCGAAGTACGGGAGCACGAGCACGGGAGAAGGGCCGTCGAGCAGATCGTCGAAGAGGTCCTCGACACTTGCACCCACGAGTTCCGCGAGCCACTCCAGGACCCAGCCTCCTGCGGCCGTGCCCGCGAGGGTGACCCAGGCGTCGGAGATCAGCGGGTATGTCGCGAGCCCGGTGCCTGCGACTCCTCCTGGTCGTCCCTCAGTCCCGAACGTCAGGCAGTCGCTGCTTCCCATCGCAAAGACCGAGACCGCTCCCGGTCGTCCGCCCACGCCGAACCAGGACGCCGCCTGGTCATGCGCGCCGGCGACGATGGGCAGCCCTTCGGGGAGACCGCACCGCTGCGCGGCCTTGGCGCTCACGGCACCGATCACGGTGCCGGACTCGACCACGGCAGGCAGCTGATCGACGGAGACCACCGCTCCTGACGCGAGAGGCACCGCATTCAGCACGTCCTCGGACCACTGACGTCGGTCCACGTCGAACGCGCCGGTGCGCGCCGCCATCGACATGTCCGTGCACAGCGGCGCGCCCAGCTGGCCGGCGACGAACGCATCGAGGCACGCATACCGGACGCCGTCCACCGTCCAGGCAGCAGCCTCGCTGCCGGCGATCTTGAAGATCGAGAACATGGGATGAAGCGGTTGCCCCGTGACTTCCTGGAACCGGGAGTCGCCGAGCACGGCGCCGCACGCGGATGCCGCGCGCACCCCACGGCGGTCCATGCTGACCGGTGCCCAGGCAAGGGCATCGCCTTGCTGGTCGATCGGGACAACCGCCTCACCCTGCACGCTGAACGCGAGCGCCTCGGGCGCGTCGTCCAGCACGGCCGAGGACCGGGTGACAGCAGCCAGCCCCTCCTCGACCGCAGCCATGATCTGCGCCGGGTCGAGCTCGACGCATCCGCCGTCACGGTGCAGGTCCAGCCGCACGGCATGGGTCTTCAGCTCGTCGCCTGCGGCGCTGTAGGCACCCACGCGCACGCCGCTGGTGCCCAGATCGACACCCAGGACGCTCACTTGACCGCTCCCGCGAGCCCGTTGACCAGGTAGCGCTGCACGGCGATGAACACCAGGATCACGGGGATCGAGATGAGCACCAGGACCGCGAACAGCGCTCCGGGCTGACTGAGGAACACGCCCCGGTATGCCAGCGGCACGAGCGTCAGTGGCTTGAGATCATTGTCGCCGAGCGCCACGAGTGGCAGCAGGAAGTCATTCCAGGACATCATGACCTGCCAGATCACGACCACCGAGAGAGCGGGCCTGCCCAGCGGGAAGTAGATCTTCCAGAAGATGGCCCAGGTGCTCGCGCCGTCCATCCGGGCCGCCTCGTAGGTCTCATCCGGAATCGCGAGGTAGCCCGTGCGCAGGATGATCACCGCGAAGGGCATCCCGAGGGCGGAGTACACGAGCACTACGCCGAGGATCGAGTTGTACAGGCCGATGGCCTGGAGGATCTTGAACGCTGCGACCACAATGCCGGACATCGGCAGCACCAGACCGAGGATCAGCAGTCCGAAGACCAGAGCCTTGACCGGCACGTGGAGTCTCGCCAGCGCGAACGCCGCCATCGACCCGGCCATGGCCACGATGATCACGGACGGCACGGTGATGAGCAGGCTGTTCACCAGGTGCTGGAGAATGGGGTTCTGCTCCCACACCAGCGTGTAGTTCGACAGCGACGGACTCTCCGGAAGCATGCCGAAGAAGGTGGTCGAGGGATCGTTCGCGGGCATCAGCGACAGCCCGATCACCATGATGACCGGCAGCATCCACAGCAGCGCGATCGGGATCAGGGCGGCGTGCAGCCACGAGTCCGAACGCTTGCGGCGCATCCGGCGCGGCGGCTCGCTCGCGGCGGCCTCGGGCGTTGACGCATCAGTGGTGGCGCTCACTTCCGCTTCTCCTCTCCTGTGATGAATCCGGATCCGAAGACGCGCACCATCGACAACGACGCCGTCACGGCGACCACGATCAGGACCACGCTGATGGCGGAGCCGTAGCCCACGCTCTGCAGCTGGAAGGCCTCCTGGAAAGCGAAGGTGGGGAGCATCTCCGAGGCATGGTTGGGGCCCCCTTGGGTGAGCACGTAAACCAGCTCGAAGGTCTTGAGCGACCCGATGATGCCGAGAAGCAGCAGCGACAGGTGCGTGTGCTTGAGCAGCGGGAAGACGATGCGTGTCGTGGTCTGCCACCAGCTGGCACCGTCCACTTTGGCCGCCTCGAGCACGGAGGTGTCGATGAGTTGAAGTCCCGCGAGGTAGAAGAGCATCGAGAAGCCCGTCCACATCCAGATGTTCACGGCGATCACCGCGAAGATCGCGGTCGACGGATCCGACAGGAAGTTCCCACCGAGCCAGTCGAGGCCCGTGGCCTTCCCCACCTCCGTGAGTACGCCGTTGAACGGGTCCATGATCCGCTGCCACACGATTCCCACCACGATCGGCGACAGGATCGCCGGGATGAAGAACAGCGCGCGGTAGAACGTCGAGGCGAAGACCCCGCGGTTGAGTGCGAGTGCGAGCAACAGGCCCATGAGCGCCTGGGGGACGATGGTCAGCGGAATCCAGAGGGCAGAGTTCTTGAGTGCCGTGTGGAACACCGGGTCGCGGAACAGGTCCGCGTAGTTGTCGAGTCCGATGAACACCCCGGGGTTCACCCCGTCCCACCGCAGGGTGCTTGCCTGCACGTTGTAGACGATGGGGTAGACGACGAAGACGACGAACAGGATCAGCGCGGGCAGCAGGAACAGGAGTCCGGGCCCGGCCTTGGCGATTCTCTCTCTCATAGCGATGCGCGAGAGCCGGCGGAGGCGCCCCGGGGGTTGCGCGGACCCGGGGCGCCTCCGTGGCGGCTGCTAGCCCGCGAGGACCTCGTCCTGCACTGACTGGACTGCGGCCGCGGCCTCGTCGGGCGTCTGCTGGCCCGTCGCGACGGCGGCGAGAGCATCCGCCACCGCCTGGTCGATGCGCGGGTCATCGAAGTACCGGGAGTACTCGACCTGCGGCAGCCAGTCTTCGACGAACGTGTTCCAGATCTCCTCCTGCTTGGCGGAGGTGAACTCGCTCGGGTTGAGCCCCTGGACGGCGGGGATGTCGTTCATCGTGTCGATGAGCTTCTGGCCGCCGGAGCCCGCGATCCAGTCCGTGAGGACCGCACATGCAAGGTCGGGGTTCTCGGTGTTCGCGGAGATGCCCAGGGAGACATCGATGCCGCCCACGAACTGCGACTCGCTCGCTCCACCGGGGATGGTCGGGAACAGGAACGGCTCGTAGCCCTCCATGCCGAGCGACAGCTCGGGGATGGTCGACTGGTCCTTGGTGGGGTCCGACTGCTGGATCCACCAGGCGCCGAGCGGGATCATGGCCGCGTTGCCCGCCTCGAACTGGTTCGCGCCAGAGGGGTAGGCGTCGAGTCCGATCGCGCCCTCCTGAGCGATGCCCTCGGAGAACAGGCGGCCGAAGTAGTCGAACGCCTCGACGATCGAGGCCTCCGTCCACGACGCATCTCCTGACTCGGCCTGGTACACCAGTCCGGGCTCGACGTTGTTCGCGATCTGCAAGAACACGGCGTTGCGCAGCCAGCCATCCTTGGCCGGCAGCAGGAAGGGCGCGTAGTCGTTGCCCTCCATCGCGTCCACCACGCTCTTGAGCTCGTCCCAGGTCTGCGGGATCTCCTGACCGGCGTCCGCGAAGTGCTGGGTGTTGGCCCACAGGTTCACGGTCTGCACGAGGATGGGCAGCGAGTAGAAGTTGTCGTCGCCCTCCGGGTTGCCGGCGCGCGCCTGCTCGAGACCGATGGGATAGAACATGTCCTGCCAGTCGTCGCCCCACGTGTCGGCAGCGCACTGCTGGAGCGGCATGAGGTTGCTGCGGTACTGCTGGGTGAGCGCACCCGGCTGCAGGCCCACGATGTCCGGGAAGGTGTCCGAACTGGCTCGGGTCTGCAAGTCCACGAGATACTCGGGGTAGTTGAAGATCGTGGCGTCGATCGTGGTGCCGGGATTGTCACTCTCGAATGCGCTCACCATCTGCGCGGTGGTCTGCTCGATTGGGCTCCACGACCGGAACGTGACGGATCCCGACAGGTCGGCGCCTTCAGCGCTGGTGCCGTTGGTGCCGGTCTGACCCTGACTGGGCTCTTCGGCGGTGCCGCCTCCGGCGCAACCGGCGAGCACTAGGCCTCCGGCGGCCGCGAGAGCGGCGGTGGCGCCGAGCTTGCGAGAGAACTTCATTGTTTCTCCTCCATCGTGACTTCGTTGTGGCGAGGCTCCGTCGTGCACGGTTGCCTGCCGCGAGTGTAGGCACCAAGTGAAATCGATTACAACGTTTGCCTGCGTATTCGTCACAACTCTGCGTTTGGTTGCGTTCGCGAAGCCGTTGGTCCTTGCCGAAACGCAAACTGCGCGAGGCGCCGCAGCCGCCGCGATCGGGCGCCATGGCAGGCGCGTGTTCGACCATCGGATGCCGTGCGTGCGGCAAGACGACCCGCACCGGCAGCGTCCCGCACATCGACGAGGCGCCCGCTGGCGTAAGCAAAGGCGAGCGCTGCGCCTGCGAACGTCGCCCCCTCCACCGGGAGCGTGGCGGGCAGCGCGACGCCAGGCCGTGGCGGCAGGACACGGCTGAGAACGACGGGCGCACCAGTCCGGTCAACGTGACCATCCCATGGCAGACCGCACGCCTCGCTCACCCCGCTCGACGGCATCGACCGGCTCACCGGCATTGCGGGCGAGCTCCGCGAAGTCCAGCACGTTGACAGGAGACCCGCGCCGACCCACCGTGTCCGCCACCTGATCGGCGTCGCTGAGCTGATCCTCCATCCGCGGCTCGGCGCGGCCGGTGAGCGAGGAGACTCCCGATCCTCTCGCCGTGGCGTCGTGGTCAGCCATGCACGGACTCCCGGACCTCCGGCGGGCCGCTCGTCCTCACGAACACTGATCGAACGGCCCCTCGGGGCGATCGGTGCGGTCATCGATGGCGGGCTGCGCCATCACCGATCAGATGCCGGGCACGGCGTGCATGAACGCGTTGGCGGCGGCGGGCGTCGAGGCGATCTGCCCCGAGTGACGATCACCCGGTCGGTCCCCCGCCCGCGGTGTTACGTTTTCCCCATGACCCAGGCACCCGTCAAGGCGCAGGACCACTACGGCGTTCATTCCGAGGTGGGACGGCTGCGCAAGGTGCTGGTCTGCTCCCCTGGACTCGCCCACAACCGGCTCACGCCCTCCAATGCCGATGCGCTGCTGTTCGACGACGTGATGTGGGTCGACAATGCCCGCCGCGACCACGAGGCGTTCGTGTCGCTCATGCGCGAGCGGGACATCGAGGTGCTCGAACTCCACGAGCTGCTCGCGCAGACCCTCGCGATCCCCGAGGCCCGCACCTGGCTGATGGACCGCAAGATCACCCCGGACGAGGTGGGACTCGGCCTGGTGCCGGACGTCCGGGCGTTCCTCGACCTGCTCGACCCCCATGTGCTCGCGCGCTACGTGCTGGGAGGCCTGTCCACCTCGGACCTGCCCATCGACTTCGCGGCGCCCAGCCTGCAGTTGGTGCGGGAGGAGTCGGGCATGCGCGACTACCTGATGCCGCCGCTGCCCAATACCCTCTTCACCCGAGACACGACGAGCTGGATCTACGGCGGCGTCACGCTCAATCCGTTGTACTGGCCCGCGCGCCACGCCGAGACGCTCATCATGAAGGCCGTCTACCAGTTCCACCCCGACTTCGCGGGCGAGGTCAACACCTGGTGGGGCGACCCCGAGCGGGACCACGGACTCGCGACGCTCGAAGGCGGCGACGTCATGCCCATCGGCGACGGGGTGGTGCTGATCGGCATGTCGGAGCGCTCCAGCCGACAGGCCATCACCCAGGTGGCCACGTCGCTGTTCTCCGCGGGCGCGGCCCAGCGCGTGGTCGTCGCCAAGATGCCCAAGCTGCGCGCCGCCATGCACCTGGACACCGTCTTCACTCTCGCGGACCGTGACGTCGCCACGGTGTTCCCCGGCATCGTCGACGGCATCGAGACCTACTCCCTCTTTCCGGCCGATGCGCCGGTCACCTTGGACGTGGTGCGAGAGAACCTGCCCTTCACCAAGGTCGTCGCCCACGCGCTCGGGCTCAAGACGCTGCGGACCATCGCCACCGGCGGCGACCGCTACGCGTCCGAGCGCCAGCAGTGGGACTCAGGCAACAACGTCCTGGCGCTCGAGCCCGGCGTGGTCGTGGCGTACGACCGCAACACCCACACCAACACGCGACTGCGCGAGGCCGGCATCGAGGTGCTGGAGATCGTGGGTGCCGAGCTCGGACGGGGTCGCGGCGGCGCGCACTGCATGACCCAGCCGCTCGTCAGAGACGCGGCCTGAACAGGTCTCCCAATTTCGCAACCTACGCGTGACGAAATAGCGCTACACTCGGCGGCATGACGCCCTCGAGCACCCTCTCCGTCCGTATTCGCGAGGCCACCGCCATCGAGCACCGAGCCGCCGAGACCCGTGGTTTCATCACCCGCTTGATGGACGGAGAGTTCGATCTCCCCACGTATACGACGTACTTGATCCAGTACGCCCACGTGTACCGGGCGCTCGAGGCGCGGCCCGCACAGCCCGGGGATCCGGCGCTCATCAACGACGCCCGCCTGGACCGCTTCCCGTCGATCGCGAGCGACCTCGCGCACCTGGGAGCCGAGGACTGGGAGTCCGAGCAGCCGATCGACGCCGCCGTCGCGTATGCCACCCACCTCCAGACGCTTCCCGTGGACGACGTCCCCCGCTATCTCGCGCACCACTACACGCGGTACCTGGGCGACCTCTCGGGGGGACAGGCGATCGGCGCGCTCATGGCGCGCCACTACGGCGCGACTCCTGAGCAGCTGTCGTTCTACCGGTTCGAGCAGATCGCCGCCGCGCCCCGGTTCAAGAACGAGTACCGGGCGGCACTGGACGCGCTGGAATTCACGCCCGCGCAGGAGCAGGCGTTCGTCGACGAGTCACTCGTGGCCTTCCGGCTCAATGGCGCGATCTTCGACCAGCTGGGCGACGCCGTCCCCTCGCCTGCCTGATGGGCGGGCACGTTCGCCGCCGCGGCATCGCCGCGGCAGCCCTCTTGCTGGGACTGACGCTCTCCGCCAGCGCCTGCACCGCCGCCCCCACCGAGCCCACCGCGAGTTCGGCCGGACACGCCACCGGCGCATCGGCCGCGCCGAATGCGCCCGCTGAGAACCACGAGCCCCTCGTGGGCATCGACCCCCTCGACGATCCCGCGGCCTACGTCGGCCCCTCGACCGCGACCCTCGTCTCGGACGCCATCGTGCCTGTGGCCAGTCCCACGCCCACGCTCCCGACGCAGGTCACCTCGCACTCCCCCGACGGCACGGAGCCGGTGGAGATCACCGACGCCTCTCGCGTGGTCGCGATGGACATCGCCGGATCCATCGCCGCCACCGTGTGGGGCCTGGGCCTCGGCGACACCCTGGTGGGCCGCGACGTCGCCGCCGACTTCCCTGGCACCGAGGACATCCCCGTCGTGACCGGGTCGTCGCACTCGGTCAACATCGAGGCCATCCTCGCCCTGGACCCGACGGTCCTGATCACCGACGGGTCCATCGGCCCACGCAGGGCCGTCACGCAGCTGGCCGACGCGGGGGTCGCCGTGGTCTTCGTCGAGAACACCGCCAGCTTCGAGGGCGCCGCCCAGCTGGCGCGCGACGTCGCCGCGATCTACGGGGCGGACGATGCGGGCGAGACGCTTGCGCAGAGGATCCTCGCCGACGTCGACGCCACCCGCGACGCGATCACGGCCATCGCTCCCGGCGAGCCGATGCGCATGGCGTTCGTCTACCTGCGCGGCAGCGCGGGCGTCTACTACCTGTTCGGCGAGAGCGCCGGCACCACCGCACTGTTCGAGGCGCTGGGCGGCATCGACGCCGGCGCAGAGGCCGGCATCGTCGGCGAGCAGCCCATGACGGACGAGGCGATGCTGGCGATGGATCCCGACGTGATCTTCGTGATGACCTCGGGGATCGAGTCGGTGGGCGGGATCGACGGACTCCTCGCGTCCAAGCCCGCAATCGCGCTCACGACGGCCGGCCAGCAGCGCCGGTTCGTGGACATGGACGATGCCGTGGTGCTGTCCTTCGGCCCCCGCTCCGCTCAGGTTCTCGAGGCCCTCGCGGTCGCGACGTACGCCCCCGACACTGCGTCGTGACGGCGGTCGCCCGCCTCCGAGGCTGGATCGGCGGCACCCCGCATTGGGTCACGTTCGTCACGCTCGCGGCCGTGCTCGCAGTCGCGGCGGTGACGTCGGCGGCCGTGGGTCAGCTCGGGGTGGGCATCACGGACGTCATCGGCGCGCTGGGACGCGGAATCGGCGTCGACAACGCGTGGGCGCCCGCGGACGAGATCGTGTACCAGGCGCTGTGGCAGATCCGGTTCCCGCGCGTCGCGATGAGCATCCTGGTCGGCACCGCGCTCGCGCTCGGCGGCGCCGCGATGCAGGCGATCTTCGGCAATCCGCTCGCGGAGCCAGGAGTCGTGGGGGTCTCGTCGGGAGCGGCGCTCGGAGCCGCGGCGGTGATCGTCACGGGAGCGTCGGTGGGCGTGGTCGGGACGGCCGGCGCTGCCTTCGCGGGTGGTGTCGCGACGACAGTGCTCGTCTACGCGATGGCCCGCTCACAGGGCCGCACCGAAGTGGTCACCCTGCTCCTGACGGGCATCGCCGTCCAAGCCTTCGCGGCCGCCGGCCTTGCCTTCGCGGTGTTCTCGTCGGACACGTCGGCCCGCGAGCAGATCATCTTCTGGCAGCTCGGCTCCCTCAACGGCGCACGCTGGGCGGAGGTCGCGCTGGTCGCCGGCCTGACGGTCGCCGGGCTCGCATGTCTGCTGATGTGGGCGCGCCAGTACGACCTCCTCGCGCTGGGAGAACGGACCGCCGGCCACCTGGGCGTCAGGGTCGAGAGGCTGCGAGCGCTGTCCATCATCGTGATCGCGGTGCTGACCGCCGGCGCCGTCGCGTTCGCCGGCGTGATCGCCTTCGTGGGCCTCATCGTTCCCCACCTGATGCGACTGCTGCTGGGGCCGTCGCACCGTGGCCTGCTGGTCGCATCGGCCCTCGGTGGAGCCGTGCTGCTGTGCCTCGCGGACATCGCCGCGCGCACGCTGGTGACCGGTGCGGACCTGCCCATCGGCATGCTCACCTCGCTCATCGGCGGACCATTCTTCTTCTACCTCCTCCGCCGCGCGCGCCGCAGCCAAGGAGGCTGGGCTTGACGGCCGCCTACCGCGCCGAGGGCGTCACCTACCGCGCGCCGTCCGGGGCAGCTCTCGTCGACGACGTCACGCTCGAGGCCCCCGCCGGCCATCTCCTCGCGCTCCTGGGACCGAACGGCGCGGGCAAGTCGACGCTCCTGTCCCTCATGTCCGGCGACCTCCGTGCCAGCGCAGGCGAGGTGACCTTGAGCGGGCGGGGCGTGCGGGAGTGGCCGGCAGCCGAGTTGGCGCGCCGGCGCGCGGTGCTGACGCAGGCCAACCAGATGGCTTTCGCGTTCCGGGTGCGGGACGTCGTGGAGATGGGGCGGCACCCGTGGCGCGGCCTCGCGACCGAGGAGGCCGACGTCCACGCCGTCGAGACCGCGATCGACGAGACGGACATCCGCCACCTGCTCGAGCGGGCGTTCCCGTCGCTGTCCGGCGGCGAGAAGGCACGCGTCTCGCTCGCACGGGTTCTCGCCCAGGAGACTCCCGTGATGCTGCTGGATGAGCCCACCGCCGCGCTCGACCTCCGGCACCAAGAGGAGGTCATGCGCATGGCTCGCGAGAAGGCGCGGCGCGGCGGGGCGGTGGTGATCGTCGTCCACGACCTCACACTCGCGGCGGCCTACGCGGACTCGATCGCGATCATGTCGCGTGCTCGGCTGGCGGCGCACGGCGCTCCCCGAGACGTCCTCACGCCCGCACTGGTGCGAGACGTGTACGGCATCGACGTGCACATCGTCGATGGCCCGGATGGCTCGCCCCTCGTGGTTCCGGTGCGCGCCTAGGCCCACCGGCTCCTGCCGCCGCATCGTCCACCCCGCGCTCTCGCACGCCCAGACGCAGAGGAACCCCCGGCGGGAGCGCACGTGTCCCTGCGCGCCGCCCCGCCGGGGGCCCATCCGTGGTGATCAGGCGAGTGTTCTCACACGCGCCGTCTCACGATCAGCACCACGGCGCCCGCGAGGACAGCCGCGATGACCAGACCCATCGCCCACCACAGGGCGCTCGACGTGGAGTCGTCGCCGGCCTCCGCCGCGAACTCGCCGTCCTCCACCGCCTGAGGCGCGGGCTCGTCCGTCGGCTCCTCCGCAGGAACCTCCTCACCCGCGAGCGCCAGCAGGCAGTCGTCGCCCGCGAGCGTCGCACTCACCGGCGCGAGCGCCTCGCCGGCCGGGTAGGTGCCGAACGAATCGGCCCCCGCCTCCGTCAGCACGGCAGGCACGCCCTCGATCACGATCTCGCCCTCGGCACCCGTGACGGTGCCGGCGTCGAGGTCGAGCTCGGCGAAGCGCACCTGCGTGACGTCCACCGCCTCGCCCTCCTGAGTGGTGCTGAGGAGGTCGAGCAGCAGGTACGCCCCATCGGCCGAGAACTCGATCGTGGGGTTCGCCACCGTGGTGTCGAGCACGCCGTCGTGGCCGGTGAAACGCACCGAGCCGCCGTAGGACGCGGTGCCCACCACGAGCTGCGGGTCGACCGCCGCGGCTTCGAACGGCCAGACGAATCCGGTCCCGAGATCCTCGACGCCGCCCGCGACCTCCCAGGTGCCGTTCGCGATCCCGGAGTCGATGTAGGACAGGAAGGAGTCCTTGAAGGCCCACGTGAGCTCGCCTCCCTCGGCGACGCACATGCCGCCTGCGGCCGTCCGCTCAGGGATGCTGAGCGCGAAGCCCACACGGGTGCCCGAGTCCTTGCCGATGAAGACCAGGTCGTGCTCGCCGCTCAACGAAGCGGGAAGCGCACCGGTCCACGTGACCGAGCCGCTCGCATCGGCCGTCAGAGTCGCCAGCACCACCGGATCCGAGAACACCACCACCTGGACGCTCTCTCCGGGGGTGAAGCCCGTCGCCGTGATGGTCACGACCTCGCCAGCGAGCAGCCGATCGAGGGTGTCATCGTCGATGTCGAAGGCCTCGTACTCGCCCGCCTGAGGGCTGTCCGGGCCCTGTGCGCTCGACGAGGACCTGCCGACGCTCTGCGCACTCGTGGGCGTCGCGGTCGACCGAGCACCGAACGTCACGGTCACGGGGTCCATCGCCGTTCCCGCGGCGTAGAAGCCGGAGCCGTTGTAGGAGAAGGCCGATGCTCCGGAGGAGGTGAGCGTCGCCGGCACGCCGCGGTAGGTGACGGCGCCGTCCTGGGTCGAGCGAGCGCCCGCACCCAGGTTCAGCGTGGCCACCGTGGTGCGGCTGCCGTTGACCGTCATCACAAGCGCGGCACTCGACGTGCCCGTGAGGCGCACCGCCGGGTCCGCCATGGTGAGGGAGAGGACGCCTCCGTGGCCGGTGAAGCGCACCGACCCGTCGTAGGTCGCAGTGCCCGTCCCCGTGGTCGTGTCAGGGCTGCCGCCGTCCTGAACGAAGACGAACTGGCTGCCGGAGTACGTCGCCCCGGACGAGGCGGTGAAGCCTCCGTTCGCGATCGGTCCGGTGATGTAGCTGCGGAAGGACGACTTCACGCCCCACCGCAGGCTTCCCACCGCGACGTCGGAACCAGCCCCGGATGAGCCGCCCGTGCCGACGGTCCCGCCGTCGCCACCCGTGCCAGTGCCTCCGCCGGTTCCGGTGCCACCACCGTCGCCGCCACCGTCGGTGCCACCGGAGTTGTCGGCGGCGTACGTCGCCTGGAACGTGACGGGGTCGAGCGCCGTGCCGGCCTCGTAGAATCCGTTGCCGTTGTACGCGAACACCACGGTTCCGTCCTCGGTCAGCGCGGCCGATGCGCCGGTCCAGGAGACCACGCCGCCACTCGCGTCACGCTCGGCATCGGTCAGATCGAGCGCTGCCATCGTGACCCGCTCGCCATCCACGTCGACCGAGAGGAAGGCGGTCGAGGCGTCCCGCACGGAGATGCGGGGGTCGGAGAACGTGGCGTCGAGGTCTCCACCGTGGCCCCAGAAGTTCACGGACCCCGTGTAGGACGCGGTGCCCACGTACGAGTCATCCACGGTGGAATCGGACAGCGCGAAGGCGAACTCGTCGCCGGTGCGGGTGGCACCGTTCGAGACGGTGATCTCTCCCGCAGCCACGCCGCCCTCGACGTAGGTCACGAAGGACTTCTTCACTCCCCACGTCAGGTCGCCGTCCGCTGAGGTCTCGCTCGCGAACATCAGCGGAACGAACTCGTCGTAGAGGTACGGGTCCGTCGTGTTGCCTGCGGTGAACGTGTGCGCGAGACGCACGAAGATGCCGCACTGTGCTTCGTCAGCGACCGCGTCGCCTGCATCGGCGCACTCGTGATCGCCGAAGGATGCGGGCACCTGCACGGGCGTCTCGAAGCTCCACACGCCATCGGTGACGGCGCCCGTCGCGGGCACCACACCGCCGTACAGCGGAACGGACGAGAGGAACTGCTGAGCCGTGGCGTCGCAGTCGTCGCCGGTGAGACGGCCCTCGGCCGTGCCGATCTCGCCGTCGCCCTCGGCACACACCATCACGTACACGCCGGTCGCCTGGCCATCGACCTCGGCCGGGTACGAGGCGGACACCATCACGGTGTCGCCGTCGGCCAGGTCCTCGGCGGGAGTCGCCGAGGTCAGGCCGAACTCCTGCTGCGCAGGAACATAGGAGAAGCTCACGGGATCCGTCTCGCCGCCCGCGTTGCTCGCCTGCGACATCGCGGCCGCGCCAGCAGCGGTGAAGGTCGCGGGGACGTCGACGTAGGCGACCTTCTCACCGAACTCGTATCGCGCGCCGCCGTCGAGGTCCAGCGTCGCGTAGTCGAGGCGGTTGCCGTCGGCGCCGACGATCGACAACACGCCGGTCTCACCGTCCACCAGAGTGATCTGGGGAGACGTGTAGTCGGAGGGGGCCCCGCCTCCGGTCCGGACCATGCTGAACCCGCCGTCGAACGTGAGGGTGCCGTTGCCCGCGGCGTCGATCGCGCCGCCCGACTGGGGGTGGTGCGCGTAACTGCCCTCGGTCGCGATCGCGGGATCCAGCACGTCGAGCGTCACGTCCATGTACTGCGCGTAGAACAGGAACAGCGAATCGAGGGTCCACTCGAGACCGAGCTCGGGCTCCTCGACCGCGCTGAAGGTCACCGGGAAGAATGCGTCGTACGCGTAGGGATCAGCCGTGTTGCCCGCGTTGAAGCCGTGGTAGAGCCGCACGAAGACGCCGCACTGCTCGGCACCGTCCGCCGCGGGATCGGTGGCGCACTCGTGCTCACCGAAGTTCGCAGGCACCTGCATGTCCTGCTCGAAGCTCCACACGCCGCCGGCGACGGTGCCCGTCGCGGGCACCGAACCGCCGTACATCGCCTCCGCGGCGAGGAACTGCTGCGCATCCGCATCGCAGTCGTCACCGGTCAGGCGCCCGCCGGCGGTGCCCACCTCGCCATCACCCTCGGCGCAGAACATGAGGTAGACGGCGGTCGTCTGTCCATCGATCTGCGCGGGCAGGGTTCCCGTCACGGTGACGGTGCCGCCATCGAGGACCGCGCCGGTGGGCGCGACGGCGACGCCGTACTCGGCTGCGGAGAGATCGAACGTGAAGGTGACCGGGTCCATCTCCTGTCCGGCCTGGTAGAAGCCCTCCATCACCTCGGATCCGGCTGCGGTCAGGGTGACCGGCGCGGCGGAGTAGGTGCCGCGACCGTCGTTCTCGCTGTAGTCACCCGCGTCCAGGTCGATGTCACCGAGCGCGGCCTTCGTGCCGTTCACCTCCACGACGAGACGTGCGGTGGAGGTGCCGTCGAACCGCACCTGCGGGTCCTCGAAGGTCAGGTCGAGGGCACCGTCGTGGCCGTAGAACGCCACCGAACCGTCGTAGTCCGCGGTGCCGGTCGTGCCGTCCGTCGCGGAGCCTGCCGACGGGAATCCGAAGGAGTCGTCGAGTTCGACCGCCGGGGCGTTCACCGTGATGCTGCCGTGCGCGATGGGTCCGGTGATGTAGCTGCGGAACGACTGCTTGACGCCCCACTCGAGGCCGTCGTCGAACTCCGGTGCGGCCTGCTCCCACTCGGCGGTGAAGGTCACCGGATCCAGCACGGTGCCCTCGGCGTAGAAGGCGCTGCCCATGTAGGAGAACACCTGCTCGCCCTCGGCAGTGATGGTCGACGGGGCCGCGGTCCACGTCACCGTGGTCGCGTCCTTCGAGCGTGCGGCGGAGTCGAGGTCGACGTCGGCGAGCACGATGCGCTCGCCGCCGTACAGCACGGACAGCTCCGCGGCACTGTCGTCGAGCACCTCGATCTGCGGATCGGCCAGCGTCGCATCAAGGACGCCGTCGTGTCCGGAGAAGTGCACCGAGCCGGCGTACGAAGCGGTGCCGGTGAACGTCTCGTCGAGAGCGCTCGAGCTCTGGCCGAACTCGAACTCGCCCGAGTCGAGCCACGCGGTGTCGTCTCCCACCGTGATCTCGCCGTGCGCGACCGACCCCTGCACGTAGGCGCGGAACGATTCCTTCACGCCCCACGTGAGCGACGGCCCCTCGATGGTCGCGAGCGCGGCCGCCGCCCGCGTCTCGGGAGCGAGGGGGGCAGATGCGGTCTCCTCCGGCGCATCGGCCGAGGCCTCGGGCGAGGGCTCGGGCGTGGGTGCCGACGCGGAGTCCGCGGACTCGGACTCAGACGCGCTCGGTGCGGGCGATGGCTCCGACGCCGGCTCGGACGCGGACGAGGGGTCGGCGTCCGGCGTCGCCGAGGGTTCGGGAGTCGGTGCGAGGGAAGGTTCGGGCGAGGCGGCCGATGCGGTCGTCTCCGGCGCCGAAGGGGCGGGGTCGTCGACTGCGGCGGAGGCCGGCGGGCCAAGCGTCAGCGTCGCGGTGAGCGCGACTGCGATCGCGGCGGTGAACAGGCGCACGGGCCGGGGCGATACGTCCAAGGGGGGCTCCATCGTCGTGAGTCTCGGCCGCCTGAGGGTGGTGCTGGCTGCGGCCGTCGAGGTGACTCTAGGGCCTCGTTCTCGAAAAACGCAACATGGTAGTGTCATTATTCGTTGGCGCCCCTGCAGCAGCAGCCGGCGCCTTCAGGCATGCCTGCGCATCGGTCATCTACCAGGAATCCCCGTGCGAGGAGCGCACGTCGAGGCCGATCGTCACGGCCCACCTCGGCACATCGAATAGCATCGGTTCAGGTCTCCATTCGACGACCCCGCACCATCAGAGGGGAGGCGCCGTGAGCACCGGAATCCGGGATCGCACCTACGCCCGGCTCAGCGGACCCCCGGCACCGCGCCGGCAGGCTCCGCGCGTGTTCGAGCCGAGCTTCTCGGCGGTGGGCATCGTCGTGGGCCTGTACTTCTTGGCCCTCTCCCTCACGCCGTCGCTGCTGCCCCGCGCCGGCTACGCCCAGGGGCTCAACTCGGGTGTCGCGTTCATGATCGGCTACGGGCTCGGAGCGGGCGCGTACGCGCTGATGCGGTTCCTGAGCGTGCCGCAAGCGCGCGGCCGTGGACGCGCCCTGCTGCTGTCCGCTTCACTCGCTCTGATCGCCGTCCAGGCGTCCCTGGCGATCTGGCGCTACGTGGGATGGCAGAACCAGACCCGGCTGGCATTCGGCATGGAACCACTGTCGCCCCTCGTGTGGCCCGTGATCGCGATCGTGGCGGTGGCCATCGCGGCAGCGCTGCTCGTTATCGCGCGAGCGCTGCGCCTGCTGTTCCGCACGGCCGACGACCTTCTCAACCGGTGGCTGCCCCGGCGCCTGGCCGTGACGCTCGCGGGCATCATCCTGGTCGCCGCGCTGTGGTGGGTCCTGTCCGGAGCCTTCGTGAACGCCTTCTTCACCACCTCCAACTGGATCTTCTCCGGGCGCGACCTCCAATCCAACCCGGGCGACGAGCAGCCACTGCAGCCCGAGCGCTCCGGCTCCCCCGCATCGGCCGTCGACTTCGAGCACATGGGACGCCAGGGCCGGTCGTTCGTGGCGAGCGGACCCTCGGCGCAGGAGATCGACGAGTACACGGGCGGCGGCGCTCTCGAACCGATCCGAGCCTACGTGGGGCTGAGGTCGGCGGACACCCTGGAGGAGCGTGCGGAACTGGTGCTCGACGAGCTCCAGCGGGCCGGCGCCTTCGACCGCGAGATCCTGGTGCTCGCCACCGTGACCGGCACCGGATACCTCGACCCCGCCGGGGTGGACCCGCTCGAGTATCTGTGGAACGGCGACACCGCGATCGCAG
The DNA here is from genome assembly GCF_000975095.1 of Demequina aestuarii. Classification (GTDB taxonomy): domain Bacteria; phylum Actinomycetota; class Actinomycetes; order Actinomycetales; family Demequinaceae; genus Demequina; species Demequina aestuarii. The sequence goes on from NZ_BBRD01000001.1 coordinate 1,936,771, forward strand.
GGGTCCAGTACTCCTACCTGCCCAGCTGGATCTCGCTCCTCGCGGACCAGGACGTGGTCCAAGAGACGTCGCGGGTGGTGTTCCGCACGGTGCACGACTACTGGGCGACTCTCCCCGAGGACGACCGCCCTCAGTTCTACCTCTACGGCCTGTCGCTCGGCTCCACCGGCGTGGAGGCCGTGCTGTCGAGCGTGGACATCTTGAATGAGCCCATCGACGGAGCGCTGATGGTGGGGCCGCCCTTCATCAATGAGATGCACACCGAGATCACGGCGGCACGGGACACCGGCACGCCACCGTGGCAGCCGGCCTTCAACCAGGGCAGGACGGTGCGCTTCACCGCAGAGCAGTACGGACTGGAGGAAGGCGGCACGTGGGGACCCACGCGCCTGGTGTACCTGCAGCACGGCTCCGACCCCGTGACGTGGTTCGACGGGACGCTGGCCTTCACGAGCCCCGAGTGGCTGGAGCCCGGACAGCGCGCACCCGACGTCGCCGAGACGATGGCCTGGTACCCCATCGTCACCATGTGGCAGGTGCTGCTCGACATGCCCGCGGCCGGCTCGGTGCCCGAGGGATACGGGCACCTCTACACGCACCGCGCGAACCTCGACGCGTGGGCGGGAGTCACCCGGCCAGCGGACTGGGATGAGGCCGATGCGGTCGCGCTCGGCGAGCACCTCCAGCGGCGCGCCGACCGCCTCGACGACCAGCGATCCCTGCTCGCCGACTGACCGGCCGACGCATTCTGCGCGAATTATCGACCACGTAGAATCTCCCCATGTTGCACCATGCCCCGCTCCTGACCACGATCGCTGCGGGTCTGGTCGTCGCCTTCGGATTGGGATTCCTCGCCCAGAAGGCGCGCCTGTCTCCCATCGTGGGCTATCTCGCTGCGGGGATCGTGATCGGCCCCTTCACGCCCGGCTACGAAGCGGACACCGAGCTCGCGATGGAGCTCGCGGAGATCGGCGTGATCCTGCTGATGTTCGGGGTGGGACTGCACTTCTCGTTCCGCGAGCTGCTCGCCGTGCGCAAGGTCGCGCTCCCCGGAGCGATCGCGCAGATGACGGCCGCGACGGCGCTCGGCACCGGCTTGGGCCTGTGGATCGGCTGGGGTCTCGGGGCGTCGATGCTGTTCGGCCTCGCGCTCTCGGTGGCCTCCACGGTGGTGATGCTCCGCGCGCTGGAGGACGAGCAGCTGCTCGACACCAGGGGCGGCCACATCGCGGTCGGCTGGCTGATCGTCGAGGACCTCGCGATGGTGATCGCACTGGTGATGATCCCCGTCCTGGCTTCTGGGGCCGGGGGCCCTGGGGCGCTCGCCGGAGAGCTCGCGTGGACTGTCGTCAAGGTGAGCGCGTTCGTCGCGCTGATGGTCGTCGTGGGACGGCGGGTCGTTCCGTGGCTGCTCGCGCGTGTGGCCGATTCCGGCTCGCGCGAACTCTTCACGCTCAGCGTGCTCGCCCTCGGCATCGGCGTCGCGGTGGGGGCGGCCTACCTGTTCGACGTCTCGTTCGCGCTGGGAGCGTTCTTCGCGGGCATGATCCTGCGCGAGTCCGATCTCTCGCACCGCGCCGCCGAGGACTCGCTGCCGCTGCGGCAGGCCTTCGCGGTGCTGTTCTTCGTGGCCGTCGGCATGCTGTTCGACTGGCGCGTGATTATCGAGCAGCCGCTGGCGCTGCTGGGCACCTTCCTGGTGATCGTGGCGGGCAAGACCGTCGTGGCCTTCGCCATCGTCCGAGGCCTCAAGTACTCGAAGCAGATGGCGATCGTGGTCGCGGCAGCGCTGGCGCAGATCGGCGAGTTCTCGTTCATCCTCGTGACGCTCGGCGCCGACCTCGAGATCCTCTCCGGCGACGCCCGTGACCTCGTGCTCGGCGGAGCCATCCTGTCGATCATCGCGAACCCGCTGCTGTTCGCGTGGGCGACCCGCGCCTACCGCGAGATGGAATACGTGGTGCCGATGGCCGATGCGCCACGCGAGTACGAGGGGGAGGACCACGTGCTCGTCGTCGGCTTTGGGCGCGTGGGCGCGCGGGTCGCCGAGGGCCTGTGGGCGCGTGGTGTGCCCACCGTCGTGGTCGACGATGATGAGCGACGCGTCGAGAACCTGCGGGAGCAGGGGCGCGAAGCGATCCTCGGCAACGCCGTGCGGGCGAAGGTGCTCCAGGCAGCGGGAATCGAGAACGCGACGGTGGTGATCGTGGCCATCCCCGACCCCTTGAACGCCGGAGCCATCGTCTCGAAGGCCCGCGCGATGCGACCGGAGGCGCGCATCATCGGCCGCGGTCACCGTGAGGTGGATGTCGAGTATCTGACGGAGATGGGCGCCGACCGCGTGATCGTGGGCGTGCATGAGACGGCCGATCTGATGGTCGCGGAGGCGGACTCCCGCTCCTAGGCCTCGCTCGCGACTCAGCGGCGACAGCTCAGCCCTGCGCTCTCAGTGGGACGTGCGCGCGAGCCTCCACATCGTCCAGTTGATGCGCATGAAGCGGAAGAACTGAAGCACGGGGTTGCGCCGGCGCCGCAGCTCCTGCGTCGTGGGAAGCGGCGCCTGGGCGATGCGCTCGTTGGTGGTGTCCATGGCGTGCCTCTCTACTCCGGAATCCAGGTCCAGCCGGGCTTGACCTTGGCCTTGTAGATGAACAGCGTGTGCAGCAGCCGCTTCACCCAGTGTCCGGCGAGACCGATCTCTCCGAACGTCTCCTTGAGGTTGCGCCCCGTCTCGGGATATCTCTCCCAGTCGGGCACCACGGGGCTCATGGTCATCGCGGCCGCCGTGCCGGAGCGCATCCCGGTGCCCGCCGATGCCACACAGGCGGCGGCCATCTCCGCCATCGAGGCCGAGTGCGTGGGGGCCGGGGCGCCCTTGAGGATCATGTCCGCGATCGAGAACGCGACGACCTTGCCGATGGTCCCCGACGGCATGCCGGTGCGGGGCGGACTCGGAGCGACGGCCAGTCCCTCCGGTGTGGCACGCGGCCTCGAGATCTGGTGGGGCGGAGCGAACGCGATGCCCACCGCGAAGCAGTTCGGGTACGTGGGGTTCTGGTACGTGCGGGGCCAGTCCTTCGCGCTCCACTCCTCGAAGGGCCGCTTCTCGTAGTCGGCGTCGACCTTCATGAACCCGGACGGCGCGAACACCGCGTCGGTGATGTCCTCGCCCGCCCGGTCGTACGCCTTCCAGTCGGCGCCCTTGAAGGGCGGGAGCAGCATCGCGAAGTCGTACGGCAGGTCGTTGTGCGAGCCGTCGAGCTGGTCGTAGTGGATGACGCCCGGGTCGATGCTCGTGACAGCGGCGCCCGTGATGGCCGTGACGCCGCGCTCGCGGTACAGCGACTCGGTCCACAGCTGGCTCGTGGTCCGGAAGCCGTTCTGCTCGAACTGCATCCCTCCCACGCCGAAGTCGCCCAGCTCGTTCTCGTTGGTCAGGTACACGAGTTCGACACGGTCGCGCACACCGGCCTCGCGCAGCTCATGCTCGACGTTGAAGGTGTACTCGAACGCCGCACCCTCGCAGGTGCACGTGCCGTGTCCGACGCCGATGACCACACGCTTGTCCTCGCCGTTCCTGCACGCGGAGATGACCTCCTGCAGCCTGGCCTGCGCGTCCTCGGCGTGGGCAGGGGTGCACACCGACACGGTGTTGCCCTCGTCCGGGCCCAGACCCGGCGTGGCGCCGAAGTTGAGCTTGGGGCCCGTGGCGTTGACGAGGTAGTCGTAGCGAAGCCTGTCAGTCTGCCCCGCCTTCTCGGCGGAGGTGAACTCGACCTCGACGGCGGGACGGTCGTCGTCCGCGTCGCCCTCGGGCCAGAGCGCGAAGGCCTTCGCCTGGACGAAGGTGATGCCGTGCTTGGCGTAGATGGGGGCCAAGGGGAAGACCACGTCGTCCGCTGTCATCCGGCCCACGCCCACCCAGATGTTGGAGGGGATCCAGTTGTACTTCGCGTTCGGGGAGACGACCACGACCTCGTGGGCCTTGCCGAGACGCTTCTTCAGGTAGAGGGCTGCGGTGTGACCCGAGACTCCCGCACCGAGAACCACGACACGAGCCATGCTCGATCACCTTCTTCGCTGATCACGGCGTGGAACGCCACGACACAGCTCCGGTATACGCCCTTGGGCGTCGCGCATCGCAGGACCGAAGTCCCACCAGGGGCGCGAGAGGCCTGGCCGCGGGGTCTAGGCGCGGCCGTCAGTATTCGAGTCGCGTCGCTCCTTGAGCCACCACAGGGGCAGCAGCAGGGTGGCGATCGCCGTGACGAGCCACACGATGAGGGTGCCGATCACCCACGTGGTGACGCCCGTGATCTCCAGACCGTCGCCCACCAAGGTGGCGATGAGCAGTGCCACGAATGTCGACACGAGGCCCACGCCTCCCGTGAACGCGTTGGCGTACCGCATCGACATCTTGAGGATGAACGGCGAGAGGATCGACTGGGCGATCGCGAAGACCACGACGGCGGTCACAAAGCCGGACACGGTGATCTCGAAGTCCTCGAGAAGCAGGGACGCGACCCATAGCCCCAGAGCGGCAGACGCGACAAAGATCAGCACACGGATCAGGAATCGAATCATGATCAGCACGCTACTCCTGAGCCGCCCCGTGCGCGCGGCGAAGGGACGACCCCATGAGCGGCCCTCTACTCCATCCCGCGCGTGACCCGATTCCAGGCGTTGACCAGCGCGACGGTCTCCACCACGGCGCCGAGCTGCTTCCTCGTGAAGAACTGCCCGGCCTCGTCGCGCGCCGCGGGCTCGAGCCCGCGCGGGGGGTCGGTGAGTATCTCCGCGAACCGAAGAGCGGCGACATCGCCCTCGCTCACCAGGTCCTCCCGCATCAGCATGACGGGGCGCGCGAGCGCGGCGATCAGCTCGGGTCGCTCGCCCATCGACGCCAGCTGCTCCGAGTGAAGCCGCACGCTGAAGGTGCAGCCGTTGATGTGCGAGCAACGGAGCCGGATCATCTCCCGCAGCCGCGGTTTGAGTTCGCTGCCCGCCGTCGCGTCGAAGCCCTCGAGGGACCTGAGGAACTCGGCACTGACCTTCGCGACACTCACGACGGCGACGCTACCAACCTGCACCGACGCCGCGCCAGCGTCCCTGGTGATCTTCCGGGGCCTCGGCTGACTGCGACCAATCCGCCACGCATCCGCGCGCGAACCTCCGTCACAGTCGCGGCGCCGTGCCCCTTCCTGAGCGGGGGTGCGGCGCGGCGATGGACCGAGAACCACTGCATCGATGCTTCGATGGGGGAGCCAAGATGAACGCCGCCGTCCGCCCCGAACGGAGGTCGCCCATGGAGCGACGCCACCTGCACGCCGTCAGCGACGACGTGCCGCGAGTGTCGCGCCACGAACCGGACGCCACCGCTGCTCAGAGCCTGGACGACCTGCTCGCGGCCTCGGGACGGGGATCGGCTCAGGCATTCGAAGGGGTGTACAGCGCGATGGCGACGCCGGTGTACCGGCTCGCGCTGCGGATCGTGCGGGACCCCGGCATGGCCGAGGACATCGCTCAGGAGGCGTTGGTCGAGGCGTGGCGCAAGGCTCCGGAGTTCCAGCCCGGCCGCGGCAGCGCCAAGACGTGGATGCTCACCATCGCGCACCGGCGTGCCGTCGACCGCGTGCGCCGCGAGCAGCGCCAGCGTCAGCAGATGGAGACCGAGGCCGCCGTCGCGGAACGTGAAGCGACGCCTGCGGACCAGGACACGGTGGTGGAGGTCGACTTCCGACGCTGGCAGTCGGAGCGAGTGCGAGGAGCGCTCGACACGCTGACGGACATCCAGCGTGAGGCGATCGAACTCGCCTACTACGGGGGATGTACGCAGACAGAGGTGGCCGCACAGCTCGGGGTGCCACTCGGCACCACCAAGACCAGAATACGAGACGGCATGAAACGGCTACGCGACGCATTGGAGGAGGGATAGCCATGGATCTGCACGAGATGGTCGGCGCCTACGCCCTCCACGCCCTCGACGACGACGACGCGCGTCGCTTCGAGGAGCACCTCGCCCACTGCGACGAGTGCCAGGCAGAGCTGGCGAGCCTCGAGGGCGCTCTCGACGCTCTCGCCGAGCCCGGCGACGACGAGTCGGCGGTCGCTCCCGTGAGCCTGCACGCCTCGGTGTTCGACGAGATCGCGCACACCACGCAAGTGTCAGCACCCGAGCCTACGACCGCACCCGACTCCCCCGCTGAGCCCGCGTCGCTCGACGCGGCCCGCGCATCGGCCGCGCGCCGTCCGCGCCGCCTCGGCCCGCGCCTGCTGGTCGCCGCCGCTGGCCTGCTGGCTGTCGTGGCCGTCGGCGTCGGGTTCTTCGCCAGCGGTGCCGACGAGCGTGCGCTCGCGGACGAGGCCGAGCGCGTCCGTACGGCCGACGACTCGATCGAGTATGCCCTCGGCCTGGGTGCCGCGACCCTGCATGTGTCCCAGGCAGAGGGGGGCGTCGCGCTGATCGGCGACACCCCCGACCTCCCCGACGGCGAGACCTACCAGGTGTGGGTGGTCCCGGCGGATGGCTCGGCTCCCGTGCCCGGTCCGGTGCTCGGAGACGGCGAGCTCGCGCTGGCGTGGATCACGGAGCTGGACGGCGCGGCCGCGGTGGCCATCAGCGTCGAACCGGAAGGCGGATCGGAGACCCCCACGGAGGTCGTCACAGCCGTCGAGCTCTAGCCCCACGCCCCCCATATCCCGCCTTAGCGTCGCAGCGGGCGCTGAGTGTCGGGATATGCGCGCCCGCCGATCCTGGCGCGCGTTCAGTGTCGCCACCCACCCGTGCCCGCGCACCGGCCGCGTTCTGAAAGAATGGCCCCCATGACTGCGCGCATCCCAGAGAAGGCCACCGTCGACGGACTCGAGGACCGCTGGAACGAGGCCTGGGAAGCCCAGGGCACGTACCGGTTCGACGAGACCAAGGATCGCGAGCAGATCTACTCGATCGACACCCCTCCCCCCACCGTCTCCGGCTCGCTGCACGTGGGCCACGTGTTCTCGTACACGCACACCGACGTCGTCGCCCGCTACCAGCGCATGTGCGGCCGCGAGGTGTTCTACCCGATGGGCTGGGACGACAACGGGCTGCCCACCGAGCGCCGCGTGCAGAACTACTTCGGCGTCCGATGCGACCCGACGCTGCCGTACGAGCCGGGCTTCGAGCCCCCGCACGTGGGCGGCGAGGGCAAGTCGATCAAGGCCGCGGACCAGCAGCCCGTCTCCCGCCGCAACTTCGTCGAGCTGTGCGAGCGGCTGACCGAGGAGGACGAGAAGCAGTTCGAGGCGCTGTGGCGTCACCTCGGCCTGTCCGTCGACTGGTCGCGCACCTATCAGACCATCGAACCGGACGCTCAGGCGGTCGCGCAGCAGGCGTTCCTCCGGTCGCTCGCCCGCGGCGAGGCGTACCAGGCGGAGGCGCCCACGCTGTGGGACGTGACGTTCCGCACCGCAGTCGCGCAGGCCGAGCTCGAGGACCGCGAACGCCCCGGCGCCTACCACCGCGTCGCCTTCGAGCCCGCAGCGGACATGGAGGAGGCCACCGGCCGCTACGACTCCGTGTGGATCGAGACCACCCGTCCCGAACTGCTGCCCGCGTGCGTGGCGCTCGTGGCGCACCCGGACGACAAGCGCTACCAGCCGCTGTTCGGCAAGCACGTCCGCACTCCCCTGTTCGGCGTCGAGGTGCCCGTCGTGGCGCATCGGCTCGCCTCGCCCGAGAAGGGCTCCGGCATCGCCATGATCTGCACGTTCGGCGACGTCACCGACGTGATCTGGTGGCGCGAGCTCGACCTGCCGATGCGCTCGGTGCTCGGGCGCGACGGCCGGTTTGCGGCAGATGCGCCGGCCGGCGTGGACACGCCCGATGCGGTGGCGGCGTACGCGCAACTCGCGGGCAAGACCGTGTTCTCGGCTCAGCAGCGCATCGTCGAGATGCTGCGTGAGGCGGACGTGATGGAGGGCGACCCGCGCCCCGTGTCACACCCCGTGAAGTTCTACGAGAAGGGTGACAAGCCACTCGAGATCGTCACCTCGCGCCAGTGGTACATCGCCAATGGCGGTCGCGACGAGTCGCTGCGCGGCGCGCTGCTGGAGCGCGGCGCCGATCTGGACTTCGTGCCCGCGCACATGGGCAAGAGGTATGAGAACTGGGTCAACGGCCTCACCGGCGACTGGCTGATCTCGCGCCAGCGGTTCTTCGGCGTGCCGATCCCGGTGTGGTACCCGCTCGACGACGCCGGCGAGCCGGTGTGGGACGCGCGCATCGTGCCGGCGGAGGACGCCCTGCCGGTGGACCCGTCGGTCGATGCCGCGCCCGGGTTCACCGAGGACCAGCGCGACCAGCCCGGCGGCTTCGTGGGCGAGATGGACATCATGGACACGTGGGCGACGTCCTCGCTCACACCGCAGATCGTCGGCGGCTGGCGCACCGACCCCGCGCTGTTCGCCAAGGTCTTCCCTATGGACCTGCGCCCCCAGGGACAGGACATCATCCGCACCTGGCTGTTCTCGACCGTGGTGCGCTCGCACCTGGAGCACGGCACGCTGCCGTGGAAGCACGCGGCCATCTCTGGCTGGATCCTCGACCCCGACCGCAAGAAGATGTCGAAGTCCAAGGGCAACGTCGTCACGCCGATGGGACTGCTCGAGACCCACGGGTCCGATGCGGTGCGCTACTGGGCGGCCTCGGCACGTCTGGGCACCGACGCCGCCTTCGACGAGGGCCAGATGAAGGTGGGCCGTCGCCTCGCGATGAAGGTGCTGAACGCTTCGAAGTTCGTGCTCGGGGCGACCGGCATCGCGACGGCGGCCGATGCGTCGCTCGAGGAGGGCCTGCGCGCGACGGCGCACGTGAGCGGTGGGGTGCTCGATGGCGGTGACGCCCCGGCTGGCCTCGTCACGCAGCCGCTCGACCGCGCGCTGCTGGCAGGGCTGGCGGACGTGGTGGACAAGGCCGGCGCCGCGCTCGAGGCCTACGACCACACTCGCGCGCTGGAACTCACGGAGTCCCTGTTCTGGACCTTCTGCGACGACTACGTGGAGCTCGTCAAGACGCGCGCATACGACGGCGCCGCGCCGGGCGAGGCGATCGACCCGTTCGCCGAGTGCTCGCCCGAGGCCGCATCGGCCCGTGCCGCGCTGACCATCGCGCTCGAGACGTTCCTGCGGCTGTTCGCACCGGTGCTGCCGTTCGCGACCGAAGAGGTGTGGTCATGGTTCCGGCCCGCGACGGTGCATCGTGCGCCGTGGCCCACCTCCGAGCCGCTGCGTGCCGTCGCCGGTGACGCCCCCGATGCGACACTGGTCGACGCCGCAGGCGCCGCACTCGCGACGCTGCGCAAGATCAAGTCCGAGGCCAAGGTCTCTCAGCGCACCGAGCTGGTGTCGGTGGATCTGCTCGTGCCTGAGTCGAAGGTCGCGGCCGTGTTCGCGGCGAAGGCCGATGTGATGGCGGCGGGCCGCGTGCGTGCGCTGCAGATCGTGGACGCCGAGGCGGCGCTCGACCCGGGCGTCGACGGCGAGGGACCTGAGGACGGCTCGGGTGTCTCGATCGCGGACACCACGGTGATGCGCACGGAGAACGTGGTCTTCGCCGACTAGCCCCCACCCGGCTCTCTCTCCCCCCTCCCCGCCTTAGCGTCCCAGGGGGCGCTGAGTGTCGGGATTCGGGGGGCGGGGAAATCCTGGCGGGCGCTCAGTGTCGGTGCTCCCGTTGCGTCCCCATGGCCCTGCGCGCCTGGTGTGCCCGCAGGCCGGCGGAGTGCCGAGCGCGTGTCATGGTCCGCCCGCACTACGACGGTCCCATGCGAACACTCCGCGCGCTGCCCAGCCCGGCGTCGACCGACGATGCGGACGGTCTCGCGCGCGGTCGACCCCAGGCCTTCACCCGACGTGAGCTCGAGGCGTTGTGGTCACCACGCAAGGTGAGGACCGCCATCGAGCGCGGCGCCATCGTTCGGTTGCTCCCCAACGTCTACGTCGCCGCGGAGCACTCCGAGTCATTCGAGGCGCGCGCCGACGCCGCGCTCACGTGGGCGGGCGCTGACGCGATGCTCATCGGCGCCAGCGCACTGTACGTGTGGACGCTGCTCGACGAACCCCCTGAGACCATCGACATCGCCACCGTCGAGAGGCGCCACCTGAGCCCGCCACCATGGCTGCGAGTGCAGTGCCCCACCTACGACATCGCGTCGCGGCACGTCAATGGTCATAGCGTTGCGCCCGTGGCCACGGCGATCGCGCAAGGGTACGGCGACCTGTCGCCCGGCCAGCAGTCCGATGCGGTCTTCGGGGCGGTGGCGCGAGGGCTCGTCACCACTCGCGAACTGCGGGCAGTGCTCGTGTCGATGCCGCGCATACGCCAGCGTCGCCGTCTGACCAGCCGAGTCGAGGCCGCGGAGAGGGGCGCCGAGAGCTGGCTCGAGGAAGTGGGCCTCCAGTCGGTCTTCACGGGGCGCGATTTCGATGGGTTCGTCCGCCAGCATCGGATTCGCTGCCACGACAGCCGCTATCGCCTGGACATGTACGACCCGTTCTCACGGCTCGCGGTCGAGCTGGACGGAGCCACGTGGCATCGAAGCGACCAGCAGCGCCTGCGCGACATCAGGCGAGATGCGGATCTCGCGACGATCGGCATCCAGACCATTCGACTCGCGACGACCGACCTCGTCGAGCGTCCGCAGTGGTGCCGAGACATCGTGCTCCGTGCACGCACCGCCCGTATGGATCGCTAGACCGTCACTCAGCGCCCTCCAGGATCACCCAAGGCGCCAGAACCGACACCCCATCGCCCGCTGCGACGCTAAGGCGGAGAGAGGTCGATGGGCGGGATGCCACCGCCCTCGGGGCGCTCCCACGGGAACTCCACCTGCTCGCCATCGTCCGCATCGTCGCTCGCCGGGACGGGTCCCAGCGCGAACCACGCCGGCACCATCGCCGCGACCAGCGCCACGTTCAACACGAGCGCACCCCACGGACGTGATGGCCAGCAGGGTCGTCAGCCCACTCGCGGTGACGACCGTGCCCCAGCGCTGCAGCACCACGTAGGCGAATGTGCGCACGGAGGGCAGGCCGCTGGCCGGAGGAGGCTAGGCCGCGCCTTCTTCGCGTTCGACCTCGCGCTCGATGTACGCCGGCGTGATGCGGTCCATCACGACGTCGCGAGTCACGACCACACGGGCCACGTCGTCACGGCCGGGAACCTCGAACATCGCACCCTGAAGGACCTCCTCCATGATGGCGCGCAGCCCTCGCGCTCCCGTGCCGCGCTCGAGCGCCTGCTCCGCGATCGCCTCGATCGATTCGCGGTCGAACTCCAGCTCCACGCCGTCGAGCTCGAACATGCGTTGGTACTGCTTGACCAGCGCGTTCTTGGGCTCGGTGAGGATGGAGACCATGGCGTCGATGTTCAGCGGCGAGACGGTCGCGATGACCGGCATGCGCCCGATGAACTCGGGGATCAGCCCGAACTTGTGCAGGTCGGACGGAGTCACGTGAGAGAAGAGGTCCGAGTTGTCGGCCTCCTTCAACTGGGCGCCGAAGCCGATGCCCTTGCGCCCCACACGGGAAGAGATGATCTCCTCGAGACCCGCGAAGGCACCGCCGAGGATGAAGAGCACGTTGGTGGTGTCGATCTGGATGAACTCCTGGTGCGGGTGCTTGCGACCACCCTGCGGCGGCACCGAGGCCTGCGCGCCCTCGAGGATCTTGAGCAGCGCCTGCTGCACTCCCTCGCCGGAGACGTCGCGGGTGATGGACGGGTTCTCCGCCTTCCGCGCGACCTTGTCGATCTCGTCGATGTAGATGATGCCGCGCTGCGCCTTCTCGACGTCGTAGTCGGCGGCCTGCAGCAGCTTGAGCAGGATGTTCTCGACGTCCTCGCCCACGTAGCCGGCTTCGGTGAGCGCGGTGGCGTCGGCGATCGCGAACGGGACGTTGAGCATCCGTGCGAGGGTCTGCGCCAGGTACGTCTTGCCGGTTCCGGTGGGCCCGATGAACAGGACGTTGGACTTGGCGATCTCGATGCCGTCCTCGGCGACCGTCGAGGTCCCCTCGCCCGCACGCACGCGCTTGTAGTGGTTGTAGACCGCGACCGACAGCGCGCGCTTGGCGGACTCCTGCCCCACGATGTACTGCTCCAGGAAGTCGAAGATCTCCCGCGGCTTGGGCAGCTCGGTGAACTCCGTCTGCGCCGCCTCGGCGAACTCCTCCTCGATGATCTCGTTGCACAGCTCGATGCACTCGTCGCAGATGTACACCCCACCGCCCGCGATGAGCTTGCGCACCTGCTTCTGCGTCTTTCCACAGAATGAGCACTTCAGCAGGTCGCCGCTGTCCGCCGGTCGAGTCATCAAGGCCTCCTTCTGGCCGTGGCCATCTCCGTCCAGGCTACCCACGCTGTCCGACACGTGCCGGGCGACTCGCCGCCCCGCCCGTTCGCCCTTGGCTCACAGCACCACCGTGCACCCGGCCGATGCGGTCGCGAGGCGATCGCCACGCCTCACCTGACGTTCGCATCGGCCGCACTCGCGGATGGGTGAGCAACCGCTCTGACCGACGACGAACGGCCGCCCCCGACGAATCGGGAGCGGCCGTCGGCGCGGTTCGGGATCCTTCGACTACTTGGTGTCCTCAGGCGTGGCGTCGGGCTCCGGGGAGCCGCCGTCCTTCTTGCCAGCGTCCTTGACGGCGCCGTCCTTGGCGGACCCGAGCACGGGTGCCGAGGCACGGTCATCCGGAGCCACCGTGTCGACGCCCTTGCGGGACTCGAGCACCTGGTCCACGAGCCCGTAGTCCTTCGCGGCCTGCGCCGAGAGGAACCTGTCGCGCTCGATGTCGTCGCGGATCTTCTCCTCGGTCTGGCCGGTGTGCTTGGCGAGCGTGTACTCAAGCCACTCGCGCATGCGCACCATCTCTTCGGCGTAGATCTCGATGTCCGAGGCCTGCGCGCGTGCACCGCCCTCGATGCGCGGCTGGTGAATCATCACGCGGGCGTTCGGCAGTGCCAGACGCTTGCCGGGCTGGCCCGCCGCGAGCAGCACGGCAGCCGCGGAGGCCGCCTGGCCCAGGCACACGGTCTGCACCTGCGGCTTGATGTACTGCATGGTGTCGTAGATCGCGGTGAGCGCGGTCTGCGAGCCTCCCGGCGAGTTGATGTACAGCGTGATGTCGCGGTCCGGGTCCTGGGACTCGAGCACGAGCAGCTGCGCCATCACGTCGTCCGCCGAGGCGTCGTCGATCTGCACGCCGAGGAAGATGATGCGGTCCTCGAACAGCTTCGCGTACGGGTCCTGACGCTTGAAGCCGTAGGCCGTGCGCTCCTCGAATGAGGGCAGGATGTACCGCGAGCTGGGGCCAGCAGGGGCCGAGCCGCCGTAGCCGCCGGTCCGGCCAGCCGCCTGAATGGCCTGAGTGATGTCGCTCACGCGTTGCCTCCCTGGGACTCGTCGCCGGCATCCGCCGCGTGCATGATCACCTTGTCGACGAAGCCGTACTCCAGGGCCTCCTCGGCGGTGAACCAGCGGTCACGGTCCGCGTCCTTGGTGATCTGCTCGACCGACTTGCCGGTCTGCTCGGCCGTCAGCTCGGACAGCACCTTCTTCATGTGCATGATGAGCTCGGCGCCGATGCGCACATCCGTGGTGGTGCCGTAGATGCCGCCCGAGGGCTGGTGCATCAGCACGCGCGTGTGCGGGGTCGCGAAGCGCTTGCCCGGGGCGCCGGACGAGAGCAGGAACTGTCCCATCGAGGCCGCCATGCCCATCGCCACGGTAGCGACGTCGGGCTTGATGTACTTCATCGTGTCGTAGATCGCCATGCCCGCGGTGATCGAGCCACCGGGGCTGTTGATGTACAGGTAGATGTCCTTGTCCGGGTCCTCCGCGGCGAGCAGCATGAGCTGCGCGCAGATGGCGTTCGCGTTGTCGTCGCGCACCTCGTCGCCCAGCCAGATGATGCGCTCGCGCAGCAGCCGGTTGAAGATCGAGTCATTGAGACCCATCCCTCCGCCGTCGCCGCGTGCCGTGATCGTGTCGCTCACGTTCGTCCTCTCGTCCTGTGGTCTTGCGTCAAACCTAACGGCGACGCACGCGCATCCATGCCAGTTCCCCCTGGTTTTCGCTACGGGGTGAACGGCCGATGCGGGTGCCCGGCTAGGCTGGCGTCGTCACCTTGGGGGGCGATGCGCATGACCATCCGACCGAGCGAGGACCGCCACGCGGCAGGCACCGAGAACGCGACGGTAGCGCGGCCCGACAGGACCGTGCTGAACATCCTCGCGGCGGGTACCGGCGGCGCCAGTCTGGCACTCGCCGTCGTGGGCGCGGGAGCGGCCATCGCGGCCATCGTCCTCGGCCTGATGGGCGTGCGGGCATCGCGGCGGGGTCAGGCCCGGCTGGCATGGGTGGGCGTGGCGGGGATCCTGTTCGGACTCCTCTCCATCGCCGTGATGCTGTGGCTCGCCTCGACATTTGCGAACAGCATCGCCGATCTGGACTGACCGCGCAACGCCGACGGTGCCTCTCGTGCGCGGCGGCTCCACCGACGGCCGAGCGCGCCGCTACGCTCGTCGATGAACGACCATCAGACCAGGGAGCACCCATGAGCACCACGCCAGAAGACCCGTTCGCCCGCAGCTCCGACGGCGGCGGCGCACCGCACTCGGCGCCGCAGCCGGAGGCGTGGGGCGAGCCTGCGCCGCAGGCACCTCAGTACGGCCAGCCCGAGAACGGGCAGCCGCCGTATGCGCAGCCTCAGCATGCCCAGCCGCAGTACGCACAGCCGGGATACCAGCAGGGCCAGTACCAGCAGGGCTATCCGCTGCCGTACGCCGGACCGAACCCGCGCCAGGCGAAGAACTGGATGGGCATCGTCGCCTTGGTCGCGTCGCTCTCGACGATCGTGACGGGCATCGGCTGCATCGCGGGCATCATCTTCGGCCACCTCAGCCTGAGCGCCGTCAAGAAGGGCGAGGCGGACAACCGCAGCCTCGGCCTGGCGGGCCTCATCACGGGGTACGTGTTCCTCGCCCTGGGCCTGCTCGCAATCGTCGCGTACATCATCTTCATCGGAGTGATCATCGCGGCGGAGAGTTCCGCCTCCTGATTCCCTCCGGGCCAACCCTCATGTCTGCGGCACAGATCTCGGGCGCTCGGCCGATGCGTGCTGTCGGCGGCAGGCTTACGCTCGACTGGGAGGGATCACGAGACCCAAGGAGCATCCCATGAGCACCACGCCAGACGACCCCATGCAGCAGCCACCCCAGGGCGGCTCAGCACCTCAGGACGGCCCAGTGCCGCAGCCCGGTCAGCAGCAGCCGCAGTACGCGCAACCGCAGTACGCGCAACCGCAGTACGCGCAGCCGCAGTACGGCCAGCCCTACGGCGCGGGGCCCGCGATGGTGCCGACCGGCCCACGGCCGGGCACCGAGAAGAACTGGATGAACATCACGTCGCTGGTGCTCGCCATCGTCGGTCTCGTCACCTGGATCACCGCGATCGGCGGCGTGGTCCTGGGGCACCTGGGCCGCAGCGCCGCGCGCAAGGACGAGGCGGACAACGGCGGCTTGGGCCTCGCCGGCCTGATCATCAGCTACGTGGTGATCGTGCTGGGAGTCCTCGGCATCATCGCCACCATCGCGTTCGTCGGCTGGCTCGGCTCGGAGTGCGGCGGCGACAACCCCGCGGACTGGTGCTCCGACTCGAGCACCTCGGTCGAGATACAGGCGTTCGGCAGCCCTGCCGGACTGACCGCCTGACCCGGCCCGAGCATCGGCCGGATGCGGGCCGACACCTCAAGCGGACGACAGAGAGCAAAGAGCCCGGGCGACCAGTGGTCGCCCGGGCTCTTGATGCGTAGGGAAGGCTACTTGTCGTCGCCCGCAGCCTCCTGGACGGCGGCCGCGACGGCGGCCTCGTCGATGTCGTCGTCCTTCTTCTCGTCCTCGACCGAGCCGATCACCGCGGACAGGTCGACGGCGTTGCCGGCGGTGTCCTTGATGGTGGCGCGGCGCAGGGCGAAGGCGGTGGCCTTCGAGCGCGCGACCTCGGCGACGATCGCGGGGATCTGGCCGGACTTCTCCACCTGCTGGATGAACTCGTTCGGGTCCATGTTGTACTGGCGCGACGCGTTCAGCAGGTAGTCGAGGAGCTCGTTCTGCTCGACCTCGATCTCAAGGTCCTCGGCGAGCTGGTCGAGGAGGATCTGCGCGCGCAGCGCGTTGTGCGCCTCCTCGGTGACCTCGGCGCGGTGCTCGTCGTCCTCGAGGCGGTTCTCGTTCTCGAGGTGCGTGTGGACCTCGTTCTCGATGACCTTCTTGGGGAGCTCGAAGTCGGTGGCATCCTTGAGCGCGTCGATGAGCTTCTCGCGGGCCTCGACGGCCTGGTTGTTCGCCTTGATGCGGCCGGCCTGCTCGCGCAGGTCCGCCTTCAGCTCGTCGACGGTGTCGAACTCGGAGGCGAGCTGAGCAAAGTCGTCGTCCACTTCGGGAAGCTCGCGCTCCTTGACGGCGGTGACCTTGACGGTGATCTGCGCCTTCTCGCCGGCGTTGTCGCCGGCGGCCAGCGGCGCCTCGAACGTGGTCTCCTCGTCGGCGGACAGGCCGATCAGGGCGTCGTCCAGGCCCTCGAGCATGTTGCCGGCACCGACCTGGTAGGAGGTGCCCTGCACGGTGTCGACGTCGGCGCCGTTGAGCTTGGCGGCCAAGTCGATGGTGACGTAGTCGTTGTCCGCGACGGGGCGGTCGACGGTCTTGAGCGAACCGAACCGCTCGCGCAGCTGGTCGAGGCGCTCCTGCACGTCCTCGTCCGAGACCTCGACGGGCTCAACCTCGACGGTGATGTCCTCGGCCTTGGGCAGCTCGACCTCGGGGCGGATCTCCACCGTGGCGGTGAACTCCAGGCTGTCGTCGCCGTCCTCGGCGCCGGGCACCTTGGTGACCTCGACCTCGGGCTGACCGAACGGGCGGATGCCCTGCTCCTCGACCGCGGCCGAGTACCAGCCGGGCAGACCATCGTTGACGGCGTGCTCGATGACGGCGCCCTTGCCCACGCGCTGCTCAAGGATCTTCGGCGGCACCTTGCCCTTGCGGAAGCCGGGGATCTGCACCTGCTCGCCGATGTGCTGGTAGGCGTGGTCGAGCGAGGGCTTGATGTCCTCTTCGGTCAGGTTGACCGTCAGCTTGACGGTCGTGGCGTCGATCTTCTCGATGGCGCTGGTCACGAATGTGCTCCTGTGAATGGGGGTGATGGCCTCGCCGTATGCGGGCATACCGCAGTCGGGCAACCCATCGAGTCTAGTCGCGATGCAGGCTCGTGCCCAAACGGGTTCGCTCTGGGCGATGAGGTGGCCGATGCCCGGGCCTGCACGGAGGGCCGATGCGCTCGCACCGGTGCGACCTAGGTCCCGCGAGCCGGTCGCGGCCGCACGGTTGACTGGAGACGATCCATCCACCCCTGGCGGAAGGACTGTCGTGGCCGCCCTGTTCGTGCGGAAGCCCCGCGACGCCTCGGGGCCGGGCGACGGCGCGTCGCCACCGCTTGCCGTACCCTCGTCGTCTCACTCACAGTCGGCTGACGAGGTGCTGGCCGCTCTCGACGTCGACGGCGACGTGGGACTCACCGAGGAGGAGGCGCGCCGACGCCGCGAGAGCATCGGCCGTAACGAGATCGCCGACGACGGCACCACCCCGTGGTGGGTCCTGCTGTGGCGGCAGATCGCCCAGGCCGTCATCGTGCTGCTGCTCGGCGCCGCCGTGGTGGGGCTGGTCGTCGGCGAAGTGGTGGAGGCGATCGCGATCCTCATCGCCTTGATCGTCAACATCACGGTGGGGTTCGCCACCGAGTTCAAGGCCACCACGTCCATGGAGGCGCTCAAGGACCTGCTGCGTACAGTCGCGGAGGTCGAGCGGGACAACCGGCGGGAAGAGATCGACGCCGCGGACCTGGTTCCCGGCGACATCGTGGGCATCGAGTCCGGCGAGCAGGTGCCCGCCGACCTGCGCGTCATCGACGCCGAGGGGCTGCAGATCGACGAGGCCGGCCTCACGGGCGAATCGGCATCGGCCACCAAGGACACGTCTCCCGTCGACGCGAGCACCCCGCTGGCCGAACGCACCTGCATGGCCTACATGGGCACCACCGTGCTCGCGGGCCGCGGGCGCGGCGTCGTGGTCGCGACCGGAGCGCGCACGGAGATGGGCCGTATCGCGGAGCTCACGTCGTCGGCCGAGCAGACCCAGGCGCCGCTCCAGGCAGGGCTCAATCACCTGTCGAGCAGGCTCGCCATCGGCGTGGTCATCGGCTCCATCGTGCTGTTCCTCCTCGGGTGGTGGCGCGGCAACGACGTCACCGAGATGGTCGAGATCGCAGTAGCGCTCGCCATCGCCGTGGTGCCCGAGGGCCTGCCGGCCGTCGCCACTCTCACCATGGCCGTGGGCATGCGCCGCATGGCTCGAGGCAACGCGCTGGTGCGCAGGCTGCCGGCCGTGGAGACGCTCGGCTCCACCACGGTGGTGTGCACCGACAAGACCGGCACGCTCACCCGCAATGAGATGACGGTAGTGGAGACGCACGTCGCGGAAGGCGCCGAGGACGACCACCTGTGGCACGCATCGGCCCTGTGCAATGACGCGGACATCGATCAGGAGGGCGATCCGGTCGGAGACCCCACCGAGGTGGCGCTGCTCGAGGCAGCGGGCAAGGCCGGGCTCGACTGGAGGGGGCTGCGCGAGGCCTCCGCAAGAGACCACGAGGTGCCTTTCGACTCGGCGAGCAAGCGCATGGCGGTGGTGGTCGACGGAATCGTGCATGCCAAGGGCGCCCCCGAGGTGATCCTGCAGCCCGCGCGCGATCAGGCCCTCATTCACGCGGCCCGGACATGGGCGACTCGAGGGCTGCGCACCCTGGCCTTCGCGCGTGGAGAGGCCTCCGGCGACGGCGACGAGCTCTTCGAGGGACTGCAGGCCGTCGGCGTGGTCGGCATGCACGACCCACCCCGCACTCAGGCCAGCGCCGCCGTGGAGGCGCTGCACGGTGCGGGGGTGCGCGTGGTGATGATCACTGGCGACCGTCCGGACACCGCGACGGCGATCGGCAGACAGCTGGGCTTCCGCACCGAGGGCGCCTTCACCGGCGCCGAACTCGCCGAGATGGACAAGGACGAGCTCAGCGCGCCGCTGCAGGGCGACGCGATCTTCGCGCGCGTCGCGCCCGAGCACAAGCTGCGGATCATCGAGGCGCTCCAATCCCAGGGCGAAGTGGTGGCGGTCACCGGGGACGGCGTCAATGACGCCCCCGCACTGCGTCAGGCCGACGTCGGGGTCGCGATGGGGTCAGGCACCGACGTCGCCAAGGACGCAGCCGATGTGGTGCTGCTCGACGACCAGTTCGGCACCATCGAGCTCGCGGTGCAGGAGGGGCGGCGCATCTTCACCAACATCCGCCGGTTCGGCCAGTACCTGTTCTCGTGGCACGTCGCCGAGGTCTCCGTCATCACCGTCGCCGTGCTCGCTGGCTGGTCCCCTCCGCTGGCGGGGCTGATGATCCTGTGGAACAACCTCGTCATCGACGTGGTGCCGTCGTTCGCGCTGGCGCTCGAGCCGAGTCGCACCGACGTCATGAAGGAGCCGCCGCGAGACCCGCGCGAGCCGGTGATCTCGCGCGCGGTCCTGAGGCGCATCGCGCTCCACGGCCTGCTCGTCGCCGCGACCGGCTTCGCCGCCTATGGGGCCGCGCACCTGTGGCTCGACCTCAGCAACCCGCAGGCACAGAGCGTCACGTTCCTCACGATGTCCGTCGCGCAGACGCTCGCCGTCTTCAACGCCCGCTCGGAGTCGGGATCCGGGTTGCGGGGTGCGCGCCAGAACCCGTGGCTGTGGGGCGCGCTCGCGGTGGTGGGGACGCTGACGATGGCCGCGATGACGCTGCCCCCGCTGCGTGACATCCTCGGTATCGCGGCGATCCCGGGCGTGGCATGGATGGTCGCCCTCCTGCTGGCACTCGTGCCGCTGGCGGCGGTCCAGGCCACACGGGCCGTGCGGTCAGCGCTCGCCCGCCACCCCTCTCCACCCCGCCTTAGCGTCCCAGTGGGCGACGAGCGTCGGTCCTGACGAGTCCGCGCCACCTATTGGGCGCTGAGTGTCGCTCTCGGCGCGTGCGTCACATGCGTCCCACACCCCGGCGCCGCCAGAGCGCCTTCTCTGCGGCGACGGCCAGGAACTTGGCGATGACCAGGCCGATGATCACGGCCCACGATGTCCACCCGAGTGCCTCGCTGGCGAAGACCCGCTGGACGGGAGGGGCGTACGTGAACGCCATCTGCAATGCGATGAGCACACCGGTGACGGCGAGCGCCACGCGGTTGCCGGTGAACGCCTCGACGTTGAGCGCCGACCGAGTGAAGTGCCGGACGTTGAACAGGTACAGGATCTCGGCGAACACGAGCACGTTGACCGCCGTCGTTCGCGCCACCTCGATCGAACTCCCCCGCGACAGCTCCCACTCGAACCCCACCAGGGTGATGAGAGCCATCAGCACGCTCACGTAGGCGATCCGGATGCCGAGCGGGCGGGTGATCAGCGGCTCCGTGGGGGCACGGGGCGGCTGCCGCATGACGCCGGGTTCGGGCGGCTCGAAGGCCAGCGCGAGAGCCAGGGTCACGGCGGTGACCATGTTGACCCACAGGATCTGGCCCACCGTGACGGGCATGGTCTTGGCGAAGAGCAGCGCCACCAGGATCAAGCCTGCCTCACCGCCGTTGGTGGGCAGGATGAACAGCAGGGACTTCTTGATGTTGTCGAACACCACGCGCCCTTGCTTGACCGCACGCGCGATAGTGGCGAAGTTGTCGTCGGTCAGCACCAGGTCGGAGGCCTCCCGCGCGGCGTCCGTGCCGCGGTGTCCCATCGCCACGCCGATATCTGCCGCCTTGAGGGCCGGGGCGTCGTTGACGCCATCGCCGGTCATGGCGACGCAGTTGCCGCGTGCCTGAAGGGCGGCCATCAGCCGCATCTTGTGGTGCGGGCTTGCGCGCGCGATCACGTCGTGACTCACGGCCGCGGCCTGCAGCTCGTCATCGTCCATCGCCGCGATGGCTTCGCCCGTGAGCACGGCATCTGCCTGCAGTCCGAGCTCCCGCCCGATGGCCGCCGCGGTGGCACCGTGGTCGCCCGTGACCATCTTCACGGTGATCCCGGCGGCCTGGCACTCAGCAACCGCGACGACGGCCTCGGCGCGAGGTGGATCGAGCAGTCCCACCATGCCGAGCAACCCACAGTGTGGCAACTCCTCGAGGTCGAGCCGGTCGGTGTCCGGCTCCACCTCTCCCCGGGCCACCGCGATGACTCGCTGGCCCTCGGCGGCGGCGAAGCGGACACGGCCCTGCCACTCCTCATCGTCCGCCATCCCGCACACGTCCAGCACCCGCTCCGGCGCGCCCTTGAGCATCACGAACGCGTGACCGTGGTGGTCGTGGTGCAGCGTGGCCATGAACCGGTTCTCGGACTCGAACGGCACCTCGTCCACGCGCGGAAAGTCGGCTGCCACCTCGTGCTGATCGAGGCCAGCCTTCAGCGCCAGCGTCACCAGTGCGCCTTCGGTGGGGTCGCCGGTCACGCTCCACGAATCATCGTCACCCCGATGCAGCACCGCGTCGTTGCACAGCAGCGCTGCAGTGGCCAGTTGCTGCAGGCCGGGGTGCGTCGACGGCTGGACATCACCGTCGGCATCAAAGAACCCGCCGTCGGGAACGTACCCCACCCCGCTGCATGTCAGGTCGCCATCGGGAAGCAGGACGCGAACCGCCGTCATCTCATTGCGAGTGAGCGTTCCCGTCTTGTCCGAGCAGATCACCGTCACCGAGCCGAGAGTCTCGACGGCCGGGAGCCGGCGCACGATCGCACGCTTGCCCGCCATCGTGCGTGTGCCGATCGCCAGCACGATCGTGATGATCGCCGGCAACCCCTCCGGGATCGCGGCCACACTCAGGCCTACGACCACGAGGAACGCGTCGAGGTAGGCGTACCCCCCGAGGAAGCGGGCATAGAGGAACGCAAGCGCGCCGACGGCGAGGATGAATCCCGTGATCTGGCGGGCGAACTGGTCGAGGCGCTTGAGCAGCGGCGTCGCCAACGACGCGGTGTCGCTGACCAGCGCTCCGATCTGCCCCACCTCAGTCCGGGCTCCCGTCGCCACCACGACGCCACGGGCCTGTCCGGAGACGACCAGGGTGCCCGAATAGGCGATGCAGGTGCGGTCGCCGATGCTCGCGTCCGTCGCGGCGGACTCGACGCCCTTGTCGACCGGCACTGACTCCCCCGTCAGCGCAGACTCCTCGATTCGCAGGCTGCGCACCCGCAGCAGCCGCAGATCCGCCGGTACGCGGTCGCCGGCCTCGAGCAGCACGATGTCGCCGGGGACGAGCTCGCTGGCCTCGATGCGGTGACGGCTCCCGCCGCGCAGCGCGGTCGCGTGGCTGGCGAGCATCGCTCGCACGGCGTCGAGGGCGTTCTCGGCCTTGCCCTCCTGGACGAAGCCGATGACCGCGTTGATCACGACCACGCCGACGATCACGGCGGAGTCGAGGTGGTGCTGCACCAGAGTGGTGATCATGCCAGCGACGATCAGCACCAGAATCAAGGGGTTGTTGAGTTGCGCCAATGCCCTGCTCAGCGGCCCCCGCCGTCGCGCCTCCGGGAGCACGTTGGGACCGTGTTCCCCAAGACGACGCCGCACCTCGTGCGCATCGAGCCCGATCGTTGCATCCGTCTGCCACGCCTCAAGCGTCTGATCCGCCGTGCACGCGTGCCAGCCGACGACCGGCGTGTCCGTCGCGGGTGAGGGAGCAGCGTTGCCCGTCATCACTGTGACACCCCTTCGGCGCGCCGCAGCGCCGGGACCAGAGCGTACAGGGCTCGCCTCTTGATCGTAAGGGAGCTCGACTCACACCCACTAGGCACATGGGCCCACGCCTGCCGTGACCCACGCGGCAACGGCACGCTGATCACACCGGACTGGGGCGAGGACGCGGGCTAGCATGGCGGCATGGCAGCCCCCGATCCGATCCCCGACGTTACCGTCGGAGGCGACGGCATCCGCCTGGGCCAGTTCCTGCAGCTCGCGGGGCTGGTCGATTCTGGCGGAGAGGCCAAGGAGGCGATCCGCTCCGGCACGGTGCGCGTGAACGATGAGGTCGACGACCGCCGGGGGCGCCAGCTCCAGGGGGGCGACGTGGTCACGGTGGGTGGCCGCGCGGCCCGCGTCAGCGCGTAGCGATCAGGGCGCGCTGCCTGCGTCGGCCATCCCACCCGTCGGGGTGACAGGATTTGAACCTGCGACCCTCTGCTCCCAAAGCAGATGCGCTACCAAGCTGCGCTACACCCCGTCCGCGCACGCTTGTCAGCGTGCGCGGTACCCGCATCGGCCGGGCTCGGCTACTCTAGTACGCGCCGGGATCGCGACCGCACGTCGCTCAGCCCGGCTCGCGGGTGTAGCTCAATGGTAGAGCCTCAGTCTTCCAAACTGATGGTGCGGGTTCGATTCCCGTCACCCGCTCCACGAAGTCCCTCGATACCGCACCGACACTCACCGTTCTTCAGGTGACGCGGAAGGCCGAGATCCGACACTGAGCGCACTCTGGGGCGCCAAGGTGGGGAGTGGGCTAGAGGAACAGCCCGATGATGAGGCCCGAGATCGCGAGCGCCATCGCATCGTGCGCCGTGTCGATCCAGGTGGCCACCGGACCCCGCATCGCGAAGCCGTCGTGCAGCAGGTGCGCCCCGCCGCGGAACGCGAACCCGAGCACTGCTCCCGTCACGGCCGCGCCCCACCAGCTGTCGACGCCCAGCGCCACCAGCAGCACTGCGAGAACGAGCAGCCCGAGCGCGTTGCCCACCACCATCTGGCCGAACGCGCGGCCCATATTCGCGTCCTTCATCTGCTCGTCGGTGAATCCCACCGCGCGTTGCCACGGTCGGAAGAAGCCTTGGGGCGAGTACCAGAAGAACCCCAGCGCGAACGTCGCGACGAACGCCAGCAGCACGCCCAGCCACGGGATGCCGTCAAGACTGAACCACTCCATGTCACCCTCCTCGCGGGACGGGCCCGCTGCCGCCGCGGCGCTCCGAATCGGGGCCGCGTCTAGGGACGACCGAGACCCTCCGCTGCTCGGCCGATGTCCTCAAGGTCCTGCGTCAATGCCTTCTCCGAGGCCTTGCGCCCCATCGCGCCGAACAGCGCCCACGCCATCCTCTGGCCGAACGAGGGATTCACGGTCTCCCCGGTGAACGCGACGCTGAGCAGCGTCCCGAGGCCGCGGGGCTCACAGGTGAAGACGGTCGAGTAGCGCGTGCCGCTCGACTCAGCCTCGATCGTGGTCGACCGGGGCGCGTCGACGGCGGCCACCCACATCTCCTCCGACGCCTCTTTGCCGAACATGCGCCGCGTCTCGCGCCACCGCACTCCTACCTCATACCCCTGACCCTCGAGACGGTCGATCGCGATCACCCCGGACAGCACATCGGCGGCGCCGTCGATGTCCGTGATGACGTTCCACACCTCGCGCGGTTGAGCATTGATCTCGCGCTGCGCGAGCACTGTCGACACTGCCATGGTTTCGCCCCTTCGCCGCGAGCGCGGCTCGTTTTCACCCTAGCCCCCGCCCGCCTCGCCGTCCTGCGAAGCCCGCGCGTCTTGCTCCCGTGCGCGCATCGGCGCTACTCTGACTGACGTCCGCACAGAAAGGTCAGCGAGATGAGCACCGAGCACAGCGCCGACGCGCCGTTCTCGCCTGCCCCGCTGATGTGCGCGACCCTCAGCAACTGCATGTGCTGCTGCTGTCTGTAGAGCGCTAGCGCGCGCCCGCCACGAGCGGGCTCGATGCACGCCAGCGCTCGCCCCGGTATCGAATCCCGATGCACTCCTGTTGTTCTCACCGGACACGCCCTCTCAGGGCCTCATCACCGAAGGAAGACCACTCATGGCAAGGATTTACGAGGACGCTACGGCCCTCATCGGCAACACTCCCCTGGTCAAGATCAATGCCCTCGCCGAAGGCGCCGGCGCCACCGTGCTCGGCAAGCTCGAGTTCTACAACCCCGCCAACTCCGTGAAGGACCGCCTGGGAGTCGCCATCGTCGACGCCGCAGAGAAGTCGGGCGACCTCCAGCCTGGCGGCACCATCGTCGAGGCGACCTCCGGCAACACCGGCATCGCGCTGGCCATGGTCGGCGCCGCCCGCGGCTACCACGTGGTGCTGGCGATGCCCGAGACCATGTCCAAGGAGCGCCGCGCGCTGCTGCGCGCCTTCGGCGCCGAGCTCATCCTCACCCCCGGGCCCGAGGGAATGAAGGGCGCCGTCGAGGCCGCGAACAAGATCGCCGAGGAGCGCCCCGGTTCGGTGCTCGCGCGCCAGTTCGCGAACGAGGCCAACCCTGAGATCCACCGCCGCACCACGGCGGAGGAGATCTGGAACGACACCGACGGCGAGGTCGACATCGTCGTCGCCGGCATCGGCACCGGTGGCACCATCACCGGTGTGGGCGAGGTCCTGAAGGCCCGCAAGCCCAGCATCCAGATCATCGCGGTGGAGCCGGCCGAGAGCCCCATCCTCAACGGCGGCGAGCCCGGCCCCCACAAGATCCAGGGGATCGGCGCGAACTTCGTGCCCGAGATCCTCAACACTGAGATCTACGACGAGGTCATCGACGTCGACTCCGAGACGTCGGTGGCGACTGCCCGCGCCGCGGCTCGCAAGGAGGGCCTCCTGGTGGGCATCTCATCCGGCGCGGCGCTGCACGCCGCCATCGAGGTCGCCAAGCGTCCCGAGAACGCCGGCAAGACCATCGTCACCATCATCCCGTCGTTCGGCGAGCGCTACCTCTCCTCGGTGCTCTACGCCGACCTGATGGACTGACGACACCGACGAGAGGCGCGTCCCCGCATGTCTGACCGCACAGGATTCCTCGCGCTGGCGCTCGAGGACGTCCGCACCGCCATGAGACGCGACCCTGCCGCGCGCTCGTGGATCGTCATCGTGCTGTCCTACCAAGGGGTCCACGCCATCTGGCACCACCGTGCCGCCCACTGGCTGTGGAACAAGGGCCTGCGCACCTACGGACGATTGTGGTCCCAGTACGCCCGCCGTCGCACCGGGATCGAGATTCATCCCGGTGCGACGCTGGGGCGTCGCGTGTTCATCGACCACGGCATGGGCGTGGTCATCGGCGAGACCGCCGTGGTGGGCAACGACGTGCTGCTGTTCCACGGCGTGACGCTCGGCGGCACCACCATGAGCCCTGGCAAGCGCCACCCCACCGTCGGCGACCGCGTGGTCATCGGGGCGGGCGCGAAGGTTCTCGGCCCCGTGCACATCGGCTGCGACGCGCGCATCGGCGCGAATGCCGTGCTGGTCAAGGATGTCCCCGATGGCGCAACTGCGGTGGGCATCCCGGCGAAGATCCGCGAGCACCCGAGTTCGCGCGAGGCAGGCACGGCGGCGTCGTCGGTCGACGCCGGTGACTCGTACCGCCACCCGGACCCCGATGCCATGCCGGAAGGCGTTCTCTCGCCTCACGAGCAGCACGAACCGGCGATGTATTACATCTAGAGGCGAAGATTTCTGTGCGCGCCTCTGTTGTCGGCCGCAGGAAGGCGCTAGCCTGACAACAGTTTCAGACAACATAGACCTGGCGTGCCCCTCAGCCGCGCCACGGACGACGGGCCCCTCGCATATGGCGGGGGGCCCGTTGTCATGTCCGGACACGAGAACGGGCCCCCGCCTTGCGGCGAGGGCCCGTGAGTCCCGAGGGGGGTCGGGGACTCGTCCCGGGAGGGGACATTCTCAGTGCCGTGGCCCGCGACCTGTCACGTCAGCATCGCCATCTCGACGAGGCGCCTGGACAGCTCGCGGCTGGCGCGGTCAGGAGGCGAAGGCCCGAAGCATCCAGGCCGTCTCCTCGTGGAAGTCGAGGCGGCCGTTGTAGAGATCCGCCGTCGCGCCGTCGCCGGCCTCGTCCGCCGCCTCTGACAGGGGCCGGATCGCCGCGGCGACGGCCTCGTGGTCGCGCTGCAGGTTCTTCACCATCGTCATCGCGTCCGAAGCGGGCTCGTGATCCTTGAGAGTCGTGAGCTCGAGCATCTCCGCCATCGAACCGGGTGCCTCGACACCGAGGGCACGCATGCGCTCAGCGAGGTCGTCCGCGGCGAGGAAGAGCGCGTTGTACTGCTCCTCGAGCATCAGGTGCAGCGAGCGGAAGTGGGGGCCCGTCACGTTCCAGTGGTAGCCCTGGGTCTTCAGGTAGAGGGTGAACGTGTCCGCCAGCGCCTGTCCGAGTCCCGCGTTGATGGACTTGAGGTCCTCTTCCTTGATGCCGATGTCGGGGCTTGACTTGGTCGCCATGGGTTTCTCCTTCACGTCTGTTCCTTCTGGGTCGGACACCCAGGTAACGAGCCGCCGCCGTGGGCCATTCCCACCCCGATTTCGGGAATGTCCGGCATGGCGGTACGTTCCGGAAGTATGAGCATCAAGCTGCCCGGACAGCCGTCAGGCGAGGCCTGCCCCACGCCTGGATCTGCGGACTCCACGCACGCACTCGACGACGACGCACTGGTGGACATGCTCGCCGGCGCGCGCACCGTCGCCGTCGTGGGCGCGTCACCGAACGACCACCGCACCAGCTACTCGATCGCGGCGTGGCTGATGACCCGCACGCCCTTCGAGGTCTACCTGGTCAACCCGATGGCGGAAGGCCAGGAGATCCGCGGCCACGGCTTCTACGCTTCGCTCGCCGAGCTTCCGGTCGTCCCTGACATCGTCGACGTGTTCCGACGCTCGGAGCACGTGCCCCCGGTGGCAGACGACGCGATCGCGGTGGGGGCGCACGCGCTGTGGATGCAGCTCGGCGTCTCGCACCCAGAGTCGGCGGCGCTCGCACGCGATGCGGGGCTCGACGTCGTCCAGGACCGGTGCATCAAGGTCGAGTACGAGCGCCTCCGCGACGCCGTGGAGCAGGCAGCCGCCGAGTAGCCGCCCCGCGCGCGTGTGGATGGTGAATGCCTGCGCACAGCACCGCACTGCGCGAGCGCGATGTCACCGTCCGGTGCCACAATCGATCCGTGACTACACCCCAGGGCTATCACGTCCTCTCCGTTGACCATTCCCGCGCGAGCGAGGTCCTGCACGTCGACGCGTTCGCGTTCGCGTTCACGGTCCCCGAGAAGGACGCCGGGTTCATCCACGACATCCTCCCGTGGGACCGCACTCGCGCCATCGAGGTGGTCGATCCTCTGCGCGGACGCGTCGGCACGCTCGCCGCGGTCCACGCGTCGTTCGAGTTCAAGACCTGCGTGCCTGGCGGCCGCGAAGTCCCCACTGCGGGCCTCAGCTGGGTGGGCGTCCACCCCGGTCATCGGCGCCGCGGGTTGTTGCGCGCCATGATCCATGACCACTTCTCCCGGTCACTCGCGCGAGGCGAGGTCATCTCGACCCTGTTCGCCGCTGAGACCCAGATCTACCAGCGGTTCGGCTATGGTCTCGCTGCCACCGAGGCTCGCGTCCAGTTGGGGCGCGGCGCCGACATCCGTCCGCTCGAGGGCTCGGATGACCTCGCTGTCGAGATCGACTCCGCGTCGATCGAGCGTCACGGCGACGCCATCCGGTCGATCCAGTCGCGCATGACGCGGCCCGGGACCGTCACCGCCCTGGCCCCGCAGACCCTCGCGGACGTGCTCATGGATCTCGAGATCGACCGCGAGGGCGGCGAAGAGCTGCGGATCGCAGTCGTGCGCGATGGGTCGGACCCCGTCGCGTGGGCGCTCTTCCAGCGCAAGGGCGACTGGGGAGACTCGGGGCCAGATGGCAAGGTCAGAGTGCGCGCCTGGGGTGCGCTCGACGCCGCGGCCACGGTGCGCCTCTGGGGAGTGCTCGTCGACTTCGACCTGATGGCGACCACCTACGCCGGCAAGTTCGCTCTCGACGACCCGCTGCTGCTCCGCCTCAAGGACATCCGCTCGGCCAAGGTCAGCATCGCCGACAATCTGTGGGTGCGCATCCTCGACGTCGCAGAGGCACTGCAGGCGCGCGGCTACGCAGCCGATTGCGATGTCACGATCCACCTCGAGGATGCGTTCCTGCCCCTCAACGCGGGCGTCTGGAGGGTCCACGTGGTCCACGGCGAGGCGCGCGTCACGAGAGACGATGGCGCAGATCCCGCCTCCGCTGACCTCCGGATCGACATTCAGGAGCTGGGGGCTGCGTACCTGGGCGGCACCACCATCACCGAGCTGCTGCGCGCGGGGCTCGTCGACGAGCGCACTCCCGGCGCCGCAGGCGAGCTCTCCCGGGCGATGGCGTCGGACATCAAGCCCGTCGCGAACTTCGGCTTCTAGAGACCCGGCGCCCCGCCCTCCGCAACGTTCTCAGGCGTGGGGTGGCCGCCAGGGTTTGGGGACCGGGCGGAAACCTGGAACCCTAGGGGCATGAAGAAGGCAGAGGGTTACCAGTCCATCACCGTCCCCGAGGCGCGACTCGACGAGTTCTTCCAGGTGGTCCAGTGGGCCTTCGTGGGCGAGTGGCTCATCGAAGACCGGCAGGACTACATCGACGCTCTGCCCGTGGAGCGGGCACGCGGCCTCGAGGTCACCGACGAGCGCCGCGGCGCCGTCGGAGAGATCGCTGCAGTTCACGCGAGCTTCGGGACCGAGATGATCACGCCGGGAGGCCGTCGCGTCAGCGCGGCAGGACTGTCCTGGCTGGGTGTCCACCCGTCGCACCGCCGCCGGGGCCTGATGACCGAGATGATGCACGACCACTTCCGCCGGTGCCTCGAGCGCGGCGAGGCCGTGAGCACGCTGTACGCGATGGAGGCGGAGATCTACGCCCGCTTCGGCTACGGGATGGGCGCACAGACCGTGAAGGCGTCGATCCCCCGCGGCCCTCGCATGTGGAAGGTCGAGGGCGCGGACGAGCTCACCGTGCGTCTCGAGCGAGCAAGCTTCGAAGCCCACGACCAGTTGGTCGCGGACCTGCAGGCGAAGCTCACCCGGCCCGGCACGATCCTCAACCCAGAAGGCTCCGGTCGCAACGCGCGGTTCACTGACCCGCTGGGCAACCGCAAGGGCATGGAGAAGTGGCGCATCGCCATCGTCGAAGACCGAGGCGAGCCCGTGGCCTACGCATTCTTCCGCCGCAAGGCCGATTCGGACATCGGCATCCACGACGGCATCTGCCAGGTCCGAGAGCACGGCGCGCTGACCCCTGCCGCCTCCCAGCGGCTGTGGGAGACCCTCACCGACTTCGACCTGGTCGAGACCACCTACACCGAGAACCTCGCAACCGACGATCCCTTGCTGCACCAGCTCAAGGACGCCCGCGGCGCACGCTCCAAGGTCATCGACAACCTGTGGGTGCGCCTGCTGGACGTGCCGACAGCCCTCCAGTCCCGCGAGTACTTCCACGACTGCGATGTGACCGTCGGCCTCACCGACAAGCACGTCCCCGACAACGCCGGCACCTGGCGCATCCTCGTCCGCGACGGCGAGGCCAGCGTCACGAGGGCCGAGAGCGCCGAGCCGGACCTGACCATGGACGTGCGCCACCTGTCCACCGTGTATCTGGGCGGCACCAGCGTCGAGTCGCTCGCCGCGGCCGGCCAGGTGCGCGAGCACACCCCGGGCCAGGCGCGCGAGCTCGCGGTGGCGATGATGTCGCCCATCGCCCCGCTGGCGAACTGGGACTTCTAGCCTCAACCCATCACTGCGCGCTAGAGGGACGTGAGTGCGGGATCCGGCGTGAATCCTGCACTCATGTCCCTCTAGGACGCGCGGCCGGGTGAGGCCTAGCGCTGCCGCTCGTACGCCGTCATCGCATCGATGCGGCGCTGGTGACGCGCGTCTCCGCTGAAGGGCTCGGCCACGAAGGCGTCCGCGATCGCGGTGGCGTCCTCCAGCGAGTGCATGCGGCCGCCGATGGACCCCACCTGCGCGTCGTTGTGCTGGCGGGCGAGCCGGGCGATCTCCTCTGACCAGATGAGCGCGGCGCGGATGCCCGCCACTCGGTTGGCGGCGAGCTGCTCACCGTTGCCGGAGCCACCGATCACGATGCCGAGCGCTCCGGGCTCATCACGCACGGCCTCAGCGGCAGAGATGCAGAACGACGGGTAGTCGTCCTGAGCGTCGTACTGCTCGGCACCGTGGTCCACGACGTCGTGGCCCGCGGCCACGAAGTGGGCCTTGAGGTGCTCCTTGAGCTCGAATCCGGCGTGATCGGCAGCGATGTGGATGCGCATGGGTCCATCCTGCCAGGCTCGTCCGCAGGCGCGCGCTTCGCGGCCCCGACGGCGTCCCGCACGCGCCTCGGCGCGACCTCGCCGACAGCGAAACCGTCCCAGCCCGCGCATCGGCCCCCCATAGGGTGAGGACATGGCACTTCATTCCGGCATCGACCAGTCCGAGTTCTCCCCCACCGTGCGTCCGCAGGACGACTTCTTCCGCTACGTGAGCGGCCCCTGGGCGGAGTCGCACGTCATCCCGGACGACCGCGCCGCCGACGGCAGCTTCTACACGCTGCGCGACGAGGCGGAGAAGCACACCCGCGCGATCATCGAGGCCGCAGAGCCCGAGTCGCAGATCGGCGGGCTGTACGCGAGCTTCATGGACGTCGAGCGCGTCAATGCCTTGGGCACCACGCCGCTCGAAGAGGACTTCGTGGCAATCGCCGATGCGCAGGACCGCACCGCGCTCGCCGTCACCATGGGTGCGCTGCAGCGCACCGGAGTGGCCGGCGCCGTCGGCTACTACGTGTTCGCGGACAAGAACGACCCGGACACCAACGTGGTCTACCTGTCGCAGTACGGGCTCGGCCTTCCCGATGAGGCGTACTACCGCGAAGACGCTCACGCGGACACCCGCGAGAAGTATGTCGCGCACATCGACCGCATGGCGGAACTGACCGGCGTGGGCTTCACCGGGCAGGGCGTCATGGCGCTCGAGACGGCGCTCGCGAGCCACCACTGGGACAACGTCAAGACCCGCGAGGCGGAGCTCACGCACAACCCGACCACGCTCGACCGGCTCGTCGCGGAGGCGCCCGGCTTCGACTGGCGGGCATGGGCCGACGCGATCCACCTTCCCGAGGCCGCGCACGACCTGCTGATCGCCAGCGAGCCGAGCTTCTTCGAGGCGTTCGCGCAGCTGTGGGCCGAGACGGACGTCGCGGACTGGCAGGCGTACCTGCGCTGGCGCGTGGTGAACTCTCGCGCGCCGTACCTCACGGAGGAGATCTCCCAGGCGAACTTCTCGTTCTACGGCACCGTCCTGTCCGGAGCCACGCAGCAGCGCGAGCGCTGGAAGCGCGGCGTGGGCTTCGTGGAGGCCGTGGCCGGCGAGCTGGTGGGCCAGGAGTACGTGAAGGCGCACTTCCCGCCCACCCACAAGGAGCACATGGATCGCCTGGTCGCGAACCTCATCGAGGCGTACCGGCAGTCCATCACCCAGCTGGACTGGATGACGCCGTCGACCAAGCAGCGCGCGCTCGACAAGCTCGCGCAGTTCACGCCCAAGATCGGCTACCCCGAGAAGTGGCGCGACTTCACCGACCTCGAGGTGTCGCCGCATGACCTCGTGGGCAACATGCGCTCCTCCTCGACGTTCGACGAGGACTGGGAGTGGTCCAAGATCGGCAAGCCGGTGGACCGCTCCGAGTGGCTGATGACGCCGCAGACGGTCAACGCGTACTACCTGCCGCTTGCCAACGAGATCGCCTTCCCTGCCGCGATCCTGCAGCCGCCGTTCTTCCACCCGGAGGCCGACGACGCGGTCAACTACGGAGGCATCGGCTCCGTGATCGGCCACGAGATCGGCCACGGCTTCGACGACCAGGGCTCCAAGTACGACGGCCGCGGCAAGCTCGAGGACTGGTGGACCGAGGCCGACCGCGCCGCCTTCATGGAGCGCGCCAACCGCCTCATCGAGCAGTACAGCGGCTACTCGCCCCAGCAGCTGAGCGACGAGCACGTGGTCAACGGCGCGCTCACCGTCGGCGAGAACATCGGCGACCTGGCGGGAGTCGAGATCGCGCTCAAGGCCTACGAGATCTCGCTCGGCCACCCCATCGCCGACGCCCCTGACGTCGACGGGCTCACCGCGACCCAGCGCTTCTTCATCGGGTACGCCCTCACCGAGCGCATGGTCACGCGAGACGAGGCGCTCGTCACGCGCCTGGCGATGGACCCCCACTCGCCCAGCGAGTTCCGCGTCAACGGCATCGTCCGCAACGTGGGCGCGTGGTACGAGGCCTTCGAGGTCACCGAGGAGGACGAGCTGTGGCTCGCCCCCGAGGCGCGCGTGAGCATCTGGTAGCCACTCCGGGGTTACCCTGGATGCAGGCCCCGCTGTGGGGCTGTCGCCCACCTCTAGGAGGCACGCATGGCTGAGAAGCAGAGCATCGACCTGATCGACAAGGGCGCTGAGACGCCCGCCGCCGAGAACACCGGCGGATGCTGCGGCGGCAGCTGCGGCTGCGGCAACTAGTCGACCCAACAGTTCTAGACGGACGGCGGGATCGGGCCTACGGGCCCGGTCCCGCCGTTCGCGTCTGTGGCGTTCGTGACGACGACGGACGGCCGATGCGCGGGTTCAGTCGCGCTGTTCGGCCGCGAGACGCGCGAACAGACCGCCCGCAGTGGTGAGTTCGGCCGCGGTGCCGGACTCGACGATGCGCCCGCCGTCGACCACGTGGATGACGTCCGCGTCGGCGATGGTGGACAGCCGATGCGCGACCACCAGGGTGGTGCGCCCTTCTGCGGCACGGTCGAGGGCGACCTGGACGATGCGCTCGCTCACGGTGTCCAACGCGCTGGTCGCCTCGTCGAGGAGCAGCACCGGCGGGTCCTTGAGGAGCACGCGCGCGATTGCGATGCGCTGCTTCTCGCCGCCGGACAGCCGGTATCCCCGCTCCCCCACGACCGTGTCGTAGCCGTGCTCGAACCGCTGGATCTGGTCGTGGATGTTGGCGTCGCTGCACGCCTCGATGAGCTCGTCGTCGGTGGCGTCCGGCTTCGCGTAGCGCAGGTTCTCCGCGATGGTCGCGTGGAACAGGTATGTCTCCTGGCTGACCACACCGATCTTGTCCACGATCGACTCGTGGGTGAGCTCGCGCACGTCCGCTCCCGAGAACAGCACCGCCCCCGAGCTCGCCTCGTGGAGCCGTGCCGCCAAGTACACCACCGTGGTCTTGCCCGCTCCCGAGGGACCTACGAAGGCCACGGTCTGGCCCGGCTCCGCCACGAACGACACGCCATCCAAGGTGGGGACGGCATCGGCCGCCCCGTCGGGGTAGCGGAACGTGACGTCGCGGAACTCGATCCTGCCCACCGGGCCCGGCGCCTCGGCGGCGTCCCGCGCATCGGGCGCATCCACGATCGCCGGCGTCAGGTCCAGGTACTCGAAGATGCGGGCGAAGAGTGCGCGCGAGGTCTGCACCTCGAGGGCGACGCGCATGAGCGCCATCAGTGGGAACAGCAGGCGCGCCTGGATGGCGGTGAACGCGACCACGGTGCCGGCGGTGATGGCGGGCTCGACGCCCTGGCCATTGGCGCGCGCGATGAGAATCCCGGACGCCAGGTAGATGACCGCGGGCACGGAGCTCATGATCACTGTCACGACGCCGAAGAACCACTGCCCGGACATCGACAGTCGCACCTGCAGACCGATCTGGTTCTGGTTCTCCGCACCGTAGCGCTCGGATTCGAGCCGCTGCCGGTTGTAGACCTTGGAGAGCAGGATGCCGCTGACCGACAGCGTCTCCTGGGTGATGGCGGTCATCTCGGACAGCGACTCCTGAGTGCTCGACGCGAGTCGCGCGCGCACCTGGCCCACCCGCCGTTGCACCACGACGAGCGCGGGCATGAGCACCACCGCGATCAGGGTGAGGCGCCAGTCCAGCAGAATCATGGCGACCAGCGACGCGAGCACGGTGACGGAGTTGCCGACGATGCTCGAGATGAACGTGGTGAGCACCCCGGACACGCCGCCCACGTCATTCTGGAGCCGCGACTGGATCACGCCGGTCTTGGTGCGCGTGAAGAAGGCGAGGTCCATCGACTGCAGTTTGTCGAACAGTCGCATGCGCAGGTCGCCGGTGACCCTGTTGCCGACCGACGCGGTCACGTACGTCTGCCACACGCCCAGCACTGCGACGGCCAAGAAGATGGCGATCACGAGCGCCACCAGTTCGATCAGCAGCGTCACGTCAGGTCCGCCGGGCGGGAACAGCGCATCGTCGAAGATGCGCTCGACGATGAGGGGCGGGATCACGCCGGCCGATGCGGTGGTCACCACGAGAGCGGCGGTCAGCGCCAGCTGGCGCCGGTAGGGGGCGAAGAGGGCGCCCACGCGGCGCCACAGGTCGGGAATGTCGGGGGCATCGGCATTCGCGGCGCGCTGCGCCGACTCGTCGCGACCGGCGGTCCCTCGACCGTGACCGGCACCGCCCATCGCGGCGCGGCGCGATCCGGGGGGTGCGGGCAGGCTCATAGTCGCCAGCGTAATGCGCGCCGTGTCGTGGTCAGCGCTGCTGGCCCTGGATCCGGCGTCCGGCAACTCGCGCACAACCAGGGGGAACAACAGCGAATGACGAGTTTCTTAACTTTGCGTGAAGCCCCTGCTAAAATCGACAGATGGCGATCCACACTCCGGTGCACGACAGCGGGTACCTCTTTGGCGAGGGCTCCGTCCGTCTGCACCCTCGACGCGTCGTGGATCCGGCCCGCATCGACGTGCCGCTCGACACGATCCGGGCGGTCGGTCAGCCCCCCGCTATTCGCGGCCGCGCAACGGCCGAGCACTGGAGTGCCTCGCTGTACTGGCGCAAGGTCTCGCCGCGACTCACCCAGCGGTTCCTTGCCGCGGGCCTGAGCGCCGATGCCGTCACGGTGGGCGTGATCCTCACCGGCTGGATGGCTGCGCTGTCGTTGCTCATCCCGTCGATTGCCGGACCGCTCCTCGCGGCGGTGTTCGCCCAGTCGCAGATGCTCGTCGACGCCTCCGACGGCGAGGTCGCGCGCGTGCGAGGCACCTCCGGTCCACGCGGCGTGTTCCTCGACAAGATTGCGCATTACACGACCGAGGGCCTGATTCCGATCACGCTCGGAGCCTCCGTGGCGATCTCGATGGGTGACGTGCTGCCCCTCGCACTCGGCGCCCTGCTCGGTTCGATGGTGCTGATGAACAAGCTCCTCAATGACGCGGTTCACGTCGCTCGCGGGGCCGTGGGCATGCCGAACGTTCCGGACTCCCACGAGGCTCGCGAGATCGGACGCCCGCTTCTCAGGCTCGCTCGCAAGGCCTTCAATCTGGTGCCGCTGCACCGCGTGTATCACTCGGTCGAGATGACGCACCTCATCCTCATCGCCGCGCTCGTGCAGACCGTGGTGGGCGCGCCTGTGCTGTGGTGGACCCTCATCGCACTCGTGGCCATCACGCCCTTCGTCCTCGCGGGCCACTTCGTGGCGATCATGGCGTCGCCCAAGCTCCGCCCCATTCGCTGACCGCCGCCTCGGACGCGCGTCGACCGCGCGCTCTGGCCGTGTGCTCCCTAGGGTGGGCGCATGACTCCCGATCCTGAGAACGGCTTCCCTGCGCTTGGTCACGACGTCGACGCCCGTGACCGCACCGGCCGCTCCCCCGCCCACGCCACGCCGATGCGCCCGCTGTCTGCCGCATCGACCGTGCTCGTGGGCGTGGTGTCCGCTGTGCTCGGGCTGGCGCCGTGGCTCGTCACTGGCATGACCCTGCCCCTGCAGAACATCTGGCAGACGGACACTCTCCCCGACGGCATGCCACTCGCGCTGCTGCCGCTCAGCCAGTACTCCCTGGTCGCATCGGTGGCGATGGTCGTGGTGGGCTCCGCTCTCGCGGGCGTGATCGGGCGACTCGCCGCGAGTCGTGGGCGACCAGTCCGCCTCTGGCTCATGGGGGCAGGGGCTGTCGCCGTGCAGGGCGTCGCTCTCGCCCAGACCGCCGTGGTGCTGCAGGGCGGGCTCGAGGACTCGACCCGGGCGCGGGTCTACCTCGCGGGCATGATCGCGGGAGTGTGCGTCGGCATCGTCGTGGGCCTCCTGGTGATGACCGGCCTGGGGCGGTCAGGCGTGGCGGGCACCACAGTGGCGCTCACGTTCGCGGCACTCGCCCTCGCTCAGTGGCTGCCGGTTCTGATCCACCCGATCGGCGCGATGCCCTCGTACGACACCCCGCAGCTCGTGTCCGACGCGGTGCGGTGGCTGCCCGTCCTCATCATCGCCGTGGCCATCGGATGGTGCGGGGTGGCGACGGTCAGGCGCGCGGTCGCGAGTGTCGTGTCGCTCCTCGCGCTGTGGATCGTGCCCTCCGCCGTCGTCGCCTTCAACTACGCTGTCGGCAGCCGCATCTACCTGCAGTATCCTTCCGAGCTCATCCCCGCGGGCACTCAGGTGTTCCGCAGCTCGTTGACATCGGCGGGGACCCCTCAGCACATGCTCGTGGCCGTCGTCGTCGCGGTGATGGTGGGGATCGTGCTCTTTGCCGCGCGGAGCATGCGCGACACCCCCGCGGCCGACGCCGACTGAGTCCTCGCGCCACACCGCCGGCCGTCAGAGCCGCGACCTAGAGTGACGACATGCCGTTCCTGATCGCCCCACCCCGACCCGAGCCCGTGTCGCTCGCCCACCTGACGCGCGCGGGTTCCTCCGACCTCGACGATGGCCCGCACTTCGACGATCTCGACCTGGCCGGGCTGGACTTCGGGAGCCGCGACCTGACCGACGCCGCGTTCACTGACTGCGATCTGAGCGGCGCACACCTGGGAGAGGCCACGCTGCGCGGGGTCGGCGTGACCGGCTGCCGTGCCGAGGCCCTCGCTGCGGCGTCGCTCGACGCTCCGGCGAGCCGATGGCGACGCTGCGAGATCACCCGCTCGCGCATCGGCGCCGCGGAGCTCCACAGCGGAGAATGGACGGAGTCCGTCATCACCGGCTGCAAGGTCGGATACCTGAACCTGCGCGGCTCGGAACTGAGGGACGTCGTGTTCGAGGACTGCGTGTTCGATGACCTCGACCTCATGGACGCGTCGCTGGCCCGCGTCGCTTTCCGGGGCTGCAGCGCCCGGACCCTGACCATCCGCCGGGCGAGCATGACGGACGTCGACATGCGCGGCCTCGAGTTCTCAGGTCTCGACGACGTGGAGTCACTGCGCGGAGCAGCCGTGTCGGGGCAGCAACTCATGGATCTGGCGCCCATGCTCGCCGCGCACCTGGGGGTCCTCGTCGACGACGCGGAGGCGTGACCACGGCGACGCGCACCAGCGGGCCCGAGCGCCTGGGATGATGGGCGGCATGTCCGCCGCCCCTCACGTCGCCTTCTACGAGCCCCGCATCCCCGAGAACACCGGCGCCGCGATCCGGCTTTCGGCGGTGACCGGCTCTCACCTGCACCTCATCGAACCGCTGGGCTTCGACCTGTCCGAGCCCAAGCTGCGGCGCGCCGGGCTGGACTATCACGACCTCGCGACGGTCACCGTGCACCGCGACTTCGACGCGCTGCTGGACGCGATGCCGACGTCGCGGGTGTTCGCCTTCACCGCGCGCGCCACCACGATCTACGCCGACCTCGAGTACCGGCCCGACGACGTGCTGCTGTTCGGCCCCGAGCCCACGGGCCTGCCAGAGGAGGCCATGACGCATGCCCGGATCACCGACCGCGTGAGGATTCCGATGCTGCCGGGCCGCCGGTCCCTGAACCTGTCCAACTCGGCCGCGTTGGTGACATATGAGGCGTGGCGCCAGGCGGGGTTCGGCGTCGAGACCGCACCGACCGGAGGAGACCCGTCATGAGCGCACGCTTCGAGGAACTGGGAT
Source organism: Demequina aestuarii (assembly GCF_000975095.1). Classification (GTDB taxonomy): domain Bacteria; phylum Actinomycetota; class Actinomycetes; order Actinomycetales; family Demequinaceae; genus Demequina; species Demequina aestuarii. The sequence continues at coordinate 1,975,649 of NZ_BBRD01000001.1, forward strand.
GGGGCCCGACGCCCATCGGTGAGGTGAGCCTGCGGCGGCGACTCGACCCGGTGACACGCGTGGACGTGTTCGAGGTCAAGCTGGGCGACGAGTGGCTGATGTCCAGTCAGTTCACCGTCGCGGAGGAGGCGCTCGCCCACCACGGCCTCGCGCGGCTGACCGACCGCGACGCCGATGTGGTGGTGGGCGGCCTCGGGCTCGGCTACACGGCCGCGAGCGCGCTCGAGCACGCCGCCGTCCGTGACCTCGCCGTCGTGGAACTGCTGGAGCCGGTCATCGAGTGGCACGAGAAGGGGCTCGTCCCCCTGGGACAGGTGCTGACGGCCGATGCGCGGTGCAGGTTTGTCCAGGGCGACTTCTTCGCGATGAGCCACGACGGCGGCTACGACCCCACGGCGCCGGACCGCACGTTCGACGCGGTGCTGCTGGACATCGACCATTCGCCCCGGCACGTGCTTGACGACGGCAGCGCCGGTTTCTACGGGCTCGAGGGCATGCGGGCCGTCGCCTCGCGGATCTCCCCCGGCGGGGTCTACGCGATGTGGTCCAACGACCCGCCGGACGCCCAGTACGTCGCCATCCTCGAGCAGGTGTTCGTGGACGTCGAGGCCGAGGTCATCACGTTCCCCAACCCCCTCCAGGGCCGCGACGCCACCGCAACGATCTACCTGGCGTCGAAGCCGAGCGCGTAGCGCCCAGGCCCGCTGGCGCCGTCCGTCTGGCTAGTCCTGAATCGTCAGCACCGGCGCGCGCGCTGCGCTCACTGCGGCGACGTCACCGGTGCGGATGAAGTCTCCCCATACGCCACGCACGGCGCGCCCCACCTCGAGGATCCGCTCCGCGCTCTCGTCTCCCAGGATGGACGCCGCGGCCCACGACTCGGGGTCTCCCAGCAGCAGGGGAAGGTCCATGCCGTGGCCGTCCATCATGGGCGACCCCTCGGCCCGCCACCGCAGCGAGTACTGGATTGCACGGCCCCCCGCCTCCCGGTGGGCGCGCGCGAACTGTGCGGCGGGGCGCTCGTAGACGGCGCGCGCCAACGCGCCGGCGGTCACCCGGTGGAGCGCCCGGCCGATGCCGGGAAGGGCGAATGCGCGGCGCAGGCCCGGGTACCGCATCCCCACAAGTGCGCCCTCGTCCGCCAGGTGGCCGATCATCACGTCGACACCAGCGGCGTTCGCGGTGAGCGCGTCTCGCTCGGCCTCGGGAGGCAGCGGCGCGTGACCCCACTGCGGGCCGAAGGGCATCAGGCTGGTGAGCCCGTGGGTGCGCGCGGCCTTCGAGGCGCTCGCCTGAGCGTCGAGCACCTCGGCCACGGGCGCATCGGGCGCCACGGGACCGGCGGCGCGCAGCATCGCTGCGGTCATCGGTTCGCGTCCACGGGCGATCCCCAGCGGGGTGCTCTGCAGGATCGCACGCTGAAAGAGCGTGCCCGCGTGCTCCGTCGCGAGCAGCGACGCAATCGCATCGGCCCCCGCAGACTGGCCCATCGCGGTGACGCGATCGGGGTCGCCGCCGAACGCCGAGATCGATCGCTGCACCCACGCGAGCGCGGCGATGATGTCCAGCAGCCCCAGGTTGGCCGGCGCCGTCGCTCCGTCGCCCAGGAACCCGAGCACGCCCAGGCGGTAGGTGATCGACACCACGATCACGCGCTGCTCCTCGACCAGCAGCGCCGGGTCGTAGGCGGGCAGCTCTCCCCCGCCGGTCGCGTAGCTGCCGCCGTGGATCCACACGACGACGGGAAGACCCTGACCCGTCCGGCCGTCGTCCGGCGCATCCGCAGGCCAGGTGACGCTCAGGAACTGGCAGTGCTCGTCGAGTCCCTGCCGTTCGGCGTAGCCGGGATCGACGGCCGTGAGCAGCGCATCGGGCAGCTGCGGGCTGAGCGGGCCGGGCGTCCCCTCATGGGGCGCCGTCCACGGCTCGGGGGCGACGGGCGGCTGGAAGCGCTCGGCGGTGGCGTAGGGAACGCCGTGCGCACGCATCACGCGAGCGTTCCGATGCGCGACCACCGGACCGTCGGGGGTCTCCACTGTCGTCGTTGCGCCGGGGGCAGGGTGAGTCATCGTCGCCTTCGTGTCGAGGGTGAGCGTCGGGTGCGCTCACCGTCGAGCCTTGTCCCGAGCAGGTCAGGTTCCCACCATCGTAGAGCGGGCAGGCGCATCGGCCGATGCGGGGCTAGCCGAGCGTCACTGTCAGGCGCGAGCGTGGCGGCGAAGTTTCTTGAGCGCCCACTCGTCGTGGCTGGAGGTCGATGAGACGCAATAGGCGCCCAGCGACGTCGACCCCGTCCACGGGTAGTGCTTCTTGGTGAAGAGCTCGCCATCGGTGTGCGACTCGATCATGGCGATCACGCGGTCGTAGGACTCCCCGTAGAGCTCCAGGGCACGGTCCAGGCTCGTGTGGGCATGAGCGTCGCGGAACGCGACGTTCATGGGGGCGTAGGAGTTCCAGGTGTAGCCGTCGGGGAGGAACGACGCCCCGTCGCCGTGAGTGTTTGCGTGCTCCCACGCGAGCAGCAGCAGATGCCACACGTGAAGGTGCACCAGCACGTCGCGCACGCACCGGTCGCGGTCGTCGAAGGCGAACTCCGCTTCGCGCTTGTGTGGCGGAAGGGCGTCGATCAGCTCGAGTACCCGCCGTCTGCTGGCCTTGCACTCCTTCAGCAGCTCGTGCTTGCTCGTCGGCCTCGCCATGATGCACCCCCGGATCCTTGACGCGGGGACATCCCTGTCATCCTGGCACCGCTCGCGCCACCTGCCAAGCGCTGAGGCATCACGAGGCGCGGGCTCCTCGCCTAGCGTGCGAACGTCATGTGGACGACGCCGTTCTCGGCGGTCTCGGCGGTCTCGGCGGTCTCGGCGGTCTCGGCGGTCTCTGACGACGGTGGCGCCTTCACCGATGCGCGCATCGGTGCCGTGTGCCGCGCATCGGCGGCGCGGCTACGCGACCGGGTGCCGGTCGTCGTAGTCGCGAAAGCGCTGCCCGTCGCGGGAGCGCCGCAGCCGCGACAGCACCGCGATGAGGCCGATGATGGCGAGGCCCCCCACGAGCGGCGGGCACCACAGCGCGACGGCGGTCGCGAGGATGCCGGCGTACATGTCGCCGATGCGCGGGCCACCCGTCACCACCACCACGAAGATGCCCTGAAGCCTGCCGCGCATCTCGTCGGGAGCGGCCTTGATGATCATGGTCTGGCGGAAGATCGCGCTCACCTCGTCGGAGGCTCCCATGCCGGCCATGGCGACCCCGAGCAGCATCAGCGCGGGCCAGTAGATGCCCGACCACCCCGGCGCCGCGTCGTGTTCGACGACGGTCATCAGCAGAATGCCTGCACCGAACAGGAAGGCGAAGCCACCGAACACCGTGATGGCGCGGGTGATCGCGACGCCGTGACGGTGAATGTGCGCGACGGGCCCCGAGAAGAGGCTGACGAGGATCGTGCCCACCGCGCCCGCCGCCGTCAGAGCGCCGACGGTCAGGGCCCCGCCGCCGACGATGGTCGCGCCGAGCGCTGGGAACAGCACGTAGGGACGGCCGAACGTCATCGCGACGATGTCCACAATGAAGCTCATGCGGATGTTGGGGCTGCGCTTGAGGAAGCCGAGGCCCTGGCGCACCTGCCCCCAGCCCGCCTCGACGCGCTCGCCCAGGCGCGGCAGCGACGGCAGCATCCACACGCCCAGGAACCCGACGGAGAACAGCACGGCGTCCACGGCGAACGTCCACGGCAGGCCGATGCTGGCGGCGAGCACCCCCGCGAGCGCAGGGCCCACGGTGAGCTGGGTGCCGAAGCCGATGCCGTTCAACGCGGTGGCGCGCGAGATCAGCTCGGGCGGGAGGATGCGACCCACGACGGACCCGCGCGTGGCGCCGGAGATGGTCGCCGCGACGGCGTTGATGGTGGTGACCAGGTAGAACGGCCACACCGGCGCGTGGGTGCCGTCAGGGCCGGAGCTGAGGACGGCGTCCCACGTCGAGAGCGCGACCAGTCCCAGCACCGAGACCCACGCGATGAGCGAGGAGACGATGAGCAGGCGACGGCGGTCGAAGACGTCGGCGAGCATCCCGCCCCACAGGCCGGCGACGATCATCGGGATCAGGGCAATGCCGCCGACGAGTCCAACGGCGAACGTCGACTCGGTGATCTCATAGATCTGCAGCCCGACGGCGACGATCGACATCTGGGAGCCGATGCCCGCGACCACACCGCCCACCCACAGTCGCGCGAACGCGGGGCTGGCTTTGAGAGGGGCGGGATCGACCATGCGCCGACGACGCTGGCCCGCGGCATCGGTCTGGGTCACCGAAGCATTCTACGGACCACCTAGGGTCCTGCCTTGCTGTCCCCTGCACGCTGGCCGTCAGGGTCCTCCACAGGCTTGCGGAGTCGGCCGACCCCCGTACCTGCGGTTGCTTAACGTGTGAAGCATGGAGGAGGAATCCGTGCCGGCACCAGACCTGGACCTGCCGGTCGTCGATGCGCTCTACTCGTGCGAGCGCGCCGTGACGTTCGAGGCCGAGGGCCTCGAACTCGGGACCTCAATGACCGCGAAGCAAGTGCTCTACGCACGTCACTTCGCGGACTCCGTCTACGGAATGCCGATGTCCGAACTGGCTCGACGCACCGGCACCACGATGGCGAACATCTCGGCGATCGCCTCACGCATGGAGCGGTGGGGGCTGGTGACTCGGGAGCCGAGTCCCACTGATGGACGCAGCCGACTGATCTCGCTGACTGCTCGCGGCTATGCAGAGTTCGAGGTGCTCTCACGACGCTGGGCAGCATACGAACGCCGGCTGTCACTTGGTTGCATGCGCGGAATGCCTGCTCAGCTGATATCAGACCTCGAGGGCATCGGCGCAGCGTCCCCATGGCGCCACGCCTCGACGTCGCGGCGTTGATACCCCCTCCGCAATCAGGAACCGGGAGTGGCCCGTAGCCCATCGGCCTTCGCGTGTCGGCCAGTCATGACAGAATCGGCGCATGCCTGGTACGAACCTCACGCGCGCAGAGGCCGAGGCCCGCGCCGCCGTCATCTCCACCGAGACCTACGCCGTCGAGCTTGACCTCACCACCCACGAGGACACGTTCCGCTCGACGTCGACCGTTCGCTTCTCCGCCACCCCTGGAGAATCGACCTTCATCGACCTGATCGCACCCACGGTGCACCGCATCACGCTCAATGGGGTCGAGCTGGACCCCGCCGAGCACTTTGCGGACAGTCGCATCGCGCTGCCGGACCTGCGAGAGAGCAACGAGCTCACCGTGGTCGCCGACTGCGAGTACATGAACACGGGAGAGGGCCTGCACCGGTTCGTGGACCCCGAGGACGGCGAGGTCTACCTCTACAGCCAGTTCGAGGTGGCCGACACCCGCCGCGTCTACGCGGTGTTCGAGCAGCCCGACCTCAAGGCGGCCTTCACGTTCTCCGTGGTCGCGCCCGAGCACTGGCACGTGCTGTCGAACAACCCCGGCAAGAAGACCAAGGTCGACGGGGAGGTCGTCATCGCCGACCAGGCCCGCGGCAAGGCACGCTGGGACTTCTCCGAGACCACTCGCCTGCCCTGCTACGTGACGGCGATCGTCGGCGGTCCGTACCACCGGGTCGAGGGCACCATCGAGTCCCGCAAGGGCACCATCGGTGCCGACGTGTACTGCCGCAACGCCCTCGCGGAGTTCCTCGACGCGGACGTGATCCGGGGCGACGCTCAGGCTGGCTTCACGTTCTACGAAGACAAGTTCCAGATGGACTACCCCTTCGAGAAGTACGACCAGATCTTCGTGCCCGAGTTCAACGCCGGCGCCATGGAGAACGCGGGCTGCGTCACGTTCCTCGAGGACTACGTGTTCCGCTCCAAGGCAGCCGAGGCGCGCATCGAACGCCGCACCGTCACCGTGCTGCACGAGCTCGCCCACATGTGGTTCGGCGACCTGGTCACCATGAAGTGGTGGAACGACCTGTGGCTCAACGAGTCCTTCGCGGAGTACGTCTCCACCGTCGCGACTGTCGAGACCACCAAGTGGAAGGACAACTGGGTCACGTTCAACTCGCTCGAGAAGACGTGGGCCGCGCGTCAGGACCAGCTGCCCTCGACGCACCCGATCATGGCGGACATCAGGGACCTGGAAGACGTCGAGGTCAACTTCGATGGCATCACCTATGCCAAGGGCGCGTCGGTGCTCAAGCAGCTCGCGGCGTGGGTCGGACAGGACGAGTTCTTCGCGGGGGTCGCTGAGTACTTCCGCAAGCACCACCACTCGAACACCACGCTGAACGACCTGCTGGTCGAGCTCGAGGCCACCTCCGGCCGCGACCTCTCGGCATGGTCCGAGGTGTGGCTCCAGAAGGCCGGCATCACGACGCTGCGCCCGGAGATCGAGGTCGACACCCACGACGACATCGCCGTGTTCGCGGTGCGCCAGGAGGTCCCGGCCGAGTGGCCCACGCAGCGCCCCCACCGCATCGGCATCGGCGGCTACGACGTGGTCGTGTCCGAGTCGGGCGAGACCCGCCTCGAGCAGACCATGTTCGTCGAGACGGACATCAGTGGGCCGCGCACCGAGATCCCCGAGCTCGTGGGCAAGCACCGTCCCGCGCTGATCCTCGTCAACGACGGGGACCTCGCCTACGCGAAGGTACGGCTCGATGAGCAGTCTCTCGCGACGGCCGTGGAGCACGTGAGCAGCTTCACCGATCCGCTCGCGCGGTCGATGGTGCTCACCGCGGCGTGGGACATGACCCGCGACGGCGAGATGCCCGCGCGCACCTTCGTCGACCTTGTCTTGAAGAACATCGCCGACGAGTCGCAGTCGACGACCGTGATGGTGCTGCTGCGTCAGCTCGACACCGCACTGTCGCTCTACGTGCACCCCGATCACGCAAAGGACGCCTGCGAGCAGGCGGCCGAGACCCTGTGGCTGCTCGCCATCGAGTCCGAGGCGGGCTCCGACCACCAACTGCAGTTCGTGCGCTCGTTCGCCTCGCTCGCGTGCACCGACATTCAGCTCGACAACCTGCAGGGCCTGCTCGACGGCAAGCTGAGCCTCGGCGGCCTGCCGATCGACTCCGATCTCGCGTGGGACCTGATCATCGGTCTGGCGATCGGCGGTCGCGTGGGCGAGTACGCGATCGAGCTGCAGCTCGCCAGGGATGCGACCGCATCGGGCCAGCGCCGTGCCGCGCACGCCATGGCCGCGATCGCCACGCCTGAGGGCAAGCGCAAGACGTGGGACTCGCTGGTCAACGCGGAGAAGGACATGCCGAACGCGTTGCAGTTCTCCGCCACCGCCGGGTTCATGCACGTCAACAGCACCGAGTTGCTCGAGCCGTTCGTCGACGACTACTTCGCGTCGATCCGCCGCATCTACTCGGAGAAGACCAACGAGATGGCGACCGGACTGATCGAGGGTCTCTACCCCGTGCTTCTGGCCGGCCGCTACGAGGGCCTTCAGGACAAGGCCGATGCGTGGCTCACCGAGAACGAGGACGCGCACGATGCGCTCAAGCGCCTGGTGATCGAGGGCCGCGACGGCGTGCGGCGCGCGCTGGAGAACCAGGCCAAGGACCAGTAGTTCGACACGTCAGCAGTCTTCGAAAGGGCGGTGGCCGATGAGGCCGCCGCCCTTTCGCATCCCCACCCCCTGGCCCTCGCGCCGGGCCTCACTGCGCACTGCACGAACGTGGTGAGGGCGGATGCATGAAAAACTGAGCTCATGCTCACTCGCGAAGAGGCCACTGTCCGAGCTCGATGCGTCTCCGCCGCCGCATACGACGTGCACCTGGACTTCACCCCGCCTGGCGACACCTTCCGGTCCGTCACCACTGTGACGTTCGATGCCACGCCTGGCGCCACCACGTTCCTCGACCTCGTAGGCAAGGTCCGGCACCTCGAGGTGAACGGTCGGGTCGCCAACGCGGAGGAAGCGCACCGCGATGGGCGCATCGCCCTCGTGCACCTCGACGGCGCGACCACAGTGACGGTCGAGGCGGACTGCGACTATCGCACCGACGGCCAGGGCATCCACCGCTTCGTGGACCCCGAGGACGGCAGCGTCTATCTCTACAGCCAGTTCGCTGCGGACGACGCACGCCGGGCCTTCGCGTGCTTCGACCAGCCCGACATCAAGGGCACGTTCGCCTTCACCGTCACGGCCCCCACCGCGTGGACGGTCGTCTCCAACTCCCCCACGCCCGAGCCCGCCGCCCTCGAGGGCGAGCAGGCGAACCGCTGGACGTTCGCCCCCACCGTGCCCCTCCCCTGCTACGTGGCCGCCGTCGTGGCCGGACCCTACGCATCGGCCGGAGGGACCCTGACCTCCGCCAAAGGCGAGATCCCCGCCCGCGTCTACGGGCGCGCGAACCTCGCCGACCACCTGGACGCCGACGAGATGATCGCCACGGTGCAGGCCGGGCTGACGCTGTTCGAGGACGTGTTCGGAGTCCCGTACCCGTACGAGAAGTACGACCAGATCTTCGTTCCCGAGTACAACCTGGGCGCGATGGAGAATGCGGGCTGCGTGACGTTCTCTGAGGATCGCCTGGTGTTCCGCTCGCGGGCGTCCGATGCGATGCGCGAGTTCCGCACCAACGTCACGCTCCACGAGCTCAGCCACCAGTGGTTCGGCAACCTCGTGACGATGCGCTGGTGGGACGATCTGTGGCTCAACGAGTCGTTCGCGGAGTTCATGGGCGCCTGGGCCACGTCCAAGGTCACCCCATGGACCGACTCGTGGGTGACCTTCACCGCGGAACGCAAGTCGATCGCATACGTCCAGGATCAACTCCCGACCACTCACCCCATCGTGGCCCAAGTCCCTGACACGGAGGCGACGGTCTCCGCCTTCGACATGATCACGTACGCCAAGGGCGCGTCCGCACTGAAGCAGCTGGTCGCGTTCGTGGGCGAGGACCGGTTCTTCGCCGGCGTCCACGCCTACCTCACGCGCTACTCGCACGGCAACGCGACCCTCGTGGACTTCCTCAACGAACTCGAGCAGATCGCCGGGCACAACCTCGACGCGTGGGCCGGCGCGTGGCTCGAGACCCCCGGCCCGTCCACGCTGCGCCCGGTCATCGAGGATCGCGACGGGGTCATCACCGCGCTGTGGATCGCGCAGGACGTCCCCGCCGCGTACCCGAAGTACCGTCCGCACCAGGTGCGCGTCGCGGGATACGTGCACAATGCCGGCGCGAGCCGCTTCAACGAGGCGTGGTCCGCCGACGTCACGGTCGACGGCTCGCTCACCGAGGTGCTGTCCGCGGCCGGCGAGGTCCGTCCCGACCTGCTGCTGGTCAACGACCGCGACCTCACATACGCCAAGATCGTGCTCGACGACACCTCGCTCGCGACGGTCACGGCGCACCTCGCGGACCTTCGCGACCCCATGGCGCTCGGCCTGGTCCTGGACGCGCTGTGGCACATGGTGCGCGACGCTCAGCTCCCCGCCGCCACCTACATCGACGCGGTGCTGACGTCGCTGCCGGGGATCACCAACTCCGAGACCATGCAGTCGCACCTGCGCTCGGTCGTCACCGCGTTGTCACGCTACGTGCCACCTGCGGCCGCCGCCGCACAGACGGCCGATGCGGCCGCACGGCTGTGGAGCATCCTCGCCGACGCGCCCGCCGGCTCGGATCTCCAGCTTCAGTCGCTCAAGGGCTTCGCGCGGCTCGCGTCGACCCCGGAGCACGCCGCCCACCTCGCCGCGCTGGCCGATGGCGACGAGCAGCTTGCCGGCCTCGACATCGACACCGACATGCGGTGGGAGCTGCTGGCGGGGATGGCGGCCTGTGGGGAGGATGTCGACGCGCGTGCCGAGGCGGCGCTCGCCGACGACCAGGGCGCCATCGGGCGCCGCCGTGCGGCCGGAGTGAAGGCAGCGCGGGCCACGCCGGAGGCCAAGCGCAAGGCCTGGGAGATGCTGGTGCGACCGGACGCGCCGGTGCCCAATGCCGTCCAGTACGAGGTGGCGCTGGGCCTGGTCCGGGCTGCAGACCCGGATCTGCTCATCCCGCTCGTCCCCACGATCCTCGACGAACTCACGGAGTACTACGGGCAGAATGAAGGGTTCGTGGGCAAGCGGGTCGCCGCATACGTGTTCCCGGCGTTTGCGGCCGGACGCATCGACGGGCTCGACTCCATCCTCGACACGTGGCTCACCGGGCACCCGGACGCGCCGTCGGTGCTGCGCAAGGTGGTGACCGAAGGAGCCGACGAGGTGCGGCGAGCGCTGCGCGCCCAGGCCGCGCCCCAGGACTAGCGCCGAGCGCCCCGCACAGCCTCCAGCAGTCGCTGCAGCCGGGGGTGGTTGAACAGGTCGTCGAGCAGCACGGCCTGCCCATTGGAGTCCGCCAGCGGCACCTGCCAGTTGGGGTACTCGGTGTGGGTGCCGGGGTGGTTCTGCGAGCGCCGCTCTCCGACCGCATCGGCCAAGGACACCGCGGTGAGCAGCGCCGGCGAGTGCATGGCAAGCGTGTGGACGCCGGCCACGAGGTCGTCCTCGTTCCAGTCCTCGATCATCCAGTCGCGCTCGCGCAGGTACGCGACGAGCGAGTCGCGCTGGCGATCGGACTCCGCCTTCTCCGCGCCGGCGTCGCCGGCCAGGAGGCCGAGCTGTCGCCGCACCTCGATGTGCTCGCCCGCGAGGAACGCCGCCGTGGGCGGAAGGTCGTGGACGGTGACCGAGACCAGCGCATCGGCCCGGTAGCGCTCAGGCGGCGTGGGCGAGCCGTCCGACTGCTTCTCGAACAGCGCCACGACGGTGCCGAGCAGGCCCCGGTGGTTGAGGTAGTCGGACACCCACGGCTCGAGAGTGCCCAGGTCCTCGCCGATCACGATGGTGCCCGCGCGGTGCGCCTCGAGAGCGAGGATGCCGATCATCGCATCGTGGTCGAACTGGATGTACACGCCGTCGTCGGGACCGTGGCCGTCCGGAATCCACCACTGGCGGAACAGCCCCAGGATGTGGTCGACGCGCAGCGCTCCCGCGTGACGCACGGCGGCCCGCACCACGTCGCGGAACGGCAGGTACGCGGCGGCCTCGAGGGCGCGCGGCTGCCACGGCGGCTGCGACCAGTTCTGGCCGTGCTGGTTGTACATGTCCGGCGGGGCGCCCACGTTCATGCCCGTCGCGAGCACGCGGCCCAACGACCAGGAGTCGGCGCCGTGCGGGTGCACGCCCACGGCGAGGTCCGTCATGATGCCGATCGACATGCCGGCCTCGACCGCATCGGCCTGTGCGCGGGCCAGCTGCTCGTCGGCGACCCACTGCAGCCACGCGTAGAACAGCACGCGCTCGCTGTTCTCCTCGCGCCACGCCTCAATGGACGGCGAACGCGGGTTCGAGAACTCGTCGGGCCACGGCAGTCCCTTATGCGCCTCGGAGATCGCGCACCAGGTGGCGAACTCCTCCAGGGCGGCGCCCTCGCGCAGGCAGAACGCCTCGAAGCGGGCCTGGCGGGCGGCCGACCGCGGCGCCTCGAACACCTTCTCGAGGGCCGGAGCCTTGGCACGCCACGATGCGTCGCGGTCCAGGAGGTCCACCTCGGTGTTGGCGCGGCGCGGTCGCTCGGACTCCCACTCGATGACGGCGCGCTGCTGCGACGGCACGTACGCCACCTCGGGGATGTCCTCGATGCGGATGTACAGGGGGTTCAGGAAGCGCCGTGACGTGGGCAGGTAGGGCGAGGGCTCCATGGGCGGCACCGGCTCGCTCGCGTGCAGCGGGTTGATGAGCATGAAGTCGGCGCCTTCACGGATGGCCGCGAGCGCGCACAGGTCGCCCAGGTCGGCGAAGTCGCCGATGCCCCAGGAGCGCTCGGAGCGCACCGAGTACAACTGAGCCGCGAGGCCCCACGGGCGAGCGCGTCGGATCTGGTCGGGCACGGAGATGCGCTCGGGGGTGACGACGACCCAGCCGCGCGCGCGCTTGCCCGTGGTGCCGGCGTGGAGCCGGTGCCACCCGAGGGGAAGGTCTCCGGGGATCTGCACGGTCGCGCGGCCCACGTCGCGGTGGTCGATCCGTCGCGGCGGCGTGTAGACGTCGAGCTGCGCGACCTCGCGGGCCTCGCCGCTCTCGAGGATGAGGCTGGCTGCCACGGGCTCACCGTGAGGCACGTGGACGGGGACCTGGACGCTCTGGCCCTGGATCACCACGGTGATGGGCGGCACCATGCGTCGCCACGGCAGGTCCTCGAGGTCGGCGAGCGAACGCTCGCACGTGTCGTCGTCCCGTGCGTCAACACCCATGGACTCGAGCGCCGCACGAATGGCGGCCGGCGAGCACGGCACCCGGTCGCCGTTCCACGCCGTGTAGTCGACCGAGACCCCGCAGGCGCGCGCGAGCGCCGAGAGTGCGGGAGTGGGCAGCGGTCGGTCGGCGTCAGTCACATGCCCATCCTGCCAGGTCGCGCCGCACGCTCGAAAGGCACAGCCAGGCCGATGCGCCGACCATGGCCCGCGTGATGGTTACCCTGGGAGGCGTGCTTCTCCTGACTCCCGCCCCTGAGCGCGCTACGTCCCCCGGTCCCGTTCCCAGCGGGAACGAGGTCGAGAAGTGGCTCAGCGACGTTTCCGCCAACCTCGTCGGATTCGGCGTGCTGCTGGTGGTCGCCGTGATCCTGTGGTTCGTGGGTCGTGCCGCCATCAACGGCTTCACTCGCGCGGTCGAGCGCGGTGCGCCGCTGGCGGACGCCCGGGCCAGGCGCGCGCTGTCGAAGGCGCGCATCAGCGTCGCGGAGCCGGACACCGTCGAGGAGCGGCTCGAGGCCGAACGTCGCCGCCAACGTGCAGGCACTTTGCGCAAGGTGCTGAAGTCTGCGCTCGCGGTACTGCTCGCGGCGCTCGTGGTGATGACCGGGCTCGCCACGCTGGGAGTACCCGTGGGTCCCATGCTCGCCTCGGCCGGAATCCTGGGCGTCGCGCTCGGCTTCGGAGCCCAGTCGCTGGTCAAGGACATCCTGTCCGGCATCTTCATGCTGATGGAGGATCAGTACGGCGTGGGCGACGTCGTGGACCTGGGCGAGGCCACGGGCGCGGTCGAAGAGGTGGGGCTGCGGTGCACGCGGCTCCGTTCGCTCGACGGCACCGTCTGGTACGTCCCCAACGGGGAGATCCGCCGCGTGGGCAACATGACCCGCATGTGGAGCCGCGCCATGATCGAGGTGCGCTTCGCGTACGACACGGATGTCGAGGCCGCACGTCAGGCCATGATCGATGCCGTCCTGGCCGCCAAGCAGGAGCGCGAGGAGGTCGCCGCTGCGTTGTTGGGCGAGCCCGAGGTCGCGGGCATCGAGTCTCTCGAGTACAACGCGATCATGCTGCGCCTCATGTGCCAGGTGAACCCCGCCACCCAGTGGGACGTGCAGCGCGAGGTCCACCGCCAGATGCGCCGGCTGTTCGCCGAGCGTGGCATCGCGCTCGCGGTGCCAGGCGAGGCGATGATGTTCGACTCGAAGGCCAACCCCGACAAGGTGCGCCTGCACGACTCCGCCCGTCCAGGGTCGGACACCGCCCCCAAGGGCGAGGACGGCCGCCCCCTGCCCCCCTCGAACGATGAGGATTGAGATGACCACGCCAGGAATGAACGTCGGGGCCGGAGCGCCCCACGCCGAAGGCCAGAGCTTCTACGAAGCCGTGGGCGGGCACGCCACATTCGAGCGCATCGTCCGCCGCTTCTACGCGGGCGTCGCCGAGGATCCAGTGCTGGCGCCGATGTACCCTGCGCACGACATGGAGGGCGCGACCCAGCGGCTCACCATGTTCCTCGAGCAGTACTGGGGCGGGCCCACCACCTATTCGGACCAGCGAGGCCACCCCCGCCTGCGCATGCGTCACCAGCCGTTCCATGTGAACCCCGAGGCGCGCGACCACTGGATCGCGCTCATGCGGGACGCCGTCGCATCGGCCGACCTCGCGCCCTTGCACGCGGTCACGCTGATGGACTACCTCGAGCGGGCCGCCCACTCGATGATCAACACCTTCGAGCCCACGCCGGCAGCCGAGTCCGGCCAGCCCGACTAGCCGACACTCAATCTGAGGAGCACCTATGGACCACGTCGAGGACATCTGGGCTGAAGAGGCCGTCGCATCGGGCATGGCCGTGCTCGACCTCCGCAGGCTGGGTGAGACCGAGTTCGAGGGCGACTCGCTGCCGATGCCCGGCGGCCGCGCGTACGGCGGCCAGGTGCTCGCGCAGGCGCTGCTGGCGGCGGGCCACACGGTCGAGGACGAGCGGCCGATGCACTCGATGCACGGATACTTCCTGCGCCCGGGTGATGCGTCGCGCCCCATCACCTTCGAGGTCGAGAACCTGCGCGACGGCCGCTCCTTCTCGGCTCGGCGCACCCATGCCTTCCAGGACGGCAAGCCGATCCTGTCGATGATCGCCTCGTTCCAGCTGCCCCAGGACGGGCCCGAGCACTCCGTGACCATGCCCGAGGTGCCGGGGCCCGATGCGGTGGTCTCGTCGGTCGACATCCTCGCGCCCTTCGTGGGCGACGCGCGAGCCGACTACTGGCTCAAGCGCACGCCGTTCGATCTGCGCCACGTCGAGGGCTCGCTGCTGCTCCAGCCGGACAAGCGACCCAAGCAGTACCAGACCACCTGGATCCGGCTGCGCCGGCCCATCGAGGGCTCGGACCTGCTGCACCGCGCGCTGCTCGCATTCCAGTGCGACCAGGTGATGCTCGAGCCGCTGCTGCGCCGGCACGGCGCGTCGTGGATGACGCCCGGCCTGAACTTTGCGAGCCTCGATCACGCGATGTGGTGGCACCGACCCGCCCGCGCCGATGAATGGCTGCTGTACGTGCAGGACGCTCCGACGGCCCAGGGTGGCCGCGGGCTGGGCGGCACGTGGGTGTTCTCGGAGGACGGTCGCCTGGTGGCGTCGGCGTCTCAAGAGGGCATGATCCGCATGCCGGAATGACCCCCTCCTGACGACCTCATGGAGTCGTTGACCGGCACGGACCGGACTTTTCCGACTCGATCTCCTCTCTTTACCAAACCGTGACAGTTGACCGTTCAATCACCATCTAGCAGGCTCTTTGCTCGACCCCACCGCAACGAGAGTGGCGTTCATCACGCTCGTCGCTTGAGATTGCCCCCCGGGGGTTGGTAGCGTCGAGGAGCCGTTTCGGGGTCCGCGTCAGTCGCGACCGAAGCGCCAATGACCAGCCCAGGCCTCTTGGCTGCGCCCGAGTGTGGAGCGCGCCCTGGCGGCGAGCGATGGCGGCGGCACCATGTCGCCACCACGCGGGCCCGTGACTGCCGTACGACGGCTGCGAGTCCCCTCGTCCCACCGAGTCCTCCAACGACGCCCGTGTCACCACGGGGAGCTGAGGTAACGAGTGAACGACAGCATCGCCTTGCGCGCTGATGGACTGTACAAGGTCTTCGGGAAGCATCCCGACGACGCCGTGCGGCGCCTTCGCGACGGCGCCTCGCGAGACGACCTCGGTGGCGCGACCGCCGCCGTGATCGACGCCTCCTTCGAGGTCAAGCGGGGCGAGATCTTCGTCGTCATGGGCCTGTCCGGCTCCGGAAAGTCGACCCTGATCCGCACGCTCAACGGCCTTCAGCCGGCGACCGCGGGCACCGTCCAGATCGGCGACGACTCCATCACAGACGCGAGCACAGCCGCGTTGCGAGACCTGCGCCGCCACCGGGTGTCGATGGTGTTCCAGCACTTCGCGCTGCTGCCCCACCGCACCGTGATCGACAACGTCGCCTACGGCCTCGAGATCCAGGGCAAGTCCCGCGACGAGCGCCTGCGTCGGGCACGCCAGGTCACCGACATCGTGGGCCTGGCAGGCTGGGAGGAGAAGTTCCCGTCGCAGTTGTCCGGTGGAATGCAGCAGCGCGTGGGCCTCGCCCGTGCGCTCGCCGCCGACACCGACGTGCTGCTCATGGACGAGGCGTTCTCCGCCCTCGACCCGCTGATCCGCCGCGAGATGCAGGACCAGCTCCTGGAGCTCCAGTCCGAGCTGAACAAGACCATCGTGTTCATCACTCACGACCTCAACGAGGCCATGTACATCGGCGATCGGATCGCGGTCATGCGCGACGGCCGCATCGTGCAGATCGGCTCGCCAGAGGACATCCTCACGAACCCGGCGAACGACTACGTCGAGCAGTTCGTGCAGGATGTGGATCGCACCAAGGTGCTCACCGCAGAGTCGGTCATGCGCAAGCCCCGCGTGGTCATCCATGAGACCGGTGGACCGCACGCGGCACTGGCCACCATGCGCGACGAGCAGATGTCCGCCGCCTACGTCACCAAGCGCGACCGCACGCTCGTGGGCTGGGTGCGCGACCGCGACGTGCTCGACCTCGTCCGCAGCGGCGAGAAGTCGCTCACCCCCGCGATCAAGACCGACCACGGCGCCGTGTCTACCGACACCGCGCTGGCCGACCTGTTCATTCCGTCGCTCGAGGCCGCGCTTCCGCTCGGCGTCGCCGACGAGCGTGGCCGCCTGGTGGGAGTCATCCCCCGCGTCACGCTGCTCGCCACCCTGGGCGGCGAGCCCGAAGCCGCATCGTCCGCGATCCCCCGCGTCGATCCCCTGCCGACCTCGGTGGTCGACAAGGTGCTCGGCTCATCTACTGAGAAGGGAGGCGTGTGATGGACTTTCGCATCCCCGTCGGAAACTGGATCAACGACGGTCTCGAGTGGATCGAGATCAACCTCGAAGTCTTCTTCGAGGGCATGCGCTCCACCTTCAAGGGCATGTATGACGGCATGGACTGGCTGTTCTCCTCGCCGCCCACC
This sequence comes from Demequina aestuarii, assembly GCF_000975095.1. GTDB lineage: Bacteria > Actinomycetota > Actinomycetes > Actinomycetales > Demequinaceae > Demequina > Demequina aestuarii. The sequence continues at coordinate 1,992,423 of NZ_BBRD01000001.1, forward strand.
CTTGCGATCATCGCGGTTCTCGCCATCGCGGCCCTGTTCGCACGCGGCTGGAAGTTCGCGATCGGCGTCACCGTGGGCCTGCTGTTCATCGTGAGCGTCGGCCAATGGGACAACGCCGTCGACACCCTCGCGCTGGTCATCGTCGCCGCGTTCATCGCCATCGCCCTGTCAATCCCACTAGGCATCTGGGCCGCGCGCAACGACACGGTGTCCGCGATCCTCAAGCCAGTGATGGACTTCCTCCAGACGATGCCCGCCTTCGTATACCTCATGCCTGCCCTCGCGCTGCTGCGGGTGGGCGTCGCTCCGGGTATCTTCGCGACCATCCTGTTCGCGATGGCGCCGGGTGTGCGCCTTACCGAGCTGGGCATTCGTGGCGTAGACAAGGAAGTGGTGGAGGCCGGTCAGGCCTTCGGCGCCTCCCCGCGTCGCATCCTGCGTCAGATCCAGCTTCCCCTCGCGATGCCGTCGATCATGGCCGGCATCAACCAGATCATCATGCTGTCGCTCTCGATGGTCGTCATCGCTGGCCTCGTCGGCGCGGGCGGCCTGGGTGGCGACGTCGTGCGGTCGCTGAGCTCGCTCGACTACCCGCTCGGCTTCGAAGCCGGTCTCGCGGTCGTCGTACTCGCCATCATCCTCGACCGCTTCACCGGATCGTTCGGTCAGGGACTCGGAATGTACGCGTGGCTGCGCAACCGCCACAGCGCCAAGAAGACCGAGGACGAGCTGGCTCGCCTTGAGTCGCAGCAGATCCAGGACACGGGCCCGCGTCGGAACCCCGGCTCCTAAGCATTTCTCTGCATCGGCGAAATGCCGACGCGACAACCACAGACCTCGCGGCCGTTCCCCCAACGGCCGCGCGCATCGGGCCGCAGGACGCGGCCAGGGATGCTCACGGCGGCGGAGATTCCGCACGCTGGGAAAGGAAACATATGTATAAGCGCACTGCCACCGCGTTCGCGGTGACTGCTGCTGCGGGCCTCGTGCTCGCCGGTTGCTCATCTGCCGACGACGACGCCACGGAGGAGCCCACCGACGGCGCCGCAAGCGGCGAAGAGACTGAGGGTGCCGCAGGCGGCGACCTCACGCTGGCCGTCTTCAACGGCTGGGACGAGTCGCTCGCGACTTCCCTGCTGTGGGAGGCCGTGCTCGAGGAGCAGGGCTACAACGTCGAGCTCGAGTACGCCGACCCCGCGCCTGTGTTCCAGGGCATCGCGGACGGCGACTACGACATCGTGACCGACGTCTGGCTGCCCCTCACGCACGAGTCCTACGTCGAGGAGTTCGGCGACGACATGGAGGAGCTGGGCGCGTGGTTCGACTCGGCCGCCCTCACCATCGCCGTAAACGCTGACGCTCCCGTCGACTCGCTCGCCGAGCTGGCCGACAGCGCCGACGAGTTCGGAAACCGCATCGTCGGCATCGAGCCGGGCGCCGGACTGACCGCCGCCACCGAGGGCGCCATCGAGACCTACGGCCTCGGCGGCATGGAGTTCATCACCTCCTCGACCCCCGCGATGCTGCAGGAGCTCGACACTGCGACGTCCAACGGCGAGAACATCGTCGTGACCCTGTGGGAGCCCCACTGGGCCTACGGCGCGTACGACCTCAAGAACCTCGAAGACCCCGAGGGCGCCATGGGCGAGGCCGAGGAGATCGTGACCTACGGTCGCACCGGAATCTCCGAGGACTTCCCCGAGGTCGCCGAGTGGTTCGGCAACTTCACGATGGACGCCGAGGTGCTGTACGACCTCGAGAACAAGCTGAACGACGCCGACGAGTCCGAGTTCGAGACCGTCGTCGCCGACTGGATCGCCGAGAACCAGGAGTGGGTCGACTCGCTCACCGCGTAAGTCTCACCTGCTTCATCGAGAGCGCCGGCTGCCCTTCGGGGCGGCCGGCGCTTTCGCGTCCCTGCCCCTCCCCCCACTCTTCACCCCCGCCCACTCTCCGCCTGAGCGCCCCAGTGGGCGTTCAGTGTCGGATTGGGCGCCAACGCGATTCCTGCAGGGCGCTGAGTGTCGCCACCCGGGGCTCAGCGCTTGCGAAACTGCACCGGTTCCTCGACATGTGGCGCCCACGCCGCGCGCTCGTCCTCCGTCAGCCGGCGCGGTCGTTCAGACGCGGCGTCGATCAGCACCAGAGTCGTCGACGCCCGCGCGAACACCTGTTGCTCTCCCGGGCCGACCGGCGAGCACACCTCGTAGCAGATCTCGATGCTTGCTCCTCCGAGCCGACCGATCCACAGCTGCACGTCGAGCGGACGGCGCAGGAACGGCACGGGCGCGAGGTATTCGATCTGCAGGCCGGCGATCAGAGTGATGGTGTCCGCGCCCGGCCCGCCCGCGATCACCGCCGTGGAGGCGACGTCGTCGCCGTCAACGGCTCCCGCATCGGCCCAGAAGACCCGGATGCGCGCCTCCTCGAGCAGCCGCAGCATCTCGGCGTTGTTGACGTGGCCGTAGGCGTCGAGGTCGGACCAGCGCAGCGAGATCGGGACGTGAATGCGGCTCATGTGGTCACGCTAGCGGCCGAACGACACTCAGCGCGCTCCAGGACTCACAGGGGCGCCAAACACGACACCCACCGCCCTCCACCGCGCTAAGGCGGAAGACGGGGTGGGTGTCGCGAGCGTTGGAGGCAGGCGCTAGTCGCGCGTGAGCTTGCGGTAGGTCACGCGGTGCGGACGGGCCGCATCGGCACCCAGGCGCTCGATCTTGTTCTCCTCGTACGCCTCGAAGTTGCCCTCGAACCAGTACCAGTTGGACGGGTTCTCGTCGGTGCCCTCGTAGGCCAGGATGTGGGTCGCGACGCGGTCGAGGAACCACCGGTCGTGCGAGACCACCACGGCGCAGCCGGGGAACTCCAGAAGCGCGTTCTCGAGCGAGCCGAGCGTCTCGACGTCCAGGTCGTTGGTGGGCTCGTCGAGGAGCAGGACGTTGCCACCCTCCTTGAGCGTGAGTGCGAGGTTCAGACGGTTGCGCTCACCGCCGGACAGGACGCCGGCGGCCTTCTGCTGGTCGGGTCCCTTGAAGCCGAACGCGCCCACGTAGGCACGCGAGGGCATCTCGACGTTGCCCACCTTGATGAAGTCGAGACCGTCGGAGACGACCTCGAACAACGACTTCTTGGGGTCGATGCCGCCGCGACTCTGGTCGACGTAGCTGACCTTGACCGTCTCGCCGATCTTGAGGTCGCCGCCGTCGAGCGGCTCCAGGCCGACGATGGTCTTGAACAGCGTGGTCTTGCCCACGCCGTTGGGGCCGATCACGCCGACGATGCCGTTGCGCGGCAGCGAGAAGGACAGGCCGTCGATGAGAGTGCGGTCGCCGAACCCCTTGTTGAGGTCCTTGGCCTCCAGCACGAGCGAGCCCAGACGCGGGCCCGGCGGGATCTGGATCTCTTCGAAGTCGAGCTTCTTGGTGCGCTCGGCCTCGGCGGCCATCTCTTCGTAGCGACCCAGGCGGGCCTTGGACTTGGTGCGCTTGCCCTTGGCGTTGGAGCGCACCCACTCGAGCTCTTCCTTGAGTCGCTTGGAGAGCTTGGCGTCCTTCTTGCCCTGAACGGCCAGGCGCTCCTGCTTCTTCTCCAGGTAGGTCGAGTAGTTGCCCTCATAGGGGTAGAGGTGGCCGCGGTCGACCTCGCAGATCCACTGGGCGACGTGATCGAGGAAGTACCGGTCGTGAGTGACGGCCAGGACCGCACCCGAATACTTGGAGAGGTGCTGCTCGAGCCACAGCACGGACTCGGCGTCAAGGTGGTTGGTGGGCTCGTCGAGCAGCAGCAGATCGGGCTTCTCGAGCAGCAGCTTGCACAGCGCCACGCGACGGCGCTCACCACCGGAGAGCACCGAGACGTCGGCGTCGGGCGGCGGGCACCGGAGTGCGTCCATCGCCTGCTCGAGCTGGCTGTCGAGGTCCCATGCGTCGGCGTGGTCGAGCTCCTCTTGGAGAGTGCCCATCTCGGCCAGCAGCGTGTCATAGTCCGCGTCGGGGTTCGCCATCTCCTCGGAGATCGCGTTGAAGCGGTCGAGCTTGCCCTTGATCTCGGCCACGCCCTCCTCGACGTTGCCGAGGACGGTCTTCTCTTCGTTCAGCGGCGGCTCCTGCAGGAGGATGCCCACCGTGTACCCGTCGCTGAGCCGGGCCTCGCCATTGGACGGCTGCTCGAGCCCCGCCATGATCTTGAGGATCGTCGACTTACCGGCGCCGTTGGGGCCGACCATGCCGATCTTCGCGCCTGGGTAGAACGACATCGTGACGTCATCGAGGATGACCTTGTCGCCGTGCGCCTTGCGCGTCTTGTACATCGAGTAGATGAACTCTGCCACTGCAACTCCGTGAGGTCTTTGGGTGGCGCCGATGCGCCTGCTGACATACCTCCACCAGCCTACGCGGTCTGCGCTCGCCGCCTCACGGAAGAGGGCCCGGAGCCCCGCGCGCCGACGAGGGGTTGCCGACGCGCGGGGAGTCTGGTCACACCAGTGCCGCTGGTCGTCCGTCGGCCTCTTCCTCGGCATCCTCACTGTCCTCGGCCGGGTCCGTGATCGGTGCGGTGTCGTCGTCGGGAAGCGAGTCGACCGGCTCGTCCTCCGGCGCCTCCTCCTCGCCGCCGGTGACGACAGCCCTGGTGAAGGTCGCGAGGCCCTTGGTGAGGTCGTGGCCCACGCACGTGGCGTCGAGCTGCAGGCCCCAGTGCGTCACCTTCTGCGCATCCGTCCACTCGTTGGTGCGCAGCCGGCCCTCGACGATCACGGGCTGTCCCGTGCGGACCGACTCCGCGACGAGACGCGCGCTGTCGCGGAACACCCGCACCGTGAACCACTCCGTGTTGCCGTCGGTCCACTTGTCAGTGCTGCGGTCGAAGTATCGGGACGTCTGCGCGAGCCTGAACGTGCACATGGTCGGCCCTGCACCGTCCCGCGTCACCACCAGCCGCGGGTCAGTGGCGACCCACCCGGTCACCGTCATGGTCAGATCCTTCATGCTGCCTCCTCGACTCGTGCCGCTGTCTGCGGCTGAGCCCAGGCTGATCCGTGAGAGTCGCGCTCCGCGCGGGCGTCCGTCACGTCTCGTGGAGAGCTGTCGGCGCCTCCGCAGTGGGGACGGCCGCGCGGCACCCGGAGCACGCGCTCCGAGTGCCGCGCGGACTCGTCACTCCTCGCGGCGGCGCGACCGCAGCACGAGACCGAGCGCCAGCAGGGAGAACGCCAGGACGACGAGCCACCAGACGGCACTGGCGGGACCGGTGCTCGACAGGTCGCCGCTCACTCCGCCATCAGCCGACCCCGCGCCGTCGCCGCCCGCCGAACCGCCGGTGCCATCCGCGCCGCCTCCAGCTCCGCCATCGGCCCCGGCGCCGGAGCCATCGCCCGAGCCGTCCCCAGACCCGGTGCCCGCATCGGCCGCAATGCTGAACGACATCGCGACGGGCGACCCGTCACGCGTGCCGATGCTCGGGACCAGTTGAAGCGCGTACGTGCCAGCGGCCGAGATCGGAGAGTCGAGCACGATCGTCCACGACCCGTCCTGCGCGACCGTCGAGGTCCCCAGCACCGTCGCGCCGGGTGTCGCCGAGGCGATGCCCGCCGCGCCCACGGCCCCGGGAGTCTCGACGCGCACCTCGGCACCGGGGTGCCCCGTCCCGGAGAACTCCTTCACCACCGTGCCTGCAGGCAGGTCGCCCGTCGGCACTTCGCCGAGCTCGAAGGCGCTGTCGAGGTCCGCGCGCTGGATGAGGAACTCGGAGGGCGCGAGGGCGTGGTCGACGATGCGCGTCTCGCCCACGCAGCCGTTCCACCCGTTGTTCGCCTCGTCGTAGTTCCAGTTGGTGCCGATCGCCCACGGGTAGCCGTCGTTGAAGGTCATGCCGTCGTGATTGACGGCGTTGCGCAGGACGGGCACTCCGTCGACGTACATGATCGTCGTGTGCGCCGTCGGGTCGTTGACCACGGCCACGTGGTGCCAGTTCCCGGTCATGATCTCGCCCGACCATACGGACGTGGTGCCCGTCCACGAGGCCCCCTGCGACGTGCCCCACTGGAACTCGCGCAGGTCGGAGACCGAGAAGAACGCGGGGCCCATCTCGAAGTCGTACCGCTCCCATTCGATGGGAAGCGTGGACCGTCGCCCGGTACGGGTGAGCCAGCCGCCCCACCGGTTGTCCTCAACCGTCCACTCCTCGGACAGGTACACGAAGGACTCGACGGTGTAGCCGGCCTCGAACGCGGCGCGCGTCACGGGCACCTCGTAGTCGGTGGTGACGTAGTTGAGCGTGCCGTCCTGGCGCGAGGTGTCCGCGAAGCAGATTGCGCCCCGGTCCGACGAGAGGTGGGCCACGTTCTCGTGCGTGATGGTGGTCTGCTCCACCTCCGCAGGAGCGTTGATCTGGTCGAGCGGGAGCCGGTGCATGGGGTTGTCGCCGGTCTCATCCGGGACCACACCGCCCTCGGGCAGCACGCCCTCGTCGATCGCACCGAAACGCCAGTGCGCGAGAGTGCCTTCCACCTCGGGGTAGTCGGCGCGGCTGCCCGCGGCGACCAGCGCGCCGGCACCATCGCCGCCCTCCCAGCCCTCGGAGGCGATCTCCTTCGCACGCTCGGACAGGTCGCCGAACGAGCCGTCACCGGGCCCGAAGTCAGGCGCGAATCCCGCGAACCGCTCCTCGAAGTCGATGTCGAGGGTGAAGTCGGCCTGCGGGCCGCTGAACACGGGTGTGTCGGCCGGGGTGAGAGACGCGTCGCGCTTGACGGTCACCCACGGCGAGATGGTCGCGAAGTCGATGACGCCCGCGTCGAGGTCGAACTCCATCACGCCCATGATGCCGTTGCCGCCGTCGGCCGCCATCTGGGTGTCGAGCAGCAGCTGGTGCACCTCGTGTCCCGCATCGTTGGTGAGCACACGCCGGGTCTGGCCGTGGAAGTGGCCGTTCAGCGTGATGAAGATCTGGTCATTGGTGCGGATCAGCTGCTGCCACATCTCCTGGCCGAACCAGAAGTCCGTCGCCCCGCCCGTGGCCTTGTCCGCGTCGATGATCGCGTGCGAGGTGAGGATGGTCGGCAGGGTCGGGTGCGCGTCGAGCACGCCCTGAGCCCAGGCCCACGTGTCCGCGGATGCCAACCACCCGATGGCGAGCACCAGGAACTCCTGGCCCTCGGCCTCGAAGACATACGCGTTCGAGTAGCCGTTCTGGTGGGAGGAGACCCAGGTGGCGCCGTCGTCGATGCGGCTCGCGGGGAAGCGTGCGAGGTAGTTGGCGGCGTTGGCCTCGGAGCTGCGCGCGCCCATGTTCGCGACATCGTGGTTGCCGGGAAGGATCGAGAAGTCAGCGCCGCCGTCCTCGAGCCGCGAGATGGCGCGGTCCGCTGCGGTCCACTCGCCTGCGACACCCTGCTGGTCGACCACGTCGCCCAGGTGCAGCGTGAACGCAGTGTTGAGCTCCTCGTCATGCTCGACGATCCAGCTGGTCTGCACCTCGAACGGGTCGGTGCCGTACTGAGGGAAGAACTGCTCTGCGGAGTACCGCGAGTAGAACTGGGTGTCGGGCAGGACCGCCACGGAGAAGCGCGATCCGCCGTCCTCCACGGCCGATGCGGCGGTCAGCCCGGCGGCGTCGAGGGCGGCGCCGCTCAGGGGTTCGGCGACGGCAGGCGTGAGAGCGCCGGCCGTGCCGAGCGCGGCACCGGCGAGGATCGCCGCCCAGCCGCGGGCGGAGCGTGGGGTGAGGGGGGAGGTCAGCATGTCGAAGTCTCTTCTCGTCTGCCAAGGAGGGGTGTCGTCGGTGGTGCGCAGGGCGCAAGGGAGTGAGGTCGGGCGCTCACGGCGCGACCGGCCCCCATGCCTCGAGTTCGGCCAACTGCATCCACGAAGCGTCGGACTTGTGCTCGATCACGGCGCGGAACCCCGTGGCCAGCACCGCGTCGAAGTCCGTCTCGAGCACCAGGCGACCGCCGGTGTTCTGCACCGTTCCGGCTGAGGTGTCGACCCAGCCGCCGCCCATGGTCCGGTATTGGAAGGTGACCGCCCCGATGTTGTCCGCCGACGACATCTCGTAGATCGCCGCCGCATCGAGCTGTCGCGGCTGGTCGAAGTAGAACGCGACCCAGTTGGGGTTGATGCGATTGGCCGCTCCCCCGGCCCTCCAGTCGCCGAAGCCCTCGGCCGTGAGGTCGCCGTCGGTCAGGCCAGGCCTGGGGTCGCTGGCGGAGAAGCTCCAGCCGCGCACGTTCGTGTCGCGCAGCACATTGGAGCGGGCGGGCTCGGAGAGGGTGATCTCGAGCGTGGCGGCGAATCCGAGATCCGCGACGGCGTGGACTGTGACGGTGCCGGGGTTGGCGAGCATCGCCGGCGTGAGAGCGTCCCAGTCCCACGCGACGTCAGCGGTCACCGTCATGCTCGAGCCGCTGATCCGCCGCTGGACCTGGGTGGGGGCGTCGAGCCGCAGCGACTCGACGCGCACGCCGGCGAAGCTGTCGATCGTGGCGGGGACGGCATCGCCCACGGTGCCGACCGTGTACTCGGCCTCGACCACCACCTCTTCTCCGAGCAGACCGGTCGCGGTGCCCGTGAAGGCCACCACGCCATCGCTCTGCCAGGCCGAGGCGGACGGCAGGTCCCAGTCGATGCCCGCGAGCTCGACCGTGGCGCCCCAGCCGTAGCGGCCGGTGATGGCATCCGGAACCAGCGGGGCAGCGCCCGGTGCGACGAGCTCGCCCACTGCGTCCGCGACCGCCACCGGGGTGTGCACTCGCCAGGACTGGTTGGTGCCGTAGTCGTTGTCGTCGTATGTCGCGATCCGGGCCCCCTCGGCGGTGGACCAGTCGTAGAGGTCCAGCGCCTGGTCGACGCCGTCCAGCGGCTCTCCGTTGACGACCTTCGACGCCGAGCCGTTGCTGGTGACGATCCAGGTCGCGCGCGGCAGCGCGGCGGCCTCGGTCACGGGGAGGTCCAGCACCTCCAGGGACCGGGAGCCGTCGACCCGCGCCAGCACGCGGCCGGCTGAGTCGGCCAGCACGAACGTGTCGGCCTCGCCGTCGAGCGCGTGCAGGTGGATCACCTGCCCGCTGAGCGTGGTGGCGTCGGCGCCGATGGTGCGGCTCTCGAGGGGCCAGGTCGCGTCAGCGATCGTGGCGGCCTTGCCGGGCGCGTGCACGCTTTCGAGCACCACCGTCATCGTTGCGTCATCGGCCAGGACGCCCGATGCGCGCGCAGCGAGCGCGCTCTCGAGCGCCGGGGAGGCGGTCGGGGAGGGGCTCGCCACGGGGGCGGCGGAGGCCGTCACCTCCGGTGTCGGCGAAGGCGAAGGGCTCGCGCCGGCGACTGACGCGCCGACCCCCAGGCCGATGAGTGACACAAGCCCGGCGGCGATGCCGGCGGCGCTTGTGAAGCGCTTCGAAAGGTGCATGAGGGTCCTGTCTCCTTGTGCGAGCCGCCCGCGCGGACGGTCGCCGGCGCAGGGAGACTCGCGCCATCACAAGTGAGTCGGCACCGCGGCCGGGGGGGGGATGACACGCGATGACGACACCCGGAACGCTAGGTGTGATCCGTCACACACGCAACGCGCGAGGTTACGAGAAAGTGACGGCCTACCTGGGCTTTTGCAGGGGTCGCCCTGTGGTATTCGGGCGGCGTGTCAGCGCACCGAAGGTAGCGATCAGGTGTCCGCCGTCATGAAACTTTCACGGAATAGTCATGTGTCCGCGAGTCGCAGGGCGAGGCGACGCAGTGCGGGACTCAGCCGCGACCGAGCTCGCGCGCACGCGCGGTCGCGGCGCCCACCCCGGCGGCGAGCGCCTCGGCCAGCCCGTGGTCGGCGAAGGCCCCGAGCGCGGCCGCCGTCGAGCCTCCCGGGCTCGTGACCTCGTCGCGCAGGTCGCCCGGGTCGCGGCCGGTCGATTCGAGGTACGCCACCGCTCCCCCGATCATCGCGGGCACCATGCGCGCCGCCTGCTCCGCCGACAGCCCCTGAGAGACCGCGGCCGCGCTCAGCGCCTCGATCACGGCGTACACATAGGCAGGCCCGGAGCCGACGACGGCAGAGAAGGCGTCAATGAGCTCCTCGTCCAGGGCCTCGACGGCGCCCGTCGGGGCGAACATCTCTCGCACCCGCGCAGCGGCCCCCTCCGGCGCCCCCGCCGCGACCGCAAAGGCCGTCACCCCGCGCCCCACCGCCACGGGCGTGTTCGGCATCGTGCGCACCAGCGCGACGCCCTCAGGAAGCACCGGCGCAAGGTCCGCAAGCCGCACCCCGCCCGCGACGGACACCACGAGCGTCCCCGGCGCGAGGGCATCGGCGATCTCGTTCGCGAGGGCCACGATCGCGTGGGGCTTGACGCCCAGCACCACCACGTCGGCCCCGGCCACGGCGTCCACGTTCGCGGTCGGCGTGTCGGCGATTGCGACATGCGACACGTGCGGGAGCCCCTGCGCCCACGCCGGACGGGACGAGCCCGTGGTGAGCCGCAGCTCGGGCGCGGGCTCAACGGTCGCCCAGCGACGCGCCAGCGCGCCCGCCATGTTGCCGGCGCCGAGCACCGCAATCACGCGGCGGCGCGGACTCATGCGGCGCCCTCCTGGTCCAGTTCCGTGAGTTCGTCGAGCGCCCGGTAGGCCTGGTGAATAGTCTCGGTGGGCTCCAGCACAGCCGGCAGCACCTCGCGCCTGACCGCGTCGCGTCCCACCTCGAGCGTGCGCTTGCGCGCGGACGATGCGGCGGCGGGCTTCCCGAACAGCGCCCGCCAGCCGTGCACCGGCTCGATCGTCGGCCAGTGCGCGTCCTCGAGCGACTCCTCGATGCGGCGCGCCAGGTCGGCGGCGCCCTCGACGGCCTCCGAGACCACCTGTCGCCACGCGACCGGAAGTCCTTCCGTCGCGGCGTCGATCCAGTCGAGGCGCTCGCGCTCGACGGTGTGCACCGGCGCACGCCACGTGCTGCTCAGGTCTCCGTGAGCGCCTCGCGCACGCGCGGCCGCCGCATCGGCCCTCGCATCCACGCCTGCGGCACGGGCGAGCGCGGCGATCAGCTCGTCGACATCGGGCAGCTGCGGGTCGGCATCCTTCGCCAGCGCCCCCGCGAGTGAGCGACCGGCGCTGACCAGGTCTGACCGCACTGCCTCAGCGGCGACGGTGCGCGCGGAGACCGCTCCCGCCAGCTCGGCCCGCAGGATGTCCAGGCCGTGCCCCGTACGCGCGGACACCGGCATCACCGGCACCTGCGTGAGCCCATCGACGGCGAGCAGACGCTGCAGATCTCGTGCCACGGCCCAGGCGTCCTCGGTGGACAGCCGGTCCACGTGGTTCAGGACCACCAGGGACGGACGGTCGCGCTCGGACGCAGCCTTCAGATAGAACTGATGCAACGCGTGATCGGCGTACTTCTGCGGGTCCACCACCCACAGCAGCAGGTCCGCCATCGGCACGATGCGGTCCACGATCTCCCTGTTCGCCGCATTGATCGAGTCGTGGTCGGGCAGGTCGAGGAGCACCATTCCTGACAGCGTCGCCTCGTCATCGGAGTCGAGCTGGTCGATCTCCCGCCCGAGCCGCCGATCAGGCGACACCTCCAGCCAATCGAGCAGCGCATCGGCCCTGTCCCCCCACACTGCCGCGCTCACGTGCGAGGTGGTGGGGCGGGCGACGCCGGGAACCGCGAACTCGCGGCCCACGATCGCGTTGAACAGGCTGGACTTGCCCGATCCCGTGCCGCCGGCGAGCGCGACCACGGTGAAGTCGACGCCCATCGCGAGCCGCTGGTCGCACCGCTCGATGGTCGCGCGCACCTCCTCGCGCACGCCGACGGGAATCGCCTCGGACGCCCACTCCATCGACGAGCGCAGGCGCGCCACCCGCTCGACGAGCACGGTCGTCTCGGAAGGCGGCTCGACGTGCTCGAACTGGATGGTCACATCAGTCCCCTGAGCTCAGCGCGGCGCAGGCGCACCGACGACGAGGCCTCCGGAAGCAGCGACGTGACGTCGGTGGGACGCATCATGTCGAGCGCCTCGCGGTTGATGCAGTAGCGGCGTGCCCCGGTGAGCTCCGCGCGCGACAGGTGGAGGACGTCGCCCAGGCTGGGGGTGACGAGGGTGCCCAGCAGCATGCGCGCCGGCTCCACGCCCAGCGCGGCCGATGCGAGGGTCGCCGCGAGCCCGTCCTCACCGAGGACCTCGGCGCCCCGGGAGGCGCCCGGCAGGCGCATCACCTGTTCACGGATCTTGGACAGCCACGCGCGGGTCGCGTCGGCGGCGCGGCGCTCGCGCATCACGCGGGCGTCGCGCGGGTCTCGTTGGGCGGCGAGCCACCGGCCGGGCGACTCGTCGCCGTGCGTGAGCGCCGTGACCATGGCCTCCGACGCCGAGTCGGCGTCGCGAGCGAGGGTCGCCTCGACGGCCTCGATCACCTCGATCTCGATCACGCGCAGCGCCTCGTCGCGCAGCTCGCGCGCGCTGCGACGCTTGGTCCAGGCGCTGTTGCGCAGCTTGTGGAGCGGACCTCCCTCGGCGCACGCGGTCTCCCAACGGGCCTCGAGAGAACCCGTGGGGACGGCCTTGTACCAGGCCTCCCCGCCGGCGGCCTCGGCCCGTGCCGCGCAGCGGCGCACCTCGGAACGGACCTCCTTGGCCGCAGCCGCCTGGTCGTCCATGCGCTCGGCGAGGGTCTCGAGCCACTCCTTGAGAGACTCGGTGGCGCCGTGCATGGTGCGCTCCACGATGGTCGCGGCGGAAGCCGCCGCCACGCCCTCGAGCCACCGGCCCAGGCCGCCCACGACGTCGTGGGGCAGGCGCGCACCGCCCTCGGTGTCCTCGGGAATCACGAACAGCGGAAGCGCCTCGAGAGACTCGCTCGCGAGCCGGTCCACGAGCTCGCGCCGCACTTGCGCCGCGACGTCGACCGTCACGCGATTGAGCACCATGGCGATGGACGCCCCGCGCTCGGCACCACGCCGGAGGGCCTCCCACGGCACGGCGTCGCCGTAGCGGGCGGCGGTGGTCACGAAGATCCAGAGGTCCGCGGCTTCGAGCAGCTGCTCGGCGACGTGACGGTTCTCGCCCCGCACCGAGTCCAGATCTGGTGAGTCGATCAGCGCGAGCCCGCGCGGCACGGCCTCGGTCGCGATGACCTTGGCCTCGTGCGCGATCGAGCTCAGCACGTCGGCGTCGAGGGGGTGGTGGAAGACGTGGGGCACCTTCGTGGTGGGTCGCAGCACCCCCGACGCGGTCAACTGCTCGTCGAGCAGCGCATTCACCACGGTGGACTTGCCGGCGCCTGTCGACCCCGCGACCACCACGATGGCGGGGGACGCCTCTTCGCGCACGCGCGGAATGAGGTGGTGATCGAGCTGGTCGAGCATATGTGCCCGCAGCTCTCTGGTGCTCTCGGCGTCGCCGAGCGGGATCGGCAGCTCGATGCCCGCCACGACGTCACGGGTGTCCACAAGAGCGTCGAGGAGCGCGCCGGGATGCGACCATGTCTTGATCGGCCGGATCGTCATGCCGGTATGGTCCCTCCTCCTCGCGCAGGCGTGCCGCGAGCGCAGTGATCAGGTTACCGTGCCCACGTCCCGAGCCTCACATCGTCACGCCTGGTTCCGCCCCATAACGCGAGCACGGACGGCCGATGCGCGGGCGGGGTCGCTTTTCCGGGTGGCGAGGGTGCCAGTACGCTGGGGATTCGTGCCTCGCGCACGCCCGTCGCCCCCGTAGCTCAATGGATAGAGCAACGGCCTTCTAATCCGTAGGTTGCAGGTTCGAGTCCTGCCGGGGGCACCCCTCCTGACCCCTCCCCACGCCTGGGGCCGCCCACGGCATCCTCACGGGCACACCTGCCAGGAGTCACGCGTTCACTCAGCAGCGCCGCGGCCATTCCGTGGCCGCAGACTGGAGGCCACGCCCGTGCACCGCGTATCTGAGATCGGCGGATCTGACGTCGGCGCATCGACCGCCCCCGGACGAGACGCCGGTGAGGGCGACCCCACGTCCGTCGCGGGCGACGGAGTTCAGGCCACCCGGGAGGAGATCGCCCACATGCGCGATCTCTACCAGTTCGGCATCGACGAGGTCCTCACCAAGGTCGACATCCTGCGACGGGAGTTCGAGCGCAGCCACGAGTACAGCCCCATCGAACACGTGCGTTCGCGGCTCAAGAGCGTGGACAGCATCATCGCGAAGGCACACCGCATCGGCTGCGATCCCACTGTCGACGAGCTGCGGGCCAGCATCGCCGACATCGCCGGCATTCGCATCACCGCGACGTTCGTCTCGGACCTGTACTGGGTCGCCGACATGCTCGCGCACCAGCCCGACCTCACCATCGTGACGGTCAAGGACTACGTCGCTGAGCCCAAGCCGAACGGCTACCGGTCACTGCATCTGATCGTGCAAGTGCCGGTCTTCCTGTCCTCCACCACCGAGCACATCACCGTCGAGCTCCAGATCCGCACCATGGCGATGGACTTCTGGGCGAGCATCGAGCACAAGCTGTTCTACAAGTACCGCCACGACATGCCTGCGGACCTCGCGAGCGAGCTCGCCGATGCGGCGCGACTGGCGGCCACACTCGACGAGCGCATGGGCACCCTGCGCGACGAAGTCCGCCCGATGCCGGTCCAGCTGAGCGACGAGGCGACGCTGAGTGCCGGGCGGGAGTCCGGTCAGCCGATGGTGACGTCGCGCGTCGAGTCCCGCACCACGAGCTGAGTCGGCAGCGGCGTGTCCGCAGATTCGTCAGCTCCCTCCTCGAGAGCGACGAGCACCTTCTGCATCATCATCTGGCCAAGCGCCGCGAAGTCCTGTCGCACCGTCGTCAGCGGCGGGTACAGGTAGGCTGCTTCGGGAATGTCGTCGAATCCCACGATGCTGACGTCGTCGGGCACCAGCAGGTCGCGCCGGCGCAATGCTGACATGAGACCGATCGCCATCTGATCGTTCCCGACGAACACCGCGGCGCCGGGGCCGAGGTCAAGCTCCGCGCCGATCACGAACCCCGACTCCGCCGTCCAGTCGCCGTGACGGGGCTCGACCGCGTCGAGACGTCGCGCCGCCAGTTCGTCTCGCCAGCCTCGCACCCGCTCGATCGCATCGGTCGACTGCTCCGGACCCGCGAGGTGAAGGATGTGCGTGTGGCCCAGCTCGGCGAGGTGGCGTACGGCGGCCCTCGCCCCGCGGTACTGGTCGATCGCCACGAGCTGAGGGCCGCGCCGCGCGGTCGACGCGGCCACGACGAGCGGCACTCCCAGGTCCAGCGCGCGGACCATTTCCAGCACCTCTGCGTCGTTGACGACGATCACCACCGCGTCGACGCGCTGACGCAGCAGACCCTCGACGGCTCGCTTGGCGGTCTCGGGATCGCGCTCCCCCGTCGAGACGGTGTCGACGCTGTAGCGGGCGTCGCGAGCGGCGCGGTTGAAGTGCATCGCGATCGAGCTCGGCCCGTAGTCCACCGAACCCGAGGTGATGAGGCCGATGGTGCGGGTGCGGCGAGTGACCAGTGCCCGGGCCGCCGGGGACGGGCTGTAGCGCAGCTGCTTCATCGCCTGCTCGACGCGCTCTTTTGTCGCCGGCCGCACGTTGGGAAGCCCGTTGATCACCCGCGAGACGGTCTGGTGGGAGACGCCGGCGAGGCGCGCGACATCGAAGATGTTCGCCGCGCGGGCCGGCTTCTCTTGCGCCACGCAGTCCCCCTCAGGCTTCCGGCAGGTCCGGCTGCGCCACCAGCGCCAGCAATGTGTCGGGGTTCAGACTATCCGCCGTCAGAGTCTCGGCGACGCGCCCCTCGCGCAGGATCGCCACCCTGTCGCCGACGCGCAGTACCTCCTCGAGCTCCGCCGAGATGAAGATCACGGCCAGGCCGTTGTCCGCGAGCTCTCCGACCAGGTTCTGGATCTCGACCTTCGCGCCCACGTCGATGCCTCGGGTCGGCTCATCGAGGACCAGCACGCGGGGCGAGAGCGCGAGCAGGCGGGCCAGCATCACCTTCTGCTGGTTGCCGCCGCTCAGCGTGCCGACCTTGCGATCCGGATCGGACGGACGGATGCCGAGTGCGTCGATCCAGCTCATCGCGAGCTCCCGTTGACGCGCGAGCGGGATGCGGCGCATGGCTCCCTGCTGCGCCTGCACGGCGAGCACGATGTTCTCGAGGATCGAGAGCTCCGGCAGGAGTCCCTCGGTCCGCCTGTTCTCGGACGAGTAGACGACGCCGATCTGGAGCGCGTGCCGGGGAGATTCGAGCCTCACCTCGCTCTTCTCGATGCGAATGATCCCCGACTGCGGCCGGTCGATCCCCGTCAGCGCCCGGGCCAACTCGGTGCGCCCCGAGCCGAGGAGGCCCGCGAGGCCCAACACCTCACCCTCGGCGACATCGATGTCAGCGTCGACGATCCCCGGCGCGCTGGTGATGCCGCGGGCACTGAGGAAGGGGTCCGGCGGGAGGTCGGGCTCGACCACGCGTTCGCGAGTCGCGAACTCGGCGACGTCGCGGCCCAGCATCTTCTGCACCAGATCGATCCGCAGCAGCTCGGTGGTGAGGTACTCCCCCACGAGCGCACCGTCCCGGAGCACGGTGACGCGATCGCAGATCTCGTAGACCTGGTCCAGGAAGTGGCTGACGAACAGAATGGCGACGCCGCGCTGCTTCAGGTCGCGAATGACGCGGAACAGTTCCGCGACCTCGTCCGTGTCGAGGCTCGAGGTGGGCTCGTCGAGCACCAGCACCCTGAGGTCGGTGGAGATCGCGCGCGCAATGGCGACCAGCTGCTGCACCGCGAGCGAGTGACTGCCCAGGATCGAGGCCGGGTCGATGTCGAGGCCGAGCCCGTCGAGGACCTCGCTCGCCTGACGCCTCATGGCCGCGTTGTCGATGAGGCCGAAGCGCCGGGGCTCGCGGCCAAGCCAGATGTTCTCCGCCACGGACAGGTTGGGGAGCAGGTCGACCTCTTGGTAGACCGTGGACACGCCGGCGGCCTGCGCGGCGTGGGGCGTGGCGAACTGCACCGACTCGCCGGCCAACGTCAGGGAGCCTTCGTCGAGCGGCAGCACTCCTGTGATCGCCTTGATCAGCGTGGACTTGCCGGCGCCGTTCTCTCCCATCAGGGAGTGCACCTCGCCGGGGAACATCCGGAAGTCGACGCCGTCGAGCGCGGTGAACGCGCCGAAGCGCACCGTCGCACCCTCCAGCTCCACGAGCGGCTCTGCCCCGTCCACGGAGCCATCCTGGCACGGTGGACGGGGCGAGACCACATCGCTGAGAAGAACGGGACTCGCGGTCACCGAGATCTGTCGGAGCGCGCCACGATGGCCCGCTGGACCACGATGAACAGCAGCAGCAACGCACCCACGATGATGTGGGTCCACGACTGCTCGGCGCCCATGAAGTTGATGATCGTGTTGATGGTGCCGAAGACGAACACGCCGATCATCGAGCCGAGCACGTAGCCGCGACCTCCGCTCAGCAGGGTGCCGCCGATCACGACGACCGCGATCACGTCGAGCTCGGTGCCGATGCCGTTGCGTGGGTAGCCGGAACCGGTGTAGGCCGTCAGCACCAATCCGGCGAGTCCGCCGCAGAGGCCGCTGATCACGTACACCATCACCTTGGTCCGGGCGACGTTCAGTCCCATGAGGCGAGCGGACTGCTCGGAGCCGCCCACCGCATAGACCGTGCGACCGAACCGCGTGAAGTGCATGACGAGCGCGCCGACGATCACGGTGAGCAGGGCGATCACACCCGTCGGTGCGATGTAGAAGTCACCGAGCGTGAACCGGGTCGACCCCAGCCACAAGAGGACGGGGTCCTCGACGCGGATCGACTGCAGGCTCACCACGTACGCCAGGCCCCGCCCAAGAAACAGCCCGGCCAGCGACGCGATGAACGGCTGCACGTTGAAGTACTGCACCAGCACTCCGATGAGCAGCCCGATCGCGACGCCAGAGAGCAGCATCACGGGGATCACGATGACGAACGGCACACCGCTCGCGAACAGGCTGGCTCCGAAGATGCCGGTGAAGGCCATCACGGACCCGACCGAGAGGTCGATGCCGGCGGTGACGATCACGAACGTCATGCCGACCGCCAGCACCATCAGGTACGCGTTGTCGAGCAGCAATGCGGACATGTTGCGGCCGGTGAGGAAGTTGCCGAAGTAGATCTCGGCGCCCGCGAGCAGCGCGATCAGGATCGTGATGGCCGCGAACGTGGGAAGCACCGAGGCGTAGCGACTCGTGAAGGTGCCGATCATGCCCTTGGCGCCGGCGCCTGATGCGCTGCTGGTGGTGGTCGTGGCGTCGGTGGCACTCATGCCGCCACCTCCTTCCGGTCATCGGTTCTCGGCTTGGCACCCACGCCCATGCGGCGCCCTGCCGCACGGCCCCAGGCGTGGACTCGGGGCGCCTGCAGAAGCACCACGACGACCACGACGACGGCGAAGAACACGGGGGCCTGCGCGGGCGGGACGCCGAGGAACAGGATCGCCTTCTCCAAGGCCTGGACGGTCATCACGCCGATGACAGTGCCGGCGATCGAGAACTTGCCGCCCATCAAGGACGTGCCGCCGAGCACCACCGCAAGGATCGCGTACAGCTCGATGAGGTAGCCCGCCGAGTTGGCGTCCGCCGCCATCGTGTTCGAGGCGTAGATCACGCCTGCGATGCCAGCGAGAACTCCCGAGGCGATGTAGGCGCTCCAGATGATGCCGCGTGAGCGCACCCCTGCGAGGCGGCTGGCCTCGGGGTTGATGCCCACCGACTCGGTGAGCATGCCCAGCGCGGTGCGCCGCTCGAGCATGCTGACCACCACCACGGCCGCGACCCAGATGAAGAACGCGATGGGCAGGATGATCAGATAGCCGCTCGCGATGAACTTGTACGGTGCGCTGTTGACGGTGGTGATCTCACCGCCGGTGATCAGCAGCGCGACGCCACGGCCGGCGAGCATGAGCACCAAGGTGGCGATGATCGGTTGGATGCCGATCACGGAGACCAGGAACCCGTTCCACACCCCGAGCACCAGGCCCACGACCACGGCGACGATGACGGCGACGACCACGGTCCCGACGCTCCCTGGGTTGGGAGAGTCGTCGATGATCGTGAGCGCGACCGCTCCCGAGACCGCCATGATCGCGCCGACGGACAGGTCGATGCCGCGTGTGGCGATGACCAGAGTCATGCCGAGCGCGACCAGCATCAAGGGGGCGCTGTCGCGCAGGATCGTGATCGGGTTGCCGTACAACTGGCCGTCGCGGATGGTGATCCGTGCGAAGTTGGGGTTCGCGATCGTGTTGACCACGAGCAGGGTCACCAGCGCCGCGGCGGGCCAGAACAGGCGGTGTCTGAGGATTCTCACCGCGACACGCTCCCTTCTTCGGAGTGGGCGATGTAATCCACGAGCCCGTCAAGGTCCACCTCATGAGCATCGAGCTCGCCGACGGCCTTGCGGTCACGCAGCACGATGACGCGCTGCGCGAGGCGCAGCACCTCCTCGAGCTCGGACGAGATGAAGATGACGGACAGTCCCTTCTCGGACAGCTCGGCGACCTTGCGCTGGATGTCCGCCTTGGCACCGACGTCGATGCCACGGGTGGGTTCGTCAAGGATCAGCAGTTCGGGAGCCGTCGCGAGCCAGCGAGCCAGGAGCACCTTCTGCTGGTTGCCGCCCGAGAGATTGCCGATGGGCACATGGGGGTCCGCGGGGCGCACGCCGAGCGCTTCCATGTACTCAGCGACCACCGCGTCCTGCTCGGCCTTCGAGACACGGCGCAGCCACCCACGACGCGCCTGGATGCCGAGGATCATGTTCTCGGCCACCGTCAGGTCGGCGACCACTCCCTCGCCTCGGCGGTCCTCGGAGGAGAACGCGATGCCGTGGTCGATGGCGTGGCGCGGGCTGTGAATGCGGACAGATGTGCCGTCCACCGCGACCTCACCGGTCTCGGCGCGGTCGGCGCCGTACAGCAGGCGCACCAGTTCCGTGCGGCCGGATCCGAGCAGCCCTGCCAGGCCGACGACTTCGCCGTCGTAGACCTCGAGGTCCGCCGGCTCGAGCATGCCTCGCTTGCCGAGCCCGGTCGCCTTGACGATGGGCGTGCCGGTGCGATCGATCTCGCGGTCCGCGCGATCCGAGATCGCCGCGAGGTCCTCGAGCTCTCGCCCGATCATCTCGGCCACCAGAGCGTCCTTGGGAAGGTCGGCGGCAAGGTGCTCACCCACGAGCTGGCCGTTGCGCAGCACCGTGATGCGGTCGGAGATCTCGTAGACCTGATCCAAGAAGTGGCTGACGAACAGGATCGCCACGCCAGAATCGCGAAGGTCGCGGATCACCGCGAACAGCTGCTCGACCTCACCTCGGTCGAGACTCGAGGTGGGCTCGTCGAGGATCAGCACCTTGGCGTCCAGCACCATGGCGCGGGCGATCGCGATGAGCTGTTGAATGGCGATGGAATGGCTGCCGAGCTCAGACCTCGAGTCGAGCCGGAGCCCCAGACCCGCGAGGTGCCTCTCGGCCTCCGAGTGCGTAGCGCGCCAGTCGATCCCGGCACGGCCGCGCTTCTCGTGCCCCAGCATCACGTTCTCACCCACCGAGAGGTTCGCGCACAGGTTCACCTCTTGGTACACGGTGGAGATGCCGGCTGCTTGAGCGTCGGCGGTGGCCTCGAACCGGCGCTCGCTCCCTGACACAGCGATGGTGCCGCTGTCGATCGCGTAGACGCCGGTGAGGGCCTTGATCAGCGTGGACTTGCCGGCCCCGTTCTCTCCCATCAGCGAGTGGATCTCGCCGGGGATGAGTCGGAAGTCGACGCCGTCGAGCGCCAGTACTCCGGGGAATGCGATGGTGATGCCGCGCATCTCGACGATGGGCTGGACTTCGGTGTCCGCAGGCATGGGCGTTACGACCTCTTCGTCTCGTAGGTGGACCCGTCGGGGGACCGGCTCGCGCCGGCCCCCCGACGGGGTTCACAGGATCATGCTGTCAGACGACCAGGGCCGTCGGACGGATTCCTGGGATCAGTACGGACGGGAGTCGATGACCTCGGCGGCCTGCTCCTGAGTGAAGGACTGGTCCTCCACGAACTGAACCTTCTCGACCTCTTCGCCGTTCAGGACAGCCTTGACGAGCTCGGCAGCCTTCTCACCCAGCAGCGGGTTGCACTCGACGATGAAGTTGATCTTGCCGTCGACCAGGGCCTGCATGCCGTCCTTGACGGCATCGATGGTGACGATCTTGATGTCCTCGCCGGGCTTTCCGCCCGCCGCCTCGATCGCCTCGATCGCACCGAGACCCATGTCATCGTTGTGTGCGTAGACCAGGTCGATGGCGTCGATGCCGTAGTTGGCGATGTAGCCCTCCATGACGGACTTGCCGCCATCACGGGTGAAGTCACCGGTCTGCGAGTCGAGAGTCTCGATGGCCGAGCCAGCGATGGCCTCGTTGAAGCCCTCCGCACGGTCGTTGGCCGGAGCCGAGCCCGTCGTGCCCTCCAGCACCACCATGTTGGTGGGCTCGTCGCCGAACTCCTGGACGGCCCACTCGCCGGCCTTCACTCCCTCGGCCTTGAAGTCGAGGCCGACCCATGCGGCATACAGGTCCTCCGGCGCCGTGACCGTGCGGTCCTCGAGGATCACCGGGATTCCGGCGTCCTGAGCTTCCTTGAGCACGTCGTCCCAGCCGTCTTCGACCACCGGGGCGATGACGATCGCGTCGACGCCCTGGTTGATGAAGTTGCGCACGGCGGAGATCTGGGCCGCCGGGTCGTTGTCGGCCGCGTTGAAGACGAGATCGAAGCCGTTCTCCTCCGAGAACGCGCTCTGCATGGACTCCGTGTTGGCCGAACGCCATCCGGACTCGGCACCGGTCTGCGCGAAGCCGACGGTGATGGTCTCAGTGGTCTCGCCGCCTCCGGTACCGCCGGTGGCTGCGTCGTCTGGCGTGTCGCCGTCTCCGTCGCTCGAGCATCCCGCGATGGTCAGCGCCGCCGCTCCTGCAAGTGCAATGGTGGACAAGAACCTTTTCCTCATACCAAGAACCTCCTCGTTCTGGTCCGGCTGCGTTGCCGGGTGGGGGTGGTTTCCCTCCGTGCCGCGTTGCGGCCGGTGTCTGAATATTAGCGCTCACATTTGGGGTCCCCGCAACCGCACCGCGGTCACGATTGAGTAACGAAGATCGACCCGTCTCCGCACGAAGCGCGCGTTTCGGCACCGACAGCGCTTGCATCATGTGAAGGTTCACTTGGGAGCCCTCACATTCCCGCACCGCGATCGCTCGAGGCATGGCGTCACCCGCGGCCGCATGGGCGATCTGCGCCGCACGCGCGGTGCAGGCGGCGCGCTCTCGGAATCCGCGACGCTCGGTGCGCGTTGTGCCGACGTCTGCTCCACACGAAAGGCCATCCATGACAGCCCCGTCTCTGTTCTCGCCGCTCACGCTGCGCGGCACCACCTTCCGCAACCGACTGTGGGTCGCTCCCATGTGCCAGTACTCGGTCGAGGAGCGGGACGGCGTGCCGACCGACTGGCACCTCGTCCACCTGGGCGGCATGGCGCGCGGAGGCGCCGGACTGGTCGTCGCAGAGGCGACCGCGGTGCTCCCCGAGGGCCGCATCACTCCGTGGGACACCGGCCTGTGGAACGACGAGCAGCGCGACGCGTGGGCACGGATCGTGTCCTTCATCCACTCTCAGGGCGCAGCCGCAGGCATCCAGCTCGCCCACGCGGGCCGCAAGGCCTCCACCCATCGCGGCCAGGAGGGCCGCGGCGCGGTCACGCCCGCCGAGGGCGGCTGGGAGCCCCTAGGCCCGTCCGACCTGCCCTTCGCGGGTCTCGCGGAACCCGCGGCCATGTCCCACGCCCAGATCGCCGATGCGGTCGCCGCCTTCGGCACCTCTGCTCGCCTCGCGCTCGACGCGGGTTTTGACGTCCTCGAGCTGCACGCCGCTCACGGCTACCTCCTGCACGAGTTCCTGTCGCCCCTCAGCAACGACCGCACGGACGAGTACGGCGGCTCGCTCGAGAATCGCGCCCGCATCGTTCTTGAGTCGATGAAGGAAGTCAGGCGCGTCGCTGGTGAGAACGTGCCGGTGTTCGTGCGATTGTCCGCGACGGACTGGATGGAGCCTGAGGGCTGGACCCTCGAGGACACCGTGGCCCTGTCGGGCTGGCTGCGCGAGGCGGGCGCGGACCTCATCGACGTCTCGTCCGGCGGCAACGTCCCCGACGCGCGCATCACGGTCGGGCCGGGCTACCAGGTGCCCTTCGCTGCCGAGGTGCGCGAGCGAGCGAGCGTGCCGACGAGCGCCGTGGGGCTCGTGACTGACCCAGAACTGGCCGCACACGTCGTTGCCACCGGCCAGGCCGATGCGGTGATGGCGGGGCGCGAGTTCCTCCGCGATCCGCACTTCGCCCTGCGTGCGGCACACGAGCTCGGCGTCACCGTGGACTACTGGCCCACCCAATACGAGCGCGGCACCTTCGCGGACCGTCCCGCCTGAGCCACCCCACGCGACTGCCCGGCGGTGATGGCTACCGCCGGGCAGTCGCGTGGCGGCCCTACTCGAAGCGCGTCGACTCGAGTTCCGTCGAGCGGCGCACCGCGCCGAACGAGGCCGTGACGGACGCCGCCGCGATCGCAAGCGCCGCCGCGATCGCCCACCAATACCGCGGGTCAGGCCAGTCCACGCTCAGCCCATTGCCGAGCACCTCGATCATCAGCCACGCGACGCCGAAGCCGAGCCCGGCGGAGGCGAGCAGCGTGGCCGCGAGCGGCACCGTCGCCTCGATCGAGACCGTCGAACGCAGCTGACGCACCGGCATCCCGGCCAGACGCAGCAGACCGAACGTGCGCTTGCGGTCCAGCGCTGCGGCTGCCGTGGCGACCGCGAGCGAGAGTGCGGAGATGCCAATCGCGATGGCCATGCCGAGGTACGCCATGATG
The DNA here is from genome assembly GCF_000975095.1 of Demequina aestuarii. Classification (GTDB taxonomy): domain Bacteria; phylum Actinomycetota; class Actinomycetes; order Actinomycetales; family Demequinaceae; genus Demequina; species Demequina aestuarii. The sequence goes on from NZ_BBRD01000001.1 coordinate 2,016,338, forward strand.
GCCAGCTCATTCGTGACCTCCGCCGTGCCCGCGTTGGCGTAATCCGCTCGGGTGAGCGGCGCGAGATCCGGGTTGGCCACGCCGAACAGCGCCGTACGGGTGCGTTCGATCGACGCCGTCGTGCCGTCGGTGACCGCAATCACGTACGAGACGTCGCCTCGCACGGCAGTCGAGGTCTCTCGAGGCGGTTCGATCGAGATGCCGCTCCCCTCACCGTTGTCCGCGAGCATGCCGAACACGTCGATGATCGCTCCTTCCGAGGAAGGCAGGTCGGTGGCGCCGATGGCTCGGGCGTCCGCGCGGGACATCAGCGCTCCGCTCGCCTCGTCTTCCTCCGGCCAGTACCCGATGGCCACGTGCTCGACCCCCTCGATGTCGCCCACGATGGCCCGTGCGGCCTCCGCGTCGACGCCGGGTCCGGCCGAGGCCGCCACTGCATGCGGATCGAGAAGGCCGGGCCGGTCCTTCGGCTCGATCAGGCCCTGAATCGCGCTGGCAGATCCCGCGAAAGCGCTCACGATGAACACCGCGACCACGAGGCCCGCCACCGAACGGAAAGTCGACCGCGGGTGCCGTTCGAGCCTCCCTGCGGCGACGACGGCGGAGGCGCGAGAGGCGAACCGGCGCAGTGCCGAACTCGCGACGCGAGTCAGCCACGGGCCTGCGATGACGATGCCGAAGGCGATCAGCGCGAATCCCAGGATGAGGCCATAGGACACGAGGACCACCGGACCGATGCCGCTTCTCGCCATCCAGGCGGAACCCACCATGAGCACGACGCCGAGCCCGAGGGTCAGCGCACGCCACGCCGTGACCCTCTTCTCCGCGCGTTCCCGTGTCGCTCCCGGCGCGCCCACGTCATCGTTGAAGGCACGCCACCACGCGGTGGCGGCACCCAGAGCGGTCACGCCTACCACCATCGCTGCGGTCCAGGCGAGCGACGGGGTGAGATCGGCGGCGTAGGTGGTGGCGCCGTTGAGCGTGAGCCGAGTCGCGAGCGGCGTCAGTGCCGCCGCGACGCCGACGCCCAGCACCGCGCCCACCGCGGACGCAGCAGCCATCTCCCACGCGGACAGCCACGCGACCGCACGCCGCCCCGCGCCGATCAGCCGCACTGTTGCGAACCTGTCGCGCCTCTCGGCGGCTCCGAGCTGCCCCACGATCGAGATCAGCAGGACGATCGGCACCAGGATCGCAATGGCGCCGATCGCGAGGATCACCTGAAAGGTGGTGGATGCGCTGTAGCGGGTCTCCGACGGGAAGCCTTCGAGCATCACTGCGCCGGCGCGGTTGGCGACGGCATCCCACCCCGCCCCCACCAGGACGGCTCGCTGGCTCGGGCCCTTGAGCATCTCTGCGGGGAGTTCTCCGAGGCGTTCTCCGTAGCGCTGCCCGAGCTGATCGGCCGGCGCTGCATCGATGACATCAATCATGGCGGCGGACGCGTAGTACTGGCCCGGAGCGGGCGGCGCGAGCCCGCTCGGCAGCGTCACGTCTGTGTCCGGGGCCGTCGCCATCCGCATCACGGAGATGATCGAGCCATCGAAATAGTCCTGGGACGACTGCGCAAGCATGACCGTCGAGGTCGCCGCCGGGACGATGACCTCGCCGTCCTCGGTGGCCTCGAGCCAGGCGCCCTGAGGATCGACCCACGCGGATCTGGCGTCTCGGTCCGGCATGTGCAGGAACGCACCCAGGAGGATGAGCAGCAACCCGACACCGAGAGAGACGCCCGCGACGATCCCCGCCAGCCTGCGGTAGGCCGCGCCCCCGTGAAGCACGAGGATGCGGGCGGCACCGGGCTTCACGCGGGCACCGGGGCGTACGCGCCCGACAGCAGACCGTCCCGCACGATGACCTCGCGGTCCGCGTAGGCGGCGGTGCGGGCGTCGTGAGTGATCAGCACGACAGTGGTGCCCGCCTCGCGCACCACCTCCAGCATCGCCCCCAGGACGCTCTCCGAACTGACCGAGTCGAGCGAACCGGTGGGCTCGTCGGCGAACAGGACGGCGGGACGGGTCACAAGGGCCCGAGCGATCGCCACCCGCTGCGCCTGCCCGCCCGACATCGACCCGGGAGACTTGTCGGCGTGGTCGCCCAGCCCGAGGCGGTCGAGCCAGGCGATCGCCTGGGTGTTGGCCGCGCGCCGGGAGCGCCCCGCCATCAGCAGCGGCAGGGCGACGTTGTCCGTGGCCGTGAGGTCCGGGAGCAGCTGCCCGAACTGGAAGACGAAGCCGATGCGCTGCAGCCGCACCTTTGCGCGCTGATCCGGGCTCAGGGCCGTGAGGTCCGTGCCATCCAGCACGACGCTGCCCGAATCGGGCGAGATCACGCCTGCGAGACAGTGCACCAGCGTGGACTTCCCTGAGCCTGACGGCCCCATGACGGCGAGCACTTCGCCGCGTTCGACGGACAGGTCGATGCCACGCAGGGCCTGAGTGGGTCCGAAGGACTTGGTGAGTCCCGTGGCGGTGATGATGGGGTCAGCCATGGCGGCGGACCTCCTTTCGCATGTCGGTCAGGCGGGCGCTGGTCAGGTCGATCCAGCGCAGGTCGGCCTCGATCTGAAAGAGGGCGTAGTCGATGGCGAGGCGGTCGAGCAGGGGTGCCCCCGCCTTGGCGGTCGTGAGCTCGCGCATGCGCGCCAGGTGCGCGTGACGCTGGATGTCGAGCAGCGCATCGGCATCGTCGTCGAGGACCAGAGCAAGGATCGTCTTGGCGAACAGGTTCGATTGCAGCGTGGGCGACGGGGTGTCGGGCTCGCGCAGCCAGGAGGCGAGCCTCGTGCGGCCCGCGTCGGTCACGGCATAGCGCTTGCGATCGGGGCCCGAGCCCGGCTCCTGACCGATCTGCTCGATCAGGCCGTCTCGGATCATGCGCGACAGGGTCGCGTAGATCTGTCCGTACGCGATGGTGCGGGCAGCACCAAAGATCGCGTCATAGCGGCTCTTGAGGTCGTACCCGTGGGTGGGGCCGGCGCTCATCAGCCCCAGGAGGGCGAGTGATCTGTCCATGGGGTAACTATAAACACGGTGTATACCCTGAGTGTCTATCGGGGATCACCCCGATATCTCCCCCGGCCTCCACCGCGACAGGGCCGATGCGCTTCCCCCGGTCGGGGAAGCGCATCGGCCCTCGTGGCAGGTCGGTCAGGCGCGCGGTGTCGCTCGGCGCATGAAGAGGTATCCGATGACGCCGCACAGCACCGTGACCGGCGCCGTCCAGCCGGCGAGCGCGGCCGGCGACGTGGACGTGAGGAAGCTCCAAAGGTCCGCCCACGAGTTCGTGGTCGTCACCACCCACAGACCGCCGACGACGACCACGGCCACGCCCAGGAAGAAGGAGTAGAGGCCGTACGTCTTCCAGCGCACCCACACGGAGGCGACGGCGGCTCCCAGGAAGAAGGCGAGCAGCAGCGCCGCAAGGTACACCAGGCCCACCGTGCCCAGCGGCTGGTCGACCAGTCCCCATGGCGCGAAGAACGCGGCGCGTAGGCCCCATCCGTCCGTCGCTCGCTCGACCCCGGCAATCACCGTCAGGCCGGCGGAGTACACCAGCGACAGCAGCACGAAGTAGGACGCGGAGCCGATGAAGAAGTCATGTCGGGTCACGGAGAAGCCCAGGGCGAAGCGAAACGCCTGGTTCATCGCCTGGACAGCGGTGATCATCATGAAGACCACGATCCACGAGATGCCGCCGTTGTACTGGAAGGCGTCCGCCTCGAGGTTCTCCACCCCTCCGGCGGCGCTGACCACCATGGACCAGATCGCGACGTTGATCCCGAAGATCGCGAGCGTGATGACCCACGGGAACACGAGGGTGGGTACGGGGTTGGCGACATGCATGCGGACCACGCTCCAGGCACGGCCCGCGGCGCCGTCGGCTCGCGAAGGGGAGATGTCGGTGGCGCTCATGCGTTCTGCTCCTCACGGTCGGCACGGCCGGTGCGACTGACCACCAGGCCCTGCAATGACACCGGGCTCGCCTCGAGCCCCGCCGATGCGGCGGCGCGGCGGTCGTCGTCGCTCAGCCCCGCGACGGTGACCGAGGCGATTCCGCCCAGGTTGGTGCGGTCGAGCACCTCGCGACCCACCGCGAACGCCTCGACGTCAGGCGCTCGGCCCACGAGCGTGGTCGCTGTCGCCCGCAGTTCATCCGCGTCCGCGTCGATCACGATCCTGCCGTCGTCGATGACCAGCACGCGCTGGAGCAGGTTGGCCGCCTCGTCGATGAGGTGCGTGGAGAGGACGACGGTGCGCGGGTGCGAGGTGTAGTCCTCGAGCAGCAGATCGTAGAAGCGCTGCCGCGCCACCGCGTCGAGTCCGGCATAGGGCTCGTCCAGGAACGTCAGCTCGGCACGCGAGGCGAGCCCGACGATCACCCCGATGGCGCTGCGCTGGCCACGCGACATCTTCTTCATCGGGCGGTCCAGCGGCGCGTCGAAGATGCGGACGAGACGCTCCGCGAATGCCGCATCCCAACGGTCGAAGAACCACGGCGCGGCACGCAGCACGTGCTTGCCCTTGAACGCGTCCGGGTACACCTGGGACTCCTTGATGAAGCACACCCGGCGCAGCGCGGGTGCGTTCTCGACCGGGGTCTCCCCAAAGATGCGCACGTGCCCCGAGGTCGCGAACTCCTGACCAGTGAGCAGCTGCATCATGGTGGTCTTGCCGGCGCCATTGCGGCCCAGCAGCCCATGGATTCCGCCCCCCTCGAGCGAGAACGTCGCGTCGTCGACGGCGCGCACCTTCCCGAACCTCTTGCTCACACCCTCCACCTCAACGATGGCTGTCATCGCCCCATCTCCTTTCCGATCATGTCCTGCAGGTCCTTCACACTCATTCCCAGCCCCTTCGCTCGCTCCGCCACGGGGCGCACGTGCAGCTCCGCGAACTCCGCCCGCCGGTCCGCGAGGAGGCGTGCACGCGCCCCCTCCGCCACGAACATCCCGATGCCACGGCGCTTGTACAGAATCCCGGCATCCACCAGCAGGTTGACGCCCTTGAGCGCCGTGGCCGGGTTGATGCGGTGGAACTGCGCCAGCTCGTTGATCGATGGCACCTGCGACTCCTCCGGCATCGAGCCGTCGAGGATCTGGCCCTCGAGGCCGTCCGCGATCTGCAGGAAGATCGGCCGTCCGTCATCCACCGTTGTCGCCCTCCGCTCGTCGCCATGTTCGTTGGTTAGTTACTTCACCAACTAACCAACCATGCATCGCCGGATTCGTCAACTCCGCCCGCGCATCGTCCCCTTCGCCTGGGCCGTCGCACCCGGGTCGTAGAGTGGTCGCCATGGCTGACTCCCCCCTCGTCTGGATCGACTGCGAGATGACCGGGCTCGACACGACGGCCGATGCGCTCGTCGAGGTCGCCTGCCTGGTCACCGACGCTGAACTCAATGTGCTCGGCGATGGCGTTCAGGTGGTGATCAAGCCCTCCGACGAGTCGCTCGCGCAGATGAACGACTTCGTGCGCACCATGCACGTCGAGTCGGGACTCCTCCCCGAACTCGCCGGCGGCACCACCATGGCCGAGGCGCAGCGCATGGTGCTCGAGTACGTGCGAGCGCACGTGCCCGCCAAGGGCAAGGCACCGCTCGCCGGCAACACCGTCGGCATGGATCGCCAGTTCCTGGAGCGCGACATGCCCGAACTGATGGCCCACCTTCACTACCGGGTGGTGGACGTCAGCTCCATCAAGGAGCTGGTGCGCCGCTGGTACCCGCGTGTGTTCTTCAACTCTCCGCCCAAGACGGGCGGACACCGGGCGCTCGGGGACATCCAGGACTCGATCCGCGAACTGCGGTACTACCGCGAGACCGTGCTGGTCCCGATGCCGGGCCCCGACTCCGATGCCGCGAAGGCCGCTGCCGCACGAGTGGCACCCCAGGAGTAGCCCACGCGTCGACTGACGGCACTGCGTCGACTCAGGGCGCTGCGTCGACCGGGAGCACTGTGGCAAGGTATGATCTTCGCTGGCTCACTTTGGTGGGCCGATGGTGGCTATAGCTCAGGTGGTAGAGCACCTCGTTGTGGTCGAGGGGGTCGCGGGTTCAAGTCCCGTTAGCCACCCGTCAGCCAGAAGGGCCGTCCCGCGAGGGGCGGCCCTTCTGCATTTGCCGGGCGGGCCCGCCTCACCCACCGCGACGGGCTATCGTTGAGCGGTCACCTACCCGCGCCGCATCGGCGCGCGGATCGGAGGAATGGATGCTCGCAGCGCTCACCGGCGCAGGCCTGTCTGCGGCCGCTGGTCTCAACGCATTCATCCCGCTCGTGCTGGTGGGGGTCTTCGCCCGCTTCACCGAGTTCATCCAGCTCCCCTCGCACCTCGAGTGGCTGCAGTCCTGGCCGGCGATCATCATCTCGTTGGCGCTGCTGGTCGCGGAGCTGATCCTCGACAAGATCCCTGGTGTCGACCACGTCAACGACCTCATCCAGACCGCCGTGCGTCCCGTGGTCGGCGGCGTGATCTTCGCCGCCACCGCCGCCTCGACCGTGGTCGACCAGTCGAACTTCTGGCAGGACAACCCGCTGATCGCAGGACTGGTCGGCGCGGTGATCGCGCTCGCCACCCACGTCGCGAAGGCGGCGTCCCGCCCCGCCGTGAACGCCACCACCGGCGGCACCGGCGCACCGCTGGCCTCGTTCGCCGAGGACGCCATCGCCGTCGGACTCGTGCTGGTGGCGATCTTTGTGCCCGTGCTGGTGGTCTTCGTCTTCATCGTCATGGGCATCGCCGTGTACCGCATCGTCACCACGGGCCGGAGACGGCGCCGTCACCGGGAGATGCGTCAGGCAGAGGAGCGCTTGGAGCGCGAGTCTCATGAGGCCGAGGGCGGCATGGTCGCCTGGTGGCGGTCCAAGTGGCGCGAGCCGCGACGGCTGTCGCGCTCGGCCCGCCACGCGTGGATCGAGGGCAAGGACGCCAGCGCCTCGACGCCGCACACTCCCCCGACGTCACAGAGCCCGCGCACGCCGCAGTCCCCGTAGACCGGGCCCGCGCCTGCGCGCGGTCTCGCCCCCGCATCGGCCCGATGCGGGGCCTGGGCTAGTCGGCGATCGCGCCGAAGTCTGCGAGGAAGTCCTCGACGAAGTCGTTGGCCGGGCTCGTGATGACCTCGTCAGGGGTGCCGATCTGCTCGATCGCTCCTCCCTCGGAGAACACCGCGATGCGGTCCGCGAGGATCACGGCCTCGCGAATGTCGTGGGTCACCATCATCACCGTGAGGCCCAGCTGCCGCTGCAGGTCTCGGAACTCCTGCTGCAGGCTGCGGCGCCGCTGCGGGTCGACCGCGCCGAACGGCTCGTCCATCAGCAGCACGGGCGGCTCGATCGCGAGAGCGCGTGCCACGCCCACCCGCTGACGCTCTCCACCCGACAGTTCGTGGGGATACCGGGCGCCGTACGTCGAGTGCGGGAGGCCCACCAGGTCCAGCAGCTCCTCGACGCGACGCTGCTTGCGGTCCTTGTCCCAGCGCAGCAGGCTCGGCACCGTGGCGACGTTCTGCGCGACCGTCCGGTGAGGGAACAGCCCCACGTGCTGGATCATGTAGCCGATCGATCGCCGCAGCTGCACCGCGTCCTGACTCATGATGTCCGCGCCGTCGACGGTGATGGTGCCCGACGTGGGCTCGACCAGACGGTTGACCATGCGGAGCGTGGTCGACTTGCCGCAGCCAGACGGCCCCACGAGGCACATGATCTCCCCTGGCGCGACGTCGAGGCTCAGGTCCTCGACCGCGACCGTGCCGTCGGGGTACTCCTTACGGACGTGATCGAAGGTGATGCCAGCGTGATCCATCCCGTCACGCTACCGTGCGCGGCCGTCGCCAGCGGGGCGCGCGCCACGCGGGTGCGCGCCTTCGGCGTATTCGCCGGTGCGGTGCTCGCCACGACCGTGTGCGCCCTGTAGCGTCAGTGGAATGGACGCGCCCGACAATCCGTGGCTCTCCCTGGATTACCTCGAGCGCAACTGGGGCGAGGTGTCGGAGCAGCTCGTCATCCACACCACGCTGACCCTTCAGGCGCTCGCCATCGCGTTCGCCATCGCGTTCCCGCTCGCGGTGATCGCCCGCCGCGCTCCACGCCTGTCCTCCCCCATCATGGGCGTGAGCGGCGTGCTCTACACGATCCCGTCGTTCGCACTGTTCGGCCTGCTCGCGCCGTTCACCGGGATCGGCCGCACCACCGTGCTGATCGGATTGGTCGCATACGCGCTGCTGGTGCTGGTGCGCAACATCGTGGTGGGCCTGCAGGGCGTGGATCGGGACGTGACGGACGCGGCGCGCGGCATGGGCTACACGCCCATGCGTCTGCTCCTGCAGGTGGAGCTGCCCAACGCACTGCCGTCGATCATCGCGGGACTGCGCATCGCCGCCGTCAGCACGGTCGCTCTGGTGACCGTCGGCGTGGTCGTGGGCTACGGCGGCCTGGGCCAGCTCATGTTCCGCGGGCTCCAGTCCGACTACCGCGCGCAGATCATGACGGCGACGCTGCTGTGCCTCGCGCTCGCGCTGGTGCTCGACCTGCTGCTCGCTCTCGCCGGACGGCTCGCGATGCCCTGGGCACGACGGAGGACGGCCGCATGAGCACCCTCAGCGAGGCCTGGACCTATCTCACCACCGCCGAGAACTGGACCGGCGCCAACGGCATCACCACTCCGACGTTCGACGGCGGCTGGAGGTTCGCGCAGGACTCGATCATCGCGCTCACCCTCGAACACCTCTGGATGAGCTTCGCGGCCGTCGCTCTGGCCGTCGTGGTCGCTCTTCCCCTGGGCGTGTTCCTCGGTCACGTCCGCAAGGGCGGCGCCGTCACCGTCGTGACCTCCAACGTCAGCCGCGCCGTCCCCACGCTCGCGCTGCTCACGCTCTTCGCCGCATCGGCCATCGGCTTCGGCAACAACGCCGTGATCCTCGCGGCCGCGATCTTCGCCTTCCCCCCGATCCTGTCCAACGCGTTCACCGGCATGGCAGACGTGGACCCCGACATCCGGGAGGCGGCGCTGGGCCAGGGCATGACCCGATTCCAAGTGGCGACCCGGGTCGAGCTCCCGCTCGCCGTGCCGCTGATCGCCGCCGGGCTGCGCACCGCGGCCGTGCAGACCGTCGCGACCGTCCCGCTCGCGGCCCTCGTCGCCGGCGGTGGCATGGGCGTGATCATCAACACCGGCCTCGCCACGCAGCGCTACGGACAGGTGCTCGCCGGGGCGGTGCTGGTCGCTGCGGTGGCGCTTCTGACCGATGCAGTCATGTCACGCATCCAGCACGCCGCCACCGCCACACCACTGCGCGAGGCCGCTGCGGCGAGGGCCTGACCCGAGCATCGGCCGCAGCGATCCTGGCACCAATGCCCCAGTGCGCTTAGCCTGGTAGAGACGTGCTGCCGGGAACAACCCGGGCGTCGCGTTGGTTGCTGACCCTGATTGACACCTAAACGAGGAGCTCTCATGCGCACCCGCAACGCCACCTTGGCGGCCCTGGCCGTCGCGTCCCTGACTCTCGCCGGTTGCAGTTCCGGCGGCAGTGACGACCCCACCCCTGACGATTCCGCCGCCCCCACCACGGGCACCTCCGAACCCGCCACCGCCCAGGAGTGTCTCCCGGTCCCCGGCGAACAGCTCGTGGTGCTCGAGGACGACATGATGCTGCAGAACTCTGACAACATCATCCCCGCGCTCAACGCCGACGTCGCGACCGACGATGTGCTGGCGGCGCTGGACGCCGTGTCCGCCGCGCTCGACACCGAGGGCCTGATCGAGCTCAACAAGGCCGTCGACATCGACCGCCAGACCTCCGAAGAGGTCGCCGAGGCCTGGGTCGACGAGGCCGGCATCTCCGTCGAGGAGACCGGCGACGGCTCCAGCATCACGGTCGGCGCGGCCAACTTCACCGAGAACATCACGCTCGCCGAGATCTACGCCGAGATCCTCGACGACGCCGGCTACGAGACCGAGGTGCGCGAGATCGGCAATCGCGAGACGTACCTCCCCGCGCTCACCAGCGGCGAGATCGACATCGTCCCCGAGTACGCCGCCACCTTTGCGGAGTTCCTCGACGGCGACATCGACAACGTGGTCGCCTCCGGGGACATCGCTGAGACGGTCGCGGCTCTCGAGCCCCTCGCGGAGGAGCAGGGCCTGGTCGTCGGCGCAGCCGCCGATGCGCAGGACCAGAACGCCTTCGCCGTGACGCAGGGATTCGTCGACGCGTACGGCGTCACCACGCTGTCCGAGCTCGCCGAGTCGTGCGGGCCGATCGTGCTGGGTGGGCCTCCCGAGTGCCCCGAGCGCCCGTTCTGCCAGCCGGGCCTCGAGAGCACGTATGGCCTTGAGGTGGCGGAGTTCCGCGCCCTCGACGCCGGCGGCCCGCTGAGCAAGACCGCGATCACCACCGGTGAGGTGGCCGTGGGACTGGTGTTCTCGTCGGACGGCGCACTCGCGGCCAGCTGACACATCGCTGAACGATAGAAGGCCCGGCCCCTGAGGGGACCGGGCCTTCTGTGCGTGGTGGTGTCTTCGCGGTTGGGATCTACCTGGGCGGATACGGGGGCTCCGAGGGTTCTCTTCCATGGAACCTCGAGTTCCTCTCCATGGCCCCGGGCTGATGCCGCAGGGTCCATGCGAGCCTCCGTTCAGCAGCGCTGCCCAGCGTCGACGTTCAAGGGCGCGGAGTTGCCACCTGCTCAACGCCGTGACACGCGAAAAGCACCGTGGCAGACTCACGAATGGATCGCACGTTTGAGAGCCCTGGGGGAAAACATGGCCATTGAGATTACGCACGTGGGCTTCGGACAGGTCGGCCGCACTGAGAGCGCCATCATCCGCTACCGGTGGAAGAGCCTCGAGGACAACGCCACCGGCGACAACGACAAGCCCAGCATGGTCAAGTGGGTTGACGAGCGAGGCGTGGCCTACGTGGGCTCAGGCGCGAACCGCGTCTCGGTGGGAACCGTGCATCCGAGCGGCGCGGAGGCGTACCTGCGCACGTACGCCGATGGAGCGTGGACGAATAACCTCCTGTCCCTCCCAACGTTCTGACAACCGCAGACTCGGTACCAGCCGGGCGGCGAAACAAGCCGCGCACTAGGCCAGACGGCGCTGCCTCGCGTCTCGCCAACCAGCCCCGGTTGCGTGTCAGTGGCGGAGGATACGGTTGCCTGCGAGCGCTACGAGGTGCGTCAGAGGCGCCAAGTATGCAGGCGCTCGTGCGCTGAGGGAGGAGTACCTGACAATGGTGGATGAGATCGACACGGCGAACCCACAAGCGCGGCGGGTACTTGCACTCGACGGCGGCGGGATCAAGGGCGTGTTCATCGCTGCCTTCTTGGCAGAGCTCGAGCGGTGCAGCAAGAGCCGCGTGATCGACCAGTTCGACCTCATTGCAGGCACTTCCACGGGTGGGATCGTCGCGCTCGGCATTGGCTTAGGCATGTCGCCAGCAGAGATCTTGTCAATCTATGAGCGGCACGGGCCGACGATCTTTCCTCGGCGCGGCAAGCTCCGGCAGATCACCCGCGCGAAGTATGACCCCGCACCGCTGAAGTCGGCGCTCGAGGAGGTGTTCGGCGCACGCAAACTCGGGCACAGTCTGACCCGGATGCTGATCCCGTCAATGAGCCTCAACACCGGCGAAGTCCACATCTAAAAGACCTCTCACCTAGAGCGGCTCTTCACCGACTACAACGTAGGTGTCGTTGACGTGGCAATGGCGACGTCGGCGGCACCGACGTTCTTCCCGACATACACGAGCCAGTCTGGGGTGCCACTCATCGACGGGGGGATGTGGGCAAGCAATCCCATGGGTCCGGCGGCGGTGGAAGCTGTCGGAGTGCTCGGCTGGTCGCCGGACACAACTCGCCTGCTGTCGATCGGATGCACTCATTCGCCTTCAACCCTCAAGGACGACACCAAGCGAGGCCACGGGTACGCGTACTGGGCTGGCCGAGTCGCGGACACGTTCATGATGGGTCAGTCCTCAGCATCGCTGGGAACGGCCCAGCATCTCCTCGATCGCCACCATGTCCAACGCGTGTCCCCGACAGTCGATGCGGGGCGCTATTCGCTCGATGATGTACGTGCGATCGACTCGCTCAAGGCGCTCGCGGTCGAACATGCCCACGCTGAGGCACCGCTCATCATCCGCGATTTCCTCACAGGAGAACGCGAACCCTTCACGCCATACAGGGAGGTCGACCAGTGAAACTCATCAAGCAGCACGACGCATTTCTGAAGGACGTCGTGAACCTGCGAGCTGCCCACCTGAGCCAGCTTGAGGACCGCGTTGCAGCGGTCAGCAGGTTCATAGACAGGGTCGACCACCCGATCGGGAAGCACTTCAACGAACTCATCCCCCAAGGCTCATACGCACAGCGGACCATCATCAATCCGGTCGGCGACCGTGACGAGCTCGACGCGGACGTCCTGCTGGACCTGGACGAGGTCGATGGCTGGGTCGCGGCCGACTACGTCACCGAGCTCTACAAGGCGTTCGGGTCTGCCGTGGCCGTCGCTGACGGCTTCTTGGCGCCACCAAAGGGTGCTGTCCCTGCGGGTGTTCGATCGCACCTGAGTCGGTAGGTGCGGTCAACGTGGCCCGCTCGTTCGAGCCGCAAGAATTGGCGCCGACCGTGGCGGAGCGCGCAGCCGGACTCTCCCGCGCTAAACCCGGCGCGAACCTGAACGACGGCGCTGCCGGGTCCTGGGCGGCAAACCAGCCGAGAGGTACGTCGCCCACTACGTCCCACCCACTGGCGCGTAGCTCAAGGCCTCAGCACGAGCGTGAGCGCTCCCGCGGTGACAGTCATCCAAACAGCTGGCTGAAGAAGCGTGGCGAAGATCGCCCCCTTTCGGAAGGAAGCAGACTTGTGCGGTTGCAGCGCGAGCATCGTCGAGTACTCGGTGTGCCAGCGCAAAGGGATGCCGCGCGACCTCAGCGCGTGCTGCATCCGAGCTCGCCTACTGCTCGGGACCTTGAAACTCACCGGAGCCGCGATGCTCTGCGCGATGTAGACGCCCTCAGTCTCGACAACGATCTGCGTCATCGCTCTGTTCACGTGAATGGCGTCGATCGCGTCCGACGGGATCTTCGCTCGGCCAAGGACGGTCTCCAATACCACCGACTCTCTGGTGAGCCAGGCCCCTTGGTTGACGAGACCATTGATCAAGATGCCAGGGAGGATCCACAGGACTGCGGCCCACACCGGCACGCGAGGCGACAACGAGACCGAGAAGAAGATAAAAAGCCCCACGACTGCCATGAGACCGGAAGCGACAAGCGATACATCCGCTGGCCGAATGAGGGCGAGCCTGCGCCTAGCCGGTTTCATCCCCGTCACCCCGCTCCAGACATTCCAGCGAACATTGTGCCTGGCAGATTCGTCGTGCTCGCCACACCCACATACTGGTGACGACCCACTTGGGTCACGGAAGTGCCCCACTGGGTGGCGAACTTGCTGGCCTCATCCACCAACTTCGGCAACATACCTCGATATGTAAGGGAACCCATGGCAACACCTCCGACGCCGAGAGTTAGGGCGGACACCGCTACGTAGCCGGCAGCTCGTTGCGCTGTCCAGTGCCGGTTCGCCATGCCATCGACAGCGGTGCCGGCGACGACAACGGCGGTGGCGACCGCACACGTCCCGAATGACACGACGATGCACACCCCAGCAACAACTACTCTGGCGCCGATCAGCACCTTCTCTCCGTGATCATTCCACCACTTGCCATAGTCGACGCCTTCGCGGCCTAACCCCTCGATTCACCAGAACCTTCAGCAGTCCCCCCACGACCTGCCCCAAGGCTTGGTGACCGTCGACCTCGGCTACAGCCAACTCGACCCAGAGAACTTCGCACTCCCGGTGCGCGCCCTCGGATACGGCCTCAACATCATGTACAAGAAGAACGATCTCGGCATCCAAGCAGACTACGAGGGCGCTCTGCTCGTCGATGGCAGGTGGTACGGCGCGTGCCTCGAGCAGCAGTCCATTGATCCGTCTCCCAACTACGAAACCGGTCTGCTCACTGAGGACCAGTACCGCGCTCAGCTTGCACAGCGCAGCAAGTACCAGATGAGACTCCTCGAGGTCAGCAGCAACGGCGAGGGAGAGAACTACGAGTGCCCCGCCCAAGGAACCGGGTGTGCCATGAACTGCTCTCTCAAGAACCGCGCCAAGCCCTCGCGCACCACGAAGAAGCCGGGCAGCCGCGGCAGGCCTGCCAAGAAGCGGCAGAGCGTCCGCGATGATCAGGTCCCCGAGATCCGGCAGGCCGTGTGCACCAACAAGTCCAAGACCACGATCCCCATCGCTGTCGGCGCCCGTTGGGCCTAGGAGATCCCGTACCGCAGCCCCGAGTGGCACGACGCGTACGGCCCTCGGCGCAACCAGATGGAGGGCTACAACCGGGTGCTGAAGGACGCAACCGCCGCAGCGATCTCCGCGCCCGACCACCGTCGCTACCGAGGCCTAGGCAAGCAGAACCTCGCACTGGTGTTCAAGGCACTCGGCGCCAACATCCAAGCGGTGCTTGCGATCCTGCGGGAGTTCGCGGAGCGCGAGGCGCCGGCACCTAACCCCGGTGGCCGCCCCGCGACCACGACCCTCGCCAACTACCGCCGCGAGCCCTACGACCTGCCGATCCGTATCGCAGGCCGGCCCGCGAAGGACAAGCCGGGCAAGCCCAAGAAGCCCGAACCGCCGGGTAGACCGGCACGAGCCGCTTAGCAGCCCTCCGGCCGCAAGAGAACTTCACAAACAGACGCCGAGGGGGCGGAGCTATGCGCTCCGCCACCTCGGCACACGTGTGTGCGGCGACTTCCAGGCGCAAACCGCCTCCGGAAGCAGTTCGAGTCAGCACCGCCACCCTCCAAGAGTGACCGAACCGCCTCGAGACTGACGTTCCCGACCCAATCGCGAATTCTCGCGAGAGCAATCGAGAAGATGCCGCTGGTACACCCCCCGGGACTCGAACCCGGAACCCACTGATTAAGAGTCAGTTGCTCTGCCAATTGAGCTAGAGGTGCTCGCGTCGCGGGCATGGTGCCGCGCGGTGCGAAAGACAACATTAGCAGGACCGGCCGGAGGATGCGAAATCGCACCCGTAGCGGGAATCACCCACGCCCGCATCGGCGTTAGGTTGGCATCATGACTGAGAACCGACTCGCCGCAGGCGACACCGCGCCCGACTTCACCGCCCCCACGGACCAGGGTTCGTTCACCCTCTCCGAGCACCGTGGCAGCCGCGTCATCCTGTACTTCTACCCCGCCGCGATGACGCCCGGCTGCACCACGCAGGCCTGCGACTTCCGCGACTCGCTCGACGCCCTCAAGGCCGCAGGCTACGAGGTGGTGGGCGTGTCCAAGGACGAGCCCGCGAAGCTGGCCGAGTTCCG
Organism: Demequina aestuarii; assembly: GCF_000975095.1. Lineage (GTDB taxonomy): Bacteria > Actinomycetota > Actinomycetes > Actinomycetales > Demequinaceae > Demequina > Demequina aestuarii. The sequence continues at coordinate 2,031,731 of NZ_BBRD01000001.1, forward strand.
CGAGCAGGAGGGACTCACGTTCACGCTCGTGTCCGACCCGGACCGCACTGTGCAGGACGCCTACGGCGCGTGGGGCATGAAGAAGCTGTACGGCAAGGAGGTCGAGGGCTCGATCCGCTCGACCGTGGTGATCGGCCCCGACGGCACCGTGGAGCTCGCGCAGTACAACGTCAAGGCCACCGGCCACGTCGCGAAGCTGCGCCGGGACCTCGGAATCGACTGACGGCGCCCCTGGGCGATCGGGTGTGGGCGCGCTGCCCGCGTATCCTGGTGGCCGCGCGCGAGTGGCGGAATTGGCAGACGCGCTGGATTTAGGTTCCAGTGTCCTCGGACGTGGGGGTTCAAGTCCCCCCTCGCGCACCATGCAGGGACGTCGACCCCACGCACACGAGAGTGGCGTGGGGCGCGGACTGCACGCGCCCACGAGGGACCAGCGGCCCGGCGGACCCCGTCCAGGCGGAGTGCTGACGCTCCGCCTACGCTGAGATCATGGCGCCCCGGAAGGATGACCAGCGATCCCTGCTGGTCGAACAGCAGGAGCGGGTGCGCGCCCGCGTGGCGGAGCTCGAAGCGGAGATGGACGCCCTGACCCGTGCTCGCCGCGGCGAGTTCGACGACGACGAGCACGATCCCGAGGGAGCGACGCTCTCCTCGCAGTGGTCGATGCTGGCGGGGCTGCTCGAGTCCGCCCGTGACGAGTCTCGGCAGGCTGCCGATGCAGTGGAGCGCCTGGACGCAGGCGAGTACGGCATCTGCGTGGACTGTCACCGTCCCATCCCACCCGCGCAGCTCGAGGCACGGCCGCTGCGGGAGCGATGCGTGGCCTGCTCGGCCTGATCGCACGCGCCCGGGAGGAACGCAAAGAGCCCCGGACCCCTCAGGGTCCAGGGCTCTTCAGTACACGTCAGTGCGAGTGCTGCTCTTCCGACTGCTGAGCGGCGACGTCGGCACGGACCTTGTCCATGTCGAGGTCCTCGACGGCCTTGACCAGGTTCTGCAGGTCGGGTCCCGCGAGCGCGCCAGCCTGGTTGTAGACCATGATGCCGTCGCGGAACGCCATCAGCGTGGGGATCGCGGTGATGCCGAACTGAGCACCCAGCGCCTGCTGGTCCTCGGTGTCGACCTTCGCGTGGGTGATCTCGGGCTTGTCATCGGAGGACTGCTCGAAGATCGGCGCGAAGCGCTTGCAGGGTCCGCACCACTCGGCCCAGAAGTCCACCAGGACGATGCCGTCCTTGGTGACAGTCTGCTCGAAGTTCTCGGTGGTCAGTTCCACGGTTGCCATGGGGTTCCTTCCTCTGTCGATTCCCCGTACGCCCCCATAACGCGTCACCGCCGGGGGGTATTCCTGACCAGAATCCCATGCCTCGGCGCGCGTGCGCACCATGCCACCCCGGCGCGGTAGAAAGGACTCATGACTGACATGGCAGAGATGCCCTCCGAACCCTCGGGGTGGCTGTCCGAACGCGAGCTCCAGCACGTCCGCCGGGAGCTGCCGCTGTTGTACATCAATGCCGTGCCGGTGCGCGTCGACGCCACCGGCGAGGTGACGGAGGTGGGCCTGCTGCTGCGTGCCGACGACGACGCGATCTCGCGCGCCCTCGTCGCAGGCAGGGTGCTGTTCCACGAGACCGTTCGCGACGCGCTCCTGCGCAACCTCGAGAAGGACCTGGGGTCCGTCGCGATGCCGCGCATTCCTGTCTCGCCGACCCCGTTCGCGGTGGCCGAGTACTTCCCCACCGAGGGGTACGGCGCGTTTCACGACTCCCGCCAGCACGCGGTCGCGCTGGCGTTCGTGGTGGCTGTCGACGGTTCGTGCGAGCCCAGCCAGAACGCGCTCGACATCGTGTGGCTGAGCCCGGAAGAGGCCGCCAGCGACGACGTCGCGCGCGACATGACTGGTGGTCAGCACAGCCTGCTCAGGCGGGCGCTGGCCCACTGCGGCGTCCTGCGCTAGAGACACCGCCCCTGCCGAGGCGGCCGATGCACGTGCCGGTCGCGCGTCAGTGCTGAGGCTCGGCCACGACGGCGGCCACGTGCGGCGCCATGGATCGGAAGGCTCCGCCCCGGTGCGAGAGCTCGTTCTTGCGCTCCGGCGACAGTTCCGCGTTGGTGACCCGCTGGCCGTCTGCCACGAACACGGGGTCGTAGCCGAACCCGCCCTCGCCGCGAGGCTCTCGTGCCACGGTGCCCTGCATGCGGCCCACCTCGACGAACTCGCGCCCGTCGGGGGTCACGAACGCCGCGGCGCAGATGAACGACGCGCCCCTGTGCTCGTCGGGCACGTCCGCGATCTGGTCGAGCAGCAGCGTCAGGTTCGCGGCGTCGTCGCCGTGAGACCCCGCCCAGCGTGCGGAGAATACGCCGGGCGCCCCGCCCAAGACGTCGACGCTGATACCCGAATCGTCCGCGAGCGCCGGCAGTCCCGTCGATGCCGCCAGGGCGCGCGCCTTGATCAGCGCGTTGGCCTCGAAGGTGACGCCGTCCTCGACGGGCGACGGCGCGTCGAGGTCGAGCGCCGAGGCGACGTCCTCGCGATGCACATGCGGCAGCAGCGGCGCGAGGATCGCCCAGATCTCGTCCACCTTGTGGGCGTTGCGTGTGGCGATCGCGAGGACGGCCATCTCAGCTCACCGCGCCATCAAGACTCAGCGCCTGTGCCTGCAGGCGAGCGAGGTCGGCGTTGCCGGCGGTCGCGAGCGCGAGCAGCTCGTCCAGTTCGGTCTTGCTGAAGGTCTTGCCCTCAGCGGTGCCCTGCACCTCCACGAAGCCGCCGTCGCCGGTCATCACCACGTTCATGTCCGTCTCCGCACGCACGTCCTCCTCGTAGGGGAGGTCGAGCATCGGGGTGCCGTCGATGATGCCTACCGAGATCGCGGAGACGGAGCCCGAAAGCGGCTGCGCGCCTGACTTGATGGCGCCGTTGGCGCGTCCCCAGGCGATCGCATCGGCCAGCGCGACGTACGCGCCGGTGATCGCCGCGGTGCGGGTGCCGCCGTCTGCCTGCAGCACGTCGCAGTCGAGCACGATGGTGTTCTCGCCCAACCCCTTGACGTCGATCACGGCGCGCAGTGAGCGACCGATGAGCCGGCTGATCTCGTGGGTGCGGCCGCCGATCTTGCCGCGCACCGATTCGCGGTCGTTGCGGGTGTTGGTCGAGCGCGGAAGCATCGCGTACTCGGCGGTGACCCAGCCCTCGCCCGAGCCCTTCTTCCATCGCGGCACGCCCGGGGTGAACGACGCGGCGCAGAGCACGCGCGTGCCGCCGAACGTCACGAGGCACGAGCCCTCGGCGGAGTCGAGCCACGAGCGCTCGAAGGTCACGGGGCGGAGCTGGTCAGGAGTGCGCCCATCGGCGCGGGTGAGGGAGGTCATGCCCCGAGCCTAACGGCGTCGCGAGCCCCGCTCAGAAGCCGTGCACGTGGCCGGGCTTCGCGAGGCACGCGAGCGGCGCATGCCGTCGTACTGCCGAAAGCGTGGGGTGCGGATCCATCCACGACGCGATGTGCGTGACGATCAGCGCCTCGACGCCGGCCTCGGCCGCCATGCGCCCCAACTGGTCTCCGTTCATGTGGACGCCCTCGGGGTTGACCTCCCGGTGCGCCCATCCGGCCTCGCCCAGGATGAGCGACGCGCGCGTCGCGAGCGCGTCCACCTCGTCGCACCGGTCCGTGTCGCCGGTGAACATGAGCCGCGAGTCGCCCACCGTCACGAGGTAGGCCAAGGCCGGCACGGGGTGGCGAGCGCGAGCGGCTTCGATGACGAAGGGGCCGATGCGTGCCTCGTCGCCGTGCGCGAGCGGGCGGTAGTCGTACACATCCATGTCGGAGCCGTCGGGGTCGCCGGCGACCTCCTCCACGCGCCGGTCGAGCCCCGGAGGGCCCCACAGGGGGATGAGCGGCAGGCTCTCGTCGCGGGCGGGGCCGTACCGGCGCAGCACGGACAGCGCACCCAGGTCCGCGCAGTGATCGGGATGGCCGTGGGAGATGAGCACCCCGTCCACGCGCGCGGGATCGCAATACCGCTGCAGCGGGCCGATGGCCCCCGAGCCGAGATCCATGACCAGGCGCCACCGGCGCCCCTCGTCGTCCTCCGCTTCCAGCAGATAGCACGACGCGGGTGAGTCGGGGCCGGCCGTGGACCCCGCGCACCCCACGATGGTGAGTCGCATGCTCATAGGCTCTCCACGCTCGTGACGACCGGACCGAGGAACCGCTGTGCGAGCGCCTCGAACCGCTCCCGCTCCCCGGTGGCGGAGAACCGATGCGTGGCCGCCGCGTCGCGGCTGCGCTCGAGGCCCGATGCGGTGAGCGCCCGGTAGACGTCGATGGCGGTCTCGGTCGCGGAGTCGACCAGCGTGACGTCGGGACCCATCACGTAGCTGATCGCGCCCTGCAGCATGGGGTAGTGGGTGCAGCCGAGGATGAGGGTGTCCACGTCCGCGTCCTGGAGCGGGGCGAGGTACTCGCGGGCGATGTCGATGACCTCGGGACCGGACGTGATGCCGCCCTCGACCAGCTCCACGAAGCGCGGGCACGCCTGAGAGTGCACGGAGATGTCCGGGGCCGCCGCGAGCGCGTCGTCGTACGCCCCGGACGTGATGGTGGCGGTGGTGCCGATCACGCCGATGCGCCCGGACTTGGTGAGCGATGCCGCGCGCCGCACTGCGGGGACGATCACCTCGACCACCGGGACGCCGCGCTCGCGCGAGAACCGCTCGCGGGCGTCACGGAGCACGGCGGCCGATGCGGTGTTGCACGCGATGACCAGCATCTTCACGCCGTCCTCGACCAGGGCGTCCATGATCGACAGCGCATGCTTGCGGACATCCGAGATCGGCAGCGGTCCGTAGGGGCCGTACTTGGTGTCCCCCACGTAGTGGATGGACTCGTGGGGCAGCTGATCCATGATCGCGCGGGCGACCGTGAGACCTCCCACTCCCGAGTCGAACACCCCGATGGGCGCGTCACTCACCGGCGTCCTCCTCCATCGCGAACTGCACCAACGACTCCTGCAGCCACGTCAGCGCCTGATACAGCATGCCGAGCCAGACCCGCTCGGGGTCCACCTCCAGGTCATCGTCGGCGTCGGTCGCGAGCGCGTGCGTCGCCAGGTCGATCTCCGCATGAAGGCGCTCGGCATCCTCGTCGCTCGCCAGCCTCAGTCGAGAGGCGAGCACCAGGCGCACGTCCGTCAGTGCGGCCGCCGTGGACATCGCGTCGGCGGGCGCGACGGCCCAGTCGGGGCCGTCCTCGCTCAGTTGCGACCACATGGTGCGCAGTCGCGCGACCTTGAGGTCGCGCAGATCGTGCTCGGTGAGGCGACGGAACTCGTCCGCGACGTCGCGGTCGTCCTTCGAGGCCGACGGCAGCAGACGCAGCACCGCAGGGTCGTCCGGCTCCGTCAGGGACTCCTCGAGACCGCGCAGGTGGCGGAAGATCTCGTCCGCCTCATCGGTTCCCGCGTCACGGTCGATCGGCGAGTCCATGCCGAACTGCTCGCCCCCGAGCAGCAGCCCCACGTCGGCCACGATGCGCGCGACCACCATGCGCTCCTCATCGTCCAGCTCTGCGACGGCGGCACCGTCACGAGCGGTGAAGCCCTTCACTCGCCACTCCGCTGCAGGGTCGCCCACAGTCCGTAGCCATGCATGGCCTGCACGTCGACCTCCATCTTCTCGCGGCCGCCGGAGCTGACCACGGAGCGGCCCTTCTCGTGCACTTCGCGCATGCGTGCCTCAGCATCGTGACGCGAGAACCCGAAGTACGTCTGGAACACGTGGGTGACATAGCTCATGAGGTTGACAGGGTCATTCCACACGATGGTGACCCAGGCGTCGTCCGCGCGGGTCGCGACAGCGCCGTCGCGCTCGATCTCCTCCTGCGTGGACACGTCTCCAGCCTAGGGCCGATGCGCGCGCGGGGTGGGGAGGCCGGGCGTCACGGGGGCGTGGTGCGCCTGCGGGTCAGTCGTCCCCGTCGTCGCTGCCGAACCTGCCGTCGATGATCTCCTTGCAGGCCGGGCACACCGGGAACTTGTTCGGGTCGCGGCCGGGGATCCACACCTTGCCGCACAGCGCGATCACGGGGTCGCCCGAGAGCGCGGACTCCATGATCTTCTCCTTGCGCACGTAGTGCGCGAAGCGCTCGGCATCTCCCGGCTCCGCCAGCTCGCGGGTGCTGACGCGCTCGATGGTCGCGGTGCCGCCCTGAGGGGAGCCGGGGTCCGACTGGGGGTCGAGGGTCTCGCTCATGCCGCCCATCCTACGACCACCGCGCGGGCACGCACAGGCCCGCGCGCGGCAGGATCGACGGTCAGGAGACGGCGGCCAGCAGGCGCCCGGCACGGCGGTCGTACAGCGCCCCTGCGGCGCGCACCCCAGCCAGCGCCCCCGCCACGCCCAGGCCCGTCCCGGCGACGAGCGCGAGCCAACCCCAGCGCGCATCGGCCGTCAGGGAGAGCACGAAGGCGACGGTCACGATCGGGAGCGCCGCGGCCATCGCGGCCCCCGAGACGAGCTGCGCGACCAGGCTTGCGCCGACGGCGCCCACCTCGGCGCCGAACGGGTTCTGTCCCGGCGCCGGCGCGCGGTAAGGCAGCAGCACGGAGGTCACGGCCGAGATGCCCAGCGTGAGGCCGAGCGCCCCCGTGCACGCCCCGATCAGGCCGGGCGCGGCGTCCCACTGCCCCGTCCATGCGAGAAGACCGAGCGCGGCGAGGGCCACGAGCGGCACCGCCCACACCAGCACCGCCTGGGTGCGACCCGTCATCACCGCCCGGCCGACGCGTCCGGCCACGATGTCCAGGTGCAGCGCCGTCGAGTCGTAGGCGACGTCGTTGTGACGTCCCCATCCGATCGAGGCGGCGAGCATCACGGGCGCCGCGAATCCCCATCGCTGGTCCAGACCCAGCACGGGCATCGCCAGCGCGAAGAACACGAGCGGCAACGCGATGACGCCGATGGCGCCCACGAGGTAGCGGGGGTCCGTACGCCAATAGATGAGGGAACGAGAGCGCACGGCCGCCGCGATGCCGTCGCCCGTGGCTCGCTGACGGGCATCGAGGACCGCGTCCCCCCGACGGCGCGTGCCCGCCCCCCGGAACGTCGGGTGCACGAGCGTGTACTCGACGTTCGCACGCCAGGCGCCGTGGACGACCGCCACCGTGGCCGCCAGCAAGGCGAGTCGCCACACGGCGCCGAGCACATCGCCCTGGGCGAGCGCTCCAGGGGCGGCCATGCCTGCACCGACGGGCGTGCGGCCCAGCCACTCGAGAATCACGGGTATCTCGTAGGCGAGCGCGGAGTCGACGCCGTCGCGGAACGTGAGCCACACCGCTGGCCCCAGCCCCGCGGCCACCACCACGAGTCCCGCGAACGCACCCCACCGAGAGCGGCGCGACGACAGCAGCCGGCCCGACCACGCCACCGCCACGCGAGCGGTGACGACCATCAGCGCGACCGTCAGCAGCCCGCCCACGCTCGCCACCGTCACCGCCTCCCCACCCGCGTACCGCCACGATCCGGCCAGGATGAGAAAGACCGCGACGAAGAACAGCGTGGGCAACGTCAGCGCGGCGGCGATCGTGAGGCCCGGCATCAGGCGCCGTGCCTGCACCCCCAGGCTGGCGAATCGGCCCGGATCGAGGGCGTCCTCGAGCCCGGTCACGAGCAGCGGCACCACGAGCCAGCCGGCGACGCACACCGTGGCGAAGCCGACCAGCAGCGTCGCACGCACATCAGAGGCCTCGGTCGACAGGTAGCGCTGCACCCAGAACGTCGCGGGGATCAGCGACAGGGACCACACCACACCGCCAAGCAGCAGCAGCGCCCGCCACCATTCCCGTCGCAGCTGATGGCGCAGCACGCGGGCCTTGAGCCCTAGGACTGCCGCAACCACGTCAAATCCCGCGCATCGGTCTGCCCGCCGACGAGCCCCACGAACCGCTCCTCGAGGTCCACTCCCCCGCGCACGTCGTCGACCGTGCCCGCAGCGAGGATGCGACCTCCACCCACCACCGCGACGTGATCGCACAGACGCTCGACCAGGGCCATCACATGGGACGACAGCACCACGGTGCCGCCCGTCTCCACGAATGCGCGCAGGATGCGCCGGATGGCGCCCGCGCTGACGGGGTCGACGGCCTCGAACGGCTCATCGAGCACCAGCACGCGGGGTGCATGGACCAGCGCGCACGCCAGCCCGATCTTCTTGGTCATGCCCGCGGAGAAGTCGGTCACGAGGGTCGAGCCCGCAGACCCCAGGTCAAGCGCCGCCAGCAGATCGTCGCGACGCTCCCGCACCACGTCCTTGGGCATGCCCCTCAGGAGGCCCGCGTAACTGATCAGCTCGGCTCCCGTGAGCCGGTCGAACGTATGCAGGCCGTCCGGCAGGACGCCGATCATGGGCTTCGCCTCATCGGGACGCGACCACAGGTCGATGCCGTGCACGGACACCGCTCCGGCATCGGGCTCGAGCAGGCCCGTGGCCATCGAGAGCGTGGTGGTCTTGCCCGCGCCGTTGGGGCCTACCACGCCGTAGAAGGTGTGAGTGGGGATGTCGAGGTCGATGCCGTCCACCGCAAGGGTCGCCCCGAAGCGCTTGGTCAGGCCGCGCAGCGACAGGGCCGTCGCCCGGGCATCGGTGCCCGTCATGCGGGGTTGAGCACGAGGTAGGCGGTGTAGCCGAGCCACAGGGCCACGAACGCCGCGCCCTCGAACCGGTTGATGCGCCCGTTGCGCCGCAGTCGGAAGCCGAACACGAGCAGCAGCACGGTCATGAGCATCACCATGGGGATGTCGCGGTACAGCAGGTCGGTTCCCACCGCGGCCGGCGCGATCAGACCCGCGACGCCCACCACGCCGAGCGTGTTGAAGAGGTTGGAGCCGATGATGTTTCCCAGGGCGAGGTCGTTCTCGCCCTTGCGGGCAGCCGCCAGCGAGGACGCCAGCTCCGGTGCAGAGGTGCCGATCGCCACCACCGTCAGGCCGATCACGAGGTCCGACCAGCCGAGTTCCTGCGCGATCTTGGTCGCGCCCCACACCAGTAGGCGGGAGGACAGGACCAGCAGCACGAGCCCCACCACTAGCCAGATCCACGCGGCCTTGCGAGACAGCCCGCGTTCATCGGTCTCCTGGTCCACGTCGTGGGCGTAGTCGCCGTCGGTCTCCTGCTTCGACTGCATCACCGACCAGGTGAGCAGGACGATGAGCAGCAGCACCAGCACCGCGGCGTCGCCGCGCGAGAGCTCGCCGTCGCTCAGCAGCAGCCACGCGACCAGGGTCACCACGATCAGCAGGGGCATCTCTTTGCGCAGGATGCCGCGCTTGACGATGATCGGAAGCACGATCGCGGTCACGCCGAGGATCAGGCCGATGTTCGCGATATTGGACCCGAAGGCGTTGCCGAGCGCAATCTCAGGCGTGCCCTGGGCGGCCGCGAATGACGACACCACGATCTCGGGAGCGGACGTGCCGAAGCCGATCACGATCATGCCGATCAGCAGGGGCGCCATCCCCAGGAACCGCGCGACCGTCGCCGCGCCCATCACGAACTTCTCGGCACTCCACGCGAGGATCGCGAGTCCGACAAGAGTGGCGATGACGGGGACGACCATGGGCTTGAGAGTACCTGCGCTCACACATTCCCTCGTGTGAGATCCCCCGCGCGGGGGTGTGACAGTCAACCTACGGTCGCGTAGGGTGAGGACATCAACGATGAGCTCCCGCTCGTCGCCGGCCCCCACACCGGACCGACGACTCCCATCTGGAGAGGCATGACGCAATCGCCGCGCAGCGCGCCCACCAATTTTCCTAGCAACCCGATCACCCACCGGTTCGCCGAGATCGCCGCAACGGTGCGCGATACCGGCCTCCTGAGGCGGGCCTACGGCTTCTACGCCATCTTCGGCGCGTGCCTGGCCGTCGCGCTCGGCGGGGTCATCACCGGCTTCATCCTGCTGGGCAACTCCTGGTTTCAGCTACTGATCGCCGCCGCTCTGGGCCTCGTCCTCACGCAGGTCGCGTTCCTCGGCCACGAAGCGTCGCATCGCGCCGTGTTCGTCTCCGGTCCCGCCAACGACCGCCTGGGACGCATCCTCAGCACGATCATCGTCGGCATCAGCCACCAGTGGTGGATGTCCAAGCACTCGCGTCACCACGCCAACCCGAACAAGCGCGGCTCCGACCCTGACATCGAGCAGGACACCATCACGTTCGTGGAGGAGGACGCGGCGAAGACCACGGGCGTCATCCGCTGGATCAACCAGCGCCAGGGATGGCTGTTCTTCCCGCTGCTCGCGTTCGAGGGCCTGAACCTGCACTACCGGTCCGTGGCCTCGCTGATCACGCAGGGCTCGCGCCGTCAGCGGTGGATGGAGCTGCCGATGATCGCTCTCCACTTCGGCCTCTACCTGGTTCCCCTGTTCCTGATGCTGCCGCTCGGCATGGCCTTCGCGTTCATCGGCGTGCAGATGGCCGTCTTCGGCGTCTACATGGGAGCCTCGTTCGCCCCCAACCACAAGGGCATGATGATCGTCCCCGACGACGTCAAGATGGACTTCTTCTCCAAGCAGGTGCTCACCAGCCGCAACATCCGCGGCGGCTGGGGCATGAACATCTTCATGGGCGGGCTCAACTACCAGATCGAGCACCACCTCTTCCCCAACATGTCGCGCCCGAACCTCGCCGCGACCCGCACCATCGTGCGTGAGTACTGCGAGCAGCACGACGTCCCCTACACGGAGACCTCCCTGCTCGAGTCGTACGGCATCGTCATCGCGTACCTCAACCGCGTAGGGCTGGCCGCTCGCGACCCGTTCGACTGCCCCGAGCGCACCGCGATGGGCCGCTAGACCCTTCTCGGTCTGCACGACCTCACCGCAGCGCCCCTTCGTCACCGCCGTGTGAGGAGTGCGGTCGATGCGACTGCCCCGGACACGCCAGTGGGGCCGATGCGCGGAGGAGGATTCGCGCAGAGCGCCGTAGGCGGGCCCCGGCAAGGGCGTCCGTGGTCTCCACGACTCTCACCCTGGTGGCCTCGTCGACCAGCTCGACGACGCTCGCCGCAGGCTCGCTCACGGTCACCTCGACGGTGGCCTCGACCGTCACGCCGCCAGCCTGGGTCGAGGCGAGCGTGACCGTCTGCGACCCCACCTGCGAGGATGCGAACCAGGTGGCCGCGAGCCCCACCAGCCAGCGCCTGCAGCGGGGGGTGGCACAACGCGCTGGCCGAGTTGAGGCTCGAATCGTCGCGAGACGCCGATGGGCCAGGGCCCCCCGAACGGGGCTGGGCCGAGGCCGCCGAAGCCCTGCGGCCGCTCCTCTCTACAGTCCCTGAGCCAGGCGATAGTAGGCGGCGTTCGCGCGCATCTCTGCGGCGAAGGCGGGCAGCGTGGTCGACTCGTCGATCACGAGCAGTTCGATCTCGCTCATGGTCGCGAAGTCGCGGAACACCTCGAGGCCCACCTGGTTCGACATCACCGTGTGGTGTGCCGCGCCGGCCTGGATCCAGGCCGTCGCCGAGGTGTGGAAGTCGGGCTGCGGCTTCCACACGGCGTGACCGACGGGCAGCTTGGGCATGGGAGCCGGGAGCGCCACGTTCTCGACGACGTTGGCGACCAGGCGGAACCGCTCGCGCATGTCGCTCATCGCCACGACGATCGCGTCTCCCGCATCGGCCGTGAACACCAGCCGCACCGGGTCCTCCTTGCCGCCGATGCCGAGCTCCGCGACCGTCAGGCGCGCCTTCTCGCTGGACAGCGCGGGGTTCACCTCGAGCATGTGGGCGCCGAGGATCAGCTCGTTGCCGGGCTCGAGGTGGTACGTGTAGTCCTCCATGAGGCTCGCGCCGCCGGGCAGTCCGGCGCCCATGACGGCGGCGGTGCGCACCAGGATGGCGGTCTTCCAGTCACCCTCGGCGCCGAAGCCATAGCCGTCGGCCATCAGGCGCTGAACGGCGAGGCCGGGGAGCTGACGCAGTTCGCCCAGGTCCTCGAACGTCGTGGTGAAGGCGGTGAACCCGCCCTCTTCGAGGAAGGACCGCAATCCCAGCTCGATCGCGGCGCCGTAGCGCAGCGAGTCCGCGCGCTCGCCGCCGGGACGAAGGTTCTCGTCCACGTCGTAAGCATCGACATACTCGGCCACCAGCGCGTCGATGTCGGCCTCTGACTGAGCGTGGACGGCGTCGGCGAGCTCGTTGACGCCCCAGGTGTTGACCTGGACCCCCAGCTTGATCTCGGCCTCCGTCTTGTCACCCTCGGTGACCGCGACGTTGCGCATGTTGTCGCCGAACCGCGCGAGGCGCAGGCTGCGGGTCGCGTGACGTCCTGCGGCGGCACGCACCCACGTGCCCACCCGCTCCTGCGTGGCGGCGTGCGACGCGTGCCCCGCGACGGTGGTGCGCGGGATCGACATGCGGGTCTCGATGTAGCCGAACTCGCGGTCGCCGTGCGCGGCCTGGTTGAGGTTCATGAAGTCGAAGTCGATCTGGTCCCACGGCAGGTCCACGTTCGCCTGAGTGTGCAGGTGGAGCAGCGGCTTGTCGAGGGCGCCGAGGCCGGCGATCCACATCTTCGCGGGGCTGAACGTGTGCATCCACGCGATGACGCCGATGACCTTGTCGTCCGCATTCGCGTCGAGCATGGCCTGGCGGATGCCGTCCCGAGACTTCACCACCGGCTTCCACACGATGCGCGCGGGCACCGCGTCGGCGCCGTCGAGCGCAGCCGCGACCGTCTGCGACTGCTCGGCGACCTGTCGCAGCGTCTCGTCTCCGTAGAGGTCCTGGCTGCCGGTGAGGAACCAGACCTCGTACTGAGCGAGATCAGGGATGACGGAACGGGTGCTCACTTCGATTCTCCTTCTGCGGCGCCGCCGCGCTGTCCGTAGACGTTCTGATACCGATCGAACAGGGCGTCGATCTTGTCCTGCGGGAGGGGGATGAGGTCTCCGCCCTGACGCGCGATGTGGGTGGTCCGTGCCACGTCCTCGCACATGACGGCGGCCTTCACCGCATCCTTGGCGTCCTTGCCGATGGTGAAGACGCCGTGGTTCTGCATGAGCACGGCCTTGGACCGGTGGCCATCGAGGGTCGCGACGATCCCGCGGCCGATGCTGTCGTCGCCGATGATCGCGAACGGACCCACGGGAATGGGGCCGCCGAACTCGTCCGCCATGCCGGTGATGTGGCACGGGATCTGCTCGCCGCGCGCCGCCCACGCGGTCGCGTACGTCGAGTGGGTGTGGACGACCCCGCCGACGTGGGCCATGTGCTGGTACACGTAGGCGTGCGCGGCCGTGTCGGACGAGGGGCTGCGGTCGGACCCCGGCGATCCGGGAACGGCACGCCCGTCGAGGGTGCACAGGATCATGTTCTCAGGAGCGAGCTCGTCGTAGCTCACGCCAGAGGGCTTGATCACGAACAGCTCCTCGCCCGGCACGCGGCCGGACACGTTGCCGCCGGTCCACACCACCAGCTCGTAGCGCGTCAGCTCACTGTGAAGGCGCGAGACATCGGCGCGGATGCGGTCGATGGTCTCCTGGACGGCAGAGCTGAACTGGCTCACTGGTGCGCCTCCCGACGAATGTGCTTCAGTCGCTTCATCACGTCATTGCCTCCGCGGCCGAAGTAGTCATGCAGGTGCAGGTACTCGGCGTACAGGGCGTCGTAGGCATCGGCCGATGCGGGGTTCGGGGTATAGACGGCGCGGTTCACCTTGCCCATCGCCTCCCCCGCGGCGCGCACGTCCGGGTAGGCGCCGGCCGCCACGGCGGCGTGGATGGCGCTGCCGAGCGCGGGGCCCTGGTCGGAGGCGATGGTGGAGATGGGCAGGCGCAGGATGTCCGAGTACGCCTGCATGAGGTCGCGGTTCTTGAGCAGCCCGCCCGCGACGACGAACTCGGTGACGGGGACGCCGGAGGCGTTGAACGTCTCGACGATCACGCGCGTGCCGAAGGCGGTGGCCTCGTGGAGCGCGCGGTAGATCTGCTCGGGGCGGGTGGTGAGCGTGGCCCCCAGCACCATCCCGGAGAGCTCGGTATTGACGAGCACCGAGCGGTTGCCGGAGTGCCAGTCGAGCGCGATGAGCCCATGCGCGCCCACCGGCTCGGCGTAGCCCAGATCCGTGAGGTGCTCATGGATCGACTGACCGGCCGACTCGGCGTCGGCGTAGTACGACGCCGGCACCTGGTTCTTCACGTACCACGCGAAGATGTCTCCCACGCCTGACTGGCCGGCCTCGTAGCCGTACAGTCCCTCGACGATTCCGCCGGGCACCACACCGCACATGCCGGGGACCTCGGCGAGCTGCTCGCCGTTCATGACGTGACAGGTCGAGGTGCCCATGATCGCGACCATCTGGCCCGGTTCGACGGCCTTGGCGGCCGGAGCGGTGACGTGCGCGTCGACGTTGCCGACGGCGACCGCGATGCCGGCAGGCAGTCCGGTCCACTCGGCAGCCTCCGCTGTGAGCGTTCCGGCAGCGTGGCCCAACTGACCGATGTCGCCCGTGAGCTTGGTCTCCGCGAAGTCGGCGAAGTCGGGGTTCAGCGCCCCCAGGTACTCGCGCGACGGGTAGGCGTCATCCTGATAGATGGCCTTGTAGCCGTTGGTGCACGCGTTGCGCACGTAGGTGCCGGAGAGCTGCCAGATGATCCAATCGGCCGCCTCGACCCAGTGGTCCATGCGGTCGTAGATCTCGCGGTCCTCCTCGAGCAGCTGCAGCGCCTTCGCGAACTCCCACTCCGAGGAGATGAAGCCGCCGTACCGTGAGATCCACGACTCGCCGCGCTCGTGGGCGGCGGCGTTGATCCTGTCGGCCTGCTGCTGGGCGGCGTGGTGCTTCCACAGCTTCACGTACGCGTGTTTGCGGCCTTCGAAGCCGGGGACCTCGCACAGCGGCGTCCCGTCGGCGAGCACGGGAAGCGGCGTCGACGCGGTGAAGTCGGTGGCGATGCCGATCACGGAGGAGGGGTCGATTCCGGCGGCCTTCACGGCTGCGGGGACCGCCTCACGCAGGACGTCGCGGTAATCGTCCGGCACCTGGAGGGCCCACTCCGGCGGAAGCTTCTCGCCGGTGGCGGCGAGGGTCGAGTCCATCACCGCATGGCTGTAGTCGTGAACCGCGGTGCCCAACTCGGCGCCGTCGGAGACCCGGACCACCAGGGCACGTCCGGACAGGGTTCCGAAGTCGATGCCGATCACATGGGCGTCGCCGGTCGAGGGGTCGTGTGCGGCGTCGCTGCCGCCATCATCGAGCGTCATGGAGTGAACGTTAACATGCACCGTTCCACGGGGCAATCGGAAACGCGGAGGACGGCCCTCTCGGGCCCGGACGCGGCGCCCTTCAGCCCGGGAAGAGCGCCTCGATCAGCGTCACCTGATCCGGCGCGGGGCGCCACGAGGCCGAGGCGGCGTTCTGGACGATCTGCTCCGGCCGGGTGGCGCCGGCGATCACCGAGGAGACGGCGGCACGAGACAGGAACCACCCGAACGTCGCCTCCAGCATGGTCACGCCCCACTCGTCGCACAGCCGCTGATACGCCTCCATCGCGTCCCAGTCCGCCTGCTGGGCGATGTGGGGGCGCTGACGCGCGATCCGCGAATCGGCGGGCATGTCGGTGCGTGTGAACTTGCCGGTGAAGAGCCCGTTGGCCAACGGGAAGAACGGCAGGAACCCCGCGCCGATGCGCTCGGCGGCGGCGAGACGACCGTCCGTCTCCACGGCGCGTGCGACCAGGCTCAACTCGTCCTGGCTCGAGGCGATGGCGGGCACGCCGAGACGCGACGCCGCCGCATCGGCACGCGTGAGCTGCTCCGCAGTGAACTGCGAGACGCCGTAGGCGCGGATCTTGCCCTCGTCGATCAGCTCGGCGAGCGCGCCGATGGTCTCCTCGATGGGCGTCGCAGGGTCCGGCTGATGCTGCTGGAAGAGGTCGAGGCGATCGGTCTGGAGCCGCTCGAGCGAGGCCTCGCAGGCGGCGCGGACGTAGGCACGCGAGCCCTTGGCCCCACGCTCGTCGAGCGGAGTCTCGACCTCCGTGAAGCCGAACTTGGTGGCGACGATCGCCTCGTCGCGTCGACCCTTGAGCGCGTGCCCCATCAGCGACTCGGACAGTCCCCACTCGCCGCCGTACAGGTCCGCAGTGTCGAAGAACGTCACACCGGCATCGAGCGCGGCGTGAATGACGGCATCTGTGCCCTCCTGCGTCTGCGACACCGTGCCCTGGCGGCCGAAGTTGTTGCACCCCAGTCCGATGGCACTGACGGCGAAGGGGGCGGATCCGAGGGTGCGCTGTTCCATACGCCCCACGCTAGCCGCACTCGGGCGAGCGCCGTACGGCGCACCCGCGCATCGGCCCTCCCCCGGTGGCGGGCGCACGAGAGGCCACCGCGTCCAGTGACGGAGTGCGATGGTCTTGCGGTCACCTGCCAGGGATGAAAGCGTCGAGACGGACGTGACGTTGGATCTGGATTGCGGGGATGCCCGTAGTCCGGCGGCCACGTGGAGGAATGCGGTGACGGCCAGCGAGGAGGCCCCCGATTCCTCGACTCTTGAGACAGGTGAGACCCGCCTCGTGCTCCGCCGCGGCACTGGGGTGATGGCCCGGCCTCGGTGCGTCAACGACGGTCATTCGGCGGCGGCGAGGGGTAGCGGCGGCACTTGCCCGGAGGAGGTGGAGTCTCGATCGCGGATCGATGTCGCAGCCGTTGGCACAGCGCACCGGGTCAACCGGAGCCGGGACTCGCGCGACGAGCGCTCGCTGGCGGTTGCGCTGACGACACGGGGCCGTGACGTGTCAGAGCATGTGCTCGCGGGGCCCGGAACGGGCCTGGACGGCTGGGCATGAAGGTCGCGGAACCCGTCGACCCCCATGCCCGGCTGACCGAGATCATCTCTGGCACGAGCGCGGCCGTCCCGGAGACGGCGGCTCAGTAGCCGACGGCGAACCGGCGGCCGGTGTGCCGAGGCTCGTCGACCTCGTCGAGGACGGCGACGGCGTAGTCCTCGACCGAGATAGCACTCTCTCCTCGCTCGTTGAGCAGCAGGTCGTCGAGTGCGGTGCGGTAGGTGCCGGTCCGCTCACCGGGGGCGATGGTGGCCGCCGGGCTGATGTTGGTCCACGCGACGTCGTCGACCGTACGGTAGAAGTCCAGAGCGTCGCCGTGCGCGTGCATGATCTGAAGCAGGAACTCCGGCAGGTCAGGGGCGTCCCACACCTGCTTGCCGTCCCCGACGCTGAGGGAACCTGCGCCTCCGACGGTGACCAGGCGCGGTGCCTGGTCACCGAGCGCCCTCAGCCCTTCGACGAGGGACCGGGCGGCCGGGGCGATGGTGGCGAGGTGGCCGGGCCCGTCGCCGCCGCCCACGGCACTGACAACGACGTCGTGGCCTTGGGCCGCGGCACTCATCGAGGCGGGGTCGAGGACGTCACCCACGCTGACCCTGAGGTGGGGGTCACCGACGGAGACCTTGGCCCGGTCGCGCACGACGGCAGTGACGGTATGGCCGCGGCCGAGGGCTTCGCGGACGATGGCGGATCCGATGGTGCCGTTGGCACCGATAATGGCGATGTTCGTCATGATGTGGTGTTCCTTCTGGGTTGGGGACAGGCCGAGGAGACCCATCCAGTGTTGCGGTGGAGCAGAGAGATCACGAGTGCCGATGGACCGGGCGACAGACCCGGCGAAGCGGTCCGGGCCTCACGGTGGCAGCTCTCATGCGGTGACGGCGAGGTGCCTGTCGAGCCCCTCGGTGAGCGCGGCGGCGCTGGAGACGGGGCCGCCGAGACGGTGCGCTCCGGTGTCGCTGTGAAGCAGCAGGGTCGGGTAGGAGTCGACGCCGAGGCGACGCAGTTCAGTGAAGTCGGCCTGCGCTTCCACACCCGTCGCGGGGTCGGTGAGTTCTGCGACCACCCGGGAGGCGTCGAGTCCGAGGTCGGTGGCGATGGATCGGTAGACCTCCACATCTGAGAGGTCCAAACCGTCGTCATACCAAGCGTGCTGGAGGGCCGCTGCTGCGGAGAGCGGCGAGGTCTGTCGGCGCAGCGCCACCAGCCCACTCGCCGCGTCCGTCGAGTCCATGACCCGGACTCCTTCGGCCAGCACTTCCTCGTAGGCGCGACCGAAGGTGACACCAGTCAGCGCAGCGATCCGCTTGTTCGCATCGGGGATGTGCGGATAGGCGCCGATGGGCTTGGCTGCGGCGCCGGAGAACAGTCCCCCGGACAGCACCCGCAGATCAATCCGCTCGGCATTCTCCTTGGCGAACTCGTGCAGGGCGGGCGCGAATCCGTAGCACCAGCCGCAATAGGCGTCGAAGGCGTAGGTGAGGCGTACTGGCGAGGCCATGTGGTGCTCCTGTTCTGGTGGAAGACGGTCAGCCAGCTCGATGTGCGAACGACCACCGGACTGCGTGGCCTGCTGGCGTTGTCGGCTGGCGTGCGTTGTCCACGGTAGGGGGCGGGCAACGTAGCCGCGAGGTATGCTCAGGACCGATGATGGTGAAAAATGGACACACTCGAATTCCCGAGGTCCAGTACACGTCCCCCGCCAGTGGCGCTGCGGGCATCGAGGTCTTGTCGATCGCAGAGCTCCACCGCAGGGTGGAACGCCACGACCCGCAACGAGCGACTCAACGCCCCGACTTCCACGTGCTCCTCGCCGTCACCGACGGGCTCCTGTGGCACATGGTCGACTTTCAGGACTACGCGGTCACCGCCGGCAGGTGGGTGTGGGTACGGCCCACCCAGGTTCAGCATTTCGGTGACCTGACCGGCGCCACCGGCACCGTCGTCCTCTTCCAACCTGGCACCCTCGAACCCAGCACCGCCTCCGACGTAGGACTGGACAACCCGTTCGCCCCGACCCTGTGGACGCTGACCGGTGAAGACCAGCTCGCCACGCACCGGGCGCTGACGCACCTCATCTCAGAGTTCGGGTCTAACGGCATCCCGACATCCACGCGGGCGACAGTCCTGAGCAATCTGTTGGCTGTACTGCTGTTGCGGCTCACCGCGGGGACTGCCACAGTCGGCACGCCACCCGCCGAGTACGCCGACACCTTCCTTCGCTTCCGCACAGCCGTTGAGGCCGACTTCGCGCGCCACCGCGATGTCGGCCACTACGCACGCCACCTCGGGTACTCGCCCCGCACACTGACCCGCGCCTCGTTCGCAGCCACCGGCTTCGGCGCCAAAGAGTTCATCGACCGCCGGGTGGTGCTGGAGGTGAAGCGGTTGCTCGCGCATACTGACGACTCCGTGGCCGCGATTGCGTCCGCGCTCGGATTCCCCGACGCCAGCAACTTTGTCAAGTTCTTCGCGCTCCGGGCCGACGTCACCCCCGCAGCCTTCCGACAACGACTTCACACCCCGTCGACGTAAGTCGCCACACGGCCCAGGCGAATAGAGCGAGGACCGCCCGGCGTGAGATGAAGACCCGCGCCGCTCGACTCCGACTGGATGAATCCGATCAGCTCGTCGAGCGTCGCAACCTCGAGTCCCTCGACCGTGCACGCAACGCCTCGGTGCCGGCCGACGATCCGGAAGAGTCGTGCCAGGCGGTGAGGAGGCTCGCGAGCATGCGTGCGCGATGCTTCTCCCCGGCCAGCACGCACGTGTTGAGCCGTTCGCCACCCGGGAGCGAACCGGCGTCGTCGATCACCACGGGGAAGCCATCCTGCACGTCATTCGGGTCGGTGGATGCGACGAGGAAGGGGAGGCGACCGAGTGCTGGCTCCTGGCGGAGTGGGCGCAGGCCTTCCGTCGCACGATCACGATCAACCACGACGCCGACAACCGCGCCGGGCGCACGAAAGGCCACCGCGCTCCAGTGACGGAGTGCGATGGCCTTTCGGTCACCTACCAGGGATGAAAGCGTGGAGATGGCGGGAATCGAACCCGCGTCCGCGTGCACGACGACAGGTATTCTCCGGGCGCAGTCTGAATACTCAGTATCTCGGACCCGCACTGTCTTCAGACACACTGTGCGATAGCCCCAGTCACCTTAGAGTCCCCCACCCCCCGGTGACGAAGGGGTGGAGCAAGTTCCCTGAATGACGCCAGGAACCAGGACGGGAACACGCCTGGGCTGACGGACTTCTAGGCTCGCTTAAGCAGCGAGGGCGAAGTCGGTGCGCTTGGAATCGGCACCTATTGGTTTGCCACGATCGTTAACGAGATAACGTGACGTCCTCGGCCCGCTTCCCCTGAAGAAAGCACACACGTCGAAACCGATCATCCCCTGTGCAGTTGTGCCTCCAGTGTACGCCGGTGCGCCGACACGGCTCAACAGGCGGGTTTCGGCCCCGTGTCGTGCGGCCCCATGATGATGCGCCAGACCCACAGGGCGGCATCGTCGACGGAGGCGCGGGGCTCGCGCTCCAGCCACGCCCCGATGACCCCAATGATGGAGCCCGCAACCCCGGCGGCAATGACGTCCACCGGGATGTCGAACTGTCCTTTGTCAGTCGCCTCCGCCGACGTATACACCGCGTCGTACACGTGGTGACGCAGTCGGGCCAGCACCACTCCGGAACCGGGCTCGGAGAACACCTGCCCGTACAGCTCGGCGTGCTCATCGATGTGCCTGAGGAAGGTCACGAGCGGCGCCGGCGGCTCCAGGGAGTACTCGTCGATCCCGTGCAGCTGAGCGCCTGCCTCTTGCGCGACCAGGTCGAGCGCGTCGGCCAGCAGCGTCTCCTTGTCGGCATAGTGCTGATAGAAGGTGGTGCGGTTGACACCTGCGCGATCGGCGATCGCGCTGATCGACACCTGGTCCAGCCCGTGCTCGCGCGCGAGCGAGAAGAGCGCCTCCTGTAGGCGTCTGCGAGTCCTCACGATGCGTGCATCCACCTCGACATTCTGCACCCTCGACGCTGGGTTCACCAACCAATAACCAACAGTTGTCGTATAACTGGCCGATGCGGGTTACACTTTCCGCAGGCATCGTCGCCGCTCACACTTCCCCTACTGAGAAAGGCTCTGACGTGGCCAACCTCCTTTTCCGCATCGGCCGTGGCTCTGCTGCGAAGCCATTCGTCGCCATCGTCGCGTGGCTGGTCGCACTCGCGGCAGCGGTCGGCGGTTTCTTCGCCTTCGGTGGCACACTCACCGACAGCTTCACGATCCCAGGCACCGAGACTCAGCGCGTCTCCGACCAGCTCTCGGAGGAGATCTCGGGTCTCGACGGCGCCTCAGCGCGCGTGGTGTTCGAGTCTCAGGACGGCTCCGCTCTCGATGAAGAGCAGCAATCACAGATCAGCGAAGCGCTCGCGTCGACCACTGACGTCGGGTCCGTCGCCGGCATCGTCGACCCGTTCGCCACCGCCGCCGAGCGCGCCGAGCAGGTCGCGCAGCTCGAGGCAGGCGCCACACAGATCGAGGGCGCACGGGCCGAGATCGAGGCCGGGCAGCAGCAGATCGACGCCGCTACCGCAGAGCTCGAGGCAGGTCAGACCCAGCTCGACGAGGGCCAGGCGCAGCTCGAGGAGGGCCAAGCGCAGCTCGACGCCGCCGTTCAGCAGGCGCAGGACGCAGGCGTGTACGAGTCGCAGCGGGCACAGTTCGAGGTTCAGCAGGCGGAGCTGGACGCTCAGCAGGCCGCGCTCGCCGAGCAGCAGGCCCAGATCGACGCGGGGCTCGAGGAGATCGCCACGCAGCAGAGCGAACTGGACGCGGCCGTAGCCGAGCTCGAGGCTCAGTCGACTCAGGTCGAGCTGGGGCGCGATCTCGCCGACGCGGCGGCTGGCATCCGCACTGTGTCGGAGGACGGCTCGACCGCTCTTGGTGTGGTGCAGTTCGACGCCAGCGGCTTCAACCTCCCGCAGGAGGACAAGGACGGCGTGATCGATGCGGTCGAGTCGACCCCGATCGACGGCGTGGACGTGTACTTCTCCGCCGAGATCGCCACGTCTGTGGGCGGCATCCTCGGCGTGGGCGAGATCGTGGGCGTCGCACTCGCCCTCGTGGTGCTGCTCGTCATGATGCGCGCCTGGCTGCCGGCGATCCAGCCCATCATCACGTCGATCATCGGCGTGGGCGTGGGCGTGGCGACGGCGCTGTCGTTCTCGGACGTCACCGAGATGTCCGCCGTCACCCCCGTGCTGGGAGTGATGCTCGCGCTCGCGGTGGGCATCGACTATTCGCTGTTCATCGTCAACCGTCACCGCACGCAGCTCAAGCGGGGCATGGACGTCCACGAATCGATCGGCCTCGCCAACGGCACGTCCGGCAATGCGGTGGTGTTCGCGGGCTCGACGGTGCTCATCGCCCTCCTCGCCCTCAACGTCACCGGCGTGCCGTTCCTTGGCGTCATGGGATCCGTCGCGGCATTCTGCGTCGCGGTCGCCGTGCTGGTCGCGGTGACGCTGACCCCGGCGCTGCTGGGCCTCACCGGCATGCGGGCGATCTCCAAGCGCTCGCGTGCGCGCATCGGCCATCCCGAGGAGGCGGAGAAGCCCCTCACCCCCATGCGCACCGGGCGCGCGGTGCTCGCTCTCGTGGTCGCGGCGGTGGCTCTCGGCGTCATCGCAATTCCCTCTGCCTCCATGCGGCTCGGCCTGCCGGACGGCACGCAGGAGCCCGAGGACTCCACGCAGTACCAGGCGTACACGACCATCGACGAGCGGTTCGGCGAGGGACTCAACGGCACTCTGCTCGTCACCGCAGACCTCCCCCAGGCGGTGGCCGAGGAGGACGTGCTCGCAACCCAGGTCGCCATCATCGACGCAATCATGGGCGAGAGCGACGTGGCGGCCGCAGCACCTGCGGCCGTCTCGGACGATCGCGACTTCATGGCCTTCCAGGTCATCCCGCGCGAGGGCCCATCCAGCGAATCCACGGAGCAGTTGGTGAACGCGCTGCGCGCGATGTCACCACTGGATCTTCAGGTCGAGGGCGCGGACCTGAGCGAGACCCCGATCGGGGTGGCCGGGTCCGCCTCGGGAAACATCGATGTCTCCGAGAAGCTCGACGAGGCGCTGCCGGTATACCTCGCCGTCGTGGTGGGACTGTCGCTGGTGATCCTGGTCATCGTGTTCCGCTCGCTGCTGGTGCCGATCATCGCCACAGCCGGGTTCGTGCTGTCGTTGTTCGCCGCCTTCGGCGTGGTCACGGCGGTGTACCAGTGGGGATGGCTGTCGGACATCTTCGGCGTCCACTCCCCTGGCCCGGTACTGAGCTTCCTGCCCATCCTGCTGACAGGCATCCTGTTCGGGCTCGCGATGGACTACCAACTGTTCCTCACCTCTGGGATGAGGGAGGCGTACGTGCACGGAGCGAACGCGCGCCAGGCGGTCGTGGCCGGCATGCGGGGCGGACGCGCGGTCGTGACCGCAGCGGCCATCATCATGGCGTCGGTCTTCGGCGGGTTCATCTTCTCGCACACGGCGATGATCCGGCCGATGGGTCTGGGGCTCGCGATGGGCGTGCTCCTCGACGCGTTCGTGGTCCGCATGGTCATCGTGCCCGCGCTGATCCACGTCGCCGGAGAGCGCGCGTGGTGGCTTCCCGCGTGGCTCGACCGGATCCTGCCCAACGTGGACGTCGAGGGATCGGCTCTCGAGCGCTCACACCCAGTGGTGAACGCGCACGCCGCAGA
This sequence comes from Demequina aestuarii, assembly GCF_000975095.1. Classification (GTDB taxonomy): domain Bacteria; phylum Actinomycetota; class Actinomycetes; order Actinomycetales; family Demequinaceae; genus Demequina; species Demequina aestuarii. Next base: position 2,055,328 of record NZ_BBRD01000001.1, read on the forward strand.
GACCCCCGCGCCCACGGAGCCCGCCACCTCCCCGGACACCGCTGAGCGCTCCTGATCTCAGGGGCCAGGGCGTCGCGTGACGCCCTGGCCCCTGAGGCCAGACCGTCCGCGCGGCCGATGACGCGCCGCCGCGCGCCCGCCTAGCGTGGTGCGCATGACGCTCGACCTCGACGGCCTCCGCTCCGCACTCCATCGCCGCCACGACCGTGTGCTGATCGCCGCGGTGGCGGGCGGCGACTCCGCTCATCGCACCTACAGCGCCCCCGAGACGGCCGATGCGGAGATCGGCTCGGTCTCCAAGTGCCTCACGGGCCTGCTGTACCAGGACGCGGTCGACCGGGGCGAGGTCACGCCTGCTACCACGCTGGGAGAGGCGCTGGACCGGCCCGAAGGGGCCTACGCCCAGGTGACGCTGGGATCACTGGCCACGCACGCCTCGGGCCTGCCCCCGCACCCTCCATATGGCGGCCCGCGCACCATGGTCCGGCGCACGTGGCGCATGTGGCGACACGGGGAGAATCCCTACGGCGACTCGGTCGACCAGCTGCTCGACGAGGCGGCCGACGTCCGGCTCGGCAGGCCCCGCTTCCTGTACTCGAACCTGGGCTTCGCACTGCTCGGAGCGGCGCTCGCGAGGACGGCTGGCACCACGTACGAGCGACTGCTCCTGGCTCGCGTCGCGGAGCCCCTGGGGATGGCGGGGGTGTCCGTCCCGTCGACTCCCCGTTGCCTCGGGACCGCGTCGCTCACGGGACGATCCAAGAACGGGCGCCCCCACGAGCCGTGGACGGGCGAGGCGATCGGCCCCGCCGGCGGCGTGAGGGCGACGGCCGCTGACCTGGCGGCCCTGCTGAGCGGCCTCATCGAGCGCCGGGCCCCCGGCATCGGCGCGCTCGACCCGAAAGCCGATGCCCCCGGCACGTCGCGCATCGGCGCCGCGTGGCTGACCACGCAGGCGGGCGACGCCTCCGTGACGTGGCACAACGGCCGCACGGGCGGCTTCGCGTCATGGGTGGGGGTGGATCGCGATGCGGGTGTGGGGCTCGCGCTTGTCTCCGCCACGGCCGCGAGCCTCGATCGCGAGGGCTTCGCCGGGCTTGCGCGGCTGCGTACCGAGACCGCGCGCGGCTAGCCTGCCGCGGGAGTCACCAGCCCCCGCCACCGCCGCCGAAGCTTCCGCCACCGGAGAACCCGCCGCCAGAGGAGAACCCGGATCCCCCGCTGGCCCCGGCCGTCGGCGTGGAGATGGCGGCGTCGGTGAGGGACGTGAAGTCCTGCATCTGGGCTCCGAAGTTCTGGTGACCCAGCCAGAAGCCGCCTCCGTAGTACGCGCCGTACCAGGTGGGCGTCGGAACGTCGTAGCCCTCCTGCGCGAGGGCGGCGAACTTCGCCGACCACTTGTCGGCGATGCCGAAAGCGATGGCATAGGGCAGGTACTGGCTGAAGATGTCGTGCCCCTCCTCGAAGCGCAGGCGGTAGCCATCGGCGGTCTCGAGAAAGAGCTTGAAGCCCTTGGTCTGTGCCAGCACCCGGGTGCCCTCGGCGGTCCGCGCCGGCGCCGCGCCAGTCAGCACCAGTGCGATGATCGAGACGATCACGACCGGCAGGCCCACGAGCGCCCACCGGGAGTTCGCCGCCAGCACCAGCGTGCCGATCACGCCGACGACGAGGCCCGCCGCTGCGATCGACGCCCACGCCACGCGCGCCGACTGCGGATTCCGGTGGAACCAGCCCCGGTCCGTGACGTCCGCGTACAGCTCCTTCTGCACCTTCGCCAAGTCTGCCGCGAAGGTGGCCTTCAGCTCCGTGAGCGTCACCTGCTCGCGCACGTCGAAGATCGAATCGAACAACGTGCGCCCGTACGCCGGCATCGCGTCGTCTCCATCGCGCAGCTTGACGAGGGTGTAGTCCTCCGGCTCCTGCTCGTCACCCACCGGGTCGATGCGCATGTACCCGCGCACCGCCTGGTCCACGATGGTGGCCGTGACGTCTCGCACATCCGCCTTCTCGTCGAGAAGGGTGCCGAGCTGCCCCGGCCGCAGCCCCGCCGGGGGCTCGAACTGCACCGCCACAGGCTGGCCGCCGGCGACCGGGCGCGTGCCCGCATCGGCCCCCGACACCGGACCGAGACCCGGAGTGAGCTCCGCGTACTGCCGGTCCACGGCCGTGCGACGGAAGTGCAGCGCCAGCGCACCCAGGCCCACCGCGAGCATGGCCACCGCGATGCCCACCGTCCACGGAGTGATCGCGAAGGCTCTCTCGACGTCGTTCGCGATGCGCGTGTTGGCGGTGGTATCGAAGGACCCGGAGGGGTACAGCGCGGTCACCGTGAGCGGCTCCCCCGCCGCGAGCCCCGAGGCCTCGTACGTGATCGTCTCGGCCGGCTCGCCGGTCGCGTCGCACCCGCCCCTGGTGCCCGGCGGCCCGGCGGAGCACGCGACGTCCGTCGCGGCGACGGGTGACTGCACGGTGATCGAGGCCTCGGCGATGGGCGTCTCCCAGGCGGACGGGATGGCGTTCCAGTGGAACTCGTCCCCCGCGACGCCCGCGTCCGTCTCATCCGCGGTGGTCTCGTTCATCACGTGTGCGACCGAGTAGGTGATCGCATACGTCTGGACCCCGGAGACGTCATCGACGTTCTCGTCGCCGATCCGCACTGCCATGACGTCGCCCTGCCCCTCGGTGCTCAGATCGTCGGGGGCACCGGTGGGGCTGTCCGCGGTGACGTCGGAGATATCCCACACGCGCTCGTAGCCGTCGTCGATGGGCTGGGCCGTGGGCAGCGTGAAGATCACCCCGTGGCCCGGCTCATTGCCGAAGTCGAAGTCGATCTCGGTGCGCACGTCGACGGAACCATCCTCGTGGAGCGCGTACGTGGCGTCCCACCGGAGCACCTCGCGACCGGGGTAGTCGTCACTGGTGGCGGCGGGTGCCGGGATCGCCGTCAGCGCGACGGCGAACGCGGCAGCTCCCATCGCAAGGAGGGCGCGCAGGGCATGGACGCCCCGGTCGCGGGTGGGCGAGGTGGGCGCAGGGGCCGAGCGCAGCACTGTCTGACGACGATTGGAGGGCATGGCTCCATTGTGCCGAGGACGGGGGCACCCGCGGGGCACCTCCACGCGGCGCGCTACGTGTTGCGGCGCAGGCTCATGGCCCGCTGCGCTTCCCGATCGTCCTGCTTCTGGCGAAGCGTCTGTCGCTTGTCGTACAGCTTCTTGCCGCGGCCGATCCCGATCTCGACCTTCGCGCGGCCCTTCACGAAGTACAGCCGCAGCGGCACGATCGTGAAGCCCTTCTCGCGCGTCTTGATCATCAGCTCGTCGAGCTCGATGTGGTGCAGGAGCAGCTTGCGCCGTCGCCGCGGCGCGTGATTGGTCCACGTCCCCTGCGTGTACTCGGGGATGTGGATGTTCTCGAGCCACGCCTCGTTGTTGTCGACGTAGATGTACCCCTCGCCGATCGCCGCGCGACCCTGGCGGAGGGCCTTGACCTCGGTGCCTTGGAGCACGATCCCGGCCTCGTAGGTCTTGTCGATGAAGTAGTCGTGGCGCGCCGACCGGTTGGTCGCGACGATCTTCTGTTCGTCTGCCATGACTCACCTCCTCGAGTGCCGTCCGCACGTGTCGCCCATGGATGCAGGGACGTTCGAGTATAGAGGCCCCGCGCAGCGGCCGCGCCTACGGGAAGTTGGGGAGCAGGTTCTCCGGGTCCACGTGCTTGCCGCTCACGTACACCTCGAAGTGCAGGTGGCACGCCGTTGAGGATCCCGTGTTGCCCGAGTAGCCGATCAGGTCGCCCCTGGCCACCCGCTGTCCCCCGCCCACGGCGAACCGCGAGAAGTGGTTGTAGTTCGTGATGACGGACTTGCCGCCGATGAGCCCATGGTCGATCAGGACCTGGTTGCCGTAGCCCGGCCTGTACGTGGCCCACTCGACTGTGCCGGCGGCCGAGGCGTAGATGGGGGTGCCGCAGTACGCGCGCAGATCGGTGCCGGCGTGCATGCGGGCGTAGCCGTAGTGCTGCAGGTACCGCATGCCGTAGGACGACGTCTTGTACGGCACCTTCGTGGGGAAGGACAGCGAGCCCTTGGTGAGGCCGCTGCTGGGCTTGGCGTTGTTGGCCTCCGCACGCTTCCGGGCCTGCTCCGCCTCGCGCTCCTCTGCCTCGCGCTTCTTCGAGTACAGGTTCAGCACCTCGTTGCGGAGCTGCCGCTGGAGCGCCTCGTTCTCCTCCTGCTGAGCGATGAACGAGGCGCGCTGCGACTCGAGATAGTCCCGCACCTCCTGCTGCTCATCCAGTAGCGCCTGCACCTCGTCCCGCGCCGCCTGAGCGACATCGCGCGCGGCGTCGAGCTGAATGACCAGGGCGTCGATCTCCGCCTTCAGCTCGCCGATGTAGTCCCGCACCGCCGCCTGGCGTGCCCCACGGTTGCGGTTGACGGCTGCGATGTCCTCGAGCTCGCCCAGCGCATTGCTCTGAACTCGCGCCGCCGACTGCTGAGCGGTGTACTCGTCGACGAAGTCCTGAGTGTCGGAGGAACCGAAGACGATCGCGAGACCGGCCGAGTTGTCGTTGCCCTTGTAGGTCTCGCGCGCGATAGCTGCGACGAGGGCCTCCAGCGTGGCGGTGCGCTCCTCGTCCTCGGCGATCTGCGCGGAGATGGCGCGGTCCTGCGCCTCCGCGGAATCCAGTTTGTCCTGAACGATGCCCTGCTCGACGATCGCAGCCTCGACAAGGCGCTCTGCCTCCTCGAGCTCCGCCTCGAGCGCAGGCAGCTGGGCCTCGAGCTCCTCGAGCTCGATGAGCGCCTCCGCGATGCGGGCGTCCGTGTTCTCGAGTTCGTGCTCGAGCTGCTCGGCACGGCGCTCGGCCGCCTTGCGCTCGCGCTCCGTCGCGTCGATATCGTCCTGGTAGTCGTCGGACGACGCCTGCGAGAGACCCTGCGGCGACAGCGCCGATGCGCCCACGGCGTAGCCGCCGAAGATCGCCGCGACCAGGATCGCCACGACGAGCGCCGAGAGCCTGCGAGTCCGAGTCATGCCCGCGTGTACCTTCCCAGCGTCGCCAGCGAGGCGAGGGCCGCGAGGCCCACCGCGATCGCCAGCAGCCATGGAGCCACGGTCCAGACGTCGTCACGGCCCACGTAGTCGACCCATGCGATCGAGCCGTGCAGCCAGTCCTCGATCAAGTAGCGGGCTGAGAGGTACAGGCCGCCGATGGCGAGCACCGCTCCGAGCGTCGCGGCGACGGCGCCTTCGAGCATGAAGGGCATCTGGATCAGGCTCTTGGACGAGCCGACCATGCGCATGATGGTGGTCTCACGGCGCCTGCTGAGCGCACTGAGCCTGATGGTGGTGGTGATGAGGAGCACGGCCGCGAGCATCATGATGGCGGCCAGCCCGGCGGCGATGAACGTCGCGGCGTTGAGGAACCGGAACAGTTCGTCGAACACCTCGCGCTGGTCGTTGACCTCCTCGACGCCAGGCAGCCCCTCGGTGGCGTCTGCCACGACCTGGAACTGCTCCGGGTCGGTGAGCTTGACGCGGAACACGGGGCCCAAGTCTGCGGGCTCGAGCTGTGAATACACCCCGGTCTCGTCGGCGCCCACGATGTTCTCGAACACCTCCTCGCGGGTCTCGTAGTAGACCTCGTCGACGATGTCGGCGACGGAGCCCTCCTCGAGCACGGCACGGATGTCGTCCTCCTGGACGGGCGAGACCGGACCGGCGGCGCACTGTTCGTAGAGCGAGTTCTCAGGGCACAGGAAGATGGACACCTCCACCTCGCCGTACCACGCGTCACGCAGCTGCTGCACCTGCATCTGGGTGAGCGCGGCGGCGCCCACGAAGGTCAGCGACACGAACGTCACGAGCACCACGGACAACGCCATGGTCGAGTTGCGGCGCAGGCCGCTCGCGACCTCGCCGAGGATGAACCGAATTCTCATGCCGAGCGCCTCACACCGTCTCCAGGCCGTACACGCCGCGATCCTGGTCGCGCACGAGATGGCCGCCCTTGAGCTCGATCACTCGCTTGCGCATCTGGTCCACGATCTCATCATCGTGCGTCGCCATCAGCACCGTGGTGCCGGTGCGGTTGATGCGGTCCAGCAGGCGCATGATGCCCACGGACGTGCCGGGGTCGAGGTTGCCGGTGGGCTCGTCGCACAGCAGGATGGGTGGGTGGTTGACGAAGGCGCGCGCGATCGCGACGCGCTGCTGCTCACCGCCCGAGAGCTCGTGCGGCAGCCGTCGCTCCTTGCCCGCCAGCCCTACCAGTTCGAGCATCTCGGGCACGTTGGTCTGGATGTCGCGCTTGGACTTGCCGATCACCTGAAGCGCGAACGCGACGTTCTGGTACACGGTCTTGTTGGGCAGCAGCCGGAAGTCCTGGAACACCGCGCCGATCTCGCGGCGCAGGTGCGGCACGCGCCAGCTCGACAGCCTGTTGAGGTGGCGCCCCGCGACGAATACGTCGCCCGCGGTCGAGCGCTCCTCGCGCAGGATGAGCTTCAGGAAGGTCGACTTCCCGGAGCCCGAGGAGCCCACCAGGAAGACGAAGTCGCCGCGCTCGATCTCCACGGAGACGTTGTCGAGGGCAGGCCTCGCTCCGCGCGTGTAGACCTTGCTGACGTTGTCGAGTCGAATCATGCCACCGGGCGCGAGGGGTTGGACTCGCGCTTCTTGCAGGGTAAGAAAGGCCGCGCCAGCGTGGCAGTAGGCGCGCCGGGGGCACCGATGCGACATGAATCACACCGCGAGGCGCCGTTCACCCGCTCGCGCGCGACTGGGACGGGTCGCTAGCATCGAATCACCTGGAAGCGGAGGCTCCATGGCTGACAACCCGAGCGTCGCCGCACCGGCCGTGCCTGCTGCGGTCGAGGCGGCCATCGCCGACTACCCAGACGTGGTGCGCGACCGGATCCTCGATCTCCGCGGCCTCGTGTGGGAGGTCTCTGCCTCCGAGCCCGCGATCGGGCCCGTGATCGAGACGCTCACGTGGGGGCAGCCCAGCTACCTCCCCGCAACGCCGCGGACCGGCACGACCGTGAGGATCGACCGCATCGGCCCCGGCACGGACGTCGCGCTCTTCACCCACTGCCAGACGAGCCTCGTCGACGAGTTCCGCGCCGCTCACGGGGATCTGCTCGCTCACGACGGCACCCGCGCGATCGTGGTTCCTGCAGTCGGATCGATCCCTCTGGAGGAACTGCGCGAGCACATCCGGTCCGCGCTGCTGTACCACCGGCGATGACAGCGAGCCGGCACTGACGGGCCGGTCGACGCCCGTCAGCTCTCGCTGACCTGCTGACGCCGCCAGCGAATGCCGGCGTCGATGAACCCGTCGAGGTCACCGTCGAAGACCACCTGCGGGTTCCCCACCTCGTGTCCCGTGCGCAGGTCCTTGACCAGCTGCTGGCCATAGAGGAAGTAGGAGCGCATCTGATCGCCCCAGCTGGCCTTGATGTCTCCCGCGAGCTCCTTCTTCTGCGCGGCCTCCTGCTCCTTCTTGAGCAGAAGCAGCCGGGACTGGAGCACGCGCATCGCGGCGGCACGGTTCTGGATCTGACTCTTCTCGTCCTGCATCGACACCACGAGACCCGTCGGCAGGTGCGTGATGCGCACCGCAGAGTCCGTGGTGTTGACGGACTGGCCACCGGGGCCCGACGACCGAAACACGTCGACCTTGATGTCCGTCTCCGGCACCTCGATGTGGTCCGTACCCTCGATGAGCGGGATCACCTCGACGGCGGCGAAACTGGTCTGGCGCTTGTCGGCGGATCCGAAGGGGCTGATGCGCGCGAGGCGATGCGTGCCCGCCTCCACCGACATGATGCCGAACGCATACGGGGCCTGGATCTCGAAGGTGGCCGACTTGATGCCCGCACCCTCCGCGTAGGAGGTGTCGAGCACCTTGGTGGCGTATCCGTGACGCTCAGCCCAGCGCAGGTACATGCGCAGCAGCATCTCGGCGAAGTCGGTCGCATCGTCCCCGCCCGCTCCGGACCGGATGGTGACGACCGCGTTGCGCTCGTCCCACTCGCCCGTCATGAGGGTGCGCACTTCCATCGCGGACAGGTCCGAGCGCAGCTTGGTGAGCTCGGCGTCGGCCTCGGCGAGCGTCTCGGCATCGTCGCCTTCCACCGCCATCTCCACGAGCACCTCGAGGTCGTCGATGCGCTGGCGGAATGAGCTCAACCGGTCGAGCTCCGCCTTGGTGTTGCTCAGCTTCTGCGTGACCGCCTGGGCATGGTCCTGGTCGTCCCACAGGTCGGGCGACCCGGCCTGGTCCTCGAGCTCGCTCAACTGGGAGCGCAGCGTGTCGGGGTCGGTCACGGCCTCGATCTGTTCGAAGGTCGACCGCAGCGCGGAGATCTCTGCAGGGAAGTCAGTAGCCACGACGGTCAAGTCTAGTGGCGACCCATGCGACGCGCGCCGCCGGGGCGAGGAGACCCCGCTCCCGGCGGCACGACCAGGCGGACGCTAGTCCTCTTCGTTCGCTTCCTCGGAGACCTCGTCAAGACCCTCCTCGACAGAGTCCTCGACCGCCTCGGCTCCCTCGGAGATCTCTGCGGTGGTCTCGTCGACCACGTCGCCGGCGTCGGCGTCGCCGCAGCCCGTCAGGCCCAGGGTCAGCACCCCGGCGCCGATGAGAACGGCTGCGTGCTTGCGATACGCGATCATGCTGCACTCCTCTCGTCGGTACAGGGGTGACAACCGCATCGTCCGTGCGCAGATTCCGACGAGGGCAGGCTGACGATCGCGCGATAGGCTGACCTCCGATACCCGACGCCTTCCAAGGAGCACCGTGACCCCTGCTCGGCTTCCCGACGCCCCGACACAGCCCGGCTCGACGCGAATTGTGGGCGCCACAGTCGTCGATGGCACTGGTGCGCCGCCCAGGATCGCGGACGTCGAGATTCGTGACGGGGTGGTCGTCAGCGTCGGCCCCACATCGGCCGCGGCCACCAGGCCCGACCGCACCGTCGACGCCCGTGGACTGCACGTGCTGCCCGGGTTCGTCGACGTGCACGTCCACCTCACCATGCCCAACGACTCGCGGAGCGAGAGCCAGGCCACGAAGTTCGCCGAGGAACACGCATTCGCCACCGCAGAGTCGATGCGGCAGACGGTCGCAGCGGGAGTCACGGCCGCACGGGATCTCGCGGGACTCACGCCCGGTTACCGGAACGCCGTCGCTGCAGGACACATCGTGGGACCACGCATGCACGTCGCTATCGCGCTCCTTTCCCCCACGGGCGGCCATGCCGACCCAGTCCGCGCGAACGGCAGCCTCGCTGACTACGTCGCGTACGAGCCGATTCCCAGCGGGGCCGTCGTTGACTCGGACGCCGAGGCTATCCGGGCCGTCAGAACGCTGCTGCGTACAGGTGCCGATGTCATCAAAGTCTGTACCACGGGTGGAATCTCGACCCCCGAGGACAGCCCTGACGACCTTGGCATCAGCGAAGACCAAGTGCGACTGATCGCGCGCGAAGTCGCGCGGCGCGGAGGCAGACCCATCGCCGCGCACGCACAGGGCCTCGCAGGAGCGCTGGAAGCGGTCCGCGGCGGCGCGACAAGCCTTGAGCATGGTTACGAGATGTCAGACGAGCTGATCCGCGAAATGTTGCGCCGCGGCACGGTGCTCGTCCCGACCCTGTCGACCTTGAACCTCGCCCCCGACCCGTCCCGCAAACCCCCCGCCGTCATCGCCAAGAAGCTTGAGTGGCAACATCGGGGCAGGGACGCCGCGTCTCGTGCAGTGGCCGCCGGCGTGCCGGTCGCGATGGGCACCGACGCAGGCATCCACCCGCATGGCGCGAACCTTGCCGAACTCGGTCACCTCGTGGCTGCGGGCCTTTCGCCGCTCGAGGCGATCCGGGCCGGTACCCAGACAGGGGCTCGACTGCTGGGACTCGATGCTCACCTCGGCACTGTGACCACGGGCCGCATCGCGGATCTCGTCCTGACGGATGCGGACCCGGTCGCGGACATCACATCACTTGCGGATCCAGAACGGGTGCGAGCCGTCACCATTGGCGGACGGAAGGTCAAGGACCTGGACGGGTTCTTCACTTCCCAGTAGGCCTTCGATCTGTCGCCCTCCAACCGGCCTGCGCGATCACTCGCAGACCCGCAAGTGGCGACAAATCTCCTAACCCGAGCTCGTCCGACTCTCGGAAAAGGACGCCCGTCGGGCGCGGGAACGTCCCCGGGCGATCGTCACCCAGGCAACGGCCGCGGTGAGGGCAGAGCCGACGAACAGGCCCGCAGCCAACCACGGCAGGGTGGTCAGTCGGTCCCTGTCCACCTGAGCAGATGCGAGCGCCGCGCCAAGCGAGGAACCGGTGAAGATGACCGATGAGTTCACGCCCACGAGGAGGCCCAGGTGACGACCGGCATGAGCGACGATGAGCGCCTGGAGCGGGGGATTGATCGCCCATGAACAGAACCCCCAGGCGAGCAGGAAGGCCGCCGCGACCGTGGGGGTGTCCGCGATCATGAGCCCTGCGACCGACGCCGCTGCCGCGACGCACACGCCTGTCAGGACGCGGGCCGGGCCCCTGCGGTCTGCGACCGCCCCGAGCAGTCCGTTTCCTGCGAGGCCGGCGACTCCGTAGCAGAGAAGCAGACCCGACAGCAGCACACCGTCGGCACCGGTTGCGGCGGTGAGGAAGGGCGACACGAAGGTGTTGAGCCCGCCCGTCGCGGCACCTTCCAACAGCGCAGTGGCGAGCGTCGCCGCCAACACGATCACGGCGGTGACACTGGCCACGCCAACGGCAGAATCGGTAGCCCTCAGCTCAATCCCGCGGGCTCTCAAGCCCGGTTGCCACAGCCGAAGCGCCCACGCGACCGCGGCGACCGCCAGCGCGCACACGGCAGCCACCAGGAACGTGGAGCGCGCGCCAATCGCGGAGGCGAGAGTGTTGCCCAGTGGCGCACCGACCAGAGAGGAGAGCACCATCCCCGTAAACGAGATCGACAGCGCCCGCGAGCGATGAGCGGCACCCACAATCGAGCCTGCATGGACTGTGCACATCGGCACGACTCCTGCGACGGCCACTGCTTGCAGTGCGCGAGCCACATAGAGCTCGGTCGCCGTGTCCGATTGCGACACCACGGCGAGCATTGCGCCGGCCACGGGCAACGCGACGATCATGACCGCGTACGGCTGGCGCCTGCGCAGGAGCCAAGCGATCGAGGGTGCTGCCACCGCGTACGCAATGCCGAAGACCGCGTTGGATCGCCCGATGTCAGCGAGCGGGATACCCGTCTCGCTTGCGAAGACAGGCAGGACCCCGGGCACGAGCATCGTGCCCAACGTGGCGGCGAACACGGCGGAGGCGAGCACCCACAGGGTGACCAGCGCTCGCCGCGAGATGCCACTCACGTGTGCGCTGGATGTGCCCCGTCGGGCAGCGAATCGAGCCAGGCCATCGTCTCCTCGGAAGCAACCAGCGACCGCTTCTGGAGGTACTCAATCATGTCGAGCGCATCGTCATGCGCCTGCTGGGAGGAGCCCATCACGACATCCGTCACGACGTTGATATGGAAGTCTCGCTGGTGGGCATCGACCGCGGTGTACAGGATGCAGATGTCGGTGAATCCGCCGATGAGCACGAGGCTCTCCGCCTGGTAGGACTTGAGGACGATGTCGAGCTCGGTGCCGAAGAACGCGCTGTACCGACGCTTGCGAATGTGGAACTCGTCAGCCCGCGGCACGAGCCCATCCACGAGTTCCGTGTATGGACTGCCCTCGATGCAGTGCGGCCCCTCGGACCCGTCGAGCTCGCGCCCGATGTCGATCAAGTGCGGCTTGTGGACCTCTTGAATCCACACGACAGGAACGCCCTTGCGTCGGGCACGATCGACCATCGCCACCGCACGATCGCGCTGGGCCGGGATGTCGAAGGGGTCATCGTGCGACATCGGTCCGTCGAGTGGCCCGCCCTGAAAGTCGACGACGACGAGGACCGTGGTGCCGTGGAGGTTCATGACGGCTCCTGCGCGGACGTGACGTCGGTGCCAGTGGACAGTGTTGCGAGCCAGTCGTGCACGGAATCGAGGCTGACCAAAGCGTCGCGCTGCAGGTATCTCATGGCGCGCAGGGCGGCATCGTGGGCCTTCTGGGATGACCCGATCACCATGTCGCTCACCGTCCGGAAGTGGTAACCGAGTTGGTGGGCATCGACGGCGGTGTAGTGAATGCACACGTCCGTCATGCCGCCGATCAGCACGACGGTCTGCGCACCGAAGCCCTTGAGGACGATATCCAGCTCGCTGCCGAAGAAGGCACTGTAGCGACGCTTGCGAATGAGGTACTCATCGGCCAATGGTTCGAGTCCTGGGTGCAGCTCGGTGCGTGGATCGCCCTCCACGCAGTGGACTCCCTCGGCTCCGTCCAGCTCGCGCCCGATGTCGATCAGCGACGGCTTGTGCACCTCTTGAATGAACACCACGGGCGCACCCTTGGCGCGAAAGGCCGCGACGAGGTCGACAGCCTTGGCATTGCGCTCGGGGCGCCCGGACATGTAGCCAGGCTTGTCACTTCCGAAGGATGAGGGCTGTCCTCCCCCTTGGATGTCCACGACGACAAGCACCGCGTTGCCGACGGGGTTCAGATGAGATGCGGGAGTGATGTCGGTGACCTGTAGAGGCACGGTTGTCCTTTCGCGACGACTACGAGAGCCGAACTCGGGGGTCGACCGCCGCAAGGACGATGTCAACCGCAGTATTGAGCAGCACGTAGACGGCGCCCAAGATGAGGCACACGGCAGCGATCGCCGGGAAGTCCCCCACACCAATGGCGGTGCTCAGATACGAGCCGAGGCCGTTCCACGAAAAGACCTGCTCGACCACCACAAGGCTGGAGACCATGAAGCCTGCGTGGACGGCGAGCAACGACAACGCTGGTGACGACGCGTTGCGCAGGCCGTGGCGACGCAACACGGCGCTCTCGGACTCCCCGAGCGACCGCGCGGTGCGCGCCCAGGGGGAGGCCATCGACGACGTGATGCCGTCCGCAAGGACACGCGCCAGGGCCACCCCAGAGGTGACGGAGGCCGCGAAGGCCGGCAACAGGAGGTGCGCGATCGCATCCCACGTGTACGTCCAGCTCCCGTGCAGGATGCCGTCCAACACATAGAAGCCCGTTCCATCGTCGTAGGGGCCAAAGGAGCTCCGCCCTGCGGCAGGCAGCACGCCGCCGAGCCACTTGTAGAACACGAGCACGCTGAGCATCGCGACAAGGAACGATGGCGCGGACGCCAACGAGAAGAACACCAGGCGCAGCACTTGGCCGACCCGGCCCGGCCGGGTGTAGAGCGCCGACAGCACGACGCCGATCACGATGGCCAAAGCGATCGCCGCGAGCGCGAGCTCGAGCGTGGCGGGAAGGCTCGAGGAGAGGTCGTCGGAGATGTTCCTCTTGGTCGCGAGCGAGATTCCCAGGTCCCCCTGGAGCAGGCCCGTTGCGAAGTTGGCGAACTGCACCGAGACCGGATCGTCGATGCCCAATTCGACCCGCGCGGCTGCCACCTGCTCAGCACTGGCGTTGACGCCGGTGTAGGTGCGGACCGGGTCGGCATTCCCCACCTTGCCGAGGATGAACACGATGGCGGTCAGGAAGAACAGCACTACGACAAGCGAACCGAGTCGCTTCACCACGAAAGAGGTCATGTCACACGCCCTTCCGACGCAGGAGCACTCGCAGCGCGTCACCCGAGTAGTTGAACAGGAACGCCACCAGTCCGATGGCGAGGCTGGGCAGCACCGCGATCCACCACGCGTTCAGGAAGTAGGACATGCCGTCAGAGGCCATGCGGCCCAGCTCCGGCGCTGGCGCCGGAGTACCGAGGCCGATGAACGACAGTGCTGCCAGCGTCATCACCACGGCACCGATGTCGAGACTCGCCGTGACACTGATCGTGGGGGTGACCGCGGGGGTGACGTGGCGCACCAGCAGGCGCCAGCCGCGCACTCCAGACACCCGCGCCGCCTGCACGTGAGGCAACGCTGCGACGCGCCTCACCTCTCCACGCACCAGCCGCGCGTACAGCGGCCACCACACCACGGTGATGCCCACCATCGCCGACGCGATCGACTGACCCAGCGCCGCTGCCACCGCCATCGCGATGATCGTGGCGGGGAACGCGAGGAACAGGTCCGTGACTCGCATGAGCGCGTTGTCGAGGAAGCCGCCGCGGAAACCCGCGATGACGCCGATGAACGTGCCGAGCACGGCGGCGACGGCCGTCACCACGACTGCCGCGAGGAGACTCCGCTGCAGGCCACTCACGAGTCTGGATCCCATGTCGAGCCCGAGTGTGTCCGTCCCGAAGAGGTGCCCCTCGGACAGCGGCGGCAGCATCGGATCGCCCGACGGAATGATGGGGCTGTACGGCATGAGCCACGGCCCGACGAGAGCCACCAGGCTTACGGCGACGACTCCGATCACCGACGCTCTCTCCGCCATCCCAAGACTGCTCCAGATCCCTTCGCGCGGACGATCCGCGAGAGCATTCAGTGCGAGTGTGGCCCGTGCGCGCCTACGCGAGAACAGCATCGACGAGCCTCCGTCCGTAAGGGGTGGTGATGTCGTCGACGAGGCGCTCCGCGCTGACCGTCTCGACGATCTCGCCTTTCGTCATCACCAGCACCCTGTCCGCGATGAGCCGTGCGGCAGCCAAGTCGTGCGTGACGAACATCACGGCGATGCCGAGAGAGTGCCGGAGCAGGTTGATGAGGTTGAGGACCGAGCACGCCACGGACACGTCGAGAGCGCTCGTGGGTTCGTCGCACAGCAGCACCGAGGGCGGGACGACCACGGCTCGCGCGATTGCGACCCGCTGCTGTTGACCTCCGGACAGCTGTGTGGGCCGAGCAGTGAGCGCTGAGGCGTCGAGGCCGACGAGTTCGAGCGTGCGCAGCGCTAGAGCGCGCATCTGGTCTCGATCCATGCCGCTGCCCGTGTGGGTGTGAGCGATCCGCTCACACAGGAGTTGCTCGACGGTGCGCCACGGGGTGAGGGATGCCCCCGCGTCCTGGAAGATCACTTGAGGGCCTTCCCCCGCGACGCCCTGGGCGTTCACCGTGCCCTCATCGGCAGACTCGATGCCGCCTGCGATCTTGAGCAGCGTGGATTTTCCCGAGCCAGACTCGCCCACAAGTGCGACGGACTCTCGGTAGCCGATCTCGAAGGACACGTCCTTGAGCACATGGTTTGCGACCTTGCGACCTTTGGCGCGTGACGTGAATGTCTTGTGCACGTTGTTGACGGCGAGAGCAGGACGGGTCACCTGCCCGACGAGGGTGATGTCGGTCGCCCCCGTGGCAGCGCCGACGGCGGCGGTGTCGCCGATGAACTCGTCCCAACGAAGCGTCCCTGCCACCCATCGGTCAGCGACGCCCTCTGAGGGCTCGCCTCGCAGAGCAAGAGCATCGGTCATCGACGCCATCACGGCCTCCTCCGGCAGGCCGACGGGGCGCGTGCGGTCCGATGCGAGAGTGATGCGGGACGCCATCAGACGGCGCGTGTACGCCTCACGGGGGTGCGACAAGATTTGGTCGGTGGCGCCCTGCTCGACGATGCGACCCTCATGCATCACGGCAATGTGGTCGCACATGTGACGCGCCACACCGAGGTCGTGCGTGACGAACAGCACGGCGCAGCCTGCGTCCATTGCAGCCTCACGGAGCACGGACAGCACCTCGGCCTGCACGGACACGTCGAGGGCGGTCGTGGGCTCATCGGCGACGAGCAGTTTGGGCCCACGCGCGAGGGCGAGTGCGATCATCACCCGCTGGCGCATACCGCCAGAGAGCTGGTGAGGGTACTTCTTGAGGACCTGAGCCGCGTCCCTGATCTGGACCCGGTCCAGCGCCGCGACGGACTGCTGAGCAGACCCTGTGTAGCGCGTCAGCATGTTCCCGATGGTCATCGTCGGGTCGAGGGAGCGCATCGGGTCCTGGAACACGGTCGTGACGATGTCGCCGCGCACCTGAGGCCAGTCCGGGTCGGTGATGGGCGCCAGCCTTCGGCCAGCGATCACCACCTCGCCGGCCGCTGTCGCGGCGCCGTCGTTCGCGATGATGCCTTGGACCGCCGCGCCGATCGTGGACTTGCCGGATCCGGACTCACCGACAAGCCCCAAGCATTGCCCCGCGTCTATCGACAACGTCGCGTCTGAGACGGCGGCGACGATGCGATCGCGTGTGCGATAGGTGACGCTCAGATCCGTGATCGAGAGCACAGTGGTGGGTTCAGACACCGTTCTTCCTTCTGCGAGAGCGGACGGAGCAGACCTCGTGGCGGCGGCGGAGAAGCGCCACCGCCGCCACGAGGGGACTGAGGGCAGTGGTCAGCTGGACGGGCTCAGCGTCGTGAAGTCAACCGTGATCCCGAGGACCGGGTAGCTCGCGTCCGCGGCACCTTCAACAGAGTCCTGGAACGCGGAGGACACGGTGAGATCTGCAAGCGTGAGCCACAGGCCAGACGAGCTGACCCTCTCGGTGACGTCCGCGTACAGCGCCTCATCACCGGTCTTGGCAGCCTCGTCGAGCAAGTCGCCAAGACCGTCGATGCTTCCGGAGAAGAGGTTCAGACCGCCTCCGTCTGAGTAGAACAGCCGGGCCCAGGTGTCCGGGTGTGCGGCGTCGGGGAAGGCGCTGAACAACGTGATGTCGGGCGCGACCGCGGGGTCGAAGACGGTCGACCAGTACGCGCTCGACTCGAGTCCGATCGACTCGGTCGAGATGCCCACGGTGTTGAGCTGGGCCGCGACGTTATCTGCGATGTCCTGCGCCCCAGGCACGAACGAGGGGTAGCCGATCTCGATGTTCTCCCCCTCCAGCGCCCCGTCGGCGAGTCCGGCCAGCGCCGCCTCGTCGAACGACAGCGCGCTGGTGTTCACGTTGGGGTCGATCATCGATGCAGGGAAGACGCCGTCGCTCGCGGTTGCGAGGTCACCGAACACCGTCGTGACGATGCCGTCCCAGTCGATTCCCGAAAGCAGTTCACTGCGGGTCGAGGAGTCCGCGAAGAACTCGCTCGCGGGGTTCAGGAACACCACCGGCGCCATCATCGACGGATATAGGTGGGTCTGGAGCCCGTCGACCTCACTGAGGCCATCGAAGAGGATCTTGTTCGCCGATCCGATGTACCCATCAAGCTCACCGCTTTCGAGTTGGAGCTGGACTGTGTTGGTCGAGTCGACGATGGTGTACTCGATCGTGTCGTAGCCGCCCAACTCGCCCCAGTAGCCCTCGTACGCGGTCAGCTCGTACTGAGTCCCAGCGTTGAACGAGCCGTACTCAAACGGACCCGTGCCCGCATCGTTCGACGCGAACCACTCTGCGTCGTCGCCGTGCTCCTCCAGAGCCGCGGGCGAGATGATCTTGAGCCCGAACGGAGAGGCCAAGTAGTCCAGGAGCGCCGAGTTCGGAGCGTCAAGTGTCACCACAAGCTCGTACTGGGATGGCGTCTCGATCGACGAGATGCCGTCGACGAGGTACGCGGGCCCCGAAGCGCCCTCCTCGAGCATGCGAGCGATCGACGGCTCCACGGCGGCCGACGTGAACGGCGTGCCGTCGTGGAAGGTCACGCCCTCGCGCAGCTGGAACGTGTAGGTGAGACCGTCCTCGGACACCTCCCACTCGGTAGCGAGGGATGGGACGATCTCGGCCGTGTCGACTCCGGTCTGATACTTGACCAGTCCCTCGTAAGCGGCGAGCACGACGTTCATTTCGGAGCCGGAGTAGGCGGAGCTCGGGTCAGGCGTCGAGATGTCCGACGTGAGCGCCATGGTGAGTGTCGTGTCGATGTCGGTTGCGTCGGACCCGGACTCGGCCGTCTCGCCGGGCAGGTCGCCGCCCGATCCGGCGCAAGCGGTCAGGCTGAGAGTCAGAGCCGCGACAAAGCTGGCGGCACCGATTGTTTGGCGGGGGTTCACAGTGATCTCCTTCAACGAGGGGCTGGCGAAAATCAACCTATCGGTCAATAGTTACAGCGATTCGTGAGTCGTGTTGCTATCAGGTTTCGTGTTCGCGGAGGCTTCCCTCGACGCGAGCCAGGCCACCCAATCGCCCCACCGTGTGATCTCTTCGGCATCGACGGTCGCGGCGGGCTCACAGAGAAAACCCTTGACGAGCGTGCCGTCGTCCAGCTGAACCGTGCCGATCGTGAGAGGCGCAGGCACCTCGTTGACGAAGGCACCGAAGCCCGCCACGGAGATCCGCCATAGTTCACCGGCGATCTCGCCTGCGCCACCATCGTCTCGTACCATTCCCGGCTTCGGTGGCGTGGTCCCCAGAGCGTACAGCCGATAGTGCGCCGCCGTTGAGGCCGTCCGGACTCGGACCGCTCCACGGCTCGCCAATTGACCGTTGAGCGGCTGGCCGGAACGATGGGCGCCGACCACGAACACCTCGATCTCGGCCGGATCCGCAGACTCGGGAACAGTGGGCGCGGAGGCCCCTTCCGGGTCGCGAACTGCACCCGCGATCATGACGGCGGCATTCCTCAGCGCATCGTCGGTGAAGGCGTGGCCCGTGATCATCGCGCCAAACGGAAGGCCGTCGACCGTCCCGCCGGGGAACGCCACGGCCGCCAAGTCGAGCAGGTTGGCGAAGTTGGTGAACCTCCCCATGCGGCTGTTGGCCACCACGGGCGCCTCTGCGACCTGCGCGAGGGTCGGATGCCATGTCGTCGTCGGCGTGAGCATCCCGATGGCGTCACCGAGGAGCTCGCGGCAGTCAGCCCGGTGGGCCTCGAGCAGACGCAGGTCCCGGTAGAGGTCGCTAGCCGTGAAGTCCTGCCCCGCAAGGATGATGCCCGCCACGGTCGGGTCCAGTTCATGGCCGACTCGCGCGCGGTGCGCGGCGATGTGTTCTCCCACCGCGGAGTAGCGTTCCGCCACAAAGGAGGACTCGTAGAGCATGGCCGCAGCCTCGAGCGCCGGAGCGATGCTGCGTTCCACCACCTCGAAACCGACGCGGCGCGCGCTCTCCACCACTGCCGCGAACCGCCCGTCCCACCCCGCGGCCATACCAGTGAGTTGGTCCGGAACCGGCACGATGAGCCGGCCGCGCGATCGCCCCTGCACAGGGTTCGGGCGGCGGGGTCGGGACGCTAGCGGGTCGACGCCGTCGGCTCCCTCCATCACGCGCAGCGCGAGAGCGGCGAGTTCGGCATCAGCCGCGAAGACCGTGACGCAGTCGAGCGAGGCGCATGCGGGCACCACCCCAGTCGTGGGGATCGTTCCGCGCGTGGGCTTGAGGCCCCAGAGGCCGTGCAGCGCGGCGGGCACCCGCCCGGAGCCTGCGGTATCGGTGCCGAGCGCGAAGTCCACCAGGCCGAGAGCCACGGCGACGGCGGAACCAGCGCTTGAGCCGCCGCTGACCCGTTCCGGGTCCACCGCGTGACGGACCGCGCCATAGGGCGACCGTGTCCCGACGAGCCCGGTCGCAAACTGGTCCAGGTTGGTCTTGCCCACCATGATGGCGCCGGCGGCACGTAGCCGGGCCACGGCAGTCGCGTCCGCAGAAGGCACATACGCGTACGTCGGTGCTCCGGCGGTCGTGGGGCAACCCGCGACATCGATATTGTCCTTGACTGCCACCAACCGGCCAGCGAGGGGGAGAGCGGCACCGCGCGCCACCGAGGCATCGACAGCGCCCGCCTCGGCCCGCAGACGCTCCTCGTCGATCAGGTGGATCCATGCCTCTGGACGGTCGGCACGCGGGTCTGCGGCGAGGAACCGCTCGACAGCCGCACGCGCGCTCATCGACGGTCCGTCTCGCTCACGGACGCGCTGGGGTCCGTGACGATGACCCGCAGCGGCGTGGGGTTGAAGTCGTTGCAAGGGTTGTTGACCTGCGGGCAGTTGGAGATCACGACCAAGACGTCTCTCTCGGCGCGAAGCGCCACCCTCTTCCCGGGAGCAGACATGCCGTCCACGATTCCCAGCGTGCCATCGGCCTCCACCGGCACATTCATGAACCAGTTGATGTTGGACACGAGGTCGCGTGCGCCGAGTCCATGCCGTGCGCCCTCGAGCAGGAAATTCTCGCGGCAGGCGTGGTGGAATCTGGTGTGGTGGCCGTACCGAAGGGTGTTGGATTCCTTCGAGCACGCGCCACCGATCGTGTCCTGTCGCTCGACCTCGTTCCCGACAATGGTCATGAGCGGTCGACCCTCGTTCGACATCAGGACTGAGCCCTCCACAAGGTACGCGTTGCGCTGCGCGACGAGGGTGTCGGGGACGCTGTAGCGCTCGGTGGTGTCGGCAGCCGCATAGATCAAGCAGTCGCCCGACTGATTGCCGCCCACATCGACGAGAGTCAGCACGGTCCCGGCGCTCACCACCGCGGACCAGCCACTCCGTGGCGCGATCTCGTGGTCGAGCACGACCGCGCCGGGCACCATCGGCCCCGAGTAGTCGAAGTAATCAGCCTCATAGGTCGCCCAGGTGACGGTCATCGGATTCCCCTCGCGGTCAGGTACTGCTGCGTATTGGCGTAGGCGCGGGCGCGCTCCGGCGAACCTGACCACCAGGGGTCGCGATCCGAGGAAGGCTCGGCGGTCCACGCGTGGATGCGGAGCGGTGTGGAGCGGTACGAGTCCTCAGGGTCGAGCGGGTGAGGAGCGTTCGCGACGAGGATCGTGATCGGCATCTCGGCGATGAGGTCCACGGTGACTCCCGGGCCAGCGGAGCCCGTCCACTCGAGAGCGCCGTCAGGCTCCACCCGGACGCCTTTGAAGAATGACACGCTCGGTGGGAGGTCGCGCGCGCCGAGACCTTCCTTGGCCGCCGCCAGCCGGAGCAGTTCGCGTCCGGCCGGTGTCGCGGAGTGGGCCTCGCCTGCGCCATACCTCCGCCGGTTGGCGGCCAACGTCGTGACGCCGCATAGAGCATCATGGCGCGTCGACGTGTCGGCCGCGACGGTCGCCAACACCCGACCGTCGCCGGACAGCAGCGGATGCCCCGCGCCAAGGTACGCCTGCCAGGGCACCTTCTGGGTATCGGCGAGGTTGAGACGTTCGCCGTGCCGGTCCGCGTTGAACACCACGACATGCGCGCAGGCATGCCCGTCTGTGTCTTCGAATCTGATGCGGGTGCCGCGGGCCAGGGTGGCGTGGGTGTAGCCCGGTCCACCGACGGTCTCGGCCCACACGATGCGCGAGGTGTCGACGCCCACAGGGGCGTATGGAGAGGACGATGCCGGCAGGTAGGGCATCGCCTCCACGCGAACATCGGCACGGGCGTGAGCATCAGCGCGCGCTTCCGCCAGGGTGCGGGTGCGGGCCCGGCGGCCCGCTCCGAGATCTTCGATCATCGTGTTCATTACCTTTCGCTTGATAGGTACCTTCGGCAGTGTAGGCCCGTCGTGTTACGGCCGGATTACCGGCGGCGTGGTCGTCAGGGAAAGGCGACCGAGACACTAAAGTGGGAGGAGATTCGCCATGAACACCCACTCCGCTACGGCCGCCGATGGCCGATCTCCCGCGACCGTCGCCTCCCCTGACCGTCGTGCGCGGCCCCACGGCAAGCCTGCAGTCGGTCGTGACCGTGTGCTCGCATCGGCCGCTCGGCTCTTTGTCGAGCAGGGATACGCGGCCACCACCACTCGCCAGATCTCAGCCGCGGTCGGTATCAAGCAGCCCTCGCTGTACTACCACTTCCCCAACAAGGCGGCGATACTCGTCGAACTGCTCGTTGCCACCGCCGAGCCGTCCATGCTGGCAGCGCGCGACATGCTGGCGGATCGCGACCGCTCGCCTCTGGACCGACTCATCGAGCTCATTGACTTCGACGTGCGCCTGCTCGCCTCCGGACCGTGGAACATCGGCTCGCTCTATCTCCTGCCGGAGACAGCTGCCCCCGAGTGCGTGAGATTCCGCGAACTGCGCTCGGAACTCGCCGCTGCGTACGAGACCTTGGTCTCGGCCGCGATCGCGGCCGGGGAAGCCAATGTTGAGTCTGGACCACGCACTGCGGCACTGCTCTTCTCGCTGGTCGAAGGGGTGATCCTGCGTCGCAATGATGCCTCTGACATCGACGCGGAGCAGATTGCACGCGACATCCAGCAGGCGGCGATCCGCGTGCTAGGTGCGACGCCCGGGCGCGACCGCGCCTAACGGACCGTGACGTCCTCGCCGCGCATCGCCGCGGCCCACGGCACCCAGTCCGGGTCGTGTCCCGGCCACACCTCGACTCCCGCCTCAGCGAGGTCCGCCAGCCGATCTATTGCGCGCTGCGCTCGCTCATCACCATCGGGCTCGGGGGTCCACCCGCACGGGGTGCGCGACGTGATGTTGACATGGAGATCGGCTGCGTCGCACGCGAGCACGACGGTGCGCCCGGGTAGCTCGATCATGAACGACTGATGGCCCGGCGTGTGACCCGACGTGTCCAACGCCGTCAGTCCCGGCGCTAGCACAGCATCTCCGTCGATCACCCGGATGCGCTCTTGTGCCTCGAGCAGGTCGGCTGGCACCACGAACTGTGGTCGTGCCGCACCGCCGGACACCCACTCCCACTCCCGGCGCTGGATCACGACAGGGACCTGGTCCGGAAGCGTCGGCACGATACCTGTGTGATCCACGTGCGCGTGGCTGATGGCGCACCCCGCCAGTCGGTCCCACGAGAGGCCGGCGCCCGCCACACCGTCTCGTAGCGGGTCGCCTGGTGGCACCACTGGCGTGTACGTCTCGTAATTGAAGTGCTGTGCGCGCTTGACCTCGTCGCGCACCACGTCAAGGTTGAAGCCGCCGTCCAACAGCACCCATCCGTCATCGTAGGCGACCGCGGCTGCCGTCACCGGCTCGAGCAGGTAACGCCCCGGTCGGCCGCCGCGCACCGACACCGATTCACTGATGGGCTCGTAGCCCACCACAAAGGCGTGGAGCGCGAGTGGGCGGCCGCTCACCTCAAAGAGCGACTCGAAGTCGCGGACGCCGTTCACGCGTCGGCCCTCACCGTCACGATGGGATCTCCGGCGGAGACCGTCGATCCGGCAGGCGCGAGCACCGCTTCCACCACTCCGCCCACGCTGGCCGTCACCGGCGCTTCCATCTTCATCGCCTCAAGCACAGCGACCACGTCTCCACGCGCGACTCGGTCCCCCACGCTCACGCTCACCTTCCACACGTTAGCCATGAACGGCGCTACCGCCGCCTCGCACCCCTCCGCGATTCGCGCGCCATCATCGGCGACCGGTGCGGGCCGTGCCTGGCGTTGAAACTCGCCGCTCGCCTCCCAACGAGCCCGCTCTGCTCCGAAAGCGGTCCGTTGCCGGTGACGGAACTCGTCGATCTCCCGAGCGTTCTCGTCGAGGAACTGCTGATGGTCGGCGAGCGACAAGGTTCCCTCGACGATCTCGGGCCGCCATGTTCCGGCCGCGAAGTCTGCGCGGAGTCGCAGCAGTTCGTCCGCGGTCACCTCGTACCAGGTGATGCGGTCGAAGTACTCGAGCAGCCATGGGCGACTGCCATCAACGGCGCGGTCCGCACCCTCGAAAGAAGCCCACCGGTCCCACACCTGAGTCGTACGGCCCACGAACTGGTACCCCCCCGGCCCCTCCATGCCGTAGATGCACAGATACGCACCGCCGATGCCTACGGAGTTTTCCGCCGTCCACGTCCGTGCCGGGTTGTACTTGGTGGTGACAAGGCGGTGGCGCGGGTCTAGCGGCGTGGCGACGGGCGCCCCCAGATAGACATCCCCAAGGCCCATGACGAGATATTCTGCCTCGAACACCGTGTCGAAGACCTGCGTCACCGAGTCAAGGCCGTTCACCCGGCGAATGAACTCGATGTTCCAAGGGTTCCATGGAGCGTCGTCTCGCACACCCGCCTCGTATCGCGCGATCGCTTCTCGGGTCGCAGGGTCGTCCCACGACAAGGGCAGGCGCACGCGCCGGCTCGGCACCACGAGATCGGACGCGTCCGCAACATCTGCGGCCATCGCCGCAATGGTCTCCAAGGCCGCTGGCGTCAGCGCGGACGGCACCCCGAACGCGATCTGCAACGAACGTATGCCGGGAGTGAGATCACGCACGCCAGCCAGGCGCGCGTTCTTGAGCCGCTCGTGCAGCACATGGACACGGGCACGCAGCATCAGGTCAAGTTCCTGGGGCCCAAACTCCACGAGCAGACTGTCGTCGCCCTGCCGTCGCACAACCACGCCGTCGCTGTCCAGCAGCACCCCGCGCGGCGCGCCGGGGGCGTCGGACACCACGGGCGTCCTCCGCGCAAATCGCACGGTGTCGCCCGGAGCGAGTTGGCCGAGCTTCCAGCGCTCGTCCTTGACGACGGTGACCGGCGTGACGAAGCCACCCAGACTCGGTCCGTCAGGGCCCAACAGGACGGGCGTGTCGCCGGTGAAGTCGAGGCCGCCCACGGAGTAAGGCGTGTCGTGGATGTTCGACGGGTGCAGGCCAGCCTCTCCCCCGTCGCCTCGCGCCCACTCTGGCTGCGGCCCGACGAGCCTGACCCCGGTGCGGTCGGAGTTGAAGTGCACCTGATAGGAGGCGGAGAAGAGTGCCTCGATGTCACGTGGGGTGAAGAAGTCCGGGGAGCTGTGCGGACCGTCGAGCACCCCAATTTCCCATTCGGAGCCGCATTCGAGGCGCTCCTCCACCACGGCGCGGGGGTGAGGCAGATCTCGGGACCTATCGGTCCCCACCGCGAGCAGATCGCCCGCCACCAACGTGCGGCCGGCGTGGCCACCGAACCCGCCGAGCGTGAACGTTGCACGCGACCCCAGGTAGTCGGGCACATCGAGGCCGCCACTCACCAACACGTACGTGCGCAGCCCGGCGGATGCACGGCCTACCTCCAGCACAGAGCCGGCGGGCACCTCGAAGGGCTCCCACATCGGCATCTCCTCACCGTCAACCGTGACCGAAGCGGGCGCGCCCGTCACGCAGACAGTGGACTCCATCGTGAAGCGCAACCGCGGACCGGAGACCGTGCATTCGAGGCCCGCCGCGTCCGAGGCGTTGCCGAGAGCCTCATTGCCGAGCCTGAAGCTGCGGTCATCCATGGGGCCTGACGGAGGCACGCCGATGTGCCACAGGCCGAGCCTTCCCGGCGCCGCCTGGACCGTGGTGAAGAAGCCGGGGTCCTCCACGCGGATGCCCTCGCCTGGGTCAATGACATCGACGCCAAGACTCGACGTGGTGTGTGCCCCAGAGGCGACCAGGGGCGAGTCCGCAATCGCTCTCAGCAAGCCGAGGTTGGTGTGAACCCCGTCGACGCGCGTCTGTGCGAGCGCGCTCGCGTGCCGCTGCCAAGCCTCCGCACGATCGGCGCCCACCGTGATGACCTTGGCGAGCATCGGGTCGAACCGCATGCCCACCTCGGTCCCGGTCGTCACCCACGTGTCGACGCGCGCATGCGACGGGAACTCCACGTGAGTGATGGTGCCGGGACTCGGCCGGAAGTCATGAGCGGCGTCCTCGGCGTAGAGACGGCTCTCGACGGCGTGCCCCACGAGGGGCACCGACCCCGATTCGAGGTGCGGCGTGAGAAAGGAATCGTCGCCGTCAGCGAGTGCGAGCATCCAGTCCACCAGGTCTACGCCCACGACGGCCTCAGTCACGGGGTGCTCCACCTGCAGCCGCGTGTTGATCTCAAGGAATGCGGCCTCGCCGCAACGGGAATCGACCACGAACTCGACCGTGCCGGCGCTGCGGTAGCCCGCGGCGGCTCCAAGCGCGCGCGCAGTGTCGTGAAGCCGGGTGCGCAGCGCATCGTCGAGCCCGTAGGCCGGTGCCTCTTCGACGACCTTCTGATTGCGCCTTTGAAGAGTGCAGTCACGGTCGCCGAGCGTCACCACGCCTCCCTCGCCGTCGCCGAAGATCTGCACCTCGACGTGACGAGCATCGGCGATGAAGCGCTCGGCGAATACCCCGCCGCCCACCGACTCCGCCACCCGGTGAACCGCGCGGAAGGCGGCGGGGATCTGGTCGAGATCCTCGATGACGGCCATGCCCTTGCCGCCCCCTCCCGCCGCGGCCTTCATGATCACGGGTAGACCAATAGTGGAGACTTGGTCGCGAGCGTCGTCGGCGTCGAGAAGCGCGGACGTCGCGGCGGCGACGGGCACGCCTGCGGCAATCGCCTGCGCCCGGGCCGACTGCTTGTCCCCGAACAACTCGATCTGCTCGGGCGTCGGGCCGATGAACACCAAGCCTGCGTCTTCAACCGCCCGGGCGAACTGCGGGTTTTCCGACAGGAAGCCGTAGCCCGGATGGATGCCCCAGACGTCGTGAGCGAGAGCGACCTCGATGAGTTGTTCGATGTCTTGGTAGGGCTCGACGGCGCCCTTCGTCTCGAGACGCACCGCGTGATCGGCTGCGGTCACGTGCAGGCTTCCCCGGTCGTCGTCCGTGAACACCGCGAGCGTTCCCCATCCGCGCGCACGGACGGAACGGAACACCCGCACCGCGATCTCCCCGCGGTTCGCAACCAGGACCTTGTGACCCATCACGTCTGCACCTGCCTTTTCGTAGCGACAGATGGACTCTATCGGACGATAGGTAAACGGCATGTTTCGTGATGCCCAGGCCAGGAGCCGCCCCCAAGAGATTCCGTCCGCCCACACGAGAGCCCCGGCGCGCAGGCACCGGGGCTCTCATGTGCGCCGGGTGTGTCCTGACCGGCGACGATCATGCGGTCACGCTCGCGGGGCGGTCTCCCGCCCCGCGAGCGCGCCGTCTACTTGCTGGCCTTGCGAGACCGCGTCTTCTTGGCGGGAACCTGCTCCGCCTCGCCCGCGGCGGGTGCCTCGGTGACCGCGCGGCCCTTGACGTCTTCGTACTTGACGCCGTAGTACGCGGCCTCCATCATCACCTTCATGTCCGCGAGCATCGGCACGCGCGGGTTCGCCGGTGCGCACTGGTCCTCGTAGGCATTCATGGCGAGCGTGTCGAGAGAGGACATGAACTCGGCCTCGTCGACTCCCACCTCCTGGAAGGAGCGCTCGATGCCCAGCTTGTCGCGCAGTTCCTCGACGGCCACGGCGTAGGCCTCGACGGCCTCCTCCGGGGTCGAGTGTGCGAGACCGAGCATCTTGGCGATCTCCTGGAACCGCTCGGGGGCCACGTAGGTCTCGTACTTGGGCCACGAGGTGGGCTTGGTGGGAACGCGACCGTTGTAGCGAATCACGTGCGGCAGGTAGATGGCGTTGGTGCGGCCGTGCGCGATGTGGAACATCGAGCCGGTCGTGTGGCTCATCGCGTGGACGAGTCCCAGGAACGCGTTACCGAACGCCATACCGGCGATCGTCGCCGCGTTGTGCATCTTCTCGCGAGCCTTGACCGCGGTGCCGCCGACGGTGACGGACTCCTCGATGTTCTCGAACACGAGTCGGATCGCCTGCAGCGCCATGCCGTCGGTGAAGTCGTTGGCGTAGACGGACACGTAGGCCTCGGTGGCGTGCGTGAGGGCGTCCATGCCGGAGTCGGCCGCGACGCGTGAGGGCAGGTTCGCCGTCAGCACCGGGTCGATGATCGCGACGGTGGGCGTGAGCGCGTAGTCGGCGAGCGGGTACTTGCGCCCGGTGTCCGTGTCGGTGATCACTGCGAACGGGGTCACCTCGGCGCCGGTGCCCGACGTGGTCGGGATGCACACCAGCTGTGCGAGCTCGCCCAGCTTGGGGAAGGTGAACGCGCGCTTGCGCACGTCGAAGAACTTCTCCTTGAGGTCAGAGAACACGACCTCGGGGTGCTCGTACATGAGCCACATGACCTTGGCGGCATCCATCGGCGAGCCGCCGCCCACGGCGATCAGGGTGTCCGGCTTGAAGGCGCGCAGCACCTCGGCACCGGCCTTGACCGTGTTGATGGAGGGCTCGGGCTCGACGTTGTCGATGATCTGGACCGACACGCCGTTGTTGCGACGGTGAAGCACGTCCAGGATCTTGTCGACCACGCCGATGCGTGTCATGGTCGCGTCCGTGATGATCGTGACGCGCTCGACGTTCGGCATGTCGCGCAGGTACTGGATCGAGTTGGGCTCGAAGTACGTCTTGGCCGGCACCTTGAACCACTGCATGTTGTTGTTCCTCCGGGCGATGCGCTTGACGTTGATCAGGTTGAGCGCCGTCACGTTGGAGCTCACAGAGTTCTTGCCGTAGGAGCCGCAGCCCAGCGTGAGGGACGGCATGAGCGCGTTGTAGATGTCGCCGATTCCGCCCTGGCTGGAGGGCGAGTTGGTGATCACGCGGACGGCCTTCACGCGGCGGCCGAACTCCTGGATCAGCTCCAGGTCCTCGGCGTGGATCGCCGCGGAGTGGCCCAGTCCGTGGAACTCGACCATCTGCTCGGCGAGCGAGAGGCCCTGCTCCGTGCTGTCCGCACGCAGGACGGCCAGCACGGGGGCCAGCTTCTCGCGCGTCAGCGGCTCGTCCTCGCCCACGTGGGACACCTCGGCGAGGATGATCGAGGTCTCCTCGGGAACCTCGAAGCCTGCCTGCTGGGCGATCCAGTTGGGGGACTTGCCGACGATGTTCGGGTTGAGCTTGGCGCCAGCGCAGTTCTCGCCGCCCGCCTGCACCCCGAAGATCAGCTCCTCGAGCATGACCTTCTCTTCCGGCGTCGCACGGTACGCGTGCAACCGGTCGAACTCGGTCAGCGCGGCGTCGTAGATGGAGGCGTCGAGGATGACGGCCTGCTCTGACGCGCACACCATGCCGAAGTCGAAGGCCTTGGAGACCACGATGTCGTTGATGGCGCGCTTGAGGTTCGCGGACTCGTGGACGTAGGCCGGCACGTTGCCTGCGCCGACGCCCAGTGCGGGCTTGCCGCAGCTGTACGCGGCCTTGACCATGGCATTGCCACCGGTCGCGAGGATCATCGCGACGCCGTCGTGGTTCATGAGTGCACTGGTGGCCTCGAGAGAGGGGGTCTCGACCCACTGGATGCAGTTCTCGGGGGCGCCGGCCTCGATCGCCGCGTCGCGCACCACGCGCGCCGCCGCCACCGAGGACTTCTGTGCGCTCGGGTGGAACGAGAACACGATGGGGTTGCGGGTCTTCAGCGCGATGAGCGACTTGAAGATCGCGGTCGAGGTGGGGTTGGTGACCGGCGTGAGGCCTGCGACCACGCCCACGGGCTCGGCGATCTCGGTGATGCCGAGGATCGGGTCCTCGTTGATGACGCCCACGGTCTTCATGGTGGCCATCGAGTGGGTCACGTGCTCGCACGCGAAGATGTTCTTCACGGCCTTGTCCTCGAAGACGCCGCGGCCGGTCTCCTCGACCGCCATGACGGCGAGGGCGCCGTGCTGGTTGAGCGCCGCGACCGACGCCTTCTTGACGAGCAGGTTCACGTCGTCCTGCGTCAGGGATGAGTAGGCCGCAAGCGCCCGCTGGGCGTTGGCGACGAGGCGGTCGATCTCGTCGGAGACCGCGGTTGCGGTGGCCGGCGACTCGGTGGTGGCAGTCATCTCGATTCCTTCCGAGGGAGGACGCGGGGTGCGCCCTGATGGGTCCAAGGTATGCCCGTGCTGGGCGGCTGTTCAGGGGCGATGGTCCCGGGGACCAAGGGCCCACGGCCGATGCGCGCATGTCGCGGGCGAGGAGGCTCGGGCGGGGCACGCAGCAGGGCGGCGCCTCCGCCTGCGGAGGCGCCGCCCGTGTGCCGTCCAGACGTCTATCGCCAGCCGATGAAGGTCTAGCCCGTGAAGAGAGCTGCGGCCTTGATGGCCGTCTGCGTCACGCCGTACACGAGGCCGGAGCCCACCACCACCCACAGCGCGATGGCCAGCGGGTTCGTGCGGCGCGGGGCCGTGTTCTTGTCGGTCATGATCATCCCTTCGTCTCGGCGAGAGCGGGCAGGTTGGCAGCGTCGTCGACCGCGTCCTGCGTGGCGTCGAGCTCGTGACGCGGCACCGCATCGGCGTGCTCGTGCCACTTGGCGGCGACGGGCCTGATCAGCAGGTTGGCGATGAAGCCGACCACGAGCACGCCCACCATGATGAGCAGCGACGGGCGGTAGAGGTCAGCGCCCTCGAGCCCCTGGCCCTCGAGACGATCGAGCACCGAGTTCACGATCAGCGGACCGGCCACTCCGGCGGCGGACCAGGCGGTCAGCAGCCGGCCATGGATCGCGCCCACCTCGAACTCGCCGAACACGTCCTTGAGGTACGCCGGGATGGTCGCGAAGCCGCCGCCGTAGAAGCTGATGATCAGTACCGCGAGCGGCACGAACACCACCATCGCCGAGGGGCCGAACAGCGCGATCGAGAGGTACGCGAGCGCTCCGACGCCCAGGTACATCACGTACGTGAGCTTGCGGCCCATCACGTCCGACAGGCTCGACCAGCCGATGCGGCCAGCCATGTTGGCCAGCGACAGCAGCCCCACGAAGCCGGCGGCAGCGGCGGCCGTGATGGCCGGGAAGAAGTCCTCGACCATGGGCTTGGCGTTCTCGAGGATGCCGATGCCTGCGGTGACGTTGGTGAACAGCACGATCCAGAGCATCCAGAAGGGTGCCGTCTTGATCGCGTTGGTGGCGCTCACCTGGCCGCCGCTGGAGACCTTGGATCGGTGCGCCGAGGGCACGTAGCCGTCAGGCAGCCACCCCTTCTGGGGCACGCGCACCACGGCGGCGCCTGCCAGCATGAGGAGGAAGTAGAGCCCGCCGAGCGTGAGGAACGACGGCACGAGCGCATCGGCCGGAGTGTCCGCGTAGTTGCTGAGCAGGAACTGGGACAGGGGCGCGGCGACCATCGCGCCACCACCGAAGCCCATGATGGCAAGCCCGGTCGCGAGTCCCGGGCGATCCGGGAACCACTTGATGAGAGTCGACACCGGCGAGATGTAGCCCATGCCGAGTCCGATGCCGCCCAACACGCCGTAGCCCAGGTAGACCAGCCAGAGCTGGCCCCACGAGACTCCGAGCGAGGCGACCGCGAAGCCACCTGCCCAGGCGAATGCGGCGAGCACCATCGCGGCGCGCGGCCCGGTGCGCTCCATCCATCGGCCGCCGAACGCTGCGGACATGCCGAGCATGACGATCGAGATGGAGAAGATCATGCCGATCTGGGTGTGGCTCGCGTCGAACCTCTCGATCAGCGCGTCCTTGAAGACGCTGAACGCGTAGACCTGACCGATGCTCAGGTGCACGGCGAGTGCCGCAGGCGGCACCATCCAACGGTTGTATGCAGGTGGCGCAACGGTGCGCTCACGACTCAGGATGGACATCATTGTTCTCCCTTTGGGGAAGTCGTATCGATGCCCACCATCTTTCCGGCCGAGAGCGACCCTTCCCAGGGACTTAGGTCACCCGGTCGACACGTCGCCTGCCCAGGCGCCGATGCCGCCCTCGAGCCCCACGGTCTGCGTCAGCCCGGCAGAGGCCATCTGGTCGATCGCGGCCCGGGATCGGTTGCCGGACTGGCAGTAGACCGCGTAAGCGCCGTCGGCGTCGAGCTCGGCGAGCGCATCGGCGAAGGTGGGCGAGGACACGTCGATGTTGACCGCTCCAGGCACGTGACCCTCGGCGAACTCACCGGGCGTGCGGACATCGATGATCGTGACGCCGTCGGCCTCGGTGGCGTCCGTGAACGCCTCGGCACCCACGTGGGTGCCATCGAAGGCGAGCGCGGGAGAGTTGGCGGCATCCTCCTGGCCGGAGGAGCAGGCGGACAGGGCGACGGCGGCGAGGACAGCCACGAGGGCTGCGCGAACAGTGCGGAGTTTCATGCCGACCATGATACCCCTAGGGGTATCACCGCGCACCACCGGCGGCAGGCGCGGCGGCTAGGCCACCGTCACGGGCAGTCCATACGCTTCCAGCTGCCCTTTGACGCGCTCGATGAGTTCGTCCGTCGGTGGCTTGGTGTCCGCCAGCAGGTACGGCTCGCCCGTCGCCTCCCACTTGTACTCGCCCATCTGGTGGAAGGGCAGGATCTCCATCCGCTCCACGCCGTCGAGCGTCGAGACGAAGGCGCCGACCGCGTCGACGTTGTCCTCCGCGTCAGTGAGGTCGGGGACGAGCACGAACCGCACCCACATCTTCTTGCCCAGTCGCGACAGTCGCTCAGCGAAGTCGAGAGTGGGCTGCAGGGGCCGGCCGGTGACCCTCTTGTAGGTCTCCGGAAGCCCCGACTTGATGTCGAGCAGCACCAGGTCGATGTCCTCGAGGTCCTCGTCGCTCAGGCGCGCTCCCAGCAGGCCCGCCGTGTCGAGCGCCGTGTGGATGCCGAGCGCGTGCGCCTGGTGGAACACGTGGGTCACGAACTTCGACTGGAGCAGGGGCTCACCGCCGGAGATGGTGAGGCCGCCGCCCGTGACGTTCATGACCTTCTGGTAGCGCGTGACGCGCTCCATCACCTCGTCGACGGTGTGGCGCACTCCGTTCTTCATGCGCCACGTGTCCGGGTTGTGGCAGTACTGGCAGCGCAGCCCACAGCCGGCCATGAACAGCGTCATGCGAGTGCCGGGGCCGTCGGCGCCGGTCACGAGGTCCCACGAGTGGACCGAGCCTGCGGTGTGGTCGACGATGCGTTCGGACTCCGCCAGTTCGGCGTCGGCGATGTCCATGGGCGGGCCGGACTTCAGGTCCACCGAGACGGTGTGGTCTGTCATTGTGCACCTCCTGGCGCGCGAGCGAACTCTCCGGGGCCGGGGCGCCCGCCCCCACATGGGGGCGGGGCCGCCGGGTCGAGCGCTTACAGACCGCCGTGGAAGGTGCGCGACAGCACGTCGAGCTGCTGCTCGCGGGTGAGGCGCACGAAGTTGACGGCGTATCCCGAGACCCGGATGGTGAGCTGCGGGTAGTTCTCCGGGTGCTCCATCGCGTCCTCGAGCGTCTCGCGGTTCAGCACGTTGACGTTCATGTGGAAGCCGTGAGAGACCGCGTAGGCGTCGAGAACGCCGACCAGATTCGTGATCTGCTCCGCCTTGTCGCGGCCCAGACCCGCCGGCACCACAGTGGTGGTGAGCGAGATGCCATCCTGGGCGTCGTCGTACGGCAGCTTCGCGACCGACAGCGCCGAGGCGACGATGCCGTGGGTGTCGCGCCCGTTCATGGGGTTGGCTCCCGGCGCGAAGGGCTCTCCCAGACGGCGACCGTCCGGGGTGTTGCCCGTGTGCTTGCCGTAGACCACGTTGGACGTGATGGTGAGCACCGACTGCGTGTGCTTGGCACCGCGGTAGGTGGGCTGCTGACGCACCTTCGCCATGAAGCGGTGCACGAGTTCGATCGCGATGTCGTCCACGCGGTCGTCGTCGTTGCCGAAGGTCGGGTAATCCCCTTCGACCTCGTAGTCGGTCGCCAGGCCGGTCTCGTCCCGGATGGGGCGAACGGTCGCGTACTTGATCGCGCTCAACGAGTCGGCCGCGACGGACAGGCCAGCGATGCCGCACGCCATGGTGCGCAGAATCGAGCCGTCGTGCAGCGCCATCTCGAGACGCTCGTAGGCGTACTTGTCGTGCATGTAGTGGATGCAGTTGAGCGCGTCGACGTAGGTCTCGGCGAGCCAGTCCAGCAGCCCGTCGAACGCGGCGAGGGTTTCGTCGTAGTCGAGCACCTCGCCCGACAGCGGGGCGCTCACCGGGGCGACCTGCGCACCGGAGATCTCGTCCCTGCCTCCGTTGATCGCGTACAGCATCGCCTTGGCGAGGTTGACGCGAGCCCCGAAGAACTGCATCTGCTTGCCGACCTCCATGGCGGACACGCAGCACGCGATGGCCGCGTCGTCGCCACACTGAGAGCGGATCAGCTCGTCGGTCTCGTACTGGATCGACGAGGTGTCGATCGACACCTGAGCGCAGAAGTCCTTGAATCCCTGCGGCAGCTTCTCTGACCAGAACACCGTCAGGTTCGGCTCGGGCGCGGGGCCCAAGTTGTACAGGGTCTGCAGGAACCGGAACGAGGTCTTGGTGACCAGCGGGCGGCCGTCGTCGCCGACGCCGCCGATGGACTCGGTGACCCACGTCGGGTCGCCGGAGAACAGGGCGTCGTACTCCGGGGTGCGCAGGAACCGCACGATGCGCAGCTTGATGACGAAGTCGTCCACGACCTCCTGGATCTCGGACTCGTCCAGCGTGCCCTCGGCGAGGTCGCGGGCGGCGTAGACGTCAAGGAAGGTCGAGGTGCGACCCAGCGACATCGCGGCGCCGTTCTGCTCCTTGACCGCGCCCAGGTAGGCGAAGTAGAGCCACTGCACGGCCTCGCGGAAGTTGCGGGCCGGGCCCGAGATGTCGTAGCCGTAGCTCGCCGCCATCTGCTTGAGCTCCTGGAGGGCGCGCACCTGCTCAGCGTTCTCCTCGCGGTCACGGATCACGTCTTCGGTCGAGCGCCCCATGTCGAGGATGCCGCGCTCTGCCTTCTTGGCGGCGATGAGCGCATCGACGCCGTAGAGCGCCACACGGCGGTAGTCGCCGATGATGCGGCCACGGCCGTAGGCGTCCGGCAGTCCGGTGACGATGTGCGAGCGACGAGCAGCGCGCACGTTCGGCGGGTAGACGTCGAACACTCCGGCGTTGTGGGTCTTGCGGTACTCGGTGAAGATCTTCTCGAGCTGCGGGTCGACGGCGTAGCCGTAGGTCTCCAGGGCGTTGGCCACCATGCGCCAGCCGCCGTACGGCATGATCGCGCGCTTGAGCGGGGCATCGGTCTGGAGGCCGACGATGACGTCCTCGCCCTCACGCACATATCCGGGGGCGTGGGCGGTGATCGACGAGGGGGTCGTGGCGTCCACGTCGTAGACGCCCTTCTCACGCTCCTCTGGGAACAGCGCGGTGATGGACTCCCAGGCGCGCTGGGTGCGCTCGGTCGGACCCTCGAGGAACGAGGCGTCGCCTTCATAGGGGGTGTAGTTGGCCTGGATGAAGCCGCGGACGTCGATCGCGTCGGACCACGGGCCACGCTCGAACGAGCGCCATTCGGCCTCGTGTGCGGCGGAGTCGGCGGCTGAGGTGATGGGGGTGTCAGTGGCGGTCATGGTGTTTCCTCCCTGGTGGGGCCGTCTCCGTAGGTTGCGGATCGAGCCGAGCCATGTACTGCACCGAGGCGACCTGTTCTGGTGCCATCGGCGATAACTCGACGCTACCCCCGGGGAAAGGCCTCGCCATGGGACCAATGACCCTCGTCACTGCCCTCGGGGGTCAGTCTGCCGTACCTGGCTCCGACATGCGAGACTGTCGCTCGTCCCCCTGCTCGCGTCGACCCTTTACGGAGCCGCCGTTGTCCGCCGTCGCCCTCATCGCCAATCCCATCCACGAGGGCTGGACCCTGACGCATACCGGGGGCGACGCGCCCTCCCAGGTCGAGCGCGCAACCATCCCAGCGAAGGTGCCGGGATCCGCGCCGCTGGACCTCCACCGTGCCGGGCTGCTCCCCGACGGACCGCGCGAGGATGGCACCGCCGCCGACTGGATGGCGTGGTGCGAGTGGCGCTATGCCACGGTCTTCGCGGCCACTCCCGCGACCGAGGGCGAACGCGTCGATCTGGTGTTCGACGGCCTCGACACGGTCGCCACCGTCAAGCTCAACGACACCGAGATCGCGCGCACCAAGAACATGCACCGGTGCTACCGATTCGACGTGCGCGAGCTGGTGATGGGCGGCGCCAACAGGCTCACCGTCGACTTCGCTTCCGCCCTCGCGTACGCGCGTGGAGTCGACGCCGATGCGCAGCGGGGCGACGTCACGCGCGCCTACCGAGGCGTGCGCAAGATGGCGTGGGGCTTCGGGCCGTTCGGCGGCGTGCCGGCGCATTCGACGGGCATCCGCGGCGGCGTGCGCATCGAGCGGTGGCGCGTGGCGCGGCTGGACGAGGTGCGGCCGCTCGTGAGCCTCGACGGCGAGACCGGCCGGGTGCAGGTGCACGTTCGGGTGGAGCGCGCGTCCGGTGAGCCGCTGACCGTGTGGGCCTCCGTCGCCGGCGCCGAGGCCACCGCGCAGATCCCTCCCGGCGAGGTCACCGGAGTGGTCACCGTCGAGGCGCCTCAGATCGAGGCCTGGTGGCCCCACGGACACGGTCCCGCGCGCTTGTACGACCTCGTCGTGGACCTCCACTCCACGGACGAGCGCCTGGACACGCACGCGCGCCGCGTGGGCTTCCGCTCGGTCACCTTGGACGGCGCGGTCAACGCCGCGCCTGCCACGGAGTGGGCCACGGCCGATGCGCGGGAGGAGTTCGCGGACCCGCCCCAGGTCTCGCCGCGCACCGAGCGGGTGAGCGTGACCGTGAACGATCAGCAGGTGGACCTGACCGTCGCACGCTGGACCCCTCTCGACACGGTGCTCGCGCGCGTGGTGGACGAGGACGTCCGCGCCACGATCGAGCGGCAGCGCGAGGCGGGCGTGGGCGTGCTGCACGTCGACGGCGTGGGCGTCTACGAGTCGCCGCACTTCTACGAGGCCTGCGACGAGCTCGGCATGTTCGTGGTCCAGGACCCGCCGTTCGTGGGCGACGGCTACCGTGCCGGCGCCCCCGTGCAGGGCGAGGCCATCGAGGAGACCCGCGAGCACGTGGCCAGGCTCGCGCCCCACCCGTCGCTGCTGACGTACGGCACCGTCGAGGACCGCGCGTACGGATCGCTGGTCTCAGGCATCATCGCCGTGCTGGACCCGGCCCGCCTCACCACCTGACCCACCCCCACGCCCGCACCCGCACGTGTCGAGATGTGTGCGGTGTCGACCCGCACGATGCACGGAAGCTGACACTCGCGGCCGCGCGGCCAACCCGGGCATCGTCAGCCCGCGCGCGCCCGCCCCTCAGCCGTGAGCGTGATGCCGTCCCCAAAGGCCGCGAGCGCGTCGACGTCGAACAGCGGGAGCACACGGCGCGCAATGGTGACGGTGGCCGTGCCATCGGGCGCGGCCGTGACCCGCGCCACCCCCACCTCCCCGACCCACTCGCGAGTGTCCGCCGCCAGCCAGTCGGCCACGGCCCCGGACATCGCATCCCCGTCGAGGGCCGCCGCATCGCCGCTCGCGGAGTAGTACTCCGCTGCATCGAGCTCGTCCGCAGCCGCGAGCGCGAGTTCGTCGGCGAGGCTCGTCAGCCGCATGCGGTCGAGGTGCAGGTGAGTCGCTGCGGCCATCACAAGCAGTGCCAGCAGCGTCAGCACCACCCATCCGAGCGTCAACAGGGTGATGTTGCCCTCGTCGTCTCGTGTCTCTGCCGTGAACCACCTTCGCGAGCGCCTCATGGAGAGAAGCCCTCGACGGGGGAACGTCCGGTCGCGGAGACCTCGACCGCCACCGGCACCACCTCGACCACCGGTCCGGGCACACCCGCGAGCGGAACCGCCACAACCACGTCAGCCGTGACCGTCGACCCGGGCTCGAAGCAGGGCGACGTATCGCACTCGAGAGTCACCGTGGGCTGCCCACGCACCGAGAAGTCCTCGAGCGCGAGCGCGACCGCCGCCTCCGCCCGCTCGATCGCCGCCTCCCGCGCATCGGCCGCCGATCCCCCGCGCTCCACCACATCCAGGCCTGCCACGACCGCTCCCCTGGCGGCGGACCGGCTCGCGCCCTCGACAGCGAACGCCGCGGCCTGGAACTGTGCGGCGGCGATCACCAGGTAGATCACGGGCACCAGCACCATCACCGTGACTCCGAGGAACTCGACCATGGCCGAGCCCGCATCGTCACGGCACCGCTGCGACCGGCTAGCCACCGCTGGCCTCGTCGAATGCCCTGGCCTCCACCCGCATGGTGCCTGGGCCCCACAGCCCCACGAGCGGCACCGTCGATTCGAGCGTGACCACCACCACGCCCGCGCCGTCCACGGTGTCGCGTGCCGCGCTCGCGACGACCTCCCGGCTGCCGAGCGCCGTGCGAGCGACCTCCTCGCTGCGCGCAACACCGTCGTCGAGACTCCGGTCCGCCCGCGCCCCATGCCTCGCGCCCTCATACGCACTCGACAGCAGCGTGTTGCGCACGTGCAGCGCGAGCACCAGCTGCAGCACCGCGAGCCCGATCAGCACCACGAGGATGCCGACGAGCACGAACTCCACGGGCGCCGACCCGCGGTCGCGCTCAGCCCCCAGTGACGGAATTGATCGCATCGGTGAACAGGCCCTCGAGCGCGGGCCCAGCAAGCGCCCAGATCGCGGCGACCAGCCCGGCGGTCATCAGCGTGATGAGCACCCAGCCAGGCACGTCCCCGCGCTCCGGATCCTCGGCCGCCATGCGCGTCATCAGTCGTCGGATCATCATCTCTCCCCCGTCGTGTCGTGGTGTGGCGCCATCGATTAACCCCCGAGGTCGATCGCGATGAGACCCGGGAAGACTGCGAACACGACGGTGACAGGAAGGATCAGGAACACGACGGGAACCATCATCGCGATCTCGCGGCGGCCGCCCTCCTCGACGAGTGCTTGTCGACCCTGCGACCGCGCGTCCTGCGCCTGTGCGCGGAGCACCTCCGCGAGCGGGGTGCCACGTTCGACTGCCGTGGCGATGCCCTCGGCAAATCGCTCGAGAGCAGGCACGCCGACGTCCCTTGCCATCCGCGTGAGCGCCGCAGGCAGGCGCTGTCCCGCCCGCGCATCGGCCAGTGCCAAAGAGATCTCCCCGGTGAGTTCTCCCGAGGTAGTGCGGGCCACGCGATCGAGGGCGGCCAACGCACTCTCGCCTGCGCCGACGGACAGCGCCAGGAGCTCCGCGATGGTCGGCAGCTCAGCGACGAGCCGCCGCTGGCGGCGCTTGACCGACTGCGAGAGCACGGCGTCACGGCCGAGCACGCCGCCGATGGCGAGCACGAGGGCAAGCACCGTAGACGCGAGCACCGACGCTCCCCTGGTCGCGGTCAGCACGAGTGCCAACGCGACGCCCGCCGCGAGGCAGGCCGCTCCCCACGCGACCTGCTGTGCGCGGAACTGCTCGACGGAAAGCCCCGATCCCGAGCGCCGAAGCCGCCGCGCAACGTCGGCCGACGGCGATCCCCACCGGCTGATCACCGCCCCGAGGTCACGCACCACCGGCGCCACCAGTCGTTCGAGGGCGGGCACGGGAGTGACCGAATAGTCCCGACGGCGCACCTCGTCGCGCAGGCTCGTCCGTAGGAACGGAGCGATGCGGGCGTCGAGCGTCGCACGGCGCGCAAAGGCCCAGGACAGCACGAGCACTCCTCCCATGCCGAGGGCGCTTCCCAAGGCGGCCTCCACCCACGTCATCGACGCCCCCGGTTCATCGCAGCACCCGCGCCTCTTCGGGCAGTTGCCCGACGCGCATCATCAGTCGGTACGCGGCCACCGTGCTGGCGCCACCGACCGCGAGCACCACCACGCCTGCAGGCGAGTTGTAGGCGGCCGCGTTGGACGCCTGAGTCGAGAGCAGCGCGAGCACGGCCCACGGAGCCGCCACCGCGAGCCGCGCAGCGTTCACGGTCCAGGACTGTCGCGCCTCGAGCTCCCCGCGGGTGCGGGAATCGTCCCTCAGGAACTCGGCCAGGGTCCTCAGCACCCGGCCCACGTCCGTGCCGCCAACGTCCCGCGTGATTCTCAGGGTCTCCACGAGCCGATCAGCGACGGGATCCGCGAGTCGCTCCTTGAGAGCGTCGAGGCAGTCGTGGAACCGGCCAGACGCTCGGTAGTCCTCGGCGAAGAGTTCGAACGGTTCGCGCAGCGCCTCGGGCCCGCGGTCGCCGATCTGGCCCACAGCCTCGGGGAGCGCGAGGCCGGCACGGATGCCCGATGCGAGCGAGTCCACCACCTCCGGCCACAGTTCACGCGTCGCCCGGGTGCGTGCGTGCGCTCGCATCGAGACGAGCGCGAACGGCGCCCTCGCCGCGAGGATCGCGAAGCATGCACCGATCGGCGCCGACTCCGTCAGGCCCGCCACAACCACGAAGGCGACGAGCCCCACCCCCGCAGCGACTCCCCCGAGTGCGGCGGGTGTGACCGACGGTGCACCGGCTCGAACGAGGCGGTCCTGGGTGCGCGCGGACCATCCGTGCCGGGTGCGCTCAGGGCGATCGGGCATGGGCCAGAGCGACCACCACACCATAAATAGTCCCAATCCGAGCACCGCCCCCCACAGCGCATCCATGTCACGGCCCTCGCAACAACTCGCCGAGGCGGTGACCGCGTTGCTCGAACAGTTCCTCGCGTGGTGGAAACCCGCCGGCACGTTCAAGTCCGGAGCGCCCCTGGTGGAAGATCGTCGACAGTTCCACGACGCCGCCCTCGGCACGCCCGGAGACGCCCACGATCTCCCGCACACGCCGCACCCCGTTGGCGTCGAGCCCCAGGTGAACCACCAGGTCGATGGCCGACGCGACGGTGGGCACCACGAAGCGGTCGGAGACGTTCTCGCCCGCGAGCAGCGGCAGGGTGCACATCTTGGTGATCGCGTCGCGAGCGCTGTTGGCGTGGATCGTGCACATGCCGGGCACGCCCGCGTTCAGGGCGATCAGCATGTCGAGCGCTTCGGCCTCACGCACTTCGCCGATGATGATGCGGCTCGGCCGCATGCGCAGCGCTTCCTTGACCGGCCTGCGCAGCGGGATCTCGCCAGTGCCCTCGAGTGACGGCTGACGGCACTGGAGCGCCACCCAGTCGCGGGTCGGCACGGCGACCTCGAACACCTCTTCGCACGAGATGACGCGCTCACGGGCAGGGATCGCTCCCGCGAGGGCGCCCAGCATGGTGGTCTTGCCCGCCTGCGTGGCCCCTGAGATCAGCACATTCAGGCCCGTGTCGACTGCCGCGGCGAGGAATTCCGCCGCCTGCTGAGGCATCACGCCGAGCGCGACCATGTCATTCACGTGCCGCGCACGCACCACGAACTTGCGGATGTTCACGCTCCAGTGCTCGCGCGTCACGTCCGGGATCACCACGTGAAGACGCTCACCACCGGGGAGCGTCGCGTCGACGAAGGGACTCGAGAGGTCCAGCCGCCGGCCAGACTGTTTGAGCATGCGCTCGACGAGGTCGCGCACCGTGTCCTCGGTAAGCAGCGTCGGTGTGAGCTCCGGGGCGCCGCGGCGCGCGATGTAGACCTGGGTCGGCGCGTTGATCCAGATCTCTTCTACATCGGGGTCGTCGAGGTAGCGCTGCAGTGGACCCAGGCCCGAGACGTTGTCCATGAGTGCCCGCGCCGCCGCCGCAGGATCAGTGATCGCGGGCACCGCCCCGGCGAGGGCGCGATGCTCCCATGCAGACAGGGCATCGTCGACCAGGGCACGGACCGCATCGGCCTCGCGCACCGGATCGAGCCCGGCGCTGCGAATGCTCTCGCGCACCTGGGCCTCAATGCGCTCCAGGGTCTCCCCGCTCATGCGCCTTGAGAGTAGAGGCAAAGCCGCGACCGCGGAACCCCCTGTGGATGACTTCGTACCTGGTGGTGGCCCAGGCACATGGTGCCCCAGGAGTGACTCAGTGCCGACCTCCGCTGATTCTCGGGACGGTTCCGGCCCCGCCGTACTCCGGACCGTGCGGTCGGCGCGGGCGCCGTGCTCCACGTCCGGCAGGCTCTCGAAACGCAATGGTGCCGCGTCGTCGCCGACGTCGCAGTCGTGCACGAGGAACCTTGAGTCGTTCTCGATGCACACGGTGAGGTCCTCGTGCGTCACCAGCTCGACGGAGAGGGCGACGTGGGTGAGGTCGATCATGGCGCTCACGTACTTGTCGCCGAACCTCGTGTGTCGCCACACGTGCTCATCGACGCCGAGCACTCTGACGCCGTCGAACCGGGCCGGGTCGTTGGTCAACAAGCGGTGCCCCTCGGTCAAGACCGCGTCGTCAGCGGTGTGCCATGCGACTCCGAGATCCGCTGCAACACGGGATATCGACAGGTGATCGACGACCACCAGACCCAGGGCATCGAGGTCGCAGAACTCACGTCAGATCCGGCGTCGAAGGTAGCGTGGAACACGTCGAGGTCTTTCATCTGGGCGGTGTAGGAACTCCCATCCTGGAGGACCTCGACGTCTTCCCGCCACCACTCACGCCCCGGTCAGCACACCCTCATCTGCGAAGAGCCTGGAAACGCTGTCCAGTGAGCGGGCAACGGCGCCGACGCCAGAGCTCTCTGTCTCCCTCACATCCCCGAGTTCGCCGAGCTGCCTGGCCAGCCGTTCCATGTGGCGCTGATGGTCAAGAATGTGCGCGCCGGTTCAGACATTCGTGACTGACGGCAAGAATTCGTCAAAGAGTTTCGCATCGGCACTAGCCCATGGTCGAGATGTTTGTTCCCCATGTGACGAGCGAATAGGGCTCTTGTGCGGTATCGGGATTGTAATAGAAAGCCTCGACGGTGAGAAACACTGTTTGTGCATCAATCGGGACGGTGATGGTTAAGCCTGTCGCGTCTGATTGGATGAAGCACGGCCCATCTGAGGTGCCGACGCATTGAATGACTCTGTCCTCGGTATCGTTTGGCGTGCCATCAGCCCCGATGGTGTAGAACATCCGGAAGTTTACGAATGCGGGCAGGACAAGGGAGTGGATGGTGAGGGTGATTTCCTCGTGGACACTTGTGGTCGGCAGGTCGTAGGTGACCAGATCTGGTGAGGGCTGGGCCACGATGGTCTGGTGGGAGTTCGGATCGTCCCATCGTGTCACGAGTCGTGTCAGGTCGTGGTCTTGTAGTGATGCTTCGGGTGGTGCCGAAGGCGCTGTCTCGACCACCACGAGCGGCACGTCGCTCGCTTGGGAGTCGGTCGGGGGATCAGTAGGCTCGGTCGCGGCGGCCGTGCATGCCCCTAAGGGCAGTGC
Source organism: Demequina aestuarii (assembly GCF_000975095.1). Classification (GTDB taxonomy): domain Bacteria; phylum Actinomycetota; class Actinomycetes; order Actinomycetales; family Demequinaceae; genus Demequina; species Demequina aestuarii. Next base: position 2,098,022 of record NZ_BBRD01000001.1, read on the forward strand.
CACGAGAAACGTCAGGAGGGATGTCCTCCAGAGATGCCTCATCGTGGTTCGATCTTGAAAGCGAAGCCGACGTAGCAGCGGTGCGCGGCATTGTCGCCACCCACGGGCCTGTCCGGGTAGTGGGCCTCAAGCCTGACGAATCGCTGCCACTTGCGTGCCTTGAGGCTGAACTCGATACGAGTGCGCTTGTTGGCGTGAGTGACGGTGACCGTCGGGTCTTCTGCCAGGACGTCGATGGTGCGCGCCAGCCATCGTGCCGGCGCACGGTATGCATCACGAGACAGGATGCACCGCGTTACTAGGAGCGATGTCGGCTCGAGTCCCGAGGTCAGTTCGACACTCACGCGACCATCAGCATCGGGCCGAAGCGTCGACCAGCCACCCATACGATGGGTCACTCCTCCCCGGTAGCTACCGTCTGGGGTGGTCCAAACGTAATACGTGGGGTGTTCGCGCCACACGCCGTTCCACAGCATGGGTGGGGACGAGGGCGCACGTGAGACGCGAGTCTCCTCATCCCCACCATTACGCATTCTCAAGGCTCCAATCAACAGGAGAAGCGGCTCTTACCTGGCACCTGCCAGTTCGAGGTCGTGGCCTTGTAGATCGTGCCAGACTCCAGTGACGCGTGCATCGAGTAGCCCTTGTAGGTGTAGGTTCCCACGCCCTTACATTTCCAGTGCGGATGGGCGTCTCCTGAGGACTTCTTCCAGGACTCACCTGCTACATCGGACTTCAGGAACTCCGGTCCATTCCATCGATCACGATAGATCGACGTGACCGTCTCCACCCGCTCCACGCTTCGGGAGCACGTCATGCGGCCGTGAACCGACGCATCCGAGCCGGACTTGTGGGGGTAGTCGGTCTTACCCACGCACGCCGCCGGCGACGGAACCTTCACCGTTGAAGCCCTCGCTTGCGGTCCGGAGCCGCCCCGCGGGACCGCCACGGCGACGGACGCCTCGGTCGGTTGCAGCACGGAGCCAACCAGACCTTCGCCGGGCTCGTCGAGAAGAATCACTTCCTCATCCTGTGTTGAGGGGACCTGCGAAGCCGAAGCCACCGCAGGCACGGGTGCGGCCAAGAGCAGCGGAATCGACACCGCCGCTGCCGTGGCCCATGTTCGGGTTCGGGTCCTCATCTATCGGTCTCCTTACGGGATAGCCCAGCTTCGTTGTTGCCATCGGGAGCCGTATCGGACGGCTTTCGCATGGTGCCAGCGGGCCTCAACACCGCGCGCGGGACCGAGGTCCCGTAGCCAGCCAGACACATCGGGTACGCAACAGCGGGTCGCTTCAATGCGGCGACCGGGGACTGCTGTGAAGGAGCAGGATCGTCCGGCTCCGTACGGCACACCCACGCTCATTGAGGAGTCACCATGGATGTCACCGCAACGGGACTGCCCATGATCGGTTGACCCAGGCAACGCTCACGGAAGCCAGGAGCGACTCGATCCATACGCCCAGACGCCGTCTGTCCGAAGCCGCGGCAGCAATCAACCCCTGGTAGGCAGGAGAACCTAAAGCAATCTCTAGTGAACCTATGACGGCGCGTTGATCCAGATCTCCTCGACCTCGGGATGGTCGAAGTGCCGGTGGAGGGGACCCAGGCCCGAGACGTTGTCCATGAGTGCCCGCGCCGCCGCCGCAGGATCAGTGATCGCGGGCACCGCCCCGGCGAGGGCGCGATGCTCCCATGCAGACAGGGCATCGTCGACCAGGGCACGGACCGCATCGGCCTCGCGCACCGGATCGAGCCCGGCGCTGCGAATGCTCTCGCGCACCTGGGCCTCAATCCGCTCCAGGGTCTCCCCGCTCATGCGCCTTGAGAGTAGAGGCAAAGCCGCAACCGCGGAACCCCCTGTGGACAGAGAGCGGTCACGCCACGGGCGATGCGCGCGCGACGAGGTCCCACTGCCTCAGCCCGTCGGCCCCCTAGGATTCTGACGTGACCTCCGAGGTACGGGACCGCCGCTTCGCCATTCTTGCGATGCTCGCCGTCGGCGCCGTGGGAACCGCGCTCCCGCTGCTGCTCGGCCCGGGGAACGATGCCGCATGGGCAGGAGCCGCGACTCCTCTGGTCGCCTTCGGCGGACTGTGGGTGATGACCGCCGTGCTCCTGGGCCGCGCCGGCTCGGCGCGCTGGATCGCCGCCTTCCCGCGCGCATGGCAGGTGAGCGTGGCCGCTCTCGCGGTGATCGGCCTCACCGGGTTCGCACTGCCGATCTGGTCCCTGTGGCTCGCTCCGCTCACGTGGGTGGCCGCGGGTGCCATCGCGCTCGGCGTCGCCGCTCAGGATGCGCTCATCACGGCCGTCGCCGCCGCCTGCGGCGGGGTGCTGCTCATCGTGGCGCCGTCGTGGCCCCTGCAGCTCATGGACCCGTCGCGAGGCGTCGCCTACGCGTGCCTCGTGGCCGCGGCCCTGCTCGGGGGCCGCGCGGTCATGCTGGCGTGGGCAGCTCGCGAGGTCCGCGCGCGCCCCGGGCTCTGAGGCGCCCCTAGGGACGGTCACGTCTCGACGACGTCAGTCCCCGCGCTCGGTGTCTGGACGGCCTGAAAGTTGGTCTCCACGTCGATGCCACGAGCGGCGAACTCGCTTTCCGCCCACTCGCACCAGTCGAAGTCCCGTACGTGGTCTCTCACGAGCAATCGGAAGTGCTGAGTGGTTCCCGAACTCGCCACAATCTCAAGGCGGTACGCGGTGCGATCACGCTTCCATGGGTTCAGGCTCTGCTCGAGATACTCCCGAAGTTCCAATCGGGTCTGATGACCGGGCTCGCGACGAACTGGATCGCCTCTACCGGGCAGGACCGCCGAATAGACTCGTACACCCTCGCCATCTTCCCGGGCCGCCAACACCGGAAGAATCCGTAGCGATCTCAGCGCACCGACCACTTGCGGCATGAAGAGAACGACGGCGATCAACGACGCGACAGGAATGACAGTCTGCGTCCACGCGGTAGGCCTGCCGTGGTTCGGATCGATGAAGCCCATCAGTCCAATCAGGATGAACCCCGTAGCCCACGCCGAGGAGTACAGCAGCCCCCTGAACGCGGCCGACAGGTCGACACCACCCCTCGGCAGGCGGATGAGCGCCATACCCTTCACGCGCGTCATCGCACCCACACCCATCGTCGATCCCTCATGCGCCTTGAGAGTAGGGACAAACCCGCGAGCGCGATAGCCCCACGAGTGCATGAGCGTACGAAGTCGCGCGCAACGTGCGCTGATGCACTCACAGGGCGCAAGGGCGGCCGATGCGCGGGTTGGCTGTGCGCGCGTCACACCCCGGGACTCCAGGACACGGCCCCGGCGGCAGGCCACCAGGCACAGGAACTGCTTGGGGACGGCTCGGACTAGCCTGGGGATGCGATGACACATCCTTCAGCAATGCGCCCGGTCGACCAGTCCGCGCGCACGCGCGCCCGGAGGTGGGCCGACGGGCTCGTGATCTCCGCCGTGGTGCTCGCGCTGGGTTCAATGGTGGCGCCACCGGCCGGATTCCTTCTCGTCGCGGTGACCATTGCAGCGGTCATTCGCGTACGCGGGGCTGAGGAGCAGGACAAGGTGCGGCTCTGGTGGGCCATCGGAATCGGCGCCACGTGGACCGCGGTCCTCGTGGCCGTCACGATCAGTTGGGTAGTGACGGGCCAGTAGCTCGCTCACACTGGCGCGGAACGCTCGAGCAGTTCGCGCGCCCCACGAGTGCTTGAGTGCACGACATCGCGCGCAACGGGCACTGATGCACTCACAGGGCGCACGGGCGGCCGATGCGCGGGCTGGCTGAGCGCGCGTCAGCCCCCGGAGGCACAATGGCTTCTATGTGCGGCAGGTATGCGAACTTCCTCGCGGAGCAGGACCTCATCGACCACTTCGCGATCGCGACGGTCGCCGACGACGCCCGCCTGCTGCCACCCAACTGGAACGTGGCGCCCACGCAGCTGGTGCCCATCGTCGCTCCCGGCAGGGCCCAGGAGTCCGGCGAGGGAGAGCCCGGTCGCCGTCTCGAGGCGGCCAAGTGGGGCCTGGTGCCGTCGTGGGCGAAGGACCCCAGCATCGGCGCTCGCATGATCAATGCGCGCTCCGAGACCCTTGCGGAGAAGCCGTCATTCCGCACGGCCTTCGCCAAGCGCCGGTGCATCGTGCCCGCCAACGGGTACTTCGAGTGGCGCACCGAGGACGGGGTCAAGACGCCGTACTGGATTCACCCGACGGACGATGCCCCGCTCGCCTTCGCAGGGCTGTATGAGTTCTGGAAGGACAAGGCTGCGGGCGAGGACGCCGAGTGGCTGGTCTCGACGACCATCGTCACCACGGCCGCACGAGACGCGATGCGAGACATCCACGACCGTCAGCCCGTGATGCTGGTGCCCGAGGGCGTGGACTCATGGCTCGACGGCGACAGTGACCAGGGCACGCTGTTCGACGTCATCGCCGCTCCGGCACCCGAGCTCGCGTGGCACCAGGTCACGAAGGCAGTGGGCAATCCCCGGCACAACGACCCGTCCACCATCGAGCCCATCGAGTAGCGAACGCCCGTAGGACGAGCAACCCCCGAGAGGAGCGACGACCATGGTCGAGGCAACAGGAACGGTGGCTGAGGGCGAGCACGGCCCCGAACTCGTGTTCCAGCGGGTGTATGACGCGCCCGTCGCCACGGTGTGGGCTTACGTCGCCGAGTCGGACAAGCTCGAGACCTGGATCGGCCGCTGGGAGACGGAGGAACCCACAGGTCGCGTGCTCTTCTCCATGACCGCCGAATCAGACGAGGCGGAAGCCGCAGAATGCCTCGTGCGCTACTGCTCTCCCCCGCATCGGCTGGTCGTGGACAGCCGCACCCCGAGTGGAACCTGGCACCTGAGCCTTGGCATCCAGACCACCCCTCACGGCACCGTGCTGACCTTCGCCCAACGCCTGGGCGCGGACGACATCGGGAGCATCGGCCCCGGCTGGGACTACTACCTCGACCGCCTGTCCGCCGTCCTCGGTGGAGAGAGCGCGAGCGACATCGACTGGGACGACTACTACCCGGCGCTGTCCGATCACTACGCCGCGCTGGCCCCGGAAGGCGGCGTCGCTCCGAACCCTCCCCAGGACGGGCTCGAGCACTGACGGGCCCGAACGGCCTCCATCCCTCCCCCCGAGCGTGCCCGCTTGTTTCCGTTTACCTGTTGACAGGCCCGCACGTCAGCGCTAGCGTGCGAAATTAGTTCCACCGGAACGGGCCCAAACGGGCACAGGATGGTATTCCTTCGCAAAGATGCGGAGGGGAAGGGTAGGACACTGATGTCCTTCAGCGACGCCGAGGCGCAAGCCAAGGCCAACAAGAATCGCACCGGAGCCGGAGTGAGCGCCCAGGTGCAACGACTCGGGCGCTTCATGTCGGGCATGATCATGCCCAACATCGGCGCCTTCGTGGCATGGGGCCTCATCACGGCTCTCTTCATCGAGGCGGGCTGGATCAACAAGATCGCGGAGGGCCTCAATGGGGCCCCCAACGACGGAGTCATGGAGTGGACGGCCAGCGTCGCGGTGCTCGTCGGCCCCATGATCACCTACCTGCTCCCGCTGCTCATCGGCTACATGGGCGGCAAGCTCGTCTATGAGACCCGCGGCGCCGTGATCGGTGCCGTGGCGACCATGGGTGTGATCGTCGGCTCCGAGGTGCCGATGTTCCTGGGTGCGATGATCATCGGTCCGTTCGCGGCCTGGTGCCTCAAGCGCCTCGAGTCCACGTGGCAGGGCAAGATCAAGCCAGGTTTCGAGATGTTGGTCGACAACTTCTCTCTCGGCATCCTCGGCGGTGCGCTCGCCGTGCTCGGCAAGATGATCATCGGTCCCATCGTCAGCCAGCTCGTCGAGTGGGCCGGCGAGGGCGTGGACTTCCTCGTGGAGAATTCGCTGCTGCCGTTCGCCTCGATCGTGGTCGAGCCCGCGAAGATCCTGTTCCTCAACAACGCCATCAACCATGGAGTCTTCACTCCCCTGGGCACGGCGGAGGCTGAGGAGACGGGCAAGTCGCTGCTGTTCATGATCGAGTCGAACCCCGGACCAGGCCTCGGCATCCTCGTCGCGTACATGCTGTTCGGACCCCGCATGCTCAAGGCTGCGGCACCGAGCGCCGCCATCATCCACTTCTTCGGCGGCATTCACGAGATGTACTTCCCGTTCGTCCTGGCCAAGCCCAGGCTCATCGCCGCGGCGATCCTCGGCGGCATGACCGGCGTGCTCATCGGCGTGATGTTCAACGGCGGCCTCGTCGCCCCGCCGTCGCCCGGATCCATCTTCGCGTGGATCGCGTTCACGCCTCCCGGCATCGGCAACTTCGTGGTGATGTTCGCGCAGGTGATCCTGGCGGCCGCTGTCTCGTTCATCGCCGCTGCGTTCCTGATGGGCTTCGGCCGCGAAGCTCGCCGCGAGGACGCACCTGAGGACGACACCGCTGCCGACGCATCGGCGGCTTCCCCCACCCCCGCGACCGTCTGACGACGGCCGCACCCCCACGAAAGGACAGGTCCGATGCCATCGATCAACGGCTCAGACGTGAAGAAGGTCGTCGTCGCGTGCGACGCGGGAATGGGCAGCTCGGTGATGGTCGCCAGCACCCTCAGGTCCAAGCTCTCGCCTCACGGCGTCGAGGTGGTCCACACCCCGGTCAACGAGATCCCCGGCGATGCGACGGTCGTGCTGTGCCACCAGGGCCTTGCCGCCCGGGCGCAGTCGACGGCCCCGCAGGCCGTAGTCGTGCCCTTCGCGATCTTCATGGGGGATCCCGCATTCACCAAGGTCGAGCAGGCCATCAAGAACGGCGAGACTCTTGAGTCCTGACCGGGCCCTGCTCGACGCTGGCGCCGTCCGCCTTGGCCTCACAGCCGAGGACAAGGCGGACGCGCTGCGCCAATGCGGCGAGGTGCTCGTCGAGATCGGCGCCGCCACCAGCGAGTACGCGGCCGCGCTGCACGAGCGCGAGAAGTCCGTCTCCACCTACGTGGGCGAAGGCGTCGCGATCCCGCACGGCACCAATGAGTCGCGCGAACACATCGCGCGGGCGGCGCTAGCCGTGCTCCAGTTCCCCGACGGGGTCGACTGGGACGGCAACGACGTCACCGTGTGCGTCGCGATCGCCTCCAAATCCGAGGAGCACGTGGACATCCTGTCCTCCCTCGCCAAGGTCCTCATGGACCCCGAGAAGGCCGCCGCGCTGCGCGGCGCCACCACCCCCGAAGGCGTGCTCGACCTGCTGTCCCCCCAAGAAACTGAGGAGTGAACCCCATGAAAGCCCTGGTCTTCTACGCCCCCGAGGACGTGCGCATCGAGGACGTCCCGGAGCCCGAGCCCGGCCCCGGCGAGGTCAAGATCCGCGTGCGGAACTGCTCGACGTGCGGCACCGACGTCAAGATCTTCCACAACGGACACCAGAACCTGTCCCCGCCGCGCATCATCGGCCACGAGATCGCCGGTGAAGTGGTCGGATTCGGCGAGGGCGTCGAGGGATGGGCCGAGGGTGACCGGGTCCAGGTCATCGCCGCCGTGCCCTGCGGCGACTGCTACGAGTGCTCTCGCGGCTGGATGGAGGTGTGCCAGAACCAGACCTCGATGGGCTACCAGTACGAGGGCGGCTTCGCCGAGTACATGATCGTCCCCCGCGAGGTCATGAAGGTCGACGGCCTCAACCGGATCCCCGAGGGCGTGGGCTTCGACGAGGCCTCCGCCGCCGAACCCCTCGCCTGCGCCATCAACGCGCAGTCGATCCTCGGCATCGAGGAGGGCGACACCGTCGTGGTGTTCGGCGCCGGACCCATCGGCGCCATGCACATCCGCCTCGCGCGCGCCAACGGCGCGGGTCGCGTGTTCCTCATCGACGTCAACGCTGAACGCCTGAAGATGACGGCCGATGCGGTCCACCCCGAGGAGGTCATCGACGGCTCGGTCGTCGACGTGGTGGAGCGCGTGCGAGAGCTCACCGACGGCCGCGGTGCGGACTGCATCATCACGGCGACCGCCGCGAACGTGGCGCAGGAGCAGGCCATCGAGATGGCGGCGCGCAACGGGCGCATCAGCTTCTTCGGCGGCCTGCCCAAGACCAACCCCACCATCACGTGCGACTCCAACCTGGTCCACTACCGGCAGCTGAGAATCTTCGGCGCCAACGGCTCCGCCCCGCACCACAACAAGGAGGCGCTGCGCCGCATCGCCTCCGGCGAGGTCCCCGTCAAGGACCTCATCACGGAGCGGGTGCCGCTGGAACGGGTGCTCGACGCCTTCGGTATTGTCAAGCGTGGAGAGGCCATCAAGGTCACCATCGAACCGTGAGCTCTCGCCGCACCCCCACCGCACCGGACCATCTCGAGGAGAGCCCCGTCATGTACGCCCAAGAACGCCAGCAGTCCATCCTCGCCACCGCACGCGCGCGCGGGCGGGTCGAGGTTGGGCTGCTCGCGGAGGAACTGGGCGTGACGGTCGAGACGGTGCGCCGTGACCTCACGGCGCTGGAGCGACTGGGGGTGCTGCGGCGCGTTCACGGCGGCGCGCTGCCCGTCGAGCGGCTCACTCTCGAGCCCAGCCTCGAGGCCCGCCAGACCCAGTTCGCCGACCGCAAGCGTCGCATCGGCTCGCGCGCGGTGATGGAGCTGCACGAGGGCGACACGGTGCTGCTCGACTCCGGCACCACCACGCTCGCGATCGCGCACGCCCTTCCGCCGGGCATGCGCCTCACCGTGATCACCAACTCGATCGACGCGGCCGCGCACCTGGCGCACCGCGAGCGCACCGAACTGATGATGCTGGGCGGCCGCGTCCGTCAGCGCACGGGAGCCGCAGTGGGCGAATGGCTCACGCGCGCGCTCACCGACGTCACCGTCGACGTCGCCTTCCTGGGCACCAATGGCTTCACCGTGAAGCACGGGCTCACCACCCCCGACCAGGCTGAATCGGCCGCCAAGCGCGCCATGGCGACGGCGGCACGGCGTCTCGTCTGCGTCTCCGATGCGTCCAAGGCCGGCCAGGTCCACCTGCACCGCTTCGCGTCCACCGAGGACGTGGCGCTCATCATCAGCGACGACTCGCTCGACGACGACACGGTGCAGGACTTCGAGGACGTGGGCGTCGAAGTGGCACGGACGTGATCGTCACCCTCACGCCCAATCCGAGCCTGGATCGCACGATCGCGCTCGCACGACTGCAGCCCGGCGGCGTCCACCGCGCGCTCAGCCTGCGGGAGGACCCCGGCGGCAAGGGCGTCAACGTCTCCCGCGCCCTCGCGGCCAACGGCGCTGCGACCGTCGCCGTGGTGCCGGCCGGAGGGGAGCTCGCGCCCCGCTTCTCCGCGCTGCTGGCCGACGCGCAGGTGACCCACGACCTCGTGGACCTCCCGGGCGCGGTGCGCACCAACATCACGCTCGTCGAGGACGACGGCACCACCACCAAGGTCAACGAGCTCGGCCGCGACTCCACCGCCGCCGACGCTGCGTTGATGCTGGCTGCCGCCGAGTCCCACCTGGAGGGGGCGTCCTGGGTGGTGGGCTGCGGATCCCTGCCGCCCGGCCTCGGTGGCGAGGTCTACGTCGAGCTCATCGCCCGCGCGCGCCGGCGCGGGGTGGCAGTGGCGATCGACACCTCTGGTGCGGCGCTCACCTCAGTCATCGCTGCGGGTCCTGACCTGATCAAGCCCAACCACCACGAACTCGCCGAGCATGCGGGGCGGCCGCTCCCTCTCCTGACCGACGTGGTGGACGCCGCCCGTGAGATCGTCGCCGCGGGAGTCGCCACCGTCGTGGTCAGCCTCGGCGCCCAGGGGGCGGTGGCGGTGTCCCGCGACGGCGCCGTGCACGCCGTGTCGCACGTGACTGCTCCACTCTCGACCGTGGGTGCTGGCGACTGCCTCCTTGCAGGCTGGCTCCACGCCGTGAGTGAGGGCGCGAGTGCCCGCGACGCCATCGAGCGAGCAGTGCGCTGGGGCAGCGCCGCTGTGGCCCTGCCGGGCTCGGCGGTTCCCGGGCCGCACGACGTCGAGTCCGTGGCCGTCACCTCCCACCCGGCCCTCGATCCCCTCCTCGCGATGAGCGGCGACTGACCTCAAGCACCGGGCGGCGATCTCGAACCGCAGGCCGTCCCGAGAGCGGACGCGATGGCCACCTGGCGGGCGCGTCGAGAGCCCGACTCATGCGCGGGCAGTGACGTGCGCGTTGATAGCATCGCAGGGGCGCTTCGCCTGTCGCGAGGCGCCGAGGGCAATCGTCCCGTGCGTACCTATCGAGCCGGAGGGCGACGTGATCCGCGTAGGCATCGTCGAGGACCAACGATCCAATCGCGAGGACCTGCTGACCCACCTCGCGCGCTACTCCGAGGAGGAGGGCGTCGAGTTCTCCACTCAGGAGTTCGCGGACGGCGCGGACCTGGTCCAGACGTACCGTCCCGAGTTCGACATCCTGCTGCTCGACGTCGAGATGCCCCGCATGGACGGGTTCGAGGCCGCGCGCCGCGTGCGCCAGTCCGACCCGAACGTGGTGATCATCTTCGTCACCAACATGGCGCAGTACGCCATCAAGGGCTACGAGGTGGACGCCCTGAGCTACCTCGTGAAGCCTGTGCCCTACTTCGCGTTCGCGCAGGAGATGCGCCGCTCCCTGGGCCGCGTGCGCCAGTCGATGCCAGAGACCGTCGTGGTGAACGTCGCCGGCACGCTGACGCGCCTCGACACCAGTCAGATCGTCTATGTCGAGTCCATCAAGCACCGCATCACCATCCACACGCTGAACGGCGAGTACACCTTCAGCGGCACGCTCAAGGCCATGGAGGCGGAGCTCGACGGCAAGGCCTTCTTCCGTTCCAACAACTGCTACCTGGTCAACATGAGCCACGTCACCAGCGTCGACTCCACCAGCTGCACCATGGTGGACGGCGATGTGCTCACCGTGAGCCGCCCCCGCAGGCGCGCATTCCTCGACGCGCTGGCCGACCACGTCGGTGGGCGAGTCCTGTGATGCCTTCACGCGCAGTCGAGGCGACCCAGTGATCGAAGACGCCCTTCCCGACATTCCGCGGGCGGTCACGGCCCTCGCGGAGTGGTCCGCGTGCGTGGTCTACATCATGCTGATGCGCAAGCGTCTGTCGAGCGTCCCCCTCGTGGGCGCTCTCGCCGGCGGGCTCGCCGTGCTGCTGGGTGTGCAGTGGATCGCAGGCCAGCTGCCCATCGAGCTGTGGACGCTCGGCATGGCTCTCGCGGTGGCGGCCATGTACGGGCTCATCATGCTGTGCGCGGATGCCAGCCCGCGCGAGGGCGGAGACCTGCTGGCCCGGGCCTTCGTGCTCGCGGAACTGGTGGCGTCGCTCGAGTGGCAGCTGCACGTGTTCTTCTACGGAGACCGCACCGAGGGGGCAGGCTGGCTGATACTTCTCGGCCTGGTCTATGCGGCAGGGTTCGTGGGCGCGTACTGGGCGGAGACGCGACACTTCCCGCGCGACCAGCGCCTTCCCATCGACACCCGTGGCCTGGTGGGCGCCGGCGCGGTCGCCATCGTCACGTTCCTGATGTCCAACCTCAGCTTCTTGACCACGTCGACACCGTTCTCGGGACGGCTCGACCCTGAGATCTTCTACATCCGCACCCTCGTGGACCTCTGCGGCTTCGTGATCCTGTTCGCGCTGCGCGGCCAGCGCCTCGCTCTCCAGCGCGCGGCCGAGGTCAGCGCGGTGGGGATGATGCTGCGCCACCAGCGCGAGCACTATCTGCAGTCCAAGCACGACATCGACGCGGTGAACCGCAAGTACCACGACCTCAAGCACTACATCCACGCGATCCGTTCGGAGGCGGACCCGACCCGCAGAGCGGGCTTCGTGGACCAGCTCGAAGACTCGATCCGCGGATACGAGAGTTCGATGCTCGACACCGGCTCGACAGTGCTGGACACCATCCTCACGGCCAAGCAGCAGCAGTGCGACCGCTCCGGGATCACCCTCACCTGCGTGGCGGACGGGACCGCGGTCAACAGCATGGATCCCATGGACCTCGTCACGCTGGTGGGCAACGCGCTCGACAACGCGATCGAGGCGACCGGCCGGCTGGAGGACCCGGAGCAGCGGCTCATCCGCGTCGCGATCTACCGGCACGATCTGCTGACGATGATCAAGATCGAGAACTACTTCGAAGGGCCCGTGACGTTCGTCGACGGCCTGCCTCAGACCACCAAGGCGCAGGCGCTGCACCACGGCTACGGCCTCAAGAACATGCGCGAGACAGCAGAGAAGTACGGGGGCTCGCTCACCGCGCGCGCAGAGAACCGGTGGTTCTCGCTGCGCGCGCTCATTCCGGTGAACGACGATGCGGTGGCGGGGTCGGGCACGACTCGCACCCCCTGAGCCGCCGGGCTACAGGATCTGTGTGAACTCCGCGTTGGCCGCCTCGCGGACCGCCTCGAGTGCCTCGCCTGCCTCGCGCGCGGAACGAGCGATGTGCGCCAGGCGCTGGCAGTCAGTCAGGTCGTGCATGCTGAGCGCCACACGGACGGCAGGGACCTTGCTGGGCGCCATGGACAGGCTGCTGATGCCCAGGCCGACGAGCACGAGAGCGAGCAGCGGGTCTCCCGCCGACTCCCCGCACACCCCGAGCGGACGTCCCGAGCGCTGCGCACCGTCCCCCGCGACCGCGATCATGTCGAGCACCGCGGGCTGCCAAGGATCCAGCAGGTCGGCGAGCTCTCCCTGCATGCGGTCCGCCGCCATCGTGTACTGGGCGAGGTCGTTGGTGCCGAGGCTGCCGAACTCGACCTCGCCGAGCACGTGCTCGGCGCGCAGCGCGGCAGCCGGGACCTCGATCATCACGCCCGCCTTCGGCAGCCCGTTCTCGTGGACGCGACGCGCGAACCACGCCGCCTCCTCGGCGGTCGCGACCATGGGAGCCATGACCCGCACGTCTGCGGTGGTCTCGCGGGCGGCGATCGCCAGCGCTTCGATCTGCGCGTCCAGGAGGTCGGGACGCTCCGCAGACATGCGCAAGCCTCGCCTGCCGAGGGCGGGGTTCTCCTCCTCGCCCAGATCCGCGAACGCGAGCGGCTTGTCTGCACCGGCATCGAGCGTGCGGACCACCACGCGGCGCCCCTCGAACGGGGCGAACACTCGGCGGTAGATCTCCGTCTGCTCCTCGACGGTCGGCGCGGTCGAGGCGGAGAGGAAGACGAACTCCGTCCTGAACAGGCCCACCCCCTCGAGGTCCAGCTCCCCGGCACGCTCGGCGTCGTCGACGCCGCCGATGTTCGCGAGCAGCGCCACGGGATGGCCGTCGCGGGTCTCGCCCGGCCCGGTCGCGTGACTGAACGCCTTGGCCCGGCGCTCCCGCTTCTGCGCCTGTGCGGCCAGGAAGTCGTCGTCGGGGTCGAGGGTGACGGCGCCGGAGTCGCCGTCGAGCGCGACGAGCGTGCCCGTGGCGATGTCGGACGCTCGCGGCACCTGCACCACGGCAGGGATCCCCATCTGCGCCGCGAGGATGGCGGTGTGACTGGTGCGGCCGCCTCCCTCGGTGACGATTCCCACGACGAGTGCCGGGTCGAGCACCGCGGTGTCGGCCGGCGCAAGGTCGTGGGCAACGATGACGCTGGGGGTGGTGAACGACGGGACGCCGGGAGCGGGCATTCCCAGCACGGCCGCGATGGCGCGGGCGCCGACGTCACGCAGGTCGGTCACCCGCTCGGCGAAGTACCCGCCGAGCTGCTCGAACTGCGCCGCGTACGACTCGACGGCGGCACTGATGGCGTGCGCGGGCCCGAGCCCCTCGCCCACCTGCTTGGTGGCGATCTTCATCAGTCCCTTGTCCCGCGCGATGAGGGCGGTGGCCTTGAGGATCTGCTGGGCGTGGGCGTCCGCGGATGCGGCCCGTTCCTCGAGCGACACGGCGACGGACTCCAGGGCAGCGCGGATCTCGGCGACCGCCGCCTCGGCATCCGCTGGGGCTGGCTCGTCGGCGGGCGGCCGGACCGGTGGCGCGACCTGCACCACCGGACCGGACGCGGTGCCGGGGCTGACGCCGATGCCGTGCCGACTCTCCGGGCTGACCATCACCGTCGCTCCTATTCCGCGTCGAGGTCGCGCGACAGGAGCGCGACGAGGGAATCGAGAGCCTCGTCGGCGCCGTCACCCTCGGCGGTCAGCACGACCTCCTCGCCATGCTTGGCGCCGAGAGCCATCACGCCGAGGATGCTGGTCGCGTCGACGGGGTCCTCCCCCGGACGGCCGATCTCGACGTCCAGACCCGTGGCGGACGCCGCCTCGACGAACAGGGACGCGGGTCGCGCGTGCAGTCCGACGGACGAGGCGATGGTGACGGTCTTCTGCGACATGGTGGTGCTCCTTCGTTGAGGTGGGGGTCAGGCGACTGCGGGCGCGGTCTCGGACAGCAGCGGGTCGTGAACGCCCTTGCGGTCGCGGGACTTGAGTGCGAGGACGATCGCGGTCGTCACCAGCACACCGGCGGCGAGCGCGACAAGGAAGAGCAGGAAGTTGCCGATGAGCGGCAGCACCCAGATTCCTCCGTGCGGGGCGCGAAGGGTGGTGCCGAACAGCATCGCCAAGCCGCCGGCGACGGACGAGCCGACCACGGACGAGGCGATCACGCGCACCGGGTCGGAGGCGGCGAACGGAATCGCACCCTCCGAGATGAAGGACGCCCCCAGCAGCCATGCGGCCTTGCCGTTCTCGCGCTCGGGCTCGGAGAAGAGCCGCGGGCGCAGGGTGGTGGCCAGCGCCATCGCGAGCGGAGCGACCATGCCGGCCGCCATGACCGCCGCCATGATCTTGAGCTCCGGGGCATCGGTCACGGCGCCGGCGGCGACCAGACCGGTGGTGGCGAAGGTGTACGCGACCTTGTTCACGGGGCCGCCGAGGTCGAAGCCCATCATGGCTCCCAGGATGGCTCCCAGGATGACGGCGCTCGTGCCGCCCATGCTGCCCAGGGCGTCGCTCAGTGCCTCCGTGAGCGCCACGATCGGGCGTCCCAGCAGAGTGATGAAGAGGCCCGCGGTCAGGAACGTCGAGATGAGCGGGATCACCACGACAGGCATGACCCCGCGCACACCCTTGTGGACCTTCCAGCTCGAGACCCACTTGGCAAGGAAGCCGCCGAGGAATCCGGTGGCGATCCCGCCAAGGAACCCGGCGCCCATGGTGAAGGCGATCGAGCCGCCGACGAGCCCGGGAACCAGTCCAGGGCGGTCGGCGATGGCGAAGGCGATGAATGCGGACAGGATCGGGACGAGGAACCCGAACGACGCCCCGCCGATCACGAAGAGCAGCGCGGCCCACGAGGTGAGGCTCAGCACGGAGAAGCTCTGGGTGATGTCGTACTCACCCTCGGCGCCGAGGCCGTACTTGACGATCTCGATCGCGCCCTGCTCGCCGATGGCGATCTGCGCGAGCATGAAGGACAGGGCGATCATGATGCCGCCCGCCGCGACGAACGGGATCATGTAGGAGACGCCGGTCATGAGCCACTGGCGAATCTTGACACCGGTGCTCATGCCGCTGTCGACCTTGGTGGTGAGGCCGCCCGATGCGGCGGCCGGGCCAGTGGTCTTCGCTGCGAGCGAGGGGTCCTTGGCCCACTCGTCGGCCATGGAGGCCGCGCGTGCGACGAGGCCCGGTGCGTCGGAGATGCCCTTCTTGACGCCGACGTCGACCGTCGGCTTGCCGGCGAAGCGGCCCTTGTCCTTGACCTCGAGATCGTGAGCGAAGATCACCGCGTCTGCCGCGGCGATGAGCTCGGGGTCGAGCGGGTCGGAGCCCGCTGAGCCCTGCGTCTCCACAGCGATCGTGTGGCCGGCGTCCTTCGCGGCACGCTCGAGGGCCTCGGCCGCCATGTAGGTGTGGGCGATCCCGGTGGGGCACGAGGTGACCGCGACGATCGACAGGGGCTTCTTCTCGGCCGATGCGGGGGCTGGGTCAGCGGCCTTCCCCGGCTCGGCAGGTGCGGGGGTCGCCGCAGAATCGTCAGCGGGGGCGGGGTCGAGCGCCACCTCGGCGCTCACGATCTCCACGACCTCCGCCTCGGTGGTGGCGCCGGCGAGCGCCGCCTTGAACTCGGACTTCATCAGTGCGCGGGCGAGCTTGGGCAGCATCTGCATGTGCGCGTCTCCCCCGGCCTCAGGGGCGGCGATCAGGAAGACGAGCGTGGCGGGGCCGTCCTTGGCGCCCCAGTCGATGCCGTCAGAGACGCGGCCGAAGACGAGCGACGGCTCGGTGATCGCCGCGCTGCGCGCGTGGGGGATGCCGATGCCGCCCGGCAGCCCGGTGGCCATGGTCTCTTCGCGCGTGCGGACGTCGGCGAGGAAGGCGTCGAGGTCGGTGCAGCGACCGGACTCGACGAGTCGTTCTGCGAGGACACGCGTCGCCGCGTGGCGATCCGCTCCGGTCAGGTCGAGTACGACCTGGCTCTCATTGATGAGGGACATGAGTACGTCCTTTCGGGTCAGTGACCCAGGCGGTAGGTGAGGGAGGGAGAGGCGTCAACGGTGACATCGACGCCTCGGAGATCCTCCGGCGTGGGGACGCCGCTGCCCGGGAGGGCGACGGCGGCTGTTCCCCAGCGGACGGCGACGGCGAGGGCGGCCGATGCCGAAAGTCCATTCGTGAGCGAATGCAGCAGACCTGCGAGCATGCAGTCCCCCGCACCCACGGTCGAGACCGGGGCCACGGCCGTGGCGTGCGCGTGAATGGTGTCCTCACGCGAGACGAGCAGAGCACCGTCCTGGCCCAGACTGACGGCCACCGTCTCGATGCCGGAGTCCACCAGCGTCATGGCGGCGTCACGAACGTCGTGCAGGGTGACCAGGTCGGCGCCCACCAGTTCCGCGAGTTCCTCGGCGTTCGGCTTGATCAGGTGAGGGCGTGCATCGATCGCGGCCGCCATCGACGGCCCGGAGGAGTCGACGGCGACCCTGACCCCACTGTCGCGCGCGGACTCGACGAGCGAGGCATAGAAGTCGGCGGGGGCGCCGGGCGGGAGACTGCCGCACCCGACGACCCAGTCGGCGCCGTCGGCGAGGTCGAGCGTGGCGTCGAGCAGTGCCGCGACCTCGCTCGCGTCCAGCGTCGGACCCGGCTCGTTGAGCTTGGTCGTGGTGCCGTCGGGCTCGAGAACGCTGATGTTCATGCGGACCGCGCCGAATACGGGCACGCTACGACGCGGGACGCCATCGGTGTCGAGCAGCTCCTCGAGCAGGTGACCCTCCGGTCCGCCGATCGGCACGACGGCCACGGTGGGGGCCCCCTGGGCCGCGAGCGCGCGCGAGACGTTGACTCCCTTGCCGCCGGGGTCCACGCGGTTGGCGGTGGAGCGGTGCACCTCGCCGCGACGCAGCGCATCGATCATGACCGCGCGGTCGATCGACGGATTGGGCGTGACGGTGACGATCACGAGGTCACCACCTGAGGCCCGGCCGCACGGATCTCGTCCGCGACATCGTCGGGCAGGTCCGTGTCGGTCACGATGACGTCGATGTCGCCAAGGTCCGCGAACCAATGAAGGTGATCGTCGCCCACCTTGCTCGAATCGGCGGCCAGCACCACGCGCCGCGCGCAGGCGATCATGGCGCTCTTGACCTGCGCCTCGGCCTGGTCGGGGGTGGTGAGACCGCGGTTGACGGACATCCCGTTGGTGCCGATGATCGCGACATCGGCCACCACGCCCGTGAGCGCCTCCCCCGTCCACTCGCCCACGGCGGCTCCGGTGAGGCCCCGCACGCGTCCGCCGAGCATGTACAGCGTGACCCCCGGGTAGGTGCTGAGCACGTTCGCCGCAGCGATGGAGTTGGTGATGACGACGAGCTGTCGATCGGGCGGAAGCATGTCCACCACGGCGAGGGCGGAGGAGCCGGAGTCGAGGACCACCGTGGCGTCTGCCGGAATCTGATCGACGACGAGGGCCGCCATCCGGCGCTTGGTGCCGGTGAGGTGACCGGAGCGTGTGGCCAGGCTGGGCTCGACCTCGAGGCGCTCGACGGGGATCGCGCCGCCGTGGACCCGACGCAGAGAGCCGCGCCGTTCGAGCGACGTCAGGTCGCGACGCACGGTCTCGGTGGCTACGCCCAGGTTCTGCGCGAGCGAGGCGACGTCGACGCGGCCTTCGGCGCGCGCCTTCCGAAGGATTCGCTGCTGTCGCTCCGTCGCGTACATCGGTTCCTCTTGTCGTGGCCGTCGGCGCTTCACAGCGCCGTTTCCCACATAAAACCACTCAGACGGGCACGTGTCAACCGGTACGGGCATCCGTTTGTGTGGCTTTAGCGCGCGGGAGCGGCGCCGGGAGGCACTGCTCCTCCCCCAAAACTAGGTCGCCGAGCGCGGGTACGCGAGGCGAGACAGCGACAACGACCCCGGCAGACCCGTCGCTCATGACACTCGCCGAGCGTGAGTCCGGACGCGCTAGACCTCGGCCAGGGAGTTGTCCACGAGCGTCAACGCTGAGGCGATCGCCATATGCATGTCCAGGTACTGGTAGGTGCCCAGACGCCCGCCGAAGTGGACGCCCCTCTCCCCCGCGATCAGCTCGCGATAGGCGGCGAGCCGCGCGCGGTCGCCCGGCGTGGACACGGGGTAGTAGGGCTCGTCGTCGCGAGCCGCGAACCGCGAGTACTCGCGCGCGATGATGGTGCGGTCGCGCACGTAGTCGCGCTCCGGGTGGAAGTGGCGGAACTCGTGGATGCGCGTGAAGGGCACGTCCGCATCGGCATAGTTCATCACCGGCGTGCCCTGGAAGTCCCCGGTGTCGAGGACCTCGAGCTCGAAGTCCAGCGTGCGCCACGTCAGCTCGCCCTCGGCGTAGTCGAAGTAGCGGTCGACGGCCCCGGTGTAGACCACCGGAACCTGGCCCGCGACGTCATCTCTGGTGACGCCCGCATCGGCCGCACCCGCGGCGCCTGCGCCGCCAGGCAGGAAGTCCACGCCCAAGCGCACCTCGATGCGCGGGTGATCGACCATGCGCGCGAACCACGCGGCGTAGCCCTGCGCCGGCAGGCCCTCGTGGGTGTCGCTGAAGTAGCGGTTGTCGTAGGTGTATCGCACGGGCAGCCGCGAGATCACCGACGCTGGCAGCTCGCGTGGGTCCGTCTGCCACTGCTTCGCGGTGTAATCCCGGATGAACGCCTCGTACAGCGGGCGGCCGATGAGCGCGACGCCCTGCTCGTCCAGGTTGGCCGGCGTGCGGCCCGCCATCTCCGCGGCCTGCTCCGCGATCAGACCGCGGGCCTGGTCCGGCGTGAGCGCCGCGTGGAAGAACTGGTTGATGGTGCCCAGGCTGATGGGCATGGGGAACACCTCGCCCCGGTGGGTCGTGAACACCCGATGCGTGTAGTCCGTGAAGCCGGTGAAGCGGTTGACGTACTCCCACACCCGTTCGTTCGAGGTGTGGAACAGGTGCGCTCCGTAGCGGTGCACCTCGATGCCCGTCGCCGGGTCGTCATACGAGTGGGCGTTGCCGCCGATGTGGTCGCGACGGTCCAGCACCAGCACGCGCCGGCCGCGCTCGGCCATGCGCTCGGCCACCGTCAGCCCGAACAGGCCCGCACCCACCACGACCAGGTCAGTCATCGTGTGGCCCTCGCCGCGATGCGGCCGATGCGGTCGCCACGCACTGCGGCACCGCTCAGTTCAGCTGGAGCGCCCAGGCGGCGCCGCGGTACACGGCCACGGAGGCCTTGCGGCCGGGGCGGCCCGGAAGGTTCACGAGGTGACCGAGCGTGGTCCGGCGCAGACGCCGGTACACAGCGGGGTCGTCGTACCGGATCGCTCGCCACAGCTCCACCTTACGGGCGAAGTCCTCGTCACGACCCGAGCGGAGCAGCATCGTGGAGGAGATCACGCACACGATCTGCAGGTGATGGAGCATGTAGCGGTACAGCGAGGGAGTGACCTCGTACGGGCTCACCTCGACGTCCATCATCATGCGGTTGACCTTGAGCTGCTGATCGATGCGCGTGATCATCACCTGCTCGTTCACCGACTGATCGGGACGGCCGATGAAGTATCGGTACAGGTCCACGTCCAGGTAGAACAGCGTCCGCACGTGCGGCAGGGGCTCGTAGACGTAGAGGTTATCGACGTAGAACGTGTGCTCCGGCAGTCGCAGGCCGCATTCCCGCAGCACCGCGGTGCGGTACACGAGCGAGTGCATCATGAGGAACTGGCTGGTGCGGAACCTGCCCACCTGGTCCCACGAGAACACGCGTCCTTGAGGCAGCACGTTGCGGTAGCGCACCGCGCGCTTGCGACGGCGGCCCACCTTCTCGTAGACGAAGTTGCTGACCACGAGGTCCACGGACTGCCCGCCGGCGATGAACTCGCGGAGCGTGTCGAGCAGCGCGCCGAAGGCCTCCACGTCGACCCAGTCGTCGCTGTCGACGACCTTCATGTACGCCCCCCGCGCCTCGTCGAGGCCCACGTTGATGGCCGAGCCGTGGCCGCCGTTGGGCTTGTGGATCGCTCTCACCACGTCGGGGTGCGCCGCCTGGTAGAGATCGGCGATCGCGCCCGTCGCATCGGTGGAGCCATCATCGACGATGAGCACCTCGAGGTCCCGCGCTCCGAGCACCAGCAGCGAATCGACGCAGCGCTCCATCCACTCGGCCGCGTTGTACGCGGGCACGACGACACTCAGGGTGACCATCCCCGGCTCCTTCACTGTCCTGGTGCGCCCTTGTCGGAGCCGATGCCATCAGCGTGCGCGCCGCTGGACACCGTACCCGCCGATGCGGGGGCCGCTTCACCAGTGGCTGCCGTGTCGTCGCCCTCGTCTTCAGGCGTGCGCTTGAAGATGATCTTGAAGATGGGGAAGAACACCCAGAACGAGATCATCGCGTAGATGATCATCGTCAACACGTCCGCCACCGTCTCGCCGGTCGAGCCCCACTCGAGGGTGTCGATGAAGAAGTCGTACACCGGCGCCTTGTAGAAGCCCTGCGCGGCGGCGGCGATGAAGGTGATCGCGACGTACGCGATGAAGTACCACATGGCCGCGATCCACGGCGAGCTGTTGGACTTGAACGTGATGTTGCGCTGCAGGAAGAAGTTGATGATCTGCGCGATCGCTAGCGTGATCTGCACGGCCAGGAAGTAGGCGAGGCCGCCCCCGCCCTCGGGAAGCGCACCCGCGGGGTAGTCGAACATGAAGTACTGCGAGCCATCCACATCGGCACCGATGGGAAGCACCTGGAACGACGTGTCCAGCAGGGCGGTGGTGTTGAACCAGGCACGGAACAGCGGCATGAGCGCGAGCTGCAGCACCGTCACCGCCTGGGAGAACACCGTGAAGAGCAGGAACTGCGCGAACCCCGGGCGGCGCTCGACGAACCGGGCCCAAGCGTTCTTGATTCGTGTCAGCATCGGTCTCTCCTAGTGGTTCAGTGCGCGCTCGGCGTCGGCCGCGAGTGCGGACCTCATGCGCTTGGCGTCGGACAGGTTGCGGACGAACGCGCGCACGAGGCGCCCGAGGCCGCGGAACAGGTGGCCGTTGACGATCACCGTGATCGCCTCGACCATGGGCGCGCTCACGGCGCCGCCGGTCATCTTGGCGATCGCACGGAACGGCATGTTGTACAGGAAGTACAGGTTCAGGTCGGGTGCGCCCTTGCGCTCCGAGCGGTCGATCAGCGCACGCAGCACGCGGGCAGCGAACCGCGCCAGCGGGCTCCGCGCATCGTGCATCGCACGCAGCGGGTCGTTCACTCCCAGGTCGCCGCGCTCGGGGCGCGGCTTGGGCAGCGTGCGTCCGAGCAGGCGCGCGAACTCGTCGTCTGGCACCGCCGACACGTCGCCGGAGGCGTAGTGCGGAATACCGGGGGGAGCCTCCTGCGGAGCGTCTCCGGTGAGCGAGTGGGCGGCGGTGAGCCGCGCATCGTCCGCATGCGAGCCGACCACGATCTCGTAGTCGCCCGTCTCGTTGACCCACCGATCACCGGCCGCGTCGAACGTGCGGAACGTGTGACGGTCGAACGGGATCGTGACGCGTGCGCGCTCGCCGGGCTCGAGGTAGACCTTGCAGAATCCCTTGAGCTCGATCACGGGGCGGATCGCACCGTCGGTCAGGCGCCGCACGTACATCTGCGCGACCTCGGCACCGGCACCGGTGCCGGTGTTCTCGAGCGAGAAGGTGGCCCCCGCATCGGACACCGTGAGGTCGGAATAGTCGAACCGGGTGTAGCTCAGGCCGAACCCGAACGGGAAGCGCACGGGGACGTCCAGCGTCGAGTAGTAGCGGTACCCGACGAACAGGCCTTCGCGATACTGCGACGTGTCGCCGGTGGCCGGATAGGTGCGGTGGGTCGGGGTGTCCTCGAGCCGCAGCGGGTACGTCTCGGCGAGGCGACCGGACGGGTTCACCGTGCCCGTGAGCACGTCGACCATCGCGGCGGCGCCCGCCTGTCCACCGAGGTAGCCGTGGACCAGCGCAGCGCACTCGTCGAGCCACGGCATCTCCACGACCGCTCCGGCGGACAGCACCACCACGATGCGCTCGTTCACCTCATGCAGACGCGCCAGCAGGGCGACCTGGTTGTCGTTGAGCGCCAGGTGGTCGCGGTCCTTGCCCTCGGACTCGCTCACCTCGTCGAGCCCCAGGTACAGCAGTACGGTGTCGGCGGCACTGGCGGCCGCGACGGCGTCCTTCGCGAGGGCCTCGTCCTCACCACCGGTGCGGACGAACCCCGGCGCGTAGGCCACGACATCGAGCTCCGATGCGCCGATGGCCTCGAGGGCAGTCGTGAGCCGCGTGGGGTTCACCAGCGACGAGCCGGCGCCCTGGTAGCGAGGCTTGGCGGCGAAGTCGCCGACGACGGCGACGCGCTCGCCGGCAGGCAGCGGCAGCACCGCGCCTTCGTTCTTGAGCAGCACGATCGACTGCTGCGCCGCGCGGCGAGCGAGCTCGTGGTGGTCGCTCGCCTCGGCGCCGCCGGACTCGCCGCCCTCGACCCAGTGCGCGAGCGCCCGAAGCTCCTCGGCGCGAGCGTCGAGGCTGGCCACCTCCAGGTCGCCTGACTCGATCGCCGCCACGATGCGGCGCGCGGAATCCAGGCCGGGCGAGGGCATTTCGAGTCCGCCGCCCGCGCGCACCGCCGCGACCGGGTCGTTGCCGCCACCCCAGTCAGTGATCACCGCGCCATCGAAGCCCCACTCGTCCCGCAGGATCTCCGTGAGCAGGTGCGCGTTCTCGTGGGCGTACTCGCCGTTGATGCGGTTGTAGCTCGACATGATCACGCGCGGGCTCGACTCGCGCACCACGATCTCGAATGCGGTGAGGTAGATCTCGCGCAGCGTGCGCTCATCGACCACGGAGTCGCTCGCCATGCGGAGCAGCTCCTGGCTGTTGGCTGCGAAGTGCTTGGGGCTCGCGGCGACGCCTTGGGACTGGATGCCGCGCACATAGCCCGCGGCAAGGGTCCCGGCGAGGTAGGGGTCCTCGGAGAAGTACTCGAAGTTGCGCCCGCACAACGGACTGCGCTTGATGTTGAGTCCCGGGCCGAGCAGCACGTCGACCCCCTGCTCGGCGGCCTCGGCGCCGAGGGCTCGACCCACCTCTTCCGCCAGAGCGGGATCCCAGCTGTTCGCCACCGTCGCGGCCGTCGGGAAGCACGTCGCCGGCTGCGACGCCGCGATCCCCAGGTGGTCACCCGAGCCGGTCTGCTTGCGCACGCCGTGCGGGCCGTCGGCGAAGAACAGCGAGCGGATGCCGGCGTGGGGAAACGCGCGAGACTGCCAGATGTTCTCGCCGCTCAGCAGCGCGGCCTTCTCGAGGACGGTGAGCGGATGGGCCATGGTGAGTGCTCCGGACTGGTCGAACGGGTGCGGGGGTCGGGTGCCGCGACGATGCGCGGGGGGTGCGGTGCCGGACGAGGCGGGGGGGTCCCGTCCGGCACCGCGGAGGCGTGCGGAGCCGTCTACACGGCGGAGCCCGCGGCCTTCTTCTGCCCGGCCGTCGCCGGCCCTCCGGAGCGGTGGCGGCGCACGCGACGGATCACCATGACGATGACTCCGAGGAGGGCGAGTCCCACCACGACCGTGGCGATGATCTGGACGTAGACCCAGGTCGGCGGCGTGTAGTCGACCGTGGCGCCCGGGGCCAGCCCGTCCATGGCGTTGGAGTTCGCGACCGTGTACAGGATGTCGTGAGTCGAGTCTCGGATATCGGTGACGGCCTTCGCCGAACTCGTGTCGCCGAACGACTTGGACGGCTGGAACGTCAGCGTGAGGTCCGTGCCCGCGTGGATGCCCTCGTTGGGGTTCATGTACGGGTACAGGTTGAAGTCCGAGATCGTGAAGCCCTCGAAGCCCCACTCGTCACGCAGCACGGTGTCCATGAGAGCAACGGAGCCGCCTGCCCAGGTCGCGCCGACCCGGTTGAACGAACTCATCATGCCGCCGGCACCGATGGTCGTCTCCGCCACCGTGCCGTCGTCGTCCGCGAGGTACTGGACGTCCATCGTGATGTTCTTGACGCCCATCTCGAAGGGCTTCAGGTACAGCTCGCGAATCGCCTGTTCGGTCGCCCACGTGGCGATGCCGTTGTTGACGCGGTTGGTCTCCTGCTCGTTCATGGCGTAGTGCTTGACCATGGTGTAGACGCCCTTGGTCGCGACGCCGTTGGCCACTGCGGTGAGCATCTGGCCCGACAGCACCGGGTCCTCCGAGTAGTACTCGAAGTTCCGGCCGCCGAACGGCGAGCGGTGCAGGTTGACGGCGGGCGCGTACCAGCCGTTGATGCCCTTGTGCAGCGCCTCGTTGCCGAGCATCTCACCCATGGCCGCGCCGAGGTCCACGTTCCAGGTCTGAGCGATCAGCACCTCGGACGGGTAGGCGACGCCGTTGATCGCCGAGTTGATGAACGACGAGAAGCCCGCGGGGCCATCCGGCTCCAGTGTCTGCGGCTTGCCGATCGAACCGATCGCCGCCGTCTGGTATGCGCCGTTCAGCAGCATGTCGGTCATCTCGCCCACGGTGAGCGAGTCCAGCAGCTCCTCCCACTTCGGGTCGTCCTTTGCGAGGCCGCGCATGTCGATCAGCGACAGCTCGGATTTCGCACCGGTCGTGGGCATCTCGCCGTCGAAGGCCTCGGCGGCCGCGTCGACATCCCACGCCTCGAAGCCGTCGATGATGGCCTCGTCAGCCACGAACAGATCCGCGGTGGGTGCGGTGGGGAAGGTGCCAGCGAAGTCGGCACGGGACATCACCGGGATCTTGCCCTCTTCGCCCTCGGTGGAGAACTCAGCGGACACGTCGTCGAACTGATTGGTCGCCGCGATCTCGTCGGTCGCACGCGGCTGGGACTCGTCGTAGACCACCGTCTCGTCCACGGTGTAGCCGATCGGCTCCGTGCCAGCGGCGATCGTGTGGGAGTCGCTCTGGACGCGGATCTCGTAGTCGCCCTGCTCGAGCACGTAGGCCCGTGCGTCCTGGTAGTCGTATGAGGCCATGTCCTCGACCGCGAACGACACGGTGACCGTCTCCGAGGCGCCGGGCTCGATGACGCCGGTCTTCACGAAGTCGGTCAGCACGACTTCGGCCTTCTCGATGCCGCCGTCGTAGTACGGGGCGTTCACGTATACCTGGACTACGTCCTTGCCCGCGACGTCGCCGGTGTTGGTCACCGTGACGTCGACCGAGATCTCGCCGTCGGTGTCGCCGAGCTCGGAACCGGCGATCTCCCATGCGAAGTCGGTGTAGCTGAGGCCATACCCGAACGGATAGACCACGGCCTCGTCATAGTCGACGAAGCCCTCGACTGCCGCGGTCTCGTAGTAGCGGTAGCCGATGTAGATCCCTTCGGCGTAGTTCACGAACGGCGCGTCGGACGTGACGGTCGCGTTGGACGTCGCGCTCTCCGTCGCGGACACCGGGTAGGACGCTTCGACGTTGTCGTAGACGAACTCGCCGAAGTTGGCGAACGTCGGGTCGGCGGTGAAGTCCGACGCCCACAGGTCCACCGTGTGGCCCGAGGGGTTCACGTCGCCGGAGAGGATGCGGCCGAGGCCATTGAACGCCGATGCGCCCGGCGAGCCGGCCAGGAGGATCGCGTCGATGCCGGCGTCGCTCTGGAGGTCACCCAACTCGAGGGTCGTCGAGGCGTTGACCACCACGACCACGGTCTCGAAGCTGTCCTTCGCGAGAGCGAGGAGGTCCTTCTCGTCCTGGTTCAGCTCGAGCTGGTGCTGGCCCTCCTCGGCCCTCGGGTCGACGTTGTCGGGGTTGGGGATGTCGAGCAGGTCCTGCGCAAGGTCTCCGCCCTCGCCACCGGGGCGGCCGATGAAGACCACCGCGGCGTCGTCGTACTGTGCGAAGGAGGACGAGACGGACTCGTAGCCATCGATGGGCATCTCACCAATCGTGAACGTCGAACTCATCGGCAGGTCCATCTCGATGTGTCCACGACGGTTCTCCGCCGCGTACTCGTCAATCGCCGCGTAGGCCTCGTCATTGATCGTGAAGCCGGCATTCTCGAGCCCGGTGCGGGCGTCGACGGCCGTGTTGGTGTCGACGGAGCCGGATCCAGAGCCGCCATAGACGGGGTCCGCGGCTGCGCGACCAAGCATCGTCAGGGCGGCACCGCCATCGAGCGGAAGCGCCTCGGACTCGTTCTTCGCCAGCACGATGCCCTCGGCGCCGATGTCAGCGACAAGCTCCCGGGCCGCGACGTCGACAGCGTCCATATCGGCGTAGTCCGACTCGTAGTACGAGGTGTCCCACTCAGCGGACTCCTCTGAATTCGTGAACGTGTACGTGCCGGATCCCAATTGGGACGCGACCCAGCCGCCGGCGACCACGAGCGCCATGTTCGCGACGACGGCGATGACCGTCACCAACGCGATGATCGGGATCCAGATCGACAGGTACTTCCGGTTGGACATCGGCGCCTTCGCGGCGGCCTTGTCCTGACGCGCTCGTGCGTTCACGGCTTGTCTCCTTCATAGAGGTGAAGCGGGTGGGGCTGGGAGAGGTCTGTGGGGCGGCGGGCCGATGCAGCGGCACCTGGCATGGTCGTCGCGGTGGGGGGGGGGCGGCTCGCCCGGCTCAGGAGCAGCCGGGCGAGCTCGCGGAGGAGGACGGAGTTACTCGGTCACCTGGGTGATCTCGCCGCTCTGGTCGATCTGCCAGGTCTCGCCCGTGGCGGCCGACACTGCTTCGATCGTGTAGTCGCCGCCATCGATGTCGACGGTGCCGGTCACACGGTCAGCGGCGTCGGAGGCCACGAACGGCATGACCATGAGGCCGTACTTGACGGTGGGGCTGTCGACGTCACTGGCCAGCATGACCTGGGTCCAGTCGTCGTCCGCGAGCGCCTCGTCGACAGCGGCCTTCGCCGTCTCGAGGTCGGTGGCGACATCGACCGACGCCTGCTCGGACACCTCGGTGTCAGTGCCGGCATCCCCGTCCGTGTCGCTTCCGCACGCGGTGAGACCGAATGCTCCGGTGGCGGCGATCAGCACGGCGAGGCCGCCGGCCCGCATCTTGGTGGTGTTCATGACTGCTCCTTCTGGATCGTGGGGCTGGGAATCGTCCCATACCCCGAACTTGCTCTGGCTCGGGGCGTGGATGGCGGTGCTCCCGCCATCCACGCCCCGAGCATCAAGCGCTCGCTATTCCGAGATCACGCCCGACCAGCTGAGGCCGAAGCCGTAGTCATAGGCGTTGCCCGCGGCATCGGTGTAGGGCGTCATGTCCTTCGCGACGTCCTCCAACTGTGCTTCCACAGTGTCCATGTCTGCCGGGAACTGCATCGGCAGACGGCCCTGCGGCTCGTGCTGGCCGAGCGCCACTTCGACGATCGCCTGGTCGTTGGTGCCGAAGCTGACCAGGATCGCGTCAGCATCCGCCTCGAACTCGGCGGGGATCACCGGGTTGGTGGCCTTGAGCGCGACGATCACGGGGATGTCGTTGCCGCTGGCCTCGACCGCCGAGACCGCACGCGTGAAAGCGTCGAGGTCTGCGGCATTCGAGATGCGCGAGGTGTTGCCCAGGTACGAACGGTTCTCCTGGGTGCCGTCCTCGAGGATGTCACCCGAGATCGACGTCTCACGGACGTTGTCGCCATCGGCCGTGTAGGGCCCGTATTGCAGTGAGAACGGGTACCACTCGCCGGTCTCGGCGTCCTGGCCCGCGGCGGAGAAGTTGTCGCCGTTGTACGGGCTGTCCATTCCCACCAGCACCAGGTCGACGTCGCTGAGGTCGGGCGCGGTGTAGCTCACGACCTGACCCTCCTCGTCGTACTCGACCTCATCAGTGACGACCGCGCCGAAGAACTGCTCGGCGACGTCGAGGTCCATGGTCGGACCCTCGGTGTAGGCGGCGGGCCCGAAGAGGCTCGCCACGCCGACGTCGTAGGTCTGCGGGATGTAGACCGTCGTGTCCGACCAGTCCGCTCCCTCGGCGATGACGCCTTCGTTCTTCAGCATCACGACCGAGTCGAGCTGCGCCTGGTAGCCGGCCTCGACCTTGTCCTCGGAGGCGAGCACAGCCGTCGACTCCTCGGGGTCCAGGAATGCCGACTCGTAGAGTCCCGCCTGGAAGGTCATGTTGAGGATGCGCGCGCCAGACTCCTGGAACCGGGTCTGGGCGTCTGTCTCGAGCTCGCCTGCCTCGAACTTCTCCTGCCAGAGCTCTGCGCCTTCGAGCAGGAACGTCGCGTCGTTGACACCGCCGAACATGTCGTGACCGGTCTGCAGCACCTTCACGTAGCGCTCGGCCGGGGTCATGTCCTCGGCGCCCCACGCGGTGGCGATGAACGCACCCTCGTCGTCTGCGCCGGTCATGACGCCCCAGTCGGTGACAATCACGCCGCCGAACGAGTTGTCATCACGGAGAACCGACATCAGGCCCTCGTCGTACGCCGTGCCGACGCGCTCCCCGAACAGAGGCTCGCCGTCGCCGTCCAGCGAGATGGAGTAGGACGTCATCACGGCCGCCGAGTCGAGCGCGGCCTGGAAGACGGAGACGTGCTCGTCAAGGTTGTCGCCGGGGTACACGCCGTACTTGCCGGTGAAGGTGTGCGACTCGCGTCCGCCCTCACCCGGACCGTCGCCAGGCCAGTGCTTGATCATGGCGTTGACGGACTCTGCGCCCCACTCGGACTCGCCCGCCGTGCCCTGGAAGCCGGAGACGTAGGCACCGGTGAGCTCGGCCGCCTGCTCGGCGTCCTCACCGAACGTGCCGCCGACGCGCAGCCAGCGGGGCTCGGTCGCGAGATCGACCTGGGGACTCAGTGCAGTGGTGATGCCCAGCGCGCGGTACTCCGCTGACGCCATCTGACCGAACTGCAGCGTGTAGTCGGAGTCGAACGTGGCAGCAAGGCCGAGGTTCGACGGCCAACGGGAGATGTCGGCACCCTCGGCGTTGTAGCCGCCGGAGCCAGCAGTCGAACGCGGGTCAGACGCGAAGTTCACCGGAACGTACACCGCGTCCTCGGTCGCCAGGGTCTCGACGAAGGCCTGCATCTCGTTGACCCACGGAACCGTCGTCTCTGCGTCGGAGCCTGCGGCATTCAGGACTGCTCGGAGATTCGACTCCTCGAGGTACTCCTTCTGCGCGTCCGTGAGGCCGTCGGCAGGCGAGCGCTCGTGCGAGCTGAAGAGCATCAGACCGGCGATCTGCTCCACCGACATCTGCGCTGCGAGGTCGGTCGCGCGCTCGGCGGGATCGACGCGCCAGTCCTCCCAGACGTCGAGCTCGCCGTTGGCATTCATGTCCTTGAACGCGTAGGTGGAGCCCTCGGACTCCTCCTCGAGCAGCGTCACGCCGCCCTCCACGCTGTACGACAGCTGCGCGCCGCCGTTCGGGTTCTCGACAATCACGAAGTCTGTGGTGCCGTCGGAGACCTGTCGCTCGGTGTACTCCCCGGCGGCGGCCGACGTCTCGCTGGGCTGCGGCTCCTCGGTGTCGTCCGAGCTGCACCCGGCGACCGAGATCGCAAGACCCACGCCCGCAAGCGCCGCGATCCCTCTGATAGGCATGACCTTCATTGGCCCGTCCCTTTCCTGTTCGTCATCGTTGACCACCCGCGAACGCGTTGTCGACGGGCTGGCACCCGGTTAGCGGGCCGGCCCCGTCCTTCATGCGCCGCTGACGGCGAGGGAGGACGTGTCCCATGAAGTGTCGGCAGGCCGAAGTGCAGCGGAGGGCGTGATCGCACAACCTGTGCGGTCCGCCGCATGTTCTGTCGCTTGCGTATCGGCACCGTGACGCCTTTGTGACCGTTCTGTGACATTGGGCGCCGGGGCACTCGCGTCGGCCCCTCCGCCGACGACACTGAACGCGCCCCAGGATCCCGCGCACGCTCGAAGACGACGCTGGGCGTGCACCAGGGCGCTAAGGCGCGGAAGTGGTGGCGCGAGACAGGGGGCGGGGTCGGGTCAGGCGCGGCGCACGCGCACGTCGCCCGCGAGCACCTCGCGCACCTCGGCGCCGATGTCGACCAGCAGCGCGCCGGCTCCTGACAGGCCGACCGCGCGGCCCGTCACCGGCACGCCGTCGGGCACATCGACCGCGACGTCCCAGCCGATCGTCGCGCACACGCGCTCGACCTCGGCGCGGATGCCGTCGCCGTCTGCTTCGCCCTCCCACGCCGCGACGGCGTCGCGCACATGGGCGGCCAGCGCACGCATCAGGCGCACCCGGTCCAGGTCCGTGGCTCCCAGGGTCGCGAGCGAGGCGGCGTGCGGCACGGGCAGCTCGGCGGACGACTGCGACACGTTGATGCCGATGCCCGCGACCACGGCGCGCTGACCGGGCACCCCCTCGCACAGGATGCCCACGACCTTGCGCCACCGGCCCCAGCCGGGGATGTCCTTCGCTCCCGCCTCGACGACCACGTCGTTGGGCCACTTGAGATAGGCGCCCACGCCGCAGTCGCGCAGGGCGCGCACCGTCGCGAGCCCTGCGACCAGCGGTGCCCAGCCCAGTGCTTCGGGCGCGATCGTCTGGGGCCGCAGCACGAGGCTCACCGTCAGCGCAGCGCCACGGGGAGTGGCCCACTCGCGTCCCGCGCGGCCCCGCCCCGCGGTCTGGTGATCGGCGACGATGCCGCTGAGGTGCGGCCATTGCTCGGGCGACTCCGCCACTGCCCTCAGCAGGGCCGTGTTGGTGGACGGTGAGGACTCGACCACGTCGAGCCGCGACAGTTGGCGGGTGGGCCCCACGATCCCGGCCAGCTGTGCCGTCGTCAGCGGCTCACGGGACGCGGCCACATCTGCGGGCGAGGGGAGGATCACCCGGCTAGGCTAACGGGCAGATTTCCTTGAGGAGGAACGTGTCGGACCAACAGCCCACCAAGTCCACGGCAGGCGCCCTTGAACACCTGCGCGGCAAGCTCGACGACGCCGTCACTCAGCGCGAGGCCACGGCGCAGGACAAGCAGCACGCGCGCGGCAAGAAGTCGGCACGCGAGCGCGTCGAGCAGCTGCTCGACGATGGGTCGTTCGTCGAGCTCGATGCCCTCGCCCGCCACCGCAGCCGCAACTTCGGGCTCGAGTCGAACCGCCCTCACGGCGACGGCGTGATCACCGGCTACGGCACCATCGACGGCCGCCAGGTCGCCGTCTATTCGCAGGACTTCACCGTGTACGGCGGATCGCTGGGCGAGGTCCATGGCGGCAAGATCGCCAAGATCCAGGACTTCGCGCTGCGCACCGGCGTCCCGATGATCGGGATCCTGGACGGCGGCGGCGCACGGATCCAAGAGGGAGTCGCGGCGCTCACCCAGTTCGCAGAGATCTTCCGCCGCAACGTGGCCAGCTCCGGGGTGATCCCCCAGATCTCGATCATCCTCGGCCCCTCGGCGGGCGGCGCGGTGTACTCCCCCGCTCTCACCGACTTCATCGTGATGGCCGACGGCACGTCGCAGATGTTCATCACGGGCCCCGACGTCATCAAGTCCGTCACCGGCGAGAACGTGACCTTCGAGGACTTGGGCGGCGGCCACGCGCACAACGCGAAGTCCGGCGTCGCTCACTACCTCGCCTCCGACGAGGACGACGCGATCGAGTACGTCCAGCACCTGCTCCAGTACCTGCCGCAGAACAACCTCTCCGACCCGCCCTCGTGGGAGCACGAGGCAGATCTCGAGGTCACTGAGGACGACACTGCGCTCGACTCCATCGTGCCGGACTCGGACAACCAGCCGTATGACATGTCCACCGTGGTGCAGACCGTGCTGGATGACGGGGAGTTCTTCGAGATCCAGCCCCTGTTCGCTCCGAACGTCATCGTGGGCTTCGGCCACGTCGAGGGCCACTCGGTGGGCATCGTGGCGAACCAGCCGCAGGCGATGGCGGGCACGCTCGACATCAACGCCTCCGAGAAGGCGGCGCGGTTCGTGCGCACGTGCGACGCGTTCAACATCCCGGTGCTGACCTTCGTGGACGTGCCTGGCTTCCTCCCGGGCGTCGACCAGGAGCACCAGGGCATCATCCGTCGCGGAGCGAAGCTCATCTACGCCTACGCCGAGGCGACCGTGCCCCTCGTCACCGTGATCACCCGCAAGGCCTACGGCGGTGCGTACATCGTCATGGCGTCCAAGCAGCTGGGTGCGGACGTCAACCTCGCCTGGCCGACGGCGCAGATCGCGGTGATGGGCGCGGGCGGAGCGGTGAACATCCTGCAGCGGCGCGCCCTCGCGAAGGTCGCCGAGGAGGGTGGAGACGTCGAGGCCGAGCGGGCCCGTCTCACCGCCGAGTACGAGGATCAGATCGTGAACCCGTATGACGCCGCCGACCGCGGCTACGTCGACGCCGTCATCGAGCCGTCGCAGACGCGCGCGCACATCGTGCGCTCCCTGCGGGCGCTCCGGACCAAGCGCGCATCCCTGCCGCCCAAGAAGCACGGGAACGTGCCGCTGTGACGAACGAGGCGCCGGACTCCGGCCTGCGCGTCCTGCGCGGATCGCCGGACGACTCGGAAGTGGCGGCGCTCGTCGCCGGCATGGCCGCGATCGCCTCGGCAGCGGACGAGGAGCCAGAGCCGGGCGCTCCCACCTCTGCCTGGATGGACCGCTCGCGGACCATGCGCGGCCAGCACCACTCGTTGCCCCTCGCGCGCGGCGGGGCGGCGTGGCGCACCTCGCTGCGGTGAGCCGCCAGCTGCTCGCGCTCGGCGCGGCCGCCGCCCTCGCGGGGGCGGCGCCTCAACTGTTCGCGCGCGCGACGACGTTCGGTGACCGCGCCCCCGCGTCCACCGGTGACTTCCGTCCGGCCGATGCGGCGCTCGTGCTGGGTGCGCGGGTCTGGCAGGACGGGCGTCCGTCCCTCTTTCTGCGTCAGCGGGTCGAGGCGGCCGTCACGCTCTACGAGCGCGGCCTGGTGCCGAGGCTGGTCCTGACCGGAGCCGCGTCGAACCGCGAGGGGCTCGACGAGACCGCGGCCATGGAACGCACGGCGCTCGAGCTCGGCGTGCCGGCTACTGATCTCCTCCGCGATCCGTCAGGGCATGACACGCGTGCCTCCGCGCTGAATGCGCGAGAGCGCCTGGGGCTGACGTCAGTGATCGTGTGCTCGCAGGAGTTCCACCTGCCGCGCGCGATGTGGCTGTGTCGGAGCGTCGGCCTGAACGCGCAGGGCGCGCACCCGGCCGTCATGCTGCGCGGGCACACCGCGTTCGGCTACGCCCGCGAGCTTCCCGCGACGTGGAAGGCAGCCATCGAGATCGCGCGCGACCGGATGGCGCAGGCGGACCGCTAGATCCAGACCGGGAGACCCAGCACAGGAGTGGCCGGCGCGGTCGCGCCGGCCACGGTGGAGATCCCCGATCGCGCTCGGCATATCCGTTGAAGCCTCAACCGGCTAGAATCAGTTCATGACAGCCGAGGTTGCCCCCGCGCCCTCGACGGCACTCACCGCCGCTGAGGAGTTGATGTGGCGACGGTTCTCCGCCGTGCTGTCGACCGTTCCCGCATCGCTCGACGAGCAGTTGCGGGCCGCGACGGGACTCAACCACTTTCAGTACACCGTGCTCGATGCGCTGTCGCACCAAGAGGGCAGACGCCTGCAGCTCGCACAGATCGCACGCGCGCACGAGTCCTCGCTGTCACGGCTGTCCCACTCGATCACGCGTCTGGAGAACGCAGGCTACGTGGAACGCACCACGTGCGATCACGATCGCCGCGCCAACTGGGCCGTGCTGACGGACAGTGGCGCGGACGTCGTCGAGCGCTCGCGCGGCGAATACACGCGGATCATCCGCGCCACCCTGCTGGATCGCGTGCCTGTCGAGCATCGGGAGGCACTCACGCACGTGCTGACGGCACTGCTCCCCGCCGAGGTTGCCGAGCAGTGCTCCAGCCTGGACGCAGACCTGGAGGCGCAGGTCGAGGCCTAAGCCTCCCCCGCATCGGCCCCCGGTGCCGCGATGAAGGACGCGGTGCCGGGCGCAGCGGTGTCGCCGTCCGGCGCCGCCGCCACGCCGAGAGTCGTGAGGATCCCCTCGAGTGCGTCGAGCTGGTCCACCGACAGCGCGGCCAGCCGTGTCACGAAGTCGCGTTCCACCTCGGCGACGACCGCGTCCACGAACTCTCGCCCTGCGGCGGTGGGCCTCAGCAGGCGCACCCGTCCGTCCTCGGGGTGACGCTCGCGCGACACCCACCCGCGGTCGACGAGCCGCTGCACGACTCCTGTCGCGATGTTGGGGCGGACGCCGACGAAGGCGCCGACCTCGGCCGTGGGGCGCCCCGGGTGGGCGTGGATGAAGAGGATCGCGCGGAACTGGGCGAGCGTGAGGTGCTGGTCGATCAGCGCCTCGGCCTGGCTGCGCATCTGCGCCCGCATGAGTGAGCCCTGCAGGGCGACGATGCGCTGTTCCAGAGATGCGCGGTCCCGATCCTGCTGTGCCATCCCCGCCACCTCCGCCCCCTCGGTCTCGATTGCGCATGACTGCACGCCAGGCGGCGCGCGATGTGCACCGAACCTACCGGGCACGGGCCCACGCAGGAAGTCGCCGCGCATCCGTGCGTGACGTACCGGTGGTTGATAGTTCGCCTCACACGAAGTATTCTGATGCACGTCCCCGCCGACGGGGTCCCCACCCTTCTCCTCCTGGAGGCGCGCCTTGCCCACCCCTGCCACCACGCCCGTCACCCTCGACGACGCTCTCGCCGAAGGCATCTCCGAACGCACGTTCCGCCGCCGCTGGGCGATCCTCGCCACGCTGTGCCTGGGGCTGATGACCGCGATGATCGCGAACATGAGCCTCAACCTGGCTCTGCCGGATCTCGCGGTCGACTTCTCTCTCACCCAGCTTGAGCTGACGTGGGTCGTGGAGGCGTTCGCCCTCGTGTTCGCGGCGCTGCTGTTCATCGCCGCCGCGATCGCGGACCGCTACGGCCGCAAGCGCACCATGATGGTGGGCCTCGCCATCTTCGTGCTCGCGTCCCTGTACGCACCTTTCTTCGCCTCCACCGGAGCCGAGCTCATCGCATCCCGCGCGGTCATGGGCATCGGCGGCGCGCTCGTGATGCCCACCACCCTGTCATTGGTCAACGTCGTGTTCCCCTCGAAGGAACGCCCGCGGGCCATCGCGATCTGGGCTGCCGTCGCCGGCGTGGGCATGATGATCGGCTCCGTGCTGACGGGCGTGCTGCTGCACTTCTTCGACTGGCACTCGGCGTTCCTGCTCGGCGCCGTATTCGGCGTCGTCTCGCTCGTGGTCACCGCGCGCATCGTGCCGGAGTCCGTGGACGAGAAGGTCACCCCCGTGGACTGGACCGGCGGCGCCCTCATTACGACGGCCCTCGCCGGCATCGTCTACACGATCATGGAAGCGCCGTCGCACGGCTTCGACGACACCGTGACCATCGTCGCCGCCGTCGTGGGCGCTGCCTCGCTCGCCGCCTTCATCTGGTGGGAGCTGCGCGCCACGCACCCCATGCTCGACCTGAGCCTGTTCCGCAGCTCGCGCTTCACGCTGTCCGTCATCTCGGTGACGCTCACGTTCTTCGCGATGATGGGCGCCTTCTTCGGCATGACCCAGATCTTCCAGCTGGTGATGGATTACAACTCCCTGATCACGTCGCTCGCCTTCATCCCCGCGATGCTGCCCATGATGATCGTGGGGCCGATGGTGCCTCGGGTTGTCGAACGGTTCGGCACTCGCTGGACCGTGATCCCCGGCCTGCTGATCATCGCTGGCGGGTTCGGACTGATGACCACCTGGCCCACCATCCCGGCGTATTGGGACTTCCTCATCGCCATGTCGCTCATCACTCTCGGCATGGCGATGGTGATGACCCCGGCGACCAACATGATGATGTCGTCAGTGCCCCGGAACCGGTCCGGCATGGGCTCCGCCATGAACGACACCACCCGCGAGCTGGGCGCGTCGCTCGGGATTGCAGTGCTGGGCTCGCTGATTGCGAATCAGTACTCCTCGAACATCTCCTCCGTAGCCGAGGACCTGCCCGCGGAGGCGGGCGCCGCGGTGGGCGACTCGCTCGCGGGCGCGATCGCGGTCACCGACCAGATGAGCACGGGCGGCGGCACGGTGGCCGATGCGGCAGCACAGGTCGCCTTCGCGGCCCAAGAGGCGTTCATGGATGCCAACCAGTACGCCATGGCGATCTCGGCGCTCATC
Organism: Demequina aestuarii; assembly: GCF_000975095.1. Lineage (GTDB taxonomy): Bacteria > Actinomycetota > Actinomycetes > Actinomycetales > Demequinaceae > Demequina > Demequina aestuarii. Next base: position 2,134,597 of record NZ_BBRD01000001.1, read on the forward strand.
GCGGTCGGCACGGCGATCCTCATGCTGATCGCCCTTCCGCGAGGCGACAAGTCCTTGTCTGCTGAGCCGGGCAGCGCCCGGGGTGCCGAGGCCGAGGAACCCGCCCCCGCATCGGCCGCCTCCACGTCGCAGTAGGAGACTCAGGACTCACTCCGCCTCGGGGCACACGGCGAACCACGACGCGGGTGGGAGCGTGACGGTCGCCACGCTCCCGCCCAGCCGGGTCTCGCATGCGCACGGCGCCGCACAGGGCCGACCGCCCGGCCGCGAGCGCCCGCCGACCCGCACCTCGGACGAGACTGTCGTCGCGGCATGAAGCCGCCACTAGCCTGTCTCCATGGTGGTCCCCTTCGTCCTCGCCTCTCAGTCGCCTGCGCGCCTCGCGACGCTGCGCTCCGCCGGCATCGAGCCCCAGGTCATCGTGTCGCACGTCGACGAGGACGCGGTGCTGGCGCACGTGCGCACGACGTTCGAGGAGCGGGCGCGCGCCGGCATCGGGCTACCCCTCAGCCTCGCGGACCAGCCATACCTGCTGGCGCGCGCCAAGGCCGACGACGTCGTGACGCGTCACTCGCCGGACGCGATCGTGCTCGGCTGCGACTCGATGCTGGAGTTCGACGGAGAGATCCTGGGCAAGCCCGGCACGCCGGAGGTGGCCCGGGAGAGGTGGCGCGCGATGCGGGGACGCGACGGCGTGCTGCACAGCGGCCACGCACTCGTCGACAACCGGCTCGAGCGGCGCGAAGAGACAGGCCAGCCGACGCTCGCGGGCGACACCTCGTCGACCGTGGTGCACTTCGCGGACCTGTCGGATCGTGAGATCGACGCATACGTCGCCACCGGCGAGCCGCTCAACGTCGCCGGCGCCTTCACCGTGGACGGACTGGGAGGCCCCTACGTCGAGCGCATCGACGGCGACTTCCACGGGGTGGTGGGGGTGTCGCTGCCGCTCCTGCGCCGCCTGCTGCGTGGCCTCGGTGTCGACATCCACGAGTTGCGGCACTCGGGATGATTGTGGACACGGCACAACCTACGCGTCCGTAACCCAAGGAATCACCAAGTTCGTTGTGGACTATCGACAACCAAGCACCCAGGGCCTTAGTCCGGCCACCAAAGTTCCCCCTACGCCCACCCGGCAACCCCGGACCCTCGGCGGGCAGGCGCTACGGTGAGTGACGTGTCTGCCTTCTCCTCTGTCCTGATCGCCAATCGCGGCGAGATCGCCGTCCGAGTGATCCGCGCGTGTGCGGACGCGGGGCTGACCTCCATCGCGGTGTACGCCGAGCCTGATCGCGACGCGCCGCACGTGCACCTCGCGGACGAGGCGTACGCGCTGGGTGGCTCCACCGCCGCCGAGACCTACCTCGACATCCCGCGCCTCATCGACGTCGCGCTGCGCTCCGGCGCGCAGGCCATCCACCCCGGCTACGGCTTCCTCGCGGAGAACGCGGGCTTCGCGCGGGCGGTCATCGACGCGGGACTCACGTGGATCGGCCCCTCGCCCGACGCGATCGACGCCCTGGGAGACAAGGTTTCCGCGCGGCACATCGCGCAGCGTGCCGGCGCCCCGCTGGTGCCGGGCACCAAGGATCCGGTCGCGAACGCGGATGAGGTGATCGCCTTCGCCGACGAGTTCGGACTGCCGGTGGCGATCAAGGCGGCGTTCGGCGGCGGCGGCCGCGGGCTCAAGGTCGCTCGCACCCGGGAGGAGATCCCTGAGATGTTCGACTCCGCCACGCGCGAGGCCGTCGCGGCGTTCGGGCGCGGCGAGTGCTTCGTCGAGCGGTTCCTCGACCGCCCCCGTCACGTCGAGACCCAGTGCCTCGCGGACCGGCACGGCAACGTCGTCGTGGTCTCCACGCGTGACTGCTCGCTGCAGCGTCGCCACCAGAAGCTGGTCGAAGAGGCCCCCGCGCCGTTCCTGACGGACGAGCAGAACGCCACGCTCGTCCGTTCGAGCGAGGCGATCCTGCGCGAGGCCGGCTACGAAGGCGCCGGCACATGCGAGTTCCTGGTGGGCGTCGACGGCACCATCTCCTTCCTCGAGGTCAACACCCGGCTGCAGGTCGAGCACCCCGTGACCGAAGAGGTCACCGGCGTGGACCTCGTGCGCGAGCAGTTCCGCATCGCGGCGGGCGAGGAGATCTCGGACCTCGCGCCGACGGTGCGCGGTCACTCGATCGAGTTCCGCATCAACGGCGAGAACCCGGCCATGAACTTCATGCCGTCACCCGGACGCCTCCACACGCTGCGGTTCCCGAGCGGCCCGGGCGTGCGGATCGACGCCGGCGTGCGTGAGGGCGACACGGTATCCGGCAACTTCGACTCGATGATCGCGAAGGTGATCGTCACCGGCTCCACCCGCGAGCAGGCGATCGCGCGGGCCCGTCGTGCGCTGGCCGAGATGGCGGTCGAGGGCATCCCCACCGTGCTTCCCTTCCATCGCGCCGTGCTGGACGCCCCGGAGTTCACGGCTGCGTCCGGGCGCTTCGGCGTCTACACCACGTGGATCGAGTCCGACTTCGCCGACACCATTGCGGAGCTCGGCGGTGCCGGCGCCGGCGCCGACCACGCGCCTGAGGCCGAGGCCACGGAGCGCGTGGTCGTCGAGGTCGGGGGCAAGCGGCTCGAGGTCGTGCTGCCCGCCTCGCTCGCGCAGGCCGGCCGCGCAGGCGCCCGCCGCGGGGCTCCCGCGCGCCGCAGCGCCCGCCGCTCCGGCCATGGCTCCTCGCGGCCGGCGTCGGGCTCGACGCTCGCCTCGCCCATGCAGGGCACCATCGTGAAGATCGCCGTCGCCGAGGGCGACACCGTGGCCGAAGGCGACCTCATCGTGGTGCTCGAGGCGATGAAGATGGAACAGCCTCTGCTGGCCCACAAGGACGGCGTCGTGACGGGCCTCCAGCACGCCGTGGGCGCGTCCGTGAGCTCCGGCACCCTCATCTGCGATATCGCCGACGCCCCGTGACCCCCCGCGCGGCCCGGTAGCGTGTCCCCTATGGTCTCCGCTCAGCGTCGTGCGCTCTTCCTCGTCGCGGTCGCGTCGTGGCTCCTGCTCGACTCGGTCCGCACCGCCGGTCCCCTGCTCTCCGCGCTCTACGACGACTCGCTCACGCTGGTCGTCGCCGCGGCCGTCGGCACCTTCGCAGGCGGCGGTGTGCTGGCATGGCTCGCCGCCATGGTCGGGCGCCACTTCGGCCACGGCGTCGTGGTGCTCTACCTCGTCGGCGTGCTCGCCGTGCTGCGGCTCGGCCTGCCGTTCATCTCGGGTGGGTGGCTGATCGCCGCAGGCCTATACCTGGTCGCGTTCGCGATCGCCGGCGTGGTGATGGCGGCGCGGGTCGCACTCGGCAACGGCGGGTCCGGAACCGCGCTCGCGGGGACGTCGCTGGGAGCTGCCGCAGCGGTGCTGGAGCACACCGTGCTGCGGACGTGGGACGCCGTCTGGCGCGAGGACCTGCAGGGCTGGATCGCGCTGGGCACGGTCGCGGTGCTCGCGATCGTCGCCGGGTCGCTGTGCCGCACTCTCGAGCCTGCACCCTCATCGCGTGGGTGGTGGGCTCTCGGTCTGTACTGGTCGCTGCTCGGGTTCGCCTTCGCCAATGTCGCCTGGGTGAACGCCCAGACCGACCTGCGCATGTCCGCTGGCGTCATCATCACAGTCGTCTCCCTGTGCGTGGCGGCGGGTCTCGCCGCCCAGGTCCACCGAGTCTCCCCCGTAGTCACGCTGGTCATCGCGGGAGCCGGCGTGGTAGCGCTCGCCTTCGTGATGACCAGCGCGGGAACCGCCGCGGCCATCGCCCTGCCCGCCGCGACCGCCGCGACCGCCCTGTCCGCCGCCCATGTGCTTCGCCCGGCACCCAGCACTGCCGGACGCCGGCTCCTCGCCGCGCTCGTGTTCGGACTCGCGATGATCGGACCCGTCCTGCTGATCCAGCTCGACTACGACATGCCATTGCCCCTGCCGCCGTTCACCGTTCCGGCCGTCGCGGCTGGACTGCTGTTCGGGTTTGGGACGGCGCACGCGGCACGAGCGCGGCCGGCGAGCACACGATCCCCAGCGGACGATGCGTCCGCGACTCCGTCCTCACGCGTGGGCAATGCAGGTGCACCGTTCGGCTGGATCGCGCCGGGCGTGCCCCTCGCCGCGGCAGTGGGCGTGGTCGCCGCGGTCGGCGTGGGCGCGTGGACGCACGTGACGTACGAACAGCCGCGAATCTACTCCGCCGACTTCATCCAGGCCCCCTACGTGACGTCGTGGAACCTGCACTTCGGTGTCACCCACGAGGCCGGCGGCGGCCCACGCGTGGACCTCGACGAGGTCGCCGCCGCCCTGGACGGCACCGACGTCGCGATGCTCCAAGAGGTGCAGCGCGGATCGCTGCTCGGCGGCGGAACGGACATGCTGGAGTACCTCGCGGGAGAGCTGAATCTTCCGTACTCGTACGCTCCCGCGCACGACCGCCAGTTCGGCAACGCCATCTTCACGTCGCGCCCGCACTCCGAGCCCCGCACTCTGGAACTGCCGTTCGGCGAGGGACCCCAGCAACGCAGTGCGCTCGCCGTCGACTTCATGGGAGCGACCTTCGTGTCCACGCACCTGCAGTCCACCGACGAGGCGGACGCGACCCGGCTCGCCCAGGCGCAGGAGCTCACCGACTGGCTCGCGGGCCTCCAGCCCACCGTCGTCGGCGGCGACTTCAATGCCGAGCCGGGAGACGCCGCGCACCAGGCGATGGTGGACGCAGGGTTCGTGAGCGCCCAGGGCGAACTGGGGGTGACCGGCCCCACCTACGTGGGCCCCGACCTGACCGGCGAGCAGGCGGCGCTGATCGACTACCTGTTCGGCCGCAGCGTCGAGTTCACGGAGTTCGAGCTGAGGACTCTGCCGTGGTCGGACCACTGGCCGCTGACCGCGCGCGCCGCCACGGGAGCCGTGGCGCCCACGGAGCCCGAGGCCGACCTCAACGAGGTGCAGCCCGCTCCGATCCCGTCCACGTCGGCGTCGCCGAACGCGTCGGCCTCTCCCACCCCCTCCGAGTCAGCGAGCGAGTAGCCACCCTCGTCAGTGCTGGCCGGGCTCCTGCATGTGGTGCAGCCGGCGGGCAGCCTCGGAGATGGTGCCCGACAACGATGGGTAGACGGTGAAGGCGGAGGCGACGTCGTCCACCGTGAGGTGATGCGCGACGGCAAGCGACAAGGGGAAGATGTGCTCGCCCGCGCGGGATCCGACGATCACGGCGCCGAGGATCTGGCCGGTCACTGTGTGGCCGAAGATCTTCACGAAGCCCGTGTCGATTCCGAGCATCTTGGCGCGCGGATTGCGGGCCAGGTCGAGCCGTGAGACCTCGTAGAAGATGCCCCGCTCGACGAGCTCGGCCTCGGTCGCTCCCACCGACGCGATCTCCGGCGCGGTGAACACGTTCGCGGCGACGGTGCTCAGGTCGAGAGGGTGCACCGCATCGCCGAGCGCGTGCGCCATCGCGATGCGGCCCTGGGTCGCGGCGACTGAGGCGAGCGGAAGGACGCCAGTGCAGTCACCGGCGGCATACACGCCACGAGCGGTCGTCCGCGAGACGCGGTCGACCCTGACGTACCCGCGCTCGTCGAGTTCGACGCCGGCCTCCTCCAACCCCATGCCATGAGTATTCGGCACGGAGCCGACGGCCATCAGGCAGTGCGTGCCCTCGACCACGCGGCCATCCGTCAGAGTGACGCGCACCCCGTCCCCGGTGTTCTCCACTGACGCGGCGCGCGAGTTGCCCATCACCGTCATGCCCCGCGCCGCGAAGATCTCCTGGATCAGGTCCGCCGCCTCGGGGTCCTGGGTCGCCAGGACCCGGTCGCCTGAGGAGATCAGCGTCACGTCCGAGCCGAGCAGTCGGTATGCGCCCGCGAACTCGGCGCCCGTGACGCCGGAACCGACCACGATGAGGTGCTCGGGGAGAGCATCGATGTCGTACAACTGCGTCCAGGTGAGGATCCGTGTGCCGTCCGGCTCCGCTGTGGGCAGGGTGCGGGGGCGCGCGCCGGTGGCGATCAGCACGGCGTCGGCCTCGATCACCTCGCCGTCGACCTCGACCTGCGTGGAGCTCAGCAGTCGCGCCTCACCGTCGATCACCTGAATGTCGTTCGTCGCCATGCGCGTCGCGATGTCGTGAGACTGCTTCAGCACGAGCTTGCGCACACGCTCGTTCACGGCCGCCAGGTCCACCACGTGCTCTGCGAACTCACGCGCGCCGGAGCCGTCGGCATCGCGGATGCCCAGTTGTGGCGCGCGGTCAGCGATGGTGCGCCACTCAGCCGTGGCGATCACGGTCTTGGAGGGCATCACATCAGTGAGAACCGCGTTGCCACCGAGGCCTTGGCGCTCGATGAGCACCACCTCTGCCCCCTCCTTGACGGCGACCAGCGCCGCCTCGTATCCGCCCGGTCCGCCACCGATGATCACCATGCGAGTCGCCATCCGCCCATTCTCACTCACACGGGGGCGCGTCCCAACCGCGCCGACGGTCTCGCGCGCCGGTCCACGCCCGCGAATCGGGAGGTGAGGGCCGCCGTCCGGCGATAGTCTCGAGTCATGACTGATGCATCTACCCGAGCCTCCGAGGCCGCCGAGTCCCTGCGCGCCGCGACCGGCGTCGACCGCTTCGACATCGCCCTGATCCTAGGCTCCGGTTGGGGCGGCGCAGCCGACCTCATCGGGGAACAGATCGCCTCGGTGCCCGCCGCAGATCTCCCCGGTTTCGACGCCCACGCGGTCGCCGGCCACTCTGCAGATATGCGCGCGCTGCGCACCGAGGACGGCCGCCACGTGCTGGTGCTCGGCGCCCGCCAGCACTACTACCAAGTGCGCGACGCCGGCAAGGTCGCGCACGCGGTCCGCATGGCAGCCGCCGCCGGCTGCACGCAGCTGGTCATCACCAACGGCTGCGGCTCGACCCGTCCCGAGGTGGGCCCCGGCTCCGTGGTGCTCATGTCGGACCACATCAACGCGACGGGCGCGACGCCGCTCGAGGGCGCGACCTTCGTCGACATGACGCAGACGTACTCGCCTCGACTGCGCGACCTCGCGCTGTCGATCGACCCCGAGCTGCCCAGCGGCGTCTACATCCAGTTCTCGGGGCCGCAGTACGAGACCCCCGCAGAGGTGCGCATGGCGACCATCCTGGGCGCGGACCTCGTGGGCATGTCCACCGCCCTCGAGGCGATCGCGGCCCGCGAAGCCGGCCTCGAGATCCTGGGCCTGTCGCTGGTCACCAACCTCGCCGCTGGCATCGGCGGGGAGAACCTCAACCATCAGGAGGTGCTCGACGTGGGGTCCTCGTCGGGTCCGCGCATCTCGCGACTGCTGGCCGACATCGTGGAGGGCATGCGATGACCGACGTGGTCGACCTCGCCGAGGCATGGATCGCCGACGATCCCGACGCCGCTGCCCGCGCCGAGCTGGAGGCCGTGCTGGCCGCGCATCGGGCGGGTGACGCTGAAGCGAGCGCCGACCTCGCGGACCGATTCCGCGGGCCCCTGGAGTTCGGCACTGCCGGCCTTCGCGGCCGCATCGGAGCCGGGCCGAACCGCATGAACCGCGCCGTCGTGATCCGCGCCGCCGCCGGCCTCGCCCGGTACCTGACCGACGCGCTGGTCGAGATCGGCATCGAGGGCCCGGCCCGGGTGGCGATCGGCTACGACGCCCGCCACGGTTCGCGCCAGTTCGCCATCGACACCGCCGCCGTCATGACGGGCGCCGGTCACGAGGCGATGCTGCTGCCGCGGACCCTTCCCACGCCGGTGCTCGCCTATGCGACGCGCGCCCTCGGGGCCGATGCCGGAGTCATGGTGACCGCCTCTCACAACCCCCCTCAAGACAACGGCTACAAGGTCTACCTGGGCGGCCGCGCCGTCACCGGAGATGGCCAAGGCGCACAGATCGTGCCGCCGTACGACGCCGAGATCGCCTCCCGCATCGCGGCCGTCGACACAGTCGCGTCGGTGCCGCGCGCCGAGGCGGGGTGGACGACCCTGGACGACGACATCGTCGACGACTACGTGGCGGCGGCTGCCTCCGTCGCAGGCGCTCCCGCGGACGCCGACGCGGACGCACGGGCCGCCATCCGCATCGTCCTCACTCCGCTGCACGGCGTAGGCGGCGACACCGTCGAGGCCACGCTGCGTGCCGCGGGCTTCACGGATCTCCACACCGTGGCCGAGCAGGCGGAGCCCGACCCCGACTTCCCCACCGTCGACTTCCCCAACCCCGAGGAGCCCGGCGCGATCGACCTGTCACTCGCGCTCGCGGAGAAGCTGGGCGCCGACGTGGTCATCGCGAACGACCCCGACGCGGACCGTGCCGCCGTCGCGACAGTCATCGACGGCGAGTGGCGCATGCTTCATGGCGACGTCGTCGGCTCGCTTCTGGGAGAGCGGGTGGCGCAGCGCGTGGAGCGCCAGGGCGGCTCGGCCACGGCGGTCCTCGCCAACTCGATCGTGTCCTCCCAGCAGCTCGCCCGGATCGCCGAGCGGCACGGCCTCGCGCACGCGAACACCCTCACGGGGTTCAAGTGGATCGGCCGCGAGCCGGGCCTGGTCTACGGCTACGAAGAGGCGCTGGGCTACTGCGTGGCGCCGGACCTGGTGCGCGACAAGGATGGCCTCACCGCCGCGGTCATGGTCGCGGACCTGGTGGCGGAGCTCAAGGCCGAGGGCCGCACGCTGGCGGACGCCATCGACGACCTCGCCCGTGCGCACGGCGTCTACCTGACTCGTCAGGTCTCGGCGCGATTCGCGGACGTCGCCGAGATCCCTGCGCTGATGACCCGTCTGCTCGCGGACCCGCCAGCGTCGCTCGGCGGGTCGACCGTGACGTCGACGGACGACATGAATGACGGCTTCCAGGGGCTGCTCCCCACCAATGGTCTGCATCTGGCCACGGAGTCGGGGGCGCGAGTGATCATTCGCCCGTCTGGCACGGAGCCCAAGGTCAAGGCGTACCTGGAGGTCGTGGCCCCCGTGGACGCAGACGTGGACGCGGCCCGCGCATCGGCCGACCAGGCGATGCAGAGCCTCGAGGCGGACGTGCGCAAGGCGCTCGGCGTCTAGCGCATGGCCAAGGCGGACAGTCGCGATCGTCGGCCGGGGCCCCTGTCTCGCGGCCGCCTCCGCGGTCGTGTGCGCGTGGGCATCGCGTCCGCCGTCCTGCTGATCGTTCTCGGCACCGCCCCCTGGGCCTTCACCCGGATCGCCACCGCGGCCCAGATCGCACCCGCCGGCACGGCCGTCGAACACGCCGACGCCGCCTTGATCCTAGGCGCGCGCGTGTACGAGGACGGCACCCCGTCACGGTTCCTCCGCGAGCGCGTCGAGATCGGTGTCGCGCTGTACACGGCAGGCGACGTGGACGCGCTGATCATGAGTGGCGACGGCGATGACTCGTCGGGCTTCGGCGAGCCTGCCGTGATGCGCCAGGTGGCCGAGGAGATGGGAGTGCCGCCGAGCGCGATCACCGAGGACCCCCTCGGGCTGGACACATACTCCTCATGCGAGCGCGCCCGCGACGTCTACGGAGCGTCGTCAGTGGTCGTGGCGACCCAGGAGTTCCATGAGCCACGCGCGGTGTGGCTGTGCGAGCAGGAGGGCCTGCTCACCCAGGGTCGGTACCCCAGCGTGCGGCTCACCAAGTCCACCGTCATCGGCAACGTTCGCGAGATTCCGGCCACCGCGAAGGCGGTGCTCGACCAGTGGACCGGGCGCGGGGCCGCATCCGGCTGACGACTAGCCGACGTACTCCTTGAGGTGCTGGCCCGTGAGCGTCGACGCGTCGGCGACGAGCTGCGCCGGGGTGCCCTCGAACACCACCAGTCCGCCGTCGTGGCCCGCACCGGGACCCAGGTCGATGATCCAGTCGGCATGCGCCATCACGGCCTGGTGGTGCTCGATGACGATGACAGTCTTTCCCCCGTCCACCAGGCGGTCGAGGAGCCCCAACAGCTGCTCGACGTCCGCCAGGTGGAGCCCCGACGTGGGCTCATCGAGAATGTAGACGCCGCCGTCGTCGGCCATGGACACCGCCAGCTTGAGGCGTTGCCGCTCGCCGCCGGAGAGCGACGTCAGCGGCTGTCCGAGCGTCAGATACCCCAGTCCCACCTCGGCGAGCCGCGACAGCACCTTGTGTGCGGCCGGCGTCCTGGCGTCGCCGTCGGCGAAGAACCCCTCGGCCTCGTCGACGGACATCGACAGCACCTCGTGGATGTTGCGTCCGCCGAGAGTCAGCTCAAGCACCGCGGCGTGGAACTGCTTGCCGCCGCACTCCTCACACGTGGTCGTGACCGTCGACATGGGCCCCAGGTCGGTCTCGATAACGCCCCACCCCTTGCACGTGGGGCACGCCCCCTCCGAGTTGGCGCTGAACAGGGCCGGCTTCACGCCGTTCGCCTTGGCGAACGCCTTGCGGATGGGTTCCAGCAGCCCCGTGTAGGTCGCGGGGCTGGATCGTCGAGAGCCCCGGATCGCGGTCTGGTCGATCGCGATGACGCCGTCGCGCCCCGCGACGGAGCCGTGAATCAGGGAGCTCTTGCCGGAGCCGGCGACCCCGGTCACGACGGTCAGCACGCCTGTGGGGATGTCCACGTCGACCGACTGGAGGTTGTGCGCATCGGCCGCCCGCACCTCGATGGCGCCGGCCCCTGTCCGCACCGTGGTCTTAAGCGCCGCACGGTCACCCAGATGGCGGCCGGTGAGCGTGCCCGCGTCGCGCAAGGCCTCGACTGTGCCCTCGAAGACGATCTGCCCGCCCGCCGCACCGGCGTGCGGCCCCAGGTCCACCACGTGGTCTGCGATCGCGATCACCTCGGGCTTGTGCTCGACCACCAGGACCGTGTTGCCCTTGTCCCGCAGCCGGAGCAGCAGCCCGTTCATGCGCTGGATGTCGTGCGGGTGCAGGCCGATGGTCGGCTCGTCGAAGACGTAGGTGACGTCGGTGAGCGAGGAGCCCAGGTGGCGGACCATCGTGGTGCGCTGCGACTCCCCGCCGGACAGCGTGCCGGTGGGACGGTCGAGCGAGAGGTACCCGAGCCCGATCTCGACGAACGAGTCGAGCGTGTCGCCCAACGCTGCGAGCAGCGGCGCGACCGACGGCTCATCGAGCCGAGCCACCCACTGCGCGAGCTCCGAGATCTGCATGGCGCACGCATCGGCGATCGAGATGCCTGCGACCTTGGACGCCCGCGCGCCCTCGGAGAGCCGCGTGCCCTCACACTCCGGGCATGTCTGGAAGGTCACCGCGCGCTCCACGAAGGCACGAATGTGCGGCTGCATCGACTCCTTGTCCTTGGACAGCATCGACTTCTGGATCTTGGGGACCAGGCCCTCGTACGTCATGTTCATGTTGTCGAACGTGATCTTGCGCGGATCGGCGTAGAGGAACTCCTCGCGCTGCTTCGTGGTGAAGTCCTTGATGGGCTTGTGGGCAGGGACGACCGCAGTGAAGATGCGGACGTACCAGCCGTCGGCCGTATATCCAGGCACGGTGATGGCGCCGTCGTTGAGCGACTTCGTCTCATCGAGCAGTTGCGTCAGGTCGATGTCGGTGACGTGGCCCATGCCGTCGCATCGGGGGCACATGCCGCCCGTCTGCGTGAAGGCGACCTTCTCCGTCTTCTTGCCCCCACGCTCGATCGTGATGGCGCCGGCGGCCTTCACCGACGGGACGTTGAACGAGTATGCGTTCGGGGAGCCCGCGTGAGGCTGGCCGAGCCGGCTGAACAGGATCCGCAGCAGCGCGTTCGTGTCCGTGGCGGTCCCCACCGTGGAGCGCGCGTTCGCCCCCATCCGCTCCTGGTCGACGATGATCGCGGTGGTGAGCCCCTCGAGCACGTCGACATCGGGCCGGTCCATGCTGGGCATGAATCCCTGCACGAACGCGGGGTAGGTCTCGTTGATCATCCGCTGCGACTCGGCGGCGATGGTGCCGAATACCAGCGAACTCTTTCCCGATCCCGAGACCCCGGTGAACACCGTGAGGCGCCGCTTGGGAATGTCGACGCTCACATCCTTCAGGTTGTGCTCGCGAGCGCCGCGCACCTTGATGAGGTCGTGCCTGTCCGCAACATGGTCCGTCATGGTGGTCCTTCCCGGGGCGCGGCCGGCGCCAGGATCCGATTGTGCCAGGCCGATGCGAGGGCCGGCTCGGTGAGCGCGCGGCACTGAGCGCTCGGCAGGATTCACGCGTGGTCGATGGGCGACACTGAGCGCCCACTGGGGCGCTAAGGCGGGTGAGGCGGGGCGGGGCTAGCTGCGCTGTTGGATGCGGACCATTGCGCCGGCCGGGTCGCGGAACGCACAGTCGCGCACGCCATACGGCTGATCCGCGGGCTCCTGCACCACCTCGGCGCCGGAGGCCTCGACGGCGGCGAACACCGCGTCGACGTCGGGGGTGGCGAGCACGATCGCGGCGTACGCACCCTTGGCCATCAGCTCGGCGATGGTCTGGCGTTCTTGGTCGGTGATGCCGGGATCGACTGAGGGCGGCGTGAGGACGATAGTGCTGCCACCGGCGGGCGGGCCCACGGTGATCCAGCGCATCGTGCCGGAGCCGACGTCGTTGGTGACCTCGAATCCGAGCGCATCACGGTAGAACGCCAGCGAGGCCTCGGGGTCGGTGTGCGGGATGAACGTGTGCTGTATCGAGAGGTCCATGCCGTTCAAGCTACGCCGGGAGCGCGGTCGCCGCTTCTCGATTCCTGACCGGCCGTACGGCGTGCTTGATGACGCAGGTGGGCAGGTCCACAGGCGAGTCCGCGGCACGCGCACGGTACTCGCTCGGCGAGAGCCCCACGAGCTCCGTGAAGCGGGTTGAAAACGTGCCGGGGGAAGATGAGCCCACGGCGAGGGACGCGTTGGTCACCGTAACGTCGCCGCGCCGCAGCAGCGCCATCGCCCGCTCCACCCGCCGTGTCATGAGGTACGAATACGGGGTCTCGCCGAAGGCCTCCTTGAAGCGCCTGCTGAGCGTGCCCGCGGCCATGTGTTCGCCGCGGGCCAGCTCCTCGACATCGAGCGGCTGCGCGTGCTCGCGGTCGATCCGGTCGCGAACTCGGCGCAGGCGCGCGAGCTCCGCGGGGCGCGCGGCGGCATCGCGAGGGAGGGCCGATGCGCTGCTCACCCGGCCATCGTCTCACCTGAGTCGTGGGGTCGCCTGGGGTTCGGCGTCCGCGAGTGCGGTGGCCAGCAGGTCGCGCGCCTTGGCGTAGCGGCTGCGTACCGTGGAGGCTGGCTCGTCGAGGATGCTGGCGATCTCCGCGAGGCTGAAGCCCTCCCAGTGGCGCAGTCGCACGATCTCTGACAGGTCTGTGTCGAGCGCGGCGATGGCCTCGCGAACCTCGACGCCGTCGTCGGCGGCGGGCATCGACGCGGCAGACGCGACCTCACGCAGCCGGTCTGCGAGGCGCGTGCGACGGATCCTCGTGCGGGCGGCATTGGAGACCACGTTGCGTGCGATGCCGAAGAGCCACATGCGCGCCTCGACCGGCAAGGTGGGGAGGTGTTTGGCGCGCCGCCAGGCGACGGTCATGACTTCAGCGAGCGTGTCGGGCGCATCGTCGATCCCGACGCGTCGTTCGAGGTAGGCGAGGAGATCGTCCGAGTTCGCGCGAACGGCTGCCTCGAGGCGCTCGCTCACTCGGCTCACCAGTCGCTCCGGATCTCGCGGGCCCGCAGCTCGGCGGGGACGGAGCCGGGACAGCGGCTCTCTGCCTCGTAGCTCAGGCGTTCGAGCACACCCAAGTCCCTGAGGTGGTCGTGCAGCGCAACCGAGGTGGCGAGGCCCACCGCGTCGGCGTAGCGATCGTCCGCCGACCAGTACGGCGTGCCCGGGCCGGCGTCCACCTCGGTGCCGTCATCGAGAGTGGCGACGTAGTTCGCGGCACGGGCATCGGCGTAGTGTGTCTCGACATCGACGCTGTCGAAGAGGTCGGGCTGCGCCATGAACTCCTCCGCCGCTTCCACCTCCTCCGAGGTGCCGCGGAAGTTGCCGAGGATCCCCTCGCACACAGCGCCACTCGGCAGGGTGTAGGTCACCTCGTTGACCGCATCGTCCGCCCACCAGGACGTCCAACCCAGCGCATCGGCCGCCGCGACTCCGCCGGCGCCGACGAGGGCGATGCCGCCCGCGATAGCCACGCCCATGCGCGGCCGCAACCGTCGCTTGGGGCGCGTGGCCGCGACCATGGCGCGGAGCGCATCGTCTCGCTCGCGCGTCCGATGCGTGGTCACCGGCACGGAAGCGTTCAGCTTCGCGTCGAGCTCGTGGTCGCGACTGTCGGTCATGTCGTCCTCCTCGTGAAGTGTGCCTTCACCAGGTACATGTCCGGACCGCAGCATTCTGACGAAAGGGCGACACTGAGCGCTCTCCAGGATTCTCGGGCGCGCCAAGACCGACGCTCAGCGCCCACTGGGACGCTAAGGCGGGAGGAGAGGGCGGGGCGGAGGAACGGGGGTTAGTAGCCGGCCGGCTCGGTCGCGGGGACCGACGTGCCGTCGAGGCCGTCCAGCACCGCGCGCGTGCCCGAGAGGCCCAAACGGGTAGCGCCGGCGTCGATCATCGCGAGGGCCGCCTCGGCCGTCCGAACGCCGCCAGAGGCCTTGACTCCCAGACGTCCGCCCACGGTCTCCGCCATCAGCCGCACCGCCTCGACCGAGGCCCCGCCGGCGGGGTGAAAGCCGGTCGACGTCTTCACGAAGTCGGCACCAGCCGACTCTGACGCGCGGCAGGCGCCCACGATCGCCTCATCCGACAGCGCGGCGGATTCGATGATGACCTTGAGGATTTTGCCCTCGGGGACCGCGCCGCGCACGGCGGCCACGTCGGCCTCCACGTCGTCGAACCGGCCCTCGTTGGCCGCGGCGATGTCGATCACCATGTCGATCTCATCGGCGCCCTGAGCGATGCTCAGCGCGGCCTCGGCGGCCTTGACGGACGAGTGGTGCTTGCCAGAGGGGAATCCGCACACCACCGCGACGGCGAGCCCGTCGGGGACGTCGACCGGAAGCATCGACGGGGAGACGCACACGGAGAAGACGCCCAGATCGGCACCCTCGGCGATCAGCGCCTTGACGTCGGCTGGCGTGGCCTCCGGCTTCAGCAGAGTGTGGTCGACGTACTGCGCGAGCTCGTCACGAGAGAGTGCCATGGGTTCCTCCTAGGGGTGGTCTGGGCTGCCTCCAGCCTACGCGGGCGCGCCACTTGCTACCCGCACGGCGGCGTGCGATCCTCGTCTCTCAGAGCCGGATCCCGGCTCCCGGACGAGGCGACGTACCCGGAACGCGACAAGACGTCTCACTGGGAGCACCTCATGGCATGGTTCGTCCTCATCATCTCCGGAATGCTCGAAGCCGTGTGGGCCACCGCGCTCAGCCGGAGCGAAGGGTTCACGCGCCTGTGGCCGTCCGTGATCTTCGGGGCAGCGCTGATCCTCAGCATGGGAGGGCTCGCGTATGCGCTGCGCACGCTGCCGGTCGGCACCGCGTACGCGATCTGGGTCGGCATCGGCGCCGCGCTGACCGTCATCTATGCGATGGCGACAGGCGCGGAGACCTTCTCGCTGGTGAACGCACTGCTGATCCTGGGGATCGTCGTCTGCGTCGTGGGCCTCAAGCTCGCTCACTGACGCGGCAGCGTCAGCGAGCGCCGGACAGGCCTAGAGCTCGACGCCGTAGGCCTCGAGGATCAACTCGGCGAGGTCGCCGCGCTCCTCGTAGGGCAAGAAGGCGCCCCAGGCAGCGGACAGCGTCGCCTCGAGCAGGTCCTCCTTGGTCCAGCCGGCCTCGACGAGGGCAGCGAACTCGCCGGACATCGACACGCCCGAGACGAGCCGGTTGTCAGTGTTGATGGTCACCGCGAAGCCGAGGTCACGCAGGTCGTGAATCGGGTGGTCCTCGATCGAGGTCGCCGCAGCGGTGTGGACGTTCGACGTGGGGCACAGCTCGAGCGGGATCTGCTGGTCGAGCGCGTGGCGCGCGATGAGGCCCAGCTCCGGCTCGTCGGTGCCGAAGCCCTCGATGTCCTCGTGGATCCGGGTGCCGTGCCCGATGCGGCGCGCGCCCTGGAACAGGGCGTCGCCCACCGAGTCGGCGCCGTCGGCCTCTCCCGCGTGAATGGTGACGGGCAGGTGGGCGGCGCGTGCAGCGGTGAAGGCCGCGGCATGGTTCGAGGCAGGGAAGCCGAGCTCGGGGCCCGCGATATCGAATCCCACGCAGCAGTGGTCGCGGTTGACGATCGCCAGTGCGGCGATCTCCTCGGAGCGGTCGAGGTGGCGCATCGCGTCCAGCAGCGCGCCGGCACGGATCACACGGCCGGCCTCGGCCGCCTCGCCGATGCCCTCCTGGATCCCCGCCTGGACGGCCTCGACGACCTGCTGAAGGCCCAGTCCCCCCGCGACGTGCTGCTCAGGCGCATAGCGAAGCTCCGCATAGATCACGCCGTCCTCAGCGAGGTCCACCACGGCCTCGCGAGCGACGCGGCGCAGGTTCTCCTCCGTCTGCATCACGGCGGTGGTGTGCGCGAAGGCCTCGAGATAGCGCACCAGGTCGCCCGAGTTAGCGTTGTTGACGAAGATCTGGGCGAGCTCATCGGGGTCCGTCGAGGGCAGATCGTGGCCGATCTCGGCGGCCAGCTCGATCAGGGTCGAGGGGCGCAGGCCGCCGTCGAGGTGATCGTGGAGAAGGACCTTGGGCAGGGCGATGATGTCATCGTGGGTGAGGCTCATGTGTCCAGGCTAGCCGGGCGCCGGTGGCCTCGCCGACCGCAGGCCCCGTCAATGGCCCCGGCGCACCTGAGGAAGCACGAGCCAGCTCGCGCGCGTCCACTGTCCGTAGGCCGGCTCCTTGGGACCTGGACCGAACAGCCTGGCCTCCGCGAGCGGCACGATGCGGCCGGAGCCGGGCTCGTAGACCTGGAATCCGTGCTCGGTTCGGCCCGTGAGCAGCACGACGTGCCGTGGCACCACCGTCGCAAGGCCCGCGTCCGAGTCTCCGGAGGTGTACAGCGGCACGGGGATTCCGTCCCGCAAGGCGGCCGATGCGTGGGCGACGGCGGCGGTCACCGCGCCGGCGTCGGAGTCGTCCAGCACCGCGCCACGGAATCGCACTCCCGCGAAGCGCGTCTCGTCGTCGACCCGCCACGGCGGGGTCCCCAGGGCGCGCGGCCACGGCGCGACCAGCAGTCCGGAGCGGGTGGTCTGGTGGTGCAGGACCCGCTGGAGCGCGTGCCACCGCTCATCGATGGTGCGGGAGCCGGTCCCGTCAAGCGTGACCGCCAGCACCTCCCGCGGCAGGTAGTCGCCGAAGTGGCGGCCCGTCATGAGCCACGCGGCCACGAGCGGGTCGCCCATCATCAGCATCATCGCCATCACGGCGGCGCCGCACGTGGTCTCGTCCACTTGGGCCGCGCGCACCGTGCCGAACCGGACGTGCCCCAGCCCGGCGCCCTGCGGGCGTCGAATGGTCTCCTGCGCGGTGCGCGGGAACGTGTCCCACGCGGCTGCGAAGCCGGCCACCGCCGTGATGGGGGCTCCCGACGCCACGGCGCGCTCGATGATCGCCGAATCACCCGCCAGGGTCACGCGTGCCGTGTCGAGTGCCTTCGCGTCGGCGGCCGATGCGCTGGCTCGCCGCCGCGCATACGCGCGCGCGAACACGGTGTCGGTGTCCGGGCCACCGCGCTGTGCCCGACCGGCGGCGTGCGCCGCTGAGTACGGCGTCGCCCAGCGCCCGCGCAGGCCGACAGCGGCCGCGAGAGACGCGGCCACCGACGTGGCTGTCCAGCCCACGCTCAGGTGGCCGTACCGATGCGGTCGAGCACGATGGTCCTCTCGACCGACGTGTCAGAGATCTCGACAGCCCCTGCGCCGTCGCACGCCTCGGCGAGCGCCGCCATGCCGCGCGGCATGCGACCCTCGGTCTCGGTGTGCAGCGTCATGATGACGTCGCCCTTGGCGACCTTCTCGCCCAGCGTGCGGTGGAGGGTGACGCCCGCCGATGCCTGGACCGGGTCCTCCTTGCGCGCGCGCCCGGCGCCCAGGCGCCACGCGGCGACGCCCACGCCGAGCGCGTCAAGGCGGGTGATGACGCCATCGGCCTCGGCGCGCACCTCTTCGATGTGCGGAGCAGTCGGCATGGTCGCATCCGGGTCGCCGCCCTGAGCGGAGATCATGCGGCGCCACGCGTCCATTGCGCGACCGTCCTTCAGCGCCTCGGCAGGATCGACGCCGGTGACGCCGGCGCCCGCGAGCATCTCGCGCGCGAGCGCGACCGTGAGTTCGACGACGTCCTGAGGTCCGCCTCCGGCAAGCACCTCGACCGACTCCGTCACCTCGAGGCCGTTGCCGATCGTCAAGCCCAGCGGGGTCGACATGTCGGTGATCAGCGCGGAGGTGACGACCCCCGCATCGGTCCCCAGCTCGACCATGGTGCGTGCGAGCTCGCGTGCCTGCTCGATGTCCTTCATGAAGGCGCCCGAGCCCACCTTGACGTCGAGCACCAGGGTGCCGGTGCCTTCGGCAATCTTCTTGGACATGATCGAGGTGGCGATCAGCGGAATCGCCTCGACGGTGCCCGTCACGTCGCGCAGCGCGTACAGCTTCTTGTCTGCCGGCGCGAGCCCGGAGCCTGCGGCGCAGATCACGGCGCCCACGTCGCGCAGCTGACGGTGCATCTGCTCGTTGGAGATCGAAGCCTGCCACCCGGGGATCGACTCGAGCTTGTCGAGGGTGCCTCCGGTGTGGCCGAGGCCGCGGCCCGAGAGCTGCGGAACCGCAACGCCGTACGCGGCGACCAGCGGGGCCAGCGGGAGGGTGATCTTGTCCCCCACGCCACCGGTCGAGTGCTTGTCCGCTGTGGGCTTGCCCAGGTCGGAGAAGTCCAGGCGATCACCTGTGGCGATCATCGCCGCCGTCCAGCGCGCGATCTCCTCGCGGCCCATGCCGCGCTGCAGGATCGCCATCGCCAGCGAGCTCATCTGCTCGTCCGCGACCACGCCCCTGGTGTAGGCGTCGACCACCCAGTCGATCTGGTCGTCGCTCAGGGTGCCTCCGTCGCGCTTGACGCGGATCACGTCGACTGCATCGTGTCTCTCAGTCATGACACCCTTCCCAGGTCGTCGGGCCCGAACGCGCCGGGCAGAAAGTCGTTCATGGTCATGACGCCGTCGGCCGTGTCGACCAGCAGCGTGCGCCCCCCGTGCTCGAAGAGCAGCTGGCGGCATCGGCCGCAGGGGGCGAGCAGGCTGCCGTGGGCGTCCACGCAGGTGAACGCCACCAGGCGGCCGCCAGCGTGGTCGGTGTGGAGCTTCGAGACCAGCGCACACTCGGCGCACAGCGTGAGTCCATAGCTGGCGTTCTCGACGTTGGCCCCCACGACCACCTCGCCGGAGTCCGTGAGCGCGGCAGCGCCCACCGGGAAGTGCGAGTACGGCACGTAGGCACGCGCGGAGACTTCTCGCGCCGCCGCCCGCAGGGACTCCCAGTCGAAGTCGGGCATGGGCCCTCCTACTTCTTGTACGGCGTGCCCTCGGCGGCCGGTGGGCGCGCATGGCCCACGAGGCCGGCGACGGCAAGAATGGTCGCGAGGTACGGCGTCATCGCGAGGAACTGGGACGGGATGTCGGAGCCGATGATGCCCAGCTGGACCCGCAGAGCGTCCGCGAAGCCGAAGAGCAGCGCCGCGGCGAGCGCACCCTTGGGGTTCCAGCGGCCCAGGATCATGGCGGCGAGCGCGATATATCCCTTGCCTGCGGTCATCTCCTTGCCGAACGCCAGGCCGGACGCCACCGTGAAGAATGCGCCGCCGAGACCCGCGACGGCGCCGCCGAGCACGGTGTTGCGGATGCGCGTCCGGTTCACCTTGATGCCCACAGTGTCCGCCGCCTTGGGGTGCTCGCCGACCGAGCGCACGCGCAGGCCCCAGCGAGACCGGAACAGCATGATCTGCAGGACGATCACGACCACGTACATGATGTACACCAGCAGGTTCTGGTTGAACAGCACCGGTCCCAGCACGGGGATGCCGGAGAGGATCGGGATGTCGATCCGCGGCAGGCCGAGGGCCTGGTTGAGGTCGGGGTTATCCGTCATGACCGTGCTGAAGAAGAAGCTCGTGAGCCCCACCACCAGCAGGTTGAGCACCACGCCCACGACGATCTGGTTGACCCAGTACTTGGTGGCGAAGATGGCCAGCAGCAGGCCCACCAGCGCGCCTGCGATGGGCGCCGCGATGAGGCCCACATACGCGTTGCCCGCCATAGAACCGACCAGCGCCGCGAGGAAGGCGCCTGCGAGCAGTTGTCCTTCGATCGCGATGTTGATGATGCCCGAGCGTTCGCACAGGGTGCCGGCCAGCGCACCGAACACGAGCGGCACCGCCAGGAACAGCGCGCTCGTCAGCAGTCCGGTGAGCTGGATCGTGGTGTTGTCACGGCCCGCGCCCGCCCACGTGAGGAGAGCGCCCATGACGGCCATGCCGAACACGATCGGCAACCACAGTCCCACCTTGCGGTACTGGTTCGCGCGGTACGCGGTCCAGCCGGCGAGCAGGAGGGCGATGATCGAGAACGACACCGCAGCGAGCTTCGCAGGCAGCGTGAGGCTGGGAAGGGTCACGAAGTCCGAGTTGGTCGCGATGACGAAGTTCGTCTGCGAGCCCGCCTGCGTGGTGAGTCCGAAGATGAGCAGCGACAGCAGGGCGACGACGCCGAGGCCGATCGACGAGCGCCACGACTTGGTGCGAGGCCGTGGTGCCGTGTCTGCGGCTGGCTGCTGGGGAGTGGGGGCTCCGACCGTCGTGGTGGTCATGCCGCCACCTCCTTCTCGTTCGCAGGTGCCGGCAGGCGGAAGATCGATCTCACGAGCGGCGGCGCCGCGATGAAGAGCACGATCAGCGCCTGAATGACGAACACGATGTCAACGGGGAGGCCCGCCTGCACCTGCAGCGTGGGCCCGGCGGCGCGCAGGCCACCGAACAGGATCGCCGCCATCACCGTGCCGAGCGGGCGAGAACGCCCGAGCAGCGCCACCGTGATCGCATCGAATCCGATTGATCCGGCGGTCGCAGTCGTCAGCACCTTCTCCGTGCCGAGCACCTGTGCGGAGCCCGCGAGGCCCGCCAGCGCACCCGCGATCACCATGACGAAGATGTAGCTCTTCGCCACGCTCATACCCGCGGTTCGGGCCGCGCGGGGGTTTGAGCCCGCAGCACGGAATTCGAAGCCAAGCGTGGAGCGCTCCATCAGCCACCACACGCCGAAGGCGCAGGCGATGGCCAGCAGGAACCCGAGGTGGAGGTTGAACTGGCTGCCCAAGATCAGCGGGTACTGCGCGGCATCGGCAACTTCGGGCGAGATCGGATTGTTGCTGCCGGGGCGCTGGAAGGCCTCCAAGGTCAGCAGCCACGCCACGAGGTTGAGACCGATGTAGTTGAGCATGATCGTGACGATCACCTCGTGAGCGCCGGTCCGGGCCTTGAGGAAGCCAGGGATGAAGCCCCAGACGGCGCCGCCGATCGCGCAGCCGATGACCGCGACCAGCAGGTGCAGGACCCACGGCAGGTCCCAGGCGAAGCCGATGTAGGCACCCAGGGCTGCGCCGATGAGGAGCTGACCCTGAGCGCCGATGTTGAACAGGCCTGCGCGGAACCCGATGCCGAGGCCGAGTCCCGCGAAGATCAGGGGGGTCGCCATGGTGAGCGTCTGCGTGAAGGGTCGGATGAAGCCCACGAAGGTCTCGGACGAGGGGTTCACCACCGCGCCCTGGAACATCGCGGTGTAGGCGGACACGAGCGCCGCGCCCATCGCAGAGAAGGTGTCCCCAGGGCGGGAGAAGAAGTAGACCGCGGCCTCGCGGACGTCCTCGTCGGCGAACATCACCAGCAGGCCGCCGATCGCGAGCGACGCGACGACGGCCATCACGACCACGAGCGTCGAGCTCTCGAGGATCCCGCGCAGCACTCCCCGCACGCGGTCGTCGCCGGGCCCGTCCTTGGGATCCGCCGGCTTCTCAGTCACACTCGTGTCGCTCACGCGGCCTCCTCCTTGCTGTGGGCACCGGCCATCATGAGGCCGAGCGTGTCGCGGTCCGTGTCGGGAGCCACGATGTCGACGACCTTGCCGTGGTACATCACGGCGATGCGGTCCGCGAGCGCGTACACCTCGTCGAGCTCGGAGCTCACGATGATGACGGCGACGCCCTTGTCTCGCTCCTCGATGATGCGCTTGTGAACGAATTCGATCGAGCCGACGTCGAGACCTCGTGTGGGCTGCGATGCGATCAGCACCTTGAGCTCGCGCGCGAGCTCGCGCGCCAGCACCACCTTCTGCTGGTTCCCGCCCGAAAGCGCTCCGGTGAGTGCCTGCGTCGACGTGGTGCGCACATCGAACTTCTCGACCTGCTCCTCGGCGTGCGTGCGCACCACCTGGGGGTCGATGGCACCGCGGCGCGAGTACGGCTCACGGTCGTACAGGTCGAGAATCAGGTTGTTGGCGACGGTGAAGTCTGCGACCACGCCGTCTTCGGTGCGGTCCTCGGGCACGAAGCCGATTCCTGCATCGAGGTTCTGGCGGATCGACCTGCCGGACAGCACATTCCCGTCCAGGATGATCTGGCCATGGGCAGTGGGAAGCAGCCCGAGGATCGCCTCGGCGAGCTCCGTCTGGCCGTTGCCCTGCACTCCTGCGACCGCGAGGATCTCGCCCGCTCGGACCTCGAGCGAGACGTCGTCCACGTGGGTGACGCCGCTCGCCTCGTTGACCACCGTGACGTTCTCGACCCGCAGCACGGGCTCGCCGGGATCGGCAGCACCCTTGTCGACCGTCATCGACACGTCGCGACCGACCATGAGCGACGCGAGCTCCTCCTGGGAGGCGCTCGGCTCAGCGGTGCCGACGACCTTGCCACGGCGAATCACGGTGATGGTGTCGGCGACGGCCTTCACCTCGCGGAGCTTGTGGGTGATGAGCACCACGGCGGTCCCCGAGTCGCGCAGCTGGCGCACGATCTCGAGGAGCTCGTCGGTCTCTTGCGGCGTCAGCACGGCAGTGGGCTCATCGAGGATGAGCACCTCGGCATCGCGCGACAGCGCCTTGATGATCTCGACGCGCTGCTGCGCGCCGACCGAGAGGTTCTCGACCAGCGCATCGGGGTCGATGTCGAAGCCGAACCGATCGGACAGTTCGCGCACCTTGTCGCGCGCGGCGCCCACGTCGAGAAGCTTCGCGGGTCCCTTGACCTGCTCATGTCCAAGCATCACGTTCTCTGCCACGGAGAACACCGGCACGAGCATGAAGTGCTGGTGCACCATGCCGATCCCGGCCGCCATGGCGTCGCCTGGGCCCACGAAGGTGACTGCGTCGTCGTCCATGAGGATCTCGCCTGCATCGGCGTCGTAGAGGCCGAACAGCACGTTCATCAACGTGGACTTGCCCGCGCCGTTCTCACCGAGGAGTGCATGAATGGTGCCGGGCTCGACCACCAGATCAATCGCATCGTTCGCGGTGAAGTCACCGAACTTCTTGGTGATCCCGCGGAGCTCAAGTTTCACGCCGTTGTCCTCCTCAGCCCTCGCCGCTGACGCGGCCGTTCAAGTCAAGCACGAGGGGCGTGCCGCGTCCACGCGGCACGCCCCTCGCCCTAGGTGGGGGAATCTTACCCCCGGAACTGCTGCTAACCGGCCGCCGAAGGCTCGATCTCGCCGGCGATGATGCCAGCGCGGATCTCTTCAAGGGCCGCGAGGGTCTCGTCGTCGACGGTGCCCTCGGCGAAGTCGGCGATGCCGACTCCCTCGTTCTCGAGTGTGCCCACGTACGGGTCGGTCGAGAAGCCCTCGAGTGAGGTCTCGATGGTGTCGTAGACCGCGTTCGAGATCTGCTTGAGCACCGACGTGAACATGATGTCGGCGTACTCAGGCGCCGATTCGGTCCAGTCAGAGTCGACGCCGATCATCCACGCGTCGCCGGCGGACTGAATGGCGGATGCCGCGCCCAGTCCGACGGGGCCGGCCACGGGCATCACGATGTCCGCGCCCTGGTCCAAGAAGCCCTGCGTGATGTTCTGACCAGCAGGAGCGTCCTCGAAGTTGCCCACGAAGGACGCTCCGGAGTCGCCCCATCCGAGCACCGCGACGTCGCCGCCGGTCTCTTCGTTGAAGTAGTTGGCACCCGAGAGGAAGCCGTCCATGAAGATCGTGACCGACGGGATCTCGAGCCCGCCGAACGTGCCGAGAGTGCCGGTCGTGGAGGCCGAAGCGGCCGCGTAGCCCGCGAGGAACGACGCCTCGTCCGTCTCGAAGGTGATCGGCTTGATGTTCGGGGCGTCGATCTCGCCGTCGAAGTCGTTGTCCGCGAGGTCGTCGATGATCGCGAAGTTGACGTCGGGGTTCGCGAGCGCCGCTTCCACCGTGGCTCCGCTGAGCAGGAAGCCGACGGTGATGATCAGGTCGCAGCCCTCGTCGACCTGCGCCTGCAGGTTGGGCCCGTAGTCGCTCTCAGCGGTCGACTCGGCCTCTGCAGTCTCGATGCCGAGCTCCTCGCTCGCGCGCACCAGACCGTCGTACGCGGACTCGTTGAAGGAGGCGTCGTCGAAGCCGCCCTGGTCGGAGACCATGCAGGCCTTGTAGTCGACGGTCTCGACGGGGGCCTCGGTCTCGGTGCCGCCGGCAGTGTCGGACGAGGCGGGCTCGTCCTCCGGCGCGGATGCGCACGCGGCGAGAACGAGTGCCGAGGCTGCCGCGATGGCGCCGAAGCGAATCGTGTTCTTCATGAGTGAATCCCTCACATTGTTCGTGCCTGTTGGATACGCCAGGCTGGTGCGTTGCCCACCATGCTACGCAGGAATTGTTTCGCAAAACGGTGCGCAGTGTTGCGACACGACAACGAATCGGTATCGATGGCCCGAACGGACGCCCGGATCGAGCGCCAGCGCTTACACCTGGAAGGACACGTCCTTGACGCGCTGCGCCGCGTCGCGCCGCGTCACCAGGATCGCCTCATCCGTCTCGACCACGACGGCATCGGGAATCCCCACCACCGCGACCGGCTTGGAGCCACCGACGATCAGCGCGCCTTCGGAGTCGACCAGCGACACTGCGGCGTCGCGGCCGATCCGGATCGCGCCATCGGCGTCAGGCGTCAGCAGCTCGGCAAGAGAGGCGAAGTCGCCCACGTCGTGCCAGGCGAACGGTCCCGGCACCATCGCGACCCCGCCCTCGGCCGCCACGGGTTCGGCGATGGCGTAGTCGATCGCGATGCGCGTGAGGGTGGGCCACACGCGAGCCAGGACCTCTGCTCGCGACGGGCCGTCCCACGCGGCGGCGATCTCCCGCACCCCCGACTCCAACGTGGGGTGCAGCCGGGCGAGATGCCCCAACAGCACGGAGGTGGACACGACGAACATGCCCGCGTTCCACGATGAGGTGCCTTCCGCGATGAACTGTGCGGCCGTCTGCGCATCGGGCTTCTCGGTGAACGCCTCGACCGCGAAGGCACCTGGCGCATCGGCAAGCGGCGCCCCGGCGCGGATGTAGCCGAAGGCCGTCGACGGCAACGTCGGTGCGATCCCGATGGTGACGACCCGTCCGGTGCGAGCAGCGTCGACGGCCGTACGGACCGCGGCGCGGAACGCCTGGGCATCGGGGATCACGTGGTCGGCGGCGAACGATCCCATGATCCGCTCGCCCATGCGCTCCTCGATCAGCGCGGCCGCAAGCGCGATGGCGGCCATCGAGTCGCGCGGACTGGGTTCGGCGACGATGCACTCCGCCGCAAGGTCCGGCAGCTGGCCGGCGACCGCATCGGCATGTCGCTCGCCCGTCACCACGTAGACAGCCTCGCTGAGAGGCTCCAGTCGCGCGATCGTGTCCTGGATCAGGGTGGCGCCCGTGCCCAGCAGGTCGATGAGGAACTTGGGCCGGTCGGGGCGGGACAGCGGCCACAGCCGTGAGCCCACTCCGCCCGCCGGCACCACCGAGACGAGGTCGTGGACCGAGCTGTCCTGGCTGGCACCGAGCATCATGGTGACCACCTTAGAATGTGACGACCGGAATATTGCCACTCAAAGGAGAAGCCGTGTCCCCCGCGCCCACCCTCTATCGCGGCCGAGAAGGCATGTGGATGTGGCTCGTGCACCGCACAACAGGCGTCGCGATCTTCTTCTTCCTGCTGATCCACGTGTTGGACACGTCTCTGGTGCGCGTCTCGCCCGAGGCCTACAACGAGGTCATCGGCGCGTACAAGACGCCCATCTACGGACTCATCGAGGCCGGCCTGGTCGCCGCCATCGTGCTGCACGCCTTCAACGGCCTGCGCATCATCGCCGTGGACCGCTGGACCTGGGCGCTGCGCCACCAGCGCATGCTCGTGTGGGTCGTGTGGGGCATCTTCGTCGTCATGATGGCCGCGTTCCTGCCGCGCCACCTCGGCCACGTGTTCGGGGGCGCATGATGACTGCCCCGGAGCTCACCGAGCCCAAGAAGCCCATGAACCGCCGCACCGTCGGCAATGCCGAGAAGTGGGGCTGGATCTTTCAGCGGGCGTCCGGCGTGATCCTGATCGTGCTGATCTTCACCCACTTGTTCATCAATCTGATGACCGGCGACGGCGTGAACCAGATCGACTTCGCCTTCGTGGCCGGAAAGTGGGCAGCACCGCTGTGGAAGTGGTGGGACTTCACCATGCTGGTGCTCGCCATGGTGCACGGCACCAACGGCATGCGGATGATCGTCAACGACTACGCCCGCCGCCCGTTCGTGCGGCAGACGCTGCAGTGGGCGCTCAACATTTCGATGGTGGTGATCATCGTGCTCGGCACGCTCGTGATCTTCACCTTCGACCCGTGCCCCACGGGAACGGACACTGAACTTCTGAACGTCGAGCTGTGCAGGGAGCTGGGAAGACTATGACCGAGCACGAATACGACGTCGTGATCGTCGGCGCCGGTGGCGCCGGCATGCGCGCCGCGCTGGAGAGCTCCCAGCGTGCCCGCACGGCGGTGCTGACCAAGCTGTACCCCACGCGTTCCCACACGGGCGCCGCGCAGGGGGGCATGGCGGCGGCGCTTGCCAACGTCGAGGACGACAACGCCGAATGGCACACGTTCGACACGATCAAGGGCGGCGACTATCTGGTCGACCAGGACGCCGCCGAGATCCTGTGCAACGAGGCCATCGACGCGGTGCTCGACCTCGAGAAGATGGGCCTGCCGTTCAACCGGACCACCGCAGGCAAGGTGGACCAGCGCCGCTTCGGCGGCCACACCCGCAACCACGGCGAGGCCGCCGTCCGTCGCGCGTGCTACGCCGCGGACCGCACCGGCCACATGATCCTGCAGACGCTCTACCAGCAGTGCATCAAGCAGAACGTGGAGTTCTACAACGAGTTCTACGTCCTGGACATGATCCTCGACGGCGACCCGCAGACCGCGGCCGACGGCGAGGAGATCTCCGTCGCGGGCGTCGTGGCGTACGAGCTGTCGACCGGTCAGATCCACACGTTCCGCGCCAAGTCCGTGGTGTTCGCCACCGGCGGCGCCGGCAAGGTCTTCAAGACCACCTCGAACGCCCACACGCTGACTGGCGACGGCATGGGCATCGCGCTGCGCGCGGGCCTGCCTCTCGAGGACATGGAGTTCTTCCAGTTCCACCCGACGGGCCTCGCCGGCCTGGGCATCCTGCTGTCCGAGGCCGCGCGCGGCGAGGGCGGCATCCTGCGCAATTCGGAGGGCGAGCGCTTCATGGAGCGCTACGCCCCCACGATCAAGGACCTCGCGCCGCGCGACATGGTGGCGCGGGCGATGGCCAACGAGGTGCGCGAGGGCCGCGGTGCGGGCCCCAACAAGGACTACGTGCTGCTGGACCTCACGCACCTCGAGCCCAAGCACATCGACGAGAAGCTGCCGGACATCACCGAGTTCGCGCGCACGTACCTGGGCGTCGAGCCGTACACCGAGCCCGTGCCGGTCTTCCCCACCGCCCACTACGCGATGGGCGGCATCCCCACCAACGTGAACGCAGAGGTGCTGCGCAACAACACCGACGTCGTCAAGGGCCTGTACGCCGCAGGCGAGTGTGCCTGCGTCTCTGTCCACGGTGCCAACCGCCTGGGCACCAACTCGCTGCTGGACATCAACGTGTTCGGCAAGCGCGCCGGTATCGCCGCCGCGGAGTACGCCCTCACCGCCACCGCTCCTGAGCTCCCGGCCGATGCGCCGGCGTTCGTCACCGCCCTCGTCGCCAAGCTGCGGGAGACGGTGGGCGGAGAAGGCACCGAGCGCGTCGCCCAGATCCGCAAGGAGCTGCAGGAGACGATGGACATGAACGTCCAGGTCTTCCGCACTGAGGAGTCGCTGGCCGAGGCCGCCGCGCTCGTCACGCAGCTCAAGGAGCGCTACACCTCGATCGCCATCCACGACCGCGGTCAACGCTTCAACACGGACCTCCTCGAGGCGGTCGAGCTGGGCTTCCTGCTCGAGCTCGCCGAGGTCGTCATCGCGGGAGCGGCTGGCCGCAAGGAGAGCCGCGGCGGTCACTACCGCGAGGACTTCCCCACGCGAGACGACGAGAACTACCTCCACCACACCATGGCGTACGCGCGTCCCGACGGCATCGACCTGCAATGGAAGCCCGTCGTGATCACCAAGTACCAGCCCATGGAACGTAAGTACTGAGCCGGGAGGCGCGACGATGACTGCCACTGCCGAGAAGACCGACTCCACCAGCGAGGTGGGCGCCGTCCCCACCTTCACCGTCACGCTGAGGATCCTGCGCCACGACCCGGAGGGCCTCGACGGCCGCGAGGCTGGCGCCGAGTACTGGGAGGAGTTCACGGTCGAGGCGTTCGCCACCGACCGCGTGCTCGACGCGCTGCACACCATCAAGTGGGAGCAGGACGGCTCGCTCGCGTTCCGGCGCTCGTGCGCGCACGGCGTGTGCGGCTCCGACGCGATGCGCATCAACGCCAAGAACCGGCTCGCATGCAAGACGCTGCTGAAGGACCTCAACCCCTCACGTCCCATCACCGTCGAGCCCATCAAGGGCCTGCCGGTGGAGAAGGACCTGATCGTGGACATGGAGCCGTTCTTCGCCTCCTACCGCGAGATCATGCCGTTCCTCATGACCACAGGCCCCACGCCCGAGCGTGAGCGCCTGCAGTCCCCCGAGGAGCGCGCGCGGTTCGATGACACCACCAAGTGCATCATGTGCGCCGCGTGCACCACCGCGTGCCCGGTGTTCTGGACCGATGGCCAGTACTTCGGCCCGCAGGCGATCGTGGGCGCCCACCGGTTCATCTTCGACTCGCGCGACGAGGGTGAGTGGGACCGGCTCGAAGTGCTGAACGACAAGGCCGGCGTGTGGAAGTGCCGGACCGCGTTCAACTGCACCGAGGCATGCCCGCGCGGCATCGAGGTCACCAAGGCCATCTCCGAGGTGAAGAAGGCGCTGACCTCGGGCGAGGTGTAGAGCCGCGTACTCCGGGCTACTCCTTGCCCGCGCAGTCGAAGTCGAGGATGCCGCGGCCCTCGCCGCCGCATTCCCAGCCGAAGTCTTCGTACCCGGACCCGACGGGCGACTCGTAGTAGAGGTCGTCACACGCCGCCATGTCCCCTGCCTCGCACTCATCCCAGAGTCCGTCGAGGAAGGGATCGTCCCCATACGTGGCCTCGGAGGTGACCTCGGTGCCGATCTCATCCCAGAAGGTGCTCGCGCCCGCGATGCCCCAGGTGATCACGCCGGACCAGATGATGGTCCCGATGAGCCCCAGGATCACGCCGGCCCACGCCATGCCGGTGCCCTTGCGCCGACCATCCGCGGTCCGCCGCAGTCCGAAGGCTCCCAGCACGGTCGCGACCACGCCCAGCCCGAGGATGCCCGTGACGAGCGCGGCGATCGAGGGCCCATCCGTTCCCGGACTGGTCGCCGGGGCCGAGCCGTACCCCGGTGCCCCCTGCGGAGCGGGGGCGTACTGCGGAGTGGTCGGGGCCGCCCCGGAGAATCCGGGAGCGACCTGCGGCACGGGTGCGTACCCCGGAGCGGCGTATCCGCCGTCCGGGGCGGCGGGCGCCGAATCCGGCTGCCATCGACCTCGCTGTGGCGGGGGCGAGGCGAAGGGGTCGTCGGTGCTCACAGAGGGTCCTCTCGTGGATGCCGGCGATGGCTGCGCCGGATGCTACGAGGGACGTTAGCGCATCGGCCCTAGGACGTGCGGATCGTGGACTTGCGCGTCGTGACGCCGCCGTGAGACTGGCGCGGCTGAGACTCGGCCACGTCGGACTCGATCTCAGGGTCCACGCGCTGCACGTCCCGATTGGTACCCAGCCATGCGGACGCGAGCAGCAGGATCCTGGCGATGAAGTCGACGAAGATCAGCAGGGACACGATAGCGATGGCCGAGCCGAGCACCGCGTTCTCGCTCAGCGAGCCCACCACCAGCGAGAACGCCTGGCGCAGGATGCCGATGGCGATCGCAGCCGCGAAGAGCGCCCACAGCAGCGGCGCGCGCGGCCCCTTGTACCGTCCGAGCACCACGATCGCGAGCGCAGCGAACGCCATGTCGAGCAGGACGCCGATCGCGATCGCAGGACCGCGGATGATGCCCTCCGAGATCCACTCCACCGAGAACCATCCGGCCATGACCTCCGCGAACTGGGAGGCGATGACCTGCAGCACCACCCCGAGCACCACCACGATGATCAGTGAGAACAGTGCGATGAAGTCGCGCAGCTTGCCCTCCGCGGGCGGGGCCGCCTCCTTGCCGAGCATGGTCCTGACGCCCACGCGCATTCCGCGCAGGTACCGCGTGGCGGTGTTGAACAGGATCAGGAAGCTCACGAGTCCCACGACCCCGGAGATGGTCTGGGGCTCGAGCGACGAGGGGTCCACGAGGTCGGTGGAGTCGTCGCCGATGATGCCGGGGATCGACTCGTCGAGGAACGTGTAGAACCTCTCGTTCCACTCGGAGTTGCGGCTGATGAAGTAGCTGGCCAGCGTCACGCCGATCACGAGCGCCGCCGCGATGGACGTGATCGAGAAGTAGGCGATGCCCCCGGCAAGGATCATGCCGTTGCCGTCGTTGACGCGCTCGAGCATGCGGCCCGCGTGGGTGCGGTCGAACCGCTCCTTCAGCGACGCGCCCCGTTTGACCGCGACCTTGCCCTTGTCCACGAGACTGGCATCCTTGGCTTCGCGCCGCTCCTGATCCCTACGGTAGACCGTGGTGTGCTGGAAGGCGGAGTCTGCGGCGTGACGGTGCGGTCCGTGGGCGGCCGATGCGGGGGCTGGGTCGTCCTGAGTCGCCCCGTGGTCCTCGCGTTCGGCCATCGCCCTACCTCCCGTGCATCGGGGCCAGCAGACCCACCTTGTCGTACAGCCGCTCGAGGGTGGGACGCGCGATGGCTGTCGCCCGCGCGGCGCCCTCCTCCAGCACTGAGTCCAACCTGTCGGGGGACTCGATCCATTCCATCGCTGCATCGTGGAACGGGGTGAGGAACTCCACCACCACCTCCGCGAGGTCAGACTTGAGGTGGCCGTACATCTTGCCCTCGTAGTCCGCGACGAGCTGGTCGACGCTGCGACCGTCGATCGCGGAGTAGATCGTCAAGAGGTTCGAGACGCCGGGCTTGGCCTCGCGGTCGAACGCGATCACGTCGCCAGTGTCGGTCACAGCGGACCGGATGTTCTTGGCCACCTTCTTGGGGTCGTCGAGAACCTCGATGGTGCCCTTGGGGCTGACCGCCGACTTCGACATCTTCTTGGTCGGCTCCTGCAGGTCATAGATCTTCGCCGTCTCCTTGACAATGTGCGGCTCCGGCACCACGACGGTGCCCTCGCCGAACCTCGCGTTGAGACGCTGAGCGAGGTCGCGCGACAACTCGAGGTGCTGGCGCTGGTCCTCGCCCACCGGCACCACGTTCGTGTCGTACAGCAGGATGTCCGCGGCCATCAGCACCGGGTACGTGAAGAGGCCCACATTGGTCCCCGACTCCCCCACCTTCGCGGACTTGTCCTTGAACTGCGTCATCCGGCCCGCTTCGCCGAAGCCGGTGAAGGTGCTCAGCAGCCATGCGAGCTCTGCGTGCTCCGGCACGTGGGACTGGCAGAAGATGATCGACGTCGCGGGGTCCACTCCCCCGGCGAGGAACTGTGCAGCCGTGCGCCGCGTCCGCGCGCGAAGCACCTCTGGTTCCGGGGTCACCGTGAGTGCATGCAGGTCCACCACGCCGTAGATCGCGTCGTGAGTGTCCTGCAGCTTCACCCACTGGACGAGTGCTCCCAGGTAGTTGCCGAGCTGGAGGGAGTCTGAAGTGGGCTGCATCGCCGAGAACACGCGAGGTTTCATGGGCCCATTGTTCCGTACCCGGACGCCCGCTCCCAACCCCGCCCGCGCATCGGCCGCGCGCGACGCCGTCGTCAGGTGGCGTCGGCGTCGAACGGAGCGGGCTGGCCCGCGACCAGCGGTGCCGGCGGCGCGGACGAGCGCACCGGCCCTGGCGCAGGCTCATAGAGGGCCTCGCGAACGATCCTGCGCGGGTCGTACTGACGCGGGTCGAGCTTGTCCCAGTCGACGTCGTCACCGACCTCGGCCTTGAGCTGGGCGCGGCCCTTGTCCACCGCGGACCGCACCCCCACGACCCACTCGCGCAGCTGACGTGCATACTCAGGCATGCGTTCGGGGCCGACCACCACGATGGCGATCAGGGTGAGGACGAGGAGCTCGCCGCCGTTGATCCCGAACATGGGGCCTAGTCTTCCGGCTCTGGCTCCTGTTCGCCAGTCTCGTACTCCACGGAGGAGCTCGAGTCGAGCGTCACGACGATGTCCCGGGAGGAACCGTCCCGCTGGACGGTCAGCGTCACGTCGTCGCCGACGGCCTTGGCACGGATCTGGACCACGAGCTCGTCGACCTGCGTGATGGGACGCCCATCGATCGCGGTGATGACGTCGCCTGCCTGAACGCCTGCGACCTCGGCGGGACCGCCCTCGACCACGCCGAACTCGTCATCGATCACCTTGACACCCTCGCCCGTGTACCGCTGATCGAGCTGGACGCCGATCACCGGGTAGGTCGCCACGCCGGTCTCGATGAGCTGCTCGGCGGTGCGCTGTGCCTGGTTCGACGGGATTGCGAATCCGAGGCCCACGGAGCCGGAGGTGCCGCCCGAGCCACTGGGGATCGCGGCGATCGCGGAGTTGACTCCGATGACCTCGCCCTTCGAGTTGAGGAGCGGACCGCCGGAGTTGCCGGGGTTGATGGCAGCATCCGTCTGGATGGCGTCGATGAAGGCCGTGCCGTTGGCGTCGCCCGCCGTCACGGGGCGGTGGAGCGCGGACACGATGCCGGTCGTCACGGTGCCTTCGAGGCCCAGCGGCGAGCCGACGGCGATCGTGGCGTCGCCCACCACGACGTCGGAGGAGTCGGCGAAGACCATGGGCGTGAGCCCGTCCGCGTCAACCTGCAGCACCGCGAGATCGTAGTCGGCGGTCGCGCCCACGACGTCGGCGTCGAGCTCCGAGCCGTCGGACAGAATGACGGTCACGGACTCCGCGCCGTCCACCACGTGATTGTTGGTGAGAACGTAGCCATCCTCGCGAATCACGAACCCGGAGCCCGTGGACTCGCCGGCACCACCCACCCTCGCCTCGATCGACACCACCGACGGCATCACCGACGCGGCGACGGACGCCACGGAATCAGCCGGGCGCTCGACGGCCTCGCCAGAGGCGAGCTGCATGGTCGGCGTCGACGAGCCCCACTCGTCGTAGGCCCACGCGCCACCGAACCCCGCGCCTGCGCCGATGACGAGCGCGCCGATCACGACACCGGTGACGGTGCGCTTGCGGAGGCGGCCCACGGGCGGCTTGGGCATGGGGGAGGCGGGGGGAGGGGTGTCGCCGGTCCCGCCATCGTGCGCGGGCTCCGAGGTGTACATGACGTCGTCGGCCCCCGGGGCATACGGCGACCGTTCGGCCGGCGCTGGCGCGGCGATCTCGCTCGTCGGCGCCTCCGAGCGGGACGCGGTGGCGGGAGGGGTGTCACCCTCCGTGGTGATGCCGGGGGGCGCGAAGCGGTTGTCAGTCATCGAAGCTCTCTCATCTATCCGGGGACGCGAAGGCGGTGAACTCTCGGAGGCCGGCGGCCACCCGATCGACGAAGCCAGGGTCGGACTGGGCGGGGAAGCACGCGGCGACCGATTCGAGCGTCGACAGCGCGCACGAGCAGGTCGCGGAGATCACCACGTCACCCGTCTGCCAGACCAACTGGCGAGGGTCGTCGCTCACGATGTAGGCGTAGGTGTGGCCCAGGTCGACCGCCGCGAAATGCTCGGCGAAGGCGGACGACAACCGTCCGTGCTGCTCGGTGATGACGATGGGCTCGAGGTTCGCGAGGATCGTCGCGACGAAGATGTTCTCGCCGGTGGCGGAACGCATCACCGCGCCCTCCACCGGGGTGAGGCCGGTGGCCTCCCAGTCCGGGTGCACCCAGGAGCGCAGCGCGTCGCCGCCTCGCATGCTTCTGGCCTCCACGTAGGTGACCTCCCCGCCTGCCGCCAAGGTCCCGGTGGCCGTTCCTGCGGGCTCAGCGAACTCGAGGGACACCTCATCGGGGGCGCCGGCGAGGTACGCCGCGCCCACGCCCGCAGTCATCGCGACCACCATGATGACCGCAGCGAGGATCGGTCGGCGGTCGCGGGGGCGCGCCGCTCGGGCCTGGTGACGGGACTCGCCCTTCGCGATCTCCGCCATGCGGTCACGGTCCAGCAGTTGCTGCGCGAAGGACATATCGATGCCGGCGGAGGAGGTCTGCAGCGCCTCGCGTGCGAGGCGGAGGTCGTCCCAGCGCATGCGACAGTCAGGGCACGCGTCGAGGTGGCTCATCGCCTGCGCCGCGCGGGCAGCGCTCAGTCGATTGTCGAGAAGGTCGTGTACGTCGTCGCCGAGGTGCTGGTCACTCACACGCCACCTCGCACCGGCGCGCGGTGAGCCAAAGACTCACGGAGCTTCGCACGGGCGCGAGACAGTCGGGAGCGGACAGTGCCCATCTTGATGCCGAGGGTGGCGGCGATCTCCTCGTACGACAGTCCCTCGATATCGCTCAGCACGACGGCGGCCCGGTACTCAGGCTGCAGATCGGAGAGCGCGGCGACGATGTCATCGCCGAGGTGGGACATGTCGAACGCGTCCTCCGGCTGGCCCGAGCGCTCGTGGCGATCGAAGCTGGCGGAGGTGGGGACGGCGGCATCGTCATCGGCCATGAAGTCGAACCGGATGCGCTTCTTGCGTCGCACGCGGTCCAAGAACAGGTTGGTGGTGATGCGGTGCAGCCAGCCCTCGAACGTGCCCGGCTTGTACTGCGACAGCGAGTTGAACACGCGGATGAAGACATCCTGCGTGAGGTCCTCGGCGTCGTGCTGGTTGCCGGTGAGGTGATAGGCGAGCCGGTAGACCCGGCCAGAGTGCTCCTCGACGATGCGTTCCCAGGTCAGTTCAGGGTTCGCCGTCTCGGGCGCGAAAGGGGTCGCCTCGGGCGCGACGTGCGTGTCATGCGCATCGTGCGTCATCTGCTCACCCTCTTTCACGTATCTGGCAACGGATACCGGAAGTCCTATGTTCCCACGGATCCTCCAGCGGGGCATCGGCCGGACGGCCGATGTGACGGATATCATGCGCCTAAGGAGGCGATACATGACCACGGATGCCGCGAACTGGGCGTACTGCGAGGACTTCGTCCCCGAGGACGCCGTTCTGCTCGAGGCCCGCGATACCGCGGACCAGCTGGGGTGCGTACCCGTGCACCCCGGTGCAGGACGCGTGCTGCAACTGCTGGCACGCATCTCCGGCGCGCGGTCAGCCGTCGAGATCGGCACCGGGGCCGGCGTCTCCACCACGTACATCCTCCGTGGAATGGGCGATGCGGGCGTAGTGACCACCATCGATGTCGAGCCCGAGCACCACAAGGCCGCTCGCCGCACCCTCGCGTCAGGAGGCTTCGCTCCCGAACGGGCGCGGCTGATCACCGGCCGGGCCCTCGACGTGCTCCCACGGCTCACGGACGGCGGCTACGACATGGTGCTGATCGACGCGCGCAAGGTCGAATACCCCCAGTACCTCGAGCAGTCGCTGCGGCTGCTGCGCGTGGGCGGCGTTCTCGCGATCGACAACTCACTGTGGCACGGCCGCGTTCCGGACCCCGCCCAGCGGGACGAGGAGACCACTGCGGTACGGCAGACGCTCAAGTCCGTGCGTCAGAACGAGTCGTGGGAACCCATGCTGCTGCCCAGCGGGGATGGCATGCTGGTCGCGGTCAAGCACGCGGCGTAGCCGTCGCGGCCCGATTCACCGCAGTCGAGCCTCCTGTGCCTCGTCCTGCGGGCTCGTCAGCGGTGCCGCCTAGTCCTGCGGGACAGGCAGCGCTCCTGCCAGCGCGTCGCGCAGCTGCGCGACCTCGTCAGCGTTGATCTCGACGACGAGACGGCCACCACCTTCCAGCGGCACGCGCATCACATACCCGCGACCTTCCTTCACGACCTCCATGGGGCCGTCTCCGGTACGGGGCTTCATCGCAGCCATATGTGATTCTCCTCGGGGATTTCGCTCCAGCCGCGGACTCCGCGGCACCGAGGACCATTCTACGCCGTGGCGTGGGTCGCTCCCAAACCCTCCTCGCCCGCGGGGCGTGAGCGTCTGCGCACCACGCCGTCAGTCACATGCCCTCGCGTACCGGGCCCTCCTCGGGCTCCTCGGGTCCGGTGCCCTCTCCGCGCGCGTGATCGGCCACGATCCGGACCGCCTCTTCGATGTCGTCCGTCACGTGAATGAGGTCCAGGTCGGCGGGCGCGATCTTGCCGTCGGCAGCGACGGTGTCGCGCAGCCAGGCCACCAGCCCGTCCCAGTAGGCGTGACCCACGAGGACGATCGGGAACCGCGTGATGGTGCGGGTCTGCACCAGGGTGAGCGACTCGAAGAGCTCGTCGAACGTGCCGAATCCGCCGGGCAGCACGATGAAGCCCTGGGCGTACTTGACGAACATGGTCTTGCGCACAAAGAAGTATCGGAAGTTGATGCCGAGGTTGACGTACTCGTTGACGCCCTGCTCGAAGGGCAGCTCGATGCCGAGCCCCACCGACACTCCGCCGGCCTCGCTGGCCCCCTTGTTCGCCGCCTCCATGACCCCGGGACCGCCGCCGGTGATGACCACGAAGCCTTCCTCGACGAGCCGTCGGCCCGCGACCTCGCCCATGGCGTAGTCCTCTGTCCCCACCTTGGACCGCGCCGATCCGAACACCGAGATCGCGGGACCCAGCTCGGCGAGGGCTCCAAAGCCTTCGACGAACTCGGACTGGATGCGCATCACTCGCCAGGGATCCTCGTGGAGCCAGTTCGGCGGGTCCTGATCGCTGAGCAGTCGACCCGACGTCGATGACTTCGGCACGTTGCGCCCGCGCAGAAGCACGGGACCCTTGCGGTATTCGGCCTTCATGGAGCCTCTCCTCGGAGCGTATGGTCGGGCGCGTTCGTCGCGCAGGTCAGGGGGACAGCCACGCCTTCAGGCCGGCGCGGCAGGTCTGGATGTCGGTCACCGGGCAACGCTCCTCGTCGGCGTGCGCGAGCTCCGGGTCGCCCGGGCCATAGTTGACCGCCGGGATGCCGAGCTCGCCGAACCGGGAAACGTCCGTCCACCCCTCCTTGGCTCGCGGCGCTCCCCCACCGTTCGCCGCGACCGCATCGGCAAAGGACCGGGCCAGGGGGGCGTCGAGGCCGGGCCGGCACGCGGCCGCGAGGTCAGTCCACTCGAGCTCCCACTCGCTCAGACCGGCCGATGCGACGACGGCCTCCACGTGTGACTGCGCCTGAGCGAGGGTCTTGTCGGGAGCGAAGCGATAGTTGACCGTGACGGTGCACTCATCAGGGATCACGTTGCCGGCGATGCCGCCTCGGATCCCCACGGCGTTCAGGCCCTCGCGGTACGTCAGGCCGTCGACCTCGACCGCAGCAGGCTCGTACGCGGCGAGCGCAGCAAGCAGCGGCGCCGCACGGTGGATCGCATTGGCGCCCTTCCACGCGCGTGCGCTGTGAGCCGCGACGCCCGGGATCGTGACGTCCACGCGCAGGGTGCCGTTGCAGCCGCCCTCGATCGCCGCGGAGGTGGGCTCGCACAGCACCGCGAAGTCCGCCTCCAGCAGCGCCGCGTGGCGGCGCGACAGCCGGCCCAGGCCGTTCTTGGACTCCTCGACCTCCTCGTGGTCGTAGAGCACCCAGGTGACGTCGCGCATCGGCCGCTCGAGCGCGACCGCGAGGGACAGCATGACGGCGACCCCTGCCTTCATGTCCACCGATCCCCGGCCCCACAACGTGGCGCCGCCGTCGCGCCATTCTGCTGGCACGTTGGCCTTGATCGGCACGGTGTCCAGGTGTCCCGCGACGATCACTCGCTCCGCGGCGCCCGTCTCGGTGCGCGCGATGATCGCGTCACCGTCACGCGTCACCGTGAGGTGCGGCGACGCGACCAGTGCGGCCTCCACTGCATCGGCGATCGCGTGCTCTCCCCCGCTCACGGAGGGGATGTCGATGAGCAGGCGCGCCAGCTCCTCGACGGGAAGGTCCAAGTCGAGATCAGGCATGCTGCCAGCCTATCCGGCACACTCCCGGCGCCCTCCGACGCGCCGATGCGCCGGCCTGCTGCGCCCCAGCAGTGCACCTGCGCACGTCTGGAGACCACGACATGCCACGGTGCACTGCCTCGGCGCGGGGGCCGATGGGGAACTCCTCTCAACTACCCTGGTGGCATGACTCGAGCAGCACACGGATTCGGCCTGGCCACCATCGACGCGAACGGCACGGTGCTCGACACCTGGTTCCCCTCCCCCACGCTCGGACGTGCCCCCGCGGACGCATCGGCCCCTCAAGGGCTGGTGGACGCCGAACGTGAGGACGCCCTGCGCGGAGTCTCCCTGCGAGCGGTCGCCACCGAGATCGACCTCGACGCCCCGCCCGCCAGCGTCGCCGACGCCTACCTGCGCCTCCACCTGCTGTCCCACCGCCTGGCACAGCCTCACGGCATCAACCTCGACGGCCTGTTCGGCGTCCTCACCAACGTGGCGTGGACCTCGGCGGGGCCGTGTGCCATCGACGGCCTCGAGGACGTCCGGCTGCGGTTCCGTGCGGCGGGTCAGGTGCTCACCGTCTACGGCGTGGACAAGTTCCCGCGCATGGTCGACTACGTGGTCCCCAGCGGCGTGCGCATCGCCGACGCCGACCGCGTGCGCCTGGGCGCTCACCTCGCCGAAGGCACCACCGTGATGCACGAGGGCTTCGTGAACTTCAACGCCGGCACGCTCGGTCACTCGATGGTCGAGGGCCGCATCTCCGCCGGCGTCACGGTCGGCGACGGATCCGACGTGGGCGGCGGCGCCTCGATCATGGGCACCCTGTCCGGAGGCGGCAAGGAGGTCATCTCGATCGGCGAACGCTCCCTGCTGGGAGCGAATTCGGGCCTCGGGATTCCTCTCGGCGACGACTGCATCGTCGAGGCAGGCCTGTACGTCACTGCGGGCTCCAAGGTGCTGCTCGTGGGCCAGACCACGGACGCGGGCGAGCCGCGCGTCGCGAAGGCACGCGAGCTCTCCGGCATGAACGGCCTGCTCTTCCGTCGCAACTCCGTCACGGGCGCGATCGAGGTGGTCGCTCGCCAGGGCGATGGCATCGCGCTCAACGCCGCATTGCACGCGAACTGACATGGCGCACCGAAGGCGCGGCGGCGGTGTCGCCGCGCTCGCGGTGCTCGTGCTGGCAGGTGGAGCCGCGATCGCGTGGGGGCCGGGGCTGTGGGACCGCTACGGCGACCGAGTGCTGCCGTCCGGTCAGTGCACGGTGACCCTGGGAGACCGCACCGACACCAAGACCGCGGAACAGGCGAACAACATCGCGATCATCGTCACCGGATCTCTGCGGCACGGGATGCCAGCACGCGCCGCCAGCATCGCGGTCGCCACCGCGATCCAGGAGTCCACCCTGCGCAACGTCGACTACGGCGATCGGGACTCGGTCGGCCTCTTCCAGCAGCGGCCATCGCAGGGCTGGGGATCAGTCGAGGAGATCCTGGACCCCTACTACTCCACGGACCAGTTCTACGAGGCGCTGGGGGACATCTCGAACTGGCCGGAGCTGGACATCACCGTCGCCGCCCAGGCGGTGCAGCGCTCAGCGTTTCCCGATGCGTACGCGGACCACGAAGAGGAGGGCCGCCTGTGGGCATCCGCCCTCACGGGGCACGGCGGCGACGTGACGTGCGACCTCGGCGAGGCGTCCACGACCACCGCGCGCGCGTTCACGGAACGCGTGGCGGCCGACTTCGGCGACGCGGTCCCGCTGCAGGTGGCGGACGTGAACGCGGCATCGACGGTGCTCACGCCGGCCACCGTTGACGCGACCCTCGCGAGTGCGGTTCAGCAGTGGGCGGTCGCGGTGGCCGCCGTCGAGGGCGTCACGGGGTCCGTGCGCGCCGGCCAGGCGTGGCTTCGAGACGCCGACGCCATCGCGCCAGCGGGCGACGGCACGCTCATCACCATCCGCACCGACTGAACGGAAACGACCTGCCGACGGGGCAGGCGGCCGTGCGTCAGCGGTGGTCCATCGCGACGTAGTCGCGCTCCACCTGACCGGTGTAGATCTGGCGCGGACGGCCAATCTTGGTGCGTGGGTCCGTCATCATCTCGCGGTAGTGAGCGATCCACCCCGGCATGCGCCCCAGCGCGAACAGGGGCGTGAACATCTGGCGCGGGAAGCCCATCGCCGAGTAGAGCAGGCCGGTGTAGAAGTCCACGTTCGGGTACAGCTTGCGCTCGATGAAGTACTCGTCGGACAGTGCGATCTCTTCGAGGCGCTGCGCCATCTGGAACGTCTCGTCATTGCCGCCCAGTTCCGCGAGGACGGTGTTGGCGACGTCCTTCACCACCGCGCCGCGTGGGTCGTACGACTTGTAGACGCGGTGACCGAAGCCCATCAGCCGGGCACCCTCGGCCTTGTCCTTGACCTTCGCCACGAACTGCTCGACGGTGTCGCCCGACTCCTTGATCCCGTCGAACATCTCGAGCGCCGCCTCGTTGGCACCGCCGTGCAGCGGTCCGGACAGCGCGCCGATGCCGGCGGAGATGGAGGCGTAGATGTTCGCCTGTGACGACCCGACGATGCGGACCGTGGACGTCGAGCAGTTCTGCTCGTGGTCCGCGTGCAGGATCAGCAGCAGGTCGAGCGCGCGACGGATCGTGGGGTCGATGTCGAGCGCCCCATCGGCGCCGGAGAACGCGATGCGCATGAACTCGTCGACGTAGGTGCCCTCGCGGCTGGGCTCGATCAGGTCGCCGCCGGTGAAGCGGCGCTGCAGGTACGCGATCACCGTGGCGGCCTTGGCGAGCAGTTGGACGGTCGCGAGCTCGATCTCGTACTCGCCGCGGCCCACCGACTCGGGGTAGAACGTCGACAGTGCGCTCGTGGCGCCCGACAGCACCGCCATCGGGTGCGCGTTGCGCGGGAAGGCCTCGAGGAACGCCTTGATGCCCTCGTGCACGTGCATGTGCCGGGCCACCCGATTGTTCAGGGCCGTGAGCTGATCCGACGTGGGCAGCTCCCCGTGGATGAGGAGGTGGGACACCTCGAGGAACGTGGACTTCTCGGCGAGCTGCTCGATGGGGTAGCCCCGATAGCGCAGGATTCCGGCGTCACCGTCGATGTAGGTGATCGCGCTCTCGCACGAGGCGGTGTTCATGAACCCCGGGTCGACGGTCACCAGTCCGGTGTCGCTCAGCAGCGTCGCGACCGACACTCCATCATTGCCGACTGTGGAGCGCTCGAGCGGAAGCTCGCGCGTGGTGCCATCGACCGTCAGTCGGGCGTCAACGACTCGTGTCATTCCAGGGACCTCCCG
Source organism: Demequina aestuarii (assembly GCF_000975095.1). Taxonomy (GTDB): domain Bacteria; phylum Actinomycetota; class Actinomycetes; order Actinomycetales; family Demequinaceae; genus Demequina; species Demequina aestuarii. Next base: position 2,176,538 of record NZ_BBRD01000001.1, read on the forward strand.
TGCGCCGCAGCGCCATTGTGCGTTCGCTTTGCAGCGAGTTTACCTGTCTTTTATAGCCGCCGAGCCCCTGCTTGCACACGTTCGTCCGTCGCGGTGAGCGCCATGCGCACATGACGCTCTCCCGCGGTGCCGTAGAACGAGCCCGGAGCGGCGACGATGCCGCGTTCCGCGAGCCACTCTATGGTCTTCCAGCAGTCCTCGTCGCGCGAGGCCCACAAGTACAGTCCCGCATCGGAGCCCGTCACCGCGAAGCCCGCCGCCTCGACCGCAGGCCTCAACACGTCGCGACGCGCCCGGTAGACCTCTCGCTGGGCGGCAACGTGGTGATCGTCCCGCAGCGCTGCGGCCATCGCGGCCTGCACCGGGCCCGGAACGATCATGCCAGCGTGCTTGCGGGTCTCCAACAGACCGGAGACGATCGCCGGGTCCCCTGCGGCGAACGCGGCGCGATATCCCGCCAGTGAACTCTGCTTGGACAGCGAGTACACCGCCAGCAGTCCGGTGTGGTCCCCGCCGCACACCTCGGGGTCGAGCACCGACGGCACGCCCTCGCTCACCCACGGCTCCTCCCATGGCAGGGCCGCGTAGCACTCGTCCGAGGCGACCACCGCGCCGATGCTGCGTGCGGCGTCCACGATCTCGCGCAGTTCGTCACGGGAGAGCACGGCACCGGTGGGGTTCGAGGGAGAGTTGATCCACACGAGCCGGACGTCACCGCGGGTCGCCCAGTCGGTCACCGCGTCAGTGCCCACGGCCGATGCCCCCGCCAGGATCGCGCCCACGGCGTAGGTGGGATACGCGGCGGCGGGGTGGACCACCACATCGCCGGTCGAGAGGCCCAGCAGGCTTGGGAGCCACGCGACGAGCTCCTTCGACCCCACCGTCGGAAGAACAGCGTCGGAGTCGAGGCCGCTCACCCCTCGCGTGCGGTCGAACCACTCCACCACGGCACGCCGAAGATCCAGGGTGCCGTGCGTGGTGGGGTACCCCGGCGCGTTCGCGGCGTCGCTGAGTGCGCGCTGGATCAGCTCCGGAGTGGGGTCGACGGGCGTGCCGACCGACAGGTCCACGACTCCGTCAGGATGCTCACCTGCACGCACACGGAACTTCGCCAGCGAGTCCCATGGGAAATCGGGCAGAGCGCCCGGGTACAGACCCACGGATCGCCTGCGAGCCCGCTAGGCCTGCGGGGGCAGCGACTTGATGAGGTCGTGGTCGTGCTCGATCAGACCCATCTTCGCCGCGCCGCCTGGCGAGCCGATCTCGGAGAAGAACTCCACGTTGGCGTTGTAGTAGTCCGCCCACTTGTCGGGGGTGTCGTCCTCGTAGTAGATCGCCTCGACGGGGCAGACGGGCTCGCACGCACCACAGTCCACACACTCGTCGGGGTGGATGTAGAGCATTCGTTCGCCCTCGTAGATGCAGTCGACGGGACACTCATCGATGCAGGCCTTGTCCTTGACGTCGACACAAGGCAATGCGATGACGTATGTCACTTCGTCTCCTCCGTTCGAGGGTGATTCGGGTTTTTCATCATAGCGGCGCGCACACGGGGTCCGAGCACGCGCGTGCGTCCACTCGCCCCAGCGTGATCACTCGTCGTCTTCATCGTCGTCGCTCACGCACTCGATGGCGTCGTCCGGCTTGTAGGTCCACGTGTCGGAGGTCTCCTCCACCACTTCGCCGTCGAGCGAGACGGTGCGGGTGTTCGTGATCGTGAATCCCGGCTGGCCCGGGCCTTTGGCCTCGCAGTTTGCGCTGGTGACCTCCTTGACGCCCGGCTGCTTGACGTTGCGCTTGGGGCTCGCCGAGGTCGAGACCTCGAAGTGCTCCGTCGACCACACGTCGACGTGCAGCCGACCGCCAGCGATGTAGCTGTTGAAGACGGCGGCGTACGGAGTGTTGTTCCGGAACTCGACGTTGATCGAACCCGTGTAGATCGTCGACTCGCGACCGGCCGGGTATCGGGTGAACCACACCGAGTGCGGACGGTGGTCGAGGATCTCGAAACCCGCGAAGTACCCGGCGTTGTACGTCGTGGTCGCCATCTGCGAGAGACCGCCTCCCATGCCGTTCGTCAGGATGCCGTTGACGATCACGTGCGCGGGCCGGTAGCCCTCTTCCTCGTTGATCGGCGACAGCACCTCGGTGAGGTCGAAGGTGTCACCCGGCTTGACGATCACGCCCTCGACATCGGCCGCAGCGACACGCAGGTTCTGGGTGCGGATGGGCTCGGCCGTGAGAGGCGTGTCGAAGGAGCTGATGATCTCGGCGAAGTCGGCAAGCCCCAGGTCCTCGGCGCTCACCTCGGGGTCCGCCGCTGTGTACGGGAGGTCGGCGAGCCGGTCTGCGCTTCCCGCAGCCGCGACGACGGCTTCGCCCAACGCCTCCCCGTCGATGGTGATGCCGGGCGAGCCCTCGTCGATCACGATGTCGTGGCTGTCGTCGAAGGACACCGACGCGTTCTCGCCCTCCGTCGTGAGGTCGGGGTTGGCCTCGATGATCTGCGCCGCCAGCGCCGTGCCATCCACCACCAGCTCGAGCCCGGACGGACCGGCCTCGACGGTCGAGGTGGAGGCGATCGTGGCGGGCTCGATCGTCGCCTCGGCGTCCTCACCCACCAGGGTGATGGGGGCCGCGAACGTCTCGGTCTCGAGCTCGGCGGCGAACGCGGCGGCGTCCTCGTCCGTGATCGTCGGGGGCTCGGTCTCGGCGATCAGGTCGATGGCCTGCGTGGCGGGCCACGCTTGCGCCAGGCGCGCCGCGGACTCCTCCTGATCGATCGTGACAGACGATCGCCCGGGGACGACCCCGACCGACCCGTCAGCAACGGTCACTCCGGCGTCCTGTGCGGGCCCGTCGAGCTGGACGGCCGCGCTTTCCAGCGCTTCCGCGAGCGCCTCCTGGTCGACGTCGGTCACCGGCGTGAGCGGCCCGCCGCCGGCGATGTGCGCCCACAGACGGTCGGGCATCACGGTGAAGCCGGTGACTTGGGCGATCGTGGTGTCGACGTCAACCGACAGTCCCGCGTCAGAGGCGGGCAGCGCAAAGGACTCCTCGACAGCACGCAGCTCCAGGTCCTCAGCCTCGAGCGCGGCGGCGGTGTCGCCCACCGCTCCAGTCGCCTCGGTGGTGGACATCCCGCCGATCTCGAGGCCCAGCACCTCGGTGCCCCGTGGCACCGTGTTCGACAGCAGCGCCTGGGCGCCGACGTAGAGCACTGCGATGGCGACCAGCGCGAGCGGCAGGACCCATGCGGTGCGCCTCTTCTTGCGCCGCGTCACGTGTCCGTCGCTATCTGAGGACTCGGGATGCGGCTCGCCTTGCCCCGGCGGGATCGTCGCGGCACGGGGCTCGTGGCCGGGGGCAGGGCTGTCGTCGCCCATCGGCGCCATCACGGCCGTGTCGTCTACGGGGGGCAATACAGCGGTCTGGTCGCCCTCCGGCTCCGGCGATGCTGCCGACACCGATGATTCAGGCGACTCCGACGGCGGCGAGAAGACCGACGCCCGCTCGGGCGCGGTGGCGCGCTCCTCACTCTCGGGCCGCCACGCGTCGATGCCAGCGTCACCGTCCGATGCGGCCAGGGGCCCAGCATCCACGTCCTCCGTCTCGGAGTCCGTCGCGTCCGACGCACCGGGGTGCTCGTCGCTCTGTGCGGGTGCGTGGGCCGGCTCATCAGCGGGCGCGTCAGCGTCGTCGCCTGCGTCTGCCGCCTCTCCCTCCGCGAGCCACACCGGGGCCGTCAACTCGCTGGTGGGGACACGCTCGACGACGGGCGCGTCGGCGACAACGGCAGAGTCGTCGGCATCAGCCGCATCATCCGACAGTGCCGCGTCATTCGACAGAGCCGCGTCACCAGACAGAGCAGTCGGGTCGCCGTCCGGCGACGCCGCGGGGGACACGGGTGTCTCCGCGGTCAGCGGTGCATCGGTCGCGTCGGCCTCGTCTGCGAACGGCGCATCCGCGATCGGAGCATCGGACGTCGGCGTCGCGGATGCGGAGCGAGCGCCGGTGCCCTTCTCGGCGCGTCGCCTCAGCGAACGGTGCGCAACGGAGTTCCGACGCCTGCGAGCCTGCTCCTCTTCCAGCTTGCGTGCGTGGTCCTTACCGCGGGCCATGTGCACCCACCAGCAGCCGCGACGGCATGACGGAAGCAGCCACGATCGCGATCGCGCCGCCTGCGAGCCACCCGATACCGAGTGCATCTTGAACAATCAACACGGAACCCCCCGGTCCTTCCAATGCCCAGACGAACGTCATGGTCATCCACGCGCCCGCGAACAGACCAAGACCGGCCCATCCCAGCCAGGTGCGTGCGAACACCGCACCCAGCGCCACCATCATCACGCACAGCACCACGCCGAGCGGCGGGAAGCCACGATGGGCCACCGCCCCCACACTGGCGGTGATGACGCCGCCGAACAGCAGCACCGCGAACCCGAGCACATCCTTCATGCGTCCCAGGATAGGTGGTCGCCACGACATGACCGGGGCACCCGGGCCAGACGTGACGAATCCGATACCTGGTCGCCCCCGCATCGGCCGCATCTCGTGATGTGCCAGGGCGCCCTGGCGCCCGGCTTCCCCTAGCCGTCGAGACGCTTGGCGCGCGACGTGGCGCGGGCGCGCTCCGTCTGGTCCAGAATCACCTTGCGGATGCGGACGTTCTCAGGAGTCACCTCGACGCATTCGTCCTCGCCTGCGAACTCGAGCGACTCCTCGAGGGTCAGCACGCGCGGAGGCGACAGGCGCTCGAGTTCGTCCCCGGTCGCGGACCGGATGTTGTTGAGCTTCTTCTCCTTGGTGATGTTCACGTCCATGTCCTCGCCGCGAGCGTTCTCGCCGACGACCATGCCTTCGTAGACCTCTTCGGTGGGCTTGACGAAGAACGTGCCGCGGTTCTGCAGGAGCATGAGCGCGTTCGACGTGACGACGCCGGTGCGGTCCGCGACGAGCGAGCCGTTGGTGCGGAAGTCGATCGCGCCGTTCCACGGCGCATAGCCGTGAGCGATCGACGAGGCGATGCCGGTGCCGCGCGTCTCCGTGAGGAACGTCGAGCGGAATCCGATGAGGCCACGGGCGGGAACGATGAACTCCATGCGCACCCAGCCGGTGCCGTGGTTCGACATCGACTCCATGCGACCCTTGCGTGCGGCCAGGAACTGCGTCACGGCGCCCAGGTGCTCCTCGGGCACGTCGATGGTCATGTGCTCCATCGGCTCGTGGACCTTGCCATCGACCTTCTTGGTGACGACCTGCGGCTTGCCGACGGTGAGCTCGAAGCCCTCGCGTCGCATCTGCTCGACGAGGATCGCGAGAGCGAGCTCTCCACGCCCCTGGACCTCCCAGGCATCGGGGCGCTCGGTGGGGAGCACGCGCAGCGACACGTTGCCGACCAGCTCCTTGTCGAGGCGGTCCTTGACCTGCCGGGCGGTCACCTTGGCGCCCTTCACGCGGCCGGACAGCGGCGACGTGTTGATGCCGATGGTCATCGAGATCGCGGGCTCGTCCACGGTGATCCGCGGCAGCGGGCGCGGGTCGTCGAGGTCCGTCAGGGTCTCGCCGATGGTGATGTCGGCAATGCCTGCCACGGCGACGATGTCGCCCTGCTTGGCGGACTCGGCGGGCACGCGGTCAAGGCCCTTGGTCTCGAGCAGCTCCGTGATCTTCACGCTCGTGAGCGACCCGTCGGCACGGGCCCACGCCACCGTCTGGCCCTTGCGCAGCGTGCCGTTGAAGATGCGCAGCAGCGCAAGACGGCCCAGGAACGGCGACGCGTCGAGGTTGGTGACGTGCGCCTGCAGCGGCGAGTCGTCCTCGTAGCTCGGTCCCGGGATGCGCTCCATGATCGTGTGGAACAGCGGCTCGAGGTTGTCGGAGTCCGGCATTCCGCCGTCCTCGGGCTGGTTCAGCGAGGCACGGCCGGCCTTGGCGGACGCGTAGACCACCGGCACCGAGAGCAGCGCATCGATGTCGAGGTCGGGAACGTCGTCGTGAAGATCAGAGGCGAGGCCCAGCAGCAGGTCGTGAGTCTCTTCGACGACGGCGCTGATGCGCGCATCGGGACGGTCGACCTTGTTGACGACGATGATCACCGGCAGGTGGGCCGCGAGGGCCTTGCGCAGCACGAAGCGCGTCTGAGGCAGCGGACCCTCGGACGCGTCCACGAGCAGCACGACGCCGTCGACCATGGACAGTCCGCGCTCCACCTCGCCGCCGAAGTCAGCGTGACCAGGGGTGTCGATCACGTTGATGGTGACGCCGCCGGGCTCGGAGGCCTCGCCGAGATAGCGGATCGCGGTGTTCTTCGCGAGGATCGTGATGCCCTTTTCGCGCTCGAGATCACCGGAGTCCATCGCGCGGTCTTCGACGTGAGCGTGGTCGCCATAGGCACCACCCTGGACGAGCATGCCGTCAACGAGGGTGGTCTTGCCGTGGTCGACGTGGGCGACGATCGCGACATTGCGCAGGTCGGAGCGCACGGGCATACGGGGACTCTTTTCGTAGGAAGGGGTGGCGGCGCTCAGGCGCGCCGACGGTCCAGTCTAGCGGCAGACGGGAGGAACAGCCGTTTGAGGTGGAGGAGCGAATAAATCGGTGCACCCGTCACGTTGTCGAGATGGCGAGGGCGCTCCGCCTTCGCGGCAGGCCACCTCCAGGAGGTACACCATGACCACTGCACAGAGCACGATCGACGTCAACGTCCCGCTCAGCACCGCGTACAACCAGTGGACCCAGTTGGAGTCCTTCCCCCACTTCATGTCCGGGGTCGAGTCCGTGACGCAGATCGATGACAGCCGCACCCACTGGGTGACCAGGATCGCCGGCGTGCAGCGCGAGTTCGACGCTGAGATCACCTCCCAGGTCGCCGACGACCACCTCGCGTGGCACAGCATCGGCGAACTCAAGCAGGGCGGGCGGGTCGAGTTCAGGTCCGCAGGCCCCGAGGTCACCACGATCACCCTCACGCTGGACTGGGACCCCGAAGGGTTCGTCGAGTCCGCTGGCGCGGCGCTGCAGGTCGACGACGCCATGGTGAAGGGCGACCTCAAGAGCTTCAAGACGTTCATCGAGGAGCGCGGCGTCGAGGAGGGCGGCTTCCGCGGCGACATCCGCGGTGGCGCCGGCGCCACCAACGATCCCCAGATCTAGCAGTCCCCACCCAGTGCCGACGGCGGGTCCCTCATGGGGCCCGCCGTCGGTAAGCCACGGGAACCGAGGAAGGAGCGTGCTTCACTGGTGCGATGCCACTGCTCCACATCGCCCACCGCTCCGACTGGGAGGCCGCTGAGCGCACCGGCGCCTACGAGATCTCCACGCGCGGGCACACGCTCGCCGACGTGGGGTTCATCCACGCCTCCCACCCGCACCAGGTCGCGCGTGTCGCCGCCTATGTCCATGGAGACGACCCGGAAGACCTCGTGGTGCTGGTGATCGACCCGTCGGCCGTCCGCGCCGACGGCGTGGAGATCCGCGAGGAGGACGGCGGGGCGGGCGAGTTGTTCCCGCACATCTACGGCGCCATCAGGCCCGCATGGGTGGTCGAGGCACGGCCCGCCGGCTTCGAGGATGGCGACTTCGCCTGGTAGTCCTCCGCTCCCTCACGGCACGTGTCGATTCCTGTACGGTGCGCGCTCCGTCATCGCTCGGATATCGACACGTGCGGAGGGCGGCGGCCGATGCGGGGATGCGGACGCCGGCGACGTCACGGGCGGTGCGCGCGGAACGCGTGCGTGACGTACGGGAGCGAGACCTCGCCCTCGCGGCTCGGCAGTCCGGTCAGCACCGCTTCCACGTCGCGGTCCACGCACGCTCGGAACTCCGCGTCCCCGGTGATGTAGTAGCTGCGAGAGCGCACCATCGCACGCACGTCGTCGGCGCTCATGGTCCGCGCCCACTCCCACCTGCGCGTGTCGAGGCCGGAGAATGGTGCGGCGACACGCGGCCCCTCGCCCTCGATCAGCGACTCCGCCGCGGAACCGTGCATCGCAACGCCTAGGCCCGCAACCCACGGTTCGCGGCTGTCGCGGATGTTCCAGATCAGTCCGAGCGTGCCTCCGGGGCGTAGCACCCTCGCGATCTCAGCGGACGCCGCCGCGACGTCGACCCAGTGCCAGGCCTGGCCCAGCAGCACCGCGTCCACCGAGGCATCACGAAGTGGGATCTGCTCGGCCTGACCGACGGCCGTGGAGACGTCAGGAAGCGATCGGGTGAGGGTCTCGAGCATGGCGACGTCCGGGTCGACCGCCACCACCTCGGCCGCGACGTCCGCGACCAATGCAGTGAGCTTGCCGGTGCCTGCTCCCAGGTCGAGCACGCGCCCTGGGGAGGCACCGAGAAGCCATGCCACCGCATCGGCCGGATAGCCGGGCCTGCCCTGCTCGTAGTCCCCCGCTGCCGCACCGAAGGATGTCGCTTGGCTCATGTGACAAGCCTAGAGAACGCTCAGACGGGGACCGGCGCCTGCGGGTCAGTGAGCGCAGGCTCGTCGGTGAAGGACTCGGCGACGGTCGGTGCTGGACGTTCGCCGAGCTTGACGACGATGACGCCGGCGAGGATGAGCAGCGCCCCGCCTGCCTGGATGGGTGCGGGTGCCTGGCCGAGGAGCAGCCAGGCGAACGCCGTGGCCGCCATCACTTCGGTGAGGGCCACGAACGACCCCAACCGCGCGCCCAGCCGGCGGGTGGCGGCGATGCCGCTCACGTACGCGACCGCAGCCGTGATGACTCCCAGGGCGATCATGACGCTCCACCACGGGGCGTCGAATGGAACGAAGCTGACGGTGCCGGTCGAAAAGTGCATGGGGAGCACGCCCGACAGGCCCGCCGCGCCCAGCACCACGAGCGCCACGAGGAGGCCGCCGGCCGCGAGCGTGATCGGTGGCAGCCCGTTGTTCTCATCGCCACTGATGACGAAGTAGACCGACGCCCCGACCATCGCACCGAGTGCCCACAGCACGCCGACCAGCGAGATCTGCCCGCCGCCGAACACGTTGAGCAGCATGGCGAGACCGAAGGCCGCGATGGCGGCTCCCCCGACGGTCAGTGGGGTGGGGCGGTGGCCGTGGCGCAGCCACATCCACAGCACCACCGCGACCGGCGCGGTGTATTCGATGAGGAGTGCCACGCTGACGTCGAGGTATCCGACAGCGAGGAAGTAGAACAACTGCGCGCCGGCGACGGCGAAGACGCCGTAGGCCACGATGACCTTCCACCCGCGACGCACCAGGTGTCCCCGACCGCGCACGGCAATGATCGCGGGCACCAGCAGCACCGCAGCGGCGATCGCCACCCGCACGAGAGTGGCCGCTCCGGCGGACCACCCCACATCGAGAAGGCCCCTGGCGAGAGAACCGGACAGGCCGAACGACGCCGCGGAGAGCATCGCGAAGCCCAGTCCGGCGGTCAGCCGCTCGCGCGTGAGGTCATGAGTCATAACGGTCATGACTCATGACGCTAGCGGTCGTTTGATAATGTGTCAACATGCCGTTCGCACATGACACCATCGAGGCTCTCGAGTCTGCGGCCTTCCTCGCGAACTCGGAGCTGGAGCCCGACACCCTGGTGACGGCGGAGGCGCTCGACGCGTTTCTGGTCGACTTCGGGTACACCGGTCCCCCCGCGGCTCCGGGCGACCTCGAGTTGGTGCGTGGCATCCGCACTCGGCTGCGCGGACTGTTCACCGCGAGCAGGGACGAGGCGGTGCCGCTCGTGAACTCGATCCTCGCCGAGCAGTCCGCGCTGCCTCAGCTGGTGAAGCACGGAGACGTCGATTGGCACATCCACGCCACCTCAGACGACCGGCCCCTGCACGAGCGGATTCTCGTGGAGACGGCGATGGCGATGATCGACGTGATCCGAGCCGACGAGATGAGCCGCTTCGGACGGTGCGAGATGGAGGACTGCGACGGCATCGTCCTCGATCTTTCGCGCAACCGATCGCGCAAGTACTGCTCAGTGACGTGCACCAACCGTGCCGCCCAGGCCGCCTACCGCGCGCGTCAGGCCGACGAGGAGTCGTGACTCGGCGCCGCCCTCGCTAGTCCGGCTGATCCGCCCATCCGACCATGCGGGCTCCGGCGCGGCCCCGGCGGGACTGCGCACTCGGCTCGAGGTGCAGAGACACCGCCCGCACCAGCCACGAATTGAGCGAGATGCCCTCGGCTGCCGCCGCCGCCTCGGCTCGCTCCTTCAGCGAGTCGGGGATCCGCAGCGTGGTGCGCGAGGCCGGGTCGCCCGCGAGGCTCGCGACCTCCGCCTGCGCGCCGGCGACGGCATCCGCCGCGGCCGCGGGACCCGCATGCGGCACTGTCACGACGAAGCGGACGTCCTTGCCCCGTACGCGCAGGTCGACACCGCCCGGCTCGATCTCTCGTGAGATCTCGCTGGCGGCTTCGGCAAGCGCCTCCACGATCGCGAGACGGACGGCTGGGTCGAGCGCCGTCGCGAGCTGAGCGGCGGCCTCGCGCACCTTCGGAGTGCCGGCGGCCGCGGAGGCCTCCAACTGCTGACGCAACTGGGCGGAGTAATGTGCGAGGTCCATGGTGTCATCATGACACCGCTGTGACACCAGTGCCAGTGGTGGCGCCCCGACGTCGTGAGCCGTCACCGGGCACCGGGGACCGGGGACCGGGGAGTCACATCCAGCGCTTGGCCTTGAAGACTCGGTACAGGACGACCGAGAATCCGACCATCACCCCCAGGGCGAGGGGGTAGCCGAACGCCCAATGCAGCTCCGGCATGTGTTGAAAGTTCATGCCGTAGATCGCGGCGACGAGCGTGGGCGCGAACAGGATCGCGGCCCACCCCGAGATCTTCTTCATGTCCTCGTTCTGGCGCTCGGCCACCAGGGTGGAGTTCACGCTGAGGATCTGCGTCAGGGCCTCACGGTACTCAGCGATCTGAGAGCCGATGCGGTCGAGGTGGTCCTCGACGTCCTGCAGGTAGGTCTGGAGCTCCTCGGCCACGTCGTGCTTGCGGAAGCCGCCGCGCAGTCCCTCCAGCACCTCGACGAGCCACGAGGTCGCGTGCTGGACGTCGATGACCTCCTGGGTGAGGCGATAGATCCTCTCGGCGACGGCCGCATCGCCGCTGAACACCTGCCGCTCGATCTGCTCCTTGTCGATTCCCACCTCGTGCAGCACGGGTGCGTAGCCGTCGACAATGGCATCGAGCAGCCGATAGGCGATCGCCTCTGGCCCCAGGTGCAGGAGTTCGCCGTCGAGAAGCGAACCGAGAACGCGCTCGGCGTCGGCCGTGCTGGCAGTCGCGAGCGCATCGGCCGTCGTGCCGTCGATCCACACGCCGTCCTGACACAGCACCGCCGCCGCTCCAGGACGCACGAGCACGTGAAACTCGGCGAGGTCGACCTCTTCGCGCTCGTCGTCGTAGTGTGCCGAACGGACCACGAGGAACAGCACGTCCCCGTAGCGCTCGAGCTTGGGCCGCTGGCCCGCGTGCAGCAGGTCTTCGACCAGGATCGGGTGGAGGTCCCACGCCTCGGCCAGGTCGTGGATGGCCGATGCGCTCGGATCCGGGTAGAGCAGCAGCGCCATCTGCCCGGGCGCCGATGCACCGAACTCTCTAGCATCTGCAGGCGAGGCGCCCTCGGGTGCGGATCTCGCGTGGCCGTCGGCGAAGAACCGCGCGAGGCCGACGTCTGAGCCGTGTGACGCATCGGCCGTCGCGGGCACGGCGGAGCGCCGCCTGCGTGCCAGCCGGCTGGCCCTGTCCCGAACCCTGCTCATGCGTGCCTCCTCCGGATCGGCGATCATCAGACGTTGCGACAACGGTAGCCGCAGGGCCCATACTCCCGGCAGCGGGCGTCGGCGTTGTGGTGATCATGGACGCGTGATCGAAGCGCCCAGCCCAGCGACCAGCCGCGCTGCGGACTCCGAGGCGCCGCAGAGGCTGGGATGGTTCATCGGTGGCACGGTCGTCTCCACCTGGATCTACGGCGCTTTGACGACGTACAGCGCGGGACGATGCGTCGGCGGACCCACCGTGAGTGAATCGCCGGATGCCTGGAGCACGCCGGAGGCTACGGCTCCGTTGTGCGCGAGCATCACCGCGGGCCCCAGCACCGTCGTGTACGCGATCGTGGCGGCGATCACGATCGTCGCGCTCGTGCTGGCACGCCGTCTCAGGCACCGGCCAGTTCCGCAGAACCGGATGCTGGGGGCCGCGATGTCCGCCACCGCGCTCGTGTGCTTCGTCAGCCTCATCCTCGCGCGCATGTGGATTGGCAGCATCGACATGGACGACTGGGACGGCTCGACCACCTTCGACGTTTCCGTCCCGGCGATCGTGGTCGACGTCAGCGTCGAGATCACGCCCATGCAGCCGTCGAACTAGCCGCGACGCGCGCCCACGGAATCGCGCTCGCTACTCCCCTGCGCCCAGGATGGCCCAGCCGCGCGGCGGGACCACCGCCGTGTCCGCATCGGCGTCCATGGCAGCGTCGCCAGCAAGGACCGCGCGGACGCCCGGTGCGGGCACCTGCTGAGGCTCGTGAGACAGATTGAGCGCCACCACCAGTGCGTCGTCGCCGGCCGCGACCCTGTACGCAAGCACCTCGTTCGACAGCTGCAGCACCTCCGTCGTCGCGCGATGCAGCCACGGGTGCCGCCGGCGGAGTCCGATGAGGTCGCGGTGCAGCGCGAAGATCGGGCGGCCGAGCGGCGAGAGGTCATCCGGGGACGGCGGGAAGACCGGCCTGACCTCGTCGTCTCCCCCTTCCCTCTCCTCTTTGACGCCCCGGTAGCCCTGCTCGTCCCCGTAGTAGATGGAGGGCGTACCGCCGACCGTCAGGAGGACGACGATGGCGTGCGGCAGGAGCGCCTCATGGGTGAGCTGGCTCGCGATGCGGGTGACGTCATGGTTGCCGATGAAGGTGAGCGGGGCGTAGGTGGCCAGAAAGTCGTTGTGTCGCTCGAGTGCGGCGCTGAGCTCGTAGAAGTTCGCGTCGTTGAGCGAACTCCAGACCGCCTTCCACAGTTCGTACTGGGTGGCGGAGTCGAGGCCGCCCGCCTCGACCTCACCGGCGTAGTCGCCGTGGATGTACTCCCCGACGAAGTAGGCGTCGGGATGCTGCCGTCGGACGCGAGACGTCACCTGACCCCAGAAGGATGAGGGGACGGCGTAGGCCGCGTCGAGCCGCCAGCCGTCGGCGCCGCGCGCCAGCCAGTGGTCCATCACGTCGACCACGAAGTCGGCCACGGCCGGCTCGTCGTGATTGAGCGCCACGAGATGGTGGTGGCCCTCGAAGTCGCGGTACTCGGGCTCGTCGCCAGGCCCCGCACCCTCGGGCCACTGCAGCGAGAACCACGCCCCCGCATCGGCCGCTGGACCCTTGGCCAGGACCTCCTGGAACGGGCCGAAGGACCTGCCCACGTGGTTGAACACGCCGTCGAGCAGGACGCGCAGGCCGCGACGGTGGGCCTCCGCGATCAGGGCGTCAAAGTCCTCGTCCGTGCCGAGCCGGGGGTCGACGTGGAAGTAGTCGGTGGTGTCGTAGCCGTGGGTCTCGGAGGCGAAGATGGGGCCGAGCGCGAGGCCCGATGCGCCGAGCTCCACTGCGTAGTCGAGCCACTCAATCAGATCGAGTAGCCGATGCTCGCGTTCGGGGTGGACCGTCGCAGCCTTCTCTGCTCCGGTGAAGCCCAGCGGATACACCTGCCACCAAAGGGAGGATGCCGTAGGCGCCGGAAGGCTTGCGTTACCGTCGTTGCTCATGTGAGGAGTCAACACCGCGGCGCTCATGTCTAGTCCTGGAGCCGCTCAGCGGCGCGCGAGGATGGAGCGCCCTACGGGCTCGATCAGGAGGATCAATAGCCACAGGGCGCCTACCTGCGGGATGAGCAGCACCAGCGCGAGCACCGCCACGAGCAGCAGGGAACCCAGCCATTGAGCAACCCACCCTTCCTCAGGAAGGTCGGTGAGCCCTGCACGCACCAGCGCATTGTGTTGGAGGCGTGCGACGATCCGTGACAGCAGGAGCGTCCCCACATAGATCGCGATACCCACGCTCTGGCCGCCGGAGTCGATCACGTCGAACACGGTCGCGACGGGAAGGAAAACTATGGTGGCCAGCCACACCATCTCGAGACGCATCGCCATGGGCGTGAGCGCGGTGGCATGAACGAGCCTCACGTGATGCGAACGCCACAACACCGCGATGATGAAGAATGTCAATGCCGCAGATGCGAAGGCCGGCACGCTGGATGTCAGGTACTCCCCGACGTCCTCCGCCTCCATCGCGCGGTCCACGAGCGGAAGCATGATGAGCGTGATGGCGATGGCGACAACGGCGTCGCTGAAGGCGGCCAGCCGATCCAGAGACTTCTCGGCCAGCAGGCGATCGCGATCAGTCCTCGCACGTTCTGCATCACCGGCAGGGGGCGAAGGTGCTGTCATGGGTTCCATCATCCCACCCTCATCGCAGAGGCTGTCACGGCAGACGGGCCAATCGCGCCGACTCTAGCCGTAGCATGCTGACCGTGCCCCTGCCCTTGCCGACCACGCAAGCCTGATGCCACCCCGATCCCCCCTGCCCCAACGCCACGGCCTCGATGCCGCCTGGATACGCACGCCCGGCACCGCGGCCGATGCGCCAGCTCCGTGGGCGACGATGCGCGACTTCCTCGCGGCTCGGCTGCCCGCGCGGGCCATGGTCGACCAGATGCTGGAGGCGGGCGAATTCGTCGATCCGGCCGGGCGCCCGTGGGGCGGAGACGAGGCCTACCGGCCCCACACGTTCGTGTGGTTCCATCGCCCGCTCGCGCCGGAGACGCCGGCGCCCTTCCCCCTCGAGATTCTCGAGGTGAACGACCGCTTTGTCGTCGTGGACAAGCCTCACTTCATGGCCACCACGCCGCGTGGCGCACACGTCCAAGAGACCGCTCTCGTGAAGGCGCGACTGGCGCTGGACCTGCCCGAGTTGGCCCCCGCGCATCGGCTGGACCGCCTGACCGCAGGCGTGCTGGTGTTCTCCGCTCGCCGTGAGTACCGCGGTGCCTATCAGGGGGTGTTCCAGTCCGCCCGTGCGCACAAGACGTACGAGGCGCTGGCGCCGTACGAGCCCTCCTTGGACTTTCCCCGCCGGCTCACGGGTCGGATCGAGAAGCGCCGCGGCGTCCTGCAGGCCGAGCTCGTGCCTGGCGAGCCCAACGCGGAGACGCTCGTCGAGGTGGTGGAGGTCCGTGGCCGGTACGCGCGCTACCGACTCACGCCCACCACCGGCAAGACTCACCAACTGCGGGTGCAGATGTCCGCCCTGGGGATGCCGATCGTGGGCGACTCCCTGTACCCGTCCGTCGTGGAGGTCGCCCCGGACGACTTCACGCGGCCCTTGCAGCTCGTCGCGCGCCGGCTGGCTTTCACCGACCCCATCGATGGCCGTCCGCTGGACTTCTCGAGCGCGCGGCCGCTCGCGTGGCCGGATGCCCAGCACCCTCACTAGGCACTCGGTTCACGACCCGCGAGGCGCGCTGGCCGCCTGCGCTCGCCTTGTGAGCGTCGGCCGATGACCTCACCCACGCCCGCCCAGGACACAGTGGCGCTGCCGCATACGACGCCGTCGCGGAGGCCTACACGGCCGAGAACGACTCGAGCCTTCTGAACGAGTATTACAACCGCCCCGCCATTCGCGAACTGCTCGGAGACGTGGCTGGCAAGCATGTCCTGGTCCTGGGGTGTGGCTCCGGTCCCACCCTCGTCGACCTGGTCGACTGCGGCGCCACCCCCGTCGGCATCGACGGCAGCCCTGCACTGATCGATATAGCCCGCGAACGATTGGGGCCCGACGTGGACCTGAGGGTGGCCGATCTGGCGGACCCTCTCCCCTTCGACGACGACGTGTTTGACGACGTGGTGAGCTCGCTGGCGCTGCACTACCTCGAGGACTGGACGTCTCCCTTGGCGGAGATGAGGCGCGTGCTGAAGCCAGGAGGACGCGTGGTCCTCTCCGTCGAGCACCCCTTCGCGATGTGGCTCGCGGCACGGCAGGTCGGCACCAAGACCAACTACTTCGCGACGCGCAGCCGCCACGAGAGCGACATCGCCGGGGAGAGTGTCGACCTGACGTTCTGGGACCGCTCGCTCTCCACCATGCTGCAGTCATTCCTCGCCGCCGGATTCCGCATCACGCACGTCGGAGAGCCCGGACCCTAACCCGAGGCGATCGAACGCTTCCCGGACTTCTTCAAGGACCGTGACGACCCGCGCTTCTTGGCGTTCCTGTTCGTCGTGCTCGAGGCGTAGCGCCGCTACACGTTGAAGCGGAACTCCACCACAGTGGAGGCTAGAACAGCGACTGCCACCATCGGCGACGCTTGCGCGCGAGCAACCTCCGCACATCTGCGCCAAGGGTCGCTACGACGTCGTCCAAGGTCCCGACCTCACTCGGAAGGCCCCAACCATTGACCTCACCGCCAGAGATCACCGATCCTCCGCCCGCACCGACATCCGCACTGTCCTGCGTCGCCCAGAGCACGGTCACCATCACCCGGTCATCCCCGGAGGGACGAGGGCACATGTACGAGTTGTCATCGATCTCCTCGACGCCACCTGTCTCCCAACCAGCACCGAGAATCATCTGGGCCCGCTCATCGATGGACGCAGAGAACTCTGATGGCGACATCCGGCTCCCCTTTCAGATCTCCGAGCAAGCAGGGTAGCGAAAGCCAAGTGTCCCGATCCAAGATGGACATCGCGGCAACCCGAGACGGCTCGCTTCCTGGACGCTCCACGTTGTACCGGGACTCTCACGCGTTCCGTCACTGAACAGACCCTGCCAGGGCACCTTACTGAGTCAACACGAGACGTGCTCAACTAAGATTGGAGGCGGGAGATCAGTTGTACGGGTCCTCGTACTGAAAGCTGGGGACTAGCTCCGGGTTGATCACCAGCACTTCGCCCGGCTGAATCGGCTCATATCCCTTGTGTCCGTTGAGCATCCCGATGGCGTCGCCGTTGTAGAGGCCCAGCCGGTCACCGATGACACCCTCAACGTCGCCGGCTGCGACCGTATATGTCGCGATACGCCCCTGATCGTCGTAGCCGACCTCGCCTTGGGCAAACGTCCGGGGCCCCATGTCAACGAGGTTGTCAGGTAGAAGAACCTCAGTGATGCTCTCGCCGTCAACCGTGCCGATGAAGACATAGGCAGAACCGGTACAGTCGCCGGGGCCACCAGCCGGAATGAACGTCCCGTAGCCCAGCTCCACATAGCCATCTGGCCGGTCCATGTCACTGCTCAACGAATCGACGGGCGCTGTCTCGGACGGCTCCGCTGAAGCCGAGAGAACGGAGTCCGTCTTCGGAATCGTCGACACCGCCGTCGCAGAAGATGACGGTTCCGGACCCCCGAGCACCCCACAAGGACCGCAGGCAATGCGACCACACAGATCGCCAGACGTGGCAATTTCACTGCGGGCACGCGACTCCCCCTCGGTTCTCACTCCCTGCGACCATAGCCGCGCGTCGCCGCATCGGGAAGGCACCACCACAAGGTTCGACTGGTGGCGATGCTGCCGAAGCCTGGCGTCTGAAGTCGCTTCCGAGGCGCGCGATTCAGCCCTGTTGCGGAACTCGCTGGTTCTCGAACGCCGCGCGCAACTCCGTCTCGTAAATTGGGCGGAGGCTTGCGTAAGTCTCTGCCACCTCTTCCGTGCTTCCAGGGCGGTCGCCGCCCGCATGCTCCAAGGAAAAGCCAACTCCGCTGCGCACGAGGGTGTACGAGCCGCCCTCGAAGCCCACGACGCCGGTTCCGTCCGCACGCGCCCACCTCTCACCGTCGCGCTCGCACCACAGCGCCTCATCATCGACGTGGTACTGCGGCTCCGCCACCAGGTATGTGTCGGCCAGGTACGCACATGGTGTGGGCGGCTCGGCGTCGACGCGCTCGATCTCGATGACACCCCCGCCTGCCGTCACCACTGCCGTCCACGACCCGGACACGTACCCGATCCGGGTCCCCGGATTGTCCGTGACCCACGCCTCAGCGTTCTCGCGCTCGAACAGTTGGTACTGCTCCTCCTCCGACGGCACCCCATCATCAACGGTGGCCCACGACCCCGCACGCGGCGCCCCGACAGCGACAGCGGCGCCCACTGCGACGATCCCCAGCGTCGCAGCCGCGCCGATCACCCTCGCGCGTCGGCTTTGCGTCCATGGGACGAACAGCACTGGCGAGACCAGACAGAACGCCCCCGCCAGCAAGAAGACGATCGCCGAGGCGGGATCGTCGCCAGCGTCGCCACAGCCATCAAACCCGCACCTCGACACCGCTGACATCAGCACGAGGAGGGCCGCACCTGCGATGGCCACGGGCATCGTCCACAGCAGGTGGAGCCAGGGGTGTCGCGCAAAGACGCCTGGCCGGTGTGAACGCCCGGATTCGGATCGCATTGATCTACCCCCGTTGTGGCCGTGGTCGCGCTCTCGACGTGCTGGACGAGCATGTCTCCCCACTTGCGCGCTCGTCCGTCTTCCCACGCATCATGGCAGCAAGAACGCAGTGACGTGTCAGTGAGTTGGGGGTCGACGAGGTTCGGGCAACGCTATCGAGAGCGCACGCGACTCTGCGTCCATCTCACGCTCAACCGGTCGCACTCATGCTCGTGAGAGAACTACACGTTGAAGCGGAACTCCACCACGTCGCCGTCGTGCATCACGTAGTCCTTGCCCTCGATGCGCACCTTCCCGGCGGCCTTCGCATCGGCCATCGATCCGTACTGCATGAGATCGTCGAAGCCCACGACCTCGGCCTTGATGAAGCCCCTCTCGAAGTCAGTGTGGATGACTCCGGCGGCCTGCGGTGCAGTCCAGCCCTTGCGGATGGTCCACGCGCGGGACTCCTTGGGGCCGGCCGTCAGGTACGTCTGCAGGCCGAGCGTGTCGAAGCCGATGTGCGCGAGCTGCGACAGCCCTGACTCGGTCTGGCCGGTGGACTCGAGCATCTCGCGAGCCTCGGCCTCGTCGAGCTCGATGAGCTCGGACTCGAACTTGGCGTCCAGGAAGATCGCCTTGGCGGGCGCGACGAGCGCCTCGAGCCGCGCCTTCTTCTCCTCGTCCATCAGGCCCGCATCGTCCGTGTTGAACACGTAGATGAACGGCTTCGTGGTGAGCAGGTTGAACTCGCGCAGCTCGGCGGTGTCGATTCCCGCGGCGGCGGCGCCGGCGAACAGCGTCTGGCCGGCCTCAAGGACCTCCTTGGCCTGATTGGCGGCGGCGAGCTGCTCGGCGGGGCCCTTCTTGGTGCGCACCTCCTTCTCGAGGCGCGGGATCACCTTCTCGAGGGTCTGGAGGTCCGCGAGGATCAGCTCGGTCGCGATGGTCTCGAGGTCGCCCGCCTCGTCGGTGGAGCCGTCGACGCGAGTGACGTCAGTGTCGTCGAACGCGCGCGTGACCTGGCAGATCGCATCGGCCTCACGGATGTTGGCGAGGAACGCGTTGCCCAGGCCCTCACCCTCCGAGGCGCCCTTGACGATGCCCGCGATGTCGACGAACGACACCGTCGCGGGCAACTCCTTCTCACTGCCGAACACCTCGGCGAGGCGGCCCAGCCGCTCGTCCGGCAGCGGTACCACGCCCACGTTGGGCTCGATGGTCGCGAACGGATAGTTCGCGGCGAGCACCTCCGCCCGCGTCAGAGCATTGAACAGGGTGGACTTGCCCACGTTGGGCAGTCCGACGATTCCGATAGTGAGAGCCACGGTCGACCAGTCTAGTTGCCACACGCACCGTGAGTGTCGGAACCGCCTATTAGCGTTGCGCCCATGACATTCGCGAACGTAGGAACCCTGGGCGTGCTACCCGGCAAGCGCGAGGAGGTCGTGGCCATCCTGACTCGCCGCAACCTCCAGCTCGACGAGGCCGAATGCCTGCTGTACGAGGTCGGCATCAACGATGACGACCCCGCGACGGTGTACGTGATGGAGCTGTGGACCTCCGCCGAGGCCCATCGCGCGTCGCTGCAGCTGGACAGCGTGCGCGCGGCGATCCACGAGGCGATGCCGCTGTTGTCCGGGGAGATGGGCGGCAGCCAGTTCTCCGTCCTCGGCTCCCCGCTTCGCGATTGACCTAGCCCAGCGGCCGTTGCGGGGGCTGGGCTCTCTCGCCCAACAGACAGGCCGGGCGTAGGCTCACGGCATGACGGAACTCGGATCGATCTTCAACCCCGGCGAAGCCGAGATGGCCAGCCACTTGGCGTCGGAGAAGATTCTGCCCGCGCCATCACCCGTGCCCGGTCCGCCGCTCACCGACGCCAACGGCGACGAGGTTCACATCCCGGACCTCCACGACCTGCCCGGCGCCTACGCGCCCGACGCGGCGCTGATGCCGCCGCCCGTGCGCGCCGCGCATCGGCCGGACGGAAGCCCGAACACGGATTGACGCCCCCGGCATCGGCCGAAGCCGATGCCGGGGTCCGCTCACTTGTCGCGCGGGCTCTTCCGGCCCATGGGCCGGCGCGTCTCCGCACCTGCCGCCCAGCCGAACATGTCCCCGCGGTGCGGGGCCTCCTCGACGTGAAGGCCGTGGTCGGCCTCGCCGACCTCCTTCATGAACTCGTAACGCGCCTGGCGACGTGCCAACTGCTCGTCGGGGTTCGGCACGGGGGCTGCGATGAGCAACCGACGGGTGTACTCCTCGGTGGGGTTGCTGAGCACTTGCGTGCGGTCTCCCTGCTCCACGACTTCGCCGTCCTTCAAGACGACCACGCGATCCGCCAGGGTATCCACCACGGCGAGGTCGTGGCTGACGAACAGGCATCCGAACTCGTAGCGTTCTTGAAGAGCGGTGAACATCTTCAGCACCGACGCCTGCACGGACACGTCGAGCGCCGAAGTGGGCTCGTCCGCGACGAGGAACTCCGGGTCGAGGGACAACGCACGCGCAATGGACACCCGCTGACGCTGGCCACCCGACAGCTCATGCGGGTAGCGGTTGGCGAGGTGACGAGGCAGTTCGACGGCGTCGAGGAGCTCGGCCACACGAGCGCGGCGCGAGGCCTTGTCGCCGACGTTGTGCACCTCCATGGGTTCCGCGATGCAGTCGCCGACGGGAAGCCGGGGGTTGAGGGAGCTCGCCGGATCCTGGAACACGACGCCGATGCGGCGGCGCAGCTTCTTCAGCTCGGCGCGGCGCATAGTCGTGATGTCCTGACCCAGGATCGACACCTGGCCAGAGGCTGCAGGAATCAGGCCCAGCACGCAGCGGGCGATCGTGGACTTGCCCGAACCGGACTCGCCGACCAGCCCTACGATCTCGCCGTGGTTCACATCGAACGACACCCCGTCCACGGCGCGGAAGGGCTCCTTGCCTGTGCGGTGGTACTCCACCACCAAGTCCCGGACCTCGAGCGAGCGCGGCGAGTCCCCCTGCTCGACCGGCGGAGTCTCACCTCGGCTGCCCAGGTGCGGGACCGCGTCGAGGAGCCGCTTGGTGTACTCGTGCTGTGGAGAGTTGAGCACATCGTGCGCGGTGCCCGTCTCGACAAGGTCACCCTGGTACATCACTGCCACACGATCCGCCATGTCCGCGACGACGCCCATGTTGTGGGTGATCAGGAGGATGCCCGTGTTGAGCTCGTCCTTGAGGGACCGGAGCAAGTCGAGGATCTCCGCTTGGACCGTGACGTCGAGCGCCGTCGTGGGCTCGTCCGCGATGATGACCCGCGGGTCGCACGAGATCGCCATAGCGATCACGATGCGCTGACGCTGTCCGCCGGAGAACTCGTGCGGGTACTGGTAGATGCGCTTCTCGGCATCGGGAATCCCCACCATGCGCAGGAGCTCGACCGCTCGCGCATCGGCCGCCTTGCCAAAGGCGATGCCGTGCAATTCGAGCGCCTCGGTCATCTGCGTGCGGACCGTCAGCACGGGGTTGAGCGCGGTCATGGGCTCCTGGAAGACCATCGCCACGTCGTTCCCGCGCAGTTGGCGCAGACCCTTGTCGCTGAGAGAGCCGATCACCTTGCCTGCCACCGAGATGTCGCCCGAGACGCGGGCGTTGCCCGGCAAGAGTCCAAGGGCTGACATGGAGGTCACTGACTTTCCGGATCCGGACTCGCCGACCAAGGCGAGCACCTCACCGGGGTTCACCTCGATGGATATTCCCTTGACCGCGTGAACCTGTCCGAACTCAGTGCCGAACCTCACGTCGAGGTTGTCGAAGGACAGCACCGGGCCGGTCGGCTCTGGCGCGCTCTCGAAGGTGTTGACGTCTGCCGTGGTGCTCATCATCGACCGTCCTTGTTCTGTCGCGGGTCGAAAGCATCTCGGAGGCCATCGCCGATGAAGTTGACGCTCAGCGCGATCGCGAGAATGAACATGCCGGGGAACCAGAACAGCCACGGACGGGACGTGAACGCGGTCTGGTACCGGTCGATGAGTGAGCCCAGCGAGATATCTGGCGGCTGGACCCCGAAGCCCAGGAAGCTGAGCGACGTCTCGAGGAGGATGGCCGCCGCGATCGCGAACGTGGTGGCCACGATGATCACACCGACCGTGTTGGGGAGGATGTGGCGCGCGATGATTCGCGCCGATCCGGTGCCGATCGCGCGCGCCGCTGTGACGAACTCGCGCTCTCGCAAGGACAGCACCTCTCCACGCACGAGCCGTGCGAGGGAGGTCCAGGTCACCGCAGCCAGAGTCAGCGACAGCGCGATGATGCCGCGGTCACCGGCGATGCGGCCCAGCACGGCGGCGAGGACCAGCAAAGGGATGATGATGAAGAGATCCGTCACACGCATCAGGAAGGCCTCGGCCCAGCCGCGGAAGTAGCCCGCGATCGCGCCGATGATCGTCCCGATGATAGTGGAGACGATTCCCACGGTGAACGCGATGGTCAGGGATATCTGAGTGCCACGCATCGTGAGGGCGAAGAAGTCGCGCCCGGTCTGGTCCTGGCCGAACGGGTGCTCTCCGAGGGAGAACCAGCCGATCGTAGGCCTGCCACCGTCCAGAATCGACCCCGTATCGGTGAAGTTCTTGCCCCACCACCCTGGGATCGGCCCGAAGCCAATCGACGTGAACGCGAGCAGCGTGATCGCAATGAGCACGCCGAGTGCCACCATGGCGCCCTTGTGACGGAAGAAGCGCCGGCGGACCAACTGGCCCTGGCTGTAGGACTTCTCTTCGGGTGCGGCATCGGCGTCAGTGATGACGGTGGTATCCGGTACTGGCCCGGGGGCCTCTGGCATCGAGAAGTCTCGGCGGTCGTCGCTCATGGCGCTACCTCCTGATCCTGGGGTCGAGGAACGCGTAGCTGATATCCGCGATCAGGTTCATGACGATGGCCGCGATCGCGGTCACAAGGAAGAACGCCATGACAGGCCCGGGATCCGTATGCGTCAGGCCGCTGCGGAACAGCTCGCCCATGCCCTTCCAGCCGAACACTGCCTCGGTGATCACAGCCCCCGAGATGAGCGCCGCGAAGTCGAACGCCACGATGGTGGTGATCGGGATGAGGGCGTTGCGGAAGGCGTGCTTGACGATGACGGTGCGCTCGGACAGGCCCTTGGAGCGGGCGGTGCGAACGTAGTCCTGGTTGAGAGTCTCGAGCATCGAGCTGCGGGTGTACCGCGAGTAGGTCGCGACCGAGATGAGCGTCAGCAGCACGGTGGGGAGCAGCAGCTGGGTGCCAAGGTCGAGCGCCGATTCCCAGAAGTCGCCACCGAAGTTGGGTGTCTGAGATCCGATGGTGGAGATGGGCCGCGGCTTGAGGTCGAGAAAGCCGGCCCAGGCGTAGACCGCACGGTCAGCGGCGGTCATCACGGCCATGAATCCGGCCGTCACTGCGGACAGCGCCATCGCTGTCCCGCGCGAGTAGCCGCCCCACAGACGCCCGATGATGAGGCCCACCACGATCGCCGAGACGAACAAGCCGATCAGCAGCAACCAGTTGGGCTCATCGAGCAGCGGGCCGAGGGCATAGAACAGCACGACGCCCACGCCGACGGTGGTCAGAGTCGAGTAGAGGACGCGACGGTTGCCCAGCCCTGTCACCAGTGCCGTGACGCCGACGGCGAACGCGAGGGAGACGATCAGTACCAGGCCAATGCCCAGCGCAGGGTTGCGCCACCATCCGATGTACGTGAACGCCAGCAGGGCAATCATGGCGAAGGCGCCGGTCGTGCCCGCAGTGAGAAGCCTGCGTCTGACTCCGCCACCCAACACCCCCTGCATGATGAAGGCGAGGACGACGCCGATGATGAGCGCTTGTATGACCGATATCTGTGGATCCGCTATCCAGTCGTTGTAGCGGATCGCACCGTACTCCTTGAGCAGCACGGCCGCCCAGAACACGGGCAGAGAGAAGAAGAGGAACGCGAGGAAGGTCACCGCGTAGTCGAAGCCCGAGTACTGACGCAGGGCGGTGAGGATACCCACGATCACGCCTATGACGATGGCGGCGAAGGTGGAAATGGTCACCAGGCGCAGGGTCGCGCCGGCGGCCTGCTCGAGCAGGGCGATCACGTCCGTGCCTGCACGGTCAGTGCCAAGGTCACATTGGCCGATGATGCAGCCGGCGGCGCCGGAGAGCCACTGGCCGTAGCGCTGATACCACGGGAGGTCGAGTCCCATGTTGTCGATCCGGGACTCGATCAGCTGGTCGCGATTCGACGCCGTCGACTCCCTCAGATCTTGCAGCGGATCGCCGGCATTGATCGTGAGTACGAACATCAGCAGCGAACCGACGAGCAGGATCACGCTCGACACAGCCAGCCGTCTGAGGACAAACCTGGTCATAGATGCAGAACTTTCTCGAGGTGAGTGGTCAGGCGACCCCACGCTGGATGCGCCGAGAACCGCGACGGCACGCCCGCCCACTCATGCATGACCGGTGGGGTGGAGCGAGTGCCCCACCCCACCGGTCGAGTGCGATGTCAGTCCGTTCCTACTCGGAACGAACCCACTCTTCAGCGTTCCACACGATACCGGACTGAGCCGAGCTGGGCTCCACGTTCTGGATCGTGGAGTCCCACGCCGCGACACCGGGGTGCGCGAAGATCGGGATGCCGTAGAGGTCCTCCCAGAGCGCACGCTCGATGATCTTGGTCTGCTCCTTCTGCTCCTCGGGGTCCAGCGTGGAGGTCAGGGCGTCCCAGGCCTCGTCGACCGTCTCGTTGGAGTAGTTGATGTAGTTCTGCGGGCGGCCGGTCGCGTAGATGTTCTGACCGGACGTGATCTGGCCGGAACCCGACCATGCGAACAGCGCGACGTCGAAGTCACCCGTGTCGAGGTTGCCTCCAGCGGCGAAGAAGTCGGGGTTGCCGATGTCCTCGATCTCGAAGCCAGCCTGGTCACAGGAGTCCTTGATCAGCGCGACCTGGTCGGTGCGTCGGGGGTTGGGCCCCGAGTAGCCGATGCGCACGTTGATGGGAGTGTCCACGCCCGCCTCAGCGATCTTCGCAGCAGCGCCCTCGATGTCGACCTCGTCGTACTGGCCGTCGTAGGACTCCGAGACGATCTCCTCGTAGTTGTCCTGGAACGGGAAGACCTCACGAGCGTTCATCACGGTCGCGTCGGGGTTGATCGGCTTGATCAGGTTGTCCACGATGAGCTGACGGGGCACGCACATGGCGAAGGCCTCGCGCAGCTCCGGGCTCTCGGCCAGGGATGCACCCTCGCCGCGGTTGATGTCCAGGTGCTCCCAGATCAGCGTCTGGTAGGTGCCGAGCGTCACGGCCTCGCCGAGCGCCTCGATCTGGTCGATCGTGTCGACGGTCGCCTGCGGCTCCACGACATTCAGGTCGCCGTTGGCAAGAGCCTGGACGTGCGAGTCAGGAGAAGCGAAGCGGAAGACGAGCTCGCCCGTGGCGGGTGCGTCACCCCACCACATCTCGTTCGGGACCAGCGTGATCGACTGGCCGGCTTCCCACGAACCGTAGGTGTACGGGCCGGAGGACAGCGCGATGGCCGGGTCGGGCAGCTCGCCCGGGGTGTTTGAGATCCACTCGGTGTTCCAGAACTCGGCGGCGGGGCGCATGGCCTCCACGTCGCCCGCCTCGATCGCCGTGACCATCTCTTCGAGCGTCATGCCCGCCTGCTCCGCGACCACGTGGGCCGGGAAGTCGATGACGGTGGTGAGCAGGTAGTCCGGGTAGGGGTTCGTGTACTCGACGGTGAACGACTTGCCACCCGGCTCGCCCTGCGGGCCGTCGGGCACGCGGTCGCCGTAGTCGAGGCCGCTCACGTGGTCGAACAGTGCGACGGGGCTGCCGTCCTCGTTCTCGCCGTCGGAGAGCGACTGTGCCGCCCAGGTCAGCAGCACGTCCTCGTACTTGATGGGCTCGCCGTCAGACCACACCGCGTCCTCGTTGATCGTGTATTCGACGATCATCGGGTCCTCGGAGATGAGCTCGACGTTGCCCATGTCCTCGTTGATGTTGATGGAGGCGTCTGGGCCGAAGTAGGTGAACGCCGAGCGCACGCGCTCGTTGACCACCGAGTTGTACGTGGAGTAGGTCGCCGACGTGAGGTCGTTGTACCCGTTCCACTCGACCTCGCCGGCCGAGAAGTAGATGGTGTCGTCGTTGGTGCCACCGGTCGAGACCGACTCTGTCGCTGACGGGTCAGGCGCGTCGCCCTCCGGGTCCTCGGAGGTACATGCGGCGAGGGCGAGGGTCGCCATCGCTACGACGGCGGCGCCCTTCCCGAACTTGCCGAGCTTCATACTGTGTCCTCTCACTTCACACGCCTGCGTGTGTCGACCCGGGGTTCGAGCGTGCACGCGGGCGTGAAGGCAACGGGGAGTTTCCCCGCGGTGCCGTCCAGGGTACGAAAAGTTCGGTAACGAACGTGTTTCGGGTACCGCCCGTACCGATTTTCGTGCCCAAAATGTGACTAAGGCCACATGATATCGCTACGCCGAACGGAGAATCCAGGACCAACGTCGCGCGCGGCGCGCCGATTGGAGATGCCGATGCACGGGTCGCGCTGGCAGCGTCACAGGCACGTGGGAGCGTGAGGGCATGGTCGAACTCCTCATCGCCGCATCGGCGCTCCTCGCTGGCCTCGCAACCGGCTACCTCCTGGCGACGCGGCGCTCTACGCGCGTCGAGACCCGGGCCGCGATCGCTCACGAACGAGTCGCCATGCTCGAGCAGCAGGCGCAGCGGCAGGCCGATGCGTGGGCTCAGCGCGAGTCGGAGCTCACTGCCGCCCACGAGCGCTACGTAGCGCAGGTGCGTGGCGACCAGGAGACCATGCGCCAGCAGTTCGCGGCGCTGTCGCAGCAGACGCTCAAGGCGAGCCAGGAGTCGCTGCTCGAGGTGGCGCGGGAACGGTTCGCACGGGAGCGCCAGGCGGGAGAGGCCGAGCTGGCCAAGCGCGAGCAGGCGGTGCGTCAGCTCGTGGAACCCATGGCGAAGGCCCTTGACGTGGTGCAGCGGCAGACCGCCGAGGCCGACAAGGCGCGCGCCAGCGGCCATGCCCAGCTGTCCGAGCAGGTGCGTCAGATGCTCGCGGCATCGGACAAGCTCGACAAGCGCACCACGGACTTCATCAATACGTTGAGGCGCTCCGACGTGCGCGGCAACTGGGGTGAGGTGCAGCTGCGCCGCGTGGTCGAGCTCGCGGGAATGGTCGAGCACGTGGACTTCACCGAGCAGGACTCGGTGCGCGACGGCGAGGGCAGGCTCCAGCGACCGGACCTGACCGTGAAGCTCGCCGGCGGGCGCACCATCGTGGTTGACTCCAAGGTCGCACTGTCGGCACTCATCGAGGCGTTCGAGACGGATGATGAGGAGGTCCGTGCGGATCGCCTGCGCGCGCACGCTCGCCACATCCGCAAGCACGTGGACGACCTCGCGGCCAAGAAGTACTGGGAGCAGTTCGCCTCCGCCCCGGAGTTCGTGGTGATGTTCGTGCCGTCCGAGGCCTTCTATCAGTCGGCCCTCGAGCAGGACGGGGACCTGCAGGAGTACGCATTCGGCAAGCGCGTGTTCATCGCGACGCCCACCACGCTGGTGGCGATGCTGCGCACGGTCGCTCACGCGTGGAAGGAAGACGCGTTGGCGAAGAACGCTCAAGACGTGCTGGCCACCGGCAAGGAACTGTACGACCGGCTGTCGACCATGGGCGAGCATCTCGCCAAGGTGGGCCGGGCCATCGAGGGTGCGAGCCGGGCCTACAACCAGACCGTCGCGTCCCTCGAGTCGCGCGTGCTGGTGAGCGCCCGCAAGTTCCAGGAGATGCAGCAGATCGACGCCCCTCTGCCGGGCATCGAGCAGGTCGCGACCGAGCCTCGCGAGCTCACGGCCCCGGAACTCACCGCTGTAGCAGAGCCGACCGACCGCGCCTGATCGACACTCAGCGCCCGCCAGGATGCAGCGCTGCCCCAGAACCGACAGTGAGCGCCCACTGGGACGCTAAGGCGGGGGGGGAAGCGGCGAGGACCTAGGCCTGCATCGCGCGCTCGGCCTCTTTGGCCTTCATGTCGGCACGAATCTCGCGGGGCAGCGAGAACATCAGGTCCTCGGTTGCGGTGCGGACCTCTTCGACCGTCTCGTAGCCGCGCTCGGCGAGGAAGCCGATGACATCCTTGACGAGGATCTCGGGCACCGAGGCGCCGGAGGTGAGCCCCACGGTGGTGACGCCCTCGAACCAGGACTCGTCGATCTCCTTGTAGGTGTCGACGCGATAGGACGAGCGGGCGCCCGCCTGCAGCGCCACCTCGACCAGTCGAACGGAGTTGGACGAGTTCGCGGAGCCCACCACGATCACCAGATCGCATTCGGGCGCGAGCTTCTTGACCGCCACCTGACGGTTCTGCGTGGCGTAGCAGATGTCGTCGCTGGGCGGGTCCTGGAGGTTGGGGAAGCGCGCCCGCAGCCGGTGGACGGTGTCCATGGTCTCGTCGACGGAGAGCGTGGTCTGTGACAGCCACACCACGTTGTCGGGATCGGGCACCACCACACGGTCCGCCTCTTCGGGCGAGTTCACGACGATGGTGTGCTCAGGGGCCTCGCCGGCGGTGCCCTCGACCTCCTCGTGGCCGTCGTGGCCGATCAGCAGGATGGTCTGATTCTCACGCGCGAAGCGGATGGCCTCCTTGTGCACCTTGGTGACCAGTGGGCAGGTGGCGTCGATGGACACCAGGCCGCGAGCATCGGCACTGCTGCGCACCGCTGGCGAGACGCCGTGCGCCGAGAACACCACGCGGGCTCCCTTGGGGACCTCGTCCGTCTCCTCGACGAAGATCGCTCCGCGCTCGGACAGCGTCTCCACCACGTACTTGTTGTGGACGATCTCCTTGCGGACGTAGATGGGCGCCCCGTGCATCTCGAGGGCCTTCTCGACCGCGATCACGGCGCGATCCACACCTGCGCAGTAGCCGCGCGGGGCCGCGAGAAGGACGCGCTTGTCGTTGGGGGAAGGCATGTTCTCCATCCTACGTGGCACGCTAGGGGACGTGACCGACGGTTCGCTCTCCCCCGACAACGCTCCGCAGGGGGCGAGTGCTTCCGGCCCAGCCGCCGGAGGCTTCCCCGGCACCGCCGCCGACACCACCGCCGAGCGACCGTGGCCCGTCCACCACCTCACCGGCAAGATCGGCCAGTATGTGCACCGCATGGGTCCGGTGTGGGTCGAGGGCCAGGTGCTGAGGCCGTCACGATGGAAGAACCTGGTCTTCTTCGACCTGCGCGACCCGAGCGAGAACGCCACGCTCGGGGTATCCGCGCTCTCCTCCGTGGTGGACCGCATGGGCACGCCGCTGGACGACGGCTCCCGCGTGGTGCTCCATGCCCGACCGCGCTGGTGGGCGCGCTCGGGGGCCCTCAAGCTCGACGCCGCGGACATCCGCCACGCGGGCGTGGGCGACCTGCTCGCGCAGATCGAGGCGCTCAAGGAGGCCCTGGCCGCCGAGGGGCTGTTCGATGCCGAGCGCAAGCAGCCCCTGCCCTTCGTCCCGCGCAGGGTGGGGCTCGTCTGCGCGACTCAAGGCGAGGCCGAGCACGACGTCGTGGTCAACGCGACCAAGCGCTGGCCGTCCGTGACCTTCGAGATTCGCCGCGTCTCGGTCCAGGGCCAGCACGCGGTGCGCGAGGTCAGCCAGGCGATCGAGGAGCTCGACGCGATCCCGGACGTCGACGTCATCGTGGTCGCGCGCGGCGGCGGTTCCTTCGAGGACCTCATCGCATTCTCTGACGAGCGCGTCGTGCGAGCCGCCGCAGCGTGCGAGACCCCGCTCGTGAGCGCGATCGGCCACGAGAAGGACTCCCCTGTGCTCGACCTCGTCGCCGACTACCGCGCCTCGACGCCCACCGATGCCGGCAAGCGCATCGTGCCCGATGCGGCGCAGGAGCGCGCCGGTGTCGACCAGGCACGCCGTGACATGCGGGCGGCGCTCGAAGCGCTGGTGGCACGCGAGGCGCGTGGCCTCGACCAGTTCCGGTCGCGCCCGGTGCTGGCGCACCCCCACCGCATGCTTGATCCCTACCGGGAGTCCGTCGCGCGCGCCAGGACCTCCGCTGATCGCGCGCTGGTCGCGATCCTCGCTGGAGCAGACGGCGCGACGCGAGAGCTCGGAGCGGCCCTGCGCGCACTCAGCCCACAGGGCACCCTCGACCGTGGCTACGCGATTGCACGAGACGCTGCGGGCGCGGTCATTCGGGACGCCTCAACCCTCACGAGCGCAGACGCCATTCATCTGCGGTTCGCCGCGGGCGAGGCCGAGGCGTCGGTGACGAGCGTCTCCCCCAGCACCATCGCCTGATGCCGCGACTCGTCCACCGCACGGCCGGCAGACGACCCCCGCGGCGTGGCCCTCGCGAGCGCAAGGCTCGAGCGAAGGGCACCCCTCAGTGCTCCGCGGGGGCCGCCGGTCGGCTCAGCCTGCGCTCGCGATGCCCAGTCGGCCCAGCACCTTGGCGGCGCCGCCCTTCGAGGCGAGGCGAGCTCGCGCGGCTGACGCGTACTCCTTGTGGAACTGCCGAGCGAGGCGGCCGATGATGGCGTCGGGCACGGTCGGGTTCTCGATCAGCGCGTAGACCACGTCGGCGACCTTGTCGTGGGCGAGCTGATCGTGGAGGTCCTCCGGCATCTCGGCACGCCGATTGCGCGCCACCCCCATGCGCACCGTCGGGGACTCGTCGGACGCGAGCTTGAGGAGAGTCGTGAGCGGCGTCGCGGGGCGCTCGGCCACGGCCGCACGCACCTTCGCCTCCTCTGACCTCGCCAGCGTGGCGAGCTCCGCATCGGTCAGGTTCGGGTCGAGCGCCTTCTCCACGCTCGCGAGCGCGGTTTGGCGCGAGTAATTCTCACTGAACATCAGTCGTCACCCCATTGTGAAGAGAGATTGCACTTGGTAGTTGATGAGAGTGCCGTAGGGCCTGATGATGACGCGATAGCGTGTGGCATATGTCTCACGCCGACGATGTCTCCTCCCTCACGTACGAGCAGGCCCGCGACGAGCTGATCGCCATCGTGGCGAAGCTCGAGGCCGGCGCCGCCACGCTCGACGAGTCCGTAGGCCTGTGGGAGCGGGGCGAGGCTCTCGCCGCCCGCTGCCAGGAGCTCCTCGAGGGCGCCCGGGACCGGATCACCGACGCCCGCGGCGGGACCGAGCAGGGCGACGACGCCGACGCCGGTATCGTCGGCTTCGTCCCGGCGGACGACACCGCCGAGGACGACACGGCTGGCGACGATGCAGCCGCACGGCCAGAGGAGGACCACTCATGACCGACACCGCCCTCGTCATCGGCGAGGCCCTCGTCGACGTCGTTCGCCGTCCGGACGGCACAGTCGAGACCCACCCGGGCGGGTCACCCGCGAACGTCGCCATCGGACTGGGGCGGCTGGGGCGCGATGTGTCCCTGCTGACCTGCCTGGCACCTGACGCACACGGGGAGATGGTGCGGGCTCACCTGGAAGCCTCCGACGTGGCCCTGGTCGAGGGATCGGCCGATGCTCCCCGCACGTCGGTGGCGGCCGCCACGCTCGACGACACCGGTGCGGCGACATACGAGTTCGACCTGACCTGGGACATCGACGCCGCCGCCGTCGCCGATGTGGACGCGCTGGTGGTCCACACCGGCTCCATCGGAGCGGTGCTCGCGCCCGGCGGAAGCGCGGTGCTCGACATCCTGGACCGCGCCCGAGCCCACGCGACCATCACGTACGACCCGAACGCGCGCCCCGCCCTCATGGGAGAGCCGTCCGCCGCGTTGGCCGCGATCGAACGCGTCATCGCCCTCTCCGACGTCGTCAAGGCCTCCGACGAGGACCTCGCCTGGCTGCTCACCGGCCGCCCGGACGGCTCGGTCGAGACCCTCGCCCGCGAGTGGGCCGCCAGCGGGCCTGGTCTGGTCGTCGTCACCACCGGGGGCGACGGCGCCACTGCGTACCTCCGCGACGGCAGGAGCGTCAGCGTGACCGCCCCTCGAGTCGAGGTGGCCGACACGGTCGGCGCCGGGGATTCGTTCATGGGTGGACTCATCGATGGGCTGTGGGGTGCCGGCCTGCTGGGAGCGGAGCGCCGGGACGCGTTGCGCGCGATCGACGACGTCACCCTCGAGCGCGTGCTCGCCCGATGCGCGCGCATCGGCGCCATCACGGTGTCGCGGGCGGGTGCGAATCCGCCCACGCGGGCCGAGCTCGGCGAAGGCTGACCGTCGGCGCCCGTCGCGGCGCCACACCCTCACACGGGACGCCACCTGACCTCGCGTTCCTGCGACAATGACTCCATGAGCGAGCTGAGCAACGACGCCACGTCCGACTACCGCATCGAGCACGACACGATGGGCGAGGTGCGGGTTCCCGCGCACGCCCTCTATCGAGCGCAGACGCAGCGTGCCGTGGAGAACTTCCCGATTTCGGGCCTCACGCTCGAGCGCCGTCACATCGAGGCGCTCGCGCGGGTGAAGAAGGCGGCGGCGCAGGCGAATGCGGAGCTGGGCGTGCTGCCCGGCCCGATTGCCGATGCGATCGTGGCGGCGGCGGACCAGGTCGCCTCAGGCGAGCACGACGCACACTTTCCCGTCGACGTGTTCCAGACCGGCTCCGGCACCAGCTCCAACATGAACACCAACGAGGTCATCGCCACGCTGGCCACCCGCCTGCTCGGCGAGGACGTGCACCCGAACGACCACGTGAACGCGTCGCAGTCCTCCAACGACGTGTTCCCCACCTCGGTGCACGTGGCGGCCACTTCGACGCTCGTCAACGACCTCATGCCACAGCTCGAGCGGCTCGCGCAGTCCCTGGAGGCGAAGGCCAGCGAGTTCTCCGACGTCTACAAGTCGGGCCGCACGCATCTCATGGATGCCACGCCCGTGACCCTCGGCCAGGAGTTCGGCGGCTACGCGGCGGCGATCCGTCGCGGCATCGAGCGGCTCGACGCCGCCCTTCCGAGGCTGGCCGAGGTGCCGCTCGGTGGCACCGCCGTGGGCACCGGGATCAACACCCCCGACGGCTTCCCCGAGCGCGTGATCGCGCTGCTCGCCGACGACACCGGGCTGCCCATCACCGAGGCGCGCGACCATTTCGAGGCGCAATCCGCCCGTGACGGACTGGTCGAGGTCTCGGGGGCGCTCAAGGTGATCGCGGTCTCGCTCACCAAGATCTGCAACGACCTGCGGTGGATGGGCTCGGGCCCCAACACCGGGCTCGGCGAGATTCAGCTGCCCGACCTTCAGCCCGGATCCTCGATCATGCCGGGCAAGGTCAACCCCGTCATTCCCGAGGCAGTGCTGATGGTGTGCGCCCGCGTGGTGGGCAACGATGCGACGGTCGCCTGGGCGGGCGCCTCCGGCTCGTTCGAACTCAATGTCCAGATCCCGGTCATGGCGCTCGGCGTGCTCGAGTCGATGCGCCTGCTCGGCAACGCCTCGGGTCTGCTGGCCGAGCGCACCGTGGACGGCATCGTCGCCAACCGCGACCGCGCCCGCCGCTTCGCCGAGGCCTCCCCCAGCATCGTGACCCCGCTCAACCGCGTCATCGGCTACGAGAACGCCGCGAAGATCGCCAAGCACGCCGTGGCCGAGGGCCTCACGGTCCGCGAGGCCACCCTCGCGCTCGGCTTCGTGGAGCGTGGCGACATCACCGTCGCACAGCTCGACGCGCTGCTGGATGTCACCACCATGACCGGGGACCGCTGACCCGCACCGCTTCTGCCATTGATCGCGCGCGTGAGCCCGGCCGATGCGGCTGCCGGGACCCGCGCGTCGCGGCGCAGGTCCCGGCGGACGCGCTGACTAGCGGCGGTTCACCTGCCGCATCGTCATCGTGACACCGAGCCCCATCAGGAGTGCGGCGATCAGCAGCGCGAGGGGCCACTGCCCATCGGCGCCTGTCGTCGCCAGCTGGCCGGCATCCAGGACCGTGAGCCCGGCGCTGAGCGTGGTGCCCGACTGAGCGCCCACGGCCTCCAGCGTGTGGTCGCCGGCCGCGACGTCCAGCGGGATCGTGACCGTGGTCGCGATGTCGCCATTGACCCCGGCCTGCACCGTGCGGAGCTCGGTCGGCGTCGAGTAGAGCGTCACCGTGACCTGCTCGCCGGGCGTGAAGTCCGCGCCCCAGATCGCGATGGTGTCACCCGGGCGCACCGTTCCGGCGCTGACCCCGAGCTGGCCCTCTGCGGGAGTCTCGCCGCCAGGCGTCTCCCCACCGGGGTTCTCGCCGCCGGGACCGCCGCCGTCGAGCTCCGCGACCGTGACGGCGTCCGACGTCACTGTCGCATCGGCCCACAGCGCCTTCGATGCCGTCACCTCGACGGAGATGTCCGCACCGGCGTCAGTGTCCGCGAGCACCAGGCCAGCGGCGTTGGCGCCGAGGATCGGGTCACCATCGCGCAGCCACTGATAGGACTCCGCGGTCCACGGCTCCGCTATGACGGCGTCGAGCTGCTCGCCCGGCTCCGCAGTGCCCGAGATGCTCACGCTCAGCGGCTCCTGGTCCACGATCTCCTGCGCGTCGACGGCGGACAGCGTGGGCGTCACCGTCTCGATGAGGCCCGTCTGCTCGTCGAACGTGAGCCGGTCGATGGTGGTCTCCCGGTTCGTGCCGTTGCCGTCAGGAATCGCGAACCGGTGGTACGCGATGTACCAGTCATCCGTGCCCGGCACGTTGAGCACCGAGTTGTGGCCGGTGCCGAGGATGCCCAGCGAGGCGTCCTTCTCGAGGATCACGCCGCGGTACGTCCACGGGCCTTCGGCACTGTCGGAGGTCGCGTAGCCCACCCGGTAGTTCTCGCTGCCCGTGTCGTCGATCGAGTACGTGAGGTGATAGATGCCCTCGCGGTAGGCCATGAACGATCCCTCCCGGTACCCCGTGAGGCCCGTCATCACCTGGATGGTGCCCGGCTCGAGCGACACCATGTCGTCAGCGAGCTGTGCCATCACGGGCGAACCGTTGCCCCAGTAGAGGTAGTACGTGCCGGAGACGGGGTCCATGAAGGCGTGCGGGTCGATCGCCTGACCTGAGGTCACCGCCTCGTTGTTCAGGATCATCGCCTCCGGCTCCGCGACGAACGGGCCCTCGGGGTGGTCCGCCACGGCGACGCCGATGGTCTTGCGGTTGAGTTCCGCGTGGTGACCCGAGAAGTAGAAGTAGTACTTCCCGTCGCGTTCGATCGCGGTGGGGGCCCACGCGTTGCCTGTGGCCCACGGCACGTCGCCGTCCTCGCCGTCGAGCGTCAGGAAAGGCTCGTCCGAGCGCTCCCAGTCGACGAGGTCGGTCGACTTCCACACGTAGAACTCATTGCCGCCCCAGCCCGGGTACCCGTCGGAGGTGGCGTAGACGTAGTACGTGCCGCCGAACGCGATGATGTTCGGGTCGGCGTACAGGCCAGGCAGCACCGGAGAGCGCATCTCCACCGCCTCCATGGTCCAGGTCGCCGTCGAGTCGTCGCCCAGCTGGTACGTCGCCGGCGTGCTCAGGTCGCGCACCGTCCCGGACGCCGGGTCGGACGTCACGCCCGCGACCGTGGCGAACACGGGCGCGAGCTGAGTGAGGTCCGTGCCCGGTTCGACCGGGAACACCACAGTGCGCTCGGTCTGATCGACGATGGGGTCGACCTTCAGCACGGACTCGTCCTCGAGCGTGACGCCCAGCAGCACGTCGGTCTCGCCCGATGCGGCCAGGACCTCCTCGGCGCTGAGCGCCCTGTTGTAGAGGGCGAACTCTCGGTACGCGCCCTCGAACAGACCATCGGCGTCGTAGTTGGAGCGGCCGAGGTGGTTGGCGGAGGTGAAGCCGCTGCCGATGTCCTCCGGATCGGCGTTGACCGTGCCGGTCGCCACCTGGACGCCGTCCAGGTACAGCGTCGCGGTGGTGCCGCTCAGCGTGTACACCAGCTGCACCCACTGACCGCGAGGCAACGTCTGTCCCGTGCCCACGGTCTGCTCCGTCGACCAGTTTCCGGTCGCGATGCTGGTGCGGTACTGCGAGTTTCCGGTCGTGAAGAGGTAGCCGTCGCCTGCCCCGCCGGTGGTGTTGCCGAGGCCATAGATGAAGTAGTTGCCGGTCATCCCCTGGTCGAGGAACACCTCGGCCTCGATGGTGACATCTTCGATGCCCGCAAGGATGTTGTCGGGCAGATCGACGTAGTCGTTCGAGCCGTCGAAGGCCATCTCGCCGCCCGCCAAGGTGGCGCCACCCACGATCGTGCCGTCGTAGCCGTTGCCCGTGACGTCGGTGAGCGTGGTGCCCTGGCCGGTCTCGAAGTCGTACCGCAACACCTGACCGTCAGCATCGGCAGTCACCGGCTCTGCCTCGACGACGCCCTCGCGGAGCGCCTCGAGCTCGGCGGCGGTGACAGGAATCACCGTGCCGTGGCGCGGGCTGGCGGGGAGGTCGTACTCGGGAGCGACCTGCCAGTCCGGGTCCGCGATGTCCTCGGTGCGCAGCGGGATGTACCCGCGGCCGCCGTACTCGTCGACGAAGAGGTAGTAGTAGTCGCCGCTGACGTCGCCCGGGTTGGACGTGAAGATGGACGGGCCTTCCACCGCACCCGTTCCCGCTTCGCGGCCGATGCAGCTCGCCACCAGGTCCCAGTCCGCCAAGGGTGCACGCAGCTGATCTGAGTACTCGTGGATGATGTCCGAGCAGCCGGTGGTGCCGGCGCCCTCGTCCTTGGTGAAGCGGTGGTAGGTCCCGTCCACCTCGAGCACGGTGGAGTCGATGCGCGAGATCCCGGTCTGCCATCCCTGCGGCTCCGAGAACGTCACGAAGTCTCGCGTGGTGGAGTACAGCATCTCGTTGGGGATGCCGTTGGCGGTGTGGCCCGGGTCGTCCTCCGGGTACAGCTTGGAAGCCCAGAACACCACGTACGCGCCGATCGACTCGTCGTAGTACGCCTCAGGTGCCCACAGATTGCCAGCATTGTCGGGCGCGACCTTGACGTGTCGCTGCTCGCTCCAGTTCACGAGATCCCTCGACTCCCACACCTCGAGGTACTGAGAGCCCTGGCGTTGGGACGCATCCCAGCCGCCGCCGGAGCCGATCGAGAGGTCCGTGGCGATCATGTAGAACGTGTCGCCCTCGGGCGAGCGGATGATGAAGGGATCGCGCAGTCCGCGCGTGCCGTACTCCGACTCGAGCACCGGGTCCCCACCGTTGAGCTCGTCCCATGACAACGCATCGTTGCCGTCGGACGCCGCGAAGTAGATCTTCTCCCCCGCGAGCGAGTCGCCGGTGAAGTACGAGAACGCATAGCCCTCGAAGGCGTCGAGCTCGACGGCCGCGCGCACCTGCGCCGCGAACTCCCGGACGGCCGTCGCCTCCCCCTTGGTCACGGTGGCGGTCAGGGTGACCTCCGTGTCAGACCCAGGGCGGTTGACGATTCCGTCGGTCGTGATGATGCCCGTGTCAGCGCTGCTCCACGTGACGGGGAGGCCATCGATCTCGGTGGGGAGGGTGAGGTTCCCGCGCACATCGTCGATGTTGGTCACCGACAAGGCAGCGGCGCCCGCATCGGCGATGGACTGGTCGTCCGCCGACGCGAGCACGGTCACCACGAGCAGGCGGGTGACGGTCTCGTCCCCCAGCGTGACGGTGGCGGTCAGCGTCACGTCCGCGTCGCCCTCCGCGTAGCCGGGACGGCTCACCGTGCCGTCGTCACCCACCACAGCGGGGTCGGACGAGGCCCAGGCGATCGTGGAGCCGTTGGCTCCGGCGGTCGGCAGGTCGATGTCGTCCGTGATGGCGACGGCGCCGCTGATGTTCAGCGCCGCGGCGTCGCGTGCCACCCGCTCCGCATCGGTCGGCACCAGCGCGGCGACGGCCGAGGCGTCGAGAGCCGAGTCATAGATGCGGAAGTCGCGCACGGACCCGGCCATCGTGCCGTCGGCCGTGTAGACCGAGCGGCCGATGAAGTTCAGCGCCGTG
Source organism: Demequina aestuarii (assembly GCF_000975095.1). GTDB lineage: Bacteria > Actinomycetota > Actinomycetes > Actinomycetales > Demequinaceae > Demequina > Demequina aestuarii. The sequence continues at coordinate 2,214,873 of NZ_BBRD01000001.1, forward strand.
GCACCGCCCCCGATGTCCGAGGGACGCAGGGTCGTGGTGGTGTTCACCGCGACCTCGACGCCGTCGAGGTACAGGCGGGACGTGTCGGTCGCATCGTCCAGCGTGTAGGTCACCGTGCGCCAGACGTCGCGCGACAGCACCGCGCCGGAGTCCACGCGCTGCTCAGTGCTCCAGTTGCCGCTCGCGATGTTGCCCCGCAGCGTCGGGTTGCCCGTCGCCATCAGGTATCCGTCGCCCACGCCACCCGCATCGGCGTTGCCGAAGCCATAGATGAAGTAGTCGCCGCCCTGCGTGGAGCGGACGAGAACCTCGGTCGAGACGGTGATCGAGTCGAGACCGCCCACCAGGTCGTCGGGCAGGACCACATGGTCGCCCGCGCCATCGAGGCGCACGCCGGCGTCGCCGCCCAGCGTGGGTCCTCCCACATAGGTGCCATCGAGGCCATTGCCGGAGCTGTCCTCCGCCACCGTGCCGGAGGTCTCGTCGAGCTGGTAGTGCGCGACCAGCCCCTCCTCCGGCTCCACGGTCACCGTGACCTGGACGTCCCGCAGGGCAGGGTCGAGCTGCTCGTCGGGAGTGAGATCGAGGACTGGGAGCCCGTCGACGTCAAAGTTCACGATCGTGGCGTGAGCGTTGCGACGTGGATCGAACAGACCTCCGTCGGTCGCCTCCCCAGGGTTGGCCGGGTCGTCGTAGCTGCGTGCGTGATAGACCATGACCGGGTTGCCCAGCGCGTCCACCGTGAACGAATTGTGGCCGGGCCCGTACATGCCAGGCACGTCGTCCGTGGTGAGCAGTGGATACCCCAGCTTGTTCCACGACGCCGGGTCCATGAGATCCGCGTCCTCGTCCGCCCACAGCACCGAGATGTTGTAGCTCACGTCCACGGAGGCGGAGGAGAAGGCGACGATGATCTTGCCGTCGTTCTTGATCACGGCGGCGCCCTCGTTGACCTCGACGCCGGACGCCTGCTCCCACGCGCGGGTGGGGCGCGTGATCTGGATCGACTCGTCGGCCATCTGCTGTGGGTTCGCGGAGTCCATGGGCGCCATGCGCATGGTCGAGAAGCCTTCGGCGTCGGACTGCGCCCAGATGCCGTAGTCCACTCCGTTGTGCTCGAAGTGCGTCATGTCGAGCGAGAAGGAATTGAACGCGATGTCGTCGCCGGGTGCGGGCAGGTGGTAGCCCACGGTCTCCCAGTTGGCGGGGTCGAGCGCGGCATCGCCGGCCAGCTCGCCGCCGGTATACTTGAGCAGCGCGGGTCGGATGTCGAACCCACCGCTGCGGGCGGCGGTGAAGAGCACGTACCACTCGCCGGAGATCTCGACGAGTTCCGGCGCCCAGATGTAACTGTTGAGGCCGGCCTCGCTGGACTCGTTCCAGATCTCGACCTCCGTGGCGGTCGCGAGGCCCTCGAGGGTCGCAGAGCGACGCAGCACGATGCGGTCATAGCCGTTCGGGTCGCCGTTGTAGGTCATCGGGTACGAGCCAGTGAAGTAGTAGTAGCCGTCATCCCCGAGGGTCGCGTCGGGGTCGGCCCGGCGCTCCACGAGCGGGCTCGGATACTGCGGATCCGCGATGGTGCCGTCGATCGTGTAGACGCCGGGGGTGTCGAAGTCGACGCCGCTCGTGTCCCAATCCACCGGCATGCGGGCGGTGGTCCCGTTCGAGTACTCGACCGTGGCGGCCTCGGGCAGCGCCGGGTCGTCACCCTTGGCGATGTCCAGGTTCGCGAAAGGCTCCACGCCGATGTGCGAGATGCGGCTGAGTCGATCGACGACGTAGTCGTACTCGGCAGCAGTCACGGCGATCGCATCCGTCTCGATCATGCCGGAGGGAAAGCTGGCAGAGACGAACGAGGGTGCGGTCGCGACCTCGGCCGGCGCGGAGAACTCCGCGAAGTCACGAGTCGTCACCTCGTAGTGCAGACCGTCGGCGGTGTTCGTGTAGTGCAGGCGGTACGCGGCGATGCCGTTGTCGTACCCGACCGCGACCCGAGCTGTGCGGTGCGCCGTGGGGGCGAACTGCACCAGGCGCTCATGGGAATACGCGCGCAGGTTCTCGGAGTCGAACACGAAGATCTGGTTCGAGTGGGAGTCGAGGGTCGAGACCAGGCCGAACCCGCCGTCGGGCGTGCGGAACGCGGTGGGCGATCCCATCTTGCGCGAGCCCAGTTCGGGGAACAGGATCCCCTGGCCGTCGTTGAGAGCGGCGAAGTCGGCGCCGTCGGTAGAGGCGGACAGGCGCAGGTTGTCAGTGTCGTCCGTGTTGCCGGTGCCGATGGCGGTGCCGATCCAGCCCGCGTCCTCCGCGAGCACGGTGACGTCGAACTCGCGCTGGGCGGTGAGGCTGCCATCCGCGAGCGTCGCCGTGAGCCGTGCGGCGGCCTCGGCGGCGCCGCGAGAGACATCGCCTGCGGCTGTCACGGCGGCGGCGTTCGACGTCTCCCAGGTCACCGAGTAGCCGGCGAAATCGGCGGCAAGGACGATGTCCTGCCATGCGACGGACAGACCCAGGTCGAACTGGGAGGCGGCATACTCGAGGTTCGCCTGGGGGCTGTCGGCGACCACCGTGAAAGTGAAGTCGCGGGTGGTGCTCTCGCCAGCGAGGGCGAGCGTGGCGATGAGCGTGACCTCGGCATTCTCGGTGGCCGGGCGGACGACCGTGCCGTCGGCGGCGATCACAGCGAGGTCGGTCGACGCCCACGAGATCTGAGACCCGCGATCTCCCGTGGTCGCGAGGGTCACGTCGTCTGCCACGGTGAGCGAGTCGAAGCTCAACGCATCCGCGTCCTCGGTGAGCGCCGCGGTGATGACGGCCGGGTCGTCGACCCCACCGTAGTACGCGTCGACGATCTGGGACGCGGTGAGGGCGGAGGTGTAGATCTGCACGTCCCGCACGTCGCCTTCATAGAACTCGTCCGCATACGAGGATCGGCCGATGTAGCCCACGAGGTCCGAGCCGAACTGGGTGATGGTGCGCGCCGTCGACACCGTGCCGATGCGCTGGTCGTTGTAGTACCCGGTGATCGACGAGGGCGTGATGACGGTGGTGTAGAGCCCCCACTCTCCCGCGGCGGTGAGGGGCCCCGCGATGCCACGCGCCGCGCTGGTGGGGCTGATGCCGGATTCGAGCGACCACGGGTTCGAGCTCGGTTTGCCGTCGACGATCACGGACTTGAAGCGGCCGCTGCCGTTCTGAGGGTTGAGCAGCCAGTACTGGAGGGGCGGCGACTGGGTGGTGCCAAAGAACATCGCGGCATAGTCGCCGCTTCCGGTGCGATTGCGGAGCCACGCGGAGATCGTCAGGGTGTTCTGGCCGTCGATCATGCCGGTGGGCATCTGGACGTAGCCCGCTCCGGAGCCGCTCGCGCCACCGGGCAAGGTCAGGTGGCCTGCGCCGGTGTCGACCGTGGCACCGGTCCCCAGCACCGCAGCGTCGTTGCCGTTGCCCGACACGTCGGAGACCACTCCGTCGCCGATCGAGTCGGAGAAGTCGTAGTGCGCGAGCAGCGTGGACGAGGCATCCGACGTCACGGTCACGTCGAACGTCCGCTGCGCCGTCGCACCCGCCAGGGTGAGATCGGCCGTCAAGGTGACGACGGCATCGGCCGCAGGCGGCGGCGTGACAGTGCCATCGGTGGCGACGATCGCGGGGTCGGAGCTCGTCCACGCGATCTCGGAGCCGTTGGCTCCCGCGGTGGGCAGCTCGATGTCGGTGGCGACCGTGGAGGAGACGGAGAGGGACGCGGCATCGGCGTCGACGGCGGCCTGCACGGTGCCGGGGTCGCCGAGCTCCTCGTAATACTGTGCGGCGGCCTGCTGATCGGTCATTGCGGCGGTGTAGACCTTGAGGTCCGCGACCGCGCCATCCCAGATCGGGTCCGCGTAGGGCGAGTTTCCGATGTAGCCGATGAGGTCCGTGCCGAAGTCCGTGACTGTCCGGGTGACCGGAACGGAGCCGATGCGCTCGCCGTCGACATAGCTCGTGATCGAGGTGGGCCGAATCACCGTGGTGTACAGCGCGAGGGCGTCCACGGCGGCGGGGCCGACGATGCCCGCCTCAGTCGTCCAGGGCTGCGTCGCATTCACGCCGTTGGTGATCACGGACTTCACGTTGCCCTGGGGGTTGGCGGGATTGAGCAGCCAGTACTGCGTGGGTGGCGTCGTCTGGTTGCCGAAGTACAGCGCCGCGTAGTCGCTGTTCGCCATGTCATTGCGCAGCCAGGCCGAGATGGTGAGGGCGTCGTTGCCTTCGAACACCTCGCCCGGGATCTCCACGAAGGTGTCGTCGGTCAGTTCGATTGCGCCGTCGACGATGGACGCGCCGCTTCCCACGACGGTGCCGTCGTTGCCCCCGCCCGATGCATCGGCGACCGTCGCGGCATCGAGCGGGCCCGCGAAGTCGTAGTGAAGGGCGAGCTCGCTCTCAAGGGGTTCGAGAGGCGACGCCGAGGCGACGGAGACTCCCGCGAGGGAGGTGGCGACCACGGCTCCGATGAGGGCCGCGACGGCGACTCGGGCAGGGCGGCTCTGGGGCAGGTTGCGGTGCATGCGCGTCACTCCATTGTGAGGTGCTGAGTAAGAAACCGTGTGAACGATAACATGTGAGCGATAACATGCCAACCCCCCTTGTAGAGTCGTGTGAAGGGCATGCGCCGGGGTCCGGCTGGGAATCACACCGACGTCGCGCTTGTCCCATCAGTGGGCCCGTCGGACGGCGGGCCCCAACCGCAGGGAGCCCTCGCATGACCACTCGTGTCCTCATCCTGGGCGGCGGCTACGTCGGCCTCTACACCGCGCTCACGCTGAAGCGCAAGGCCCGCGGCAAGGTCGACATCACGGTGGTCGACCGTCGCCCCTACATGACCTACCAGCCCTTCCTCCCCGAAGCCGCCGCCGGATCCATCGAGGCTCGCCACGTCGTGGTGCCGTTGCGTCGCGAGCTGTCGGGCGCGCGCATCGTGCAGGGAAAGGTCTCCGAGATCTCGCACGCCGAGCAGCGTGCTCGAGTGGAGACCGACTTCGGCGACACCCTGGACCTGGAGTACGACGAGGTGGTGGTGGCACTCGGCTCCGTGCCCCGGACGCTCCCCATCCCCGGACTCGCGGAGAACGGCATCGGCTTCAAGTGGGTGGAGGAGGCCATCAACCTGCGCAACATCGTGCTGGGCAGGATCGCTCGCGCGGCGTCCACGCAGGATCCGCGCACCCGGCAGCGGCTCCTCACGTTCGTGTTCGTGGGGGGCGGCTTTGCCGGCATTGAGGCATTCGCGGAGACCGAGGACATGGCCCGCGCAGCCCTGCGCTACTACCCGGAACTGTCCGCCTCCGATCTCCACTTCGTGATGGTCGAGATGGCGCCGGGGATCCTCCCGGAGATGGGGCCCGAGATGGGCGAGTACACGCTGAAGGAACTGCGCCGCCGCGGGATGGTGGTCCACCTCGAGACCAGGCTGGACTCCGCGGTCGGCGGCGTCATCGAACTGTCCAACGGCGAGACCTACGAGGCCGACACGCTCGTGTGGACCGCAGGCGTCAAGCCGAATCCGGTCATCGGCACGTCCGACCTGCCCACCGGTCCCAAGGGCCACGTCAACGCACTGCCGACGCTGCAGGTCGCTCGCGAGGACGGAGCCGTGGTCGAGGGAGCCTGGGCCGCAGGCGACTGTGCTCAGGTGCCGGACCTCGCCAAGGGGGACGGCGCGTGGTGCGCCCCGTCGGCCCAGCACGCAGTTCGCCAGGCGCGGCTGCTCGGAGCGAACCTCGCTGCGCACATCGACGGGCGCGAGCCCCAGGAGTATCGGCACAAGAACCTGGGCACCGTGGCCTCGCTGGGCCTGCACAAGGGCGTGGCCCAGGTCATGGGTGTGAAGCTGCGCGGATGGCCCGCATGGTTCATGCACCGGACCTACCACATGGCGCAGATCCCCAGCTTCAACCGCAAGTCCCGTGTGGTCCTCGACTGGACGGCAGCGCTGTTCTTCCGGCGCGACCTGGTGTCGATGGGGCGACTGCACGAGCCACGTCGCGCCTTCAAGGAGGCTGCGGACGGATAGCCGCTAACCCGCGACGCGTGTTCCTTGCCAGATGAGGTGCTCGGCGAGGCAGGCGGCGTAGGCGAGGGTCGCAGCCTCGTCGAGCTCGGTTTCGCTGAGCTGGTCGGAGGCCATGCGCACCACCGACAAACCGAGCAGCGGGTCGAACCGCACCCGCGTGTCGATGCGTGGACCGTCGGGTCGCGCGGCCCTCAACGCTGCAACGGCAGGCTGGGCGGCAAGTTCGCTCACGAACCACCGGCTCGGCCCCGTCGCGAGAACCGGTCCGCGCTCTTGCGCGCCGTCGAAGTGCACCGCGTCGACGCAGGGCTGGTGCTGGGCGTCAACGGGCCACTGCTGGACGAACTGACGGAAGGCGTGCGTACACATCGAGGCCTCGGGAAAGTCACCCACGATGATGGTGGACCCGCTCGGAGTGTCGAGCGACACGGTGATCCGGGGCACCGCCGCTGCGAGGGCGGCGACGTGCGCGAGGGTCGTCACTGAGATCGGCATGGGGCGCTCCGGTGTCGAGGTGCAGTTAACGACTGCCACGCTAGCCCGACACGGCCATTTTCACAATACGCATGTTGCGAAAATGACCAATCGCTACGCGAGCGACAGGAAGACCTTCTCAAGGCGTCGAAGGCTGTCGTCGCGCGCCTCCCCTTCGGTGGTATCCAGGCACTCCTGCAGCCCGGAGGAGATCAAGGTGAAGCCGGCACGGTCGAGCGCCTTCGACACCGCGGCGAGCTGCGTGACCGTCGACTCGCAGCTCTGACCCTCCTCCACCATGCGGATCACCGCGTCGAGCTGCCCTCGGGCACGCTTGAGGCGGTTGATGGCCGCACGCGCGGCCTCAGGGTCTGCCATGATCGCTCCGTTCGTCGGGGCCGGGTCTAGCGACGCAGCCACGGGAAGATGCTACGTCCAGCGGGGGCGTCGTGACCTTCGCACCACTGACTGGCCGGCACCTGCGCCTTGACGGAGTCGATGTGCTGTCCGCAGCCGGTCCAGGTGGTCTTGCCGCACTCGCGGCACGTGATGGGTGAGCACATAGGGCGCCCCTCTCATGGTGATGGACACGGCCCCGTGCCGCGTCCTGATGACAAAACTATACCCCGGGGGGTATCGTGGTTGCAACACACCACACTCATGGAGGTTACGTATGAAGGTCGTCATCGTCGGGGCTGTCGCCGCCGGAATGTCCGCCGCCACCCGCCTGCGCCGCAAGGACGAGCACGCGGAGATCGTCGTGCTCGAAGCCGGCGAGCACGTCTCGTTCGCCAACTGCGGCCTGCCGTACTACGTGGGAGGGGTCATCACCGACCGCGAGTCGCTGCTGCTGCAGACGCCCGAGTCGCTGCACGCGCGGTTCGCCCTCGACGTGCGCACGCACAGCCGAGTGGTCGACGTCGACGCACAGGCGCGGACCGTCACCGTCCGGACGGCGACCGGAGACACGTACCTCGAGACCTACGACCACCTGGTGCTCTCCCCCGGCGCACGCCCGATCGTCCCCGACGTGCCCGGCGCCGAGCGCGCCCTCGTGCTGCGGGACGTGGCCGATGTGGACCGCATGGCGGCCCACACTGCCGATGCGCGCACGGCGGTCGTGATCGGCGGCGGCTTCGTGGGGCTCGAGGTGGCGGAGAACCTGCGCCACCGGGGGCTCGACGTCACCGTGGTCGAGCTCGCGCCGCAGGTGCTGAGCGCTCTCGACGCGGAGCTCGCGATCCGCATCCAGGACCGGCTCGAGCAGCACGGCGTGAGCGTCCTGACCGGCGCCCAGGTCACCGAGATCACCGCAGACGCCGCCGTGGTGTCCGGACCCGACGGCGAGGTGACGCTGGCGGCAGACATGGTGGTCGCGTCCATCGGCGTCATCCCCGACTCCACGCTCGCACGCTCCGCCCGCGCGGACCTGGGACCGCGCGGAGCGATCCTGGTGGATGACGACATGCGCACCTCGGTTCCGGGCATCTACGCCGTGGGCGACGCCGCCGCCAAGCGTGATGCGTTCTCGGAGGACCCCACTCTCATCCCGCTGGCGAATCTCGCGAACCGCCACGGACGGCGCGTCGCGGACGTGATCACCGGCACGACCGGGCACGGCCGCCCCAGCATCGGCACCGCCGTGGTGGGGGTGTTCGGACTCACCGCCGCGGTGACGGGTCGCACGGAGCGCCGCCTGCGCGCCGAAGGCCGCGCCTACCGAGCCATCCACACCCACCCCATGGACCACGCCGGGTACTACCCGGGCGCATCGGCGATGGCGCTCAAGCTGCTCGTCGACCCCGAGACGGACGCGATTCTGGGCGCCCAGGGCATCGGCGAAGGCGGAGTGGACAAGCGCATCGACGTGATTGCGACCGCGATCCACGGTGGGATCACCGCGTCTGAGCTCGCCGACCTCGAGCTCGCGTACGCGCCGGCCTACGGCTCTGCCAAGGACCCCGTGAACATGCTCGGGTACGTCGCGGAGAACGTACTGCTCGGCGACAGCCCGTCGATCCAGTGGCACGAGCTGGCGGCGTCCGGCGACCAGGCCCCGCTGGTGGTCGACGTGCGCTCGGCGGCGGAACACTCTCGCGGCACCGTGGTCCCGCCGTGGGGACAGGAGCCTGTCAACATCGCGGTGGACGACCTGCGCGCGCGGCACGGGGAACTTCCCCACGACCGCCGCATCGTGGTCCACTGCCAGGTGGGACAGCGCGGCCACACCGCCACGCGCCTGCTGCGCCAGCTGGGATACGACGCCGCCAATCTGGACGGCGGGTACCTCACATGGCGCGATGGCGTCCGCACGCTCCAGACGGCGGCGGCACCCGCCTGACCCGGCGCCCCTCCAACTCCGAACCACTTCTTCGCGCGACACCCCGTCGGCGCCGGTCCCACGGGGCCGGGCGACGGGGTGTCGGTGTGAGGAGTGGTTCGCAGTTGCGGAGGTGGGGGCGGGGGGTCAGCCGGCCGATGCGATGGTGGGCTTGGCGGCGCGACCCAGGCAGCAGTCCGTGGGGCACACGTCCTGCCACGGGCCGATCTCGGTGAGCGCCGGGCGCGCCCGCGGCACGTCCCCGGCGTTCGCGATGTGACGCTCCTCGACCAGGTCGATGAGTCCCGAGACGAAGGCCGGATCGATCCCCACGGTGGGGACGCGCACCATCGGCAGGCCACGACCCTCGGCGGTCTCGAGCGCCTCGTTGTCGAGGTCCCAAGCCACCTCCATGTGGTCGGACACGAAGCCGACCGGGGAGACGACGAGGCCGGTCACGGACTCGGGCAGCGCGTCGATGGCGAGGTTGATGTCCGGCTCGAGCCACGGCACCGACGGGTCGCCCGACCGGGACTGGTAGACCAGGCTCCACGGGACATCGGGGAACTCGTCCGCGATGCGCTCCATGATGAGGGCGGAGACGGCACGCTGCTGCTCGGCGTACCAGCCGCCGCCCGCATGCCACTCCTCGCCGCCACCGGTCGGCACCGGGGTGCCGTCGGGCAGCGTCTCGCGCGGCCCAGAGGCGTCGGCCGCCGAGGACGGGATCGAGTGCGTCGCGAACATCACGTGCGGCGCCTCGCACTTGCCTGCGGCCGCGAGCTCGCGCAGGCCGGCGCGGACGGCGTCGACGTTGGGCTCGACGAAGCCGGGGTGGTCGAAGTACTGCCGCACCTTGTCGAGCTCCAGCTCGCCGGTGAGCCCGGCCTCGTCGAGGGCGGTCGCGAGGTCCTCGCGGTACGCGCGGCACCCGGAGTACGACGAGAACGCCGTGGTCACCAGCACGAGCACCTTGCGGTGGCCGTCGGCGTGCAGCTCCTTGAGCGCATCGGCGAAGTAGGGCGCCCAGAAGCGGTTGCCCCAGTACACCGGAAGCCCCAGCCCGCGGCTCGCGATCTCCCCCTCGAGAGCGGCCTTCAGGTCGCGGTTCTGCTGGTTGATCGGGCTCACGCCGCCAAAGTGCCGGTAGTGGTGCGAGACCTCTTCGAGACGCTCGTCAGGGACTCCGCGACCGGCGGTGACGTTGCGGAGGAACGGGATGACGTCGTCCTGCCCCTCAGGCCCGCCGAAGCCGGCGAGCAGGATGCAGTCATAGGTGGTCGCCGGGCGCGTCCGCGTGGACGCCGCGAGCGCGGGCATCTGATCGGTCACGACGCGAGCACCTCCACGGCCTCGGCAGTCTCGACGCGACGGCCCGTGTAGAACGGCAGCTCTTCGCGCACATGACGCCTCGCCTCGGTGTAGCGCAGCTCGCGCATCATGTCCACGAGATCGGTGACGTCGTCCGCCTCCATGGGAAGCAGCCACTCGTAGTCGCCCAGCGCGAACGCGGCGACGGTGTTGGCCACCACGCCCTTGAAGGCCGAGCCCTTCATGCCGTGCTCGCGCAGCATCTGGCCACGCTCCTCGTCGGACAGCAGGTACCACTCGTAGCTGCGGACGAATGGGTAGACAGTCAGCCAGTCCCGGGGCCGCTCGCCGCGCAGGAAGCCCGGCACGTGCGCCTTGTTGAACTCCGCGGGACGGTGCACGCCGGCTGCAGACCACGTCAGCTTCGTGTCAGCGAGCAGCTCGGTCGCGCGCAGTTCGCGCAGCGCGAGCTGCAGGTCCGCGAGGTCGGGGCCGTGCAGCCACAGCATCACCGTGCCGTCGGCGCGCAGGCCGGAGACGTCGTAGATGCCGCGCAAGGTGACGTCGTGATCCGCGAGCTCCTCGACGGCGGCGTCGAAGTGCTCGACGACCTCCGGAAGCTCCTCGTCAGGGGCGTCGAGCAGCCCATCGAGAACAGAGAACAGCGTGAATCCGTGCGGTTGGTCAGTCATGCCGCCATTCTCGTCCTCGACAGGTCGGAAAGGAAATCCGTCCCCACGTCCGGACGGCACTCGGCGGATGCACTAGCGAGCAGGCGCGTCGCCCATGGCCGAGGCCTTGTCGGCCGCGACGATGGCCGCGATGCCGCTGAGCCCCGCCGCCGAGCCCACGAGGTGCAGTCCCGGAACGGGCTCGCGGTCCTCGACCGCGGCCGGAGCGGAATCGGCCCACTGCACGCGCTCGATGTCCCTCACTTGGGCCTCCTTCAGCGCGACGCCCAGCAGCGCCGACGCGTCGGACAGCGCGTGGGCGCGGGCGTCCCTGGCGTTGTCGATGCCATAGGACAGCCGCACCACGTGGCGGCCGCCCGTGCGGTCGGCGAGCCATCGCCACTTCGCCGTCGAATGGGTCAGCGCCTTCGCCCCCGACACGTTCCCCACCGCCAGCACTCCGGTGCCGCGCGGGGCGGAGTCGAGCTCGGGTGCGTCCAGCACGAGGGTCACGATCGCCACCTGGCGGTCCTCGGCCCACGCCACGTGGGGCACGAGCGCTGACACCACCGGACGAGGGACGGCCAGCACCACCCCATCGGCGCGATGCGCCGTCCCGCCGGACCACACCTTCCAGCCGGAGCCGGCCTTCTCGAGCGCGCCCACCGGAGTCTCGAGGGAGATCTCCGCGCCGCGTGAGCACGCATCGGCCGCGAGCGCGTCGATGAGCGTCGCCATCCCGCCCACCAGCCCCTGCACTGCCGAGCCTGCGGGCGAGGCCGCCCGCCGCGCCGCCGCTGCACGGACCAGGCCGCCCTTGCGGATCACCTCTGCGGCCAGACCCGGGGCGACGTCGCCGAGCGCGATGTCGTCGACAGGCCGGGAATAGATGCCCTGCACGACGGGGGCGACCAGCCTCTCGGTGGCACGCGCGCCGAGGCGGTCGCGGGCGAGCTCGCCCAGGCTGGTCGAGTCGTCGACGTCGCGGACCCGCGTGAGCCGATCGCCGAGGAGTCGGGCCGTGCCTCGCCAGCCGAGCGCGCGCCGGAGCTCCAGGGTGAAGACGGTGGTCGGGACGCCCAGCCAGCCCGTCGCGGGCAGCGGATAGGCCGCCTCCGAGGTCACCACCCACGCAGGGCGGCGCTCGGGGAAGACGATGCTCTCGGCAAGCCCCAGCTCGGCCAGCAGCGCCGCCACGTGGCCGCCGCGGGTCGCGAAGGATTCCGCGCCTGCGTCCAGCGCCAGGCCGTCGACGGTGACCCTGGAGATGCGACCCCCGGGATGGTCGTCGGCCTCCATCACGGTGACGTCGTGGCCCGCAGAGGCGAGCCGACGCGCGGCGAGGAGTCCTCCTACTCCGCCGCCGACGACGATCCAGCGCTGCGGCTCAGCCACGCTCGTGCACCACGTCGACGATGCGCTTGACCACGTCAGGGTTCGCGTGCGGAGGCATGCCATGTCCCAGGTTCACGACGTGACCGGGCGCCTCGCCTCCGCGCGCCAGCACGTCCTTCACATGGCGCGTCAGCGCGTCGGCGGGTGCGGCGAGCATCGCGGGATCGATGTTGCCCTGCAACGGGAAGCGGCCGCCGGTGGAGCGGGCCGCGGCATCCAGGGGCATCCGGTAGTCCACTCCCAGCGCGGTCGCGCCCGCAGAGCCCATCGCGTCCAGGAGGTGGCCGGCGTTGGCCGCGAAGTGAATGCGGGGGACGTCGAGGTCCGCGACTGACATCAGCGCGGTGCGCGAGCCTGCGGCGCAGTGCGCGACGTAGTCGGCCTCGGACAGCGACCCCGCCCAGGAGTCGAACAACTGCACGGCCGATGCGCCGGCCAGCACCTGCGCGCGCAGGAACAGGCCCGCGGCGCGCGATGTCCACGCGACCAGCGCGTCCCACACCTCGGGCGACGAGTGCATGAGCTCGCGTGCGCCCATGTGGTCGCGTGACGGGCGCCCGTCGACCATGTAGGCGGCGAGCGTGAACGGCGCGCCCGCGAATCCGATGAGCGGGACGTGTCCGAGCTCGTCCGCCGTGATCGTGACCGCGGCACGAATCGCGTCCAGCCCCGAGTCGAAGAATCCGCGATCGCCGGCGGCGCCCAGGGTCGGCAGCGCCTCCACATCCGCCATGGTGCGCACGGGGCGTCCGAACACCGGGCCGACGCCCGGCTGGATGTCCACGTCCACCCCGGCGATGCGCATCGGCACCACGATGTCGGAGAACAGGATCGCCGCGTCCACCCCGTACCGGCGCACCGGCTGGAGCGTGATCTCCGACGCGAGCGCCGGCGTCAAACACGACTCGAGCATGCCGGTGCCGGCCCGCGCCTCGAGGTACTCCGGAAGGGACCTGCCCGCCTGGCGCATGAACCACACCGGCCGATGCGCGGGACGGCCGCCGCGCAACGCGGCGACGAGCGCAGAGTCCGCCGTCCGGCCGTCGATGAGGGGGTGGGAGGCGGGCAGTGCGGTAGCGGTCATAGGTCGATTCTGCCTTGTTCGTGCGCCGTGTCAGAATGGAGGGGTGGTGCTCATGTCTCTCGTGGCCAGCCACCGCAACCGCGACCTCACGCTGCTCGAGCAGTTGAGCGTCGGATCCGATGCACTGGGCGCCGCGGTTGCAGGCGGCGGGTCCCCCGTGCGCGGTGCCGTGGTCCTCCCCACGTGCAACCGCTTCGAGGTGTACCTCGAGACGGATGATCCGGTGGCAGGCCGTGCGGCGGTCATCGACCAGATCGAGCGCGCCACCGCACTGGAACGGGACACCGTCGAGGCGGCCCTGGCCACCTACGAAGGCGACGACGCCGTCCAGCACCTGCTCTCCGTCGCCACCGGGCTCGACTCGATGGTCGTGGGGGAACGCGAGATCTCCGGCCAGGTGCGCCGTGCGCACATCGACGCGCAGGCCGGCGCCCACCTCAGTCCGCTGCTCGACCGCCTCTTCCAATCAGCGCTGCGAACGTCCCGCGTGGTCGCCTCGTCGACCGGCCTCGGCACCTCGGGCCGATCCGTGGTGTCCGTCGCCTTCGATCTGGCGTCCGAGACCGTCACGTGGTCCGGAGCACGCGCTGTCGTCATCGGCACCGGCGCCCTCGCCGAGACGGGCGTGGGATCGCTCCTCGCCCGCGGCGTCATGATCGACGGGGTGTTCTCACCGTCCGGACGTGCCGAGGAGTTCGGTGCGCGCCACGGCATCCGTCCGCTCGACCGCGAAGGACTGCGCACCGCGCTGACCGAGGTCGACCTGGTGCTCGCATGCTCGGGCGGTGAGTCGATCGTGCTGACCCCGGCCATGGTCGCGGCGGCACGGCCAGACGGCGACACCCCGCTCACCATCGTGGACCTCGCGCTGCACCGCGACGTCGCCCCCGGCGTCGCCCAGATGCGCGGCGTCACCGTCGTCAACCTTGAGTCGGTGGGCGCGCGCGCCCCCGAGGAGTCCGTGGGCGCCATCGACGCCGCGCGGTCCATCGTCGCGCACGCCGTCGCCCGTTTCGGAGACGGCGAACACGCGCGCTCCCTCGACCCGGCGGTCGTCGCGCTCCGTGAGCACGTGTTCGGCCTGCTGGAGCGCGAGCTCGCGCGGGTCCAGCCCGCCGCCGGCGCCTCGGAGCAGACCATCGCCCAGGCCGATGCCACCGAGCAGGCCCTGCGGCGCTTCGCGAAGACACTTCTGCACATCCCGACCGTCCGAGCACGCGAGCACGCGCAGGCGGGCGAGTCGGATCGCTACTTGGGCGCGATCCGCGCGCTCTACGGCATCGACGTGGCCATTCAGGACGACGCGTGCCCGGCTCCCGAGATGGACGCCGCAGCCGAGTCCGACGCTGACCCCGCGACTCACCTCTGACGCGCTGCTCGTGCAGGCGGCCGACCAGCGTCCGCCGCTGAATCGAGCACCCACGCATCGGCCGTCCTGAGCGGCCAATTACGTCATGGCGACGTTGGATAAATCTCCTTCTTTGGGCTAGGTTAGGCAAGCCTCACTCGCCGCACTCGGACGTGCGCTGACCACACCCCCCAAGGAGACCGATGCGCCAGCGCGCCCTCATCGCCATCGCCGCAGCAGCGGCGCTGGTCGTGGCCGTCGCGCTGTCCTTGGCGCTGGGATCTCGCCCGATCGACCTCGGCACCGTGTGGAACGCGCTGGTGGACCTGGATCCGGAGGACCCGGAGCAGCTGATCGTGCGCGAGCTGCGCGCGTCGCGGACGCTCATCGGAGTGCTCGCCGGCGCGGCGCTCGGCGTCGCGGGAGCGCTGATGCAGTCACTCACCCGCAACCCCTTCGCGGACCCTGGCCTGCTCGGCATCAACGCGGGCGCGTCCCTCGCAGTGGTCATCGCGCTCACCGCCGGGCTCGGCGGCGGATTCGCCGCGCAGGTGCCGATCGCGTTCGTCGGCGCGGGCATTGCTGCGGTCGTGGTCTACGCGATCGGCGCGCGTGGCGCCGCGGCGGGCGCACCCGTCCGACTCGCGCTCGCAGGAGTCGCGCTCACCGCGCTCATCACCTCGGTGACGTATGCCGTGCTGCTCGTCGACGACGCCACGCTCGAGCAGTATCGGCTGTGGGTAGCCGGGTCGCTCACGGGCCGCCAGTCAGAAGACGTCACGGCTCTCGTTCCCATCGTGCTCGTCGCGATAGCCGTGGCACTGCTGGCGTCTCGCCAGCTGCAGGCCGTCGCGCTCGGCGAGGATGCCGCGCGAGCGCTCGGCATCCGCATCGGTGGCATCCGCACGCTGACCATCGTCATCGTCACCCTGCTGGCCGCCTCCGCCACCGCCGCCGCCGGTCCGCTCGTGTTCGTCGGCCTCGCGGTCCCCCACCTCGCCCGCGCTCTGGTGGGCGCGTCCTTGCCGTGGCTGCTGATCGTGAGCGCTCTCGGGGGCGCGGCGCTCGTGCTCGTGTGCGACATCGTCGGCCGCGTGATTGCGCCGCCCTCCGAGATCGGCGTCGGCATCACCACCGCGCTCATCGGCGGCCTCATCTTCGCGCTCATGGCGCGCCGCATGAAGGTGGTGGAACTGTGAGGGTGCTGCGCATCGGCCAGCTGGGCGTCACGACCCACCGGCGCACGTTCGCCGTGGGCATGCTCCTGCTGCTCGTCCTCGTGGGGCTGCTGCTGTTCGCGCTCGTCGTCGGCAAGGCGGACGTCACCGTCTGGGACGCCGTCCGTGCCGCCCTGGGAATCCAGGTGGGCGCTCCCGCCGATTTCATCGTGGGACAGGTGCGCGCCCCACGCGCTCTCACGGCCATCCTCGTCGGCGCGATGCTGGGGCTCTCCGGCGCGGTGCTGCAGTCCCTCACCCGCAATCCGCTCGCCTCTCCCGACTTCATCGGCATCACCATGGGCGCCGGCACGGGCGCGGTCCTGACCCTGTGGCTCATCGCGGCGTCCTCGCTGTGGATCACCGCAGCGGGCGCCGCGGCCGGTGCGCTCCTCACCTCTGCCCTCATCCTGGTGCTCGCCTGGCGCCGCGTCATCGTGCCGTTGCGGCTGATCCTCGCCGGCATCGGCGTGGGGTTCGTCGCTCAGGCCACCACGCAGTACCTGCTCACGCGCATGGACGTGCACGATGCAGGCAACGCGCTGGGCTGGCTCGTCGGCTCGACCACGGGTCGGACCTGGACGCATGTCGCCTTCGCAGCCGCGGTGCTCGTGGTGCTCGTGCCGGTGCTGCTGGGGTTCGCGAGAGCACTCCGCACGATGGAGATGGGCGACGACACTGCACAGGCGCTCGGTGTCTCTGTGGGCCGTTCGCGCGCCGTGCTCGCCGTGTGCTCCGTGCTGCTCGCCGCGGCGGCGACAGCCGTGACGGGCCCCATCGGGTTCATCGCCCTGGTCGCCCCTGCGCTCGCGCTGCGCACCACCCGCTCCGCGGGTGTCGCACTCCTCCCCTCGGCACTGATGGGCGCGGCGCTGCTCCTCACCGCCGACCAGGCCTCGCAGCTCATGCCGCAAGACCTTCAGTTCCCCGTAGGAATCTTCACCGCCGCCGTCGGCGCCCCCTACCTGCTGTGGCTGGTGTGGCGCGCATCCCGAGGAGGACCATCATGAGCAGGCTCGAGGCACGGGAGGTCGTGCTCGGCTACGGCGATCACGTGGTGGTGCGCGGCGTCGATGTCGCGATCCCCGACGGGCAGATCACCGCCATCGTGGGCCCGAACGGCTGCGGCAAGTCCACACTGCTGCGGTCCCTGGTGCGGCTGCTGTCCCCCCGCTCCGGCACGGTGCTGCTCGACGGCGAGGACATCCACCGCACGCACACCAAAGAAGTGGCGCGCCGTGTGGGCCTGCTGCCCCAGTCGCCGATCGCTCCCGCCGGCATCACCGTCAAGGAGTTGGTGGCGCGTGGCCGGACGCCGCATCAGAAGCTCCTGCGCCCGTGGAGCGACACGGACGAGACCGCCGTGCTCTCGGCGCTGCACTCCACCGCGTTGACCGACATCCAGGATTCGATCGTCGACGAGCTATCCGGCGGCCAGCGCCAGCGAGCCTGGATCGCGATGGCGCTGGCGCAGGACACGCCGCTGATGCTGCTGGACGAGCCCACGACCTACCTCGACATCGCACACCAGTACGACGTGATGGACCTGCTGCACCGGCTCAACACGCGCCAGCAGCGCACCATCGTGATGGTGGTCCACGACCTCCACCAGGCCGCCCGCTACGCGCACCACGTCATCGCCATGCATGGCGGCCAGGTCGCCGCGGCGGGAGCACCCTCGGACGTCTTCACCGAAGACCTGATCCGACGCGTCTTCTCCCTCGAGGCGCGCGTGCTCACAGACCCCGTCACCGGGACCCCGATGGTGGTCCCCGCCCACGGCCCAGGAGGGGTCAGATGACCCCGCTCCTGGGCACCCAGAACGTGTCCCTGCCCCCGCAAGTCTGACGTCACCCTACGAAAGGAACTCCCCATGTTCACCCTCACCAAGCGCCGCGCAGGCGCCACGGGCATCGTCGCGGCGGCGGCGCTCCTGCTCGCCGCATGCGCGTCCGGATCCGACGACGCCGCCACCGACGAGCCCACCGACGGCGCGACCGGCGCGACGGAGGAGACCACCGAGGCCTTCCCCGTCACCCTCGACACCGTGATGGGCGATGTCGTGGTCGAAGCCGAGCCGGAGCGCGTCGTCACCCTCGGCTCGCACGAGCACGAGTACTTGTACGCCCTCGGAGTGGCACCGGTTGCCGTCCCCGTGAGCTGGCAGGGCTACGACCTGGGCACCGGCCCGTGGGCCGAGGAGGACCGCATCGCGGCCGGCGCCGAGCCCGAGACGTTCGAGCCCGGGTCCACGACCTACGACGCGGAGGCGATCGCGGCCTTCGAGCCCGACCTCATCGTCGCGACGTACCCGAACCACACCATGACGCAGGAGGAGTTCGACCTGCTCTCCGGCATCGCGCCCGTCGTGACGCGACCCGCGACCGACTCCGAGGGCAACGACACCGCCGAGTGGGGCGTCTCGCTCGCCGACGAGCTGACCATCCTCGCGCAGGCCACCGGCACCACGGAGAAGGCCGAGGAGATCATCACCGACATCGACGCCGCCTACGCCGAGGTCCGTGACGCTCACCCCGAGTGGGAGGGCATGACGTCCCAGGTCGGCGGCTTCTACGAAGGCCAGGCGTTCGTGTACGCCATCAACGACACCCGCAACCAGTTCCTCGCGAACGTGGGCCTGGACGTCTCGGCGATCGAGAACACCGACGAGGCATGGCTCCAGATCAGCGCCGAGCAGCTCGACGTGCTGAGCGACCTCGACTCGGTCGTGTGGCAGGTCGCCACCACGCCCGACGCCAAGGGCGAGCTCGAGGGCCTGCCCCTGTTCGAGTCGCTGACCGCCACGCAGACCGGCGGCAACATCTGGCTGACCGACCCCGTCCTCGAGGGCGCGTTCTTCGCGAACTCGCCTTCCTCTGTGCACTACACGCTCGAAGGATTCGTGCCGCTGCTCGAGGCCGCACTCGACGGCGACCCCGCCACCGAGGTCCCCTCCTCGACCGACGCGGGCTGACCCGATGTGGGAGGCGCCGGGGCTCACCCCCAGCGCCTCCCGCATCGGCCCTCCCCCTCCATTCTCAGGAGACACGCATGTCCGACTCTTTCCTGGTCCACGTGGCCGCAACAGAGCAGATCAGCCCGAACCTTCGCCGCGTGACGCTCACCGGCGACTCCCTGCGCACCTGGGAGTCCACCGGCCAGCCCGACGAGTTCGTGCACGTCCACATCCCCGACGCCGCGCCCGCGCCCGGCTGGGAGGACGATCACGACATCGCGCGCCACTACACGATCCGCCGCTGGAACCCCGACGTGCCGAGCATCGAGATCGACGTGGTGACGCACGGACACGGTCGGGGCGCGACCTGGGCGCGCAACGCCCAGCAGGGCGACGCCGTCGCGATCAGCGACGCCCACGGCTACTACAAGGCACCCGACGGGTCGACCCGGCGCCTGCTGCTCGCCGACGCGACCGGTCTGCCCGCCGTCGCCCGCATCCTCGAGGAGGCCAGCCCTGAGGAGCAGTTCGACGTGATCGTCGAACTCATCAACGCCGACGACGCGATCGCGCTGCCCTCGCCCGCGACAGTCGAGGTCGAGTGGAAGGTCTCCGGCAACGGCCGCGGCCCGTCCGCGCTGCTGTCCTGCATGGAGCGCCTTCCCGTCCCCGACGACGACACCTACGTGTGGCTCGCGTGCGAGTCCGCTCACTCCCGGAAGGCGCGCGGGTTCGTGCGCCGGGAGTGGACGCGTCACCACAGCTTCTACCGCATCGTGGGCTACTGGCACGTCGACGCGGAGGAGCAGATGCGCAAGTGGAACGCCCTCACCCCCGAGCAGCAGGCCAGGTACATGGAGATCTGGGACGAGTCACGTCCCGACGAGATCAACTGGCTCGAGCTCGAGCCGTACCTGCAGGAGCTGGGCCTCTAGCCCGCCTCGCACACAGCGAAAGGGCCGATGCGCGGGTGACCCGCGCATCGGCCCTTTCGCTTGGCTGGGGCGGGTGGGTCTACAGGTCCAGCCGCTCCAACATGTCCGTCACCAGCGCCGCGACCGCCGAACGCTCCGAGCGCTCGAGCGTGACGTGCGCGAACAGGTCGTGACCCTTGAGCGCCTCGATCACCGCCGCGATGCCGTCGTGACGTCCCACCCGCAGGTTGTCGCGCTGGGCGACGTCGTGGGTGAGGATCACGCGCGAGTCCTGGCCGATGCGGCTCAGCATGGTGAGCAGCACGTTGCGCTCGAGCGACTGGGCCTCGTCGACGATCACGAAGGCGTCGTGGAGGCTGCGGCCGCGGATGTGCGTGAGCGGCAGCACCTCGAGCATGCCGCGCGCCATCACCTCCTCGACCACCTCGGAGCTGACGATCGCGCCCAGGGTGTCGAAGACCGCCTGCGCCCAGGGGTTCATCTTCTCGGCCTCGGAGCCGGGCAGGTAGCCGAGCTCCTGGCCGCCCACCGCGAACAGCGGGCGGAACACCATGATCTTCTTGTGCTGGCGGCGCTCCATCACGGCCTCAAGGCCGGCGCACAGGGCAAGCGCACTCTTGCCGGTGCCGGCGCGGCCGCCCATCGACACGATGCCCACGGTCTCGTCGAGCAGCAGGTCGATCGCGATGCGCTGCTCGGCGCTGCGACCGTGCAGGCCGAACACCTCCTGGTCCCCGCGCACCAGCTTGATCGCGCCGTCATTCGTGACCCGTCCCAGCGCTCCCCCGCGCCCGGAGTGGATCACCAGTCCCGTGTGCACGGGCAGTGTCGCGACCTCCTCGCCGCAGTCCTCCGCCGAGGGCGCCACGAGCGCCGAGTCGTCGTAAAGGGTCGACATCTGCTCGTCCGTGAGCTGGATCTCGCGCATGCCGGTCCAGCCGGAGTCCACCGCGAGCTCGGCTTTGTACTCCTCCGCCTCGATGCCCAAGGCCGACGCCTTCACGCGCATCGGCAGGTCTTTGGAGACCACGACGACGGCGTGGCCCTCGGCCTTGAGGTTGGCCGCCACGGCCAGGATGCGGGCGTCGTTGTCACCCAGCCGGAAGCCGCTCGGCAGCACGTTCTGGTCAGTGTGGTTGAGCTCGACTCGGACGGTGCCGCCCACCTCGTTCGCGGCGACGGGCTGGTCGAGCTTGCCGTGCACGATGCGCAGGTCATCGAGCATGCGCAGCGCCGAGCGGGCGAAGTAGCCCAGTTCGGGGTGGTGGCGCTTGGCTTCGAGCTCCGTGATCACGACGACCGGCAGCACCACCGCGTGCTCCGCGAACCTCTTGAGGGCCCGTGGATCGGACAGCAGCACCGAGGTGTCCAGCACGAACGTGCGGAGCTCGGTGGCCGTGGCCGCGTTGATGGAGGGGGCGGTGTCGGGCTGAGTGATGGTCACAAAGGCTCCTGCGTTTTCAGGCCGCAGGGCGCCAAACGCCCCTTGGCGTTCGGTTCAGGCCGGTACCGGGTCGGTTCGGCGTGTGTCACTTCCCACGTTGCTGACGCTACGCCGGGCCGCGCACGGCGGGGAGCGACACGCCGTGCGTCACATATCCGTCATCTCGGGGCCACCGAGGCGTGCGCTACCGCCCGTGACGCCGCTCACGCTGGGAGAATGCACGCAAGGCGCGCAGGAAGTCGACGCGGCGGAAGTCGGGCCAATACGCGTCGCAGAAGTAGAACTCCGAGTGGGCGGACTGCCACATGAGGAATCCGGAGAGCCGCTGCTCACCGGAGGTGCGGATCACCAGGTCCGGGTCCGGCTGGCCCTTCGTGTAGAGGTGCTCCGCGATGTGCTCGACGGCGAATGACTTCGCGACCTCTTCGAGCGAGTGACCCGCATCGACGCCGGCGCGCAGGATCGACCGCACCGCATCGGCGATCTCGTGCCTCCCGCCGTACCCCACGGCGACATTGACGTGAAGGCCATCGGCATCGGCCGTGCGCGCGACCGCCGCGGCGATCCGTCGCGCCGCATCGTCGGGGAGCATGTCGGTCGACCCCACGTGCTGCAGCCGCCAGCGCCCGTCGTCGGCGAGCCGTTCGACCGTGCAGCAGATGATCTCGAGCAGGGCGGCCAGTTCGTCCGAATCGCGTGCGAGGTTGTCGGTGGAGAGCATCCACAGCGTGACGACCTCGACGCCCGCGTCCTCCGACCACCCCAGCACCTCGGTGATCTTGTCCGCGCCACGCTGGTGGCCGTGAGCGGTGGGGGCGCCGGACTGTCGTGCCCAGCGACGGTTGCCATCCAGGATGACGCCGATGTGCCGCGGCGGATTGCCCTGCTCGCGGAGAGTACGCGACAACTGCCGTTCGTACGGCCCATAGAGCAGGCTGCGCAGGCCCATCCGTCTCCTCCCAGTGGGGACACCATCTGCGCATACGCTACTCGCCTCGCGGACGAACGCCCTAACCTACGGTATCGTAGGTTCATGTCTGAGAACCTTCCCGTGCCGGGCAAACCACTCCTGAGAGGGTGGCTCCACCTGGGTGCAGCGCCCATCGCGCTCGTCGCGGGAATGGCGCTCGTGGTCTACGCGCCCACCCTTGCAGGGCGCTTGTCGACAGCCGTCTTCACGCTGACCGCGGTGATGCTGTTCGGAACGTCAGCCGTGTATCACCGTGGGAACTGGGCACCGCGGCCGCTCGCTGTGCTGCGGCGCATGGACCACGCCAACATCTTCCTCATCATCGCCGGCACGTACACGCCGCTGACCGTGCTGCTGCTCGACGGCACCATGCGCACCGTGGTGCTCTGCGTCGTGTGGGCGGGAGCGCTCGTGGGAACGCTGCTGCGGGTGTTCTGGCTCGGCGCGCCACGCTGGGCGTACGTGCCGCTCTACCTGGGCCTCGGCTGGGTCGCGGTGGGGTTCATCGGCCCGTTCTACTCCGCAGGCGGCGCGACCGTCGTGGCGCTGATCATCGCCGGAGGACTTGCGTACACCGTGGGCGCTGTCATCTACGGCACCAAGTGGCCGCGCGGCTCCACGCGCTACTTCGGGTTCCACGAAATCTTCCACGCGCTCACTATCGCCGGCTTCGTGTGCCACTACATCGCGATCGCGGTGGTGATCTTCACCGTCTCGCGGTAGCGCCGATGCGCGGCTTTCGTGGCCCGGCCGGTCACCCTAGTGCGGGGCGCGCGGCCCCATGGGAAGCAGCACGAGGAACAGTGCGCCGAAGGGGCCGAGGAACAGCGTGAGAAAGAACCACGCCAGGCCAGAGCGGCCACGCGTCCGGGCCAGTCCGCCCGCGAGCAGCGCCATGGTGAACCACAGTCCGCCGATGGCGGTCGAGTCACCAGAATCCTGAATCATGGTCCCCCCAGAACGTTCGGGCGGTGAGCGCTCAGTCGCTCTCGCCGGTCCCAGCATCGTCCGTGCCTGGCGGCTCGTCGGCACGCCGCGCCGTGGGAGCGCCGCCCTCGGGAGGATGGGTGCGCACCTTCCGCAGGTGTTTGCTGAGCGATCGGAACAGCAGGACCGCGGCCAGCACCATGGTGAAGGTCGCGATGAATGCCAGCAGTCCGGGCCCGCCGGTGAAGTCCGCCACGTTCACTCCCTCTCGTCAGTGAACTATCCTGCCTCATCATGAGCTCTCCCATCGCCGGTGCCCGCGACGACGAGGCCGGCGGCGCGCGTCCACGGCTCTCTCGGGGACGTTGGGCGCTCGTGGTTGCCGGTCTCGTGGTCCTCACGGCGATCACCGCGTGGTTCGCGTGGGGGTTCTCGTCGCAGCCTGCGCGCTGGCAGGACGTGGGGTTCGAGGTGATCTCGCCCACCGAGGCGGAGGTGACCTTCGACGTGTACCTCTACACCGACGAGCCGGTCACCTGCTACGTGCACGCGATGAACGTGCAGTACGCCGAGGTGGGCGTCGCCGAGGTCGCGGTGGACCCCGCCGACGGGGACGAGCAGCGATTCACGCTCGGCATCCCCACGGTCGAGCAGGCCAACACCGCGCTCGTTCGCGGATGCGCGCCGCAGTAGCCGAGGGCGAGTCGGACCTGAGATACAGGGGATTTCACCCGTCGTCGCGTGCTTGGTAGGCTGACATATTCTGTCCACAAGGAGGCACCCGTGACTGAGACGACCGGCACCTGGCTCACCCAGGAGGCATACGACCGCCTGCAGACCGAGTACGACCACCTCGTGACCGAAGGCCGCTCGGCCATCGCCGCGGAGATCGACGAGCGCCGCCAAGAGGGCGACCTCAAGGAGAACGGCGGCTACCACGCGGCACGCGAGGAGCAG
This sequence comes from Demequina aestuarii, assembly GCF_000975095.1. Classification (GTDB taxonomy): domain Bacteria; phylum Actinomycetota; class Actinomycetes; order Actinomycetales; family Demequinaceae; genus Demequina; species Demequina aestuarii. The sequence goes on from NZ_BBRD01000001.1 coordinate 2,238,940, forward strand.
GCCAAGCAGGAGGCGCGCATCGAGCAGCTCCGCCACATTCTGCAGACCGCGACCGTGGGCGAATCCTCCACCGCTGCCGAAGTCTCGTCCGGCACGGTCGTGACCGCCGAGGTCGGCGGCAATGAGATGAAGTTCCTCGTCGGTTCGCGAGAGGTCGCAGGCGGCACGGACATCCAGGTGTTCAGCGCGCAGTCGCCGCTGGGCGAGTCGCTGATGGGGCTGGCCCCCGGCGACGAGACCACCTATCAAGCCCCCAACGGCAACGAGATCGCCGTCAAGGTGATCGCCGTGGAGCCCTTCGCCGGCTAGCTGCCCCGCCGCACCCCCTCCCTCCGCCGCCTGAGCGCGCTATCGGGCGATGAGTGTCGCTCTCAGGGCGGATGTGAATCCTGGCGGGCACTCAGTGTCGTGCCAGCACCACCGCCACCTCACCGTGGGTCGTGTGCGGAAACATGTCGAACAGGCGCGCCTCGCGGGCGACGAACGACGGCATCCAGGCCACGTCCCTCGCAAGCGTGTCGGGGTTGCAGCTCGAGTAGATCACCGTCGATGCACCCGAACCGTCGAGCCAGCGCGACAGCTCCTCGCCCAAGCCTCGCCTCGGTGGGTTGACGACGACCGCCTGGGCCGCATCGGCCTGCCGGACGGCCCACGCGACGGCGTCATCGGTCACGAAGGAGACGTGCTCCATCGCCGTGTCGCCGGCCGCGAGGCGGTCGTCACGAGTGCGCCGAGCCGAGGCCACTGCCTGCGCACTCGCCTCCACCCCCGTGACTGGCCTGCCAGACGCTGCAGTGTGGAGGGCGAAGCCGCCCACGCCGCAGTAGAGGTCCCACAGATGCGCGGGCGCCGCCTCATCGATCCACGCGGCCGCCTGCCGGTACAGCGATGCGGCCACGTCGGTATTGGTCTGGAAGAAGCTCTGCGGGCGCACGTGGAGGTCGAAGCCGTTGACGGTCATCGTGAGTGTGTCACGGTCGGTCAGTACCGTCTCCCTCTCGCCCTCGAGAATCGCCTTGTGCTCCGACTGCACATTCACCGAGGCCACCGACAGCTGCGGCAGCTGTGCCACGAGCCATGGCAGGTGCTTGCGGATGCGCGAGAGCGCCTCGGTGGACCGCAGCACCCAGCGCACCATGAGGTCACCGTCGGGCGCAAGCGTCACGAGCACGTGCTTGAGTTCGCCGCGCCGATGCGGCACCGAGTACGGCTCGAGTCGCGCGCGCGTCACGAAGGCGGCGAGGTGCGGGAAGGCCGCTGCCAGGGCGGGCGGGTACAGCGGGCACTCGCGCAGATCCTGGCCCTCGCCGTGAGCATCGAGAATGCCGATCGTCGGAGCATCGACCGTGCCGGCGACCACCATCTTCGCCTTGGTCCGGAAGGCCGTAGGGCGGCTCTCGACGCCAGGCAGCCACCTCAGGTCCGGCGCCAGCGGCTCCAGGAGGGCTGCCACCCGCGCCCGTTTGTGAGCGACCTGCTGGTGGTACGGCGTCTCGATGATGGTGCACGAGCCGCACCGCCTCGAGTCGTAGTACTCGCAGTGCAGCGATCCGTCCTCGAGCACCACCCCATGACGGGATCCGCCACGGATGGTGGCCACGGTCAGCGCTCGGGCGAGTCTGATCCTCGCGTGGGGATCTGCTCGCTGTGAGGCTCGACCTCTGACGCTCCCCGCTCGCGAGACGGGGCGGCGTCGGCACGGTCGGCGACGGCGTCGCGACTCACATGGAGCTCTCCCGTGCGCGTCATCGCGCCGCGGGCTCGCCGGACCGCGTCCTTCGAGCGCTCCGCGAAGACGGGGATCTGCGAGGTGATGGGAGGTCTGTCGTCGTCGGAGAAGTCGGCATCGCGTCGCAGTCCCCTCTTGAACGCGTACAGGGTCGCGACGACAGGCACGGCGATGACGGCTCCGATGAGGCCGAGCGTGAGCGTGCCGGCCGAGATGGTGAGCAGCACCGCGAGCGGGTGGATGGATGCCGCCTTGCCGAACAGCCACGGGTAGAGCACATTGCCCTCGATCTGCTGCACCAGGAGCACAAAGAACAGCATCCACAATGCCGTGCTCCAGCCGCCGTCCACCAGTGCCACCAGCGAGGCGACGATGCCAGACAAGGTCGCACCGATCAGCGGGATGAACGAGAACAGGAACACGAGGATCGCGATCGGCACCGCGAGCGGCACACCGAGGAGCCACGCCGCCGCACCGATTCCCACGGCGTCGATGAACGCCACGAACACGGTGGTCTGCGTGTACCGGCGGAGGGTGATCCACGAGTGAAGACCGGCCTTCTCGACACGGTCGACGGCCGCATCGGGAACCAGGCCCGCGGTCCAGTGCCAGATCTGGCGTCCGTCGCGCATGAAGAAGAACAGCGCCACGAGGGCGATCACGATGCCGGCGAACACCGTGCCGATCGCAGAGCCCACGGACAGCGCACCCGAGGCGAGCCCCTGGGCGTTGTCCTCGAAGAAGGACTGCAGGTTGCCCACGACCTCGTCGACCTGAGCCTGATCGAGGCTGATGGGCCCGGTCACCAGCCAGTCGACGAACGTGTCGAAGCCCTCCACGGTGGCATCGCGGAGATCGTCGTACTCGGACATGAATGCTGCGGAGGCGACGGTTCCCAGTCCTGCCACGATCAGAATGAGGATGACGATCGCGATCAGGGAGCCGAGCGCCCGCGGGAACTTGATGCGCTCCATCAGGGTGACCAGGCGCTCGAGCGGGGCGGCGATGATCAGCGCGATGACGAGCGGCACGAACAGCGCGGTCAGGCTCGTGAAGGCCCAGACGCCCGCGATGACGATGATGCCCACCACGACGATGCGCCAGGCCCACGCGCCGGCGACGCGCAACGACAGCGGCACCTTGTCAAGCACCGAGGCTTCGCTCGTGTAGAGCACGCTCGACTTCGGTCGCTTCTCGGGCTGGTTCTCAGGCATGATGCGAGCCTAGCCTGCGTGTCGGACGCGCACGGAACATGCGGGTCTCGGCCAGCGTTCACTGCTCGGAGAGGAGCCACCAATGTTTGGACACACGAAGACCAGCATGATCAGCAAGGACGAGGCGCTGCCCGGCCGCGACGAGCCCGTCGAGGTGACGAACCGCCACGTCGTCCTCGACACCCCGCTCACCGGGCCGTGGCCGGAGGGCCATGAGGTGATCTACGTCGCGATGGGGTGCTTCTGGGGCACCGAGCGCGTGTTCTGGCAGATTCCCGGCGTGTACTCGACCGCAGCTGGCTACATGGGTGGATGGACGCCGAACCCCACGTACGACGAGACCTGTACGGCGCGCACCGGCCATGCCGAGGCGGTCCAGGTGGTCTACGACCCGACGGCCGTCACCCTCGACGAGCTGTTCGCCGGGTTCTGGGAGAACCACGACCCGACGACGCTCAATCGCCAGGGCAACGACGTGGGCACCCAATACCGCAGCGCGATCTTCGCCACGACGGACGCGCAGCTTGCGGCCGCCGAGGCCTCGCGTGATCGCTACGCGGCGCAGCTGCGGGACAAGGGCTATGGCGAGGTCACCACTCAGATCGCGCGGGACCACGACGCCGGGGACGGGGTGTTCTACTACGCCGAGGACTACCACCAGGGGTACCTGCACAAGAACCCGGGTGGATACTGCAACCACGGTTTCTGCCAGGTCGGGTACTCCCCCGCCTGACACCCACAGCACCGCGAGCGGCCGATGCGCGGGTCACCCGCGCATCGGCCGCTTCAAGACGCGACTAAGCCGAGCGGACCCAGACGAGGTAGCCCGTGCGAGTGCGAGCGAACGTCTCTCGACAACGACCTTGGGCGCGAAGCTCCGCGACCATCGCCCAACCATCGCCTTCAGACATCACTCCGCTTTGCACGGCGTGTTTCAAAAGCATCCAAGACGTCACAACCTGGATCCCGTCTGCCTCGGCGATCCTCCGGGCTTCTGTATCGTCCGTAACGAAGAAACTACCCGGCTCCTCCCGGCAAATGATGGCGATGCTCTCGGACTCTCCCAAGTGGGCGGTAGCGGGATCCCCAGGCCGAAGCAGCCGCTGCTGTACCGCGAGCACGTCAATCCTCGTCGCCTGCGTGGACGGATACCGGCCCTCGCCCAAGAAGCCGGGAGCGCTTTCGAGGTCGGCGAGGCCCGCCACTCGCGACGATGCGGCGCACTCGGAGGCAACCGATGCGACCCAGGTCCCGCGACCGTTGAGGATCCTCTCAAGCGTGCTCAACTGTCCTGCCAAGGCGAAGTTTATTAGGACAGTATTGTCCGCGAAGAACAGTCGCACAGAAAGACCGGTCTACCCGCTGAGAGCCGCGCTAAGGTCCGCCTGGCGCAGAGCAGTCGGAACCGGCGCCTCAACTTCAAGAGACTCAGCGTCGACATCCAGCATCCAAGCGAGGGTTCCGCGTCCTATTGCACCACGAGCGATTCGTTCTAAGTGCATTTGCTCGAGATCGCGGGGAAAGCGGCGTTGCGCAGCCTGCTCCATGCGACCCGTAATCAGGTCAAGGCTTGTCTCATCGACCGCCTGGTTCCAGTGCCTCCGCAAGAAAGCTTGAGTCGTCAAGCCGAGCGCTTTGCGAAGAGACACTGGCGCGTCGACGTGCAGAGCGTCGAGGCGGTTGATCAGCGCCTGAGTCGAGACGCCCCAGGACCAAAGTCGCTCCGCGACCTCTGATAGTGGTCGATCCCAATCGCGGCCAGCAATGTCGTCGCGGGGCAAGAGTATCTCGGCAGCGAACTGATTTGCCGCTGCCTCGTCTGCGACCCCATCCGCGGATGAGAGGTCACCACGATAGATATGCCCGAGCTCGTGAGCCAGACACCAGTTCTCATAGAACCAGTTTCCGGAAGCAGGTACGACGATTGTCGTTCGATGACCGATGCGGAGGCTATACGAATGCTTGATCTCGGCGATTCGCACAACATCGATTGCGAGTTGTTCCTCAATGCGCTCGATGAAGTCCCGGACAAAACCGTCGCCAAGAACACTCAACACGTCTGCCGGCGACGAGGTTCCATCCGGCGTCTCACGAAGGTCGACCAGAGATTTGCCGTAAGCCTGCCGGTATGCCAACTCGATGTGATTAAGAACATCCAAGTCCGCAGTTAGGCCCGGTAGCGACCTTCGTCCAGTCTCGCGGTCATACTCATGACGGGCAGCGGCAACCACAGTTACGGGCTCGTCGGTACCCGTGATCAGCCAGTAGGTAGGAACCTGCAAAGTCTCCGCAAGCAACGCGAGTTCAGCGCTGGAGAAAGCGCGGGATCCACTGAGCGCTCGTGAGAACGAATCAGTTGACATGCCGACCGCTCCAGCGACTTCGTAATGCTTGCGATCGCCCAGGGACTCGCGCACGCGTCGCCCAATATCTACGTTGGACATGCTCCGAAACTAGCACAGGTTGGGAATTTCCCAACGAACGCCATACTGCAACTCAGGCGAACAGCGACCGCACGAACTCCAGCTGCCTCGTGGTCTGGTGCGCCTGGCCGCCCTCGTGCCCGTTGTAGGGGTAGACGACCATCTCTTTGCGCACGTCCGGCGCGGAGCGGTCGCCATACCAGTTGAAGGCCGCGTACCCGGTGGACGGCGGGCACACCATGTCCATCAGCGCGACGGACATCAGCGTGGGCGCCGTCGCACGCTTCGCGTGGTTCACGCCGTCGAAGTACGAGAGCACGTCGAGCGTGCGCTCGCGTTCCCCGCGGAAGATCGACAGGTACTTCACGACCTCTCCGTAGGGGAACTCGTTCGTCAGCTCGAGTGAACGCTCGAAGTGGCAGAGGAACGGCACGTCGGCCACGACGCCGGCCAGGTCGGGCACCAGGCCCGCGACCGCGAGAGCGATGCCGCCGCCCTGGGATCCGCCCACGAACGCCACCTGATCGGCATCCACGCCTGGCAGGCTCCGAGCGGCCTCGACGGCACGCACCGCGTCGGTGAAGACCCGGCGGTAGTAGTAGTCGAAGGGGTCGGTGATGCCACGCGTCATGAAGCCGGGCGTCGACGGCATCGAGCCCACCGGGTCGGCGGTGTCGCCTCCGTTGCCCCAGCCTGCGCCCTGGCCTCGCGTATCCATGTAGAAGTGCGCGTAGCCAGCGGCGGCCCACATGGTGCGCTCGATTGGAAGCCCGCGCCCGCCGCCATAGCCGTTGACCTCGACCACGCACGGCAGCGGCCCGTCGACGCCCGCGGGGCGCGCGTACCAGGCCTTGATGGGGTGACCACCAAAGCCGGGGAACGTGGCGTCCTGGATCTCGACCCCCGCGAGCGTGATGGGGGCTGGCGCCAGCGCGACGGTGATGTCGCGCTCACGCGTCCGTTCCAGGGTCTCGCCCCAGAACGCGTCGAAGCCGGCAGGCTCACGAATCTCGGGCCGATACGACTCGAGTTCATGCTCGGGCAGGTCGAACAGTGCCATCGCGCCTCCATGCGCTGTCAGCGCCGCCCACGCGGCGTGGTCGGTCGTGTCCGCCGACCTCCGCCCGCGGACGCGTAGAACTAGTCGCGTCCCTGCAGGATCGCGATGATGCGCAGGAACTCGATGTACAGCCACACCAGCGTCAGGACGATGCCGAACGCGGCCTTCCAGTCGTAGTGCGCGGGTAGGCCGTTCTTGACACCGTTCTCGACGAAGTCGAAGTCGCCGATGAGAGAGACGCAGGCGAGGATGACGGCGAACGCGCCGATCAGCACGCCCAGCGGGATGCCGAACACGTCGATCTGAGTACGCAGACCCCACGCGGAGTCCGTGCCGCCGAAGATCATCATTCCCACGTTCACCAGCGAGAACGCGATGTAGGAGATCCCGCCGATCATCAGGAACTTCTGCAGCTTGGGCGTGTAGCGCACACGGCCGGAGTGGTAGAGCCACAGGCACACGGCGAAGGTGCAGGCGGTCGCGATGAGGGCCTGGAGGCCGGCGCCGGGTGCGTTGTAGTTGGTCTCGATGAAGGTCGTGATGCCGCCCAGGAAGTACCCCTCGACCGCGGCGTACGCGATGGCGAGCGCGGGGGGCGTGACCTTCTTGAAGATGAGCACGAGGCTGAGGACGAAGCCGACGACTCCGGCGCCGATCGTGAGGCCGATGTTCGGGAACATGTAGCCGGGGATCGCGAGCAGGCCCGCGAGCACGACCATCCCGGCGGTCTTGGTGATCACGCCCTCGTAGCTCATGCGGCCGGTGTCGATGGGACCGGCGTCGGGCTGGTCGAACTGGTGCTGCAGATCGGAGGCCGAGACGGCCTTGCCGTTCTGGTGGTACGTCGCTCCAGGCTTGAATGCGCTGTTGGTGCTGAATGCGGGGCTGGCCACAAGGTCCTCCTCGATAGCGGTCTGCCTCATCTTAACGGCGCGGCATGACACCCTGGCATCGTCCGTGCGGACGAGCCTGGTGCCCCCGGCGGGAATCGAACCCGCACTGAACCGGGTTTAAGCCGGTTGCCTCTGCCGATTGGGCTACGGGGGCGTGGGACCAGTGTTCCGCATCTGCGTCTCCCCCTTCACGACGAACCCATCCTGGGCTCGACACCCCGACGGCACGCCGCCCTTCGGCCAGATCTCGGGCGCGTCGCCGCCAAGAGGGGTTCGCAGCGCGAGGGGACCGCAGTCTGGGCCGATGCGCGGGCCGGGTCAGCGGTGAGGTGCGGCTCAGAGCCGCTCGGCCGCCGAGAACGCGATGCCGTCCAGGATGTCGTGCTCGCTGGTGACCGTCGTGTCGAGGGCGCCCCCATGGGCGGCCACCTCGGACTGCACCCGCAGCATGACCTCTCGCCACACGAGCGCGCCGGCGCCGATGACGTCCACGCGACCCGGGTGCATGAACGGCATGGCGGTCCGCTCGGCGTGGCTCGCCGCGAGCAGTTCCTCGCACGAGCGCGCCGCGTCGTCGATCGAGAGCTCGGCGCCGTTGATCGACTCGCGCGAGTACTCGGGCAGGCCAAGGGCGTTCGCGGTCACCGTGGTGATGGTGCCCGCGAGCCCCACGAGAGTGCGCGTGCCGCCCAGCGGGACCTCCGTCATTGCGGCGTCCAGCGCGGTCCGCACGTCCGCCTGCGCGGATGCGACCTGCGCCGCGCTCGGCGGATCGGCGGCGAGGTGACGCTCGGTCATGCGGACGCAGCCCACGTCCATCGAGTGCGCCGCCTCCGGCACCAGATCACCCAGCACGAGCTCGGTCGACCCTCCGCCCAGATCCACGACGAGGTAGGGCCCCGGCCGGGACGCGTCGAGAGCGCTGAGCGCGCCGCGGAACGACAGCTCCGCCTCCTCCGTGCCTGAGATCACCTCGGGCGCCACGCCCAGTCGCTCGCGCACGCCGTCGATGAACTCGTCCCGGTTGCGCGCGTCGCGGGTCGCGGACGTCGCCACGAAGCGAATCGACTCGACGCCGTGCTCACGGCATTCCGCCGCGTACTCGTCCGTCGCGGCGAGGGTGCGCGCGAGCGCCTCAGGGGCGAACTCACCCGTCCGGTCGACGCCCTGGCCGAGTCGCACCACAAGCATGCGCCGGACCACGTCCGTGAGCGTCCCGGAGTCGAGGTCCACGTCGGCGATGAGCAAGCGGATCGAATTGGTCCCGCAATCGATGGCGGCAACGCGGGGCATCAGCTCTCCTGGGAATAGGCGTCGGGGTCAACGGGCAGCGCGCCGTCGGGCGCGGCATCAAAGGAAGGGCAGGTGCAGCGGTCGGGGCGCCAATGGCCTCGGATCATCGCGAGCGCCTCGTCGCCGAGGGGGTTCACACCGGGGCCCGCCGCCAGCGCGTGGCCCACCAGCACGTGGAGGCACTTGACGCGGTCGGGCATTCCCCCGGCGGAGATGCCGCGGATCTCGGGCACGTCCTCGAGCGCCACACGCTCCGCGAGGTAGGACTCGTGCGCCTCGCGGTAGTGCTGGGCGAGCGCGGGCTCCTCGGCGAGGCGCTCGGTCAGCTCGCGCATGACTCCGCGGGCCTCCAGGGTCGACACGGCGGCCACCGCCTCGGGGTGCGTGAGGTAGTACTGCGTGGGGAAGGGAGTGCCGTCTGGCAGTCGCGGAGCGGTGTGCACCACGGTCGGGTTGCCGCACGCGCATCGCGCGGCGATCGCGACCACTCCTCGCGGCTCGCGCCCCAACTGTGAAGCGAGAACGGTCAGGTCGGTCTCGGTGGCGGGGGTGTCAGTCACCCTCCGAAGTCTACGTCCGTGAGCTGCTCTGATTCGGCGTCGCCCGCATCGGTGCCGCCACCCGGCTGGCCGGTCTCGCTGGCGCCGTCCGCGCCCTCGACCGTCGCCGCATCGGCCGTGGAGTCCTCGCCCCCTGCGACCTCGAACGAGTCCCAGAGCTTGTCGTACCAGGGGGCGCCAGCCGCGACCTCGGGCGCGCGCGCCGCCGCAGGCGAGCCTGCCACCGGTCCCACGACGGACTCGGCGTCGACGACGCGGTAGGGAGTCTCACCCGGGAAGACGTAGGCCAGTCTCTCGCGCGCCTGAGCGACGATGAAGGCAGGGTCGTCCCACCGGGCGACCTCGGCATTCAGGGCGTCCACCTCCGCCTGCGCCACCTCGGCCTCGGCCCGGAGGTCGGCAAGGTTCGCCTGCTGATCCATGTAGGCGCGCACCGTCGGCGCCACGACCGCGATCGCCAACGCGACGACCAGCAGGATCACTGCGGTGCGCCAGGTGAGCATCGCGGTCCACGAGCCACGTGGCCGCGCCGGGTCGATGCCTGGCGCGGGCTTGGGGACCGTGCGCCCGGGGCCGGACGGACCGCCCGGACGAGTCTGTGGCCGCCGCACCGAGCCGGTCGACGGCCCCTGGCGCCGCGGAGCGCGCGCGTCAGAGGTGCGCCGCGGGGACCGTGGGGCGGACCGCGGCGCGCCGGGACGGGTCGGGGCACTCACGTGCCCGATTCTCTCAGCGGCACGCGCGAAGTGCGGCAGGCACGCGCAGAACTGGTCGGGACGGCATCGATGAATGCGGCCGGCACACGCTCGGCATGCCATCGAGGCGGACAGCGGGCCCGGGAAGCACGAAGGCCGCGGGTCGCCGATGAGGGCGGCCCGCGGCCTTGAGGCCGTGCGAGGCGGTTACGCCGAGTAGCGGCGCGGGAACGCCGAGGTGCCGGCGTACGCGGCCGCGTCGTCGAGCTCCTCCTCGATGCGCATCAGCTGGTTGTACTTGGCGATGCGCTCGCCGCGGGCCGGAGCGCCCGTCTTGATCTGTCCGGTGTTGAGCGCGACCGAGAGGTCAGCGATCGACACGTCCTCGGTCTCGCCGGAGCGGTGCGAGACCATGGACGTGAAGCCGGCGCGGGTCGCCATGGACACGGCGTCGATCGTCTCGGTCAGGGTGCCGATCTGGTTCAGCTTCACGAGCAGCGCGTTGGCCGAACGCTCGTCGATGCCGCGCTTGAGACGCGTGGGGTTGGTGACGAACAGGTCGTCTCCCACGATCTGCACCTTGTCGCCGATGCGGGCGGTGAGGCCCGTCCAGCCCGACCAGTCGTCCTCGTCCAGCGGGTCCTCGATGGACACCAGCGGGTAGTCGGCGACGAGCTGCTCGTAGAAGTCGGCCATCTCGTCGGGGGACTTCTGTCCACCCTCCCAGTTGTAGTGGCCCTCCTCGTAGAACTCGGTGGCGGCCACATCGAGCGCGAGCGCGACGTCGTCACCGGGCCGCAGACCGGCCTTCTCGATCGCGACCAGGATCAGGTCGAGCGCCTCACGGTTCGATGCGAGGTTCGGCGCGAAGCCGCCCTCGTCGCCCAGGCCGGTGGCGAGGCCACGCTCCTTGAGCACCGACTTGAGGGCGTGGTAGACCTCGGCGCCGTAGCGGTAGGCCTCACGGAAGGTCGGGGCGCCGACGGGAGCGATCATGAACTCCTGGATGTCGACGTTCGAGTCGGCGTGCGAGCCGCCGTTCAGGATGTTCATCATCGGGACGGGCAGCAGGTGCGCGTTGGGGCCGCCGATGTAGCGGAACAGCGCCAGGTCTGCCGAATCGGCTGCGGCCTTGGCGACGGCGAGCGAGACGCCCAGGATCGCGTTCGCGCCGAGCTTGCCCTTGTTGTCGGTGCCATCCAGGTCGAGCATGGTCTGGTCCACGATGCGCTGCTCAGTGGCGTCGAGCCCCACGATCTCCGGCGCGATCTCGTCGATGACCGCGTCCACGGCCTGCTCGACGCCCTTGCCCAGGTAGCGGTTCTTGTCGCCGTCGCGACGCTCCACGGCCTCGAATGCGCCGGTCGAGGCGCCCGAGGGCACTGCGGCGCGCGAGAACGTCCCGTCCTCCAGCGCGACCTCGACCTCGACGGTGGGGTTGCCGCGCGAGTCAAGAATCTCGCGGGCGCCAATAGCCTCAATGGTGGCCATGTTGCTCCTTCAGTGTGCTTGGGGGTTTCTTTTCTGAGTGTATCGGCGGGCGATTGAGGTCGCTCACCGACGTAGGTCCTAGGTGGATGAACGTTCGGTGGCGGCGCCCGATGCGCGCTCCGCTTCGCGCGCGGCCGCCTCGTAGTCTCGGGTGGCCTGCCTCAGCTCCGCCTCCGCGTCGACACCCTCGGCCTGCGCGCGCGCCACCAGGGCGAGCAGCTGAGGGCCGATGCCCACGCCGGCTGCGTCCCTGACATCCAGGCCCGCGCGTGCGGAGCGGGAGATGACCTTCTGGGCGCGTGCGAGGGCGGGCTGCGCGGAGGGGATGCCGTCCATGACCGACTCGCGACCCTTCGACTCCTTCTTGATGCGCTCCCAGCTGGCGCCGACCTGCTCAGCCGTGGTCGCATCGGCCCCCGCGAAGACGTGGGGGTGACGCTCGACCAGCTTGTCCGCGACGGTGGTCGCGACGTCGTCGATGTCGAACGGATCGTCCGGGTGGTCGGCAGCGACTCGCGCGTGGAACACCACCTGCAGCAGCACGTCGCCGAGCTCCTCGCGCAGGTCGGCACGGCTGCCGGTCTCGATCGCCTCCAGGAGCTCGTGCACCTCTTCGAGGGCGTACGGAGCGAGCGACACGTGAGTCTGCTCGGCGTCCCACGGACACCCGCCCGGCGAACGCAGACGGTCCATCACCGTGACGAGTCGGGCGAGCCCCTCACCCTCGGCGGCGGACGTCACTCGGTGGCGAGCCAGGGCGCGTCAGGAGCGGTGAGGCCGTTGACGTTGTTGAAGTTCACGAACCACACCGGCGAGCCCTGGTTCGCCTCGTCCGTCGCGATCTGCACGGCGGTCGCGGCCGACTCCATGAACGCTGCAGCGCTGAAGTCGCCCGTGCGGGAGTTCGTCACGGCCTCGGCCTCGACCTGCTCGGCGACCGACTGCAGCACGCTCGTGTCCTCCGGCAGCAGCGTGAACGCGGCGAGGAGGAAGCTCGCCTCGATCGCGTCGACCAGCGCCTCGCTGGGCTCGCTCTCGATGCCCTGCACGCGCAGCACCACCTGAGCCTGCTGCTCCGCCTGGGTGCGGTGGTACTCGTAGCCGATCTCGTCCGTCGCGGCGAGGAGCGGCTCGCGCATCAGCTCGAGCGTGATGACGTTGCGCCGGCCCGCGGGCTCGGAGGCCTCGTCGCTCCAGGCGGCCTGCAGCGTCGACACTCGCTCGTTGGTGAGGGTCTCCCCCTCGAGGGCGGCAGCCGCGCCGGGAGCGGCGGGCTGTCCCGGCACGGCGCATCCGGCAAGGAGCACGGCGGCCCCTGCGAGGACGCCGCTCAGGACACGATGACGGACGCTCATCTTCATGGCCCTCATCCTACGGGCGCGGGGCTCGTCACCCGAATCACCTCGCGGACCCACTCGAGCACTGCCAGGCCCTCCACGGGCGAGCCGCCGATCCGGGCGGTGAGGGGCGCCGGCACCAGGACCTGGCGCACGGCCGGCTTGATCAGGGTGCCCGGGTAGATGCGGCTGATGCGCATCGCCGCGGAATCGGGCAGTTCGACCGGGCTGAAGCGCACGTACTTGCCCTGGGCGACCACGTCGGCGATGCCAGCCTCGCGCACGTCGATCCTGAGTCGTGCGACGGCGAAGAGGTTCTCGACCGGCTCGGGAAGGTTGCCGTAGCGGTCGCGCAGCTCCTCCTCGATCGCCGCGAGCGCAGGCTCGTCGGCCGCATCGGCGATCTTGCGGTACGCCTCCAGCCGCAGCCGCTCGTGCTCGATGTACTCCGTCGGCAGGTGAGCGTCGATGGGCAGGTCGATCGTCATCGGCGCGCGCTCGGGCTCTCCGTCGCCGCGGAAGTCCGCGACCGCCTCGCCCACCAGGCGGATGTAGAGGTCGAAGCCCACGCCCTCGATGTGCCCCGACTGCTCGCCGCCCAGCAGGTTGCCGGCGCCGCGAATCTCGAGATCCTTCATCGCCACGGCCATGCCGGAGCCGAGGTCGGTGTTGGCGGCGATGGTCTGCAGGCGGTCGTGAGCCGTTTCGGTCAGCGTGCGATCAGCCGGGTACAGGAAGTAGGCGTAGGCCCGCTCTCGGGCCCGTCCCACACGACCGCGCAGCTGATGCAGCTGCGAGAGTCCGAACTTGTCCGCGCGCTCGACGATCAGCGTGTTGGCGTTGGGGATGTCGAGACCGGTCTCCACGATCGTGGTGCACACCAGGACGTCGTACTTGCGGTCGTAGTAGTCGACGATCACCTGCTCGAGCTGCTTCTCACTCATCTGGCCGTGCGCGACCGCAATGCGTGCCTCGGGAACCAGCTCCGAGAGCCGCGTGGCGGCCGAGGTGATGGTCTTGACCGAGTTGTGGATGTAGAAGACCTGGCCGTCGCGCATGAGTTCGCGGCGGATCGCGGCGGCGACCTGGGGGTTCTCGTTGGGCCCCACGTACGTGAGGATCGGGTGGCGCTCCTCCGGCGGAGTCGCGAGCGTCGACATCTCGCGGATCCCGGTGACCGCCATCTCGAGCGTGCGCGGAATGGGGGTGGCGGACATCGACAGCACGTCGACGTCCGTGCGCATGGCCTTGAGCGTCTCCTTGTGCTCGACGCCGAACCGCTGCTCCTCGTCGATGATGATCAGCCCCAGGTCCTTGAAGCGCACCTGGCCGGTGATGAGTCGGTGGGTGCCGATCACCAGGTCGACGGTGCCGTCGGAGAGCCCCTCGATGACCTCTTTGGCCTCCTTGTCGGTCTGGAAGCGCGACAGCGATGCGACCTTCACCGGGAACTGCGCGAACCGCTCCGTGAAGGTGTCGACGTGCTGCTTGACCAGCAGCGTCGTGGGGCACAGCACAGCCACCTGGGCGCCGTCCTGGATGGCCTTGAACGCGGCCCGCAGCGCGATCTCGGTCTTGCCGAATCCCACGTCGCCGCACACCAGCCGGTCCATCGGCACGGACTTCTCCATGTCCGCCTTGACCTCGTCGATGCTGCTGAGCTGGTCCGGGGTCTCGACGTACGCGAAGGCTTCCTCCAGCTCCCGCTGCCACGGGGTGTCGGGGCCGAACTGGCGCCCTTGCGACGCCATGCGCGCCGAGTACAGGCGGATCAGCTCGCCCGCGATCTCCTTGACCGCCTTGCGCGCCCGGCTCTTGGTCTTGGCCCAATCCGAGCCGCCCATCTTGTTGACCGACGGCGCCTCGCCTCCGACGTACTTGGTGACGAGGTCCAGCTGATCCGTCGGCACCGACAGCCGGTCCGACGGGCCGCCTCGCTTGGATGGCGCGTACTCGATGACCAGGTACTCGCGCTCGACTCCGCGGACCGTGCGCTTGGTGAGCTCGACGAACCTGCCCACGCCGTGGCTCTCGTGCACCACGAAGTCGCCGGTGCGCAGCTGAAGCGGATCGACCACGTTGCGGCGCCTGCTGGGCACCTTCACCTTGGGGCCTGCGGCGGCGGCGGCACGGCCCGTCAGGTCCGATTCGTGGAGCACGAGCACGTGTTGATCGCCGGACTGGAAGCCCGCCCCGGTGATGTGCGGGACGATCGCGACCACGCCGTCGACGGGCTCGTACTCGTCCATCACGCGCGCGGCGATGTCGAGCTCTGCGCATTGCTCCGCGAGCCGGTGCGCAGAGCCGGTGCCCGCGGCCGTGATCACGACGCGCCATCCGTCCGCCACGCGCGCGCGCACCGCGACGAGCGCCTTCTCGAGTTGACCGCGATAGTCCTCGACGTCGGACAGCGACACCGCCACCGCATCGGCCGCGCCGAACGGGCCGATGCTCGCCCAGTGAAGTCCGCGCGACTCGGAGGCCTCGCGGATCTCCTCGAGGGACAAGAACGTCACGGAGGCCGCCTCGATCGGGGCTTCCGCGCCGGCACTCGCACTCACCCAGGCGGCGGCACGGAACTCGTCCGCAGTGCGCGTGAGGTCCTCGGCGCGGCGGGCGAGCCGTTCGGGCTCCACGGCGACCACGCGGGTGGCGCGAGGGAAGGACTCGGTGATCGGCACCAGCTGGTCGACCAGGACCGGGACCAGGCTCTCCATGCCCTCGACAGCGACTCCGGAGGCGATGCGACCCAGCATGTCGGCGGCGGCGGGGATCTCGTCGACGAGCGAGCCCGCACGCCGGCGCACGTCCTCGGTGATCAGCAGCTCGCGGCACGGCGGCGCCCACAGCAGGTCCACATCCGCGAGAGAGCGCTGGTCCGCGACGGAGAAGGACCGCATCGAGTCCACCTCGTCACCGAAGAACTCGATCCGCACTGGGTGCGGGTCGGTCGGGGCGAACACGTCGACGATGCCGCCGCGCACCGCGAACTCGCCGCGCCGCTCGACCATGTCGACGCGCGTATAAGCGGCCCCGCCCAGGGCGTCGGTCAGTGCGGTGAGATCGGCGGAGTCGCCGACGCGGAGCGACACAGGCTCGAGCTCGGCGAGGTCGGGGATCACGGGCTGGAGCAGCGCGCGCAACGGAGCGACCACCACGGCGGCAGGCGGGAGGCCTGCCTCGTGCTCGACCAGCTCGGGGTGGACCAGTCGCCGCAGCGTCGCGAGCCGGCGCGCCACCGTGTCCGAGCGCGGGCTCAACCGCTCGTGCGGGAGCGTCTCCCACGCGGGCAGCACCGTCACCGTGGCGGGGTCCAAGTAGGCGCCGAGCGCCGCCGCAAAGGTGTCCGCATCGCCCGAGGTGGCGGTCACCACCACGACCGGTGCGTCCGCATCGGCCGCCGTGCGCGCCACCAGCACGGGTGCCGCCGCCGTCGGCGCGACGAGGTGACCGGCCGCGATCGCGGGCAGGTCGATGTCGCTCAACAGACGGACGAGCGGACGGGTCACGGGGCCTCCAGGGCATGCCAAGCGACCGGAATCTCCGGCACTGCATCTTACGTTCCTCCAGGACGCTCCCCGAAGACGATGTGTGTACAGAACCTTCCTACAGAGGTGGGTGGGGAGAGCGGGGCGGGCGCGAATCTAGACTTGGCCCCATGCCGGACCCCTCCCTCGAGGCCGAGCGCCTCTTGCGCCGCTTCGCTCGCGACACCAACCTTCTGATCGCGGGACGGCCGATGCGCGTGCATGGCGGCGGGCCTGTCGCCGATGCACTGGTCACGATGCTTACAGGTATGGGTGCACGGTTGGGCGCGGCCGATGCGCCCGGCGCCGTGACATTCGACGTCGGCTCAGGCGCGATCGCCGTGGATGGCGCCCCCTTGCCGGATCGCGGCGACGCCGCAGGACGGCTCGACTTCGCCGCCGACCACATGCCGGTGACCAGGACGATCGCGGACCAGCTTGGCGACACGGTGCGGGGCTTGAGGATCGGGGTGTCGATGACCCTCGAGCCCAAGACCGCGAATCTCGCGCTCGCCCTCGCCGGGGCCGGCGCCACGGTCGCCGTCTACGCACACCCGGACGAGACCGACCCTGAAGTGGCGCAGGCTCTCCGGGAGCGCGGCGTGCCGGTGGACGCCGACGCGTCGCTCGCGCCCCACGAGGAGCGGGCCGTGGCCGTCGGCTTCTTGCGCCGCGGCTTCGACGTGTTCGTCGATGACGGCAGCCACCTCACACGCCTGGCTCACGAGGAGGGCCTCACCGGCGCGTGGATCGGCGCGACCGAGGAGACCACGAGCGGCCTCACTCCCCTGCGGCTCATGAACACCGCCGGGGCGCTGCACACCCCCGTCATCGCGGTCAACGACGCCGCGACCAAGACGGGGTTCGACAACCGCTACGGCACCGGGCAGTCGTGCGTGCTGGCGATCGCAGACCTCCTGGACGCCGCTGATGTCACGGTGCGCGATCAGCCCGCACTCGTGATCGGCTACGGCCCGGTGGGCGTGGGCGTCGCGGCGCATCTGCGCGCGCTCGGCGCCGAGGTGCGAGTGGCGGAGGCGAACCCGGTCCGCGCCCTGCTCGCCGCCCACGACGGCTTCGAGACGGGAGCCGCGGGTGCGCTGGCAGCCGATGCGCTCGTGGTCTCCGCGACGGGCGTCGCCGACACGATTCCGGCCAGCATGATCCGCGCGGCGCGCGCGGTCGCGGTCGCCGGTGGGGTGCCGGGAGAGATCGACCTCGACGGCGTGGGCGGACCGGACGCTCTCGAGCCCGTCGCTCCGCACCTCGAGCGGCTCACCGACACGGGCACCCTGGTGCTCGACCGCGGCGGCTGCATCAACGTCACGGCGGCCGAGGGCAACCCGATCGAGATCATGGACCTGTCCTTCGCCACACAGCTGGCCGCGATCGACGAGCTCGCGACCACGCGCCCCGGCATCGGCGTCCACGCACTGTCTGGAGCCGCCGTGGACCGCGTCGCCCACGCGGCCGCCCGGGCTCGCGGCGTCCATCTCGCCCCACCCCCTGCCTCACGTGCCGATGCCGCCGACTGGCGCTCGCCGCGCTACCACGCCCACCCGGCATCGGCCGTCCCCTCGAAGAGTCCGGAGGACTCGTGACCTCGTTCCCCGTCACCCTGTACTCGGCCGACCTCGTGCTGCCGATCACGGCCCCGCCCATCCTGGACGGCGCGATCGCCGTGCGCGGGGAGAAGATCCTGCACGTCGGCGAGCGGGTGTGGGTCGAGCGGTCCCTCGCCGAGCGTGGCGTGCCCGTCGAGCACGTGCGCTGGCCCGGAGTGCTCATGCCCGGCCTCGTCAACGCCCACACCCACCTGCAATACACCGGCATGGACGAGGTGGGCCGCGGCGCGTATCACGGCTTCGAGGACTGGGCGAAGTCCTTCAACCCGGTCTACGCGCAGCCGCACGACTGGGCGGCCGATGCGGCAGCAGGGGCCGCGATGCTGATCGCCTCGGGCGCCACGGCCGCCGCAGACGTGGTCACCAACCATGAGGCGGCGCGCGCCTTGCACGACGCGGGGCTCGCAGGCATCGCCTACTGGGAGGTCATCGACTGGTCCAACGCGGAGTGGGCGGCGCGCGGCCGCGCCGAGGTCGAGGCCGCACTCGACTCGCTGCCCTCGCGCCCCGGCACCGGTCTCAGCCCTCATGCCCCGTACTCGCTCGAGATCGTGCCGCTGCTCGAGATTCCCGACATCGTGCGCGAGCGCGGCAGCCGCATCCACATCCACCTGGGCGAATCCGGGATCGAGCAGGAGTTCGAGCACGACCACGCCGAGCCGTGGCACACCCACGGCATGGGCAGCCTCGCGGAGCTGCGTCAGGCCGGCTTCGGCACGTCGGCGACGGACTACGTCGACCACCTGGGCGTGCTCGGACCCGACTGCCACATCGCGCACGGTGTCTACATGTCGGCCCGCGACCGCGGGATCCTGCGGGCACGCGGCACCACCGTCGCGCTGTGTCCCCGGTCGAACGCGGTCATCGGTCTCGACTCTCCTCCCGTCGCCGCGTACCTGCGCGAGGGCAGCCCCATCGCGGTGGGCACCGACTCGTTGTCCTCGTCACCATCGCTGGACCTCATGGGCGACGTCGCCGAGCTGATGCGCATCGCACGGAACCAGGGCTACTCGCACGAGGACCTGGCGGAGCGGCTGCTGAGGGCGGCGACGCTCGGCGGGGCGCACGCCATGGGCATCGACGAGGGCGAGGGCCGCCGCGGCTACCTCGCGGTCGGAGCCGTCGCAGATCTGGCCTTCTTCGACGTCCCCGTCACCGACGTGACCGGGACGCTCACCACCCTCGTCGAGTCCGGCGAGGGCCGGGCAGCCGCGACCGTCGTGGCCGGCCGCGTGCGCCACTCCACGCCGAGGTTCGTCGCCGCCACCGGACTCGCCGCCGCACCCCAGGAGCACCTGTGACCACCCCCACCCCTGCCACCGCATCGGCCCTCGCGCTCGAGCCCCACCCCGAAGGCGGATGGTTCCGCCGCACCTGGACCTCGGACGTCCCCGTCGACACCGCAGGAGGAGTGCGCCCCGCCGCGACATGCATCCATTACCTGCTCGCCCCGGGCGAGGAGTCGGTCTGGCACGTGGTGAGCTCGGACGAGATCTGGCTCTGGCACGGCCCCGGTGTGCTCGAGCTCCGGCTCGGGGGCAGTGGCGAGGCGCCGTGCGACGAGGATCAGGTCGACGTGGTGAGGCTGGGCCCCGACCGGGTCGCAGGCGACGCGGCGCAGTGCCTGGTGCCGGCCGGCGTGTGGCAGGCGGCCTCGCTCGTCGAGGACCGTGAGGCCCTCGTCAGCTGCGTGGTGTCCCCGGGCTTCGACTTCGCGGATTGGAAGCTCGCACACGGGCGCGCGTAGAATGTGCGCTCGTACCGCGAGCGATCAGCGTCGATCCCCGCTCCACCCCCACTTCCGGGAGATTCGATGATCACCAGCACCACCCTGCGACGCGCGTCGGCCGCGGCCGTCGCGCTCACCGCCCTCGCCCTCGCGGGCTGCTCGAGCGACGCCGACACCGAGGCGTCGACGACGCCCGCCGACGGGACGTCGCCCGCGCCCACCGCCGAGTCCGCTGCTCTCGACACCGTGACCGACGGCACCCTCACGATCGCCACCGGTGAGCCCGCCTACGAGCCGTGGGTCCTCAACGACGACCCCGCCTCCGGCGAGGGCTTCGAGGCCGCCGTGGCCTACGCCGTGGCCGCCGAGCTCGGGTTCGCCCCGGAGGACGTCGAGTGGGTGCGCACCACCTTCGACGCCGCCATCGCGCCCGGCGCCAAGGACTGGGACGTCAACCTGCAGCAGTTCTCGATCACGGACGAGCGCCGCAACGCCGTCGACTTCTCGTCGGCGTACTACACGACCACTCAGGCCATCGTGACGATCGAGGGCAACGAGGCGGCCAGCGCCACCTCGGCCGCCGAGCTCGAAGGCTCCGCCGTGGGCGTCGCCGTGGGCACCACTTCGTACACCGTCGCCGCCGAGGCGTTCGGCGAGGACAACCTGCAGGTCTTCAACTCCGTCGGCGACGTCGTGGGCGCGCTCAACGCCGGCCAGATCGACGCGTTCGTGACCGACCTGCCCGGCGCCTTCTACTCGGCTGCGGTCGAGGTCGAGGATGGCGTGATCCTCGGCCAGTTCGCCGGCTCCGAGGGTGGAGACGAGTTCGGCTTCGTGCTCCCCAAGGACTCGCCCAACACCGAGGCCGTGACGGCAGCCGTCGACGCGCTTCGCGAGGACGGCACGCTCGCAGCCCTGGAGCTGCAGTGGCTGTCCGACGCGGTCGACGTGCCGGTCATCGAGTAGGACCCGGCACCCGTGACGACAGGCGGGGCGCCTCAGATCACCTGGCAGCCCAGCGCGCTCGAGGTCGACCGGCGCGCGCACCGGCGCAGGACCTCGGGGCGCTCCGTCCTGATCGCACTCGTCTCGACGGTGATCTTCGCCGTCGTGGCGGGCACGCTCGTGCTCTCGTCCCCTGGATGGGACTCGGTGCGCGAGACCTTCTTCAACCTCGAGGTGGCGGCAGACTCCCTGCCGCGCATCCTCGAGGGGCTGTGGCTCAACATCCGCGTGCTGTTCTTCGCCGCCATCGGCGTCGCGGTGCTGGGCACGCTGCTCGCGGTGATGCGGTCGCTGCGCGGCCCCGTGTTCTTCCCGCTGCGCACACTCGCCGCCGGGTACACCGACCTGTTCCGCGGCCTTCCCGTGCTGATCGTGCTGTACCTCGTCGGCTTCGGAATCCCCGCGCTTGATCCCACCCAGCGCTACCCCGCGGCCGTGCTCGGCACCATTGGCATCACGCTGTGCTACGCGGCCTACGTCGCAGAGGTGCTGCGCGCCGGCATGGATGCCGTGCACCCATCGCAGCGCATCGCGGCACGCTCCCTCGGGCTGTCCCATGGCGAGACGCTGCGACTCGTGGTCATTCCGCAGGGACTGCGCAAGGTCGTGCCGGCACTGATGAACGACTTCGTGTCGATGCAGAAGGACGTAGGACTCATCTCCGTCCTGGGCGCGGTGGACGCGATCCGGGCGGCGCAGATCACTCAGGCGACCACCTACAACTTCACCCCGTACGTCGTCGCCGGCCTGCTGTTCGTCGCCATGAGTTTCCCCATGATCCGGCTCACCGACCACATCTCGGCTCGCATGGCGCGCCGGGAGCAGGCGGGAGGCACGGTATGAGCGTCCTTGAGCTGCACGACGTGCACAAGCTGTTCGGCGACAACCACGTCCTGAAGGGCGTGGACCTCGAGGTCGCCAGCCATGAGGTCGTCGTGGTGATCGGCGCCTCCGGCTCAGGCAAGTCGACCCTGATGCGGACCATCAACCTCATCGAACAGGTCGACGACGGCCGCATCCTGCTGTCCGGCGACGACATCACCGACCCGCGCGCCGATGTCGACAAGGTGCGGTCGCGCATCGGCGTGGTGTTCCAGCACTTCAACCTGTTTCCGCACATGCGCGTCATCGACAACGTCACGCTGGCGGCCAGGCGAGTGCACAAGATTCCGGCGGCCGATGCGCGAGCCCGGGGCGTGGAACTGCTCACCCGGTTCGGGCTGGGCGACAAGGTCGACGACTACCCCGACCGCCTGTCAGGGGGCCAGCAGCAGCGCGTCGCGATCGTCCGCGCGATCCTCACGGACCCGGAGCTGCTGCTGCTCGACGAGATCACCTCCGCTCTCGATCCGCAGCTCGTGGGCGAGGTGCTGGACCTGGTCCGGTCACTCAAGGAGGCCGGCTCGACGATTCTGATGGCGACCCACGAGATGTCGTTCGCGCGCGGCGTCGCCGACCGCATCGTCTTCATGCACCAGGGACGCATCCTCGAACAGGGCACCCCTGAGGAGATCCTCGACCGCCCCCGCGAGGAGGCCACGCGCGAGTTCCTCTCGCGCGTCATGCACCGGTAGCGAGCTCCCATCCCACCGCCAACACCGCGCACGGCCCCTCGCCGGTCGTCAGTAGCCGATGGCCAGTTCCGGAAGCATGCGCACCACCACCCAGGCGATGGGGACGGCGGCGATGACGGCCCAGATCCGAGCGCGTGCACTTCGGGGCACCCACCACACCACAGCCGCAGCGACAGCAAGCTCCAGTACTGCCTGGACGGGCCTAGCAGATTCCGCTGGCAGGCTCCCCTGCGCCCATAGCCACACCCGCTGGACCGAGCCGCCCGCCAGCGCAAGCGCGGCGAGCAGCGACGTGGCGGCACCTGCGAGCAGATCGGAGCGATCGCGGGCCCACCTCACACCGGCCGCCAGCAGCGGAACCGCCACGATCGCAAGGACCAGCCACACCGCTACCTCACGCGCGTAGCCGAATCCGAGGACGAGCTGCGCCCAGGCGTAGTACGCAACCGTCATAGGAATGAAGAACGCAGACGCATGGAGGGCCGCCTGCCCCGGCCCCCTCGCGGCGCGCACCGCGATCGCAATGGGCACGACCCACACCGCAGGGTAGGTCGCCGCATCAGCCCACCACGACCCGAACTCGTCGGCAATCTTCGCCGAGACGCCCGCCATCGCTCCTGCGAACGCCCACCCGATGCCGACGAGTACAGGCCAGCGCCGCCGAGGGGTGACGACGTCTGTGTCTGCAGCGTTCATGAAGAGCACCCGAGGCGTTTCGCGGTCATGCTCGACTCCCCGTGATCCCAAGGCACCTTCGCTCTAGTCAAACTGACGGTCCATCTTCAGCAACTCGAGAACGGGGCGACGCACGTGTCGCGGTACCTGCGCATACGCCATGACCCCGAACAGCAACGCCGCCAAGGTGAGGACGACGGCCAGGTCGAGAACTCCGACCCATGGCCGGGACGGGAAGCGCGTGACCCAGGCGAGCACCACGAGCACCACGGCGGGCACCACGGCCTGGAGCACCATCGTGGCCAGCCTGATTCTGTAGAACGTCGCGATTCGTCGCTCGGAATACCCCGTGTGCTTGAGTATGCCCATATCCCGATGAGCAAGAGTGAGGTAACCCTGGAGATTGGCGAAGGTCAGCAGGAGGCAGAGGGCGAAGGCGACGACGATCAGCACGAGGGCCGCGCTCACTCCGCCCGCGAGAGTTCCAGCGAGGTCGTCAAAGGCCCGCAGCGTGTACGTCGTGCTATATCCGGCATCCTCGAGCGCTCGACCAACCGCATCTGCGTCAGCGAGTTGGTCCACATGGACATAGACCGCCGGCACAGCTTCGAAACCGTAGGGGTTTCCGGTGCCGTCGTGCTGCTCGCGGAAGGTGTCCCAGTCCGCCCCTCCGCCGACGATCGAGATCAGTTCCGCGAACGTTGCCTCGCTGACGTAGAGCTGGCTCGGGTCGATGCCAGCAAAGACGCTGATGGGCGGATTCGCGTCCAGTCGCACCACAGCAAGCGGTACCTCGGCGCTGTCATCCGAGACCATGCCGCCCACCTCCGTATGCACGACCGGGACGGTGAGCACCACTCGCGCTGCTGGGTTCACGGCGCCAAGGGCGACGCCATCGGGGAGGTCCGTGTGGCCCAGGAGTCCTTCTCCACCAGCCCCGAGGCCATCCACGAAGTAAGTGCTCCCATCCGAAGCTACGAGCCCAAACGGGAGGTGGTAGCGCCCGATCGTCTCGATGCTCCCGGCGGCCGCGTTGCGCGCGATCTCCTCGATCGCCTCCATGTCGGAGAAGCGCAGATGACCCGTCTCAGCACCCTCCTCGCTCGCGCGGAAGGTTACGGCGAGGTAGTGGACGTTCTCGTTGTCCGTGAAGTTCTCCGTCACGGAGCCATACTGCTGCTGAAGGTGGACGAGCATTCCGACCACAAGCAGCAGGGTGCCGCACAGCGCAACCGTCGCATACCGCAAGTGCTTCGACGCTCTGCCGGTCACGAGAGTGGAGATGTAGCGTTCGGAGAATGCTGGGGACGAGGCACGACCACGGTTCTTCTCAGCCATGGACGAGACTCCCCTCACGGAGCACCAGCGGCACGGCATCGACAATCTCCTGCGCGAGTCGATCATCGTGGCTCACGATCACGCACGTCATCGTGGCAAACACAGAGTGGAACACGGCCGCGACCTCCCTGCGCGTCTGAGGATCGAGCGATGCCGTCGGCTCATCGAGGAGCACCAACTGCGGAGACGAGGCGAGGACGCTTGCCAGTTGCACCCGCTGCCGCTCTCCGCCGGACAGGACGGCAACCGGATCGCCACCCCGCCCGCGCATGCCTAATGCGTCCAGACAGTGATCAGTCGCGTCCTCGACGTCATCTGCGGGTACGTGGAGAGCAGCACGCAGTCGCACGTTGTCCCGAGCCGAGAGCGTCGAGAAGAGGATGTCCTCCTGGAAGAGGTAGCTCGTTGCCGACGGCGCTGCGACCGTGCCGTGATCCGGCTGCGCATAGCCAGCGAGAACATTGAGCAGCGTGGACTTTCCGGCACCGCTTCGTCCTGCGACCACGTAGGTCGTGCCGGGCTCGAAGACGAAGCTCACGTCGTCGAGCACCACCTTCTCGTTCCAACGCTTGGACACCTCAACGAGCGCCGCGCCGCCGTCGGCGTCGATCGAGACGGGCACGAGTTGCGGAACCTTCATGCCGCGTCGCTCGCTAGGTCGAAAGTGACGTCTCCGCTCGCGGTATGCACCCGGAGAGTGGACTCGTGCACCTCGAAGCCAACCACTCCCGAAATGGCGTCTGCCACGTTTCCGTCCTCCATTCTGATCACTGACAGCAGGAGCTCTTCCTCCTGTGTGGAAATGCGAATGAGTATGTCCAGCTCGTCGTAAAACCAGCACAGGGAGGCGCAAGCGTACTCGGCCTCGCCGCCTGAGACGGTGGCGCCGTCGGACGTGAGGAGCACCTCTTCATCTGCGTAGAGCTCTCCCGACTCCAATCCCTCAAGCACCACGGCCGGTGCCGCACCCGGGTCCTTGGCGGGGATGCTGTAGACCGTGTGCTGGTCGGTCGTGGCGTCATACACGGAGTAGTAGAGAATGTCACCGACGAGCACGCCCTTGTCGACCAGCTCACTCGGTCCGCTGAACGAGGCAAACGTATCGAGCCCACCTTCGGTCGTGAGCCGCACTATGCGGCGGCCTTGCTCCGCACCTGCCTCGTCGTAGGCGTAGATGACGAAGAACGCCTGGACCCCGTCCGTGGCGAGCGGGAAGATCGCCTCGTTCGCCGCTGCGGCAACAACGGTGGTGACCTCGTGCTCGCCGACTTCGACCACTTCGAAGCCCCGCTCAACGGTGTCGCCGACGGTGTACAGCGTGCTGGCGGTGGGGAAGCCGTAGTAATAGAGTTCCCGGCCCCCACTGGTATCAGCCACATCGCCGGTCGCCGGATCATAGGCGACGAGTTGCTGATCCCAGGGATTGAAGACGTAGCGGTGACCGGCAGGAAGCGCTGGCACCACCACGCGCTCCACGGAGGCAGGTGCGGCAGACTCGGACTCAGGCGCGCCACCGGAAGAGCAGGCCGCAGTGAAGAGCGAGCACAGCACCAGCGACAGGAGAACGGCTCGGCGGGGCGCGATCATGCGAGGCACGGAGAGGTGTGCGGACGGCGGGACCGCCCGGGGCGACGTGCACCCCGGGCAGCCCCAACCATGCTGAGGGGCAGTGGCATCGTGGTCAGACCGACGCCGTTGCTTCCTTGGGCTGGGCGTAGCCCTTCGTGTACACGCGCGCGACGTTGGTGCCGTAGATCGAGCCTGACTGGTAGTACTTTGACGGAGCCGCGACAGCCGTCGAGCGCCAACTGGCCGACTTGGCGCCATTGCTGTTGACCCAGTACGCGGTGATGGACTTGCACTGCCAGCTCGAGCCGGCGCCGACGGTGATGCCACCGGTGGACACGCCGATGCTCCACGAGGCGCTGTTCTTGAGGCATGAGCCCAGGGTCCACGTGCTCCGGATTGACGTCACCTTCTGCGAACCGGAGTACACAGCTGAGACCTGATAGTCCCACTTGTAAGTGTTGCCGCTCGACGACTGGCCACCGCGCCAGATGTTCGAGGTCAGGGTTCCGCCTCCCGGGACGGACACCCTCGTATCGTCGCTGACTGCCGACGCGGGAATTCCGGTCGCCGTCGCGATGACAACGCCGAGGCCCACCCCGGCAATAATCCTTCTGAGTCTCACAACCATTCTCTTCTCTGTCTCGGAGTAATTGCCATCGCAAGGCGAAAGTACTCCCTGGCGACTGTGCGCACAAGAGGTTTCTTCGGCGCCTTTCACGGGACGTCGTTCGGCGCCTCGACAAGTGGAGACCTCCATGCCCCAGGGCGCTGTGAAAAGGCAAGTCGCGGAGGGAATCCTCGTCAGGGGCGAGCGGGGCGATCCCCGACGGGAGCGATGACCGGCCGGCCCATCAGTTCGAACGGCGCGTCGCTGTGGTGCGCGCGATCCATCGCGGACTGCATCGTGGTCGTCCACGACGGCGGGGTCCCCCGAGGCTGACGCACCTCAGCAGGTCGTCGCGCGCCCCCGTGGTCGGGCGACTCAGGAGTTCCTCTCGCGCCTCATGCACCGGTGGGGTGCCCGTCACTCCTGAATGCGTTCTGCGATCGCGTCGAGGTCGATCTCGTGGGTGGGCGCCACATCGTCGTTCACGTTGGCCGGCAGGGACGGGCGGATGACCGTGCCGTCCGCGCGCACCGTGCCGTGGTAGGCCGTGGCGTCCGGTGCACCGGCAAGGCGGGGTCCCTGCCCATCCAGAGCCACGGTGAGCGGCTGCAGCTGCGTGAGCGAGAATCTCTCCCCGCGCACCTCGACCGAGAGCCCCGGCCCCTCCTCGATCGTGAACGTCACGTCCTCGGGCCGCACCGTGACCTTCACCCGCGTTCCGCGTTGACTGAGCCGGAACGTGAGAGAGTCCCAGCCGTCAGGGAGACGCGGGTCGAACTTGAGGACGTCGTTCTGGTCCCGGAAGCCGCCGAAGCCGTACACGAGCGCAGACCACACACCACCAGTCGAGGCGACATGCACGCCGTCGGAGGCGTTCGAGTGCAGGTCTCCCAGGTCGACGTACAGGCTGTCCCAGAAGTAGCGCAGGGCGAGTTCGTTGTAGCCCACCTCCGCCGCGATGATGGACTGGACCACACCCGACAGCGTCGAGTCCCCCGTGGTGATCGGATCGTAGTAGTCGAAATCCGCCTTCTTCTGCTCCGCCGTGAAGTCTTCACCTTGCAGGAACAGCGCAAGCACCACGTCCGCCTGCTTGAGGACCTGGAAACGGTAGATCACCAGCGGGTGGAAGTGCAGCAACAGCGGGCGCTTCTCGGCCGGCGTCTTCGCAAGATCCCAGACTTCGCGCTCGTTGAACAGCGCGTCCTGCGGGTGGATGCCGAGCTGCTCGTCCCACAGAATCGCCATGCCGTCCGCGGCGCGCTCCCACTCCTGAATCTCCTGCTCGGAGACCTCGAGTCGGGACACCAGGCGCGAGAACTGGTCGGGCCAGCGATCCTGGAGCTTGCGCACGCTCTCGGCCGCGCATCGCAGATTGAAGCGCGCCATCACGTTCGTGTACAGGTTGTCGTTGACGACCGTGGTGTACTCGTCCGGCCCCGTCACGCCGTGGATGCGGAATGACTCCCCGTTTCCGGCCACCCGGCGCCAGAACCCGAGATCCGCCCACATCCGTGCGGTCTGAACCAGGATGTCGATGCCTTCACGCGCCAGGAAGTCGTCGTCTCCGGTGGCGCGCACATACTTGTCGATCGCATAGGCGATGTCGGCATCGATGTGATACTGCGCGGTGCCCGCCGCGTAGTAGGCCGAGGCCTCCTCGCCGTTGATCGTGCGCCACGGGAACAGTGCACCGTTCTGCGCCAGCTCGCCCGCGCGCCTCTCCGCAGCCCCGAGCATGCGGTACCGGTACCGCAGCGCGTTCCGTGCGATCACCGGGGACGTGTAGGTGAAGAAGGGCAGGGCATAGATCTCGGAGTCCCAGAAGTAGTGACCGCCGTAGCCCGACCCGGTGACCCCCTTGGCGGGGATGCCGTGACCGTCGCCGCGTGCGGCCGCCTGGGCCAGCTGGAACAGGTTCCACCGCACGGCCTGCTGGACGCCGTCGTGACCCTCGATCTCCACGTCGGAGCGATTCCAGAAGTCGGCGAGCCACTGGCGCTGGTCCTCGAATTGGGTGCTGATGCCCTCGGACCGCACCCGATCGAGGGTGCGGTTGCAGCGGTCGGCGAGTTCACGCGCGGGCACCGCACGGGACGTGTGATAGCTGACGACCTTGGTGAGAGAGAAGGTCTGGCCAGGCTTGGCGCGGGCCCGGAACACGTGCTTGGCGTAGTCCTGCTCCACCTCGGTGACGCGGTCGTAGTCGTCCTCGAAGTCGACCCAGTGCTCCATCGCCGTCGCGAGAGTCATGCCCGAGCTGGCCGCCTGGTACCCGAGGACCACGCGGTCGCCCTCCGCGTGGTGCAGGCGTGGCTCGAGGACGCGCGTCTCAAGGCGCTCCGCCTTGCGCGGGTCCGCAATGACATCAGGGGACGGATTGGCGCGGTACTCGTCGAGACCGGCCTGGCGGTTGAGAAGCTGGGACGAGATGGCGATGGGCGCCTCTTCGTCGAGCAGCGTGACCTCGAACGTCATCAGCGCGAGGTGGCGCTGCGCGAAGGACACCATCCGCTTGGAGCGCACTCGCACGCGGTTGCCCGATGGCGTGCGCCACAGCAGGTCGCGGGACAGCACCCCGTCGCGCATGTCGAGGACGCGCGAATAACTGACCAGGTCCGCGACGGACAGCAGCAGCGGCTCGTCGTTGACATAGAGGCGGATGATCTTGGGGTCGGGCACGTTGACGATGGTCTGCCCGGTGCGCGCGAAGCCGTAGGCCTCCTCCGCGTGCAGAATCTTCCACGTCTCGTGGAAGCCGTTGATGAACGTGCCGTGGGCATGAGCATCGTGCCCGTCCTCAACGTTTCCGCGGAGCCCCAAGTAGCCGTTGCCCACCGCGAAGAGCGTCTCCGTGACGCCGATGTCCTTGCGGGAGAACTCGGTCTCCACCAGGCGCCATGGGTCGACCGGGAATCGGAGCCGGTCCATGTAGTCCGGAGCGCTGGTGTCGCCGAACGGGCGGTGCGCAGCCTTCACTGTCCGATCAGCTCCTCGAGGTCGTCCACCACGATGTCCGCTCCATTGTCGATCAGGGCGTCCGCTCCCGCGCCGCGGTCCACTCCGACCACGAGACCGAAGTCACCGGCCGCCCCTGCCTGGACGCCCGACAACGCGTCCTCGACGACCACGGAGACCTCGTCCGCAACCCCGAGCCGCCGCGCCGCGAGGGAGAACATGTCGGGCGCGGGCTTTCCGGCGATGCCTTCGGCCGCGACCACGTTGCCGTCGACGACCACGTCGAACCGGGGCGCGAGACCCGCGGCCGCGAGGACGGCGGGCGCATTGCGCGAGCTGGATACGACGGCCATGGGGACGCCGAGAGCCTCGAGGTGATCCATGAGCGCCACCGAGCCCGGGTACGCGTCGACGCCATCGTCGTGGAGGATCGCCTCGAAGGCGTCGTTCTTGACGTTGCCGACTCCGCAGATGGTCTCGGTGCCAGGGGCGTCCGAGGGAGACCCCTCGGGCAGCACGACGCCGCGCGAGGCCAGGCAGGCCCGCACCCCGTCGTACCGGGGCTTGCCGTCGACGTAGGCGAAGTAGTCGTCGTCGGTGTACTCCGGAGTGATCCCGTGGGCCGTGAAGTAGTCCGTGAACATGCGATTCCACGCCTTCATGTGCACCTCGGCGGTGGGCGTCAGCACGCCGTCGAGGTCGAACAGTGCCGCGCCGAAGCGGCGGTCGTCCCATTGTGGGATGGCCCAGGCAGTGTGCATCGTGGTCACAGGTCCTCCCTCATGCGTTCCTCGGGTGTGATGGCGCGCAGGCAAGGCGGAAGGCCTGCCACCGGCACTCTCGATAGTAGTGACGGTGGCGGGGGGTCTGTCCAGATACCGGCCGACAGGACGCCCGAGCCGTCGCGGTCACTGCCGCGTGTGAAAGCGCTGCTGAGCGGATTCGAGGCCGTCGGTGAGGATCGCCTCCACCGCATCGGCCGCCTCGTCGATCAGCACCGGCAGCTCCTTGCGCTCGGTCGACGCGAACGGCTTGAGCACGTACGCCGCGGGATCCATGCGGCCTGGCGGGCGGCCGATGCCCACGCGCACCCGCACATAGTCAGGGGTGCCCAGCGCCTTCGTCACGTCCTTGAGCCCGTTGTGCCCACCGGCGCCACCGCCACGCTTGAGTCGCAGCGACCCGAACGGGATGTCGAGTTCGTCGTGCACGACGATCACCGCGTCCGGCTCGACCGAGTGGTATTTCGCGAGCGACGAGACCGGCCCACCGCTGATGTTCATGTACGACATCGGGACGCCGAGCACCACCGGCATGCCGGCAAGCCGCACCGTCGCCGTCCGCGTGCGCGTCTTCTTGTGAACCGAGAGCGATGCGGAGCCCCGGCGTGCGAGCTCGTCCACGACCATCTGTCCCACGTTGTGACGCGTGGCGGCGTACTCCTCGCCTGGATTGCCCAGGCCGATCACGAGCGCGCTCATGGTCTCCCCCGGCTGCCTGCCCTGGACGCGAAACGCCCGCCACCAGGGGCGGCGGGCGTCTCGCATATCAGGGTCGTTACTTGTCGTCGCCCGACGGGGACTCGGACGGGCCGTCGCCGTCCTCGGTGCCCGGCACCACGTCGCCCTCGGGAGCATCGGCCGTCTCGTCCTCCTCGGACACGCGAGGCACCGAGATGTGCACGATCAGCTGCTCGGGGTCGCCCGCGAGCTCGGATCCCTGCGGGAGGGTGATGTCGCCGGCCAGGACCTTGTCGCCCTCTTCCAGGCCCTCGATCGACACGGTGATGTACTCGGGCAGGTGCGTCGCCTCGGCAAGGATCTCGAGGGAGTTGATCTCGACCACGTGGATGGTGCCGGGAGCGGACTCGCCCTCGAGGTGCACGGGCACATCGACGGTGATCTTCTCGCCCTTCTTGACGATGAGCAGATCCACGTGGACGATCTCGCGCTTGATCGGGTCGCGCTGGACATCCTTCGCGATCGCGAGGGTCTTCTTGCCGTCGATGTCGATGTTCAGCAGCGCGTTCGGGTTCTTGAGCGCCATCATCGTGTCGTGGCCCGGCAGAACGATGTGGTCGGGTGCCGTGCCGTGGCCGTAGAGCACGGCGGGGATCTTGTCGTTGGCGCGAATGCGGCGGGCGAAGCCCTTGCCGAACTCGGTACGGTGCTCGGCAGCGAGCGTCAGCGTGTCAGCCATGGGGGGTCTCTCCTCGGGATCGGTCAGATGCGGCGCCAGGGCAAGGCAGGCCAACAGAGGCATCTGCCGCGTCGATCACGGAGAGCCCGGAGGCCTCCCTCGCCGAGGAACCCGCTCATCATACCCGAGCGCGCCAGCGCGCGGCGCGTGGGATGGGAGCCGATGCGCTCCGGGGCCGTGCACGCCAGGCGAGCCCGCTCCACGCACGCTCGTGGGGAATGCTGACCGCGCCGAACGGCGTTGGTGCCAGCATGAGCAATACACACGCATCCAGTGCACG
Organism: Demequina aestuarii; assembly: GCF_000975095.1. GTDB lineage: Bacteria > Actinomycetota > Actinomycetes > Actinomycetales > Demequinaceae > Demequina > Demequina aestuarii. The sequence goes on from NZ_BBRD01000001.1 coordinate 2,270,721, forward strand.
CAGCGGCACGTCCGGCGACGCTTGGGAGAAGGCGGCCCGCGCGGGCTACGCCGTCTCAGGCCTCCTCCACATCGTGCTGGGAGTGCTCATCGCGCGCATCGCCTTCGGCAGCGGCCAAGAGGCGGACCAGTCCTCTGCGCTGTCCAGCATCAGCGAGAACGCGTTCGGGGGCGTGGTGCTGTGGTTCGCCGTCGCGGCCTTCGTGGCGCTCGGCACATGGCAGGCAGCCGATGCGTTGCGCGGCTCAGACAAGTCCGACCGAGTGAAGTCGGCCGCCAAGGCCGTGCTGTACGTGGCGCTGGCCTTCACCGCCGGATCGGTGGCGATGGGGTCCGGCGGCGGTTCCAACGGGGACTCGCAGGCGCAGGGCTTCGCTGGGACCCTCATGGAGGCCCCTGCGGGTCGCGCGCTGGTCGGCGCCGTCGGGCTCGGGATCATCGCGGGCGCCGCATTCCACGTCTACAAGGGCTGGACGCAGAAGTTCCGCGAGGACCTGCGCCCCACTCCCGGATCAGAGTTGTCTACGGCCGTCACCGCCGCGGGCACCGTGGGCTACATCGCCAAGGGCATCGCGCTGGGAGTGGTCGGCGTCCTCTTCGCCTTCGCAGCCGTCACCGCGGACCCCGACAAGGCGCAGGGCATCGACGGCGCGGTGGAGAGCCTGCTGGGTGCGCCCGCAGGGCAGCTGATCGTGGTGCTGGTGGGCGTGGGCTTCGCCGCCTACGGCCTCTACTCATTCGCCCGGGCGCGCTACGCGCGCATGTGAGGCGACGATGATCGGAAACGGACCTGGCACGATTGCGCCCACGTCGAGAATCGTGGGCCGCTCCCTTCTCACGCGCGTCCTGGTGCCCACGGCTGCGCTGTGGATCGCCGTGGTCGGCGCCGGGTTCCTCGTCGTCGACGTGCTCGCTCTCGATGAGTATGCGATCAATGCGGCGTTCGAGGACGCCCGCACTCCAGCGCTCAACGACGTCTCGGCCGTCGTGTCGCGGCTGGGGGACACGGAGGTGCTCATCGCCACATGTCTCCTGGTCGCGGCCTTCATCTGGTGGCAGTCGCGTCAATGGTGGTTCGGCATGGTGCCCGTGCTGGCTCTCGGACTCCAGGCGATCGTCTTCATGACCTCGTCGATCGTGGTGGGGCGCTCGCGACCGGAGGTCGAGCCGCTCAGCCACGCGCCGCCCACCTCGAGCTTCCCGAGCGGTCACACGGGTGCGACCGCCGCCGCCTACCTGGCGTTCGCCCTCTGCGCGTCGCGCATCCGCCACATGGGTCTGCGCGTCACCATTCAGGTGGTCTGCGTGGTGATGCCCGTCGCGATGGCCGTGTCGCGGGTCTACCGCGGCATGCACCACCCGACGGACGTGGTGATGGGACTCGTCGTTGGCACGACGTGCGCCCTCATCGCCTGGAACTGGCTCCCCATGCGCGATGCTGCGGAGCGCGCGGTCGAGGCGACGGCCACGGACACGAAGGGTTGACGGCTAGACGTTGCCCTGGAACAGGCTCGTCACCGAGCCGTCGTCGAACACCTCTCGCACGGCGCGTGCGATGAGCGGCGCGATCGACAGCACGGTCAGCTTGTCGAACTGCTTCTCTTCGGCGATCGGCAGGGTGTCGGTGACCACGACCTCGGAGATCTGCGAGTCCCGCAGCCGCTCCATGGCGGGCCCAGACAGGAGCCCGTGAGTCGAGGCCACGATCACGTCCTTGGCGCCGTTCTCGAACAGCGCCTCGGCCGCCTGAACGATCGTGCCGCCGGTGTCGATCATGTCGTCGACGAGCACGCAGGTCCGACCCTTGACCTGGCCCACGAGCTCGTGGACCTTCACCTGGTTCGGCACGGACGGGTCGCGACGCTTGTGAATGATCGCGAGCGGGGCACCCAGGTGGTCCGACCACTGGTCGGCGAGCCGCACCCGCCCCGCGTCAGGAGACACGATGGTGAGGTTGTCCGGCGAGACCCTGGTGCGCACATACTGCGCGAGCAGCGGCATCGCCCACAGGTGGTCGACGGGACCGTCGAAGAATCCCTGAATCTGCGCCGTGTGCAGGTCGATCGACATGATGCGGTCGGCGCCGGCGGTCTTGAACAGATCCGCCATGAGGCGGGCCGAGATGGGCTCGCGGCCCTTGTGCTTCTTGTCCTGGCGCGCGTAGCCGTAGCAGGGAATGACCACGGTGATCTGCTTGGCCGAGGCGCGCTTGAGCGCGTCCACCATGATCAGCTGCTCCATGATCGCCTCGTTGATGGGCGCCGCGTGGGACTGGATCACGAACGCATCGGCCCCGCGCACGCTCTCACCGAAGCGGACGTACAGTTCGCCGTTCGCGAAGGTGTACGCGGTGGTCGGGAGGAGCTCGATTTCGAGGTCACGCGCGACGGCCGTCGCGAGGTCCGGGTGCGCACGGCCTCCCGCCACCACCATCCGTCGCTCACTCGCGTGCGAGATCTCTGCGCTCATGCGTCTCCCTTGGAGTCGTCGGCCTTCGCGGCCGGTGAAGTCGACGATAGCCCGTCGGCGTTGTCCTCAGCATCTGCTGCCCGCTTGGCCGCCTCGGCCGACGTCGTGCCAGCGCGACGTCGCGCCACCCAGCCTTCGACCGTCTGCTGCGGAGACGAGTTGATGGCGAGCGCGCCTGCGGGCACGTCGTGGCGCACCGTCGTGCCGGCGCCCGTGTAGGCGCCGTCGCCGATGGTGAGCGGGGCGATCAAGGTGTTGTCGGAACCGATCCGCACGTGCGATCCGACGGTGGTGCGGTGCTTGTTCACGCCGTCGTAGTTCACGAAAATGGTGCCGGCACCCACGTTCGTGCCCTCGCCGATCTCCGCGTCGCCTACGTAGCTGAGGTGGGGCACCTTCGCGTCCGGGCCGATCACCGCGTTCTTGACGCCCACGAACTCCCCGACCTTGCCGCCCTCGCCCACGACCGTGCCGGGGCGGAGGTGGGAGAACGGACCGACGGTGGCACTCGCACCGATCTGGGCGCGCTCGGCGTGGGTGCGCACGACGACGGCGCCGGGACCCACCAGCACGTCGGTGAGCGTGCAGTCGGGACCGACGGTCGCGCCCGTAGCGATCTCCGTCTGCCCGTGGAGCTGCGTGCCGGGAAGGATCGTCGAATCGGCGGCGAGCGTCGCATCCGCATCGATCCAGGTCGTGGCGGGGTCGACGATGCTGACGCCCTCGCGCATCCACCGCTGGAGGATCCGGTCGTTGAGAGCCTTGCCCGCAGCCGCGAGCTGGACTCGATCGTTGACGCCCTCGGTCGCCTTGGCATCGGGGGCCACGAAGGCGTGCACGTGCCCACCTTCTCCCCGGGCGATCGCGATCACGTCAGTGAGGTACATCTCGCCCTGCGAGTTGTCCTGCCCCAGGCGCGCGAGCGCGTCGCGCAGCACCGCCGCCTCGAAAACGTAGATGCCCGCGTTGATCTCGGTGATGGCGCGCTGCTCGGCGCTCGCATCCTTGTGCTCGACGATCTCCACCACCTCGTCGGTGTCCGTGTCGCGCACCACCCGTCCGTAGCCGGTGGGGTCGTCCACGCGTGCGGTGAGCAGCGTCACGGCGGAGCCGGACTCGTCGTGCGCGTCGACCAGCGCGCCAAGGAGCTCGCCGTCGACCAGGGGGACGTCGCCGCTGGTGACGACCACGGCGCCATCGAGCTGAGTGTCGAGCACCGAGGAGTCTCCCACCTCGCCGCTGGCGACGCGCGCGGCGACGGCGGTGGCGTCAAGGGTCGAGAGTCCGCAGTAGACAGCGCGGCCAGTGCCAGGGATCTCGTCCTGGTCCGCCAGGAGCGCGTGCGGCGCGATCTCACGGATGTGCGCCGCGACGCGTTCGCGGTCATGCCGGACGACGACGGCCACCCGGTGCGGCTCCAGTGCGGCGGCGGCCGTGAGCGCATGGCCCACCAGCGAGCGCCCGGCAATGGAGTGGAGCACCTTGGGAGTGGCCGACTTCATGCGGGTGCCTGCGCCGGCGGCGAGGATCATCACGGCGGCGGGTCGCGTGCGGCTCACCGGGCTCCCTTCTGCTGCCCCTCGCGGGGCGATCAACTGCTGCGGGCACCACTCTACCGGCGGCCGGGCGGTCCGTCCCACGCGCATCGGCCGTCGCCTTTGCCCGTCCCTCCGTGAACCACGAACCTCCTGTGTCCGCGACACGCCGGAAGAGGCACCGTCTCGGCCCCGTGCACGGGGTGTCGCACGGAAGAGTGGTTCGCAGTGAAAGCGGGCCCACTGCTGGAGGGCCGATGCACGGGTGGGGCAGTGCTCCGCCCACAGGATTCGAACCTGTACTCCAAGGCTCCAAAGGCCTGAGTGCTGCCATTACACCAGGGCGGAACAGGGGGCTCGCGCCCCCGGGTGGCCCAGTCTGCCAGGATTCGCGGCACACTGGGGACGTGACAGACGTCCCCAGGAAGGCTCCCCGCGCCCGCATGACCGCCCGTGAGCGCCGCGAGCAGCTGCTCGCCGTCGCCCGCACACTATTCGCGGAGCGCGGCTTCGAAGGCACCTCGGTGGAGGAGATTGCGGCTCGCGCCGACGTCTCCAAGCCGGTGGTCTACGAACACTTCGGCGGCAAGGAGGGCGTCTACGCCGTCATCGTCGATCGCGAGGTCCAGGCGCTGCTGGGGTCGCTCACCGGGGCGCTCGACGAGCGTGGCCACCCTCGCCAGTTGGTGGAGCGCGCGGCGATGGCGCTGCTCGACTACATCGAGTCCTCGCCCGATGGCTTCCGCATGCTCGTGCGCGACTCCCCTGTCGCCCAGGGCACCGGGACGTTCTCGTCACTGATCGGCGACGTGGCCGCGCAGGTGGAGCACCTGCTCGCGCACCAGTTCTCGAAGCGGGGACTCGACCCGTCGAGCGCTCCCATCTACTCGCAGATGCTGGTGGGCATGGTCGCGCTCACGGGTCAGCACTGGGCCGAGGTGCGCGAGCCGTCCAAGGACGAGGTCGCCGCCCACCTGGTGAATCTCGCGTGGAACGGGCTGAGCAACTTCGAGAGCGTGCACATGGAAGACGCCGGCCGCACCCCTCCCGTCGGCTGACGGCGGCACGTCGGGCGCGCCCGACTCCCCGGCCCTATTGTCAGTGGTGTCACTCTCCCCACGACAGGTCAGGAGCCACACCATGATCAAGGGATTCAAGGACTTCATCGCACGCGGCAACGTCATCGACCTCGCGGTCGCGTTCGTCATCGGCGCCGCCTTCGCGACGGTCATCAGCGCGATCGTCGACGGCGTGATCACGCCGCTGATCGCCGCGATCTTCGGCGAGCCGGACCTGACGAGCGTCGCCACATTCGAGGTCAACGGCGCCGTCTTCAGCCTCGGCCTCGTGCTGGACGCGCTCTTCAACTTCCTGGCCGTCGGAGCCGCGATCTACTTCCTGGTGGTGGTGCCGCTCAACAAGCTCGCCGAGCGCCGCAAGCGGGGCGAGGCGGCTCCCGACGAGCCCGTCAGCCCCACCGAGATCCAGCTGCTCACCGAGATCCGCGACTCGTTGGCGTCTCGCCCGCGCGACTAGTCCACCGCTGCGCGCTGGAGGGACATGGGTGCAGGATTCACGCCGGATCCTGCACCCATGTCCCTCTGGCGCACCGGCGAGTGGCGGCTAGGTCACCAACACCGCACCGGGCGCGGGCCCGGAGGCGGCGACCACGGCATCGGCCGTGTCGGACACCGTGAGGTGTGCCGCGATCGCGAGCGCGTGCTGACGCGACCGCGCGAGCGCGGCGACGGTGGGGCCTGAGCCAGACACCATCACGCCGAGGGCGTCCGCCTCGAGGGCGGCGTCCATCACGCGCTGCAGGTGCGGGGCGAGCGACAGCGCCGCGGGCTGCAGGTCGTTGACGAGCGCGTCACCCAACGCCTGCGCGTTCCCCGCGACGAGCGCCACCATGATGGCATCGCTGATGGCCGGGTCGACGGCTTCGCGCTCGCCGTCGGCCACCATGCGATCGAACTCTCGATAGACCTCGGCCGTCGAAAGGCCCCGCGCCTGCGTCGCGAGCACCCAATGGAACCGGCCACGGGACATGGCGGGCGTGATGTCGTCGCCGCGACCGAGGCCCACCGCGGTGTGGCCGTGCAGCACGAACGGCACATCCGCCCCGAGACCAGCGGCGATCTCGTCCAGCTGGGCTCGCGACACCCCGAGGTCCCAGACCTCGGCACAGGCCACCAGAGCGGCCGCCGCATCGGCGCTGCCGCCCGCCATCCCGCCGGCGACCGGCACTCCCTTGAGGATCTCGAGGTCGACGCCCTCGCCTACGCCGAAGGCTTCCCGGAGAGCCAGCGCGGCACGCGCGGCGATGTTCGTGGCATCGAGCGGCACCGCCGTCACATCCACGTCCGCACCCCGGGCGGCTCCTACGGAGAGCACGATCGCGTCGTCCTCGCGCGGGGTCGCCGTCACCGTCTCGTAGAGGTCGACCGCCTGGAACACCGTGGCCAGCGGGTGGTATCCGTCGTCCTGGACCGGCCCCACGGACAACTGGAGGTTGACCTTGCCTGGCGCGCGAACGGTGACGGAGCGGGTCATGCCTCCACCATGTCAGAGGTGGGCGGCTCAGTGGCAGCCAACGCCTCGGCGATGCGGGCGAACGCCACGATGTCCAGCTGCTCCCCTCGCGTGAGCGGCTCGATCCCCACCGAGCGCAGCGCCGCCTCTGCGGCGGCCGCGGACCCGGCGATGCCGGAGAGCGCGCCGCGCAGACCCTTGCGTCGCTGAGCGAACGCCGCGTCGATCACGGCGAAGACCTCTCTGCGGGTCGCCGTGGTCTCCGGCGGCTCCCGCCGCTCGATGAGCACCAGCGCGCTGTCGACGCGGGGCACGGGCCAGAACACGGCGCGGCCCACCCCACCGGCCCGTCGGGTGGCGCCGTACCAGGCGGCCTTCGCGGAGGGGATCCCGTACGTTCGCGAGCCGGGCGGGGCCGCGAGCCGGTCGGCGACCTCCGACTGCACCATCACCAGCACCCGCACGATCGACGGGAAGTGCTCCAGCAGGTGAAGGATCACCGGCACGGACACGTTGTAGGGCAGATTCGCGACGAGAGCGGTCGGCGGCGCAGGGAGGTCGGTCACCGTCAGGGCATCGGCCTGCAGCACGCTCAATCGCGCGGATTCGGCCGATGCGCGTTCGGCGACGGTGCGCGGCAGCGCCTCGGCGAGGATCGGGTCGATCTCGACGGCGGTGACCGTCGCGCCCGTCTCGAGCAGCGCGAGGGTCAAGGAGCCGAGGCCGGGACCGACCTCGACTACGTGGTCCTCCGGCCCCAGCGCGGCGATGCGGGCGATGCGCCGCACCGTGCCGGAGTCGACGACGAAGTTCTGTCCCCACTTCTTGGCGGGGGAGGTGCCGAGGCTCTCGGCGAGGGTGCGAATGTCAGACGGGCCGAGCAGGTCCGCCACGGGCTAGTACCAGCCGCGGGACTGGGCGTGACCCCAGGCGCCACAGGGCGTGCCGTACCGGTTCTTGACGTAGCCCAGGCCCCACTTGATCTGAGTGGCGGGGTTGGTGCGCCAGTCGGAACCGACCGAGGCCATCTTCGAGCCCGGCAGCGACTGCGGGATGCCGTAGGCGCCGGAGGATGAGTTCTGTGCCGTGTGGCGCCAGTTGGACTCCTTGGTGAACAGCGCGTTGAGGCAGTTCCACTCCGCTCCGGTCCATCCCCACTGAGCGGCCAGTTCGCGGCCGAGCGCACGGTTGGCGCCGGCGTTGGACGCGGTCGGCACGGACAGCGCGCCCACGGACACGACCTCGTCGACCGGCTCCTGCACGACCACGCGCATGTCCTCGTCGCGCTCGATCTCGACGCCATCCTTGAGCGTCACCGTGTAGCTGACGAGAGCGGTGCCCTCCTTGCCCTCGGTGACGACGGTGGTGGTGCCCTCGAACTCGCTGAAGTCCTTCTCCTCGACCGACCCGTGGTCGAGTTCGACCTCCTCGGTGCGCACCACGACCTCGAGATCTGCGGCCTCGGCGGAGACCGGGGCGACTGACTCGCTGGCGACCGTCTGCGTCGCAGAGGCGTCTTCGTCCGCCGCCCACGCGTTCACGCCGACGGAGGCGAAGGAGCCGACAGCGAAGGCTCCGAGAGCGAGGGTTGCGGCGGCGGCGTGGGTGCGGCGCATGCGGACGGCGGTGCGCTCGCGGCGTTCGCGGCGTCCGCCCTCGGCGGGCGTCGTGCGTCGATAGCTCACAGGAGAGAAGGTCCTTTCATACGCGCGCGTCGCGTGCGTTACCAGACTGTTATCTCACATCCGAGTACTCAGATGCCAGCCGGGCAGCCACAGAATCGTTCCAGAACAGTGCCAAACTCGCATTTCTACCAGGGGCCATACAGTTCATGCGAGGTGTCCCACACGACCGCGCAGACGTCCTCTACAGGCCGTTCGTGCAGGCGCGCGATGGCGCGGACGGTGTGGGCCGCGAGGGCGGGCGAGTTGGGCGCGCCCCGGTGCGGGTGCGGAGTCAGGAACGGCGCGTCCGTCTCGATGAGGATCCGCGACAGCGGAGTGACGGCGGCGGCGGCCTGGAGCAGGGTGGCGTTCGTGAAGGTGACGGTGCCCGCGAAGCTCAGGTACCACCCGCGGTCCGCACACAGTCGCGCCATCGCCGCGTCGCCGGAGAAGCAGTGGAAGACGGTGGTCTCGGGCGCACCGTCGCTCATCAAGACGTCGATCACGTCCGCGTGCGCGTCGCGATCGTGGATCTGCAGCGGCTTGTCGAGCTCCTTGGCCAGCGCGATGTGGTCACGGAACGCACGCAGCTGAGCGTCGCGCCCCTCAGGACCGGTGCGGAAGTAGTCCAGACCGGTCTCCCCCACCACCCGAATGCGCTCTCCGCGAGCCAACCGCGCGATCTCTGCGAACGCATCGTCATACTCGCCTCGCGATGCGAGCACCGCGGCGTCATTGGGGTGCAGCGCGACCCCGCCGAGCATCTGCGGAAAGCGCGCCACCGCATCGGCCGTCCACCGCGCCGACTCCAGGTCGCACCCGATCTGCACCACGCGGGTGACTCCGGCCGCCTCGGCCTCTGCCAGCCGGTCCTCGACCGATCGTGCCTCGTCCCCCGCCGGGAAGTCGAGGTGGCAGTGGTTGTCCACGATGGGCGCGGGCAGCGGTTCCGGCGCCGCCGGCCAGGCTCCGCGCCGCGTCACGCGTCGTCGGAACGCATGCGCTCGAGTTCCGTCTCGACGATGTCGTCGTCCAGCTTGGTGAAGATGGGCGACGGCGCCCCGATGGGCGTTCCCGGCGCGACGATGTGGCGGCCCCACGTGCCCTGCTGAGCCGAGTAGTCACCCTGGATGACCGGGTAGTGACGGTCCGGCAGATCGAGGTCCTCGACCTCGTTGAGCTGCGGCATGGGCGCGATGACGCCCTCGCCTCCCAGCGCCTCGTGCACCTGCTGCGCGCTGTGCGGCAGGAACGGCGCGAGCATGGTGTTCGCGTCCGACACGAGCTGAGCGGCCACGCCGAGCACGGTCTTCATGCGCTCGGGGTCCTCATTCTTGAGCTTCCAGGGTGCAGTGTCCGCGAGGTACTTGTTGGCGTCCCCGACGACGCGCATCGCCTCGGAGACGGCTTGGCGCTGGCGGTGGCCACGGACCAGCTCGCCGATCGGCGCGAATGCCGCCTCGGAGGCCGCGAGCGCGGCGCGATCGATGTCCTGCAGATCGTCGAGCGCGGGGATCGCACCCACGTTCTTATGCAGCAGCGTCGCCGTGCGGTTGACGAGGTTGCCCCAGCCGGCCACCAGCTCGTCGTTGGTGCGGCGCTTGAACTCCGCCCACGTGAAGTCCGCGTCGGAGGTCTCCGGGCCGGCGATGGCGATGAAGTAGCGAAGGGCATCGGGCTGGTAGCGCGACAGCATGTCGCGCACGTAGATGACGTGGCCGCGCGAGGAGGAGAACTTCGAGGACTCCATGGTGAGGAACTCGCTCGACACCACCTCGGTGGGCAGCTGCAGGTCGCCGAACTCCGACAGCGACCCGCCCTTGGCCCCGCGCCCGTTGGCGGCGAGCAGTTCGCCGGGCCAGATCTGCGAGTGGAAGGTGATGTTGTCCTTGCCCATGAAGTAGTAGGACAGTGCCTCAGGGTCGTTCCACCACTGACGCCAGGCGTCGGGCTCGCCCTCGCGTCGCGCCCACTCGATCGAGGCGCTCAGGTATCCGATGACGGCATCGAACCACACATAGAGGCGCTTGTTGGGGTTGCCCTCCCAGCCCTCGAGCGGCACCGGGATGCCCCAGTCGATGTCGCGCGTCATCGCGCGCGGCCGCACGTCCGCCAACAGGTTCTTGGAGAAGTTGAGGACGTTGGGGCGCCAGCCGCTGCGCGATCCCAGCCACTCCGACAACTGCTCGGAGACCGCGGGCAGGTCGAGGAAGAAGTGCTCGGTCTCGACGAACTTGGGGGTCTCGCCGTTGATGCGGCTGACGGGGTTCTTGAGGTCGACCGGGTCCAGCTGGTTGCCGCAGCTGTCGCACTGGTCGCCGCGCGCGCCGTCGTACCCGCAGATGGGGCACGTGCCCTCGATGTACCGGTCGGGCAAGGTGCGGCCGGTGGACGGCGAGATCGCGCCCCGCGTGGTCTGCTCGATCATGTAGCCGTTGGAGTGAACGGCCTTGAACATCGCCTGAGCGACCTGGTAGTGGTTGCCCGTGGTGGTGCGGGTGAACAGGTCGTAGCTGAGACCGAGCGACACCAGGTCCTCGACGATCACCCGGTTGTAGCGGTCCGCGAGCTCCAGCGCGCTCACGCCCTCGCCCTCGGCCTGCACCAGGATGGGCGTCCCGTGCTCGTCCGTGCCCGACACCATCAGCACGTCCTCGCCAGCCATGCGCATGTACCGGCTGAACACGTCGGAGGGCACGCCGAAGCCGGCCACGTGGCCGATGTGGCGCGGACCGTTGGCATACGGCCATGCGACTGCAGAGAGGATGTGAGACATGGCGCCCATCCTAGTGACCGCTCGATGCGCCCGATGCGGGGGCTGAGGTGAGCGCGCTACCCGTACTCGGGGGCGGGGTCGAGCGAGAAGAACTCCTCCATCGTCGCGATTCCACGCTCGCGCATCTCGGTCGCGAGCTCGACTCCCACGTACCGGAGGTGCCACGGCTCGTGCTTGTATCCCGTGACCTCCTCGGCCCCTGGCGGGTATCGCACGATGAACCCGTACTCGTGACCGTGCGCGACGACCCACTCGCCGGCAGGCTCGTCCGCGAAGCAGGCTTTGAGCCGGCACCCGAGGCTCCCGAAGACATCGACGGCGAAGCCCGACTGATGCTCGGAGTGTCCCGGCCGCGCCGAGAACCTGTCCGCCCGAGCCCTGCCCCACCGCGAGACGTACTCGGAGTAGATCGACCGCTGAGACCCGTAGGCGCGGTAGCCGGAGCCCACCGAGATGGCGACGCCCGCATCGGCCGCAGCCGCGCGCATGGCCGCGAGCGCTAGCGACGCCTCAGGGACCATGGGGGCACCACCGTCCGAGTCCAGCTCGGGCGGCACCCACGTCAGCGGATCGATGGCGCGCGACTTGTTCACCACCACCCATGGAGAGGCCGGGTCGTCCAGGGAGTGCAGGTCCAGGTCGAGGCCGGGAGAGACCGACACCCGCGGGAGCGGCTCGATGGTCTCACCGTCCGGAGCGGTGATGGGTGCGACGGAGGTCGAGGCTCCCCCAGCTGCGGCGCCGCCGGGATCGGCAGACGCCGCGGGCCCGGACCGCAGCCCCAGCGCCCCAAGATCGGACGGAATCACTCCAGTGGCGGCGACGCCCATCCCGGCCGCGGCTCCGGCGAGCACGACCAGCGCGGTCAGCGCGAAGGAGGGACGGGTCCTGACCGCACGTGGGTTCGCCCGGACCGGCCGCTTCCTGTCACGCACCGCTGGCGCCTTCGGCGCGCGCCGACAGCACTGCCGCGTAGAGCTCCCGGCGGGGCACTCCCCCGGTGGCGGCGAGGTCGGCGACCGCATCCTTTGCGCGCTCCCCGGCGACGACTCGCGCGAGAGCCTCGGCCACCAGCTCCTCCATCGAGGCGGCACGCGCCGGACGTCCCGCGACGGTGACGACGATCTCTCCTCGTGGCGCTTCAGCGAGTGCCCACGCTGCGAGTTCCGCGAGCGAGCCCCGTCGGGTCTCCTCGTACGTCTTGGTCAGCTCGCGCGAGACGGCCGCGCGACGGTCGTGTCCCCAGTGCTCCGCCATCGCGGCGAGCGACTCCGCGAGCCGGTGCGGCGCCTCAAAGAACACCATGGTGCGCGGCTCCGAGGTCAGGGCCGCGAGTGACCGGGCCCGCTCCCCGGCCTTGCGGGGGAGGAAGCCTTCGAAGCAGAAGCGGTCCGTGGGAAGCCCCGAGAGTGCGAGCGCGGTGAGCACCGCACTCGGCCCCGGCAGCACCGTCACGTCGACGCCGCCGGCAGCCGCCGCCTCGACCACCCGGAATCCGGGGTCGGACACCGTGGGCATGCCCGCATCGGACACCACCAGCACCGCTGCGCCGTCGCGCGCCCGGTCGATGAGCATCACCGCACGGTCCGCCTCGTTGTGGTCGTGCACCGCCACGAGCTCGGCGGTCAACTCGACACCGAGCCTGCGCGCCAGGTCGCGCAGACGCCTGGTGTCCTCGGCCGCGATCAGGTCGGCGTGGGCGATCGCGTCCCGCAATCGCGCCGAGGCATCGTCGGGATTGCCGATGGGCGTCGCCGCGAGAACGATGCGTCCGGTCATGGCTCCAGAGTCCCACAGCGCGTGCCTTGCGCCCGCGCCCGCCGCCGCTCGCCGGCATCACCGAGAGTCCGGGGGCGGCTCGGCGCGGCGAGGGAGGCGGCCCCGTGAATGCGCGGCCCGCCCTCGCGATGTGGCGAATTATTGCGCAGCGCCGCCAAGAAACGCTCGATAGAGTCGCGCAAACCACGATCACTCACATGGATTCGCTGGCATGCTGGTGCGCGAAGGAGGCCACATGCCCGTCCCCGAGCCGCCCGCCCGCGCCGCCGCGCCCCTCTCCGTTCTCATGTGCCGACCGACGTACTTCACGGTGTCGTACCGCATCAATCCGTGGATGAACCCGGACCACCCCACCGACACGACGCGCGCGATCGCGCAATGGGAGACGCTGGTCGCGACCTACCGAGAGCTGGGCTTCGCGGTGGACTTCATCGAACCCGAGCCGGGGCTGCCGGACATGGTGTTCGCCGCCAACGGCGGCACGGTGGTGGACGGCATGGCGTATACCGCGAACTTCGCCCATCCTCAGCGGCGTCCCGAGGCGGCCGCCCACGAGCGCTGGTTCGCCGCCGCGGGCCTCGAGGTGGTGCGCTCCGTCGAGGTGAACGAAGGCGAGGGTGACTTCCTCGTCGTGGGCAACATGATCCTCGCGGGCACGGGCTTCCGCTGCTCGACCGCCGCTCACGACGAGGTCGCGAGACTGGTGCGGCACGAGGTCGTGCCGTTGACCCTCGTGCGCGAGGACTACTATCACCTCGACACGGCGCTCGCCGTGCTCGACGCCCGCCCAGGGGCCGAGCAGATCGCGTACCTGCCCAGCGCGTTCGACGACGCCAGCCTGGCCGAGCTGCGCCGTCGATTCCCGGACGCCATCGAGGCATCCGAAGAGGATGCCGCCGTGTTCGCCCTCAACGCAGTCTCCGACGGCCTCCACGTCGTCACCGCTCACGGCGCGACGCGGTTCCACGCGCAGCTCTCCTCCCGGGGATTCGTGCCCGTCGGCATCGACCTCTCCGAGCTGCTGCTCGGTGGAGGCGGAGTCAAGTGCTGCACTCTCGAGGTGCGGCCCGCCTCCATGGCGCGTGAGGCGGCGGCCTGACGACCACCCCGCCCGCGCATCGGCCGCGGACGCTGAGCGCCTCGCCGCAACTAGGCTGACGCCTGTGATTCTCGAGACCCTGTGGCGCTGGCGCGTCGCGCTCATGGCCACGGGCGTGGGACTGCTCGCCGCAATGATGCGGTTCCTCGGCCTGGGATACCCCACGGACCTGGTGTTCGACGAGGTGTTCTACGCCCGCGGCGCTTACTCGCTGGTGACGCTGGGGTTCGAGGGCGACTGGGGCGGCGACAACCAGGACTTCGCGAATGGCGACTACTCGCAGCTGTCGTCCGCCGGCGACTACGTCGTGCACCCGCTGATCGGAAAGCTGCTCATCGGGGTCGGGATCGAGATGTTCGGGCCCACACCGTTGGGGTGGCGGTTCATGGGGGCGCTGCTCGGCACTGTGACGGTGGTGATCGTGGCGCTGGTGGCGCGCCACCTCCTGCACTCGACGCTGTGGGGAGCCGTCGCGGGCGTGCTGCTCGCCATCGACGGCGTCCACGTGGTGCTGTCGCGAGCCGCGCTACTCGACATCTACCTCACCTTCTTCGTGGTCGGCGGCTTCGCACTGCTGGTCGTGGACCGCAGCCGCACCCGGCGGCGCCTCGAGGCCAGGGCCGATGCGGCGAGAGCCGAGCAGGGCCAGTCCCCGGGAAGCCTGCTCGCCGGACTGGGGCCCCGGACGGGAATCCGGTGGTGGCGGCTCGCCGCGATCGTGTCGCTGTCGCTGTCGGTCGGCGTCAAATGGTCGGGCCTGTGGTTCATGGCGGCCTTCCTGGTGCTGTCCGTCGTGGTCGACATGGTGGACAGGCGGGAGATCGGCGTCGAACGCTGGTTCATGGGCGCGTTCGTCCGAGCAGTGCCGGCGTTCCTGGTGACGGTGGCGGTGCTGCCTGCCGTGTACCTCGCCTCATGGCTGCCGTGGTTCCGCTCGGAGGAGTCCTACGGGCGCCGGTGGGCGGAGGAGCATCCGGGCGAAGGCGTCACGTGGCTGCCGGACTCGTTGCGGTCCCTCGTGCAGTACCACCATCAGATGTGGGACTTTCATCGCACCCTCGACTCACCGCACAACTACGAGTCGAACCCCTTCCTCTGGCTCCTGCAATGGCGCCCCACCGCGTTCCACTTCGACGACGCCCCCGATGCGGCCTGCGGCGCCGAGAGGTGCGTCACCGCGATCCACGCGATCGGCCACCCCATGATCTGGTGGGCCGGCGTGATCGTGCTGCTATTCGCGCTGTGGCGAGTCGTGCGCCGCGGAGACATGCTCGCGGCGACGCTCGCGGTGGGCGTGCTCGCGGGCTGGGTGCCATGGCTGCCGTATGCGCACCGCACGATCTTCGGCTTCTACACCGTGTCCATCGCGCCGTTCATGGTGCTGCTGCTGGTGTGGGGACTCGCCCGCCTCGCCCAACCCTCCCGCCTGCACGGGGGCTGGTCTCGCACCGGGTCGCTCGTCGCGGGCGCGTTCGTCGCCGTGGCACTCATCATGGCCGGCTTCTTCGCGCCCATCTGGACGGGAGTGCCCATCCCGTTCGAATACTGGCAGGTCCACATGTGGTTGCCGAGCTGGGTGTGAGCTGACAGGGGTGCGCCGTGGCCGCGCGCCGCGCGCGCACCTCTGACACGATGAGCCGTATGACTCGTGAAGCGGGTGCGCGCGGTCCGGGGCGTGCGGCGCCAGCAGGGGCCGCAGCGGCGTCACGCAGTGGCGACGACGGCGCGCCCGCCTGGATCCATCGGTTCGTCTGGCGATCACTCTGGAAGACGGTCGCCGTCGGCATCATCGCGACGCTCGGGATCCTGATCTTCATCGAGATCAGGCACGTGCTCGCGGTGCTCGTCATCTCACTGTTCTTCGCGCTCGCCATCATCCCCGGCGTCGAGGCGCTCACGACCCGCTACCCGCTGCGTCGGGGGGCCGCCGTCGGCATCATCTTCTTGGCCGCCACCATCGCGCTGGTCCTGATGATCGCGTTCCTGGTCCCCGCGATCGTGACGCTCGCCGAGCAGCTCAGCTCCCGGCTCGTCGGGTGGATGGCCGATCTCGATCGCTTCTCGCGGGGGGTGATCGACCAAGACGCCGCAGTCGACGCGGCGTCCCCGCTCCTGCACGCCATTCAGCAGTGGGGAGACAACATCTTCGGAGTGCTCTCGTCAGGACTCGGGCTCGCCTTCGACGTCTTCACGATCCTCACCTTCACCTTCTACTTCGCCGCAGACTTCCCTCGGCTGATGCGCGCCGTGATGAGGCGCATCCCGCCGGAGCGACAGCAGTTCGTGCAATGGCTGGCACGCACCTCGATCGAGCAGACGGCCGGCTACTTCTACTCGCGGCTGCTGCTGATGTTCATCTGCGGCACTGGCGCACTGTTCGTCATGCTGCTCGCGGGCCTGCCCCTGGTGTACGCCATGCCTCTCGCCCTGTTCATGGGATTCACCTCGGAGTTCATCCCCTTCATCGGCACGTACCTGGGCGCCATCCTCCCCTCGATCGTCATGCTCGCGGTCCAGGGAGTGCTCCCCACCTTGATCCTGCTCGCCTACGTCGTGATCTATCAGCAGGTCGAGAACTACGTGCTGAATCCCAAGCTGTCGTCGAAGACGATGGAGCTCAATGGCGCGGTGGCGTTCGGAGGCGCGATGGTCGGCGCCGCGATAGCAGGACCTATGGGTGCGTTCATGGCGCTCCCGGTGGCGGCGCTGATCACCGTGCTCGTCACCCACAGTGGCCGCACGTATCCCCTGGCGGAGGACGGCGACGCTCACGAGGCCCCGGCCTGACTGAGACGCCACGACGCCGGCGACCGTTCCCCGCGGGGTGGTCGCCGGCGTCGTGGCGTGATGGAGAGTGTGGGGCTAGGCCACCGCGAGGATGTCGACCACGAACACGAGCGTCGAACCTGGCGGGATGGGGTCACGGTCCTGCTCGCCGTAGCCCAGTTCCGGCGGGACCACGAGCAGCACCTGGCTGCCGACGGTCTGGCCCGCGAGCCCGTCCGTCCAGCCCTGGATGAGCTGACCCTCCTGGAAAGCGAACAGCGAGGGCTCACTGCGGTCCCACGACGAGTCGAACTTCTCGCCGTCCCAGATCCATCCGGTGTAGTGCGCGACGACGGTGTCACCGAGCTCGACGACCTCACCGTCGGCCGGTCCCTCGATGAGCTGCTGGACCACGAGCTCGGTGGGCATCTCTGCGTCGCCGATCTCGACCGACGGCGCACCCGTCTCCTCGTCGAGAGTCACGCTCGGGACGCCCTCGGCCGGATCCACTGCCTCGCCCTCGGCGCGGTCGAGGGGGTCGATCACGTCAGTGATGGTCATCGCCATGAAGATCGCCGCGTTCGGGGTGTCCGTGGCGGTCTGGTCGATGGTGGCGAAGATCACGTCCGAGCCGACGGACGAGCCCGCGAGGGCGTTGTAGAGGGCGGGCTCGAGCGACGTCTCCGAGACGAGCAGCGACTCCGGCGCCTCGGACTCGTAGGTCGAGAACAGCTGCGACCCATCCGTGCCGGAGGTGATGGTGTAGTTGACGGTCACGACCTGGCCGGACTCGACGGCGGCACCGTCGCCATCCTCGACGATGCGGGTGGCGGTGCCGGAGACGGTGCTGGGGGTCGCGACGGTCAGGGTCGGGATGCCCTCGTCGTCTTCCTCCCACGTGATCTCGTCGAGCATCGCGACGTCCTCGGCCGCTCCGAAGTCAGTGGCGTCGCCACCTGCCCCGGCGCTGGTGGTCGGCGTGGGCGACTCGCTCGCATCGTCATCAGACCCGGAGGCGCAGCCCGCCAGGACGAGCGTGGCCGCTGCGACGGCGGCGATGGGCAGGTGCTTCTTCACGCGGGGGTACTCCTCGAATCAGGGGGCAGGTCGGCGCCCGCCACCGTATCCCACGGCCCGGACGCATTGGGACAACCCCTGGCATGCAGGAAACGTTCCCGGCATCAGTCCATGCCACGCGGCCCGAACAGGCGCGACAGCACGATCGCGGAGCGGGTCGAGTCCACCTGCGTCGCGAGGCGCACCTTCTCGAGAGCCACCTCGAGGTGGGGAGGATTGCGCGCACGGATGCGAACGATCGCGTCGGCACTGCCGGTCACCGTGAACGCCTCATCGACGTCCGGGATGCCGCTGAGGACGCGCCGCAGCTCGTGCGGGGCGACCGTGCCGCGACAGAACAGCTCGACGTACGCCTCCGTCGAGCGCCCGTCGATCTCGGGGTCGATGAGGACGGTGAATCCCTGGATCACACCGTCCGCGATCATCCGATCCATGCGTCGCTTGACCGCGGACGGCGAGAGCCCCACCCGGTCGCCCATCTCGGCGTAACTGGCCCGAGCATCGTCCCTCAGAAGTGCGAGGATGCTCCTGTCGAGCTCGTCGATGGCCATCAGGCCTCCCTCTTTCGCCGGATTCTTGCGTCCAACCTCGAGAATACGCATGCGACCCGCGTCTGAGTCAAGACTTCCGCACGATCTGGTTGGCACACTGGGGAGACGAGGCGACTAGACGAAGGGGTCCAGGCCTGTTTTCAACGTCTGGGAGGGCGACATGGTGCAGTTCGTAGGGGTTCCGCAGATGCGGGCGTGGGTATCCGAGGCCGGACCGGAGCGTATCATCGCCGGGCTGACCGAAGCGGTCGAGCAAGATCTGCTGCACTGGCGGCGATTCGACAAGATCCCCCGAGTCGCCTCCCATTCTCCGGTGGGGGTCATCGAACTGATGCCCACCTCCGACGGCTCTCTCTACGCGTTCAAGTACGTCAACGGCCACCCGTCGAATCCGTCGCGCGGCCTGCAGACGGTGACCGCATTCGGCATGCTCGCCGACGTCCAGACGGGCTACCCCCTGCTGATCTCGGAGATGACGGTGCTGACCGCCCTCCGCACAGCCGCAACCTCCGCCGTCGCGGCCCGGGCTCTCGCGCGACCGGACTCGCGCGTCCACGCGCTCATCGGGGCCGGCAGCCAGTCGGAGTTCCAGGCCATCGCAATCCGCGCGGCGCTGGGCATCGACACGGTGCGCGTGTGGGACACCGACCCCGCCGCCCTCGCCAAGTTCGAGCGCAACGCCCGTGGTCTGGGCTTCGACGTTCACCTCGCGTCGTCGGCGGCCGACGCGGTCGCCGGGGCCGACATCGTCACGACCTGCACGGCCGACAAGTCGAACGCCCACGTGCTCGACGCGTCCATGGTGGCACCGGGCACCCACATCAACGCGATCGGCGGCGACTGCCCGGGCAAGACCGAGCTGGACGTCGAGATCCTGCGCGGCGCCGCGATCATCGCCGTCGAGTTCGAGCCGCAGACGCGCATCGAGGGTGAGATCCAGCAGCTCTCGCCGAACCACCCGGTCTCCGCACTGTGGGACGTGCTCGCAGGCGCGGCCTCAGGGCGCACGGCCGATGCAGACATCACCGTCTTCGACTCCGTGGGCTTCGCGATGGAGGACTTCTCCGCGTTGCGGTACCTGCGCGACTCGGTCGCCGGCACGCACTGGGTCGAGGAGATTGACATCGTCGCCGAGCCCGAGGACCCCAAGGACTTGTTCTCGCTCGCCGTCGCGCCGATCCTGACGCACTAGTTCAGGGCCGAGGCGCCGCCGCTGGCGGCGTGGGCCTGCCCGCCCACGCCGCCAGCGTGGCGATGCCCCAGAACAGCAGGTCCACCGCCGCCGACCACACTCGACTCAGCAGCACCACGAGCGCCGCGGTGGGCGCGGGCAGCACGATCAGCAGCAGCACCAGCTGCGTCGCGTCCCTGGTGCCCAGCCCGCTGGGGACCAGCGGAGTCAGGATGCCGACCACGCCGGCGAAGCCGAACGCCCCCACGAGGAACATCAGATCCGCAACGCCCACGTCGGGCACGACCGACCGCATGAGCAGCGCGTACGCGAGGCCCGAGAGCAGGGCGCCGCCGCCGTACAGCGCCAGCGAGTCGCGTACGACCGGCCACCCGACGGGAGACGGCGTGCCGCGGCGCAGCATGCGGAACCCGAGCGCGAGCAGTCGGTTGAACACCGGCGGCGTCATCGCCACGAACCCGGCGATCGCGCACAGCGCGACGATCAGCCGGAGCGCGGGCGACACCTCGCCGATGCGCGGGTCGAGGGCGAGCAGCGCGAGCGAGACCGTGCCGACAGCCACCACCTGCGCCGCGGCCTCCACCAATGTCGACACTGCGAGACGGGACTTCGAGATCCCCTGCTCGGCGGCGAGATAGATCTTGCCCGCGATCCATGGCACCGTGCCCGGGATGTAGCGGGCGAGCCACGCCCGCGCGTAGATGTCCGCCAGCACTCGCAGCGACGGAAGCTGGCGCGCACCCAGCCGCGACAGCACGACCGCCCACACCACGACGCCGAGGTACCTGAACGCGAGCGCGAGCGCCGTCGCCGCGGCGATCCAGCCCCACCCCAGGCTGACGCCTTCCAGATCCGTCCAGTCGATGGCCCAGACGAACCACCCGAATGCCACGACGATCGCCGCGTAGAACACTCCCTTGAGCACCGTGACCGACCGTCGTCGGGGACTCCCGGCGGCCATCGACGCGGGATCGCCGCCCATCTCCGGCTCGCCGCCCGCGTCCGCGCTCACGTCGTCGCCGCCGCGAGCGCCGCCGCCAGGTCACCGCGCAACGTCTCGCGCATGGCGCCGATGCGCTCGCGGGTCCGCGCGTGCTGCTCGCCGTCCGCCTCGACGGCGGAGACCATCGCCGTCAGGTCGGCCAGCGCATCGGGCTCGAGCAGGCGTTCGATGGGCCGCGTGTAGGCCTCCGCTCCCAGCTGCTCGGCATAGAGCCGGCCCTTGTCGACGTAGTAGTACGTCACGGTGGGAACGCCCACGGATGTGGCGACGATCCCGGCGTGCAGCCGCAGGGCGACCATCACGTCGGCGCGAGCGATCACGGAGCGCAGCTCTTCCGGCCCCAGCTCGTCGTCGGCGAGCACGTGGACGCGATCGGGCCGTGCCGCCCGCTCCCGCAGCTCGCGGGCATACTCCGGGTCCTCGCCCATGTGCATGGGGACCAGCACCACTGCCCCGTGAGACTGCACCAGGGCGTCGATCGCGCTCACCACCGTGCCCCCAAGCGACAGGGCCTGCGCCGACGGCCCCTGCCCGGTGCGCCACCGATGCGGCAGCCACCCACCCTCGCGGTAGTGGAACCACCGCCGTGGAGCGAGCACCGCGAAGCGCTCGAACGGGACGTGCTGGCGCGGCTCTGGCCGCGCATCGGCCGCATAGACGGCGCAGTCGTAGCTCGCCGTCACGACACCCGGAGGCACGCCCCAGGACTCGAGCAGCGCGCGCGACTGAGCGTCGCGGGTCAGGAACGCGCGGGTGCGGGCAACGGTACGGGCGATCAGCCGACGGCTGGAGCGCGCGCTCGTGCGCCCGATGCCCTGAAAAGTGCCGACCACGCGCGGGTTGGCGAGGCTCACACCGCGCATCTTGACGGCCCAGTACCAGACGCCCAGCCTGTTCGTGTAGTCCTTCAGCAGCTCGCCCCCGCCCCACAGCACCACGTCCGCGCGGCGTGCGGCCCGCATCAGGCGCAGCAGGTCGAGCGGGTTCAGCGAGTGAATGTTCTGCGGCAGCACGTCGACGCCGTACCAGTCGCGGTCGCGCTCGGCGTGCTGAGAGATCAGCGTGATGCGGGCATGGGGGTCCAGGTCACGCACGAGCGCGACCAGGCCGGCGGCGATCGCGCGGTCCCCGCGGTTCGCCGCCAGGTCCGAGTTCACGACCAGCACTCTCACGCGCGCCATCCTCCCACGTGCGCCGCGGCCCTGAGCGTGTCCAGCATGGTGGGCGCGAGCGCCTCCCAGGTGAGCGCGCCGGCCAGGTCGCGAGCGGCCGCGACCGCCTGATCGCGCTCGCGATCGCCGCGCCCCATCACCGCGATGAGCGCGCTCGCGAGGGCGGCGGCGTCGCCGGCCGGCACCACCGTTCCCGCATCGGTGCCTGCGAGGAGTTCGTGCACGCCGGAGGCGTCGCTCACGACGAGAGCCGCGCCCCGCCCGAGCGCCTCGAGCGCGGCCACCGGCAGTCCGTCCGCGTCTCCGTCCACCGCCACGACGGACGGCACCGCGACCACCGCGGCCTCGGCCTCGAGCGCCGCCTTGGCGTCTCCCGTGACGTAGCCGCGGAAATCGACGCCGGCGAGTCCGGTCGCGGCCTGCTCGAGCCTTTCGCGCCATGGCCCGTCTCCACCGATCAGGAGTCGTGCGTCCGGCACGGCGGCGCGCACCGCTGACCACGCATCGAGAAGCACGTGGATGCCCTTCTTCTCGACCAGGCGAGCGATCACGGCCACGGTGTGGGGATCGGGAACGGGCGCGTCGGCCGAGGGAGGGGCGGGCTTCTCGATGCCCATGGGCGACGCGACGATTGCGCGCTCCAGCGCGTGACGTTCCGCGCCCTCGAAGAACGCGAGCAGCTTGGCGGCTGTCTGCCGGCTCACGGCCGTCACGGCTGCCGCCCGGCGCGTGACGCGGCGCACGACGCGCGTTCCCAGCGGACCGAGCCTCCGGAGCACCGCGACGTCGGAGGCGTGCGTGGTGACGACGAACGGCACTCGCGCGCGTCGCGCGACCGAGGCCGCGACGATCGCCTGCGGCGTGAACCAGTGGGCGTAGATGACGTCCGGGCGTTGGCTGGCGACGGCTCGCCGGAGGGCTCGACGCTCGCCGGCGACGAGCAGGGGGATGACGGCGGCCAGCGACCGGCGGGCCGCGATGGCCGGCATGATGCCGCGCGCGGTGAGCACTTCGAGCCGAGAAGGTGCGTAGCGGAACCGGTCCTGGGTGACGCGGCCGTCCTCCGACTCCTCGCATGGCCAGGAGAGACCGCGTGAGGATGGCGTGTGGGGCGCGAGGATGCGAACGGTGAGCGTGGGATCCGCGGCCGCGAGCGACAGCGCCTGGTCGAGAACGAAGCGCGGAACGGCGTCGTCGCCATGCGCGGGCACGGTCGATGCCACCACCAGGACGTCCACGGAGCCCACGCTAGCGGGTGGGCGCGTCAGCCCAGGCGGATGAACTCGCGCACGTCGTCGGCGGGCAGCGCATCGGCCGTCGCCGTGACCTCCATCGACTCGAGGTCGAGCGGTTCGCCGATGGTGGTGAGGAAGGCGGTGTCGGCGGCGTCGCGGCCGGTCGCGATGCGCACCATCGTCTGGCGCGGCGCAAGCGTCGTGGCATCCACCGCCCACCACTCGCCGTCGACGAGTGCCTCGGCGACCGCGTGGAAGTCCATGGGCGACAGCCCGGGAGCGTAGACCGACACCAGCCGGGCGGGGACGTCCATGGCGCGCAGCATCGCGATCACCAGGTGCGCGAAGTCACGGCACACGCCCCGGCGGGTCATGTACGTCTCGGCTGCACCGTCGGTGGGCCGGGAGGATCCAGAGATGTACGCGAGCTGCGTGCCCACCCAACTGCCCACGAAGGACACGAGGTCGAGCCCGGAGCGCCCGCCCGCCTCGGCCACGGCCGTGGGGGTCAGCGTGTCCGACTCGCAGTACCTGCTGGGGCGCAGGTACTCGATGAGGTCCATGTCGCTGACCGGCGCCGGTTGCGACTGGCCCTGGACGGTGGCGCGGTACTGCACGTCGACCGCACCCTCAGTGACGTCGCACGTGTGCAGGCGCGTCCCGTGCTTGTCGGTCACCTCGGTGATGGCGAGCTCTCGTCCGTCCTGGACGACCACCAGTGACTCGTCCGCTCGTTCCTTGTCCGCCACCGCGATGGACAGCACCAGGCGTGCGGGACCGGAGGCGGACAGGCTGAGGGAGGAGGTCACGTCGCGTCGCATGCCTGCATCGTCTCACCTCACGTCGCGTGGCGGGGCAGCCGCGGCCATGACGAGCATGTTGGCTCTGGTGGGCCCTTCTCCCTAGAATCACGCACGGTGCACGGTCACGATCCGCTGCACGAGGCTGTCCGGCCACAAGGAGGGAGCGCTCGCCATGAGTGCCCGCGAGGAACCCATGCTCTCCGGTGTTCCTCGCATCCCACCAGCCGTCATCGACCGCCCTCGTCTGCGCACTCGGCTCGACGGTCCCGCTCCACTGATCGTCATCCGCGGACCTGGTGGCTCTGGCAAGACCACGCTCGCCGCACAGTGGGCCACCCGACCGGCACCGGAAGCTCACGAGACGGTGGTGTGGGTCACTCCCGACGGCGGCTCCCAGTCCCGCGCCGGCTTCTGGATGAGGGTGCTGTCGCAGCTCCACGTCATGGGGCTCGTCGAGCACGGCGCATTCGAGCGAGAGATGGTCGCGCTGGCGGATGACGCAGGGATCGCCGTCGAGGTCCTGCGCAGAACCCTCGGCGCTCGCGCGACAGCCGTCACGCTGGTGCTCGACAACGTGGGATCGTCGCAGCCAGACACGTTCTGGAATGCGGTGTGCGGCGACATGGTCGACGCCGTGCGCTCCCTCGTGACCGTGCGGTTCATCGCCGTGGGACGGTTCCCCACTCCGCTCGAGGCGCCCGTGGCGCGAGCTTCCGTCGAGGTCGAGGTCATCGATGGGGAGGCGCTGGCGCTCACACCCGATGAGACCCGTGCCATCGTGGACCATCACGGGGCGTTCCTCGACGACGCGGGCCGGCGAGCGGTGTGCGCACTGCCCTCCGCGATCTGGCCGATGGCGCTGCGGTACACGCTCGAGATGCTCCGCCGGTCGCCAGAACGCGCGCGAGACCTGGGGCGGCCCGGCGCCACGCTGCCGCTGCTCGACGTTGCACGGCAGGACGTCCTGGGCGGGGTGAGAGACCCGGAGATCCTCGACTTCCTGGGCGCGACGGCGCTCAGCCCCGTCGTCGATGTCGACTTCGCGACGCGGCTCACGGGGCGCGCAGACGCACAGGAGCTCCTCGACACACTCGAGCAATCGGGTGCCGGGCACTGGAGTCACTCCGAGGACGGCACCGCATCGTTCCGGTACAGCGAGTACGTGCGCGCCGTCGCTGCCGCGGAGTTCGCCACCCGGCATCCGGAGCGCCTCAAGCGCCTTCACGCACGGATCGCACGGTGGTTGCACGACGAGCGCGGCGAGAAGCTCGCGGCCCTCGAACACGCGGTCCAGGCGAAGGACCTCGAATACGCGTCGCACGTACTGCTGCGGATCTACCCCATGAGCGATGAGGACCGTGCCCATGTAGGCGCGCTGCTTGACGAGATCCCCGCACACCACATCCACCGTCACCCCCTTCTCGCGCTGCGCTACGCACTCATCCTCAATGCGCGCGAAGGCACCCAGCCGCGCGCGATCGAGTACCTCATCTCATCGAGCACAGTCGGAAGGCTCCGCGCATCGTCTGTGCCGGAGGGAGAGCGGGCGATCCGCACGGGCATCGAAAGCGCAGTCTGGCGGCTGCTCGGCCACGACAAGCGCATGGCCACGCGCGCTGACGAGACCGTCACCGCCATGGAGCACGCACTGAGGGCCGAGGACAGGGATGAGTCGCTCGAATGGGCGTCCCTGCAGGCGCTCCACCACTGTGGGATCAGCCTGATGTATGCCGGCGAGCATGCTCGGGCTCGCGACGCGATGTCGCTCTTGGACGAGGTGTCGCGCCGGCGGCAACGGGCGGCCTTCGTCAACGCCGCGCACTGTGGACTGGCGATGATCGCGGTCCTGCGGGGCGAGTTCGCCACCGCGACAGACCACCTGGATCAGATCGACGTCGCTGCATGGCCCGCGCCGTGGGCCACCGGCTACATGTCCTCCCTGGGGTACATCGCGCAGGCATGGGTCCATGTCAACGCCGGCCGCCCGGCTGATGCGTTGGCAGTGCTCGACGTGCTCGCACCGCACGAGGCCACCATTGAGCACTGGGACCTCATGCTCGGGGCACGGGTGTTGGCCGAAGCCATGGCCGGCCGCGTCCACGAAGCGCAGTTCGTGCTGGAGAGCACCCGCAGCGCACGGGTGTCGCGCCGCACCATGGCCTCGACGAAGGCCCGTCTGGCGATTCTCGAGGGCTTGGTGAACGTCGCCGTCGGAACCCCGCGCGCGAACGCCAAGGCCGTGGCGGGTACCGCTGCTGCGCCGTTGGGACACTCCTTGGATGCAATCGTCGCGGTGCGCAATGGAGCGAGCGCCGATGCCCATGCGCAGCTCGCGGAAGCGGAGTCGACGGCTGCGAGCCCGTTGGACGAGGCGTTCGTTGCGGTCGCTGGAGCCATCGTCGCGACCCGGGGCTCCTCGGGCCTGACCCTGGAGCGCTACCGGGCCCGGCTTCGCGTGCTCGTCTCCGACCACCACCTTCAATGGCCGTTGGCGGCAGCCCCGCCCAGCGTTCGGGCGACGATCCAGAGTGAGCACACGACTGACGAGGACGGCCAGTGGGAGGCCGCACTTGCCGCGGTGCCGACGATCGTCGCCGACGTCGAGTCCGGGAGCGTCGTCATCCCTCGGCTGACCCCACGCGAGCGCGAGATCCTCCGCGCCATGACCCTGATCGAGAACCGGAACGATCTCGCCGCCCACCTCTTCGTGTCCATCAACACGGTCAAGACTCAGCTGCGGTCGCTGTACACCAAGCTGGGCGTGACCACCCGTGACGAGGCGATCGAGAAGGCGCTGAAGCACGGGCTCCTCGACCGTCCCGATCACCCCGAGGCCTGACCCCATGAGACGAGTCCTGGTGCTGGCCGCGTTGCGCTTCCTCGTGATCGCGGCGGTCACGGCACCGGCCGTGGTCGGCCTGTCGATCATGCTCGGGGACATGGTGGACGACGAGCGCGCACCCCACACCCTCGCCATCGTCGTCAGCGCTGGTTCCGCTGCGGCAGTGATCGCGAATCCGCTGTTCGGGTGGCTCGCCGACATCACGAGCGGCCCGCTCGGACGGCGACGCCCGTGGTTGGTGGGCGGAGCGATCGTGGGCCTCGCCGGCACCATCGCGATGGCGTGGTCGCCCGGACCGTGGTGGCTGGCCGTCTCGTGGGCGGTGACGCAAGCCGCCTACAACGCGTGCTTTGGGGCGCTCAACGGATGGGTCTCGGAGGGACTGGCGCCGGACCTGCGATCGCGCGCGGCCGGGGTGTTCTCCGCTGCCGCCTTCGCCGGAGTCCTCCCCGGGCTTGCGGTGGCGGGCCTGCTCGCCTCGGACGTCACGATGATGCTGCTGGTCATGCCCGCCGTCGCCGTGATCGTCGTCCTCGTGGCCGGCCTCCGTCTCGACGACCCGCCCCGCGCTCCCTCGACTCACGCACGGTCGTGGAGCGATGGCTTGCGCAGTGCCGCCTCAGCAGGGTTCGTCGGAGTCTGGCTGATCCGGTTCGTGTACGCGATCGCGCTGTCCGCGAGCCTGCTGTTCGCGCTGTACCTCTTCACGGAGCGCTGGAACATCGCGCGGACTCCTGCCGTCCAATGGGTGTCCCTCGCGACTTTCGTGGGGACCGTCGGCGTCGTGACCGCGGCGATCTCGCTCACCATCCTGAAGCGCCGCCGACGCGACGATCGGCAACTGCTGGGCGGTGCATACCTCGTGCTCGCAGGCGCACTCGTGGTGTGCGGTCTCGCTCCCACCGTCCAGATCTTCATCGCCACGACGTTCGTCGCCGGCGTCGCGATCGGCATCGGCTACACGTGCACGCGGGCGATCGCGCACGGTCTGCTGCCCCACGACCAGTCGGCATTCGGCCTGGGGATCCTGAACACGGCGACCACTGCCGCCCCCATTGCTGCGCCGTTGCTCGCGAGCGGGCTGCTCGCCGTGGGAGGACACCTGGGCCTGCACGATGCCTACGCAGGAATGCTGGTGCTCCTGGGCGCGATCATGGTGCCCGCGGTGCTGCTGCTCCGGCTGGTGCCCCGCGACGCGGTCGCGCCCGTCGCGCGCGTCACGTAGCCGCGGCGGCTGGCTCGAGCCGGCAGCACCGAGCTCTGGTGGCCATTCCACTCGAGGCACGCGCTTTGTATTGCTACAATCTTGCGTCATGAGCCGCCTTGGCACCGCCGTGTCCGTCAAGATCCCCTCCGACGTGATCTTCGGCGTGGTCATCGGTGCGCTCGCGCTGCTGTTCGCGGCCGTGACCGTCATGCACGTCGTCCAATTGGCACGCACCTGGCGGCCCCGTCACCGGCTGCGCGCCATCGAGTCGCTGGCGCGAAGCACGAACCTCGCCATTCCTGCGGAGATCAGCGAGCCGCTCGCGGAGGCGGCGGCAGCGCGCAAGCGTGGGGCGCTCGTCGGTTCGCTGATCGCGCTCCCTGTCGTGCCGCTCCTGTTTCGCCCCTGGTCGGACGCAGCCCCCGACTTCGCAGCCGCCGCCAGCCTCGTCGGAATCGCGGTCGTCTTGTCGAGCACCACCATCGGCGCGGTCGCGGGCGGCCTCCTCGGCCGCCTCTCGATGCGCACGTCGCACCGGGCGGCCCGGATCACCCCGCTCACCTATGCCGATCTGATCGCCCCGGTCGAGCGTCGTCTCGCCGCGGGGTGCGTCGGCGCCGGCGCTGCCCTTCCCGCCCTGCTCGTCCTGTCGACATCAGCCTCCTGGGCCGATCGCGACCTGGCCACGGCGGGCGACGTCCGCCTGCTGCTCATCGCCGGTCTCGCTTCGGCAGGGCTCTGGCTCGCCCTTCCCGCGATCGCCCGTCGGCTCGTCGCCGCGCGAGCGATCGCGGGCGATGAGCACGCGTTGGCGTGGAGCGATGCGCTCGCCGCCCGCACGCTGCGGGACGTCACCTACCTCGTCGTGACTCTGGGCGGGCTGTCGGCCGTCATCTCGGTGGTCTGGCTCGGCGCTGCGGCGCCACGGGAGTGGACGGTCGTCGCCGAGATCTGGGGGAGCATCGGCTTCTACCTCGCTGCAGCTGCGTACATCACCGTGATCGCCCTCGGGGCGGTGCGCCAGCCCGAGCGCCACGTTCAGCGCACGCTCTGGCCGCAGTTCGCGCACGACGCGCAGTAGTGTCGGCCCATGCTCGTCACCGTCAGCACCGACTCGGGCACGCCGCCGTACGAGCAGATTCGCGTCCAGGTGATCGCGGCCGTGCAGGCCGGAACCCTCGCGCCTGGAGCCAAGCTGCCACCCGTGCGTCGCCTGGCGCAGGAGCTCGGCCTGGCTGTCAACACCGTGGCGCGCGCGTACCGCGAGCTCGAGGCGGACGGCGTCGTCGAGACGCGCGGCCGCAACGGCACCGTCGTGTCACTCCACGGTGACGTGACGGCCAGGGCCGCACAGCAGGCGGCCAGGTCGTACGTCGA
Organism: Demequina aestuarii; assembly: GCF_000975095.1. Classification (GTDB taxonomy): domain Bacteria; phylum Actinomycetota; class Actinomycetes; order Actinomycetales; family Demequinaceae; genus Demequina; species Demequina aestuarii. The sequence continues at coordinate 2,299,799 of NZ_BBRD01000001.1, forward strand.
GGCGGTGCGCCGCCTGGGGATTCCCGATGCGGAGGCTCGCTCCCTCATCGACGACGCTCTCGGCACCTGACGCGCCATGGCTCCGCACCCGGTGAGGATGCGGAGCCAGGGAGCCAGGGACGCGCTGCGCGCGAGTGTTCCTCTAGAAGCGCAGCAGGATCTTCCCGGAGCGACCAGGGACCGCATTCGCGGCCGCCGCGGCCGTGGCGTCATCGAACGGGTACACCGCCTCGACCGGAACCGTCACCTCTCCCGTCGCAATACGCTGCACGAGCTCGGCAAACAGCTCTGCGCGCTTGGCGGGGTCCATGTCCTGGGTCACGCGGCTGCCCCAGAAGCCCTTGACGGTGGCCTGCTTGAAGATGATGTCGCCCGAGGAGAGCTCCAACGAGGAGGATCCCATTGCGCCGAACACCACGAGGGTGCCGCCCTCACCCAGCAGCGAGAGCAGATCCCCGGCGGCCGACCCGCCGACCGAGTCGACCGCAGCACGAGGGGCGACGCCATCGCCCAGGATCGCCAGGGCACGCTCATGCCAACCCTCGGTCTCGGTGGAGACGACGTGGTGGATCCCCACGTTCGCCAGTTCCTCGACGCCCGCGTCACGGCGAACCAGACCCAGGACGTTCACACCGCGAGCGGCGGCGAACTGGGCGAGTAGCTTGCCCACCGCGCCGTTCGCAGTGTTCTGCACGATCCACTCCCCCGGCTGCACGTCGAGGTAGTCGAGCAGGCTGATCGCGCTGAACGGCATCGCCACCAGTTGCGCGGCGGTCTCGTCGGTCAGCATCTCCGGCACGGGGATGAGTGAGGCGGCGTCGGCCACGAAGTACTCGGCCCACACGCCGAAGACTCCGCCAGCCGTCACGCGCTGGCCCACCTCGAGGCCCTCGACGCCGTCACCGAGTGCGTCGATGACGCCGACCGCCTCCGTGCCGGTCGCGGCAGGAAGCTCGGGCTTGTAGCCGTAGACGCCGAGGATCGTGAGCAGGTCGTGATTGTGGATGGGCGCGAGGACCGTACGGATCCGGACCTGGCCAGGTCCTGGCTCCGGCATCGGCCGGTCGGTGATCTCGAGGACCTCAGTCGGGTCGCCGAAGGTGGAATGGGTGAGTGCGCGCACGGTGGTGCTCCTTTTCATGGCCTGGTCGCGGGGGGGTGTGCGGCCAGTAGGTGTCGCGATCCCAGGGTGTGGGGATCAGGCGGGGGTGGTCAGGTGAGCAGAGAGTCGGTGGCAGTCAGCGCGGCCTCGAAGGGCGAGCCGGTGCGTGCCACCCGGTCGAGCAGCGCCGCGCCGAGCCACAGCTCGTACAACGCCTCGGCGAGGGCGCGGGCGGGCAGGCGTTCGGGGATCGAGCCGTCCGCATAGCCGGCCGTGACGGTCGTGGCGAGCAGGCCGACGAGCTGCGCCACTCCGCGCTCCAACTGCTCGCGCATCGGCTCGGAGAAGCTCGACACCTCCGCCGAGAGGGTGACGACGAGGCAGCGGTCGGCCGATGCCTCGCCCACGCCGTCCGCCCACGCCTGCGCGAGGGAACGCACGCCGTCGCGCCCGGTCGCCTGACGCTGCACGAGTCCGTGCACGGCGGCCAGGTAGGTCTCGAGGTAGCGCTCCAGGACAGCGACCCCGAAACCCTCCTTGGAGGAGAAGTAGTGGTAGAAGGAACCCTTCGGCACGCCACAGGTCGAGAGAATCTCCTGCAGCCCCACGCCCGTGAAGCCTCGCGCCCGCATGAGTTCCGTGCCGGTGGCAAGGATCGCGTCGCGGGTGAGCGTGGCCTTGGGGGTGGGGGTCATGACTCCCACCCTACCGAAGAATAGACCGGTCGTCTACTAGGGGTCTGACGACGCATGACAGTGGCCATCACCGGCATTCGAGTGGGGACATGCAAAACCCCCGGCACCGAGAGGGGGACCGGGGGCTGCGCTTGGTGGAGCTGAGGGGAATCGAACCCCTGACCTTCTCATTGCGAACGAGACGCGCTACCAACTGCGCCACAGCCCCAAGGCTCAGACAGATTACCACCTGTCGCACCATGGCCCGCAAACCGAGTCGCCCCCGCTGCACTCCCGCATCGGCCGCATGGCGGGTGCCCGCTCGCCGCGCGGAGCGGAACCGCGCGCACTAGTCTCGAATCACGCTGACCGCAGCGACTCACGAGGAAGCGCGAGGACACCATGACCCAGCACAGCCCGACCTCCCCGCTCTCAGGAAGCGTCCCCGACGGCCTCGCCATCGACGCCGACCAGGTGGGCCGCGCCGCGCTCTCGCTGGCCCGCACCATGATCGGCGCGATCGCGGGCGTCTCGCTCGCGATCGGCATCGCGCTGCTCGTCTGGCCGGGCAAGTCGCTCGTGGTCGTGGGGGCGCTCGCCGGCGTGTTCTTCGTGATGACCGGAGTCATGCGCACCGCCGTGGGGGTCTTCGCCCGCGGGCTGCCCACCGGGTTCCGTGTGCTCAACATCATCCTCGGCCTCGTGCTGCTGCTGGGCGGCATCGTCTCGCTCAAGAACCTCACCGTGGCCACAGCGGTGCTCACGATCGTGGTGGTGGTGATGATCGGCATCGGCTGGATCATCGACGGCATCGCCACGCTGGCCGAGACGGGCCGCACGCGCGGCTCGGCGTGGGGATACCTGCGCGGCGCGCTGAGCATCCTCGCGGGCATCGTGGTGCTCGTGGTGCCGACGTGGAGCGCGGTGGCGCTCGTGATCGTGGTGGGCGCGACCCTGGTGGCGCTGGGCCTTGCCGGACTCGTCCAAGCATTCGCGCTGGGCAAGGACCTCCCGGAGGGTGGCGCCGTTCACCAGGCCTGACGACACGCCTTAAAGCAATCGTCACATTTCCGCAATGCATTCGGAATGACGGCGGCCTACCGTCGGCATAGAGGCGCCGGATCCCCCGCATCGGCGCTCGAGGCCGTACGAGGAGGTGCCCGTGATCGACCACGTGGACCCCTTCATCGGCGTGGACAAGACCCAGCTGCCGGCCCAGTCGGGGCTCGCAGCGACGTGGTGGTGGCCCAAGCCGCAGGTGGGCAACACACACCCCGGAGCAACCTTCCCGCTCGGCATGGTGTCCGCGTGCGCGTACTCGGGCGGATACCCCACCGGCTACGGCGACTTCGACCTCTCCACGGAGGGCGTGCCCGCCCGCCTCACGCGCCACGATGGCACCGACGGACCGCGCGCGTCGGGCTTCACCCACTTTCAGCAGTCCGGGACCGGCGCGATCCGCAAGTACTACAACTACTTCCGGGTCACCCCCATGCTGGAGCCGTTGGACGCGCTCGGGCGTGACTGGGGAATCACTGATGAGCAGGCCACCCCTGGGTACTACGCGGCCATGCTCGACAACGGCGTGCGCGCCGAGATCACCGTGGGCCCCAAGAGCGCGGTCCACCGCTACACCTTCCCCGAGCATCGGGATGCGCGCGTGGTCGTCGACATGTCCATGGGCGGCCTCGCCATCCCCTACGGCGCGACGGTGCCGCTGCGCGCACGCCTCGAATCGGTGCAGCCAGGGGTGGCGCAGGGCGAGATCGTCGTGGAGGGCGCGCCTCTCGCACTCCACATCGAGTGCGACGCCGATGCGTGGCGCCAGATGCTCTGGTACGACCGGCGGCTCATGCCCGGCGGCACCCGCCTCGACCTCGACCACATCCGGCCCACCACGCTGCGGCCGTTCGGCCTCATGTGGGCCGGGCCCGCCGTCGCGGGACAGACGGTCGAGGTGCGCATCGGCTTCTCGCTGCGCGGGGTCGATCAGGCGCGCGAGAACCTGCGCCGCGACTGCGACGACCGCTCCCCCGCCTTCGATGCCCGCCGCGAGCGCACCCAGGAGTCGTGGAGGGAGCGGCTCGACGCCATCCGCATCGAGACCTCCAACGAGGACCGGCGCACGGTCTTCGCGACGGCGCTGTACCACTCGCTCATCAAGCCATGCTTCGCCCCCGACGAGAGCCCGTTCTGGCCGTCCAAGGGCCCCTGGGTGTTCGACGTGTCCACCATGTGGGACATCTATCGCACGCAGCTGCCGCTGCTCACGGCGCTCGCCCCCGAGCGCTCGGTGGAGCTCGCGAACGCGCTGCTCACGGTGTGCGAGCAGGAGGGCAACCTGCCCATCGGCTACAGAATGGCGCGCGGCTCCGACCGGTTCGGGAGACAGGGCAGCGCCCTCGCCCACACCCTCCTCGCCGACATCTGCCAACTGGGCCTGCCCGGCATGGACTGGGACTGGGCGCTCGTGCACATGCAGACGGACCTGCGGCGCATCTACGGCGAGGACTTCCTGCAGCAAGGGCTCGCGCACCCGATCAGCCACACCCTCGACCTGGCGTTCGGGTACTGGTGCACGCGCCATGTCGCGACGCTCGTGGAGGACCACGATCTCGCCGCCGAGTACACCCAGCTCGCGACGCGATGGGTGAACGCCTTCGACACGAGCACCGGACTTCTCAAGGACTCGACCTTCTACGAGGGCACGCGCCACAACTACTCGTTCCGGCTCCTGCACGACATGGAGGCGCGCATCGCTCTCGCGGGCGGCGACGAGGGGTTCGTCTCGATGCTCGACGAGTTCTTCGGATACGGGGCCGATGCGGTGGTCCAGCCGGGACTCGCTCCTGGGCCTGAGGAGATGAGCGCCGGTTACGCCCTGGGTCGGTTCGAAGGTCTCAACAACGAGCCCGACATGGACGCGCCGTGGGCGTACTACTACGCGGGCCGGCCCGACCGCACCGCCGAGGTGGTGCACGCCGTCATCAACCAGCAGTTCGGCACTGGCCGCGGTGGGCTTCCGGGCAACGACGACTCCGGGGGCCTGTCGAGCTGGTACGTGTGGGCGTCGCTGGGCCTCTTTCCCGTCGCGGGGCAGAACATCTTCCTCATCCACCCACCGTCCTTCCGCTACGCGTCCATGCCCATGGCGCGGGGCACGCTCACCATCGACACCTCCGGATTCGACGAGCCGACGCCAGAGGGCCCCGTGCGCTACGTCCAGGCAGTGAGCTTCAACGGCGCGCCGGTGACCACGTCGTGGATGAGCGGCTCAGCGCTTCACGAGGGCGGTCGTCTCCACATCTCTCTGGGGACCGAGCCGAGCGACTGGGGCCGGGCTGATCGCCCGCCGTCATTCCGACCACCGACCGCGACCCCCGAGTCCCCCGCCCCGCAGGAGGCCCCATGAATGCCACCCCGTCCCGCAGGCTCGTGATCGTGGTGCGTGCGGATCCGGTCATCTGCGGGCATTCGGGAGAGGCGCGCAACCTCGCGGAGATCGCCCTGACACGGGGCTACGACGACGTGCGCATCCTGACGTGGCCGCTCGCACGGCTGGAAGAGACGGGCCTGCCGCTCAAGCCTCTCGACACGGTGCTGCCCTACAGTCCCGGGATCGTCGTGGAGCGGCCCGAGCCGGTGGGCGGGTACAAGATCCCCGACGGCCGCTACCTCGCCGGGCTCACCGGCCGGCTGGTCGAGCTGTTCACCGATGGGGTGCCCACGGTGTGCATGTCGCTCTACCTGTCGCCGCACACCACCGCGGTGGCCGATGCGGTGCGGACGGCGCGCTCCACTGGACTGCCGGTGCGAGTCACCACCATCGCCGAGGCGGTGGGCTCGGACGTGACCGACGTCGTGCGCGCGTGCGTGGAGGAGGACCGGTTCGGCGCCGCCGCGCACGTGCTGTCGAGCTACCTCAGCCAGGACGTGTGCGTGGCGGTGTCCGACTACACCAAGCACGTGATCGTGGAGGCCGCGGCCCAGATCGACGTCCGGCACGGCACCTCCTTCGCCTCTCAGTGCCGCGATCGCATCGACATCTCCTACCCCGCGATCGACACCGCCTCGTACCTGGGCCTCGATGCCGCTCACACCGCCAGCGTCCTGGCAGCGCGAGGCCTCGAACAGGACGGCTACGTGCTGTACCTGTCGCGTCTCGGAGCGGCGAAGGGCGTCGACGACCTGATCGACGGCTTCGCGGCCGCCATGGCGGGCCACTCGCTGACCCTCGTCATCGCCGGGCGCGGCCCCGACGCCGACGCGTTGCGCCGCCACGCCGCGTCGTCGCCCGCCGCCGAGCGCATCGTCTTCCTGGACGACGTGGGGGACGAGGAGAAGCCTCACCTCATGGCGGGGTGCGCCGTGTACGCGCTGCCGTCCAAGCCGCGCCCCGAGTTCACCGAGACGTTCGGCATCGCGCTCGTCGAGCAGATGCTCGCTGGCGGCGGCCCCGTCATCACCACCGACACGGGCGGCATCCCCGAGGCGGTGGGGGACACTGCCCTCACCGTGCCCGTGGACGACCCGGCCGCGATCGCGGGCGCCATCGACACCGCCGTGTTGGGCATGGACGACGCCGCGCGAGCTGCGCACCGGGATCGGGCGCGGGCCTACGCGCTGCAGTTCGACAGGGCGGTCGTGTTCGACCGGCTCTTCGAGAAGGTGGCTGCCGCCGTCAGGTGACCGTGCGACCGTGACCACTGAGGCGGTGGCACCGCATCAGTCGCGCCAGCTCGAGGAGGCTCAGGCGCTCGCGCGCCGACGGCGGGCCAGGATCTGGTCAAGCGCCGCGGTGGTCGATGCAGGCTCTTCGGAGACGTGCTGACCGTTCGTTGACCGATCGGGGGCGTCATCCGCCCGCAGGTCTCCCCACCGGGCGGCACGTGCCTTGGCGACGTCGTAGTCCTCATCAGAGATGGGGCGAGCCTGTCGGGGCCTCACGGACGCCTTGAGGGTGTACGCGGGCGCCGGCATGTCCTGCGGGCTCCAGGGAGTGGGCTCCGCCGTGGTCTGTTCCACAGGAAGCTCCGGGGATGGCACGGGGGCTGGTGCGGCCAGGGGTGCGAGGTCCTCGGTGGTCAGCACGCGGATCGCCTGCGTCGCGACATCGGACGGCTGCACCTCGTGGCCAGCGGCCCGCTCTCGCGTGACCGTGCGCAGTGCCTGCGTGGCCGTGGCCGCGGCCTCGACCTCACGTGCCACGGCGCGAATCGATTCGTCGGCGCGGCGCTGCGCCGCGGCGGCACGGGAGCCGGTGACGACGATGCCGGCGAAGGCGGCGGTGGCCACCGCCCCCACCACGGGAGTCAGCGCGGTGAAGGCGACCGCGATCCAGGTCGCCGTGGCGACGAGCATGGCGGCAGAGGCGACAGTGGCGCGTCGACGAGCCTGAGCGGCACGCTCGGCCAGCACGACTGCTCGGTCGCGGCGCAGCGCGTTGCGCTCGCGCTGCGCATGCACGGCGGCACGGTCAAGAGGAGTGGCAGGGCGCGACATCGACTCGGCACGGTCGCTGAGGCGGACAGCCCGCTCGCCTCCGGTGCGAAGCAGCGGCACCCCGCCCGAGTCGCTGGACGGCCGCGAGGCGGCCTTCTGAATGCGCTCGGCGGTCGACTTCACGACTCGCATGTCCGAGGAGTAGCGGTCATCGACACGCACGAGGGCGTACTCGCCGCGCTCCTTGATGCGCTGAGGCAGGACGTACGCGACCACGATGCCGAGGGCGACTATCGCCAGGAGTCCTGCAACCATGGCACGACGGTACGGCCGTCCGGGTCCGAAGCCCCGCATGGCGCGCGGCGTGTCAGGGACCCTCCGACCAATATCGGCCGATGCGGGGCTCTTCTTGAGTCAAGGCATAGACGCGATGGTCTCGCCACGCACGATCGATGTGGAGATAGGAGTAGCGCAGGCCCTCCTCGCGGAAGTTCAGCTTCTCGACGACCCGTAGGCTCGCACCGTTCTCCGGACGCACGGCGATCTCGATCCGATGCAGTCCGCGGGAGAACGAGAACTCGGTGGCCAACGCGACGGCTCGCGGCATGATGCCCTTGCCTGCGTGCGACTGCGAGATCCAGTAGCCGATCGACGCGCCCCGCTCGGCGCCCCACCGCACGCCGGCGACGGAGACCCGACCCACGAGCTCGTCGTGGTGCAGGATCACGAACGGATACGCCGACTCGTCGCGCCATTGCCGCCGCTCGCGCCTCACGAGACTGCGGAACGTCACGGGCGCCTCGGTGCGGCCGGGAGGTGCCGTCGCCTCCCATGGTTCGAGCCACGCGCGGTTCGCCTGTCGCAGCTGGCGCCACGCGTACTCCTCGTGCCGCCCCAACGTCCGTAGCGTGAGCGCTCCCGACGCGATCACCGGAGGTCGCACGGGCTAGCCGCCCCAGGAGGTGCACTCGACGATGTCGCCGGGGTGCACCACGCCCGCCTCAGGGCCGGACCAGACCAGCGCATCTGCCCTGGCGAGGTCGGTGAGAGCCAGGGCATCGGCGCCGACCGGGGTGACGGCCACCACATCGCCGTCGTCGCTGTCGACCACGACTGGCATCGCGGTCACCACACCCGGCGGAACGATCCACCGCTTGCGGACCCGCGCCCGGAACACCGGCCGCTCGACGTCAGGATGACCGCACAGCACCCGCAGCGCCTGGCGGACGTACGCCTCGAACGCGAGCGCCGCGCCGGCGGGGGATCCTGGCAGCGCGATCACGGGGATGTCGCGGTCACCCGCGGCGATCGATCCCAGACCGTGCCGACCCACCGGACGCAGTTGCAGATCGACCGCTTCGAAACCACCCATGCGCGCCAAGACGTCGGCGACGGTGTCGTGCACGCCGTCGGACAGGCCGCCCGTCGTGATGACCACGTCGGCCCGCACCAGCTGGTCCTCGAGCGTCGCGCGCAGGCGCAGCGGGTCGTCGGGCACCGCGCCCACGCGGTATGGCTTGGCGCCGGCCTCGAGCACCAGGGCCGCCAGCATGTGCGTCGTGGACTCCGGGACGCCACCGCCGGGCCGCACGGCTCCGGGCTCGATCAGCTCGTCTCCGACAGCCATGATCACCACCCGCGGCACCGGCCGCACGTGGAGCCGGGAGCGGCCCAGGGCGGCGGCGACGGCGATCTGGCGAGGACCGATCCGGGTGCCGGCGCGCACGATCATGTCTCCCGCGACGGCGTCGAAGCCGGCTTGCCTCACGCCTTCGCCGGGCTGCACCGCCCGTCGGATGCCCACGCGCGCCACACCCTGGTCGGTGTCCGCAAGCGCCACCACTGCATCGGCCCCGAGCGGCACCGGGGCACCGGAGGGGATGCGCGCGGCGGCACGAGGCACGTGGCGCCGAGGGGCGCGGGAGTCGAAGCTCACGTCATGAGAGACAGGGAGGAATACCGGGGCGTCGGGGTGGGCGTCGACGGCTTCCGCGCTCAGCACGGCGTATCCGTCGCGGGCCGCGATAGGCACCGCAGGCATCGACGCGGAGGCCACGAGATCCTCTGCGATGGTGGCGCCGGCCGTGTCGCCCAAAAGGACGTCGAGCACCGGGCCGGGCGGGAGTGCCTCGGCTACCGCGATGCGATGGCCGGCAAGGCTCCGAACTGTCACTCCCGCATTGTGTCGTGCGTCGACCGGGACCCGCAAACGCCGCGCGCGGGATGCGGGACTGTGAGGGAGTCGTCACGGCACATTCCCGTTTGTTTGCCACAATGGGGAGCATGACGCCGCAGTCCCATTCCACTCGAGCGCCCGCCCCAGAGGATGTGAAGGCGCAGTTGCGCACCTCCATCCGCAAGGCGCGGCTTCATCGGTCCGAGCGGCGGCGGGCGGAGTTGGCCGAGACGTTGCGGGATCACGCGCTGCAGGTGCCGGCGATCGCTGAGGCGACGTGCGTATCCGTGTACGCGTCCCGCCCTCACGAGCCCGGGTCGCTTCCCCTCATCTTCGCGTTGCACGATCGCGGAGTGCGGGTGCTGATCCCTACGCTCGGCGATGGTCTGCAGCGGGGATGGTCGCTGTACCAAGGTGCCGAGGACCTGGTCGAGCGCGCTCCCGGGCGGCCTCCGGAGCCGTCGGGCACCTTCCTGCCGGCCGCCGCGATTCAAGAGGCCGATGCGATCGTGGTGCCCGCGCTCGCCGTCGACGCTGACGGGACTCGCCTGGGGCAGGGCGGGGGCTGGTACGACCGGGCTCTCGAGGAGGTCCGCGATGGCGTCCCGATCATCGCGATGACCTTCGCCGCGGAGTTCCGGGGGCCCGGCGAACTGCGCCTTCCGCGGGAGGATCACGACGTTCCCGTGCACGCCGTGATCACGCCGGAGGGGACCACCCCGCTTCCCGCGTAGAATGCGCTCATGCCCACTTACGTCTACGCGTGCCGCGCCTGCGGCCACCGCTTCGACGCGGTCCAGTCGATCCACGATGACTCCCTCGAGGCGTGCCCCGAATGCACCGGGCCCCTTCGACGCGTGTTCGGTACCGTCGGCGTGACGTTCAAGGGCTCGGGCTTCTACCGCACCGACTCGCGCGCTGCAGCCTCCAAGGAGTCGTCGGGCTCCTGACGACCCGCGCCCGGCGTGCCATCGCCGCTCTCCGTGCACCCGCGGTCGATCACCAGTGGGGCGGACGCTCCCGCTTGATCTCCTCTTCGCGCGAATCGCTGTAGGAGCCACCCCACCCTTCGTCGCGGTCCTCTGACGCGCGCGTGGGAATCAGCGGCCGATCAGTGCCTCGAGAGCGGTCCTTCGCGGTGCGCGGCCGGGTCGGCACCGCTGGAGTGGCCGTCGCCAGCTTGGGAACGCCGAAGCCCAGCGAGGGCACCGCGGGCTTCTCGACGGCCTCATCCGGCTGGTCCTGACCATCGCCAGGTGCGGCCTCGGGAGCATCCGCGGTCTCGTCCTCCTCGTCGGCAGACTCCTCCGGGCCCTCCTCCGACTCGTGCGCGGCCACGGGCTCGGTCTCCTCGTCGTCGGGGCCGACGGGGTCCCCCTCGTGGTCGGGGCCGTCGTCGCCACCGTCATCCTCGAGGTCGAAGAGCCCCACGACTTCGGCGGGAACTGTGGGCTCGATGGGCGTCTCGGGAGACGGCGGCTCATGCTCGGCGCCCTGCGTCCCGCCGGACTCCAGGTCCGGCGCCACGCGCAGCGCCGACGTGGTCGCATCGGGCTCGCCCGGGTCTGTGAGAGTGCCAGCGGTGCTCTGGTCGAAGACGTCCTCTGACTCATCGAGATCCCCCGCCGGGACGGAGATGTCGATCTCGAGCGCCTCTTGAACGTGCTCGGGGCGCGCCGTCTCGAGAGCGGATCGCACCTGTGCGGCAGCGGCATCGGGGTCCATGAACACGTCCAGCGTCCACAGCGGCACCACGGTCCAGCCGAGCCCCTCGAGCGACGCGCGCTGCCACCGCACGCGGTCACGCAGGGACGCGGAGCCGGCGGGCGCGGCTTCGTCCGTCACCACCGCGACGCGATAGCCGCGGTCTCGGCGTCCGCCGACGGCCATCGGCACCGCATCGGGCCCGTTGCCGTAGCGCACATGCACGCCGAAGCCGTCGAACCGCAGGCGCCCCGCGACGTCGGCCAGCAGCCAGTCGCTCGGCGCCGGCTCGGGCCGCTCAGGAGCGATCGCGCGCTCGGCGCCCGCCTGCAGCAGATCGCGCAGGTCCTCGACTCCATCGCCGTCATCCCCGCCCACGGGAAGCTTGTCGGGAGCGATCGCCGAGAACACCGTGACGTGAACGCGGGAGGCGACCAGCGCCTGCACCAGCGCCTGGCGCCCCCACGGCTCCGACAGCGCGCCCCATCGCTCGGGCACGGTCCCGCGCGAGTCCCGCGCGAACCCCAGGGCGATCACCACCTCGTCGACGGAATGGCCCGCCGCGTCTCCCATGACCTCGACGGGGACCGCGGCCGCGAGCCGGGTGCTGCGCTCGCGGAGCGCCTCAGCGATCCGGGCGGCGTGCAGGGAGTTCCCTGCCACGACCATCATGTCGCGCCGGGGCAGCGAGTCGAAGGCGTGTGCCACGTGCTCGACGACGGCCGCAACCTCTGCGCGGGTGGACTCGACCGCATCGGCCCCCGCGACGGGAGATCCCACGCCGTCCACGGTGCGCACCGAGAACCGCGTCTCGTCCCCGGGCGCCGGAAGCGCCTCGATGCTGCGCCCGTAGGCGGCGCGAGCCAGCACTGCGGTGACCCGCACGTCCCTGGCCTGGGGCGACGCGTGCAGAGTGACCTGGGGCAGGAGCGCAGCGAGCGCCGCAACGGCGGAACGCGTGGCCGCATGCGCGTCGCCCACCACCACCACCTGCTTGGCACGCGCGAGCGTGGGCACCAGCTCCGCGAGCGCGAGCGACTCGGAGGCGACCACCAGCGCCACGTCGAATGCGCGCGTGGGGGGCGCGAGTCGCGACACCTGCTCCGCCTTGGCGATGACCACCGGTCGGAGCGCGGTCGACAGCGGGCCGAAGTCCCGCCATACCTCCTTGATCGACGCGTCCGCACCCTCCACGAGAGCAGCGAACAGATCCCGAGCGAGCTCGGGGTGGCGTGCGATCGCGGAGCGCCTGCGCTCCGCGGCTGCACGCATGAGCGGTCCGATGCGCGCATCCGAGAAGGCCTTGTCCGAGGTCCGGAAGTGCTCGACGGCCTCTCCGAGGGCGCCGTAGTCGGTCAGGGTGGGATCGGTCCGCACGATCGCGTCGAACGCCGCCGCCCACCAGGCGAACTCGAGGTCGCGCCGCACCTGAGCGTCCGTCGCGTCGCGGTCACGCAGGTCCTCGATCAGCGGCCCGAAGCCTGCCGCGACGGGATCGATCTCGAGGGGGTCGCCTGCGGCCGTGTCGATCGTTCCGGGAAGACCCTGCGCGAGTCGGTCGAGCTCGCCCACCATCTCGTCCCACGGGACGGTGGCGAGGTTGTCGTCCTCGACGACGAGGTGGATCGTCGGCGCCAGCGTCTCCCACATCGCCGATGCCTCGGCCACGCGGTCGGCGAATACGTCGTAGTCGTCGGGCACGGTCGGCCAGCCGCCCGCGGAGCAGTGCGCACGCCAGCGCAGTGCCAGCTCGTGAGCACGCACCAGATCAGCGTGCAACGTCTCCTTGCCGCGGCCCGGACGCAACAGCTCGACCGCGCGGCGCATCAACGCGCGCCGGTCCCGGCGAGGGATCTCCACATAGCGAGCGGAGCCATGCGGCGCGGTGGCGGCGACCAGGTCGTGCAGCGAGCGATGGAAGACGGCGGGCGAGAAGGTCTCCAGGACCTCCCGCAGCGACTCGAACATGCGCACCTGATCGAACCAGGTCGCCATCGAGTCAGCCTCGTCCACGCCCGTCTCGTGGGCGGCGATCGCCGCCTCTGCACGCATCTTCGGCACCATGCGCCCCAGCAGGGTCGCCAGCGCCTCGTCGAGGCCAGCGCCCGCCTCGGGGTCCGCGTGCTCGGCCCACCAGGAGTCGGCCTCGACCGACCGCGCCACCTCCTCGACCGGTGCGGCCGCCTGCTCCGCCGCCGTGGGGCGGAGCGCGGCGACGATCGCGGCGGCGACGGAGGCGAAACCGTGCTCCGCGACCACCGCGCCGGCGTCAGCGCTCAGGCGCAGTGACGTGCCGGGCACGACCTCGGAGGTGGTGAGACGCACGATCGCCTGGACCGCCTCGAAGACGCTCACGCCCCACGGCCGGTGAGAACGGTGCAGCGCATCGAAGCGGCGGTGGAGGTCCACTCGCGCCCGGAGCAGAGTCTCTCCCGCCGTACGCAGGCTCGCGTCGTCGAACTGGGGGGTGCCCATGGTGATGGACTCGAGCAGGCGTGCCCGCGCATCGGCGTTCCACGCCCCCACCGTGCCATCGATCACCAGGTCCTTGGCGCCGAGCACGCGCATGCGGTCCGTGATCGCACGGAGCGCACGCTCCTGGCCGCCCACGACCGCGACCGTCTTGCCAGACGCGGCGCCATCCGCCGCGATCGCGGCGGCGGTGCCGACGGCGTCGGAGCCGGGCGGTGCCTGGAGGAACACGTCCCTTCCGGTGGCGATCAGGTCGAGCGCGCCGAACTGGACGTCGTCCAGCTCGCCGATTCCCCGCTCTGCGAACGGATCGCGGTCGCCGCGGGGGAAGGCCGGCAGTGGCTCGTTCAGCTGAGCCTGCGCATCGTGATCGCCGGCCGCCGCTGCCAGCACGGTCGAGCCCGCGATCACCGGGTCGCAGTCATCGAGGTCGTCGAGCAGTCGCTGCTCGGGGTCGTCGAAGGCACCGAGGAGGAGTCGATCGACCACCTCGAGACCCTCGCCGAAGAGTGCGGTGAGGCCCCGGACGTGGTCCCACAGCGGGCGCGGGTCGAACTCCCGTCCGCCGGCGACTGCGGGAAGCGCGCCGTCCATGCCAGCGGCGGCGGCGCGTTCGCGCACGAGGGTGGTGAAGACGGGGTTGACGTGGACGTCGTCGCGGAGCGTGATCTGCACGTCGTCGGTGCGGTGGCGCTCGAGACCGACAGGCCGCATCAGCAGCGGCATCTCCACCCGCTCGCCCTGGTCGGACCAGGCAACGGTGCCCACGACGAGCGCCGCCGTCCACGCGCCGGTCGCGGCGCGCACACGTTCTGCCTCGTCGAGGATGAGCCGGCCGCGATGCAGGCCGCCCTCGCGCACCTGAGGGTCGCGCAGCAGTGCCGAGATGGCGGTGGGGCGGTTCGCGAAGAGCTGCGCGAGGCCAGAGGGGTGTCCCGCACGCAGGTCCACGAGGCTCGCCTGGGTCGACGCGAGATCCCGCAGGGGCGACACAGTCGCCCTATCCTGGAGCTGATCGCGCCACTCGCGGAGGGCGTCGGCCACGAGCGCGCGCCCGATGTAATCCACCACTCCCCCACGGTATACGTCGGGGTGAGGGATGCCTTGCCACCACGCCGCCTCGCAAGGCGGGGAAACCGGGCGAGACCTCCCGCAGACACAAGAACAGTGCGCGCCCGCTTGCACAGCCGACGCGCACCGTCATGCGGATTCTGGACCTCGAGGGCTCCCGACGTCAACTCAGGCGGAGTCCCTCCGTTCCACCGATCAGCGCCCGAGCTCCTCGGCCACCGGGTCCGGCACCACGCCGTCGGCTGCGAGCGCACCAGCAAGCAGGTCGACCAGGGCGTCCACTTGGACATCCTTCGACGTCGACGCGTCCTCCTCGGCAGCCCCGTCCAGTGCACGAGCGGCCAGTCCTGCCTTGCTGTCGATCAGCTGGGCGATCGTCGAGTCGATGGTCTGCGCGGCGATCACCCGCCACGCCGTGACCGGCTCGGCCTGGCCGATGCGGTGGATCCGGTCGATGGCCTGGGTCTGTTCGGCGTCGGTCCAGGACAGCTCCGCAAGCACGAGGTTGGAGGCGACCTGGAGGTTCAGGCCCACGCCTGCCGTGATCAAGGAGCACACCGCGATGGACACGTCGGGGTCGTGGGTGAACGCGGCGACGTGTCGTTCCCGTGCCGCGCTCGTCTGATCGCCACGGATCGAGGCGAAGCGAATGCCTCGGTCCGCGAAGATCTGCTCCGCCTGGTCCAGCACGTCGACGTGCTTGGCGAAGAACACCACCTTGCCGACGCTGCGTGCCAGCTGCGCGGCGTAGTCCGCGGCCGGGCCGGCCTTGGCCTGGCCGATCTTCCGGACCATCGTGAAGACGTTCTCGCCCCCGACCTTCTTCCCCGAGTCCTTGAGCTCTCCCGCAGCGACCCGGCGCGCGAGGTCAAGGTCCATGCCCACTCCGACGCCATCGTCCGCGCGAGCCGCGATGGCGGCCTGGTATCGAGCGACCAGTCGGCGCGCGAGGGCGGCCTCCGCCGCGCGGATCGATCGCCCCGCCGCCCCGTCGAGCTCGACAGGCAGGTCCGCCACGCGGCGGGCGGGCAGATCTGCCACCACGTCGACCTTGCGGCGCCGCACGATGCCCATGTCGATGACCGCGGACCGCGCGGCGACGTCAAAGCCGCGGTCCACCGGAGTGAGCCCGGTCTCTTCGAGGGCCTGCATCAGGGTCCGCAGCGGCTTGTCGTCGTCGATCCACCCGAGGAACTGCCAGATCGCACGGAAGTCCTCGATGTCGTTGATCAGCGGAGTGCCGGTCAGCGCCATCATCAAGGCACGCGGCGCGCGGGCACGAATCTCGTCGGCGATCGCCAGCACGTGCTGCGAGCGCCTGGAGCCCTTGTTCTTGATGAAGTGCGCCTCGTCGACGACCATGCCGCGGAACCCCAGGTCCCCGAGCCAGCCGACGTGCCGATCCAAGAGTTCGTAGTTCACGATGACGACGTCCGCGAATCCGTCGACGCGCTCCCCATCTCCATGCACGACCGTCGCGCGACGCTGCGGGGTCCACAGGCTCACCTCGTGCGCCCAGTTCGCCTTGACGACGTTGGGCACGACGACCAGCAGGGGATAGGCATCGGCCGCCTGCGCGGCGAGCAGCGCCTGCGCCGTCTTGCCCAGACCAGGCTCGTCGGCGAGCAGGAAGGTCCGATGCCCGCGCGTCGCGGCCGCGACGACCTGGGCCTGGTGCGGCATCAGGGTGTCGCCGTGGAAGACTCGTGCGGGTCCTGGCTCCGGCAACGGCATGCACGCAGGCGTCCCCGGCGAGCTCTTCTCGAAGGCCCGGAACAGCGGCTCGAGCAGTTCCCATCCCACCAGGCGCTGGGATCGCGGGGTGCTCCGCTCACTCGCACTCGCGAACTCCGGAGCAAGGAAGGGATTCGCCATCTGACGTGAGATCACCGACTGCGGCACGACCTTCTTCTCAACGACGGGCTCCGGAGCGACGGGCTCTGGTTCCTCCGGCGGCTCGAGACCGGCGGCGCGCATGACCGTCGCCTTGTACTCGCGGGCCGACTCCGACAGCTGAGCGTCCTCGGCCAGCAGTTGGAGGAGCGATGTGTCGCGGGCCGCGATCCTGGCGAGTTGAGTCGCCACGCCATCGAGCCGCCGCAACTCCTGCGACCTCTTGGCCGTGGTCAGCCCGGCATCGGCCATCAGCCGGGCCCGCTCCTCCTGCACGAGAAACGCGACGACCTGAAACTTGTTGCGGGCCGGAGATCGCGCCGGGGGGCGCTTGAGCGCGCCGTCCACCTCGCGGGCGATCCCCGCCAGCACGGGGATGAGTCCTTGCTCCTGAGCACGGGGCGCACGCCTCCGCTGAGCTCCCGATTCCGCGCGCGCTCGACTGGATCGACGCTGGCCTGCTCTTGCCACATTTCCTCCGAGAGCATTCGACACCACCGCACACGTATCCGCCACGACAGCATGCCTGGCCCCACGCCCACGACAACGGCAGACGCCTCATGAGCACTCGCCCGAGGCCCGTCCGACTGCTCTCGCCGCAAGGCGTGCCCTCCGCCGTGTGCGAACGGCCGCTGATCACGAGTCCCGCTCACGCTGCGATGGTTCCTGCGCCCGGCGTGCCAGGAGTGGCGCATCGGTCCTCACGCGACAGGGCGCCGAGGTCAGATCCGACATCCCCATTCCCGCATGGGAAGCACGGGGCTGACAATCATCGTACCGCTCGCCCTGCGGTGCACGACACTCATGGCCGTGGCACGCGAGCGCGGGGCCCTTCGTCGGCGTCTGGCACCGGGCGGACGCCTGCACGCTCGTCGTCGCCCCGAGCGATGTCGGCGCGTGGCAGGCGTCGGCCGGTGAACCCACCGCTAGCGGCGGCCCCGGACTGCACCCGCGTGAGCCCGGACGAAGGGCATCAGCGGGAGCGTCGCGAACAGCCGGAACTGGTCGAGAATGGAGGCGTCCTCGTCCAAGAAGGCGAGGATGCGCGGCGCAGGGTTGCGCTTGAGCAATGCCGACAGGATCGCGACGGCGGCGGCGGGGTCCTCGCGGATGACTCGCAGCAGCGCGGCATCGAGTGCGTCGCTCCAGCGCCGGCTGGGCATCGCGTGGGCGGGGCTGCGGCCTCGTATCAAGCAGGACGCGATCGCCGAGCTGTGGCGCTGGATGCGATCGAACCCGTACCCCGTGCTGGCCTTGACCATGCCAGCCCGCGCCCCGATGGGAATCACCGGGTCGACCGCTGCAGGAACCGGCCCACGCTGGAGCGGGATGGTGCCGATCTCTCTGCCGGTCACCCGCCACGGACCGCGGCCGACGTGGCGGTCGAGATAGCGGCGGACGTGGGCCTCGTGGAGAGCGCTCTGGGCCTCGCGGTCGTCGGTGTCCGCATGCGCGAACACCGTTCGCTCCACCAGAGCGTGGCGAGTCGACGTGGGAAGCACATACATGAACGCCACTCCCGTGGACTGGTCCGTGCGGAAGTCCATGAGGGTGACGGTCTGCGGATCGAACGCGTCCGTCGTCGGAGCCTCGACGCGGAGGCCGTGAAAGTCCAGGTAGGCATGCGAGGCGGGAGGTCGGAGGCTGCCTCCGACCCCCACGCTGTCGAAGACCCAGCGCGCGCTGATCTCGACCGTGCGAGTACCGGAAGGCCCCGGCGATTCGATCGCCACCCGGCACCCAGTTCCATCCGGCACGAGCGTGCGCACCGACCCGACCAGGCGCTGGTATCCGGGCCGAGCGCTCATGAGCCCCTCCGTCACTCCTGACAGCTCCGGGCCCGTGATGCGCCGGTACGAGTAGGGGGCGAGGGCGAGACGCCGCCGCCAGCCATCGCCCGCGACCCAGAGGTAGTCCGCCGCTGTCGACGCGGATGCGGCGAGCAGCTCCGCCCCCGTGCTCCACCATGCCCAGGAGCGCTGTTCCACAGGACGTGAGCCGTCATCGACCAGCAGGACCCGGTCGCCCCACCCCACGCTGGCGAGGTGACACGCAAGAGAGAGGCCGGCGGCGCCCGCCCCCACGATCACGGCATCGACATGTCCGCTGGGCAGCGGGCACGCACCCGCGTCGTCCATCGATGACCTCCTGGGCGTCCGCTGCCAGGGTGACACCGTGCACTCATGGCACGGCGGGGACGATGGTCCTGAGAGTCCTGGCGATGGTGCACGCAGAACCATGGTGCGCCTGGGCAGATTCGAACTGCCGACACCCGCTTTAGGAGAGCGGTGCTCTATCCCCTGAGCTACAGGCGCGCGGGGCACCTATGAGGGTACCGGCACCTGCACGCTCAGAGGAATCTCACCACTTGGCGTGGACGTACTCCCGGATCCGCTCGTTGTACACGTGCGCAAGAGCCGCGAGGGTCTCCTCGTCGAAGGCCGGCATGTCTGCGGCGGCGGCGTTCGCCTGTGCCTGCTCGGGCTTGGAGGCACCGGGGATGATGGTGGCGGCGCCGACGGCGCCGATCCACGCGAGTGCGAACTGAGCGGTGGTCCACCCCTCTGGGGTCAGCGCCGCGACCTCGCGCGCGGCCTCGACCCCGACCTCGTACGGCACGCCCGCAAACGTCTCGCCCACGTCGAACGCGGCGCCGTCCCGGTTGAAGTGGCGGTGGTCCTTCTCGCCGAACGTCGTGTGCTCGTCGTACTTGCCGGTCAGCAGCCCGGAGGCCAGCGGGACGCGCGCGATGATGCCCACGCCGTTCTCGCGGGCGGTGCCCACGACGTGCTCGAGCGGCTTGCGGCGGAACACGTTGAGGATGATCTGGACGGTGGCGATGTCCGGGTCTCGCAGGGCGTCCAGCGCTTCGTCGCATGTCTCGACGGACACGCCGTAGTGCGCGATGCGACCCTCCTGCTGAAGCGTGCGGAGGTCGTCGTAGGTGGTCGGGTTGGCGAACACCTCGGACGGAGGGCAGTGCAGCTGGACGAGGTCCAGCGTGTCGACGCCCAGGTTCTCGCGGGACCGGTCGGTCCAGCGCCGGTAGTTGTCGAGCGTGTACTGCGAGGCCTCGTGCGGGTCGGCGCGTCGCCCCATCTTGGTGGCGATGGTGATGCCGTCCGCGCCGCGGTCCGCCACGAAATCGCGCAGTGCACGCTCCGAGCGACCGTCGCCGTAGACGTCCGCGGTGTCGAAGAAGGTGACGCCCGCATCGGCCGCGGCGTGCAGGATGTCCTGCGCAGTGTCGTCGGCCACGTGGGACCAGTCGGCGCCGAGCTGCCAGCAGCCTTGTCCGATGAGCGAGATCTCGCGGCCGAGCCGCGGTACGAATGAGGTGCGCATGCCCCCCACCCTATGCGCGCCGACGGTGCCGAGCGACTCGTGTCACGGCGCCGCACATGCGAAGAGCCGCCGCTGCCCGAAGGCTGCGGCGGCTCTCGCGAGGCGCTCGGGGACTAGCCCGTGACGCGAACGTACGTGGGGTTGCTCTGCCAGATGCCACGGAACTGGATCGTCTTGCCGTGGGTCGGCGCGTCGATCTGCAGGTTCGGGCCGGCATAGATGCCGACGTGGCCCGGCGAGACGATGATGTCGCCCGCCTGGGGCGACGACACGCGGGTGCCCACGTTGTAGTAGGCGCCCGACGAGTGCGGAAGCGAAATGCCGAACTGCGCGAACACGTACGACGTGAAGCCAGAGCAGTCGAAGCCGCCCGGAGCGGATCCACCGGAGACGTAGGGGTCGCCGACGTGCTTCGCGGCCTCGGCGATGATCGCCGAACCGGAGATCGCAGCCTTGACATTCGACGTCTGGGCGACGGGTCGAGCACCGGAGCTCGACGAGCGAGACGTGTTCGCCGCAGGAGCGGGAGCCACGACGACGGGCTCGGGGTCGGCCTCCACGTCGATGTCGGGCGTGTGAAGCTCGAACTCAGCGTCGTCTGACGCGGTGACAGTTCCCGAGACAGCGGCGAGGTCCGCCGATGCGGCGTCCGCCTGAGTCTCGATCGCGAGCGTGTCCGGAGTGACGGAGTCGACCGTCAGGTCCTGGGCCACCAGTGCGGCCGCTGCGGCGCCCGTCAGGGGAACCACCACAAGTGCGGCGCCTGCTGCTGCAGCCACCGCGCGCGTCTTGGCGCGCATGTATCCGTACTTCAAAATCACGTTCCTTCCGCACAGTCCGTGCGTTGATGTTCCGAGGCCCAGCGAGTGAAACTCTTCATCAGTTCCAATGCCATCTCCGGGGCCAGCGGGTGCGTGCTCTTCTATGTACTAGACGCCCATGTTACCAATTCGTGATGATTCTCCAAGTCGAGGATGGCCGAACAGGTGGCGCGCGGCCTCCCGAGACACGGCCACCGACCCCGTCAGGGTGGTCACCACCACCGCATCATCCTCGAGGATGATGTGCACCGTCGCGCCTGGTACGAGTCCTGCCTGGATCGCCTCGACGAGGAACCCATCGGCGGCCTGCGGGTTCTCGCCGATGCGCGTCACAGTCAGTTCGAAAATTCCCGAATCTGCGGCCGTATCGAGCGAGATTTCAGCCGATCGCGGCGCATCAGGGTCATCCATGACCCCCAGTTCGCCCAGTGCTGGGATCGGATTGCCGTACGGCGAGAACCTCGGGGTGTCCAGCAGCTCGAGCAGCCGGCGCTCCACGCGGTCGCTCATGACATGCTCCCACCGGCAGGCCTCCTCATGGACGTACGCCAATTCGAGGCCGATGACATCGATCAGCAGGCGCTCGGCGAGGCGGTGCTTGCGCATCACACGCACGGCCGTCTGGAGTCCGGCCTCGGTGAGCTCGAGGCGGCGGTCGGACGAGACGACCACCAGGCCGTCCCTCTCCATCCGCGCGATGGTCTGCGACACGGTCGGTCCCGAGTGCCCGAGCTGCTCAGCGATACGGGCGCGCATGGGGATGACCCCGTCCTCGATGAGCTCGTAGATGGTCCTCAAATACATCTCTGTGGTGTCGATCAGGTCGCTCATGACGAGTGCCGTCCCATCCCTCGGTAGGTCCAGCCTGCGGCGATCCAGCGCTCGGCGGGCAGGCAGTTGCGCCCGTCGATGATGCGCCGCTGTGCGACCAGCATGCCGACGTCCTCGGGGTCGAGGTCACGGAACTGTCGCCACTCGGTCGCGAGGATCACCAGGTCGGCGTCTCGGACGGCGTCCTGGGGCGAGTCCGCGAAGTCGAGCGTGGGCCACACCCGTGCCGCATTCGCCATCGCCTCAGGGTCGTGCACACGCACGTGCGCGCCGGCCAGATGAAGCTGACCCGCGACGTCGAGGGCGGGTGAGTCCCGGACGTCGTCGCTGTCCGGCTTGAAGGCGGCGCCGAGCACGGCGACCCTCACGTCCACCAGGCTCCCACCCACTTCGCGCTCGGCCAGTTCCACGACGTGCTGACGGCGACGCACGTTGACCGTATCGACCTCGCGCAGGAACGTGAGGGCCTGGTCGACGCCGAGCTCACCCGCGCGTGCCATGAACGCCCGGATGTCCTTGGGCAGGCACCCGCCTCCGAAGCCCAACCCGGCACCCAGGAACTTCCGGCCGATGCGGTCGTCGTAGCCGATCGCATCGGCCAGGTCCTTGACGTCGGCGCCCGTCGCGTCGCACACCTCCGCGACGGCATTGATGAACGAGATCTTCGTCGCAAGGAACGCGTTCGCCGACACCTTCACCAGCTCGGCGGTCGCGAGGTCCGTGACGATGATCGGGGTGTCGCGCGCGAGAGCCTGCGCATACACGCGCCGCGCCACGTCCTCGAGCCGGCCCGGGCGCGCGGGATCGACTCCGAGGACGAGGCGATCGGGCCGGAGGGTGTCCTCGACGGCGAATCCCTCGCGCAGAAACTCGGGGTTCCATCCGAGCTCAGCAGCGTCGCCCGCAGGGGCGAGCTCGCGCACCCGCGACGCGAGGCGCTGGGCCGTTCCGACCGGCACCGTGGACTTGCCCAGGATCACCGACGGCCGTGTCAGCAGCGGCGCAAGCGCCTCGACTGCGGCGTCGACGTGGGACATGTCAGCGCCGTAGCCGCCCTTGATCTGGGGCGTGCCGACACCGATGAAGTGGACGTCCGCGAACTCGGCCGCCTCGCGGATGTTCGTGGTGAAGCGGAGCCGCCCGGAGTCCACATGCTTGCGCAGGAGCTCGGGAAGTCCCGGCTCGTAGAAAGGAACCTCGCCGCGGCTGAGCCGATCGATCTTGTCGGCGTCGACATCGACGCCGATGACCTCATGACCCAGTTCGGCCATTCCTGCAGCGTGGGTGGCTCCGAGGTATCCGGTGCCGATGACGGAGATGCGCTCGGACATACCGCTCAGGATATCCGTACGTCCCCGACCGAGGACCGCTCGGGCAGGTGCGCGATCACCGTGGTCCCGCGTGCGCTCACTCGGATCGGCCCTTCGCTGTGGCGGGCGAAGACCGCCTGGCCGCGCTGGAGCGACGTCGACTCCGCGGCGCACGCGAGAGAGGCCTCCCCCTGGACGACGAGCACCACGCGCGGACCCGCAGGGACCTCCGCGTGCCCGTCGGTGACCACCGTCAGCGCGAACTCGTCGGCCTCCGACAGCAAGGTCACCGCGGCGCCCGTCACCTGCGTGTGGGGGCGCGCGGCGGGAGCCGAGCGAGTCGACGCGAGAGAAAGCAGCAACGGCACATCGACGTGCTTGGGCGTGAGACCCGCACGCACCACGTTGTCCGAGTTCGCCATCACCTCGATGCCCAGTCCCGCCTGATAGCTGTGCAGCACGCCCGCGCCGATGAAGAGCGACTCGCCCGCCGCGAGGTCCACCACGTTCAGAGCGAGCGCCACGATCGCCCCAGCGTCGCCGGGAAACGCCGCCAGCGCATCGGCGCTCACCCGGAGCGAAGAGCCCTCGGGCGCGGCACTCCCCCGCTCGGCAAGGGCCGCGAGGGTCTCGGCGTCGCCGGCACCGGCGAAGGCGAGCGAGATGAAGTCCGAGATGTCGTCCGTCAGCACCCCGGCCAAGCGCTTCGCCCCGGCCGTGCCCAACGATTCGAGATCGGCGCGCAGCTCGTGCACGGGACGGACCCCGGCGAGCACCCGCAGCGACGTCAGCGCGAAGACCATCTCAGGCTTGTGAAAGGGGTCCTCGAACGCGTAGGAGGTGGCCGCCGCGTCCCGCCGCTCCTCCTCAAAGCCCGCGCGGGCCTGAGACGTCGTGGGGTGCACCTGGATCGACAATGGCTTGTTGATCGCGAGCAGCTTCAACAGGAACGGCAACCGGTCTCCCCATCGCCGCGCACAGTCCCCGCCCAGGCACGACTCGGCCTGTGCCGCGATGAGCGCATCGAGGCGCTCGACGCCATCCGGGGTGTGCGCCACGGACGGGCCGCTCTCGTGAGCGCCCCACCAGGCTTCGGCGATCGGCGCCCCCGTCGGCTCGAGGCCCAAGAGGCCTGCGATGTCGTCCGTCGTGCCCCACGCGTAGCCGCGCAGCTCGGGCGTGATGAGATGCATGCACGACAGTGTGCCAGCCATGGCCGCCACTACTCTGGTGCCATGTCGCCAGAACTCGTCATCCCTGCTGACCTCCTGCCTCGGGACGGCCGCTTCGGCTCCGGACCGTCACGCGTGCGCGACGCGCAGGTCCAGGCCCTCGTCGACGCGCAGCCGGGCGTTCTCGGCACATCGCACCGGCAGGCCCCCGTCAAGGATCTTGTGGGAGCGGTGCGCGCCGGCCTGAGCGCCTTCTACTCGCTGCCAGACGGCTACGAGGTCCTCCTCGGCAACGGCGGCTCGACGTCGTTCTGGGACGCCGCGACCTTCTCTCTCGTGGAACGGCGTGCGCAGCACTGCGCCTTCGGGGAGTTCGGGGCGAAGTTCGCCAAGGCCACTGCGGCCGCACCGTTCCTGGAGGACTCCGAGTTGATCGAGGCTCCGGCAGGCGACGTCGCGGTGCCCGCCGCCTCCGATGGGGTCGACGTCTATGCGTGGCCCCACAACGAGACCTCGACGGGAGCCATGGCACCGGCAGTGCGGCCGGACGGCATCGGCGACGCGCTCACCGTGATCGACGGCACCTCGGCGGCGGGCGGCCTGAGGCTCGACCCCGCTCAGGCCGACGTGTACTACTTCGCTCCCCAGAAGAGCTTCGGCTCCGACGGCGGGTTGTGGCTCGCATTGGTGTCCCCTGCCGCGATCGAGCGGATCGAGAGCGTCGCCGCCTCCGGCCGCTGGATTCCCGCCACCCTGGACCTCGCGGCCGCCCTCGAGAACTCACGCGCCAACCAGACCCTGAACACGCCGGCTGTCGCGACGCTGGTGATGATGGCGGAGCAGCTGCGCTGGCTGAACGAGAACGGCGGCATGGCGTTCGCGGCCGACCGCACCGACGAGTCGGCGCGCCGCGTTTATCAGTGGGCCGACGCCTCTGAATACGCTGAGACGTTCGTCACAAAGCCTTCTGCACGCTCCACAGTCGTGGCTACTGTCGATCTGCTCCCTTCGGTGGATTCGTCCGTTCTGCGGACCATCCTCCGCCGCCAGGGAGTCGTGGACATCGATCCGTACCGCAAGCTCGGTCGCAACCAGATCCGTGTCGGGATGTTCCCCGCCGTGGATCCGGACGACGTCTCTGCGCTCACGGACAGCATCGACTGGATTGTGGAGAGATTGACGACATGAGCTCACAGCAGGAGTCCCCAGGGGACGAGCGGCGCGGACGCCGTCCCCTCACGGCCTTCCTGCTGGCCTCCGTGCCGCTCGTCCTCGCTGGCGTGGGCGGCACCGTCGCCGCGAACCTCGCGCCTGACACCATCACCACGCCCGCCACTGCACCGGTCGAAGAGTCGGCTCAAGAGGTGGCCGCCGTCGAGCGCACCACCGACGTGCTTCCTGCCGTCGTGGCCCCTCAGATCGCGGCGGACACCACCACCGTCCCGCAGATCTCGGTGTCCTTCGCGCCCGAACCCGAGCCCGCACCTGCGCCTGTCGCGCGGTCGGGAGCCGGCCGGTCCGGGGGCGGCTCGTCCTCCACGGGGTCCGGCTCCACCGCGGCCTCCTCCGGGTCGGCCTCGAAGCCCGCACCTCGTCAGACCTCCGACTCGTACTGCGCATCCCCCTCCTCGCCGTACTCCGCCGGCGGCTCGGTCAAGGGCCTGCTGACGGCAGCGAATAAGGAGCGCGCACGCATCGGCGTGGGCGCCATGTCATGGTCGGGGAGCCTCGCGTCCGCCGCGAACAGCTGGTCGCAGGCGATGGCGGGCCGCGACGACTCGGGCTCCGGGAGCGCGCTGGCGCACAACCCGAACCGTCCAGGCGCTGAGAACGTCGCGGTGAGCGGCTCCTCCGGCGGCATGTCGATGGGAACCGCCATCAACAAGGCGCACGCGGGATGGATGTACTCCGGCGGCCACTGCCGCAACATCATGAACCCGAGCTACTCGACCATGGGCGCAGGCGCCGCGTCGACGGCCAACGGCAACGCCGTCTAT
This sequence comes from Demequina aestuarii, assembly GCF_000975095.1. GTDB lineage: Bacteria > Actinomycetota > Actinomycetes > Actinomycetales > Demequinaceae > Demequina > Demequina aestuarii. The sequence goes on from NZ_BBRD01000001.1 coordinate 2,325,809, forward strand.
ACCACCGCGAACTTCCGCTGATCTGACGGGCGGGTCCGCTCGTCACCGTCAGTCAGCGTGGGTCAGCGATCGTGGCGCGCGTCGGCGTCCGCGCCGCCGTCCTGCGGGACACTCTGAGCGTCGATCTCCGATGCCGTGGGCTCCTGAGCGCTCTCAACGTCCGTATCCCCAGCGGACGACTCCGCCGCCAGCTGCGCGCCCTGGTCGCCGTCGGACGGCGCCTCGGGCGCCGCACCTGCCGGAGCGCTGGGTGCCACGGTCTCCGAGGCCTCGGATACGTCCGCGTCGTCGGCGCTGGAGTCAGCAGTGGTGGACTCCGGGGTAGCGGACTCCGCCCCGCTGGGTTCGGTCGTCACCGACTCATCCGGCTCATCCTGATCGTCAAGACGCACGGCGTCGGCGGCGTCCGTGTCGATGACGGGGTCGGGAGCGGGCCACTTGGAGGTCTGCTTCTCGACGTCCGTCTGCGAGTGGGCTCCACAGCCATGGTCCACGGACACCACGCGACCGTCCGACGGTGACCACTCGTTGGCGCACGCGCCGAAGGCCGCCCGCATCGAGCCGGAGAGCGGAAGGAAGAAGGCGCAGGTCGAGCAGGGCGCGGTCGAGGCGATCGCGGACGCCGCAGTGGGACCGTGCGATCCGCGGTACCAGCGCTCGGCGGCGCTGTCGCGACCCTCGGGGGCCAGCACCCGCTCCCGTCCGAGCCCCAACTCCCAGATCTCGAGATCGTCGGCGTCCTCGCCAGTCGCCTCGTAGCCCGGCATCAGACGCTGGTCCTCGATGATCAGCGGCAGCACCATGGAGGGTTCGAGGTCTCCCGGGCGCACCCGGTCCGCCCACGGCACCCAGGACGGCGCGAGCAGCGCGTCGTCGGCGGGGATCAGGTGGGCCTCGCAGACGGTGGCATCGCGTCCACGCGGGGGGCGTGCGACCGTCACGGCCCACACCCAGCCGCGGTAGCCCGGCAGGGTGCACGCGAAGAGGTGGGTCAGGAGCCGGTCGGCGTCGTCGGACGCCGACACGTGCTCGCCTACGGCGCCGCGGTCACCCGCGGCCTCGACGGCCGCCTCATAGGCGAGATCGACGGCCTTCTCCAGAACTGCATCCATCGGTGGGCTCAAGCCTCCAGCTGGTCGGCGACGGCGCGCAGCACGGACGCGACCTTGCGCCCCTTGGCCTGGTCGGGGTAGCGGCCCGTGCGAAGCGAGGTCGAGACGCCGTCGAGCATCTTGATGAGGTCCTCGACGATCACCGTCATGTCGTCAGGGCTCTTGCGCAGGCCCTGAGACACGGTGGGGGCCGACTCGAGGATCGTGACGGTCATGGCGGACGGGCCGCGCTTGCCGTCGGCGACCGAGTAGTCGACGCGGGAGCCGGGACGGGGCGCCGTCACGCCGGCCGGCAGGGCGGAGGCGTGCAGGAAGACCTCATCGCCGTCGTCGCTCGCGATGAAGCCGAACCCCTTGTCGGTGTCGAACCACTTCACTTTGCCGGTGGGCACATCAACCTCGCGTGTTGCTCAGGCGCCGCGTATTCGGCGCGCTCCCAGTCTACCCATGGGCGGCCAGACGCCCGATGCGGGGAGGCGGCAGCGGGACGCGCCCCGAAGGTGCGTTGCACGGATGAGCGGCGGGGTCCACACTGAGGGGATCATGCATGTCGATGGCAACTGAGGTACTCATGTCCCCGTCCGAGGTTTCCTCGTGGCTCGTCCCGTCGTTCGCGCGCTCGGTGACCAGCGCGGGCGGCACCGCTCCGCAGCAGGACATCGAGGCTGCGGCGCTACGCCTGCTTGCGCGCTGGAACGAGCCCGAGCGCAGCTACCACGGCGTCGCACACCTGGTCGACCTCCTTCAGCACGTCGACGAACTCAAGCAGGAGACACACAACCTTGATGCCGTCAGGCTGGCCGCGTGGTACCACGGCGCCGTGTTCGACGCCGCGGAGTCCGCGGCCTACGCGCGCCGGGGGGGAGAGGACGAGGCCGCAAGCGCCGAGCTCGCACGCGCAGAGCTGTCGGCGCTCGGAGTCCCAGAGCCGGCCGTGAGCGCCGTCGCCACGATGGTGGCGGGGCTGGCCCGGCACTCCGCGCCGGGCGACGGGGGTGACAGCGCTGTGCTGTCTGATGCGGACCTCGCGATTCTCGCGTCCGACCCTCAGCGCTACCGGCAGTACCTCACCAAGGTGCGCGAAGAGTATGCCCACATCCCTGCGCACGACTATCTTGCGGCCCGCAAGGCGATCGTGGGCCGGCTGCTGTCCCGGTCGCCTCTCTACACGAGCCCACTCGGGCGCGGGTGGGAGCGTCAGGCCCGGGAGAACCTCACGGCGGAACTTGCGCGCATCGACCGCGAGATGGCGTCCACCGCCCCCACCACGTAGGAAGAAGCCGCGCCGCCGCGGCTCGTCACCACTCACGGGGTCCGGCAGCTATCCACACGCTCGAGATCTCACCCTCCGCCGCCTCGGCGCCCTCGCCTAGCGTCGGGACCAGTCGCGACGACCGTCGCGCTGCGACACGAGGAGGACCCCCATGACCCGCTATCACGTCGACGCCGCCGAGGTGGCACACGCATCGTCCCGCGCCTCTGCCAGCGCCGAGACCATCCGGGGTGAAGTGGCCGCGATGATGGGCCACCTCACGGCGCTCGAGGGGTCCTGGCAGGGAGGAGCGGCGACGGCCTTCGCTGGAGTGCTCGATCAGTGGCGCGGCGCTCAGGTCCAGGTGGAGCAGGCCCTCGACGCCCTGACGGTCGCACTGTCGCAGGCAGCGGAGCACTATCAGAGCGCCGAGGACACGGCGGCGCGGCTGTTCACAGCGCGCTAGCGAGCGGCCACACCCACGAACGTGGGCGTACTCTCGCCGGATGACCCTCTACCTCGACCCGCCGCTCTGGCCGCGCCACGGAAAGGTCTGGGGTCACCTGGTGTCCGATGCGTCGGTCGAGGAGCTGCTCGCCTTCGCCGCAGGCGCCGGAATCCCTGAACGCGCCTTCGACCGAGATCACGTTGACGTGCCCGCCGACATGTACCCGCGGCTGGTGGAGCTGGGCGCGGTGCTCGTGGACTCGAGAGAGCTCGTGCGGCGTCTGCGCGCGTCGGGACTGCGGGTGACGGCCGCCGAGCGCCACGGTCGCAGCTGAGGGGCGACCGCGGCAGTCGGTGCCGGCCGCCCCCCTCCCGGATGACACGAGGCCGGACGCACGAAGGCCCCCGAGAGAGCTCTCGGGGGCCTTCGAGTACGGCTGGTGCGGACGGGCTTAGAAGCCCATGCCGCCCATGTCGCCACCGCCGGCCGGCATGGCCGGCTCGGGCTCGGGCTTGTCCGCGACAACCACCTCGGTGGTCAGGAACAGGCCAGCGATCGACGCGGCGTTCTGCAGCGCGGAGCGGGTGACCTTGACCGGGTCGTTGACGCCAGCGGCCAGCAGGTCCTCGTACACACCGGTCGCGGCGTTGAGGCCGTGACCGACCGGGAGTCCCTTGACCTTCTCGACGACGACGCCACCCTCCATGCCGGCGTTGACGGCGATCTGGCGCAGCGGCGCGGTGATGGCGAGTTCCACGATGCGGACACCGGTGGCCTCGTCACCCTCGAGGTGCAGACCAGCGAGCGCCTTGGTGCCTGCCTGGATCAGGGCCACGCCACCACCGGCGACGATGCCCTCTTCGACAGCCGCCTTGGCGTTGCGCACGGCGTCCTCGATGCGGTGCTTGCGCTCCTTGAGCTCGACCTCGGTGGCCGCGCCCGCCTTGATGACAGCGACGCCGCCGGCGAGCTTGGCGAGACGCTCCTGGAGCTTCTCGCGGTCGTAGTCCGAGTCCGAGTTCTCGATCTCGGCGCGGATCTGGTTGACCCGCCCCTCGACCTGGTCCTCTGCACCGGCGCCGTCCACCATGGTCGTGTCGTCCTTGGTGACAACCACCTTGCGGGCCTGGCCGAGCATATCGAGACCGGCGCTCTCGAGCGACAGGCCGACGGACTCCGAGATGACCTGGCCGCCCGTGAGGACCGCCATGTCCTGCAGCATCGCCTTGCGACGGTCGCCAAAGCCGGGAGCCTTGACGGCGACGACCTTGAGGTTGCCGCGCAGCTTGTTGACCACGAGCGCCGCGAGGGCCTCGCCGTCCACGTCCTCCGCGACGATGGTCAGCGGCTTACCCGCCTGCATCGTCTTCTCGAGGATGGGGAGCAGGTCCTTGAGCGAAGAGATCTTCGACTCGACCAGCAGCACGTACGAGTCCTCGAGCACCGCTTCCTGGCGCTCAGCGTCAGTGACGAAGTACGGGTTCAGGTAGCCCTTGTCGAAGCGCATGCCCTCGGTCAGCTCCAGCTCAAGTCCGAACTGGTAGGCCTCCTCGACGGTGATGACGCCTTCCTTGCCAACCTTGTCCATCGCCTCGGCGATGAGGTTACCAATGTCGGGGTCACCCGCAGAGATGCCTGCGGTGGCTGCGATCTGCTCCTTGGTCTCGATCTCCTTGGCGGAGTCAAGGAGCTCAGCAGTGACGGCCTCGACGGCCTTCTCGATGCCCTTCTTGAGGGCGATCGGGTTGGCACCGGCCGAGACGTTGCGCAGGCCCTCGCGGACGAGCGCCTGAGCAAGCACAGTAGCGGTGGTGGTGCCGTCGCCAGCGACGTCGTCCGTCTTCTTGGCGACCTCCTTGACGAGCTCGGCACCGATCTTCTCGAACGGCTCCTCGAGCTCGATCTCCTTGGCGATCGAGACGCCGTCGTTGGTGATCGTGGGGGCGCCCCACTTCTTCTCGAGCACGACGTTGCGGCCCTTGGGGCCGAGGGTCACCTTGACGGCGTCGGCGAGGGCATTCATGCCCCGCTCCATGCCGCGGCGGGCCTCCTCATCGAAGGCAATAATCTTTGCCATGGGTCAGTAGTCCTCTTTCGATGCGTGGTGGCTCCGAGTCGCCCGCGACGGACGATGCCATCCGAGGCGTTCCCTTCACGCCACGAACCTGCACCTCGACCCGGGAGCCGATTTTTAGCACTCTCGTGTCGAGAGTGCTAAGAGCGATTCTGGCACTCTCCCCGTCCGAGTGCAAACCCTGCCCTGGGGGTTTCGCGCGTGGCATAGCGCCGATGCGCCGGCCCAGTCGGGCGCGCGGCGGCGCCGCGACTCCCGGCGCCAGGAGTGAGGGTCAGGCGCCCGGTTCCGACGCGAGCAGGACTTCGATCTCCGCACCGCCAGGGGTGTCGTCCATCTCCACCTGATCGATGCCCAGCCGCTCCGCGACGTCGGCGGCCGTGTCGGCGAGCCGCTCCTCGGAGTAGATCACTACGTTCGCATCGTCGGGGATCAGGCTCGAGGAGATGTTGTTCGCCTCGGTGTTGGTGTAGCCGGCGTCCACGAGGACCGCCTGCTGCTCACCCGCGAGGCCCTGGATCCCTGCACCGTTGCGCACGTGGACCTGGGCGTCGAAGAGGATCACCGGCTCCGGCTCCTCGGTCTCGCTCGGCGCGGGCGACGGCTCGGGGGCCTCAGACTCCGCGGGCGGCTGAGCACTCGCCGTCGGGGCACCGGACGGCTCATCCGTCGGAGTCACGGTGACGGTCGGAGTGGGGGCAGGGTCGCCCCCTCCCACGATGTCGCGGTTCCACAGCAAGGTGGCGATCCCGAACGCGACGGCACCGGCGATGATGAAGGCCAGGAGCGGCGGAAGCACGCGGGTCCACCACGGCCGGGGGGCGCGATGCACGCCGACGGGGCCGCCTTCGGCGGCTATCTCGTCGAACTCGTCGCGCTCGTATGGCTGGGGCACGGGGTCACTCTAGCGAAGCGCAGCGGCATCGAACGCGCGAGTGGCGCGTCCCCGCTGACGTGCCGACCTCATGCGGCGCAGTCGCTTCACGAGCATCGGATCGAACTCGAGCGCGGCCTGGTCGTCGATCAAGGCACCCAGCACCTGGTAGTACTGCGTGCTGGTCATGCTGAACATGTCGCGGATCGCATCCTCCTTAGCGCCCGCGAACTTCCACCACTTGCGTTCGAAACGGAGGATCTCGGCGTCGCGCTCGGACAGCTCGCCGACGACCGGTGCGTCGTCCACACGTGCGGCCTCACCCATGGGGCACCTCCTCCTGCTCGATCACGTCCGCCTCAGACTACCGGCGAACTACACAACTGTCATTCAGGCGCATCGGCCGGGCGCACGCGGCTACAGTGACGCCTATGTCGCAGGCATGGCGCACCCAGGTCGCGGACGACTGGGCCGAGGCCCTGACACCGGTGGCCCCCGACCTCGAACGCGTCGGCGCCTTCCTGCGGGAGGAGATCGCCGCGGGCCGAGGCTACCTCCCGGAGGCAGCCGCCATCCTGCGGGCCTTCGAGACGCCCCTCGCCGACGTGCGAGTGCTCATCGTGGGGCAGGATCCCTACCCGACGCCGGGCGACGCGGTCGGCCTCAGCTTCTCCGTCGCACCGGGCAGGCAGATGCCGCGGTCGCTCGTCAACATCGCACGGGAACTGCGCGAGGACACGGGCGAGACGCTGGCCAACGGCGACCTCTCCCGGTGGGCCGCGCAGGGAGTGATGCTGCTCAATCGGGTGCTGACCGTCGCGCCCGGTGCGGCCGGCTCCCATCGCCGCCAAGGCTGGGAGACGGTGACCGAGCATGCGATCCGCGCGCTCGCGGCGAGGCCTGGACCGCTCGTCGCCGTGCTGTGGGGGCGGGAGGCCCAGTCGCTTGCGCCGCTGCTCGGCGACGTCCCGCAGGTCGCGAGCGCACACCCGAGTCCCCTCAGTGCCTCGCGTGGATTCCTCGGCTCACGGCCATTCTCTCGCGTGAACGCCCTGTTGGCGGAGCAAGGAGCTCCGCCGATCGAGTGGGGAGACCCCGCGTGAGCCGGCGGCTCACGGACCCGGGCACGGGCTCGCGGATGCCAGCGGGTTCGACGAGATGTTGAAGTAGTAGCTCGAGCTCGACCACGTGGGGCCGTTCATCGTGTAGACCGGCAGCGTCGAGCAGCTCGCCCCGGGCGCCAGGAGGAGATTGCCCCGGTCGACGGCAACCGGCGTCCACCCGGGGAACGGCGCCTGGGCGAAGTTGAAGGTGATCCGGAATCGCGGAGCCGCACTCGTCACCGAGACATAGACGTTCGCCTTCTGACCGGCGCCATCCGGCCACGGCTCGCTCACCTGGATCCGTGTCACGCTGCACGAGCCCGCCACGACCGTGCCGTCGGTCGACATCGGCACGCACGTGGCTGCCGGCGGCGGAGCCGGCACGGTCCACGTGGTGGGGAAGATCCACCCTGCGATGCGCGCGACCACGGCCTCAGCGTCGGAGGTGTCGTACGCGTCGACCGCAACCGACACCGTGCCGGCGGCGGTCCCCGTGCCGGAGGCGATGACGGCACCGGAGTCGTCGTGCACGAACAGCTCGACAGCCAAGCCGCCGCATTCGGCCGGCACGCCGCTCAGTGCCACCGCTGACGCAGAGCCCCCACTCGGCGCGGTCGTCTCGAGGACGGGCGTGCCCCCCTCCAGCGCAGGAGCGCACGCCGACGCTCCGACGACGGACGTCTGCAGGCCCGCGAGGACCGGAAGCTGTGCGGCGCTTGCCGTGGTCACGCTCAGTCCCATCGCAAGGGCGACGGCGGCGGCGGCGGCCAGGATGCGGCGCTTCATGCGTCGCTCGCCGACGTGTCCGTGACTGCGACCTCGTCGGCCGAGGGCGAACCGAGCGGAGCGCGGGCGGCGCGCTCGTCGGACTCGTCATCACCATCCGTGTCCTCCCCGCCCTCATCGTCGCCCTCGGAGGGCCAGAGAGCGATCACCAACGCGACCAGAATCACGCCGCACCAGACCAGCGGGTTGAGCAGCCACATGGTGACGACGCCGGCGTTCGGGACGTGCACCTGAACGATCCCGCGAACCTCGGCGCCTGCGGGGTTGAAGGGATCGACGAAGTCGTTGTTGTCGCCTTGCAGCACCCACCCCGACGCAGCATCCCCACCGATGATGCGGTGGACGACCTGTGCACCCCCCAGGTCCTCGGGCGCGTAGATGATGACATCCCCGAGCTGCGGTTCGCCCTTGCGGGCCACGACGAGATCTCCCGACGAGTACGTCGGCACCATCGACTGGCCCGAGACGATCACGAGTGACGTGCCGCCGCCCAGTGACGCCGGCCAGAGCAAGTAGACGGCGATGGCGAGCAGGACCCATGAGAGGCCCTCGACCAGCACGCGCCAGTACCGACGCACACGGGTGGCGTCGGTACTGGCGTCGAGCGTGGCTACCATCTGTTGCCGTCGTCGATGACGCTCTGTCAGCCGATGATGACGACGACGTCACCGAGGTCGGTGGCGATGTCGATCTCTGCGGAGGCGACGCTCTCGGTGAACTCGCCTGCGGCGACGTCGCCCGAGACCGTGGCGAGCTCGGTGCCCGCCGAGCTCGAGAGCACGACCTGGATGTCCTCGCCATTGCAGTCGGTGTCGATCGCGCCCACGGAGAGGTCGGCGATCTGGAACGCACTGCCGACCGGCGCGTAGGTGTAGTCGACCGTGACGCCGTCGGTGTCGCAGGCGGCGAACGTGTCGGTGCCGATCGCGACCTCATCGCCGGCGTCGACGGTGAGAGTCGCGGCAGACGCGACCGACAGGCCGGCGACGCCGACCAGGGCCAGTGCCACTGCGGCGAACTTGCGCTTGTTGTGCTTCTTGCTTGCCATTCTCAAATGCCCCATTCGTGAACCATGCTGGCCGCCCCGGTGGTGGATTCCCCCGGGACTCCCCCCAGCGCTTGACTGCGTTGATGCACCGCACGAAACGTTGTGTGTGATGCACAGCACTCCGTGAGAGGGGAGGGCGCAATGATTATGACGCGGGTCGTCGTCAAATCGACGAAACTTTCGCCACAACTGTTGTCGAAAGCCTCAATATCAGGGGTGATGACTGACGAAGTCCCGATCCTACGCCGCGAATCGGACCCCTCACGCCTTCCGATAACGATGCACTCCCCGCCTCTCGGACGTTGTCCGGCGTGTCGGATCCCTCTCATTTGTCCGATTCCGCTGGCGCGTCCCACGCAATGTCGGAAACATCACATCCGCGTGCTCAGGCATCGTTTTCAGGCGAGAGGAGGCATCGATTCCACCGGGACGGCGAGGAGGGTCGGCGCGCGCCGAGCACGGGGGGCGGTCGGCGCAGGGCCGCGGTGGAGCTGGCAGCGGGACTCGAACCCGCAACCCCCTGTTTACAAGACAGGTGCGCTACCAATTGCGCCATGCCAGCGTGCGACGCGCCTCGGCGCCGCCACAGCAGGATACCGGTCACCGCATCGGGCCCAGACGCAGCGAAGCCCCGCCGGGATGCCGGCGGGGCTTCGTCTGCGCGTCGTGCTACAGGCCGTCGATGTGCGTCTTGAGAGCGCCGGGCTGGAAGTACGGAACCTCGGCCTGGTCGAGCATCACGCGGTCGACCATCACGCTCGGAGTGCCGCGCACGCCATCCTGCGAGGACCGGTCGGTCGCGGCGATGACCCACTTGGTGAAGCGGCCCTCGTCAATGGTCGACGCGACGTTCTCGGGCACACCCGCCTCGACGGCGATCTGCTCGATCTGCTCGTCGCTGAGTCCCGTGGTGCCCTCGGCGGGCTGGTTCTCGTACATCGCGCTCATGAACGGGACGATGTGCGCGGGAGCCGCGTCGGCGACGGTCGCGGCAGCGTTGGCGGCTCGAGTCGAGAACTTGCTGCCCTGCGACGTGTGGTCGAGGATCGAGATCGGGTGGACGTACAGCTGGATGTCGCCGGCCTCGCGCATCGCGTCGATGTCGTCCTTGTTGATCTGCTCGAACTGGCCACACACGGGGCACATGAAGTCCTCGTAGATGTCCAGGCGCGGTGCGTCCGCAGGCGCCTCGCCGCCGGCCTCGCCGTCCATGCCGATGAGGATGCCGCCGGTCTCGTCTGCGCCCAGTGGCGCGACCGCGTCACCAGACTCCAGGTCCGGCACGGATGCCTGGTCAATGATGTACCACACGATGCCACCGAAGATCAGGGCGACGACGGCGACACCCGCGACGATGAGCGCCACCGTGCGGCGCTCCTGCGCCTTGACCTGCTGTTGCGCCTGCTTGCGCGCCGCGGCCACCTTGTCGTTCGAGCCGGTCACGTTGTTCTTGGCCATGAGTCTTCTTCCTGGTCTCGGTTGCGTGCGAATTCTAGAGTGCGGGCTGGGACTGTGAGGGTGAGGTGAGCCAGCCATCGACGGAGAACGTGCTCCTCGGCCAGATCACCAAGTAGGTGCCGAGTGCGATGAAGCCGAGCCGCTCGAGCACATGAGTGGGGTAGTTCGTCGCGGATGCATCGACCTCGCCACCGCCGCCGAAGCAGCCGCAGTCAATGGTGAGGCCGGTGGACCACGCCCAGATCACACCCGTCAGGAACGCGGCCATCATGAGCAGCCACACGACGGACGCGAGCCTCGCGAAGGCGCCGACGAGGAACAGCGCCGCCAGCGCGAGCTCCACAAAGGGGAGCATCGTGCCGACGAAGGGGACGACGGACTCGGGAAGCAACTCGTACGCGCGTACCGCCCGAATGGATTGGGGGATGTCGACGAGCTTGGGCAGCGCAGCGGCGATGAGGATTCCCGCCATGCTGAGCCGCACCACCAGGCTGAGCCACGGCTGTACCGCGCCGAAACGTTCCCTCGCTGCCATCGCACCCTCCGGAGATGGACGCGCCTCGGCCTCGTGAGCTCGTGGTCGCATCGACTCGCCAACGTACCGCACGAGCCCTCTGTTCCCCGCCTGCCTGCTAGACGAGCAGCTCGGGTGCGGGCCACCACCACGGGGGGGCGTCCAGGTACACGGCGAGGGCCACGACGCCCACAGCCGCGAGTCCCACGAGGGTCCAGGCGACCGCGACGCCGCGGGTGGGTGCGAGGGCTGACGCCACGCGCCGTCCGCCCTCGCGCGTCATCTCCATCCACGGTCCCCACCACAGCACCCCCGTCATGACGACGGCTCCGAGCGCGAGCGCCGCGGCATGGCCCCACACCTCGGTCTGGGCCGAGGCGGGCGCGACCCACTCCTCGCCGACGATCCACCAGCACAGCGCGGTCACCCCGCCACCGGCGGCGATCGCTATGGCCGCAGCGGGAAGGGTCTCCCCGAGCGACCGCAGCAGGTGCCACGGAAGGCCGAGAGTATAGAGAGCAGCGTCGCCGCGCCGCTCACCGCGGCGCTGGCGTGCCACGTGCAGGCTGAAGGCCCGCCGTTGCACGGCGCGCACCACCACGGCCACCAGCACCAGCGCCGCGGCGGCCACGAACGGCGCGAGCGCGGCCGATGCGGCGATCGCGAGCATCCACGCGACGGTCATGAGGGGGTGCCGGGGGGCGCTGTCCAGCGGCACCTCGCCCGTGTCGGGCGCGGCGTCGTCGTCCTCGTCGCTGGCGTCGTGTGCGCCCCAGTAGTCCGAGCCACCACCCTGGCGCAGCTCATCGCTGCTCACGGGGCTGCCGGGCGTCTCCGTGAGGCTGGCGGTGGGGTCCGCACTCGCCCGGTTCCACGCGCCGTCCGCGGGCATCACCGCTGTCGCCGCCAGTCCCGGGGCGACCGCGGTTGGGGCCAGCTGCTCGCTGGAGCGTGGCAGCACGGTCGTCGCTCCACGCAGTGCAGCGACGACCTCGCGCGGACTCGGACGCGCTCCGATGTCTCGGCCGAGGGCCGCCCTCAGCGCATCGGCGCCCGGCGCGTCCGGGATGCTGAGCTCGGCCGCGAGGGTGCGAGAGATCGCTCCCGTTCCGGAACCGAACGGCGCCGCTCCCGTCAACGCGTACGCCACCGACGCCGCCCACGACCATCGGTCTGCGATGGGTCCGGGCTCGGCGCCGTCGATCACCTCGGGGGCGACGTATCCGGCGGTGCCGGAGACGAGTCCGTCCCGCGTGAGTCGCTCGTCGTGCTCCTGATGGGACAGGCCGAAGTCGATGAGGACGGGGCCCTCGGGGCTGATCATGATGTTCGACGGCGTCACGTCACGATGCACCACCCCCGCCGCGTGCACCGCCTCAAGGGCCGATGCGGTGCGATCGGCGAAGTCCGCCAGCGCCGTGCCCACGATCGGGCCGTGGTCCTGGACGTGCTGCCACAGGCTGACACCGGGGATGTATTCGAACACCACGAAGGTCTCGTCGCCCTCGAGTTCGGCGTCCAGGATCCGCGGGACGGCAGGGTGACGAAGCGACTGCAGCGCATGCACCTCGCGCTCGAGCCGACGCGCGGCCACGTCGTCGTGCCGAGCATCGACCAGCTTCAGCGCCGCATCGTTGCCCGCGCCGTCCCGCACACGGTAGACAGCCCCCGAGCCACCCCGTCCGAGCGTGTCGAGAACGGTGTAGCCGCCGATCTCTTCGCCTGCGTCGCGTTTCACCCCCGCCATGGACTCAACTTACCGTCCTCAGGGTTGGAGCGGCGCGACCGCTGTGGCAGGATGGAGGCACCCGTCGCATCGTTGCGGCGGGCAGTGTCACTGTGGACACCACATCGGCACTCTTCACCACGGATCGTCTGGCACGTACCTGCCAGTGAAGGGACCATCACCATGGCCACTGTTACTTACGACAAGGCGTCGCGGATCTATCCCGGCACCGAACGGGCCGCCGTCGACAAGCTCGACCTGCAGATCGCTGACGGCGAGTTCCTCGTTCTCGTCGGCCCCTCCGGTTGCGGAAAGTCCACCTCCCTGCGCATGCTCGCAGGCCTCGAGGACATCGACGCCGGCAGCATCTGGGTCGGCGACCGCGAGGTCACGCATGTGCAGCCCAAGGACCGCGACATCGCCATGGTGTTCCAGTCCTACGCTCTGTACCCCCACATGACCGTCGCGGACAACATGGGCTTCGCGCTCAAGATCGCCAAGGTGGACAAGGCAGAGATCCGCCAGCGCGTCGAGGCGGCCGCCAAGATCCTGGACCTCACCGAGTACCTGGACCGCAAGCCCAAGGCCCTGTCCGGTGGTCAGCGTCAGCGTGTGGCCATGGGCCGCGCGATCGTGCGCCAGCCGCAGGTGTTCCTCATGGACGAGCCGCTGTCGAACCTCGACGCCAAGCTGCGCGTCCAGACCCGGACCCAGATCGCCGCTCTCCAGCGCCGCCTGGGCACCACCACGGTCTACGTGACCCACGACCAGGTCGAGGCGCTCACCATGGGTGACCGCATCGCGGTCCTCAAGGACGGCGTGCTCCAGCAGGTCGGCACCCCCCGTGACATGTACGACGCCCCCGCGAACGTGTTCGTGGCCGGGTTCATCGGCTCTCCCGCGATGAACATCGGCACCTTCCGCGTCGAGGGCGACAAGGCCCAGATCGGCAGCGGCAAGATCGCCCTCCAGCGCGAAGCGCTGTCGCACCTCAAGGCCGAGGACAAGAACAGCGTCGTGCTGGGCTTCCGTCCCGAGTCGCTCGACCGCGTGGCACCCAACTCCGAGGGCGCGATCCCGGTCCAGGTCGACGTGGTGGAGGAGCTCGGCTCCGACGCCTTCGTCTACGGCGAGGTGCCTCAGGACTCCGCTGACGCGAAGGACATCCACTTCAACGCCGGCGACTCGCAGATGATCCTGCGCATCGACCCCCGCGACGTTCCCAAGAAGGGCGACACCGTGTGGGTCAAGATCCGCGAGGGCGAGCAGCACGTGTTCTCCGCCGCCACCGGCGAGCGCATCTCTGCCGAGGTCAAGTCGGACTCGCGCAAGGTGTAGCACCCGCATCAGAAGTACAGAGAAGGGGCGGTCCCGCGAGGGGCCGCCCCTTTTCTGCACCCCCGCCCGTTAGTCTGGCGGCATGCCACTGCACATCACCGGAGCCGCCGACGCCGCCCTCATCGAGTTGCCGTGGGAGATCCCGCTGAGCGCTTGGCCTGAGGAGCACATCGCCGCGCTGCCGCGCGGACTCTCCCGCCACGTGGTGCGGTTCGTGCGCCACGGGGACGGCGTGCTGGCCATCAAGGAGACCAACCCCGAGATCGCGTACAAGGAGTTCACGATCCTGCGCGAGCTCCAGCGCCTCGACGCCCCCACCGTGCACCCGATCGCCGTCGTGACGGGCAGACGCACCCCCTCGGGCGAGGATCTCTCCGCGGCGCTCGTCACCGAGCACCTCGCGTACTCCCTGCCGTATCGCGCGCTGTTCGCCTCCGCGATGCGTCAGCGGACACTCAAGCGGCTCGTGGGGGCGCTCTCGGTCCTGCTGGTGCGGCTGCACCTGCTGGGCTTCTACTGGGGCGACGTGTCGCTGTCGAACGCATTGTTCCGCCGCGACGCCTCCGAGTTCTCGGCCTACCTCGTGGACGCGGAGACCGGCGACCTGCAGGCACGCCTCACCGACGGCCAGCGGGCGTACGATCTCGAGATCGCGACCACCAACATCACGGGCGAGCTTCTGGACCTGCAGGGCTCGGGGGACCTCGACGAGAGCGTGGACCCGATGGACATCGGCGAGCGACTGGAGAAGCGCTACCGCGAGCTGTGGTCGGCGCTCACCGAGGTGTCGACCGCGACGTCCAACGTGCGAATGCGCGTGGCCGAGCGGGTGCGGCAGCTGAACGATCTCGGCTTCGACCTGGGCGAGATCGACATGGAGCAGACCGAGGACGGCACGGCGATCGCCATCCGCCCCAAGGTGGTGGACGCGGGCTTCCACCAGCGCAGGCTCATGCGGCTCACCGGCCTCGATGTGCAGGAGAACCAGGCGCGCCGCCTGCTCAACGATCTGGACGAGTTCCGCGCCTGGAACGACGACCCGGCCATGGACGAGGCCAACGCGGCGCACGACTGGCTCACGCGCATGTTCGAGCCCACGGTGAGAGCGGTGCCGCGGGGGCTGCGGGGCAAGCTCGAGCCGGCGCAGGTCTACCACGAGGTGCTCGAGCACCGCTGGTACCTGGCAGAGTCGGCGGGCCACGACGTGCCGATGCCCGTCGCCACCGCCTCCTATGTCAAGCACGTGCTTCCCAAGAAGGCCGACGAGAAGGCAGTGCTGGGCCGCTCGATCGCCGAGATGACAGCGGAGCTGCCCGCCCTCACCGAGGAGCACGGCGACACGTTCGCACTGCCGGATCCCTACGCGAACGACAACACACACGCGTGGGGCGGCGTGCCGGAGCCCGAGGACGAGGAGCCGCCCACCGTCGAGCGGCGGTCCCTGCGACCCGTGACCGCACCCACCCTGCCGACGGCGCCGAGCGCGCACTAGCGTCCGGCCGCAGGTCCGGTCAGCGGTGGGTCAGCCCAGCGCCTTGCGGGCCTCGTACAGTGCGATGGAGGCGGCGACGGACGCATTCAGGCTCTCGGTGTCGCTGCTGATCGGGATGGACGCGATCTGATCGCATGCCTCGCGCACCAGTCGAGACAGCCCCGATCCCTCGGAACCGACCACGATGACCAGGGGCCCGTCGAGCAGCTGCGAGTCAGCGATGTCGATCTCTCCCCCGCCGTCGAGGCCGATCACGAACAGGCCCGCGGCCTTGTATGCCTCGAGAGTGCGCGTGAGGTTGGTCGCGCGCGCCACCGGAAGGCGCGCTGCGGCGCCGGCGGACACCTTCCACGCGGCCACGGTGACGCCTGCGGCGCGCCGCTCGGGGACGACCACTCCGGTCGCGCCGAACGCTGCCGCTGATCGCATGATCGCGCCCAGGTTGCGGGGATCCTGGATGCTGTCGAGCGCGATGATGCGGGCCTGACCCTCGATCTCGAGAAGGTCCTCGGGCGCCGCGTAATCGTACGGCGGGACCTCGAGCGCGACGCCCTGGTGGGGGCTGCCGCCGGCAAGACCGTCGAGGGTTCCCTTGGTGACCTCGCGGACCTCGACTCCGGCCTCGACGGCGAGCGACACGATCTCGGTGATGCGGTCGTCGGCGTCGATGCGGTTGAAGACCGAGAGGGACAGCGCAGGAAGCTTGGTGCGCAGAGCCTCGAGCACACTGTTGCGACCGATCACCAGCTCGTGAGAGCTCGAGGTCCTGTCGCGAGGGGTGGGCTTGCCTGCGCGCTGAGGGCGCTTCGCGGCCTCGGATTCCGCCTTCTTCTTGAGCTTGTAGGCCTTGTGATAAGGCCGCTCCTCCGCTCGTGGGGTGGGCCCCTTGCCCTCGAGAGCCCTGCGCCCCTTGCCGCCGGTGCCGACGGAGGCGCCCTTCTTCGTTCCGGAATTACGGGTCGCGCCGCGTCGCTTCGAGTTACCAGCCATGCGCTCAGGGTAGTCGGGCACAGGGCCGTTCCGCGCATCGGCCCCCGTGCCCGGGTCCCGCCGGCAGTACGAACCATTCCCGGGCCCGACACCCCGTGGCACTGAGCGCGGGAGGCTCACGGCACGGCGTGTCGCGCCGACTCTGGTTCGCAGTGTCGGTGGAGAGGACCGAGGTCGAGGGTTACGGCGGCCCTTCAGGGCGGCCGATGCGGGGGCGGGGTGAAGCGGAGAGGCGTCAGTCGTCGACGGAGAGCGACCAGCGCACGCCGTCCGCGCCATCCTCGACCACGATGCCGGCGGCGGCGAGCCGGTCACGGATCGCATCGGCGGTCGCCCAGTCCTTCGCGGCGCGCGCCTCGGCACGCGCATCGATGTCCGCACGCACCATCGAGTCGAGGGCGGCCATCGCCGCAGACGAGCCCGCGCCTGCGCCCGCCCACTCCGGCGCGCCTGGATCGAGCCCCAGCACATCGAGCATGGAGCGCACCGACAGCAGGGCCGAGGCGAGGGTCGCGTCGTCCCCGGCCGTGAACGCGGCATTGCCCGCCCGCACCGTCTCGTGCACGTGGGCCAGCGCCCGGGGCACCCCCAGGTCATCATTCATGGCGATCACGAAAGGCTCAGGCAGCGGGGCGGCGCCCACCTGCTCGGGCGTGACCGCACCCACCTTGTCCGACGCGCGCACGACGAAGCCGGCGAGCCGAGCCCAGGTGGCGGCGGCATCGTCCATGGTCTGCTCGGAGTACTCGAGCATGGAGCGGTAGTGCACCTGCGCGAGAGCCAGGCGCAGCGCGGGCGCCGGGTAATGCGCGAGCACCTCGGTGACCAGCAGGCCGTTGCCGAGCGACTTGGACATCTTGGCGCCCGACTGCGTCACCCACGCCGAGTGCATCCACATCCGCGCGAACGGATCGCCGGCGGCTCGCGACTGCGCCTGCTCGTTCTCGTGGTGTGGGAAGCGCAGATCCAGCCCGCCGCCATGGATGTCGAACTCGCGGCCCAGATAGCGCCGCGCCATGGCGGAGCACTCGATGTGCCAGCCTGGCCGGCCGCGCCCCCACGGAGAGTCCCACCCTGCCGTTTCGGGCTCGCCCGCCTTGTGTGCCTTCCACAACGCGAAGTCGCGCGGATCCCGCTTGGCGTCGGCCGGCGCATCGGGCGCGGGGGTGAGGTCCTCGAGCGCCTGACGGGTGAGCGCGCCATACGCGGGGAACGAGTGCACGTCGAAGTACACCGAGCCATCGAGCTCGTAGGCGTGGCCGTTGTCGACCAGGGCCTGGACCAGCGCGATGATCTCGGGGATATGGCCGGTCGCGCGAGGCTCGGCGGCGGGCGCCCGCACACCCACCGCGGCGTACGCCGCCTGGAACTCGCGCTCGTACCGCAGCGCCCACGCCCACCACTCGACGCCCGCATCGGCCGCCTTCACCAGAGTCTTGTCGTCGATGTCGGTGACGTTGCGCACCATGGTGACGTCGTGGCCGCTGCGCTCCAGCCAGCGCTGCAGCACGTCGAACGCGACAGCGCTGCGAAGGTGGCCGACGTGCGGGCTGCTCTGGACCGTCGGACCACACAGGTAGATGCCCACCTTGCCGGTCTCGAGCGGCACGAAATCGCGCTCGGAGCGGGTGGCGGTATCGAACAGGCGGAGGGTCACGCGTGCCAGGCTACCGGGGGTCACGCGCGAACACGAGCGCGGTCGCGATCGCTGCCACGCCCTCGCCACGGCCCGTGAGGCCGAGCCCGTCCGTCGTGGTGGCGCTCACCGTCACCGGTGCTCCGGTGGCGGCGCTCAATGCGGCCTCCGCCTCGAGGCGTCGAGGGGCAAGTTTGGGCCTGTTCCCGAGCACCTGAACCGCGACGTTGCCGATCTCGAAGCCGGCGGCCCGCACACGCGCGGCCGTCTCGGCGAGCAGCGCCGCGCCGCTCGCGCCGGCCCACTCGGGCCGGTCCGTGCCGAAGTTCGATCCGAGGTCCCCCAGCGCCGATGCGCTGAGCAGCGCGTCGCACGCGGCATGTGCCGCGACGTCTCCGTCCGAATGACCGCTGAGGGGCGCCTCGCCCGGCCACGACAGTCCGGCCAGCGCGAGCTCGCCGCTGCCGGGATCACCGAAGGCGTGCACGTCGACGCCGATGCCTGTCCGAGGGATCATGCGCCGTCTCCCGAGAGCGATCGGGCGATGTGGTGCGCGAGCGGCAGGTCACTGGGTCGCGTGACCTTGAATCCCCACTCGTGGCCCGCCACGGCGACGATGCGGTGGCCGAGGGCGCGCGCGAGCGTCGCGTCGTCGGTGGCAGGTGGAGCGCCCGGCGCCGCGCCGCGACGGTGCGCGTCGATCGCGACAGCGGCGCGGAAGGTCTGGGGGGTCTGAACCGCGCGGATGCCCTCACGGTCCACCGGTTCCCCGATGACGCCGTCGGGACCCGGAGCGCCGATCAGCGTGTCGACCACCGGCAGCACCGGGATCGCCCCGTCCGCGCCGGCGCGCACCGCCTCGATCGTCGCGGCCGCGACGGCGGGCTCCTGGAATGCCCGGGCGGCATCGTGGATCAGCACGATGTCGTCGTCGTCGAGCGCCAATGCGCTCAGGCCCGCGGCCACCGACGCCTGCCGGGTGTCGCCGCCGGGGACGACCAGTGCGTCGACGCCGGCGTCGGCCAAGGCCGATTGCACGGCGTCGACGTGGAGCGCAGGCGCAGTGACGACGATCCGCTCGGCGACGTCGGCGATGCGGGTCACCGCCCACGCCACCAGCGCACGCCCGTCGAGGGTCACCAAGGCCTTGGGCACCGCGCCGTCAGGAGAACTGGCGGCGAGCCTGGTGCCCGAACCCGCGGCCGTGATGACGGCCGCGATGATCACGAGGCGAGAACCTGGTCCAGGCGGGACTCGGCGGTCTCCTCGGTGCACTTCTCGGCGAGAGCGAGTTCCGACACGAGGATCTGGCGGGCCTTGTGAAGCATGCGCTTCTCCCCCGCCGACAGGCCCTTGTCGGTGTCGCGACGCGACAGGTCGCGGACGACCTCGGCCACGCGAATCACATCGCCGGAGGCGAGCTTCTCGACGTTCGCCTTGTAGCGGCGCGACCAGTTGGTGGGCTCTTCGATGTACGGCTCGCGCAGCACCCCGAAGACCTTCTCGAGGCCGGCCTGGTCGACGACGTCACGCACGCCCACGAGGTCCACGTTCTCGGCGGGAACCTCAATGGTGAGGTCTCCCTGCGCGACCTTGAGCTTGAGGTAGATCTTCTCTTCGCCCTTCACGGTGCGCTTCTTGATGTCCTGGATCTTCGCCGCACCGTGGTGCGGGTAGACGACGGTCTCGCCGACGACGAAATTCATGATGGAGGTGAGCCCCTTCTTCGCGGAAGACCCATTCTACCACCGTGAGACACCCCCTTAACAGGCGCTCTGCGTGTTGTCCAGCACCGACGCGCCGGTGACGCCCCGCGCGAGGCACCAGTATCCTTGTCACAGCCCCGCCTCGAAAGGAATCGCCGTGAAGTCCCTCGTCTCCGCCGGTGCCGTCGTCGCCGCCGCGCTGGCGCTCGCCGGCTGCAGCTACGTCAACCCCATCACCACCCAGGACAACTACGCCGCCTCCGACGGCACGCAGTTGCAGACCGACGATTTCGAGGCCCTCAACCTCATCGTCGTGTCCTCTGGGGAGGGTGAGCCCGGCGCGCTCATCGGACGCGTCTTCAATGACACGGACGAGGAGATCGAGTTCGAGATCTCCTTCGACGCGGAGACGGCGACCACGGTTCCCGTGCCGGCACGCTCCTCCGTCGAGCTCACCCCTCTCGACGGTGTCGAGGTGCCCGGCACCTCGCCCGTGATGGCCGGTCTGCTCACCGAAGTCGGCTTCGCCACCGGCGCGAACGGATTCCACACGGTGCTGGTGCCCGTGATGGACGGCACGCTCGCGGAGTACCAGCCCCTCGTCGACGCCCTGGGCTGAGCCCGACTTCCGGCCGATGCGAGGGCCGGGTCCACAGACGCAGGAAGCGTCGGCCCCTGACGGGGCCGACGCTTCTTTCCGTTGCGGGGATCGACTCAGCCGAAGCGACCCGAGATGTAGTCCTCGGTGGCCTTCTCCGACGGTGTGGAGAACATCGTCGGGGTGTCATTCATCTCGATCAGCTTGCCGGGCTTGCCGGTGCCCGCGATGTTGAAGAAGGCGGTCCGGTCGGACACCCGAGCGGCCTGCTGCATGTTGTGCGTGACGATCACGATCGTGTAGTCGTTCTTGAGGTCCGCGATGAGGTCCTCGATGGCGAGGGTCGAGATGGGGTCGAGCGCAGAGCACGGTTCGTCCATCAGCAGCACATCGGGCTTGATCGCGATCGCCCGCGCGATGCACAGTCGCTGCTGCTGACCGCCAGAGAGAGAGGACCCGGGCTTGTCCAGCCGGTCCTTGACCTCTTCCCACAGGTTCGCGCCCTTGAGGGAGGTCTCGACAACCTCGTCGGCGTCCGACCTCGACATGCGCTTGTTGTTGAGCTTCATGCCCGCGAGCACGTTCTCCGAGATCGACATCGTGGGGAACGGGTTGGGCCGCTGGAACACCATGCCCACGTGACGACGCACGGTCACCGGGTCGACGTCGTCGCCGTAGAGATCGACGCCATCCATCAGCACCTCGCCCTCAGTCCGCGCACCGGGAATGACCTCGTGCATGCGGTTGAGGGTGCGGAGGAATGTCGACTTGCCACAGCCCGAGGGGCCGATGAACGCGGTGACCGAATTGGGCTCGATCGACAGGGAGACGTCCTCGACAGCGAGGAAGCTGCTGTAGTAGACGTTCAGGTTGTTGATGTCGATGCGCTTGGACACAGGTGGGCTCCGGTTCCTTCGGCTCAGCGGCCGGTCTTGGGCGAGAAGTACTTGGCGATCAGGCGAGCGATGAGGTTGAGCGCCATCACGATGACGATGAGCACGAACGCCGCCGCCCACGCGTTCATCTCGGTGATATTCGACACGCACGCGATCGTGTCGTCGTTGCAGGGCTGCTCGCCCTTGCGCCACTCGGCGACGATGTACACGGGCAGGCTCATCATGCGACCCTCGAACAGGTTGAAGTTCAGCGAGTCCGCGACGCCGACGGCGATCAGCAGCGGCGCCGTCTCGCCGATCACGCGGGCGATGGCGAGCGTGACGCCCGTGGTGATGCCCGCGATCGCCGTGCGGAGAACGACCTTGATGATGGTGAGCCACTTCGGCACGCCCAAGGCGTATGCAGCCTCGCGCAACTCGTTCGGCACCAGGCGGAGCATCTCCTCCGAGGAGCGCACCACCACGGGGATCATCAGCACCGAGAGCGCCACGGCGCCGACGATGCCCAGCTTGGTGCCGGGGCCCACGATGATGGCGAACACCGCGTAGGCGAACAGGCCCGCGACGATGGACGGGATGCCCGTCATGACGTCGACGAAGAAGGTCACCGCCTTCTTGAGCTTCCCCGAGCCGTACTCGACGAGGTAGATGGACGTCAGCAGTCCAATGGGCACGGAGATCACCGTGGCCGCCAGGGTCATGAGGATGGTCCCCCACATGGCGTGCAGGATGCCGCCTTCCGGCATTCCTCCGAAGATATTGCGCGACGTCTGGTTGAGGAAGTCGAGAGTGAAGTTCGCCTCGCCGTTCGCGTCGACCATGAACCGGTCGAAGCCGCGCGCGATCACCGTGTACGAGAGCCAGATCAACGGGATCAAGGCCAGTGCGAAGGCCGTGTACACCACGACTGTCATGCCCTTGTCGGTGAACTTGCGCCGACTGCTGAGCTGCCCCAGCGGCGACGTCGTGGCGGTGGTCATGGTGGTCTCAGCCATCAGTTGGCCCCCGAGAATTCGGATCGACGGGACACGACCCAGCGTGCCAGCATGTTGACGAGGAGGGTGATCACGAACAGGGCGAGACCCATCGTGATGAGCGCAGAGACGCCCGCCGCGTTGGCCTCCGGGAACTGAAGCGCGATGTACGACGCGATGGTGTTGTGCTGCGCGGCCTGCAGGATGTGGGGCGAGAAGGACAGCCCCGGCGACAGGATCATGTAGACGGCCATGGTCTCGCCGAGTGCACGGCCGAGCCCCAGCATCGTCGCGCCGATCATTCCAGGCTTGCCGAACGGGATCACCGCCATCCGCACCATCTCCCAGCGCGTGGCGCCCATCGCGAGAGCGGCCTCTTCGTGAAGGACCGGAGTCTGGAGGAAGACTTCTCGGGTCACGGCGGTGATGATCGGGATGATCATGATCGCCAGGACCAGGCCGGCGGACATCGCCACCCGACCGGTGCCGGAGACGGTGCCGTCGTCGGCTGCCGCGAAGATGGGGATCCATCCGAGGGACTCGGACAGGAACTGATAGAAGGGCTGGAGCACAGGGATGACCACCAGCGCGCCCCAGAGTCCGTAGACCACGGACGGGATCGCAGCGAGGAGGTCGATCAGGTAGCCCAGGCCCTGGGCCAGCCTGCGCGGCGCGTAGTGCGAGATGAACAGCGCGATCCCGAACGAGAGCGGCGTCGCGATCAGCAGTGCGATCGCAGAGATCAGGATGGTCCCGTAGACCAGGTAGCCGATCGTCGCGATGAGAGTCTCGCCCGACTCGGTGCCGAGCCAGTGCACCTGATCCGACAGGTCCGCAGACGACGACGTCATCGCGGGCCAGGCCTCGATCAGGAGGAACGTCGCGACTGCCGCGAGGGTGACGAGGATCAGGCTGGCCGCACCGGCCGAGAGGCCACCGAACGCGCGGTTCGCGAAGGCGCCGGGGTGAGTCGAGTACTCCTGGACGTCCGCGTCAGTGGCGGGCGGTTCCTGGGTGGTCGTCACGCGCAGTCTCCAGAGATCGGGGGGCAAGACGGTGGTGGGCTCATCCTTGCGGACGAACCCACCACCGGTCCAGTTGGGAGTGGTTAGCCCGCGGCGATGCCGTCGAGGATCTCCGTCACCCGGGTGGAAAGGTCGCCAGAGATCGGCGACGAGCCGGCTGCGGAGGCGGCCTTCTCCTGGCCCTCAGCCGAGGCGACGTACTTGACGAACTCGGTCACGAGCGCACGCTCGGCCTCGTCGTCGTACTGCTGGCAGACGATGGTGTAGGACACCAGCACCAGCGGGTATGCGCCCGACGCGGTGGTGGTGCGGTCCAGCTCGTACGCCAGGTCGTTCTCGCCGTTCGCGCCCTCGGCGAGCGGGGAGGCGTCGACGACCGCAGCGGCGGCCTCAGCGGAGAAGGGCACGTACTCTTCGCCGACCTTGAGCGCAACAGTGCCGAGCTCGCCGGCACGCGAGGCGTCGACATAGCCGATGGTGCCAGCGTTCTCCTGAACGATCTGCACGACTGCCGAGGTGCCCGGACCGGACTCGCCGGTCGCGCCCTGCCAGTCACCCGACGTCTCGTCCGCGACCCAGTTGCTCGAGGCCTTCACCAGGTAGTCCTGGAAGTTCTCGGTGGTGCCGGACTCGTCCGCGCGGTGCACGATGGTGATTGTCGACGACGGCAGCTCGACCTCGGGGTTCTGGTCCGCGATGGCCGCGTCGTCCCAGGTGGTGATCTCGCCGCTGAAGACGCCCGCGATGGTGTCCGCATCCATGTTCAGCGAGTCGATGCCCTCGAGGTTGAAGATCACCGCGATGGGCGAGATGTACAGCGGCAGGTGGATGGCGCCCATGTCGCCGTCGCACGCCTCGACAGCGCCTGCGTACTCCTCGGCGTCCATCAGAGCGTCCGAGCCGGCGAACGACGTCGCACCCTCAGTGAACTGCGTACGGCCACCGCCGGAGCCGACAGGGTCGTAGCTGACCGTGACGTCGGGGTTGCTGCTCTGGAACCCGGCGCGCCAGGCCTCCATGGCGGACTCCTGCGACGAGGCGCCGGCGCCGACGAGCGAGCCGGACAGCTCTGCGGGCGCTTCGCTCTCGGAGCCGCTGGGGGCGGGCGAGTCGGTGGTGTCGGTCTCTTCGTTGGACGGCGAGCACGCCGCCAGCGCAAACGTCAGCACGGCCGCCGAAGCGATGGCGCCGGCACGAGTGGCAATCTTCACAGTCGAGTTTCCTCACTTGCTTGGTGGACCCGGCTTGATGCCGGACTCTCTCCAAGGTAGGGACGGCAGGTAACGGGTTCCCGTGGTGAAACTGAACGCTGGATGAACGTTCCGTGAACTCCCCATCGCGTCGAGCCTGCCGTGACCAAAATGTTACGCCTCGAAGGTGTAGCCGACGCCGCGAACCGTCTGGATCAGCGTGGGCTCGGAGGGATCGGCCTCGATCCGGCCGCGCAGTCGCTTGATGTGCACATCGAGGGTCTTGGTGTCACCGAAGTAGTCGGCTCCCCACACGCGGTCGATGATGACCTGGCGAGGGAGCACCCGGCCCGCGTTCTGCGCGAGCAGGTGCAGCAGCGCGAACTCCTTCGGGGGCAGCGACTGCGCCTGGCCGTCCCTCGTCACGCTCAGGCGCTCGGGATCCAAGGTGAGGCCTCCCACGGTCAGGCGCTCTGGCTCGTCCGGGATGCCGGTGGCGCCCAGGTGCTGGCGGCGCAGCACGGCCCGGATTCGTGCCACGAGTTCGCGGCCCGAGTAGGGCTTGGTGACGTAGTCGTCCGCGCCGAGCTCGAGGCCGATGATCCTGTCGACCTGGTCGTCCTTCGCCGTGACCATGATCACTGGGACATCGGACCGCTCCCGAATGGTGCGGAAGACCTCCGCACCCGACATGCCGGGAAGCATCAGGTCGAGCAGGACCACGTCGGCGCCATCGCGCATGAAGGTCTCGACGCCCCTCGGCCCGGTCTCCGCCAGCAGCACGTCGAAGCCCTCGCGCGCCAGCAGGTACTTGAGAGAGTCGCGGTACGACTCCTCATCCTCGACCACCAGTACCCGTGCCTCACTCATGTGTCCTCCTGATTAGCATCCACCGCATCGGCTGACTGCTCGTGCACGGCGAGACGAATAGTAAAGGTCGAACCCACGGCGGGCTGCGACCAGAGCTCCACGGTTCCCGAATGCTGCAGGGCCACGTGCTTCACGATCGACAGGCCCAGTCCGGTGCCGCCGGTCTCCCGTGACCGTGCGGGGTCCGTGCGATAGAACCGCTGGAAGATGCGCTCCTGGTCCTCGGGAGCGATGCCGATCCCCTGATCGAGGACGGAGATGCTCGCCACCTCTCCCTCGACGGCGAGCGTGGTGGCGACCTTGGACCCGGCGTCCGAGTAATTGACCGCGTTCTCGACGAGGTTGCGCACGGCCATCGTGAGCAGGTCGCGGTCGCCCATCACAGTGGGCCGGGCGGACACGTCGGTGACGAGGGCGATGCGCTTGTGGTCGGCGGTGAGGCGCACGCCTTCCTGGACCTCGGCGATGACGCCGGCAAGGTCCACGGCCTCGTACTCCATGACCGACTCGCCACCCTGAAGACGCGAGATCTCGACGATCTCCTGAATCAACTTGGTCAGCCGCCGGGTCTCTTTGCGGATCTTCTTGGCGAAGTCCCGCACCATCTCCGTGTCCTCGGCGTTCTCCTCGATGGTCTCCGCGAGCAGCGACAGCGCACCGACGGGCGTCTTGAGTTCGTGGGAGACGTTGACCGCGAACTCCCGCCGCGTCTGCTCGGCGGCACGCTGCTCCGTGTTGTCGTTGGCGACCGCGAGCGCGAGCTCCTCGTTGAGGGGAGTGACGCGCACGTGAACGATGCTCGACGAGCCCAGCACGCCCCGCTTGATCTCCACCTCATCCTCGACCGGGGCGTGGGCCCGCCACGCGCGTTCCGCGAGGTCGGCGACGCCGGGATGGAGGGCGCCGTCCGGACGCGCGACGCCGAGTGCGGCGGCCACGGTGTTCGAGAAGGCGCTGCGGCGATCGCGTCGCACCACGGCCGCGCCTGACTGCAGCACGGCGAGCACCTCTCTGGTGCGGTGCGGCACCAGGGTCGAGGAGACGCCTCGGCTGCGCGCCTGGCGACGATGGGCGACGGCGCCGATGGCTGCTCCCACAGCGAGCGCGACGGCAGCGACCAGCCACATTTCGGGGGGCATGGGGTCACAGTAACCACACGTCCCGTGGTTCACCCAATGTTCAGGGGCATCACCGAAAGTTCACCCGTGTGCCAGTGGGTTCCTTCCGCGTCGCCGGGGGCGGATGACACACTAGGGGCAACGCCACACCCCGAGGAGAAGCATGCGCACCCTGTTCACCGCAGAGATGTCGGAACTTGCCGACGACCTGACGACGATGGCCCGCCACGTGGAGTCTGCCATCACGCGCGCATCCGAGGCGCTGCTCACTCAGAACGTGGAGCTCGCCCAGCAGGTCATCGCCGACGACGCCAAGCTGGATGGCCTCGAGGAGACCGTCGACGAGCGGTGCGTGCTGCTCATCGCTCAGCAGCAGCCCGTGGGACTCGATCTGCGCAGCATCGTCGCGTCGCTCAGAATCTCGGCGGCGCTCGAGCGGATGGGCGACCTCGCCCAGCACATCGCCGAGTCGGCGCGCCGCGCGTACCCGGGCTCCGCGATCCCCGCCGGCCACGAGGAGATCTTCGCCGGCATGGCGGAGGCGGCCAAGAAGGCGGCGGCGGAGGTCATCGAGCTGCTCGAAACCCGCGACCTCAACGTCGCGGCGGGAATCGTGTCTGACGACGACGCCCTCGACCAGCTCCACTCGCTGGCCTACAAGACCATGCTCTCCGACGAGTACTCCGGCAACACGCAGGAGACGCTGGACATCAGCCTGCTCGCGCGGTACTTCGAGCGGTTCGGCGACCACGCCGTGGGCGTGTCCCGCCGCATCGTGTACTTGGTGACGGGCGACGTCACCGGCGAACGCGGTCGAATCTAGATCCAGCAAGGCTGACCGAGAAGCCCCTCGCCGTGCTCGCGGCGAGGGGCTTCTCGCGTCTGCGCCCCCGCATCGGCCGCATGGAACACGACGGGCCCCCTGCCAGTGCTGGCAGGGGGCCCGTCGTGTTCGGCCACGCGATGAGAGGGTGACCGACCGCCTTACTTCTTGCCCTGGTTCGCGACCGCCTGGATGGCCGCCGCTGCAGCGTCCGCGTCCAGGTAGGTGCCGCCGGCCTTGATGGGCTTGAGGGTCTCCTCGTCGAGCTCGTAGACCAGCGGGATGCCGGTGGGCACGTTGACGCCCACGATCTCGTCATCGCCGATCCCGTCGAGGTACTTGATGATCGCGCGCAGCGAGTTTCCGTGCGCGGCGACCATGACCGTCTTGCCGTCCTTGAGGTCGGGCACGATCGCGGAGTCCCAGTACGGCAGGGCGCGCTCGAGAACGTCCTTGAGGCACTCCGTCTTGGGAGTGGGCTCCCCCGCGTAGCGCGGGTCGCCTGCCTGCGAGTATTCGTTGTCGTCCGAGATCTCGGGCGGCGGCACATCGTACGAGCGGCGCCAGGTCATGAACTGCTCCTCGCCGAACTGCTCCAGCGTCTCTGCCTTGTTCTTGCCCTGCAGGTCCCCGTAGTGACGCTCGTTGAGGCGCCAGTCACGCTTGACCGGGATCCAGTGACGGTCCGCCGAGTCGAGCGCGAGGTTGGCGGTCATGATCGCGCGGCGCAGCAGCGAGGTGTGCACCACGTCGGGCAGCACGCCTTCGGCCTTCAGCAGTTCGCCGCCGCGCACGGCCTCGCCCCAGCCCTTCTCGTTGAGGGGCACGTCGACCCAGCCGGTGAACAGGTTCTTTGCGTTCCATTCGCTCTCGCCGTGGCGGAGCAGGATCAGTGTGTAGGTCATGGTTTCAGCCTAGCGCCGATGCGCGGGCGGGGCGGTGGGCCATCGGTCCCGCCCCGATCGGGTACAGATTCTTCCTGCCCGTCACCCCATGAGCGCGAACTGGGCACAGAACCTTCCTCAAGAGAGGCGGAGGGGCGTGTCAGGCCGGGTGGGCCACCACGCAGGCGGGGCTCGGCAGCGGCGCCGTCGAGTACGGCAGGGTGGCGATGTGCCCCACCTCCGGCTCGGGCGGCAGGGCGAGCACATCGGCGAGCGCGAACGTCCGGACCTCATGGCCACGCTCGGCACCCACGTGCAGCCGGTCGCCCACCACCGCGAAGTGACGGGGCCAGTGCCCGGCGTCGAAGCAGCCGCGGTAACGGGGCTCACCCTCCGGAGACAGGTCCACCACCGAGATCACGTCGCAGCCGCGCACTCCCAGCAGGAGCACGTCGTCGGTCGCGAGCACCACGTGAGAGTCGTTGATCTCCTCGCCGGTGCGCTGCGGTGCGGTCGTGCTCGCGATGTCGAACACCACGGCGGCCGTCCCCGACGCGGCGTCCCACCGCAGCGCGCGCAGTCGGTGGTCGAGCTCTGACAGGACGTAGATCCACTCACCGCGCACCGCGAAGTGGCGCGGGCCCGCACCCGGCGGAAGGGTGGCGGCGACGCCGTGGTCCTCGAGCAGTCCGTCCTGCTGAATCGCGTACCGACGCAGCTCGTCGGTGCCGAGGTCCGCCACCAGCACGTGGTGCCCGCCGGGCCCGAACCCGGCGGAGTGCGCGTGCGACGCCTCCTGGCGGTCTTCGCGCGGGCCGGACCCTTCGTAGCCGAAGACCTGCACGGGCGCGTCGGAGAGGGGCATCCCCTGTTCGTCGAGCTGCACCACCGCGAGGTCCCCGCTCATGTAGTGGCTCACATACAGCGTGCGGGCGTCGTCGCTGAGGAGCAGGTGGCAGCCCGAGGCGCCGCCGGTGAGCACCGTCGCCGCCACGCGCGGCTGCTCGGGTTCGGTGACGTCGATGGCGTGCACCTCCGTGTCGTCCGTCTCGCTGATCGCATAGAGCAGGGCGCGCTCGGGGTGCGCGACGACGAACGACGGGGTGGGGAGGGTGAGGGCGAGGTGAGCGTCGGCGGCCGTCTGCCGCCATAGGCCCTCGCCCAGCCCGGAGGGAGTGCCCAGTCCGGCCTCAGGGTAGGTGCCCCACCACACCGCGCCCACGTCGGAGACCTGGGGAATCGCGTCGCTCATCATGCTCCTCTCACACGCGCGCGGCCCCGCCCAAGGAGGACGGGGCCGCGCAGCACGTGCCTAGTTGGCCTTGGTGTAGGCCTCTCGAATCTCAGACGAGATGCGGCCGCGTTCCGACACCTCGTAGCCATTGTCCTTGGCCCATGCCCTCACCTTCGCGGAGTCGGAGCGACGCGACCGCGTCGAGCCGGCGCGCTTTGACGTCACGCGACGCGCGCGATCCGTCCAGGTCTGGAAGTCCGCGCGCATCTGCGCCGCGTTCTCCGCGGAGAGGTCGATCTCGTAGGAGACATTCTCGAGCGAGAAGCTCAAGGTCTCGCTGGCCTCGCCTCCATCAACATCATCAACGAGGACAACCTGCACTCTCTGTGCCATCTTCCACCCTTTCTTAAGCGGTGCGCTCAGAATTACACGCGCCATGTGAATCCGTCAAACAGAAGAGCATTCGCGCCTATGAGAATATTCCCGGCGGCTTTGCCAGTATTTTCGAGAATGCGCAGCCGCTCATGCGATTAGCCCTGGTGCGGGGAGTGCTCCTCATCGCCGGGAGTCTCGCCCGCAGGGTCGTCAGCGGCATCATCACTATGCGCGAGCGCCGCCCGCTCGTGACGATCAGCGCGCACGACGGCGCGCATCGCATACCAGAACAGCAGTCCGACGCCGATGCTCGGAATCAGCCCGGCAAGAATGGGCACCCAATCCACGCGTCAGTCCTCCGTGGGCTTCACGAGCGGGAAGGTGATGGTCTCGCGAATGCCGAGACCGGTCAGCGCCATGAGCAGCCGGTCCATTCCCATCCCCATGCCGCCGGCCGGGGGCATCGCGTGCTCCATCGCCGTGAGGAAGTCCTCGTCCAGGCCCATCGCCTCGTCATCGCCCTGCGCGGCCATCCGCGCCTGCTGTTCGAAGCGTTCGCGCTGCACCACGGGGTCCACCAACTCGGAGTAGGCCGTCGCGAGCTCGAAACCGCGCACATAGAGGTCCCACTTCTCCACGACTCCCTCGTGCACCCGGTGGTCTCGAGTGAGCGGGCTCGTCTCCACGGGGAAGTCACGGACGAAGGTCGGGGCCGTCAGCGCGTCCCCCACGTAGTGCTCCCAGAGCTCTTCGACGAGCTTGCCGTGGTTCACCCGCTTCGGATCCACGGACACGTCAGCGGCATCGCACCATCGCTGCAGCTGCTCGATCGACGTCGCCGGCGTCACTTCCTCGCCCAGCGCGGCGGACAGCGACCCGTACATGGTGAGCTGCTCCCACTCCCCCGACAGGTCGTACTCCTCGCCGCCCGCGAGTGTCACGATCTCGCTGCCGTAGACATCTCGCGCCGCACCTTGGATGAGGTCGCGCGTCAGCGTCGCCATGGTGTCGTAGTCGCCATAGGCCTCGTAGGCCTCGAGCATGGAGAATTCCGGCGAGTGCGATGAATCCGCGCCCTCGTTACGAAAATTGCGATTGATCTCGAAAACCTTATCGATTCCACCGACGACCGCACGCTTGAGGAATAGCTCGGGGGCGATCCGGAGGAACAGATCGATGTCGAACGCGTTCATATGCGTGGTGAACGGGCGCGCAGCGGCTCCACCATGCTGGGTCTGCAGCATGGGCGTCTCGATCTCAATGAATCCGCGCGAATGAAGCGACTCGCGAAGGCTCCGCATCACCGACGCTCGATTGCGCACCATGTCCCGCGCGATGGGCCGTGCGATGAGGTCGACGTAGCGCTGACGCACGCGCGTGTCCTCGGCGAGATCCTTGTGAAGGACCGGCAAGGGGCGCAGCGCCTTCGCGGCGATCTCCCACCGGTCCGCGAACACCGAGACCTCGCCCCGACGCGACTTGATGACGCGCCCGCGGGCGAACAGGTGGTCGCCCAGATCGACATCGGCCTTGAAGGCCGCCAGCGACTCCTCGCCCACTTCGGCCAGGCTCAACATGATCTGCAGACGCTCCCCGGCGCCGTCCTGGACGGACGCGAAGCACAGTTTGCCGGTGTTGCGCACGAATACCACGCGGCCGGCGACACCCACCACGTCCTGAGTCTCCTCGCCGGTCTCGAGCCGGTCGTACTCGCGCTTGACGTCCGCGATCTCATGGGTGCGAGGCACCGAGACCGGGTAGGCCTGCCGACCCTCCGCGATGATGCGGTCGCGCTTGGCACGGCGCACGCGCATCTGCTCGGGTACGTCGTCAGGGGAGGTGTCGGGCGCGTCAGTCACGCCCTCTAGGGTACCGGCGCGCTCACCACGGCCGATGCGCGGGAGTGGGTCGGCGCGTCAGCTCAGGTCGAGGGCGATATCCAGGATGGGGCTCGAGTGCGTGAGCGCGCCCACGGACATGAAGTCCACACCGGTCTCGGCCACCTCACGGGCATTGCTCACGCTGAGCCCGCCCGTGGCCTCGAGACGAACGTCCGGCTCTCGCTCGCGCACGGCCCGTACAAGGTCTCGCATCTGCGCGGGCGGCATGTTGTCCAGCATGAGGAATCGCGCTCCCGCGTCGATCGCCTCGTGGGCCTGGGCCGCGCTCTCCACCTCGACCTGAATGGGCACGTCCGGGTAGGCGGACCGGATCGCGTGAATCGCTGCGGCGACGGACCCCGCCGCGACGATGTGGTTGTCCTTGACCATGGCGCAGTCGAACAGCCCGAACCGCTTGTTGGTGCCGCCACCGGCCCGTACCGCGTACTTCTCGAGCTCGCGGAGGCCGGGCGTCGTCTTGCGGGTGTCGAGCACGCGCGCGCCCGTGCCCTCGAGCGCATCGGCCCAGCGGCGGGTGTGCGTCGCGATGCCCGATGCGCGCGACAGGAAGTTCAGGATGGTGCGCTCGGCGATGAGCACCACGTGCCCCGCGCCCGAGATGTCGGCGACGGGGGCGCCGGCCTCGAGACGGTCGCCGTCCGCGGCGAGCAGATGCACCGTGGGCGAGTGAAGGTTGAGTCGCTCTGCGACCTGCTGAAGAGTCTCGGCGATCACAGGGATGCCCGCGATCACGCCGGCCTCACGCACGACGATCTGACCGCTCACCACGGTGGACGCCGGGATGGTCGCCAGAGTCGTGACGTCACGGCCGGGCTCAGCGCCGAGGTCCTCGTCCAGGGCCTCGCCCACGGAAGAGGCGAGCCACGAGGCGCGCAGCCGACGGTCCTGCGGAAGGTCTTCAGGCATCATCACGCCCACCAGAGTACGACCGTCAGCCTCACCCGCGACACACAGTCTCGACGGAGCCGACACGCGAAGAGTGGCCGATATCACACGAGAGCGGTACCGTCTGACGGTGGGGCGCGGTCGGTCGACGGCGGCGCTGAGGGACTGCACGCGGTGGCGCGTGTCGGCTGCGGTCGGCGCGCCGCCGCGTGCAGGCGACATGGGCGCGAGAGCCGGTCGAGAGGGCCGCTCGAACGCCGCTAGCCGAGCTCGAGCGGCGCGCGCATGAGCACCAACTCGCCCTCGGAGTCGAGAGTGGCGGCCAGCCGCACTCGCCAGTGCGCATCGTCCGTCTCGGGGAAATCCTCGCGCAGGTGCCCGCCGCGCGTCTCTGCGCGCTCGAGTGCGACTGCGGTCAGCACCGATGCGACCGCCAGGATGTTGCTCGTCTCCCACTCCGCGGTCTGCGGCGTCGGTGTGCGCAGCGCGTCGGCGCGGAACTTGGCCCGGAGCGCAGCCAACCTGTCCGCCGCCCTCTCGAGCCTGGCGGCCACCCGCACCGGCCCCGCGCCGCGGTGCGCCGCTGCCTGGATCTGGGGGCGAGCCGTCGCCGGCACCAGCGCGGCCGGCCCCGAGCGCTCCACCGGCTCGCGCTGGCTCACCACGCCGTCCGCCACGGCGCTCGCCGCATCGGCCGCCGCGCGCGTGGCGAAGACGAGTCCCTCGAGCAGAGAGTTCGACGCGAGCCGGTTCGCGCCGTGCACGCCGGTGCATGCCGCCTCACCGATCGCATGGAGACCGGCCTGGGTGGAGCGGCCGCGCAGATCGGTGAGAATGCCGCCCGAGTGGTAATGCTGGGCAGGCGCCACCGGAATGAGGTCGCGTGCCATGTCGATGTTCCGCTCCTCGAGGCGCTCCCAGATGGTGGGGAACCGGTCCTTGAGGAAGGCCTTGCCGAGGTGCCTGCAGTCGAGGAAGACGTTCTCCGAGCCCTCATCCTCCATCATCGCGACGATGCCCTTGCTCACCACGTCGCGCGGAGCGAGCTCGGCCATGGGGTGACGGTCGACCATGAAACGCTCGCCGGTGGCGTTGAGCAGGTGCGCACCCTCTCCCCGCACGGCCTCGGAGATCAGCGGCTGCTGACCGCGGGCCGCGGAGCCCTGCCACAGCACGGTCGGATGGAACTGCACGAATTCGAGGTCCGCGATCGCCGCGCCCGCGCGCAGCGCCGCCGCGAGCCCGTCGCCGGTGGCGGAGGCGGGATTGGTGGAGGACAGGAAGACCTGGCCGATCCCGCCGGTCGCGAGGATCACGGACTTGGCGAGCGCGGCCCCTACGCCGTCGCGAGAACCCTCGCCGATGATGTGGAGCGTCACGCCGCAGACGGGCCCCGGCCTGCCATCCGCGTCGGGCGCCGAGGTGAGCAGGTCCACCACCATGGCGTGCTCGATCACCTCGATGCCGGGGTCGTTCTCCACTGCCGCGAGCTGCGCGATGAGCGCACGCGAGATCTCGGCTCCCGTCGCGTCGCCGCCCGCGTGCGCGATCCGGTCGCGCATGTGACCGCCCTCGCGGGTGAGGGTGATGCCGCCGTCGGGACCGGTGTCGAAGTTGGCTCCGCGCGTGACGAGCTCCCGCACACGATCGGGCCCCTCGGTGACGAGCGCCCGCACTGCCTCCTCCGAACACAGTCCTGCGCCCGCGACGAGAGTGTCATGGAGGTGCTCGTCGGGGGTGTCCTCGGGGTCCAGCGCGGCGGCGATCCCGCCCTGCGCCCAGACGGTGGATCCGGAGCTCAACTCGCCCTTGGTGACCACCAGCACGCGGTCCACCTTGGCGCGCAGCTCCAAGGCGGCGGTGAGGCCGGCGATGCCGGAGCCCACCACGATCACGTCGGCATTGATGGTCCAGCCGGGCTGAGGGGCGGCGAGCCGGCGCACGAACGAGGTCATTGACTCAACCTACCGGCGACCCCTCCACGCCCTTCACTACGAACCGCTCTGGCGCCGACACTCCGGGCCCAGCCCCCGCATCGGCCGCACTCTCCTGCGTGTCGCGCGAAAGAGTGGTTCGCAGTTGAGGGTGGAGTGGGAGGACCGGGTGGGCCGGGCTGGGGTCAGGAGCGGAAGGCGTCCCAACCCTTCTCGTGAAACTCGTGCACAGGCACGCCCGATCGCTCGAGGCCATAACCGTCGGGCACCGTGCCGGGATCGTCGCACTCGGACACGATCCGGTTGTCGCCGTCCACGAACACCACGCGCGGCTCGAACGTGCGCGCCTCGTCGTCCGCGAGCATGCCGTAGGCGATCACGATGATGGTGTCGCCGGGGTTCACCAGGTGAGCCGCCGCGCCGTTGATGCAGATCTGCCCGGTTCCGGGAGCACCGGGGATCGCGTACGTGGTGAGTCGCGCACCGTTGGTCACGTCCACAACGTCCACCTGCTGGCCCGGGAGCAGGTCCGCGCGCTCCATCAAGGTGGCGTCGATCGTGATCGATCCCACGTAGTGCAGGTCGGCCTGAGTGACGGTGGCGCGATGGATCTTCGCGATCATCATGGGCCTGGTGAGGCTGGTCATGAGGGCGGTCCTTCCGGTTCGATGAGGACTGTCGTGTTGTCGATGAGCCGCGTGCCGCCCACCGTAGCGGCGACCGCGATCACCGCTTCTCCGCGGTGATCCGCGGCCACCTCGTGCGCCGTGCGAGGGTCCAGCGCGGAGAAGTAGTCCACGGCGAGACCGGCCGATGCGCGGGCTGCACTGGTCAGCACGTCCAGTCCGGACCGGATAACGTCGGCGGCCGATGCACCATTCCGCGCGGCGGCCTCAGCAGCCGCGAGCGCGCGGGACAGGGAGAGCGCGCTCTCGCGGTCGTCGGAGCCCAGATGCACGTTGCGCGAGCTGAGCGCCAGACCATCGGGGTCACGCACCGTCGGCACCGCCTCGATCCGCACGGGGACGGCCAGGTCGCGCACCATCGTGCGCACGGCGATCACCTGCTGCGCGTCCTTGGCGCCGAAGATCGCGACATCGGGCGAGGTGAGGTGCAGGAGCTTCAGCACCACCGTGAGCACGCCGTCGAAGTGGCCCGGCCGGTGCTCCCCCTCGAACACGTCGCCGATGGCCCCGGCACTGACGGTCACCACGGGATCGCCGCCGGGGTACATCTCGTCGACGGACGGCGCGAAGACCACGTCGACACCCTCCGCCTCGAGCAGCGCGCAGTCGGCCTCGAGAGTGCGCGGGTAGCGGTCGAGATCTCCGGGATCGTTGAACTGGAGCGGGTTGACGAAGATCGTCACGATGACCTGCGTGCCGATCTCGCGCGCGCGGCGCACGAGCGTCAGGTGCCCCTCGTGCAGCGCCCCCATGGTCATCACGACCGCGCGGGTCCCGTCACGCGGGCGCTCGGGCAGCTCGGCCGCCGTCGTCGCGAGTCTCACGGGTCGACTCCCAACGTCGCGATGATCTCGGCGTACGCCGCGGGCCCGATGCGCCCGCCCGAGAGTGCAAGGTCCGCAGTCGCGCGGGCCATAGCGCGGTAGGCGTGCAGCATCTCGGGCTGATCCGCGAGCGCAGCCAGGTGCGCCGCGACGGTGCCCGCGTCGCCCCGCACGACCGGACCGGTCAGCGACGCCACGGCGCCAGGCGCGTCGGAGAGCGCCCCCTCGACGGAGGCATGCACCAGCGGTCCGAGCACACGGCCCGGCTCTTCCACTCCGACGCGAGCGAGCTGGGCGCTGGCCTGAGTCACCGCGGTCACGACATGGTTCGCGCCGTGCACCAGCGCCGCGTGATAGGCGGGGCGCGAGGCATCCTCGATGACCAGGGGCTCGCCGCCCATCTCCACGACGAGCGCCTGCGCGATGGGCAGCAGCGGGGCCGGAGCGGACACGGCGAACACCGCATCGGTGAGCCGTTCCAGGTCCAGCGAGGTCCCGGTGAAGGTCATGGCGGGATGGATCGCGAGCGGCAGCGCACCCGCGGCGATCGCATCGGCCAGCGCGTCCGTGCCGTAGCGGCCGGAGGTGTGCGCCACGATCTGCCCGGCTCGCCACACCCCCAGGGACGCCAACCCGGCAGCGACGGGACCGATCTGGTCGTCGGGCACCGTCAACAGCACCAGGTCGGCCTGCGTCACCAGGACGTCGGGCTCGACCACGGGCACGCCCGGAAGCAGCGCCTCGATCCGGTCCCGCGACTGCTCGGAGACACCCGTGGCCCCCACGACCTCGTGGCCCGCGCGCCGCAGCGCAGCGCCCAGCACCGCGCCCACGCGGCCGGCGCCGAGCACGCCGATCGTGAGCCGTCCGGGCCTAGTCACGTATGCCCACCGCCGACATCCACTGCTCAGGGGTCTGGCGGCGCCGCCCCTCGGCGGCACGCTGCGCCTGCGAATCGAGCAGCGCGAGCGCATCATCGACGTCGAGGTGCTCCGCGACGGGCTTCACTGGCCCGTTGGTGGAGTGCACGACGAACGTCGCGAGCCCGCGCCGACGCTGCAGCACGCCCTGCTGCAGCTGCAGGGACTGAGTGCGCTCGTGCGGCACCACGAACATCTCTCGCGACAGTCGGCCGCGCCGAATCAGCAGGGCCCGGTCGGTCGCTCTGACGCCGCGCTGACGCCACTGGAGGGGATCGAACAGGCGTGCGCGCTTCGGGGACGGGATGAAGCCGTGCTCATCTCCCGAGCCTGACAGCGCCGTCGACACGGTGCCTGCCGGATCGGGGTCGCCCAGGTCAGGGAGCACCAGCCACAGTGCGGTCAGTGCGTCCTGACGGGAGCCGACGGGCAGCAGCGTCGACACATTCTCCTGGTCATCCTGGTAGCCCGCGACGTTGATGGTGACTCGCCACCAGTCCTTGCGGCGCCACAGCAGCGTCTGGTGGAACCGCACCGCCTGCACCCGGCCAGGCGGTACGGTCTGGCGCCGCGTCTCGAGCGCTCCGTGGCGCAGCCGGATCCCGTCGGCCGACAACGCGGCCTTGAACCCGAAGCCGGAGTTGACGCGGGACCAGAAGAACCCGAGGAGCGCGAACGCGGCGGGCAGCACGGTGAACAGGCTTGCGCCCACCGTGACAGCGAGGATGTCGCCGAGGTCGAGGGGCAGCGCCAGGACCGCGATGCCGACCAGCGCAGGGACGGCGACGATGAAGAGGAACGGGCCCGACAATACGATGGACAGCGCCAGCCGGCTCAGCGGCACCGCGTAGACCTCACGCTCGGGCGCAGCGGGCGTCTCCGCCTCACCCTCGGGCATGCCTGCGATGTCGCGCAGGGAGGCCTCGCCCGCGTAGGCGACGCCCGCATCGGCTGCCTGTCCGGGCCGCCGTGCCTGGGCGGCGACCGCGTCGACCGTGGCTTCCTCGCCGGCCGCCTTGGCGCGCTTGACGCCTGCAGCGAGAGCGAGCAGCTCGTTGCGCATCGCCTCGGCGTCGCCGAGCCGCAGGTACTCGAGCGCAATGCCGGAGTTCTCGCCGCCGGCCACCTCGATCCGCAGCACCGCGAAACCGAAGATGCGCGCCAGCAGCGGCTGCACCACATCGACGGCCTGCAGGCGATCCAGACGC
Source organism: Demequina aestuarii (assembly GCF_000975095.1). Taxonomy (GTDB): domain Bacteria; phylum Actinomycetota; class Actinomycetes; order Actinomycetales; family Demequinaceae; genus Demequina; species Demequina aestuarii. Next base: position 2,363,711 of record NZ_BBRD01000001.1, read on the forward strand.
GCCTGGCGCTGCTGACGGAACACGATGCCCTTGCGCTGGTGCACGGCCTCGTCGCCGAGCCGGTACTGGTTGACGCGCCACTGGAGGTAGCCGAAGCCGATGGTCACCCCCAGGATCACGAACGCGCCGAGCGCGAACCAGCCGATCGAGTTCGTGAGGGCGTGCGCGATCTCGACGGCGTACTCATCCGGACCAGACCAGCTCGGCGCGTAGTTGTAGAGCATGACCGATCCGACGACACCGAGCACGGCCCAGCCGCCCAGCAGCGGAGAGATCGGGTGCAGCCGGTGCCAGTCGCGGGGTGCGCGGTACACCGTGCGACGCGCCGCAGGGACGCTGCGCTCGAGCGCCCCGGTGTCCGCCGCCTCGGGCTCGCCGGTCACAGTCCCGCCAGCTGCGCTTCGCCCCGCGACGTGAGGCGGTCGCGCAGCCGCGCAGCCTCGGCCTCGGGCACCCCCGCGATGTTCGCGTCGGTGCCGGGCGAGGCCGTGTGGAGCTGGACGCGGGCGATGCCGAAGGCGCGCGCGAGCGGGCCCGACTCGACCTCGACGTACTGCATGCGGCCGTACGGCACCACCGTGACGGTGCGCAGGATGCGACCACGCTTGACCACCAGGTCATCCTCGCGCTCCGCCCACGCATGCGCGGTCACCTGACGCACGATCACCCAGGCACTCCAGATCATCGCGATCAGCAGCGCGCCGGCCCCCGCCCACACCCACGGACTGGTGAGCGCGCCGAGCACGATCAGGCCGATCAGCGGTATGCCCCACCACAGGGCCATCGTGATGAGGCGCGCATAGATGAGTGTGCGGGAGACGTACTGCCACGGGGCGTCGTCGGGCTCGAACCAGGTCATGGCTCCAGTCTGCCAGCCGCCAGCACCGCGCCGCGCGCCGACCCGTCCTCAGGCGGTAGAGGGTTCCGAGCGATCGCCGAGATCATCGTCTCCGCGGTGGCGACACCACCGCTCCGCAACGGCACCCGCTGCGAGGAGTGCACCGCCGGCGGCTGCCGCGAGCAGCGCCGAGATGATGACCTCGCGCCGGGGTCCATGGGACCACTCATCGAGCAGCCCGACCCCGTATCCCGCGAACGCTCCGACCAGGATCGCGCCGGCGTAGGCGCACGCCTGCGCGAACACGGCGGTGCGCGCGGCTCGAATCGGGTCGAGACCCGGTCTATCGCCCTTGACGTAGCGGCGCACCTGCCACCCCAGCCACAGCGCAGAGGCGCCGGCCGCCACGCAGACGACCAGCACCGTCCACGGCACGCGCTCCGGCGTTGCACCGCCCCGGTCCATCACGAGCGTCACCAGCCACGCGAGCACCAGGGAGCACAGCGCTACGAGCGTGAGCCGTTGCCACGAGAGGTACGACAAGAGTCTGACTACTGGGGTCCGGAAGGGCCGGACTCGTCGGCGGGCGGCGTCTGCCGTGCCACGCCGAACGATGCGCGGCGAGGCACGCCGGGCTGGGAGGGGGCGGACGGTGCACTCGGCCGATGCGCGGGCGCGGCCTGCGGGATCTCATCGCCACCGCTGGGCTCCGGCGGAGCGGGCACGAACTCCTCGGGCGCGCTGGGCACCGACGGCTCGGGCTCCCGCCCGTGGGTCTCCGACTCCTGGTGCGGCTCGGGCGGCGCATCCGCCGCCCTCGTCGGAGCAGCGGACTGGTGGGGGGTCGAGGGCGAGCTCAGCACGTCGGGCGCAGGCTCGTGGGGCCACCCAGGTCCCACCACGGTCACCCCGTCGAAGGCCGCCCGGCGGGCCAGGTCCGCGACACGGCCATGCGGTTCCAGCGTCGCGTCGGGCTCCATGTGGGCCCACGGCAACAGGACGAACCCGCGAAGGTGAGCGCGCGGATGCGGCAGAGTGAGATCGGCACTGTCGCCCGTCACTCCGTCATACGTGATGAGATCGAGGTCGAGCGTACGTGCAGATCCTCGCACGGTGCGGTCGCGACCGTAGAGCATCTCGATCCCATTGCACGCGGCCAGCAGCTGGCGAGGCGCGAGCGATGTCTGAATGCGGGCGACTGCGTTGAGATAGTCAGGCTGATCGGCGCCGCCTTCAGGCACCGACCGGACCAGCGGCGAGGCGGCGCGCACCTCGACTCCCGGAACGCGGTGCAGTGCGGCGAGCGCTTCGCGGAAGGTCGGCTCGACATCGCCCAGGTTGCCGCCCAGCGCGATGACGGCGCCCACAGGCTGTGCGGGGCGCTCGTCCATGACGTCGCGCGCGGGTCCAGCTCCCGGGTCCAACGGGTCATCGGAGAACCCCGCCGACGACCCGATGCGCTTGTCCGCCGACAGCGAGCCATCGCGCAGGTCGCGCCGGATGCTGACCGTCACGTCCTTGAACTCCACGTGCAGCGGTGCCTGAGGCTTGTGGACGGTGACGTCCACGCATTCGATCCGCTCGATCTGGAGCAGCTCGCGGGCGATGTGCTCCGCCACGGCCTCGATCAGCTTGAACGGGGAGCCCGCAAGGATCTCCGCCGTGCGGTCCGCGATGTCGGAGTAGTTCACCGAGCGCGTGAGGTCGTCGCCCGCGGCTGCAGCCCGGGTGTTGACGTGCGCGACCACGTCTGCGAGAAAGAGCTGACCCTCTTCGCGCTCGGTCGCGAATACGCCGTGGAATCCGGAGACACGGATGCCGCGCACCGCGATCTGATCGAACTCGATGCCGTCTTTGACGTATGGCCTCGCTGCTGTGGTCATGGCCTCATCGTTCCTCGTCGACGGCGTTCTGCCAAGCGGACACGACCTGGATCGCGTCACGCGCGGCCTTGGCGTCATGCACGCGGACAGCCCACATGCGCTGCTGGGCGCACAACGCCGTGATGGCGGTCGTGGCGTGATCGCGACTCTCGGGGCTCGCGTCGTCGACTCCGTCACGGGCGATCGCGGCACCGACGAACCGCTTGCGGGAGGCGCCCACGACGATCCTGGGGGCCACGGAACCGACGACGTCGAGGTGCGCGAGCAGTCGCCAGTTCTCGTGCGGCCCCTTGCCGAAACCGAGGCCCGGATCGATGATGATGCGACTCGTCTCGACACCGGCGTCCTGGAACGCGACCACGCGCTGGAGCAGCTCGTTCTTCACCTCGGCGACCACGTCCTCAAAGGCGTCCGCGGAGTCAGTCGTGTCGCGGAAGGCGCGCCAGTGCCCTGCGATGTATTCGCACTCGAGCTCCGCCACGATGCGTGCCATGTCGGAGTCTGCCAGCCCGCCCGAGACGTCGTTGACGTAGCGCGCACCGGCGTCGACTGCAGCCCGCGCCGTGCGCGCACGCATGGTGTCGATCGACACCGTGATCCCCTCGCCCGCGAGCGCCTCCACGACGGGCAGCACTCGGGTGACCTCCTCGCCCGGATCCACCCTCGTCGCGCCCGGACGGGTGGACTCGCCACCCACGTCCACAATGTCCGCACCCTCCTCGGCGAGCGCGATGCCTCTGGCGATGGCCGCATCGGCCGTGTGCCAGCGACCGCCGTCGCTGAAGCTGTCCGGGGTGACGTTGAGGATGCCCATGACGAGCGTCATGGCGACCTATTTCCCGACGATGAGGCTCATCGCCTCGGCGCGCGTGGCCACGTCGCGCATCACGCCCCTCACCGCGCTCGTGACGGTGCGGGAGCCCGGCTTGCGGATCCCGCGCATCGACATGCACAGGTGCTCGGCCTCCACCACGACGATCACCCCTCGCGCGCCCAGGTGATCGACCAGCGCATCGGCGACCTGGGTCGTGAGGCGCTCCTGGACCTGAGGGCGGCGCGCGTACATCTCGACCAAGCGAGCCAACTTGCTCAGTCCCGTGATGCGGCCGTCCTCGCCCGGGATGTATGCCACGTGGGCGACCCCGTGGAACGGCACCAGGTGGTGCTCGCACATCGAGTACAGCTCGATGTCCTTCACCAGGATCATCTCTTCGTGGCCCAGCTCGAAGACGGCGCTCAGCACGTCCTCCGGGTTCTGGGTGAGCCCTGCGAAGAACTCGTCGTACGCGCGCGCCACCCGGGCGGGGGTGTCCTTGAGACCGTCACGGTCGGGATCCTCGCCGATGGCGATCAGAAGTTCACGGACGGCGGCCTCGGCCCTGGCCGCATCGACGCCGCGCCCGGGCGGCGAGGACGGGGAAGCCGCCGCATCGGCCGACCGGTCGTGGGGTGACTGCTCTCTCGTCGTCGCCACGCTACTTGGCGCCGTCCTGAGTCTCGATGGGGGCGTCCGCGGACTCGGTGGGGAGCGCATCCTTCGGCTCCTCCTTGGGCGGCGGCGGAGCGGTCACCGGCTTCTTGCGAGGCGCGGCCTTGGGCGCCCAGTCGCCGCTCACCCAGTGCTTGCGGCGGGCGACGCGCTTGACCTTGGTGAAGATCGCCGCGAGCTCGGACTCGTTGAGGGTCTCCTTCTCGAGGAGCTCCTCCGCGAGCTGGTCGAGCACGGCGCGGTTCGCCTGGAGCGCCTTGGTGGCCTCTTCCATCGCGTTGTCCATGAGGGTCCGCACCTCCGCGTCGACCTTCGCGGCCAGTGTCTCGGAGTAGTCGCGGCCGTGACCCATGTCGCGGCCCAGGAACACCTCACCCGAGCTGCCGGCCAGGCGGACCGAGCCGACGTCCTGAGACATGCCGTACTCGGTGACCATCTGCTTGGCGATCTCGGTGGCCTGCGAGATGTCGTTGCTCGCTCCGGTCGACGGGTCGCCGAACACCAGCTCCTCCGCGACTCGTCCGCCCATCGCGTAGGCGAGGTTGTCGAGCAGCTGATTGCGGGTCTTCGAGTAGCGGTCCTCCTGCGGCATCACCATCGTGTAGCCGAGGGCGCGTCCGCGGGGCAGGATCGTGACCTTGGTGACCGGGTCGGTGTGGTTCATGGCGGCCGCCACCAGCGCGTGCCCGCCCTCGTGGTACGCCGTCACGGCCTTGTCGTGATCGTTCATGATCCGGGTGCGCTTCTGCGGGCCCGCGATGACGCGGTCGATCGCCTCGTCGAGCTCGGAGGGGCCGATGAGCGTGAGGTCGCGTCGCGCCGTCAGCAGCGCCGCCTCGTTGAGCACATTCGCAAGGTCGGCTCCGGTGAAGCCGGGGGTGCGGCGAGCCATCAGGGTGAGGTCCACCTCCGGGGCGATGGGCTTGCCCTTCGCGTGAACCTCCAGCACCTTCTGACGACCCTTGAGGTCGGGGGCGTCCACACCCACCTGGCGGTCGAAACGGCCGGGGCGCAGCAGAGCGGGGTCGAGGATGTCGGGGCGGTTGGTCGCCGCGATCATGATGACGTTGGTGTTGGCGTCGAAGCCATCCATCTCGACCAGCATCTGGTTGAGCGTCTGCTCGCGCTCGTCGTGACCGCCGCCCATGCCGGCACCGCGGTGGCGACCCACCGCATCGATCTCGTCGACGAAGATGATGGCCGGGGCGTTCTTCTTGGCCTGCTCGAACAGGTCGCGGACGCGACTCGCGCCCACACCCACGAACATCTCGACGAAGTCAGACCCGGAGATGTGGAAGAACGGCACACCGGCCTCGCCCGCGACGGCGCGGGCGAGCAGCGTCTTTCCCGTTCCCGGAGGCCCGTAGAGCAGCACGCCCTTGGGGATCTTGGCGCCCACAGCCTGGAACTTGGCCGGGTTCTCGAGGAACTCCTCGATCTCGCGCAGCTCGTCGACGGCCTCTTCGACACCCGCGACGTCGTCGAACTTCACGGTCGGGGTGTCCGGCGTGACCAGCGAGGCCTTCGACTTGCCGAACTGCATGAGTCGGCCCCCGCCGCCCTGCATGCTCGACATCAGGTACAGGATCACGCCCAGGATCAGCAGGATCGGGAGGAACGTGAACAGCAGGGTCGTCCAGATACTGGTCTGGGGGACCTCCGAGTCGTAGCCGCCCTCGGGGCTTGCGCTCGTGATCGCGTCCACGACCTCCTCGCCCTGAGGCGACGTCCAGAAGAACTCGATCTGAGCCGGGTAGTCGGCCCACCCTTCCGGGGCGTCCTCGGGGAGCTCCGACTCCCAGTTCTCGACGAGGGTCAGCTGCACGCGCTGATCCCCGTCGATGATCTTCGCCTGCTCGACCAGCCCGGCATCGAGAATCTCGAGGCCGGTCGACGTGTCGATGCGCTTGACTTGGGGCGCGAATAGCGAGGACACCAGCCAACCCGCCAGAACGGCGATCAGGACGAGGGGGATGATGCGGCGCAGGGTGAGTGCCTTTTTCATGGTGGTACAGAGCCTACGCGAGTGCGCAGGGCCGATCTCAAGGTTTCGCTGACGGCGTGGGAACCGCCCTTCCTTCACTGCGAACCCCTCTTTGTGGCGACACGCCGTCAGTGCAGCTCACGCCAGCCCGACACGCGGGAAGCCGCCGCAATTCGGGTTCGCAGTTCAGGGGTGAGATAGCCGAAGCGCATGAGGGTTCCGATCACATCGGCCACGATCTCCTCGGGCCTGTCGAGAGCGTCGTGGAACATGTACCGCAGGTGCGGGTATCCCTGCGTCGTGGACGCACGGTCGCGGTCACCGTCGCGGGCGCGCGCCCTCTCCTCCGAGTGGTGTGCCTGCGAGTCGATCTCGACGACCAGCACTCCTTCGACGAGAAAGTCGACCCGGCCGACACCGTTCAGTGGGAACTGAGGCACCACGTCCAGGCCCGCCTCCACCAGCTCCACTCGTGCGCACGTCTCCGACAGCGACTGAGAGCGCGGGTCCGCATGCCGCCGCAGCCACTCTCGCCGCGCGGAGGTTCCGCCGACGAGCAACTCCAGATGCTCGGGCCTCACCAGGCCAGCGTTCAAGGCTCCGTCGAGAATGGCCAGCTGTTCACGCGGACCCACACAGTGATGGGTCAGGTCGAGGTGCAGCATCGGATGGGGGTGCGTCGGCAGATCGATGCGGTGCAGGACCACGCGCTCGTCGGGACGGCGCCGCGCTGCTCCGAGGCCGCGTGACTGCGGCACCTGCAGGTGCGTCGCGGCGGGACCGGGATAGACAGGCAGCCCCTCCTGCCGCGCATAGGACACGCACGTGGGAGTTCCACGGAAGATGGTTGCCAGGACCTGATGCTCCGGAACGCCGGGCAACGCGTAGCACCCGCGGTGAACACGCCGGACCTCGCCCCGCGCGACGGCTGCGGTGAGCGCGGCATGACTGACGCCGGTCTCGCTGAGCTGCTTCCACCGAGCCGCTCCTCCGAAACGGCGAATGACGGGAACGGGGTGCATGTCGCCACTGTCGGTGCGCTCGGCGGGCGCTGCCACGGTGGCCACGCGGCCCTGTGGATTTGCCGTCTCCCCCACGGCCCTGTGGGCGGTGAAGAGGCAGCAAGCCCGCGCATCGGCCGTCCTGCCCTCGAACTGCGAACCCATCCAGCGAGCGACACGCCGAGAACCGAGCCTGAGGCGACGGGCTCTGCGGCGTGTCGGGCGAAAAGTGGTTCGCAGTTGAAGACGAGGCGGGGGCGGGCGGGTCAGTCCCCGTAGACCGCCGGGTTGAGGATCGCCACGAACGGCAGCGTCCGGTACCGCTCGGCATAGTCGAGGCCATAGCCGACCACGAACTCGTTGGGAATCTCGAAGCCCAGGTACCTGACCGGAACCTCGACCTGAACCGCGTCAGGCTTCCGCAGCAGCGTCATCACCTCGACCGAGGCGGCGCCGCGCGATCGCAGGTTGCCCAGCAGCCAGTGCAAGGTGATGCCGGTGTCGATGATGTCTTCCACGATGAGCACGTGGCGCCCGCTCAGATCGGCGTCGAGGTCCTTGAGGATGCGCACGACTCCCGAGGACTTGGTGCCTGAGCCGTAGGACGACACCGCCATCCAGTCCATCTGCACGCTGGGCGGCATGCGCCGAGCGAGGTCCGCCATCACCATGACCGCGCCCTTGAGCACGCCGACGAGCAGCAGGTCCTTGCCCTCGTAATCGTCGCGAATGCGGGCCGAGAGGGAGTCGAGCTTGCGAGAGATGTCGTTCTCGCTGACGATCACCTTGGTGAAGTCGTCCATGTCGTACTGGGGTTCCACGGCTGCTCCTCAGGGCGTCCTGAGCGGTGCTCAGGTGCGGGGACTCGGGCGGGCGATGACCAGCCTGCCATATTCGCGGCGCGCCTCGTAGCCCCCGGGAAGGGCGACGCCGCCCTGTCCACGGAAGCCGGTGACGAGCTGATCGATCGCCACCACGTGGGCGGCGGTCAGGGGGCCAGCGCCGAGGTTCTCGGCCAGCATCTTGATCATGCGCGAGCGGATCGCGTCCGGGAGGGCCGCGAGCATGTCGCACCGCCACTCGTCGCCTCGTACCTCCGAGGCGCTCGCACCCATCGCGGAGCGCGCCTGCCGGTCGAGCTCATCCGCGTCGGCCTGCAGCAATGCCGCCGACCGTGCCAGGCCCGACACGACGCCAGGTCCCAGCACGTCCACCAGCGCGGGCATGACCTTTGCGCGCAACGCCGAGCGCTTGGGCCCGTCGGACACGTAGTTCGACGGATCGTGCCACGGATCGAGCCCCAGCGCCTGGCACGCAGCAATCGTGTCCTTGCGGCGCAGCGACAGCAGCGGTCGGATGATGCGGCCGCGCCGCGCCGGGATTCCCGACAGCGCCCTCGCGCCCGAGCCGCGAGCGAGAGCAAGCAGCACGGTCTCGGCCTGGTCGTCCATGGTGTGTCCCGTGAGCAGCACGGGCGACAGCCCGCCCTCAGCGTCCATCCGATTGTTGAGAGCCGCGTACCGGGCATTGCGGGCCGCCGACTCGAGACCTCCCTCGCGCCCGACCTTCACCTTCTCAATGAAGACGTGGTGGAGCCCGGCTCGGCGCACCTCCGCCGCGGCGCGGTCGGCCACGGCGGCGGAGTCGCTCTGCAGGCCGTGGTCCACGATGATCGCGCCCGTGAGGTACCCCTCCTTGCGGCCCACGAACGCGGTCGCGGCGGCAAGTGCCAGCGAATCCGGTCCACCAGAGCACGCGACCCAGACGCGGGTGCCGATCTCGGACTCATCGAGCGCGGCGCGGACCGCCGTGCGCAACGCGGCGACTGAGGGGTGGGGGCCGGTCATCGTGACAACCCCAGCGCGGCCGATGCGCGGGCCGGCTTCCCGTACCTCGCGCGGCCGTGCTGTCCGCTATGGCTCACAGCCACAGTCTGCCAAAGCGGTGACCATCTCGTCGAAGGCGACTCGTGGCGCCACCGGCCCGTAGGGCATGCCGTCGGCAAGGATCGCGAAGGCGAGGAGCCGCCCATCGGCCGTCTGCACGGTTCCCGCGAGCGCCGTCACTCCGGTGAGAGAGCCGGTCTTGGCCCGCAGGACGCCCGCCGCAGAGGTGTCGGCGTACCGGGACCCGACGGTCCCCTCGAGTCCGCCGACGGGCAGCCAGTCGAGCAGGTCCTGGGTGGGCTCCGCGGCAAGCGCGGCGGTGATCGCACCGGTCAGGTGCTCGGGGGACACCCGGTTGCGCTCCGAGAAGCCCGCCCCGTCATACAGGACGAGCCCGCCCACCGGCGCGCCGATGCCGTCCAGTCCCGCCACGGTCGCCTGCGCGGCTCCGGCCGGCGTCGTGGGCCGGCCGGTCTCGAGTGCGTGCACCCGCGCGACAACCTCGGCGATGGTGTTGTCCGAATCCCGCAGCAGCAGATGCGCGACGTCGCTCAGCGGCGCGCTCTGAACCGACGCGACGGCCGATGCGGTGCTCGGGCTGGGAGACCGGGTGACGCCCTCGGCGATGGTCGCGCCGCGCTCGGACAACGCCGTGGCGAGGTGATCGCCCGCAGCGATCGACGGGTCCGGGTAGCGCTGCGAGTACTGATCGTCTCCCGTGCGCGCGACGTCGACGGCCAGCCCGGTGGCGCCCGCCACGTAGCCGTTGTCGAGGGCGTACTGCGGCCAGTCGGGATTCACCGCCGGGCCCTCGAACGCCGTGTCGTCCACGGCGATCGTCACAGGTCCGCCGGTCAGCAGCTCTGGTGCCGCCAGCGCGACAGCGTCCGCGAGGTCGGCGATGCCTGCATGCCCGTTGGCGTCGGCGCCCGCGCCGCCGTGCCCTTCCTCGGCGGCCAGCATCATGTCGCCACCCGCGACGAGCGTCACGACGCGACCGGCCGGCTCCCACGTCACAGTGGTGGTCATGCGGTAGTCGGGCCCGAGGTCGGCGATCGCGCTCACCGCGGTCAGCAGCTTGGCGGACGAGGCGGGCACCTGGACGTCGTCGGCGTCGACGTCCGCCAGCACCTCGCCGGTCGCGACGTCCACGACCGACACGTTCGTCGAGGGGCCCGTGCGACTGTCGGCGCGGACTGCCTCCGCGAGCGACTGGACGTAGTCCGCAGACGGACGTGGCGCATCGGCGCTCACCAGGGACACTGGCGAGGCGGCGACCGTCGCCGCGGCGACCGGGAGCGGAGAGAGGAACGGCGCGGGAGCCACTGGGACGGGGTCCGCGGTGATCCACCCGGGAGCGACGTCGTAGGCGTCCGCGACGGCGTAGGCACCAGCCCCACCGATCACTGCTGCGGGGACGAGAATCCCCGCCAGCACCTTGCTGCGCACGCGTCACCTCCGGACTTAGGACACACTAGTACCCAGTAGCACACTCCCCGACGCGAGGTAGAGCATGGAATTCAATGTGACGATCGAGATCCCCAAGGGATCACGAAACAAGTACGAGGTGGACCACGAGACGGGTCGCATCATCCTCGATCGCATGTTGTTCACGTCCACCCGGTATCCCGACGACTACGGGTTCATCGACGGCACGCTCGGCCAGGATGGCGACCCGCTCGACGCGCTCGTCCTGCTGGAGGAGCCCACGTTCCCCGGCTGCATGATCCGCTGCCGTGCGCTCGGCATGTTCCGCATGAGCGACGAGGCCGGCGTGGACGACAAGGTGCTGTGCGTGCCCATGGGCGACCAGCGTCAGGCGTGGCGACAGGAGCTCACGGACATCTCCGACTTCCACCGCCTCGAGGTGCAGCACTTCTTCGAGGTCTACAAGGATCTCGAGCCCGGCAAGTCCGTCGAGGGCGCGACCTGGGAGGGCCGCATCGAGGCAGAGGCTGAGATCCAGCGATCCTTCGAGCGCGCCAAGGGCACCGCTTTCGAGCACATGAACCCGCTCAACCCGCCGGCCGGCCACTGATCCGAGACGCGCCGCTGGCGCCGCGCGCTCACAGCGCCAGGCGCTCCACCGGGAGCGTGAGGGCGCTCGCCTGCGATTGCTGGTCCGCGCCGTGCGTGCGACTCGACGCCCGCAGCGTCAGGCCTTCCATCAGTTGAGCGTGGCGCGCCAGCGACAGCTGGAACGTCGCCTCGGCGACTCCGCCGACGGTCACCAGCCCGTGGTGAGTCAGCGCGATGGTGGCGCGATCGTCGAAAGACGTCACCGTGAAGCTCCAGCCGTCGGCGGGCTCGCACCAGCCCGCGGCGGACGCGCTGTCCTCAGCGAGGCAGGCTCCCGGAATGTCGAACGTCACGTCGATGCCCGAGACCTCTCCGGCATCCGCTCCCCCGTTCTCGACTCCCACGGTCACCACGAGCGTGTGAGGCCTCCCGAGAAGGCCGTGCTGAGCGAAGGTGCGGTCCCGGCGGATGCGCACGGACCCGGGGCCGACACTGATGCCCAACCCGGCGGAGTGGCCGGCCCCCTCCGCCGCGGCGGACCGTACGACTCGCAGCGACTGACGCCGCCACAGGGCGCCTCCCGTCAGCCCGTCGACAGATGCGGGCTGCGGGGTTCGTGACTCGATCATGGGGGACCTCTTCTCGCACGGCGTGGCGTTCACCGAGTGGGACGGTCCGCAGGTCGAGGGATGACGGAGAAGCCGCCACGAAGTGAGGCATCTCATGTCGACGCTTCCCGGCGTGTCGCGGATGTACGAGGCGTGTCATCCAGATGCGCGGGAGAGCGACGCAGCGTGGGCTCAGAGAACCGGGTTCAGTGGCGAGAGCGCACAGGGCCGATGCACGAGCCGTCCAGGGAGAGTCGCGCGAGGACTACGGGCGGCCGATGTACGGCATCATGTCGCCGACAGCCCACGAGTAGAGGCTGCGTTGCTGCGCGGGCTTGCCGTGTGTCTGGGCCTCCATGATCTGACCGTTGCCGATGTAGATCGCGACGTGGTAGATCGCCGAGGCGCTGCGGTTCGAACCCCAGAACACCAGGTCGCCCTTGCGCAACTGCGAGTACGGCAGCTTCGATACGCCTGCGTACTGGGTGCCGGAGGAACGCGGGATCGAGATCCCTGCCGTCCGCCATGACGCCGACGTCAGTCCGGAGCAGTCGTACGCGGGGCCGTTGCCCGCCCACGCGTACGGCGCGCCCTTGAGGGTGAGCGAGTGCGAAGCGGCGCGCGAGCCCTGCGATGCGCTCGATCGCCACGAGTTCGTGGGCTCCGGCTCGGGCTCCGGCTCCGGTTCGGGTTCCGGCTCGGGCGCGGGGTTCGACGGCTGCTGCGGCTCGGGCTCCGCGGTCTCGGTGGGGCGCGGGTTCGGCGCCGGCGTCACGGGGTTGTCGGTCGGGGATCCGCCGCTGTTCGAGCCGCCCCCGTTCGAGCCGCTGTCGCTCGACCCGCCGCCGTTCGAAGCGGGCGGCGCCGCCTGCTCGGCACGCTGCTGCTCCTCCTGGAACTGCGCCTGCTGGCGTGCCGCGCGCTCGGAGGCGAGCCCGTTCTGTCGCTCCTGCTCGAGCTCCGCGGTGACCCCGCGCATCTCGGCCAGTCGCGTGACTGCGGCGGCGCGCGCCGTCGCGGCATCCCCCACGGCCTGTTCCGCGGACTCGCGAGCGCCCTTGGCGGTCTCGAGTGCGGTGGCGGCCTCTGCCGCGGCCGTCTCGGCGGTGACCGCCGCCTGCTGCGCGTACTCGCGGGTGGTCGCGGCGACGATCTCGGCTGCCTGGACCTGCTGCACCGTCGAGTCGGCATCGGCCGATGCGCGGGCGAGCCCCTCGGTGCGGGTCATGACCTCGTCGAAGCCGTCGGACTTCACAATCGCCTCGATGTTGCCCATCGAACCCGCATTGCGGTACGAGGCCATCGCAACGGCAGCCAGCCCGGTCTTGGCCTCCGCCAGCGCGGCATCGGCCTCGTCGGCGCGCTTGTTCGCGGCATAGAGCTGGCGCTCGGCCGCCACGGCGGCGTCCTGCGCGAGGTGGTAGTCCTCGTCGGCGAGACGCGCAGCGACATCGGCCTGGTGCAAGGCATCTTCGAGCTGAGCGATGGCGGCATCGAGCTGGGCCACTCCAGTGGCCGCGTCCGAGGCTGCGGCCTGCGCGGCGGCGATCTCGTCCTCGCCCGGGTAGTCAGCGGCGCGGGCCGGCGCGATCGGGAAGGCCACGAGCGCCGTGAAAGCGAGCGCCGTCACGAGCCCCATCGTGCCCACGGAGTGGGGTGCACGGCGGAGCGTGTGCCATCGCGACATGTCGCCTGCCTTCTGAAGAACCATCGTTGTCACATCTGTCACATGCATCACATGCGACTCACCTGTCAAAGACTAAACGCCGTTCCTCCATCTGGCTACCCCCTGTGAGAAAACGGACAGACCGCGCGACTCCATCGGCTCCCGCGCCATCCCCTAGTGTGGCCGCATGGATGACGATGGGCTGGAGACCGAGGCCTGGGCCGCTGACGAGGGCCCGACCGTCGGCGTCCCCATCCCCGCATCGGCCGCCTGGCGCGAAGGCGACCACCCGGGGCGCCGCCGGTTCTTCTCGCTGGGAGACCTGACGCTCGAGGCCGACCCGATGGGCACGCTCCCGGGAGTGACGCTCGCGTACGAGACGTGGGGCGAGTTGAACCCTGCGAAGGACAACGCGGTCTACATCGCGCACGCCCTCACCGGGGACAGCCACGTGTGGGGGCCCGCTGAGGACGGCCACATCACCGGTGGCTGGTGGAACGCGATGGTGGGACCGGGCCGGCCCATCGACCCCGAACGACACTTCATCGTCTGCGCCAACGTGGTCGGAGGGTGCCAGGGCAGCACGGGACCCGCGAGCGCACACCCGGTCGACGGACGGCCATGGGGATCCCGCTTCCCCTACGTGACCATGCGCGACATGGTGAACGCCGAGATCGCACTCGCCGATCACCTCGGCGTGGACCGCTGGCGGCTCATCACCGGACCGTCGATGGGCGGCATGCGCGCCATCGAATGGACCGTCATGGCGCCCGGCCGGGTGGGCGCGATCGCTCCCGTGGGGTCCACCGCCGCCGTGACCGCGGACCAGATCGCGTGGTCCACCACTCAGCTCGCAGCCATTGCGGCCGACCCGAACTTCCGGGGCGGCGACTACTACGGCGCCCCCGACGGGCAGGGGCCCCACGTCGGGCTCGGCATCGCGCGGATGATCGCCCACACCACATACCGATCAGAGCGAGAGCTCGCCGACCGGTTCGGGCGGTCGTATCAGGGCGACTCGGACCCGCTCGGCAGAGGCGGGCTCTTCGCAGTGCAGAGCTACCTGCAGCACCATGCGCGCAAGCTGGCGCGCAGGTTCGACGCGAACACCTATGTACGGCTCGCTCAGGCGATCCAGAGCCACGACGTGGGCCGCGACCGCGGTGGGGTCGAGACCGCCCTGGCGCGCTACACCGACCCGGCGCTCGTGATCGCCGTCGACTCGGACCGCCTCTACCCGCTGAAGAACTCCCAGCGACTGGACGCTGCGCTCTCCGGCTCCGACGGCGTCAAAGTGGTCCACTCCCCCGTGGGCCATGACGGGTTCCTGGTCGAGTCCGGACAGCTCAACGCATTCATGCAGGAGTTCGAGCGCTCGCTCTAGTCTTCAGGCGGCCGATGCCCGAACGACGAGGTCGCGACTGAGCCTGTCGAGATAGGTCGGGATACGGAGACGCTTGCTCGACTCGTGTACAGACAACTGTTGTGCGGGTACACCCAGTTCTCGGGTCACAGCGCCGGCAGAGGATTGGTAGATTCGCGCTGGAACAAGCCAGTACTCGCGTCGGCTCCGGCCGACGCCGATCAGCGGGAGCATCCATCGTGGCAGATCGACAAGACGCGGCTGGCGCTCGCGTTGCGCTCGTCGCAAGCGCCGCCGTCGCGGTCACCGCTCTGCTCGCGTACGCACTGCAGGAATCTGACGCGACTGCGATCTGGCTCTACTACTCCAATCTCAGCGCCGCGGCAACCGCCGTGATAACGATCGGACGACTCACGGGGCGTGGCTTTCGGTCCGCCCTGTTCATCGGCTTCGCGGCGACGTCCTCACTCTTCTCGGCGATAATCTTCCTCGCGGTCATTGCCCCAGTCAACGGCATCGCAGAGTGGAGCGATCCATGGTCGGCCATCCACTCACTGAGTCTTCACATCGCACTGCCCATCGCCACCGTGCTGGCGCTGATCACAGTCCCGCACTCCGGGGTGCCCATATGGCGTGGAGTCGCGACGTGGATGATTCCGCCCGGGCTCTATGTCACGTTCCTGCTGATCGCCAGCGCGGGGGGGTGGATCGCCGACGTTCCCTATCTCTTCCTCTCCGTCGGCCAATATGGACCGCTGCGGGTCCTGCTCCATATCTCCGTGCTACTGGGGGTCTTCTCGCTCTGTTGTGCCGCCATATCCGCTCTCCAGCGGCGCACAGCCTCCAAGACGGATCACTCACAGCCGCCGGGGGGCCTCAGGAGAGCAATGTGAAGATCAACACGCTCAGTACCACCAGCCCGATGGCAAACGCGGCGAAGTAGTGAGCGTCGTCTCGCCAGTTCTTGCGCCGATCCTGTGTCTCTCGTCGTAGGACAAAGACTCCATACACCGCCGCCGTGACGGCGAAGAACAGAAGCGCGAATACGTTGCGCTCAGACGATGACTCAAGCATCGCGAGAGTGAAGAGCGATGCCCCCATCGCCATGGGGACTCCAGTCAAGAACGTCATATAGACGAACGGGTCCTTCTGCTTCCTAGGGTACCCACACGCGAGGAGGAAGGCTATACCTGCTGAGAGAAAGATGGCGACCGACAATGACAAGGGAAGACTGGCGCCATCTTTCGCTGAGGAGATCAAGGCCACCATGGTCAGTACGTAGCCCGCGAAGCCGACATACGTGACGAACACCAAGAACAACGTATTGATCAACACATGTGGCGACGTGAGTGAGTGGTGGCGACTCTCGGGCGGCCAAGGGTCCTTTCGTGCGATTCGGGCGTCGATGGCTGGCTCCACCTTCAACTGCTGCGTTCTGACGAACGCGAGGACCACGAGCACCACGAGGGGCAACAGGATGTTGGCGAGCACGTCCCCGGTCAGCCCATCTTTGGGATCCACAGGCAACTCGCTCACGACCCAGATCACAGCACTGGCTGCCCCGGCTCCCGCAGTGTTGGTACCCAGGTTCTCCCAGGCCCTGCCAGTGGGCTTCCTGCTGGGAGACAGGAATCTTTCGTCGCCACGAGTCCCTTGCCGCCAATCCTCAAGAACACCAGCAACCACAGCCAACAGTCCCAGCCCGATCAGGGCGACGGCCGTCGGCACGAGCGGAACGCTCGAGGGAAACAACGACACGTCTTGTGTGCTGGCGATGAAGGCGGCGGCAGAGGCGAGTGTCGCGAGCACCCAGGCCCCATCCCGTGGATGAGGTGATGGAAGAATACGGGCGATCAGGAGGATGATGACATACAAGACCGCCACCATGCCCAACACCAAAGAATCAGACAATGATCGATCCTCTCAACGAAGGAATGCCGCATCCATGTGGAACATTGCAGGAGTTTGAAGATCCGGCTGTCGCGCCAGAGATTAGCGCGGGAGACTTGAACAGGCAAGAGATTCTTCGATATTTATCCGATGCAATCCGAATCGAGACCCTTCTCCGTATCTGCGTCTATCTTGCGGTGCGCGCCCACCGCGAGCATGACGACGACGCTCGACGCTCGTTGCGAGGTGCGCGGCGTGGTTGGCACAGGGCCGGGTCGAGCGCCCACCCTCTGGGCATTACGTTCGGCAACGGCCGATGCGCTGGCTGAACGCCACCCGAGCGCCGGAGAAGCGCCTGGAATCACTAGTGGCACTTGGTTGTGTGCCTCCGGTGCGCAACTGACCACCCCAAGTGAGCCACGCTTGGTGCGAGACCCACCTTCCGTCTGGCAGCCGGCGACGAGGGCTCAATACTCCAGTGATGGGCGCATCGAACCCAGTCGACGTCGCCAAGATGGGCAGAGCTCCAACTCAAGCCCCTTATGACGAACACGGGTTTGGCAGCACCGCACCCGGTGTCCTACACTCACCAGCATGTTCCGTCGAATGTGTCGCTGACCAGCGCACGTTCGGCGTGCGCCCACACGGGCGCGCCTCACCATAGGCGAACCGCTCCCGGCATCGAGCCGGCAGCTGCCCCGCGGGCACACCCTTCGTGACACCAGGCCCGAGCATGGGCCGTGGGCCAGCGGCGATCCCGTGGCGGCCGACGGGTGATGACGGGCCCCACCCCCACTGCATCGCCACCCCTGGCACCCACCACCCAAGGAGCACCACATGTCCACTGAATGGGCCTTCGAGACCAAGCAGATCCACGCCGGCCAGAACCCGGACCCGGCCACCGGCGCTCGCGCGCTGCCGATCCATCAGACCACCTCTTTCGTCTTCGAGGACACGAACCAGGCCGCCGCACGCTTCGCCCTGGCGCAGCTCGGACCCATCTACACGCGCATCGGCAACCCCACCCAGCAGGCCGTCGAGGACCGCGTGGCGGCGCTCGAGGGCGGCGTCGGCGCGCTGCTGCTCGCATCAGGCTCGGCGGCCAACACGATCGCGATCCAGAACCTGGCCGAGGCCGGCGACCACATCGTCTCGTCTCCCTCGCTCTACGGCGGCACCTACAACCTGTTCCACTACACGCTTCCCAAGTTCGGCATCGAGGTCTCGTTCGTGGAGAACCCGGACGACCCGGAGTCGTGGCGCGCGGCGGCCCGACCGAACACGAAGGCCTTCTTCGGCGAGTCGATCTCCAACCCCAAGCAGGACGTCCTGGACATCGAGGCCGTCGCGGCGGTCGCGCATGAGATCGGCGTGCCGCTCATCATCGACAACACCGTGGCCTCGCCCTACCTCGTCGAACCGCTCAAGTGGGGAGCCGACATCGTGACGCACTCGGCGACCAAGTACCTGGGCGGTCACGGCACGGCCATCGGCGGCGTCATCGTCGACGGCGGCTCGTTCGACTACGCCCAGCACCCCGACCGGTTCCCGCAGTACAACACCCCTGACCCGAGCTACCACGGGCTCGTGTACGCGCGTGACCTGGGGGTCGGCTCGGCCTTCGGCGCCAACCTCTCCTTCATCCTCAAGGCACGCGTGCAGCTCCTGCGCGACACCGGCCCCGCGATCTCGCCGTTCAATGCGTTCCTGATCGCGCAGGGCCTCGAGACGCTGTCGCTGCGCATCGAGCGTCACGTCGAGAACGCGGTGAGCGTGGCGGACTACCTCGAGGGTCGTGACGACGTGCTGTCCGTCGCCTACTCGGGCCTGGCCTCGTCACCGTGGCATGCGCTGCAGCAGAAGTACGCCCCGCGCGGCGGCGGCTCAGTGCTCGCGTTCGAGATCGCCGGGGGCAAGGAGGCCGGCCAGGCCTTCGTCGACGCCCTCGAACTCCACTCGCTCGTGGCCAACATCGGCGACGTCCGCTCGTTGGTGATCCACCCCGCGACCACCACGCACTCGCAACTGACGCCAGAGGAGCAGTCAGCGGCGGGCGTGACGCCTGGGCTCGTGCGTCTGGCCGTCGGCATCGAGCACATCGGCGACATCTTGGCCGACCTCGAGCGGGGCTTCGCAGCGGCCGCGGCCGTCCGTGAAGGCGCCGGAGAGACCGCCGGGGTCTGACGCATGCCTGCACCCGGAGCGCCGTGGGCGCCAGACGGCATCGTGAGCGGTGAACTGCCGCGCGTGACCGCTGCCTGGCGCCCAGGCGACCCGGTGGGACGCCGCCAATTCCTGGACCTCGCGTCTCTGCCGCTCGAGGCCGATGCTCACGGCGCGCTCGACGTCACGCTCGCCTACGAGACCTGGGGCGAGCTCAACGCCGCTCGCGACAACGCGGTCTACGTCGCGCACGCGTTCACGGGCGACAGTCACGTGCTCGGGCCGGCCGAGCCGGGGCATGCGAGCCCCGGCTGGTGGCCAGCGATCGTCGGACCCGGGCGTGCCATCGATCCGGAGCGGCACTTCATCGTCTCCGCCAATGTGGTCGGAGGATGCCAAGGCACCACGGGACCCGCGCACCCACACCCCGACGATGGCCACGCCTGGGGCTCGCGCTTTCCATGGGTGACGGTGCGCGACATGGTGACCGCGGAGGCCCGGCTGGCCGATGCGCTGGGCATCGACCGGTGGCGCCTCGTGATTGGCCCCTCGCTCGGCGGCCTCCGGGCGCTCGAATGGGCGGCCTCCTTCCCCGACCGGGTTCAGGGCATCGGCGTCATCGGCGCCACCGCAGCGACCACTGCGGACCAGATCGCGTGGGGCTCCGCGCAGGCACACGCGATCCACCTGGATCCCGGCTTTCGCGGCGGCGACTACTACGACGTGGACGATGGTGCGGGCCCTCATCGGGGGCTCGCCCTGGCGCGCGAGATCGCCCACACGACCTACCGGACGTCTGCCGAGCTCGACGCGCGGTTCGGACGCACCGTCCAGCACGGCGACCCCTTGACGCCTCACGGCCAGTTCGCCGTGCAGAGCTACCTGGCCCACCACGGCACCAAGCTGGTCGGCAGGTTCGACGCGAACTCGTACCTGCGCATGATTCACGCCGTGGACACTCACGACGTGGGCCGCGGTCGAGGCGGCGCGGCGCGCGCACTCTCAGCGTTCACGGGGCGAGCGCTGGTCGTGGCGGTGGATTCGGACCGCCTCTACCCCGTCGACGATGCCAGACGCACGGCCGAGGCACTCGGCACGGGCACCGAGGTCACGGTGCTCGAGGCCGCCAGCGGTCACGACAGCTTCTTGGCCGACTGGCCGGAACTGGCGCAGGAGGTCGCCGCCTTCGAGCGTGACCTGTGAGCGGGACCTGAGCCCGAGAGGTCAGTACGCCCCGCGCCGTGCGAGCACGGCGAACGCCGTGCGGAACAGGATCACCAGGTCTCCCGCGAGCGACCAGTTCTCGGTGTAATAGAGGTCGAGCCTGACGCTCTCCTCCCACGACAGATCGCTGCGTCCCGAGACCTGCCACAATCCGGTGATGCCTGGCTTGACGAGCTGACGTCGCGCGACATCCTCGTCCCACGCGTCGGCCTCCCGGGACAGTGGAGGGCGGGGTCCCACCAGCGACATGTCGCCGCGGATCACGTTGATGAGCTGCGGGAGCTCGTCCAGCGACAGTCGTCGCAGCACCGCACCGACGCGCGTGACGCGCGGATCGTCCTTCATCTTGAAGGTCGCGCCGTCGCCCTCGTTGAGATGTGCGATCGCCTCGAAACGCTGCTCGGCATCCGCATACATGGTGCGGAACTTGAGCATCTCGAACGGCGCGTGGTCGAGCCCCAGGCGCTGCTGCCGGAAGAACACCGGACCGGGACTGTCGAGCCTGACCGCCAGCGCAATGATCGCCATGGGCACCGCCGCGACCACGAGCAGCACCACCGAGACGATCATGTCGAAGACCGTCTTGACGAAGTACTTGCGACCCGAGAACTCGGGAGAGTCCACGTGGAGCAGCGGCAGGCCCTCGACCGGGCTCATCACCATGCGCGGACCGGCGACGTCGACGATGGCGGGCGCCACGATAAGGCCGATGTCCTGACCCTCAAGCGACCAGCCCAGCCTGCGCGACTCGGCGAGCGACATGTCATCGTTGCCACACAGCACGACGAACTCGGCGCCGACGCTGCGGGCCTGCGCGACGGGATCGCGCAGTGGCCCGAGCAGCGGCACGCCACGAATCTCAGCACGGCCGCTGGGAGCGGCATGCGACGGCAGGCATGCACCCACGACGTTGTAGCCTGCACGGCGCGCACGCTGCAGGCGCCGCACCATCTCTGAGGCGGTCTCCTCGTTCCCGACCACCAGCACCTGTGCCTGGAGCAGTCCGCCGTCGCGCTGCGCGTGGATCCACAGCCGCCAGAGATACCGGTAGCCGAGCAGCACGAGTGTGCCGAGCGGGACGGCCATCAGCAGATAACCCCGGGACAGCTGCCACTGGGACAGGAACCCGAAGATCGCGATGGTCGCGAAGACGAGCCACCCCGCACGTACCACCCGGATGAACTCCTGGGGACCGTGCCCGAGGATGCGCGCCTCACGCGAGTGCGTCCAGTGCAGGGCGACGATCCACAGCACGCCGATGGCGAGCGTCACGAACCAGTAGGTGGGCGCGGAAGGTCCGGCCACGGGCTCGAGAAGATCCGGCCCGAACCTCACCGCGTGCGCACCGATCAGCACGAACGACACGACGAACGCATCACTCCCCGCGAGGCGGCGCCCGTACTTGGCGGACCAGCCGTGGCGGCCGAGCATCGGCTCCGTGGATGCAGGCTTCAGCGCCAACTCCGCGGTGATCGGTCCGGTCCGCTCAGGAGCAGCCGCCCTCGGCTCGAACCGCACCGAGGTGACGCGGTCGTCGAGGTCGGTCATGTCAATGCGCCTCGATACAGATCGATGCGGCGGTTCTCGACGCCACGCCTGCGGGCGCTGGCGTAGACGACGATCGCGCCGACCGCGAGCGCACCGAAGGCCGTCCCGGCCACGGTGATGTTCGGCACGCCGAGCATGACGGGATCGACGGCGCTGGCCTGAGGCAGGGAGACCACTGCGGAGGCGACTTCGGTGCCGTCCACGAGCGCCAGGGCGATGACGCGGGCCGCGCCGTCGGGCACCGGCTCCGTGAAGGTGGCCGTGGTGCCTGAGATCGGTTTGGACGAGGCGACCGCCTCTTCAGTGCCGGCAGTGTCTTCGATCGCCAGCACCAGCGTCGCCTCAGAGCCCTCGGGCCCGCTCACCGTGCAGGAGACCTGCGCCGGGGTACCGCCGCTCACGGATCCGCAGACCAGTGGGTCCGTCTCCACCGCTGACGCCGCCGTGGATAATGCGACGCCAGCCGCAAGTCCCACGCCGATCGCTCCGATCAGAATGCGCGCTCGGTACCACATAGTTACCCCTCATCACCGACGCGAGACCCCACCGCCAAGCGGTGGACCCTCACGCAGTCCCTCAACTGTGATGTATGTCACAGACGCTACCACCGAGAGCTCTCGCTAGCGAGTGCTCGGGATGATTCGGCGAAGCGCCATCAACTGCGCCGAACGTGGGAAGGTGCGCAGCCGCATGGTGCCGCTGCAACGTCCTCCCCCGACCGACTCGGCGAGAATCCTCTGGCGCCGAATCTCATGTGACATTCATCACATGACGGTGACGCTAGCACGCAGAACCGGGGCGTGGAAGGGGTCAGGCGAGAATCTCGGCGCTTGCCGTCTGCCAGCGTTCGCCCCACGGCCCGATGGGCTCGACGCCCACCGCGACCAGCGCATCGTGCCCGAGAACGGACCAGGCAGGCCGCGCCGCGGGGCGAGGGAAGGCGTCGGATCCCACTGGGGTGAGCACCGCATCGACGCCGGCCGCAGCAAGCGCCGCGCGCGCGAAGTCGCACCACGTCGCCTCGCCTTCCGAGGTGGCGTGATAGGTGCCGGCGGGGGCCGTGGCACTCACGAGATCGGCGATCACCCGCGCGACATCCGCCGTCCACGTGGGCTGGCCGTGCTGGTCATCGACCACGCTCACGGCGCCCCGGTCACGTGCAAGCCCCACGATCGTGCGAGGGAAGTTCCGCCCATGCGCGCCGTAGAGCCACGCGGTCCGCACGATCAGCGCATCGGCTCCGGACTGCCGCACCAGCTCCTCGCCCTCCGCCTTCGTCCTGCCGTACGCCGAGGTGGGAGCGGGGGGAGCCGACTCCGGGTAGGGGGCGCTGGCGCTGCCATCGAAGACGTAGTCCGTGGAGACGTGCACCAGGCGCACACCCTCGTCGCGGCACGCCGACGCCAGCCGGCCCGCTCCCGTCGCGTTGATGGCGTGCGCAGCCGGCTCGTGCGCCTCGGCATCATCTACGGCAGTGTATGCAGCGCAGTTCACCACGACATCGCACCCACGGATCGCGGGGCCCAGGTCGCCGTCGACGATGTCGAGATCCCCGCGTCGCCACGCCCGGACGGTCTCGCCTCGACGCTCGAGCTCCCGCACCACATCGCGGCCGAGCATGCCTGCGGCGCCGACCACGCCCCACGTCTTCGCACTCACACTGGCGAGAGTAGCGCCACCGGCTACGCTGACCACGAGGCCGAGGGGCCGCGGGCGACCGGGGGGCAGCATGGACGTGAGGGCGATGGATGTGCCAGGAGCGTGGCACGTGCGCACCCGGCACTTCGACGACGCCCGCGGCACGTTTCTCGAGTGGCACAAGAGCGCCGCCCTCGAGGAGGTGCTGGGCCGGCCCTTCCCGGTCGCGCAGGGCAACTGCTCGGTGTCGGGCGCGGGGGTGCTGCGCGGCATCCACTACGCCGACGTCCCCCCTGGCCAGGCCAAGTACGTGACCTGCGTGCGCGGCGCCGTGCTGGACGTGGTGGTCGATCTGCGCATCGGCTCCGCCACGTTCGGGCGATGGGATGCGGTCGCGCTGGACGACACGGGACGCGGGGCGGTCCTGATCAGCGAGGGGCTGGGCCACGCGTTCGTCGCCTTCGAGGACCACTCCACCGTGATGTACCTCTGCTCCACGCCCTTCGCCCCCGACCGCGAGCACGGCGTGAACCCCCTCGACCCGGAGCTGGCGATCGACTGGCCGACGTCCGGGCGCGACGGCTCCGCCCTCAGCCTCGAACTCTCGGACAAGGATCGGGTCGCGCCCAGCCTCAGCGATGCGCGCGCGGCAGGAGCACTGCCCACCTGGGAGCAGTGCCAGCAGATGGGAGCAGCGTCGTGAGGATCCTCGTCACCGGCGGCGCCGGGTTCATCGGCGCCAACTTCGTGCGACTCACCCTCGCGGAGAGGGCCGATGCGGTCGTCACCGTGCTCGACTCGCTCACCTACGCGGCGAACCGGGACTCGCTGCCAGATGACGCCCGGCTCACGCTCGTCGTCGGCGACGTCGCCGATGCCGTTGCCGTCGACCCCCTGGTGGCGCAGGCGGATGTGGTGGTGCACTTCGCGGCCGAGTCCCACAACGACAACTCGCTGGAGGACCCCTCCCCCTTCATCCACACCAACGTCGTGGGCACGTTCACGCTGCTCGAGGCGTGCCGGCGTCACGGCACCCGACTGCATCACATCTCCACCGACGAGGTCTACGGAGACCTCGACCTCGACGACCCCGCGAAGTTCACCGCCGACACCCCCTACCGCCCCTCGAGCCCCTACTCGGCGACCAAGGCGTCCTCGGACATGCTGGTGCGCGCGTGGGCGAGATCGTTCGGGGTCGAGGCGACGCTGTCCAACTGCTCCAACAATTACGGGCCGTACCAGCACGTGGAGAAGTTCATCCCGCGCCAGATCACCCAGATCATCGACGGCGCGCGGCCGCGGCTCTACGGAGCGGGGCTCAACGTGCGCGACTGGATCCACGTCGACGACCACAACCGCGCGGTGTGGACCATCCTCGAACGCGGGTCTGCTGGCCGGACGTACCTCATCGGCGCCGACGGCGAGGTGGACAACCGCACCGTCGTCGAGACGCTGCTGGAGATCATGGGACAGCCCGCAGGGGCGTACGACCATGTCCCCGACCGCCCGGGTCACGACATGCGCTACGCGATCGATGCATCGGCCCTGCGCGAGGAGCTGGGCTGGGAGCCGCGCTACCGAGACTTCAGGGCCGGCCTCGAGGCCACCGTCCGGTGGTACCGGGACAACGAGTCGTGGTGGCGGCCCCTCAAGGCCGCCGCCGAACAGCGCTACGCCCGTTCGGGCCGGTGACGAGGAGATCCATGAAGGGCATCATCCTGGCGGGCGGCTCCGGCACCCGTCTGCACCCGATCACGCTCGGCGTCTCGAAGCAGCTGACGCCGGTGTACGACAAGCCGATGATCTACTACCCGCTCTCGACGCTGATGCTGGCGGGGGTCACGGACGTGCTGGTGATCACCACGCCACATGACGCCGAGCAGTTCCGCCGCCTGCTGGGCGACGGATCTCAGTTCGGGATCTCCCTCACGTTCGCGACGCAGGACACTCCCAACGGTCTCGCGCAGGCATTCGTGATCGGCAAGGACTTCATCGGCGACGAGCCGGTGGCGCTGGTCCTGGGCGACAACATCTTCTACGGACCCGGCATGGGCCAGACCCTGACGCGCTTCGCCGACATCGACGGCGGCGCAATCTTCGCGTACCGAGTCACGGACCCGACCGCATACGGCGTGGTCGAGTTCGACTCCGCGGGCCGTGCGATCTCCCTCGAGGAGAAGCCCGCGCACCCTCGATCAACCTACGCGGTTCCCGGCTTGTACTTCTACGAGGCCGGCGTCACCGAGGTCGCCGCCGGGCTCGCCCCGTCGGCGCGGGGCGAGTACGAGATCACCGACATCAACCGGCACTACCTCGAGCAGGGGCGCCTCACGGTCGAGGTCCTCCCGCGAGGCACCGCATGGCTCGACACCGGCACGTTCGAGTCGCTGGTCGAGGCCGCCGAGTTCGTGCGCACCGTGCAGAACCGCCAGGGGCTGTCGATCGGCGCCCCCGAGGAGGTCGCGTGGCGTCAGGGTCTGCTCACCGATGCCCAACTGGCGGCACGCGCCGAGCAGTTCGGCAAGTCCGGCTATGGCGCCTACCTGCTGGGGCTTCTCGAGGCGGAGCGCGACGAGCGATAGCCGCAGGGATCAGCCGAGAGCCTCGGCCTGCCCGGGCCCCTGGAACACGACGGAGCACGCCATCCCGGCGAGCTCCTCATCCAGGTCGGCCGGACGGTTCGAATCCTCGAACGACACCCCCACGCAGCCCACGCCCGCATGCGTGAAGCCCTCGTCCACCAGGTTCGGGTACTGGAGGTCATCCTCCGCCCACGTCGACACCACTTGGCCGGGAGTCAACTCGGAACGCGACACGTTCTCGCCGGCGTAGTCGAAGTCGCCGCAGTCGGCGGGCAGGTCCTCGCGAGGAGCGGACTCGGCGCCGGGCAGCGTGGCGGCGCGGTCGCGCGCGTGGCCCGCCATGCAGGAATCGGCCTGCAGACGCGGTGCGCCCACACCGATCCGCAGCGCGTTGATCTCGTCGAGCAGCTGCGCCTCGAAGGACTCCGGCGCGGGAAGATCGACGGGTTCTCGCATCGCGCACCCGGCGAGGGCCGATGCGCTCACGAGAGCGCCCAGGAGGGCGGCGACGGCGCGACTCATCGGTCCACGCTCGTCTCGGTGGCAGCGGTCTCGAGGCGTTCGGCGAGCAGTTGCGCGAGGTGGCGGCCCCGGACTCCCGCGAGGTCGTCGGCCTGGGTGCGACAGCTGACGCCGTCAGCGAGGTAGATGCTGCCGTCGGGGGCGTCGCGCAGGGCGGGGAGCAGGGAGTTCTCGGCGACCGTGATCGACGTCTCGTAGTGGCCCTTCTCGGTGCCCCAGTTGCCGGCGAGTCCGCAGCAGCCCGAGGCCTCCGTGATGGTCGCACCAAGGCCACGCATGAGTTCGCGGTCGGCGCCGAATCCCACCACCGAGTACTGATGGCAGTGGGGCTGGACCACTGCCGTGACGTCCGCGAGGCTCGGCGGCGTCCAGTCTTCGGCGGGCTTGACCGGTGCCCGTCCGGCGAGAACCTCGGCCAGGGTGAAGGTCTGGTTCGCGACCGCGAAGGCCCGGGGGTCGTCGGGCAGCAGCTCGAGAAGGTCGGAGCGGAGCGTCGCGATGCAGCTGGGCTCGACGCCGATGATCGGGACGCCGTTGATCGCGAACGGGCCGAGCACCGTGAGGAGGTCGCGCATGCGGCGGCGCGCGCCGTCGAGCTGTCCCGTGCTGATCCACGTGACACCGCAACAGGCCTGCTGACTGGGGATGATGACGGTGAGGCCGGCCGCCTCGAGCACCTTCACTATTGCCGTCGGGACCTCGGGGTCCAGACCGTCGGTGAAGCTGTCCGCCCAGAGGACCACGAGCCTGCGGACTGGCGCCTCGACCGCGCCTGACGTGGCCGTGCCGCCTGTCTGTGCGACATCGAAGGCGGGCGAACCAGCCCTCACGTGGCTGAGCGCATCGGCCGTGGTGCCCTCCACGTCCGTGGGAACGTCGGTCGCCGACGAGGCGGATCCCTCTGCACCGGGCTCAACCCCGCGCCCGCCGTCCAGATTCGCCATCGGACCCACGTGAACCGCGTCCGTGCCTTCATCGACGGCCATGGCGCTCCAGCCTGGACCCACATCATTCAGAAGGTCATCCACCGAGGGGCGCCGCGACCTGGCCACCTCGGTGCGGCGGAAGGGCGTGGCCGCGAACACCGGAAGATTCCGGCGGGTGTCCATGCCGGCGGCTCCCACCGCGAATCTCTGGATCCACGCCGGGCGCAGCAGCGCGTTGACGAGCCTGGGCGCCACGCCCACGACCTTGAGCCAGCGCGGCAGCCAGCCGATGCTGTAGTGAGTCATCGGCCTTACTTTGTTCTTGTATGACCGGTGCAGCACCTCGGCCTTGTAGGCGGCCATGTCCACGCCCGAGGGGCAGTCCGAGCTGCACGCCTTGCAGCTGAGGCAGAGGTCGAGGCTCTCGCGGACCTCGGGAGCAGTGAGCCCGCCGATGAGCGTGCCGTTGATCGCGTCCTGGAGCACCCGGGCGCGGCCGCGCGTCACGTCCTTCTCGTCCCCCGTGGCGGCGTAGCTGGGGCACATGAAGCCGCTGCCGCCGCCGATCGCATCGGCCCGGCACTTTCCCACGCCGGTGCAGCGGTGGACGGCCTCGGTCAGGTCGCCGTGATCGTGAGCAAAGGCGAGTCCCCCGCTGCTCGGCTTGGTGCGCGGTGCGGCGGGGCGGCGCAGGTCCTGGTCGAGCGGCGCTGGGTCGACGATGATGCCCGGGTTGAGGTGACCGCGGGGGTCGAAGAGCGCCTTGACCTGGCCGAAGACGTCAATCGCCTCTGGCGAGTACATGGCCTTGAGCAGCTCGCCCCGGGCCCGGCCGTCGCCGTGCTCCCCCGACAGCGATCCACCATGGCTCGCGACCAGGGCCGCGGCATCCTCCATGAAAGCCCGCAGCGGCCGGCCGTCGTGCTGCAGCGGGATGTCGAGCCGCACGTGAATGCAGCCGTCGCCGAAGTGGCCGAACGGCTGACCCGTGACGCCATGGCTCGCCATGAGGGTGTCGAACTCGCGCAAATAGGTGCCCAGGCGCTCGGGCGGGACGGCGGCGTCCTCCCAGCCCGGCCAGGACTCCTTGTTGTCGGCGCTGCGCCCCGCGAGGCCGGCGCCGTCCGCGCGGATCGCCCACAGCCGGGCCGCCTCGCGCGGGTCTTCAAGGACGCGAACCGAATCGGTGCCGGAGTCGGCGATGAGGCCCGCGAGGATCTCGCGCGCCTCGCCTTCCGTGTCCGCGCCCACCTCGATGAACAGCCACCCGGCTCCCGGCGGCAGGTCGGGGATGGCGGCGTCGCCTTTCGCGAGCCGGATCCGTTCCACGAGCCGGGCGTCAAGTCCCTCGACCGCGTGGGGGCGATGGGTCATGATCGGGACGACGGCATCGGCGGCCGAGGGCATGTCGGCGTACCCGAGCGCTGCCGTGAGCCGGACGGGCGCGATCGGCACCAGCCGGACGGTCGCCTCGACCGTCGTCGCGAGCGTTCCTTCCGTACCCACCAGGAACTTCGCGAGGTCGGCGCCATTCTCCGTCAGCAGATGCTCCAGGCTGTACCCGCTGACCTGGCGGTCGAACCGACCGAACTCCGTGCGGATCAAAGCCATGTTCGCGCGGACGAGGTCTGCCAGGCCGGCGACCGCATCGGCCGTCCTGGGGCCGGCGGTGATCAGCCGGCCGTCACCCGTGATTGCCTGCAGGCCGAGGACGTTCTGCGCGGTCTTGCCGTGCGCGACCGCGTGAGGGCCGCACGCGTTGTTGCCGATCATCCCGCCCAGCGTGGCGCGGTTGGTGGTCGACGGGTCCGGGCCGAACCGCAGGCCGTGCGGCGCCGCGACCTTCTGGAGCTCCGAGAGCACCACGCCGGGCTGGACCCGCGCCGAGCCGGACTCGGGGTCGACCTCGAGAATCCTGGTGAGGTGACGGCTGGCGTCGATGACCACGCCGGGCCCGATGCTGTTGCCCGCGACCGAGGTGCCGCCGCCGCGCATGGTGACGGGCGCATCGGCCGCGCGGGCGGCATCGAGGGTGGCGGCGAGGTCCGCGGCGTCACGGGGGAAGACCACCACCGCCGGCGGGACGCGGTAGTTGGACGCGTCCGTCGAGTACTCGGCGCGGCGCCGCGGAGCGTCGTCCACGTCGCCGTCGATGTGTGCGCGCAGGTGAGCCGCGAGGTCCGTGGTACCGAGGTCTCTCACCTCATGCGCGGGGGCAGTCACGCCGCCATTGTTCCACGCGCGCCGCAGGGCTCTGACGGCTGGCCCAGGCGCACAAGACCCCAGAAAGCGGCCGTGGCGACGACGCAGGAGACGCGCCGTCAGGAGGTGGCGACGCGGTCCTCGATCTCGACGCCGAGCTCCGTCAACAGGCCGCGCACGCGGGTCTCGATCTGATCGCGCACCGGCCGCACATTCTCGATGCTCGTGCCCGGCAGCGCGTCGATCTCCCAGTCGAGGTACCGCTTGCCCGGATAGATGGGGCAGGCATCGCCGCAGCCCATGGTGACGACCACATCGGCCGCCTTGAGGATCTCCTCCGTCCATGGCTTGGGGAACTCGCCCGAGATGTCGATGTCGACCTCGCGCATCGCGGCCACCGAGTGCTCGTTGAGACTCGTGCCCGGCTCGGAGCCGCCCGACCAACCGATCACGCGGTCGCCAGCGAGCTTCTTCATGAAGCCGAGAGCCATCTGCGACTTGCCGGCGTTGTGCACGCACAGGAACAGCACCACCGGCTTGCCGTCGTGGGGCTCATTCTCGACGCGGCTGAGCGCGTGGAGGCGCTGGCGGGCAAAGCGTTCCGCGAGCAGGGGCAGGAAGTTGATGACCGTGGCGTGACCCGCGAACTGGTCATAGGAACTGGCGAGGAACGTCGAGATGGTCTCGCGGTTGAAGACGCCGACGAATTCTGACTCGAGCTGACGAGCGGCCACCTCGAGAGCGTAGGCCTGGTCGAGCGACAGCGTCTCGACGCGCTTGAGGTGGCTCATGGCTCAACTTCCATTCGTGAGGGCGGCAGCAAGGCGCTGCACACGGGGTTCGATCTGGGCAAAGGCGTCTGCGAAGGCAGCGGTGGCGTCATCGTCCTTGCCGCCACCGGCCGATGCGCGGGCGGGGTCGGGCACCGACCAGTGCAGTCGGGTGTCGCCGTCTGTCGCCTCGCGAGCGTTGTCGCACACGGTGACGACGAGGTCACCAGTGCGGCGCTCGTCGGCCAGCGCCCTCGGCGCGGGCGACAGCGGTGCGAGACCGTGACGAGCGAGTTCCACGATGGCCTGCGGATTGATGGCTGGGGCAGGCGCGGTGCCGGCCGATGCGACCGGAACGTCGGACTGACGCGCGAACAGGCTTGCGGCGAACTGGGAGCGGGCGGAGTTGGCAGTGCAGACGAAGACCACGCGGCAGGCCGTGATCGCGGGCCCCTGCGTGACGGTGGCCGCCACCAGCGGCCGGTCCCATGAGAGCGCGAGATAGGAACGACGACCGTCACCCTCGGACCGCCGGCGAAGGACGGCGCCGGCGTCGACGAGGACGCCCACGTGGTGCGCGAGCAGATTGCTGGGAAGGTCGAGCGCGCGCGACAACTCGGACGGCGACCGATCCGACAGCGCCAAAGCGTCGACGATCCGCAGCCGCTGCGGATCCGCGAGTGCGGACAGGAGCGCCTGCCGATCGCCAGGCTGCTGAGAGGGTTCCATGCCGTCATATTACCTCAACTTTCATTGAGTCATCGCCGAGAGACGCACTGGCCCGCCACGAGCCCAGGCGACGCGCCGGAGTCGCCAAACCCAGGCGACGGACGGTGTGACGGAAGTAACATCCGCGGTCCGGAGCGCCAATGCGCCACCTTCGGGGCGATCTGCGCTAGCAGTGAGCACGAGAAATCAGTCACTTAGACCCCAGCAGGTAACATCAGTCACTTCCGTCACACCTTCCCGTTGACAGTGTGAGAAATGTCACTAGCGTCTGTATCAGCGGGGGAGCTGAGGGGACTGCGGACAACGCGATCCATCCTCCGTGCTGGGGAGGACGCAATGAAGCTGGGGAAGAACATTCTTGCGACGCTGGCCGCTGCCGCGATCGCGATCGTCGGGTGGGCGGTGCCGTCCGCGTACGCGGACAGCACAGACAGCCCGAACACCGCCGGGTACTGGGAGAATCAGTACTCGCACGCCGTGAAGTGTTGGAAGTTCGAGCGCGCCGAGACCTCGTCATACGGTGCGATCGCTCACGACGCGGAAGGCAACGAGGGCGTCAAGCTATCCCAGTTCGACACGAACCTGCCGGGAGACCGGTGGGAGGTGCTCATCGTCAAGGGCGGAGACGAGAGGAGCGTCTACGAGCGGCCGAATGCGGGTGAGGTGTACCACGCCCCCCTCAACGGCGGAGAGAATGTCGCCGACGTCTCCCACTGGATCGTCTGCGGAGGCGCCGACGGCGACGACTGGCGCTACGACGACCCGACCTGCACGAGCCTCACTGTCGCCTACCCGGACGGCATCGGTGGCGACGACGTGAACGTGCGCGTCAAGGGCATGGGCGCCGATGCTGGCGACGAGGTCACGTTGAACTTCCACTCCTCGAACCCATGGCCGAGCCCCACCACCTTCGTGTTCGCCGAGCACGCGAAGTGGCCTGGCTGGGCTGAGTGGGCGGTCGACTGGGTCCAGGTGGAGGGCACCAACTCCCACTGGGACGACGACCTGTCATGCGGTGAGCCGGAACCTGAGCCCGAGCCTGAACTCGTCAGCCTCTGTGTGTGGGACGCCGACAAGGGAGTGGCAGTGAAGACTGCGGTCGAGACCGCCAGCGACGACGACATCCCGTGGAGCGATGGCACCGAGTGCACCCCGCAGGACGAGCCGGAACTGGTGAACATCTGCGTATGGAACGCCGACAAGGGTGTGGCGGAGAAGACTGCGGCCGAGACCGCCGGCGACGACGACATCCTGTGGAATGACGGCACCGAATGCGCGCCCCAAGACGACGCCGACCCGGTGTACATCTGCGTATGGAACGCTCAGACGGACAGCCCTGACAAGCAGGAAGTCGCGTCGATGGACGACGGTGATGTCCTCTGGGTCGACGGCACCGAGTGCGCACCTGACGAGCCGGACGAGCCGGACGAGCCCCAGACCGTCGCCGTGTGCGACGCGATCAAAGTCAACGGCACCATCGTCGGATGGGAGCGGGTGGACAAGACTCCTGTCGAAGCCGCGAACTGGCCGTATTTCGACTGGAACCCGGACCTTCCGAACAACGGCTGCTGGTACGAGACGTTCGTGTGCTGGGAGGTGACGGCGACCGACTTCCAGATGGCGGGCGGCCTCCCCGTCGCGAACGAGAAGCTCTTCACGCCCAAGCAGACGTTCGTCATGGAGGCGGCCTCGTTCGCGGAGCTCCAGGACTGCTGGGACTACGTCGCCGAGTGCGGCACCACCACCTGGTACCAGCTCGACCGATATACCGTGCACAACTACTCCGGAAACTCGCTGCTCGAGCGCCTCAAGGTCGACGGCCTCGGCCAGGAGTACCGCATCACGAATCAGGGGATTCCCCTCGCCGTGGGGCCGGAAGACGCTCCCATCCAGCGCGGCTACCAGTTCCGCTCCGCCGTCGGCGACGAGTGTGCTCCGCCCGAGGTCACCATCTGCGCGCAGGATGGGGACAGCTGGTACGGGTTGACGGTCCTTGAGGACGAGCTGCCAGCCGAGTACATCGTCTGGACCGGCGACCCCGAGGACTGCTTCACGACGGACCCGACCCTCGACGGGTCGACCACGGTCGGGGTGTGCATCGACGGTGCCCCGTACCTCGACTACACGATCCGGCTGACGGATCCGGACGCACAAGTGGCGGACTCCGCACTGGAGTCGGCGACGCTGACGTTCGTGCACCCCACGGACTCCGCGCTCGACCACGCGGTCGAGGTCGACCTCGGCGCGGGCACCACGGAGTGGACCGGATCGCTCCTGTGGCCGGGCGCGTCTCTCGACCCGGCCGCGTGGCCGGGCTGGGAGCGGCTCGAGAACGGCACGTACGTGCCGGTGGGCGACGGCAACTTCGGCTGGACTCGCGGAGGCGTGGACATCCGGATCGAGATCAACCCGGAGATCACGCTCGAGGGGGTCCTGTACCCGGACGCCAGCCCCGTCTGCGACACCCCCCCGCCGGTCGACATCTGCGTGTGGGACGGCACCACCGCGCAGCAGGTGACGCTCTACGGCACCGCCCCTGAGGGTGCGATTCTGTGGGACGGCACAGGAGCCGCGTGCACCCCGACCGTCGACATCTGCGTCGAAGGCGAGGCGGCCAACTCCTGGACGTCCGGCACGATCCCGGTGAACGAACTCGACGGCGACATGCGCCTGTGGGATTCGGAACTCGCCGGAGGCGGATGCGGCGAGCCGCAGCAGCCCACGCTCGACGGCTCACTGATCAGCGAGCTGTGCATTGCGGACTCGCCGTGGATCTCGTACGACGTCAGGGTGTTCAACCCCAACAACCTCCCGCTTGACGGGGTGGCCGAGGGCGAGGAACCGGTCGCGACCATCACATTCATCAATCCGAACGGTGAGGACTACGTCCTTGACGACCTGCCACTCGGGCCTGGCACCTTCCTGTGGCCAGGTGCGGAGGTTGAGCCGGCGGCGGGCTTCACCGCGGCGGATATCGATCCATCGCGTCCCGAGACCTTCGTCGCCACGAACTGGCCCGGGTGGTTCCAAGACGACGCGGGCGACTGGGTCGAGGTGACGGACCCACAGGACCGCTTCGCCTGGACTCGAGATGGGGTCCAGGTCACCATCGAGGTGAACCCGGCCGATACGTTCACCATCAACTACCCGCCGCCCACTGCCACATGCGCGGCGCGTCCCCCGGAGGAGTTCACGTCAGTCCTCGGCGCCCTGCCGCTCGACGCCCCGGCCGCAACGCCGGTCGTCGCCGAGGCCACCTACACCGGCTGATCCCCCCTCAGCCGGCGACGACGCCCGTCATCGCGCTCCTCAGCGGCGCGGTGGCGGGCATCGTGCTCTGTGTCGCCGGGTCCGGCCACGCACACGCCGCGCCCATCCGCGATGCTGACGCTACGCGTTCGCGCTCGCCAGCGGCTGGGCGTCGTCGCTGATCAGCACCGGCGTTCCGAGCGGCAGGCCGACCTCATTCACGATCTGAGTGATGGCGTCGTTGGGGAGGCGGATGCAGCCGCTCGAGACATACTCACCGATCAGTTCCGGTTCATTCGTGCCGTGCAGTCCGATCACCGCCTGGCCACTGTTGAACTCATCCAGCACTGGCGAATAGCCCGACAATCCGTATGCGTAAGGCCCGTAGACGCCGCTGGGGTCAGGGGGCTGCAGCAGTTCGCGAATGTAATAGACGCCCCCCGGGGTGGGACGATCCTCACGACCCACGGAGATGGGGGTGGTCAGGACTGCATCCTGGCCATCGAAGACCGTGAGCTCGAAGTCGACCAGCGAGACCTCGACGGAGAAGTCCGTGGTGGCGAGCGTCACGTCGGCTGTTCGCACCCACCCCGTTGACCCGTTGGGACGGATGGGAAGATAGACCTCCAACCAGCCGTCAGCATCGTCCTTGACGAGGAAGACGAGTGGCGTCGCCTCGGGGGCCGTGAGCACGTCCGGGGCCGCGACCGTCTGCTGCACCTGTCCGTCAGGCTCGTCATAGACATCGATCGACGCACCGAGTGCGGTGGCGATGCTCGACGCACCGCGAACCTCTGGGCCCTCGAACGGGGCCTCGGTCACCTCGGGCGCGGTGATGGCGGGGGCGGTGCTCGACGGCTGAGTGACGGCGGGCTCGGGCTCGGGTTCGGCGCCGCAGGCCGCGAGTGCGAGCGCGGCGGTGCAGACAAGCGCGAACCAGCGCGTCGATGGCGTCATATTGGACCCTCAGTCTGATCGGTCGGCCGCGCCGACTCTCGTCCCGAGACTATCGCCGCGGGCCTCATGACGGCCAGTGTCCCGCCGACGGCGATCGCCCCGGCCCGCACTTGCGGCATCGAGATCGCCCTCTCCGCCCGAGTTGATGAATGATGGTCGGAAGGCACAATCGAAGGGGTTGCCATGATCACAGAAGTCGAGGCCGTGCTGCTGAGCCAGGTGCCCGAGGGGCTGTCGATCGGCGGCGAGTGGCGCCCTGCGTCTGACGGATCCACCCTCGACGTTCACGACCCCGCGACGGGAGACGTGATCCGTACCGTCGCGTCGGCCACCGCCGCCGACGGCCGAGACGCACTGGACGCCGCGTGCGACGCCTTCGCCTCGTGGTCGGCGACGCCGGCGCGCGGGCGCGGGGAGATCCTGCGACGCGCCTTCGATCTGCTCACAGCGAGATCCGACGACTTTGCAATGCTCATGACCCTCGAGATGGGCAAGCCGCTCGCCGAGTCGCGCGCAGAGGTGACGTACGGCGCGGAGTTCCTGCGGTGGTTCTCCGAAGAGGCGGTGCGGATCCAGGGCCGCTACGGCGCGAACCCCGAGGGCACAGGGCGCACCATCGTCACCGAGCATCCGGTAGGACCGTGCTTGCTGATCACGCCGTGGAACTTCCCGCTCGCGATGGCCACCCGCAAGATCGCGCCCGCGCTGGCGGCGGGCTGCACGGCGGTCATCAAACCCGCGTCCCTCACCCCGCTCACCACGATGGCGTTCGCCGCGCTCCTCGAGGAGGCCGGCCTCCCCGCGGGGGTGCTGAACGTCGTCACCACGGCACAGTCGAGCGCCGTCTCCGAGCCGATCATTCGCGACCCACGACTGCGCAAGTTGTCGTTCACGGGCTCGACCGAAGTCGGAAGGGAGCTCCTCAAGCAGGCAGCCGACGGTGTGCTCCGGACCTCGATGGAACTCGGCGGCAACGCGCCGTTCGTGGTGTTCGAGGACGCAGACCTCGACAAGGCCGTCGAGGGAGCCATCGCCGCGAAGTTCCGCAACGTGGGTCAGGCATGCACCGCTGCGAACCGGTTCCTCGTGCATCGTGACGTCGTCCACGAGTTCGCGCGCCGCGTAACCGCACGGGTCGACGCCATGAGAGTGGGCCGTGGCACCGAGCATGGAGTGGAGATCGGCCCGCTCATCAATGAGGAGGCCGTGCAGAAGGCGCACTCTCTCGTCACCGACGCCGTCGCACGCGGGGCCACTGTGCTCGCGGGCGGGTCGCCGCTCGAGGGGCGGGGAACGTTCCTCGCGCCGACGGTGCTGTCCGGCGTTCAACCGGGCTCCGACATCCTGCACAAGGAGATCTTTGGGCCAGTCCTCGCCATCGCGGCCTTCGACTCGGAGGAGGAAGCCGTGTCGCGTGCGAACGACACGGAGTACGGCCTGGTCTCCTACGTATTCACCGAGTCGCTCGCGCGCGGGCAGCGCATGATCGAGTCACTCGAGACGGGGATGATGGGCCTCAACGTGGGGGTGGTGTCGAATGCCGCGGCCCCGTTCGGCGGCTGGAAGGCCTCGGGGCTGGGCCGCGAGGGCGGCACCGAGGGCATTCACGAATACCTGGAGACCAAGTACACCTTGACCCCGAACCCGTGAGTTCCCTGCCCGCCAGTCCCGCCCACCCCGCCTTAGCGCCCCAGCGTGCGGTGGGTGTCGGATCTGGGGCGCGAGCGAATCCTGGCGGGCGGTGAGTGTCGGCTCGACTCGCGCATCGGCCCCCGGGGAAAGCGAAAGGCCCCGATCGCAGGACCGGGGCCAGACGAGCCGCCTAAGGGAATCGAACCCTTGACCTATTCATTACGAGTGAATCGCTCTGCCGACTGAGCTAAGGCGGCGTGCGCCAAGAGGCGCGGTTAGTCATCTTAGCGGCTCAGCACTGAGTTCCCGAATCCGGCATGCGCCCATCCACCAGGAAGCCGTCGACGGCATCGATGATGCACTGGTTTGACCGCCCGTAGGCCGTGTGGCCCTCGCCGTCGTATGTCAGCAGCGACGCGTCCAACCGCTCGGCGAGCGATTCCGACCACCAGTAGGGCGTGGCGGGGTCATTGGTGGTGCCGATCACGAGCATCTGCTCGGCGGTCGCGGCGGCATCCAGCGAGGTGACGTGCTCGTTCGCGGTCCAAGGCCACTCGTCGCACCCGGCGCCGCTCGCGAACCACCAGCCGAACGTCGGCGAGGCCTCGACCATGGCGGCCCGGAACTCGTCGACGTCATCGATGGTCCAGGGGTCGCCCGGCACCTCATCGAGGCAGCCGATCGCGGTGAAGGCCCACGTCGAGTTGGTGTTGTACTCCCCCGTCGCGGTGTCGCGGTCCAGGTAGAAGTTGGCCAGCTCGTACATCACGGCCGCCTCTCCCGTCCCGGCGACCTCCTCGAGCGCGATCTCGAGGAACGGCCACGAGGCCTCGTCGTACAGCGTGACGACCACGCCGTAGACGAACAGGTTGCCGTTGACGCCCCACTCGGTGCCAGAGTCGTATGGCTCGTCGAGCGCGCGCTCCATCATGGCGCTGAGCTGGCTCTTCTGCGCGTCGAGGCCGCCTTCAAGCGGGCACGTGTCTCGCTCGCCACACCAGCGAAGGAAGTTCGTGAGCGCATTCTCGAAGCCCTCCGCCTGGCCACGGGCCTGATCGATGCTGGGCAGCAGGAAGTCGACGGCGCCGTCGAGGACGAGCCGGCCCACATTCTCGGGGTATAGCTCCGCGTACGTGGCGCCCAGCTGAGTCCCGTACGAGAATCCCAGGAAGTTGAGCTGCTCGTCGCCGACGGCAGCTCGGATGACGTCCATGTCGCGAGCCGCGCTCACGGTATCGACGTTCTCGATCACCTCGCCGGACTCGACCCGGCAGGTGGCGGCGAACTCGGCGGCGCGTGCATTCGCGGCGTCAAGGTCATCCTGCGTCTCGATCTGCGTGTCCGGGAGGTAGAACGCGTCGATCTCCTCGTCCGACCCGCACTGCACGGGAGTCGAGGCCCCCACTCCACGGGGGTCGAATCCCACGACGTCGTACGCGTCGAGGAGATCGTCGCCAGCGGTGGTCGCGAAGTACTCCGTGAGGTCCAGGCCGGAACCGCCAGGGCCGCCAGGGTTGATGAGCAGCGACCCGAGCCGCGCATCGGCGCTCCTCGCCGGATGGCGGTTGAGCGCAACCTCGATGGTGTCGCCGTCGGGCTCTGACCAGTCCAGGGGCACCTGAATGGTGGCGCACTCGAGTTCGCCGCACTCGCTCCACTGGAGGTCCTGGTCGTAGACGTCCGATGCGCCGGTCGCCGGTGGCGCCGCCGTTCCAGTGGGGGCGGGATCGCCCTCATCGCTGGGGGACACCTGCGTCTTATCCGGAGAGCAGCCCGCGAGGACGAGCACTGCGACGGCCGATGCGGCCACCAGGCGGGCAAGGGCGGGCACGCGTCGAATCATGCGCCTAGCCTAAGCGGCGGGACCGGCTCTCCGTGGCGGCACTGCCTCGATGACACCGCGCAGTCCCGACGACGACGCGCAGTCCCGACTACGACGCGGCACGAGGGCGGAGCGCCAGCGCCATGGCCTCGAGGGCGAGCACGGGCGCGACGTTGCCGGCCAGTCGCCTGCGCGTCTCGGTGAGAGCGTCGAGGCACCGCATCGTCTCGGTGAGCGTGCTGCGTCCCGCAAGGTCTTCGACGTGGCCGCGATGGGACTCGTTCACCAGGGGGACGGTCGCTCCCACCTGGAGACACGCCACATCTCGGTACAGGGACATGAGGTCCACGATGGCGCGGTCGAGCACGTCCCGCTTGAGCCGCGTCGCACGGCGCTTCTGGTCGTCTTCGAGTTGCTTCACCTGGGAGCGCAGCGCGGGCGGGAGCCGACCGCCGTCGTCGGCGCCGAGGGTGCGGAGCAACGCGTTGCGCTCCTCGACATCGCGCTCCTCGGTCGAGGCCTTCGCGTCCGCCTCGGCGACCGCTGCGAGGTCCGCCGCAGCGAGCACGGCGTCTCCCACTCCGCGGATCTCGGTGGCGAGCGCGAGCACCTGATCGCGGCGCCCGCGCGCGGCGGGGTCGCGAGCAAGCCGCCGAGCGATGCCGATGTGGCTCTGAGCGGCATACGCACACTGACGCGCTAGCTCAGGTTCCACGCCGTCGCGGTCGACGAGCAGTTGTGCGACCACCTCGGGGTCGGGCACGCGCATTCTCACGTGCCGGGAGCGGGACCGGATGGTCACCGCGACGTCCTCCGCGGACGGCGCGCACATCACCCAGACGGTGCGCGGCGGAGGCTCTTCGATGGACTTGAGCAGCACGTTCGACGTGCGCTCGGTCATGCGGTCCGCGTCCTCGACCACCATGACGCGCCACCTGCCCTCGCTGGGCGAGGACTGCGCCGTCGCGATGAGGTCCCGCACCTCGTCGATGCTGATGGTGACCTTCTCGGTGGCGAGCAGCGTGACGTCGGCGTGCGCCCCGCTGAGCGACGTGGTGCACGCGCGGCACTGACCGCACCCGCCTTCGAGGCACTGCAGGGCGGCCGCGAACGCCCGTGCGGCGTAGGACCGCCCCGATCCTGGGGGACCGGTGACGATCCACGCGTGCGTCATGGCGGACGGATCCGCGACCGCAGCCCTCAACGGCGCGATGGCCACCTCCTGGCCGACCACCTCATCCCACACGCTCACGGCGTACCCCACGGCTCGAGCCCCTCGGACGCGGCTGCCACGGACCCCGCCCGCGCATCGGCCGCCCAGATGCCCGAGCGGGCCATGACCTCGGCCACGGCGCGTGCGACATCGCCGGCGACGTCCTCGACCGAGCGTGCGGCATCGATCACGGCGTACCGCGAGGGCTCGCGCGCCGCCAACCCCAGGAAGGCCTGGCGGATCAGGGCGCCGTGCTCCCCGGTCTCCCGCTCGACCCGGTCCAGCTCGCGCTCCATCCGCCCCGCGGCCGGCTCCATGTCCAGCACGATCGTGAGATCGGGCAGCAGGTCCTCGGAGGCCCAGCGCGAGATGCGCTCGACCTCGTCTCCCAGCCCACGCGCGCCACCCTGGTAGACGATCGACGAGTCGACATAACGGTCCTGCACCACTACGGCGCCGCGCTCAAGAGCGGGACGCACCTTGGTGGCGATGTGGTGGGCGCGATCCGCGGCATAGAGCAGCGCTTCGGCACGGGGGGCCACGTGATCACCGTGCATGATCGCCTGCCGAAGCTCCTGCCCCAACAGCGTGCCGCCTGGCTCACGGGTGGCGACGACCTCGAAGCCGCCCCCTGCCGGAGCGCGCAGATGCCCGGCCAGCAGGTCGGTCTGCGTGGACTTGCCCACGCCGTCGCCGCCCTCGAACACCACGAAGAATCCGGTCATGCGACCAACCTACCGGCGCGGTACGACGGCCGATGCGCGAGGTGCGCACGCGGCCGCGTGCGGCTACTTCTCGTTCGGGTAGACCACGCCGATCTGCGCACGGACCTCATCCATGATGCGCATGATCTCGAGCGAGTCGTCCAAGGTGTGCAGGGGGCTCTCGGTGGCGCCCGCTGCGACCTGGCGCGCCACCTCGGCGGCCTGCCACTGGAAGCCGTTGTCGAACACGCCCTCATACGTCCACGAGGTGCCGTCGAGGCGGAACAGAGTGAAGTTGGTGGGCTGGTAGAAGGTGCCCTCGATCTCGATGGCCCCCTCAGTGCCGCCGATGTGGCCGGTGCACGGCGTGCGCGCCTCCATCGTGGTGGTGAGGCTGGCCTGCGCGCCGTCGTACTCGAAGATCATCGAGACCTGGCCGTCGACGCCGGTATCGCGCAGGCGGCCCTTGGCGGTGATGGCCTGGGGCACGCCCAGGATGTCGTGCGCGAAGGCGATCGGGTAGACGCCGAGGTCCAGCAGCGCACCGCCGGCGAGCTCAGGCCGCACCATGCGCTGGACGTGCGTGAGCATCTGGCCGTGGTCGGCCTGGACCGACACCACGTCGCCGATCTCGCCGCGGGCGATGGCGGCGCGGATTGCGTACATGTGCGGAAGGTGGCGGGCCCACATCGCCTCCATGACGAACACGCCCTTGGCACGGGCGGCGTCCACGATGAGCTGGGCCTGGGCCTCGTTCTGCGTGAAGGCCTTCTCGACGAGAACGTGCTTGCCGGCCTCAATGGCCAGGAGCGCGGGCTCGTGGTGGTTGTTGTGGGTGGTCGCGACGTAGACGATGTCGATGCTCTCGTCGGCGAGCAGCTCCTCGTACGAGCCGTACGCGGCAGCGATGCCCTTCTCGTCGGCGAACTGCTGTGCGCGCTCCACACCCGAGGCCGAGGCGACGCCCACGACCTCTGACTGCGTGTACCGAGTGACCGCGTCCGCGAGCTTGCGGGCGATGCCACCTGCTCCCATGATTCCCCAGCGGTACGCGGGCGCGTCCATGGGGTTCGGTGCGATGGTGGTCGGCGTGGTGCTCTGCGATGAACTCATGAGGCCAGCCTAG
The DNA here is from genome assembly GCF_000975095.1 of Demequina aestuarii. Classification (GTDB taxonomy): domain Bacteria; phylum Actinomycetota; class Actinomycetes; order Actinomycetales; family Demequinaceae; genus Demequina; species Demequina aestuarii. The sequence continues at coordinate 2,405,345 of NZ_BBRD01000001.1, forward strand.
CGACGCCGCGACGTCCGACCCACCCGCGCGGCATCGGCGTGCGAACCTGTCGCATGAGCTCTCTGACCTCCCCGTCCACGCGCGCGCTGGGGCTGATCGCGATCGTCGGAGCGGTCGTCTGGATGGGCACGGTCGCCGCGTTCCACCTCATCCGGCCCGACCTCTCCCCTGGCGACGCCTACATCAGCAACTACGCGCGCGGCGACTGGGCGTGGGTGATGCAGACCGCATTCCTCGTCAACGGGACGGGTTGGGCGGCGGCGGGCATCGGGCTCCGGCGCACGCTCGGTAGCGCTCCCGGCGCCAAGGCACTGGCCGTGCTTGCCGCCGTCGCAGCGCTGGGGATGGTGCTCGCCGGCATCTTCCGCGCCGACCCGCTCGGCACCATGTCGCCGTCGCTCGAGGGCCTCGTCCACTCGCGCACCGCAGGACTCGCGTTCCTTTGCTTCATCGCGCTCGGCTTCGTGGGGTGGTGGGCCGCGCGGACGGCCGATGCGTGGGCCGGCTGGGCACTGCCCTCTCTCGCCTTCGGGTTCGTGACACTCACACTATTCGTCACGTTCAACGCATGGCCCGCGGTCGCCGGAAGCGGCTTCGGGTGGTGGCAGCGGCTGCTCGCGGCCGTCGTGATCCCGGGCGCGCTCGCCGCTATCGGTGGAAGACTGGCCCATCCCGCGCATCGGACGCTCGCCGTGGGCCTCCGCGAGGAGTAGCGTCGGAGGTATCAGGCACGACCTCGTGAGAGGGGGCTGAGATGACCGGCAACGACGCAGGTCCAGGCACAACGAAGACTCCCATCCGCTCCACGCGCGTGCCGTTGTCCGCATCGGCCCTCGGCCTCGGAGCGATCTACGCCTCCCTCTTCTGGGTGCTCGTGGTGCTGGCATTCCACTGGATCCGTCCCGACCTCGACCCGTGCTGCAGCGACGTCAGCGCCTACGGCCGCGGCGACTATGAGTGGCTCATGCAGGCGGCATTCGTGGTGTTCGGCTTCGGCTGGATGGCCGCCGGAATCTCGCTGCGACGGGCCCTGCGCGATACCCGCTCTGCTGCGGTGCTGCGGACCCTGCTCTTCATGGTGGGTTTCGGTCTGCTCGTCGCCGGGATGTGGCGGGCCGACGACCTCGGCGCCGCAGGCGACCCCTCCCCGGAAGACGTGTTCCACACGATCGGCAGCCTGGCGGCCTACGGCGGGCTGATCGTCTTCGGGCTGCTCTCCGCGTGGCTGCTGCGGGGCACCCGGCTGAGCGGGCTCACCGTGATGCACCTGGTGCTCGGGCTCGTCACCCTCGCCTTGCTCCTGACGTTCAGCATCATGGCCGATGCTGGCACCGACGGTTTCGGGTGGTGGCAGCGGGCGCTGACCATGGTGGTCATGCCGGGCTGGCTCATCTGGCTGGGCTGGCGCCTGGCGCTGACGGCGAGGGCCGACGCCAGCAACGCTTGACCCGCCTCGCCCCTTCACTGCGAACCACTCTTCTCGCGACACGCCGCGGCCAAGGGCCGATGCGCGGGCCGGGTCCGGGGTGTCGGGCCCAAGAGCGGTTCGCAGTTGCTGCGGTGAGTGGCGGTCAGTCCGCCTCGCCCAGGTAGACCCAGGTCTGGTAGCCGTCACGATCGCCACCTGGATCGGCACCCGCCTCGTCGACCGCGCCCCAATCCACGCCGTCGATCACCAGGAACACCGCGCCGTCGACCTCGGGGATCGGCGCGTCGTCGGCACAGTCGTCTCCCCGCAGCGGATCTACTCCCCCCTGGCGCAGGATGAACTGCAGGCCCGGGTGCCACTGGAGGTGCGGGTCCGGGATCCCGGCGCTGACGTCATCCGCCACCAGCCAGGCATGGTGCTCGAGATACCAGGGAGTCTCGCCGCCGGTGAGACTCAGCACCCACTCGTCGCCCCACAGCTCGCCGGTGAGCTCATCGTTCCGGAACGGCAGCCTGACCGTGTACTCGGGCGCGTCAGTACTGGGGTGGCCCACGTCCCGCAGGTCGGCCAGCGGCGAGCATCCTGGCTCGGGCCGCGGCACCACGAACGCCTGATGGGCCGGTTGCGTCTGGCGCAGCTCGGCCGATTCCACGGCGTCCGGCGACTCCCGGTCGATGCTCGGCGACTCGGAGGAGTTGGCGGGCTCGTTGGGGTCCACGACGACCGTCGCGAGGAGGGTGCTCTCTCCTGTTTCGCTGGTCGACCAGTACTGAGCGATGAGCCGCGTGTCCATGGGATCGCCCGGGTCGTTGGACCACGTGTCGAGCGAGTCGTCGCAGTGGCCGATTCGCGGGATGCCGGCTCCCGACTCCCCCATCAGCAGGCCGTCCTCATCGCCCCCCGAGCCGTATGCGCTGGACGCCACAACACCCGCGACGGTGTCGTCATCCATCAGCAGCGTGGCGACGCGGTAGGACCGCACCTCGCCACCCCCGGCGATCCTCCACGAGGGCGAGTCTGGGTCCCAGCCAGTCATAATCCCGTCCGGATTGTCGGGGTCCAGCGGCCTCGGCTCCGCGGTGGGGGTGCCGAGCGTGTCCCCCAATGTGGTCAGTTCCGCCTCGAGGAACAGCTCGCGATCGAGCGCCCGCGCATCATGCACCGTGAACCCGGGCGTGAGGTCGAGCTCGTCGCCGCACATCACCGCGCCGGCCCCCCGCAATATCACCTCCGGTTCGCCTTCGCGCACGTCGGCCTCGGACTCGACCGAGTAGCGCCACGGCCCCGCGTTCACCTCCGTCTCCGGTCCGGCGGGCTCGGACTCCCATACCCCGGCCAGCGGCAGCACGAGCCATCCGGCCAGACCGATCACCGCGACGCCGAGGGCGCCGACCCCGGCCTGAGCCGTCGCCCTCCGCCGCCGACCGCGCGCGATGCCGTCGACGCTGGACGCCACCACCGCATCGGCCGTCAGCCCAGGCGCGACCGCCTCACCGTGCCGCCGTGCCGCACTGCGAAGCGCGTCGTGGAAGTCGCTCATCGCTCGCTCCTCTCGACGACAGGCATTCGCTCCGGTTCGTCGGCGCTCACTCCCAGCACGGGCGCGAGTCGCTGCCGCCCCTCTGCCAGGTACTTCTTGACGGTCCCGTCGCTCAGGCGCATGGCGACCGCGATGTCCGCGACCGTGAGGTCGTCGTAGAACCGCAGAGCGACGGCGGTGCGCACGCGGGGAGGGAGGCCCGCGAGTGCCCGGCTGATGTCGTCGTGATCCTCGACGTGTTCGGCATGCTCGTGCGGATCAGGCGTCGCGACCTTGGGGACCAGCCGGCGCCACGTCGCGTCGCGCCGAATGCCGTCAATGTGGAGCGTGCGCATGGTCGCGCGGACGTAGCCCTCGATGGCGCGATGGTCGTCGAGCCGGCGCCGTTTGACCAGGGTCTTCACCAGCGCCGCCTGCACCAGCTCCTCGGCGCCGTGATGAGAGCCGGTCAGCACGTAGCCGTAGGCGGCCAGGCGCGACCCCGCCTCGCGGTACACGTCCGCGACCACCTCGGCGATATCCGGCCTGCTCATGTCCCTCACACCATAGAGACGGTTGAGGGGCGCTCGGGGGTGGGGTGCGACTTCTCCCGGTCCGTCCCACCCACTTTCACTACGCACCACTTCTCGCGCGACACGCCGCGGCATCGGGCCGATGCGGGTGCTGGCCCGGGGTGTCGCGCGCCACAGTGGTTCGTAGTGAAGAGTGAAGGAGGTGAAAGCGGCCGATGCACGGGTCCCGTCGGCCGGCGGAGTCACCCCTCGTGGAGCTCGGGGATCGACGGCACGCCGTCCACGACCGTGATGGACGTCAGGTCGTACACGTCCCCCTTCTCCGGCACCACGAGACTGGCGGAGTACTCGCCAGGTTCGACGACACCGGGGCTGGAGCAGTCCCACACCGGGCTCAGCTCGACGAACCACCCCGGCTCATCGTGCGGGAGGTCGTCGCGCTCGGACCAGCGCGCGTCGAACACCCACATCCCATCGACGCCGCGCAACACGAGTCGCATGTCGCCGACCTCGACCATCCGAGAGATGGGACCGGTACCATCCTCACTTCCGTTGACCGGAATCGGGTACCCGCCGACGAGCGCGTCATCTCCGTAGCCATACAGGCGACCGGTCTCGATCGTGCTGGGCACCGGAATGCTGCCGACGACGTCTCCGGCGTCACCCGTGCCGGTCACGAAGGCCTGATCGTCCGAGAGCGCGGCGCACTCGAGCCCGCCGTTCCACTCCCGCACCTCGATGACGGACGCGAGCGCGTCGTCACCCCACGTGTTCCCGAGCAAGCCGGAGTCATCGACCTCAGGCTCACCCAGGCCGGAGTACTCGATCTCGCCGGCGCTGAACACGATGGTCGCGAGCGGCTCTGGGGACGTCACGTCGCTGGTCCACAGGCGCGTCACCCACACCGGCTCGTATGTTCCGTCTCCGAACTCGGCCGAGCGGTCCTCGTCCCCGCACTGACCCGGCGACGGCGTCCACTCTGGCAGCCAGTCGTCACCGCCAGGTTCGACGGCGAGCGACCCGCCCCCGCCACTGCCACCCCCGGCGACACCTACGCCAACGACCACGCCATCGCGCACGAGAAGCGGCACCTCCACCTGCGCCACGGACTGGATGCCGTCGAACTCTGATGCGAACCGGAAGTAATGCGTTTCGAACCCGAGGTTGATGCCGGTGGGAGCCGCGTGGTGAGACCCGTCATCGTGAAGCGCCCACGACGACGCGCTCGCGACCCATGAGTCATCGAGAACGCTCGCGTCGTGGACTGTGACACCTTCTTCCAGCTCGAACGGGTCGCCACACATCAATTCGGGGTAGGCCAGCGTGTCCTCGTTGTCGAACGGACCACCGGGCAGTGGCTCGACCGGGGCGCTATCAGAGACCCGGTAGGTCGTCGCGTCGCCACCGACTCCCGCCGGGTCCGCTACCGTGCCGTTGCCGAGCCCCGGCAGCACGCTCCACGCGCCCACCGCCACCAGAGCGATCCCGGCCACGGCACCCACGCCGCCACCGACCGCGCGGCGCCGACGGCCCCGGCGCACCCGCGCGCCCAACGCCGCACGCACGTCGCTCGAACTCAAGCGCCGTGCAGACTCGTCGACCGCATCGGCCCCGTGCCTTCCCAACTCGTCGTGCAGATTCATGACCGTCCCTCCGTCTCCACCACTGCGACGCGTTCGACATCGAAGGTCGCGTCATCACCTACTTCGACCGCGAGCCGGTCGAGGGCTTCCGAGAGATACCGCTTGACCGTCCCGGTCGCGAGACCCATCTCGTGCGCCACGTCAACGACCGTGAGGTCGTCGTAGAAGCGCAGCACCACCGCGGTGCGTTGGCGCGGACTGAGCGCGCCGAGCGCCCTGCCCACCGCATCGGCCGCATGAATGCGGTCGGTGGCGTCGGGCACCTCGTCGCGGACAGCCTGACCGGGCATGAGTCGCCGCCACACCTTGTCGCGGCGCAGACCGTCGAGGTGCAGGGTGCGCATCGCGGCGCGCACGTAGCCCTCGGCAGCAGCGGCATTGGGGATGCGGCGGCGACGCACGAAGACCTTCACGATCGCGTCTTGCACCAGGTCCTCGCCAGCGTGCTGCGAACCCGTCAGCAGGTAGCCGTAGGCGGCGAGCCGCCTCGAAGCGCGCTCGAGCATCTCGCTCAGCAACTCGTCATCCGCAGTCACGGGTGCCCCTCTCGTCGGCATAAGAACGGCCGATGCGCGCGAAGGGTTGTGGTCGCCCCGCCGTCAACTGCGAACCACTTTCCCAGCGACACGCCGGGGCATCCGGCCGATGCGCGGGTCACCGTGGGCGTGTCTGCGAAAGATGGGTTCGGAGTTGATGAGGGGGGAGACAGCCGGGCCGCCTCATCAGCCGGCGAGGATGAGCTGGGTCACGCGCAACTGGTGCGCGTCGAGCCGACGCGCGGCCCACGCCACGACCGGCCACGACGCGGCGATGCTCGCCGCGAGCGCCCCGAGCGCGATGACGAGCCCGAGCCCGAGCCCCCCAACGGCCCAGATCACCCCTGCCGCGATGCCGATGGTGGTGAACACCAGCAGGATGGCACCCAAGTGCCAGAACGCCGCGACGGTGCGGCCATCGGATTTCTTGTCGGCGTCGTACGGTGCGATCACCGACACCGCAGCGCCCACGGCCGTCGCCCACAGCGCGGCCGCCGCCCCGCAGATCAAGGCGCCCACCACGTCGACCTCAAGGAACCCCAGGGCGGCCTCAACCGCGACGAAGACCACCAGCGCCGCGAGCGCGATGGTCGCGACCACGACCGCTTTGCCCACCAGCACGGCCCGCATCGGCGCGCCTGAGATCACCGAGAACTCCGCGCCCGCACCGTCGTAGTTCAGCAGACCGGTGCTCAGGGAGACCGCGACCAAGCCCCCGAGCATGGCCCCAGCAAGAGCGAAGCTCGCGTCGACTCCCAAAGAATGGGCGAGAAAGCCTCCGATGCCCAAGGAGGTCAGCGTCTGTTGGGCTGCACGCGGCTTACGAAAGAAGAGGTAGCGCGCGTACTGGGCGGCCGCCGCTCCGCCGGGGCTCTTCGGCGACAGCCGCAGCAGGCCACCCGTCAGGGCGAGGCGAGTGCCGGCGCGCGGAGACCGCCTGCGTCGAGCCGGAGACTGCAATCCGCCGCGCTCCTTGCGGGCCAGCACCCATACCCACAGCGCGATCGCCGCGATCACCCAGGCGAGCGCGTAGGCGGCGCGACCCAGCGCGACCACGGCATCTCCCGCATCGAGGTCGAGGGCCATCTGCAACGATGCCCCCGGCGGCGTCCAGGCCAGCAGCACGGCGACCACACTATCGGAGACGCCGTTGACGAGCGCCTCAGGATTGCGGGTGAGGATCTGGATGCCGACGTAGAAGCCGACGCCGAGCAAGCCGGACGCCATGAGAGCGACGTCCCGGCCGCGGCGGGAGGCGGTCGCGCGGCTGAGCATCGCCTGCAACGCCCGGGACCAGGCGACACACATGACCGTGAACACCACCGCGCCCACGAGGGCGAGGGCACGTGCGCCCCAGCCGATGCCGGGCGCGAACACTGCCCCGAGGGCCGCAAGAAGCGTGCCCGTCGCGGTGGGCGCCACCAACCCGCCCAACAGCAGTCCGGAGACCTTCTCGCGCGCCGTCAGGGGGTACATCTCGAGCCGGGCGGGATCGACGGTCTGGTCCTGCAGGGCGGGAGTGATCAGCGGCATCAGCAGCCAGCCCAGGAAGATCACCGTCAGCACCGCCAGCGCGGCAGCGCCGTCGCCGTCCAGCCACAGCAGGAAGGCGACGAGCGCGCCCGTCGCCACGCCCGCACCCACAGCGAGCAGCCACATGCCGATGATGATCACGCCACGGGTGGACGACCACGACCCACGGCCCGAGCGCTGGATCGCGAGGCGCAGCCTCAGGAGGACGACAGCCACGACAGTTCCCCGTCGTCGATCGCCCGGCGTCCCACGAGATCGACGAACGCCTGCTGCAGAGATGGAGCGCTGCCGCGCACCTCCGGCACCGTCCCCTCCACGCGGACCGCTCCGCCGGCGATCACCACCACCCGATCGCACAGCCGCTCCACCACGTCCATCACGTGGCTGGAGAACACGACGGTGCCGCCCCCCGCACGGTAGCGATGCAGCATCTCCTCCATCACCTGGGTGTTCACGGGATCGAGTGACCCGAACGGCTCGTCGAGGATGAGCACCCGGGGGCTGTGCAGGAGCGCCACCGCGAGGCCGATGCGCTTGGTCATGCCCAACGAGTAGTCAGCGATCATGCGGTTCTCGTCGTCGGTCATCGCGAGGATCCGCAGCAGCTCGTCCGCACGGCGAGTGATCTCGGCAGGGTCCATGCGACGCAGCAGGCCCGCGTACTCCAGCATCTCGCGCCCCGACAGCCGGTCGAACAGGGCAGGGTTGTCTGCCACGAATCCCAGTCGCCCCTTGGCTTCGCGCGGATCCGGCCACACCGCCACGCCGTCGACCTCGACCTCGCCCGCATCGGGCTGCAGTGCGCCGATCATCATGCGGAGCGCCGTGGTCTTGCCCGCGCCGTTGGGACCCGCGATCCCGTAGAAGGCCCCGCGCGGGATGTCCAGGTCGAGCCCGGCCACGGCGCGCGTGTGTCCGAACGCCTTGTGCAGTCCACGCACCCGCACAGCAGACGCGTCAAGCATGAGTCCCCCTCTGCCGAGCCGCCTGCGGCGGTCGGCGCGACCTACTTCTTCTTCGGAGCCGCCTTCTTCGCGGCAGGCTTCTTCTTCGCGGGAGCGCGCTTCTTCTTGGCGGGGCCCTTGGCGCGCTTCTCCTGCAGGAGCTCGATGGCACGCTCGGAGGTCATGCCCTCGACCGTGTCGCCGCGCGGGATCGTCACGTTGGTCTCGCCGTCGGTGATGTACTCGCCGAACCGGCCTTCCTTGATGACGATGGCCTTCTTGCTGACCGGATCCTCGCCCAGCTCCTTGAGCGGGGGCTTGGCGGCGGGACGGCCGCGGCCGCGCTTGGGCTCGGAGTAGATCTTCAGCGCCTCCTCGAGGGTGACGGTGAACATCTGGGCCTCGGTCTCGAGCGAGCGCGAGTCCGTGCCCTTCTTGAGGTACGGGCCGTAACGGCCGTTCTGCGCCGTGATGACGTCGCCGGACTCCGGGTCCTTGCCGACCTCACGAGGAAGGCTCATCAAGGTGAGCGCGTCGTCGAGGGTGATGGTCTCCAGCGACATCGACTTGAGCAGGCTCGCCGTGGCGGGCTTGCCCTTGGCGTCCTCGGGCAGCACCTCGGTGACGTACGGGCCGTAGCGTCCGCCCTTGGCCACGATCTCGTAGCCGGTCTCGGGGTGCTTGCCCAGCGAGCGCTCGTCGCCGCCCTGGTTCTCGAAGAGTTCGAGCGCCTTGGCGACCGTGAGCTCGTCGGGGGCGAGATCCTCGGGGATCGAGGCAGTCTGCCGTTCGCCGTCGACCATCCGCTCGACGTACGGTCCGTAGCGACCGGGTCGCGCGGCGATTCCCTCGCCGATCTCGAACGTGTTGATGGCCTTGGCGTCGATGTCGCCCAGCGACTCGACCAGGTTCTTCAGGCCCTCGGGTCCGTCGCCGTCGGCGCCGAAGTAGAACTCGTGGAGCCACGCCCGCTGGTCGCGCTCGCCGGTGGCGATGCGGTCGAGCCCCGCCTCCATCTCGGCGGTGAACGCATAGTCCACCAGCGTGGGGAAGTGCTGCTCGAGCAGACGCACGATCGCAAAGGCGATCCACGTGGGCACGAGCGTCTGCTTGTCGATCCGCACGTACTCCCGCGCGACCAGTACGTCCACGGTCGACGCGTACGTGGACGGGCGGCCCAGCTTGCGGTCCTCGAGCTCCTGGATCATGCCGCCCTGAGTGAAGCGCGGCGGCGGCGTGGTCGCGTGCGTGATGGGCTCGAGATCCTCGGCCTCGACCTGCTGACCCTCGGCGAGCTGCGGCAGGCGCTTGTCCTTGTCCTGCGTGGCTTCCTTGGTGTCATCCTCGTAGCGCGAGCGCTCCTTGGACTCCTCGTACGCCGCCAGGAACCCCGGCGACGTGATGATGGTGCCGGAAGCGGAGAACTCCACCGCGTGCCCGGCCGCGGTCTTCGCGCCGATGCGCACCGTCGAGGTGCTGCCCACCGCATCGGCCATCTGCGAGGCCACGGTGCGCTTCCAGATCATCTCGTACATGCGGAACTCGTCGCCCGACAGCTCGCCGCGCACCGAGGCCGGCGTGCGGAACTTGTCGCCGGCGGGCCGGATCGCCTCGTGCGCCTCCTGCGCGTTCGTGTCCTGGCTGGCGTAGACGCGAGGCGACGATGCGACCGAGTCAGAGCCGTAGAGCTCGGAAGCCTGCGCCCGGGCGGCACGGATGGCCTCTCCCGACAGCGCCGGCGAGTCGGACCTCATATAGGTGATGTAGCCGCGCTGGTACAGGCCCTGCGCCACGCCCATCGCCTGGCGAGCGCCGAGGCGCATCTTGCGGCTGGCCTCCTGGATGAGCGACGACGTGATGAAGGGGGCGGCCGGCCTGCGCTTGTAGGGCTTGGACTCGACGCTCGACACGGAATAGGAGGAGTGGGCGAGGCCCGATGCGAGGGCTCCGGCCTCTCCAGCCGTCACGTGGTGCACCTTGGCGTTCTTCAGCACGCCGCGGTCGTCGAAGTCCTTGCCGGTCGCGACTCGCTTGCCGTCGACCGTGGTGAGGCGCGCGGTGAAGCCCTTGCCCGCATCGGCCCCCTCGGAGGCGGTGAAGGTCGCGGTGAGGTCCCAGTACTCTGCGGACTGGAACGCCATGCGCTCCTTCTCGCGGTCCACGACGAGGCGCAGCGCGACGGACTGCACGCGACCGGCGCTCAGGCCCTGCTGAATCTTGCGCCACAGCACCGGCGAGACCTCGTAGCCGTAGAGGCGGTCGAGCACGCGGCGCGCCTCCTGGGCTTCCACGAGCTCCATGTCGATGTCGCGCGGGTTCGCCAGGGCACGCTCGATGCCCTCGCGGGTGATCTCATGGAATGCCAGGCGCTTCACGGGGACCTTGGGCTTCAACACCTCGAGCAGGTGCCACGCGATGGCCTCCCCCTCGCGGTCCTCATCCGTCGCGAGGTAGAGCTCGTCGGCACCCTTGAGCGCACGCTTGAGATCAGCCACCAGCTTCTTCTTCTCGGGGCTCACCACATAGAACGGTGCGAAGCCGTTCTCGACGTCGACCGCGAACTTGCCGAGCGATCCCGTCTTCTTGTCGGCGGGCATCTCCGAGGGCTGGGGAAGGTCGCGAATGTGCCCGACGGACGACACCACCTCGTAGTCGGCACCCAGGTAGCCGCCGATCGTGCGCGACTTGGTGGGTGACTCGACGATCACGAGCTTGTGCGTCATCTGCTCCTGCTTTCGGGTGGGGGCGACTCCTGCGCAACGGGCGGGAGACGCTCACAGAATACATACGGTGCGCGCAGAGTCGAACGGGACCGGTCCCGCAATGCTCTGCCGTTCACCCCGCCGCCACCCGGCTCTGTCACCATGGGGGTGTGAATAGTGAAGCAGTGGGACAGGCGATGCGAGACGTCGCGGATGACCTCATTCGACCGAGGTTCCGAACCCTGACGGACGGAGATGTCGATACCAAGTCGGGACCGGATGATCTGGTGACCATCGCCGACGTGGAGGCCGAGCGCGCCCTCACGCCGCTGTTGGCGGCCATCACGGACCAGCCGGTGGTGGGAGAAGAGGCCTCCGAGGCCGACCCGTCGCTTCCCGACGTGCTCGGAACCGCGCCTGCAGCATGGACCGTGGACCCCGTGGACGGGACGTGGAACTTCGCGCACGGCTCGATCGACTACGCGGTGATGGTGGGACACGTGGACTCGGGCAACGCCCACACCGGGTGGATCCTCCACCCTGAGACCGGCAACCTCCTGTACGGGGGCGTCGACGCTCCGGTGACCGTCACGGACGATTCCGGCATGGTGCGGACGGTCGAGTCGGTCGCGAGCGCGCCGGTGCGCCCCGTCTCGGAGCTGCGCGGCATGGCGGTGCTGAAGTTCGCGCCGGAGAGTACCGCGAGCGGCCTCGTGGGGCTCGCTGAGGACGTCGCCGAGGTCACGCCGCCGCGCATGTGCGCCGGGTGGGACTACTGGGACATCATCGACGGCGAGCTCGACTTCCTGCTGTACTTCCGGGCCAAGCCGTGGGATCACGCTCCCGGCGCAGCGATCTGCCGGGCCGCGGGCTATGCGGTGCGCCACCTCGACGGCGCCGAGTACCGGCCCGGCGACCCCGGACGCCCGTTCCTGGTGGCACGCGCGGGCGAGTGGGAGGCGCTGGCCGCCGCCGTGCGCGCCCGCGCGACGCTCTAGCCCTCCCCGCCCCCGCTCTTCCTCGCTCTCGCCTTGGCGCGCTAGCGGGCGGTGAGTGTCGCAATTGGGCGGTCTGCGGATCCTGGCGGACATCCATTGTCGATCGTGAGGTGTGCCGCGCCGCCAGCGTCCTCCCGGCCGATGCATCATCGGGCTGCGTCTCGCGTGAGGCACCTCGTGCGGTGCGAGGCGGGTGCGCGTGGGCGTGCGCGTGCTCAACGACACTGGGCGTTCTCCAGGATTCGTGAATACACCCGATGCGACACTCAGCGTCCCCTGGCGCGCTAAGGCGGAGATGGGGTGCGAGGGTGCGGGGACACGAAAAGAGGGCCCCAGGAGGGGCCCTCTTCGCGTATCGCTTACGCCTCGGTCGTGCCGACCTTGTCTGCACGGGTCGCCCACACCAGGCCGAGTCCGGTCAGGATCAGGGTGAGGCCCAGGCCAGCTGCGATCGCGGCGGTGCCCAGACCGAGCACCAGCACGTTGGCGGTGACCGAGCCGACGCCCAGCTCGCCGATCAGTGCGTGTGCGGTGGGGTTCCATGCCTCGGCGCGTGCCGCGCCCTCGAGCGGGTGCATGCGGTCGAAGTCGGCCCAGTAGCGACCGTCGGTGGGAACCTCGTAGGTGCCGGCCTCGAAGGTCTCGCCGTTGTACTCGACGGGCTCGTCCAGCGTCACCTCGGTGGTGCCGTTGAGCGTGTGGTAGGCCACGAGACCCATCTGGTACATGTACTCGGAGCCGGTGTTCACCAGCGGGTTGTCGGGGTCCATCTCGTAGCCCTTGAGCGCGTAGCCCCAGTCGTCCTCGACGAGCGACTTGATGGCCTCTGCGCCCTCGACCTCGCCGCGGTCGACGAGCACGCCGTCCTCGTTGTAGGTCAGGGTGACGTTCTGTGCCGCGGAGAAGGCCTGCAGGGAGTCGTTGCCCGCCTTCACCTGGAGCGCGGCGAATGCGCCGACGCCGATGAAGCCGATGCCGATGATGGCGAGAATGATGCCGAGGAGCTTGAGTCGAGCGGTCATGATGTGGGGTCCTTTCCCATCCGGGGTTGGTGTTGCTAGTGCCCCAAGACTGACGGCCCCAAAGAGCCCGCGTACGGGACCATGGACCCACCGCGACCCATTTGTCACGAATCCACGAGGAAAAACCCTCCGCGGTCTTTCCAGGGAGTTCGCCGAGAGTTGAGAGAGGGCGCGCTCGAACCGGTCGAAATCAGCGCAGGAGCAGTCCGTCGCGGACGAGGTCCCGCACAGCGGGCACGATTCCGCCGATGACGTCTCCCGGCGCCACGTCGAGCAGCGCCGCGAGGGCGTGCGCGATCTGGCCCACCGTGAGCTCGCCGTCGCTCGCACCCACGAGCCCCGCGAGTGCCGTGTCGGCCTTGATCACGCGGCCGAAGCCGCCGCCCTGACGAAGCAGGATGTGCTCGGGGTGAGCCTCGAGCGGCCGTCCGTGCGTCTCCTTGGTGACGTCGGGCGCGACCGTGAACGCGGTGTCCAGGACGTCGCCGTCTGAGGCCGACGCCAGCCAATCGTGCGCCTCCAGCGCGGCGGCGAGCGTGGGACCCAGCGGCGTGGCCATGGCGCCCTCGTGCTCCTCGAATCGGCGCAGCGTCGGGGTACCGGTCAGCGGCCTGCGCAGGACCACCAGACCGAAGCCGATGGCCTCCACGGCGTCCTCGTCGAACGCCCGCAGATATGCCTCGTACGCACTCGACCACAGGGCAGGATCACGGTCCGCAGTGACGCCGGCGTCCCGCAGCCACGTCTCCGCGTACTCTGCAGCATCCAGCGCATCGCGTTGGACGATCCAGGCGTCGAGCGGCACCGACGCCGTGTCGAGCCAGTGCTCGATGCGGGCACGCCAGTCGCCGCCGTCATCGCCACGGCGAATCTCCCAATTGCCGAGCAGTTGCGCCACGCCTCCCAGCGCCAGGACCGCACCGACGTCGGAGATCAGTCCGGCAGTGACGCCGTCGCCCGCAACTCCCCCGTGGCGGTACTCGTAGGTGGGCGCGCCCGGAGGTGTGATGACGAAGGGCGGGTTCGACACGACCAGGTCGAACGACTCGCCTGCCACCGGCTCGAGCATGGATCCTTCGCGCAGGTCCCAGGCGCGATGTGCCGTGGCACCGCCGCCGAGCGCAGGTGCGTTGACCGTCTCGTTGAACCGCGCATACGACAGCGCCCGTGCCGAGATGTCCGTCGCGACCACCGCATCGGCGTGCAGAGAGGCGTGCATGGCCTGGATGCCGCACCCCGTGCCGATGTCGAGCACTCGGTTGCGCGGAGTACGCACCGTCACCGACGCGAGGGTCGTGGCGGCGCCGCCGATCCCCAAGACGTGATCCTGCCCGACGCCCTGAGCCGTCACCGCTTCGCCCTGATCGGATGCGATCCACCAGTCGACCTGGCCATGCTCGGTGGTGGCCGCATACGGGCGCAGGTCGATGAGAGACCGCACACCGTCGTCAGCCCCCTCGCCCGCGGACCGCACGAGGCCGATGCGCTCCGCACCAGGCACCCCCAGGTGGGCCAGTGCGGCGTCGGCCTGCGCGCGCGTGACGTCATCGCCGAGCATGAACAGCCTCGTCAGGATGGCAGTCGGCGCGTCACCGGCGGCGCGCGCCTCCAGGAGTGCGGGCACCACCTGCTCACGTCCGAGCGCGCGGAAGGCACGATCGCCCACCAGGGTGCTCACGTCATCGACGGTCCAGCCGTCGAGGTCCGCGCGCAAGGCGGCGGCGGCGGGGGCGTCGACCGCGGGGGGACGGGTGCTCACAGGCTCGAGGCTAGCGCGCCGCTACGGCTGGCCCGGCGCCGACGGCCCCAGCGCGTCACCGGTGAGGAGCGCGCGATAGAACGCGACCCCCGCCCCGAGCGCGTCGATCTCGACGTTCTCGTTCGGACCATGGATCGACTCGCGCTGGGCCTTGTCCATCCGGAGCGGCGAGAATCGATACACCGCCGGCGAGATACGAGCCACGTGCCGCGCATCGGAGGCGGCAAGCATGATGTACGGCACCGTCACGGCGTCCGGGTACGAGGCGGCGACGGCCGCACCGAGCGCGCGCCACCGGGCATCGTCTCCCGTGGGCGACACGGGCGAGGGTTCGGTGGCCTCCACCACCTCGACCGTCACCCGGGCGTCGTCGATGGCGTCGACCAGGTGCGCCGTGGCCTCGGCGCAGCTGGATCCGACCGCGACGCGCACATTGATGACGGCCGATGCGCGGGTCGCCAGCACGTTCTGTGCGGGGCTGCCTTCGAGCTGGGTGATGGCTGCGGTGGTGCGCACCATGGCCGCGAGCTCGGGCCCGAACCGGGGCATGACCCGCCCCAGCACCGCGCGCCGGCGACCGGCGCGCATGAGCAGCCCGCGCATCGGCCGCGCGACGTGGGGGGCGACGCCCTCGAGCATCTCGATCGTGACATCGTGCACTGCCGCCGGGAAGGGGTGCTCCTCGATCTCGACCAGGGCACGGGCCAGGATTCCCGGCGCGGACTGGCGCGGCGGCGTCGACGCATGGCCGCCCAGGCTGGCGACGCTGAGCCGCAGCGTCATGATGCCCTTCTCCGAGGCGCCGATCACGGCCATCGGCCCCCGCAGCGTGGGAAAGGCCTCGGTCGCGACCGCGCCGCCCTCGTCGAGGACCATCCACGGCTCGATGCCGCGCTCCTCGAGCACGCGCACCGCCTCGACCGCAGCTGCTCCGTGAAGCTCCTCGTCACCGCCGAAGAACAGGTACAGATCCCGCACCGGGGACCAGCCCTGACGCAGCAGCGAATCGAGAGCCTCCAGCAGCACCACCATCGCGCCCTTGTCGTCGAGCGTGCCGCGACCGTGCACGCGGCCACCCGCGATCACGCCGTCGAACGGCGGGTGCTCCCACCCCTCCGCGGACCAGTCGGCCGGCACCGGCACCACGTCCTGATGCGCCATGAGCAGGACGGGACGTTCCGTGAACTGGCCGGGCACGCGCAGCAGCAGTCCCGCCCGGCCCGCGGTCTCGACCTCGGCCGCGGCGAAGACGCGCGGGTAGATCGCCTCGAGCTCCTTGCGGTGCGCGGTGAACACGGCGGCGTCGGCATCGGAGAGCGGGCCGGGCGGCGGCGTGACCGTGGGGATGCGCACCAGCCGCGCGAGGTGCTCCGCGGCGCGCAGCGCCTCGGCCGAGTGGTCGGCGGTCGGGACGGCCGATGCGCGTCTGCGGAACCTCATCATCGTGACACTCTCATCGCTGGTCCTCGTCGGTGGTGGGGTGCGTCGCGGGGTGGCCCTCGCTCGTGGGCGCTGCCATGGGGACGCCGGCGGCGGGGACGCCCGCCTCGGCGACCAGCGCATCGGCGCTCGAACTGAAGGCGACCTTGGGCATCGCGAACAGGAACGCCATCGCCACCAGCGCCGTGCCGCCACAGATCGCCCACACGGTGATGTAGCCGGACATCGCGCCGGCGGTGGAGGCGGCGCCGGTCGCGGTGACGGCCACTCCCGTGGACAGCGCGATCGCGAAGGCGGCCGAGGCGAACGCGCCGCCGATGGTCTTGGTGGTGTTCGTCAGACCTGCGGCGACGCCCGTGTGCTGCGGGGGCGCTGCTGCGGCGGCGGCGGCCGGGAGCGCGGCGACGAGCGCACCGGAGCCGACGCCCGCGACCACCATGCACCCCAGGACCATCGCGAAGGTGTCATGGAACGGGATCAGGGCCAGATAGCCGGCACCCACCAGGCCGGAGGCGCCGATCAGCACCAGGCGTGGCGAAGTCATCGTCGAGATCTTGGCGAAGACGGCGGCCCCCAACAGCAGCGAGAGCACGTATGCGCCGATGAGGTACGAGGCTGTCGCGGAGTTCAGCCCGAGCCCGTAGCCCACCTCAGTGGGGTCCGTGCGGGCGAACGTCGACAGCGGGCCCTGCGCGCCCAGCACGCTCACGCCGAACAGTCCCGCTGTCACGACCACGGGCCACAGAGCCGGGCTGCGCAGCATCGCAATGTCGACAAGCGGGTGCTCGGTGCGCGCCTCGACCCTGACGAAGACCCAGAGCAGCGCAATGCCGATCAGCACCATTCCCGCCACCCACAGGGTGATCCCGTCCACCCGCACCAGCGACAGCCCGCCCATGATGGCGAGCAGGGCGATGGTCAGGATCGAGGTGCCCCGGGTGTCGATGGTCCCCTCGCCCCGCTGGCCGGTGTCAGGGACCTTGGCGATGACCACGATGAGCGCGATCGACACCAGCACGGCGGGCACGCACAGCGCGGCCCACAGCGGCAGGATCCCGCCCAGCTGGCCGCCCGCGAGAGCCCCGAAGATGGCGCCCGCCTGCAGCGCCACCACGATGATGCCGGCGCCCTTGCGAGTGAGCGCCGCGCCGTCGGGCCGCGAGCGAGCGCGAGAGAAGATGATCGCGACGTTCAGCGGCAGCCACACCACGTAGAAGCCCTGCAGCGCCCAGGCCGCCACGAACAGCGGGAAGGTAGGGGCGAACGCGATCGCGAAGCTCGCGATCATCGTCAGGACCAGAGAGGCGATCAGCACCTTGCGGTGGCCCACCATGTCGCCCAGCCGCGCAAGCACGGGCACCGCGATCGAACTGAGCAGCAGCTGCGCCGCCTCGAACCAGTTGATGTCCGCATCGTTGATCTCGAGATGCCTGGCGATATCGGTGAACAGCGGCGTGTAGTAGCCCTGGAGCACTCCGGAGACGCCCTCGACCACCACGAGCGCGCCCACCACCCCTCCGGCCAGCGCGGTGCGGGATCTCGTCATGAACGCATCGTGCCACGGCCGCTCGGCGCACGGGTGGAGGCGGTGCTCGCCGCCGCTTCAGCGGGGCGACTCGGGGCCGACGAACGTCAGCTCGATCGAGTCCAGGCCTTTCGAAGCAGAAGCGAGCGCCCGCGTGATCGCACCCACGTGCCGTGTGTCCGCGACGTCGGCGCGAGCGGCCATGTAGGTCACGCGGAAGCTCTCCGCGACGACCGACCGCCACACACCGCTGTGCACGTCCACGATCCCTAGACTGGGCACCAGAGCGATGCCGAGCCCGGCACGCACCATCCCGTGCAACTGCGCATGATCCGCGGCGCGGTACACCACCTCGGGCGGGCGCAGGCCGTGGTCCTCGAACATCTGGTCCACTCGCGGTGGCGAACCTCGGTGGACCGTATGCGAGATGCGTGGCTCGTGAGTGAGAGCTGCCAGGTCGAGTGGTGAAACGTGCAGGTCTGAGCGGTCTGCGGCCGTGAGCAGGATGAGCGCCTCGTCGAGCAAGGGGGTCAACTCCAGGTCGGATGCCTCCGGTTCGGGAAACCCCCACACGAGCCCCACGTCGGCTCGACCCTGCTCCAGCAGCATGGTCACCTCGTCGTCCGTATCGCGTTCAGCGGCATCGACGCGAACGCGTGGATATGAGCGACGCATGATCGCCATCGCGGAAGGCACGATCGTTGTCGCGGCCGCCCGCGTGTAGGCGATGCGCACCACGCCTTCGGACCCGGCACGCACCTCCTCCACGGCAGCGAGAAATGCCGCCTCCTCCTCGAGCAGCAGCCGGGCGTGATCTGCCACGATGCGCGCCGCCAGCAGGACCTGTGATGCCCGCGCGCCACGGCGCAGCAGCGTCACTCCCAGGTGACGCTCCAGGGCCGTGACGTGCCGGGAGACCGCCGACGCGCTGTAGCCGAGCTCGCGCGCGGCCTCTGCGATCGAACCGGTCTCGACGACGGCCACGAGCGAGCGCACGGCCGTGAGGTCGATCATTCGTCGGCCTCGCTCACGGGGCTGTCGGTCATCGAGAGCGAACTCACCACGATGGCGATGATGGCCGTGGCGGTGAGCACGACCGGGAATCCCCAGGTGATGCCGGTCTCTTGGCGCAGCAGAAGCACCCCAGCAGGCGTGAGCCCACCCACCACGGTCGCGCAGTTGTATCCCAGCGCGCCAAGGCCGGCCCGCGACTGCACTGGGAAGAACTCGGCGACGTTGAGGTAGGCGGGCGTCACGATCGCCCCGGCGGCAACGCCCAGCATCACAGCGCCTGCGAGCGACAGGAGGAGGTTGCCGCTGCTGCCCAACGCGAACGCAGGAAACGCCACCACCGCGAGGAGGCCGGCTCCCGCGCGAAGCACCCGGCGCCGCCCCAGCCTGTCGATCGCCGCACCGCTGACCAGGCACGTCGCCACCACGGTGGCGATGCCAAGTGTGCTGACGAGGTGCGCGGGCGCATCGGACAGGCGCGCGAGGTGCAGGTGGGTGAGATAGCCGCCGAGCAGCGCGCCGGCCGTCACGTTGTAGACCATGCCCACGGACACCATCGTCACCAGGCCAGGGACGTTCTGGCGGATGGCGGTCGCGATGCCCTGGTGACCACCGCCCATGGCACGGAACTCGGGCGTCTCGGGGGCCCGCGCTCGCATCCACAGGACTACGACGAGCAGCGGCAAGGCGAGGAGCAAGGGGATGCGCCACCCCCAGTCATACATCGCGTCGGGACCAAGGAGCCACGCAAGCGCGGCCACCATTCCTCCGCCGAGCACCGAGGCGCCGTACGTGCTGACAGCCAGCCACCGCACGGTCCGCCCCGCCCGGCCGGGCGCAGCAGTCTCACGGAGGTACACGATGGCGAGCGCCATCTCGCCGCCCGCTGCGGCTCCTTGGATCAGGCGGAGCATGACCACGATGGCTGGCGCTATCAGGCCAATCGTCGCGTACGCGGGCACAAGTCCCGTCAGGCCCGTGGCGATTCCCATCAAGGTGACAGACACGAGCAGAGCCGGGCGGCGACCCCAGACGTCTCCGAGATGCGCGAGAAGCGTGCCACCGATGGGCCTCACCAGATAGGCGACGCCGAAGGATGCCCATGCCGCGAGGAGTGCTGTCAGCTCGCTGGCTTCGGGGAAGAAGGCTCGGCCCGCGTACACCGCGAGCAGCGAGTAGATCCCGAACTCGTACCACTCAAGCGCGTTTCCGATGACGACGGCACGCACCGCCCGCCGGTGGCTGGCGGTGCCGACGGCGGCAGACGGTGAACGCTCGAGTGGAACGATCGCATCGGGGAGCATGGGGCAAACGTACGTTTGGGCGGTTTCGGCCGTGTTTCGCGGCTCGTGCCTCCCGGCCGTCGAGCCTGCTGATCACGCACGCTCAGTGCGCGCGCGGGGGAAGCGGGACCCGGAAACGGCCGCAGCACCAAGACGCCGCAATCGCAAATTACCAGGCACATTACTCAAGTGTTGCCGCATCGACGCTCGCGAGCAGCACTCCTGGCTCCGCCCCTAGCCTGGCTCCACGCCCCACGGCGTACCGCGCGGATTGATCGATGTCTCTTCCCCCAGAGAGACCTGAAGAAACGGACCTCCTTCCATGAATTCACGCACCACACTCGTCCGGATTGCAGCCGTCGCCGGACTCGCCCTCGTCGTCTCTGGCTGCAGCTCCTCCGACGACGAACCCGCCGCAGAAGAGACCACGGTCGCCTCTCTCGAGGCAGTCGACGACTCGACCGACATGCCCAACGTCGTGATTCTCGACGGGGGCGGCACCATCACCTCGACCGCGGTCGGCCCTGCGGAGTACACCGAGTACGGAGGCGATGGCGTCCCCAACGGCATCGTCGACATCCTGGACCGCATCCAGCCCGAAATCGCCGAGGTCGCAGACATCACCATCGTGGACGGCGCGATTCCAGGCTCTTCGGCGCGCACGCTGACACGTGAGCTGTTCGACATGACCGGTCAGCTCGATGAGATCCTCGCCGACGACGCGGTGGACGCTGTCGTCGTCAACACCGGCACGAACATCATGGAGGAGATCGCCTACTGGGCAGACCTCACCGTGCAGTCAGAGAAGCCCGTGGTCTTCACGGGTTCCATGCGTCAGTCGAACACCTTCTCATTCGACGGCGAAGCGAATCTGTTCAATGCGATCCGTCTCGCAGCGAGCCAGGAGACCTACTGCTACGGCACCGTCATGCTGATGGCCGACGAGTACTTCGCGGCTCGCGAGGTCACCAAGACAGACGCGTGGCGTCCCGACACATTCAGTGGCGGACGCTACGGCGCTC
Source organism: Demequina aestuarii (assembly GCF_000975095.1). Taxonomy (GTDB): domain Bacteria; phylum Actinomycetota; class Actinomycetes; order Actinomycetales; family Demequinaceae; genus Demequina; species Demequina aestuarii. The sequence continues at coordinate 2,426,244 of NZ_BBRD01000001.1, forward strand.
TCGGCACAATCGACGGCTCGAACCAGCGGCACATGCGTGCGCCCGGCCGAGTGGAGGCATGCGGCACCGACGAGTGGTTCACCCCCTTCGACCTGAGCACGGTCGAGTTCGAGGACCTCGCGAGCGCGGAGATCGTCTTCAGCTACGTCGAGGCGAGCCCGGTGCCGATCGAGGCCCTTGTCGAGGCAGGCGTGGACGGCATTGTGACGGCGGGGCACGGCGCCGGCGGCATCTCGTCGACCCAAGCGGAGGCGCGTGAGGCCGGGGTTGACGATGGCACGGTGTTCGTGAGCACCACGCGCACTGGATCGGGCTCGATCTACGACACCGGCGAGCCGGATGTCATCGGCGGACTCGATCTCACCCCGCAGAAGGCCCGCGTGCTGCTTCAACTGGCACTGACCTTCGCCGAGGACACCGAGCAGGTGCGGGACTGGTTCCAGACGGTCGGAAACCCCGAGTTCTCGTACTCTCCCTCCGAGTAGCGAGAGCATTGTCAGGGCGGGCGATCGCATGGTCGCCCGCCCTGACGTGCGTCCGGGCGGCTAGTGCGAGCCGCGGTCGTCGGAGCCTGCCGTGGCCCCCGGGTCCATGGCAGCCTGCGCCGAGTCACCTGGCGACGGCTCGTGATGGCCCTCGGACGCCACCGCGCGGTCCGCCACGCCTTCGAGGTCGGAGGCGTGCGAGCGGCGGGACGCACCGGCGACGGCCACGATGGCGATCGCGGCGGCGAGGCCGGCGATTCCCCACCTGAGCCACGGGTTCGCGTCGTCTCCGTAGCTCGTCATGACCACCGCGGGGGCGATCAGCAGCGCGACGAGGTTCATCACCTTGATGAGCGGGTTGATGGCCGGGCCAGCGGTGTCCTTGAACGGGTCGCCGATGGTGTCGCCGATGACCGTCGCCTCGTGTGCGGGCGAGTTCTTGCCGCCGTGGTGGCCGTCCTCGACGATCTTCTTCGCGTTGTCCCACGAGCCGCCTGAGTTGGCAAGGAACACGGCCATCAGCACGCCGGTGCCGATGGCGCCGGCGAGGAACCCCGCGAGCGCACCCACGCCCAGGCCGAAGCCCACGAAGATGGGCGCCATCGCGGCGAGCAGGCCGGGCGTCGCGAGCTCGCGCAGGCTGTCGCGCGTGCAGATGTCCACGACGCGGCCGTACTGGGGCCGCACCTCGCCGGTCATGATCCCCGGGTACTCGCGGAACTGGCGGCGCACCTCGAACACGATCGCGCCGGCGGCCCTCGTGACCGCATCGATGGCGAGCCCCGAGAACAGGAACACGGTCGCGCCGCCGATGATCACGCCCACCAGCGTCAGTGGGTTGATGACCTCGTACGAGAAGTCGGTGGCCGATGCGGCGGCGTCGGCGATCGCCTGGCTCACCGCATCGGAGTAGGAGCCGAACAGCGCGGTGGCGGCGAGCACGGCCGTCGCGATCGCGATGCCCTTGGTGACGGCCTTGGTGGTGTTGCCCACGGCGTCGAGGTCGGTGAGGATCTGAGCACCCTCGGCGTCGACCTCGCCCGACATCTCGGCGATGCCCTGCGCGTTGTCGGACACCGGGCCGAACGTGTCCATGGCCACGATCACGCCCACGGTGGTGAGCAGCCCGCAGCCGGCGAGCGCCACCAGGAAGAGGGACAGAGTGATCACGCCGCCGGCGACGAAGTACAGGATCACCACGGCGCCCGCGATGACCGTCGCGGTGTAGACGGCGGACTCCAGCCCCAGGCCGATGCCGGAGAGCACCACGGTCGCGGCGCCGGTGCGGGAGGTCTCTGCCACGCGCTTGGTGGGCTTGGACCCCGTATCGGTGAAGTAGCCGGTCAGCCACAGGATCAGCCCCGCGAGGCCGATGCCCACGAATACGGCGACCGTGGCCATGATCCGGGGGTCCCCGGTGACGCCCTCGAGTGCGGCGGTGCCGATCTCGTCGAACGAGGCGGGCAGGTACACGAACGCGGCGATGGCAGCGAGCACGGCGCCGATCGCAGCGGAGGTGTAGAAGCCGCGGTTGATCGCGGCGAGGCCGGCCTCATCCTTGCGGATCTTGGTGATGAACACGCCGATCGCGGCGACGAATGCTCCGATGGCGGTCACGATGAGCGGGAACACGAGGCCCTGCTCCCCCATCGCGGCCTTGCCGAGGATCAGCGCGGCGACCAGCATCACGGCGTACGACTCGAACAGGTCGGCCGCCATGCCGGCGCAGTCGCCCACGTTGTCGCCCACGTTGTCCGCGATGGTCGCGGCATTGCGCGGGTCGTCCTCAGGAATGTGCTGCTCGACCTTGCCGACGAGGTCCGCCCCCACATCGGCCGCCTTGGTGAAGATGCCACCGCCCACGCGCATGAACATGGCGAGCAGCGCTGCCCCGAAGCCGAAGCCTTCCAGCACTGCTGCCGCGTCGCCGCGGTAGAAGAACACCACCGCGGAGGCGCCCACCAGGCCGAGGCCTACCACTGACATCCCCACGGCGCCGCCGGTGCGGAACGCGATGCGCGCGCCCTCCACGCGCCCGCCGGGCTGGGTGGCCGCGTGCGCCACCCGCACGTTGGCACGCACCGCGAGCCACATGCCCATGTAGCCGATGGTCGCCGAGAACCCGGCTCCCAGCAGGAAGAAGATCGAACGGCCGATGCGCACTCCCGTGTCTCCCGGGAGGAGGAACAGCAACGCGAACACGACTGCGGCGAACAGCAGCAGCGTGCGGAACTGCCGGCTCAGGTACGCCGACGCCCCTTCTTGAATCGCACCGGCGATGTCACGCATCTTGTCCGAGCCGTCCGCGGATCTCAGCACCTGCTGTCGCAGCACATAGGAGAAGACCAGGGCGGCGGCACCGATCACTCCGATGATGGCAACGATGGTGAGGCTGGAACTTCCGACCTCGACGGCGGGGTTGACCACGTGATGCATTCGTCCTCCTTGACGAATCGCGCCGCGGCGACGACGTTGTCGCGCGGTCGATCAGTATTCGGGGAGTCTAGGCGACGATGGTCTGCGGGGCGCGATGCCACCCAACGGTGGCGACCAGTTGTACGTCGATACTGCAGCGGAACCAATAGTCGAGGACCGGAGGGGTCATGTCTCAGTGGCAGGACACGATGGATCAGCTGGTGCGCACCCGGGAGCGCGCCCTGCTGTCCTATGCGTATCTGGTGTGCGGCAACCCCGTGCAGGCCCAGGACCTGGTGCAGGACGCCCTGGTGCGCACGTTCTCCAAAGAGCGCGCGGGCCTCACCGCCGTCAAGGCGGAGAGCTACGTGCGTCGTGCGATCACCACCATCTATGTCGATCAGTACCGACGCGGTCAGCGCTGGCAACGGGTGCAGCACCTGTTCCGCCCGGAACGGCTCGCGCCTGATGAGTTCGGCCAAGTGGAGGCGGGCTCGGAGGTGTCCGATGCGCTCGCCACCCTTCCTCCACGCGTCCGGGCGTGCGTGGTGCTGAGGTTCTTCGACGACCTCACGGTTCCGCAGATCGGACGGGCGCTCGGCATCGCCGAAGGCACCGTCAAGCGCTACCTCAGCGACGGGATGACGCAGATGCAGCTCGCCCTCGGCCCGCTCGAGGACGCACCACAGGCTGACGCGGACGAGACCCCGGTGGACTCGCCCCGCACGCACGGAAGGAATGAGTCATGAAGCTCTCAGACGCGCTCAGGGGCGCCGCGGACCGCGCGCCGGTGGAGCAGATGCACGTCTCGACCGCCCACGCGGCGGGCAGGGTCAAGCGCGAGCGGGCGCTGCGCATGGGTGCGAACGGACTCGTGGGAGTCGGGGCGGCGGCGGTGGTCGCCGTGGGCGCCATCGGTCCGCTCGGCGTGGGGACGAGCGACGAGTCCGCCTCCGACGCGGCGGCGATGGGAGGCGCCGACCTTCCGGAGATGGCGGCCGAGGATTCCGCCGGAGGTGCCGCCGGCACGCGTCTCGCCGAACAATGGATGTGCGGCACCGAGTTCGCCGCGGACGACGGCGCGTGGGCATGGGGAGACTCGTCCGGCGTGACCTACACGGTGAGCGCGCCCGAGGTGGACGGCTCCGAGATCTGGCTGCCCAGCACCCTCGAAGCGAGCCGTCCCGTGGACCTGATCTCGGGATCTGACTACGTCGTGACGTGGGACGGCATCGTGGTCGGTCGATCCGTCAATGACACGCCGATCCAGTACGGCCCGGCGGACGAACCCATGCTCCCGGAGGAAGAGGTGTACGAGCGGCTCGACCCGGCGACCGAGTTCTCGACCCTCGAACAGTCGACCCAGCTCGACCCGGTGAACTGCTGGGATGGCGCGCCGCTGCCTGCCGGCGACTACGAGGTGCACCAGGCGTGGACCTTGGCGTACGCGGACGATGCAGCGGACCCTGCCGCCCCCACGGAGCCGACGGCCGAACCGGACGCGTCGATCGACGGCGACGGCACCGCATCTGAAGGAGATCCCGCGTCAAACGAGAGCTCGGCCTCCAGCGATGACGCGCTTCCCGCGCCGGCGATGCCGGAACTCTTCCGCGTCGCCGCCGAGCCGCTCGACCTGACCATCGATGGTGAGCCGGTGGACGACCCGTTCGCGGCGTACCTCGACGGCGACACCCCGGTGGAACCGGTGCCGCTGCCGGAACCCATCGACCCTGAACCGCTCCCCGACGGCTACCTGACGCCGGATGTCGCTCGCCAGATGTTCGAAGCGAATCGGGTCGACGGGGCCTGGGACATGGCGCCGGGTTCGCAGCGATGGGTGAAGGTGAACGACTCGGCATCGAGCGGTGACGACTGGACCGCAAACTTCTTCGGTTGTTCGTGGGACGGCAAGGAGGGTGCGTCGTTCCCTGCGACCTCGGCCGTGATAGACCTGTTGTCCACGGACGTGGACCTGCCTGCGCGCATCGACGTGAGCTATGGGTTCGTGGTGGATGGCAACCCGCTGGTGTCCTCGACCGTCAAGAACGCGTCGGAGTACACGATCCCGGGACAGGTGAGCCCACAGCCACAGCTATTCCTGGTGAAGGACGGCCGCGTGGTGGCGGAAGGGTTCCCGGTGAGCCTCCGTGACGAGGGCATCGGGATTGCGCGCACCGCCGAGGGTGGCGATGCAGCCACCGACATGATGATCGCGCCCAGTGACGGCGGCGCTCTCGAGCCCGGTCAGTCGCTGGAGGGTGAGTTCCTGTGGCGGGACATCAACGGGTGCTACTCCGAGTCGGGTCGCACCGAGGTGGAGCCCGGCACCTACACCGTGCTCACCATGCAGTCGCTCAGCCTCTCGAGTGCCTACCCGCCCGTGTACTACGAGGACCCCCAGCCGCTGCCCGAACTGAACGACTCTGCGCTGGTGGGGCCGGACACCGGGGACACCACCCTTGGCGGCGTGCCGCGGGAGGATTTCGGATTCGGCGGCGGTGACTCCGGTGCCGCGGGCTTCTCCGAACTGACGATCGACGGGCAGATCGAGCCCGACATCACGATCGCCCCGGCCCCCGACCAGGGCGAGTGGCTCGAGCTCCAGGCGTGGACGTCGCTCGGCACGATCAACGTCTCGGCTTCGTAGGTCCACACACGGTCGCGCACGCGGCGCCGGTCATCCCGACTCCGCGTGCGCAGGGCCAGCCACCGCGGTCGCCCTCGCCTCGATGCGACCCCGCCGTAGCGACACCTCCACGGTGACCACGGCGCCCTCCACCGCGCACCGACGGGTGCGCGCACCGTTGTCACCCGCGGCAGATGTCGCGGCGGCACACGCGCGAGCCGCAGGATCCCGTCCGAGCGCCCGCTCGCCCCGCGCCGCGTGCGCACCCGCCAGCGCCGCCTCGTCCACGGCGTGCTGAGCCGCGACCCTCACCGCAGACGCCGCCGCACCCGCCACGATCACCGCACCCACCATCACCACCACCATCACCAGGGCGAGCGTCAGGATGCTGGCGCTCCCGCTGTCAGACGTCCTCCTGTCGCCCGGGGTGAGCGTCACGGCGACACGCGTGCCACGGAGGTCGCTGAGGCGGCCGGCAGCCATCCCGGCCCGTCGATCTGCACGGTGACCCGGACGCTCTCGCCGGTGGCATCGACTCCCACCACCGCCTGGGGCACCGCCCGTGCGATCTCGGCCCGCGCCGCATCCGCGCCTTCGACGACGGCGATCCGTGCGCCTACGGACGCCGCCTCGGTCGCGACGACGCCCATGCGCGCCCACCCCACGGCGGCGAGGACGAGCCCCAGCACGATGACCACCGCTGGCAGCGCGGCCGCGAGCTCCACCGTCACCGTCCCGGCCTGGCGATCACCGGACCAGCGCCCCCGCCGCGGCGCCACCGCGCTCACCCGAACGCCGAGCGCAGGATCCCCGCCAGCAGCTCCCGCACCTCCTCCGACCGCACCAGCGCGATCAGCACGCCCGCGAATGCTGCAGCCGCGACCGTCACGAGCGCGTACTCGGTGGTGGCCATGCCGTCGTCGTCGCGCGGGTCCCAGTGCCGGCCCTCGCGCTCATCGATCCACGTGTCCATCGTCATCCCTTCCGGACCGCGACCCTCGCCGCCCATGCCCCACGCTGATGGACCGCGGAGTGCACCGCATCGGCGCCACCATCGAATGGTGGACCCGCCACGCTCGGCGCCAGTTGGGGACAAGGGTCCACGCACCGCTGTCAGGGTGGGGGTGGCGGTGTCGGTGCCACGCTCGCCGGTGTCGGCACGTCGAGCGACCCCAGATCCGCGCCCACCACCACCGCGACGATGAGCGGCAGCACGCCCGCAAGCGCGAAGGCCGGCAGCAGGCACAGTGCGAGCGGCAGCGCCAGGCGAACACCGAGCTCGCCAGCGGACCGCGCCGCATCACGCCGCGCGTCCCGATCAAGGCGCACCATCGCCGCACGAAGGCCGTGCCCGGCGGGCGCACCGGCCGACTGCGCGAGCGCCAAGGGACGGGCCAGCGCCTCGACCAGCGGCCCCTCCAGGTCCGGGGCGGTCCCGCCGTAGGCGTGCGCGGCCGCGAGCGCACGCAGCGGCCCGGCGGTGCGGGGGTCGGCGGCGTCGGCGGTGCGCGCCAGGGCCGTCGACACGTCGAGACCGGCCGCGAGCGCGGCGTCCACCAGGGCCAGCACCACCGGGACGGGCAGCCCCTCCGAGGCCGACACGGTGGCCGCCTTCACCAGCCGCGACATCCACCACGACCCGAGCCAGGTCAGCAGACCGGCGCCGCCCAGCATCGCCCACCCCAGCGGGGACGCGATCAGCAGGCCGAGAGCGCCTGGGTCGACCGCTGCCGCCAGCCCCACACCCACGAGCGGCAGCCACCGCAGGATCCGCGCGCTCATCCGCGGACCCGCGAGCTGCGCCTCCGCAGCGTCACGCGCATCGCGGTCTCGCGCGACAGCATCGTCCACCCGAGCGAGCACCCTCGCGAGCGGCATGCCCGTGTCCCGCGCAAGAGTGCAGGCTGCCGCCACCGACTGCGCCGCCGTGCGGCCCCCGTTCCACACGGGAGCATCCGCGAGCGGCACGCCCTTGGAGTCCACCGGCACCCCCGCGAGCGTCCACGCGCGGATGGGCGGAAGGCCCGATTCGAGCAGCGCGATCGCATCGGCGAACAGCAACGAGACGTCGACCGAGGCCCCGCCGACCGCGCCCGTCTGACCTCGACGGCTAACCCACCGCATCGGCCGTATCCCCCAGTGCCGCCGCCAGGTCGCCCCACGCCGGACCCGCACGCCAGCGGCCCTCCGCATCCCAGGCCCACGCCACGGCGACCTCGAGTCCCGGGTCGCACGAGCGCAGCACGCACACCTCGGTGAGCCGTCGCACGCCGCCTGCCCGCGAGACGTGCAGCACCACGTCCAATCCAGCGGCAGCCTGAGCCTCGACTGCGGCGGCGGGCATGCCCGCGAGAGCGCCGAGGGTCGTCAGCCTGACCGGCACGTCTCGCGGGGAGTTCGCGTGGATGGTGGTCATTCCGCCGCGGTGTCCCGTGTTGAACGCGGACAGCACCTCTCGCAGTTCGGCCCCTCGACACTCCCCCAGCACCACCCGATCAGGACGCATCCGAAGCGCCTCCCGGACCAATCGGGCCAGGCCCACCGCACCCGCGCCCTCGACGTTCGCGCGCCGCTCCACGAGCCGCACCACGTGGGGGTGGGCGGGGGCGATCTCGCCCGCCTCCTCGATGACGACGATGCGTTCGTGCGGCGCCGCCAGCGACAACAGGGATGCCATGAGCGTGGTCTTGCCGCTTCCCGTGGCGCCGCACACCAGCACCGACAGCCGTGTTCGGACGATGCGCGCGAGCAGCGCCGCCGTGCGCGCATCGATCGCGCCGGACGCGGCAAGATCCGCGAGGGTGAGCGCCTGGGAGCGCACCACCCGCAACGAGATCGCGGCACACCCGGGCGACACCGGCGGCAGCACGGCGTGCAGCCTGTTGCCGTCGGGCAGGCGGGCATCGGCGACGGGGCTCGCGTCGTCGAGCCGCTGGCCCCCCGCCGCGGCGAGCCGGACCGCGAGCGCCCTCACCGCATCGGCGTCGTGCAATGCGACGTCGACGCGCTCGAGGCCGAGCCCGCGGTCCACCCACGCCTCGCCAGGACGGTGCACCAGCACATCGGTGACCCCCGGGGTGCGCAGCAGCAGAGCGAGCGGGCCCGCCCACGCCATCGCCGCGGGGTCTCGATGCTCGGAGGCCTCCCCCCGGCCCTCGTCTGCGCCCTCCGCTCTCCCCGTCACACGAGCCAGCGTGAACGCCGGACCGCACCCGCGCGTCGGCCGGGCTGCCGTGGTGGGGAACGTTCGGGTGAACGTGCCGTCTGGGGACGGCCGCCGGGTGTCGAATGTCGGCCGCGTTGGTTAGGGTTGCGGTCAGAGGAGGTGCCATGGCCGGCCAGAAGGTGTCGAAGCCCACAGCGGCGTTCTTCGACCTCGACAAGACCATCATCGCGACCAGTTCATCGATGGCGTTCTCGAGGCCGTTCTACGACGGAGGCCTCGTCACGCGCACGCACGCGCTGCGCACCGCCTACGCACAGTTCCTGTTCCTGGTCGGGGGCGCAGACGAGCGCCAGACCAACCGGCTCCGGGACTCGCTCAGCGACCTCATCAAGGGCTGGGAGGTGGAGAAGGTCAAGCGCATCGTCGCCGAGACCATCCACGACTACATCGACCCGGTGGTCTACGAAGAGGCCCTCCAGCTGATCCGGCGTCACCAGGCGAACGGTCGCGACGTCGTGGTCGTCAGCGCCTCGGCCTCCGACATCGTCGAACCCATCGCCGAACTCCTGGGTGCCGATGCCGTGGTCGCGTCGCAGCTGGGCGTCAAGAAGGGCTTCTACACGGGCGACATCACCTTCTACGCCTACGGCGAGGCGAAGGCCGACGCGGTCCGCCAGCTGGCCGAGGACAAGGGCTACGACCTGTCCCGCTCGTACGCGTATTCCGATTCGATCACTGACGCGCCACTGTTGAACGAGGTGGGCTACGGGTTCGTGATCAATCCCGACCGCGCGCTCAGGCGCGCCGCCGCCCTGCACGGGTGGGGCGCCCTGACGTTCAAGAAGCCAGTCGGGCTGCGGACGGGACCGTCGGCGCGGTCCACCATCCTCACACTGCTCGCCACGGCCGCCGTCGTGACGGGAATCGTGCTGCTGGTACGCGCCGCGCGGTCGGACGACGACTGACGAGCGCCTACCCCCCACGATGAGACGCTGGACTCGGCTCTACGACGAGCTCGCCGGGCCACGCTTTCCTGCCCTGCTGGCGTACGCAAGCCTGCTGACCGGCGACCGCGACACGGCCGATGCGCTGGTCGCCTCCGCACTCCGGCGCACCTTCGCTCGGCCTCGCCGGCTGAGCGGTCCGGGCGAGGCCGAGCTCCACGTCCGCCGGGCCATCGTGGCCCAGTTCCTCGCCCGTGCGCGTGAGTTCGCGCCCGCGCCGCCCTCGACCGATCAAGCGGGCGTCGACCACAGGAGTGACGAGCCGGCGGCGGCGCCCTCCGCAGCCAAGCACGCGGTCCACGGACAGGCCAACCCCTACGCGCCTCCGGGCCACGACAGCGGCACCGTCTCTCAGTCCCCGCCACGCACCGCGGACCAGGGCGAGGCCGAGCCTGCCAGCACATCGGCCGGACGGCCCGAGCGGACCGATGCCGCCCCCGACGGTGTTGACGACGATGCCCGCCTCGCAGAGACCCTCCTGGCGCTGCCGCCCCAGACGCGCGCGGTAGCGCTGCTGCGCCACCACGACGGGCGGACGCCGGGTCAGATCGCGGAACAGCTGGCCCTCCCGCCCCTTGCCGTCCGGGACGCGCTGCGGGAGGTGACCGCGGTCGTCAGCGAACGGCTGGGCATCGCGCTCGCCCATGATGACCTCGGGGACGACGGTCACATGGCCGCGGAGATCACCGTCGCGGACCATGCGGTGCGGCCCTGACGTGGACGAGTTCAGCGAGCGAGTACGAGCCGCGGCCGATGCGCGGTCACGGCAATGGCCCGATGCGCGGGCGGGCCGCGAACGGCGCCGCTCGATCGGGCGGGCTCGCGCCCTGCGGGTAGGCGGTTCGGCCGCCATCGCTGCGGTCGTCATCACCGGCATCGGGGCCGCGGGTGTGGGATTCACCGGAGTGGGCTCCGCGCCCGAGCCGAGCCCCAGCGCCTCGCCCGACCTCACCCTCGGTCAGGGCGACACCGCCTACGCCACGCTGCCCTTTCCCGACGAGCACGAGATGGACTCCCACATGCGCCAGCTCGCGGCCTACTGCGGCGGGCCGGTCCCCGAGACGCGCGCTGAATCGGAGGACTTCTCCGTCGCGTACGACATCCCGGAACGCCTCGACATCGATCAGCAGACAGGCGTCTCTGCCGGCCCTGCGCAGTCCTCGGCTCAACTCACGTTCTCGGGGAGCTCCCCGCTCCCCGCATTCGTGTCCGGCCCCTCAGCGCTGTTCGTCGAGGACGGGACCGTCGTGGGCGCGGCACCGGACTATCAGGAACCCATCGTGAGGACGTTCCAACCAGGGGGGACCGCGACCTATCGCTGGGAGTCGATCGGGGGCGCCGCCTCCTGCGACACCGAGAGCGAGCCCGGGTTCGGGTTCGGCACCCTGGAGCCAGGCGACTACGAGATGGTGCTGGTCACCCAGGTGTACAACGACGAGGCCGCCGCGGCGACGCAGAGCCTGCGCATGGACGGCTACACGCTGCCGGTCATGAGCGAGCTCCCGGCTTTCAGGGAAGGCGCCTACGAGTGCGACAGCGAGGACCGCTGGGGTGGCATCACGCCGCTCACGTGTGATCCGCATGCACTTCCCGGGGTGGAGATCGATGACGAGGCGGGCACCGTGACGGTGCCGTACGAGGCGTCGTTCTACACGGAGGACGTGTCGCTCCTGTATGTCTCGCCACCGATAGCCGTCACCGTCACCCCGAACGAGAACGGCGCCGAGGACTTCTTACTCTCCCCGCCCGTGCCCGGGTTCGAGCGGGGCACTGTCCCCGCCTGTGGCGATCAGTTCGGCAGCATCGGCACTGGCTCGATCCAAGGCCCGTGGGACTCGATGGCGGGGTCCCTCGCTGGCACGGAGGTGGGCGACGCGCTCGATCCGGAACTGTGGCGCAGGGGCTCGGGGTGGCTCGAAGCAGAGGTCACCGTGCCTGTGGACCCGCGCGTCTGGGTCCTGGCCCAGCGTGACATCGCGTTCGACGACGGCGATGGCGATGCCTCGACCGAGAGCCTGTACTCCGCGCAGGAGGTCGTGGGCTGGTTCGACACCGACTCCGGATCGGACGCCACCACGTTGAAGATCGTGCGCTACGACGGACCAGAGACATGGCCGCTCTCCGTCACGGACGTGCAGTGGTGCGAGGGCTTCGACAGTGCTGACACCACGGATGACAACCACCTGGGGATGGTCGCCTCGCCGTCCACCGTGACTCTGGACGACGGCACCCGCGAAGAACTCGACGCGCTGGTGTTCTCGCCGTGACCGCACTGTGCTTCGCCTCGACCTGGACCACGCGGTGAGGCCCTGAGGTGGACGTCTTCAGCGAGCGGATACGAGCGGCGGCCGATGCGCGGGCAGGGCGATGGTCGGATGCGCGCGTCGGGGGCGGCCTGCGAGGGTCCATCGGGCGCGCTCGAGCCATGCGGATCGGCGGGTCGGCGGCGATCGCGGCGGTCGTCATCACCGGAGTCGGGGCCGCCGGCGCCGGGTTCACCGGAGTGGGCGTCGCGCCCGAGCCGAGCCCCAGCGCCTCACCCGACCTCACCATCGACCAGGGCGACACCGCCTACGCCACCGTGCCGTTCCCCGAGCACCCGTGGGGCCACAGCGTGAACACCGCGAACGACTACTGCGGCGAGCCGGTTCCGGCGGAGACGGCCGAGAACGAGGGCTTCTCGGCGCTCTTCGAGATGCCTGCACAGCTCGACCTGGACAGCTCCGGGGAAGCGCTCATCAACGCCGAGACGCGGCCCCATGTCACCCTGTCGTTCACGGGCTCCGATCCGCTGCCGGTGTTCGTCGAGCAGCCCGAGGCCCTGTTCCTGCAAGACGGCGTGGTCGTGGGCCACGGATGGGCCGACATGGCACCCTCGGTGACCACTCTCGAGCCAGGCGGCGCGCTCACTCACCTCTGGCAGTGGGCGGGTGCCGCCGCCGACTGCGAGGCCGCGTCCGAGTCCGGCTCGCTCGACTCCGGAGAATACGAGATGGTGCTTGTCTCTCGCGTTCACAACAGCGAGCAGACTGCGGCGGTCCACAGCCTCCGGCTGCAGAACTACGGCCTGCCGGCTCGCTCCGACCTCCCGGCCATCCGCGAAGGCGCCTACGAGTGCCGCGATGACTACCTGTGGGGCGGGATCACCCCCATCACGTGCCAGCCGAATGCGCTGCCCGGCGTCGTCGTCGACGAGGAGGCGGGCGTGACGACGGTCCCGTACGACTCCGCGCTCTACTCCAGGGACGTGGACCTTGTCTTCGCTTCGACGCCTATCCCGGTCACGCTCGAGAGTGACCGGTCGTGGTACGTGAACACCGAGGGGCCCGACCTGCCGGCGTACGAGCGCGAGAGCGTTCCCGCCTGTGGTGATGCGTACGCGACCTTCAACTCGGGGTCTCTGGGCGGCTTCTGGGCGCCCGACACCCCGCAGCTGAGCAGCCTCGAGGAGGGGGATTCCGTTCAGGTGTCCTTCTGGATCGACGAAAGCGGATGGACCGAGGCGGAGGTCACCATGCCCGCCAACCCTCGCCTGTGGATCATGCGCACGCAGGAGGCGGAGTACGACGGCGGCGAGGCAGCCACGCCGTATTGGTACCTCTCACGGGAGGTCGTGGGATGGGTCGACACCACGTCCGCTGCCGGCGACTCACCCCTGGAGATCATCCGGTACGACGGGCCCGAGCCATGGTCGCTGACGGTCGACGAGGTGCAGTGGTGCGAGGGAGTCGACTTCGCCGATACCTTCGCCACCGGCGTCGACGGGCCTCCCGAGTCCGCTCCCGCGATGATCGCATCGCCCGCCACGGTGACGCTCGGGGACGGCACCCGCGAGGAACTCGACGCACTGGTGATCTACCCCTGACCCAACCTTTCACCACCCCCCATGCGTTGACACTGTGACAGGACGGTGGCACGGCCTTGAGGGGGAATGATGCGCAGGATCGCGTTGACCGCAGCGGTGACAGTGGCGCTGCTGCTGGGAGTCGCCGCCGGCTGGACATGGCAGCAGTGGCAGCCCGTGCCAGGTCACCCGTCCATCGCCGTCGAGGCGACCGAGTGAGGGGTGCGACACGCCGTGCGACACGGCTTTCTCCGCGGGGCATGTCCCTGACCAGGGACGGCGCAGAATCGTCCGCGCGACGTAGGCATTCGTCCGTTTCAGGGACGTACGATTGAGACTCACCACGAGGATTCGGCGGGGCGGCAGCGCGCCCGCCCAGGGGGGCACGACCAACGGATGAACAAGGGTCTCATGGCCGTGGGCGCGATCGCCATCGCAGGGCTGTCCGCAGCCGTCGGGTGGTACGGCGTCCAGCTGCTGACAGGCGGAGGCGAGACGCCGGTGGCGGAGCCGTCGAGCAGCCCCACCACGGATCGTGCGACCGTGCCCCTGACGTTCGACCTCGCCGAGGTCGAGAGCCAGGCAAACGGCTTGTTCGAGCCCCCCGCATGCGGAGACACCTGGTCGGCCGAGGCCACCGCCGCCAATGGCGTGATCCCCGAGGTCGAGGTGACCAGGAACGCGATGAGCGCATCCGCCACCGTCACCTTCACCAGCGAGGATGAGGCGCTGATCGCTTTCCTCGCTCAGGAGGGCCAGCTGATCATCACGCGCGACGGCGTCGTCGTGACGCCCGACTGGGGCAGCGAGTTCGTCCCCGACCTGTTCGTGACCTCGACGGACACGACGGCACCGTCCTCGGACTCCATCGAGTTCACCGGCGCGACGCTGTGCGACACCGCCGCAGAGCTTTCTGCGATCTGGGACGACTTCGAATGGTCCAGCGCGACTGAAGAGCAGATCGCCGCGCGCCAGCAGGAGGCAGAGGACTTCGAGGCAGCGAACGCAGACCTGCCGCCCGGAGACTACGAGGTGTACGCGTGGACCCCGGTCATTCTTGGCGAACCGGCCGCGGCCGCACGCGCGCTGGCAGAGGAGGGCGTCACCGGCCTTGCCTACCTGCAGTACACGGCCGGGTACTCGGCGATCCGCGATGACCCGCGCATCGCCGACCACTGTGAGGAGTCAGAGACCCCCGACGGGCAGAGCGAGAGGCTGTGCGACGTGCCCCAGGATGTGCTCGCGGACGTGTTGACCCGAGACGTGCCGGAGCACTACGTGGTCGACGCTCCCGCCGCCGTCGCGATCTCCGAGCCGGCGACCTTCACCGTCGAGTGAGGTCGCAGATCTTCTCAGCCGGTCTTGCGGCGGAAGTCCTTGGTCGCGTGGGCCTCACCATTGCCGTGAAGTGAGTCGGGGCCAGTGCTCTTGCCGGCGCTGCCGGGCTTCTGCTCCTGGCCGTCGTGGCCGACGTACGTGCCCATGACCTCTTGCGGATCCCCCGCCTCTACGTCCTTGAGGAAGGCTGCGGCCTCCTCGCCGCGCATCATCTTCGCGAGCTTGCCGTGGTGAAAAATGACCGCCTCGCCGTTGCTGCGCGTACGGTAGTCGAATCCTTCTGCTCCAGTCATCTGCCCATCGTGACACGGGAGGCGACCGGACCGCGCGGCGAATCGCACACGGATGTGGGCCCGCCGGTCTAGGACGAGGGGCGCTCTTCGCCGTCAGCCTCACGCGGCTCGCCATCGCCGTGCGGAACTGGGCCGTCGAGTGGCTGCTCCATCGCGGGATGCGTGTCCGTCCCAGTGGCCTGGGCGGTGCCGGACTGGTCGCCGACGAAAGCCTCCATCACCTGGTCTGCGTCGCCGTTCTTCACCTGCGCGAGGAAGTCCTCGGCGTCGTCGCCCCGGAGCAGCAGCGCGACCGATCCGTCGCGCAGGATCTCGACCTCGCCGTTGGTACGGGTGGTGTAGGTGAAGTTCTCTGATTCCGTCATGAGGACATCGTGACACGGCAGGCGACCGATGCGCGCGGAGAGATGGCATTGGTGAAACCATTTAGCATCGGGCGACTACCGATCTACCAGGCGCGCTTACAAATGGTTGGCAGAGGACCAAAGTCCTCCTAGGCTGGCCGACATGGCCAATGATGACCAGACACAGTCCCCCACGCTCGAGAACCTCCACACCGAGACTCGATCCTTCCCTCCCAGTGACGAGTTCGCCGCTCAGGCCAACGCCACCGCGGAGCTCTACGCGCAGGCTGCGGCCGAGGGCCCGGAGTTCTGGGCCGAGCAGGCGCGGCGCCTGCACTGGGAGAAGCCGTTCACCGAGGTGCTCGACTGGTCGGACGCCCCCGTGGCCCGATGGTTCGCTGACGGGACGCTCAACGCGTGCGACAACGCCGTGGACCGTCACGTGCGCGAAGGCCGCGGCGACCGGGTGGCCTTCCACTTCGAGGGCGAGCCCGGCGACACGCGCACGCTGACCTACGCGGATATGCAGCGCGAGGTGTCGAAGGCCGCGAACGGCCTGGAGAGCCTGGGCCTCACCAAGGGCGACCGCGTCGCGATCTACTTGCCGCAGATCCCCGAGGCCGTCATCGCCATGCTGGCTTGTGCGCGCATCGGCGCCATCCACTCCGTCGTGTTCGGCGGCTTCAGCGCAGAGTCGCTGCGCCAGCGGATCGACGATGCGGAGGCCAAGCTGGTCATCACCGCAGACGGCGGCAACCGGCGAGGCGCGCATCTCGCGCTCAAGCCACTCGTCGACGCCGCGATCGCGGCGGGCGACCACCACCCCGAGCCGTCAGCGACCGTCGAGAACGTGCTCGTGGTCAAGCGCACCGGCCAGGACACCCATTGGGTCGAGGGCCGGGACACGTGGTGGCACGATGTCGTGGAGCCCGCCTCTGAGATCCACGTCCCCGTGATGGTCGAGGCCGAGCACCCGCTGTTCATCCTCTACACCTCCGGCACCACCGGCACCCCCAAGGGCCTGTTCCACACCACCGGCGGCTATCTCACCGGCGTCTCGTACACCCACCGTGTGGTGTTCGACCTCAAGCCCGAGACGGACGTGTTCTGGTGCTCGGCAGACGTGGGGTGGATCACGGGCCACTCGTACATCGTCTACGGCCCCATGATCAACGGCGCCACCCAGGTGCTCTATGAGGGCACCCCCAACACCCCTCATCAGGGCCGCTGGTGGGAGATCATCGAGAAGTACAAAGTGTCGATCTTCTACACCGCGCCCACCGCGATCCGCACGTTCATGAAGTGGGGCGAGGCGATCCCTGCGAAGTTCGATCTGAGCTCGCTGCGCCTGCTCGGCTCGGTGGGTGAGCCCATCAACCCCGAGGCCTGGATGTGGTACCGCCGCGTCATCGGCGGCGACCGCTGCCCGCTCGTCGACACCTGGTGGCAGACCGAGACCGGGTCGATCATGATCTCGCCGCTGCCCGGCGTGACCGCCACCAAGCCCGGCTCAGCGCAGGTGGCGCTGCCGGGCGTCGCGGCCGCCGTGGTCGACGATCACGGGGACGAGGTGGGACCCGGGCACGGTGGCTACCTCGCGCTCACCGAGCCGTGGCCGTCGATGCTGCGCGGCGTCTGGAACGACCGCCCTCGATACGAGCGCACCTATTGGAGCCGCTGGCCCCACCTGTACTTCGCGGGCGACGGCGCCAAGCGTGACGCCGACGGCGACATCTGGCTCCTCGGGCGTGTGGACGACGTGATGAACATCTCCGGCCACCGGCTGTCCACCACGGAACTCGAGCATGCCCTCGTCTCCCACCCGTGGGTCGCCGAGGCCGCCGTCGTGGGCGCGAGCGACGAGACCACCGGCCAGGCCGTGGTCGCGTTCGTCGTGGTGAGGTCCGATGCGGCAGGCGCCGACGCCTCTGGCCACGACGTCTCCGTCGCGCTGCGCGAGCAGGTGGCCAAGGAGATCGGTCCGCTCGCGAAGCCGCGCACCATCCTCGTCGTGTCCGAGGTCCCCAAGACCCGCTCGGGCAAGATCATGCGGCGGCTGCTGCGCGACGTCGCCGAGCACCGTCCGGTGGGCGACGTCACCACGCTCGCAGACTCGTCCGTGATGGACGCGATCCGTGAGGGGCTGGACTCCGGCAAGGGCGACTGAGCCCCGACTGGCGGCGACGTCTCACGGAGGCCCTGGCGCCCCGCCGGGCGCATCGGCCGATGACCTGCGCACAATGAGGCATGACCCTTCACCACACGCAGTTCGACACCATCGTCATCGGCGGCGGCCAGGCCGGCCCGTCGTTGGCGGCCACGCTCGATGCCCGCGGCGAGCGCGTCGCGGTATTTCAGGACGGGCCGTTCGGCGGCACCTGCCTCAATGACGGGTGCCGCCCCACCAAGGCCCTCCGCGCATCGGCCCACGCGGCGCACGTGGCACGCACCGGGGCGCCGTACGGTGTCCACGTCGATGGCGTGACCGTCGACGTGGGCGAGGCGGTCGCCCGCAAGGACGCGCTCATCGACGGCTGGCGCTCGAGCAGCGGTGCGTTCTTCGAGGACCACGAGACCATCAGCTACGTCACGGCCCGCGCCCGCCTATCCGGGCGCGACGGCAACGACTACCGGGTCGAGTTCGACGGCCAGGTGGTCACGGCGCCGCGGATCGTGCTCAATCCCGGCGCCCGGTCCGTGCCCCCGCGCATCGAGGGACTGGCACGCATCGACTACCTCGATCACCACACCCTGCTCGACCTCACCGAGGCGCCCGAGCGGCTGCTCGTGATCGGAGGCAGCTACATCGGCCTCGAGATGGGACAGATCTGGTCGCGGTTCGGCTCCCACGTCACCATCCTCCAGTCAGGCGACCACGTGATGCCTCGCGAGGACCCGGACATCGCCGATGCGGCCGCGGACTTCCTGCGCGAGGAGGGCCTGGAGGTGCGCACCGGAGTGCGCATCGTCCGCGCGGAGCGGAACGGGGAGGGCGTGGTCCTGACGCTTGCGGACGGCGAGACGATCGCGGGCGACCGCGTGCTCATCGCGGCAGGCCGCATCCCCAACAGCGATGAGCTCGGCCTCGACACCGTCGGAGTCGACACCGACGGGCGCGGCTACGTCGTCACCGATGAGCACTTCTTGACCTCTGCGCCGGGCATCTACGCCCTGGGCGACGTCAATGGCCGCGGCGCCTTCACGCACACCAGCTACCAGGATCACGAGATCCTCGCCGAGCACCTGGCGGGCGAGGACCGGTCGGTGGCCGGCCGCATCCCCACCTACGCGGTGTTCACGGACCCGCCGCTCGGGCGCGTGGGGATGACTCTCGCGCAGGCACGCGACGCGGGGGTCAATGTCTCCGTCGCGGACTACCCCATGGCCGGTGTCGCTCGCGCCGCTCTCGACGGCGTCACCGCGGGAACCATCCGGCTCGTGGTGGACGCGGATCGCGACCGCCTCGTGGGTGCCGCCGTCCTCGGCCACCACGGCGACGAGGTGATCCACGCCCTGTCGATGCTGATGCACCTCGACGGGCCCGCATCGGCCCTGCACACCTGGCTCACCATCCATCCGACCGTCGCGGAACTCTTGCCCACCGTCTACGGCGCGCTCGCGCCAGACGAGGGCTAGCAGCGGCGCTGCGCCATCGCGCTACCAGGTCACCTCTTCGCACTGCCGTGAGGCAGCGGACTCGACCTGCAACGTGGCATGCGCGATCTCGTACCGCTCGGAAAGCACGGACTGTGCTGTCGCGAGCACTGTCTGCAGGTCTGCGGTGGCCGTCACCATCAGATGAGCCGTGGCGACGTTCATTCCCGACGTGAGCGTCCACGCGTGCAGATCGTGCACCTCGACGACGTCCTCGACGGCGCGGAGGTCGGCGACGGCCGCGGCCGCATCGAAGCCGCGCGGCGCATGCTGACCGAGCACCGCGAGCACCTCCCTGCCAAGGATCGCGGCTCGCACCGCGACGAACGCCGCAATCGCGAGGCCCACCACCACATCCCAGACACCGTCCCCCGTGACGAGGATGAGCGCGCCGGCAACGATCACGCCCACCGAGCCCGCCGCATCTGCGATCACCTCGAGGTATGCGCCCTTGACGTTCAGGGACTCCTTCGCGCCAGCACGCAGGATCAGCATCGACAGGGCGTTCACGAGCAGCCCGAGCACACCGACCACCAGCATGGGAGTGGTCGAGACCTCTGCAGGCGCACCGATGCGTCCCAGCGCTTCGACCGCCACCAAGACCGCGACACCCAGCATGATCAGCACCGCGAGCCCGGAGGCGAACACCTCCGCGCGGTAGGAGCCGTACGTGCGCGTCCCTGTGGTGTCGACGCGAGTCGCGACGCGGGTCGCCACGTACGCCGCGCCCAACGTGACGGCGTCGGCGGTCATGTGGCCCGCATCGGCGAGCAATGCCAAGGAGCCGGACAGGATGGCGGCTGCCACCTCGGCGGCCATGAACACGACCACCAGCACGAAGACGACCAGGAGACGGTTGCGGTAGCGCGCACCCACGTGAGCGGCGGGACTGTGGGAGTGGCCCATCAGTGCTTCTCCACCAGGTAGTGCTCGGCGGCAAGATCGAGGAGTACGCGGATGTGTGAGTCCTCGAGCTGGTACCAGATCTCGCGACCGTGCCGCTCCGAGCGCACCACGCCCGAGGCGCGGAGCCTGGAGAGTTGATGGCTCGTGGCCGATTCGGAGGATCCCGCTGCCGTGGCGATGTCGCTCACGCACATGGCACCGCCGTCGATCAGCACGTAGACCAGACGCAGCCGCGAAGGGTCGGCGAGCAGGGAGAACACGCTTGCGAGACGGTCGGCCTCTTCCTGCGTCAGTGGCGCAGGAAGAGGCCTGTGGTGATGCGATGCGGTCACGTCAACTCCTGAATATATGAGCACTTATTCATACATTAAGAGATCGGAAGTGAGAGCACAAGGCCCTGGGAGCCGAGGGGGCGTGGGCTAGCCCAGCACCTCCGGCAGCTCCGGCTCCTCGCCTCGCACGTGCCGCGCGAGGAAGGCGAAGACCGTCTCGTACCAGACGATCGCGTGCTGCGGCTTCAGGATCCAGTGGTTCTCGTCCGGGAAGTACAGGAACCGGTGATCCATGGAGCCGTCGGGCGCCGCGAAGTGCTCCGCGAGCTCAGCCCACAGCCGCAGGCCCTCGCCGATCGGCACGCGGTAGTCCTTGTCCCCGTGAATGACGAGCATGGGCGTCGAGATCTCGGCCACCGAGTGGTGCGGCGAGTGCTCGACCATCGCCTCGGGCGTGAAGATCGACTGCCAGTAGTCGGCGTGATCCGTCGTCGGACCGAACTGGTCGAGCGCCCACAGCGCCGCGTGCGTCACGATCGCGTCGAATCGGTCCGTGTGGCCCGCCACCCAGTTGGCCATGTAGCCGCCGAAGGAGCCGCCCATGGCGGCCGTGCGCGTCTCGTCGATCTCGGGCCGAGCCTCCACCGCATCGGTGATCGTCAGGAGGTCCGTGTAGGGCTTGTGGCCCCAGCTGTTCCAGCCGCGCGCGATGAACTCGAGGCCGTAGCCGGTGGACAGCGCGGGGTCCGGCAGCAGCACCGCGTAGCCCTTCGCCACGGCGAGCGCGGGGCTCCAGCGCCACGACCACTGGTTCCACGAGTTCAGCGGCCCACCATGGATCCACAGCAGCAGCGGAGCAGGGGCTGCGGCCGATGCGCTGGGCGGGGTGAGCAGCCATCCGCGCACCCGGGCGCCATCCTCGGCGGTGGCGTCCACATCGGTCAGCGTCGCGTTCACCTCAGGCGCGGGAGCAGGGTTCGCGAGGCGCGTCACGGTCCCGTCGAAGGCGATCCGGACGGGGTGCGCCGGCTCGAGCATCGTGGCGCGCAGGGCCACCAGGCCGGCGCCGGTCCGGTCGACGGCCACGGCTGAGTAGGCGGCGTCGTCCTCGGTGATCTGGGCGACCTCGCCGGTCGCGACGTCGATCGAGAACACGGGGCAACGGCCGTCGTGATCGGCCGTGACGATCAGCGCGGAACCGTCGGCAGAGAACTGGGTCGATGCGGCCCAGCGGTCCCAGTCGGCGGCGATCTCGCGGGCGCCAGAGCCGTCCAGGTTCGCGATCCACAGCTCGTGGTCGGCCGGACCGGCAGGCGTCGACTTCGCGCCGCGCCCGTACGCCAGGGCGGTGCCGTCCGGGCTGATCGCGGGGCTCGCGAAGTCGATCCCCTCCTCGTCAGCCAGCACCGTGTGGGCGCCGGAGGCGACGTCGATCGACACCAGCCTGGTGCGCGACGAGCGGCCCACCGGCACCGACAAGGCGGCGATCACAGTGGTGCCATCGGGGCTGACCGCGACTCCCCCGTGGTCGACGCTGAGACCTGGCTGGGGGGTCAGGTCGCGCGGGCGCGGCAGAGTCTCTGGGTAGGGAGTCGTGGCAGCGTCGTCCTGCTCCGCAGGTTCCGCGGCCGATGCGCGCGCGGCTTCAGCAGGCACGCGGTCGAGGTCCAGCGCGAGCAGGTGCGGCTCGGCCGGGCCGAGGTCATGGTCCCAGTCCCGGATGGGGTACGACGAGTGCAGGATCGCGTTCACCTTGCCCTTGGTGCGGGCCGCGCGAATGCGCGCGTCCTCCTCGAGCGACTCTGCCGAGGGCATGAGCTGGGCGCCCAGAATCGCCGCGGGCGCATCGGCCGCGATCGCCTCGATCCCCGAGACGCCGCCTGCGAGTCGAGAGATGCAGCGCGCCTCGCCGCCGCGGGCGGAGAGCAGCCACACCTGCGACGTCGAGTCGTCGCCATCAGCATCGGGCCGTGTCGACGTGAACAGCACGTCGCCGGCCGCCGTGAAGGCCGCACCGGACTCCCCCTTGGCCGAACGCGTCAGGCGCACGGGCTCACCCTCGGCATTCGTGGTGGCGGGGACCTCCCACAGCGCACGCTCGTAGGCGGTGGCGTCCTTGGTGAGGGTCGCGACCGTCAGCACGGCACGCGTCCCGTCAGGCGACAGCGCGAGGCCGTCAATGCGGGGGATGGCGATGAAGTCGCTCAGATTCTCGTATGCATCATTCACCAGTCCACCGTAATCGGCGCGATCGGGTGTGCGAGACCGCCAGCCATGGACCCGTCAGGCCGGCAGGCGCTCGCGCGCGGTCATCACTTCCTCCAGTGTGGCGGGCACCTGGTGGATGCCGCCGCGGAGCCCGGCGATGCCCAGCGCGTCCCGCACCTGCCCCGTGGACGCCCCGATCACCCGCACCCGCGTCCCGGCGAGCGACACCAGAAGGCCGGCTTCGGACAATGCCCGGAACGCGGCCGGCCATTGCTCGACCTCGACCTCAAGGGCGCGAACGCCGCCCACGATGTCGTCTCGCGACCCGGCGGCGACGTCGCGACCCCGCGACATCAGCACCAGTCGGTCGCACTGCTCCGCCTCCTGCATGTAGTGCGTCGTGACGAGTACGCCGACGCCGCGGTCCGCATGCTCGTGGATCACGTCCCACAGGCGCGCGCGCGACAGTGGGTCGACGCCTGACGTGGGCTCATCGAGCACCAGAAGCTGGGGCTCATGCCCCAGTGCCGCGGCGAACGCGAGTTGCCGTTGACCGCCCAGCCCGATCTGTCCCACGGTGCGGCCGCCCGCGCCCGTGAGCGCCTCGGGCAGCGCGGTACCGCGGGACCCGAACGCGGCATCCACGAAGTCGAGGTTCTCGCGCGCCGTGAGTGCAGCCCACAGCCCCAGACCTTGCGGCACGTACCCCTGGCGCGCGCGGGTGTGCCGCGACGGAACCTCTCCGAACAGCTCCAGCTCGCCCGCCGAGGCAGGCAGCAGGCCCAGGATCATCCGGATCAGCGTGGTCTTCCCTGCGCCGTTGGCGCCGAGCAGTCCCACGATCTCGCCGGGCAGCACCGTCAGCGACACGTCGTCGACGGCCGTGAGGTCACCGAACCGCCGGCTGACGGCCGAAGCGCGGATAAGGGGGGCTGCGTCCGCGTCGCCCGTCTGGCGGCGCGGCACCGCCGATGCGCGGGCCGAGCGGACGATGGACGACGACGCCACGGGCGCGCCGGCCGGCGCGCTCTCCCCCTCGGCGACCGCCAGCTTCGCGAACGCAGCGGCCACCATCGCGTCCTCCAGATCCGCCACGGGGGCCTCGCCTGATGCTGGGGAATCTGGAGACCACTGCCGCCATGACGCGCCACGCCGCCACGCGTACGCGAGCTCGGCAGGAGTCTCAGTCGTGGCCACGTGGCCCGGAACAGCGGCTCGCACCTGCGCGGGAGTCCCCTCGATGAGCACGCGTCCGGCATCGAGGGCGAGCACGTGCGAGGCGCGCTCGGCCTCGTCCAGGTACGTGGTCGCCATCACCACGGCGGCGCCGTCCGCGGCAGCCTGGGAGATCATCCGCCACAGGTCGATGCGGCTCACCGGGTCCACACCGGTCGACGGCTCGTCCAGGATCAGCAGCTCGGGCCGATGGAGCATCGCAAGGGAGAACGCGAGCTTCTGACGCATTCCGCCAGACAGAGCGCCCGCCAGCCGAGCGGTCGCGCCAGCGAGTCCCGTGCCCTCGAGCAGGGTCGCGCGACGCTCGCGCAACGTCGCGCCGCGCACGCCGTAGACCGCGCCCGCGAACGCGATGTTCTCGTCGACGGACAGATCGCGCCACACCCCAGCGGCAGTGGGCATGAAGCCGAGGTGCGCCAGGCTGGGCGCACGCACCTCGCCCTCTGCGGGCCGCAGTGCGCCGGCCAGAGCTCGCAGCGCCGTCGTCTTCCCGGCACCGTCGCCGCCCACGAGTGCGCGCACTTCTCCCGGTGTCGCCTGGAGCGTCACCTGGTCCAGCGCCACGTGGCTCCCGTAGCGGACGGTGACGGAGTCGAGGCCCCAGGTCCGCGCATCGGCCGTCATGAGGCCCGCGCCTTCTGGTGCGCGCGCGGCGCCAGGTCACGGCGGAACCGGAGAACGGCTGCGGTGAAGACAGTGAAGGCCATACCCAGCAACACAGCGAAGACCGGCCACAGCGAGGTCAGCCCCGCGCCGCGGAGGAAGATTCCCTGGCTCATCTCCACGAAATAGGTGAGCGGCAGACAGCGTCCAATCCACGCGATCACGGTGGGCATGGCGTCGAGCGGGAAGATGAAGCCGGAGAGGAGGATCTGCGGGAGCAGCATCATGATGGCGAGTTGGATCGCCTGAGCCTGGGTCTGCGACACGGTCGAGATCAGCACGCCCAACCCGAGCACCACGAACAGGTACAGGCCAGCCCCCGCAGCGAACAGCCAGGGATTGCCCGCAAAGGGGACGTCGAAGAGCCACACGCCCACCAGGGTGACGATGAGCATGTCGATCGCCGCGAGGATGAAGTACGGCGCGATCTTGCCCAGGATCACGTCCCAGGGCCTCAGGGGCATCACCGCGAGCTGCTCGAGGGTGCCGTTCTGGCGCTCCTTCACCAGGCCGATCGAGGTGATGATGGTGCCGATGAAGGTCAAGATCAGACCGATCAGCGCGGGCACCATGACCCACGAGGTGTCGAGGTCGGGGTTGAAGAGGATCTCGACCTCGACGGCGTCGCCCCCGCGGGCCAGAGCGGCGTCGGCGGACTGGGCGGCGAACAGGCTCGAGCCGTCGAGGTACGCGGTCGGGGGCTGCGTCGAGCTGTCGATCGCCAGGTCCACGACGTTGTCGCGCAGCAGCTGCCGGGGGTCGGCGTCGGGATCGTTGTCATCGGCCACCGTGAAGATCTCGGGCAGCGCCCGCTCGATCTGGTCCGCTCGCTCCCCGATCACAGCGGTGGGAATCTCGTCGACCGTGAAGTTGGCGGCGTAGCCGAAGACGATGAGCAGCACGATGGGCAGCGCGACCAGCATGGCCATCGTGCGCCGGTCGCGCCGAAGTTCGCGGAACTCCTTGAGAATCATGCCCTTCATCGGTGCCTCCCCGGCGTCATGCGCATGGCGGTGGCGGAGTCGCCCGCCTAAACCGAACGTTCATTCGGTTTCCGACTCCATCGTGGCGCGAGCGCAGCGGGCTGTCAAGAACGAATGTTCATTCGCTATGGTGGACCCATGCCCCGTCGCTCGCCCCAGCACCACGAGCAGCGCCGCGAGCAGGTGCTCGCGGCCGCGCTGCGATGCTTCGCACGCGACGGCTTCCACGCAGCATCGATGGCGGACGTGATCGCGGCGGCCGGCGTCTCCGCAGGCACGGTCTACCGATACTTCCCGTCCAAGTCCGCGCTGGTGGTTGCCGCCGGCCGGGCCGTGTTCCTGCCTGCAGCCGCTCCGCTCACCGCGCTCGTCGCGTCCGGCAGGGTGGTGCGGCCCACGGAGGCGATGGGCACGATGTTCGCGGCGCTGCTGGAGAGGGCTCAGCGGGACGGCACCGACATGACCGCGCTGACCCTCGACGTGTGGGCCGAGTCGCAGCGTGATGCGGAGATTCGCGACGCCCTGCAGCAGGTCTACGGGGGCATTCGCACGGATCTGGGCGCGCTTGTGGCTCGCTGGCAGGAGGCCGGCCACATCCCCGCGAGCGAAGACGCTGACGCACTGACGACGGCGCTCGCGGGCGTCATGCCCGGCCTGCTGCTCCAGCGCCGGATCTTCGGCGAGGTCGACGCCGCGAGCGCGCTCCGAGCACTGGGCGAGCGCACCGGGCTATAGCGCCGCGCTGACGTCAGCCCAGGAGCTCGGCGACCGCCCACCACACCGCGGCGGCCGCGCCCAGGATCCCGAGCAGCACGAACACGTAGTTCGCCCACAGGTGCGAGCGGCGCACGCTGGCAGCCACGGCGATCGAGACCGCGATGATCGCGACCCCGATGAGCGAGGCGCGCAGATCGGCGCCGAGCCCGCCCTCGCCGCTGAAGCCGGGCAGTGTCGCGTCCCACATCAGCACCGCAGCGATCACCAGGAGACCCACGGCCGTGCCCACACCGCCGATTGTCCACGCCGTTGCCCTCATGCGGACAACCTAGACCCTGTCAGCGTGGGCCCCGCCCCACACGCCGCACCCGGGCGCGTTAGCATCGGCATATGTCTGATTCACGTCATTCTCCCCGGATCCTCCGGGGTGCCCTGGCCGTGGTCACCGCGGTCGCGCTGTCCGCTTGCGGATCGTCAGGCGGTGGCGAGGTCGTCGACCTCGGCACCGGCAACACCGGCGCGCCCGCACCCATCGCTGCGTCAGGAGATCCGGCGGAGGGGCAGGCCATCATCGTGCCGGCCTTCGCGTTCGAGTTCGGCTACCAGATGATCGCCCCGACCTCCGCGGGGACGTACACGTTCGAGCTCACCAACAACGGGGGCATGGAGCACGACCTGGTGATCGAGGGCGAGGGCGTGAACGAAGGCACCGCGATCCTCGGCCCGGGTGAGTCCGACTCGTTCACCGTGGATCTCGCGCCCGGCACGTATACCGTCTACTGCTCGGTCGGCACGCATCGCTCGCAGGGCATGGAGGTCACCTTCACGGTGGCGTGACCCTCGTCAGGGCGCGGCGGGCGCGGCCGATGCGCGGCTCGCCTCCCGCAGGTCCAGCCAGCGATCGACGGCGACCACGAGGCCGAGCACCACGACACCCACGCACGCGCCGGCAAGCACGTCCGACAGGAAGTGGTAGCCGAGGTAGAGCCGCGTCCCACCGACGAGGGCGATGAGCAGCACCGATCCGAGCACCCACCACAGCGCGCCGCGCACACCGCCGCGCCGATGCCACAGCAGGTACCCCGTCACGAGCACCAGCGTCGCGGCACCGGTGGTGTGACCTGACGGGAACGAGAAGGAGGTCTCGTACCCGGGAACGGTCTGGAAGCCCGCGTCCGGTCGCGCACGCGCCACGATCATCTTCACGAGCATCGAGATCCCGGTCGCCAGCACCATCGAACCCGCCAGCAGCAGCGGGTCGCGCCACGATCGGGTGCGCCACACCCACAGCGCGCAGCCGATCAGGATCAGGACCGGCAGCACCACGGGGCCGAACGTCTCGGTGATCGCCGTCATCAGGGTGGTCAGCCACTCGACCCGGTTGTCGACGAGCCACTCGATGAGCGGCTGGTCGACGGCCTCGAGGATGTCGTTGTCAAGCACCTCGTCGAGCACCGCGACAAAACCCCATGCGCCGACGGCGACGAGCATCAGACCTGGCACGACGGCGCGCACCAGAGGGGGCAGTCTCGTCCAGGCGTCTCGGATCATCCGTTCAGCCTAAGCGGGCGTGGCACCGCCCCACGCCCGGGCGTCCCCGCATCGGCCGTCCGGCACGGGACGCGGACACGGACCCGGTCTCTCCCCGCTCCGCAAGTGTCGAGATGCGTGCCGTGCGGCGACCATCGGTGCACGCGTATCGACACTGGCGTGGGCTGGCCGGGGCGGGGCCGGTTGCTACCCCCGCAGGTCGCGCCGAGAGTACGCCGCCACGCCGACCGCGACCAGCGCGGCGGACACGCCCACGAGCACCGCGAGATGCCACCACGTCAGTCCGATCTCGAGCGGGTTGCCGGCGGCGTAGTAGTAGAAGAGCGAGACGCGCGCCCAGTCCGCGAGATCGGGGTTGACGGGCACGAAGCTGTTGATGCCCCAGCCGAGCACGGCCACCCCGGTGCTCGCGCCGATCGCCACGTTCACGCGACCGGTGACCGCGCCCGCCACGAAGGCGACCGACCCGAGCAGCGTGCCGAGGCCGGCGAGCAGCACACCGGCCGCAGCGATGTGGGCGACGTCCATGCCCAGTCCGGCGATGGCGCTTCCGCCCGCCACTCCGGCGAACAGTGCGACGCCAGCGACAAGCGATCCGACCGCGATCGCGGCGGCTTTGCGTATCGCCAGCGACCTGCGCGATACGGGCATCGTCGCCAGCACGCTCACCGTGCGACGCTTCTCCTCGCTCGCGAGCGCCGCCCCGGCGTTGATCGCGATCACCGCGACCGCGACCGGCGCGACGATGGTCATCAGTTCGCCGAAGTACCAGCCCTCGGCGGTCGAGAAGTCCGCGAAGCCCACCATCGCGAGGATCGACTCCGGCATCGAGTCCACCACCTCGCCGATGTTCACGGCGCTGCGCTGCATCGCACTGAACAGGGGGCCGAGCACCAGGGCCTGGAGCAGCATGGCCCCGCCCGCCACGACGAGGAAGGGGCGCAGGTCCGTCAGCGCCTTGGTCGCGATCCCGCGCGTCGAGGCGCTCCCGGCCAGCATCGCGCCGATCCGTCCCAAGCGCGGGTCCTCCCGCAGGCGCTCGAGGATGGGAGCGCGCGCTGCTCCCGCCCCCAGGTCTCGCCGCACCAGCCCCCACCATGCCGTTCCCACGAACACCGCCGTCACGGCGAGCAGCACCACCAGCGGCGCCCAGTCGATCCCGGTCGTCATCGGCTGGGATCCGCTGATCCAGTACCAGGGCGAGGCCTTCGCCCAGCTCGCAACGCCGTCGAAGAGCGGCAGCAGTCCGGACGCGAGGAACGACAGCACCACCAGGCCGACGCCCACGCCCGATGCGAGCGCTCGGTTTCCCGTCCATGCCCCCAGCGCAAGGGAGAGGGAGCCGAACATCAGACACACCACGAGCATGTGGACCGTCGCAGCGGCCAGATCCATCGAGCCCACGTCGGCGCCGGCGAGCGCGGCCGCCACCACGTACGACGCGGACGCCGCGACGCCGGCGACGAGCACGATCGTCGCGGCGGCGAGGGCCTTGGACCGGAGCAGCCGCGCGCGGCTGCGGGGCATGGCCCCGAGCACGTTCATTGTGCCCGCGGCCTCCTCGCCCGCGATTGCCGCGGCCCCCATCGAGATGCCGAGGCCTGCAATCACGAATGGCCCGAGGAAGTTGAACATGTTGCTGAGCATCAGGCCCGCGACGCCGGAGTCTGAGGTGATGCCCAGCAGTGAGAGATACGCCTCCGGCATCTGCGAGATGAAGTCGGTGGCCTCGTCGCCCATGTCGGCGTACGCCCACAGCCCCATCCACGCAATGGCGAACAGCGACGCCACCGCGATGACGGCGCCCAGCCACCGGTCGCGCAGGCTCTTGAGGTAGACGGTGCGCAGCATCACGCCACCCGACCGTCGCGCCCGCCAGCAGTCGTCCGATCATCGCCGGCGGCCTCGACCTCATCCCGGTAGAACTCGAGGAAGATCTCGTCCAGGTCGACGCTGGCGGAGGAGACGGACAGCACGTCATGCGCCGTGGCGACCGCCAGCAGCGGCGCCATCGAGCCCTCGTACTGTGCCGCCACGGTGGGGCCGTCGACGGTGACCTCGTGCACGCCGGCGATACCGCGGAACGCCCGCTCCGGGACCGGCGCTCCGAACTCCAGCGTGATGCGGCGCAACGCCTTGTCCTGCAGCTCCGCCATCTGCTCGACCGCGATCAGGTGGCCCCGCCGGATGAACGCCACCCGGTCCGCGACGCGCTCGACCTCGCTGATGGTGTGAGAGGAGAGGAACACGGTCCCCCCCGCATCGGCCATCTCGCGAATCAGGGTGTGGAACTCGAGCTGGACGAGGGGGTCCAGGCCCGTGATGGGCTCGTCCAGGATCACCGCGCGGGGTGAGTGCATGAAGGCGAGCACGATCCCCAGCTTCTGGCGGTTGCCGGACGAGTACTCGCCGACCTTCCGGGACAGGTCCGCACCCAGGCGCTCGGACAGCTCGCCCACGCGCGTCCAGTCGACACCGCCACGCAGCCCACCGAGGTACTCGACCGTCTGCCGGCCGGTGAGACTCGGCCACAGCGCCAGGTCGGACGGCAGGAAGCCGATGCGCCGGTGGATCTCCACAGCATCGCGCCTGCTGTCCAGCCCCAGCACGCGGCACGCACCAGACGTGGGCCGGATGAGATCGAGGATCGCCCTGATGGTCGTCGACTTGCCCGCGCCATTGGGACCCAGGAATCCGAAGATCTCGCCCGGATGGATGGCGAAGCTCACGTCGTCCACCGCGGTGAAGCGTCCGAACTTCTTGGTGAGGCGATCCACCTCGATGACTGGGGTCGGTGTCATGACCCCTCCCTTCGTAAGAACTCCTCGAGCCGCGTCGAGAGCTGCGGCCACTCGTGCTCGAAGAACCGCACCATCTGATCGAGGGAGGCGACGCGGTCGCGACGCGTCTCCGGCATCACTGCGCGCCCTTCGTCGGCAAGCACGCGCAGCCCGGCAATGCGGCGGTCCTCGGAGCCGATCAGTCGCACCCACATGTCCTGGGGCAGCTGGTAGAAGTGCGTCCTCACCCCCATGCGCCGCACCTTCTCCACCATCTCGACTCCCGCGAGCGTGCGCAGTTGCGTCGAGACGGTGCCCGCAGACAGCTTCAGGGCCGATGCGATCTCGCTCTGCGTCTGGGCTGCGGGCTCGCACACCGTCAGGTATCCGAGGATCGCGCCGGCGGCGTGGCCGAGCCCCCCGGCCTGCCAGTAGACGGCCACGCGCTCGACGTACGCGAGGCGCTCGGGAGTCAGCGCGGTGGGCGAGGAGGCAGCGGTCATGTTTTCAGTTCTATTTGAATCGCATGAAACTGTCTATCGTCCTCGCGGATGATCTGTCGGTGAACGAGGACCAACGGAGGTGGTCGCATGCGCGCCGCCATGCCACGATGGGCACATGCACGATGGCAGCCAGGCTGACAGCCTCGACCAGACCGCGCCTGGGCCCGTGCCCGCCGGTGATCCCACCGCACCCACTCCCCCCACCAGCGGGGCGATCGCGACGGCCGAACGCTCGCCGAGCGACCCGTTCGACGACGACGTGGAGGCCACGGACCCGTCCGCAGACCTGCCTGCGGATCGCTACCTCGACCGCGAGCTGTCGTGGCTCGCGTTCAACGAGCGCGTGCTCGAGCTGGCCGAGGACGAGGCGACCCCTCTGCTCGAGCGTGCGCGCTTCCTGGCGATCTTCGCGTCCAACCTCGACGAGTTCTTCATGGTGCGCGTCGCGGGACTCAAGCGCCGCATCGCCGCCGGCTTCGCGGTGCCGAGCGCGACCGGAATGAGCCCCACCCGCCTGGTCGATGCGCTGACCGAGCGCGCCCACCACCTGATGGACCGCCACGCCGACGTGTTCGAGGACCAGGTGCTGCCGGGCCTGCAGGAGCAGGGCATCCACCTCGTCCACATCGGCAGCCTGGAGGAGACCGAGCGGGAGCGGCTGCGCAAGCTGTTCCGCTCCGACATCTTCCCGGTGCTCACGCCCCTGGCAGTCGACCCGGCGCACCCCTTCCCGTACATCTCCGGGCTCTCGCTCAACCTTGCAGTCGAGCTGCGTGACCCGGAGTCGCTCAAGCAGTTCTTCGCCCGAGTGAAGGTCCCGGAGACTCTGCCGCGGTTCCTCAGCGTGGACTCGACGGGCAAGGCCGCCCAAGTGACGGACGCATCGGCCCTCTCCGACGAGCCGCGCAGCTTCGTGCCCCTCGAAGACGTGATCGCCGAGCACCTCGACTACCTGTTCCCCGGCATGGAGGTCGTGAGCAGCTCCACCTTCCGCGTCACCCGCAACGAGGACGTCGAGGTCGAGGAGGACGACGCCGAGAACCTCCTCAAGGCCATGGAGCGCGAACTGCTGCGACGACGGTTCGGCCCCGCAGTGCGCCTCGAGGTGGCACAGGACCTGCCCGATCACATCCACGACCTGCTGGTCCGCGAGCTCGGCATCACGGAGCACGACGTGTTCCATCTGCCCGCGCCGCTGGACCTGACCGGCCTGAACGTGATCGCGGACCTGGATCGGCCCAAGCTCCAGTTCCCGGCGTTCCGTCCCACGACGCACCACCAGCTCGCTCCCGTCGAGACTGCGGACGAGCAGAACGTCTTCGACGCGATCCGCCGCGGCGACATCCTGCTGCACCACCCCTACGACTCGTTCTCCACGTCGGTGCAGGCGTTCCTGTCGCAGGCCGCCCTCGACCCCAAGGTGCTGGCGATCAAGCAGACGCTGTACCGCACCTCCGGCGACAGTCCCATCGTCGACGCGCTCATTGAGGCCGCCCGCAATGGCAAGCAGGTGCTCGCCCTGGTCGAGATCAAGGCGCGCTTCGACGAGCAGCAGAACATCGGCTGGGCCCGCAAGCTCGAGAAGGCCGGTGTGCACGTGGTGTACGGGCTCGTCGGGCTGAAGACGCACTGCAAGCTGTCGCTCGTGGTGCGCCAGGAGGACGAGGGACTGGTGCGCTACTGCCACATCGGCACCGGCAACTATCACCCCAAGACCGCGCGCCTGTACGAGGACTACGGTCTGCTCACCAACGACACCGAGGTGGGCGCCGACCTCACCAAGCTGTTCAACCAGCTCTCCGGCTACGCTCCCAAGGCGAAGTTCAAGCGCCTCATCGTGGCGCCCACGGGCGTGCGCATCGGCCTGATCGACCGCATCGAGCGCGAGGCCGAGAATGCCCGTGCCGGCAAGGACGCCTGGGTGCGCTTCAAGCTCAACTCCATCGTCGACGAGAAGACCATCGACGCGCTGTATCGCGCCTCGCAGGCCGGCGTGAGGGTCGACCTCGTGGTGCGAGGCATCTGTGCGCTCAAGCCAGGCGTGCCGGGCCTCAGCGAGAACATCCGCGTGCGCTCGGTGCTGGGGCGGTTCCTCGAGCACTCGCGAGTGTTCGCGTTCGCAAATGACGGGGACCCCGAGATCTTCCTCGGCTCTGCTGACCTGATGCACCGCAACCTCGATCGCCGCATCGAGGCGCTGATCTCCATCGTCGCGCCGCATCAGAAGGAGTTCCTGCTCGAGAACATCGACATGGCGATGTCGTCGGACTACTCCGCATGGGAGCTGAGCGAGGACGGGGTGTTCACCCGCACCACCAGGGACACGGATGGTCGCCGGCTCAAGGACGTGCAGGCCACGTACATCAAGCGCCAGCCCAAGCGGAGGGCCAAGCGCAAGTGAAGCGTTATCCCCCGGGCACCGTCATCGCCGCAGGGGCCCTGATCTGGCGCGTCCGTGACGGCGAACTCCAGGTGCTGGCCGTACATCGCCCCAGGTATGACGACTGGTCGTGGCCCAAGGGCAAGCTCAACGCTGGAGAGACGCTGCCCGCCTGCGCGATCCGCGAGGTGGCCGAGGAGACCGGCAAGGAGGTGATCCTGGGCCAGCCGCTGCCCACGCTGCGCTACCCCTCCGGAGGCAAGACCAAGGTCGTCAAGTATTGGGCCGCGCATCTGGCGTCGGACGGCGCGCCGAGCGTGAAGGCGCGACCGCCGGTCAAGGACGCCTCCAAGCATGAGATCGACAAGAAGCGCTGGCTGTCGGTGGAGGAGGCCCGTCGAGTCATCACCTTCAAGGACGACCTGCGCCCGCTCGAGGTGCTCGTCGACGCCTATCGCAATGACCGGCTCGACACCCGCGCGTTCGTGCTGGCGCGTCACGCCCGAGCGAAGAGGCGCAAGGGATGGGACGGCGAAGACATCGACCGGCCCATCACCAAGGTCGGCGCCGAGCGCGCGCAGCAGCTGGTGCCGCTCTTCGCGGCGTTCGGCGTCAAGTGCATCGACTCGTCGCCGGCGCGCCGCTGCGTGGCCACCGTGGAGCCATACGCCGAGGCCGCCGGTCTCAAGGTCCACAGCTACAAGGCGCTGACCGAGCCCGGCCACGCCGCCAAGCCTCTCGCCACCGCATCGGTGTTCGTGAATCTGCTCGGCAAGACGTCGAGCCGGGTGGTGTGCGTGCATCGCCCCACGCTGCCCACCATCGTCGAGATGGTGCGCGCTGCCACCCGCTCCCACACGCGCGGAGCGCTGCCGCGGAAGAACCCGTACCTGCCTGCGGGCGGCGTGCTCGTGGCCCACGTGCTCGATACCGACTCCGGACCTCGCGTCACGGCGATCGAGACCCACTTGCTGCAAGTGCATCCGTAGGTCGCACCCGCCCGGCACGCCGCTGCCGCACGCGGCGGGAAAGGGGCGACATCGGACTGGGAGCGCCAGTCGGCGCGAAGGCCGCTCGTGGCGGCTTGTGTTGGAGCCCGGGGCTACCGCAGTCCGATGTCACTGACCACTGTACGCCTCTCGCGTGGGAGGTCCAGTCCCCTCGTCACCTGCACTCCAGTCGGCGACTGCACTCGAGGCTCCGCGGGTTCGGGCGGCCGATGCGCGGACGGGCCACCCGAGTCAGTCCAGGCGGTCCTCGCGCCACATGGCGGCGCAGCGTTCGAGGTCCTCGCCAGTGCGCAGCAGCTGGGCGGCGCGCAGCGCGGTCTCATGAGCACGGCGATCGTGATGTCCGTCATCGGACTCCGCCTCGTAGGCAGCCCCGGTGGCCACGACGCGGCAGAACGCTCCCGCGCGCTCCAGGGCGACGGCGAGGTCGCCCGAGAACACCCCCGAGAGCACGGAATCGGCGAGCGCCTGCACTTCGGAGGGGCCCGGAGGGTCCTCGACCCCGGCGATCACGTGCCGCACATGGGCCGCGTGAACGCCGTGGTGGTAGGTCCGTGCGACGGCTCGCGGCTCGTGCTTGACCCATTCGCGCAGCATGTAGATGCGCCACAGGGCGCCGGGCAGGCTGTGTGCGCCGGCCTTGGACCACATCATGGCGACGGTGTCGATGCCCTCCTCGTCCACCAGCCGCACCAGGCGGCCCGTGAGCTCGGGATCCTGCGCGGCGCGGGCCTGAGACACGAGCGCGAGCGCGGTCTCATGAGCGATCAGCCCGCGGTCGGCGGGGTCGATGTCCCCCTCGATCTGCTCGGCCTCCTCCATGTCGAGCATGGCGGGACGCCGGAACCGTGGCTCGACCATCAGGGGTTGCGCGACTCGCCCGTGTAGTGGTTGGCCTGTGGGTCGAGGAAGCCTCGCCCGGCGTCGTACGGGAGACGCTCACCGTCGCCCGCACCGTCACCAGCGGTCTCGGCGCCAGCGCCATCAGCCTCACGCGCATCGGCCTGCTGTCCGCCGTCCTCAAAGGTCAGGGAGACGGAGTTGATGCAGAACCTGTCCCCGGTGGGGGTCTGAGGCGCGTCCTTGAAGACGTGGCCCAGGTGCGAGTCGCACGTGGCGCAGCGCACCTCGGTGCGGATCATGCCCAGCGAGACGTCCTCGCTCAGCGTGACCGCGTCGTTCTCGGCGGTGAAGAACGATGGCCAGCCGCAGTGCGAGTCGAACTTGGTGTCGGAACGGAACAACTCGGCGCCGCAGGCGCGACAGCGGTAGACGCCGTCGCGCGCGTTGTCGAGCAGCTCACCGGTCCACGGGCGCTCGGTGCCAGCCTCACGGAGCACGTGGAACTCGTCGGGGTTGAGCTCCGCGCGCCACTCAGCCTCGGTCTTCTCAATGCGGGGTGTCATGACGTGTCCCTTCGACGTGACTCTCGATGACTGTCAGCGTACGCGCGGGGCCACGGGTTCAGCGCACACAGTGCCGGTGCACACACGACGCCCGGCCGCTGAGGGGGGTATGACCGGGCGCCGCGTGCTCTGAACGAAAGGACCCCATGCGGCGTCTCGCCGTGACAGGTCACAGACGAAGACGCCGACGGCGCCCGTTTTGTTCCCGGTCACCAGGAAGGCGGCCGATGTGCGGAGGGATCCAGCGGACATCATGCCTGGTCAGTACTCGAGTAAGGCGCGCCTTACCTGCGCTGTTGGCTTTTTCGCAACTGTCCGCTAGCGTAATTCCCGCTCGCCCCGCCGACGGGGCTGCACACTCGACGTCGATGCCCTCTTGACCATCCCTGATCCTGGAGATCCCATGCCCCTCGCCAAGTCCGTGAGCGTCCCAGCCCTGCTGGCGCTCGCCGCACTCTCGCTCACCGCCTGCGCCGCGGAGTCCGAGTCCGAGTCCGACGCCGAGAACACCGCCAACCCCGCCGCCGAGCAGCAGCAAGCCGAGGTCCCCACCGAGGTGACCGTCACCACCGCCCAGGGCGAGGTGGCCGTGCCATTCCAGCCTGAGCGCGTGGTCGTCATCGAGCACGGCATCCTCGATACCATCGACGCACTCGGCGCCGGCGAGTCCGTGGCCGCAATCCCCCATCACGCGGTGCCGTCCTACCTGTCGGACTACGAGACGTCGACCGAGAACGCCGGCACCCTGTTCGAGCCCGACTACGAGGCCATCAACGCCGTCGAGCCCGACCTGATCATCGTGGGCGGCCGCTCCGCAGCCACACTGCCCGAGATGGAGGCCATCGCGCCGACGATCGACCTGTCCTTCGACTGGGGCTCCGAGGCGTTCACGTCGACGTTCGAGTCCAACACCCTCGCGCTCGGCCAGATCTTCGGATCCGAGGACGAGGCCGAGCGCGCTGTCGCCGAAGTCAACGCCACTGCCGAGGCGGTCGCGGCCGACGCGGCTGGTGCGGGCGAGGGCCTGGTGCTCATGACCAGCGCAGGCGAAGTGTCGGCCTACGGCCCCTCCGCGGAGGGGCGGTTCGACTTCGTGTACAACCTGCTGGGCATCACCCCCGCCGTCGACCAGGTCGCCATCGACGAGCACGGAGACGCGATCTCGTTCGAGTTCATCGCGGAGCTGGATCCCGACCTGCTGATCGTGCTCGACCGGGACGCCGCAATCGGCGAGCCCGGCGACTCCGCGCAGGCCGTGCTCGACAACGACCTCGTCAACGGCACAACCGCCGTGGAGAACGACAAGGTCGCCTATGTGGACACCGAGAAGTGGTACCTCGCGTTCGGCGGGCTCACCTCCGTGACGTCCATCCTCGACGAGGTCGGCGCGCTGGTCGGCTGACCCCGTGACGCGTCCTCGCACCACGATCACGGCCGTCGCCCCCTGGGCGGCGGCCGTGATCGCGCTCGTGCTCACGGTGACATCTCTGTTCGTCGGCGTCGCCGAGATCGACCTCGGTTCACTGCTGACCGACCCGGCAGCACGCGAGGTCTTCTTGATCAGCCGCTTTCCACGCACCGCTGCCGTGATCCTGGCCGGTTCCGCCATGGCGATCGCGGGCCTGATCATGCAGCACCTCACGCGCAACCGGTTCGTGGCGCCGACGACCGCGGGCACCATCGATGCCGCAGGGCTGGGCCTGCTGACGGCCACGATCCTGTTCGCCGGCGCCTCGGTCATGTCCAAGATCCTGCTGGCGATGGTCTTCGCCCTGGCGGGCACGGCGCTGTTTCTCGTGCTCATCCAGCGCATCCAGTTCAAGGACGTGATCTTCGTACCGCTGGTGGGCCTGGTGCTCGGCGGCGTACTCCGCGCCATCAGCGAGTTCTTCGCCTACCGCGCCAATCTCACCCAGACGCTCGAGGTGTGGATGAACGGCGACTTCTCCGGGGTGATTCAAGGCCGCTACGAGACGCTGTGGTTCGCGGGCGGGGTCGCACTGCTGGCCTACCTCTTCGCCAACCGCCTGACGGCCGCTGGCATGGGCCGGGACTTCGCCACCAACATCGGCGTCAACTACCGGCTCGCCCTTGCCGGTGGGCTCACCATCGCCGCCCTCGTCACCGCAGTGGTGATCGTCACGGTGGGCGCGATCCCGTTCCTTGGGCTCATCGTCCCCAATGTCGTCACCATGATGATGGGCGACAACCTCCGCCGCGCGCTGCCCACCACCGCCCTCGCCGGGGCCGCCATGGTGCTGGCGTGCGACATCCTGGGTCGCTGGCTGATCTTCCCCTATGAGATCGCGGTCGGCACCATCGTGGGCGTCCTCGGCTCCGCCATCTTCCTCGTCATCCTGATGCGCAAAGGGAACCGCTATGCCCACGCCTGACGCCCCCGCTGCCCCCGCGACGCCCCCATCGCGTGCGCATCGGACGGCCGGTCGTGCCGCCGCGCAGCCCGCACGCGACATGGCGAACTCACCCGCACATCAGCCGCGCGACCGCCGACTCGCCCTGCTGTTCGCTGGCCTCGGCGCGCTGCTCGCCTGCGCCGCCGCGCTGTTCCTGACGTGGGGCGTGGATGGCCACTGGGACTTCGCCCTGCCCCGACGGCTCGAACAGCTGGCCGCGCTGGTGGTCGTGGGCACCGCGATCGCCGTCAGCACCGTCGTGTTCCAGACGCTCACTCAGAACCGGATCCTCACGCCGTCGATCATGGGCTTCGACGCTCTCTATGTGCTGGTGACCACGGCGCTGGTCTTCGTCTTGGGTTCCGCTGCAGCCGAGGCCATCCCTCCGCTCGCCATGTTCGCCGTCAACACCGCACTCATGATGGGCGGGGCCACGCTGCTCTACCGGTGGGTGCTGGGCGACGGCACGCGCGGGCTGTACACCCTCGTCCTCGTGGGGGTCGTGGCAGGCACACTCTTCTCGTCGCTGTCCTCGTTCATGTTCCGTGTCATGGATCCGAACGAGTTCGACACGCTCATGGACCAGCTGTTCGCCTCCTTCAATGCGATCGACACCACCTTGCTGGGCATCGCGGCGGTGCTGCTGGGAGCGGGCATCATCGCCACATACGTCCTGGCCCCGAGGCTGGACGTGCTGACACTGGGCCGCGAACGCGCAATCGCGCTGGGACTCGAACATCAGCGCACAGTGACCGTGCTGCTGGTGATCGTCGCGGGGCTGGTGGCAGTCTCGACCGCTCTCGTCGGCCCCATCACCTTCCTGGGGCTGCTCGTGGCGAACCTCGGGTATCAGCTCACTCGCAGCCATCGACATGTGGTGACGCTCACGGCCGCCGCGCTGATCGCCGTGGTCGCCCTCGTGCTGGGACAGGCGATCCTCCAGCACGTCCTGCACTTCGCCGGCACGCTTGGCTCCCTCATCAATCTCGTGGGCGGCGTCTACTTCATCGCCCTGCTCATCAAGGAGGCGCGCGCATGATCGAGATCGATTCCGTCACCAAGTCCTATGGTCCTCAAGTGGTGGTCGACGACGTCTCGCTCACACTGCCCGATGCGGGAGTCACCTCGATCATTGGCCCCAACGGCGCGGGCAAGTCCACGCTGCTGTCCGTGGTGAGCCGCATCCTCGGAGCCGATGCGGGAGCCGTCTCGGTCGAGGGACTGGACGTGTTCCGCTCGCCGTCCAAGGAGGTTGCCAAGCGCCTCAGCATCCTGCGGCAGGACACCCACATGACGGCCCGCATCACCGTGCGAGAACTGGTGGAGTTCGGGAGGTTCCCGCACTCGCACGGGCGTCTCACGCCCGCATGCCACGCGGCGGTCGCCGAGGCGCTGGACTACTGCGACCTGGGCGATCTCACTGAGAGGCCCATTCACGAGCTCTCCGGGGGCCAGCGGCAGCGCGCCTGCGTCGCGATGGTGCTGGCGCAGGACACGCGCTACGTCCTGCTCGACGAGCCGCTCAACAACCTGGACATGGTGCATGCGACCGGCCTCATGCGGCTGCTTCGCGGGCTCGCCGACCATCAGGGCAAGTCCGTCGTGATGGTGCTTCACGACGTCAACTACGCGAGCGCGTACTCCGACCGCATCATCGCGATGCGAGACGGTGCGGTGGTGCAGGACGGGCCGCCGGAGTCTGTCATCACGGAACACGCGCTCGAGGACGTGTACGGCATGACCTTCCGGGTGCACGCCGTGGACGGGGACAGGATTGCCGCGTATTACCGCTAAGGGTCACCTTTCTCTCACGGTCGCGTTTCGTAAATGATTGCGTCACCCATTGGTTGCTTTATTTAATGTCGTGCATGTGCTGCATTCTTGGCGTATTGTGACGGGCAACGGATCCACCAAGGAGGAGCCATGCCCACCATGATCGGACTGCCCATCGTCTCGTCCTGCTCGGTCGAGACCTGCGGATACAACCACGACGGCTGCCACGCCTCGGCCATCTCCGTCGGAGCGCCGCGCGGCAACGAGAACTCCGCGTGCAACACCTTCGCGGTCACCGACACCAAGGGCGGCAGCGCCGACGTCGCCGCCGTGGGCGCGTGCTCTCGCACGGACTGCGCGCACAACGCGGACCTCAGCTGCACCGCCGAGGCCATCGAGGTCGGCGCATCGTTCGACGAGGCCGACTGCCTCACCTTCTCCGCTCGCGCCTGACGGTCGGCCGGGGAGCCAGCCCCGCATCGGCCGGGCAGACACGACATCCACGCGACACACCCTCGTGCCACACTGACGCGGTGACCGCCTCTTCGTCGCCCTCCCCCGACCCACGGACGCGCGGGTTCCTGCGCATCGGCGCCCAGCAGTGGCGGGACATCTGGGCGGGGATCCGCGCGATCGCGCCGCTGATGCCGGGTGCCGTCGTCTTCGGTATGGCATTCGGAGCGCTCATCCAGGTCGTGGGACTGCCCGGGTGGATGGCCCCCTACGCGAGTTCGACCGTGACCGCAGGCGCCAGCCAGATCGCGATCGTCGAGGCGCTGCGGCAGGGCGCCCCGGCCATCATCGCCATCGTCACGGCGCTGGTCATCAACGCTCGGCTCGCGCTGTACTCGGCGGCGCTCGCCCCGGTGTTCTCCGCCTTCCCTCTACGCTGGCGCCTGGGGTTGGCGTACCTGATGACGGACCAGTCTGCAGCGGTGTCGGTGCTG
The DNA here is from genome assembly GCF_000975095.1 of Demequina aestuarii. Taxonomy (GTDB): domain Bacteria; phylum Actinomycetota; class Actinomycetes; order Actinomycetales; family Demequinaceae; genus Demequina; species Demequina aestuarii. The sequence continues at coordinate 2,467,162 of NZ_BBRD01000001.1, forward strand.
ACGGCCGGCGCCTGGCCCGATCCGGTGCGGCGCCGGTGGTTCATCCTCGGCGTCTCCGGACCGTTCGTGGTGGTGTGGATCCTGGGCACGGCTGCCGGCGTGGTGCTGGGGCCCGTGATCCCTGAGTCGTGGCAGATCGGCTTCATCGTGCCGCTGATGTTCATCGCAGTGCTGGTGCCGGCGCTGAGGACCTGGCCCGCAGTCGCGGCGACGGGCATCTCGATCACCGTGGTGCTGGCGCTCAAGGATGTGCCGTACGGACTGAACGTGCTGATCGGCGCGCTGGCGGGCATCGGCCTGGGGGCGCTGGTGCCCGAACGCCGCCGCGACCCCACCGCAGGCGAGTCCGAGACCCCACCGGAGGCCCTGCCATGATGACCGCCTTCATCGTCTTCACCCTCGCCGCGATCGGCACCTACGCGATCCGCATCTCGGGCATCGTGCTGCTGGGCGGTGACCGCGAGCTGCCACCTCGCGTGGGCAAGGCCTTGTCACTCGTCGCCCCGGCGGCGATGGCCGCCATCGTCGCGAACGCCCTGTTCCTCGACCAGACGGAATGGCGAGGGTTCGGGGCATGGCACCTCGCGGCGCTGGTCGCGGTGGGCGTCGCACTGTGGAAACGCTCCATGGGTTGGACGCTGCTCACCGGTGCTGCCGCGTTCGCGGCGCTCCTGCTTGCCGGGCTCTAGCCGAGCCGACGTCCCAGCAGTCGCTGAGTGCCCACATCGAGCCCGCGTGAGCGCTCGGGCGCTCCTGAGGCGCGGGTTCAGTGCAAGGCCGCGTCCGGCTCGGAGCGCCGATGCGCCAGAAACCTCACCGCCAGGCCAGCGCGGGTAGGCGCACAGCAGAAGAGCCCGGCCCGCGCATCGGCCGTGGGAGACAGCGGTGCGACCCGCACCAGGCGCCAGGGCTCCTCGTCGGCGCGGGCACGGATGGTCACGGCGTCACCGTCTCGCGACGCGCGGACCGTGACGGCGCGCCCCACCCACTCGGGCACCGGCGCGACCGACCAGTCCGACACTCCATGGGTCACGACGGCACCCACCTGGGCGACGCCGTCGGACACCTCGACGCCGGCCTTGATCCACGTGGTCTCGTCGACCCGGATCATGACGCCCGCCTGGTCGAACTGTTCCTTGTAGTCGAGAACGAACGTCACCTCGACAGCCTCACGCGGGCCCAGCGGAGCGAGCAGCGCATGGGCGTCGTCGTGGACGAACCCATAGGACGTGGTGCGCCACGCATCGGATTCTTCGCGGGCCTCGACCAGCAGCTCGCCGCCCGCGGTCCACTCCGCGCGGACCGGCTTCGCGGTCCACTCGCCATCTCGCACCAACGCGTGAAGATCCATGCCGTCAGGCTACGTCGCCGCCTGAGTGCAGCGAAGCGGGCCTCCCTGTGGGGGAAGGCCCGCTCTGAGACGCTGCACTCACTTACGGGGCGGCGGCTACGACCGGTTCATGCCCTGGCTGCGCTGCTGCTTGTGCATCTGCGATGCGGGCGGCTGCTTGGCGTCGGGGTTCTGGTTGCCGCCCTTGGCGATCTCGCCCTCAGCGGAGACAGGATCCTTGGACGGTGACTGCAGGTCCGGACCGCCAGCCTGGGGCGGGCGGTGGCTCGCGGCGTTGTCCACCGCGATGGGCTTGTCCTGATCCGTCTTGCTCGCGTCGTCGCGCGGCTTGTCCGGGTCGTGGTTCGCGTGATCGGTCATGATCGTCGCTCCCTTCCTGGGGTTGCCTTCGGCAAGGACAACGCATGTGCGGGCGCGATCCATCCATCGGGGTGCGGCCACCACTGCCGTGCGCCGCAACGGTGCTAGCGTCGCGAGCATGAGCGAGGCCGATGCGACGGGCGCCCCCACAGTCGCGCGGGACGTCGGGAGCACGACCCCGCTCGACACCGGTCCTCCAGCCGCTCACCCCTCCATCTCCGTCGAGACGGTCCACGCCCTGCTTGCCTCACAGATGCCGCACCTCGCCACGCATCCCATCGGCGAACGGTTCGACGGCTGGGACATGGCGATGTACCGCCTGGGAGACGCTCTGGCGGTACGGCTCCCCCGCGTGGAGACGGCCGTCGAGTCGCTCGCGCGCGAGACGCGGTGGACGGCGGCGCTCTCCCCTGGGTGGTCGTTCGCGTACCCGCACGTGATCCAGACGGGTGCGCCCGGGGAGGGGTATCCGTGGCCGTGGGCCGTGGTCACGTGGGTGCCCGGCACTACGGCCGATGCGTCCCCATTGGGCGCCGCGGCCGGCGCCCCGGTGGGGCGTGCGATCGCGGAGATTCACGGGCCGGCCGATGCGGGGGCGGGCTCGTCCCATGGCTATGCCCGACCTCTGGTCGAGAGGGCATGGTTCAACCCTGAGCAGTCTCTCGCCCTCACCGAACGCACCGCCGAGGTGATGTGGGCGCTCGGCCGGGTCGAGGCAGGCGACGGCGGCCCCGACGGGGCGCGCGTCGATCCCGCAGCTGCGCGGGCGATGTGGGAGCGCGCGCTGGACGCACCGTCGCCTGCCGACCAGGTGTGGTCGCACGCGGACCTGCACGGGTCCAACCTGTTGAGCGACCAGGGCGACTTCGCGGGCATCATCGACTGGGGCAAGATCGCACGCGGCGACCGAGCGGTGGACCTGGCGTTCCTCTACACGGCGTTGCCGCGCGCCGGAGTCGGGGCGGCGGTGGCGGCCTACCGCGAGGCCACGGGCGTGGACGACGCCGGACTCGACGCGCGACTGCTCGGCATCGCCCTGCACAAGTGCCTGGTGTGGGCCACCCTCGACCGGCCGCTCAACGTGGCGATGGCGTGGCGCGGGCTGCGCGAGCTGGGCGTGTCCGCACCCGCGTAGGATTCTGGGGCGGGGCCTCTAGCTCAGTTGGTAGAGCAGCGGACTTTTAATCCGTAGGTCGTGGGTTCGAGCCCCACGGGGCCCACTCGTCGCGACCGCGCCGAACCAGTTGTGGGTCGCGGACCTGACGTATGTGCGCACGCACGCCGGCTGGACCTATGTCGTGTTCGTCCTCGACGTGTTCTCTCGGATGATCGTGGGCTGGCAAGTGTCCACGTCTTTGCGCACCGACCTCGCCTGGACTCCCTCGACGTGGGGCTCTGGGCCCGCCAGCGGGCCGGGCACGACATCACCGGACTGGTGCACCATTCGGACCGGGGGGGGCCAGCATCGAGCGATTCGCTACCCAGAGCGATTGGCGGAGGCCGACGCGGTCGCGTCCGTCGGATCCAAGGGCGATTCCTACGATAGTGCGATGGCCGAGGCGCTGAACTCGCTGTTCAAAGCCGAATGCATCCGCAACCCGATGATGCGTCCCGAAGGCGCCTGGAGGAACGTCTCAGACGTCGAGATCGCCACCGCTGAATACGTCGACTGGTTCAACCATCGCAGGCTTCACGGCGAGATCGGTCTCGTCCCACTAGCCGAGTTCGAAGCCCACCACTGGGCCACCATCACGCCCACCGACTACCCTGAAACACCGGTCCCCCCACGGGGCCGGTTCCAGATAGTCACGTCTCCACGAAACCCGGGGCGATTCAGTCTCTTGCAGCGATGAGTCTTCGGCACAGTGAGGTGGCATCAGGTCCAACCTGCCCAGTCGGGCGGCTTGGACGGATATTGCCGTGTACAAGCCCGACACGTCCTGGTTCCATGACGACTCGTGCACGGTCAACGCGACTGAGAACTCGCCACTCGCTCGCGGCTCCTAATCAGTGACGGATCCGTTGAGGTGGCGCATGAGCCCTGCGGCGATGTCTGGCACCGACCGAGACTGGAGCCGCAGCCCCAGTTCCAGTGCACGCAGGCTCAGGAGACCAGCGAGCTCCTCTTCTTCGTCTGACGAGACGGGACGCAGGAGCACGGAAGCCTGCCACGGTCGGCTGTCCTCGCTTGAGATGGTGACTGCTTGCACTTCTTCGGCCTGCACGACCAAGAAGATTCTGTTCGACTGGATGTCGTAGCCTTCGAGGTCGTCTAGGGCGCGTTTGATCGACGGGTACCCCAGCACCTCATGATCCGTGAGATCGACCAGAATTACCTCGACGTGGCGGCCGTTACGTGGCATACGACTACCTCCTCGACCGTTCCCATGGCCGATGCCATCTGATTCCCCAGCCGGGCCTGGTGGTGCCGTCACGTCGCACTATGCGCACGTGGATGTGGGGAAGTCGGGCCTGCCATTTTGCCGCGCGCCAGTTGCCGAGAGGACTGATCCGTAGATTCTTCCCAAACGTCATCTCTCTGCCGGACGCGTTGAAGCGGAGATCCACCTT